>NZ_LT853882.1:737500-3137500 GCF_900183975.1 Xanthomonas fragariae
ACAGCTAAGGTCCCAAATTCATTGCTAAGTGGAAAACGATGTGGAAAGGCACAGACAGCCAGGAGGTTGGCTTAGAAGCAGCCACCCTTTAAAGAAAGCGTAATAGCTCACTGGTCGAGTCGGTCTGCGCGGAAGATTTAACGGGGCTAAGCAGTGAACCGAAGCTTGGGGTGCATAAAACTTGTTTTATGCGCGGTAGAGGAGCGTTCCGTAAGCCTGTGAAGGTAGATTGAGAAGTCTGCTGGAGGTATCGGAAGTGCGAATGCTGACATGAGTAACGATAATGCGGGTGAAAAGCCCGCACGCCGAAAGCCCAAGGTTTCCTTGCGCAACGTTAATCGACGCAGGGTTAGTCGGTCCCTAAGGCGAGGGCGAAAGCCGTAGTCGATGGGAAGCAGGTTAATATTCCTGCACCTCGCGTGAGTGCGATGGAGGGACGGAGAAGGTTAGGTGTACCGGGCGTTGGTTGTCCCGGGGAAAGGCGGTAGGTTTGAATCTTTGGCAAATCCGGGATTCTTTAAGACCGAGCACCGAGACGAGCCTTTATGGCAAAGTCACTGATACCACGCTTCCAGGAAAAGCTTCTAAGCTTCAGCTCACGAAGACCGTACCGTAAACCGACACAGGTGGGTAGGATGAGAATTCTCAGGCGCTTGAGAGAACTCGGGTGAAGGAACTAGGCAACATGGCACCGTAACTTCGGGAGAAGGTGCACCCTTTTTGGTGGCTCATGCGAGCTATAGCTGAAGAGGGTCGCAGAAACCAGGCCGCTGCGACTGTTTATCAAAAACACAGCACTCTGCAAACACGAAAGTGGACGTATAGGGTGTGACGCCTGCCCGGTGCTGGAAGGTTAATTGATGGGGTCAGCCGCAAGGCGAAGCTCTTGATCGAAGCCCCAGTAAACGGCGGCCGTAACTATAACGGTCCTAAGGTAGCGAAATTCCTTGTCGGGTAAGTTCCGACCTGCACGAATGGCGTAACGACAGCGGCGCTGTCTCCACCCGAGACTCAGTGAAATTGAAATCGCTGTGAAGATGCAGCGTTCCCGTGGCAAGACGGAAAGACCCCGTGAACCTTTACTATAGCTTTACACTGAACGTTGAGTTCGTCTGTGTAGGATAGGTGGGAGGCTATGAAACTGTGGCGCTAGCTGCAGTGGAGCCATCCTTGAAATACCACCCTGTCGTGCTTGACGTTCTAACCTAGATCCGTTATCCGGATCAGGGACCGTGTATGGTGGGTAGTTTGACTGGGGCGGTCTCCTCCTAAAGAGTAACGGAGGAGCACGAAGGTACGCTCAGCGCGGTCGGACATCGCGCACTGTGTGCAAAGGCATAAGCGTGCTTGACTGCAAGATCGACGGATCAAGCAGGTACGAAAGTAGGTCTTAGTGATCCGGTGGTTCTGTATGGAAGGGCCATCGCTCAACGGATAAAAGGTACTCCGGGGATAACAGGCTGATACCGCCCAAGAGTTCATATCGACGGCGGTGTTTGGCACCTCGATGTCGGCTCATCACATCCTGGGGCTGTAGTCGGTCCCAAGGGTATGGCTGTTCGCCATTTAAAGTGGTACGCGAGCTGGGTTCAGAACGTCGTGAGACAGTTCGGTCCCTATCTGCCATGGGCGTTGGAAGTTTGAGAGGGGCTGCTCCTAGTACGAGAGGACCGGAGTGGACGAACCTCTGGTGTTCCGGTTGTCACGCCAGTGGCATTGCCGGGTAGCTATGTTCGGAAGCGATAACCGCTGAAAGCATCTAAGCGGGAAGCGCGCCTCAAGATGAGACTTCCCGGGGCACAAGCCCCCTAAAGGAACCATGTAGACTACGTGGTTGATAGGTCAGGTGTGTAAGTACAGCAATGTATTGAGCTAACTGATACTAATGATCCGTGCGGCTTGACCATATAACCTCAAGTTGCCTTGGTCCCAACGAACGTTGGTAGATCATCAAATGCAAGCTACGTCACAAGTTAACTATGCGAGACGAGCGCCGTATGCGCTTCAACGCAGACGCTTGCACCTATGTGCGAACGCTTGCTGCGAAGCAAAAACTGGCGACTCTCCAAACGTCTCCCTGGTGAAATTAGCGCTGTGGAACCACCCGATCCCATCCCGAACTCGGAAGTGAAACGCAGCTGCGCCGATGGTAGTGTGGCTCAAGCCATGCGAGAGTAGGTCATCGCCAGGGGCTTTAACCGAAACCCTCTATCCGTAAGGATAGAGGGTTTCTTCTTGCCCGAAAGGTGATGTCGCGATCGATGGACCAGGCCCGACGTCCCCCCGCCCTGAGTAGCGGCCGGGTTTAGAGTCCGGGCCTGATGATATCGGTGTTTGCCAGATGTTGGGCATAAGCGGCCGGCGTCATGCCGCCGATTGCTTTCTTGGGTCGGTCCTCGTTGTATTCGCGTCGCCAGTGTTCGATCTCGGTGCGCGCGTGCAGCAGTGTTGGGAACCAGTGCTCGTTGAGGCATTCGTCGCCTAGTCGGCCGTTGAACGATTCGACGTAGGCGTTCTGGTTCGGTTTGCCCGGCTGGTGTTCGCTACGCTGAAGGCTGGTTTCTGGCAATTTTCACTCATGCGTACACGCCGTCCTGCTGCCGAAGACAGACCCGCCGCCGAGTTGTTTCGTTCGTGGCTGGAGAACCAGATCGATCTGCGTCATCCGCTGGCGCGGCTGAGCCAACGGATGCCGTGGACGGCATTGGAGCAAGCACTTTCATCGCGCTTGCCGGCCACCCAGGCCGGTGGCGGTCGGCCGGCATTGCCGGTGCGGCTGATTGCCGGTTTGCTCTACCTCAAACACGCCTACGACCTGTCCGATGAAGCGGTGTGCGAGCGCTGGCTGGAGAATCCGTACTGGCAGTTTTTCACCGGTGAGGTCGTGTTCCAGACGCGTTTGCCGTGCGATGCCAGCTCGCTGACGCGCTGGCGGCAGCGCCTGGGTGAGGCCGGGATGGAAGAGCTGCTGGCGCACACCATCAACGCCGCGCATGCGATGCAGGCGGTGGACGCACGCGAGTTGTCGCGGGTGATCGTGGACACCACGGTGCAGGAAAAGGCGATCGCCTATCCGACCGACAGCCGTTTGCTGGAGGTGGCACGCAAGAAGCTGGTGTTACTGGCCAAGCGGCACAGCATCGGATTGCGGCAGAGCTACGCGCGGCAAGGCCCGGCCCTGAGCCGCAAGGCAGGTCGGTATGCGCATGCGTGCCAGTTCAAGCGGATGCGGCGCGTCCTGCGACGTCAACGCACAGTGCTGGGACGGCTCGTGCGCGACATCCAACGCAAACTCGATCAGGTAAACACCGGCGTGCGCGAGCGCATCGCTGTCTGGCTGGAACGTGCGCAACGGCTGTACACGCAGCGTCCGAAGGACAAACAAAAACTCTACGCATTGCATGCCCCGGAAGTGGAATGCATCGGCAAGGGCAAGGCGCGTCAAGCGTACGAATTCGGCGTCAAGGTCGGCATTGCGGTCACCGCCTGCAAGGGATTGGTCGTGGGTGCGCGCAGCTTCCCGGGCAACCCGTACGACGGCGATACCTTGGCCGAGCAGCTGGAGCAGACACGCGGGTTGCTGCAGGATGTGAGCGTAGAACCGACGGTGGCGATCGTGGACCTGGGCGATCGCGGGCGCGAAGTCGATGGCGTGCAGGTCCTGCATCGCGGCAAGGCCAAGACGCTGACGCGACGGCAATGGCGCTGGATCAAGCGACGGCAGGCGGTGGAGCCGGTGATCGGACATCTGAAAGACGACTGCCGGTTGCGTCGCTGCAGGCTGAAAGGTGCCCAAGGCGATGCGCTGCACGTGCTCGGCTGCGTGGCCGGCTACAACCTGCGTTGGCTGCTGCGCTGGATCGCGTTTTTGCGTGCCTGGATGCGGGCGATGGGATGGTCATCCTTGAGCGCCGTGCCGCTGTCACCGACGGCACTTGGCGCTTGAAGGGGATTTTTCAGGGACGACTTTATAGGCTGCACAGGCGGACCAGCACTGTCAGTGTGCTTGTGGCTGGCCTCCTGTATCTGTGGATGCACGCCAGTTCAAGCGGATGCGGCGCATACTGCGACGTCAACGCACAGTGCTGGGACGGCTCGTGCGCGATATCCAACCCAAACTCGATCAGGTAAACACCGGCGTGCGCATCGTTGTGCGGTTGCAACGCGCATAACAGGTCCATGCGCAACGTCCCAAAGAAAAGCGAAAACTCGACGCATTGCATGCGCCGGAAGAGGCCCAGACCCTGACGCGACGGTAAGGGCGCTGGATCAAACGACGTCAGGCAGTGGAACCGGCGATCGGACATATAGACTGCCGGTTGAGTCGTTGCAGGCGCAAAAGCGCCCAAGGCGATGTGCTACACGTGCTCGGCTGTGCCGTCGGCTACAACCTGCGTTGGCCGATGCGTTGGATCGCGTTTTTGCGCGCCTGGATCCGGGCAACGGGATGGACATCCTTGGGTGCCGTGCACCGCTGACGGTTGGTGCTCGAAAGGAGTTTTTCAGGAACGACTAGGTATTTCAACGGCCTGCTACCAATAACGACCGCCACATCACTGGCAGCATGTGAAAAGCTGCGAGTGATGTGCCGGCTGCCCACCTGCAGCGAGCGCATTCGCCAACGATTGGAAGGCTTCGCGTTGTACGGCCCGCTTCGTAGGTGGACCGGTCAAAATCCGCGGCATGGCACCCGTCACCTTCAAGCCGGGCTCATCCGGCACAAACTGGTCTCTCCCTCGAGAGCAGCATCCGCCCAGCCAGATCTGGGAGCAGGCTGAGGCCAGCACTAGCGGCAGTAGGCCGCCGCTTCCACGGCCGCTGCCCAAACGGCGACGGGTAGAGCAGGAGGAGCCTGGGACGCCGCCGCAACGCAAGGCGCCCGTGCATGTGCGACCCGGAGCACGTGGCGGCGCATGGGACGGGCGCGCCCAGCAGCAGCCGGCAACCCACTCGCATCGACGCAATGATCCCACCCACTGGCGCGATACCGCGCCCGGGCGGCGCCCGGACAAAATGCCCGCTGACGCCGGCGCTGCGTCGTCGCATCTGCGGACACAGCGGCCAAGTCATGGCTTGGAGCTGACGACAAAGGATCTCTGCCTGGCCGAACAAAAGCTCGACCCGACGGCAAAAGAGCGGCTGTGGGAAGAGCGAGAGCGGTATCGGCGACCGTTGGAAACAGACAGCCTGATAGATCAGACGCACAACGCTCGCCTGTGCGTCGCCATGGCACGGGACAACGAGCTGGTGCGTCGTATCGTCGGCTGCAAGCTGGCCCTGCCCTTCCTGTATTGGAGAGACAGCGCGGAAGCCAATGCGCAGCGGCTCGGCAAATATCTTCAGATGCTTGCCAATGCAAGGCCGGCCGCAGGCGTAACGCAACGCGATCTTGATCATTGCACCGACCTCGCGGCGAAGTATCTCTACGAGACCGGGTGGTTCAACGGTGCACCGCTGGGACAGCTGGCCCATATGGGCAACAAGCTGAGCAAGCACCCGGACCAGCCGGCGTGCATGGAGGCAATCGCGTGGATCGCCGTACAGGTGGAGCAGGCCGATGGTCGGTTGGGCCTGAATGGCCGCGAACTGGCCCTGTTACTGAACGCCTTTGCCAAGAACACCAACAGCGGCAGATGCGAACGCGCAGCGGCTCGCCTGGCACGTTACCTGCGGCGTGAACCCCGGGCCCGGCAGTCTCTGAACGCACAGGGCATCAGCCTGGCACTCAATGCCTTCAGCAAGTGGTTCGATCACCCGGACTGCCGGTCCATGGCGCACTCGCTCGCCGCGCGGCTGGCCGACGATCGCCGTTTGCGCATCGACCTCAATCCGCAAGGCGTGGCCAACGCGTTGAACGCCCTGAGCAAATGGCCCGACGCGCCGGACTGCAAGGCCGCCGCCAGCGCGCTGGCCCCGCGGCTGGCCGACGAGCGCCGTTTGCGCAACGCCCTCAAAGCGCAAGAAGTGGCCAACGCGTTGAACGCCCTGAGCAAATGGCCCGATACGCCGGCCTGCCAGGCCGCCGCCAACGCGCTGGCCTCGCGGCTGGCCGAGGATTTCGGTGTGTGCAACGCCCTCAACCCGCAAGGCTTGGCCAACGTGTTGAATGCACTGAGTAAATGGCCCGACACGCCGGACTGCAAGACCGCCGCCACCGCGCTGGCCTCGCTGCTGGCCGAAGGCAATTCCGATTTGTGCAACGGCCTCGACCCGCAAGGCGTGGCCAACGTGTTGAATGCGCTGAGCAAATGGCCCGGATGCGCGAGCTGCAAGAAAGCCATCGACGCCTTGTCCGGGCGGCTGGCTGCGGACCACGATTTGCGACGGGCCCTGGATGCGCAACACGTGGCCAACGCGTTGAACGCATTGAGCAAATGGCCTGATACGCCGGTCTGCGAGGTGGCCGCCAGCGCTCTGGCCCTGCGGCTGGCCAACGAGCGCGGTTTGTGTAACGCCCTCAACCCGCAAGGCGTGGCCAACGCGCTCAACGCACTGAGCAAATGGCCCAAAACGGAGGACTGTGAGGTCGCCGCCAGCGCGCTGGCCCCGCGACTGGCCGACGATCCCCGTTTGCGCAACGCCCTCGATCCGCAAGAAGTGGCCAACGCGTTGAACGCACTGAGCAAATGGCCCGGACGCGCGAGCTGCGCGAAGGCCATCCACGCCTTGGCCGGGCGGCTGGCTGCGGACCACGATTTGCGACAAGCCCTGGATGCGCAACACGTGGCCAACGCGTTGAACGCCGTGAGCAAATGGCCCGACACGCCGGACTGCGAGACCGCCGCCACCGCGCTGGCCTCGCGGCTGGTCGACGACGATTCCGCTTTGTGCAACGCCCTCAACCCGCAACACGTGGCCAACGCGCTCAACGCCGTGAGCAAATGGCCCGACACACCGGACTGCGAGACCGCCGCCACCGCGCTGGCCTCGCGGCTGGTCGACGATGCCGGTTTGCGCAACGCTCTCAACCCGCTAGGCGTGGCCAACGCGCTCAACGCCCTGAGCAAATGGCCCGGACGCGCGAGCTGCGAAAAGGCCATCGACGCCTTGGCCGGGCGGCTGGCTACGGACCACGATTTGCGACACGCCCTGGAAGTGCAGGACGTGGCCTTGTCGCTCAATGCGCTAAGCAAATCGCTTGGAGGGGCTGCCTGTCGTCAGGCAGCGTTGCTGCTCGCCGAGCGCCCAGGCTCGGCCGAGTTGCCGTGGCAGCAGTTCGACATGCTCGGGCTCGCCCAGTTGGGCAACGCGCTGTCCCGCCTGCTACGGGTAGACGAGGAAGAGTTTCAAACCTTGGGCAGCGACAAACTGAAGGCGCTGGCCGGGCACCTGGAGCTGCACCGCGCGCGTTTTGAGTCCGCCTCGGTCTCGGAGATCGGGCTGATCTTCAAGGCCCTTTCATCGGCCCAGCTTCATTGCCAGATGCGTCCGCTGGCGCGACCGGCGCTGGAGCGGGTTGCCGCGCTCATGCACGAGGATGGATTACGCGCAACGAACCTCGAGGGGCTAGGCAATCTGTGCATGGGCCTGCTGCCGCTGATCCGCAGTCCGGAGCTGACCCCTCGCCATCGCAGTCACGCCCTGAGCGTATTCAACACGTTGCAGCCGATCGTAGAGCGCAAGATCGCCTTGTACCTCACGGTCGGTGGCTCACCTGCATCGGCTCAGACCGAACAGCACGCCACACGTTGCCCGGCGTTGACGTTCTTCCAGGTGCTCAAGGCCTATGCGGTGGTGAGTCGGCAATGGAAGCCGCGCCACGTCCAAGGCGCGCGCCAGGAACTGCACCAGCGCCGCGAGCAGCTGGCGCAATGGGTCGACCAGACGCTCGAGCGCACGCGCGAGGCCATCGAGGCGGACCTCGGCGAGATGAGCTGGAACCTGATCGCGCAGATCGAGGCGGGCGACCAGGTGTTCGACGCCCTGGACCGGCGCATGGCCAAGGAGGCGCCAAGGATCGCGCAGGCCCATCCACCGAGCCGCTTCGACCTGGGCGCTGGGCGCCTGGGCATGCGTTCGGCACCCGGCCAGCCCGTCGCGCCGGCACCCGGCACCGGCAGCACGACCCACATCGTGGTCGATCTGCGTGGCAAGCAAGTGTCGACCAACGCGACCGAGACGGACAAGCCTTACTCGCTGTTCACGCGGCTGACGGGCCTGCCGCTGGTGGAGGTTCAGCTGCCGGGATCGATTTCAACGTTCATGCTCGCGCGCACGCTCACCTACCAGGGCCAGCCCTGGCGCTTCGACATGTTCGGCGGCAGCCGCGCCACGCGCGGCCACCTGAGCCGCCCCTCCGACCTGCTGTCCGGCGCATCTGCATCGCCGTCGCTGCTGCCGGCGATCCGCTATGCCGACACCGTCCCGGGCAGCAGCCTGATGAAGCTCATCACCAAGCTCGCCCCGCAGCGCGAGGACTGGTCGCGCATGCAGCGCTCGCTGCTGGAGATGGTGCCAAGCGACCACGTCGTGGAGGGCACGCTGCGCCTGGGCTTTTTCGACGACGTCAGCGGCCCTGCGCACCCATTCAAGCCCACAGCACCCGACGGGCGCCCCCTGGCGCTGTGCCCCAACGATGGCTGCGGCTTTCTGAAGCTGGAGGTGGCCCAGCGCATCCCTGCCTTCCGTGCGTACTTCTCCGCCTGGGAAGCGGTGCAGGCCGGCCGGGCTAGCCAAGCCCAGCGCGACCTTCTGGCCAAGGACAAGGGACCCACGCGGCTGGCACCACAGGCGCTGCAGCACTTCCCACGCGACCAGGCGGCGCTGCAGGAGGCGCACGAAGCGATGCAGCGCCGGCTGCAGGCGCTGCCGCCCGAGCTGAGCCAACTGGTGCTGTACGAGCTGGCCACCAGCGGCGGCTACGAGGGCCAGAGAGTCCGGGCGGTGCCCTCCGCCGACAACCAGGTGCACCTGCCGCGCGAGCGCAGCCAGGCCTTCGACGCCGCCGGCGGCGCCTTGCTGATCGGCAAGCCGCCTTACGACAAGGAGAACCTGCTGCCGGTGCCGCAGGAGTATGTCGCTACCGCGGCGCAAGGCGATGCCACGGCCGAATTCCTCTCGCAGTGCTTCGGCATCCAGTACAGCTACACCGGCTTCGACGACAGCGCGGGCGACGCTGCTGGCAGCGACCCGGCGATGCTGCACAGCAAGGGCATGCTCATCGTAGTGCCGGCGCAGAACTGGCCGGCGCAGTTCGCGGACGTGGACCTGGCCTGCTCCAAGGAAGATCTCAAAACCCTGTCGCGCTGGACCGCCGGACGCGACCGCAGTGCCGTGCCGCAGGACATGCTCAGCACCGGCAGCCTGCGGCTCAAGGACATCGTGGAACCCGGGCGTATGGGCGCACTGCCGATCCCGGAGCTGCGCAAGCGCAACATGGACACCGACGGTGACGATGCGTTCGTGTACGCGGGCTACCCCAGGCTGGCGGAGCTGATCGCGCGCGAGATGGACGATCGTGCGGCGCGGCGCGGCCAGCCACGCTCTTTCAAGCCGCCGAAGACGGCCACGCCGGCCATCGACCCAGACAGCGGCCACTACCAGGCCGGGCGGCTGTCCGAGATCATGTCGCTGCAGCGTGGCGGCCAGATCATGGGCGCGGCCAGCACCCTGGCGGCGCGCTTCATGGCGCAGCCCGACCAGCTGCGCAAGGCGATGGCGCGCAAGATGATGTTCGGTACGTACGACGGCATCGAGCGCGACCTGCGCAACGGCTTGCGCCAGGTACTCGACGGCGAGACCACAGATCGCGAGGTGTTGTTGGCGCAACTGCGCGCCCAGGCGCACGAAGCGATCAGCCGCGCCCACATGCCCGAGGCGCGTGAAGTGGCCGAACTGCTGCACGCGCAGCTGCTTGAGCTCGAACTGGCAACGGCTCGCTCAGCCGAGGCGCCAGGCTTGCCCGACGCACTGGCTTCAGCCGAGGCGCCAGGCCTGCCCGACGCGCCGGCTTCAGCCGAGACGCCGCGCCTGCCCGACGCGCTGGCTGAGGCGTTCCCAACGCTCGCCCGGGCCTACATGGCTGCGCCTGATGCCGACGCACGTCTGCGCGCCATCCTCGACAACTACCCGGTGTGCCTGTTATCGCACGCACAGTTCCCGGAGGGGCAACCGGGGTTCATCCCCAACGAGCCGGAACTGAGCATGCGCAACCTCTTCACCATCGCCATCAAGGTGGGCACCGATGCGCTGAAATCCGACACCGGCACAGCGCTGTTCGCCAAGATCGTGGAGTCTTGCGAACGCTCCGAGCGAGCGTTCGCCGAGCGGGTACGCAGCGTGCCCTACGGCAAGACGACTGCCCGGGCCATGCACGAGGGCCGCTTCGACGCCGAGCAGACCAAGGTGCTGCTGCAGAACATGCCGACGATGGCGGCGGGCGTCATGCAAGACGCGCTGCACTCGCTGCAGCAGGCAGGCCTGATCGACCCGCCGCCCCCGCCGGCCGAGCGCCTGCGCGCCGTGCAGCACGAGGACATCGTGCGTGCGGCCGAGGCCCTGCGGACACGCGCCGGCGAGATGGAGCCCGTAATCACCAAAATGCTGATCGGCGCCGCCAAGCTCCATGGTGGGCACCTGGAGGGAATGGGCCATAAATTCAAATCGACCGGCTCGCTGGCGGAAAAATTCAGACAGCAGATTGCTTTGAAACACAAGACCCTGGAAGAAGCGGCCGCTTGCATCAACGACGCGCTGCGCTACAGCGTGGTATTGGAGCCGCAGCACTTCACCGCCGGCCTGCGCGGCGTGCTGGCCTCACTGGACAATCAAGGCCATGTGCGCGTCAAGCTGCTCAACCTGTTCACGCGGCAGCGGCAGGCATTCAAGGCAGTCAACGTCACGCTGCGCAGCCCGGAAGGCGCGCTGTGGGAGATCCAGTTCCACACGCCGGACACCTTCAAGCTCAAGGAGAAATTCCACGACGTGTACAAGGAAAGCTTTGCGCTGCAGCTTAAGAGCGCCTCACAGGTCGATCAGCACCAACTGCAGGCGTCTGCGCAGGCGGCCTTCAGCGGCGTGAATGCGCCGCCGGGCTGCGAGGAGATCGACGATTGGAAATAGCCCTGCCTTTGGCGCGGCGCACGCCGCAGTAGGAGCGGTGTGAGGCGCAGTGGAACGGCAAACCGGTATAAGCCCAGTACCAACCAGGCAGGACCAACCAGGGTTGTTGACGTATTGCGGCGTGCCGACGCCGGCACCGGGCGTGAGGTTCTGGCGCACGCCGGTCATGAATGCGCCGAACCTGGCAGTGCAGCACGGCGATGCGCGTCGCAGGCCGCCACGGCCTAGTCACGCAAACGCGAGCTTGCAAACGTGTGCTCTGCAAGCTGCTGCGCGTGTCCACGAGTACGTGCTCGTGGGCAGCACCATAATAGGTATTCACTCAAGCGCTCAGGCGTCTTTCGCTATTATCGCGCAATGACTTCTGCCCCCTGTCTTGCCAGTGTTTTCGTCGGCCTGCTGTGCCTTGGCAGCACTGCGCTGCATGCCCAAAGCCTCGACCCGCCGTTGATGGCCATGCACGATGCCATCGCTGCCGCAGAGCGCGGCCAGTCCGATGCCGGTCAGCTCAGCGCGTTGAGCCGCCATCCGCTGTATGGCTGGCTGGAACTGGCCACGCTCAAGCGCACTATCGACAACGTCTCAAACGCACAGGCGCAGGGATTTCTGCAGCGCTACGCAGGCCAGCCGGTGGCCGAGACCTTTCGCAGCATCTGGCTGCCGGCGGTGTCCCGTCGTCAGGACTGGACCACACTGCTGGCGAACTGGAAGCCCTCCGACAACGTGGGCCTGCGCTGCGCACAGCTGACCGCGCGCCAAGCTACTGGCAAGGCCGATGCGCAGTGGAGCCGCGATGCGCTGACGCTGTGGCGCAACGGCAAGGCAATGCCCGATGCGTGCGACCCGGTGGTCGCCGGGCTGGATGCACGCGGCGATCTGACGCCCGCATTGCGTTGGGAGCGCGTGGAAGCGGCCGCCGATGCGCAACTGCCTGCGGTGATGCGCACTGCCGCGCGCGGATTGCCGGCCACCGAATTGGCGCTTGCCAACGATTACGCCGCCTTTCTCGACAAGGTGCATCCGCGTGCCTTGACTTGGCCGAAGACCGAGCGCAGCCGCCGCATCGCCGTCGATGGCCTGGCCACATTGGCCAAGACCGACCCGGACGCCGCCGAGCAGCAGCTTCCCCAATTCGCCACAGCGCTCGGCTTCAGCGAGGCGCAACGTGGGCAAGTGCTGTACCAGATCGCGTTGTGGACGGTGGCCTCGTACTTGCCGGGTTCGGCACGCCGCCTCAACGCAGTGCCCGATGCGTTGTACGACGAACGCCTGCACGAATGGCGCGCGCGCGAGGCGATGTCGCGCGGCGATTGGCCTGCGGCGTTGGCCGCGATCCGCAAGATGCCCGCGACCCAGCGCAGCGATTCGCGCTGGCAGTATTTCGAAGCACGCCTTACAGAGAAAACCGGCACTGCTGCTGCCGCACAGCCCCTGTATCGCGCGGCCGCGCAGTCGCCGACCTTCCACGGCTTCCTGGCCGCCGACCGCCTGCAGCAGCCGTACCGCCTGTGTCCGTGGGAGCCCAAGGACAGCCCGCAGGCCAAGGCCACTGTTGCGCGTGATCCGGCCTTGATCCGCGCGATCGCCTTGTTCCAGATCGACCGCCCCGGCTGGGCGGTGGCCGAGTGGAACGATGCTGCGACCCGCTTCGACGACACGCAGCGCCGCCTGGCCGTGGAAGTGGCCAGCGACAACGGCTGGTTCGACCGTGCGGTGTTCGCGCTTGGCAAGCAGCCGGACGAACAGCGGCTATATTCGCTGCGTTTTCCGCTGCATCACGACGACAGCATTCGTCGCCAAGCAGCCAAGAACGCGATCGACCCAGCCTGGGTAGCGGCGGAGATTCGTGCCGAAAGTATCTTCAATCCACGCGCGCGCTCGCCTGCCAACGCGATGGGCCTGATGCAGGTGTTGCCGGGCACCGGCGCGGCCGTGGCCAAGGGCATCGCCCTGCCCGGCTACGCGGGCGCGACCAGCCTGTACGAGCCGGATACCAACATCGCCATCGGCACGGCCTATCTACGCCAGCTGCTCAACACCTATGGCCTGCCCTATCTCACCATCGCCGCCTACAATGCCGGCCCCGGTCCCACCGGCCGCTGGCAATCGCAACGGCCGGGCTTGGAGCCGGATTTCTGGATCGAGACCATCAGCTACAAGGAAACCCGCGAATACGTTGCGCGCGTGCTGGCTTTCAGCGTGATTTACGACTGGCGCCTCAATGGCGACATGCTGCCGCTGAACGATCGCCTGATGGGCAAGCTGGCGGACAAGCGCTTGAAGCCGGTGTGCACACCGGGTCAGGCGGACAATAACGCGGCCCAGAACTGAGAGCGACCGACAAACTACTGCGCTCACCGTCAGGCGGGCGTGGCCGGTGCCTGGAATCGGCATGTACCACTCGTCCACTGCGGTTCTGAGCGCGCCGTCCGCACTCCACTAACGACTGCTCGCTAGGTGTTGTTAGCCACTCCAGGAGCGCGCACGCCGCATCGGGCATCATGTGCGCATGAAGACCTATCTCGTTGGCGGCGCGGTCCGCGATGCTCTGCTTGGTCAGCCAGCCGGGGACCGCGACTGGGTCGTGGTCGGTGCCGATCAGGCACAGATGGACGCGCTGGGTTTCAAGCCGGTCGGTAAGGATTTCCCGGTATTTCTGCATCCGCGCAGCGGCGAGGAGTACGCGCTGGCACGCACCGAGCGTAAATCCGGGCGGGGCTACCGCGGCTTCGTGGTGGATGCCGATCCGTCGGTAACACTGGAAGAGGATCTGCTACGTCGCGACTTCACCATCAATGCGATCGCACGCGACGAAGACACTGGCGAGTTGTTCGATCCTTACAATGGCGCACGCGATCTGCAGGCGCGCGTACTGCGCCATGTGGGGCCAGCGTTTGCCGAAGATCCCGTGCGCGTGTTGCGCGCGGCGCGCTTCATGGCGCGGCTGGCACCGCTTGGTTTCACTATCGCGCCGGAAACGGCTGCATTGATGCGCGAAATGGCAGCCAGCGGCGAACTGGACAGCCTGGTGCCGGAACGTGTGTGGCAAGAGCTGCGTCGCGTGTTGGCCAGTGCACAGCCATCGGCATTCCTGCGCACCTTGCACGATACCGATGCACTGCGCAGCATCCTGCCCGAAATCGATGCATTGTATGGCGTGCCGCAGCGCGCCGATTTTCACCCGGAAGTGGACACCGGGATTCACCAGGAAATGGTCAGCGACATGGCCGCGCGATTGGCACCCGGCGATGCGCTGGTGGGCTTTGCTGCGCTCACCCACGATGTGGGCAAGGCACTCACGCCACCTCACGAATGGCCACGCCACGTGATGCACGAACAACGCGGCGTCGCGCCATTGCAGGCACTGTGCGAACGCCTCAAGGTGCCGCAGGATTATCGGCAACTCGCCGTCACTGCCTGCCGCGAACACTTGAACGTGCATCGCCTGGCAGAACTCCGCGACCGCACCGTGCACGAGCTGCTGGTGCGCTGCGATGCCTTCCGCCGGCCGGAGCGCATCGCACAACTCGCACTTGTCTGCGAAGCGGATAAGCGTGGCCGACTAGGCAGCGAAGAGGCCGCCTACCCGCAGGGCGAAGAACTCAAACGTTTGCATGCTGTCGCACTGGCGATCAATGCGCGCGATCTGGCAGCAACAGGATTGCAGGGCCCGCAGATCGGCGAGGCATTGGCCAAGGCACGGATCGCTGCGATTTCCGAGGCGCGCACAAGGTAGATATCGGTGGATGCCGCGGCTGGATTTGCCGCGCATTTCAGCCACGGTGCACGCCGCAACCGGCAGCCCCTAAACCGTCGCGTCACATAGTCATGCTGGGCTGTGATTGTGATTGCAGGCGGTCTTGGGCGATGCGCTGGGCGATCTGTGCATGCTGCAGATCGCCGGCCTGGGCCACCTGCATCGATTCTTGGATCGACGGTGCCGGCGCGTGCATAGGCACGCATGCGCAACCGAGCGGGTGGTCGTTATTGGACGCATACACCGTATCGCGCGCCACATAGAATTCGCCCTTCCAGCCGGGCTTGAAGTAGGACTCGTTCAGCGCCGCGGTGATCTGGATCAGACGCTCTTCTGAAAACTGATGGCCTTGCGCCTGCATCCGCTCCTGTACGTCCGCATAAAGCGCATGCCGGGGATGGGTGGGGTCGCTGTAGGGCAGCAAACCAGGCAACGCCTGCGTGCGTTCGCTCTGGGCCGCAGTGGCAGTGGCCGACTGCTCCGTGTCGCGTTGCGCATCGCGGGTTTTTTCGTCTTCGGCGCGTCGCTCCTGCTCCCGCTGCTGCTCTTGTTGCTGCTGCTCTTGTTGCTGCTGCTCTTGTTGCTGTTGCTCTTGTTGCTGTTGCTCTTGTTGCTGGAGCTGCAGTTGCGATTACTGGTTCTGCTGCAATTGCCACTGGCGTTGCTGTTCTAGCGCTTGCGCGTGCATGTCCTGCTGCTGCCCGGACTGCGCGCTGGCATGCGGGTTCGGCGCTGCTTGCATCGCTGCGGTCTGCTGAGGTTGCGGCGGTTGCACGGTCATAGCAGGCAGCGTCGTCACAGCCTGTGCTGGTGGCGCAGACGCATCGCGCATGTCTTGCACATCGGTTGCGCGCTGCTGCGGCGCATCGTGCGATGGCGCCTGCGCCTGATGGCGTGCCTGCACCTCGCTCATTGCCTGGCGGATGTCTTCGCTGCTGGTGGTTGCTGCGACACGCACCACAGCATCGGCATCGCGACGTAAATGCTGGATCGGGCTATCCACCGAATAATGCCCAAAGGCATCGCGTTGCAACGCCAGCGAGGTGGTTGCTGCATCGATCCGGTTCGCATCGCGCGTGCGTTGCACGGCAAGCTGGATCGCTGCTGCGGTCGTAGCGTTGGGCGCAACGCCATAAGCAATATAAGTTGCCTGAGTGTTTGCTTGGTCCTGCTGTTGCAGCGTTTGCCTCTGCCGCGTGGGCATCTGCGCCATCGCCTTTGCATGCTGCTCCAACGCAGGTTGCAGCCGTGCGCGCGTGGCTTCCAGTTCCAATGCCACATTGCCTTGGGCAACATCATCTTGGTGCCGCCACTGGCCTTGCGCATCACGCTGATAGTGTTCGCCGTTCGATGCTTGCAGCGAGTCCGGGTTCAATGCGGTTTGTACAGCGGCAGGCATGGGCCCAACGTGGTCCCAGCCGTTGCGCTGGTGTGCGGCTTGATAGGTCGCTGCAATCACCGCTGGTCCACGGGCGATGTTCGCTTCCACCACTTGAGCCGCTTGTTGGTCCAACGCGGCATTGCGCTCGGGGCTTGCACAATCAACCGTCCATATCGGCCGATCGTTCTGGTCGACTTGGTCGGCCACCATCCGTGACCACTGGCCACTCGCAGGATCATGTCGCCAATCCCTTTGATAAAGATGCGAGGCGTCGGTCTCGCTGGATAGCTGCACATACGGATTACTGGGCTGCACCTTGCCCAGCGCCTGCTCCGTCGCTTCGCGACTGGCGTGATAATTCAGCTCGCGTGCTTTTTCTGGCAGCGCGAACATCGCCTGCTTTTGCAATGTATCCACGCCATCATTCGGCAGATCGGCTTTTTGTTGCCGCAACCACTGATTACCGTTGAACTCCCAGCTCACGCCCTCTTTGTCGGTCTGCGTATAGATCTGACGGTTATCCCAACGTGTCGCGGCCTTGTCGGCAGCTGCACTGAACAGATAACCATCGGCCACCACCAGCGCGACTGGGCCCGCACCTGTTGTGCCCACCACGGCAGCGGCGGCGGTTCCTCCCGCCCAACCGCCCACGCCGCGGGCGCCGAAGTGCAATGCTTCTGAGCGTGCAGCGGTGAGGTTGTCCTGTGACAGAAGCGTGCTCACGCGCTCGCCGGTCTGCACCGCATCGTAGGCGCTTGCCGCGACTCCCAAACCTGCCAGGCCTGCGGTCATTCCTGCGCGGTGCAGGCCCGGGATTTCAGGCTCTGGCACGGGAACGCGCGCGGGCGGAGCGCCTGGGCGCACGAGTTCGTCGATGGTGGCGATGCCTTCCAGCCGACTGGCAACCCCGTCGCTGACGTTGAGCTCAGCGTGCTCGGCGAGCAATTTCGCGCTGATGGCAGGGTCGGAATTAGGAATATCTTGCGCATGTGCTGGCAGATCCCAATGCCAATCGGCTTGTTGCTGCCATTTCTCGCGCAGCTGCTGTGTGACGGTAGGATCCTTAAACCACGCATTGCGCGCTTGCTCTAATGCCTGTCCGGGCGGACGCGCGTCGGTACGGCTGTCGTAGAGCTCTGCACTCTGACGATTGAAAATGCGGATTGGCGCAGTAGTTTGTTTGTGTACGGTGTCCAGGCTGATCGGCAGTTTGGTGTAGATGGCTTCGCGTGCGCCTTCGGGGACGTAGCGGCCGTAGCCGCGCTGATCCAGCGATGCTGAAAAGCGCTCATCGACTCCATGTTCGCTTTCCAGCTTGTGCGCGGCCATTGCACGCACTTCGACATCATAACCTCGTGATTGCAGATTCTTGATCAGATCCGAACTCCACTGGCCATTGCTGAGCGTGGTGTCGAAGATCAGGTTCTTCTTGTCTTCGATGGTGGCCTGCAATAGCTCGTCGGCCCAGCGGCTGGCGTCGGGGTGGGTGTAGCCTGACCATGTGTAGGGGTGGGCGTTGCGTAGGACTTTTACGTGAGGGTGCGCTTCACGCAATTCGTCGGGATCGATTACAACGACATCCCCGCGCAGTTCATTATCTGCGGCTCTTGCAAGGTTTCCTTTTCCTGAGCCGGGCTGACCCGCGAGGATGATTGCTCTTGGTTTTTCAAAATGATGACTTTGTTTCTAGTGAGGCATCATCAAGAATCTTTTGCTCAAACACCTTGCGATGCTCGGCATCACTGAGACGAGAATCCTGTTCAGTCATTTCAGAGACTCCTTATGCGCTTCGATGTAATGCCAAAGTTCGTTTAGGTCTGACATGCCACGATTTCTTGACCTGGCATGACGCGTGGCACGCTCTTTTTCTTCAGCTTTGATTATTGCACTGGGTGCACCGTCCGTCTGCGCTACGCGAAGCTCCTCCCGGGCTTCGGAGATGAAGGAGCTAAGCTCATCCTCCAACATCCATATCGCCCACTCAAATATAGGGGGCACCTTTGAAGGGCGTTGCATGACATTATTTAATTGCTGCTGAATCCGTTCAATAAGCTCCGGATAGTCCTTGAGTATTTCCCGCAATTTCTGCGGCACGGGCGGCGGCGGAATTGGTTTTTCCTTGAATGGATTATTGAACTTGAACATGTCGGAGTCGCCGATATCGGAGAGGGGAGCTTGCGGCTGAGCAGGCGCATCGGCATCGAGTGTAGACGTATCCAGCACCGGCTGCTCCCACGGCGCGCGTTTCGGTTTGCGCTTGACCTGCACCGGCAGGCCATCACGTGGCAACGGACCAAGCTCGCGCACCGTGCGCTCGTTGATGATTTGCAGATCGCGCAGTGGCTGCGCTTCATGCGCCTCCACAACGCGGCGCGCCAATGCAGCGTAACGTGACTCTGGCGTATCACTCATCTGCTTATCGCCCTCCTTCGCAATGGGTCTGATTGAACGCAGCAAAGCACATTCTTCCATCTGCGCTGCGTCTTATGAATAGCGTTGAGGTTAAGAATGTATCCGCAAATAGATAACCTATCGATTCGAGCCGCATGGTACGCGGCGCTGGATCTAGATCACGGCCAAACGTGTAGCGTCCTGGGTGGTAAGCGATGAGTTCTGGTAGCGGGTGGAACCGCTGATTCCTGCGCGTGCAGTGGCTGACAGGGTCTACCGGTGCAGACCGATCTGCGAGGCCGTCTCGACTGGTGTTGGAGGCCATCGTCTATGTGCTGCGCACCGGCTGCCACTGCCAAGGAACGCTTCGGCAGCTCAAGCGCCATTCATAAGCGCTTGCTGGAATGGGAAGCTGTGGGCTTCTTTGAGGTGCTGTGGAAAGCGGGCCTGGCCGAGTACGACCAGATGCGGGGCATTGCTTGGCGCTGGCAGAGCGTGGACGGCGCGATGATGAAGGCGTCGCTGGCACAGCAGGCCGCGGGGCCCAACCCAACGGATCGTGGAAAAAAGCAGCAAGCGCCACCTGCTGGTGGACGGCCGTGGCGTTCCGTTGTCGATCGTCGTGACCGGGGCCAACGCCCCTGACTGCAAGCGGCTTGATGAGGTGCTCAACGCCATTGTCGTCAAGCGCAAGAACCCGCAACACCGGCGAAGCCAACATCTGTGCGTCGACGCGGGCTATCGCGGCGCGGCACACCTTCGCACCATCGAGGACCACGGTTACATCCCTCATGTTGTTGACCGGCGCAAGGCAGCCGAAACCAAACGGCGCGATCGGAAAAACAAGGCCAGGCGCTGAGTGGTCGAGGTATCTCATAGTTGGTTCAGCCGCTTCCGCAAACTGCTCGTGTGCTTCGAAAAACGCGAACGCAGTTTCCTCGCACTCAACCATCTTGCCGCGGCGATCATCGCGTTCTGCAAGGTGCCTTCGAGCGTTAATATTATTTACGGATAAGTTCTTAGAACCTGTTCACGATCTTTCCTGATTGGTGCAGACTCTGCGGATGCGCCAAAAAACCTATCCGAGCGACATGAGCCGGGAGCGTTTCGAACACATCCTCCCGATCCTAGAACAAGCGCGCAAGCGCACCAAGCCACGCCGAGTGGATATGTATGAGGTGTGGTGCGCAGTGTTGTACGTGCTGCGAACCGGTTGCCAATGGCGAGCGCTACCCAGCGACTTTCCGAAGTGGCGGACCGTGCACGCGTACTTTGCCAAGTGGAGCGAGTGCGACGATGAAGGAGTGAGCCTGCTGGAGCGGGCGCTCAAAAAATCAGGTTGGCGTGGCCCGCCAGAAACAGGAGCGCAACATCTTCAGCAGGTTCTTGATCGTGGACGCGCAGAGCGTCAAGAACACGGACACAGCCGGGCAAAAGGGATATGACGCGGGCAAAAAGGTGTCGGGCATCAAGCGGCATATCGCTG
Organism: Xanthomonas fragariae; assembly: GCF_900183975.1. Lineage (NCBI taxonomy): Bacteria > Pseudomonadati > Pseudomonadota > Gammaproteobacteria > Lysobacterales > Lysobacteraceae > Xanthomonas > Xanthomonas fragariae. The sequence goes on from NZ_LT853882.1 coordinate 757,577, forward strand.
TTGATACCCAGGGGTTGCCCCATGCCATCGCGGTGACGACGGCGGAGGTGACCGACCGCAAAGGTGCGCTGCAGGCGCTGGAGCGCTGTCAGTCAAACTTGACGCATGTACAAAGCCTGCTGTGCGACAGTGGTTACACCGGAGTACCGTTTGCCGAAGGCGTACGAGAGATTCTAGGCGAGCAGCTCACGGTGCAGATTGCCAAGCGCAGCGAACTGCACACCTTCAAGGTCATGCCCAAGCGCTGGATCGTCGAGCGCAGTTTTGCCTGGCTGGAGAAAAACCGAAGGCTGTGGAAGAACTGCGAGCGCAAACTCAACACCAGCTTGCAGTTCATCCATCTGGCCTTCTTGGCGCTTCTACTCAAAAGATCGTGAACAGGCTCTTAGTTAGTCGCACCTGAAAAACCCCAACCACCCAACGACCGCAAGGCCTTGATGTCTGCACCGGCGTGCCAAAACTACCAGTGTTCGCTACGCTGAAGGCTGGTTTCTGGCAATTTCCGCCCATGCGTACACGCCGTCCTGCTGCCGAAGACAGACCCGCCGACGAGTTGTTTCGTTCGCGGCTGGAGAACCAGATCGATCTGCGTCATCCGCTGGCGCGGCTGAGCCAACGGATGCCGTGGACGGCGTTGGAGCAAGCACTTTCATCGCGCTTGCCGGCCACCCAGGCCGGTGGCGGTCGGCCGGCATTGCCGGTGCGGCTGATTGCCGGTTTGCTCTACCTCAAACACGCCTACGACCTGTCCGATGAAGCGGTGTGCGAGCGCTGGCTGGAGAATCCGTACTGGCAGTTCTTCACCGGTGAGGTCGTGTTCCAGACGCGTTTGCCGTGCGATGCCAGCTCGCTGACGCGCTGGCGGCAGCGCCTGGGTGAGGCCGGGATGGAAGAGCTGTTGGCGCACACCATCAACGCCGCGCATGCGATGCAGGCGGTGGACGCACGCGAGTTGTCGCGGGTGATCGTGGACACCACGGTGCAGGAAAAGGCGATCGCCTATCCGACCGACAGCCGTTTGCTGGAGGTGGCACGCAAGAAGCTGGTGTTACTGGCCAAGCGGCACGGCATCGGATTGCGGCAGAGCTACGCGCGGCAAGGCCCGGCCCTGAGCCGCAAGGCAGGTCGGTATGCGCATGCGCGCCAGTTCAAGCGGATGCAGCGCGTGCTGCGACGTCAACGCACAGTGCTGGGACGGCTCGTGCGCGACATCCAACGCAAACTCGATCAGGTAAACACCGGCGTGCGCGAGCGCATCGCTGTCTGGCTGGAACGTGCGCAACGGCTGTACACGCAGCGTCCGAAGGACAAACAAAAACTGTACGCATTGCATGCCCCGGAAGTGGAATGCATCGGCAAGGGCAAGGCGCGTCAAGCGTACGAATTTGGCGTCAAGGTCGGCATTGCGGTCACCGCCTGCAAGGGATTGGTCGTGGGTGCGCGCAGCTTCCCGGGCAACCCGTACGACGGCGATACCTTGGCCGAGCAGTTGGAGCAGACACGCGGGTTGCTGCAGGATGTGAGCGTAGAACCGACGGTGGCGATCGTGGACCTGGGCTATCGCGGGCGCGAAGTCGATGGCGTGCAGGTCCTGCATCGCGGCAAGGCCAAGACGCTGACGCGACGGCAATGGCGCTGGATCAAGCGACGGCAGGCGGTGGAGCCGGTGATCGGACATCTGAAAGACGACTGCAGGTTGCGTCGCTGCAGGCTGAAAGGTGCCCAAGGCGATGCGCTGCACGTGCTCGGCTGCGCCGCTGGCTACAACCTGCGCTGGCTGCTGCGCTGGATCGCGTTTTTGCGTGCCTGGATGCGGGCGATGAGATGGTCATCCTTGAGCACCGTGCCGCTGTCACCGACGGCACTTGGCGCTTGAAGGGGATTTTTCAGGGACGACTAGTTATCCAAACGCATTCGAAGCCGAGCGGGAGTTTGCTAAGACTGGAATTCCAATCTCAGAGAAGAAGCAACGTTCAGCATCTATACGTATAGAAGATTGGCAGTGTGATACGCCCAGGGTTCCGTAGACCCTCAAGACCCTCGTTGCGCGTAGCGCCGTTCAAACTCTACAGGGGACAGGTCGCCAGTTGAATCGTGGCGGCGGTTGGGGTTGTAGAACATCTCGATGTAGTCGAATACCTCGGCGCGAGCGGCGTGCTTGGTGGAATAGGTCCGCCGCCTGATCCGCTCGCGTTTGAGCAGTCCGAAGAAGCTCTCCACGGGTGCGTTGTCGTGGCAGTTGCCACGCCGACTCATGCTGCACACCACGCTATGGGACGCCAGGAAACTGCGCCAGTCATCGCTGGTGTAGACAGACCCTTGGTCCGAATGAACCAAGCAACCAGCGTTGGGTTTGCGCCGCCACACCGCAGACAACAAGGCCTGCACGACCAACTCGGTGTCGGCCCGATCGCGCATCGCCCAGCCGACGACCTGCCGGGAAAACAGATCGATCACAACAGCCAGGTACATCCAGCCTTCATGCGTGCGGATGAAGGTGAAATCGCTCGCCCAGGCCGTGTCCGGCTCAGTCACGTCGAACTGTCGGTCAAGCAGGTTGGCCGCCGCCTTGCACTGCATTCCTCCATGGAAGCGCGGTTTGCGACCATAGCCCACCTGGGCACGCAGTCCCTCGGTGCGCATCAGCCGATGCACCCGATGGCGACTGCAACGCTCACCCAGATCGCGCAGATCCCTGGTGATCTTGCGATGCCCATAGACACTGCCGCTGGCCAGCCAGTGGTGCTTGATCAGTCCAAGCAAGCGCTCATCTTCCTTGGCGCGCTCACTGTTGGGCGAGCACAACCAGGCGTAATAGCCCGACCGGTTGACCCGCAATACCCGGCACATCGCACACACCCTGAATTCCCCACAGTGGGCTTGCATGAAGGCGTACTTTGCCCTTACCCCTTGGCAAAGTACGCGGCGGCCTTTTTTAGGATGTCGCGCTCCTCGGTCACTCGACGCAACTCTGCCTTCAGCCGCCGAACCTCGGCGCTCTGGTCCACCTCGGCGCGCTGCACCACGCCAGGCTTGCCGAACTTGCGCAGCCAGGCGTAGAGGCTGTGCGTGGTGACACCCAGTCGCTCCGCGACTTCTGCCACCTTGAAACCACGATCGGTCACTTGCCGGACCGCCTCGATCTTGAATTCATCCGTATACCGCTTGCTGCTCATAGACACCTCCGAATTGACCATTTTCCATGGCCTTGAGATGTCTAGGAAACCCTGGGCTTATCAGTGGGCGTCTCGTACATCTGACTCTTTTACGAATAGACGGATGTCCGTGGCAGGCCGATTGCGCATGTTCTCAACCAGAAGGTTGAGTGCAATTCCGTCCTTGCCAAACTTGTGCGCTGTGACACGTGATGAAATAAGCGGACTGTTAGAGCGTGTTATGAACTTTGAAAGAGGGTGGCTGCATTTCCAAGCATCAGGATCGTGAAGACGACGAAGTGCAAACCGGCCAAGGTTTCCGGCAATCGCTCGTAGTCGCGTGCCAGCCGTCTGAAACGATTGGCCCATCCGAAGCTGCGCTCGACAACCCAACGGCGCGGCAGCAAGACAAAGCCTTTTTTCGCTTCTTGCAGCTTGATCACGTGCAACTCAATGCCTTCTTCCGTGGCCGCCTGCGCCGGTTCTTGACCGGTGTAGCCCTGATCAACAAAGGCGATCTTGACCGTTTCACCGGTCACGTGTTGTACCTCTTGTGCCAACGATCGGACTTGCGCGCGCTCCTGCTCATTAGCCGGCGTCACCTGGACAGCGAGCAGATGTCCAAGCGTATCGACGGCCATGTGTACCTTGCTGCCTTTCTTGCGTTTATAGCCATCGTATCCAGCACGCGGCCCGCTTTCGCAGGTGGACTGCAGCGTGCGAGCATCGAAAATGACCGCGCTCGGCTGGCCTTTTTTCCCTTGCGCCACACGCAAGAGTGAGCGCAGATCACTGACCATGGCCTCAAAGCAGCCCGCTTGCAGCCAGCGCTGTGTTTGCTGATACACCGCTTCCCAGGGCGGAAAATCGTTGGGAAGCAATCGCCATGGTGCGCCGGCGCGCGCGATCCACCGCAGTGCGTTGAACATCGCGCGTAGCTCATACTTGCGCTGCGGTGCCTGCACGTCCATCAGCGTCAAATAGGGAGCCGCAAAGGCCCATTCTTCGTCGGAAATATCGGTGGAATAAGGCTTACGAGGCTTCATCCGTATACGTTAGCGTGACAAGGGCAAAGTTCATAACACGCTCTAGGGAACTTCTGAACAACGCACTTCAAATGCGCGACACTACACACCTACGTTGAGGAGTCATCCATGCAACTGACGTTTGGTGACGCTGAAGGTTTGGGCAAGCGCAAGCAGACTCGCTGCGAGATCTTCCTGGCCGAGATGGAGCAGGTGGTTCCGTGGAGGCATTTGCTCGGACTGATCGCGCCGCACTATCCGGTGTCGGGGCGGCCTGGTCGACAGCCGTACGCACTGGCGACGATGTTGCGGATTCAATCGTTTCAGAGCGGTTGCCAAAACGTAGCGAGCGGCATTCAAGTGGGTGCGGACGGCGCGAAGGAACCGCAGTGTACGCGTGGGACATGCCGATTCCGAGCACCGGATGCGCCCGCCTGGCGGTCGCGCAGTCGTTTTGTCAGGCTTTCCTGGTATCAAGGTAATAAGCTGCCACCTCACCCTTGATCTTCACCGTCATCGGATTGCCGCGACGGTCGCGCGCCTTGCCGACCTGCACCTTGATCCAGCCCTCGCTGACCGAATACTCCTCCACGTTGTCGCGTTCGACACCGTTGAAGCGCACGCCGACGCCGCGGCTGAGGGCATCGGCGTTGTGGAACGGGCTGCGCGCGTCGATGGCCAGATGATCGGGAGGGGTATCGCTCATGGGGAAGGCGTCATAGCGGCCGGGATGGCCGTCTTCGACCGCACAGGATACGGGCCTGCGCCGTGAAGACCAGCCCCGGCGACGCAGCCGCGCGCCGATCGGTTTGCTTGCGCGGCGCCAAGCCTCACACTTGCGCCTTGCAATCTTTAAGTGAGACCCGCAATGCCCGACAACAGTGCCGACTACGAAGACGACGAAGGCCTGCAGCCCGAGAGCGACGAAGACGATGTCGACGACCATCCGGCGCGGGTGTGGAATTTACTGGTGCTGATCAATCCCGGCGACGAAGACACTGCACTTGCCCAGTTCGATGCCTGGCGCGAGACGCAGGCCGATGAAGGCGGCGATGAAGTCGACGATGCCTGGTTGTGGGCATTGAAGGATGCGATCGACTGGCGCTCGGGTTTCTATGTGGACGGGAAGGACACCGACGCGTTCATTGCTGCCATCGACGAACTCAGTGCGCGCTGGAACCTGCGCATCGACTGGGGCGGGGATCTGGACGACGAAGAATTTTCCCGCGGTCTCAGTGTGCCCGACCTGATGGCGTTGGCATTCGATCGCCTGCGCGAGCACGGCTATTCGCTGTGGAACTGGAACACCGACGGCGACGCGTATTCCGGCTGGATCGCGCTCAGCCGCGACGATGAAGCGATGCTGGCACTGACCTCGCTGCTCGGCGTGGAAGTGCGGCTGGGGAACGAGGCGTTCTGAGAGTTTGGTGATTGGGAAATCGGCAGTGTGGATCGGCAATGCGCAAGAGGGGAAGTGCGGTGCTAAACGCCGTGGCTCTTGTCATTCCCAATCCCTAATCACCACACCTCGCCCCGCGCCTGCGCACGTGCATTGACAATCGATGCCTTGAGCAAGATGCGGTCGGTGTGACGCGAGATCGGGATGGCACCGAGGGCGATCGCCTCGGCGCGTCGCGGAGCAGGCACATCGTAGTGCGCGCCGCTGAGTTTGTTTTGAAAGGCGCGGCGGGGAATGCCCAGCCGCGCCGCCATCGCATGCAGCTCGTCCAGCGTATCGCCTAGCAGATGCGCCCAGCGCTGATCGCGCCACAGATGCACCGCATCGTCAAGGTAGACGGCCACAGATTGGCCTTAGGGCTATTTGCTCTGCTTTTTCGTGCTGCCATCGGTCGCATCTGCGTCATCGGATACGTCCTGCGCGTCGTCGTCGGCGGTGTCGGCAGCGGCATCTTCGGCCGCGTCGCCAGTTTCGGCAGCTGCCTTGGCACCGGTTGCTACGTCGGCGCCGGCCTCGTCGCCAGCGCCGTCTTCATCAGCCTCGTCGTCTTCACCGGCTTCAACGTTCTCGAATTCGGATACCAGCGTGGTCAGGTATTCCTCGGCGGTCTTGCCGTCCTCGGCAGCCAGGTCGTCGATCATCTGCTGCAGCTGGGTCGAGTATTCCAGCGAGATGGTCTTGCCTTCCTTTTCCTGCAGGTTGGCCAGATGCTTGAGCATGGCCAGCATCGGCACCGGATTGTCGGCGCTGCCCATGGTCTGGCCGCCAATCGACAGCATCCACTCGCTGCCACCTTGCAGACCGATCGCGGCCACCACGCGGTCTTCGGCGTCCCGCAATACGGCATGGTTGATGACCTGGGGCGCTTGACCCAGACGGACGATGGGGCGCTGGGGTTGGGACTTCTTGCGCTTGTCGCGCTTGGCCTTGGAATTGCGGGACACGGTGTTCTCGACGCTGTGAATGGCCGGCCATTCTAGAGCGCTTGTGCGTGGTGCCGTTCACGCGACGCTGCCAGGCTCGGCAACGGGGCGACCTCGCTGATCGGTCCTTCCAGCATCCTGCAGGCCTGGGAAGCTGGCACGTCAGCCCACCTGGAGCGTCCTGGAATTCTTGCGCTCACCGTCAGGCGGCGCGGATGGTTGTCAAAAATGGGCGCCTGAGACGGCGCGCTGCACGCAGCCAGCTGACGACTATTCGCCAGGTAACGTTGGCCACGCTTAGCGCTGCTCGGGCGCCTTGCTGACCGACGTACGTGGCGTAGCCGCGGCGGCTTCGGCAGCCTTGGCCAGCGCAGTGGCCGCGGCCAGCTGGGTGCGCGTGGAAACGCGCGGTGCGGCCGGCGCCGCGTCGCTGACAGTGCCCGCTGCCGCAGCCGAAGCAGGCGCCGTAACCGGCGCTCCCACCGCACCCGTCGCAGCGGCACCGGTGGCGGTCGCCACGCTCAGGTCCGGCACATGGGTGTCGGCGTCGTGGGTGGACTTGCCCAGCGTCACGCCCTGACCGGCGCCGTCCAGCGCGGTCTGCTCGGCGTCCTGAGTCATCACCACGATACTGATGCGGCGGTTGATCGGATTCTGCGGATTGGTCTTGTCGAACAGTACCGATGACGACAGCCCCACCACGCGGCTGACCTTGGGATCGGCCATACCGGCGCTCACCAGCGCGCGGCGCGCTGCGTTGGCACGGTCGGCGCTCAGTTCCCAGTTGGTGTAACCGGCATCGCTGCTGTAAGCGGTGGTGTCGGTGTGGCCGGTGATGCTGATGTGGTTGGGCACCTCATTGATGAAGCTGGACAGCTCGCGCAGGATATCCACGGTGTAGGGCTTTAGCTGATCGCGGCCGATGTCGAACATCGGGCGATTCTGCTTGTCCACGATCTGGATGCGCAGGCCGTCGGGGGTTAGGTCGAGCAATAACTGGTCCTTGAACGGCTCCAGCGCCTGGCTCTTGTCGATGGCTTCCTTCAAGTCCTGCATCAGCGTTTCCAGGCGCTGCTTGTCCTTGGCGCGGCTGTCTTCGTTGGTGTCTGTGGCGTTGTCGCGCTTGCGGCCCATTTCGTCCTTTTGCCCCTTGGCCATGTCGGCGGTGCCGCCGAGCTTGATCATCGAGGTGCTGGCGCCGCCTGGGCCGTTCATGCCCGGCGAAGGCGCGGGCGATTTGCCCGACAATGGGCTGGGATTGCGAAAGTATTCCGAGATCGCCGCGCGCTGTTCCTTGGTGGTGGCGGCCATCAGCCACAGCACCAGAAAGAACGCCATCATCGCGGTCACGAAGTCGGCAAACGCCACTTTCCACGCGCCGCCGTGATGGCCGCCACCCTGCACCTTCTTGATCCGTCGGATGACGACGGTGGATTTGCCCTCGGCCATGACTGCGGGCCTACTTGATCGTCTTCAAGTGCGTTTCGAAATTGCCGAAGCTCGGACGCACGCTGGAGGGCAGCGTCTTGCGTGCGAATTCCAGCGCAATCTTCGGGTTGTAGCCACGCAGGCAGGCCAGCAGCGCGGTCTTGACCGCTTCGTACATGCGTCCATCCTGGTCTGCGCGCGCTTCCATCGCCGCCGCGAGCGGTGCCACAAAGCCATAGGCCAGCAGGATGCCGAGAAAGGTGCCAACCAGCGCGGCGCCGACATGATGACCGATCTCTTCGATCGGCCCGCCGATCGAGCCCATCGTGATCACGATGCCTAGCACCGCCGCCACGATGCCGAAGCCGGGCAGGCCGTCGGAAACCTTGCTCAAGGCATGCGAGGGCGCCATCGCCTCGTGGTGATGTTTTTCCAGTTCCAGTTCGAGCAGCGGCTCTAGCTCGTGCGGCTCGATGTTGCCGCCGGTCATCAGGCGCAGGCAGTCGGTGATGAAGTCCAGCAGGTGATGGTCGGCAAGCACCTTTGGGTAGTTACCGAAGATGGTGCTGTCCTGCGGCTTTTCGACGTGATCTTCCAAGGCCATGAAGCCGTCGCGGCGGGCCTTGTTCAACAATTCGTAGACCAGGCTCAGCGTGTCCCTGTAGTCATCGGACTTGTACTGCGGGCCCTTGAATACGCCCAGGACGCTGCTGAAGGTTTCCTTGACGATCTTGGCCGGTGTGCTGACCAGGAAGGCGCCCAGCGCCGCACCACCGATGATCAACAGCTCGTACGGCTGCCACAGCGCACCCAGTTTTCCATGCGACAGCACATAGCCGCCGAGGACACTGACGATGACGACGATGAAGCCGATGATGATGAGCATGGCGCAGCCAGAAGCAAACAGAGGTTGCTGTTGTTTCGGCTTGCGCGGCGGATTCTTGAAGCGCGCGGTGTGAAGATGTGCGCTGTGACTGAACGATCAGCCGATTGTCGCTGCAGCTTCATGCACGTAAAGGACCGGCCGCGCCGTCGGCCGATGACAGCGAGAGCCTTGGGTCGGCTGCGGTGATGCCTTGTCGTCGCATTGGGCCAGCACGCAGATGCCTGCAGTGGCGTCGTCTTTGGTAGTTGCCACAACGTCTTGCCGCAGACATCAGGCCGGCTGCGCTTCGGCACCACCGCGCTGCAATGGGTTGGGCAGCGTTTGGCCGTTTTCGGTAAAGCCCAGCGACACCGAATTGAGGCAGTGGCGCTCGCCGGTCGGCGGCGGGCCATCCGGAAACACATGGCCTAGGTGGCTGTCGCAGCGCGCGCAGACGATTTCGGTGCGGATCATGCCGTAGCTGATATCGCGGATCTCGCGCACATGGGCCGGATCATAGGGCGCAAAGAAGCTCGGCCAGCCGGTACCGGACTCGAACTTGGCGCTGGAGCGGAATAGCGGTAACCCGCACAAGCGGCAGGTGTAGACACCGTCCAGCTTGTTGTCCAGGAACACCCCACAGAAGGGCGCCTCGGTGCCATGTTGCAGCAGCACGCGCTGTTCCTCGCCGCTGAGCCCGGCGGTCAGCGCATCGCGTTGGGCGGGGGAAGGAGGGGTCAGATCGAACTGGCTCATAAGGCTCTCGCATACGCTCGCCCGCGGGGTGCCGACGCCTGCCCCCAGTGATGTGGGCGGCGGGCGCATGGTTCAATCTGGCCGCGCCGCAAGCCCCTCTCCCGCGGAAGGGGTTGGGGTGAGGAATTGCCTGAGAAGGGAGGAGTCAGGCGGGGGGGCAGCGGAATTGCGTCTTCGCGCTGCAATAACCTAACGAAAGCGTTCATCCCGTAGCCGACTCCCTGCATTGCTGCCGCACGCTGGCGCCCCCATCGAAGTAGGACTCCTCGATCACTTAAGGTGCTTGTCATGGCGACCTATTCTTCAATGCGCGGTTTGCTGCTGTGCGGCCTGCTGACCATTGCCGGTACCGCGGTGGCGCAATCGGCAACCGGTACGCGTTCGTCCAATACCCTGCAGCCCGTTACCACGCCGACTCCGGTGCAGCCCATCGTCACGGCGCCGCGTGCCGTCCAGCCGGCCGCGGCCAGCACGCCGGTTCCGTCGCAGCTCGGTCAGCGCCAGTCTGCTCCGACCATCCCGACCCGCGGCCCGGCACAGACCCCCGTTGCGCCCGTCGGCAGCCAGGTCGCGCCGGCCACCGCACCGATGGTCTACGACCGCAACGGCCGCTTGCTGCAAGGCATGCAGCCGGCCGGTGCCAACCGGGTGCTGGACACCAAAACCGGGCGTTACTACGACGCAGTCCCGGCCGGTGATGGCATGCGCGTGGTGCGCTGAACGTTATTCGACGAATGCGGCAGGAAGGCTGGCGACCGCTGCGGATCGCTGGCGACGCGCAGCCGGCCTGGACTCGCGCACATGCGGCATGGTCGGCAAGGTGCTGCCGAGCAGTTTGCGATACGACGCCATCTGGCTGATGCGCGCCTTGAGCGGGTAATCGAAATCGCCCGAAACCGGGTGGCATTCCAGCACGATGGGGAGCTTGAGCGCGGCGCGACGGAATTCTTCGAAGATGTCGCCGGATTTGTAGGCCAGACTGATTTCAATGAACACCAGCAGGCTTGCTTTGAGAGAGTGCGGGTCCAGTCGCGTGTAGTAATCGGCGATGGCGCCGCCGCGCTCCAGCCGTCGCACGCGCTCGGTGCAGGGAGTGGTCGACAGGCCGATGCGTTCGCCCAATTCGGTAAAGGTAATTCGCTCCTCCTGCTGCCGGATGCGCAGGATCTTGCGGTCGATCTTGTCCGGTTCGCGCAGGCGGGCAGCCATGGGGTCTGTCTCCACAAGGTGTGACAGGAGGTTTCACGGCAAAGGCGTGCCGATTTCCGAAATGGCACTGCCTGGCTCGCAATATACTGCGCCCGACCGTCTCCCCCGGCGCTTGGTTGTGGGGGAATATCTTTTCCAGGAGAACGACATGCGTGTGCTCATTCTCGGTAGCGGCGTCATCGGCACGACGACTGCGTGGTATCTGGCGCAGGCCGGCTGGGAGGTCACCGTGGTCGACCGTCAGCCAGCGGCGGCGCTGGAAACCAGCTACGCCAATGCTGGGCAGCTGTCGTTCGGTTACACCTCGCCCTGGGCAGCGCCCGGCGTGCCCGGCAAGGCGATGAAGTGGTTGTTCGAACAGCATGCGCCGCTGTCAATCCGGCCCACCCGCGACCTGCGCCAGCTGGCGTGGCTGAGCCAGATGTTGCGTAACTGCACTGTCGAGCGGTATGCGGTGAACAAGGCGCGCATGGTGCGCATGTCCGACTACAGCCGCGATTGTTTGAACGAGCTGCGTGCCAGCACCGGCATCGAGTTCGAAGGCCGCCAGCTTGGCACCACCCAGTTGTTCCGCACCCAGCAGCAACTGGATGCTGCCGCGCAGGACATCGAAGTATTGACGCAGTATGGCGTGCCGTATGAGTTGCTGAGCCCGGCGCAGATAGCGCAATTCGAACCCGGCCTGGCTGGCGGTGGTGCGCAGATGGCCGGCGCCTTACGCCTGCCCGAAGACCAGACCGGCGACTGCCGGCTGTTCACCCAACGCCTGGCTGAGCTGGCCGCGCAGGCCGGTGTGGAATTTCGCTATGGGCAGCAGATCGAGCGACTTGAGCACGATGGCCGCCGCGTCACCGGCGTGCAGATCGATGGCCGCATCGAAACCGCCGACCGTTACGTGCTGGCGCTAGGTAGCTATTCGGCCGACCTGCTGCTCTCGCTGGGCCTGCATCTGCCGGTCTACCCGCTCAAGGGCTATTCGCTGACGATTCCGATCGTCGATGCGCAACGCGCGCCGACCTCCACGGTGCTGGACGAGAGCTACAAGATCGCGCTCACCCGTTTCGACGAACGCATCCGCGTCGGCGGCATGGCCGAGGTGGCCGGCTTCGATCTGTCGCTGCCTCCGCGTCGTCGCGCCACCTTGGAAATGGTGGTCAACGCTCTGTTTCCCGGCGGTGGCGATCTGGCCCGGGCCGAGTTCTGGACCGGCCTGCGCCCGGCCACGCCAGATGGCACACCGGTGGTCGGCGGCACGCCGTATGCCAATCTGTTCCTCAATACCGGCCACGGCACCCTGGGCTGGACCATGGCCTGCGGCTCGGGCCGCTATCTGGCCGACGTGATGCAGGGCCGCCCGCCCGATATCGATAGCGAGGGCCTGGACGTGTTCCGTTACCTGTCGCCACGCAGCGCCCGCACGCAGCAGGAGGCCGCGTAGTGCGCCCTGCGCAAGCGTCGATCGATTTGAATGCATTGCGTCACAACTACCGTCTGGCCAAGCGCCTGGGCGGCAGTAAGGCCTTGGCGGTGGTCAAGGCCGACGCTTATGGCCACGGCGCGGTGCGCTGCGCACGGGCGCTGGACGGCGAGGCCGATGGCTTTGCGGTGGCGTGTATCGAAGAAGCTCTGGAGCTGCGTCAGGCCGGCATCCGCGCACCGATCTTGTTGTTGGAAGGCTTCTTCGAGCACGACGAGTTGCGCCTGATTGCCGAGCACGATCTGTGGACGGTGGTGGCCACACCACAGCAGGTGCGTGCGCTGGCCGATTTCCAGAGCCCGCGTCCGTTGCGGGTGTGGTTGAAGTTGGACAGCGGTATGCACCGGTTGGGCCTGTCGCCGGAAGATTTTCGTGCGGCGTGGTTGCGTTTGCGCGGGTTGCCGCAGATCGCTTCGATGGTGCTGATGACCCACCTGGCGCGTGCCGATGAACTGGAGTGCAGCCGCACCGACGAACAGGCCGTCGCCTTCGCCTTGACCGCTGGCGGGATGCGTGCGGAAACCAGTCTGCGCAATTCGCCCGGGCTGCTCGGCTGGCCGGCCTTGCGCAACGATTGGTCGCGTCCGGGGCTGATGCTGTACGGCGCAAACCCGTTCGCGCGGGAAACCGACACCACCGCGCAACTGCTCCCGGTGATGACGCTGCGCTCGCGCATCATCTCCGTGCGCGAACTGCCAGCCGGCGAGCCGGTCGGCTACGGTGCCCGTTTCGTAGCCGAACGGCCGACCCGTGTCGGCGTGGTGGCGATGGGTTATGCCGACGGTTATCCGCAGTTCGCGCCCAACGGCACGCCGATGCGGGTGGATGGCCAGGTCTGCCCGTTGATCGGGCGCGTGTCGATGGACATGCTGACCGTGGACCTGACCGATCATCCGCAGGCCCAGATCGGCGCCAGCGTGCAGTTATGGGGCGAGGCGCCGCGTGCGAGCCCGTTGGCTGCGCAGTGCAACGTCAGCGCGTATCAACTGTTGTGTGGACTCAAGCGCGTGCCGCGGGTGTATGTGGGTGAGGGTGAAGCAGGCTAGGGTTGACGTGGTAAATCGGTTAGAAACTGCACGCTGTCGTCGCGGTGCGATGCGTCGAATCACAACCGAGTTGATGTTCCGGCGACGCCAGCGCCAACCCATCACAACCCAGCAGTACTGCGATCGCCCCGGAATTGCTTGCGCACCCAGTCATCGATCATTGCTTTTTCGAAGCGCAGCGGGTCGCTGTCGGTCAGTGGCGGTCCGCTCATCAGAAAGGCTGAATCCACCAGCTTGCGTTCGCCCTGATCGATCACCCGGCCGTCGGCCCCGGTCAGCGTGTACGTGAAGCTCAAACGCGGCGGGTAGATGTCCTTGACAACGCGCACGTTTTGCATGCGTGGTCCATGCCAGGGCTCGTACTGGCCGGCGCGGCGGATGTTGGTAATGGTCACGCTCAGGTGCTGGCTGTCTGGTAGCTGCCGCGCAGCGCTCTGCTGAAAATGCGTTGCCAGTTGGGTCACCCAATCGCCACGTTGCGCTTCCCAGCGGTTGCCGCTGAAGCGCACTTCAGAGAATTGAGCGGGGTCGGTCCAGCACACATCGACCTTGCCATCGCTGCGCAGCGCGCGTTGCGCTTCGGGGTCGGTGACGTTGTGCACTCGGGCCTGCACACCGGCCGCCGCGGGCAGTCCTGCCAGCAACAGGCTGGCCCCGGAAAGACTGTAACGTTTCATGCAAAACCTCCAAGCGGAAGGTACGCGGCGTACCGGGCGTTCCAGCAGTGTGGGAGTGCGCCCGGTCGCCCGCAACGCTTGGCGCGCCAGGGCTCGCAAGCGTGTTGCCGCGCGGTTAATTCGCATCGGCCAGGCCGTGACGGTGGGTTCACAGCGCCTGCGCCCGCGCTTCACGGCATAGTCCAGAAGATCATTCGCATGGGCACCCACTCTTTCCGCACAAAGTCAGCTTCTTCGGCGCCGGCACACATGCCGTCGGACGTGCGCCTGCAGTTTATCGACTGGGCGAAACAACACGGTCATAACCCCGCCACCGGCGCTGCAACATTTGTGGCCCTGCAAAGCGATGTGGATCTGGATCTGGCCACGCGCGCGCTGCGTCTGAAGCCGGGCACCGATGCGCGTGATGCGCTGCGCGAGCACTTGGCCGCGCTGGCGCGTCAGCTCGATGTCGCTGTGCAGTTCCCGCCGGTTTATATCTACACCGCTGCCAATGGCCTGGATTACCGCTATTCGCTGATGCTGGTGATTGCTGAGGATTGCGTCGAGTGGACTTGTCGGGTCTGGCAGGACCTTGACTATCAGGGAATGCTCACCGGCCGTGGACAGTGTCCGCGCGCCAACTATTCACAACTGGCGCGGATGGCGCTGGAACACGAGCTTGATCAGGAGCGCCCGCGTTATGTCCAGGCATGAATTCGAATTGCAGCTGCTGCTGGGCGCGCAGATCGCCAGCGGCCAAGACGGCTTCAGTCAGCGCTGCCGCAGCGAATGTGTCGAGCTGGGGCTGCCGCGGGTGCGCCTGTTGTTGCTGGACGCCGACGACGTACGTTCTAGCGCCTGGCGCCAGGAAGCACAGCGCTGGATGGACGAGCAACTGCGCCGCCAAGGCGAGTGGGTGTTCCGCGGCGTGATCGCCGGAATCGTGGTGTCGGCGGCCTGCATTGGCTTGGCCGCTGCGAGCTTGTGGTGAAAGACGGGCCGGTCGAACGCCCGGCTGGCGGCAGCGTGAGCCGGGTCAGACTCCTGTGCACCCGCTGACGACATCAAGCATGGTTTTATCCGCTCGTCATCCGCACTGGCATTATCCGTGGCCCCCGATTTGAGCACCTCGACCCCCAGTCCCGACCCGGCCACTGGCCTTCCCGCGGCTATCGCGCAGCCATTCCTAGACCAGGGGATGTACCACGAGATTTTCCATAACGTAGACGCAGGTTTCTGCGTCATCGACATGGTGTTCGAGGGCGACCAGGCGGTCGATTACGTCATTCGCATGACCAATGGCGCGTTTGAGCGCTATACCGGTCTGTCCAACGTGGTGAATGTGTCTATCCGCGGCATGCTCGCCGAGCATGAGCAGGAGTGGTTCGACCGCTACGGCCATGTCGCGCGCACCGGTAATCGCATCCACTTCGAAATGCAGGCCAGGGCGCTGCGCCGCTGGTATTCGGTAGATGCGTTCCGGGTCGGAGAACCGGACCAAGCGCGGGTCGCGGTGCTGTTCATGGACATCACCGAGCGCAAACGCGTCGAGCGCGAACTGGCCGAGAGCGAAGCGCGTTTCAGCGCGCTGGCCGACGGCCTACCGATGCCGGTGTGGGTGCTGGACGCGCAAGGCGTGGTGCGTTTCGTCAACAGCGCCTATGGTGAATTCTTTGGTCTGGATATTTCCAGCGGCACGGTATCGGCGTGGAGCGAGTTGCTGCATCCCGACGACTTGCCGATTTTCCAGTTCGAACTTGCCGCTTCACTGGAAGAACAACGCGGCCTGCGTGCGCTGGTGCGCGCACGTCGCCACGATGGGCAGTGGCGCTGGATCGAAATGACCGCCACGCCGCGCTATTCGGCCGATGGCCGGTTTATCGGCCTGGCCGGTAGCAGCCCGGATGTGACCGAGCAGCGCGAAATCGAACTGGCGCGCGAGCAATTGCTTGAATCGGAGCGCAGCGCGCGCAGCGAA
Source organism: Xanthomonas fragariae (assembly GCF_900183975.1). Classification (NCBI taxonomy): domain Bacteria; kingdom Pseudomonadati; phylum Pseudomonadota; class Gammaproteobacteria; order Lysobacterales; family Lysobacteraceae; genus Xanthomonas; species Xanthomonas fragariae. The sequence goes on from NZ_LT853882.1 coordinate 773,557, forward strand.
GCTGAGAGCATGGCGCGGCTGAAGGACGAATTCCTGGCTACGCTATCGCATGAATTGCGCACGCCGCTGACCACGATCCTGGGTTGGAGCGAATTGCTGCTGCAGCGGGTCGAAGAGGGCCATCCCAACTACAAGGGCCTGTCGGTGATCGCCAGCAGCGCACGTGCGCAGAAGCGGCTGATTTCGGACATGCTCGATCTTAGTAGCATGCTGCTGGGCAAGGTGCAGCTGGAAGTCGAATCGCTGGATCTGGCCGAGCAGGTGCGCGAAGCCTTGACCACCCAGGAACTGGCGGCCGAAGGCAAGGACCAGGTGCTGGAGTTGCATGTGCCGTCCACGCCCTGCCTGGTGCTCGGCGACGCCACGCGCCTGCAGCAGGTGCTGTGGAATCTACTTTCCAACGCAATCAAGTTCACCCCGGCGCACGGCCGTATTGACGTCAGCATCGAACGCGACGACGGCCATCTGCTGGTGGCCGTGCGCGATTCCGGCGACGGCATTGCGGCCGAATTCCTGCCGCATCTGTTCGGGCGTTTTCGCCAGGCCGATGGCACCACCACGCGCCAGCACGGCGGCTTGGGTCTGGGCCTTGCGATCGTGCAGCAGCTGGTGGAAATGCACGGTGGCCAGGTCGGTGCGACCAGTGGCGGCCGCGGCAAGGGCGCGACATTCACCGTGCGCCTGCCCGAACATATTCCCGACCAGGCCAAACGCCCGCGACGCGAACTGCGGCGGCGCCTGATGTCCGAGCAGATCGTCGAAGCGCGCGCGCTCAACGGCCTTCGTCTGCTGGCGGTTGAAGATCAGCCGGACATGCTCGATTATCTACGCCGTCTGCTCGAAGAGCAGGGCGCCGAAGTGATCACTGCCGGCAGTGCTACCGATGCGTTGGCGCTGATCGATCATCGCGGTTACGCACGCTTCGATCTGATCCTCACCGATATCGGCATGCCGGGCATGGATGGCTATGGGTTGATCCGTACCGTGCGCGAAAACATGGGTCTGGATGCCACTGCACTACCGGCTGTGGCAGTGACCGCGCTAGCCCGCGACGATGATCGCAAGCGGGCGCTGGACTCTGGCTTTCAAGAGCATCTGGCCAAGCCGTATAGCGTGGCGCAGTTGGTCACCGCAGTGCGTGCAGCGCGCGAATCGGTGGAGTGATGCACGTGCGGCGCGAATGCCGCGCAATTGCAGGTACAGCATAAACACGCAGTTTGCTGCGTCTTTCACGCACACTGGCCTAGCGTGGCACGCTCCTGTGGTGGAGATGTCACGATGCCGAAATACGCCCCGCATGTTTATTCGGAACAGGTACAGATCGCCACGCTTGAGCACTGGGTGTCCTTGCTCGATGGACAGGAACGCGTGCGCATCGAACTCGATGACGGCAGCATGATCAGCGGCACGGTTGCAGTGCGTCCGAGTATCCAGACCTATCTCGATGATCAGGACAACGAAGGCTTGAACGGGCAACTGCGTCTGGATCAACTGGATGCCTCGCAGGAGCCGCAGTGGATCTGGATGGATCGGATTGTGGCGGTGCACCAGCTGTTGTTGGGAGCCGATCCGCAAGTCATGCCTTGAGGCCGGTGTGTTGACGGTGTGTTTACTTCTCACCGTCGTGCTGTCGGCATGATGACCGACTGTCGCAACCGTTCAGGATTCCTCGCAATGAATGCACCCGTGTTGAAGTTCGCTCGCTGGCCGCTGTCGTTGATGGTTGTCGCCTTTCTTGCCGCGTGCGGCGATACCGCCACGCTGGCCATCGAACAGGGTACCGGGCCAAATCCGCAATTACCCCAGCCGGTCAAACGTGTGATCCCTACTGTCAAGGTGGCGCCGGTCAAGCGCTGGGCCGCAAACGCCAAGCCCATCGCTGCCGATGATCTGCAGGTCAACGCTTTTGCCCTCGACCTGGATCACCCGCGCTGGCTATATGTGCTGCCCAATGGCGATGTGTTGGTGGCCGAGACCGCCGAGCCGCCGAAGCCGGAAGGTGCCGAAGGCGACAGCGGTCTGCGCAAGAAAGTGCAGGGCGCGATGATGAAAAAGGCCGGCGCCGTGGTGCCCAGCGCCAACCGCATCACCTTGTTGCGCGATGTCGATGGCGACGGCGTTGCCGAGGTGCGCACGCAATTCATCAGCGGCCTATTTTCGCCGTTCGGCATGGCGCTGGTCGGTGATCGTTTCTATGTCGCCAATGCCGATGCGCTGGTGAGCTTTCCCTACAAGCCCGGCGATACGCATATCACCGCCAAGCCGACGCTTGTGGCCAATCTACCCGGCGGCCTCAACCATCATTGGACCAAGTCGCTGCTGGCCAGCCCGGACGGCAGCAAACTGTACGTGGGCGTCGGCTCCAACAGCAACGTGGCCGAGAACGGCATGGAGGCCGAACTCAACCGCGCGGCGATCCTGGAGATCGACCCGGCCACCGGCAGCAGCCGCGTATTCGCCAGCGGCTTGCGCAATCCGGTTGGCACTGCATGGGAGCCGCAGAGTAAATCGCTGTGGGTGGTGGTCAACGAGCGCGATGAAATTGGCAGCGACCTGGTGCCGGACTACTTGACCTCGGTGCGCGACGGCGGCTTTTATGGTTGGCCGTACAGCTATTACGGCCAACACGTGGACGAGCGGGTCAAACCGCAAAACGCCGAGCTGGTGGCCAAGGCAATCAAGCCCGATTACGCGCTGGGCCCGCACACCGCCTCGCTCGGTTTGACGTTCGCCAGAGGCAGCTTGCTGCCGGAACGTTTCCGCCAGGGCGCCTTTATCGGCCAGCACGGCTCATGGAATCGCGATCCGCCCAGCGGCTACAAAGTACTGTTCGTCCCGTTCGTCGATGGCAAGCCCAGCGGTACGCCGATCACGGTACTTGATGGATTTCTGGATGCCGAAGGCAATGCCCAGGGACGTCCGATAGGCGTCTTGCCTGACAACAGCGGCGCGCTGCTGGTAGCCGATGACGTGGGCAATGTGATCTGGCGCGTGACGCCGAAAACGCGCTGAGCGCGGCTGGCACACGCACTGGGCAAGTGTGTCCAGTGAGTCTGAGCGAGGTTGCCGGTGAGAGCTCAGGACTGCGATGCGTGCCTGCTGCGAGCGCTCATCGGCTGGGTCGCGTAGCAGACGCGTCACTCGCTGAAGGCACGCATTCGAACAACGAAAAACCGGTCGTATACCCGGTTTTTTCACATACGTCGCTTATGTGCATCTGTGAGGCAAGCCAATCAACGCGGCGCCTCTGGCGATGCGCTGAAGCGGCGTGCATATCCGCGCTCTTCGGTAATGCGGCTGATATCGTCGTCAGCCATTTCCGGTGCGCCGTAGACCGCGTAGGCCACGCTGCCGTTTTCGCGCTCGCCCACCTGATGCAGGCGGTAGCGGGGCCGGCCGGCCCCGGTGTTTTCGGGGTAGTGCATCGGTGGCGGCGTGTCGTCCAGATCCATTTCGCTGTTATCGACAACTCCACCCACGAATAGGGCTCGCATCGCGTCTCTCCGGTGTGGGGGCTGATTTCAGCCTAGGTGGGCGGATGTTGCGTACGCATCAATAGTCCGTACAGGCATTGGAAGACATTCGGCTGGAGTCCCTAAAGTCGACAAACCCCTCCTTTCCTTTTGACGGCGCGGCGGGCAACCGGCAGCGGTCCCTTACAATGGCGGCCTGTTCCTTACCCGATGATGTGATGGCTGGCCCGCACGATGCCCCGCTTCAAGCCCTGTTCCTGCCCTTCGCCCAAAGCGTGCTGCCGTGGCCCCAGGGGCCGGTGCTGTTCCTGCGCGCGCGCGACGGTTTCCCGTTGCGCGAGCGGGCCACTGCCGACACGCTGACCTGCGAGCAGAGCTTTCGCCCATTCGCCGAGGCGCTGGAGCGCAGCGGTTGGACCGTGCGCGAAGAGAGCGAGATCGAGGCCGACAGCACGCGCTACGCGTTGGTACTGGTGTTGCCGCCGCGTCAGCGCGAAGAAGCGCGTGCGCTGTTTGCGCGTGCAGTGGCGCTGACCGCGCCGGGTGGCCGGGTGGTCGCCTGCCAGTCCAACAACGAGGGCGCGCGCTCAGGCGAAGCTGATCTGCGCCAGCTCACCGGCTTGGCCGGCAGCCTGACCAAGCATCACTGCCGCACCTCTTGGAGCCTGCCGCTACCTGCCGACACCGATGTCGCGCTGCAGGCGCGCTGGGCGGTGCTGGATGCGCCACGCAAGATTCTGGATGGGCGCTTCATCAGCCGGCCCGGCGTGTTTGCCTGGGACCGCATCGATCCTGCATCCGCCTTGCTCGTCGAGCATCTGCCGGCCACGCTGGCCGGGCATGGTGCCGATCTGGGCGCAGGCTTCGGCTATCTGTCGGCCGAAGTGCTTGCACGCTGCCCCAAGATCACTGCGCTGGATCTGTATGAGGCCGAGGCGCGTGCGTTGACGCTTGCGCAGCGCAATCTGCAGGACATCGCGCATCCGGCGCAGCTGCAATACCACTGGCGCGACGTCACCGCCGGCCTGGTGGCGCAGTACGACTTCATCGTCAGCAATCCGCCGTTCCACACGCCCTCGCGTGCGGACCGCCCGGATATCGGTCGGCGCTTCATTTCCGCGGCAGCGCAGGCGTTGCGCCCCGGAGGGCAGCTGTTGTTGGTTGCCAATCGGCATCTGCCGTACGAAAAAGTGCTCAACGAAGGTTTCGGCCAGGTGCGTGTGGCCGCCGAGCGCGACGGTTTCAAGCTGATCTTTGCCACACGCGGCCGTGGAGCGCACGTATGAAGCTGGTCAAGCACATTGCCAATCTCGGCTATGGCAGCCGCAAGCAGGTCACCCAGCTGTTCCGCCAGGGCGCAGTCACCGATGTGCAGGGTGAGGTGTTGTATGCCGACGACCAGGTGGAGCACGACGCGATCCGCATCGACCGCGAGCCACTCGATCCGCCACCGGGTTTCAGCCTGCTGCTGCACAAACCCAGCGGCTACACCTGCTCGACCAAGGACACCGGCCGGCTGATCTACGAACTGCTGCCAACGCGCTTCCGTTCGCGTGCGCCGGTACTGGCGCCGGTGGGGCGGCTGGATCGCGAGACCAGCGGCATGCTGCTGATGACCGACGACGGCGCGCTGTTGCACCGGATCATTTCGCCCAAATCCGCGCTGGACAAGGTCTATGAGATCACGCTGGCCGACGATTTGCGTGGCGATGAAGCCGCGCTGTTTTCCAGCGGCACGCTGCTGTTAGAAGGCGAAACCAAACCACTGCTGCCGGCCGAACTGGAAGTGCTCGGCCCACGTCAGGCACGCTTGACCTTGCACGAGGGCCGCTACCATCAGGTGCGGCGTATGTTCGCTGCCGCCGGCAATCATGTGGCGGCGCTGCACCGCAGCCGTATCAGAGGGCTATCGCTGGATGCGCTGCCATCGGGGCAGTGGCGCGCGTTGGAAGCAAGCGATCTGGAAGTGTTGTTCGGGCCGTCTATATTCTAAAGATCGATCCGTACAGCATGTATTTTTGATTAACCCTTGCCTCGCTCTACTTCCATAAGCTCCCTGCTCCCGAATGCTGGACTAGGGAGCCATCTCCCAAAAATAACGATAAGGATTAAAATGGCTGTGTGGGATTGTCGATGTCCCCCCTGCTGGTGGGTCCCCTGAATTGATAGCCGGTTAGCTGCCAAGATCCGCCAGACTGTTGACCTTTCCACTCATAATCCCATTGTTCGAATGCACCGCCGGGAAATTCGTTGCGGATGGTTATTTTTTCGCCATTGATTCCACCGGCCGGCAGAGGGGCAGGTGGGCCCCCCGGTCCGGACTGAATGTTCATGAATCCCGATGAGGAAAAAGTGCGAGAGACGCTGAGATTGCCAATTTTCAAAAGAGGCGGATATTTTGGAGATTGCTGTTTAATCCAGGACGCTATGAAGTTGGATTCGGTGGTTCCAGATTTAGAGCGTCTAACAAAACCCCTTGAATCTTGTCTCGCCGGTGGCAAAATTGCGGACATGACACGTCGCAAAGAGATCCCCATTGCGCTGTGGAAGCGCATCGAGCCGCTGATTCCGCAAGTGAAGCGTTCGCCCAAAGGTGGACGGCCGCGTATCAGTGATCAGCAAGCCCTCAACGGCATCGTCTATGTCCTGCGCACGGGCGTGCCGTGGGAAGACCTGCCTATGGAGCTGGGTACGGCAGCGGCATGACCTGCTGGCGCCGGTTGCGTGATTGGCAGGCCGCCGGTGTGTGGCATCGTCTGCATCAGGTGTTGCTGGCCGAGCGACGTCGCGCTCAGACGCTGGACCTGAGCCGAGCTGGTCTGGACGCCGCTAGCGTAGCCTCCCCCCGGGGGGCCCATATACCGGGCCGAACCCGACCGATCGCGGCAAACTCGGCAGCAAACGGCATCTGATCGTCGATCGCAACGGCATCCCCTTGGCGGTGTGCGTCACCGGCGCCAATCGGCACGACTCGGTCGTGTTCGAGGAGTTGATCGACGCCTTGCCGCCAATTGGTGGCAAACCAGGGCGCCCGCGACGTTGGCCAGACAAATTGCACGCCGACAAGGCTTACGACATCGACCGCTGTCGCGCCTTCCTCAAGCAGCGCGGCATCATTGCGCGGATCGCACGCAAGGGGATCGCGCGCAACGACCGGTTGGGCCGTCATCGCTGGGTCGTCGAGCGCACCCATGCCTGGTTCGCAGGCATGGGCAAACTGCGCATCCGCTTTGAACGCCGCATCGATCTCCACTTGGCGTTGCTCTCGCTTGCTTGCTCCATCATCTGCTTACGGTTTCTTCCCGGGTTTTGTTAGCCGCTCTAAGAGCCTGTTCACGATCTTTTGAGTAGAAGCGCCAAGAAGGCCAGATGGATGAACTGCAAGCTGGTGTTGAGTTTGCGCTCGCAGTTCTTCCACAGCCTTCGGTTTTTCTCCAGCCAGGCAAAACTGCGCTCGACGATCCAGCGCTTGGGCATGACCTTGAAGGTGTGCAGTTCGCTGCGCTTGGCAATCTGCACCGTGAGCTGCTCGCCTAGAATCTCTCGTACGCCTTCGGCAAACGGTACTCCGGTGTAACCACTGTCGCACAGCAGGCTTTGTACATGCGTCAAGTTTGACTGACAGCGCTCCAGCGCCCGCAGCGCACCTTTGCGGTCGGTCACCTCCGCCGTCGTCACCGCGATGGCATGGGGCAACCCCTGGGTATCAACAGCGATATGCCGCTTGATGCCCGACACCTTTTTGCCCGCGTCATATCCCTTTTGCCCGGCTGTGTCCGTGTTCTTGACGCTCTGCGCGTCCACGATCAAGAACCTGCTGAAGATGTTGCGCTCCTGTTTCTGGCGGGCCACGCCAACCTGATTTTTTGAGCGCCCGCTCCAGCAGGCTCACTCCTTCATCGTCGCACTCGCCCCACTTGGCAAAGTACGCGTGCACGGTCCGCCACTTCGGAAAGTCGCTGGGTAGCGCTCGCCATTGGCAACCGGTTCGCAGCACGTACAACACTGCGCACCACACCTCATACATATCCACTCGGCGTGGCTTGGTGCGCTTGCGCGCTTGTTCCAGGATCGGGAGGATGTGTTCGAAACGCTCCCGGCTCATGTCGCTCGGATAGGTTTTTTGGCGCATCCGCAGAGTCTGCACCAATCAGGAAAGATCGTGAACAGGCTCTTAGAGTGGCTAACAAAAACTACCGCGCACTCGCCGTGCGGGCGCGGCCGGTGCTCGGAATCGGCGTGTACCACTTGTACACTGCGAATCCTTCGCGCCGTGCGCACCCACTTGGCGACTGCTCGCTACGTTTTGTTAGCCACTCTCATAAATATTTTTTTGAGTGGTGACCGACGTCGAGGAAACGATGTCGCCGCGATTGCTCTGGCCGTATACAGTGCTCGACATGCCTGACATTAGGGTCAAGATCGCAGCCAATGTTGTGAATTTCACTTCAATCCTGTTGTCGAAACCAGCTCATTTTTGCTGCAATCGACTCTTGCATCGCCTTTGACAATTGTCAACAGAATGCTGATGCTATTGAAAATTTATATTTCAATAGTGTATATAAAATGTGGGTCCTATAATATAAAGCTTGGTGCGCCATCGAGGCGCGGATGATTCATTCCAGTCGCGCACCCAGTTGTTTTAGGTCGAGCCCACGTTGGGGCTTCTACAACAAATGCTTCAGACGTATTGCATTTTGCGCGACATCTCGCCATCGACGATGAAGTTCTGCACGGTCACAACGCCGGACAACTGCGGCGACAGCAAGTAGATCGCCGAGCTGCGCGATGGCAATCGGTCGCTGCCGATTGCGCTGTACTGGCTGCATCGTCTGGCCGCGATAGCCAATGTCAGCAAGCGCGCTGATTGCGGCTGCCACACGTTGCATGTATCTGCGCGACGTGCCTGCGTTGGCTCAGTGTTCGCCCCCGTTCAACACACGGTCCCAGCCATCGCGCCCCAAGCGTTCCAGCGTCTCGATATTGCGCTCGACGATGACATCCGGATCCGGAAACGCTGCCACCGCGCGCTCCACGCTGTCTTCGCGCAACAAGTGCAGGGTGGGGAAGGGTGAGCGATTGGTGAAGTTAGCCGCATCGTCCAGCGCCGCGCCGGCAAACTGATAATCCGGATGGAAACTGGCCACCTGCAATACGCCTTGCAGATCCAGTGCTTCCACCGCCGCATCGGCGTTGTCCAGGAAGTCGTTGTAGTCCAGGAAATCGGTGAGCACGTCCGGATGCACGATCAAGGTGGTGTCGATCTGCTCGGCCGGAGTATCGCGCAGCAGCACCAGTTCTTCGGCCAATTGCTCCAGCAATGCCTCCGGCGTGCTGGCATCGCTGAGCACCAGCCGCACCTGATCTTTTACGTAAACCGCCTTCGCGAACGGGCACAGGTTCAAACCGATCACCGCGCGTTCGATCCACTTGCGGGTGGCGGTCAACGGATCGGGCGTGGCAGGCGTGGTGGTCATCGGGGCGGCGGCGTGATGGCATGCCAGTGTATGTGATCAGTGCACGCTTAGCCGGGAGGGTGCCGCGCGGTTGTCTGTCCTGCAGCAAGCGCAAACGTCGATGGTCGTGCACAGCGCAAACAACGTAGCTCGGCCGAGGCACGCTATCGGCACATCCTGTTACCGATTTATCGGTTACCGGCGAGCGTGGTGCCAGCAACCACCGTGCCGCCCACCTGCACGTAAGAAGTCGATGGATGTCTGCGCTACTACGCCCGCCAGCGGCGTCTTATGCGGCGAACCGATCGCATGCGCACCGGTGTCGAAGGCAACCGCCAGTTTGCGCGCAGGCGCGGTGCCAAGTGCATCGAACATGCGCAGCATCGTCGGCACAGATTACGCGGCGTGTTGCCACTGGCAACGCGCCGCGTTGCCCGGTTTGAGCGCAGTGGCGTGCATGGTCGTCGTGCTGTTTGAGGATGGCCAACAACTCGTACGCATGGATCGGGTTGGACAGATAACCCGCCGCTGCAGCTAGCAACATCAGCACGAAGGTGCTGAGCAACACCGGGTACGTGGCTTTTTGCCCGTAGCGAGCGAGTGCGGCAATGTTGATGAACGGCAGAAACGCGTTCAACGACATCAGCAGGATGAAAGCCAGATAGGTCTGAATGCCATGAACAGCAAGTTCATCGCGACGCAGGGGCGGTATTCCAGAAGCGATTCGAACAGCAGCACGAACCTGTCGTTAAGCAGCTGCCTGGCCTCCTGAATCATGCCGGTCGCTGCGCGGTTGGATGCGCCACGCATCGGGGTGTGCGGCGCCGAGAGGGGGCGCACGTCGGTCCTGCTTGACAAATAAACCAGCGGCCGTGGCCACCGCAGTGAAGCGCAGCGCAAGTGTGGCGCCCAGTGCGTTGCGGCTTACATTTTCACGCAGGTGGTCGCGGCCGGTACGTGTGTGTCGAGCGACGTGCATGCGCCACTGCACCGCAACCCAGCGCAGCGTGCGCACTCCCGCCAATCACCGCAATCACGCAACCGCACTCAGTCGCGAAAGTTGTCGAACTGCAACGGCAGCTCGAAATCGGCCTTTTTCAGCAGCGCGATCGCATCCTGCAGGTCGTCTCGCTTCTTGCCGGTCACGCGCAGCTTGTCGCCATTGATCTGCGCTTCGACCTTGAGCTTGGCTTCTTTGAGCTTGCCCACCAGCTGCTTGGCCTGCTTCTGCTCGATGCCTTGTTTGACGGTGACCTTCTGCCGCGCGCCTGCCAGATTGGTTTCCACATCGCCAAACCCCAGGCAGCGCACGTCGATACCGCGTGCCAGCAGCCGTGCGCGCAGGATGTCGGTCATCTGCTTGACCTGGAAATCGCTGGGTGCGGACTGGTTGATCACCTTGCCGTCTTCCAGCTCGAACTTGGCCTGGACCCCCTTGAAGTCGAAACGCGTTTCCAGCTCGCGGTTGGCCTGATCCACCGCATTGGTCAGTTCGTGCTTGTCGACTTCGGACACTACGTCGAAGGAAGGCATGCAACGCTCCAGCTATTCTGAAAACAGCGGCCATTCTAGAGCATCGCTCCAGGGCATCGCGTCGTGGACACTGTCGAGGCGGGTGTTGGCGGTCTGCGCGCGCGCAGCGCTAATGCGCCATGCCCAACACCGGCTCTGCGCTTCCCGCCATCGCCTGGATGGTGTCGGCCGTGGCCTGTTTCTTGTTGCTGGATGCGGGAATAAAGCTGCTGTCGGCGCACTATCGGCCGCTGCGGGTCACCTTGTTGCGTGGCGGCGCATTGCTGCCGTGATGATCGCGCCGCTGGAATACACCGGCCTTGGTCTGGGTGATCGGCTGGGACTGGCTGCTGTGGCAGACCTTGCCCAACAACTGCACCTGGACCGACGCCGGCATCATCGTCGCCACCGGGCCGTATTTGCTGCGTCGGGAGCGTATTCGCAAGGCCTATCGCTCAGTGCCGCTGAATAGGCTGTGAGGTCGGGATTGGGGAGTCAGCATTTGGGATTTGTGGAAGCAAAGGCGCTGTTGCTTCGGCCCGGACGCATCCCCAATGCCGACTCCGTGGTCCCCAACTTATGAACAGAATGAAATAACGTCCGGAAACAGCGACTGGTAGGCTTCACACCCCTACCCCCAATCGGCCATGCGCGGTGATCCGGTTTCAGCGCCTGCACAAGTCCTATTCTGTTGACAGTCGCCAGGTCGTGGCGCTGCACCCGCTCGATCTGCAGATCGGTCCCGGCGAAGTCTTCGGCATCATCGGCCATTCCGGCGCCGGCAAATCCACGCTGATCCGGCTCATCAATCGGTTGGAAGAGCCCAGCGGTGGCAGCTTGCTGATCGGCGACGAAGACGTCACGGCGCTGGATAGCCAGGGCCTGCGCGCATTGCGTCGCCGCATCGGCATGATCTTCCAGCACTTCAACCTGCTGTCTTCGCGCACTGTGGCCGGCAATGTGGCGTTCCCGCTGGAGCTGGCCGGCACCCCGCGTGCCGAGATCGATGCACGCGTGACCCAACTGCTGGCGCGGGTCGGGCTGGAGCAGCACACCTGCAAGTATCCGGCGCAGCTGTCCGGCGGGCAGAAGCAGCGGGTGGGCATCGCGCGCGCGCTGGCCACCCGGCCACAAATCCTGCTGTGCGACGAGGCCACCAGCGCGCTGGACCCGCAGACCACCTCGTCGGTGCTGCAGTTGCTGGCGCAGATCAACCGCGAGCTCGGCTTGACCATCGTGCTGATCACCCACGAGATGGAGGTGATTCGCCGTATCTGCGACCGCGTGGCGGTGCTGGACGCCGGCAAGCTGGTGGAAACCGGCCCGGTGACCGAGGTGTTTCTGCATCCCAAGCACGCCACTACCCGGCGCTTCGTCTTCGAAGCCGAACACGTGGACGAAGCCGAGCTGCACCGCGATTTCGCCGCCGTGGGCGGGCGCATCGTGCGCCTGACCTTACTCGGCAACGGCACTTACGAGCCGGTGCTGGGCCACATCGCCCGCGAGACCGGGATCGACTACAACATCCTGTCTGGGCGCGTGGATCGCATCAAGGACACACCCTATGGCCAGCTGATCGTCGCCTTGACCGGCGGCGACCAGAACGCGGCACGCGCCGGCTTTGCTGCCGCTGGCGTGCACGTGGAGGACCTGCGCGTATGACCCTGCTGCTCGCCGCCGCGGACGGTTTCTTCCGCAATCTCGATGCTGCCAAGTGGAGCGACATCGGTCAGGCCACTCTCGACACGTTGCTGATGCTTGCCGGCGCGTTGCCGCTGACGCTGTTGATCGGCCTGCCGCTGGGCGTTGCGCTGTTCCTGTGTGGTACCCCGCAGTTGCGCCGCCGCCCGGTGCTGTACGGCGCGCTTGCGGCGCTGATCAACCTGCTGCGCTCGGTGCCTTTCATTATCCTGATGATCGCGATGATTCCGCTCACGCTGATGCTGATGGGCACCTCGCTGGGCGTGCGCGGCGCGATCCTTCCGCTGGTGGTCGGTGCCGCCCCGTTTTACGCGCGGCTGGTGGAAACCGCCTTGCGCGAGGTTGACCGCGGCATTATCGAAGCCAGCCAAGCAATGGGTGCCACCACCCGGCAGCTGGTGCTGCGCGTGCTGTTGCCCGAAGCGCGCCCTGGCCTGATCGCCGGTGCCACTGTGACCACCATCGCGTTGATTGGCTTCACCGCGATGGGCGGTGCGATCGGCTCCGGTGGCCTGGGCGATGTGGCCTATCGCGAAGGCTATCTGCGGTCGCATTCGGACGTCGCGCTGATCACCGTGATCGCCTTGCTGGTGCTGGTGCAGCTGCTGCAGATGCTGGGCGACCGGTTGGTGGCGCGCTACAGCCGGCGTTGAGCTTGCAGTGAGGCCGTGTGCTGAGCCGGCGTGGAGCGCGCCGGTCCGGCATCGACGCTCGGCCGCACCAGCCGACGCAATCGCATCAACCCGCGAACACAGGTCCGACGCATCGCTGCTATAAGCGGTGTCTGTTAGGTTTACCGCCTGCGGCAGTGCCGCATTCCTCCTCCCACGGATCCCTCTATGAGCACATTCGCGTTTCGTTTTTTCCTGGCTGCGGCCACGCTGGCGTTGGCCTCCTGTGGCGGCAACGGTAGCAGCGGCGGCGATACCCTCACCGTGGCCGCCACAGCGGTGCCGCATGCCGAGATCCTGCAAGTGGTCGAACCGTTGCTGGCCAAGCAGGGCGTCAAACTGGACGTGCGCGTGTTCAATGACTACGTGCAGCCCAACGACCAGGTCGTGCAGAAGCAGATCGACGTCAATTATTTCCAGACCGCGCCGTATCTTGATGCCTATAACCGCGACCGCAAGAGCCAGCTGGTGACGGTGATCGGTGTGCACATCGAACCGTTCGGCGCATATTCGCGTCGCTTCAAGGCGCTAGCCGACCTGCCTACCGGCGCCGATGTGGTGATCCCCAACGACCCGAGCAACAACGGCCGCGCGCTGATTCTGCTCGACAGGGCCGGGGTGATCGAACTCAAGGATCCTAGCAACGCGTTGTCGACTCAGCGCGATATCGTCGAAAACCCCAAGCAGGTGAAATTCCGCGAGCTCGATTCGGCGATGCTGCCGCGTGTGCTGGATCAGGTCGATCTGGCGCTTATCAACACCAACTATGCACTCGACGCCGGGCTCGACCCGACCCGCGATGCGCTGGCGATCGAGAGCAAGGAATCGCCGTACGTGAACTTCTTGGTGGCCCGCCCGGACAACAAGAACGACCCGCGCGTGCAAAAGCTGGCCAAGGCCCTGACCAGCCCGGAAGTGAAAGCGTTTATCGAGCAGAAGTACAAAGGCGCGGTGTTGCCGGCTTTTTAAGAGCGGTCATCAAAAGATTGCGCAACCTCCCGGCGGGTGCTCGGTTACGCTCCGATTCTGAGCGCGCCGTCCGCATCCAGCTGACAGCGCTCGCCATGCTTGCCAACCATTCTTCGCCGCAACCGATCATCTGATGCCACTTCTCCTCGCTATCCCGCTGGCCGTGATCGTCGCCCTGGCGGTGTTCGCGGTGCTGTTTCCGCTGTCGCTGGTGCAGCGCTTTCGTGTCGGCACGGCGCGTCGGCAGGCGCGTGGTTGGCTGTTGACGATGAATCTGGTGTCGGCCGGAATGTCCAGCGTGTTGTTCGTCATCTTCACCTTGATCGCGGCGGCGTTCTGGCCCGGCGCGATCGGCCACGCTGCGTTCGGCTGGGCCTGCGGGCTGGCACTGGGCATGCTGGCCTTGCGCCTGACCCGCTTCGAGCGCACTACGCAGGGCCTGTTTTATCGGCCCAATCTGTGGCTGGTGCTGGCATTGACCGCATTGGTAGTGGCGCGTGTGATTGTGGGCATGGTGCAGGGCTGGCGCAGCACCTGGCAGGGCGTGGTCTGGCCCACCGAAGGCTGGCTTAGTCATGCCAGCTTGTTGGGCGCAGCCGGCGTCTTGCTCGGCTATGCGCTGGCCTACGCGACGTTGCTGTGGTGGCGCTGGCGCAGTGCGCGTCTGCGCAGCAGCGTCTACTGGCGTTGAGCTAACGCTCGCAAGTGCAGTGGGTGGTGATGCGCATTCGGCAAGCCCGAACTGCTGTCGCCTCTCACGTGCGCATGCAGGTCGCGCGAAAGATTTGGCACGCCGAGCTTTGCAAGATCGCGCGCTCCACGCATAAGAAAAACGGGCCTTTCGGCCCGTTTTTCTTCAGCTGAAACGTGCTTCAGGCAGGTGCTTAGAAGCGCGCGCCGATACCGAAGCCGACAGTCCACGGATCCAGTTCCAGCTCGCTGCCGGTGCCCTGGCCGCCCACACGCAGTTCCGGACGCGAACGCATGTAGCGGGCGTCAGCACGGGCGAACCAGGTGGAATTGATGTTCATGTCCACACCGACGGTGCCGATGACACCCTTGGCGGTATCCAGGCCCACGTGCTGACCACTGGTCGACGCTGCATCGATCTTCTCGTTGCTGAAGTTCGACTCGTAGTAGCCCACGCCCACGAACGGACGGAACACATTGTCAGCCTGGCCGAGGTGGTATTGGCCGCTAATGGCGATCGGCTGCTGCTCGACCGTACCGACCTTGCCCACGCCATCGGCGTTGACGCGATGGTTGAACTTGTCTGCTGCACCCCACAGTTCAACGGCGAAGTTGTCATTGATGTAGTAGCTGGCGCTTAGCGTCGGTGCCGGGCCGCCATCGACGTCCAGGCCCGGGGCCGGGTCGTTCTTCGGCTTGATCAGGGCAACACCGCCGACCACCGCCCAATGCTTGCCAGAGGCGCTATCGGCGCTGGTGGAAGCCGAGGAGGTATCACCGGTGTAGCCAGTGTCTTGTGCAAAAGCAGACGGTGCAAACGCAAGTGCGGATACAGCAGCCAGGCTCAGGATGGAAATGGAACGCATTGAGATCTCCTCGTTTTCTTGTCAGGCCCGTGGAGTGGGCCGCGCCAAAGCTATTCCTGAAAATCTGAATCCACGCCTACCCGTAGCTCGCTAAAATTTCGTTTGTTCAGCAAATTTCCGAAGAAGGCCGTGGTTGCGACATGCACCCCGAAAACGACATTCACGCAGGTGCGATTGCTGTGACGAAAAGCATCACGCTGCAATGCCTGCCAGCGCACATTCGCAGCGATTGCCGCACGCTAGTGCTCGGCTCGATGCCAGGGAATGCCTCGCTGGAGACAGGCAGCTACTACGCCCACCCGCGCAATCGGTTCTGGCCGCTGATGCAGGTGTTGTTGCACATCGATGCAGGCGCTGCGTACCCAACGCGCCTGCACACACTGGCCGAACGCGGCGTTGGCTTGTGGGATGTGATCGGTCAGTGCGAGCGGCGCGGCAGCCTGGATACGGCGATCGTGCCAGGCAGCATCGTGGTCAACCCCATCGCCTCATTGCTGGCAACACTGCCGCAACTGCGTGCGGTGGTCTGCAATGGCGCAGCTGCTGCGCAGGCATGGCGTCGACATGTGCAGCCGTTGTTGCCAGTAGAGCTGCGCGCAGTGCCGTTGTGGGCATTGCCATCCACCAGCCCGGCCAATGCCGCGTGGTCGTTGCCGCGTCTGTGCGAGGCTTGGCAACCGCTGCGCGCTGCGTTGGACTAGCTGCGTCTGAGGAGTGGCGGGTTGAGCTACGTGCAAACGTTGCGGTGGGCTGAGCCAACGCGTACGTACCGCAGTGCTGGCCGTGTGCGCGTGCGGCGCCGCCAACGGATGCGCGTGCGAAGCAGAGCTTCAGCAAAAACCAGTTGACCCCGATCGATATCGATAACGACATCGGTGCGTTAGTGGCTGAACCGCTGCCGCAGCTGATCGGCGATGTTGTGGCCGGTGCGGTGCAGCCGGCACTGACCGAAACGAGCTGCAACTGCGTTGTGGAAAAGCCCATCGAGCGTCTGATCGCGCCGCAAGCAGGTGCACTGCGACCCTGCGCCCAGCAGTGATGCGAGCGGGTCGAAGCCGTTAATGGACTGGACAATGCGCTGGCGTATTGTTTGCCCTCGGGGGGTAGCCACTGCGCCTGTTGCGGGTCGATCGACGTGCATCGAAATGAGCCAGCGCATATGCGTGCCGACGCTGTATCCCGCCCAGCGCGCGATTTTTCCACAGCAATGGTTGGCGCTGCGGCCCGCAGCCGGCCACAATAGGGGTTTCCCCTCATTCTGTTGCCGGAGTTCCCCGTATGGCCGAAATCAAGGAAGCACTTGTCCCCGATATCGGTGACTACAGCGATGTCCCGGTGATCGAGGTGCTGGTGTCCGTCGGCGATACGGTCAGCAAGGACCAGAGCTTGGTCACGCTGGAATCGGACAAGGCCACGATGGAAGTGCCCTCGTCGGCCGCTGGTGTAGTCAAAGAACTGCGGGTCAAGGTGGGCGACACCCTTTCGCAGGGCAACGTGGTGGCGATCATCGCCGCCAGCGGTGGTGGCGCCGGTGCGGCGCAGTCGCCGGCCAAGCCCACCACCGAGTCCTCCGAGACCTCCGGCAAGGTCGAGCCGGTCGCCGTGTCCGAAGTGCCGGACAAGCTTGCCCAGCGCGAAATCGCGCAGGTGCAGGGCGCGCGCCCCAGCGGGCCGTCGCAGCCTGCCCAGCAATCGCAGGGCGGCCAGCCGTCGGCCGGTAGCCCTAGCAGCCCGCCGGTGACCTTCGATGCGGACAGCGTGCTGCCGTCCAAGGTGCCTTATGCCAGCCCGGTGGTGCGTGTGTTCGCCCGCGAGCTCGGCGTGGACCTGGGCCAGATCAAAGGCAGCGAAAAGGGCGGCCGTATCACCCGCGAGGACGTGCAGCGCTCCGTCAAGGCCGCACTCAGCGGTGGCGCGCCTGCCGCAGCCGGCGCCGCGACGGCCGGTGGTGGCAATGGTCTGAATCTGCTGGCCTGGCCGAAGGTGGACTTCAGCAAGTTCGGCGAAACCGAAACCCAGCCGCTGTCGCGCATCAAGAAGATCTCCGGTGCCAACCTGGCGCGCAACTGGGCGATGATTCCGCACGTCACCCAGTTCGAACAGGCCGACATCACCGACCTGGAAGCGCTGCGCGTGGCCCTCAACAAGGAGAACGAGAAGGCCGGCATCAAGTTGACCATGCTCGCTTTCCTGGTCAAGGCCAGCGCTGCGGCCCTGAAGACGTTCCCCGAATTCAATGCTTCGCTCGACGCCGCCGGCGAAAACCTCACGCTGAAAAAGTACTTCCACATCGGTTTCGCGGCCGATACGCCGAACGGCCTGGTCGTGCCGGTGATCCGCGATGTCGACAAGAAGGGCGTGCTGCAGATTGCGCGTGAAAGCGGCGAGCTGGCCAAGAAGGCGCGCGACGGCAAGTTGGGCCCGGCCGACATGAGTGGCGGCTGCTTCTCGATCAGCTCGCTCGGCGGCATCGGTGGTACTGCGTTCACGCCGATTATCAATGCACCGGAAGTGGCAATCCTGGGCGTGTCCAAGTCGGCGATCCAGCCGGTCTGGAACGGTAAGGAATTCGCCCCCAAGCTATTGCTGCCGCTGTCGTTGAGCTACGACCATCGCGTCATCGACGGCGCGCTGGCCGCACGCTTCACCACCTACCTCAGCCAGGTGCTGGCCGACATGCGACGCATCCTGCTGTGAGAGCAGCGCTGCTAATGCTCGGCGTGCCGCCGTTGACCAGTGCGCAGCACGCGAGTGCGAAAGCACGATCGGGTGCGGCTGGTCGCCGGCAGTGGGCAATGACGGTTCCGTGACCACTTTTTCGATGATGTGCGTGACAACAGCGCGTCCGAGCTGCGGCGGGGGCGAGTTGCTGTTGCAGCAGGACGCATTGCTGATCGAAGGCAGCGAAGGCAAGGAAAACAAGCGCGACAAGCGCTGGACCCAAATCGAATCGTCGCTGGATGAACTCCAGCAGACGCTTGCCGGCACAGCCGGTTGAGTTACAGGAGAAGCAAATGGCGGTCATTGAAATCAAGGTTCCCGACATCGGCGATTACAGCGATGTCCCGGTCATCGAAGTGCTGGTTGCCGTTGGCGACAGCGTGGCCAAGGATCAGGGCTTGGTGACGCTGGAGTCGGACAAGGCTACGCTGGAAGTGCCGTCCTCGGCCGCAGGTGTGGTCAAGGAGCTCAAGGTCAAGGTCGGCGACAACCTGTCCGAAGGCGCAGTCGTGCTGCTGCTGGAAACCGAAGGCGCCGCCGCTGCACCACCGGCGCCCGCCAAGGCTGAGACCAAAGCCGCGCCGGCTGCTGCTGCACCCACGACCGCCGCGCCGGGCAGCAAGCCACCGGTGACTCCGTCGCATCGTGCCCCAGCCGAACCGGCCGCGCCTAAGCCAGCGCTGACTAGCGGCAAGCCGGCCGATATCGACTGCAGGATGGTGGTGCTCGGCGCTGGCCCCGGTGGCTATACTGCTGCGTTCCGTGCCGCCGATCTGGGCCTGGATACCGTGCTGATCGAGCGCTACGCCAGCCTCGGTGGCGTCTGCCTCAACGTCGGCTGCATTCCGTCCAAGGCGCTATTGCATGCCGCTGGCGTGATCGATGAGGTGTCGCACGCAGACGATTTCGGTGTGCACTTCGGCGAGCCAAGCATCGCGCTGGACAAGCTGCGCGAGTACAAAGATAAGGTTGTCGGCAAGCTCACCGGCGGCTTGGCCAGCATGGCCAAGCAACGCAAAGTGCGCACGGTCACAGGTGTGGCCAGCTTTGTCTCGCCCAACGAGCTGGAGATCGTCGGCGACGACGGCAAGATCCAGTTGCTGCGCTTCGAACACTGCATCATCGCGGCCGGTTCGCAGGCGGTGAAGCTGCCCAACTTCCCGTGGGACGACAAGCGCGTGATGGACTCCACCGACGCGCTGGAATTGCACGACATTCCCAAGACCCTGCTGGTGGTCGGCGGCGGCATCATCGGCCTGGAAATGGCCACGGTGTACAGCTCGCTCGGCAGCAAGGTCACCGTGGTCGAGTTCATGGATCAGCTGATGCCGGGCGCTGACAAAGATCTGGTCAAGCCGTTGGCCGATCGTTTGAAGAAGCGTGGTGTCGAGGTATATCTCAAGACCAAGGCCACCGACGTCAAAGCCGATGCCAGCGGCATCACCGTGTCGTTCGAAGCGGCCACCGCAGGCCAGACGCCAGCGCTGCAACCTACCGCTTACGACCGCGTGCTGGTAGCAGTGGGCCGCACGCCCAACGGCAAGAAGCTCGGCGCTGAAAAGGCCGGCGTCACCATCACCGAGCGCGGCTTCATTCCGGTCGATCGGCAGATGCGCACCAACGTGCCGCACATCTTCGCCATCGGCGACATCGTCGGTAACCCGATGCTGGCGCACAAGGCCACTCACGAGGGCAAGTTGGCCGCCGAAGTCGCTGCCGGCGAGAAGAAGGAATGGGTTGCACGGGTGATTCCGTCGGTTGCCTACACCAACCCGGAAATCGCCTGGGTCGGCGTCACCGAGACCGAGGCCAATGCCAAGGGCTTGAAGGTCGGTGTGGCCAAGTTTCCGTGGGCCGCCAGCGGCCGCGCGATCGGCATCGGTCGCACCGAGGGCTTCACCAAGCTGATCTTCGACGCGCAGACCCATCGCGTGATCGGTGGTGCTATCGTCGGTGTGCATGCCGGTGATCTACTGGCCGAGATTGGATTAGCGATCGAGATGGGCGCGGAAGCCGAAGACATCGGCCACACCATCCACGCACATCCGACCCTGAGCGAATCGGTCGGCATGGCCGCCGAGGTCTACGACGGCACCATCACCGATCTGTACATCCCGAAGAAGAAGTAACAAGCCGCACGCCTGTGCTGCCTACAACGCCCCACCTTGCGCGTAATGCTGTTCATTCGATTGCTCAAGTGAACAGCATTACGCAAAAAGCGGGCTTTTTCGGATAACGGGTCAAGCACATCAGAACGCGAACGTCACGCCGGCGACCGGGCCCTTGAACTCCTGCTTGAGGCCGATCAAGCCGTCGCTGCCGCGGTGGTCGCCGTCGAGCTTGAACCAGTCGTAGCCGGCGAAGATGCCGAAGTTCTTGGTGACGCGGTATTCGGCAATCGCATTCGCGCGGCTCAGGTCGCCGTCGTAATCACCGAAGTCACCCCAACTGGTGTCGAGGTACTGGCCCTGCACGTTGAACAACCAGTGTTCGCTCGGGCGTGCGGTGAAACGGATGCCGACCACCGGAGCAACACCGTCTTCGCTTTCATCCAGTACGTCGCCACTGAAGACGCTGCCCAAGTCGGCCTATGCATTGGCTTGGACCTTGGCGTATTCGGCACCGATCTGCAGGCCCATGCTGAATTCCGGTGACTCGATGACCGAGTAGTCGTACACCAGGGTGGTGACCTGGTACTTCAACTTACCCTTGATGAAGCTGCCTGTCGGCACGGTGAAGCCGCCGCCAACGATGTCCTGGGTCAGGGGCTCGCGGCGATCCTTGTCGTACTTGAAATAATCGAAGATCAGGCGCTGACGGGTGCTGATGCGGAACACCCCATCGGTGCGCGGCTCCCATTCCTTGCCACCCAGTTTGAAGTCTTCATTGACCGACACGTTGTTGCCTGCAATCAGCGTGTTGCCGCGGATGGTGTTGTCGTTGTCGACGTTCATCGCACCGAGACGGATCTGGAAGCGGTCATCGGTATCTTCGGCGTGCGCAGGCGCGGCATAGGCAACGGCCAGAACGCACGGGATCGCCAGTGCGAGGAGGTGTTTCATGGGGAGCTCCAAATGCTTGGAATGGTCAGGCGGTCGAGCCTGTGCTGCGCATATTGGATAAGGTAAAGTCTTCCATAAGTGAAGGAGTTGTCGAATACCTGTCAAGGTGGTCCTAGCGATCGGACAAAACGGTCCGCATCGTCAACAGACACAGGTAGCACGCGTCGATCGCGGCAAACTAGATGTGGACGTCGGCGAGCGCGATGCGTGTCGCAATGCATCCCATCCGGTACGGTTGTCGTCGCCGGCTACCCAAAACGTCGACATCCGAATGTCGCCAAGCCATCGCTGCGCGCGCTGCGTAGATCGCAAAGATCGTGCGATGCGGCGGATTGGGCCGCGGACGAGAAACTAGCGGGGTGCGCCAAAATGCGTAAAAAGCAGGAGCCCCGGTCTCCTGGATGCGGCCAGCGGTGGTACTTTGATGTGCAGGCGTCGCGGCAGCTGATGACCTCTGCCGGTTGTCTCGCAATTTGTCCCGTTGCTATACTTCCGCGGCTCGACGAGGCGCAACTGCGCTCCCCATTCATTCACACGTAGGTAACGGTAGTGCTGAACTCCGTTGACGCGGGTCGGCGGTTGATGCTGCGCGCTGCGGTATATCCGCTTGCCGCCGTAGCCATAACCAGTCTGGGGTTGCTGTTGGTCGGTCTCCGTTACTCTGCCGGTCTGGCGTTGGCCGGATTTGCAACGGTGCTGGGCGGCTGGATTGCGGCACGTACCGCGCTAGGTGGCGGTATCCAGGCAGTGGGCACTGCCATGGTCCGGTTGATTCTAGCGATGGTGCTGAAGTGGGTATTGGTTTTCGCGGCGCTGGCGCTTGGTTTCGGCCTGTTGCGACTGCCTCCTCTGGCTTTGTTGGCGGGTATCGCCATCGGGCTGATTTTTCAGGTTCTGGCTCTGGCCAGACGTTGATTCGAACTTAAAGGGCTCCAGACACATGGCGGGCGAGGCAGCAACCCCTACCTCCTACATCCAGCATCACTTGCAGAACCTCATCTATCCGGTTCGCGATGGTGGCGGTACGTTTTGGACCATCCACGTCGATACCCTGGTCATGGCAATGTTGACGGGTCTGGTCATGGTCTTCGCGTTCTGGACGGCGACCCGCAATGCCACAGCCGGCGTGCCGGGCAAGTGGCAGGCGTTCGTGGAAATCTGCCTGGAGTTCGTCGACCGGCAGGCCAAGGACACCTATCACGGCAGCAGCAAGCTGGTGACCCCGATCGCGATCACGATCTTCTTCTGGATCCTGTTGATGAATCTCATCAAGATGGTTCCGGCAGATTTCATCGCCATCCCGCTGGGTTGGGCAGGCATCCATTCCTGGAAGCCGGTGCCCACCGCCGACGTCAATGCCACCTTGGGCATGTCGATCAGCGTGTTCTTCCTGATGATCTTCTTCTCGCTGCGCTCCAAGGGCGTAGGCGGCATGACCAAGGAATTCCTGACGGCGCCGTTCGGCAAGTGGATGCTGCCGTTCAACCTGCTTTTGAACATCGTCGAGTGGCTGAGCAAGCCGATTTCGTTGGCGATGCGACTATTCGGCAACATGTTCGGCGGCGAGATCGTCTTCCTGCTGATCTGGGTGCTGGGCGGTGCGGGCATCGCCGGCATGGTTGCTGGCGGCGTATTCGGCCTTGGCTGGATGTTGTTCCACCTACTGGTGATTCCGTTGCAGGCTTTCATTTTCATGATGCTGTCGATCGTTTATCTGAGCCTTGCCGAAGACAGTCACTGAGTTTCGCTACACCCTTCATACATACGCTTCATCCCGATTCATCCATCACCCTTAGAAACTTTCGTTCGGAGATCACCATGTACCTCGCCGTCCTGACCAACCTCGCTCAAGTCCAGAGCTCCACCGTCCTCGCCGTCGGCATCATGATCGGCCTGGCCGCGCTGGGTGCCGGCCTCGGTCTGGCCATCATGGCTGGCAAGTTCCTGGAGTCGGCCGCGCGCCAACCGGAATTGATCCCGGTGCTGCAGGTGCGCATGTTCATCACCGCCGGCCTGATCGACGCCGCGTTCATCATCAGCGTCGCTGTCGGCCTGCTGTTCGCCTTCGCCAACCCGCTGGCCCAGGTGTTCATCGAGCGTCTGTCGCAGGCTGCCGGCTGATCCAGCGGTAGCAGGATGTGGAGGCAACCGCGCGCGGTTGCCTCCACGGATGAAGGTCGGAAAGCGTCGCCATGCGGTGGCGCTTTCACCCCTAAAGAGCGATTGAGCGACCCATGGACATCACCCTTACCATCTTTGCCCAGGCGCTGGCCTTCGCCGGTCTAATCTGGATCGTCGCGACCAAGATCTGGCCGCCGCTGTTGCGGGCGATCGAAGAGCGTCAGCAAAAGATCGCTGAAGGTCTGGCTGCGGCCGATCGTAGTCAGAAGGATCTGGCGCAGGCGCATGAAAAGGTCAACGAAGTACTGAAGGACGCACGCACCAAGGCCAACGAGATCATTGATCAGGCCCATGCGCGCGCCAACCAGATCATCGAAGCGGCCAAGCATGAGGCGATTGCCGAAGCCAACCGTCAAAAGGAGCTGGCGCAGACCGAAATTGACGCGGCCGCGACCCGTGCCCGCGAGGAACTACGCAAGCAGGTCTCCGTGCTGGCAGTCAGCGGTGCCGAAAAGCTGCTCAAGCGCGAAATCGATGCCAACGCCCACAAGGCGCTGCTCGACGAGCTGGCGGCGGAGATTTAATCGATGAGTCAGGCGCTCACACTTGCCCGTCCCTACGGCCGGGCCGCGTTTGCAATCGCGCGTGAGGGCGGCAACTTCGCGCCCTGGTCCGATGCGCTGGCGTTTTCGTCGCAGGTGGCCGGCGAGCCGCGCGTGGCCGCGCTGTTGCTCAACCCGGCCTTGAGCCAGGAACAGGCAGTAGCGTTGCTGGCCCCGCCGCAGGCGGGCGAAAACTATCTGCGTTTCCTCGGCCTGCTGGCCGATGCGCAGCGGCTGTCGCTGCTGCCGGAAGTCGCAGGGCTGTACGAGCAACTGCGTGCCGACGCCGAACACGTTGTCAAGGCGACGGTGACCTCGGCAACCGCAATGAATCGGACAGAGCTCGACACGATCGCTACTGCGCTGAAGAAGCGTTTCGGCCGCGAGGTGGACATCACCACCGCGGTGGACGCTTCGTTGATCGGCGGCGCGGTGATCGACACCGGCGACGTGGTCATCGACGGCTCGCTGAAGGGCAAGCTCGCGCGTCTGCAAAGCTCGCTCGCCCACTGAATTCACATAAACGCATGGCCCTCGCGGCCGGCATCTAGGACTGAACGATGGCAACCACGCTCAACCCCTCCGAAATCAGCGACCTGATCAAGACCCGCATCGAGGCGGTCAAGCTGTCCGCAGAGTCGCGCAACGAAGGCTCCGTGACCAGCGTGTCCGACGGCATCGTGCGCATCTTCGGCCTGGCCGACGTGATGCAGGGCGAAATGATCGAACTGCCGCCCGCTCCGGATGGCAGGCCCACCTTTGCCCTTGCGCTGAACCTGGAGCGCGATTCGGTCGGCGCCGTGGTGCTGGGCGATTACGAGAACCTGCGCGAAGGCGACGTGGCCAAGACCACCGGTCGCATTCTGGAAGTGCCGGTGGGTCCGGAGCTGTTGGGTCGCGTGGTCAACGCACTGGGCGAGCCGATCGATGGCAAGGGTCCGCTGGGCGCTACCCAGACCGCACCGGTGGAGCGTGTTGCGCCGGGCGTGATCTGGCGCAAGTCGGTCGACCAGCCGGTGCAGACCGGTTACAAGTCGGTCGATGCGATGATCCCGATCGGCCGTGGTCAGCGCGAGCTGGTCATCGGCGACCGTCAGACCGGCAAGACCGCGCTGGCGATCGATGCGGTGATCAACCAGAAGGGCACCGGCATCAAGTGCGTATACGTGGCGATTGGTCAGAAGGCCTCGACCGTTGCCAACATCGTGCGCAAGCTCGAAGAGAATGGCGCGCTGGCGCATACCGTGGTGGTGGCTGCGACCGCGTCCGAGTCGGCCGCGATGCAATACATCAGCCCGTACGCCGGCTGCACCATGGGCGAGTACTTCATGGACCGCGGCGAAGACGCGCTGATCGTGTATGACGATCTGTCCAAGCAGGCCGTGGCTTACCGTCAGATCTCGCTGCTGCTCAAGCGCCCGCCGGGTCGTGAAGCCTATCCGGGCGACGTGTTCTATCTGCATTCGCGTCTGCTCGAGCGCGCTGCGCGCGTCTCCGAGGAGTATGTGGAGAAGTTCACCAATGGTGCGGTGACCGGCAAGACCGGTTCGCTGACGGCCCTGCCGATCATCGAAACGCAGGCCGGTGACGTCTCCGCATTCGTGCCGACCAACGTGATCTCGATCACCGACGGCCAGATTTTCTTGGAGACCGACCTGTTCAACGCCGGTATCCGTCCGGCCGTCAACGCCGGTATCTCGGTGTCGCGCGTCGGTGGTGCTGCACAGACCAAGATCATCAAGAAGCTGTCCGGCGGCATCCGTATCTCGCTTGCGCAATACCGCGAGCTGGCTGCGTTCGCGCAGTTCGCTTCGGATCTGGACGAAGCCACCCGCAAGCAGCTCGAGCGCGGGCAGCGCGTCACCGAGCTGATGAAGCAGAAGCAGTACGCGCCCATGTCCATCGCCAACCAGGCGCTGTCGATCTATGCCGTCAACGAGGGTTACCTCGATGAAGTGCCGGTCAACAAGTTGTTGGCGTTCGAAGAAGGCTTGCACGCCCACTTCGCCAACACCCAGGGTGAGCTGATCAACAAGATCAACACCACCGGCGGTTGGGACAACGACATCGAAGCTGCCTTCAAGAAGGGCATCGAAGAGTTCAGGACCACGGGCACCTGGTAAGAGCCGGGATTCGGGATGGGGCATTCGGGATTTGTAAGAGCGGTGGTTCGGGGGGGGGCTGAGGCCCATCTCGAATCGCCACTCCCAAATCTTCAGATTCAGGTATTTCGGGGTTTGTAGGTGCGGTGAGTCAGGGGGCTTTAGCCAATCCCGAATCACCACTCCCGAATCCCACGAGCGGAGCGAGCAATGGCAGGCGGACGCGAAATCAAAACCAAGATCAAGAGCGTGCAGAACACCCGCAAGGTGACGCGCGCGCTCGAAATGGTCTCAGCCTCCAAGATCCGCAAGGCGCAGGACCGCATGAAGACCTCGCGCCCTTACGCCCAGGCGATGAAGCAGGTGATTGGTCATCTGGCGCAGGCCAGTACCGATTACCAGCATCCGTTCCTGGTCGAGCGTGAGCAGGTCAAGCGGGTCGGTTACATAGTGATCTCTTCGGACCGTGGCCTGGCCGGGGGTCTGAACAACAACCTGTTCCGCAAGATGCTGGGCGAAGTGCGTCCGTGGCAGGACACGGGTGCAGAGATCGACGTGGTGACCATCGGTCAGAAGGCGTCGGCATTCTTCCGGCGCATCAAGGTCAACATGGTCGGCAGCGTGACGCATCTGGGCGACAGCCCGCAGATCGATCAGCTGATCGGTGTGATCAAGGTGATGCTGGATGCATTCGTCGAGGGCAAGGTGGACCGCGTGTATCTGGTCTACAACCGCTTTGTAAATACGATGACTCAGAAGGCCAGCTTCGATCAGCTGTTGCCGCTGCCCGCCGCCGAGCACAAGGTGGCCCACCACGATTGGGATTACCTGTACGAACCCGATGCCGCGACCGTGCTGGAACACGTGATGACGCGTTACATCGAGTCGCTGGTGTACCAGGCCGTGCTGGAAAACGTGGCTTCCGAGCATGCCGCGCGCATGGTGGCGATGAAGGCTGCCAGCGACAACGCCAACAAGATGATCGGCACCTTGCAACTGGTCTACAACAAAGCGCGTCAGGCGGCGATTACCCAGGAAATTTCGGAGATCGTCAGCGGAGCCGCCGCCGTATGAGAACAGCCCGGATTGGGGATTCGGTATTGGCTGAAAGCGCATCAGACCGCGCTCTTACGAATCTCCCATCACGCATCCCAAATCACAAAATTCAACGAGCTGGCATCGGCCACTCGGACAGAGCAAAGCTAACCGGAGCAGCAAAATGAGTCAGGGCAAGATCGTTCAGATCATCGGCGCGGTCGTCGACGTCGAATTCCAGCGCAATGAAGTGCCGAAGGTCTATCACGCGTTGAAGGTCGAGGGCACCGCCATCACCCTGGAAGTGCAGCAGCAGCTCGGCGACGGCGTGGTGCGCACGATTGCGCTCGGCTCCACTGACGGCCTCAAGCGCAACCTGCTGGCCACCAACACCGAGCGCGCCATTTCGGTGCCGGTCGGTGCCGGTACGCTGGGCCGCATCATGGACGTGCTAGGTCGTCCGATCGACGAAGCCGGGGACGTGCAGGCGTCGGACCATTGGGAAATCCACCGCGCTGCACCGTCGTATGAAGACCAGTCCTCCAGCACCGAACTGCTGGAAACCGGCATCAAAGTCATCGACCTGATGTGCCCGTTCGCCAAGGGCGGCAAGGTTGGCCTGTTCGGCGGCGCTGGCGTCGGCAAGACCGTCAACATGATGGAATTGATCAACAACATCGCCAAGGCGCACTCGGGTTTGTCCGTGTTTGCCGGCGTGGGTGAACGTACCCGTGAGGGCAATGACTTCTACCACGAGATGAAAGACTCCAACGTGCTGGATAAGGTCGCGATGGTGTACGGCCAGATGAACGAGCCGCCGGGCAACCGTCTGCGGGTTGCGCTGACTGGCCTGACCATGGCCGAGTACTTCCGCGACGAGAAGGATGAAAACGGCAAGGGCAAGGACGTGCTGCTGTTCGTCGACAACATCTACCGCTACACGCTGGCCGGTACCGAAGTGTCCGCACTGCTCGGCCGTATGCCGTCGGCAGTGGGTTACCAGCCGACCCTGGCCGAGGAAATGGGCGTGTTGCAGGAGCGCATCACCTCGACCAAGAGCGGTTCGATCACCTCAATCCAGGCCGTCTACGTGCCTGCTGACGACCTGACCGACCCGTCGCCGGCGACCACGTTCGCCCACTTGGATTCGACCGTCACGCTGAGCCGCAACATCGCTTCGCTGGGTATCTACCCGGCCGTGGATCCGCTGGATTCCACCAGCCGCCAGATGGACCCGCTGGTGATCGGCAACGAGCATTACGACACCGCCCAGCGTGTCCAGCAGACCTTGCAGAAATACAAGGAACTGAAGGACATCATCGCCATCCTGGGCATGGACGAGCTGAGCGAAGACGACAAGCAGTCGGTCTCGCGCGCGCGCAAGATCGAGCGCTTCTTCAGCCAGCCGTTCCACGTGGCCGAGGTGTTCACCGGCTCGCCGGGCAAGTACGTCTCGCTGAAGGATACCATCCGCGGCTTCAAGGCGATCTGCGACGGCGAGTACGATCATCTGCCGGAACAGGCGTTCTACATGGTCGGCAGCATCGAAGAAGCCGTCGAGAAAGCCAACAAGATGAGCGCCAAGGCGTAAGAGCCGGGATTTGGAATTCGGTACGGCGGTGATCGGGAAATGTGGGCGAGGGGGGTGATGACGGCGAATGCCGCTGTTGCCGATCCCCGATCCCCGATCCCCAATCCCCGCCTCACAACGTGAGGCACCCACCATGAGCACTATCCGTTGCGACATCGTCAGCGCCGAGAAGGAAATCTTCCACGGTGAGGCGACCCTGGTCGTGGCCACCGGCGAGTTGGGCGAGCTGGGCATCGCGCCCAAGCACGCGCCGCTGATCACACGCTTGAAGCCGGGCAAGGTGGTGGTCACCACCGCCAGTGGCGAACAGTTGGACTTCGCCATCTCCGGCGGCATCCTGGAAGTTCAGCCGCAGGTAGTGACCGTGCTGGTCGACACCGCGGTGCGTGCGCAGGACATCGACGAGGCCGCCGTGCGCAAGGTCAAGGAAGAGGCCGAGCGTCTGCTGGCCAACCGTGGCGACACGGTGGACGTGGCCCAAGCGCAGCGCCAGCTGGCCGAGGCGACGGTGCAGTTGCAGGCGCTGGAACGTTTGCGTCGTACGCTGAAGCACTAAGTGCGATTGCGTGCGCCACTTTGGACGGCGCGCGCAAACGTGATAGCAGATGCACCGCCACACGCAGGTGTGGAGTGGAAACGCCGACCTCGTGTCGGCGTTTTCGTTTTTGGAGATGCACGTGCGTGGCGCGGCGCACGTACACTGTGGCAGTAGGCACACTGCCTGCCTTGCGCTGTGCCGACGTCTGAAGGCGGCTCAGCAGTCACTCATGCATGTTGAGGAATCCGCAATGACCCGCTTGATCGCTGGCATTCGCAGTTACGCGCTCACCGGCCTGCTCGCCGTCGCGCTGCTGGGTTGCGCGTTGCCTGCCCGCAGCCAGCCGCCGCTGGATCCGTTGCTGGATCGCATCGTGCAACGCAACGCGATCGGCGATGCAGTGGCGTTGAGCAAGTGGGACAGCGGCAAGCCGGTGCTGGACCAGACCCGCGAGGCGGCGGTGCTGCAGAGCGTGCGCGATCAGGCGCCTGCGCACGGGCTGGATGCCGACGATGCGGCGCGTTTCTTCGCTGCGCAGATCGAAGCAAACAAGTGGGTGCAGTACGCTTTGTTGAATCACTGGCGCGAACGCGGAAGCGCGCCGGACACCGCACGTCCGGATCTGGCCGCGCTGCGCGCACACCTGGATCAACTGCAGGGCGAATTGCTCGATGCATTGGCCGACGTTGCGACAGCACGCGCAGCGCCCGACTGTCCGACCAGCACCGCGCGTGTAGCAGCGCATTACGCCGCGCGATGGCAGTTGGACGCGCTGCATCGTGCTGCATTGGTACGCAGTCTTGGCGATTTCTGTCACTGAGTCGAGCGGGGCCCCATGACAGAAAACGATGGCAGCGACGCTGCTTCGGTTATTTGTCCGCGCGATGTGTTCGTTGCCGATTCTTCTATCAGCGATACACCACATGCCGGCCCAGAAAGAACGACACGATCGCCAGCCCGCCTTCGACCAGTGGCTTGGCCAGCCAGGCCTGACGCAGGCCGATTAGCTCGACCGTCATCGATAGCAGCCAGGTGCTGATCAACGTCAGCGCCAGCCACATCAGCGCGAAGCGTCGGAAGCGCTGCCATCCCAGACGCGCGCTGCCTTCCTGGGCAAAGGTGTAGCGGCCATTGAGCCAGAACCCGAGCATCGCGCCGCTGATGCGTCCTAGCAGATTGGCCGGCACTGCAGGCATGCCTGCAGCGGTGGCGGCGACGAAGATGCCACAGTCCACAGCCAACTGCAGGCCGCCAATCATCATGAACTGGCTGCCTTGGCGGAACAGACTCATGCGTGCCTGGTGATCGAGAGAGGGCGCTTATGCTAACGGCAGCAGCGCTTAAACGCGTCATCACCAAAAGACGGCCACGCGGTGACGACGCACCGCCGAGACAGCGACTAGAATTTGACCATCTATTCGCTTTGGAACGTTTCGATGACTTTGCCCCTGCATGTCGTGATCCTGGCCGCGGGCGAGGGCAAGCGCATGCGCTCGTCCCTGCCCAAGGTGCTGCAGCCGCTGGCCGGCCAGCCGATGCTGGCGCACGTGATTGCCACCGCGCGGCAACTGCAACCGGCCGCGATCCACGTGGTGTACGGACACGGCGGCGATCAGGTGCAGGCGGCGTTCGCAGCCCAGAGCGACCTGCACTGGGCTGGGCAACGCCAGCAACTGGGCACCGGGCATGCGGTGCAGCAGGCGATGCCTGCGATTCCGGATGCGGCGACGGTGCTGGTGTTGTACGGCGATGTGCCGCTGATCCAATCCGACGACTTGCTGCAACTGCTGCGCGCACCCGGACGTATGGCAGTGCTGGTGGCCGATGTGGCCAATCCCACCGGTTACGGGCGCATCTTGCGCGATGCGGAAGGCAAGGTTGCGGCGATCGTCGAGCAGAAGGATGCCAACGACGAGCAGCGCCGCATCCGCACCATCAATACCGGCATCCTAACCGCCGAATCCACCGCGCTGCGACGCTGGTTGGCGGGTTTGTCGAACCAAAATGCGCAGGGCGAGTTCTATCTTACCGACGTGTTTGCCAGCGCCGCCGCCGATTTCACCCCGGCCGACATGGTGCATGTGGCCGACCCGCAGGATGTGGAAGGCGCCAATGACACCTGGCAGCTCGCCCAGCTCGAACGTGCCTGGCAGGCGCGTGCGGCGCGTACGTTATGCCTGCAAGGCGTGCGCATGGCCGACCCGGCGCGCTTGGACCAGCGCGGCAGCGTGCAGGTGGGCCGCGATGTGCAGCTCGATATCGATGTGATTCTGGAAGGCGATGTGACGCTAGGCGATGGCGT
This sequence comes from Xanthomonas fragariae, assembly GCF_900183975.1. Lineage (NCBI taxonomy): Bacteria > Pseudomonadati > Pseudomonadota > Gammaproteobacteria > Lysobacterales > Lysobacteraceae > Xanthomonas > Xanthomonas fragariae. Next base: position 804,969 of record NZ_LT853882.1, read on the forward strand.
GGTCATCGGCCCGTTCGTGCGGCTGCGCGACGTTACCCTGGGCGCCGGTACACAGGTGCGCGCGCATTGCGATCTGGAAGGCGTGGTGACCGAGGGCGCGGCAATGATCGGCCCGTTTGCGCGCTTGCGTTCCGGCACCGTGTTGGCCGATGGCGTGCATATCGGCAACTTCGTGGAGACCAAGAAACTCACCATGGGCGTGGGCAGCAAGGCCAACCATCTGACCTATCTGGGCGATGCGGTGATCGGCAGCAAGGTCAACATCGGCGCCGGCACCATCACCTGCAACTACGACGGCGTGAACAAGTCGCAGACCACTATCGGCGATGGCGCCTTTGTCGGCTCCAATAGCGCGCTGGTGGCACCGATCGAGATCGGCACCAATGCCACTATCGGTGCGGGGTCGGTGATCACCCGCGATGCACCGGCCGGCCAGCTCAGTGTGACGCGCCCGCGTCAGACCGTGATTGAAGGCTGGGAGCGACCTACCACGAAGTAACGCGGTTTGCCGCACTGTGCAGGACGTCGCAACGCGTGCTGCCCGGCCACGGCAAAATGAATGTTAGCGTCACGAGTGCTTAAGAGGTCCAGGATGAAAATGCGATGCTGCTCATTGCGGGCGACGCTGGTACTGACGTTGGCAGCGCTGCTGCCGGCTGCTGCATCTGCACAGACCTACCGGCTGTATCTGGCGCCCAATGGCAACGATGCTGCGGCAGGCACCAGCGCCTCGACAGCGCTGCGCAGTCTGGCTGCCGCGCAACAGCGCTTGTTCGAGCGGCAGCCTGCCGGCACGGTGGAAGTGGTGATCGCAGCAGGCACGTATCTCACGCAATCTGTGCAATGGACGTTCACCAACGGCGCGCCCATCCGCTTTAGCGCTGCCTCTGGTGTCGCCAGCCCACCGGTGTTCGATGGGCGCGGTGGCGCAACCTGGTTCACGCTGAAAGGCGGTCGGGATACCGCCACCCGCCTGACCTTCGAGGGCTTGAAGGTCAGCAATTACTGGATGGCGCTCGATCTGGGCAGCAGCAAGCGCAGCGACGACGGCAATAGCGGCAACGTCATCCGTGACATGACCTTCGAGCGCATCGGTGGCGTCTACGGCAGCAGCAGCGAGGCGGCCTATTCGTTTGCGGCGATCCGGCTGCAGAACTCGCGCGACAACCGCATCGAACACAACCGGTTCGTGTCGATAGAAAACGATACCAAGACATCTGGTTACATCCATGCGGTTTATCTGGCGCGTCACTCGTCCGGAAACCGGATCGAAGACAATACCTTCACCGACGTCAACGGCGATGTCGTGCGCACCCGCGATGCGTCGGACAACACCTACGTCGGCGACAACCGCTTCGTCAGGGCCGGCAAGTACGCGGCGTTTTCGGACTGGATAAAGCCCGAGGTCGAATGCCCTTCGCAGGGCGGGCAGTTTGTCGACAATACCGTGGGCAATGGCTATTACGGCACGATTGCCGCCACGCGCACCACCGGCGCAGACGATGCTTGCGGAGCCTTGAAAAAGCCGCGTATCCAGGAGCGCGGGACGTTTCGGCCCGAATAAAAGGACGGCCAAAACCGCTGTCGGTGATGCTGTATCAGCACTGCAAGGTGCTCGCCGCCGTAGCTTACGCACGCTCGGTCTGGGAGCGTGCCAAGTGAGTGTGTCAGCGATGCGCGTCGGCAAGTGCTGCGTTGCAGCAGACCCACCAGAGGTCATCGCGATGAACTAGGCCACCATTGCCGATGGCAGCGACAAGGTCATGCACAATCCGCCATGTTCGCGGTTGTGCAGCGAGATGCGTCCGCGATGGGGTTCGGCGACTTCGCGGGTCAGAGCAAGGCCCAGGTCGGTGCCACTGCGTTTGGTCGAGTAGAGCGGCATCAGTGCGTTGTGCAGCACCGCTTCGATCATGCCGTTGCCGCGATCGAGCACTTCGATGCGTAGCCACTGCGCCACACGCGTCACGGGCAGTGGACATCACTGTCGGTCGGGTGGCTGCGCTTCGCTGCGGGCTTCCTAGGCATTCTTGAGCAGATTGAGCAGATTGAGCAGAGCCTGTTAGAGCTGCGCGGCGTCGATCCGGGCACGTCGTCGCGATGCTGGCCTTCGAGCTTGCGGCCGTCGTGCAACAGTTTGCGTGCGAGGTTATTGGAAAAGCCGATGCGGCGGACGTCATCGCTAACGGCCACCATCAGCAGCATCGCCACCGGCGTGTTCTGCAACATGGTGTCGAGCATTAATTCGCGCCGCACCAGTTGCGCCAGTTCGTCGCTGCCGCGCCAGTACACACCGAAGATGGAACGGAGAACCTGGTCCTGGGCAGAGGTATCGCGCATCATGGCCGGCTGGCTCGGTGGCGTTACTGCAATCGAGCAGGACGCGTGCCAATCGCCAATTAGAGCGGCTAACAAAACGACTGCGCTCACCGCCAGGCGGGCGCGGCCGGTGCGCGGAATCGGCATGCACTACTCGTACACTGCGGTTCCTCCGCGCCGTCCGCACCCACCTGGCGATTGCTCGCTACGTCTTGTTAGCCACTCTTAGTTGAAATCGATGAGCTTTGTGCTCGTCAACGACTGTCCGCAGTGTCCGCCGACACGCTGTCCTGACACGGTCATGCGGCGGACAAGAGCGGACACGCTAAAATGACCTGCTTAATTCCTCAAGGGATGTTCTATGTGCGGCATTGTCGGAGCGATCGCCGGGCGCGACGTGGTCCCGGTCCTGATCGAAGGACTCAAGCGCCTGGAATACCGCGGCTACGATTCCTCCGGCATTGCGGTGCTCGATGGCGCGCAAGTGCGCCGTGTACGTCGTACCGGACGCGTGGTGGAGATGGCGCAGGCGGCGCAGGCGGCGCAGTTCGGCGCGACGCTGGGCATTGGCCACACCCGCTGGGCCACCCACGGGGGCGTCACCGAAGCCAACGCGCATCCGCACATCAGCGAAGGCGTGGCGCTGGTGCACAACGGCATCATCGAGAACCACGAACAGCAGCGCAAGAAACTGCGTGCGCTCGGCTACACCTTCGAGTCGCAGACCGATACCGAAGTCATCGCGCATTTGATCGATCACCATCTTGGCAGCGCAGGCGACCTGCTGATCGCACTGCAGCGCACCGTCAAGGAGCTCACCGGTGCCTACGCATTGGCGGTGATGAGCCAGGCCGAGCCGGAACGTTTTGTCTGTGCGCGCATGGGTTGCCCGTTGCTGATCGGTGTAGGCGAAGGCGAGAACTTCGTCGCCTCCGATGTCTCGGCGATCATTCAGGCCACCCGCCAGGTGATCTTCCTCGAAGAGGGCGACACGGCCGAACTGCGTCGCGATGGCATGCGCATCTTCGATACCAACGATGCGCCGGTCGAGCGTCCGCTGCATCTGTCGGATGTGTCGCTGGCATCGCTGGAACTGGGTCCGTTTCGCCACTTCATGCAGAAGGAAATCTACGAGCAGCCGCGCGCGCTTGCCGATACCATCGAAGCGGCGATCGATGCGAAGGGCTTCCCCGCGTCGTTGTTCGGGGCGAACGCCGAAGCGGTGTTGCGCGACATCGAAGGCGTGCAGATCCTGGCATGCGGTACCAGTTATTACGCCGGCATGACCGCACGTTACTGGATCGAAGCCATTGCCGGGCTGCCGTGCAGCGTGGAGATCGCCAGCGAATACCGCTACCGCGCCGCATACGCCAACCCCAAGCATCTGATCGTCACCATCTCCCAATCGGGCGAAACGCTGGACACGATGGAGGCGCTGAAATACGCCAAATCGCTGGGACATCTGCACACGCTGTCGATCTGCAACGTGCCGGAGAGCGCGATCCCGCGCGCCAGCGAACTGGTCTGCTACACGCGTGCCGGCGCCGAGATCGGTGTGGCCTCGACCAAGGCATTCACCACCCAGTTGGCGGTGTTGTTCCAGCTCACCATAGTGCTGGGCAAGTTGCAGGGTCGCATCAGCGAGACCGAAGAAGCGGACTATCTAGAGCAACTGCGCTTTCTACCTGGCAGTGTGCAGCACGCTTTGAATCTGGAGCCGCAGATCATGGCCTGGGCCGAGCGGTTTTCGGCCAAGGAGAACGCCCTGTTTCTCGGTCGCGGCCTGCATTATCCGATCGCGCTGGAAGGTGCGCTCAAGCTTAAGGAAATCTCTTATATCCACGCCGAAGCGTATCCGGCCGGCGAGTTGAAGCATGGCCCGCTAGCGCTGGTGGATTTAGCGATGCCGGTGGTGGTGATTGCGCCGAACGACCGGCTGCTGGAGAAGGTCAAATCCAATATGCAGGAAGTACGCGCACGTGGCGGCGAGTTGTTCGTGTTCGCCGATCAGGACAGCCACTTCAGCCAATCCGAAGGCGTGCACGTGATCCGCACCCCGCGCCACGCCGGCGTGCTGTCGCCGGTGATCCACACCATCCCTGTGCAGTTATTGGCGTATCACGCTGCATTGGCGCGCGGCACCGATGTGGACAAGCCGCGGAATCTTGCCAAATCGGTGACGGTGGAGTAGCCCTTGCATTATCCGGCGCTGATGACCGGCCTGTGCCTGTGTTTTTCTATGCGCTGATCGGCAAGCAACTCAAGGCAAAGCGACGTTTCCAGAAGCAATTGCTCGAACACGCATGTTCGCGAGTGGTGCCGCCTCCCGCTGCCGGCGAGGAGACTGACGTGGCAGCGTTACTGAGGTCGCTTCGGCGCTTTCGTGGAGTCGCCCAACAACCCGGTATTAGGGCTTTCGGCCACGAATGCGACGTGCAAGATGCCCTGCATGCGCTGTTGAATAGGCATTGCGCACGTGCTGCGGCCATGCAAGGGTGGCGATGCTGTCCCCTTGTCAAACGCTTGTCCGTTGGCCCGATTTATGCATGCGCTGTAGGCGAGGATTACACAACGCAGGAGGACGTATGCACGAGTCTTTCAAGCAAGGCGCGCCGGCCGAGGTGTGGCAGGCGCTGGTACGTGAGGCGGGGCAGCGGATTGCGCGGCCGCTGGACGAATCGCGCGAGCACTATCTGGTGTTTGTGTTGCTGCGTTTCCAGCGCGATGCGCATCTGCTCTCGCGCACGCAAGCGCTTGCGTGGCTGCATGCGCAGGAGCAGAGCGGCAGCGTGCGGGCCGATCTGCTGCGCGATGTCGGCGACGGCTGTCTGTTGATCGCGGGATTGTTCCCCGGCGTAGCGCAGCGCCGCAGGCTCAGCGTGGATTACTTCATCGACCTGGGACGTGGTGCGTATTCCGACGTGGCCGACAGCCGCTGCAGCGATGCCGGCCTGTTCGTACAATTGGCCGAAAGCTACCGCGACCTGGTGCGCACACTTGCCGCACTGCGCACGCCACGCGATTGGCGGCCGGGTGCGGGCGGGATCTTGCGTGCCTGACTGGTGCGTGCCGGGGCGGCCCCGACCCACGCGTCGGGGCCGCCCCGGCTGTCATGACCGCGTTGCGCACGCACACTATCCAGGCAAGTCGACCCTGGCAAGTCTGGACCGCAGCTGGCGTCGTTTTTGTAAGCGTCGCCAGGTGGCGCCAAGGGTTGTCGTCGGCCTTCGTGGGTTCGTGCAGATTGATATGGAGGGATCTCAATCATCCGCATCCTGACTCCCCAGCCCAGATGCCACGTGGGTAACGCCAGTTGTGTTGCCCGAGGCGTGTTCCAGGTCTGGGGCTTACGCTCGGTATCGACCTCGTCGCCTTTCTCGCTACCGCCAAACTCGCCAATGTTGGGTTCTATGCCTTGCAGCTTCCATGGCGTCCTGCTGCCAGGTTCGCTGGTCATAAAGGTGGCGTGCGCCGGGGTTGCCTTGGTATCCGGCGCGGGAAAGTGATTCTCGCGCTCGGCACCATTCATTGATTGGCAAATTCATAAGACAGAGCGCCATCAGCGTCCACATTGCTGATGAAGTACAACAGCACGCTGTGGGGGGCGGAATGGCTGCAATTGTTGGGTCGCATCCTGCATGCGAGAAGCGCCATTTTCTGAAGGTTTATCGGTAGCGGCTGTGGCCGTAGTCGGTGTTGCCAGCTTGGCAGCGGTATCCGGAGTGGCCGGCTTGCATGCGGCAATCGTTGCTGACGCAAGGAATGGACCAGTGAAATGTTCCATACAAGCATCGGATCGCATCCATCGCAAAGGTTAACGAAGAGTCTGTTTCAGCTCGATCGTGTTTCCGGTACTCGCGTAGTTACCTCGTCAGCTCCCTGGTGGAGGCCCGGTGCCGGGGGACAGTGCTCGCCATGTCCTTCGCCCGCATCTTTGACAGCGCTGCCTGCAAGAGCGCCAACAGGCAGCTTGGCCTCGCGTCGTTACGCCAGCGGTGTATTGGAAATGATCTCCACCCAATAGCCGTCCGGGTCCTTGATGAAGGCTAGGTGCTTCATGCGACCGTCTTCCAGGCGCTTCTGGTAGGGCACGTTAAGGGTGTCCCAGCGTGCGCAGGCGGCGTGGATGTCTGGGACCGAAATGCAGATGTGTCCGAAGCCGCGTGGCTCGCTGTTGCCGTCGTGGTAGGCCCGGCCGTCCTGGATTTCGGTGCCATGGTTGTGCGTGAGTTCCAGCACGCCCGGGATGCCGGCCATCCACAGGCGACGCTCGGCATCGTCATCGGGGATCGTGGTGTCTTCCGGCAGCAAGGCGAGAAAGTACAGGCTGAACTTCGCATCGACAAAGTCGCGTGCATCGAGCAGGCGGAAGCCGAGTATGCGCGTATAGAAATCCAGTGACTGTTTGGGGTCCTTGACGCGCAACATGGTGTGGTTGAATACGAAGCCGAGGGTCTCGGCCGGCGCGGCGGTGGCGCCGGGCACGTGTTGCAGATCGGTCAAAGGCATGATGGCTCCTTGATGGAATTGGGGCGCAGCTCTGGCTGCGTTGGGCGCTGATTTTAGCCAGGCAAGGGTGGTCGGTATGTCTGCACGACAAGAATCAGTAATCTTGCCGCTGTGTTTTGTCGTCGATCGCAAGAGGCAGAATGCCCGAGGTCAAGGTCGTGGCATGGGCCGAACGATCGGGCCATCGCGCACGCTGTTGTTGCCTCAGAACCATATACGCAGGCCAGTAACGAACCGGCTATCGCGCGGCGGCTCGTCGTCCATTAGGGCCCGTTGGGCGGTATCGCCGAACCTGCGGCTGTGCACCCAGCCGAGGTAAGGTGCGAAGCGGCGGGTGACTTCATAGCGTAGACGAATGCCGGCCTCGACCTGTTGCAATCCGCTTCCAACGCCACGCCGGTCGTCATCGGTCAGTGCAATGTTGGCTTCCACATGTGGTTGCAGGATCAGTCGGTTGGTGAACAGTACCTCATATTCGCCTTCCAGCCGCACTGCTGCGCGGCGACCGCTGCCGATGTAGAGCGTAGCTTCGGTCTCGACCTTGTACGGAGTCAGTCCTTGCAGGCCGAGGGCGGCCCAGCTGCGATGCTTCCCTGCGCCGATCTCCTGGCGTGCGCCCATCAGTAGATCCCACCATGGCGAGATGGCATGGCCGTAGAAGGCTTCTACTGCGGCGGGCTGAGCGCGTCCAGCCTGCCGCTCGCCTTCGCTGCGCAACCAGAGCCGGTCGATGTCGCCACCGATCCATGCACGTGCCTCCCACTCTTGACCACTGCCGCGATCAGTGCCGAAAGCTTCCAGGCGATCGAGCAGCACATAGTGGTTGATGCTCGTCGAATGCATCGCATGGTGCTGCAACGGCGCAAACGCGGCTGCAATGTCTTCGGCGGTGGGCGTGGGGAGCGGTTCGCGTGGCAGTGAAGTATTGGTCGGCGATGCAGGTGGTTGTATTTGTGCTTTAGCGGGCAGTGCGCGATCCATCTTCATGTGCTCCATCGGTGCGCGGTCCATTGCCCCGTGGTCCATGGCATGCCCGTGATCGTCATGCGCGGATGCATCCATCGCCTCATGCACATGCTCCTGCGCTCCGCTCGATGCGCTGACAAGCAGTGCGACCAGCAACACGTGTTGAGTGCGAAGTGCGCTCATACCTCCACCCGCACTTCGCGCATCATGCCCGCTTCCATGTGGTACAGCAGATGGCAGTGATAAGCCCAGCGGCCGAGTGCGTCGGCACGCACGCGATAGCTGCGGCGTGTGCCGGGCGGCATGTCGATGGTGTGCTTGCGCATCTGGAAATTACCGTCGGCGTCTTCCAGATCGCTCCACATACCGTGCAAGTGGATGGGGTGCTGCATCATGGTGTCGTTGACCAGCACGATGCGCAGCCGCTCGCCGTACCGCAGACGTATGGGTTCTGCCGAGGCGAAGGCGATACCGTCGAAGGACCAGGCAAACTTTTCCATATGCCCGGTCAAGTGCAGCTCGATCTCGCGCCCGGGCTCGCGCCCGTCCGGGTCGTCGAACACGCTGTGCAAATCGGCGTAGCAAAGCACGCGGCGGCCGTTGGCGCGTAGCCCGATACCGGGATCGTCCAGTCGCGGTGCAGCGGCATTGCTACGCATGTCGATCAAGGGATGGCCGTCTTCGCTTTCCGGATGGCGGGGTGTTTTGGTCTGCGGCGGTTCGCTTGCATGCCCGTGCATGTGCATTGCCGGTATCGGCATCGCGTGCGCTGCATGCGGATCGCTCTGCTCCCCATCATCCCCATGCATGGCGTGGCCCCCATGTGCCATGCCATCGCCATGTCCCATATCGCGCATGGTCAAGATCGCGCGTGGGTCCAATGCAGGAATCGGCGCCTGCAACCCATGTCGCACCGCCAGCGTGCCGCAGGCGAAACCAGTTCGTCCCATGTCCTGCGCAAACAACGTAAATGCATCCTGGCCGAGCGGTTCGACAATCACATCGAAGGTTTCGGCTGCAGCGATACGCAACTCGTCCACGCTGACCGGATGCACGTATTGGCCGTCGGCTGCCACCACGGTCATGCGCAGACCGGGAATGCGAATGTCGAAATACGTCATCGACGAACCGTTGATGAAACGCAGCAACACCTTCTCGCCGGGCTTGAACACCCCGGTCCAGTTGCCGGCCGGGGCAACGCCGTTGAGCAGGTAGGTGTAGGTATTGGCGTTGACGTCGGACAGGTCGGTCGGGGTCATGCGCATGCGCCCCCACATGCCGCGATCGGCCAGCGTGGCGCGCAAGCCGGCTTGGTGTGCATCGTGCAGGAAATCGCCCACCGTGCGTTGCGCGTCGTTGTCGTGGCTGGGCATCTGTTTGAGCCGGCGGAACAGCGTGGCCGGGTCCAGGTCGGTCCAGTCCGACAGCAGCACCACGTGCTCGCGATCGTGCCGATACGGCGGTGGTGTCAGCGGGTCGATGACGATCGCGCCGTATAGCCCGGCCTGCTCCTGAAACATCGAATGGCTGTGGTACCAGTACGTGCCGGATTGACGCAGCGCGAAGCGGTAGTGATATTCCTGGCCCGGCGAGATGCCGTCGAAGCTTATGCCCGGTACGCCATCCATGGTGGCCGGCAGCAGCAGGCCGTGCCAATGCACGGAGGTAGCTTGGTCGGTCAGCGCGTTGCATACGCGCACGCTCACCGTGTCGCCCTCGCGCCAACGCAGCGTGGGGGCGGGCAGGCTCTGGTTGACGGTGATGGCCGGACGCGTGCGCCCGGTGAAGTTGACCGGCATGCGGCCGATCTGCAGGGTCTGACCACTGCCGCGCAAGACCGGCGTGCTCACCGGATTGGACGCGCGCGCATCGCTGCGCCACAGGCCGGTGGTCGCGGCAACGCCGCCCAGGGCCAGGCCCTGCACAAAGCGGCGCCGGCTCAGGCCGCCGCTGGATGATGCATCGAAAAAGTGGGGATCGAAAGACATGACATCTCCGGCGCGCTCCGTTAACAGAGCGGGCGCAACGCACGACTAAAAGAACCCTCGCAATACGCACGCGGGGCCGCCGATGACGGCAAGGCCGTCAGCGCTCAGGCAATGGGAGGTCGAACCGGTTGTTCCGGCACCGGGCTGCTGCGCCCTTCGGCCCGGGTGGCGGGCAACGCCGCGTGACCGAGCAGGCCCGCGGGCACCGCAGGCAAGGTCGGCAAGGCGGGACTGCAGTGCTGTAGGCAGTCGCAGCTACCCAGTTTGCGGCAATCGGCCGCATGCGTGCGCCTGGTCTTGTCGGATAGCTGCATTGCCGCGTGCGGTAGCATGCCGTCATGGCACGGCAGCGCGGCCGGTATGGTCGCGTGCGCTGTTGACGCAGCCTGCGCCATCGCAGCCGATGCCACCTGTGGCATCGCCATGGCCACCGACGCCCACGCACCGATGGCCGTATTGGCGACTAGGCACAGGCACAGCAGCAGTCGGAGCAGGCAACGCAGCACAGGCGGTCGGGGTAGATGACAGGTGCGGCGAGCATATCATCGGCCTCCAGTTGTCCGCCCGATGACCTGGCCGCCGTGGGCGCGGGCCCGGCAGCGGTAGAATTGACGCTTCTTTCATAGCCCAGTCCTGCCATGTCGCAGCGCCAGTGGGTGGCCGCCGCCATCCAGAAGATCGAAGCCGATTTCAACCGCTCGGCCGACACCCATCTGATTCCGATGGACCTGCCGGGCTATCCGGGCATCGAACTGTACTTCAAGGACGAATCCAGCCACCCGACCGGCAGCCTCAAGCATCGGCTGGCGCGCTCGCTGTTTCTCTACGCACTCACCAATGGCTGGCTGCGCGCCGGGCGTCCGGTGATCGAAGCGTCCAGTGGCTCGACCGCGATTTCCGAAGCGTATTTCGCGCGTCTGCTGGGTGTGCCCTTCATTGCCGTGATGCCGGCGTCGACCTCACCGGAAAAGATCGCCGCGATCGAATTCCAGGGCGGCCGCTGCCACCTGGTCGAGCGCGCCTGCGACCTGGACAGCGCCTCGCACCAGCTCGCACGCGAGACCGGTGGGCACTTCATGGACCAGTTCACATACGCCGAGCGCGCCACCGACTGGCGCGCCAACAACAACATCGCCGAATCGATCTTCAAACAGTTGGCCGAGGAGCCGCATCCGATTCCCGATTGGATCGTGTGCAGCCCCGGCACCGGCGGCACCAGCGCCACGCTTGGCCGGTATGTGCGCTATCGGCGCCACGCCACCCGCATCCTGTGCGTGGACCCGGAAGTATCGGTGTTCTTCGACGGCTATTGCCGCGCGGTGGACGGGCAATGCCCCAGGGAGCTGGCCATCACCGGAGGCTCGCGCATCGAAGGCATCGGCCGCCCGCGGGTGGAGTCGAGCTTCATCGCCAGCTGCGTGGACGTGATGATCAAGGTGCCCGATGCCTTGAGTCTGGCGGCGATGCGCCATGTCAGCGCCACGCTTGGTCGCCGCGTCGGTGGCTCCACCGGCAGCAACTTCGTCGGTGTGCTGCAGGCCGCGCAGCGCATGCGCGACGCGGGCCGCCGAGGCTCCATCGTTACCATCCTGTGCGATGCCGGCGCACGTTACGCGCACAGCTATTACAACCCGGCCTGGTATGTGGAACGCCAGATCGATGTCACCGCCAGCGATGCTGCCATCGCCATTGCAGTGAATGGCGGCGACTTGCCGCAGCTGCCTTGTGCTGGGCTGGAATGACCGCCATCCCCTCGTAGGTGCCATCCAAACTGTTGCGCATCGCGACGTTTTGCCAGCCACTTTTTTGACTTCTTGATCCAGTCCACCGCCGGAACGTTCCATGACCAACCCGCTGCTCGACCTGTCCGGACTGCCGTCCTTCGATGCGATTCGCCCCGAGCACGTGGGCCCTGCGATCGATCAACTGCTCGCTGACGCCGAGGCGGCAGTGAAGGCGGCCGAACGGGTCAGCCCGGTGCGTTGGGACAGTTTTGTTGTGCCGCTGGACGATGCCACTGAGCGGCTGTGGCGCGCCTGGGGGCAGGTCGGGCATCTGCAGGCGGTGGTCAACACCCCCGAGCTGCGCGAGGCCTACAACAGCAACTTGCCCAAGGTGAGCCGCTTCGGCAGCGCGCTGGCGCAGAACCTGGCGCTGTATGCGCAATACAAGGCTTTGTCGGCATCGCCCGAAGCCGCGCACTACGACGACGCACGTCGCAAGGTGCTGGAAAACGCGCTGCGCGATTTCCGCCTCGGCGGTGCCGAGCTGGATGACACTTCAAAGGCGCGTTTTGCGCAGATCCAGGAAGAGTTGTCCGCGCTGGCAGCCAAGTTTTCGCAGAACGTACTCGACGCCACCGATGCGTGGTCGTATCTCACCGAAGACGAAACGCAATTGTCCGGTTTGCCGGCCGAAGTGGTCGCTGCCGCCCGCGCTGCTGCAGAAAAAGACGGCGTGGCAGGCTGGAAACTTACCTTGCAGATGCCGTGTTATCTGCCGGTGCAAAGCGATGCCGATAGCCGTGAGTTGCGCGCGCTGCTGTATCGCGCCAATGCCGAGCGTGCGTCCGAATTCGGCGACCCGGCCTTGGATAATAGCCCCAATATCGATCGCATTCTTGCCTTGCGCGCCGAGCTGGCGCAGCTGCTCGGGTTTGCCAATTACGCGGACTATTCGGTCGCCACCAAGATGGCGCAGAGCCCGGATGAAGTGATGGGCTTTCTGCGTGACCTGGCCGTGCGCGCAAAACCTCATGCGCAGCGCGATCGCGCAGAACTCGACGCCTTCGCACGCGACGAACTCGGCCTGGACGCACTCCAGGCCTGGGATCTGGCGTACGTCAGCGAAAAACTCAAGCAGGCGCGCTACAGCTTCTCCGAGCAGGAAGTGAAACAGTACTTCACCGAGCCCAAAGTGCTGGCCGGCCTGTTCGATGTGATCCACAGCCTCTACGGGCTCACCGTCAAACCCGACAGCGCGCCGGTCTGGCACCCGGATGTGCGGTTTTATCGCCTGGAAGATGCGCAAGGTGGGTTGGTCGGCCAGTTCTATCTGGACCTGTATGCGCGCGAAGGTAAGCGCGGTGGAGCGTGGATGGACGATTGCCGCAATCGCCGCGCCACTGCCAATGGCGTGCAGACCCCGCTGGTGTATCTGGTGTGCAATTTCGGCCGCGGCAGCGGCGATGCACCTGCCACGTTCCGGCATGGCGAAGTCACCACGCTGTTTCATGAAATGGGCCACGGCCTGCATCAGTTGCTGACGCGCATCGGCGAGCTCGGCGTAGCCGGCATCAATGGCGTGGAATGGGACGCGGTGGAGCTGCCGAGCCAGTTCATGGAGAACTTCTGCTGGGAATGGAAGCGCGTGCAGGCGATGACCGCGCACCTACAGACCGGCGAACCGCTGCCGCGCAACCTGTTCGATCGCCTGTTGGCCGCGCGCAATTTTCAGAGCGGCATGTTCACCGTGCGCCAGCTGGAATTTGCGCTGTTCGACATGCAACTGCACAGCAGCTTCGACCCGGCCCAGGACAGCGTGCTGCAGTTGATCGAACGTGTGCGCGACGAAGTGGCGGTCAATCGCCCGCCGGCATGGAATCGCTTCCCGCATCAGTTCAGCCATATCTTCGCCGGTGGTTACGCCGCTGGTTACTACAGCTACAAATGGGCCGAGGTGCTCAGCGCCGATGCGTATGCCGCCTTCGAAGAAGCGCCCGAGCAGGTGGCCGACATCGGCGCACGTTTCCGCCATGAAGTACTGGCGCGCGGCGGCAGCCGCAGCGCGGCAGAAAACTTCCGCGCTTTCCGTGGGCGGGCGCCGAAGATCGATGCATTGTTGCGCCATAACGGCATGGCGGGCTGAGCGTAAGGTCTGCTGTTTTCCTGTCGAGTCGACCGCCGTCGTGCGCGGCGGCGCTGACATGCAAGACTTCTTGCAGCCCGCTCAGATAATGGTCCAGGCGTGAGCACTGCAGCGTTGCACCGTCAAGTGCGCGGCGCAATATCAAGTTCGAACACGTAATGCACACGGGTCGATTCGCCGCTGCAGCAGCGAACGGTTGTCTGGCTCAGGTGCCCTGCTCATCCTCTGAAATCCGCAAGTCGCCGCACACTGCGTGGCGTTCGCCCACCTGTGGCAGTACGCCCGGAAATCCCAAGGCATAGGCGTTCAGGTCGACCCATGCCGGGTTCAGTGTCGCCACCAATCGCCGCTGCCAGGCGTGCGGCCAGCGACGCAGCTGTTTGGCGCGGGCGCTGGCAAACGCCGGATCGCTGCAAGGTTCGAACCACACCAACAGCAGCGGTACCATGCGTTTCTCGGGCAAGGTCGCCTGCTGCTGCAAAATGATGCGCCGGCGCGTTTTCTCGATGTCGCTCAGCCCAGTTGCCGTGTCGATGTAGAACGCCTCGCGCTGCGCATGTGCCAGCAGGTAAACCACGCACGGGCCATGTTGCAGGCCGTGCCAGTCGGCGTGTTCGAATGCTGCAAATTCCGCTCTGACCGGGGGGCGCGTATCAGCCATCTCCAGCACATCCCTCTCCAACAAAGCGGGTGTGCGCAGCCAGCGTCATCGCCGGTTCGGCCAGGTTCTGGTCGTTTTCTTCCTGCCGCGCCGTTGACGTCGGGCGGGTGTTCATCGCTTGCAGCGGTTCATTGGCGTCATCATGACTGGATTATCCCAGAACCGGTCCAGGCGCGGTCGGCCCATTCTGCCTTGCCTGCGCCATCGCTTCCTGTTGGTGACCACCACGGGGCAGGGCGGCAGCCTATAAGCGGCGAGCCGATGGTCGCCGTCAGCTGCCGTTATCCAACAGCTTGCGATGTAACACCCAATGCGCACCGCGCAGGTGCCGCACAGCTCACCCTAAAACAGCTCACCCTAAATCTGTGCGGCATCTGCAACGCGTCAGCCATCACACCCGGCCGAACACCAGTGCCGCGTTGGTGCCGCCGAAGCCGAAGCTGTTGGACATCACCGTGTTCAACGAGGCCTGATGCGTTTGGCGCAGGATCGGGAAGCCTTCCGCGCGCGGGTCGAGCCCATCGATATGCGCCGAGGCGGCCATAAAACCGTCGCGCAGCATCAGCAGGCTGTAGATCGCCTCGTGCACGCTGGCTGCGCCCAGCGAATGGCCGGACAGCGCCTTGGTCGAGGACAGCGGCGGTACGTTGTCGCCGAATACCTCGCGCACGGCACCCAGCTCGGTGACATCGCCCAACGGTGTGGAGGTGCCGTGGGTGTTGAGGTAGTCGATCGGCTGCGTAAGTCCTTGCATCGCCATGTGCATGCAGCGCACCGCGCCTTCGCCGCTGGGGGCGACCATGTCGGCGCCATCGGAGGTTACGCCATAGCCGAGCAGTTCGGCATGGATGCGCGCGCCGCGTGCGATGGCGTGGTCGTAATCTTCCAGTACCAACATGCCGCCGCCGCTGCCGATGACAAAGCCGTCGCGCTGCGCGTCGTATGGGCGAGATGCCACTGCGGGGCGATCGTTGAAGCTGGTGGACAGCGCGCCCATCGCATCGAACATCACGCTCATGGTCCAGTGCAAGTCTTCACCGCCGCCGGCGAACATCACGTCCTGCGCGCCATGCCGGATCAGATCGGCGGCCGCGCCGATGCAATGCGCCGAGGTCGCACACGCGGCCGACAACGAATAGCTCACGCCGCGAATCTTGAAGGCGGTCGCCAACGACGCAGACACTCCTGAACACATTGTGCGCGGCACCATGTACGGGCCGACCTTGCGCACGCCGCGGCCGCGTAGCAGATCGGCGGTTTCCACCTGCCATTGACTGGAGCCGCCACCCGAGCCGGCAATCACGCCGGTACGCAGGCTGCTGACCTGCTCGGCATCCAGCCCGGCATCGGCGATCGCATCGCGCATCGCCAGATACGCGTACGCCGAGGCATCGCCCATGAAGCGCTTGAGCTTGCGGTCGATCAGGCTGTCCAGATCCAATGCCACCGCCCCGCCCACCTGACTGCGCAGGCCGGCCTCGGCGTGATCGGGCAACGCGGTGATGCCGGAGCGGCTCTCTCGCAGCGCGCTGGAAACGGTGTCCAGGTCATTGCCTAGACACGAAGTGATGCCCATTCCAGTGACGACGACGCGGCGCATCAGAAGTTCTCCGTTGAAGTGAACATGCCCACGCGCAGATCCTTGGCGGTGTATATCTCGCGCCCGTCCACCCGCATGCGTGCGTCGGTCTGCGCCATCACCAGCTTGCGGTTGATCACGCGGCTGACGTCGATTTCGTAACTCACTAAAGCGGCGCTAGGCAGCACCTGGCCGGTGAACTTGACCTCGCCGCAGCCCAGCGCGCGGCCGCTGCCTGGCGCGCCGATCCAGGTCAGGAAGAAGCCGGTCAGCTGCCACATCGCATCCAGGCCAAGGCAGCCGGGCATCACCGGGTCGCCGATGAAGTGGCAGCCGAAGAACCACAGGTCCGGACGGATCTCCAGTTCGGCGCGAATCACGCCCTTGCCGTGTGCGCCGCCGGTGTCGCTGATCTCGGTGATGCGGTCGAACATCAGCATCGGATCGTTGGGCAGACGGCCGCTGTCGGGTCCAAACAATTCTCCACGCGCGCTGGCCAGCAATTGATCGCGCGAGTACGTATTTTGACGGGTCATGACAAACGTTTCCTGCACGGAGCGAAAGACGAGGCCGTGAAGGGTGCATGAGGTGGCGCGGTTCAATCAAACGTTTTATCCGTACGCATGCGTGCTGTTTTTAGCCGATTGCGCACTGCGGCAAGTGATCGGTGATGGCCAGATCAGGGGCGTTCACGCACCCGAAGCGCGTGGCCATTGCGTACGTGTGGCCGGAGCGCAGGAACTGTTATGCACACATGATCCGTGCCGATTGAGCGCCGGTTGCGCCCGTTTGCCGGCAGCGCCGTCATGTCGATTGCCGCGCAAGCTGTAAGACGCAGCTGACTTATCATGTGCGCACGCCTGTGGAGAGAAACCAGCTCGATGCGCAAGATCTTGCACGTGGACATGGATGCGTTCTACGCGTCCGTGGAGCAACGTGACGATCCGTCGTTGCGCGGCAAGCCGGTGGTGGTGGCCTGGCGAGGCGCACGCTCGGTGGTATGCGCAGCTTCGTACGAAGCGCGTACCTTCGGCATTCGTTCGGCGATGCCGGCCATGCGTGCCGAGCGCCTGTGTCCGGATGCGGTGTTCGTGCCGCCGGATTTTGCACGCTACAAGGCGGTGTCGCGGCAGGTGCGCGAGATTTTTCATCGTCACACCGATCTTGTCGAGCCGTTGTCGCTGGACGAGGCGTATCTGGATGTGACCGAAGCCAAGACCGGCATGCAGCTGGCCACCGAGATCGCGCAGCTGATCCGCACGCAGATCAGCGAAGAAACCCAACTCACCGCTTCGGCCGGCATCGCACCGAACAAATTCCTCGCCAAGATCGCCTCGGACTGGCGCAAGCCCGATGGCCAGTTTGTTATCGCACCGAGTCGTATCGATGCCTTTCTGTTGCCGCTTCCGGTCAATCGTATCCCCGGCGTCGGCAAGGTGATGGGCGGCAAGTTGGCCGCGTTGGGCATTGTCACCGTCAGCGATCTGCGGCTGCGTCCATTGGAAGAATTGCAGGCGCATTTCGGCACCTTCGGGCAGAGCCTGTATCGTCGCGCGCGCGGCATCGACGAGCGTCCGGTCGAACCGGATCAAGAGGCGCAATCGATCTCTTCGGAAGATACCTTCAGCGAAGACCTGGCCCTGGATGCGCTGGATCCGCATATTCTGCGTCTGGCCGAAAAAACCTGGCTCGCCACGCGCCGCACCGAGCGCATCGGGCGCACGGTGGTATTGAAGTTGAAGATGTCGAATTTTCGTATTTTGACGCGCTCCTACACACCCGATCCGCCGCCTGCGTCCTTGGAGGCGCTGGCAGAGATCGCATTGGCACTGACCCGGCGCGTGGAATTGCCCGCGCAGACGCGTTACCGCCTAGTCGGTGTCGGCCTGAGCGGTTTCAGCGATGTGGAGGAGGGCGCGGTGCAAGGGCAATTGTTCGGTGACGTGCCGCAGGCGGAGTGAGTGCGTAGTGCGTGCGTTGCTGCAGCACTACGCACGTGCCATGTCGAACGGCCTCTGTTCGGCGATGACGGTGACATGCCCCGAATCCTGCACTCCGTACACTGCGGCTTTCCCCCCGCATGAGGTCGTCCGAATGTTTCCGTATCCACTGGTAATTTTTGACCTGGACGGCACGCTGGTGGACAGCGCACCCAATATCGCCGAAGCACTCAACGGTACATTGCAGGAACTGGGGTTGCAGCAGTTCAGCCAATCCACGATACGCACCTGGATCGGCGAAGGCGTGCATGTGCTGCTTACCACCGCGCTACGCGAAGCCGGCAGCAACCGCGATGCCGTTGCGGAAATGCCGGTGATGATGCGTCATTATGAAATGAGCCTGCTGCACGACCCACAGCTGTATCCGGGTGTTGCCGAAGCGCTGGCAGGTTTGTGCGACGCAGGCGCCACGCTGGCGTTATGCACCAATAAACCGTCGCGTTTTATCGCACCACTGCTGGAGCATCTGGGCATCGCCGCGCATTTCAGCAGTGTGCTCGGTGGTGATTCGCTGCCGCAGCGCAAACCCGATCCAGCACCGTTGTTGCAGCTGGCCAAGCAGTTCCAGCACACACCGCAGCAGTGCTTGATGGTCGGCGATTCGGCCACCGATGCCGCGGCCGCACACGCCGCCGGCATGCCCTTGGCGATGGTGCGCGGCGGCTATCTGCGTGGTTTCGATGTGCAGAGCTCCGGTGCGGTGGCGATCATTGATGACATGCGGGAATTGCTTGCGTTGAAGTGAATCGCCCCGGCTTTCCTAGAGACCTTGCGGCCATAATTCACAGCAGCAATAGGGGTGTTTACGAGCAGCAAGCGATACACGCAAGAGTTCAAGGTCGAGGCGGTCAGGCAGGTCACTGAGCGTGGGCACTCGATAGCCGATGTGGCAAGTCGGCTCGGCATATCGATCCACAGTCTCTATGCCTAGGGAAGGTCTGAACGACGCACCAGACCTCTAAAATTCGAGCCTGCTGCGTGCCAATAGCGCACAGAGTTGATGCGTACGATACGATTTCTACGGTTTCTTGCGGCGTTGGCTGGCGCCAGACAGCATTATCCCCTGGCCGGCAGCAACTGCCGGCGCACCATCCACAGATTGGATAGTGCGAACAGGGTCAGCACATGCGCGGTGTTCTTGGCCAAGCCGCGATAGCGGACCTTGGTGTAGCCAAACTGGCGTTTGATCACGCGGAATGGATGCTCCACCTTCGCACGCACACTTGCTTTGAAGTATTCCCAACATTCTTCCTGACGGCGCTCGCGTTTGTTGCCAATGGCTTGAATCGTCGAACGCTTGGCGGCAATGAAAAAACCAGCCTTGCAGGTCTGCAGTTCTTCGCGTTTGTCCGCACCGGTGTAGCCGCTGTCGCCGAACACACTGTCTTCTTTGCCGTGCAGCAATGCGTGGGTCACCGTGACATCGGCCACATTGGCAGCCGTACAACGGACGTGGTGCACCAGCCCGGAAAACTCATCCACGCCGATGGGTGCCTTCATCCCGAAATACCACTGATTGCCTTTCTTGGTCTGATGCATTTCAGGGTCGCGCGCGCGGTCGGTGTTCTTGGTCGAACTGGGCGCAGCGATCAGGGTTGCATCGACGATCGTGCCGGACCGCAGGCTCTGACCCTTGCGCACCAGATCCGCGTTGACGGCCTCCAGCATCCGCGCTGCAAGGCCATGGGTTTCCAGCAAGCGGCGAAAGTTGAGAATCGTGGTCTCGTCGGGAACATTGTCCAAACCGCCGAGCCGGGCAAAACGGCGCAAGGTCGGGATCTGGTACAACGCTTCTTCCATCGCCGGATCGCTCAACGCATACCACTGCTGCAGCAAATGAATCCGCAACATCGTCGCCAGTGCGTACGGCTGTCGACCAGGCCGCCCCGACACCGGATAGTGCGGCGCGATCAGTCCGAGCAAATGCCTCCACGGAACCACCTGCTCCATCTCGGCCAGGAAGATCTCGCAGCGAGTCTGCTTGCGCTTGCCCAAACCTTCAGCGTCACCGAACGTCAGTTGCATGGATGACTCCTCAACGTAGGTGTGTAGTGTCGCGCATTTGAAGTGCGTTGTTCAGAGGTTCCCTAGAGCGTGTTATGAACTTTGAAAGAGGGTGGCTGCATTTCCAAGCATCAGGATCGTGAAGACGACGAAGTGCAAACCGGCCAAGGTTTCCGGCAATCGCTCGTAGTCGCGTGCCAGCCGTCTGAAACGATTGGCCCATCCGAAGCTGCGCTCGACAACCCAACGGCGCGGCAGCAAGACAAAGCCTTTTTTCGCTTCTTGCAGCTTGATCACTTGCAACTCAATGCCTTCTTCCGTGGCCGCCTGCGCCGGTTCTTGACCGGTGTAGCCCTGATCAACAAAGGCGATCTTGACCGTTTCACCGGTCACGTGTTGTACCTCTTGTGCCAACGATCGGACTTGCGCGCGCTCCTGCTCATTAGCCGGCGTCACCTGGACAGCGAGCAGATGTCCAAGCGTATCGACGGCCATGTGTACCTTGCTGCCTTTCTTGCGTTTATAGCCATCGTATCCAGCACGCGGCCCGCTTTCGCAGGTGGACTGCAGCGTGCGAGCATCGAAAATGACCGCGCTCGGCTGGCCTTTTTTCCCTTGCGCCACACGCAAGAGTGAGCGCAGATCACTGACCATGGCCTCAAAGCAGCCCGCTTGCAGCCAGCGCTGTGTTTGCTGATACACCGCTTCCCAGGGCGGAAAATCGTTGGGAAGCAATCGCCATGGTGCGCCGGCGCGCGCGATCCACCGCAGTGCGTTGAACATCGCGCGTAGCTCATACTTGCGCTGCGGTGCCTGCACGTCCATCAGCGTCAAATAGGGAGCCGCAAAGGCCCATTCTTCGTCGGAAATATCGGTGGAATAAGGCTTACGAGGCTTCATCCGTATACGTTAGCGTGACAAGGGCAAAGTTCATAACACGCTCTAGTGGAAGCTATGCTTGGCGGAAGCATGACACGACTCCATCACCCACGCATCCGGCGGCAATCGATCAGGCGTCCGAACTGCGACGGGTCAAGTCGGAGTTGCGGCGGGTCACCGAAGAGCGAGACATCCTGAAAAAGGCCGCAGCGTACTTTGCCAAGCTGTCCGGGTGAGGTACGCGTTTATGCTCGACCATGAGCGGGAATTCGGCCTTCGAAGCATGTGTAAGGTGTTTGGCCTGCACTCCAGCGGGTATTACTCCTGGCGGAGCGCGTGGGTGTCGACACGGGCCAACGATGACGCGCGTGTCCTGGGCCTGATCAAGCAGTCCTGGCTGGAAAGCGGCGGGGTATACGGTTACCGGAAGATCACCCTTGATCTGTGCGACTTGGGTGAAACGCAGTCGCCGCGAGCTTGTTCCAACTCCTCAAACTCGAGCGCATCAAACGCAGGATTTACGTGACTGGCGATGAAGCCAAGTCCGACGTCTTCAATTACATCGAGATTTTCTACAACACCAGACGTCAGCACGGATACAACAACGGTCTGTCTCCGGTAGAGTTCGAAAAGCAGCAATCAAAATGAGGCTTCAGAGTGTCTATAGAAACCGGGGCGTATCAAGACCCTGTCAGCCACTGGACGCGCAGGAATCAGCGGTTCCACCCGCTGCCAGAACTCATCGGTTACCACCCAGGACGCTACACGTTTGGCCATGATCTCGATCCAGCACCGCCCACCATGCGGCTCGAATCGATAGGTTACCTATTTACGGATATATTCTTAATCATCGCGCGTCTCGCCGGGTGTCGCATCGTCATCGGCCGTATCGATCATGTCGCTATGCGCATCGTCGTTGTCGGCACGCGCGAAATGCACGGTTTCCACCGACCCACCGATTGCGCGGCTGCGCACCGGCAACAGCGCATTGGCTGCTTCGTATTCGGCGAGTAATGCATGGCGTCGGGCTTCCGGCACTTTCTGCCAATGGCAATCGGCCAACGCGCCTTCCAGTGAGTACAGCAGATTGAGGCTGGGCTTGAAGCCGGCACGGCGCACTTTGACGAAGGCGTCCACCGCACCTACCGCCTGCAAATCCTGCTGCGTGCGCAGCCCAACCTGGCGCAGCCATGCCGCGCTCTTGGGGCCGATATTGCGCATCCGCTCGGTGGTCACGCTAAGGCGTCCACAAAGACCTGTGCAATCGCCTCCAGGCCGCGCTGGTCGTCCGCGTCGAAGCGGCCCAGCTCAGGGCTGTCCAGATCCAGTACACCGATCAGCGCATCGCCCTTGACCAGCGGAATCACCAGCTCCGAGCGCGATGCCGAATCGCAGGCGATGTGCCCGGGGAACGCATCCACATCGGCAATGCACTGGCTCTGCCGGGTGCTGGCGGCCGCGCCGCATACGCCGTTGTCCAACGGAATGCGCACGCACGCCGGCAAGCCCTGGAACGGCCCCACCACCAGTTCGAGGCCATCGTAGAAATAGAAGCCGGCCCAGTTGAGCGACGGCAACGAATGGAAGATCAGCGCGGCCAGATTGGCGGCATTGGCGACGAGATTCGGCTCGCCGTAGACCAGTGCCTGGGCCTGGGCGATGAGCTGGGCATAGTATTCCGGCTTGCTGCCGGTCAGCGAGGAGGTTGTGAACATCGGTAAAGTTTAGCAGTGGCCGTCCGCAGCGTTGCACCGGCGCTACCCATTGCCGTAGCAGGTCGAGAATACGGTCGATACCGCAAGCAGCCAACCGCAGGTAGCGGGAAATACGAAATCAAGTGCGGACGGGCAAGAATGGGGACGCTCGGCAGGGAGCATGCCAATTTCACACTTCGGTTTCGCGTACTGTGCACAGCGGCTCGCGCTCGGCCAATGCATTTGTCAGCCGTGCTCAGCCAAGCGTTCGGATGTGCACGCTATGCTGCGCGCCCTCAAGGCAATAGCGGCGCGGCCGCAGGAACGAACGCATGCAGCTTCCAGCGTTGTATGTTACCGGCACCGATACCGGCATCGGCAAGACCATGGGCAGCACCGCATTGCTGCACGCATTGCGCGCGCGCGGGCACACGGCCGTGGGCATGAAACCGGTCGCCAGCGGCTGCGAGCACACCCCGCACGGCTGGCGCAACGAAGACGCGTTGGCCCTGCAGGCCGCCAGCGACCCGCAGCCGGACTATGCCACCCTCAATCCCTATGCCTTGCCGGCACCGCTGGCGCCGGAGTTGGCCGCGGCCGATGTCGGCGTGACCCTGTCGCTCAAGCCGATCACCGGCGCCTTCGCGCAATTGCGCGCACAGGCCGAGGTGGTGGTAGTTGAAGGCGTCGGCGGCTGGGCCGCGCCACTGAGCGCCGATCTGGACCAAGCCGACCTGGTTCGCGCGCTGCAGCTTCCGGTGGTGCTGGTGGTCGGCATACGGCTGGGTTGTATCAACCATGCGCGCCTGACCGCCGCGGCGATCGCCGCCGATGGGCTGGAATGCATCGGCTGGATCGCCAATGAGGTCGATCCGCACATGGAGCGCGTCGATGAGAACATCGGCATGCTGCGCCAGCGTCTGGCGATGCCGTGCTGGGGCCGGATTCCTTGGCGGCCGGGTGCCGATGCAGCGATCCAGGCGCAGGGGCTGCAATTGCCGATCTGAGCAGAAGCGCTGGTCGGTAATGGCGTCGCCACCTAGAGAGTGGTCGGTAGCCGGATCGCACTGTCACGCATAGAGCACCACGCGCATGCCACCTGTGACAGGTGCGCGGTCCTTCGATCGACCACTGCAAACGCGCCTCCCTGTCGCGCTGACAAAGATTTGGCCAGCCAGGCAGGCCAAACAGCAGACAATAAAAAAGCCCGACAGAGGGAGGGATCTGTCGGGCCGGATTGCACGGGGGGAGGGACCCATGCAAAGACGCTGAATTGTGTTGGCCGTTACTTGCGCCTGGTCTTACCGGTACTGGATTGCTCGCTCTTGGCGTCGAACTGCCGCTTGGCCAGCTGGCCGAGTGCGTCCGATGCCTTCAAGCCCAGGCCGACTACTTCCTGATTGGCCGAGGCCAGACGTTCCAGATTGTCGTGGGCCAGTTGCAGTCTCTTCGGCCAGAGTGTCTTGTAGGCGTCCAAGCCGTGTGCCTGCGCAACCTCACCGAAAAAACTGGTGGTCGCGCTGACATTGCGTTCGAGCGTCTTCAACTGCAGGCCAAACGCGCTTTTCGCATGCTCCATCGCCAATTGGTTGGCACGTGCCGCTGCGGAAGCAAAGCTGCGGAAGCAAAGCTGCTGAAGCCATTTTCGAACTGCGCCGACATTGCGAATCCCTTAGGGAAGGCTGTGACCGTTGTTGCGTTGCAGCATACGCTAATAGTGTTGCGATGCAACACGTTTGCTGAAAATTTCCTAAACGGCTTCAAGCGCCTTTGTTCAAGCGCTTTTGCAAGTCAAAAGGTTACTTAACGTCGGAAATAACAAAGCCGCCCCAAAGGCGGCTTGGCATCACACGAGTGCGCCAGTCGATCAGCCGCGATAACGGCAGCCGGATGTGCAGGTCTCATGCACCACGATCTCGCTCAGGCTCGGCAGCGCCGGCTTGAGCTGCTGCCAGATCCAGATCGCCAGACGCTCGCTGGTCGGGTTTTCCAGCCCCTCGATATCGTTGAGGTAATGGTGATCCAGGCGGTCGTAGATTGGCCGAAACGCGGCCTTGATGTCGCCGAAGTCCATGATCCAGCCGGTCTCGGCGCCCGGTTCGCCGCTGACGTGCAGCTCGACCCGGAACGAGTGCCCATGTAGCCGGGCGCACTTATGGTCCGGTGGCACATTGGGAAGCCGGTGCGCGGCTTCGAGCGTAAAGACTTTGAAGATATCCATGGCGTGATGGGCAAACATCGAACGAGATTAAAGAAGGCGCCCAGGACGTGGCCAGGGCGCCGATGGACGTACACGACAAGGGCCGCATCGCGGCCCTTGTCGTCAACCGCCTGAGGTCAGACGCCGCAGCTGGCCGGCCGGCCACTGCCGCCACGCCCACCATCGCGACGGCCTGCACCCGCACCGGCGGCAACACCGGCCTGACGCGGCCCGCTGCTGCGCTGACCACCCGGCTTCTTCGGGCCGGCATGTGCATGCGCATAACGCGGTGCATCGCCATGCGGACGACGGGCGTGGCTCTTGCGCGGAGCGCGCTCGCCACCCGGCTGTTCGGCACGGCCCGGCGCACTGTTGCCCCAACGGATCGGGGTCTGCGGCTCGTAGCCCGGTACGTCGCGAATTTCGACATCGCGGCCCAGCATGCGCACGATCTGACGCAGCAGCTTGGCTTCGTCCTGCGCCACCAGCGAGATCGCTTCGCCGGTCGAGCCGTTACGGCCGGTGCGGCCGATGCGGTGCACATAATCCTCAGCCACCATCGGCAGGTCATAGTTGATGACCTTTGGCAGCTGGTCGATATCGATACCGCGCGCAGCGATATCGGTGGCCACCAGCACAGTCACGCGGCCGGCCTTGAAGTCGCTCAAGGCACGCATGCGCTGACCTTGACTTTTGTTGCCGTGGATCGCTGCGGTCTTGATGCCGGACTTCTCCAGGAACAGCGCCAGCTTGTCGCTGCCATGCTTGGTACGCGCAAACACCAGGGTCTGCTCGCGGCTGTCCTGCGCCAACAGGTGCAGCAGCAGATCGCGCTTGCGCGCGCCGTCGACCGGGTGCACGCGGTGGGTAATGCTCTCGGCCACGGTGTTGCTAGGTGTGACCTGGATCTGCATCGGGTTGCGCATGAACTCCAGCGCCAGCTGCTTAATGTTCTCTTCGAAC
This sequence comes from Xanthomonas fragariae, assembly GCF_900183975.1. Classification (NCBI taxonomy): domain Bacteria; kingdom Pseudomonadati; phylum Pseudomonadota; class Gammaproteobacteria; order Lysobacterales; family Lysobacteraceae; genus Xanthomonas; species Xanthomonas fragariae. Next base: position 830,598 of record NZ_LT853882.1, read on the forward strand.
GTGGCCGAGAACAGCAGGGTCTGACGGTCCTGGCGCGGCAGCTTGGTCAGGATGCGCTTGATCGACGGCAAAAAGCCCATGTCGAGCATGCGATCGGCTTCGTCCAGGATCAGCACTTCGATGCCGGACAGGTCCACGCTGCGACGCTCGATATGGTCGATGAGGCGGCCCGGACAGGCGATCAGCAGGTCCACGCCACGACGCAGCGCGTCGAGCTGGTTGCCCATGCCCACGCCGCCGTAGATCACCGCGCTCGGGATACGCAGGTATTTGCTGTAGCCGCGCAGGCTGTCATGTACCTGGGTGGCCAGCTCGCGGGTGGGGGTCAGGATAAGCGCGCGGGGCTTGCGCGGGGCGTTGACCGGCTGCGGCGAGGTGCCCAGATGCTGCAGCAGCGGCAGGCCGAACGCGGCGGTTTTGCCGGTACCGGTCTGCGCGCCGGCCAACAGGTCATGACCTGCCAACACCAGCGGAATCGCTTGCTGCTGGATTGCAGTGGGGGTTTCGTAGCCCTGCTCGGCCAACGCGCGCAGCAGGAAGGGCGCAAGGCCCAGGGATTCAAAAGACATCAGGAAGCTCCAAGGAAAGCGTCGCTGCCAGGACAGGCCCGGAGCGCAGACGCATTGCAGATGCAAAAAGGTGAGGCTCGGAGCGTTCCCGTGAACCGCGCTGCGAGATGGTGGATCGACCCAAGAAACGAGCGATGGGTTTGTCGGCACCACGAAAGGCGTCGGGTGGGGCGGGCGAGCGGATCAATCGATCCTAGTCTCGCCGGCTGTCCCTAAGGGAAACGGACGGCCGCATGCAGACCCGGTAAGCATACGCGCGTTTGGCGCGCTGCACAAAAGGCCAGGACTGCGGTTGGGCTCCGGGTCAGTTATTTCAGATGCAACCACTGGTGTGGCAGGCCGTACAATCGGCCGATCAGCCACAGCACAGGATGGTCATGAAGCTAGGTTCCCTGAAGGAAGGCGGCCGCGATGGCAGCCTGATCGTGGTCGCGCGCGATCTGCGTACGGCAGTCCGCGCCACCGGCATCGTGCCCACGCTGCAGCGCGCGCTAGAAGATTGGAGCAACTTCGCGCCGCGATTGAATGCCCTGTCCGCCTCGCTCAACGATGGCAGTGCCGATGGCGTGTTCGATTTGGATATGCAGGCGTTGGCCGCGCCGTTGCCGCGTGCCTATGAGTTCGTCGACGGCAGCGCCTACCTGCCGCATGTGGAACGGGTGCGTCGCGCGCGCAATGCCGAAGTGCCGGAAAGCTTCTACACCGACCCGCTGATGTACCAGGCCACCAGCGCCGGGTTCTACGGCCCGCGCGATGCGATCAAGGTGATCAGCGAAGACCACGGCATCGATCTGGAAGCCGAACTGGTAGTGATCACCGACGACGTGCCGATGGGCGCCTCGCCCGAGCAGGCGGCCGCGCATATCCAGTTGGTCGGCCTGGTCAACGACGTCTCGCTGCGCAATCTGATTCCGGCCGAGCTCGCCAAGGGCTTTGGTTTTGTGCAATCCAAGCCGCGCTCTGCGTTGTCGCCGGTATGCGTCACCCCCGACGAATTGGCCGATGCCTGGCGCGACAACAAGGTGCATTTGCCGCTGGTCACACACGTCAACGGCGTCTGGTTCGGCGCGCCCGAAGCGGGGCAGGACATGCAGTTCGACTTCGCCCAGCTGATTGCCCATGCCGCCAGGACGCGGCCGTTGTCGGCTGGAACGATCGTCGGCTCCGGCACCATCGCCAATCAGGACACCACGTTGGGTGCCTCGTGTTTTGCCGAACAGCGCGTGGTGGAAGCCCTGCGCGAGGGCACGCCAAGCACGCCGTTTATGTCCTTCGGCGACGTGGTACGGATCGAAATGTTAGATGCCTACGGCGCCAGCATCTTCGGTGCGATCGAACAACGCGTCGAACGCCAGCCGCTGCCATGAGCTATTCGGTAGCGTTGGCGAAAACTAACCTACAAGGCCGCGCATGAGCGCGCACCTGGAACTGTTTTCGTACTGGCGTTCCAGCGCCGCCTATCGTGTGCGCATCGGCCTGCAGTTGAAGTGGCTGGCCCACGTGACGCATCCGGTGCATCTGGCGCGCGCTGGTGGCGAGCAGCACGCATCGGCGTATGCGCAGCTCAATCCGCAGGAACTGGTGCCTACATTGCGGCATGGTGCGGTGGTGATTCCGCAGTCGCTGGCGATCCTGGAGTATCTGGAAGAAGCGTTTCCCGACACTACACATCTGCTCCCAGCAGCGCCGGCCGAACGCGCCCGCGTGCGCGCATTGGCGCAGGTCATCGCCTGCGATGTGCATCCGCTCAACAACCTGCGCATCACCCAGTTCTTTGAGCATGAATGGCAATTGGATGCTGCGCAACGCCAGGAGTGGACGCGTCACTGGATGCAGCGCGGTTTTGCGGCGCTGGAAGCGCAGTTGACTACCGATCCGCACACAGGCAGCTTCTGCCATGGCGACACGCCGGGCCTGGCCGATTGCGTGCTGATCCCGCAGCTCTACAACGCGCACCGTTTTGAGGTCGCCCTGACGCCGTATCCCACTCTGCAACGCATCGAACAGGCATGCCTGGCATTGCCGGCATTCGATGCGGCGCGACCAGAAACACAGCTGGATGCGCCGCCGAGCAGCTGATTGGTCGAACTAAGAGTGGCTAAAAAAACGTAGCGAGCAGTCGCCAGGTGGGTGCGGACGGCGCGGAGGAACCGAAGTGTGCGCGTGGTACATGCCGATTCCGAGCACCGGCCGCGTCCGCCTAGCGGTGAGCGCAGTCGTTTTGTTAGCCACTCTTAAAGTCAGTGGAACGTGCAGTGACGGCGGACTGCTCGGCACTGCGCACGTGATACGCGAGAGTGCAGGAGCGCGCCAGCGTGCACAAACCGCCTGACGATGTCCGAGCCGGTGCCCGCTGCTACGTAGAGCTCGCACAGAGCTGTGACTGCGGCGACGTTGGACGTGCTCAGGTGCGCACGGTGTCGCTTGCAGAACTACATACGCCAGACAGATCCGGCAGGCGCGCAGGCAATGACGCGCCTGCCGGCTCAAACCTCGCTTAGATAAACCCGTGACTGATCTTCGGCGCCGCTGCCGTTTCGTAATCCGCATACGGGTCGTGCTCGCCGGAGCCGCCTTCGGACAGGCGGAACTTCAGCGCCAGGCCATCGCGCGAGTCGGCTGCGCGCAGTGCTTCCTCCTGCTCGATTTCGCCAGATTTGACCATCCGGAACAGGCATTGGTCGAAGGTCTGCATGCCTTCTTCCAGAGATTCCTCCATCGCCTGTTTGACCTCGTGCACCTGGCCGCGACGCAGCAGGTCGCGAATCATCGGGGTGTTGAGCAGCACTTCGGTAGCGGGGCGGCGGCGTCCGTCCGCGCCCTTGACCAGCCGCTGAGAGACGACGGCGCGCAGATTCAGCGCCAGATTCATCAGCACATTCTTGTGCGCGCTTTCCTGGAAGAAATTGAGGATGCGCTCGATAGTCTGGTCGGCATTGTTGGAGTGCAGCGTCGCCAGACACAGGTGGCCGGTTTCGGCGAAGGCGATCGCCGCCTCCATGGTTTCGGCGTCCAGGATTTCGCCGATCAGGATCACGTCCGGCGCTTCACGCATCGCGTTCTTTAGCGCGCTTTGGAAGGTATGCGTATCCAGACCTACCTCGCGCTGATTCACGATCGACATCTTGTGCTTGTGCAAATATTCGATCGGGTCCTCGATAGTGAGGATGTGCCCGGTAATGGTGCTGTTGCGGTGGTCGATCATCGAAGCCAGCGAGGTCGACTTACCCGAGCCGGTCGAGCCGACCACCAGCACCAGCCCGCGCGGCGTCATGATGATGTCCTTGAGCACCTGCGGGAGATTGAGTTCTTCGATGCTTGGGATCCTGCTGCGGATGGCGCGGATCACCATCCCCACCTCGCCGCGCTGTTTGAACACGTTCACGCGGAAGCGCCCGGCGTCTTGCAGGGCGATGGCCATGTTGAATTCCAACTCGTGCTCGAACCGCCGCACTTGTTCTTCGTCCATCAACGAGTATGCGATTTTCCTGACTATTCCCGGTGGCAATCCCGTATTGCCGAGCGGGTAGAGCTTGCCTTCGATCTTGATGTACACCGGCGCGCCGGTGGTCAAGAACATGTCCGAGGCATTCTTTTCGGTCATCAGCTTCAGGAAGTAGCCGATATCCATGCGCAATGGTTCCCCAACAAACAGCAGCGTCTCGTTGCAAGTGCGCCGCAGGCTTCCGACAATGGCCGTGCTCGAGACCTCTCGCTACGGCTCCCCTAATGACGGCTAGCTTCGCATACTTGCGGCGATCCCTGTATGGCATCGCCTGTTTCATGGTTCTTTCTTCTCCTGTCGCCGCCCAGGTGGCACCGGAGCTCACCGCCGCCGAACAGGCCGTGCAACGCGCCACCCAGGCCGATGCCGACCAATATGCCCCTGATCTGGTCAACCTGGCCCGCCAGGAACTGATGCAGGCCCAGCAGGCGCAACTGGACAAGCGCCAGCGCAAGCAGGTGCCACAGATCGCCTTGCGCGCAGCCGCCAACGCCGATTTGGCCAAGGCACGCAGCGAAGAAGTGGTGGTCGCCGCCCAGCTGGAACAGCGCCGCAAAGAAGTTGCGCAGCTGCAGAACAGCCTTAATACCGGGGAGGGTGGCCGATGAAACTGCATCCACTTCTCTATCTCGGTGTATTGAGCTTGGCCGCACTGCCGCCGCTGGCGATGGCCGCGAAAGACGACCCGCAGGCCGACGCGCTTAACCGGCGCCTGGCTGCCTTGCAAAACGACCCGCAGGCCAACGAGTTGGCACGCTTCGAGCGGCTGCAGGCGCAACAGAGCGTGGCTGCCCTGGCCGAAGCCAAGCGCCGCGACCGTGACGAACTGGTGTTCCTGGCCGATCGCCGGGTCGAAATCGCCGAGCTCACCGCCCGCACCGCACTGGCACGACGCGAGCTGGAGCGGCTGGAAGGCACCCGCAACGATCTGCTGATTGAAGCCAGCCGCCGTGACGCCGCGCTTGCGCGTCAGGAGGCTGAGCGGTTGCGCGTGCAGGCGCAGATCCAGGCCGAGGAGGCCGAGCGCATGCGTCAGGCTGCCGAACAGGAAACGTTGGCCCGCCAGGACGCGGAGCTGGCGCTGACCAGCGTGGCCGGCAAGCAGACTGCCAAACTCAATACGGCCCAACAGAAGGCCATGCAGTTGGCGCACGAAGAAGCCGAACTGGTCTCCGGTGCCAAATTGCCGGCCACCAAGTTCGACAGCCGCGGCGAAGTGTTTTCGCTGAGCAGTGGTGCGTTCGGTGGCAAGGCTGCACTGTCCGGCGATGCGGCAGGGCAGGTCAAGGCGCTGGCCGAATATCTGAACATCGTCAAGAAAGGTCGGGTGAGCATCGTCGGCTTCGACAGCGATGCAGCCACTGCCAATAAGCGGGCCGAATCGGTCCGTGACGCTCTGGTCGCCGCTGGCGTTGCCAGTGCACGTCTACAGGTGATCGGTAGCAAGGCCGCCGCCAGCAAGACGCGCGCTGCCGATGTCGTTGTGTCGCCGTAACGCAAGTGCTTGGAAGTTAAGGTATTTTAACCCGGACATGACGCCTGGTTGAACCCCGGTCACTGATTGACGCAGCGGACGGCAAAAGTACCCGTTCTGGCCTTGAACCCCCTCCGCGACCGGCGTAGGGTCGTATTCCTGGGCAGTACACCGTTGCCTGGACGTACGGAGGGCCGGGCCAGTGACGCAAGCGCACGCATTCACGCAATTGGGTGAGAAAACCGGTGGTTCAGCCCGCGCGTATGCCGTTGTAGTTTTGGCTGTTGTGACGCCCGAGCCCTCCATCCCGAAGCAGCGCCCCGTCCCGCCAGCGGCCGGGGCGTTTTTGTTTTAAGTGTCAGGAGGTAACGCCATGTTCGAAGGGCAACCGCAGACCGAAATCGACGCGTTGGTCAAGTCCGATCCCGAGTTCAAGCAGCTGTACCAACGCCACAAGCTTTTGAACAAGAAATGCATGGATGCCGAACTTGGGGTGCTCCCCATCGATGACGTGACCTTGGGCCAGATGAAACGCGAAAAATTGCAGGCCAAAGAAAAGCTCACCCGGATGTACGACCAGCTCACACACTGATCTTTCCCCACCGTTAGAACAAGTTCACCGTCGCGGGCGGTGGCAGCCTCCTCGTCGGCTCGCCACCGTCCGCGTCTTTACTTTGTGCGGCTTTTCGAGCACTTGCTGAGTACGCTCGTTCATAGGTGGGCGCAATCGCTTCAAGTCTGAATGAGCATTCCCTAGCCGTTCGTCGGATAATGGGCGGCCTAGCCCTGTGCGACGCAGTGACGACATCCCGATGGCGATCCATTCCTCCGTACTCGAACTGATCGGCAACACGCCGATCGTCAAGGCACAGCACCTGGACACCGGCGTCTGCGAGCTGTTTCTCAAGCTGGAGGCGGCCAACCCCGGTGGATCGATCAAGGACCGTATCGGTCTGTCGATGATTGAAGCAGCCGAACAGCGCGGCGATCTTAAGCCCGGCACCACGCTGGTCGAAGGTACTGCCGGCAACACTGGCCTGGGTCTGGCGCTGGTCGCGCAGCAGAAGGGCTACCAGCTGATCCTGGTGGTGCCGGACAAAATGAGCCGCGAGAAGATCTTCAACCTCAAAGCCATGGGCGCCCAAGTGGTGATGACCCGTTCGGACGTGGCCAAGGGTCACCCAGAGTACTACCAGGATCTGGCCGCCAAGATTGCATCCGAAACGCCCGGCGCCTACTTCATCAACCAGTTCGGCAACCCGGACAACCCGGCCGCGCACCAATTCGGCACCGGCCCTGAGATCCTGGCGCAGATGGACGGTCAACTGGACGCGATCGTGTTCGGCTGTGGTAGTTCCGGCACCATGACCGGCCTGTCGCGCGCTTTCGCCACCGCTTCGCCGCACACCGAATTGGTATTGGCCGACCCGGTCGGCTCGATCCTGACCCATTACATCGAAGAAGGCACGGTCAGCGAAAAGTCCGGTAGCTGGCTGGTCGAAGGTATCGGTGAGGATTTCCTGCCGGATATCTCCGACTTCTCGCGAGTCAAGAAGGCGTATTCGATCAGCGACGCCGAGAGCTTCCACACCGCGCGCGCGCTGCTGGCCAAGGAGGGCATCCTCGGTGGCTCGTCCACCGGCACCCTGCTGGCTGCCGCGCTGAAGTATTGCCGCGAACAGACCACGCCCAAGCGCGTGCTTGTGTTCGTCTGCGATACCGGCAACAAGTACCTGTCCAAGATGTACAACGACTACTGGATGCTGGACAACGGCTTCCTGGAGCGCCCGCAGTACGGCGATCTGCGCGATCTAATTCTGCGCCCGTACAACAAACGCGACACCGTGGTGGTCGGCCCCAAGGATCTGCTGACCACCGCCTACCAGCGCATGAAGCTGTACGACGTCTCGCAACTGCCGGTGATCGACGACGGCGAGCTGGTCGGCATCGTCGACGAAAGCGATGTGCTGCTGCATGTGTACGGCGACGAGGCGCGCTTCCGCGACCCGATTTCCACCGCCATGGTCAGCAAGCTCGATCGTCTGGATCTCGCATCCCCGATCGAAGCGCTGCTGCCGGTGTTCGACCGCGGCCAGGTTGCCATCGTGATGGACGGCAATCAGTTTCTCGGTCTGATCACCCGCATCGACTTGCTCAACTACCTGCGCCGCCGCGTGCAGTGATCCTGCATCGCTGCTCGCGCGGATGAGACGCGCGGTACGGACATTCAGACCTGCTTGTTACAATCGGCCACCTTTTCCGGGAAGCTTCATGTCCAATCGCACCACTACCAGCCACGATGCCGAGCGCGACCTCTCGCTTGCAACGCTGGCGATCCACGGAGGGCAGTCGCCGGATCCCAGCACCGGGGCGGTGATGCCGCCGATCTACGCGACGTCCACCTATACGCAGTCCAGCCCGGGCAAGCATCAGGGGTTCGAGTATTCGCGTACCCACAATCCCACGCGCTTCGCCTACGAGCGATGCGTGGCCACGCTGGAAGGCGGCACGCGCGCGTTTGCGTTCGCTTCCGGCATGGCCGCCACCTCCACGGTGATGGAATTGCTGGACGCCGGTAGCCACGTGGTGGCGATGGACGACCTGTATGGCGGCACCGTTCGCCTGTTCGAGCGCGTACGCCGCCGCACCGCCGGCCTGGATTTCAGCTTCGTCGATCTCACCGACCCGGCCGCATTCGACGCCGCGATTCGCCCCGACACCAAGATGGTGTGGATCGAAACCCCGACCAACCCGATGCTCAAGCTGGTCGACATCGCCGCCATTGCCGCCATTGCGCGCAAGCACGGTCTGCTTATCGTGGTCGACAATACCTTCGCCTCGCCGATGCTGCAGCGCCCGCTCAGCCTGGGCGCCGACATCGTCGTGCACTCGGCCACCAAGTACCTCAACGGTCACTCGGACATGGTCGGTGGCATTGCAGTGGTGGGCGACAACGCCGAGCTGGCCGAACAACTGGCGTTCCTGCAGAACGCGATCGGTGGCGTCCAAGGCCCGTTCGACAGCTTCCTCGCCCTGCGCGGCCTCAAGACACTTCCCCTGCGTATGCGCGCGCATTGCGAGAATACGCTGGCGCTGGCGCAATGGCTGGAAACCCACCCCGCAATCGAACAGGTGATCTACCCCGGCCTCACTTCGCACCCGCAGCACGCACTTGCGAAGAGCCAGATGTCCGGCTTCGGGGGTATCGTCTCGATCGTTCTCAAGGGCGAGTTTGATGCGGCGAAGCGTTTTTGCGAACGCACCGAACTCTTCACCCTGGCCGAATCCCTCGGCGGCGTGGAAAGCCTGGTGAATCATCCCGCCGTTATGACCCATGCCTCCATTCCGGTCGACCGTCGCGCAAGGCTTGGTATCAGCGATGCGCTGGTGAGGCTGAGTGTTGGAATTGAGGATGTTAAGGATTTGCAGGGCGATCTGGAACGTGCGCTTGAGGCGTCCCGTTCTCCATGACGGCTTCTCCGCAACGTCAGGGCATCTTTGCTTCCTGGCGGACCGGGTTGGCTGTACTGCACCTGCAGTCATGGGTGCGACAGCAGCCTTGGCTGAAGCGTATCTATCGGTTGTTTCCGCACAGTTTGCGCGATCGCGTATCCGCAGTTCTGTCTGCCAGGTCTGTAGTCCAGACGCGCTTTCAGCGGACAGCGGCTTGGGAACAAGCCAAGAAAGAAGGCGACGTGTTTTTGCGGATCGGGAACGAGAGCGTCCCGCCCACGTTAGGTGCTTCAGTGGGAATAAATATCCTCGGTTATATTCGCGGCGAATTCGGGTTGGCAGAAAGTGCCAGGATGTATGCGCGTGCGCTCATCAATGCGGGGGTTCCGGTGTCGTTGTATGACCTGGATATGGGGCTGCCACACTCCTGGCAGGACCGGAGCATGGATGGCTTTATCGATCAGCGCATGCCGCATCGGGTCACCGTCGTCTTCGTGAATCCTGACCACCTGGAGGCCGCGTTAGAGCATGTCGGTCGCGCATGCATGGAAGGGCATTATGTGATCGCCTGTTGGTTCTGGGAACTTGAAGTGATCCCCCGGAGCTGGCTAAGCGCCATCGAGCTCGTGGACGAGATCATGGTCGCCTCACAGTTCATCGAAAACGCCTTTCGTCGCATTACAGATAAGCCGATTATGCGGCTGCCCCTACCATTGTCGGACCGGCGTGATAGTGGCCTGCAGAGGCATGACTTCGGGCTGGATCCGGACAATTTCATTTTTCTTTTCACTTTCGACTTTCATTCGTTCGTTAACAGGAAGAATCCCCAAGCCGTTGTACACGCGTTTCAACAAGCGTTCCCGAACGGTTGTGAGAACGTCGGTCTCGTTTTGAAGTCAAGCAACGGCCATATGTATCCTGAGCAGATGCGTGAGCTCCTCACACTTGTGGTGGGGGATTCCCGGATCCTGCTACGCGACGAGGTGATCGAAAAAATGCATGTCCGTGCACTTCAGCGATGCTGCGATGTATATGTTTCGCTTCACCGTGCTGAGGGCTTCGGACTAGGGCTGGCCGAGTGCATGTCGCTGGGTAAACCTGTAATCGCGACCGGATGGTCGGGCAACATGGAATTCATGACCGAGAGCAACTGCTGTCTTGTAGATTACGATCTGGTCCCCGTTGCAGGGGGGTATCCCGATTCTGATGGTGCTTACTGGGCCGAGCCGCGAGTTGCCAGTGCGGCTGATGCAATGCGTCTGCTTGCAAATGATCCTGAGCGCGCGCGGGCGCTCGGCGTGGTGGCAAGGGACAACATCTGCTTGCAACTTTCACCGAGCGGCGCGGCGCGGCGCCTGTTGGCGAGGGTTGCGGAAGTAACCGAGGCGATGAACTGACCGCACAGGCGACGTCGTGGCCTCGTCCAGGCACGCAGCGATTGGCGTACAACCGCTCAACAAAATAGTAAATAATTTCAGAGGTAGCAACGTTGGACATGATCCGGTCCGTATGGACCTTCCGTTACTTCATCCTGTCATCAATCAGGAACGACCTGCGTCTCCGTTTTGTACGGAGCAAGCTGGGCGCATTGTGGATGATCATCCATCCGCTCATGCAGGTACTTATCTTTGCGACGATCCTCTCTGAGGTTTTGGCGGCGAAGCTGCCCGGTGTCAATAACAAGTTTGCTTACGCACTGTACCTGATGGCCGGAACACTTTGCTGGACTCTGTTTGCCGAATGCATCGGGAAATGCGCCTCGTTGTTCGTGGATAACGGCAATCTCATGAAGAAGCAGGCTTTCCCGCGCATCTGTCTTCCGCTCATTGCCGGTGGCACCGTTCTGGTAAACAACCTTCTGCTGTTCTTGGCAATCTTCATCGTCTTCGCCGTGTTGGGTCACACCTTGGGCCCGGTGGCAAGCTGGCTGCCGTTATTGATGCTTCTGACGCTTGCATTCGCCATGTCGATAGGTCTGCTGCTGGGGGTCTTCAATGTTTTCGTACGCGACATCGGGCAGGTTGTGCCAGTCGTTCTGCAGGCTCTGTTCTGGTTGACTCCTGTCGTCTATACCATCGATATCCTCCCAAAGCAGACGCAGGAGCTATTCAAGCTCAACCCATTGTTTCCGCTTGTCAGCGCGTATCAGGGGGTTCTGCTCTACGGGCGTTCTCCTGAGTGGATTGATCTTGTGCCTTTGATGGTGGCGACGGTCGTGCTAGGTGCTATGTCGCTGGTCGTTTTCCGCCGTGCAAGCGCAGAAATGGTGGATGCACTATGAGCGCAATGCTGATAGTCGAAGGACTGGGAAAATCCTACCGTGTCTGGGGGAGCGAATGGCTGCGTGCCGCCAGTTGGTTCGGTGTGCAGGTCAAGCCACGGGAGGAGCATTGGGTTCTGAGAAATGTCGGGTTTTCGATTGCTCCTGGCGAGTCGATCGGGATTATGGGGCGCAATGGTGCTGGCAAGAGTACGCTGCTCAAGTTGATCACGGGAACTTCCCAACCTACCGAAGGACGAATCGTTCGTCGCGGGCGTATTGCCGCGATCCTGGAACTCGGTATGGGGTTCAATCCTGAGCTCAGTGGCCGGGAAAATGCACGCCACTCCGCGGGTCTGATGGGATACGCGCGCGATCAGATCGATGCAGTACTGCCGCAGATCCAGGATTTCGCTGAAATCGGAGAGTACTTTGACGAACCGGTGCGGACGTATTCCAGCGGTATGCAGGTGCGTGTCGCTTTTGCGGTCGCTACTGCTTTTCGCCCCGACATTCTGATTGTCGACGAGGCATTGTCGGTAGGTGATGCTTATTTCCAGGCCAAGTGTTTCAAACGCATCCAGTCATTTAAGGATGAGGGCACGACGCTTATCCTCGTTAGCCATTCGGCTGGGGATATCGTCAAGCATTGCGATCGCGCGATTTTAATCAAGGAGGGTCGAGTTTATGCCGACGGGCCCTCTCGCGATGTATCCAACCTCTATCTGGACGAGCTGTTCGGCCAGAAGCCTGCTTCACTCCAAGCCGATACCAATGACGCGACGCGAGCCATGGCCGACGGTAGCGAGGATGTCTTTCACACCCGGCCGTACTACAACGTAAACGAGCACCGTTGGGGACACGGCGGGGCGAGGATCCTCGATTACGTGGTTGTCAGCGAGGGGCAGGAGTTCCCACCACGTTTGGAAAGCGGCTCAAGGACGGCGTTTTATGTGAAGATCGCGTTTGATCAAGATTTCGACAATGTTGTTCCAGGCTTTCTCGTAAAGACGATCGAAGGATTGTTTTTGTATGGGACCAACTCTTTCCTGTCCAGCGAGGGCAGGGTAGGCATGTCAGTCAGGGCTGGCGAAGTGATCGTCTGCAAGTTCACCATGCCGCTAGACCTGAATGAAGCGAACTATCTGGTGTCGCTTGGCGTGTCCAGTGGCGACCCGCTGACCGAATTGAAGCCATTGGATAGACGGTATGACTCCATCGTTCTTGATGTCGCCAGAGGCATGTTGTTCTGGGGAATGATGGACCTCAAGGCCGATTTCGAGATCGTGGAGGCATCTAAGTGAGCCTCTGGCGTTCTCATATCAACTCAGAGACCAGAGAGTCATGACCGAATCAGAAAGTATCAGCGCGTTGGTGACGGCGCTGCCGGAAAAGTATCAGCCGATCTTTGGGCACCCAGAGCTTTCGGAGGGTAGCTCGAGGGGGTGCGAAGACCGGCTTACCCTGATTGCACAGTGCGCGAAGCGGATGCAGGATGCGCTCGGACGCCCACTCCGCGTGCTTGACCTCGGCTGTGCACAGGGCTTTTTCTCCTTGAGTTTGGCGGCGGATGGTCACCGGGTCCATGGTGTGGATTTCCTTGATCGGAACATTGCGCTGTGCCAGGCGCTCGTTCGCGACAACTCTGCACTTGAAGCCACCTTCGAACACGCAACGGTTGAGGAAGTGATCGAGCGGCTAGAAGACAGGGCATACGACCTGGTGCTGGGCCTGAGCGTGTTCCATCACCTCGTGCATGCCCAAGGCATTGCACGCGTCAACGGGCTGTGCCAGAAGCTTGCTGATTCCACCGAAGCGGGCATCTTCGAGATGGCCTTGCGCGAGGAGCCGCTCTATTGGGCCGGTTCTCTACCGAGCGAGCCAGCGGAACTGTTGGCAGGCTATGCCTTTACCCGGCTTTTGTCGCGCCAGACGACCCACCTGTCGGCGATCGCGCGGCCGCTGTACTTTGCGAGTAGCAGGTTCTGGTACGTGGACGAGGTCGTCGGGAAATTCGATTCCTGGTCGTCGGAGTCGCATGCCCATGGCATGGGCACTCACCAATACAGCAGGCGGTATTACTTCGGTGGCGGCGTCTTCGTGAAAAAGATGACGCTCGGTATGGGCGACCGCGCGCAGATCAATTTCAAAGAGTTCCGCAATGAGGTCGATTTCCTCCGAAACCCTCCCGATGGTTACGGCGCTCCTCGGCTGATCGCAGCGCTGGACGACCGCTTCGACCTTTTCCTGGCCAGGGAGATGATGAAAGGCCGCTTGCTTTCGGAGCTGATCGACGATGAGACGCTCTACGATGCCGACCGGGTCGTATCGGAGCTGTTGGATCAGCTAGTGGCGCTTGAGCGCGCACGGCTATATCACAACGATGTGCGCTGCTGGAACGTGCTCATGACCCAAGACGGGCATGCCGTGCTGATTGATTACGGTGCCATTTCCCCCGAGGCTACAGATAGTTCCTGGCTGGACGATCCGCTGCTGGCTTTCCTGATTACCGTGAAGGAGATTCTCGAACGCCGCATCGTGCCTACCAGCCCGAGCCGCGAACCGGCGCTGGATCTGATGTCGCTGCCTTTCCGATATCGGAATGCATTCGTTCGCTTGTTTGGGCGGGCACGGGCGCGCTGGACCTTTCAGGAACTGCAGGACAATCTGGCGTCGCCGGAGCCGGTGTCCGATGAAGTGCCGGAGTGGATGTCGATCTATCAGTACCTGCAGCAATCCCTGCGCACCTACAGCGGGCATGTGCGTGCGTTGTACATGCAGAGTGAACACGAACACGCTGCATTGATGGCAAGCGAGTCTTCGCTGGCGCGCGTCCGCGACGATGCGCAACAGGGTCAGGAAAAGTTTGTCGCGCTTCAGCTCGAGCTCGAGATGGCGGCTAACCGTTACCACGATCTGGAGGAAAATAGCCGTCGTATGGCGGAGTGGTCCAAAGAGCTCGAAGAGCACGCGAAGGATTTGGAACAAAGCGCCCGCCAGCTGAGTGAGCAGGCAGCGACACTGGAGGCCCGGGCTGTTGAGGCCGAGGCGAGCAGGAACGGGTTCCGCGAACAGGCCGCCGAACTCCAAGCGCGCGCCGCCAAGTTCGAGGCCAACAACCTGCAGCTGTCCGACCGCATCGCCGAGCTTGAGATTGAGCTGGAAGAACGACAGCGCGCTTGCGAGCTTGCAGAGTTGTTGGCGGCCAATGTCGGCAGACTGACTGCAGAGCGAGACCAGTTGCAGGAAGAAATAGCTCAAAAGCAGCTGTCCAATGGACGCTTGGAAGCCGACATTGCGGAGCTTCAATCCACTGTCGCCTCCCTCCTGCAGCGGATCGAGCGTTTCGAAACATCAGGCGAACACGACCGGCGTCGACTGAAGGAGCTGCAGGCAAATCTGTCGCAGCGCAATCAGGACGTGGAAACGGCGCGCGCCCGGGTCCGCGAGCTTGAGTACTCCGTCAGTGCGCTAGAGGAGCTCATTGCCGAGTTCTATACCAGCCGGTCTTGGCGCGTCACCGCGCCGCTCAGATGGGTTACCACCAAGGTTCTCAGGCGTGATAATCCTTCGGCACAGATAGTGCCAAGAAAGACGGAACCGGCCAATGCCATCGTTTATGGCGGAGACTTGCCAAGTCCTGCCGAGGCGGCGCTGGAGAAGCGGCTGGCCGCGCTCGACCAAATTGGGCGCCGAGTAAGGAAACCCGAGCAGTAATTGACGGAAGTCTTCGCAGCGGCAAGGGCAATATCGAAAGGGGACTCAGTTTTGAAAAGAATTATCGTACTCGGCGCGCAGGTGCCGTTTGTTCGCGGAGGCGCCGAGCTCCTCAATGAAGAGTTGGTGCGGCAGATCAATCTGTGGGGCATGCAGCGCCACGTCGTCGCTGAACTGGTGCAACTGCCCTACAAGTGGTATCCGGAAACCGAGATCCTCTCCGCGATGCTTTCCTGGCGACTGCTGGACCTCAACGAGAGCAACGGACAGAAGATTGACCTGTGCATCTGCACCAAGTTTCCAACGTACGCGGCGTCGCATGCCAACAAAACGCTGTGGCTTGTGCACCAGCACAGGGTGCTTTACGACCTCGCGCACACGCGCTTCGATCAGCCCTATCTGAGCAGCAGGGAGTCTGCTGTGCGCGATGCATTGCGTGTGTCGGATAAGGACATGCTGTCCGACATCCACTCGCGTTTCACAATTTCTCAGACAGTTACTGACCGGCTGACGCAGTATTGCGGCCTATCTTCGGAAGTGCTCTATCCGCCATCCAAGCTGGCGCCGCACATCAAGTCGGGCGAGTACGGGGATTTCGTGCTGTGCATCGGTCGTCTTGAATCGATCAAGCGGCCGGACCTGTTGATTCAGGCAGCCCAGCACGTACCGCATGCGAAGGTTGTCATCGCCGGAACCGGCGCAAGCGACTACGCACGCTCGCTGGCGCCGCTAGTGCGCGAGCTGGGCCTGGAAAAAAGGGTCGAGCTGGCTGGTTTCATCGAAGATGCCCGCTTGCTTGAGCTGATCGCCAATTGTCGCGCAGTGTTCTACTCGCCGGTCGACGAGGACTATGGCTTCGCGACTCTCGAGAGTTTCGCCGCGCATAAGCCGGTCATCACCGTCGATGACAGCGGCGAAGTGTGCCGTATCGTGCGGTCCACCGGCAGCGGCTGGGTGACCGGTCCGACCCCGGAGGCCATCGCCGAGAGCCTGTTGGACTGCTATGCCAAGACGCCCGCGCAGCTTCGCATGTTGGCTGAGGAAGGCCATCGCCTCAGCGAGACCATCACCTGGGACCGTGTGATCCGTCGCCTCGTGGAGAGCCGGCTTTGAGTGCTCCGTTCCGAGTCGCAATGGTCGGTCCCCAGCCGCCCGACCGGTCCGGCATTGCGGAGTACGCGGCTGGCCTAGTCGATATGTTGCGTGATTGTGGCTTGTCGGTTGATACAGTCACCGCCGCGGATGTCGAGCAGCAAGGCGCATCGCAGATCGTTGCCAGCCTCCGCACGGCGGATGCGGTCGTCTATCAAATGGGAAACCATCCGACGTTCCACGGCTGGATGCTGCCACTCATGGCTGCCGTGCCGGGCATCGTGCATTTGCATGATCTGGTGCTTCACCAGATGGCGGCTGGCGTGTTGAGCGATGCGGGTCGACTGGACAGCGCCAATTACGCCGGCTTGCTGGAAAAGTGGCATTCAACCTCACAGGTCAGAGCTGCAACGGTGGCCCTTCGTCTCGGCACGCCGATATGGAGCCGCGACCAAGTAGTTGATTACCCGCTTCATCAGATCGCAACCCAGTATGCGACTGAAATGGTCGTGCATTCCCAGTACTCTGCGGATCGGATAGCACGGGATTTTCCTTGGCTCCCCGTCACCGTGGTGCCCCAGCTTTATCCGCTCGTTGCACCCCATCGCGTTCGCGGCCAGCTGAATACCATCGCGCTTCTTGGCGGAGGTCAGGTGAACCGCCGCTTCGATTGGGTCGTGCAGGCGCTGGTCATGATCGACAAGGCTCTGGACGAGCCGCTCACGCTGGAGATCGCAGGGGAAGTCGAGCCCGCGGTGGCGCGCCAGCTCGAGGCGTTAACAAGGCTGCGCAACGTACGACTGATCAACCATGGCCGTGTCGACGACGAGAATTTCTGCAAGGTGTTCGAACGAGCCGACCTGATGATCGCCTTGCGGCAGCCCACCATGGGCGAAGCGTCTGCTGTGGTCTCCAAGGCCATGCAGGCCGGGCTTCCGACAATCGTGTCCGACCATGGCTGGTATGCCGAGCTTCCCGGCTGTGTGAAAAAGATCGCTCCCGATGGTGGCTGCGCAACCGCGTTGGCGGAACTGCTGCTGCACCTGGCGCAGTGTTCACAGTCGTATGGCCGCTGGGCGGAGGAATGTGCCGACTTGGCCGGCCGACCTTCGCTATCCCCCTTCGCGGCGGCGGAGCAGTATGCGCGGCTATTGCGCACCCATCGCGTCTTCTCCGATTTCCGCGACAGGGTGGCAGACGCGATAGCGAGCATGAGGGTGGACGCCGACTCCCCGCTCGGCAGCGAGCTGCAGCGGATCGACGTTCGCGCCGGCCTGAAGGGGGATCGCTGGGTGGATGTGGCGCTGGCAGTTCTTGACGACCAGAAGCTGGACTCGCATGCCCGGATCACCGGCGAAACGGTCGGGCCGTATCCTTATACAGAGCCCCTGCCTGACACGGCATTCCAGGGTTCCGCGGCCGTGGTTGACGCTGATCTCAGCGTTGTGGAGGCCTCGAACGTGATTCCCTTGCGCGTTCAGCTTACCAATGAGGGGGATTTCCCCTGGCTCAGCCCGTCTGACCGCACTATCAAGCCATTTGGAATATATCTGGGCTATTTCTGGCATTCGTCCGACCCTTCGCTGGAGCTGGTCGAGCAGGCTCGTCATTTTCTGGAGGATGTAGTACGCCCGTCGTCATCCGGTATCCATGAGATGATTATCCGTACGCCTGACGTTCCCGGGGAGTATCAGCTGGAAATTGATCTGGTCCAAGAATCCGTTTGCTGGTTCAAACACAGGGGCTTTATGCCTGCGCGTGCCAGCGTGCACGTAGAGGCGGGCTCGCCATGAAAAACTTATCCATTCATAAAAAGTCCTCAATCATGAAAAAAATGAAGAAATCCCGTCGTGTCGTTGGCGCAGCCATCGCGCTTGCTGCGGCGATCGTTGTCACTGGCTGCTCCAAATCCCCGAACAACAACGCCCAGCAGTCAGCCGACGCGCAGCAGTCTGCGGCGGCGGCTCCGGAAGTTGAAGGCATCTCGGCCCCAATCCCGCAGGACCAGGTGGGTGCTCGATACGCTGTATCGGCTGAGCCTGTGCTGTTTAAAAACGGTGAGATCCTGAAAGTTGTGGTCAATGTCACCAATACCGGAAAAGTCGCGGTTAACTCGAAAGGCAAGATGCCGGTCAACCTCGCCGTTTCGCTGGTTGATGGTGCCGGTGCGATGGTAAAACAGGAGTTCGTGCGCGTTCCGCTGCCGCCGCAGGGTATCCCTGCTGGCGGATCTGCTGACGTCGTCGCTGAGGTTCCGGCCCAGGCCGTGGCAGGCAACACGCTGCGCTTCGGTCTCGTACAGGAGGCGGTCGCATGGTACAGCGACTACAAGATCCAGCCGTTGGACTACGGCCCGTTTAATAGCTGCAAAGATCAGGGCAAGCCGACCCTTTGCGGCAAAGATGGAAAGCCGCTCACTATGCAGTGACGGTAACGCCATCGACGCGAGCCTGCTGCGCCAGGCTTGGAACTGGAACTATTTCGTAAATAAGAGACTGTGTTAATGAAGACTGCGTTGATTACTGGAATCTCTGGTCAGGACGGGGCTTACCTGGCCCAATTGCTCCTGGACAAGGGGTATCGTGTGTTCGGCACCTATCGCCGAACGAGTTCCGTCAATTTCTGGCGGATCGAGGAGCTGGGAATCGCAGCCCACCCGAACCTTCATCTGATCGAATACGATTTGACCGATCTGGGTTCAAGCATCCGCATGCTTGAAAGCGCTGGCGCCACAGAGGTCTACAATCTGGCTGCTCAGAGTTTCGTCGGTGTGTCGTTCGACCAGCCGACGACTACCGCGCAGATTACCGGTATCGGTCCGGTTCACCTGCTCGAAGCGATCCGCCAGGTTAATCGGGATATTCGTTTTTACCAGGCGTCGACTTCGGAAATGTTCGGCAAGGTGCAGGCGGTTCCGCAGATCGAGACCACGCCGTTCTATCCGCGTAGTCCTTATGGCGTGGCCAAGCTTTATGCGCACTGGATGACCGTTAATTACCGCGAAAGCTACGACATCTTCGGTTCGAGCGGCATCTTGTTCAATCACGAAAGCCCACTGCGTGGACGCGAGTTCGTGACGCGCAAGATCACCGACTCCGTCGCGAAGATCAAGCTCGGCCTGCTGGACTGCATGGAGCTGGGTAATCTCGACGCGAAGCGGGATTGGGGTTTTGCACGCGAGTATGTCGAAGGAATGTGGCGGATGCTTCAGGCAGACGAGCCGGACACATTTGTGCTTGCGACGAATCGCACCGAGACCGTGCGTGATTTTGTGAGCATGGCGTTCAAGGGCGCCGGGATCGATGTCGAGTTCCGCAACAGTGATGTGGACGAGATTGCTGTGGATGTGCAGACGGGTAAGACGGTGATGAAAATCAATCCGAAGTTCCATCGTCCTGCCGAGGTGGAATTACTCATCGGCAATCCAGAAAAGGCCGAGCGCGTACTGGGCTGGCGTCCTGAGACGAGCCTGGAGTCGCTTTGTCAAATGATGGTGGAAGCAGATCTGAAGAGGAACGAACGTGGTGCTTCCTTCTGATATTGCTGGAAAGCGGGTATTGGTCACTGGTGCGTCCGGTTTTACCGGCCGCTATGTGGCCGATGAACTAAAAAACCTGGGCTGCGAAGTGCTGGGGCTTGGCGGGTCGGATCAACCCGCGCCGCGCTGGGCCGGCGCCCTGGCGCCGGTTGACCGCCATTACCTGGCCGACCTGCGTAATCAGGACGCTTTGCGTGAGGCGCTGAAAGCGACCCGTCCGGACATCATCATCCACCTGGCCGCGCTTGCGTTCGTGGGGCACGGTAGTGCGGATGATTTCTACAATGTAAATCTGGTGGGTACGCGCCACTTGCTGCAGGCAGTGGACGAGGCTGCAATCTCTCCTCGACGCCTGCTTATCGCCAGCAGCGCCAACGTTTATGGCAACTCCTCGGAGGGACGCTTGGACGAGTCGGTGGTCCCGACGCCGGCAAACGATTACGCCATCAGCAAACTGAGCATGGAGTACGTGATTCGGCTTTGGCAGAGTCGGTTGCCCATCATCGTGGTCCGGCCGTTCAACTACACCGGCAGGGGGCAGTCGGAAAACTTCCTGATCCCCAAGATCGTCTCGCACTTTGTCAGGCGGGAGCCGCGGATCGAGTTGGGAAATCTGGATGTGTCGCGTGATTTCGGCGACGTCAGGGCGGTGGCATCCGCCTACGGCAAGCTGTTGCAGTCATCCGACGCCATCGGTCGTACGGTCAATGTGTGCTCCGGAACGGCCTATTCCCTTCGGGACGTGATCGACCTGTGCACACAGATCACTGGCCATTCGTTGGAAGTCTCGGTGAATCCGAAGTTCGTCCGTAGCAATGAAGTCAAGATGCTATGCGGCGATAACCGGTTGCTGCAGGAACTTGCAGGAAGTTGGACGTCTCCGCCGCTGCGCAAAACCCTGGAATGGATGCTGGAAGAGGGCTGAGCGAAGCTCGGCAGCTTGCTGGGCTTGGTGATCTATCTGCGCGTATGTACGGCGCAGACGCAGAGAAGCTTGAAGTAGGATGATTGATGCGGCCAGACGATTTGCGTCACGTTGAGTCTGACGTGACGCAGGCTGTTGATTGGTCGGCAGGCATACGACCAAATGGTTGACCTGGAAATTTCAATGCTCCACCGCGCGCGCTGTCAGCCACGTTCAGAGGCGCCCAACAACTACATCTAGTGAGTCAGGTGCAAGTGTACTTGGTGGCTTGCCCAACCATGGCCAGCGGCTACTAGGGCGTGCGGACTGCCAGCTGCAAAGACCTGAGTGAGATGCCCAGAGTACGCGTGTCCGAAGACAGTCCAAGTTCAACTGGGGAGGCGGGGCGATCGTAGTGCAGTTCGACGCTGACCTCATCGCCAGCCGCCAACGTTGGCAAGGCAACGCTGATCTGCTGCGGCTCTGGCGCGGATGCTGTCAGCGTTTGATGCTGCCAGTTTCCGCCATTGACGCGAATGCTGACCTCCATGGATTGGCGTTGCGGAGCCCATAGGCCGCCAACCTGCAAGACAAGCTGGGTGCCCGCTGCCGCCGATTTCTCGATTCGCACCAAAAGCCCCGAATCTTCGCCGATGGACCATACTCCGAATGGTTCATCGCTGGACCAGCCATTTGTCAAAAAGGGCCGCAAATCAGCAGGACCTACTGTCTTACCTGCCGAAAGCATGGCGGGTTTCATCGAAGCGGCATCCAGGGAAGACTCGGTCTCCCTCGCCGTACAGCCAGGAAGTAACACGCATAAGACGGCAGCCAGCACGGCAACCCTAATACCGTGGTTTGCGGTAATCATTTTGAATCCTGGCGGCTAATGATGTGGGAAGGAGTGCGCATGTCTTTTAGTTGGCCGACTCTATTGGCGCGACCTTGATCCAATCGAAAGCCATACCGATTCCGTAGGAGTGATTATCGACGGCGAGCAGGAAGGTAGCCCGATTGTCGCCATTCTTCAGGAAGGACGAGGGCAATTCCCCGTAAAATTCATTGGCATTGATCCAACGTAGTGGGATCACATGGTCGTTCACTGAAACGGCGAGCTGCTCGGGGTGTATCCCGGGCGCAATGGCCCTGACCTTTCCGCGAACCCGATACGTCCCGCCAGCGGGTTTAAGGCGGAATTGAAGCCATGGATTCTCCACCACGTTCCACGAGAACGAGGCACGTTCTGCGGAACCTTCGGGTTGCCACTGGGCATCCTGCCATCCTCGACCGGGTGCAGGCACGTCCAAATTCCACCAGCGGCCGAAATCCCATCTATAGCTCGGCTCTTGGTCCCTGTGGCGGAACTGATCGAAAGCAAGTAACCAGGGAGGCGGATCGAGCATGGCGCGATAACGTCGCGAAACGGTGTCGTTGCGCAACGAAAGCTCGTCTTTACGTGCATCGACCAGCGGCACGATGCCGTTTTCGGGAATGCGTACGACCTGCGTCGTGCTCTTGTCTGCGCGATACAGAACGCTTTGCGGCGGCGACGTATAGCCGGGCCCATCAACGGTTGCGCCTGAGCTGAACTCCCAGTGGTCGGGGTCCTCGGCACATTGGCCGGTGCGACCTCTTTCATCCGTGCGTTGCCAGTCGTTCTCAGGCTGATTGCAGATCTGCACCCGGTTGATCGGCTTCCCGTACAAGTACGTCAGCGCGTTCATCATGTTTTCCCGGAGCATCCAAACGCTATTGATCCGGTGGGAGCCATCGAGAATGAGGAGATCGCGCTCGTTGGCAATGTCCGGCAGGCTTACCGCCACGTTCTTGAGGACCTCGCGCTCTGTATCGGAGATCTGTTCGTAGTGATGGAACTGGAACATCTGCGCCGCCATGCCCAATACGATCAGCACGGTTCCCAACAGCACCGCCAAGGTTCGACGCCCTCCAGAGAAGAGCATGACCAGAGCCACAGTTGCCAGTGCCCCGCCTGGCGTAGCGAAAAGGAAGGTGCGTTGACTGATGCTGGTATGCGCTGGAGACGCAAGAAAGGGAAGATAACCGACGGCAGCAAACACCACGCCAGTGAAGAGCACCCGCAGCGACCAGAGTACGCCGATGTGCTTTCCCGACGTTGGCGTTGACGCAGGCTCGCGCACGTAGCGGAGCAGAGCCACTGCCATCAACGCAATGGCTGAGAGATACCAGAAGCTACGGTACTCGACGAAGAGAATCCGCGCCGCGTCGATCCAGCCGCCCACCACGCTGCGCCCGATGCCCGTGTAGAACATCACGTGGGCGCGGTCCTTGAGCAGGGCAATACCACCCGCCTGACCCTTCAACACGTCACCCTGGTAGGTCGAGCCGTGTTTGGCAACGTAGTAGATGTAAGCCGCACAAGCCAGGACGCCAATGCACCAGACCAGCGAAACGTGCCAGCGGCGTAACAGCACCCGGATCGTTTCCACCAACCCCAACCGACACCACAGTAACAGCAGAGGCAAAATCGCGTATCCCAATGCCAACTCGTAGATCAGCGTGGCGATAACGAACATGGCGGTGAACGCAAGCGACAACAGGATGGCCCTGGTCCTGCCGGCCATTTGCTCACTTTCATATGCGTGCACGATCCCAATCACGCCGGCCAAGGCCAACCCGACAGACCAATTGATATGGAAGGAACGGAACGACAGCTGCATTGTGTCGGCAGGATAGATGACCACCAGCAGCGCCAACAACACGGCATATAGCCGCGAGCGCAGCAGCCACCAGCCCATGATTCCGCCGCACACGCCCTTCAACACCAAGGCCAGCATCTGCAGCAGATGCATGGCGAAAAAGGAATCGGGGGATAGTTGGTGCGCGATCGCGTTCGGCAACAACATGAGGGGCCGCATGCGGTGGGTGGGAAGTGGCCCGCCCTCACCGACGACATAGAACACGCCGTGGCGCGTGAACAGGCTCAGAAGATCCCATTCCTCGATGTGTCCCATCATGTTGAAGCCGAAGGGAAGCCAAAGCAGCATCACGATCGCCATGGAGCAAGCGATGAACAACATGGTGCGTTGGAAAGCGTCGTTGCGGGTAAGGAGGTTGGGCATTCGATGGCTTGTTTGGTTGCAGTTGCGGCGTAGATTGGATTTAGATGTGACCGCGACGTCGGTTGCGCTTGAAGACCCAGAAGTTCATCACGAGAAATACCACGACGGGCACGACGACGGCCGAAAACGCAATGCCCCACGCGTAATGCAGGTGCAGGCTGTTCACAGCCACGTTCATTCCGATGATGGAGAGGGCGAGGTTGAAGCTGTGCAGCAAGATGAAGCGCAAGCCTTCAGAGCTCAGATGGCCAGAGGACACGAACGTAAAGCTGCGGTGCGCGACGAAATTGATTGGCACCAACACTACGTAGCAAAGCGCCGTCGCGATGGTCGGCTTCATACCGAGCTTTGACACAGCCAGCCAAGTGAGCGCACTGAAGGCGAGCGTACTGGTGCCGCCAACGATGCAAAAGCGAAGAAAGCGTGCGGCCAGGGCGTGATGGCGCTGCGGTATCACTGCACGCTCTCTTGCTCTGGGTCAACGTTGAGCTGCTGACCCTTTATGTATTGGGGACGATTGCTGACGTTCAGCAGCACACGGCCTACATACTCTCCCACAATGCCCAACGCGAGGAGCTGGATGCCGCCCATGATCAATACGGCGACGATCAATGAGGTCCAGCCGATCACGGTGTGTGGCCAAAGCAGCTTCTGAAAGATCAGCACGATGGCGCACAGGAAGCCGAGGCCGGAAGAGACGATTCCCGTCAGCGAGGCTACCCGCAATGGCGTAATCGAGAAGCTTGTCGCCATCTGCATCCAGAGCGAAATTGATTTGCGCAGACTGTATCCAGACTTGCCGTCGCTTCGGGCGTAGTGCTCCGCTTCTATGGTGGCGATGTTGTCGGTGCTTTGAACGATAAGCCCATCGATATAAACGAAGGGTCCGCCATAGCGCAATATCTGATCGCGCACCTCTCTGATCAGGCCGCGAAATGGCGAAAGATACAGTCCGCGAGGTTTGCAGAGCAGCCACGAAGCCATGCGGTCGTTGAACCGGCTGCCGAGGCGCTTCCAAAGAGCGTGTCGCCTGCTCTTGAACTGCACATAGCAGACATCCGCTCCACGACGCAATTCTTCCACGACGCGCCCGATGTCGGCTGGCGAATGCTGCAGATCGTCGTCCATGGTGACGATGTAGCGGCCGCGCGCCACACCGAATCCAGCCATTAACGCATTGTGTTGGCCCGCGTTCTTGCGCAGCCGGACTCCCTTTAGCCAGGGCCGGGAAGCGCAAAGCGCTGTTATGACCTGCCAGGAATTATCCGGACTGCAGTCGTACACCAGTACGACTTCGAACTTGTCGGTAAGCGACGTCAGCGACTCCTCGAGTTTCTCTGCAAGCGTGGGCAGGATGGTCGCGCTGCCGTAGACCGGGATGACGACGGAAATATCAAGTTGCATCACTCGTTCCGTAGTATTTGCGGATCAGCCTGGCGATGTATCCGGGAGAGGAATCAATGCCGGTGGCTTTTGCATAATGCACAAACGGTGCCGAATCAGGTGTGGCACCGCCCCCTCGGTCCACAAAATCGATCGTTGCTTTCCTGCCCAACGTGGCTTCCAGCAGCGAGACCAGCTCGAGCAAGGTGATGTTCTCTGGCGGAGCCAGATCGAGCACGGCATTGGTCTCGAGGCGGTTCTCAATCAGGTGATGGGTCAACCGGGAAACATCTTCCACGTCGATCAGGCAGCGCACTGCCTTGACCCATATGCGTAAAGGCGCCGCATTGCGGATACCACGGGCGAGGTAGTTGGACAAGGTGTGTGGGTTGTCGGTGCGGCCCACGACCTGAGGCAGGCGCAGAATCAGATACTCGCCCCGTTGCGTGATCAGCCGTTCCATTTCCAGCTTGTGGCGCACGTAGTGGGTTTCGGCGCGGTCGACGTCTGTCACGCTGCACGTGCTGAAGTAGACGAACCGGCCCTGAGCATCGTCCAGGGCCTTCACCAGTAGTCGTGCTTCCCTTTCGAATGCCACAGGATCGGTTTCAGACGAATTCGACACCCCAGAGGCGAATACCGTGGCATCGTGCTTAGCGAGCCGATCTACTTCGAAGGATCTGGCCAGCAGGCCGTTACCGATGATCACTTAATTACCAATTCCCATTTATCAACTTTGCCCGTACACAGCGCCGGACAACGACAAGGCCACCGGCGCTGTACGATCATTCCATATCAACACTCGCTCCGGCCGTAGCCTGCCCCATCAGGTGTGAATGCGGCGGGTAGTGCCATGGCTACGCTGACAACGCAGTATACCGTCCGCTGTGGCGGTCGTCGTAAACCCTGCGAGTAGCCGTTAGCCCAACGCCTTTTTCAGCTCCGGCAACAGCGCGAACAGATCTCCCACCAATCCAATATCGGCAATCTCGAAGATCGGCGATTCGGGATCCTTGTTGATCGCCACGATCGTGCCCGCGTCCTTGATGCCGGTCAGGTGCTGGATTGCGCCACTGATGCCGATGGCGACGTAGAGCTCGGGCGCGATGATCTTGCCGGTCTGGCCGACCTGCAGCTCATTGGGCACGTAGCCCGCGTCTACCGCGGCGCGCGAGGCACCGACGGCGGCGCCGAGTTTGTCCGCCAGGCTGTAGATATGCTGGAAATTCTCGGCCGAGCCGACCCCGCGACCGCCGGAGACCACGCGTTTGGCGCTCTGCAGGTCGGGACGGTCGGAGCTGCCTGCGGCCAGGCTGATGAAGCGGGAGTGTGTCGGCAGCGTTGCATCGACCGTGACTGGCTCTACCGCTGCATTCCCGCCAGTCGCCGCTTCCGGCCACGAGGCGCTGCGCACGGTCGCCACCACGATTTGGTCGGCCGGCGCCTGTACCGTGATGATCGCGTTGCCGGCGTAGATCGGGCGCTTGAAGGTATGCGCATCTTCGATCGACATCAGGTCGGAGACCTGGTTGACGCCCAGCAATGCTGCCACGACCGGCATCAGATCCTTGCCGAAGGTCGTAGAGGGACCGAAGACATGGCTGTAACCCTGACCGGCGAGCTGGGCAACCTGCGGGCCGAGCACCTGTGCGATGGCGTGTTCGTTGGCAGCATTGGCCACCGTCAGCACGCGTGCAACGCCCGCCAACTGCGCGGCCTGGGCGGCAACCGTGGCCGGATCTGCCGCCAGCACGACGACGTCGATGGATTCGGCCGACACCGCCAGTGCTGCGCTGAGGGTCTTGGCGGTGGCCGCATTGAGCTGGCCGTTGAGATGTTCGGCAACAACGAGAACCTTGGCCATTACAACAACCCCTTCTGCTTGAGTGCGGCCACCAGTTCGGCGGCGTCCTTGACCATCATGCCGCGGCTGCGCTTGGACGGCGCGGCGTAGTGCGTGGTGCTGAGGCTGTCATGCACAGCGACGCCAAGGTCGGCAAATGCCAACGTCTCCAGTGGCTTGCTCTTGGCCTTCATAATGTCAGGCAGCTTGATGAAGCGCGGTTCGTTCAGGCGCAAATCGGTGGTGATCACCGCCGGCAGATCCACTTCCAATGTTTCCAGGCCGGCGTCCACTTCGCGGGTCACCGTGGCTTTGCCACCGGCGACGACCAGCTTGCCGGCAAAGGTCGCCTGGGGGCGGCGCCACAGCGTGGCGAGCATCTGGCCGGTCTGGTTGGCATCATCGTCGATTGCCTGCTTGCCCAGGATAACGAGGTCCGGTTGTTCTTTCTCGACCAGCTTGAGCAACGTGTGCGCTGCGGTCAGCGGCTGGACGGCCGCGTCGGTGACCACATGGATGGCGCGATTGGCGCCCATGGCCAGGCCGTTACGCAGATGGGCGGCAGCGTCGGCCGGCGCCAGTGTGGCGACGACAACTTCGGTGGCGATACCGGCGTCGCGCAGGCGCAGCGCCTCTTCCAGTGCGATTTCGTCGAACGGATTGGGCGACAGCTTGACGCCGTCGGTGACCACACCGGAGCCGTCCGGCTTGACCTGAATGCGGACGTTGTAGTCCACCACGCGCTTGTAGGCGACGAGGATTTTCATCGTGTACGAGATCCTTCAACTATTGCGGGCAGGCCCGGCCGCGGTGGCGGGCCCGGGATTGCCGTCATTCTAACCGGGCAAGGTGCACCATGCGATGGCGTATGGATGCGGCGGCGGCGCACTTGGATGCGTCGTTGGGTCAATGCTTAGGCCCGATATTGCTCTGACCGTATATCCTGTGAGGCCTGAAAACGCAGCGCGGTTCGCGCGCGACCAAGAGGGTAGACAGTGGCGACTTGGCTAGTAACCGGCGGTGCCGGCTTCATCGGCGGCAATTTTGTTCTTGAGGCGGTGTCCCGCAGAATCCGCGTGGTCAATCTGGACGCGCTCACCTATGCAGGCAATCTGAACACGTTGGCACCGTTGGAGGGAAATCCCGGCCATGTCTTCGTCAAGGGCGATATCGGCGACGGTGCGCTCGTCACCCGCCTGCTGCAGGAGCATCAGCCGGACGCGGTGCTGAACTTCGCCGCCGAAAGCCATGTGGACCGCTCGATCGAAGGCCCTGGCGCGTTCATTCAGACCAACGTGGTCGGCACCTTGGCCTTGCTTGAGGCCGTGCGCGATTACTGGAAAGCACTGCCGGACGTGCGTCGTGATGCGTTCCGTTTCCTGCATGTGTCCACCGACGAGGTCTACGGCACGCTGGGAGAGACCGGCAAGTTCACCGAAACCACGCCGTACGCGCCAAATTCGCCGTATTCGGCATCCAAGGCGGCATCGGATCATCTGGTACGTGCGTTTCACCACACCTACGGGCTGCCGGTGCTGACTACCAACTGCTCGAACAACTACGGTCCGTACCACTTCCCTGAAAAACTCATCCCGCTGGTGATTGCCAAGGCGTTGGCAGGCGAGCCGCTGCCGGTGTACGGCGACGGCAAGCAAGTGCGCGACTGGCTGTTCGTCAGCGATCACTGCGAAGCGATCCGCACCGTGCTCGCGAAAGGCCGGATCGGCGAGACCTATAACGTGGGCGGCAACTCCGAGCGCCAGAATATCGAGGTCGTCCAGGCGATCTGCGCGCTGTTGGATCAGTATCGCCCGCGTGAAGACGGCAAGCCGCGCGCGAGCCAGATCACTTACGTCACTGACCGACCTGGACATGATCGCCGTTATGCAATCGATGCTTCCAAGTTGAAGAACGAATTGGGCTGGGAGCCGGCGTACACCTTCGAGCAGGGTATCGCGCAGACGGTGCAGTGGTATCTGGCCAACCAGGCTTGGGTGCAGGGCGTTCTGGATGGCAGCTATCGGCTGGAACGCATCGGCGCCGCGGCATAAGCGAGCCCCTCGCAAGCGTTTGTGCACTCGTGTGCGGGCTTTAACAGGAATACCTCATGACACAACGTAAAGGCATCATTTTGGCGGGCGGGTCTGGTACGCGCCTGTATCCGATCACCAAGGGCGTCAGCAAGCAGCTGCTGCCGGTGTACGACAAGCCGATGATTTATTACCCGCTGAGCGTGCTGATGCTTGCGGGCATTCGTGACATTTTGATCATCAACACGCCGCACGAGCAGGCGCTGTTCCAGTCGTTACTGGGCGACGGTGCGCAGTGGGGGGTCAATATCCAGTACGCCGTGCAACCGAGCCCGGACGGGTTGGCGCAGGCCTATCTGATCGGCCGCGATTTCGTCGACGGCAAGCCGAGCTGTCTGGTGTTAGGCGACAACATTTTCCATGGACACGGTTTGACCGATACCTTGCGTCGCGCCGATGCCCGCGAGCAAGGCGCAACGGTGTTCGGCTACTGGGTCAACGATCCTGAGCGCTATGGCGTTGCCGAATTCGATCAGCAAGGCAAGGTCATCGACATTGCCGAAAAGCCGGCGCAGCCGCGTTCCAATTATGCGGTTACCGGTCTGTATTTCTACGACGGAAAGGCCAGCGACTACGCCGCTGCCTTGAAACCGTCGCTACGCGGCGAGCTGGAAATCACCGATCTCAATCGTTGTTATCTCGATGCTGGCGACCTGCACCTTGAGCCCTTGGGGCGCGGATATGCGTGGCTG
Organism: Xanthomonas fragariae; assembly: GCF_900183975.1. Classification (NCBI taxonomy): domain Bacteria; kingdom Pseudomonadati; phylum Pseudomonadota; class Gammaproteobacteria; order Lysobacterales; family Lysobacteraceae; genus Xanthomonas; species Xanthomonas fragariae. The sequence continues at coordinate 860,219 of NZ_LT853882.1, forward strand.
GATACCGGCACGCATCAGTCGTTGCACGAAGCGTCCAATTTCATCGAAACCATCCAGATGCGCCAGGGTCTGCAGGTGTGCTGCCCGGAGGAAATCGCATTCGGCCAGGGCTGGATCGATGCTGCGCAGTTGGAGCGGCTGGCAGCGCCACTGTCGAAAAATGACTATGGAAAATATCTAAATGCATTAGCCAAGCGCGGGGTCGTCCTTTGAAGGTGATTGAAACGACGTTGCCTGGCTGCGTCGTCATCGAGCCAGCAGTCTTTGGTGATGAGCGGGGGTGTTTTTTCGAAACCTGGAATGCGGAGCGCTTCGGACAGCACGGCCTCCCGACGAATTTTGTGCAAAGTAACGTCTCCACTTCCGCCAAGGGTGTGCTGCGCGGTCTTCACTATCAATGGCCTCGCCCGCAAGGCAAATTGGTAAGCGTGCTTGAAGGCGAGATATACGACGTTGCGGTGGATATCCGGAGTGGATCCCCCAACTTTGGACATTGGACTGCAGTCATACTAAGTGCAGAAAACCGACGTCAAGTCTGGATACCCGAAGGCTTTGCGCATGGCTTCGCAGTGCTCTCGGAGAAAGCACTGTTCAGCTATCTCTGCACTGACGTCTACGTCAAGGAAGCAGATGCCGGCGTACGTTGGGATGACGCTGCGATCGGTATCGATTGGCCGATCAGCGATCCGTTGCTGTCTGCAAAAGACGCCAATGCGCCGTTCCTGGGCGATGTGCCGGTCGATCGCTTGCCGGTGTATACGCCGTGACCACATTGGTGTTTGGTGCGAACGGGCAGGTTGGGACGGAACTGCTACGCGCACTGGCGGTCGAAGGCGCTGTGCAGGCAACCACCCGCAGTGGTCGGTTGCCTGATGGCAGCGCTTGCGAAACGGCAGACTTTGACGCGCCGCAAACGCTGACATCCTTGCTGGATCGGATTGGTCCGGCGTGTGTGGTCAACGCGGCTGCCTACACCGCAGTGGATCGCGCCGAGCAGGAGCGCGATGGCGCGATGCGTGCCAACGCGCAGGCGCCAGGCGTGATTGCAGTATGGTGTGCCGCTCACAACGTTCCACTGGTGCATTATTCAACCGACTACGTCTTCGATGGGCAGGGCACCGCGCCTTATCCGGAGGACGCGCAAACCTCGCCGCTGGGCGTGTATGGCGAAACAAAACTCGCTGGCGAACAAGCGATTCGTCGCTCCGGTGCGCAACATCTGATTCTGCGCACAGCTTGGGTCTACGCATCGCATGGTGCGAATTTCCTGCGCACCATGTTGCGGGTGGGTGCCGAGCGCGACGAGCTGCGCGTGGTCGCCGATCAGATCGGGACACCGACGCCTGCTGCACTGATTGCTGATATCACTGCGCAGTTGCTGCGCCAGCGCGCGCTCGAAACGTCGGGCACCTGGAACCTCACTGCTGCAGGGCAGACGAGCTGGCATGGCTTCGCCGAGACGATCTTCGAGCAGGCGGTCAATGCAGGCATGCTGCAGCGCGCGCCACGTGTGGTGCCGATCACCACCGCAGACTACCCGACACCGGCAAAACGCCCGGCCTATTCGCGGTTATCGATCGAAAAACTGCAGCGTGATTTCGATATCGTGCTGCCGGATTGGCGAGTCGGCTTGCAGCATGTGATTGCCGAACTGGCTGCTGCCAAGTAGTAACGTTGTAACTCAGGTGGGTGGCAACAACATTCCTCGCCGAGACAAATAAACGCCCTACACGCAAACAGCCGGGAATTCCCGGCTGTTTGCGTGTGTCGCAGCGTCCTGAAAGCGAACGATCAAGTGCGTCCGTAGGTATCTTCGAAGCGCACGATGTCGTCTTCCCCAAGGTAGCTGCCGGACTGCACTTCGATCAGTTCCAGCGGCAATTTGCCGGGGTTCTTCAGGCGATGGGTGACGCCCAGCGGGATGTAGGTACTCTGGTTTTCAGTCAGCAGCAGCACTTCATCGCCACGGGTGACTTCAGCCGTTCCGCTCACCACAATCCAGTGCTCGGCGCGGTGGTGATGCATTTGCAGGCTGAGCGTGGCGCCCGGCTTGACGGTGATGCGCTTGACCTGGAACCGCTGACCCATGTCGACCGCATGGTAGTGGCCCCACGGACGAGAGACCTTGCGGTGCCACGTCGCCTCGGAACGGCCGGCCGACTTGATCTGTCTGACAACTTCCTTGACGTCTTGAATGCGGTCTCGGTGTCCGACCAGCACCGCGTCGTCGGTTTCCACCACCACCACATTTTCCAGGCCGACCATGGCGATCAGGCGCGAGCCGTACGCGTAGGTGTTCTGGCAATCCAGCTGGATGACATCGCCGTGGTGCGCGTTACCCTGACCATCCTGCTCGGAAACGTCCAGCAGCGAGGACCAGGAGCCGACGTCGTTCCAGCCGGCATCCAATGGAACCACCACTGCATCAGCGGTCTTTTCCATCACCGCGTAGTCGATCGAATCCGACGGGCTGGCCGCGAACGCTTCTTTGTTCAGACGGATGAAATCGGCGTCGCGTTCGCCGCCTTCCCACGCCTTCTGGCAGGCATCGGCAATGGCAGGCTGGAACTTGCGCAGCTCTTCCAGGTAACGCGAGGCGCGGAATAGGAACATGCCGCTGTTCCAGTAGTATTCGCCGCTGGCCAAGTAGCCTTGCGCGGTGGCCAGATCGGGCTTTTCGACGAAGCGCTCAACCGTGGTCGCGCCCGTGCCGGCACCGCCCTTGATATAGCCGTAGCCGGTCTCGGGCGCGGTCGGCTTGATGCCGAAGGTGACCAGCTTGCCCTGTTCTGCCGCCGCCGCCGCAACGGTTACGGCCGCCTGGAAAGCGGCCTCGTCACGAATGACGTGATCGGACGGCAGTACCAGCAGCAGCGGGTCGCCGCCGTGACGGGTGGCTTCGAGCGCCGCAACAGCAATGGCCGGTGCAGTGTTGCGGCCCTTGGGCTCCAGCAAAATGGCCGAAGGCTTCACGCCCAACTGCTGCAACTGCTCGGCGACCATGAAACGGTGTTCTTCATTGGCAACCACGATGGGAGCGTGCGCAGCTACCGGGGCAGAACGCAGCCACGTCTCCTGCAGCATGCTGTGTTCGCCGACCAGCGGCAGGAACTGCTTCGGATAAGATTCGCGCGACAACGGCCACAGGCGTGTGCCGGAACCGCCGGATAGGACAATAGGTAGGACGTCGCTCATGGGCGGGGGAAACTCCAAAGTGCGTCTATGGGTGGGAAAGGGGATGAATCAACCGCGCAGCAGATCAGAAATTTCCTGCGTGCGTGTTTCCAACAGGGCGGCATCGCCGCGCGTTTCTACGTTCAGACGCAGCAGCGGCTCGGTGTTGGAGCTGCGCAGGTTGAAACGCCATTGGTCGAAATCCGCGCTGATGCCATCGGTGTAATCCAGTTCCGGCGACAGCGAGGCGTAGTGTTCCATCACACGGGCGACCGCTGCCTTGGCATCGTCCACCTTGAAATTGATCTCGCCGCTGCAAGGAAACTTCTGCATGCGTGCTTCGACCAGATCCGCCAGCGAACGACCGGACTGCGACACCAGCTCGGCAATCAATAACCATGGAATCATGCCGGAGTCGGCGTAAGCGAACTCGCGGAAGTAGTGGTGCGCGCTCATCTCGCCGCCATACACGGCGTTTTCGCTGCGCATCTTTTCCTTGATGAAGGCATGGCCGCTCTTGCACAGCACCGGAATGCCGCCGGCATCCTCGACCATCTCGACCGTATTCCAGGTCAGGCGCGGGTCGTGCACGACCTTGCTGCCCGGTTGCTTGGCAAGAATGGCCTGTGCCAGCAGACCGACCAAGTAATAGCCTTCGATAAAGCGGCCGGTGTGGTCGAAAAAGAAGCAACGGTCGAAGTCGCCATCCCACGCGATGCCAAAGTCGGCGCCGTGTTCCTTGACCGCCTTGGCGGTGGCATCGCGGTTTTCCGGAAGCAGTGGGTTGGGAATGCCGTTGGGAAAGTTGCCATCGGGCTCATGGAAGACGCGCACGAATTCGAACGGCAGATGCGGCGCGAGCAGATCGACGATCAAGCCGGCGCCACCGTTGCCGGCGTTGACCACCAACTTGAGCGGCTTGAGCGTGCTGCGGTCCACGTAGCTGAGCAGATGCTCCAGGTAGGCGGTCTTGTCGGTGCGGCTCTGCTCGCTGGCGGTGGGTTCGCCTGGCGCCGCCGTATCGGCCGCAACCGTGTCACGGATCGCAAAAAGGCCGGTGTCGGAACTGATCGGTCGCGCCTGCTCGCGCACCAGCTTCATGCCGTTATAATCCATCGGGTTGTGGCTGGCGGTGACCATCACGCCGCCAGCTGCCTTGAGGTAATCGGTCTGGAAATAGACCTCCTCGGTGCCGCACAGGCCGATGTCGATCACCTCGCGGCCGCTGGCGCGCAGGCCGGCCGAGAGCGCTTCCTGCAGCCCGGGGCTGGCCAGGCGCACGTCATGGCCCAAAATCACGGGCCCTTGATCCAGCTGTGCCGCCAGCGCCACGCCGATGCGGCGAGCCAAGTCCTCGTTGAGTTCATCCGGCACGCGGCCGCGAATATCGTAGGCCTTGAAGGCGGGTAGCGTCATGGGCAATTCCTGGAGTGGGGGACGGATGAGTTTAGCGGCTGCGCCGCGTCTTGGGGATGGCAGAATTGCGACCGAGGACAGGGAACAGTCAGCGGCTAGAATGAGCGCTTCACACCAGCGGGTGAGGGCAGTGATGCGCAATGATGCACGTGGCGCGGCAAGCGGTAAGCGCTATACCGATGCCAAAGCGGCGCTGGATGGGGTGCTGGCCGATGGTCAAACGTTGGCGGTCGGCGGTTTTGGATTGTGTGGAATCCCGGAGGCATTGATTGCAGCCGTACGCGCCAGTGGAATCAGCGGTCTGACGGTGATCTCCAACAACGCCGGCGTCGATGGCTTTGGGCTCGGTCAATTATTGGCCACCCGCCAAATCCGCAAGATGATTTCGTCCTACGTGGGCGAAAACAAGGAATTCGAGCGGCAATATCTGGCCGGCGAACTCGAACTGGAGTTCAACCCACAAGGCACATTGGCCGAACGCCTGCGCGCTGGCGGTGCCGGGATTCCAGCGTTCTACACAGCGACCGGCTACGGCACCATCGTTGCCAACGGTAAGGAAACCCGCGAATTCGACGGCAAGCATTACGTGCTGGAAACCGCTCTGCATGCCGACCTTGCACTGGTCAAAGCTTGGCGCGGCGATACGGCCGGCAATCTGGTGTTCCGCAAGACCGCGCGCAATTTCAATCCGGCCTGCGCCATGGCCGGTCGCGTCTGCATCGCCGAGGTCGAGGAAATCGTGGAGTTGGGCGCGATCGATCCCGATCAAGTTCATCTGCCAGGCATCTATGTCGACCGCCTGGTGCTCAACGCCACGCCGGAAAAACGCATCGAACAGCGCACCCTGCGCGAAGGACAGCAGTGATGGCCTGGACCAGAGATCAGATGGCCAAACGTGCGGCACGCGAACTGACCGATGGCGCTTACGTCAACTTGGGCATCGGCCTGCCGACGCTGGTGGCCAATCATATTCCCGATGGCGTGGACGTGTGGCTGCAATCGGAAAATGGCCTGCTTGGCATTGGCCCATTTCCCACTGAAGATGCAGTCGATGCTGACCTGATCAATGCCGGCAAGCAGACAGTCACTGCGCGCGCCGGTGCGAGTTATTTCGGTAGCCACGATTCGTTCGCGATGATCCGCGGCGGTCATATCGACCTGGCGATCCTCGGCGCGATGCAGGTCACCGAGCACGGCGATCTGGCCAACTGGATGGTGCCCGGCAAGATGGTCAAGGGCATGGGCGGTGCAATGGATCTCGTTGCCGGCGTCAAGCGCGTCGTGGTGTTGATGGAGCATGTCGCCAAAGACGGCAGCCACAAGATCCTGCGCGAATGCGACCTGCCGCTGACGGGCGTCGGCGTTGTCGACCGCATCATTACCGACCTTGCGGTGTTTGATGTCACCGGGACCGGTTTGATGCTGGTAGAGGCTGCGGAGGGGCTGGAACTGGAGGAGCTGCGTGCCAAAACCGGTGCTGCAATCCGAACGTCCGGAACATGAGCTTCACGCCGGATGGCCTTCTGGTCATCCGGCTGAAACTGCACCACGTCCAGTGAAGCGATCTTCGAGTTGCAATTCTGCCAGCCAAGGAGCCTGCCAGCGCCCTGATCCGATGCACTGCAGCGGGATCTGAATCGATACTTGATCGAGTTCCAACAGGAAGCTTTCGTCTTGCGCAACGTCGCAAAAGTTTTCAATAAACGCCAGGGCGCCTTCGTGCACTTGCGCGATCGTTGCCCACTGCGTTGCCGACACTTCTTGATCCGTATAAACGGCCTGATAGGCATCGGCCCCTGCTGTAAAGTGCGAAAACTGCGGCGATGGGGCAGTTAACAGAGTCTCAAGCAGAAGATCGTGTCGCAGAATGATTGACTGAGTCGGATCGCTCTCTGTGCGTCCGTCGAAATAGCGCGCTCCGGCCCAGCTTTCGGAAGTGATTTTTGTCGCGCGTTCAGTCAGTGCAAAGTAAGCGCCACCCAGCGGCTGGCCTATCAATCTGGTGAGATTGGCCTGAATGCTGCCGGAGTAGCCGATATCTGCAACCAATGCGGAGTTATCGCCTGTCATCTCCTTCCAGTAGCGCAGGTACGTTTGTCTTTCCTGACGGGCAAGTTCGAGGAGATCATCTGTAGCTGGAGCCATCAATTCCATGAGTTCACCGCGCATCTCGGGCAGATACACGTCGCGCCGCATCGTCAAAAGCCCCAATCGGCGCTCGAGTATTTCTGCTGCAGAAATTCCCAGGCGGGCCTCTATCAGGTCTTTCAAGGTGCCTGTATAGGTACTGTCCAATAGCAGGGCAAGATCGTCCAGCGTATGTAGAGACGGTGTTCCAGTTCCACGGCGCGATGCAAGCAGATACTTGCCGTGCAACCCGCTCAACGCCTGTGAGGTTTGCCTCAGTCGCTGGAATGCTTGTTCCAGCAGATAGCCTTCCCGACTCAAGAACAAGATCGTGTCGACATCGCGTTGTTTTGCCAGGCGAGTCAGCCAAGCAAGATAATCCAAAACCAGTGGGCCGAGAACTATGTAGCCGAGGCACGCGGGCGATAATGTGGGAAGCGGCGCAAGCGCTTCCGGTTTGCGGTCGGCAATATCGGCGAATCGATTGGCCAACAGGCCTAGCCATAACTGGTCTTGCCATCGTGTTGCCGAGCCGGACGGTGGCCTGAGCATACGCAAGGCGGGAATCACGTCAAACAACACTGAGGGCCGCAGCACATGTACCGGTGTCAGAAATTTATGCATCTGTGGACGTTGAATGTCGCTGTGTTCGTTGTCGCCTAGATGCAGCCACCGCGAGGGAGGCACAGTCTCTACCTCAGGCAGCTTTTCCCATGCGCTGTCATTATCTTTGCGCCAGCCGGTCTCGCATGACACGTACCACGCTGCCGGCAGAGCGGCGACTTCTGCAGGAAGGATTTGCCGCAGTGTGGAGCTGTCCAGGTACATGTCCGATAGCGCAACCATTCGGACACCGCGTCTTTGCAATTGTGCGACCGCTGCGATCACGCCTTGGCGTGGACGTAGCAGTTTGGCTTCGACTGCAATTTCCATCGCTTGCAGCGCGTTGATCGGGAGCGCCCGCGAACCGGGAAGGGTTGCAAGCGTGACGTAGATGGCCGACAAATCCACATCGGCACCGTGTTGGTGTCGTGCCTTGGATTCGGCAAGCCCACGCAGTTCAACAAAGTTCTCTATGCCGAAGTCGCGTGCGATCAAGTGTGCAAGGTAGGCGCGTGCGCCTTCCGGAAACAGAAACGGCCTGACCACCAAGGTGTCGAAGATGTCTAGCGATACCAGCCGAGCCTGGAGAGAGGAAAGCGTCAGTTGGGTAGCAAGCGGCGTATCGAATGCAGCCTGCCAGTTACGCTCACCTTCGCTACTAAGCGCCAGCGTGCCATCGGCAGGCAATACCCCTATGCGATAACGGTGCTGCCGTGCGATCGCAACGAATAAGCGCTCCATTGCATGATGCACTGTGCCATCGATCTGGCCGTGCTCTTCTGGAAAGTCTTGGAGCTCAAGGTCGAGTGCGTACAATGGCCGCAATGCGTCAACCTTCGCCCAGAACATCGATCCTGCCGGGAAGTCGATGTAGTCCGAAGGGTGAATATCGAATCCAAGTCGTTGCGCCAGTTCGCGGCAGACGTCGAAGTTACTGAGCCATGTATGTGCCCACAAGGGCACCCCTGCGTAACTCTCCGGGTAAAGCATTCCAAGCCGTGGCTCGGCCTGGAACATTCCTAATTGCCAGGCGATGCGCTCCGAGCTACCCATCAGCGACGAGATGAGATATCGCCGCCAATCGCCTTGTTCGCTGCCCGTGTACATTGATTTTTTTGTGTGCAGGTGGCCGACAATGTCCAACGCCAGTATCTGCTCGCGGAAAGTCACCAATAGCGGTGCAATGTCACGGCCACGATTGGGAACGATGCGCACGTCGAGTTGCTCAAGATGCGGTAGCCGGGAGAAGCGGTCACGTGCCCGACGGGCCGCTGCTTCATCCATCACTGACACCAGCAAGTCATAGCTGATCGGCATGTGCTTCAGAGCTTGCGCCAACTCATCGATCAGGTCGGGATAGAAGACGTGCACCATCACGCCAACCTTCAACTGCAAGTGCGAGAGCGGCACAGGTGTGACGAATACATATTCGTCAGATGGATGCGGCGCGGCTGACCGTCTGCTGCCCGCAAGCCGCACCCTTTGCAGGAACCCCCGCACTCCCAGGGCGCGAATCACCTTGAACACTCTGAGCGCGACGGCCATCGCACCTGAGACCCCGCCGCCATGGAGTGCGATCGAACGACGCGCCACAACCAGCAGTTTGGAAAAACGGCTGGTCATGCGGATTTCCGATGCCTGTTAGTCACAGATTCTGGTAGTTCGGGCCCGAACCACCCTCCGGTGTGACCCAGTTGATGATCTCGTAGGGGTCCTTGATGTCGCAGGTCTTGCAATGCACACAGTTGGCGGCGTTGATCTGCAGGCGTTTGCCGGAGGGGCTGGTGGCGTCTGCGACCATTTCGTAAACGTTGGCCGGGCAGAAGCGTGTGCAGGGGTTGTCATATTCGGCGACGCAGCGTGTGGCGCAGATCGTGGTGTCGAGAACCTGCAGATGCACGGGCTGGTCTTCATCGTGTTCGGTGGCGGCGAAGTAGACCGCTTGCAGACGATCGCGTGGTGCGAGCTCGCGTTGTCCGTAGTCGCGCTTGGGCTGCTCGTAGTCGCCGATCTTGTGCAGGGCCGACCAGTCGGGTTTGTTTTTCAGCGTCCACGGCGAGGCGCCCTTGAGCGCGGTTTCCCAGGCGGCATTTAGCAGGCCGAACCACAAGCCCTTCTTGAAGCCGGGCTTGATGTTGCGCACTTCCTTCAGCTCGGCCATTGCATCGGAGGCGCGCAGCGTGGCATCGAAGCCTTGCGCTGCCAGTTGCGATTGCACCAGATGCTCGGCCGCCAGCATGCCGCTGCGGATCGCCTGGTGGGTGCCCTTGATCTTAGGAACGTTGAGCAGGCCGGCGGTGTCGCCGATCAGCAAGGCGCCGGGCATCTCCACTTTCGGCAGCGACTGCCAACCGCCGGTGACGATTGCGCGAGCGCCGGCCGAGAGGATGCTGCCGCCTTCGAGCAGGGATTTGATCAGCGCATGGTTCTTCCATTGCTGGAAGGCCTCCCACGGCTGATATTTCGGGTCGCTGTAGTCCAGTCCGCTAACGTAGCCGAGCGCGATCTGGTTGTTGTCCAAGTGATACAGAAAGCTGCCGCCGTAGGTGCGGTTGTCGGCCGGCCAGCCGAGCGTGTGTACGATCTTGCCGGGGCTGACGCGGCCTTCGGGCACCTGCCACAGCTCCTTGATGCCGATCGAATAGCCCTGCGGGTCGGAGTCGGCAGTCAGGTCGAACCGCTTGAGCAGGCGCTTGGTCAGATGGCCGCGTGCGCCTTCGGCCAGCACGGTGACCCTGGCGCGGATGTCGATGCCGGCCGTGTAGCCAGGTTTGTGCGATCCATCCTTGGCCACGCCCATGTCGCCGATGCGCACGCCCACCACCTGACCGCTGTCGTCATGCAACGTTTCGGCGGCGGCAAAGCCGGGGTAGATTTCCACGCCCAGCGCTTCGGCCTTTGGCGCGAGCCACGCGCACATCGCACCCAAGCTGACGATGAAGTTACCGTGGTTGCGCATGCCCGGTGGCACCACCGGGAACTTGCGTGCGCTGTCCTTGCCGAGAAACCAGAATTCGTCGTCGGTGGCGGCCACGCAGATCGGCGGCGGGTTGTCGCGCCAGCCCGGCAACAAGGCATCCAGCGGGCCGGGCTCGATCACTGCGCCGGACAGGATATGCGCGCCGATGATGCTGGATTTTTCGATCACGCATACGCTGATGGTCGGATCGAGCTGCTTGAGCCGGATCGCAAAGGCCAGCCCGGCCGGGCCGGCGCCGACGGTGACGACGTCGTACTCCATCACGTCGCGCTCGACCGGCTCTGGCGCACGTGCGCCGACTCCTGCTTCCGACATTGTTCCGCTCCCGTTGGCTCGATGGCTGACAGGCATTTTCCGGGATTCGGTGTGATGGCGGCAAATCGCGGTGATTCATCCTCTGCCATCGGCACGGCTGAGCGCGCACGTGCTAGCGTTTCAGGCATGAAGATGCGCGTTGCACTGCCTGGGGCGGAGATCAGTTGGTGTCGCGGTTGGTTGCAGGGCACGCAGGCCGATGCACTGATGCAGGTGTTGCTGGCGCAGGTGCAATGGGACGTGCACCGCATCTGTATTTTTGGACGGCTCGTGGATTCGCCGCGCTTGAGCAGCTGGATCGGCGATCCGCAGGCGAGCTATCGCTATTCGGGCACGCAATTCGCGCCGCAGCCGTGGCTGGAGGTGCTGCAGCCATTACGTACGCGCCTGCAGAAGGAGACCGGGTATTGGTTCCAGCGTGCTGGTCAATCGCTACCGTGGCGGCAGCGATGCGATGGGCTGGCATAGCGACGACGAGCCGGAGCTGGGGCCGCAACCGCTGATTGCGTCATTGAGCCTGGGCGCGATGCGCCGCTTCGCGTTCAAACATCGCGACGATGCTACGTTGAAGCAGACGCTGGAGTTGGGGCATGGCGATCTATTGCTGATGGGCGGCGACACCCAGCGACATTACCGACATGCCTTGCCGCGCACCGCAAAGCCGATCGGCGAGCGCATCAATCTGACGTTTCGCCAGATTGCGCTGCGCGTCCCCGAGCGCTAGGTTGGCTCTCGCTGTTACAGCGAACGCGGCAAGCGTTCGGTGTCATGCTGCCCGGTAATCAAGGTCCAACCGACCAGTTCGGTCGTGACCTGCGTCATCGCCTGTTCGAATGCCGCCGCAACCGCAGCAATATCGGTGCCACTGGACGGGCGCGCGACCAGGAAGGTGCGCGAGGCCACCACGCGTTGATCGGAGGCGTGCAGCAGTTTGGCGTTGAGTTCGATGGTAGCCGACGGCAGCGACTGGCCGGCATAGTCGGACTCGAAGCGGCGCAGGTCGATCGCCAGCCTGTAGTCCGAGCGAATGCCGATGCCGATGCGCGCGACCGCGGCGATTTTGCCGGAATCCTCGAACGCGCGCACCACGCTGTCTTCCAGCATGTCGGTGGCCGGTTGTGCCCAGCCGGCGCCGTGATACACCTGCAACTCGCCCGGGGTCGGGCGCACATTGATGCGCGGGCTGTCGATGACGCGCGCCGAGCTGGGCTTGGAGACCGACAGCTGCCAGGTCACCTGCGGCCAGGCGGGATTCGGGGCGACCCGCACGTTGGGGGCGTAGATCGTGGCCGGTTTCTGGTCGCCGCCGGTCAGGGCCGAGCAGCCGCCCAGCGCCAGTAACGAGACGCTCAACAAGGGACGTAACAGGCGCATGGCAGTCATTTCGGTTCGAACTCCTTCGGTGCATCGCGGCCGAGCAGGTAGCGCGCAGGGTTGTTGTCCAGTTTGTCGCTGACCCGGCGCAGGTCGCGGATCAGGCCGCGCAATTCGGTAAGTGTGGGGCCGAGCTGGCCTAGTCCGTCATTGGCAAAACTATTGATGGCCGCGCGGTTCTCGCCAAGGATGTTGTCGGCGTTGCCGGCTGCAGAATCCAGCTTGACCAACGTGGCATCGAGCTTCTCCAAGATGCCCGGCAGCTGCTGTACCAGATTCTGATCCAGCCGCTTGATGGTGCCGTTGGTGGTGGTCAGGGTGGTGTCGAGATTGCGCGCGGCATTGCGCGCGCTGACGATCAGCGCCTGCATGCCCTCGTCACGATCGGCGATGCCGCCGCTGATCTTTTCCAGGTTCTGCAAGGTGGCAGTGATGCTGGCGACGTTTTTGTCCGACAGCATCTGATCCATGCGCTCGACGATGCGGTTAGCGATGTCGGTGATGTTTTGCAGCGCCGACGGCGTGGTCTGGATGATCGGTGCATCGCTTTTGTCGAGGGTGGTCAGCGACGGCGCTTCGGGCGTGCCGCCGGAGAGCTGGATGATCGACGGGCCAGTCAGGCTGGTGATCGCCAGCTTGGCGCGGGTGTCGCTCTTGATCGGCGTGGTGGAGTTGACCCGCACATGCGCGACTACTTGACGCGGGTCGTTCGGCGCCAGCGTCAGCTCGGTGATCGAGCCGACTGCGATGCCGTTGTATTGCACGGGGCTACCAACCGACAGGCCGGTCACCGCCTCTCGGAATACCACCCGGTATTGCTGCCAGGTGCGGTCGGAGGAGTATTTGGCCGCCCAAAGACCGAACAGCAGCAGGGCCAGGCCCGCTACGATGGTGAAGGCGCCGATCAGGACGTAATTGGCTTTGGTTTCCATGCTCAGGCGGTCTCGGTGGAGTCGATCTTGGCCGCGCGTGCGGCGCGCGCGCGCGGACCGTGGAAATATTCCTGGATCCAGGGGTGATCAATCTGTTCGACCTCGGCCAGCGGCGCGTTGGCGATGACCTTGCGATCGGCCAGCACCGCGATGCGGTCGCAGATGGCGTATAGCGTATCCAGGTCGTGGGTGATCAAGAACACGGTCAGGCCCAGTGCCTGCTGCAAGGTCCGGATCAACCGGTCGAAGGCGGCTGCGCCGATCGGGTCCAGCCCGGCGGTTGGCTCGTCCAGGAACAGCAGCGGCGGGTCCAGTGCCAGCGCACGCGCCAGGCCCGCACGTTTGCGCATGCCGCCGGACAATTGCGACGGCAGCTTGTCCAGCGCGTCGGCCGGCAAGCCTGCCAGCTTGATCTTCAGCAGCGCCAGCTCGAAATGCCAGCGCTCCGGGAACTCGCCGTGATGTTCTTTTAGCGGCACCTGCACGTTCTCACCGACCGTCATCGACGAGAACAACGCGCCGTCCTGAAACAGCACGCCGGTGTTGCGGGTGATGTGCTGGCGGTCGGCGAAGCGGCCGGAGCGCGCATCCGCACCCAGCACATAGATGCTGCCTGCATCAGGCTCGCGCAGGCCCAGGATGCTGCGCATCAACACCGACTTGCCGGTGCCCGAGCCGCCGACCACGCCGAGGATCTCGCCCTGGCGCACGTCCAGGTCCAGGTCCTCATGCACTGTCTGGCTGCCGAAGCGGTTGGTCAGCCCGCGCACGGAAATGGCCAGTTCGTCGTCGGTGTCGATCTCCGGATGGGTGATTGGGGATTCGGGATGAGTCACAGCGCATTCCCCATATGTCGGGGCACGGTGCACGCGCCCGCTTTGGCTAATCTCAGATTGCGAATGCCCAATCCCTCCCTCACCTCACCACCCCATCTTCATAAACCACAGCGCTGCGATCGCGTCGAGGATGATGACCAGGGAAATCGTCTGCACCACCGCCGAGGTGGTGCGCTCGCCGACCGACTGCGCGGTGCCACTGACCTTCAAACCTTCAAGGCAGCCGATCAGTCCGATCACCACCGCAAACAACGGTGCCTTCGACAAGCCGACCAGGAAATGTCGCAACTGGATGGTGTCGTTCATGCGCGCCAGATACATCTGCGGCGGAATATCCAGATCGAATGCGCCCACCGTCACGCCACCGGCCAGGCCGGCGATCATCGCGATGAAGGTCAGCAACGGAAGGGTCAGGATCAAGGCGAGCAAGCGCGGGATTACCAACAGGTCGATCGGGTCCAGGCCCAGGGTGCGGATCGCATCCACTTCCTCGCGCGATTTCATCGCACCGATTTGCGCAGTAAAGGCGCTAGCAGTTCGGCCGGCCAAGACAATTGCGGTCAGCAGCACGGCGAATTCGCGCAGGAAGGCGATGGAGACCAGTTCCACCACATAGATTTCCGCGCCGAAGTCGCGCAGGATGGTCGAGCCCAGGAACGCGATCACCGCGCCAACCAGATACGACAGCAGCACCACCAGCGGCACCGCATCCAGGCCGACTTGCTCCATGTGGTGCACGGTGGAGGTCAGGCGGAAGCGGCGCGGCTCGTGGATCAGCCGCATGATCTTGACCAGGTTCTCGCCTAGGAAACTGTTCAGTTCCAGGATGTCCTTGCCCACCCCATGGGTGGCGCGGCCCAGGCGATCCAGCGCGGCGACAAAGCCGTAATCGCGCTTAGGCTTGGGGCGCTCGTCGTTGAGTTCCTCGATGGTGCACACCAGTGCCTGGTGCTCATCGCGGAAATCGATCGCGTCTTCCTTCAAGCCCATACGGCTGGCGAAGCGCAGCAATTGCAGCACGCCGGCCGAATCCAGTTGCCTGATGCCACGCGCGTCGATGCGCCGAACGCCATCGGGCACGGCCTGCAGCAGCTCTGCCTGGGGCAGAGCGGTCGCAAGGACCCAACTGCCAGCGAGGCGGACCTGTGCGTGATCTTGCGAGTCTTGTTCGATGCGTGGAGGTTGCGGCTTGATCATTTGGGGCCTGTCCGTAGCTCCAGCATACAGCGGCTGGCGTGAGCAAATGTTGGGGGCGCTTCTCAGCCCGTGCGTTGTACTGCCATTCAGAACGCCGGCTGCGCGCGCAGCGGCATACACTGACAGTCTCGCCAGAAGGCGTTTCTCCGATCCGACTCGCCACGCATGTCCGCTGCCACCATCGTCCTCCAGTCCGTCAGCGCTACCTACGCCCAGCGCGTCGCCTTTGTCTCGGAAATCGCCGGGCGCCTGCATTCCTATGGCACCACCTCGCAGCGTCTTGAGGCCGCGGTGATCGGTTTGTCGCAGAAGCTGGGTCTGGACTGTGAGCCCTTGTCCAATCCCACCGGCATTATTTTGAGCTTCAGCGACCCGACCAAGGTGATCGGCTCCAGCGACATCACCCGCGTAATTCGGCTGGCCCCAGGCGAAAACGACCTTTACAAGCTCAGCGTGGCCGATTACGTGGCCGACAGTGTGGCCAATGGGCGCATGAGCATCGCGCAGGGCCACACCGCGCTGCGGCGGCTGGACGGCGAGCTAGATCGACGCGGCAAGACCATGCAGGTACTGGCATTCGGGCTGGCCGCAGCCGGCGTGGCCGGGTTATGGAAGCTACCATGGCTGGATATCGCCACCGCCGGTGCGATCGGCATGTCGATCGGCTTGCTGACCCAATACACCGACAAGCGCGCGGCGACCAGAGAGGCTGGTGAAGCACTGGCCGGCTTGCTGGCCGGTGTGGTGGCAGCGGTGGTGGCCTCGCTGCTCGGGCCGCTGAACCTCAATACGGTGATCATTGCCTCGCTGGTGGTGCTGCTGCCGGGCATGTCTTTGACCAATGCGTTCAACGAGTTGGCCAGCCAGCATTGGGTGTCCGGCACCGCGCGCTTGGCCGGTGCGGTGACCACAGTGCTCAAGCTCACCGTCGGCGCGGTGATTGCGGTGACGCTGACCCAATTGGTAGGCTTGCATCCGCAGGTAACCGCGTCGCGACCGCAGGCCGACTGGGTGGAATGGGCTTCGCTGCTAGTGGCCGCCTACGCGTTTGCTGTGTTGTTCAAAGCCAGTCGGCGCGATTATTTATGGGTAATGGCGGCGGCTATGTCCGGTTATGTCATTGCGCGTCATGCAGGACATGCCTGGGGTGGTCCGGCCGGTGTATTTGCCTCAGCCATGGCATTGACGGCCGCCGGGAATCTGTTTGGGCGGGTGGTGCACAAACCAGGTGCGCTGATCCGATTACCCGGCATCATCATGCTGGTTCCTGGTAGCGTCAGTCTGCGTGGCTTGTTGGCTCTGGTGCAGCAACAAGATGTCAGCGTCGGACAAAATGCGCTGTTGGCGGTCACCAATATTGTGATGGCGCTGATGGCCGGGTTGCTGTTTGGCAATCTGCTGATTCCGGCCCGTAAGAATTTATGACGGGCAGAAACAGAGCGCAATAAAGACGCCGGGATTGCCGGCGTTTTTATTGGTTTGAATCAAGCGGCCTTAGACTTCTTGGTGGCGCGCTTGGTGGCGGCTTTCCGCAGCGAGGTCTTCTTTGCCGGTGCCTTCTTGGCGCCAGCCTTGTTGATCAGAAAGTCTTCCACCTTCTTGCCGGCGGCGGTCAGCTCGGCCAGCCAGCGCGGCTGCTTGCCACGGCCGGTCCAGGCTTCCTGGGGATTGGCAGGGTTGCGATACTTCGGCGGAACCTTGCCCAGTTTGCGGCCAGCGCGCGGACCCGGCTTGCTGGCAGCGGGCGGACGACCCGGGCCTGCACTGGCGGAAGCGCCAAACAACTCTTCAATGGAATAACCCTGGGCTTTTGCAGCGCGGGTCAGCTGAGTGCGGACCTTGGCAATCGGGGTGCGCTTGGCAACCGCGGTCTGCTGCTTCTTTGCATTTTTGATCAATGCAACCAACTGCTTGGCCGACAGGCCGCTAAGATCGATCGACATCACTACTCCGGAAGATGAGGGGAAAAGAAAGCCGGTCCGTGGCACTGCTGACCATCATAATGTCAGAAAACCTGGGTGACAAATGCACCCAAATAATTCGGCGTGTTGTGTTCATCCAATTGAAGCGGCTCCAGGCGGTTTGATCAACGGCCCAAGCGGGAGAATAACCCGGCCTTATCCAGGTTTTCTGCCGTATCGGCGGTACGGGCGCGATATTCAAATGTGCCTGCCGCCACTCCGCGTTCTGAGACGACCACCCGATGCGGAATGCCCAACAGTTCCATATCGGCAAACATGGCGCCCGGGCGCAGCCCGCGGTCGTCCAGCGCCGCATCGATGCCGGCGGCGATCAATTCGTCCAGCAATGCCTGGGCCGCGGCAATCACCTGCGCGTCCTGCTTGGGGTTGATTACGCACACCACCAGCTGCCACGGCGCCATCGGCGCGGGCCAGACAATGCCGGCGTCATCGTGGTTTTGTTCGATAGCCGCAGCCACGATGCGCGAAATACCGATGCCGTAGCAGCCCATCTTCATCACCGCGACCTTGCCGTTCTCGTCGATCACGGTGGCCTGCAGCGCCTGCGCGTACTGGCTGCCGAGCTGGAACACATGGCCTACTTCGATGCCGCGGGCCAAGCGCAGTTCGCCGCCATCGGCCGCGCGCTCGCCTTCGACCACGTTGCGCACATCGGCCACGGTTTCCGGTTCCGGCAGGTCACGGCCCCAGTTGACGCCAACCAGATGCGCGCCGGACACATTGGCGCCAACCACGAAATCAGCCAACGCGGCGACATCGCGATCAGCGACCACGCGCACCGGGCGCGCGGTGTTCATCGGTCCCAAGAAGCCGGGTTCGCAACCCAGGTGCTCGCGGATTTCGGTTTCGTTGGCGAGGCGGTAGTCGGCCATGCCTGCGACCTTGCCCAGCTTGATCTCGTTGACTGCGTGATCGCCACGCACCAGCACCAGCACGAAGCCGGCCGCCGTCATTACCGCCACCGACTTGACCGTACGCTGCAGCGCGATGCCGAGCAGCTGGGCGACGTCTTCGCAGGTTTTCTGGGTGGGGGTTTCGACCTGACGCATTGTCTCGCCAGCATCCGGGCGCGCAGCAGGCGATGCAGCGCTGGCGGTTTCCACATTGGCCGCGTAATCGGAGCCGGTGGAGAACGCTAGCGAGTCTTCGCCGGATTCGGCAATGACGTGGAATTCCTGCGAGGCGTCGCCGCCGATCGCGCCGGAGTCGGCCTGCACAGCGCGGAAGTCCAGCCCCAGGCGGGTAAAGATGCGGTGGTAGGCCGCCTTCATGTTGTCGTATTCGCGCGCCATATCCGCATCGGTAAGATGAAACGAATAGGCGTCCTTCATCAGGAATTCGCGCGCGCGCATCACACCGAAGCGCGGGCGGATCTCATCGCGGAACTTCGTCTGGATCTGATAGAAGTTCAGCGGCAGCTGCTTGTAGCTGTTGATCTCCTGGCGCGCGAACTCGGCTGCGGCTTCTTCGGCGGTCGGGCTGTAGCAGAATTCCTGCTCCTTGCGGTCCTTGATCTTGAGCAGCTGCCCGCCGAACTTTTCCCAACGGCCGGTAGCGTCCCACAGCTCGCGCGGCTGGATGGTGGGGAACAGCACTTCCAGCGCCCCGGCGCGGTTCATCTCCTCGCGCACGATGGCCTCGACCTTACGCAGCACACGCAGGCCCAACGGCGACCAGGTGTATAGCCCTGAGGCCAGCTTGCGGATCATGCCCGCGCGCAGCATCAGACGGTGGCTGACCAGCTCGGCGTCGGCCGGGGTTTCCTTGGTGGTGTGCAGGTGGAACTGGGAAAGACGCATCGGGCTTCGCTTGGGCGGAAAGCTGCTAGTTTGCCAGTGTTGTGTCTTGCCGGTCATCGCCGACGGCGTTGCGCGGTCGCGGCAGGGCGGGAAGGGCCGGTGCGTGATCGGTCTGGCTAAGCACACGAAGGAAGCTTTGAACGACTCGTCCATGCGCCTTCGATCGACAACTGTGGCGAACGCCGCGACGGGTAAATGCTTAATTTTCAAGCATGGAAAATCGCCGCGTTTGAGCAACATTCCAAGTTCACTCGCTACGCCATGAATTGTTCAGAGGTTCCCTGACGCAACGACTGCATGGTCGGCGGTCTGGCGCGGCCGGTGCTGGAAACCGGCATGTACCACGTGTAGGCAGCAGTTCGTCCGCATCGTCCACCCACCACGGCTGCTCGCTACGTGTGGTTGGCCGCTTCGGACTCAGGTGGCCGGGCCACCGCCCTCCGCAGGCGTGCAATAGGCCTTGGCGGCAGCCTCGGCAAGATTGCGCTGGGCGGCGCGGGCCTCAGGATCCAGCGAGGCGCCCGGCTTGCCGTCGGTGCCGGGGCCAATGGTGACTTCGCCCTTGCCGCTGAGCAGTTCCAGGTTGCGGCGTGCGGTGAGGCAGTCGGCCGATTCGGGCGCGGCAGTCTCCGGCGTGGCTGCGGTGCCGGCTCGGGCGTCGATGCGGCGCGCTTCGTAACGCTGGCCTCTCGGCGGCGGGGTTTCGGTGTAGTGGGTCACGCCCTTGGCGTCTTTCCACTTATAGAGATCGGTCGCGCCGGCGGCGGCGCTGACCAGCATCAACAGGCCGCAAAGCCTGAACGACAACTGCATGTGGCTTCCCCTGGATGATTCCCCCGACAATTGCAGCATCCATGGCCTGCCCTGGCAAGTGATCTGGCGCTGTGGCACTGGAAGGATGAAGGGCGCGCTACCGCCGGACGGACCTCAGGCCCTACACTTGTCGCATGGATGAAATGAGACCGCCTCCGCGCTCGCGCACGATTTACCTGCTGCCGAACCTGTTCACCACCGCCGGGCTGTTTTCCGGTTTCTACGCCATCATTGCCGCCGCCAATGGGCAATTCGTCCAGGCGGCCATGGCGGTGTTCGTGGCTGCGGTGATGGACGGGCTGGACGGCCGGGTCGCGCGCCTGACCAATACCAGCAGCGAATTCGGCGTGCAGTACGACTCGCTGGCCGATCTGGTCAGCTTCGGCATGGCCCCGGCACTAGTGATGTACCACTGGTCGCTATCGGCGCTGAAGTACGACAGCAATGTGATGGGCCGGGTCGGTTGGTCGGCTGCCTTTTTGTATGCGGCCTGCGCGGCGCTGCGGCTGGCGCGTTTCAACACCCAGGTGGGAGTGGTCGACAAGCGTTGGTTCATCGGCCTGGCCAGCCCGGCTGCGGCCGGCTTGATGATGGCCTTCGTTTGGGCATTTGCCGACGACAGCCTGGGTTTCGATGGAGCACAGCTGCGCTACCTGGCGTTGGCAATCACAGTGGTGTCTGCCTTGCTGATGGTTAGCCGGATCCGTTTCTGGAGCTTCAAGGGCGGTGCGCGTGGTCCGCGCGCCGACCGCGTGCCGTTTCTTGCACTGGCCGTCGCTACGGTGGTGATCGCGCTGCTGGTGATCGATCTGGCCCGTTCGTTGCTGGTAATCGGCATGCTGTATGCGCTGTCCGGCCCGCTGATGTGGCTGTGGCGGCGCTGGCGGCGCACGCCCGAGTTGCCATGATCGGGCTGTCATGAGCGAGCTGTTATGAGCGAGTGGTCATGAGTGAGATGGCGTCCGAGCTGATGTGGTCCGATTTGCAGGTGTCGTATCTGCAAGCCTTGGGGCACACCGTGTATCTGGATCGCGATGCGGTCGATGCCTTGCCTGCACCTGTCGATGTGGTCGACAGCGCACCGGCATCCGCACCTGCACGGCTGGAACGAGTGCCGCACTCTGCGTCTGTCGCTGCCCCTGTCGTACGCCGCACGGCCCCGGCCCCGGCTGGGCGGGCCGGGGCGCCGCGTGCTGTCCATACGACTCAGGCTGCTGCGCCACAGCGGCGCAGTCGTGTCGGCATGCCGGATCGTCTGCAGATGGCGTTGCTTCGTGCCTCTGGCTGCAATCCGGGCGACCCGGACACCCAAGCCTTGATGGCGTCCTGGCCGCTGGCCGATCTGCGTGGTAATCCGGCCGCCAAGCGCGCGCTGTGGCCGCAGCTGCGTGCGCTGCGGCGCCGTTCGCATTCGGCGTGAGCGCATTGAACGTAACCCATCAGCCCACCGCACTGCGCGCACTGCGCGAGAGCGATCTGGATGTGGTGATGGAGATTGAGCATCGCGCCTATCCGTTTCCGTGGACGCGCAACATCTTTCGCGACTGTCTGCAGGCCGGCTATCCCGGCTGGGTGATGGAGCAGGACGGGCAGGTCATCGGCTATGGCGTGATCAGCATCGCCGCCGACGAGGCGCATGTGCTCAACGTCTGCATCGCACCGGAGGCGCAATCGCAAGGCCATGGTCGCGTGCTGTTGCGCGCGCTGATCAAGGGCGCCTGCGATCGCGGTGCACGGCGTGCGTTTCTGGAAGTGCGGCCATCCAATCCGTCGGCGATCGCGCTCTACCATTCCGAAGGCTTCAACGAAATCGGGCGGCGCCCGCGCTACTACCCATCTAACACCGGGCGCGAGGATGCGTTGGTGATGGCGATCGAATTGTTCTTCGAAGGGTTTTCTTGAGCGCAATCAGCATGTGCTGATGGGTGTGCTTTGGTGTAGTTGGTGCCATCTGTGCTGTGGTCTGCAATGGATCTCATCACAACGCGCGCATGTGCGGTGTCGCATCGATCGAATGAGCTGCTTGCCACCGACCTATAGCGTAATGTACCTGCATTCTCAATGGTGATTTTTCGCCATGTTCCATCGCGTGGTCTTCAGTTGTTCTGATCGCATAGCCTGATCGCACTGCATGCGGCTTGATGTCGATGCAGCTTAGTGCGACGGATATACGCGTCAAAAACACGCGTGCTTGTCATCGCAGTGGCACACAGTGCTCGACCTGCATCCATCTGTACTGCGTTCAAATCATGCCGCACTGCAGTGTCCTTCTCGCTGTCCCTGCGTGTCCTCGACGTCCCCCCGCCCTGAGTAGCGGCCGGGTTTAGAGTCCGGGCCTGATGATATCGGTGTTTGCCAGATGTTGGGCATAAGCGGCCGGCGTCATGCCGCCGATTGCTTTCTTGGGTCGGTCCTCGTTGTATCCGCGTCGCCATCGCTCGATCTCGGTGCGTGCATGCAGCAACGTCGGGAACCAGTGTTCGTTGAGGCATTCGTCGCGCGGCCGGCCGTTGAAGGATTCAACGTAGGCGTTCTGGTTCGGTTTGCCCGGCTGGATGAGCCGTAGCTGCACACCACGGGCGTGCGCCCAGGCGACCATCGCCATGCCGCAAAACTCCTTGCCGTTGTGCCCCGAGGGCAGGCTTCGCGCTCGGTGCGGATCATCTGCGGCAGGCCACGGCTGTGTGCCAGTCGGTCCAGCACGCGCGCAACGCCGTGTCCCGAGATCGCGCGCTCCACGTCGATGGCGACCGCTTCGTGGGTTGCGTCATCCACGATCACCAGACACTTGATCACCCGACCTTCCACAGTGCGGTCGAACACGAAGTCCATCGACCACACCTGGTTGGCCTGCGATGGCCGCAACAATGGTTGGCGCTCGCCCACCGGCACCTTCTTGCGCCTGCGGCGCCGGACCTGCAACTGCTGTTCGCGGTACAACCGCTCCACACGCTTGTAGTTCACGACGCGTCCTTCCTGTCGCAGTTTGAGATAGATCATCCCCACGCCATAGCGGCGATGGCGATGCGCCAGCGCAAGAATGCGCTCGCGTAGCTCAACGTTGCGGTCTTCGCGCGGGCGATAGCGCAGCGCACTGGCGCTCATGCCGATCGCCGCCAAGGCGCGACGCTCGCTGGCACCGCACCCGATCCACTCGCGCACCAGCGCACGACGCGCCGGTGCGCTCACCACTTTTTTCGCAGCGCATCCTTGATCAGGTCGTTCTCGAACAGCTGCTCGGCCAACAACTTCTTCAGCCGCGCGTTTTCGGACTCAAGGTCCTTGAGTCGCTTGGCATCGGGCACGCTCATTCCGCCGAACTTGCTGCGCCACAGGTAGTACGAGGCCTCACTGAAGCCATGGCGCCGGCACAGGTCTTTGATCGCCACGCCTGCTTCGGCCTCACGCAGGAAGCCAATGATCTGCTCTTCGGTAAAACGCTTCTTCACGTCCAATCTCCTCGGGGTAGGGAATTGGTCGCCCCTGAAAAACCCCAACCACCCAACGACCGCAAGGCCTTGATGTCTGCACCGGCGTGCCAAAACTACCGGTGTTCGCTACGCTGAAGGCTGGTTTCTGGCAATTTTTAGTCATGCGTACACGCCGTCCTGCTGCCGAGCACATGCTTGCCGACGAGTTGTTTCGTTCGCGGCTGGAGAACCAGATCGATCTGCGTCATCCGCTGGCGCGGCTGAGCCAACAGATGCCGTGGGCGGCGTTGGAGCAAGCACTTTCATCGCGCTTGCCGGCCACCCAGGCCGGTGGCGGTCGGCCGGCATTGCCGGTGCGGCTGATTGCCGGTTTGCTCTACCTCAAACACGCCTACGACCTGTCCGATGAAGCGGTGTGCGAGTGCTGGCTGGAAAATCCGTACTGGCAGTTCTTCACCGGTGAGGTCGTGTTCCAGACGCGTTTGCCGTGCGATGCCAGCTCGCTGACGCGCTGGCGGTAGCGCCTGGGTGAGGCCGGGATGGAAGAGCTGTTGGCGCACACCATCAACGCCGCGCATGCGATGCAGGCGGTGGACGCACGCGGTTGTCGCGGGTGATCGTGGACACCACGGTGCAGGAAAAGGCGATCGCCTATCCGACCGACAGCCGTTTGCTGGAGGTGGCACGCAAGAAGCTGGTGTTACTGGCCAAGCGGCACGGCATCGGATTGCGGCAGAGCTACGCGCGGCAAGGCCCGGCCCTGAGCCGCAAGGCAGGTCGGTATGCGCATGCGCGCCAGTTCAAGCGGATGCGGCGCGTCCTGCGACGTCAACGCACAGTGCTGGGACGGCTCATGCGCGACATCCAACGCAAACTCGATCAGGTAAACACCGGCGTGCGCGAGCGCATCGTTGTCTGGCTGGAACGTGCGCAACGGCTGTACACGCAGCGTCCGAAGGACAAACAAAAACTCTACGCATTGCATGCCCCGGAAGTGGAATGCATCGGCAAGGGCAAGGCGCGTCAAGCGTACGAATTCGGCGTCAAGGTCGGCATTGCGGTCACCGCCTGCAAGGGATTGGTCGTGGGTGCGCACAGCTTCCCGGGCAACCCGTACGACGGCGATACCTTGGCCGAGCAGTTGGAGCAGACACGCGGGTTGCTGCAGGATGTGAGCGTAGAACCGACGGTGGCGATCGTGGACCTGAGCGATCGCGGGCGCGAAGTCGATGGCGTGCAGGTCCTGCATCGCGGCAAGGCCAAGACGCTGACGCGACGGCAATGGCGCTGGATCAAGCGACGGCAGGCGGTGGAGCCGGTGATCGGACATCTGAAAGACGACTGCCGGTTGCGTCGCTGCAGGCTGAAAGGTGCCCAAGGCGATGCGCTGCACGTGCTCGGCTGCGCGGCCGGCTACAACCTGCGCTGGCTGCTGCGCTGGATCGCGTTTTTGCGTGCCTGGATGCGGGCGATGGGATGGTCATCCTTGAGTACCGCGCCGCTGTCACCGACGGCACTTGGCGCTTGAAGGGGATTTTTCAGGGACGACTAATGGGTAGCATGAGTATCCGCGAATGCCAAACCCGCTTGCGGTGCCAGCCAGCCGCCTGCCCGGGGCGTGGATGGAAGCGACGTTGGCAGCGTGCCCTGGCTCATCGTGCTTCCTTCCATTTGAGGGAAAAGATTGCACCATCAAAACCTGGGGTCAAACGCATTGGCGCCGTTGGCCACAGCGATGATGCTGTCGCCAACGGCGCTGATTTGCAGAGCTGCTAACGCTCAGGCGGCGTTGTGGTCGCGCACTTGCGGCGGTAGCAGGATCTGCGGCTGTTTGGCCGAGTGGGTCTGGCACAGGAACGTCATTAGATGCGCCGCTTCGGTGCTGCCGATCGGTCGGCTGTAGGCGTTCTTGCTGCGGACGTGTGGGGCAAAGGCGTGCTGGGCCTGCTCCAGAACCGCGGAGACAGGGTCTTGCGTAACGGTGGACGACGACATGAAACGCTCCTGGAACTCACGAACTGACCGTTGCTCGATGGAACGACGGGAATGTGCCGCTGCCGTGCGCCGGCGATCTGGCCTGGGATGGCATCGGTCCGAGACCACACAGATAGCGGAAGGTGCGCGGGCAGCGGACGTCCAGAGAGCGGCTGGCGCGGTGCGGTCTGAAGGGCCGCTGTTCCAATCCCGGTTGCTCCGACTGGTCTGGTTCACTTTCTGGTGAAGAATCCTGTCGATCCGCCAATGCGTCGCCGGCCAAAGACGACCCGACACCGCCCGGGACCGGGTGAGCGATACCTGTCTGGCTGCCTCTGGCCTTGCTCAGTTGCGCAGCGCGAGCTCGGCCATTTCGTCCAGGCGTTGCTTGGTGCGTCGCCAATCCGGCATATGGACATCGAGCAGGCGGTAAAAGACCTTGCCGTGATGGTGGACCTTCAGGTGACACAGCTCGTGCAAAATGACGTAATCGATGCACGCACCCGGAACGCGAATCAGGCCGAGATTCAGGCTGATCTTTCCCAAAGGCGAACAACTGCCCCATTGGCGCTGCATCCTCCGCAACGACAGGGCGGGTAACTGTTTAATCCAGCCGAGTTGGTGGGCCATGTCGGCCATGCGCTGCGGCAATACCACCCCGGCACGCTCGCGCTGCCAGTGTTCCAGCGCTGCGCGCACCGTTTCGGGCGCACGTGTCTGCACGCGCGTTTCGACGTGGCCGCCATGCAAGCGCACGCCGTACAGTCGGTCGTCAACGATCACCTTCAGGCGATAGCGTCGGCCCAGATACAGCACGGTTTCCCCGCTGACGTATTCGCGTGGGTTGATATGCCGCAGCCGGTTTTCGATTTCTACCAAGTGCAAGTGGATCCAGCGTGCGCGCTGCGTCAATGCCCGTCTGATCTGGGCGTCGGTCGCGTGCAGTGGGGCATCCAGCCTTACGCGGCCATCGGGTTCCACATGGATGGCCACGCGCTGGGTGTGCCGCAGTGCAGATCGGTGGATCTGGCAGCGGATGCGGCGCTCGCCGTAGGTCACCACCAGTTGGGCGTCGGTCTGAACTGGCGTCACGTGCGGCTGAGCCCAATGCGTGTGATCTGCACGACCTGCTCTACGATGGCCTTGGCAGTGTCCAGCCCGACCAGATCGAAAATGGGCGGAAGCAATGTCTGACGAATCTGCGACTCGATGCTGTGCAGGTTCAACGAGTTCTCGGCAATGGCGGTGCGCACTACGCCATCGATCGTCAGCGCCAGATCGGCTAGTTGCGTCACTTCGTCAGCGCTTGTGGCGTGCATGGACTCCTCGCCTAATTCCAGCAGGATCGTGCCGTAGTAGGCACTGGCGTGCGGGTTGTCGGTCAATTGCATAGGGATGCCTGGGGTCTGCCTGGCTTCCAGGCGCTGCTCGAAGGCCTTGAACACGGCGTATTGCTTCAACGGGTGATCGAACATGGCTTCTGCCTCGGCAATGGCTTCACGCAATAGTTCGCCGAAGACTTTTTGCGCGTACGGGTCGCTGGCCAACTCCTGCTCGATGGTCTTGCGCAGGCGGGTCTGGATCAGATCGGCCTCGTTGCGGGTCTTCTCCTCCGACCAGGTCTGCGGATCGTTGCGCTTGCCCAATTCATGCACGACGTACGCACCCGGCGATTCGCGCACCTCGCGGCCAATCACCTGTTTGTCCACCAGCTTGCGGATCTGTTCTTCGTAAATGTTGTAGTCCACGGTTTCCATCGCGTCCTGGCGTACGGTCCTGCGCAGCCCGGAGAAGAAGCGCAGGTCGCGCTTGTAGCGGTCGATCAAGGCATCCGGAAAGGCGGCATCTTCAAAGAAGCTGCGCGAGGAGAGTGCCGTCTGCAGGCATAGGCCGAACTCGGTCAGCGCGGCGGAGAAGTCGTCGCGCAGTGTCTGCCGCGCGTCGTAATCGGCGCCCTCTTCGTCGGAGACGAAGCGCGGGCTCAGGCGCTGCCGGAACTGCTCCGGATCGTCATGGCTGGCCAGCCCGTCGAAGAACGCCCATAGCCTGGCATTGAGCGCAGGCAAGCGCTTGTATTCGGTGCTGATCGCCTGGTACAGGCCCTCGATATCGGCCACGTCGAAGCCGCCTTGGGTACGTGTTTCCAGGTCCTGATACGCGCGTACCGCTGTGTCCAGTTCGGTCAGGATGCCGCGATAGTCCACCAGGATGCCGTAGCGCTTGGCGTCGTGCAGACGGTTCACGCGCGCCACTGCCTGGATCAGGTTGTGGCCCTTGAGCGGTTTGTCGATGTAGAGCACCGCGTTGCGCGGTTCATCGAAGCCGGTGAGCAGCTTGTCGACCACGATGAGCAACTCCGGGTCGCCGTCGCCACCGAAGTCGCGCACGGTCTGCCGCTCGTACTCCTGCGGATCCAGCCGTTGGTCGGTGATGGCCTGCTTCCACCATTTCTGTACGTCGGGCAGGGTGTCTTCATCAACGTCGCTGTTGCCCTCGCGGGTATCGGGCGGGGAGATCACCACCGCGCCTGTCACCAGGCCGGTCTCGTCCAGGGCGCGCTTGTAGCGGATGGCATCGAGTTTACTGTCGGTTGCCAGCTGCCCCTTCAGGCCCAACGGTTTGATGTTCTCGTTGAAATGCGCGGCAATGTCCCAGGCGATCAGTTCGATGCGGTTGGTCGCCCCATAAATGGCGCGCTTGCTGGCGAACTTCTTTTTCAGATCCGCGCTTTGCGCGTCCGAGAGCCCGGCGGTGATCTTGTCGAACCAGCGCGTGACCGCCGCCGCGTTGACCTCCAGCTCCGGCACGCGTTCTTCGTACAGCAGCGGGGCCACGGTCTGGTCTTCGACTGCCCGCTGCATGGTGTAGGCATGCACGATGGGGCCGAACTTGTTGGCGGCTTTCTCGTTCTTGAGCAACGGGGTGCCGGTGAACGCCAGATAGGCCGCATTGGGCAGCGCCTTGCGCATACGCTCGTGGGTTTCGCCGCCGTGGCTGCGGTGGCCTTCATCCACCAGCACGATTAAATCGGCCGAGGCGTTGTGGCACTCGGGCAGCTTGGCGGCTGTAGTGAACTTCTGCACCAGCGAGAAGGTGATGCGCTCGCTGCCCTGGCCGATGCGGCGCGCCAGATCGCGGCCGGTGGTGGCCTTGCTGCGCTCGCCCTCCTTTTTGCTACCGACGGCAGAGCCGAACGCGCCGCCGCTGATGAAGTTGCGCGACAGCTGCGCCTCCAGGTCGGTACGGTCGGTCACCACCAGCACCCGGCACTGGGTCAAGGCCGGATCCAACACCAGCGCCTTGGTCAGAAACACCATGGTGAAGCTCTTGCCCGAGCCGGTGGTGTGCCACAGCACGCCGCCCTGGCGTCCGCCGTCGGGGCGACGCGTGCGGATCTGCGCCAGCAACGCGCGGATGCCGAAGAACTGCTGGTAGCGCGCCACGATCTTGCCGACCTTGCGGTCGAACAGCACAAAGCCGCGCAGCACCTCCAGCAGCCTGGCCGGGGTGAGCAACCCGGCCAACAGCAGGTCCTGCTCGGTGGGCAGCATGGGCTTGGCCCACAACGCCTGGCAGTAGCCACGCAGCGGCGCCGGCTTGCCTGCCAGCAGGGCATCGCGGGTGGCCGCAGGCAGCGGCAGGTTCTTGAGGCGGCGCAGCTGCGCCTGGTCGAACTGCTCGTCGCGCCAGCGCGCCCAGAAGGTGGCCGGGGTGTGCGTGGTGCCGTAGCGCGCCTCGGTCAGGCTGATGGCCAGTAACAGTTGCGCATAGGCGAACAACTGCGGAATCTCTTCTGCCCGCTGGTTGCGCAATTGCTGGCTCACCGCTTCGGCCACCAGCGATTTGCCGGCATGCCCGGCATCGGCGCGCTTGGTTTCGATCACCACCAGCGGGATGCCGTTGATGTAGCCCACGATGTCGGGCGTGCGCGTATGCGTACCGTGGGTGGAGAGCACCTCGCACTCTTCGGTGATATCCCACAGGTTGTGGGCTGCATCGCCCCAGTCGATCACCGCAATGGTGGGCTGGTGCTTCTTGCCGTCGGGCATGAACTCGGTGACGGTAATGCCCAGCGTCAGCAGGTGATACAGCCGCTCATTGGCGGCCAGCAGCCCATCGCCCAGCGGCAGCGCCGACAGCTCGCGCACGATCTGGTCGATACCGCTCGGCGAGAGCGGGTAGGTCTGCCCCTTATAGTCGAAGCGACGGCTCTGCAGCACCTCGATCAGGCGCGGCAGCAACAGCACCTCGCGGGTGCTACCGCGCAGCGCCAGGCACTGCGCGGTACTGAGATAACGCCAGCCCAGGTTGCACAGCAGGTGCAACGCGGGCAGCTGCGCGCTGGCCTGTTCGCGGGTGTCCGGGGCGCTGTGGGTCATGCGGGTTCTGCCTCGTCGGCGGGCAGGCGCACGCGGCGTTTGCCGGTGAGGAGTTGGGACATCAGGGCGGATTTTTCCTGTCGCATCAGCGTGAGATGCCGTTCCTGAATCGAAACGGCGCTGAGCGCAGCCTCTATGGCATCAGCAATACGTGTTTGCTCTTTGAGACATGGTGTTGGAACGCAGATGCGTAACAAGTCCTTCGGATTGACACGCCGTGCCTTGCGGCCGCCGTTTGCCAAGCCTAAGTGGCCCGTGTAGAACGCCTCCCTGGAAACGTATTGCAAGAACCACCTGGGATCTATGCCTTCTAGGAAGTCGAAGGCGGGTAGGTCAAGCGTGCTCTCGTATCCGTCCAGTGATGCCGGAATCCGGCCAAATGCACCGTTCAAGAAATCGAGCTTGCTGTAGATGAACTGCCCGGAAGACCGGCGGTAATACTGCGTGGATTCGCTTCCGGCGCGCTTGTCAGACTTGCCGACAACACCTTTGCCATAGAGCTTGACTGTGATCTTTTTGGCTACATCACCACCCGATCCAACCACGCGGCTCTCGCAGATCATTTCAGACAATGGCTTGGACTGCCACGCAGCGTGACCATCAAATCTTTTACGGCCTGTCAGCAACGCATTGCTCAGAATCTCTACGCAATTGCGCGTGTTCGCGAGTAGCCGCTCCGTGGTGGCGATGGCTTGATCCCAGGTGGAGAGGATGTGGGCGATGCGGCGCTGTTCTACCAAAGTGGGCAGAATGACCGGAAATTCACATACGTTTTCGCGTGTGATGTTTGGGTCTTTTCTGCTGCTGGCAGCATAGTTCTTCCATGTCTCAACGCTTCCATTTAGCCAGTGTAAGACAAACTCTGGGTCCGCTTGGTCACGTTCAATATCAATTGCAGAGATCGCTTGATTGACAGCGCTTTTCTCTCGTAATAGTCCTGTGCGGCCGATTTGCTTGAAGCCTCCGTACATGGCGACCAACACCGTGCCGGCAGGGAAAAGCCTGCAAGAAGATTCCGCCAGCGCTGCATCGGTGATGACTTCGTCTGTTGTTAATATCTCTGAATTTGTGAGGTCCATGGTTTTAACCCATGGCCACTTTCCATCTACGAAATAGCGGTCATGTTGAGAGCGTGCGGGCGTGCTGCCAGATTTGACGGAGCCAATATCCCCAAGCGTTGTGCGTCGCCAGCCATCAGGAAGCATCACTTTTCCTAATTTTAGTTTTCAGCAACATGTTGGGCTGGTTGAGGTCAGCGCGTTCGACCATGCATTGCGCAGCGGTCTTCTGATCGTTGGCGTCAGTTGTCAGCTTTTCCTTGACAACTGACGTCCCGATTCGGACTCGTAATGCGGAGACCCAGTGCTGCAAGCCAGGCAAGGCGCTTGTCCGGATCGCCCTGGGAAGGGGGGGGTCAAATTGACCCCCCCCTTTCGGCAAGTGATTGATTTCCAAAGTGGCAAGGCGGCTGTTCATTTTTTGTCCTTGTCCTGACCCGGCGCCGGCTTGGCGTCCTTCTGCAGCCGCTTGATGCTGGTTTCCGGTGCAGGCAGGTTCTCCGGCAAGGTGCCGCCCAGTTCCTGAATGGTCTTGCGCACCGTTTGACCCACCTCGAAATGGGTGCGGTTTGCGGCCGTCTTGCCCTGCACGTTGTCGCGGCGCAGCTTTTCTTCGGCCTGCGTGGCACGGAACAGGTTGGCCGCCAGTTCGGTGCTGCCCATGTGGTCGAGGATCGTCTGGCTTTTCTTCAGGGCCTTGCGTGCATGGATATCCTTTGCGCCCAGGCCGCCATACAAGCCCTTGTAGCCGTGGTCCTGGAAGACGGCGTACTCCAGCGGCGTCTCCACGCCGGCCTGTTTGGCTGCAGCGGCCAGATCCTTGTTGTGCCGGCTCATCTGGTCGCGCAGGAACAGGCGCCGCTGGTTTTCGCTCAGTGCATCGAAATCGACGGCCTCTTCGCCCTGGAGACGTTCGTTGCCGATGCGCGCCAGCCAGCGCTTGAAGGGTTCGGCCTTGGGCGAGGGGATCGATTGAATGATGCGCAACGCGCCTTCCAGCGTGGTGCAGTTCAACAACTGCGGCCCGCCCGCCGTGGTGACGCGCAAGGGCATCACCAGGGCATCCCAACTGCCGGATAGCACCTCGTCGCGGCGACGCAAGTTGCGTAGATAGTTTTCCGGGCTCTGGGAGTCTGTGAGTGCGACGACCAGATCGATGACCGCAAACCACCATTGGCCTTGGTGCCATGTGCGCCGGACTGCGGCATTGTCCTGTGCCGGGAAGCCCGCGTCAGCCTGCGTGGCGATGTCGTTTTTTTCATCACTCATAGCCAAGCTCCTTGAGATAGGCGGCCATCTGCGTTTCGAGTGTTGCCAGCTCGCCCTTCAACTGCTCACGCTCGCGGCGCACCGCCATCAGGTCGATCTCTGCTTCTTCCTCGAAGGTATCCACGTAGCGCGGGATGTTGAGGTTGTAGTCGTTGCCGGCAATCTCTTCCGGGCTGGCCAGGTAGGCGTATTTGTCTACATTCTGGCGCGCCTGCACCGTGTCCAGAATGCGTTGCAGGTCGCTCTCGCGCAGCATGTTCTGGTTCTTGCCGTCGTGGTACTGGCGGCTGGCATCGATGAACAGCACTTTTTTGTCTTTCTTCTTGGCGCGGAAGATCAACACTGCTGCCGGGATGCCGGTGCCGTAAAACAGTTTCTCCGGCAGGCCGATCACCACGTCCAGCAGGTTCTCTTCGATCAATTTCTGGCGGATGCGGCCTTCCGCGGCGCCACGGAACAACACACCGTGCGGCACCACCACGGCCATGCGGCCGGTGCGCGGCTTCATGGTGGCGATCATGTGCAGGATGAAGGCGTAGTCGCCCTTGGTACGCGGCGGCAGGCCGCGACGGAAGCGGTCGTGGGGGTCGGTATCGGCGCTGTCGTGGCCCCACTTTTCCAGCGAGAACGGCGGGTTGGCCACCACGATGTCGAAGTCCTTGAGGTGGTTGCCGGCCAGCAGCTTGGGATTGCGAATGGTGTCGCCCCATTCGAGACGGTGGTTGTCCTCGCCATGCAGGAACATGTTCATCTTGGCCAGCGCCCAGGTACTGCCGATGGCCTCCTGGCCGTAGAGCGCGTACTTGCCGCTGCCGGTGCGCTCGCGGATCAGGCGGCCGCATTTGAGCAACAGCGAGCCGGAGCCGCAGGTGGGGTCGCAGATCTCGTCGCCTTGCTGCGGGTCCATCAGGCGCGCCATCAACGTGGAAACCTCTGGCGGGGTGTAGAACTCGCCTGCCTTTTTGCCGCTGCTGGAGGCGAAATTCTTGATCAGGTACTCGTAGGCATTGCCGATGATGTCGAGCTGGCCAATGCGTGAGGGGCGCAGGTTGAGTGCGGGCTTGGCGAAGTCTTCCAGCAGGTGGCGCAGCAGGTCGTTCTTCTGCTGCTCCTCGCCAAGTTTGTTGGCGTTGAAGCTGATGTCCTGGAACACGTCGCGCAGCTTGCCCAGGTTGGCGTCTTCGATGGCGTGCAGCGCGGTGTCGATGCGCTCGCCGTTGCCGGGGCGGTGGCGCTGGTCGTACAGGGTGTAGAAGTTGGCGCGGTGCGGCAGCACGAAGCGCTCGTTCTTGAGCAGCTCTTCGATCAGGCCGGGCTTGTCGCCGTGCTTGGCGGTGTAGTCGTCGTAATGGTCCTGCCAGACGTCGGAGACGTATTTCAGGAACAGCATGGTCAGCACGTAGTCCTTGTAGACGCTGGGGTCCACGGTGCCGCGGAAGGTGTCGCAGGCAGTCCAGACGGCGGCGTTGATGGTGTCCTGGGCGATATCGGTCTTGCTCATGGGGGTTTCCAAAGGCTTAGGAGAGGAGGCGCTCGGCGAGGATCGCCAGCTCGGTGTCGCGGTTGTCGATCAATGCGTGCAGGGCGGCGCGTTCGGCTTGCACTGCGTTGTCCAGGGCGATGGCTGCGTGTTGCAGCGGCAATGGGGGCAGGCGGACCGGGGTCATGTCCAACAGCGTGCGCCGGATGCTCAGCTGGTTGCTGCCTTCGGCCGATTGGCGCAGGTAGCGTTGTGCCGGTGCCTGATTGAGTTGCCAGGCCAGAAAGGCGGGCAGCAGCCGCTGTGGTGTTTTTACCCGGATCACGTAGATGTGCGGCGAGCAGAGCGTGCGCGGCGGCGGTGCCTCCACCAGCGCGGCGAAGGTATGGGCGCCGCGTGCGATGAAAAGGATGTCTTGATCCTGCAGCCAGTCTGGTTTTTTGCGGCGTTCGATCTCGGTGGTCAGCAGGGCGTCGTACGTGCGCAGGCCGGTACGGGCAAGGTCGCGGATCTGGACGATCCGCACGCTGCCGCCGCCAACTTCGGCAATCGAGCCGCGAAATGGGTAGCCCATCCGGATGACTGCAACATGGCCAAGTTGCGCCTGTTCTGCATCATTTTCCATGATGCGCACGGTAGTCGGCAGTGCAAACGTTGTCAATAAAAACGACAGCATGCTGGTTGATGCAATAATTCGTGTTAACGTGATCCCTGCCGCACGTACGATTGAATTCGTTGCAGTTTCAGTACAGAAGGAGCAGGCACATGAAGGATTGTTCCGTTGGTGGCGATGGCGTGCCGGGCTATTACCTGCCCGACCAAGCCCAGTACCGCCTGCAAAAGCTCTGCGAGCACATGCGCTTTTTGGCACGCATGGCTCAGCCGCGGACACGCGCAGAAGAACAAGCGCCGCAGCCGGCGATTCGCATGGACGAGTTAGCGGTCTGCCTGGAGTTGCTGGCAGACCAGGTGCATCTGGTGCTAGACGAGGTGAGTTGGCCGGCGACCTTGCATGCGCGTGTTTCTGATCAGGTTTGAGGCTTGGGCCAATTGTCTGAAGTGGCGTTGCATCGTGTAGCAGCAGCCTCTAGCGCACTAATGCGTCGCGAGCCGGTTTTGCAAGAGGCTGGGCAATGGGCGTCTGAGCGGGAGACCGGGACGGCTGTGTGCTGACGAGTATCAGCCTGTTGTCAGCGACTCCACAGCGCAGCGTTGCGCAAGGGCGTGCCACGCAGGACTGCACTGGCCGATATGTTTTCTTGCAATGTAAAAACGGCTGATTTTCTTCGCCACTCGCATTGATCATCAAACGGTCATCATGATGAAGTATTGCCGGTGCCACGGCAGGCACTATCAGTTATGTCGCAAATCAGGACGTCATTTTGCGCTTGGTGTGCAATCAAGTCATACCAACTTGGTTTAAATATATATCATTAACTCAATGAATATTGGAGGATCAAGTGAAGCCTGTAAGCCTGAGAAAAAGTGATGTTGCGCAATGCTCAACTGCCAATGCAGTCAGTCAACAGCCCCTGCTTCCTATAGGCAAGCATGGCCCGGCGCTGCCCGTTGATGCGCCGCGCCCGGAGTTACGGGTACTTAAGAGCGCGCCGCCCAAATCGAAAGACAAGGCAAAGCAACGCGACGGTGGGCAAGATGCGGTGACGTCTCCCCCCCAGCAGAGAGAGCCGACATTGGCGCAGCGGAAAATGCAGGAGCGTGATGCCGCTCGCAAGAGAAACTCTGAACCTGCTGCGGAGATAAAGCAGCTGTCGGTGTTGGATTGGGACGATTGCCTTCGCGACGAGAAAGGAATGACTTACCAGCTCCTGCATAATGCGTTGGCGATCACTGCCAACGAGTCCGAAGCGTCGCCATTAAAGCGGGCAGTAGCGCAATTGAACGAGCGTATGCAAAGCGGGCCGCCTGCAACTGACAGCGACCCGTTGCTGATGAAGACCCAGGAGGATTTCACCAAGCATCTGATGGTCAGACACCATATTTTCAGCCCCAAAATCGCTGAAGACTTCGTCGTTAAGATGCTGCCTGAGCTGGGCAAGGAAGAAGCGGCCTCGCTAGCCAAACGCATTCACACAAATTTTAAGGAACAATATTATAGATCGATAGGTAAGGGTGACCCGATTGAGAGCAACGGAGTTCCGTTTCCTCATTGCGAGCCCGAGCTATTGCCTGGCGCCAGAGAGTTATTAGATAAGATCTGTACTCCCGACTCACGTGTTGCTGTCATCAGCAACCGTGATCAAAAGGACTTGTCATACGAAGCAGAATATATGAATCTGCTGGACAAGGTCGACGTGATATCTGGCTCAACGCGACGAGAGGAAATGCCTGAAGATCTGCAGAAACGCATTGTTCCGGCACTGCGAGACGGCAATCGTGAGTTGGTTCGTCGCACGCTCATTGAAGCGCGATGCTATGCCCATCCTGAGTTTGATTCGAAATCGACAGGGCGTATGTACATAAAGCCGGATCCCACCCGGCTGAATCGGGTTTTGGAACAGCTGCAGATAGAAAAGGAGGTGCCGATTATTTCCTACGGCGACCAGCTCTCCGATGTGAAGCAGATGGCGGGATTGGCGAAGGAGGGTTGGAAAGTCAAGGGCGTGATCATCAATTCGCAAAACCCCGATGTCGGGAAAGATATCGATGTGGACGGAATTCCCACGACCGTGATCGACAGTATGGAGAAGATCGACTTGTAAATGACGTCAGAGCATCAGTGGAGATTTTTGATGTGATGACTCAAGCGTCAAGTGCGAGCCAGATACTGCCGGCGGTATTGCCTTACGAATCTGATCGCGCTTAAGAAGCAAGAGAAAGCCTGCCAATTGGCGGGCTTTCTCTTGCGGTCCATTGCGTCGATGGAGGTTGCATGGCGCAAAGTCGCGGCTGAACCCTTCAACGACGTTAGCCACTCTTGATCAGCCTGTGCTTGGCTCTGCCCGGTGGAGATTCGTCCAGCGTGTCGCCACGACGATGCTTAATCAGCTATGAGCTGGGTGATGAAGTGCACCGAGTGATCGTCACGGATGACGGCGCCAAACGGTGTATCCCCGCGGCGGTTGTCGCAGGTTTGGTCTAGCTCTACACGCACCTTGTTTCTATCGAACAGCTCACGCAATGCCCGCACCGTGTCTAACGAAGATGTGTTATCCGGCACGCCGCCGTGCATGGCAACCCGCAGTGTCAGCTGCTCCTGCCTGGTCTTGTCCACATAGCGTTGGATTGACTTCAGTGCCTCGCCTGGTACCAGGTCCTGTCGAGCAAACGGATAGACATGAAACACGCGGGCCTTGGCCCCTTTTTTGCGCATACCACTAGTCGGGTCGATGCGTTCAGCCGCACATGCAACGGCAATACATACGCCCATGCCATCGGTCATCACAGGCATATTGGGCTGGCTGGTCCCGGTACTATAGAGATGTGTGGTATCCGCGTTGTTTGGCTCGATGTAGTTGAAACCTGCCACTTTGACGGTTGTCGAATTGTCGATCTTGAATGCATCGTCGTGCGCTTCATCGGCGCCGCCAACCTCGATCAAAGGAAAAGCCGATCTGCTTCGGTCCTTGATGGGACGGCCCGGATGGGACCGTGCTGACTCATACAATCCGACAGGCACCATGGCGAGTGTGTCGCAGTTGGATGGCAGGCAATGATGCGAAACCTTGCACGGCCGGCTGCTCAATCCTTTAAATGCGCCATGATTGACCGGTGCGGCTGACTGGTCCGGAGAACTCGGCGCTGGCGTGTAACTTAGAAACGTGTTGTAGCTAGAACTATACCCGCCGCCGTGCGTGGCGGAGGTGCTCGAAAAACATGTACCCATGACGATCCTCGTTGAAAGTTGCACATCCACAACGATACTGCCGCGTCTGCCGAAATGCGCAAAGGAGCCAGAGGTTCTGTGCATCATCACGAACGACCTGTGCATCCCGGACGGGTTGGTGATCAGCATCCGCTACGCACCGCTCACCACCAACGTATCTCATCCCATAGTGCATAACATACTCTAATCAAGCCAGTTTTTTATAGGTTGCATGGACATGATTCCGTAGCGGAATCGTCGGGTCATTGATAAACGAGTCCAGCAGCAAATCCTCCGCCCTGGCACGACCATTGGCATCTATGGAAATCATGCGATTGAGAAAGCGGATGACTTCTCTTTTGCTTTCGAATGGCAGATTTTTTTTCAACGCTTCCATGAACGGGAATTTCTCCTCCGACGTTTCATTGAAAATCCCGATATAGCCCATCTGGTAATCGGGATGTTTCAAAAAATACACGAGGAGCTGGGCCACGCTGTAGACATCCCGCGCATGGCTCGCTGGTGAAGACATATCGATATATCCTGGCGTGCCGGCACGAGGGGGCTCTCCCTCCTCTCCACCTAGCCCCATATCGATCAGCCGGAACATTTTTCCGGGTTCGTCGTACATGACGTTGTTGTGCGAAATGTCCTGGTGCACGATTCCCATGTCTTCACAGCATGAGACAGCGATCAGAACATCGGCCATCAGTTGCCGTCCCACGGCGAGATAGTCTGACGCAGTGATCCTCCCTTGCTCCAATGCCGGGCCTGCGCGAGCAATAAAGTTGCCGACGGTGATGCCTTTGATCTTTTCCAGTAGTATTCCGAATACATTATCGATCTGCACTAGACCGTACGCGCGCATGACCCGAGACCCTGCATCCAGCGAGACCGTCATCTGATATTCCTTGTATATCTTGGCTTTTTCCAACGAGACCACCTCCTTTGGATTTGATATATCCTGCAGGTGCGAGGTATACAAGTCGCATGGAATCGGCTTTTGGGGATCCGGGCACAACATTGCTTTGAAGACGAAGTCCCGCCCGCAATTCTCTCCAGCACGCCAGAAATCTTCAGCCAGCCGCACAGCATAGGCCGACCCGGAAGCGCCACTGCCGATCGGCCGCATGCCCTGAAGGGTTCGAGGATCGCTGTCGTGGGCTCGCTCCAACCGCACAGGGAGGAAGCCGTTCTCGATTTCCAGCGCACCAGGTTTCAATGTCGACAGTCTTTCGATCACTTCTGGACGCTGAGACTTGGCGGCGAGAGACCTTACTGTGCGAGGACTGAGCACGACGTCCTGTTGAACGTAACGCAGGTCCCGCGTCCGCTGCCTTTCGTTTCGCAAGATGTCTGAAGCATGCGACAGACCCGACGGCGGGGAGTGAGACCTCGGTGTGGGTGGATCGAGCAGGGACGCCAGCGTCGGGAAACCTGGGTACCCGGTCGGCCTGCCGCTGAATCCGGAGCCTGGTGTCGTTGGCGCGTTGCTGCTACTGGAAAAGGAGCGCGAAATAAAGCGGTTCAAGCGCCCACTAATGGTTGGCACACTGATGTGCAAGCTCGGGTCTTCGCTAGAGGACTCGGCGGTTTTGCGGAGTCTTTTTTCCAGCAGGTTGAGCGGGTGATCCTGGGCGGGTTCGGCGACGTGCTGGTGTTCAGGCACCCGATCCATTGAGGTCTGGACCTGCTCGGCCTCCGCTTGCATGCCGATTCGAAAAGCCGGGGACGTGTCAGAGATCTTTTTCATGCAGAGAGACCTGTGAGTGGTTAACAAAACGTGGCGAGCGCTCGTCCGGCGAGAGTGGTCAGCGGCCGGGGTCAACGCGCATGCGTGATACCAATCACTGCCGGTGTGTGTTGAAGCGTAAGCGACGTTTGACTCTGGCAGGCAGTGCATCCAGTACCAATGTGCGAAGTCGTGCAAGTGTCGGCGAAACGGCGTGCAGATAGCGACCGCGTTCCCTGCAGCGATGTTAGCAATGAAAGGGCCGACTCGGCAGGCACGCAGGTAATGCGCGGACGATTGGCCCGGCGCTTCAACAAAACGATTGCGTAGCGACCGGGCGTGGGCGCGGCCGGTGCTCGGAATTGACATGTATAGCGCCATATACTGCGGGCTTGCCGCGGCGTGCGTATCTACCTGACGACTGCTCGCTATTCTTTTTTTGGCCACTCTTAATAAAATTTAAATTACTGGGAATTAACTGGGCTTACCTGAATATGATCGGTATGCTTTATTCGAAATGAATGATTTTTAATTTAAGCCCGATTGTTCGTTCCAAGACGGGCGCATTCGCAGTTGCATTGAGCCCTGCGGAAGGGAAGCGCAATATTTCCCGCACCTTATTATTCCGAATTGGTTATGCGCATCGAGCAGCACGCACGCAGTTCTGCCACCCCGTTTAAGTCATCTACCCCCGACGCGCCTGTCTCGACAAAAGATATGCCGGTCGCCGATGGCTGGCCCATGGGTTTGGAAAAGTTAAAGAGAAAGCCGCTTCAAAGAAAGCCGGGCTCCGACCACGCATCCAAGCGGCAAACCGGCGAAAATGTCATGGCCGAAATCCAGGAAGTCGAGGCAGCTTATGATGCTTTCGTTGTCGCCAAGTATCTTGCCGATCCATTGCATGGTACTGCAGACAAGACAGCCGAACTGATCGCTGAAGTACCCACGTCGGGCGAACCGGAACATTCCCCGGAGGCCGAGCAACCTGCCTATCCGAACGAGCACACGCCTGCCCATCACATGGCGGTGCCGGCACATCATCAGGCTCAGCCCGCTGCGCAGCCGGGGCAGCCCCAGGATCTGCATCTGGTCGAGCCTGCACCGCATGCGAGCATCCTGCACACTCTGGCTGAAGAGGGTGCGCCGCCAGGCGCTGCCGATCTGGCAATGAGTTTGAGCATCAGTGGTGCGATGCTGCCGCTATCGGGCCTTGCGATCTACGCCGCCTATAAGGAAACCCGTGAGGTAGCCGAACAACGCGGCGCCTTGCGGCAGCGCGAACTTTGGTTGCGGTCGGAAAAGAAGTCGGTGCAATCTGCGCTGGCGAGCGGTCCGCTCGCAGATGCAGCGGGTGCTCAGATCCATGCCTTGAGCGAGGCGATCGATACGGTCGCTTATCAACAACAGCGCAATGCACGGGATGGCGCCATTGCGGCGACTTCGATGGCGTCCGCCAGCGTGATCTTCACCAAAGCCACCAGTGAGCTCGGCATCCAGGGCGGGTTGGCAATCGGCGGCAAGAGCGCAAATGCGTTTGGCTTGATCGCCCACAGTACTGCTGCAGCAGGCGCAGCGTCTGCGGCCGGTATTGCCGGCACATTCGTATTGGCTCCGGTGGCAAGCGTCGCGGCCACGGCACTGGGCGGTACCTTTCTGCACCAGTCGCGCAATGAGAAAGCGCGCGTCGTGGCTGATGCGGCGCGCGTCGAACACTTTTTGCAACAGCTGGAGCCAGGCGATCTCAGCCCAGGTGCACAATGCTACCAGCACTTTTTGAGCACCAAGCTGAGCCAGCGCAGCGGCTTCGCTGGCAGCTTCAACAGCTGGAACAAGGGCTTTGTCGTCGGCGGCGCTACCTATACGGCGAGTACCTTGACGAAAGCCGGAGTCGGCACCGCCGTGTTGCTTGGTGCAGCCAGCGTGACCGGGCCGGTGGGCACTGGATTGGTTGTCGGTGCGGGGCTGCTGGGCGCGGTCACGATGGGTGTTGGCGGCCATCAATTCCTGCTGGCGCACGGCAAGCAGAAACGCTATCGCAACTACGACAGCGCGGACTTGCCCAACGTAGACCGCGCATTGCTTAGCGTTGCCGACCTGCTGCCCACTCCCGCGGCGAGCGTCGCGGCGGCACAGGAAGAGTCCAACCTGCATGGCGCACCCCGCCTCAGTCACAGTGCCCAGGAAACAGCGTCGGACACAGGTGTAACCAGCGGCGCTGGCGGTCAGCCGGCCTCTGACGATGTCATGCCCGACTCAACCGAACACGCGGTGGCTGCCCAATCGGTAGCGGCGAACCAGACATCGCCTGCAGCCAACGACGCGCCAGCCGCTGCCGTTCCGCAGCATGGATTCGAACTGCGCAGCGCGCTATACGCCTGTATCGACGGTCAGGAAAAAGCGCGGGAAGTCCTCTTGCAGAGCTGCGCCGAGGACATGAAAAAACACTATCGTGCCGTGCCTCGCTCTACCGACCAGAGCACGGCAGTTGGTCAACCGGCTCAACAGGCCTCGTTCAAGAAGCGGGCCAAGGCAGCGCTTTTTGCAGGTGCGACCTATGGGCGCGCCGTGCTGAGCGGCAAGCCCCGTGTCGCCGGCGAGAAAGCCGCGCGAAGCTACGCAAAACATACCGATACGTTGACCGAAACAGCACTGAGCCAGTGGCTGCAAACGCCGGGCTCGATCAAGCCGCAGATCGCTTACATGCAATGTTGCCTTGAGTTACAAAAGAAATATCTCAACTCCAAACTGAGCGCGCGGCTGGAACTGCCGGCGGTGGATGCTGCTAGTGGTCCGACCCCCGACACAGAAGCCACCAACACCACGGCCGAGCACGCACAGGCACGGCTGAGCACGCAATTGCGTGAAGCGCGTGAGCGCAACGAATTCCAGCTGCGATCTGTCAACTTGATGCTGGAAGAGTTGGGCATGGCAGAAGAAGAGCTGGACAGTTCAGACATGCGAAAAAATGAGCGTGCAAAAAACAGGATGCAAGGGCTGCAACAGCGACTGATCCGTGTGTTGACCTCCAATGCCATCGAGCCGCAGCCGGGCAGCGCGGGCTTCGCGCATTTCTGCATGAAACAGTCCCGCCAGCACACCACGGATGTGCGCGGGACGTTGCTGGCAACCGAAATGCAGGCAGCACGCATCCGCGAAGGTTCCAGTAGGGGCGCAACGTCCTTGTAGAGCGCAACGGCCGTTAGAGTTTGGGCCAATGGAATGAACACGCGTGCCGTGGTGCCTTAGAGTGGCTAACAAAACGTAGCAAGCAGTCGCCAAGTGGGTGCGGACGGCGCGGAGGAACCGAAATGTACGCTTGGTACATGGCGATTCCGAGCGCCGGCCGGGGCCGCCTGGCGGTGAGTGCAGTCGTTCTGTTAGTCACTCTTACTCCTTCGGCGTGATCCACACTTGCTGGTTCAGACCGCGCACGCTGGGCTTGGGGGTGCTGTCCAGGTCGAACACCACCACGGCGTTGTCGCCTTTGCGCTGCAATGGAGCCGGGAAGTACAGCGCACGCTGCGGGCCGATGGTCCAGTGGCGGCCGAGGTTGATGCCGTTGGCCCAGGTCACGCCCTTGCCGAACGCGCGCATGTCCAGGTAGGTGTCGGACGGGATGCCGATGCGCAGGGTGCCGCGGTGGAAGGCCGGGCCTTGGACGCTGTTGACGGTCCAGCCACGCAGGCTGTCGACAGAGCGCATCGGGAGCGGGAAGGCCTGCCAACCGGTGAGTAGCTGGTTGTCCAACAGTACCGGGTCGACCAGGCCGGCGCGGCCATCGGCCATGCGCGGGCCGTAGTTGATGCGGCCGCTGTTTTCGACCAGCACGTTGAGCGTGTGTTGGCCGGCCGGAATATCCACGTGGGTGGAGACTTGCTGCAGCCGACGTTCGACGCTACCCACCGGGTTTTGGTCGAGGTACACGCGCGCCACATCGCGCACTTGCCCCAGATACAGCGTGCCCTTGCGCGGGCCGGTGACGGTGGTGCGGTAGAGGATGTAGCCGTAATCCTGGCCGAAGTGCTCCATCGGTTGCGGGGTGTCGATGGCGATCGGCGCGGGCAGGTTGTCCCATAGCGAAGCGGATTCGCGCAACGGTATTTCCGGCAGGGCGACCGTGGCGATCGGCGTCGGCAACGCAGGCGGTTGCACGCCGGTGACGCAGGTGATGGCGTCGCGCATCAGTGCGAATTTCGGTGTGGGACGACCGGCTTCATCGAGGATGGCGTCGTAGTCGTAGCTGGTGGTCTGCGGTGCGTAATGGTCGCCGGGATTGCCCTGGAAATTGGCGCCATTCATGAAGCCGAAACTGGTGCCGCCGATGAACATGTAGAGGTTGGCGGAGTGGCCCTGGCGCAGGATCCACTCCAGTTCTTTGGTCTGTTGCCTGGCGTCGGTGCTGGCGTGCGGTTCGCCCCAGTGATCGAACCAGCCAGCCCAGTATTCGCCGGCCATGCGCGGTTGGTCGGGGCGGAACTTGATCAGTTTGTCGAATGCGCTTTTGGCTTCGCCTGGCGCAAAATTCACCACCGCCAAGGTATCTGGCAAGGTGCCGTTGGCGAGCATGTCGGCGCCATCGGAAGTGAACAGCAACGCGTCGTCGAAGCCGGCTTTGACGTACATGGCGCGGTTGTCGGCCATGTAGGCGTGGTCGTCGTCATAGGAGCCGTATTCGTTCTCGACCTGTACGGCGATGATCGGCCCGCCGTTGTGGTTGAGCAGCGGATGCACCTGCCTGGCCACCGCATGCAGATAAGCCTGGCTGGCGGCGAGAAAGCGCGGGTCGCGGCTGCGGACGCGGATGTTGTCCATGCCGAACAACCACGCGGGGTAGCCGCCGGCTTCCCACTCGGCGCAGGTGTATGGGCCGGGCCGCAGGATCACGTTGAGCCCTTGCGCGGCGGCTTCGCGTACGAACGCGGCGATGTCGTTGTTGGCGGTGAAATCGAAGCGACCTTGTTGTG
This sequence comes from Xanthomonas fragariae, assembly GCF_900183975.1. NCBI lineage: Bacteria > Pseudomonadati > Pseudomonadota > Gammaproteobacteria > Lysobacterales > Lysobacteraceae > Xanthomonas > Xanthomonas fragariae. Next base: position 903,880 of record NZ_LT853882.1, read on the forward strand.
GTTCGACCAGATTCCAGAACACGTAGGTCTCCACGGTGTTCAAGCCGAGTGCGCGTGCCTTCTGCAGGCGATCCTTCCAGTATTGGCGCGGAATACGCTGGAAATGGATGGCGCCGGAGAGGATCTGGTACGGCTTACCGTCACGCACGAACTGCGTGCCTTGGGTGCCAAAGCTTGGCCAGCTCTCGGCGGCGGCAGACGCAGCGGTGACAGGAAGCGCGAACGCGAGGGCCACAACGAGGGGGCGAAGGGTGATGCGCAACATGGGCGATTCTCGGCGGTGACGAGTGACGAGTCAGAAGTGGAAGTGGAAGTTAAAGTTAAAGAGAAACTGGATTTATGCGCGTCGAAGCAATGTCTTTGTCAGCGCATAGGATGTGCACACGCGCTCAGCCCTCGACATGCAAAACAATGTGCAGCGCGCTGCGACGACGGGCGATGGACGTTGCAAGCGCGAATAGCGAGTCGGAAGGTACGCGTCCATGCCTCGCAACATGTGTCCTGCGCCATACGCATGCATCAACTGAACGACGGTGGCAGGTCCTCACTGTTCGCACCGAAGGCCAGGTTCGGCGTCGCGCCCATGCTAAATTCCAGTGTGCCGCCTGCTGCAAGGTCTGCATGGCGTAGCCAGGCGCGGTTGATCGGTTTGCTGTTCCACTTCAGCGATTGCACGTAAACGTTCTGCGCGCTGGTGTCGTTGGCAACGATGCGCAGCGTGCGGCCGTTGCCGACATCCAGCTCGGCACGTTTGAATAGCGGGCTGCCGAGGATGTAGTTGCCGCTGACCGGGTCCACCGCGTACAGCCCCAGCGCACTGAGCACGAACCAGGCGCTCATCTGCCCGCAGTCTTCGTTGCCGGACAGGCCGTTGCGCGCGTCGTGGTACTGCTCGCGCAGCAAGCGGCGCACCATCGCCTGGGTTTTGTACGGCTGCCCGGCGTAGGCAAACAGATACGCCACGTGATGGCTGGGTTCGTTGCCGTGCGCGTACTGGCCGACCAGGCCGTCGATATCCGGTGGTGCATCGTCGGGGAGTTCGGAGCTGGTGGAAAACAACGCATCGAGCTTGGTCACGAAACCATCGCGGCCGCCGTACAGGTCCATGTAGCCGTATAGATCGTGCTGGTTGAGGAAGGTGGCCTGCCACGCATTGGATTCGGTGAAATCGCGCCACTTTTCCTTATGGCCCATGCGGCGCGGGTCGAACGGTTTGGCCCAACTGCCGTCCCGCAGACGCGGCTGCACGAAGCCGCTGTCGCGATTGAACACGTTGCGGTAATTGCGCGAACGCTCGCGCAGTGCGTGTGCATCGTCTGATGCCCCAGCAGCTTGCGCCAGATGCGCGCAGGCCCAGTCGTCGTAGGCGTATTCCAGCGTGCGGCTGACCGCTTCGTCCACCTCATCGGCGGGGATATAGCCCAGCTTGCGGTATTGGTCCAGGCCGTGGGTAGTGTCGTCCATTGCGCGTTTGCGATATGCCGGCCACGCGGCTTTGTAGTCGATGCCGGTGAAGCCCTTGGCATGCGCTTCGGCCAGCACCACCGCCGAGTGGTAGCCGATCATGCATCCGGTTTCCACGCCTTGCAGCGGCCAGATGCCGACGCCGTCCGGGCATTCGTTGGCGCCACGCACCAGGCATTGCACCAGATCCGGCACGCGCTCGGGCTGCACCAGCGTGAGCAGCGGATGCGCGGCGCGGTAGGTGTCCCACAGCGAATAGGTGCTGTAGTTGTGATAGCCCTTGGGTGCGGTGTGGACCTGCAGATCCATGCCGCGATAGCGGCCGTCCACGTCGCTGAAGAGCGTTGGCGCGAGCAGGCTGTGATACAGGCCGGTGTAGAAGATGCGGCGCTGCGCGTCGTCATCGCTGTCGATGCGCACGCGTGCCAGTTCTTTTTCCCATGTGGCCACGGCTTGCGCGTGCACGCGCGCAAAGTCGAAGTCGGGTAGCTCGGCATCGAGGTTGGCGAGCGCGTTGTCCGCGCTCACTGCCGAGATGCCGACCTTGATCAGCAGTGGTGCATCGGATGCGTCCGGGTAATGCAGTGCCGCCTTGAGATGCACGCCATCGATGCTGCGTGTGCCTGCGGCCAGTGGTTGGTCTTCGTTGTACAGCTGCACGTGTTCGAATGGCCGCGACACGCGCATGGCGAAGTAAATGTAGCGCCCCTGCGCCCATTGGTAGACGCGACGGCCGCCGGTGAGCGTGCGCTCGTCCACCACGCGCAGTTGCGCATCGCTGACACGGGTGCGGATGCGCGGCTTGTCCTGCATGCCGTGGCACAGGTCCAGCAGCACGTGCGCCGGCTTGCCCTTGGGGAAGTGGTAGCGGTGCAGGCCTGCGCGCGCGGTGGCGGTGAGTTCGGCATGCACGCCGCTGTCTTTGAGCCGCACGCGGTAGTAACCGGGTGAGGCGGCTTCGTCGGCGTGATCAAAGCGCGAGCGATAGCCGCTATCCGGTGCGTCGAGTGCGCCGGGCGCCAGCTTCACCTCGCCGGTGGCGGGCACCAGCAGCAAGTCCAGCATGTCGCCGATGCCGGTGCCGGACAGGTGCGTGTGCGAGAAGCCCATGATCGAGCCGTCGGAGGTGTGGTAGCCAGAGCATGAATCCCACACTGCGTTGTGAGTGTCCGGGCTCAGCTGCACCATGCCGAATGGCAGTGTTGCGCCGGGGAACGTGTGGCCGTGGCCACCGGTGCCGATGAAGACATCGACGTGGCGGGTGAGGTCGGCGTGGGTGCGTGCATCGGCCGGTAGTGCGTAGTTGCCTGCGCGTGCGCGGGCAAGTCCTGTTGCTGGAGCACCGCTACCCAAAAGTGCCGCTGCGATGGCGCCTTGGAGAAAACCGCGTCGTGTTGCCATGGTGTGTGCTCTCGGAAATCATGGGCCGATGCAGCAGCGCCCTCATCCGCCCTTGGGGCACCTTTTCCCGCATGCGGGAGAAGGACAGGAATCAGGCGCTGTGCACAGGAATCAGGCGCTGCGCAGTAGCTGGGGTTTGCGTTGGTGCAGGTCGATGATCAGTTCGCCGAACAAGGTGTTGGCCCAGGCGAACCAGTCGCGGGTGAACGTACTAGGGTTGTCCTTATGGAAGGACTCATGCATGAAGCCGGTGCCGGCATGCGTGGTTTTCAGCCATTGCAGGCATTGGCGCAGTTGTGCGTCGTCGTCGCTGACCAGCGCGTATTGGATGATCGACATTGGCCAGATCGTGCCCATGCCACTGTGCGGGCTGCCGACGCCTTCGGCCGCACTGCCGCGCGAAAAATACGGGTTGCGTTCGCTCCAGGCCAGTTGACGGGTGCGCAGGAACACCGGGTCGGCGCGATCGCAATAGCCCAGATAGGCCAGACTGAGCAGGCCGGGGGCATTGGCGTCGTCGATAAACAACTGGTTGCCATAACCGTCCACTTCGAATGCCCAATACGCTTGTCCATCGGCATCACGTTGCTGGCCGAACTTGCGCGTGGCCGCTTCCACCTCGTCGGCCAGCGCAGTGCAGCCGGCAGCGAAGTCGGTATCGCGATGCAGCTGCGTGCTCATCGTCGCCAGCTGACGCAGCGAAGTCACCGCGAACAGATTGGCCGGCACGAATAACGGATACACGCAGGCATCGTCGGACGGGCGGAACATCGAGTGAATCATGCCGTTGGGCCTGGTCGGCTGGCCGTAGCCTTCCAGCACCAGCGTTTCGGTTGCCAGCGGCGAAGGGCGTTGGAACACGTAAGGGCCGCGATGGTCCTTGCGCTGTTGCTCGCGGAAGGTTTTGACCACCACATGCATGGCCGCGCGCCAGTCGTCGTCGAACGGTGCGCTGTCGCCGGTGGCGCGCCAGTATGCGTGCGCAATGCGGATGGGATAACACAGCGAATCCACTTCCCATTTGCGCTCGCCTACGCCGGGTTTCATCTCGGTGATGTCGTTGAGCGACCACTTCAAGTGCTGGGTCTGGCCATCGGGCAGGAAGGCGTTGGCGTACGGGTCGAGCCGGATGCAGGCCGCCTGCCGCTGGATCAGGCCATGGAACATGCGCCGCAACGCGGGGTCGCGCCTGGCCAGCGGCAGGTATGCATGCACCTGCGCGGAGGAATCGCGCAGCCACATCGCGTGGATGTCGCCGGTGATGACGAAGGTGTCCGGCTTGCCGTTGCGGGTGCCGGTTTCTACCGTGGTGTCGAGCGTGTTGGGGTAGCAGTTCTCGAACAGCCAAGCCAGCTCCGGCGCGGCAATGTGCGCTTTGATCTGCGCGATCTGCTGCTCGACCGCCTTACTGATGAACCGGCGCTGCGCCTTGGGCGGGCGCTTGCTGACGAATGCGCCGCCGGCCGTGGAGGCACCGGCAACGGGCGTGGCGGCGAAGGCGGGCAGCGCACCGGCCAGCAAGCTGGCGCCCGCGCTGGCGCCGAGCAACTGAAGGATGTCGCGGCGGGTATGCATGACCTGGAGCTCCTTGGATGCGGCACGAGGCCTGCACAGCGGCGCGCTTCAGCAGCCGCGCGACGAGACGGCTGATGATGAGACCTATGCATGACCAATTTCCGATGACCATACAACGTGTGCGCCTAATGTGCATAGTGCGTCTGCACAATTGGACGCGGTACGCCCGACATTCGGCGAGGGCACAAAAACAGGCCGCAGAAATTATTTAGTCGTCCCTGAAAAATCCCCGTCAAGCGCCAAGTGCCGTCGGTGACAGCGGCACGGCACTCAAGGATGACCATCCCATCGCCCTCATCCAGGCACGCAAAAACGCGATCCAGCGCAGCAGCCAGCGCAGGTTGTAGCCGGCCGCGCAGCCGAGCACGTGCAGCGCATCGCCTTGGGCACCTTTCAGCCTGCAGCGACGCAACCGGCAGTCGTCTTTCAGATGTCCGAGCACCGGCTCCACCGCCTGTCGTCGCTTGATCCAGCGCCATTGCCGTCGCGTCAGCGTCTTGGCCTTGCCGCGATGCAGGACCTGCACGCCATCGACTTCGCGCCCGCGATCGCCCAGGTCCACGATCGCCACCGTCGGTTCTACGCTCACATCCTGCAGCAACCCGCGTGTCTGCTCCAGCTGCTCGGCCAAGGTATCGCCGTCGTACGGGTTGCCCGGGAAGCTGCGCGCACCCACGACCAATCCCTTGCAGGCGGTGACTGCAATGCCGACCTTGACGCCGAATTCGTACGCTTGACGCGCCTTGCCCTTGCCGATGCATTCCACTTCCGGGGCATGCAATGCGTACCGTTTTTGTTTGTCCTTCGGACGCTGCGTGTATAGCCGTTGCGCACGTTCCAGCCAGACAGCGATGCGCTCGCGCACGCCGGTGTCGACCTGATCGAGTTTGCGTTGGATGTCGCGCACGAGCCGTCCCAGCACTGTGCGTTGACGTCGCAGCACGCGCTGCATGCGCTTGAACTGGCGCGCATGCGCATACCGACCTGCCTTGCGGCTCAGGGCCGGGCCTTGCCGCGCGTAGCTCTGCCGCAATCCGATGCCGTGCCGCTTGGCCAGTAACACCAGCTTCTTGCGTGCCACCTCCAGCAAACGGCTGTCGGTCGGATAGGCGATCGCCTTTTCCTGCACCGTGGTGTCCACGATCACCCGCGACAACTCGCGTGCGTCCACCGCCTGCATCGCATGCGCGGCGTTGATGGTGTGCGCCAACAGCTCTTCCATCCCGGCCTCACCCAGGCGCTGCCGCCAGCGCGTCAGCGAGCTGGCATCGCACGGCAAACGCGTCTGGAACACGACCTCGTCAGTGAAGAACTGCCAGTACGGATTCTCCAGCCAGCGCTCGCACACCGCTTCATCGGACAGGTCGTAGGCGTGTTTGAGGTAGAGCAAACCGGCAATCAGCCGCACCAGCAATGCCGGCCGACCGCCACCGGCCTGGGTGGCCGGCAAGCGCGATGAAAGTGCTTGCTCCAACGCCGTCCACGGCATCCGTTGGCTCAGCCGCGCCAGCGGATGACGCAGATCGATCTGGTTCTCCAGCCGCGATCGAAACAACTCATCGGCAGGCATGTCTTCGGCAGCAGGACGGCGTGTACGCATGGGCGGAAATTGCAAGAAACCAGCCTTCAGCGTAGCGAACACTGGTAGTTTTGGCACGCCGGTGCAGACATCAAGGCCTTGCGGTCGTTGGGTGGTTGGGGGTTTTCAGGGGCGATTATGTAAATAGCTGATAGCAACTTCAGGCATTCCAGGTTGGCCTATGCCTAGCCGGGGACATCATCCGCGTGTGGCGATGTCCTTGAGCCGCCGCTGTCGCCTCGCTATGATCGGGTATCACGCGGGGTATCATTTTTGGATCACCCCATCCTGGGATAAGTTAGGAAAATCAATCGGTTGGCGTGGTGTGATTCTGTTCCCATCGCCCGCTCCAGAGCGGCCGCCATCGTCTGCAAGCGACTGAAATAGACGGGCTATTGGGTAAGACGGTTCCTGGAACTGATGTATCCCCGGATTTCTTTCAAATGGATCACTCACTCGCTCCACGGGCGCGTGGAGGAAAGTGTGCGCACGGCGGAATCCTCAAGGTGATGAAGCCAAAAAAGGTTGACGACCATGCGCGCCAGCCACTGATTGCAGACGTGCCTGCCCAATTCACTGCCCGGGGCGCATGCGTTGCGCGAACGCGCGTTGCTGCGTGCGGTTGAGGCGCTGTTGCACCAACGCAGGCTGACACTGATCGACAGCACACGTTCGTGGCCCGGCGCGACTCGGGTACCGCGCCGCTCAAGGCATCCGACCGCCTGCTGGGCGATTGCACGTTGCACGTTCGGCGATCGACCACGACATTGCGCACCGGTTGCTGCGCGGCGCACGGACTGAGTTCGCGATCCTGCCTGGTGCGTCGAGGGCAAGAGCCTGGAATGGGTGAACAAGCAAATTCCACATCCTCTTGCGTCGCGTGTAACGGACAAAGAGTACGGCGCCCTCCAACGCGCCCGAGGCGAACAACCGGTGCGCGGAGGGCGCGGCCACCGGGACGCAGCCCACGCTTTGCTGCGGCTGCTGGGCGAGCAGGTGCTCGACGTGTTCTTGGCTGTCCCGAGGCGAAGGCTCCAGCGCCAGCTCTTTGTAGATTCCGACTGAATGGATAGCTACATGCCATAGCGTTTAGTGCGCTGAAGGCCCATCGGGGCGCATACCTGTTAATTGGGCGCGCGGGCGCGGCGCGGAGTGCGTTTGCCGGCAGGCGTCCGGTTCGCATGGTGACGTAACGTTTTCGCTTCCGCGTCGCGATGGCCATAATTGGGAATTAGCCTTGGGTTTCAGGGACATGTTCAGTCCCGCTGAACCCGCCGAGCACAACGCCATGTTCAACAACTTCCGCAGCAATATGAACCGCCTCCGGCACTCTCGTCAGCAAACCGACGCCACCGAGCGCCCACCTGCCGAAAACGCCACGCAACGCGAATCTCCCGGTGCGCGGGAGGACATTCTCTCCCCGCTGACCACGCGGCGGCGGCCGCGACCGCGCGCGGACACGCCATCGGCAGACGGCGTGCCGCCCAGAGCTCCGGCAGCGCCGCGCTTAGACCGGGCACGGCCGATTTTGCCAATGCCTTCGGTCGCGACGGCTAGAACGTCTTCTGCCCCACCGGTCACCGTAGAGCAGGACATCGATAACTGGCTCGCGCGCAACCTGCCGGCGGCGGAAGAGGTGGGAAGAATCGCTGGCATCAACATGTACGACGCTCATAGAGGCGGTGATACCTCGAAGCAGACTCTGAGAGATGTGGCCACGTTGATCAAAGATACCGCCGCCGATAAACGCAATAAGCTTGAAATATCTGCAGGCCTTCCTGCCAAGACATTGCCCGATGCGATCGGTCAGATGCACGCCCTGCAAGAACTGTCGCTGTTCTGCACCTCGCTGACCTCACTGCCTGAAAGCTTGGGGCAGCTCGGTGAGCTGTGCAATCTTAGGGTGGCAACCTCGCCTGGGCTGAAAACGCTGCCATCGTCGTTGACGGCCCTACCCAAGCTGAAGAACCTGCAGTTGACGGGGCTGCCGCTGGAGCAATTGCCAGCCGACCTGGGAAACCTGAAAAGCCTGCGCGTGCTCACGCTGGGGCACGGGAAATATACGTGCCTGCCAGCCAGTGTGACGCAACTTAGGCGGTTGCGCGAGCTGACCGTGAGTACGTCGAAGTTGCAACAATTGCCTGAAGACATCGGCCAGATGAAGGGGCTCCGGTTATTGACCCTGCACTCGACGTCACTGGAGCGCATACCAGCCAGCTTGACCCAACTAGAAGAGTTGACAGAGCTCAACCTGTCCTCCAACGCCGGGCTGACGCAATTGCCAGAGGATATAGGGCAACTGAACAAGCTGGAAAAACTCAACCTGACCTCCAACCGCGAACTGGAGCAATTGCCAGCGAACATAGGGCAACTGCGCGAGCTGAAGAAACTGTCGCTGAAAAACTGCAAAAAGCTCACGGATTTGCCCGATAGCCTGGGAGACCTCTCGCAGTTGAAGTTCCTTGACCTGACCGGTACAGGTATGACTGACTCACGTATGATCAATTCAGGTACGCAGACCCTTCCACAGTGCCTGGCCCGGCTTCCCGCTGACTGCGAAATCGAGGTGCCGCCTCATATGAGGACACAGTTGTTTCGGCTCCGCTACCCCGAGCAGGCGCGGGCGCGGGCGCAGGCTGTGGACAATCTGCGTGCCGGCAGATTGCGGAGTCAGGCGGAACAGGGCGGGGCATCATGGAACCGAGTGCCTGAATTCAAGGACGCGCTAGCGCGCATCCGACCCGAAAACCCCGCTCTGGTGGAGTGCTTTGACAATTGGACGCAGGCTCTTGCGCAAGACGCTGTGAACTACGGCAGAGGAATGACATCTAGGGACATGCCGCTTCTGGACAAGGTGGTGGCCCATGCCATCGAATCCAGCTCATTCCGAAGCGTCTTCGAGGAGTTTTTGCGCAATCACACCAACAAGTACGTGAACTTGGATGGCATGACGCAGGTGGGCCGCGGCGGCGGCCGGCAGGCCGCGTTTGGTGACGTTAGAACGGCGTTCTCTAAAATGCTGGAGCACAAGCTCATGCATATGCATGAGCAGGTGAAGCTGCCGGTAGAGCAGCCGGTGGAGCATGTGGACGAGCTGCGGAACTTGGATAAGGAGCGGGAGCAGGCGCTAAGCGCGCTGCAGCAGGAGGCAGCGCTAAACCTGCTGCAGGAGGCAATCAAAGATCTAGGAATGTCGCGCCGAGATTTGCTCAACAGCACAAACGAGCTGACGTGGAAATCGCAAATGTGGCCGCCGCTGCGGGCCTACGTTTCCATGCACGATTTGGATGGGAGGGCAGCGCTGGAAGCCGCGTGTGCAATTGGCAGCGCCCGCTCCACGGAAGCAGAGGATGGCATCATCACCCAACAGGAAGTCCTGGACGTGTACAGACAGGAGGAAGCCCGCGCTAACGCGGCCATCGACAAGCGGGCCGAGGTGCTGGTGAGTAGCGAATGGCGCATCCCGTAGGGTTTAGCGTGCCGTGGCCCTCTGGCGAGCGCTCCAGCGCCATGTCACCGACCAAACGGTGACGGTGCCGTTCGCCGATCAGGGCAACACCGGGCAAGACCCTGCGCAAGCCAGCCAGGGACGAAGGCATCGAGCGGCACGTGATCACGCTGCAGGATGCCAAGCAAGGCGTTGTGTCGTTTCCATGTCGCTGGCTGCGCGCGCGCAGCCAGCGACTTAGGCCAGGACAACGATGCTCTGCGATTCAAACCGCAACGCAGGCTACCAGCGCAACTGCCTGCGGCAGGCTTGATGTTACGTCCAGGCGCTGCATGGCGTGGAAAGCCGCGATAATGCGTTTTTCCACGCACAGTCCTCGTCGTGAACGCAATGCACGCTCTCTCCGACTGGCTCGCCTACATCGAGCGTCAGCATCCGCAAACCATCGCCATGGGCCTGGAGCGCATGCGCGAAGTCGCTGCGCGCCTGCAGATCGAAGCGCCGGCCAGGCACGTCATCGTTGTGGGCGGCACCAATGGCAAGGGCTCCACCGTTGCCTTTATCGAAGCGATCGGGCGTGCCGCCGGTTGGAAGGTGGGCACCTACACCTCGCCGCATCTGCTGCGCTACAACGAGCGCGTGCGTATCGACGGTAACGAGGCCAGCGATGCGCAATTGATCGCTGCATTCGCGGCGGTCGAGGCGGCGCGTGGTGAGACCGCGCTGACCTATTTCGAGTACGGCACGCTGGCGGCGCTCTGGTTGTTGCAGCAATCTGAACTGGAGTTGGCGGTACTGGAAATCGGCCTGGGCGGACGCCTGGACGCGGTCAACATCATCGACGCCGATGTGGCGGTGATCACCACCGTCGATATCGATCACACCGATTGGTTGGGCGAAGACCGCGAGTCAATTGGCACTGAGAAGGCCGGCATCATCCGCGCCTGGAAGCCGGTGGTGCTGGGCGAGCTCGACCCGCCGTCGAGCGTGCTGCGGCGTGCTTACCAACTCGGCGCCAACGCGATCCGTGCCGGCAGCGATTACTTCTTCGAGCCGATCGACGCGCAGCAGTGGCGCTGGCGCGATATGGCGGTGACGCTGGAATTGCCGATGCCGGCCCTGCACGCACCTGTGCAACTGGCCAATGCCGCCGCGGCGATCGCTGCAATGCAGGCCTTGCCGGTAGATGTGCCCGATGCGGCCTGGGCGCAGGGCATCACCAACGCGCAGGTGGCCGGGCGTTTGCAGCGCATCGATGTCGGTGGCGTGCAGGTGTTGCTGGATGTCGGCCACAACCCGCAGGCCGCGCGCGCGCTGGTCGCTGCACTGGGCGCGCAAGCGCACGCTGGCAGCACGCATGCGATCTACGCCTCACTGGCGGACAAGGACGTGCTGGGCGTGGTGGAAGCGGTCGCCGCGCAGATCGACCACTGGGCGCTGGCAGGCTTGGCCGGCGCACGGGGGCAGTCGGCGGAGGCGCTGCAGGCGCGCTTGCGCGGCACTGCCGCGGCGCAGGCACTGTGCCATCACGACGTTGCCAGCGCGCTGCGCGCGGTGCTCGCTTCGGCCATATCCGGCGATCGGGTGCTGGTGTTCGGCTCGTTTCATACCGTGGCCGACGCATTGCAGGCACTTCATTCAGGCCACCAGGGTCAGTAGCCGGGCGGCGGCCTTATAATCGCCGCGGCACCCCGCCACGCCGCCTCTCGTCTCTTCCGTGGATACTGCTCTGAAACAGCGACTGATTGGCGCCATCGTTCTGGTGGCGCTTGCCGTGATCTTCCTGCCGATGCTGGTCAAAGGCCCCGCGCCGTCGAGCGGTGTGGCCGATGTGCCGCTCCAGGCCCCCGCAGCGCCGGCCAATGGCGCGTTCGAAACCCGCGAATTGCCGCTGGTCACCCCGGGCAACGCGCCCGCCGGCGGCGCGCTGGGCATGCGCGGTGCCACCACTGCGCCGGCAGCGGTGCAGGACAACCCCGATGCGGCCGATCTGGCCAACCCGTCCAGTGCGCCATCCGCGCCGGAAGTGGCAGCTGGCAACTACGCGGTGAATTTCGGCGCGTATGCTACCAGCGCCGATGCCGATGCGGTGATCGCGCGGCTCAAGCAGGCGCAGTTGCCGGGCTTCAGCGAAAAGGCCCAGATCAATGGTCGCCCGGCCTGGCGCGTGCGCGTTGGGCCGTATGTCGATCGGGCGCAGGCCGAGTCGGCGCGCCTGCAGGCAGTGAAGGTGCGTAGCGACGTCAACGCCCAGGTGGTGACCCTGGATGCGAATGCTGCCGTGCCTGCATCGGCAGCCGCACCGACGCCTGCCGCAAAGCCGAGCAGCGGCATCGCCGCCGCCAGCACGACCACGCCGACCAAGACCGAACGCCTGCCGCCGGAGCCGGCCAAGCCGGTAACCACCGCGCCCAAGCCGGCTGAAGCGCCTAAACCTGCCCCGGCCAAGCCGGACGTCGCGAAGGCGGAGCCGGCCAGGCCCGAACCTGCCAAGCCTGCCGCCGCCGCGGCGCCCACCGCGCCGTCAGCGCCAGCCGCCAGTGGGGTCGGCTTCGCGGTGCAGCTGGGTGCCTTTGGTCGCGCCGAAGACGCTGACGCGTTGCGCGACCGAGTGCGCGCCGCCGGCTTCAGTGCGTTTGTCGAGCAGGTCCACACCGATAAGGGTGCGCTCAATCGGGTGCGTGTCGGCCCGGTGGCCAATCGCGGCGATGCCGAACAGTTGCGTGCGCAGGTGGCCGCCAAGGTCGGCATTTCCGGCATGGTCCGTCCGCATCCGTAAGACGACTGTGTGGCGGTCAGGCAGCGCGGTTCGTGCTCAGGCGCAGGATCGTTCGTACGCTGTTGTGCTTGCGCACCGGCATGTCTGCGCTAGGTCCCGGCGGTACGCTGCCGGCAGCGGCTGGATTGCCGATCCGCCTCACACCGATGGAGAGGAGGCAATGAACACCGAGCCACGTTGGACCAACGGCGCGCGCGCCGCGCGGAGAAGTTGGCAATGATCGATATGGTGCTGGGCGTCATCATTTTGGTGTCGGCCCTGTTGGGCTTGCTGCGTGGCTTTGTCGCGATCGTGGTCGGCACGCTGTCTTGGTTGCTGGCCGGCTGGGCTGCGTTCCAGTTCGGCGGCTTGGCCGCGCGCTGGTTGGCTGATGGCAAGCATCCGTCGGCTACCGAGTCGTTCGGCGGCTACGCGATGGTCTTCGTCGGGGTGCTGGTCGCCGTGGCATTGATCGGCCTGGTGATCCGTGCCGGCGTTGATGCGGTCCGGCTCAGCGGTATGGACCGCATGCTCGGGTTCGGTCTGGGCGTGGTGCGCGGCGGATTTCTGGCCAGCGTGCTGGTATTGCTGATGGGCTTTACGCCGCTGCCGCGCGAGCCGTCCTGGCGCCAGTCGGTACTGCTGCCGATGCTGTCGCCGGGCGCGGGATGGATGCGGGCGCAACTGCCCGCCTGGCGGATGCCGTCGATGGAGATGCCACAGATGGAACTTGGCAACTTGCCAACGGAGTTGGGGAAGTTGCCCTCGGCAGGCGATACTACGGGTCTGGGCAAGGCGCTTGCGGGTTCCGGTCTGAGCGACACCATCACGCATGCGCTTGGCAAGTCCGGCAAAGCTGCAAGCGACGAACGCAATCCGGCGCAAACCATGCCGGCCACTATCGATCCGGCGCAGGTTCGCGGCGGAGAAAGCGACCCGGCTCGGGTCGAATCCCAAGGCCGGGCACGGCCACATTCACAGTAACGGCGCAAGCCGAAGCGGAGAACGCGCAGCATGTGTGGCATCGTCGGTATTGTCGGCAACCAGAACGTCGCCGGGCAGCTTTATGACGGCCTGACCGTCCTCCAGCATCGTGGCCAGGACGCCGCAGGGATCGCCACGGCCGATGGCACGCGTCTGCGTGTGCAGAAGGCTAACGGGCTGGTGCGCGATGTCTTCGACGAAAAGAAGATGGCGGTGCTGGAAGGCCGCGTCGGCATCGCGCATTGCCGCTATCCGACCGCAGGCTCGGAAGGCATGGACGAGGCGCAACCGTTCTACGTCAACTCGCCCTACGGCATCGCGCTGGCGCACAACGGCAACCTGATCAACACCGAGGCCCTGCGCCAACAGGTGTTCGAGGCCGACCGCCGCAACATCAACACCGATTCCGACAGCGAAGTGCTGTTGAACGTATTTGCCTACGAGCTGGACGCGCAGCGCATGCTCACCCCCGAGGCGGCGATCCGCGCGGTGGCCGGCGTGCACCGTCGCTGCAAGGGGGGCTATGCGGTCGTCAGCGTGGTGCTGGGCTTGGGCCTGGTGGCGTTCCGCGACCCGCATGGCATCCGTCCGCTGGTGCTGGGCAAGCGCGAGCACGCCGAAGGCACCGAATACATCGTGTCCTCCGAATCGGCGGCGCTGGATATTCTTGGCTATCAGCGCGTGCGCGATGTACGCCCGGGCGAAGCGCTGGTGATCACTGCGCGCGGCGAGCTGTTTTCGGAAATCTGCGCCGCACCGACCGACCACGCACCATGCATCTTCGAGTACGTCTATTTCGCACGTCCCGATTCGATGATCGACAACATCTCGGTGCACAAAGCGCGCATGCGCATGGGCTTGAAGCTGGGTGACAAGATCCTGCGCCTGCGCCCCGATCACGATATCGACACCATCATTCCGATCCCGGACACCTCGCGCGATGTGGCGTTGGAGATGTCCAACGTGCTCGGGGTGAAGTACCGCGAGGGCTTCGTCAAGAATCGCTACGTGGGCCGCACCTTCATCATGCAGGGGCAGGGCGAACGGCAGAAATCGGTGCGTCGCAAGCTCAATCCGATCCATCTGGAATTTCGCAACCGCGTGGTGCTGCTGGTCGACGATTCGATCGTGCGCGGCACCACCAGCCGGCAGATCGTGCAGATGGCGCGCGATGCCGGCGCGCGAAAGGTGTATCTGGCCTCGGCCGCGCCGCCGGTGCGTTACCCCAACATCTATGGCATCGATATGCCGGCTGCCGAAGAGCTCATCGCGCATGGCCGCAGCGAGCTGGAAATTCAGGAATTTCTCGGCTGCGATTGGCTGATCTACCAGGACCTGGAAGATCTGGAAGTGGCCGTGCGCGAGGGTAATCCGGATATCAAGCAGTTCGATTCCTCGTGCTTCAACGGCCAGTACATCACCGGCATCGAGCCGGGCTATTTCGAACGCATCCAGCAACTGCGCTCAGACGATGCCAAGAAGCGCCGTCGCGCTTGAGGTTGTGCGGCAGCGTTGCGCACTCGCGCTGCCGCGTTCTGATCGCCGCGCTGGTCTGGCGCATCGGTGAGCGTGTTGGGAGTTGCTGCGATGAAGTATCGCTTGCCCGGTCGCGCGGGTGGAGCCTCGCCCGATCCCGCAGTCGACATGCCTTACGTGACTGCTGGAAAGTGGCGCATGCACGCCAGACAGCTGCGTAGTGGTCATGATCGCGGCCCTTGGTCGACACGCGATACGCAGGTTAGTGGCGATTTTGCGGCGAACAGAAACATCGGAGCGATGGAGTGACAATGGATCTTCTGCAAGCTGCACACGCCTGCCTGCGAGCGGTCGATCCGCTGGAGAAGGTCGCGCTGACGCAGCGGTATGCAGCAGCGTTTCGCGCCGACACGCTGCCGTTGCCCTCGCCGCAGGCTGCGCCGCCCGAGCCGATCTGCATGCCGGGCCGCCCGGCCGCGCCGGTGTTGGTGCATCCACGCGCGTTGCCGCGACGCGGATTGGGAACGCCGGAAGGACGCGCCGCCTTCATCCATGCCATCGCGCATATCGAACTCAATGCGATCGATCTGGCCTGGGATGCGGTGTATCGCTTCCGCGGATTGCCGGATGCGTTCTATGCCGATTGGGTAACGGTGGCTGACGACGAATCGCGCCACTTCATGCTGTTGCGCGCGCGACTGCAGGCGTACGATCATCACTACGGCGACTTCGCCGCGCACAACGGCCTGTGGGAAATGTGCGAGAAAACCGCGCATGACGGTCTCGCACGCATGGCGCTAGTACCGCGTGTGCTTGAAGCGCGTGGCCTGGATGTGACGCCGGCGATGATCGTCAAACTGTGCTCGCTCGGCGATGCCGCCACCGCAGAAGTACTAGAAATCATCTTGCGCGAAGAGGTTGTGCATGTGGCCGCCGGCTCACGCTGGTACCGTTGGTATTGCGAGCAGGCCGGCGTCGAGCCGCGCGCGCGCTTCAAGACACTGTTGCGTGAATACGCTGGCGGTTATCTGCATGGGCCCTTCAATGTCCAAGCGCGGCTGCTTGCCGGTTTCGATGAGGACGAACTGGCCGATCTGGTAGAGCAGGCTGGCTGAGCAGTGGGCAGATGCCTGCGCGATCTTCAAAGTGGCTAACAAAACGTAGCAAGCAGTCGCCAGCTGGGTGCAGACGGCGCGGAGGAACCGCAGTGTACGAGTGGTGCATACCGATCCGAGCACCGGCCGCGCCCGCCTGGCGATTGCGCAGTCGTTTTGTTAGCCACTCTTATTCCGCAATTTGTCGATGACTGCTTGATCGCAGATCGAAGCTGCCAATATCGACGCGGCGCGTCATGGTCTTCCGCAACGTTGGTCGTGAAGCAATCAGCTGATTGTCTGACTGAAGCAATCGCGTCGAAACATTTCGATTCGTGCGAGTGGCACATCGCATCGCGACATGGCATCTGAACGCGTCTGTCGCAGCACGCCATGCGCACGCACCCATGCGCTCCTACGACAGGAAAAGTGCGTTGTTTCCTTCTGCACAGCCGCCAGAATCGAATAAATTCATAGGTAAACATCACAAAACTAAAATTATTTCGTATAACAACTTGCAATTGGTACGACCCGTCGCGCCCTAATGGCGTACCGGGGGCAGGGGCCAGGTGTTTCACATCCGTAACTTCCATGTCTAACGAGAGAGAGACGATGAAGTCGAAGTCGATGTGCACTATGGTGGGCCTGATCGCCATGTGTCTGGCCGGTTCGGACGCCGCTGCCGGCAAGCCGCTGTATCAATTGGGCCCTGCGCTAAACCGCAGCGTAGCTGCCATAGCCGCTACCGAACCCGCGCTGCAAGGCTTGTTGAGCGCACCGTCCACTGTCACCGCGCAAGTGGTCCAGCTCGATGCCGGCGCGGTCACCGCGTCGGAAAAACTGCTGGAATTGCAGTTGGACGGTCAGACCATCACTGCCACCCAGGCCAGGGTCGATGCGTTAGAAGGCGGCGAAAGCGTGTGGTACGGCAATCTCGGCCCGCGTGCCAGCACCCGCGCACACACGCTATCGGGCGTGGATCCCTTGAATTCGGCCATCCTGGTGCTTAGCGGCGACACCATCACCGGCACCATTCGCTACGCCGGCAAACTGTATCGCCTACGCCCGCTTGCCGATGGCCGCCATGTGCTGGTGCAGGTGGAAGAAAGCCGCTTGCCGCAGGAGCATCCGGCCGAATACAGCCTGTTGCCGAAGATCGAGATGCCCAGCGACGGACGCGTCACCGCCGCCGCGGCATCGTCCGGCAGCCCGGCCACCACCCGCGTGCTGGTGGTCGCCACCAAGCAGGCGGTGACCGCGTACGGCGGCAACATGCAATCGCTGGTGCAACTGGCGGTGGCCGAGGCCAACCAGGGCTACATCAACAGCAACGTCGGCATCACCTTGCAGCTGGCGCGCTATGAGACCACCAGCTACACCGAAACCGGCAACTTCACCACCGACCTGCAGCGCTTCCGCGTGACCAACGACGGCTACATGGACAGCATCCACACCAGCCGCAATACCTATACCGCCGATGTTGGCGTGATCGTGTTGAACAACAGCAGCTACTGCGGCCTGGCCTCGGGAATCGGCTCTACGGCCGCAACCGCATTCGCATCGGTGTACTGGGATTGCGCTACCGGCTATTACAGCTTTGCGCATGAAATCGGCCATCTGCAGAGCACACGCCACGATGCCACCAACGATCCAGGCACCTCGCCGTACGCTTATGGTCACGGCTATCGTTACGGCAATAGCTGGCGCACCATCATGGCCTACGACTGCACCAGCGGCTGCCCGCGCTTGAACTACTGGTCCAACCCCAACATCAGCTACAACCGCGTGCCTATGGGCAATGCCAGCACCGCCGACAATCAGCGCGTGCTGGTCAACACCAAGGCGACGATCGCCGGCTTCCGCTGATGTTTCATTGATCGTTAGTAGTCGGCCCGGCACTGCATGCGCCGGGCCTTTTACCGCTACACCCGCGCGCGTTGATCGCGCAGACTAGGCGCACCGCCGGCAGTGGCCGGCCCTGTCTTGTCGAGCGGAGCACTTATGTCTACGTCCCTGCGTTATGCGGTTCTGTGCCTGGCCGCGCTAGCGGTTGCTGGATGCAAACAGGGGCCCGCCGACCCCGGTGCCACGCAACCCAAACCCGCGGTTGCCGTGCCCGCGCCGAACACCAGCAACGACGCTGAAGCACGAGCGCTGCATGTGCTCGAAGCACGCTTGCAGAGCGACCATTTTTATCCGGACAGCTGCATCAGCATCCTGTCCGAACAGAGCGATGCGCCCACGCCGGACGCCTTCGAATTTGCGGTGCACGAGCGCCATGGCAGCGGTTGCCCCGGTGATCCGCAGACCAGCCCGGTGCGCGACCGCTTCCGCGTGCAGGCCGGTGGCAAGGTGCTCTGGTACGACGTGGTCAATGCCGATTTTGTTGACTACACCGAACATACGCGTAGCGCGCAGTAACGTGCTTCGGTCGCAAACGGCGCGCATTAGTTGGAAGGTGGCGAGCAGTCGTCAGGTGGGTGTGGACGGTGCTCAGAACCGAAGTGATACCTGCCGCGCCCGCCTGGCGGTGAGCGCATTCGTTTTGTTAGCCGTTCTAAAGCGCTAATTGCTCCAGCGACACGCCATCGGCTTCGACGCGCAACACCGAGCCTTGTTCGTACCAGTCGCCCAGCACAATGCGTGTGCAGGTCTGGCCGCCGGCTTGCAGGGTGTGGATCGCAGGGCGATGGGTATGGCCGTGGATCAGACGGTCCAAACCGTAATGCACGAAGGTCGCTTCCACTTCGGCCGGGGTGACGTCGGTGATGGTTTCAAAGCGCGACTGGTCGCCTTGCTTGAGTTCTGCATGACGCGCCTGGCTCGCAGCACGTGCCTGCTGCGCGAATGCCACCCGTGCCGCTAGCGGCTGCGCCAGAAACTGCGCCTGAAACAGCGGGTCGCGGGTCTGCGCACGGAACGCCTGATACGCGGTGTCGTCGGTGCACAGCAAATCGCCGTGCATCAGCAGTGTCGGGTGCCCGTACAGATCGATAACGGTGGGGTCGGGCAGGATGCGGAAGGCCGCGCGCTGCGCGTATGCCTCGCCAACTAGAAAGTCACGATTGCCCGGCATGAAGAACACCGGCACGCCGCTATCTGCCACTGCGTGCAGCGCCACGGCAACCGCATCGGCAGCAGTGGAGGGCGTGTCATCGCCAATCCAGGCTTCGAACAGATCGCCGAGGATGTAGAGCGCGTCGCTACTGGGCGCCTGCGTGTGCAGGAAGTCCAGAAACAACTCGGTGATCGCCGGCCGGGCCGGATCCAGATGCAGGTCGGAAATGAGCAGTGTCGTCATTGCGCCATTGTACGGCGGGAGCGCGGGACGGGAGCCGGGCCGCGCTCCTGCCGGGATTCGGTAGTAGGCATTCGGGATTCGACGAAGCGTTGGATCGGCACCGCAACTGTCGTGCGCAAAGATGCCGCACCTACGGCGTCAAGTATTGGTAATGCATCCGGGGGCCAGAAATCCTGGCCGCCAGAGGTGGCCTGCTGGCGACAACCTCTTTCAATGCGCAGGTTCTCTCAGCAGCCAGGCCTTTCCTCGCTCCTGCGGGACCTTCGCCCCATAAAGGGGCCAATGTCCCGACGGGAGAAGGGGCCGGTGCGGACGCTTGCCTTTGCGTCAGGCGGGCCATTCGGCCGCCGATCAATTCATCAGCCCAACATCACCGGCAGGCCCCACAGCGATAGACCGGCCAGCAACACCCCGATCACCGTGGCGGCCAGCACATCGCTTGGATAATGCAGCCCCAGCACCACGCGGGAGAGCGCCACGCAGGCCGAAAACGGCACCAGCAGCGGTGCAAGCCACGGGTAGTAGGCCAACGCCACGATGCTGAAAGACACCGCGTGCAAGGTGTGGCCAGAGGGGAAACTGAACTCGTCCAGCGGCGCGACCCAGGCGCGAATGCGCACGTCGGCTGCGTACGGGCGGGGGCGACGGGTCCAGCGTTTAAGCGCTTTGTATAACGTCAGTGCCAGCACGCCGCTGGCGGCCATGTGTGCGGACGCACGCACACCGTCCATGCCGTCGACTACCACCAGCAAGCCCATCAGGCCGTACCAGAACACGCCGTCGCCCAGGCGACTGATCGTGGCGAATGCGCGACGTACCGGATTGCGCCGGCAACAGTGGTTGGCGCGTCGGCACCAACGCGCTTCGTGACCGCGCAACACCTCAAGCCGCGTTGACGACATAACGCCCCCGTGCAGCGGTGATGCCAAGCAGCACGGCTTCGAAATCGGAGACCACATTGTCAGGATGCAATTTCTTCATCGCCTGCGCGGCCGCAGTACCCATGCGCTGGCGCAGCGCGTCGTCTTCTGCCAGAGCGATAGTGGCCTGGATGAAGGCCTCATCGGTGTCCACCGCTGCACCAGTCTGGCCATTGCGCAGATACTCGCGTGCGGCGCCGTAATCGAAGGCGACAGTGGCCACGCCACTGGCCATCGCTTCCAAAGTCACGTTGCCGAAGGTTTCGCTGCGGCTGGGAAACAGGAACAGATCGCCGCTGGCAAAGTGGCGCGCCAACGTATCGCCGCGCTGGATGCCGCAGAAGATGAAGTCCGGGTTGTCGTGGGCGATTTTTTCGCGTGCAGGACCATCGCCGACCTACACGAAGCGCGCCTTCGGTCGGATCTGCTGCAGCTTGCGGAATGCGCGAATCGCCAGCGGTAAATTCTTTTCGTTGGCGATCCGCCCGACATAGATCGCCGCGAAGCCTTGGCCTTCGATGCCCCACTGGGCGCGCAATGCAAGGTCGCGGTGGTTTGGATCGAACTTCTGGCTGTCCACCGCGCGCGCCAGCAACTGCACACGCTCGAAGCCGCCGTCGCGCAGAAATTGTTGCAGCTCGTGCGTCGGTACCAACGTGGCGTCGGCATGGTTGTGGAAGCGTCGCATCCAGCGCAACGCAGCGCCTTGCAGCCAGGCGGCGCCGTATTCGGGCAGATATTCGTCGAAACGCGTGTGGAAGCCGGTGGCGACCGGAATGCCGAGGCAACGTGCCGCGCGCGCATCGCCGACCAGCCCAAGGGGCCTTCCGTGGCCACGTAGATCGCATCCGGTTGCCTCGTTCGCCAATGACGGATGAGATGTTGCGTGGCCGGCAGGCCGAATTTCAACCCCGGGTAACGCGGCAGCGACGCACCACGCACCAGCAGCGCGGTGGCCGTGTCGGTATCGCTGCCCTGGCGTGGGCGCACGACGTCCACCTGGTGTCCGCGTGCGCGCAGGCCGGTTTCTAGGCCATGCACGGTCAGCGCAACACCGTTGACTTCGGGGGGTAGGTTTCGGCAACGATCGCGTAGCGCATGCTCGTTCTCCCGTTTTCGCTAGCTTCCGGGAGCGCGATGGCATTGATATTGCGCCGCCAAGACGTGTCGGTGACAAGGGCGACGGGAGTGGGAATTCGAGATTGGAGAGTCGCAAAAGTGGTTTCCACGCATCTCGGCGATCACGTAACGCATCACGTGTCGCGATCGACGAATCGCGAATCCCTACTCCCGAATTCCGCCTGAGGCCGCCGGGATCAGGCGACAAATGGTTTGAACGCGATCCCCAGGCCGGCCATGCTTTCGACTTCGCCGATCAGATCGGCGCGTAGCAACGGGCGTGAGTCGATCCAGCTTTGCGACAGAATCAATGACAATTGCACGTCATCGGCGGTAAGTTCCAGGGTCGGGATCGGGTCGGTCTCGTGCGCGCGGTGCAGCAGCACCGCCAAGCGCAGCAGGGCGGCCTTGCGGCGAGTCGGCAACAGCAGCCGATCCGGCAGCGCCTCGAACGCGGTCTTTGGCACATTGCGCCGATGCGTGCGCACCAGCGATGCCAGCACCTGTTGCTCCTGCCGCGAGAAACCGGCGATATCCGAGTGTTCCAGGATGTAGCTGCCATGCACGTGGTATTGGCTGTGCGCGATGATCAGGCCCAGCTCGTGCAGGCGTGCAGCGCGGCGCAACACCTGCGCATCATCGCCATCCAGTTGCCAGGATTCGCAAACCTGGTCGAATAGGCGGCATGCGGTGGCTTCCACACGCTGCGCCTGTACTTCCTCGATGCCGTAGCGTTGCACCAGCGAGGCCACCGAGCTGTCGCGCGGGTCGTTTTCGCCGCCGCGGCCGAGCATGTCATACAGGATGCCTTCGCGCATCGCCGCCTTGCTGACCATCAGCTTCTCCAGGCCCAGGGCTTGGAATGCGGCCTCAAGCACCAAAATCCCGCCGGCAATGATCGAGCGGCGCTCAGCGGCCAGGCCAGGCAACTGGATGTCTTCGATGCGCTTGGCCTTGAGCAGTTCTTCACGCAGCGCCGGTAGCGCCTCGGCGGTGATCGCGCCCTTGGTGAGCTTCATTGCCGCACAGATTTCGCCGATGGCTTTGTGCGTGCCGGATGAGCCGATCGCCTCATGCCAACCCAGCGCTTTGTACTGGTTGGCGAACTGCTGGAACTCGGCACCGATCTCGGTCAGCGCGTCCTTCCATTTTTTTTTCGACAGCTTGCCACCAGGGAAAAAGCGCCGCGTGCTGGCGATGCAGCCGGCCTGCAGACTTTCGCGTTCCAGCGTCTGAAAACCGCGGCCGATGATGAATTCGGTCGAGCCGCCACCAATATCGATCACCAGCCGGCGTTGATCGGGCTTGGGCGGTTGCGCATGTGCCACGCCCAGGTAGATCAGGCGCGCTTCCTCGCGCCCGCTGACTACTTCGATCGCGTGCCCGAGCGCGGTTTCAGCCGGCATCAAAAACGCCTGTGGCGAGCGCAGCTGACGAACTGTGTTGGTGGCCAATGCGCGCACCCGCAAGGAGGGCACTTCGCGGATGCGCTGACCGAAACGCGCCAGGCATTCGAGCGCGCGCTCACGCGCTTCGTCGGAGATGCCACCTTTGCCATCCAGACCGTCGGCCATGCGCACGGTCTCGCGCAGGCGGTCGACGACGCGCAGCTGACCCATCAAGTAGCGCGCAATGACCATGTGGAAACTGTTGGACCCTAAGTCGATGGCGGCAAGCAAATCGCCATCGCACACGGGCGGTATCGTAGGGGAGGGCATTAGCATTGCCGCATGGTAGCCGATGGGCCGTTGCCCCGTGAGAGGCTATCAAAGCGATGGCGTTCGCCATCAAGAGGGCTGTCCGCTGCTGGGTGTCGCATGTAGCACTCGTCCACTACAGTTCCAAACGCGCATCCGCACCTACCGGACGGTCGTTAGTTTTCTCAGCCGCTCTCAGAGCCGATCGAGCAAGGTCATCTGCGCCGAATGCGCCGGCTCGCCCGGACCCGGTGTGCGCTTGTGGTACACGCCCTCGACATCCAGCTCCCAGGCGCTGACGTTGTCGTCCAAATAGTTCTGTAGCACTTCGCGGTAGGCGCGCTTGGCCAGGTCCGGGTTCAGGATCGGGAAGCAGGTTTCCACACGCCGCAGCAGGTTGCGTTCTAGCCAGTCGGCGCTGGCGCAATACAGTTCTGCCGCGCCATCGTTGCCGAACCAGTACACGCGACTATGTTCCAGAAAACGCCCCACGATCGACCGCACGCGGATGTTGTCGGAAACGCCCGGCACGCCCGGCCGCAACGTGCAGGCGCCGCGCACGATCAGGTCGATCTGCACGCCCGCTTGCGAGGCCGTATACAACGCGCGCACTACCTGCGGTTCGTTGAGCGCGTTCATCTTGGCGATGATGCGGCCGGGGCGACCATTGCGGGCCAGCCGGGTTTCGCGTTCGATCCGTTTCAGCACGCCGGCATGCAGCGTAAACGGCGATTGCAGCAACTGTTCCAGCTTCATGCGCGGCGCAAGCCCGGACAATTGCTGGAAGAGCATATGCACGTCGTTGCCGATTTCCACATCCGCGGTGATCAGGCTAATGTCGGTATACAGGCGCGCGGTGCCGCTGTGGTAGTTGCCGGTGCCCAGATGCACATAGCGTTTGAGCTTGCGCCCCTCGCGCCGCACGATCAGCAGCATCTTGGCGTGAGTCTTGAAGCCAACGACGCCGTAGACCACTTGCACGCCGGCTTCCTGCAATTTGTCGGCCAGGCCCAGGTTGGCTTCTTCGTCGAAACGCGCGCGCAGCTCCACCACCACGGTGACGTCCTTGCCGTTGCGCGCGGCCAAGATCAACGCATCGACAATCAGCGAATCCTTGCCGGTGCGGTAAAGCGTCTGCTTGATCGCCAGCACGTTCGGGTCGACCGCGGCCTGGCGGATTACGTCCAGGACCGTAGTGAAGGCATCGAAAGGATGATGCAGCATGACATCGCCCTTGCTGACGATCTCGAAGATGCCTTCGCTGTCGCGCAAGGTGCGCGGATTGAACGAGGGATACTTGAGTTCGGGGCGCTGCACCATGTCGTAGACCTGGGTGACGCGGCTCAGATTGACCGGCCCGACGATGCGGTACATGGCGTTTTCGTTCAGCCCGAAATTCTGCAGCAAGGTACGCATGATCGGCGCCGGGCAATCATGCGCGATCTCCAGACGCACCGCCGGCCGGTAGCCACGCGTGACCAATTCGTCGCGCAAGGCCAGTGCAAGATTTTCGACTTCTTCCTCGTCCACCACCAGTTCGGAATTGCGGGTGACACGGAACTGGTAAGAGCCCTTGACATGCATGCCCGGGAACAATTCGTCGATAAATTCGGACAGCACCGAAGACAGGAACACGAAGCTCTGCGTTCCGTCCGGCGACAAACTCGCCGGCAACTGGATGATGCGCGGCAACGACCGCGGTGCGCGCACGATGGCCAGGTGGCCGGCGCGACCGAATGCGTCCTGGCCTTCGAGCACCACCACAATGTTCAACGTCTTGTTGAGAATCTTCGGGAACGGATGTGCCGGGTCCAGACCCAAAGGCGACAGCACCGGCATGATCTCGTTGCGAAAGTACGCACGCAGCCAACGCTTCTGGCGCGAATTCCACACCGTGCGGCTGAGTACTGCCACGCCTGCCGACTCCATCGCTGGGCGCAGCACTTCGTTCCAAGCGTGATACTGCTGCTCGACCAACTTCGCCGCACGATCATGTACGGCGTTGAGGATGGCCATCGGGCTCAATCCATCTGGTGCGGGTGGCAGACCGAACTCCTGCGCATGCCGCACGGTGGCCGCCCGGATCTCGAAGAACTCGTCCA
The DNA here is from genome assembly GCF_900183975.1 of Xanthomonas fragariae. Classification (NCBI taxonomy): domain Bacteria; kingdom Pseudomonadati; phylum Pseudomonadota; class Gammaproteobacteria; order Lysobacterales; family Lysobacteraceae; genus Xanthomonas; species Xanthomonas fragariae. The sequence continues at coordinate 928,798 of NZ_LT853882.1, forward strand.
GGTTGGTGCAGGAAATGCACAGGAAGCGCAGCCGTTCCAGCAACGGCACCTGCTCATCCAGCGCTTGCGCCAGGACTCGGAAATTGAAGTCCAGTTGCGAGAGCTCCCGATTGATGTAGAACGCCGGATCGCGCAACGGATCGGTGGCGATGTCTTCGGACGGTGTTACGTCGTGCAAGTGTTTGGCGTGGCCCATGGAGTCGGTCATCAAGACGGAGATAGTGTGCGTCGTTACTGCGCACGACATGCAGCGTAGGCAATGCAGCGCGCGTTGTGCGGGCGCATCGCACCGCATTGCGGCGCGCACTTACTACATATCACGCCGAGCGTGTCAGTGGCAGTGACTGCTCGCGCTGCACCACGCGTGCAGCCACGAAGTGACACGAGAATTCGCTGCCGCGCCCCACCTCGCTTTCGATCTCCAGACGCGCCTGATGCAGCCCCAGGATATGCTTGACGATCGATAAGCCAAGTCCGGTGCCGCCGCTCTCACGTGAGCGGCTGCTGGATACGCGATAAAAGCGTTCGGTGATGCGCGGCAGATGCGAGGCGGGAATGCCGTAGCCAGTGTCGCGCACTGCCAGTGCCGCGCCATCGCCTTCGCACACAAAACGGATCGTCACTGTGCCGCCGCAGGGCGTATAGCGCACCGCGTTGGTGACCAGATTGGAAAACGCGCTGTGCAATTCCTTGTTGGAGCCGAGCAGGTCCACGCCGGCCTCATCGAACACCTCCACCGTGTGACGGCCCTGGCTGTGTGCCTCGGCCTCGCGACGCAAGGTCGAGAGCATCGGCGCCATCGCTACGTGTTCCTCGCCCAGTTCTTCCTGAGATTCCAGTCGCGACAGCGTCAATAGATCTTCGACCAGCTGCGCCATGCGCTGCGATTGCTTGCGCATTTCCGCCAGCATTGGGCCCGAATCGGGGAAGTCTCCCGGATCGAGCATGTCCAGATAACCGTGCACCACCGTCAGCGGCGTGCGCAATTCGTGTGAGACGTTGGCCACGAAGTCGCGGCGCACCTGTTCCAGCCGCAGCAGCTTGCTGACATCGCGCGCCACCAACAGCCAGTAATCGTCGGAGTAGGGGATCAGGCGCAGATTCAGGCGCAGATCCGGGTCGACCGGCGAGGCGGCATCGAGCATTGGCTCGGCATTTCGACCGGCCGCCAGCCAATGCGCCAGCGGTAACGGCTGCAGCCTCTCCACCACCGACACGCCCATGTCGCCGGGATGATGCAGACCGAGCAATCCACTGGCGGCCTTGTTGAACCACTGCACATGCTGGCTGTTGCGATCCACCACCACCACCGCGTCGGGCAACGCCTGCGCGGCGGCGCGATAGGTACGCAACATGTCGACCAGGCGGCGCTTGCGCCCGCGCATTTCGGCTTGGCTGCGATACAGCAACCGGTCCAGTTCGTTCCAGGCGCCGACACCGGCCGCCGGCTCGGCACGCTGACGTGCAGTCAGGCGGCGCAGCACCTGACGCAGCCGCCAGTAATGCCAGGCCAGCACACCCAATGCAGTGAGCGTCAGCGCCATCCATACGTGCCCGATCAGCACGCCCGCCAGCACGGCAGCGCCCAACAACAGCGCAAGGGTGCCGAGCGTCTTGAGCCAGGCGGAACGGATGTGTTGGGGCATGGAAGGCGTTACCACGAAGCGTCAAATAGGCATGCGACCTGGCCAACCTGCGGCCGGGCCGGCTTTGCGGCACGTACTAGGTTGCCGAAGAAAAACGATAGCCCGAGCCACGCACAGTCTGCACCATGTTTTCCAGGCCGAACGGTTCCAGCGTCTTGCGCAGGCGGCGGATATGCACGTCGATGGTGCGCTCCTCCACATACACACTGCCACCCCAGACATGATCCAGCAGCTGGGTGCGCGTATACACGCGCTCCGGATGGGTCATGAAGAAGTGCAGCAAGCGGTATTCGGTTGGGCCGATCGGCACTGGCGCATCGCCAGCGAACACCCGATGTGCAGCGCCATCGATGCGCAGCCGCCCCACCGCCACGCTGCCGTCTTCGTCGTCTTCGCGGGTACGGCGCATCACCGCACGGATACGTGCCAGCAACTCACGCGCTGAGAACGGCTTGACCACGTAATCGTCGACGCCGGCTTCCAGTCCACCGACGCGGTCGTTCTCTTCACCGCGTGCAGTCAGCATGATGATCGGAATCTCGCGGGTCAGCTGCTCTTTGCGCCAGCGGCGTGCAAGGTCCAGCCCGCTGGTGCCCGGCAACATCCAGTCCAGCAGGATCAGATCCGGCACGCGGTCGGCGATGGCGGTCTGCGCCTCGCGGGCGTCGCCGGCATGGATGGGTTCGAACTCGCCTTTGCGCAGCGCGAACGCCACCATGTCGCGGATCGCGGGTTCGTCGTCGACGATCAGAATGCGTTTCTGCACGCGGGGCTTACCGTCTTGCTTTGGTTGATCGCCAGTAGACTACGGTTTTGTGACTTTAATGTGACATTCGGGGCGCATGCCACATGGATCGAGGCGTTACGAAGCGGGCTGTGCCGCGCTCAACCAGTACATGCAGCGTTCTATTTGCACTGGAGAGACGCTGACACAGCGCAGCGCTTCGCAGGCATTAGCGCGTCGATAAATCCGGGTCGCGGATCCCTTGGCGACGCAGCTCCAGCACGGTCGGGGTAATCGCTGCAATGCGCGCATCCACACGTGCCCGTGTCACATAGTCGAGATCTTTCTTTTTCAGCGCTTCCAGCTGGATCAAAGCCTGCTCGGGGCGACCGTTCAAATACGCTGATTCCGCATACGCCTCGCTGGCGCGCAGATAATCGTCGGACAGCTCGCAGGCGCGGGCGTAGGTCTGCTGCAGCAACGGGTCTTCGCTATTGCGGTGCAGCAGCGGCTCCAGTACTTGGCGCGCGCGCTGGCCGGATTCCTTGCCGGCCTGCTCATTGAGTGCGCCGGCGTAGGTCAACGCCACTGCGCGATTGTTCGGCAATTGCTTGAGTAGCGCGTCGAAGCGCGCATTGGCCACCTCGCGCTGGCCGACGCGCGCCTGCGCCTCGCTCAGGCCCAGCGCCAGCCATGCGTTATCCGGATGCGCTTTGAGCAAGCTGGCCAGCTCGGCCAGCGGTTCGCCCGGCCGGCCACCGCTGTTACGCAGCCGCGCCAGCGCCAGCCCGTAGCGCTGCGCATCGGTCAGCCCCTGCTTGGCACTGCGACGCAGGTTTTCGTATTCGCGAATGGCTGCATCCGGCGTGGTCGCGCTGAGAACACGCAGGCGCTCCTTGGCCCAGTCGAAGCCCTGCTGATCGCCGCTCCGGCTGAGCGCATCCACCGGCAGCCGCAGCGCATACGGAAGCAGCGCATTGCCGCTAGGGCTGAGCCGCTCGGACAGCGACGGGTTGGCCGGGTCCACGCGTTCCTGACGGGTCTCGCCCGGCACCGAAGTAGTCACTACCACGGTGTTCTTTTTCATCTGCTCGGCGTGCGCCTTGGCTTCGCTGATGCGATTGCTGGTGACCGGGTGGGTCTGCAGGAAGTCCGGCGCGCTGTAGCCGCCTTCGTTGGCGCGCATCGCCACCGATATGCGCTCAAAGAAGCCGGCCATCGCGTCTACGTCGTAGCCGCTGCGCACCAGCGTGCGGATGCCCAGCCGGTCGGCTTCGGATTCGTTGGAGCGGGTGTAGTCGATCTGCCGCTGCTGCATCAGCCCCATCGCACTGGTGATGGTGGCCATGGTGGCGTCACCCTTGGAATTGCCGCCGGCCTGTTGCGCCGCGACCACCGCTGCCAGCATGCCGAGCAGAATCGGAATCTGGTCGCGCTGCGCACGCTCCACCCCGCGCAGCACGTGCTGTTGGGTGACGTGGGCGATTTCGTGCGACAGCACCGCGGCCACTTCGTCCTCACGCTCGGCGGTCAATACCAGCCCCGCATTGACCGCGACATAGCCGCCCAGGGTGGCGAACGCATTGATCTGGCGGTCGCGCAGCATAAAAAACGTAAACGGCTGCTGTGGTTGGTCGCTGTTGGCGCCTAGCCGGGTTCCCATGGCCTGCAGCCAATCGGTGATCAGCGGGTCGTCCAGCACGTAGTCGTAGTTGCGCAACTCGGCCAGCATCATCTTGCCGTACTCGGCCTGGCGCGCCGGGGTCAGCAACTCGCCGGCCGAGGAGCCGATATCGGGCAGGCGGCTTTCCTGCGCAGGTGCCACACCCATGGCGACGGCCAGCGTGAGGGCGGTGGCGAGCGGTAGCAGGCGCAAGTGGAACTCCCAGTTGGTGCGCTGAGCATGCGGGCAGCACGGCGCAATGGCGTGAATCGATAATATGAAGAGCCACAATCTAAGATTACTGCGCGTCCGCCAGGTGGACGCGGCCGGTATTCGGTGCGGCAGGTATCGTGTACACCGCGGCTTTCGCGCGCCGTCCGCACCCAGCCGATGACCGCTCGCTAGGGTTTGGTCGCCTCATCTGATCCACAGTGTTGCGGCGACGAGATGGAAATTCCAGTCGGCCGGTACCATGTGTCAGACCTCAGACCAACCACAGAGTTTCCCGTGAGCCAAGACCATACCGATCAGGACGCAGCCACCGGCCCGCAGATCACCCTGTATTCCTCCGCCATCTGCCCGTATTGCGTGGCCACCAAGAACTTCCTCAAGAGCAAGGGGCGGACCTGGACCGAGGTACGCATCGATCTCGACCCGACCGAGCGCAACAAGATGGTTGCGCTCGCCAAGCGCAGCAGCGTGCCGCAGATCTTTGTCGGCGACGTCCATGTGGGCGGCTACGACGACATGATGGCCATGCACCGCGCCGGCAAGCTCGAACCGTTGCTGGCCGGCACCGCGAGCGGTCAAGCATGAGTGGTGACGAAAGCGGCACGGAAGACCAACTGCGCGAGTTCACCGAATTTCGCCAGCGCACGAACCAGCGCATCCTGGCCGAGCCGAATCAGGTGGTGCGCCGCTTCTTCGCGCTGGACACGCAGACCTATCAGGCCGGCGCCCTGGACGTGAAGACCAAGGAGCTGCTCGGCCTGGTCGCCTCGATGGTGCTGCGTTGCGACGACTGCATCAGCTACCACGTCGCCCAGTGCAAAGAAGCCGGCGTGACCCGCGAGGAGTTCTTCGAGACCTTCTCGGTCGGCTTGGTGGTCGGCGGCTCCATCGTGATCCCGCATCTGCGCCGCGCGGTGGATTTTCTCGACCAGCTCGAAGGCGGCGCACAGGCACCGGCGCAACACGCGTACGACTGACGCAGGCCTGATCGCCTGCCAGGCATGACTCCAATGCGCCGCCCACCGAGGCGGCGCATTGCGTTGGGGCGGTTGCTGATCGTCTTTAGACTAACGTCGGTTTGGGCGCCTTCACCGGCATCGGGCATAATTGTTGGTGAAACCTCATTGCGCCGATCTGCCGGGTTTCCGGCTGGCGCTCCCCCCTTAAGTTCGGAAACCCAACGTTATGACGCAGACAATCACGGTCATCCGCGGCGACGGTATTGGCCCGGAGATCATGGATGCCACGCTGTTCGTGCTCGACGCGCTGCAAGCTGGCCTGACCTACGAATATGCCGACGCCGGCCTGGTCGCACTGGAAAAGCAAGGCGATCTGCTGCCCGAGTCCACTCTGGCCTCGATCACCAAGAACAAGGTCGCCTTGAAAAGCCCGCTGACCACGCCGGTCGGCGAGGGCTTTAGCTCCATCAACGTGGCCATGCGTCGCAAGTTCGACCTGTACGCCAACGTGCGTCCGGCCAAATCGTTTCCCAACACCAAGTCACGCTTTGCCGATGGCGTGGACCTGATCACGGTCCGTGAGAACACCGAAGGCGCCTATCTGAGCGAAGGCCAGGAAGTGTCGGCCGATGGGGAAGTCGCCGTCTCCGGCGCCCGCGTCACCCGCAAGGGCTCCGAGCGCATCGTGCGCTACGCCTTCGACCTGGCGCGCGCCACCGGCCGCAAGAAGGTCACCGCGGTGCACAAGGCCAACATCATCAAATCAACCTCTGGCCTGTTTTTGAAGGTGGCACGTGACGTGGCAGCGCACTACCCGGAAATCGAATTCCAGGAAATGATCGTCGACAACACCTGCATGCAGCTGGTAATGCGTCCGGAACAATTCGACATCATCGTGACCACCAACCTGTTCGGCGACATCATCTCCGACCTGTGCGCCGGTCTGGTCGGCGGCCTGGGCCTGGCTCCGGGCGCAAACATCGGCGTGGATGCGGCGATTTTCGAAGCCGTGCACGGCTCAGCGCCGGACATCGCAGGGCAGGGCAAGGCCAATCCGTGCGCGCTGCTGCTTGGCGCCGCGCAGATGCTCGACCACATCGGCCAGCCGCAGAATGCCGAGCGCCTGCGCGAGGCCATCGTGGCCACCCTGGAAGCCAAGGACTCGCTGACCCCCGACTTGGGCGGCACCGGCAACACCATGGGCTTTGCCAAAGCCATCGCCAGCCGCCTCTAAGCAAGCTCTGAATAACGCTTTCATGTGCTTTCGAGCAGCAACTGAGGCAATCGCCGCTATGCGTAAGTGATTAAGTTTTATCGTGGAAGATCGTCGCGATTGAGCGAAATTCCAAGTTCACTCACCACGTCGTGCGTTGTTCGCAAAGTCCTGAGCGACACCGCGACAGCAAAAAAGAAAGGGCGCCGAGGCCCCCTTTACTTTTTGTTTGAAACCATAGCGCGCAAGAAATCCACTTTTTACGATTCCCCATTCCTCGCTTAGTTAGTCGTCCCTGAAAAATCCCCGTCAAGCGCCAAGTGCCGTCGGTGACAGCGGCACGGCGCTCAAGGATGACCATCCCATCGCCCGCATCCAGGCACGCAAAAACGCGATCCAGCGCAGCAGCCAGCGCAGGTTGTAGCCGGCGGTGCAGCCGAGCACGTGCAGCGCATCGCCTTGGGCACCTTTCAGCCTGCAGCGACGCAACCTGCAGTCGTCTTTCAGATGTCCGAGCACCGGCTCCACCGCCTGTCGTCGCTTGATCCAGCGCCATTGCCGTCGCGTCAGCGTCTTGGCCTTGCCGCGATGCAGGACCTGCACGCCATCGACTTCGCGCCCGCGATAGCCCAGGTCCACGATCGCCACCGTCGGTTCTACGCTCACATCCTGCAGCAACCCGCGTGTCTGCTCCAGCTGCTCGGCCAAGGTATCGCCGTCGTACGGGTTGCCCGGGAAGCTGCGCGCACCCACGACCAATCCCTTGCAGGCGGTGACTGCAATGCCGACCTTGACGCCGAATTCGTACGCTTGACGCGCCTTGCCCTTGCCGATGCATTCCACTTCCGGGGCATGCAATGCGTAGAGTTTTTGTTTGTCCTTCGGACGCTGCGTGTACAGCCGTTGCGCACGTTCCAGCCAGACAGCGATGCGCTCGCGCACGCCGGTGTTTACCTGATCGAGTTTGCGTTGGATGTCGCGCACGAGCCGTCCCAGCACTGTGCGTTGACGTCGCAGCACGCGCTGCATGCGCTTGAACTGGCGCGCATGCGCATACCGACCTGCCTTGCGGCTCAGGGCCGGGCCTTGCCGCGCGTAGCTCTGCCGCAATCCGATGCCGTGCCGCTTGGCCAGTAACACCAGCTTCTTGCGTGCCACCTCCAGCAAACGGCTGTCGGTCGGATAGGCGATCGCCTTTTCCTGCACCGTGGTGTCCACGATCACCCGCGACAACTCGCGTGCGTCCACCGCCTGCATCGCATGTGCGGCGTTGATGGTGTGCGCCAGCAGCTCTTCCATCCCGGCCTCACCCAGGCGCTGCCGCCAGCGCGTCAGCGAGCTGGCATCGCACGGCAAACGCGTCTGGAACACGACCTCGCCGGTGAAGAACTGCCAGTACGGATTCTCCAGCCAACGCTCGCACACCGCTTCATCGGACAGGTCGTAGGCGTGTTTGAGGTAGAGCAAACCGGCAATCAGCCGCACCGGCAATGCCGGCCGACCGCCACCGGCCTGGGTGGCCGGCAAGCGCGATGAAAGTGCTTGCTCCAACGCCGTCCACGGCATCCGTTGGCTCAGCCGCGCCAGCGGATGACGCAGATCGATCTGGTTCTCCAGCCGCGAACGAAACAACTCGTCGGCGGGTCTGTCTTCGGCAGCAGGACGGCGTGTACGCATGAGTGAAAATTGCCAGAAACCAGCCTTCAGCGTAGCGAACACCGGTAGTTTTGGCACGCCGGTGCAGACATCAAGGCCTTGCGGTCGTTGGGTGGTTGGGGTTTTTCAGGGGCGACTAGTTACGCGACTGCAGCTTCGACAACAACCGCAGAAACTCAATGTACAGCCACACCAGCGTGACCATCAGGCCGAACGCGCCGTACCACTCCATGTGCTTGGGCGCCCCCTGTTCCACGACACTTTCGATAAAGTCGAAATCCAGCACCAGGTTCAGTGCGGCAACGACCACCACGAACAGGCTGAAGCCGATCCCGATCAGGCCAGAATCGTGGATGAAAGGTATACGCACACCAAAAAAGCCCAGCACGATGGTGGCCAGATAGACCAACGCAATGCCGCCGGTTGCTGCGACCACACCCAGCTTGAAGTTCTCGGTGGCCTTGATCATGCCGCTGCGATACGCGAACAGCAGTGCGAACATCGTGCCGAAGGTCAGCAGCACCGCCTGGAACACGATGCCGTTGAAACGCGTTTCATAGACCGCCGAGATCGAACCCAGGAAGAAGCCTTCCACGAGTGCGTAAAGCGGCGCGGTGATCGGTGCCCAGCTCGGCTTGAAGCTGGTGGCCAGAGCGAACACCAGGCCACCGATCGCACCGGCAATCATGCACAGCTTGGCCGCAGGCAGCGGCATGCCGTCGGCACCGATCGACCGCGACCAGGCAAACGCTGCGGTGAGCACAGCCATCAACAACAGCGCTCCCGTTTTGTTGACGGTGCCATTGAGGGTCATCGCCTGACCATCGCGCGTGACCACCGAGCCGGAGCCGAGGTCGAGAAACGTGGATTCCCGAAGGGCCGGGTTACCGCTACGCATGCGTGTTCTCCTTGAAATGTAGGTGCTTGCCGAGTTGACGAGCGTTGTTGCGAGGATACCGGATTATCTAATTTACACACGGTGATTGACAGCGAGGCCAATCGTTCTCAAAATAGCCGACCTTTCGAGCCTTCGGGATTTGAAAGGTCCCGCCGGGGTATAGCGCAGTCTGGTAGCGCGCCTGCTTTGGGAGCAGGATGTCGGGGGTTCGAATCCCTCTACCCCGACCATTCCCGATGCTTTTGGCAGCGTGGGAATGCGAAGTTCGGTCAGGGCGTCCGTAGCTCAACCGGATAGAGCACCGGCCTTCTAAGCCGGCGGTTACAGGTTCGAGTCCTGTCGGGCGCGCCATCGGTAGTATGTTAAGGAAACAGGTTTTCAGTGGTGGCTGTAGCTCAGCTGGTTAGAGTACTGGATTGTGATTCCAGATGTCGGGGGTTCGAGTCCCCTCAGCCACCCCATTGATTGCAGGTGATTGCAGGAAAGTTGTACACGATGCCTCGCGGAGTGTTGCAACGAAGCAGAAATGCATGCACAATGTGCGATCAGTTTCAGGGCCGTTAGCTCAGTTGGTAGAGCAGTTGACTCTTAATCAATAGGTCCAAGGTTCGAATCCTTGACGGCCCACCAATTAAATCAGCCACTTAGCGCAAGCCAAGTGGCTGTTTTTCTTTGTCTCGGGAAAAATCTCGGGAAAATAACGCGAGGGGAGGGGAGCTCATGAAGAAAATCAAGGACCGATGGCGGGGCCTAGCGAGAGCGAGGGCGCAGTGGCCCGAAGGACTCGAAGGGCCTATGTACTTGGGAGGCGTCGCGAAGAGCACCGACAGCCTGACTTCACGATCGATGAGGGCATCGCTATTGTGGCCCCGGTTGAGTTTGCTTTGGAAAATCACAACCATGACTTGGTCGTCTACTTTCTTCAGCAACTATGCAAAGCAGCAATTTCTTTCCAACAGTCAGGTCAAGCGCTGGTCATCGATTTCCGGCGGACGACGCTGATGGTGGCTAGTGCGACCCTCCTCTTTTTCTCAGAGTTGCAGAGGCTGCGGTCGATTTATCCCGGCCTTGGTCTCAGATGCATACCTCCAAAAGACCCAGCGGTCGCGGAGGTACTCCAGCATTTGAAGATATTTCAGCTACTGGGATACGAGAGCTCAGTGGTGCCTTCACGTCCGGATGTGATCTCTTGGCGCGTTGCGTCATCGTCTATGGTGGACGGCGTGCAGGTTGGCTCACTCATCGAGACGTACAGGTCACTTGGTAGTGAGCGCGCCAAACATCTGTTCCGCGGCGTTTCAGAGGCCATGGGTAATGCTGTCAACCATGCCTACATTGCTCCGCGAGGCGACGGCTTGCCTGCACCCCCTGCTGATAAATGGTGGATGTTCTGCCGGCAAGACGAGGACAATCTGGTGGTCGCAGTCTGCGACCTGGGGATTGGCATTCCTAAATCTTTACCTATGCTTTACCCAGAGGAGGCGTTCGTGCGCCTCCTGGATTTCGGGACTAGAGGGCGCATCCGATCTGACGCGTGGATGATCGAGGCAGCGATGCAGATCGAGAGGACAAGGACCTCTGCACGCGGGCGCGGTAAGGGTCTTGGGGACACGCGAAGGCTTGTTGACGAAGTCCCAGGCGGGCGCTTGGTAATCTTGAGTAATCGTGGACAGCTGCAATATAGAGGAGGTGCCTACGAGCGGAAAAATTATGAACAGTCGATTAAGGGGACAGTGGTCCTTTGGGTGGTTCCTCTGAATGGTGGCGGTCATGGTGAGTCCAATTAGTCGTCCCTGAAAAATCCCCTTCAAGCGCCAAGTGCCGTCGGTGACAGCGGCACGGTACTCAAGGATGACCATCTCATCGCCCGCATCCAGGCACGCAAAAACGCGATCCAGCGCAGCAGCCAGCGCAGGTTGTAGCCAGCGGCGCAGCCGAGCACGTGCAGCGCATCGCCTTGGGCACCTTTCAGCCTGCAGCGACGCAACCGGCAGTCGTCTTTCAGATGTCCGATCACCGGCTCCACCGCCTGCCGTCGCTTGATCCAGCGCCATTGCCGTCGCGTCAGCGTCTTGGCCTTGCCGCGATGCAGGACCTGCACGCCATCGACTTCGCGCCCGCGATCGCCCAGGTCCACGATCGCCACCGTCGGTTCTACGCTCACATCCTGCAGCAACCCGCGTGTCTGCTCCAGCTGCTCGGCCAAGGTATCGCCGTCGTACGGGTTGCCCGGGAAGCTGCGCGCACCCACGACCAATCCCTTGCAGGCGGTGACCGCAATGCCGACCTTGACGCCGAATTCGTACGCTTGACGCGCCTTGCCCTTGCCGATGCATTCCACTTCCGGGGCATGCAATGCGTAGAGTTTTTGTTTGTCCTTCGGACGCTGCGTGTACAGCCGTTGCGCACGTTCCAGCCAGACAGCGATGCGCTCGCGCACGCCGGTGTTTACCTGATCGAGTTTGCGTTGGATGTCGCGCACGAGCCGTCCCAGCACTGTGCGTTGACGTCGCAGCACGCGCCGCATCCGCTTGAACTGGCGCGCATGCGCATACCGACCTGCCTTGCGGCTCAGGGCCGGGCCTTGCCGCGCGTAGCTCTGCCGCAATCCGATGCCGTGCCGCTTGGCCAGTAACACCAGCTTCTTGCGTGCCACCTCCAGCAAACGGCTGTCGGTCGGATAGGCGATCGCCTTTTCCTGCACCGTGGTGTCCACGATCACCCGCGACAACTCGCGTGCGTCCACCGCCTGCATCGCATGCGCGGCGTTGATGGTGTGCGCCAGCAGCTCTTCCATCCCGGCCTCACCCAGGCGCTGCCGCCAGCGCGTCAGCGAGCTGGCATCGCACGGCAAGCGCGTCTGGAACACGACCTCGCCAGTGAAGAACTGCCAGTACGGATTCTCCAGCCAACGCTCGCACACCGCTTCATCGGACAGGTCGTAGGCGTGTTTGAGGTAGAGCAAACCGGCAATCAGCCGCACCGGCAATGCCGGCCGACCGCCACCGGCCTGGGTGGCCGGCAAGCGCGATGAAAGTGCTTGCTCCAACGCCGTCCACGGCATCTGTTGGCTCAGCCGCGCCAGCGGATGACGCAGATCGATCTGGTTCTCCAGCCGCGAACGAAACAACTCATCGGCAGGCATCTCTTCGGCAGCAGGACGGCGTGTACGCATGAGTGAAAATTGCAAGAAACCAGCCTTCAGCGTAGCGAACACTGGTAGTTCTGGCACGCCGGTGCAGACATCAAGGCCTTGCGGTCGTTGGGTGGTTGGGGTTTTTCAGGGGCGACTAGTTATCCAGTGTGTTGCGTATATCCGTGCTCGTGATCGATGATATTGTCTTATCTTCCACAACTGCGAGCATGATGCCAAGGGTCTGCTCACTCGATTGAATATGTGTCAGTGTAACTTTCCTTCGTTTTAGATCGGAGATGTAGCCTTCAATTTCTTCGGACAACAGGTGGGTTTGGAGAGATGGCTTGCCCTCCGAAGAGCCTGGGCCTTTACGGTCGTGCTCTTCTGGTAAGTGTTTTAAGCACCTTGTCAAAGCATTGAGCCGCATCTACGCCCTCCACCGTAATTTCGCCGATGATGGTGTTTCCAATAGGTAGATTTCTGATAGTGCAGCGGCAAGTCGTGCTTTGTTTTACGTTATTGGGCATGGAATATCCTTCTGCGTCCGACACTAACGTCGAGCAGATGGCTGTCAATAGCTATGTCAAAAATGCGATTTTTGATGCAGTTTGTTTTGTTGCGCTAAATCGCAGAACCCTGGCAATATAAGGGTGCGCCAACAATGTTATATAAGTGGGTTAGATTTGTTGCGCTATCAAAACTACTTCAGAATGCCGGCTTCCAAGAGCGCGCTTAGCTCTTTATCGCTAATCAGGCCATCGACATAGAGTTGTGATAGGTGCTTCACGCGCTTAGGCGGGCGAACTTTGTTGGCTTTGAGGACTTTATAAGTTGTTTCTACCATTTTAGTCCGGAACGCGCGCTCTTCTTCGTCAACGAGATGCTTGGTAAGATGATACTCAGTCGGTGTCGTTTTTTTTCCCATGCCAGATTTATAATGCGGAATCAACTCTAGTCAAGGTGATTCCCGAGCCCATACAGGAATCGCCTGAAAATGGCGCTGCACGACTTGATTAGTCAATATGGGGATGGTGGTCCCTTTCCAAATATGCCTCGATCGGCGATTCCAATAAAAAAGCCCCTTGCGGGGCTTTGGAACGAAATTATTCGCACTTATTTTAAAACGTGCGGCTCACTGTCCCCACCACTTTGTATTTCCCGTCGATCTTGGCAAAGGTAAAAACACCCTTGAAATCTTGGTCGAAATTGCCGCCCATCGCAACGATATGCGATTCAACCGGGCAGTTGTAGCCACCATTATCAGATTTCGAACACTCCCCAAGCTTAAAGCTGGTGAGCTTGGCATCCTCAGAACCATTAGCCTTGGCATAGGCAAGCATAGCTTCCTCAGCCTTGGACTCAGATGGACCAGATGAGCAAGCAGCCAGAGTGGCAACCATCAGGCCAATGGTGATCAGGCGAACCTTAGACATGCGCGTTCCTTGATTAAAAGAGCGAAGAGAGAAGGGCATAGACACCCATCCAGAGCAGGCCAACCCCGGTTGATCCAAGCCAGGCAGCCAGGACCAGGCGTAAGCCCCCAGAGGTGTTGCCTTTGACGATGGCCAAGACGCCATGGATCAGCGCAACGATCGAGAGCACCACCAGAAAGAAGAAACCTGATACGCCCAGGGTTTCCTAGACATCTCAAGGCCATGGAAAATGGTCAATTCGGAGGTGTCCATGAGCAGCAAGCGGTATACGGATGAATTCAAGATCGAGGCGGTCCGGCAAGTGACCAATCGTGGTTTCAAGGTGGCAGAAGTCGCGGAGCGACTGGGTGTCACCACGCACAGCCTCTACGCCTGGCTGCGCAAGTTCGGCAAGCCTGGCGTGGTGCAGCGCGCCGAGGTGGACCAGAGCGCCGAGGTTCGGCGGCTGAAGGCAGAGTTGCGTCGAGTGACCGAGGAGCGCGACATCCTAAAAAAGGCCGCCGCGTACTTTGCCAAGGGGTAAGGGCAAAGTACGCCTTCATGCAAGCCCACTGTGGGGAATTCAGGGTGTGTGCGATGTGCCGGGTATTGCGGGTCAACCGGTCGGGCTATTACGCCTGGTTGTGCTCGCCCAACAGTGAGCGCGCCAAGGAAGATGGGCGCTTGCTTGGACTGATCAAGCACCACTGGCTGGCCAGCGGCAGTGTCTATGGGCATCGCAAGATCACCAGGGATCTGCGCGATCTGGGTGAGCGTTGCAGTCGCCATCGGGTGCATCGGCTGATGCGCACCGAGGGACTGCGTGCCCAGGTGGGCTATGGTCGCAAACCGCGCTTCCATGGAGGAATGCAGTGCAAGGCGGCGGCCAACCTGCTTGACCGACAGTTCGACGTGACTGAGCCGGACACGGCCTGGGCGAGCGATTTCACCTTCATCCGCACGCATGAAGGCTGGATGTACCTGGCTGTTGTGATCGATCTGTTTTCCCGGCAGGTCGTCGGCTGGGCGATGCGCGATCGGGCCGACACCGAGTTGGTCGTGCAGGCCTTGTTGTCTGCGGTGTGGCGGCGCAAACCCAACGCTGGTTGCCTGGTTCATTCGGACCAAGGGTCTGTCTACACCAGCGATGACTGGCGCAGTTTCCTGGCGTCCCATGGCGTGGTGTGCAACATGAGTCGGCGTGGCAACTGCCACGACAACGCACCCGTGGAGAGCTTCTTCGGCCTGCTCAAACGCGAGCGGATCAGGCGGCGGACCTATTCCACCAAGGACGCCGCTCGCGCCGAGGTATTCGACTACATCGAGATGTTCTACAACCCCAACCGCCGCCACGGTTCAACTGGCGACCTGTCCCCTGTAGAGTTTAAACGGCGCTACGCGCAACGAGGGTCTTGAGTGTCTACGGAACCCTGGGCGTATCAATCCCAGGTAATTCGCCGGCTCCAAGAAGGTAATGTCATTGATGTATAAGGAATTTTTTCAATGGTCCAATTACCTGCCAAAAAGTAATCACATTACCTGCGCATTACCCTCTTATTACCTTTGAAAAATTGAAATAAGTATTTGATATAGTTGGAGATATGGCGCTTCAAAATGGCGCATTACCTCAATTACCTCTTCCCGATGGTCACCTCAAAATTCGGGCGATAGATGCCTGTCGGGGGCCTGTCCCACCGCGCCCGCCTTGCTAGACTCGGCCGCATCGTCCAGTCCGCCGTGTTGCGACTGGCGTCACCTGCAAGGAGCTTATATGGACCCAGTCGCCACCGTTCTTTCCGCCCTGGCTGCGCCGGGCCAGCAAGAACGCCTGCTACGGCTGCACACCCCGCTGGGCCCCGACGTGCTGGTCGCCGAGACCCTGGACGGCCGCGAGTCGGTCGACGGCGGCGGCTTCCATTTCGAAGTGAGCGCGCTATCGGCCAACGCCGGCCTGCCGCTGGACGACCTGCTCTGCCAGCCGGTGCTGCTGGAACTGCTCACCGCCGAATCGCGCACCACGCTGCGCCCGTTCCACGGCCACGTCACCGCGTTTGAGCGGCTCGGCAGCAACGGCGGGCTGGCGCGTTACCGGCTGACGATCGAGCCGTGGCTGGCGCTGCTGGGCCAGCGTGTGGACAGCTACGTGTTCCAGGACCTGAGCGTGGTGGAGATTGTCGAGAGCGTGTTCGCCGACTACGCCGAGCAGGGCGCGCTGGCGCCGGCCTGGCGCTGGGAGCTGGCCGACCGCCGCGTGTACGCCAAGCGCAGCCTGACCACGCAGTATGAGGAGACCGACCTGGCCTTCGTGCAGCGGCTGCTGGCCGAGGAAGGGATCTATGTCTGGTTCGCGCATGCCGGCGATGCCGGCAGCGAGTGCCTGGGCAGCCACACCCTGGTGCTGTCGGACCACAACCACGCCTTCGCCGAGCTGGGCACGGTGCGCTATCACCGCACCGACGTGACCGAGCAGCAGGACAGCGTGCAGCAGTGGGTGCGGTCGTGTCGCTGGCGCCCGACCACGCTGTCGCGGGCCAGCTGGGACTACCGCAGCCGCAGCCTGCGCCCGGCCGGCGCCGACGCCACGCCGCTGGGCGACATCGGCGCCGAGGACGTGGACACCGCCGGCCCCTATGGCTGGCAGGACAGCACGCGCGGCCAGCGCCGCGCGCAGCAGCAGCTCGATGCGCAGCAGGTGGCGGCGCAGACCATCCAGGGCCAGGGCAGCTGGCGCCAACTGGCGCCGGGCACGCGTTTCGGGCTGCGCCAGCATGCGAGCGTGGCTGCCGATGCGCGGTTCCTGTGCCTGCAGGTGCGGCACCAGGCGCGCAACAACCTGGGCGCGGACGTATTCGATGCGCTGGAGCAGTCGCTGGGCGCGGTGGCGGTGGCCGGCGCGCCGCTGCCGCCGGCGTTGGCGGGCCTGGGCGGCGGGTATGCGCCGGCGCAGGACGCCGCTGAGGTGGCGTTCTATCGCAACCAGTTCACCGCGTTGCCGGCGACGGCGACGTACCGGCCGCAGACCGAGGACGGCCATGGCGTGCGCCTGCATCCCAAGCCGACGGTGGCCGGCACGCTGAGCGCGATCGTGGTCAGCGACGGCGACCCGGTGCAGTCCGACCGCGACCACCGGATCAAGGTGCAGTTCCCGTTCCAGCGCGGTGCCGACGCCAGCAGCGCGCTGGCGCATCCGGGGGGCGAGGACAACGCGCCGGGCAGCGCGCCGGGCAGCGCGTCGGCGTGGACCTGGGTGCGGGTGATGACGCCATGGGCCGGCGACAACTGGGGCGGGGTGGTGCTGCCGCGCAAGGGCCAGGAAGTGCTGGTGGGGTTCCTGGAAGGGGACATCGACCGGCCGGTGGTGATCGGCAGCGTGTACAACGGGCGCGGCCAGGACGAGGCGGCGCACAACCAGGTCGGCGGCGGCGGGGCCGGGGCCACCGGCAATGCGCCGGCGTGGTTCCAGGGCAACGCGCACGGCGCGGTGTTCACCGGGTTCAAGAGCCAGGCGCTGGCGCAAAGCCAGGACGGCACCGGCGGTTACCAGCAGCTGCGTCTGGACGACACCCCCGGCCAGGGCCGCGCGCAGCTGTCGACCACCCAGCACGCCAGCACCTTGACCCTGGGCCACCTGAAGGGCGGCAGCGACAACCTGCGCGAAGGCGAGCGCGGCTACGGGGTGGAACTGTCCACCCAGGCCTACGGCGCGGTGCGCGCCGGCCAGGGCCTGCTGCTGAGCAGCGAGCCGGGCCAGCAGCAGCTGGCGGCCAGCCAGGCGCTGGCGCAGCTGGCACAGGGCGAGCAGCTGCTGCAGGGGCTGGCCGACGCGGCCCGGCAGCAGCAGGCGCAGCTGCCCAATGACCCGGACCGCCTCCCCGCCCAGGACGGGCTCAAGACCCTGCAGGCCAGCCTGAAGGCGACGCAGGGTGGCAGCGCCGACGGCCAGGCGCCGGGCTGGAGCCGCCCGGCGCTGCTGGGCAGCGGCAGCGCGGGCGTGATGAGCCTGACCCCGGCCGACCAGGTATGGGTGTCGGGCACGCAGACCACGCTGCTGGCCGGCACCGCCTTGAACTGGGCCAGCCAGGCGCAGCTGGTGCTGGCGGTGGCCGGCGGGCTGGTGCTGTACACCCAGGGCAGCGCCCCGGTCGCCGGCAGCCCCAACCAGGAGCGCGGCATCGCCCTGCACGCCGCGCAAGGCACGCTCAGCGCCCGCGCGCACAAGAACCTGGCCAAGCTCGCCGCCAAGACCCAGGTCCGCATCGTCAGCACCACCGCCGACGTCCAGATCGCCGCCCCGACCAAGCACCTGCTGGCCACGGCGGCCGGCGCCTACATCAAGCTGGACGGCGACGACATCGAACTGGGCGCGCCGGGGACGATCGAGTTCAAGGGCGGGAATCGGGTGTGGACGGGGCCGCAGGGGGGGAGCGTTTCGACTGAAATCCCGAAAGGCAATTTCAAGGGCTGCGAGCCTAGCGTTATGAATGCTTTGGCTCGCTACGACGCCACTGCGAAGATCGAGTAGTAGGCAATGTCGAGCACCCACCCCTCAGAGCCGTCGAATGCCGCCAAAGAGATTGCTGAATCTTTGGCCGAAGAAATCCAGGGTCTATTGAAAGGCGTGCCCGATGCGCAATGCCATCTGCTGTTGCAGCCCCCTCAGCAAAGCGATAGTTCATGGTCCACATTGCAGCAGATAATTAAAAATGAAGGCTTGTCCGTAACACCGATAAGGATCGAGAAAATACCTGGGAACCTTTGGCCTTGCTTGCTTACGCTGAATCTTGATCGAGGAATGCATGCTTATATTTCGGCGCTCGCCGCCGAGATGGCCTGCGAGAATGCCCAGTTGGGGCAGTTGAGACGCGGGCGAACGCAAAGCGTTGCAGCGTGGATATTCAGCAAGAAGGCAGCGCCGGAGGTGGCGTGTAACATCTCCAGGCTCGCGCTCACGCGCTTCACCGGCGAAACGTCTCGTCGATGGATCCGCTACTACGATCCATTGATCACCGATTTGGTCTGGGAAATATGTAGCGAAGAGCAGCGGGCGTCCTGGCTTAGACAGATAGATACATGGGCGTATCGGGATCGCCGAGGCAATCTCACCGTACTCAGGAGCCAGGACTTTTCTCATGAAAGCCAGGAAGCCGCGTCTCGGCCGCCATGCTTCCAGTTCGGGCCAGATGTGCTGCCGAAGCTGCAGACCATCGGTTCTTTGAATCAAGCATGGATTCGCGCATCGCGTAGCGGGCGAGAGCCTTCCAGGCAACAGTTGAGCGCAGCCAGTCGTGCAATGACGGTCGCTTGGAGTGCAGGTTTGCGAAGTACCGCAGACCTTGATCTCTTCGCTTGGCATGCGATCAGTCTAGGTGGCGAGTTTCATATGCATCCGACGGTCCAGGAAATACTTGCTCGGGTGCATGCCGGAACAGAAACGTACTGCGGATTGGCGCAGCATTGCGATATTGGTCAATGGCAGGGATCAGCTGAGAGGCTTAGCTCGGAAGCCTCTTGTGGATAAGGAGCCGGAAAATGAGCGGTAACGATTACACCTCTTCGTCGCTTGGAACGCCCGGCGGACCAGGAGACGCACAAGTGGGGGTCAATACGCGCGACGCGAGAGGAGCGCCGGTCACTGAACTGCCATCGATGACGGTCAGGCCCGAAGCGGGAAACGATGTTCCCTGCGATGTCTGTAGGAGTACCGGCCTGGCTATCGTTCCTGTACGGCATGCCGTTGTGCCGGCGTCGTGTCCAGGCGCAGGCATAAGCCCTCTGGAAAAGGGGCGTGGCTGCTCGGTGAACGTGTCCGGCGCAGGCTACGACTATGCCTTGCGCACCCTCCGGCAAGGCATGGTGTATGTCTACTACGAGCAGAGCGGCCCGTATGGTCCCGATTTCTGGGAGTGCTATGCGGTTGCGGAGAACGGAACGCTCTGGCGCCAACCCTCGGCGGACGCAGCGCAGCCGATCGTCGGCGGTGGGCTGCCTGCCTGCAAGCGCGAATCCCACCAGGCGCGCCGGATGGAATTCATCGTTATCCAGAGGCCGGAACTGTGTGGGAATGTCTGGATCGCCTTCTCCCAGCATCGCTTGACACCCGACACGTTGGACCGCTACGCCAGCGACACCAGCCTGCGTGGCGAGCGGATGCAGCGCATCGAACCAAAGAAGTGGGTCGCCAGCCCTGCTGCTTCGGGCGACACCGCACCGGTCAGCGGCCCGCAGACGCTGAAGTCCGTCATGGAATATCGGTCCTTTGCGTTGAACATGAGCGAGCCATCGGAGCTTCCGCATCATGCGAAACCCAGGCCGATCAGCACCAAGAACGGTAGCAACTACGGCTATTCCGCCGCGGTTCTGTCCAGCAATGCGACCCGCTATCCATGGTCGCTGCGCAATGTGCAACAACAGGGCGACGCCACGCCAGACATGGCATTGCAGGATGCCTACGATCATCTGCTTGGGGCCAGTCACAGTGGCGGCTCGAAACAGAACAGGAAGCAGTACACGCCGATGCTGTTGGCCCTATGGGACGCCGTGGGCATCGTGCACGAACTCAACGGCTATCGAAACGACGTGCTTGGCCATATGGCCCGTTATAATCAGGAGCGGGCCTTTGAATTCAATGCGCTTGAGCACATCGAAGAAATCGATGTATTGCTGCAGCACAACGCGGGCGTACTTTCGGCACGTTACGCGCAGGCTGGGCGCGATCGGCTGAACGAGATCCTGGAGGAAAACGCCGGTAGCAACCATCCGGGCGTAGAGGTCCTGCGGAGTTTAGACAGCGACGCGCTATGGAATGGCCTGCCCCGTGCGATGTTGGGTGCCTATCAGCGTGATGCGACAAAGCAATGGAATGAGAAATACAAGCCGAAAATCGACTGGGACCGGTTGAACGCCTTCAAGGCCGCCTCCCAGCAATTCGCTACCGCCGCCGTGCAGCTTCTGGAAAAGAGGTCGCTCGCGTTGAAGGACTGGTTGAACTCCCCGCTTCTCCAGGCCACCTTGGAAGACTACGACGGCAAGTCGCTCTCCTGCGGCATCGCGTTCGAGAACGTGATCACCGATGCAGTTGAGGGGCTGGCGATGGATGCCCAGGGACGCATCGTTCTGGTCGAATTCGCACGCAATCTGGACGTGACCAGCCGCGGGTGTCTGCTATGGCGCACCGTGGCGCTGAACCAGACCGATGCACGCGAGGAGCTAAAAGATGTGCTCAGCGAGGCGGAAACCCAGCTCAACGCTGTATTGGCTGGCGCCGGAGCGGCGTGGACGACCTTCACCCAGGTTGCCTCGAAGCTCAAGAAGTTCCTGGGCTATTACAAGCAAATGGAGAAGGTGGCAAAGGAAGTCGTTCCCACTTCGGCGATCAACAGAAAGTTCCAGGAATCCGGCGTAGATCGCTTTATGGTCAGCACCGGCGCCTTTTTGCTCAACCGGTTTCCGCTCAAGGGCGTGCAAGACACCATCGGCAATGCCCTGGCACGTTATGTGCTGAAAGTGCGCGCGTTGATGGACCCGGCAGAAGCCAGCAATCTGATCCAGTTGGAAGCGAGTCAGGCACCGGAGGTTAGGCGGTATTTCGCCGAGCGGGTCGCGTATTACCAAAGCCAGCCAAGGCAGCAGAACTCGGCGATGACGCTGGCGTTGGCGGACATCGAGACCCACAAGGGCCGCCAGATGCTGGTAGCGCGTTGGCAAAACGCAGCGGAGAAAAGCAGCAATGCCGTGCGCATGGCCGGTTTGACTGGCTTCTTGGAGTTGATCAATTTCATCAACCTGATGGCGAAACAGGACAAGCAGGCAAAGGACTATGGAAGCCTAATCGCGTCCGGCGCGTCGCTGGCATCGACTTACGTGAGTGTTGCCTCCGTGGTTGGTGAAGATTTCTATGGAGACATAAGTCGTACGGTGGCGAAAACAAAAGCCCTTGGAGGATGGCTCGGTGGCTTTGGTACATACATTGGAGTTTATTACGACTTCTCTGATGTAGCTGTTAATTCAAAAAAAGGAAACCTTGCTTTGGCGACACTTGGACTATTCAAAGGAATCGCCGGTGTGTTTACGGGCGGAGCGCAATTTGTCACTGCGCTGGCATATTCCGCTCCAGTCGTGCAGCGTGTGTTAGGACGAGGGCGTGTAGTTACAGCACTGGAGGGGATCCAAGCTGGTATTCGAGTTGCAGCACAAGAGGTATCAAAAAAAGCAGTTGGCGAGGTACTTGGTCATAGTGAGCGTGTCTTAGCTACCCAGGGAATGAGGCGGCTTGGACTTTTGATCTTGCGCCTGGGTGCTTTGGAAGTAACCTTAGTGCTCTCTGCCATTGAAGTACTTGTGTGGGCTCTTACGCCGAACGCTCTGGAAAAGTGGTGCGAAGCAAACTGTTTTGGAAGAGTGCAAGAGGGATCTTTCTTGGGGTTCGGCGCTAGCGAGCCGCAGTACAAAACCAAGAAAGAACAGGAGGACGCTTTTCAGCAATCGCTCGGAGAAATAGGGGTGGGTGTGGCATGAATGATCAATTCAGCACGGCGAAAGTGTTGCGCGGAACGATAAGTAACCTTGTATTAGAAGATGCCACGATCGAGACTTTTATTAGCCACTCAGATCAGGAACGTATGGCATCTGCAGGTGTCATGGCGGCCGCCTTGGGCCTCAGCGGGCAGGCAGCTGGAATGGTGGCGATGTCGATGGAGGAGGTGCGTGAGCCGGTAGTGAAGGCAAGTTTCGATTTAGACGACCAGCACGTCGAGGCTTTGTTGTGGAACTTTCCTTATTCGGAAGGAACTAACGTGCAAGTAGTAGTGGACGGGGTGACTGATAGCGGAGCTCACATGGGGTTCGCGGTCCTAGCCCCAGAGGAAGGTACGGGAGTTTTCTATCCGCATGTGTCTGCTGGACGAGCCGCCCATCGATTTAACGTATTGAAATGGTCGGTAATAGGGGGCGGTGGTGTAACGCTTCTTGGAGCCTGCGTAGGACTCTTGCTTTTCTTCTTTGCTGGCGGAGCTAGAGGCGAATTTTTCTTGCAGCTGCTGTCGGTCACATTTATGGGGGGCACCCTATTTTTCCTTGCTTCTTTAATCATAGGGTATAGAATCGGAGCGAAATTTAATATATTTGTAAATATGGCCGAGCGAATTTTTTCGGCGCTTGGATGGAAGGACGTACAGCGAATTGACCTTCGCAAGGTTACCAAACAGAAGCGCAAGCCAACCGACCCGCCTGCCCTCGGCGACACGTTCTTCCGTTATTGAGCTACTAGAGGTGAATAGTCTTTCAACTAATGCTGAAGCCCGTGTTTTGCGTGGGAAGCTGCGCAATTTGGTATTGGAAGACACAACGATTGAGACCTTCATCAGTCAGTCGGATCAGGCTGGCATGGCATCTGCAGGCGTAATGGCGGCGGCATTGGGACTCAGCGGGCAAGCTGCCGGTATGGTGGCCATGTCGATGGAGGAAATACGTGAGCCGGTAGTGAAAGCCACGTTCACTGTGGACGATCAGCCCGTGGAGGCGTTGCTTTGGAATTTTCCATATTATGAGGGTACACAAGTCGATGTGGTTGTAGACGGTGTTACAGAGAGTGGGGCGAATATTGGATTTGCCGTCATTTCACCCGAAGAAGGTACCGGAGTTTTTTACCCTCATGTTTCTGCTGGTCGAAAGGCGCATCGTTGGAATGTACTAAAGTGGTCGATTATTGGTGGTGGCGGCGCCTTTATTTTCGGATTTCTTGTGGGAGCATTTTTATTCTTCTTTGCGGGCGGCGCGAGGGGGGAGTTTTTGATCAAGTCAGTTTTGTATCTTGTGCTAGGTTGCCTAATCTTTTTCTTGATTTCTCTTGTGATTGGATTCCGGATGGGAAGGAGGTTCGGAGTATTTGTTAGTATGGCCGAGCGAATTTTCACTGCACTTGGGTGGAATCGGGTGGAGCATATCGATTTGCGAAAAATCACAAAAGAGAAACGTAAGCCTACCGATCCACCCGCTCTCGGCGATACTTTCTTTCGCTATTGATGAGTCGTGATCCGCCGGAAAACGCTCGATGAGCAAATCGCAGAACAACCAGTGGCGCTATCGGCCAACGCCGGCCTGCCCCTGGACGACCTGCTTGGCCAGCCGGTCCTGCTGGAACTGCTCACCGCCGAGTCGCGCACCGCGCTGCGCCCGTTCCACGGCCACGTCACCGCGTTCGAGCGCCTCGGCAGCAACGGCGGGCTGGCGCGTTACCGGCTGACGATCGAGCCGTGGCTGGCGCTGCTGGGCCAGCGTGTGGACAGCTACGTGTTCCAGGACCTGAGCGTGGTGGAGATTGTCGAGAGCGTGTTCGCCGACTACGCCGAGCAGGGCGCGCTGGCGCCGGCCTGGCGCTGGGAGCTGGCCGACCGCCGCGTGTACGCCAGGCGCAGCCTGACCACGCAGTATGAAGAGACCGACCTGGCCTTCGTGCAGCGGCTGCTGGCCGAGGAAGGGATCTATGTCTGGTTCGCGCATGCCGGCGATGCCGGCAGCGAGCGCCTGGGCAGCCACACCCTGGTGCTGTCGGACCACAACCACGCCTTCGCCGAGCTGGGCACGGTGCGCTATCACCGCACCGACGTGACCGAGCAGCAGGACAGCGTGCAGCAGTGGGTGCGGTCGTGTCGCTGGCGCCCGACCACGCTGTCGCGGGCCAGCTGGGACTACCGCAGCCGCAGCCTGCGCCCGGCCGGCGCCGACGCCACGCCGCTGGGCGACATCGGCGCCGAGGACGTGGACACCGCCGGCCCCTATGGCTGGCAGGACAGCACGCGCGGCCAGCGCCGCGCGCAGCAGCAGCTCGATGCGCAGCAGGTGGCGGCGCAGACCATCCAGGGCCAGGGCAGCTGGCGCCAACTGGCGCCGGGCACGCGTTTCGGGCTGCGCCAGCATGCGAGCGTGGCTGCCGATGCGCGGTTCCTGTGCCTGCAGGTGCGGCACCAGGCGCGCAACAACCTGGGCGCGGACGTATTCGATGCGCTGGAGCAGTCGCTGGGCGCGGTGGCGGTGGCCGGCGCGCCGCTGCCGCCGGCGTTGGCGGGCCTGGGCGGCGGGTATGCGCCGGCGCAGGACGCCGCTGAGGTGGCGTTCTATCGCAACCAGTTCACCGCGTTGCCGGCCACGGCGACGTACCGGCCGCAGACCGAGGACGGCCATGGCGTGCGCCTGCATCCCAAGCCGACGGTGGCCGGCACGCTGAGCGCGATCGTGGTCAGCGACGGCGACCCGGTGCAGTCCGACCGCGACCACCGGATCAAGGTGCAGTTCCCGTTCCAGCGCGGTGCCGACGCCAGCAGCGCGCTGGCGCATCCGGGGGGCGAGGACAACGCGCCGGGCCGCGCGTCGGCCTGGACCTGGGTGCGGGTGATGACGCCATGGGCCGGCGACAACTGGGGCGGGGTGGTGCTGCCGCGCAAGGGCCAGGAAGTGCTGGTGGGGTTCCTGGAAGGGGACATCGACCGGCCGGTGGTGATCGGCAGCGTCTACAACGGGCGCGGCCAGGCCGATGCGGCGCACAACCAGGTCGGTGGCGGTGGGGCCGGGGCCACCGGCAATGCGCCGGCGTGGTTCCAGGGCAACGCGCACGGCGCGGTGTTCACCGGGTTCAAGAGCCAGGCGCTGGCGCAAAGCCAGGACGGCACCGGCGGTTACCAGCAGCTGCGTCTGGACGACACCCCCGGCCAGGGCCGCGCGCAGCTGTCGACCACCCAGCACGCCAGCACCTTGACCCTGGGCCACCTGAAGGGCGGCAGCGACAACCTGCGCGAAGGCGAGCGCGGCTACGGGGTGGAACTGTCCACCCAGGCCTACGGCGCGGTGCGCGCCGGCCAGGGCCTGCTGCTGAGCAGCGAGCCGGGCCAGCAGCAGCTGGCGGCCAGCCAGGCGCTGTCGCAGCTGGAACAGGGCGAGCAGCTGCTGCAGGCGCTGGCCGACGCGGCCCGGCAGCAGCAGGCGCAGCTGCCCAATGACCCGGACCGCCTCCCCGCCCAGGACGGGCTCAAGACCCTGCAGGCCAGCCTGAAGGCGACGCAGGGTGGAAGCGCCGACGGCCAGGCGCCGGGCTGGAGCCGCCCGGCGCTGCTGGGCAGCGGCAGCGCGGGCGTGATGAGCCTGACCCCGGCCGACCAGGTGTGGGTGTCGGGCACGCAGACCACGCTGCTGGCCGGCACCGCCTTGAACTGGGCCAGCCAGGCGCAGCTGGTGCTGGCGGTGGCCGGCGGGCTGGTGCTATACACTCAGGGCAGCGCCCCGGTCGCCGGCAGCCCCAACCAGGAGCGCGGCATCGCCCTGCACGCCGCGCAAGGCACGCTCAGCGCCCGCGCGCACAAGAACCTGGCCAAGCTCGCCGCCAAGACCCAGGTCCGCATCGTCAGCACCACCGCCGACCTCCAGATCGCCGCCCCGACCAAGCACCTGCTGGCCACGGCGGCCGGCGCCTACATCAAGCTGGAAGGCGACGACATCGAACTGGGCGCGCCGGGGACGATCGAGTTCAAGGGCGGCAACCGGGTGTTGACGGGGCCGCAGGGCAGCAGCGCGTCGGTGTCCATCCCGCAGACGCAGTTCAAGGGCTGCGATCCGACATTGGTCAATGCGCAGCTTCGCTCCGAAGCCGCCGCAGACGTAGGGTGAGACCTCTCATGGAAGTGAACGAACGCCTCTACGCACTGGCCAGGCAATCGGGCGGTGCGCGTCGTTACCTGCTGATGCAGACGAGCGATGCGGCCGACGCGGACGGCGATCGCTTCCAGCAGATGCTGGCCGAGGTTGGCCTTGCGCCGATGCCGGTCAAGATCCACAAGCTGCCGGCGCCGTTCTGGCCGGTGCTGATCGCGTTGGATCTCGACCAGGGCACGCACTCGGCGCTATCCGCGCTGGCAGTGGACATGGCGATCGCCGATACCGCGCCGCAGGCGATGGAGCACGGGCAGATCCAACGCACTTGCGCGTGGATCTTCTCCGATGCCCCGATCAGCGAACTCGCGCGCCATCTGGCGACCACCGCGATTGCGCGCCACCCGCCCTCGCACAAGGCGCGTTGGCTGCGCTACTACGACCCGCTGGTGGCCGATCTGTTCTGGCAGACCTGCGCGCCGGAACAGCTGGCCTATTTCTTGCGCGATATCGCCTGCCTGGCCTACATCGATCGCTGGCAGACGCTGCAGGTCGTGCGCCCGCCCGATTCCTGCGTGCCAGGGGCTGCGCTCCCCGCAACGGCGTGGGAGCGTCTAGACGGCATCGGGGCGCTGAACCAGGCCTGGGCACGTGCCCGCTGCGAGGGGATGGACATCGCCCCGGCGCAGTTTTCGGCCGCCGCCGCCGCCGTGCAACACGGCTGCCGCCAGGGCGTGCGGCCTGGTCCGGGCCTGGATCTGTTCGCGTGGCAGGCGCTGCATCTTGGCCCAGCCTTTTACAGGCACCGGCAGGTGCAGACCCTGTTGGACCAGCTCAGCGCCGGCCGGGACTACGCCGAACTGGCGCATGAGATGGACGATGCCCACTGGCATCGGATCGGAATGGAAGCGGGCGGCCTGCACGCCCCGTCGACTCAGGAACGCATCTGACCATGACACAGAACGACACTTCGACGCCGTGCGAGGTCTGCAACAGCAGCGGCCTGGCCATTCTGCCGGTGCGCTACACCGTGGTGCCGGCGTCCTGTCCGGGGGCCGGACTGGGGCCGTTCCCCAAGGGGCGTGGCAGCAAGGAAGACGTCTCGCCCGCCGGCTACGACTACGCCGTGCGCACCTTGCGCCAGGGCATGCTCTATCTGTACTACGAACAGTCCGGCCCATATGGTGCCAGGCAATGGGAAGCCTATGCGGTGGCCGAGAACGGCACGCTGTGGCGGCAGGTTTCCGGATACGCAGCGCGGCGCATTGCCGGTGGCGTGCCGTCCTGCTCGCGCCCGGTGCACAACGCCGAGCGCATGGAGTTCATCACCCTGCGCTACCCGCATATGTGCGGCACGGTGTGGGTGATGTTTTCCGAGCATCTGTTGACGCCTGCGACCCTCAAGCGCTACGCGGCCGACGCCACCTTGCGCGCCGAGCGTATGCAGCCCATCACCCCCAAGCAATGGATCGGCGCGCCGCAGGCCAAGGGCGATACGGTGCCGCTGTCCAGCGCCGACGACTTGAAGGCGGTGCTGGAATATCGTGGGTTCGCCGGAGAGGTCAGCGAGCCGGCGCAGCTGCCGTACCTGCGTCAGCCCAGGGCGATCAGCGGCAAGGACGGCAGCTACACGGCCGATGTGCTGCGGGCCAACGCCACCCGCTACCCGTGGTCGCTGCGCACGCATGCGGCCGGCGGCGCGTCGGAGGCGGCCGCCCTGCAGCAACGCTATGCGCTCATGTGCGCGGCCAGCCACAACGGCAAACAGGGCGATCAGCGGCAGACCTACACGCCGATGCTGCTGGGCCTGTGGGACGCAGTAGGCGTGGTGCACGAACTCAACGGCTACCGGCACGACGTGGTCGGGGCGATGGCGCGCTACAAGGAAGAGCGTGCGCTGGAATTCAACGCAATGGAGCACATTGAGGAAATCGACACGCTGCTGCAGCGCAATGCGGCGGTGCTGTCGGACCAGTACGCCCAGGCCAGCCGTGCGCGGATGGAGGAGATCGAGCAGGAACAATCCGGCGGCAATGCGCTCAAGCAACCAGGCATGGACGCGCTGCGCGCGCACGGGATCGCGTCCTCCAACGAGGGCACGTGGGACGGGCTGTCCAAGGCGCTGCTGCCGGTGTACCAGCGGCAGGCGCGGGAGACCTGGGAAAAGACGTATCGGCCACGGATCGACGAGGCCGCGTACGCGGCGTTCAAGGCCAACGCGCAGCGGTTCGGTCAGGCGGCGTTGGAGTTGCTGACGCAGCGCACGCAGGTGCTGGGCAAGTGGCTGTCCAATGCGCTGTTTTTGGCCACATTGGAGGACTACGACGGCACCTCACCGGTCTGCGGGGTCCGCTTCGAGGAGGTGGTGACCACCGCCATCGAAGGGCTGGGGATGGACCCGGACGGTCGGCGACTACTGCAGGACCTGGCTGGCAATCTGGATGTGACAAGCCGCAGCTGCCTGCTGTGGCGAGTGGTGGCGCAAAACCAGACCGAGGTACGGCAGGAACTGGAACAGGCGCTGACCCAGGCGGATCAGCAAAAGAACATGGTGCTGTCGGCGGCCGGCGCCGGTTGGAGTGTGTTTGTCACGACGAGCAAGACGCTGAAGAAGTTCTTGAGCGTCTACAAGGGCTTCGAGGCAGCGCAAAAGCAGGCCGCGCCCCTGACGGCCACGGACCGGATCTTGCGCGAAAGCGGGGTGGACCGGTTCGTGACCACGGCCGGTGCGTTCCTGCTCGATCGCTTCCCGCTCAACGGCGTGCAGGACAAGGTGGGCAATGCGCTGGTGCGCTTCGTATTGATGACGCGCGCGCTCTTGGATGAGGCCGAGGTCTCCGAGCTGATCAGCCAGGAGGCCAGCACCGGGGTGAGCGTCAAGCTGTACTTTGCGGAGCGGGTGGCGTACTACCGCAGCCAGCCACCGAGCAGCGGCACGCCGATGCTGTACGC
The DNA here is from genome assembly GCF_900183975.1 of Xanthomonas fragariae. Taxonomy (NCBI): domain Bacteria; kingdom Pseudomonadati; phylum Pseudomonadota; class Gammaproteobacteria; order Lysobacterales; family Lysobacteraceae; genus Xanthomonas; species Xanthomonas fragariae. The sequence continues at coordinate 957,924 of NZ_LT853882.1, forward strand.
CCTGCGCGACGTGGAGCGGCACAAGGGCGCCGCGCTGATGCGCGAGCGCTGGGCGCGCGCCGCCGAGAGCAGCCGCAACGCGGTACGGCTGGGAGCGCTGACCGGTGTGCTGGAACTGGTGAATTTCATCAACCTGCTGGCCAAGTCGGACAAGCAGGCGCGCGACTACGGCAGCCTGGTGGCCTCGGGCGCCTCGCTGGTGTCGGTGTACAGCAGCATGGCCGAGAAGTTGAGCAAGGAGTTCTTCGGCGAGGCCAGCCGCAGCGTGGGCAAGATGAAGGCAATCGGTGGGTGGCTGGGTGGGTTCGGTACGTATGTTGGGGTTTATTATGATTTTGGTGAATATTTGAAGTCAAAAAATTCCGGAAATTCGGGTCTTGCCTTGGCTTACTTAGGTAAATCCGGCACTGGATTTTTAATTGGTGGCACCCAATTTCTCACTGCATTAGCTTATTCCGCTCCGGTATTAGAGAAAGCGATCGGCCGCAAAGGCGTGGTGATTTGGCTAGATGGACTAAGAGCTGGTCTACAAGCTGCAGCAGCTAAAGAGGGCGAGCAGGTGCTGGCGAAAGCCTCGATGAAGCGTATGGCGGGCTGGATGCTGCGGCTTGGTGGATGGGAAGTGACGGTCGTCTTACTGGCAATCGATGTGCTGGTCTATACAATTGAGCCAAATGCGCTCGAAAAATGGTGCGAAAGCAACCGATTTGGGAAGATCAGTGAGGGCGGTTGGTTTGGCTTTGGTGCGAGTGGGCCTCAATATAAAACAGCAAAAGATCAAGACGAGGCCTTCCTGAAGGCGATTGGGCAAGTCACAGTGCGCCATGTTTGATTCGTGCCACCACATATTAAAGAGAAATCATGACACAAGATCCGAATGCGCACACCCAAGTCATTGGCGGCACGCTGAGAAATGTAAGGCTAAAGAACACTACAGCAGAAGTATTCTTCCGCGCAGGTGACCGTGAGGGTATGGCGGCTACAGGTGTAGCAGCAGCAGCGCTTGGCTTGAGCGGTGCCGCCGCAGGAATGGTGACCATGTCAATGGAGGAGATGAGCGAGCCGGTATCGCAAGTTAGTTTTGATTTGGATGGAAAGCACGTGGAAGCGCTGCTGTGGAACTGGCCATTCAAGGATGGAGACGAGGTACAGGCAGTGGTGGAGCCAGCGCCGGATGGCGGATATACCGGATTTGCGGTATTAGATCCTAAGGAAAAGATCATTGTGCTGTATCCGCATGTCTCGGCAGGCGTGCGTGCGCACTGGAAGAACGTTTTTAAATTTTCTTTTTTTGCTGGAGCCGCGTTTGCATTATTTATGATCTCTGCTGCAATTTTGGGGGGGCGTTTAGCGAGCTTTTCTAATGCCAATTCCTCTCTCTCCTTCTATCTTTTAGCATTTTTGATGTTTGTTTCTATGTTTTTATGGATCGGCTACCGTATGGGTCGCCGCTTTACGCCGTTTATCTTGATGGCAGAGCCGATCTTCACCGTGTTGGGCTGGAAGGATGTCAAGAACATCAATCTTCGCAAGACGACCAAGGCCAAGAAAAAGCCAACCGACCCGCCTGCAATGGGCGACAGCTACTTCCGCTATTAACTGACATCAGCCCCAGCGCCGAGCACATGCAGCCGATCACGCCCAGGCAGTGGATCGACGCGCCGCAGTCAAAGGGCGATACGGTGTCGCTGTCGAGCGTGGAGGGCTTGAAGGCCGTGATGGAGTATCGCGGGTTCGAAGGGGGGCTCGGTGAGCCGACGCAACTGCCGCATGTGCAAACGCCCAAAGCGATCAGCAACCCGGACGGCAGTTGCAAGGCAGAGGTGCTACAGAGCAGCGCGACACGCTACCCATGGTCGCTGCGGACCCATGCCACTGGCGGCGCTTGCGCCGAAGCGGCTTTGCAGCAACGCTATGCGCAGATGTGCGCGTCAAGCCACAACGGGCAAGCCGGTGAGCGGCGACAGACCTACACGCCGATGCTGCTAGGCCTATGGGATGCAGTGGGGGTGGTGCACGAACTCAACGGCTACCGGCACGACGTGGTCGGGGCGATGGCGCGCTACAAGGACGAGCGGGCGCTGGAATTCAACGCGATGGAGCACATCGAGGAGATCGACACGCTGCTGCAGCGCAATGCGGCGGTGCTGTCGGACCAATACGCCCAGGCCAGCCGTGCGCGGATGGAGGAGATCGAGCAGGAACAATCCGGCGGCAATGCGCTCACGCAACCAGGCATGGACGCGCTGCGCGCGCACGGGATCGCGTCCTCCAACGAGGGCACGTGGGACGGGCTGTTCAAGGCGTTGCTGCCGGTGCGACGTCCCCCCGCCCTGAGTAGCGGTTGGGTTCAGAGTCCGGGGGGACGTCGGCCGTCGCCGCTGACGTGGCGACCACCGACTTCTAAAAACACCTATAAAAACCTGCCTGTTTTGGCGTCATAGGGTCCGAGAAGACAGCGGTGGCCCTGCGATGAACAGCTTGCTTGCCGGACACGAACGCGCGTCCAAGCGCCAGCAGATGGGCGATCCACTGGCATTGCTATCGCGTCATATCGATTTCGCGGCGATCACCAAGACGGTGGATGTGAAGCTGTCCTTGGGAACAGGCGAGCGCACTGGCCGAACGCCTCGGGTTGGTTGAACGCGGCCAGATCGGTTTGGACGTGGTGGTGTCAGTGCCGCATCCACGCACACCGGGGGCGCTGGCGCTGCCAGCGATCCAGGCGCAGCTGCTGTCGCGCCTGCTGGGGACGGCACAGGTAGCAGCGTCAGCGCGCCGGGGATGTTGATGGAATCGGGATATTGCTGCGCGTGCCGGCTCGTCGCTGCGGCGTCTCGTCTAGCGCGCTGCGCGCGTGGGTTTGCGTCGGGGCCCGTGGCAACGCGCGACACGCGCACCGCACAGCCCCACACGAGCAGCGTGAGCCGGTCTCATCGCCCTGCGCTAGCACGTCCCGCATTCGCCACACCTTGAAACCCTGCACAGCAGCCGCATCTGCACGGTATCGCCGGATCTGCCGGCCACCAGTTCAGAGGATTTCCCATGCGGATGGACAAGCTCACCTCGCGGTTTCAGCAGGCACTGGCCGACGCGCAGTCGCTGGCTGTGGGTCGCGATCACAACATTATCGAACCGGTGCACGTGCTCGCCGCGTTGCTCGACCAGAGCGGCGGCAGCACGCGCCCATTGCTGTCGCAGGCCGGCGTCAACGTGCCGTTGCTGCGCGAGCGGCTGGGCGAGGCGCTGGACACGCTGCCCAAGGTCTCCGGGCAGGAAGGCAACCTGTCGATCGGCAACGATCTCAACCGCCTGCTCAACCAGACCGACAAACTGGCCCAGCAGCATGGCGATGCCTTCATCGCCAGCGAGTGGTTCGTTCTGGCCGCTGCCGACGATGCCAGTGCGCTGGGCTTGGCGTTGCGCGCGGCCGGTGGCGACAAGAAGAAGATCGAAGCTGCTATCGACAAGTTGCGCGGCGGCGAAACCGTGCAATCGGAAAACGCCGAAGAACAGCGCGAGGCGCTGGAGAAATACACCATCGATCTGACCGCGCGTGCGGAGAGCGGCAAGCTCGATCCGGTGATCGGCCGCGATGAAGAAATTCGCCGCACCATCCAGGTCTTGCAGCGTCGCACCAAAAACAACCCGGTGCTGATCGGCGAACCCGGCGTGGGCAAGACCGCCATCGTCGAAGGTCTGGCGCAGCGCATCATCAACGGTGAAGTGCCCGAAGGCCTGCGCGGCAGGCGCGTGCTGTCGCTGGACATGGGCGCGCTGATTGCCGGTGCCAAGTTCCGTGGCGAGTTCGAAGAACGCTTGAAGGCGGTGCTCAGCGATCTGTCTAAGAACGAAGGTCAGATCATCCTGTTCATCGACGAACTTCACACCATGGTCGGTGCAGGCAAGGCCGATGGCGCGATGGACGCCGGCAACATGCTCAAGCCGGCGCTGGCACGTGGCGAGCTGCATTGCATCGGCGCCACCACGCTGGACGAATACCGCAAGTACATCGAAAAAGATGCGGCATTGGAGCGGCGTTTCCAGAAGGTATTCGTGGGCGAGCCAACGGTGGAAGACACCATCGCGATCCTGCGCGGCTTGAAGGAGCGCTACGCTGTGCACCACGGCGTGGAGATCACCGACCCGGCAATCGTCGCGGCCGCTACGCTGTCCAATCGCTACATCACCGACCGCCAATTGCCGGACAAAGCCATCGACTTGATGGACGAAGCAGCATCGCGCATCCGCATGGAGATCGACTCCAAGCCGGAAGAGCTCGACCGCCTGGAGCGCCGCCTGATCCAGCTCAAGATCCAGCGCGAGATGTTGAAGAAGGAAAAGGACGACGCCTCGCGTCAGCGCCTGGCCGATCTGGAAAACGACATCGGCAAGCTCGAGCGCGAGTTCTACGACCTCAACGAGCTGTGGAAGTCGGAAAAGGCCGCGTTGCAGGGCACCACCATGATCAAGGAACAGATCGAGCACGCCAAGCTGGAACTGGAGGCCGCACAGCGTCGCCAGGATTACGCCAAGATGAGCGAGATCCAGTACGGCGTGCTGCCGCAGCTGGAAAAGCAGATGACGATGGCCAACGAGGTCGAACATCACGACTTAAAGCTGGTGCAGGACCGCGTCACTGCCGAGGAAATCGCTGAAGTGGTTTCGCGTTGGACCGGTATTCCGGTCAACAAGATGCTTGAAGGCGAGCGCGACAAACTGTTGCGCATGGAAGACGAGCTGCATCATCGCGTTGTCGGCCAGAACGAGGCGATCAAATTGGTCTCCGATGCGGTGCGGCGCTCGCGCGCCGGGCTTTCCGATCCCAATCGCCCGAGTGGCTCGTTCCTGTTCCTGGGTCCGACCGGCGTAGGCAAGACCGAGTTGTGCAAGGCCCTGGCGGATTTCCTGTTCGACAGCACCGAAGCGATGATCCGTATCGACATGAGCGAGTTTATGGAGAAGCATTCGGTCTCGCGTCTGATCGGTGCGCCTCCGGGGTATGTGGGCTACGAAGAGGGCGGTTATCTCACCGAGGCTGTGCGTCGGCGCCCGTATTCGTTGATCCTGTTGGACGAAGTAGAAAAGGCGCATGCCGATGTCTTCAACATCCTGCTGCAGGTGCTCGACGATGGTCGCCTGACCGATGGTCAGGGCCGCACCGTGGATTTCCGCAATACCGTCATCGTGATGACCTCCAACCTGGGTTCGCACCAGATCCAGGAGCTCGGTGGCGACGGTAGCGCCGAGGCCTACACGCAGATGAAGGCCGCGGTGATGGGCGTGGTGCAGGGTCATTTCCGCCCGGAATTCATCAACCGGCTGGACGACATCGTGGTGTTCCATCCGCTGGACAAGGCGCAGATCAAATCGATTGCGCGCATCCAGTTGCATGGTCTGGAGAAACGTTTGTCCGAGCGCGGCCTCAAGCTGGATCTGGACGATGCCGCGCTGGAATTGCTGGGCAACGTCGGTTTCGACCCGGTGTACGGCGCGCGCCCGCTCAAGCGTGCGATCCAGTCGCAGGTGGAAAACCCGCTGGCTCAGCAGATCCTCTCCGGCCAGTACCTCAGCGGCGACACCGTGCGCGTGCGTGCGCAGGGCGGGCAGCTAGAGTTCGGCAAAGATTGATTGTCGAGTCCTGAGTGCCGATTGGTCGGCCGCGGTCCTCGCGGCTGAGCGCTCTACTGTTTTGCTGTTCGGAGCGATTGGGCGGTTTCGAGATGGAGCTCGGATAAGGCAAAGCACTCTTCAGGTAGGGTTGGGGCGACGAGGATGCGGTGATGCCTCACCGGGGTCCCGAGTTTTGTTGGCAGCTCTAATGGCCTTTCGAAGGGGAGGAATAATGAAAAAGATCGCATCGAGCGGTTGGCAGTCTGTCAGCAGTTCCGATCCCGTACCTTCCGACCCTTGTTCCTGACGATCCGTCAAATCGCACAGGTCCGCCGGCACAGGCCGCATGGGAAGGCTTGCCGAGCCGGCGTGCCGCCGGGTCTTTGAAAAGGGCAGCTGTGAGGCTGCAGGCAGCGACGCGCGGCCGCCAGGTGCGCCGGCAGGTCCGGATCGCTAGCCAAAGCCAGGGCGTTGTCTCCACGACAATCCGTGCTCCCCGTGATCCGCTGTCATTGTCTGTCGCACCGGGAACTTTCGTGTCGGATATCCAGCAGCACATGCAGCCAGCCGCGACTTTCACCCGGGTGTCGGTGCCGGATGGAATGCTTGACATCCATGGAACGCACGATGGTAAAGCCCCACGTGCACACCAGGAACTGGCCCAGAGTGCTGCTCCGGGCGCTGCGGTGATAAATGGCGGCTATTTTGTCCACAAGCCCGGATTGCAAACGGACTGTGGCGAGACCATCGAGAGTATCGGTTGTCCGGTCGGACAGGTCGCCGGACGGCAGGATTTCATAGCGATTCCAGGACCTTGGGTGTCCGACTACGGCACGATCACGGCTAATGGAGCGCCCGTATTGAGTGGTGCACCTTTACTCGCGCTCGAAGGAAGGTCCCGGCCGATCGAGGACGCAGACAGGTTTCAGTACTTCATCGACGGCAAGGATGACCCGCTCAATCGCCTCGCAGGCGCGCTGACGCATTCCAGTAATGCCAATGAGCGCGCTGCTGTCAGCCTGCTGCCTACCCGCTTGTCCGGAGCCACTAAAGTGGTCCTGCAAACATTGACAACGGGCGGAAACCGGAAGGCTGGCGTTACCATGGCCCAATGGCAAACCATCGCTGAGCTCGCGGCGCAAAGCGTGGCGGACGCATTGCGACCAGGGCATACGGGTGCTGGCGCATCGACATTGAACCTCGACGGTGGCGGCTCTGTCTTTCTGGGCATTCGGCAAATCGATGGTGTCAAGATGTTGGCGCGCGGGGGCTTGCCGGACCAATCCGTGCGGCCAGTTGCCAACGTTATGATTTCCGAAGCGGGCGTCGCTGGCCCCGTGCCTGGCATACGACCGTACAGCCGCTAGCTCGGGTCTTCTGCCATCACGCATCCAGGTGCCGGGCAATATCTACAGCCGCATCATGAATCCGGCCAACGATGTGCTGGCGCAACGCGTCGCCGCGCTGGAAAGCGGCATCGGCGCGTTGGCGCTGGCGTTAGGGCAGGCGGCGGTGACCTATGCGATCCAGCCATCGCCGAGGCTGGCGACATAAGAGGCGCGCCGGCCAATCCTGATACCATGCGTGCCCTTGAGGTGATTGCCGGTTAGCCATTCTTAAACGGGAATCCGGTGCGTGGATCGTCTTGGCGAGACGCAATTCCGGAGCAGCCCGCGCAACGGTGGACGAGGTCAGATGCCGCAACACGCCACTGCGCGCACGCATGGGAAGGCGCGGCATCGGAGGCGCAACCTTCCACTCGCGAGCCCGGAAACCGGCCTGAGGGATTTACCCGGCACGCGGTGGGCGTGGCCTTGATCGTGTGGCGCTGCTGCGTCGACCGTCTGGCCCGTTGCTGCTTGTCGCCCCATTGCCCCCGCGCGGGTAGGCGCGGTTCCAGGAGCAGCAGCCGATGTCCTTTTCTTCAGTTTTGCCGCCTCGTGCCGTGTTGGCCGTGGGCCTGTCGTTGTGCTTTGCCAACCGGGCGCAGGCCGAGGCTGCCATCGATCTCGATGAGGTCGTGGTCACCGCCTCGCGTACTGCGCAAACCCAGGACCAGACGCTGGCGCCGGTCACCGTGATTGACCGCGCGCAGATCGAGCGTCGCCAGGCGAACGCGCTGCAGGATCTGCTGCGCGGCGAAGCCGGCGTGTCGCTGGCTAATAATGGTGGTCCAGGCAAGGCGAGCTCGCTGTTCCTGCGCGGTACCGGGTCCGATCATGTGGTGGTGCTGATCGACGGTGTGCGCATCGGCTCGGCCACCTCCGGCGGTGCGGCGTTGCAGGATTTGCCGATCGAGCAGATGGAGCGCATCGAAATCGTGCGCGGTCCGTTCTCCAGTCTCTACGGTTCCGAAGCGCTGGGCGGCGTGATCCAGATCTTTACCCGTCGCCCGCACGGCAGCTTCGTGCCGACCTTCAGCGCCGCGGCCGGCAGCGACAACGCACGCCGCTACAGCGCGGGCGTGGCCGGGCGCAGTGAGGGCGATCTGAGCGAGACCGGCGGTTGGTATTCGGCCAATGCGGTGCACGACCAAACCGATGGCATCAATGCGTACCTGGACACCAGCTCCAGCGACTACGATCCGGATCGCGACGGCTATCGCAACGATTCGTTGAGCGTGCAAGGCGGCTGGCGCTTCAATCGCCAGTGGGATGCCGACGTGCACGCCTTGCGTGCGCGCAGCCGCAACGAATACGACGGTTCGGCGTTCGGCGGCACTGTGTCCAAGGGCGTGCAGCAGGCGGTCGGTGGCCGGGTGCGTTACGCGCCGACCGATGCGTTCACGCTCACCGCCAGCGTCGGCAGCAGCACCGATCTGGGCGATGCGTATTATGAAGGTGCATATGTGTCCACCTACGACACCCGTCGCAAGCAGAGCGCGTTGCAGGCCGATATCAATGCAGGCCCGGGTCTGCTCACGGTTGGCTTCGATTGGCAGCGCGATGAGATCGCCAGCAGCGACACCTACGATGCCGATAGCCGCAGCGATCGTGCTGCCTTTGCGCAGTGGCAGCAGACATTCGGCACGCAGTCGTTGCAGGCCAGCCTGCGCCGCAACGACAACAGCCAGTTCGGCGGCAAAACCACCGGCAGCCTGTTGTGGGGATGGGATTTTGCCCAGCATCTGCGCCTGACCGCCAGCTACGGCACCGCGTTCAAGGCACCGACCTTCAACGAGTTGTATTACCCAGACTACGGCAACCCCTTGCTGCGGCCGGAAACCTCCAAAAGCGCCGAGCTCGGCCTGCGCGGCAATGGCGATTGGGGCACCTGGACGCTGAGCGCGTTCCAGACCCGCATCGACGATCTGATTGCCGGCGACGCGTCGCTGGTGGATGCACTGCATCCGTTCGGGCAGCCGAACAATATCGATCAGGCACGCATCCGCGGCGTGGAAGCCGGTTACGACACCGAGCTGGCCGGCTGGACCGTGCGCAGCGCGTTGACATGGCTGCAGCCGCAGGCCGATGGCGAGGTCAACCATGGCAACTGGCTGCCGCGGCGTGCGGGTCAGAGCGGTCGCATCGATGCCGATCGCAGCTTCGGTGCGTTGGGCGTGGGCGCAAGCCTGTTCGGGTCTGGCAAGCGTTTCGACGACCTGATCAACACCGAGCGTTTGGCCGGTTATGGCCTGCTCGATCTGCGCGTGAGTTATGCGATCAACGCCGATTGGACCATCCTGCTCACCGCCAACAACGTGTTCGACCGCCACTACGAAACCGCACGCTGGTACGCGCAGCCAGGGCGCAATTATCTGCTTACCTTCCGCTACCAACCGGCGCAGTAACAGCAGCGATCGCACCGACTGGGCTCAAGGAAAAAACACCATCTGCGGCGGCGGATGCATCAGGAATTGTTGATGCGAAATATTCCACGCATACGCACCGGCCAAGGGGAAGGCCAAACAGTCGCCCGGTGCCAGCGCCGCGACGTGCTGATTGCGTGCCAGTACGTCCTTGGGCGTGCACAACTGGCCAACCAGCGTGACCGGCGTGTTGCGCAGCACCGGCGCGCGATCGCCACGCAGCACACGGAACGGATGATCGTGCGCTTGCGCGGCCGGGGTGCGGAAGTGATGGGTGCCGCCGCGGGCGATCGCAAACCACGCGCCGTGGCTGCGTTTGAGATCCAGCACTTCCATCAAGTACCAGCCGCAGCTGGCGCTGACATAGCGGCCCGGTTCCAGACGTAGACGAAGATCGGTGCCGTGTTCGCGTAGTAGTGCAGGAAGCCCGGCGCAGAAGCTGGCCCAATCGAACGACGACTGCGGCGACAGATAATCCACACCGAAGCCGCCACCTGCATTCACCCGCAACGGTCCAAGTCCATAGGTCCGCCGCCACTGCTGCACGGTGCGCAGGTAGGCGGCGACCAGATGCAATTGCGCGCCAGCGTCGCGCTGGTGCGACATCAGGTGGAAATGAAAGCCTTCCAGACACAGCGACGGGCTGGCACGCAGCTGCCGCATTGCCGCGTCCAGATCCTCCGGGTCCAAACCGAAGGGTGATGGTTGCCCACCCATCATCAAACGCGTGCTCTGTGCGCCGGGCACGGCGATATTCATGCGCACAAACACTGGCACGCAGCGGCCGGCCTGCGCCGCAATGGCGGCCAGACGTTCCAGTTCGTCCAGGCTTTCCACATGCACGGTGCAGTTGGGCAGCGCGGCGGCCTGGGTAAGCTCGGTATCGAGCTTGCCTGGTCCACCGAACAACAACGCGGCCTGCGGTTGCTGCGCATGCAGCCAGGCGAGTTCGCCGCCGGATGCAGCCTCCAAGCCCTGCACATGCGGCGCGAGCGTACGCAGGATCGGCGGCTCCGCATTGGCTTTTGCCGCATAGAAAAACTCGCATTGCGCCGGCAGCTGCGCGCGCATCCATGCTGCATGCGCGTCCAAGGCAGCTAAGTCGTAAACATACGCGCAGATCGGGCCATCGCTGCGTTCGCGCACGCGTGGCAGTGCATCCATCAATGCAGCGGTGTCGATGCCCAGGCTCATGCCGCCACCTGCCGTGCTGCTGTGATCGGTGGAATGGGATTGGGCAGCGCGGTGTAATCGGATTGACGATCCGCGCGTTGCCACAGCCGCGTGCCCAGGTTGTTCTTGCCGGGCAGTGGTGCGCCGTCGATCAAGCCCTGCAACGCGGCTTGCGCGCCATGGCGTCGCTGCCAGTGTGCAGCGATCTCGCCCACGCATTCCCACAGGCGCGCTTCGAGCGCGGCATCGCCCTCGGTGAGGTGGAAGATCGCTTCGGCCAGATTGTTGACCAGTGCGCAATACGCCACGCGATTCCAGCCTTGTTCCGGCGTGTAGGACAGCGATTGCCGTGCACGCTCGCTAACGTCCTGCAAGCGGGTGGTGGGCCAGTGGTGTGCGAGCAGCTTGGTGCCTTCCAGATCGCGGATCCACACACGCGTCGGCCAGCCATCAGCAAAACCGATCACCGTGTTCTGCAGATGCGGCTCCAATGCGATGCCGTGCTGGAACAACGCACTCCACACGCCATCCAGCAGCAGCCCGGCATAGGCGCGGAACCACCGCAGCGTGGCGGTGTGGCGATCCAGCTGCACGCTGCTCAGCGCCTGCATGCGTGCTGCACACACGCTGTTGCCATGCGCATCGCAGGTGAACAACGCGGCAGCGACCTGCGGCTGCCAACACGCCCGTTGTGCCGCCGGAATGGCCTGCCGATACAAGATGCCGAAGCTTTCCGACAATGCACGCGCCGCCAGCGGGTCGGCGTCATGCAAGGCGGGATCGACCTGGGCAATATCCAACGACGTGGCCGCCGGCTCCAGCATCACATCGAAGCCGGGCACCTGCGTGGCCAGCGCGCGCCAGCTGGGTGCTAGCAGCTCGGTGAGCGCGACTGCGCTTTCCAACTCGTACCACGCATTCTTGCGCACGCAGTTGGTCAGCCGCACATGCACCGAACACTTGAGAAAATAGTCCAGCTCCGGGTGATACAGCGTGCGCACCGAGGAGGTCGGCCGCAGTGCATCACCGAGCACGCCAATCGGTTGGATCAAGCCACGCAACTGCAGCGTGCGTAGCAGCGGGTTCTCGCGCAGACGCTGCGCTTCCCAGGGATGGCATGGGTACAAATCGTCACTGCCGGAGAGTTGCCGCAAGCTCGCACGCACATCGCGGCCCTGCATGCGCAACAGCCGCGGATCGATGCGGAACCAGTACAGCTGAAACGCCGCGCGTGCTTCCGGTGCGCAGGCCAGCACGTGCGCAAGATCGATGCCTTCGCGGCTTTTCGGCGTGGGATGCAGCGCATGTCCCCACAGCATCGATTGTTCGGCATCGATCATCGCCTCACCGGTCGGCGCAGCGGTCTGCGCGTGTCGCAATAACGCAGCAGTGATCGCCACGCTATTGGCGCTTTGCGCGAGCAGCTCCGGGTTGACCGCCTGCATGCTACCGAGCGACTGCACCAGGCAGCGTGCCAACGCGTGCGTATCCAGGCTCTGCCACGGTTGGCCGGCGATCTTGAGAAATGGCGTGGAGGCCAAGCGGCAACGGCCCAGGCGATCGGCATAGGCAATGCGCACGCACAGTGCGCCGGTTTGGCCCAGATCGATACGTAGCCAACGCTGCTCGGCCACGCGCGGACCGGGGCGATCCAACCCGCGATAATCGAAGTGCACCGTCTGCTGCGGAATCGCGAATTCGCGCAGATAGCAGTTCAACCAGCAAGTGCAGGCCTGCGCGTCGGCCATGCTGTCGTACCAGGGGTCATGCATCGTGTGCGGCGACATCGGCAGATCTCCTCGAAGGGAAGCGCACCATGACGGTGAGCGCAGCGGCTGCCGCAGCCAATGCGGCAGCCAGGAAAGGGACGGCCGGGCCGGCGGCCTGTGCCAACGCGCCGGCGGCAGCACCGGCGAACACGCCGGCCCATTTGCCACAGGCATCGAAGCGGCCGAACAAGCGCCCGGCGCCATGTCCGCTAGCGACCAGCGCCAGGCTGCGGTTGAGCCCACGCAGGCCGAACAACATGCCAAACCCGAACAGCACACGCGCAACCGCCAATGCGATGGCGTCGTGCAATAGCGCCTGCCACACGCAGGCAAGTGCGAACACCAGCAGGCCAGGCACCAGCCACGCTTGGCCATCGCCGCGTCGCCACCACGGCAGTACCACCAGATAGACCAGGTGCGGCAGGCTATATAGCAGGCCGGCCAGTGCATCATGGCCGGCGCCACGCGCCAACGCATACGGGATGAAGTAGGGGAACGTCACTACCATCGCAAAGCAGAACAGGAATTGCGCGATCAGCAGTGCGGGCCACAGCGCTGAGGTGGCTGTTGGAGTCGATAGGGGCGGTACACCTGTGTGCTGGGAGGGCGTTGACGCTGTAATGGACGGCCTCGGTCGAGCGGCTGGTCGATCTGCCGGCAAACGCCACGTCAGCGCAAATGCCAGCAGCGGCAATACCGCAAGCGCGCGATACAGCGACTGCGCCGGGCCTAGTGGCAATGCAAGACCCAACAATGCAGGCGCACTGACCATCGCCAGACGTGCCGAATATTGCGTCCAGTCGAGCGCGCGCGCCAACGTGCCGGCCTGCGGCTGGCTGGCCAGATACGCATTGGCCGCCGCCAGCGAGCCGCCGCAGGCGCCTTGCACAATCAGCCCGATTACCAGCCAGGTCAGCGACGGCGCAAAGCCGGCCATCGCAAAGCCCAGCGCCAGCCCGAGTTGCGCGCGCAGCAGCGAGCGCTTGCGTCCATAGCGATCGGCCAAGCGTCCCCAGGCGCTGGCCGTCAACGCTGTGCACAGCGTCGGCAGCACATACAGCACGCCGCTCCAGCCTACCGCGGCCGATGGCGCCAATTCGGCCAATACCTGCGGCAGAAACAACGGCATGCCCAACGCGGTGAAGGCCGCCAGATAATGCGCCGCCAGCACGGGGCCTAAAACGCGCTTCATCGCTGATCGCCTGCCTGCCGACGCGGCGCGTGATGGGTGTTGGCGAACGCATCGCCAAACGGATTGGGCGCACTATCGCCGTAGAACTTGTTGATGTCCCTCGCACCGGTGAGCTGCTTGCTCAGCAGGCTGCCGGCGCTGAGCAGATATTTCACTGGCAGCCTTGGCGCGGCCAGCAATTGGCGTGCGGGTGCGGTGTCGATGCCGTCGACATCCAGCTGCGCCAGCGTCAACGCCAATTGCGCTTGCAACTGCGTGTACAGCGGCGCACGCAGTGCGGGCTGCCAGTCGGCCAGACCTTCCAGCACCGCTTGCAGGTCCAGTTGCAGCACGATGGTGCAGAACATCTGCGCCAGTGCCTGCGAATCGTCCACCGCGATACGCGCATCGTGCAGCGGGCCCAGCGCATCTAACTCCGGCAGCTGCGCACGCAACTGCGGCATGGCGATGCGCGCGGCATCGTTGTCCTTCATCAACAGTCGCGTTGGTTGGCCGTCGGCATAGACCAGCACGCTGTTCTGCTGGTTGGCTTCCAGCGCGATGCCGTAGCGCAGCCACAAGCGCAGATGCACGGCGAGCAGAAGCTCGGTGTAGTCGCGCCACCAACTGAGTACATCGCCATGTGCGAACCGCTCGGTCAGATGGATCGCCATCGGGCGGCCATCCGGCAACAGCGCACACAGCGCGGCAACCGGCACCAGCGTGGCGTCGTCCAGCGGCGGATAACTTCGCACCAGATAGGCCAGATGGCGGGTGTCACCGAGGTGCCCGCCATGCGACTCGTCCACGTACACGCAGCGGCCGTGCAGTGCCGGGTCCAGCGTATCGATGCGCCGTAGCGCGCGCTCCAACCAATGGCCGTCGTATAGCGTGGATGGCTTGATCAGACGCAGATTGAGCGCGCCCAGCGTGCGCATCGGGATCGGCAACTTGAGATGCAACTGCGGATGCTGCAACGGCACCAATGTGCGCACCGATAGCGTAGGGCGTACGTCCAGCCATGCATGCGGTGCACGCAAGGTGCCTGCGGGAAGCGCGAAGTCCTCCTGCTCCAGGCGTGCCCATACCAGCGGATGCACCGGCCAGGCGACATGCGTGTCGGCCAGTTCGGATGGCAGCCCCAGTGTGGCGAAATCCGGCCATAGCGCGGCTGGCGGCGTGCTGGTGCAGGTGACCGACGTACGCGCGATCGCCAGCCAGCGCAGCGCGAAGGTAGGCGCGAATTCTGGCGCGTAATCGCGCAATTGCGCTGCATCCAGCCCGACCTTGGCGCGTGCAGTCGGATAGAACGGATGGTCGCGGTAGCTTGCCAATTGATCGCAGCGATACGCACGCTCGGCAGCATCGACATGCTGCAAGGCGGTGATCAGCGCAGGCGCTTGTTCGTCATACGCCTGACGCGCCAGGCAACGGTGCGCGGCGGCGCATTCGGCTTCCTCGGCATAGGCGCGATGCAGCAGCTGCGTCTGTCTGTCGAGCCGGGCACTGATGCGCTGCAACCATTCCTGCGCACCGCGTTCTACGATCGCGCCATCGGCAGTCTGCACGATCCAGCTGTCGCCGCAGGCGCTGATGTCCTGCAGATAACCTTGCCGATGAATCGGCAACCACAGCATTCCGTTGGGCAAGTGCGCGATGCGCCACCAGCCTTCCGCCGGGCTTGGGTCGGTCCATGCCGCCAGAACCGTTGCGTCGGGTGTTGCAGCACTGCCGTGCGTGGCAATCCCGCGCAGGTCTTCGCGCAGGCACGCGTCGATGATGCGGGTGGCGATATAACGGTGGTCGGCCGTGCTGCTCATACGCGCAGCTCCGCGCTTTCGATCCGCCATTGCAAGCCCGCTTCGGCATGCACCACCGCTTGTTCCAGCGTCTGCGCGTCGCTGGCCAGCGCGCTCAGTACGCCCAGGTAATCCTTGTTGGAATGGCTAAGCCGGATGCGCTCGCCCGGCATGCGCATGCGCCGGTACTGCACATCGCTGTGCGCATCGTGATGACGACGGTCTTCGCTGGCAGTCACCAGTTCGCCGTCATGCTCTGCGATGTAGTAACGCAGCAATGCATGTGCACGATCGCTGTGCAGCTGCGGCAGCGGCAAGCCCAGGTGCGGTGCCAGTGCAGCAGTGAACCACTGCTTGCCGAACATCTCGTCGAGCAGGACTTCGCGGCGGTCGCCGATGCTGCGGTAGTTGATCTCTACCAGCACCGGGCCGTCGGCGGTGAGGATGAATTCGCTATGGCACAGCCCGAAGCCAACGCCGAAGGCACGCAGTTGTTGCAGCGCCTGTGCAATCACCGGCGTGTTCACGCGTGCATCCCAGTGCGCTTCGCATTCGACAAAATGCGGCGGTGGCGACAGCCGCACCTTGAAACCGCCCAGCGCCTGCAACCTGTGGCCATCGCCCAACGTTTCCAGCGTAAACAACTCACCTTCGAGCATGCCTTCCAGCAACACGGTGCGCTGCGGATGGCGCTGCCACACATCGTCAAGATACCGCTGCAATTGCGTGGCATCGGCGCAGTGGCGCACGTCCAGGCTGGCGACGCCTTCACGCGGTTTGGCGACCACCGGCCACGGAATACCGGCCGGCAGCGCGGCACCTGGCGCCAGCGTGCAGAACCACGGCGATGGCAGTCCACGCGCACGCAAACGCTGGCGCATTGCCGCCTTGTTCTTGGCCGCGTAGCACACCTGCCAGTCCTTGCCCGGTAGGCTAAGACCTGCAGCGACCAATGCGGTGCTGGTCTGCAGATGATCGCTGTTGCTGAACACTGCGCGCGGCGATGCATCGGCGTCGTGCAGCACATCCAGCACGCCGAGCGGATTGAATACATCACATTCGATCACCCGCTGCGGCGCATGCGTCGGGTGCTCGCGAAAATGGCTGAGGTGATCGAGTCGATGATCGGTCAGCAGCCACACCGGCAGGCCCAGCGCGTGCGCGGCTGGCAGAAAGCCTTCGGTGATGGCCGGATGGCAGACATGGGTGAGGATCACCAACGGTGTAGCGGATGTCGCAGTCATGGCAGCTCTCATTCAACAGGACGTTGGAAAAACCGTTATTGAAACGGGCTGCCTTGCGCTGCGTGCGGCAGCGCTGGGTGGCCTGCGACGTCGTAATCGCATCGCCGCGTTGCGGCGTCAGGCGCGCATCGTGCGCGACGTTACAGCTGCGGTGGTCGATGCGATCACCGGGTTTATCTCAGAACGTGTATTCCAGCCCTGCTGTGAACGTGCGCGCAGGTGCGGCCTGACGTCCCCACGGGCTGGTATCCACACCGCGGAACCAGTACTGCCGATCGAACAGATTATTGATCGCCAGCGATGCGCTGAACTTTTGTCCGTTGCGTTCCAACAAGATATGGCTCACCTGTGTGTTCCACACCCAGTACGACGGCAATTCACCGACCGAGGCGATGGCGTTTTCTTGCACGGTGTTGGCCGCATCGCTGTAGACCTTGCTGAAGTAGTCGCTCGACAGTGCGACAGTGGTGCGACCGAACACGTAATTGCCGCTCAGGGTGATCTGATTGCGCGAGGTGTAGGGCACGCGCAAGCCGCGGAAGGCGCCCGATTCCTGGCTGGCATCCAGATAGGCGTAGCCGGCGTTGAGCGTCAGTGCGCGTAGCTGCTCCGGGCTCCACTGCAGTTCCAGCTCGCCGCCTTGATGACGGGTCTTGCCGAGATTGCCGAATGCGCGCGTGGTGTTGTCCAGCTGGATCTGCTGATTGAAATCGATCAGATACGCACCGAGCTGGATGCGGGTGCGATCGTTGGGCTGATAACGCGCGCCGGCTTCGTAATTCCAGGCCAGTTCGGCATCCAGATTGTTGCCGAAGATGATCTGGGTGACCTGTGGCGCGCGCATCGAACGCTGCCCATCCGCATAGAAAAACCAGTGTTCGTCGGCTTGAAACCCGACTGTCAAACCCGGCAATACATCGCGGGTCTGGTTGAGCGTGCGCACGCCGGTGGCACGATTGAAATAGTGCGAATCCAAGCGTTCGTAACGCAGGCCCGGGGTGATGGTCACGCGTTCGTCGGGCAGCGTGATCGCGTTGCTGACATAGGCCGCCAGTGCGCGGTCTTCGAACCGCCAGTCGCGCACGGTGGTGAATAACCCATCGCGCAGACGCAGGTTGCCGACCAGAAAATCGATGTCCTCACGCACCGCACGCGCACCGGCACTCCACTGCTGACGCACGCCACCGGCATCGCCCATGCTCCAGGTTAGCTGCGGTTCGCTGCCGACTACACGGAAGTTGCGCGGTGCGGTCTGGCGCAGTTGCGGCGGCAGATCCGAGCGCCAGGTTTCGGTGGCTGCCTGACGCATGCCGACGATGAAATTGCGGCTGCTACGCGCGCTGAAAGTGGTCCAGTTCAGGCGCACATCCTTCATCGGACCCCAATCGCCCAGCAACTGTTCGTAGCCCAGCGACGCACGCGTGGTGCGGCCGTTGAAGCTGTCCAGCGGGCGCGTGGACTGGCGCGGGTCGCCACGGTAGGCGTCAGGGCTCAACGCACCGGCCAGATCCATGTCGACCAGATAGCGCTGCACGCTAGCCTTCAGCAATTTGGTGCCGTCCAGCCACCATTCGGCACGCACGCGCAGATTGCTGATGTCGGTATCGCTATGCGCGCGCCAATACGCGCCGTCGGTGCGATTAGCATCGACCTGCATGCCGAAGTTGTTGGCGAGATAGCCGCCGCTACTGAGCGCGCTGTCCTGCAGAAAATGGCCCTGGCCGCCTGCGGTGATCTTGTGCGCCAGCGTGGTGCTCCATTCGCTGGGGATCTGCTTGCTGATCAGATTGATCACCCCGCCAACGTTGTTCGGCCCGTACTGCACGGCCGCGCCGCCGCGCACGATGTCGATGCGATCGATCTGATTCAGACCCACCGGAAACAGCGACAAGCTGGTCTGCCCGTAAGATGCCAATGCAAGCGCAATGCCGTCTTCCAGCACCTGCACACGGCCGCTGCGGCTTTCGTACAGACCACGCAGCATCAGCTGCGGCAGCGCGCCGGTACCGGTCTCATCGAAGATCTTGATGCCCGGCACGCGCTGCAACGCATCGTCCAGCGAACGGTTGCCACCGTTGCGCAGTTGTTCGCGATCGATCACCTGGCGGCTACCGGCATAACGCTGCACATCGTCAGGGCTGGAGCGACCGAGCAGGCTGCCTTCTACCTGGATCGCGTCCAGCCTAAGGATCGGCGTGGTGCCATCAGTGGTATCGGCATCCGGCGTATCGACTGCGAACGCCGACAGCGGCATGGTTGCAGTGGCCGCAGCGATGGCGATGGCCAGGGCTTGGAAACGCAACGTCGACATCTACGGCGTGCTCCTGCGGGCGGGGAGTGACGTGGGCGCGGCAAACGTGGCCAAGTGGCTGCGCAGTGCGCGTTGAATTAAGGCACGATCTTCCCCGGCGAGCAGCCAGCGCAGCTCCGGCTGTCGCAGCCAGTGCGCACGCTGCGCATCGGTGCGCGGGTTAGGGCAGAACGGCACATCGGCGGCACGGCATTGCGCATGTAGTTGCAGCAGTAGTTCCCACACCTGCGGATGGGTGGGGTGCGGTCCAAGGCCCAGGTCCAGCGCAAGATCCAACGCGCCTTCCATCACCAGCGCCACGCCGGGCACCGCAAGCATTTTGGGCAATGCGGCAATGCCGGCTGCGCTTTCGATCATCGGCACGATGCGGATATCGCGATTTGCCTGTGCGATATAAGTGGGCAGATCGACGTCGCCGAAGCCAGTGACGCGGCCACCGGTGATTCCACGCCGGCCCAGCGGCGGGAAGCGTGCGGCGGCGATGGCGTTAGCGAGTTGCGCCGCCGATTCGCTACGCGGAATCACGATCCCACGCGCACCAGCATCGAGTACGCGGCCGATCAGCTTTTCGTCCACCTCAGGCACACGCACCCAGGCCTCGCAGCCGGAGAGCTCGCACGCGCGGATGGCGTGTTCCAGCGCGTCTGGCGCACGCAGCACATGCTCCAGATCGATCACCACAAAGCCATAGCCGATGCGGCCCAACAGCTCGCAGACCTGCACGCTTGGGACTGCATTGAGAACGCCAACCGCGAACGCCATGTAAGGGGCCGCCCAAGGGAAGTGGCGATCATCCTGCACTTGATGGGAATGATTATCAAGTGTGTTGCCGGGGGGGGGGGGCTAACCTTGTGCCACTTCACTGTTTCCATATCCGAATTCGACTGGGATGCACTGGATGAAGTGGATGGTTTTCAGCCGCCGCCTCAAAGCGACTTGGATTTCGAGACACTTGCGGATGAGTTGATGGCACCTTCGTGGTTGGCCCAGCCCGAGGCGTCGAGTTCCAACTTTGCATTCGACCGGGATGCAGTGCATCAAGCGGGTGGTTTGCCGCAGGCGCATGAAAGCGGCTGGAATCTCGAGACACTTACGCAGGAGGAGATGGGGCCTTCGTGGTCGGCCCAGTCCGGAGCGTCGATTTACGACTTTGCATTCGACTGGAATGCGCTGCATCCGGAAAATGCAGTGCCGCGCCGCACCACCGCTATGCCGCAAGCGTCATTAGCCGTCCCTGAAAAATCCCCTTCAAGTGCCAAGTGCCGTCGGTGACAGCGGCACGGCACTCAAGGATGACCATCCCATCGCCCGCATCCAGGCACGCAAAAACGCGATCCAGCGCAGCAGCCAGCGCAGGTTGTAGCCAGCGGCGCAGCCGAGCACGTGCAGCGCATCGCCTTGGGCACCTTTCAGCCTGCAGCGACGCAACCGGCAGTCGTCTTTCAGATGTCCGATCACCGGCTCCACCGCCTGCCGTCGCTTGATCCAGCGCCATTGCCGTCGCGTCAGCGTCTTGGCCTTGCCGCGATGCAGGACCTGCACGCCATCGACCGCGCGCCCGCGATCGCCCAGGTCCACGATCGCCACCGTCGGTTCTACGCTCACATCCTGCAGCAACCCGCGTGTCTGCTCCAGCTGCTCGGCCAAGGTATCGCCGTCGTACGGGTTGCCCGGGAAGCTGCGCGCACCCACGACCAATCCCTTGCAGGCGGTGACTGCAATGCCGACCTTGACGCCGAATTCGTACGCTTGACGCGCCTTGCCCTTGCCGATGCATTCCACTTCCGGGGCATGCAATGCGTACAGTTTTTGTTTGTCCTTCGGACGCTGCGTGTACAGCCGTTGCGTACGTTCCAGCCAGACAGCGATGCGCTCGCGCACGCCGGTGTTTACCTGATCGAGTTTGCGTTGGATGTCGCGCACGAGCCGTCCCAGCACTGTGCGTTGACGTCGCAGGACGCGCCGCATGCGCTTGAACTGGCGCGCATTGCCTTGCGGCTCAGGGCCGGGCCTTGCCGCGCGTAGCTCTGCCGCAATCCGATGCCGTGCCGCTTGGCCAGTAACACCAGCTTCTTGCGTGCCACCTCCAGCAAACGGCTGTCGGTCGGATAGGCGATCGCCTTCTCTTGCACCGTGGTGTCCACGATCACCCGCGACAACTCGCGTGCGTCCACCGCCTGCATCGCATGCGCGGCGTTGATGGTGTGCGCCAGCAGCTCTTCCATCCCGGCCTCACCCAGGCGCTGCCGCCAGCGCGTCAGCGAGCTGGCATCGCACGGCAAACGCGTCTGGAACACGACCTCGCCAGTGAAAAACTGCCAGTACGGATTCTCCAGCCAACGCTCGCACACCGTTTCATCGGACAGGTCGTAGGCGTGTTTGAGGTAGAGCAAACCGGCAATCAGCCGCACCGGCAATGCCGGCCGACCGCCACCGGCCTGGGTGGCCGGCAAGCGCGATGAAAGTGCTTGCTCCAACGCCGTCCACGGCATCCGTTGGCTCAGCCGCGCCAGCGGATGACGCAGATCGATCTGGTTCTCCAGCCGCGAACGAAACAACTCATCGTCAGGCATGTCTTCGGCAGCAGGACGGCGTGTACGCATGAGTGAAAATTGCCAGAAACCAGCCTTCAGCGTAGCGAACACTGGTAGTTTTGGCACGCCGGTGCAGACATCAAGGCCTTGCGGTCGTTGGGTGGTTTGGGGTTTTTCAGGTGCGACTCGTTACCTCGGCATTCGCAAGCCTCAGCCTGGGAAAGCCGGAAACTTCTCATCCGGGTGCTTGGCTTTCCACTCTTTGTAAGAAGCACTGCCCTGCCAAATGGTGAAGGGCTTAGGCGTTCGGCCGCGACCCGGCCAAGTCTCTTGCGTATGAGGCAGCCAGTATTTGGGGCGCCCCCCCTTCTTTGAAGGAGCTGCCCTCTTGGGCTCTGCCGCTCCGTGAATGTCAAAGCCCGCAATTTCCGAACGCTGCTGAGTATTGAAGTGCTTGGCAAAATTTCCAAGTAGCTTGACCACCTCATTGAAAGCTTCGACAGCCTGATCTTGCCGCAATTTGTTTTCTTGCCCTTCCAATTTGCAAAGCTCTTCAATCAATCTTGCCTTTGCGGACGTGATGGATTACAACGCGGCTTTTGTCATTCCAGAAAATCCTTAAAGAAGATTTTTGATTGAGCTTTTAACGAATATGTTTAAATTGCACTTAATTAAGAGGTGACTTGACAAAATAAAATACACACTTATATTTAGAACCAACGCAATCCAACCTCGCAGCATAAAAAGGTCAACAGGTGATTTTATTTTTGTCCATAGCCTTAGGCTACTCTTCCCTCATTTTTGAAACCTTAAGATGCGAGCTAGATTCTCCCTGCGACGAATGCAACAAAGCTAACACACAGGAAAGCAAGCAGGAAAATGGCTAGGTACAAGCCGAATAAAAACTGCCTCAACTGAAAAGTGGATTGAATGCGGATCAAAAACCAGTCATAGACTATTACGCCTGCGCGACCTGCAAACAGCACATAAATTACACCCGCCGCGCCAAACATCCAGCCAATCGATGAATAAATTGTCCAAGCATAGTATGCGAAAGCAGCCGTTCCAGCAAAAACAGCACTTAGAGTGGATAACAAAACGTAGCGAGCAGCCGCCAGGTGGGTGCGGACGGCGCGTAGGAACCGAAGTGTACGCGTGGCACATGCCGATTCCGAGCACCGGCCGCGCCCGCCTGATGGTGAGCGCAGTCGTTTTGTCAGCCACTCTTAGAGTGGCTAACAAAACCCAGGAAGAAGCCGTAAGCAGATGATGGAGCAAGCAAGCGAGAGCAACGCCAAGTGGAGATCGATGCGGCGTTCAAAGCGGATGCGCAGTTTGCCCATGCCTGCGAACCAGGCATGGGTGCGCTCGACGACCCAGCGATGGCGGCCCAACCGGTCGTTGCGCGCGATCCCCTTGCGTGCGATCCGCGCAATGATGCCGCGCTGCTTGAGGAAGGCGCGACAGTGGTCGATGTCGTAAGCCTTGTCGGCGTGCAATTTGTCTGGCCAACGTCGCGGGCGCCCTGGTTTGCCACCAATTGGCGGCAAGGCGTCGATCAACTCCTCGAACACGACCGAGTCGTGCCGATTGGCGCCGGTGACGCACACCGCCAAGGGGATGCCGTTGCGATCGACGATCAGATGCCGTTTGCTGCCGCGTTTGCCGCGATCGGTCGGGTTCGGCCCGGTATATAGGCCCCCCGGGGGGAGGCTACGCTAGCGGCGTCCAGACCAGCTCGGCTCAGGTCCAGCGTCTGAGCGCGACGTAGCTCGGCCAGCAACACCTGATGCAGACGATGCCACACACTGGCGGCCTGCCAATCACGCAACCGGCGCCAGCAGGTCATGCCGCTGCCATAACCGAGTTCCACAGGCAGGTCTTCCTTCCAACGGCACGCCCGTGCGCAGGACACAGACAATGCCGTTGAGGGCTTGCTGATCACTGATACGCGGCCGTCCACCTTTGGGCGAACGCTTCACTTGCGGAATCAGCGGCTCGATGCGCTTCCACAGCGCAATGGGGATCTCTTTGCGACGTGTCATGTCCGCAATTTTGCCACCGGCGAGACAAGATTCAAGGGGGTTTTGTTAGACGCTCTAAACCCTACCGGTGCGGCGGTGGATGCCAAGGCCACACCGGCTGCGGCTAATGCGGCCAATGTGGTCAACCAGCCGTGCTGAGCAAGAAGGTAGGCAAGCCGATCGTGTGTGCGGCGTATCATGGCGCTGCGTGCGTGGTGCTGTGTCGATAGCGCGCGGAGTGTCTGGCTGCGCCTTTCCCGATCCCGAGTCCATTGCCTTGTATGAATCCTCCCGCATGAAGAGCATCGATCCTGCCGATCTGGAAGCGTTGTTCGATGCCGTGCCGGACGTATTGCTCTTCGTCAAGGATCGCGAGGGCCGCTACACCCACGTCAACCAGACCATGCTGCGACGCCTGGGGCTGAAGTCGCGCAAGGAACTGATCGGCAAGCGCGTGGCCGAGGTGTATCCGAGCGGCTTGGGCGCCAACTACGCCAATCAGGATGAGCAGGTGCTGGCTGGTGCAGTCATCGACAACGTGCTGGAGCTGCACCTGTTCGCCAACCGCGAACCGGGCTGGTGTCTCACCTGCAAACGGCCGCTGCTGGTAGATAACAAGGTGCAGGGCATCATCGGCATTTCGCGCGATCTGGGGCCGCAGGACGGGCACGAATCGCATTACGAAAAACTGCGGCTTGCGCTGGCCTACCTCAACGCCAATTACGCGCAGAACGTGCGTATGCAGGCGCTGGTAGAGATCACCGGTTTTTCGATGTCCAAGCTGCAGCGCTCGTTTCGCAAAGTGTTCCAGCTCACTCCGCAACAAGTGCTGGCCAAGCTGCGTCTGCAGATGGCGATGCATCTATTGCACGGAAGCAAGAGCGTGACCGAAATTGGACATGCCTGCGGTTTCAGCGATCAAAGCGCGTTTACGCGGCAGTTCAAGGCTGCGGCGGGGATGACGCCGCGTGAGTACCGCATGTTGGTCAATACGGTGCAGCTGCCCGTAGAAGCTTCTTAGAGCGTGTTATGAACTTTGAAAGAGGGTGGCTGCATTTCCAAGCATCAGGATCGTGAAGACGACGAAGTGCAAACCGGCCAAGGTTTCCGGCAATCGCTCGTAGTCGCGTGCCAGCCGTCTGAAACGATTGGCCCATCCGAAGCTGCGCTCGACAACCCAACGGCGCGGCAGCAAGACAAAGCCTTTTTTCGCTTCTTGCAGCTTGATCACTTGCAACTCAATGCCTTCTTCCGTGGCCGCCTGCGCCGGTTCTTGACCGGTGTAGCCCTGATCAACAAAGGCGATCTTGACCGTTTCACCGGTCACGTGTTGTACCTCTTGTGCCAACGATCGGACTTGCGCGCGCTCCTGCTCATTAGCCGGCGTCACCTGGACAGCGAGCAGATGTCCAAGCGTATCGACGGCCATGTGTACCTTGCTGCCTTTCTTGCGTTTATAGCCATCGTATCCAGCACGCGGCCCGCTTTCGCAGGTGGACTGCAGCGTGCGAGCATCGAAAATGACCGCGCTCGGCTGGCCTTTTTTCCCTTGCGCCACACGCAAGAGTGAGCGCAGATCACTGACCATGGCCTCAAAGCAGCCCGCTTGCAGCCAGCGCTGTGTTTGCTGATACACCGCTTCCCAGGGCGGAAAATCGTTGGGAAGCAATCGCCATGGTGCGCCGGCGCGCGCGATCCACCGCAGTGCGTTGAACATCGCGCGTAGCTCATACTTGCGCTGCGGTGCCTGCACGTCCATCAGCGTCAAATAGGGAGCCGCAAAGGCCCATTCTTCGTCGGAAATATCGGTGGAATAAGGCTTACGAGGCTTCATCCGTATACGTTAGCGTGACAAGGGCAAAGTTCATAACACGCTCTAGGGCAGTGCAGATGCTTGCGCGGCGTTTCGCGCTTGCAGTCTGTCGTATACGGAACGCGTCTACTGCGCACTTGCTAACTGATGGGCAGTCGCCTGCTATTTTCTATTTGCCCGCGCTCAAAAATACCTTGGGCGTGGGACGACCCTGCGTCAGTCGCTCGCGCTGATGCGGTTACGCCAGCATGCGCACCTTCGGCTCGCGTGCCCACTGGCGGGTTTTGGCCGCGGCGATAAACGCCTTGGTATCGGCTGCCGGGATCACGCCGGCGTCCTTACCGACGTTACCGGCGTTCAGCAGCAGCTGCGCGCCATCGTCGAAGGCGATCGCCTTCAGATGCGCCCAGGCGTGACTGACGAAATCCAGTGCAGCCGATTCGCGCGTCAGCAATGTCGCCGCTTCCGAAGACAGCAGTACCGCCACTGCATCGAAGACGACCGATGGTGTGCCTGCCAACTGACCATCGGCTGCCAGCTGTTTGCCGTCGCTGAGCTTGGCACCACCGAGCTTGGGCGCGACGATTTTGACGGTAGCGCCCTCAGCTTCTGCCGCTTTGCGAATCGCCTTGATCGCAGCTGCATCGGAGCCATCGTGAATCAGAATGCCGACCGTGCGTCCCTGAAGTGTGTCTTTCATCTTGCCGATCAGCTGCAAGGCTGGCGACAACGGCATGTCGGTGGGCGCCACTGCTGCCGGTGGTGCCGGCGGCAAGGTGGTCATGCCCATGCCATCGGCCACGCGCTGTGCCAGTGCCGGGTCGATATGACGCAGGTGGCCGACGATGGCCTCGCGCACGTGTGCGGTTTCTACCTTCGACAATTCGAACACCAGCGCCGATGCGATGTGCGCCTGTTCCGGTGCGGTCTGGCTACGGTAGAACAGCCGTGCCTGGCTGTAGTGATCGGCAAAGCTTTCCGCGCGCACGCGGCCCTTTGCGCCGTCTTCGGCCGGCGTTGCATGGCTGCGGAATCCACGCAGCGCCTCACGCGGCGTATCGGCTTGTAGTGAGCTAGGTTCGTAAGCGACACGGCCCTTGGGCACACCCATCTGCATATGACCGTCGCGCTGATTGTTGGCAAACGGACACTTGGGTGCATTGATCGGGATCTGATGGAAATTCGGCCCGCCCAGACGGCTTAGCTGCGTATCCAGATACGAGAACAGGCGGCCCTGCAGCAGCGGATCGTTGCTGAAGTCGATGCCGGGCACGATGTTGGCTGCGCAGTAGGCGACCTGTTCGGTCTCTGCGAAGAAATTATCCGGCCAGCGGTCCAGTACCATGCGGCCGACGATCTGCAGCGGTATCAGTTCTTCGGGAATGACCTTGGTCGAATCCAGATGGTCGAAGGGGAATGCGTCGGCATGCGCTTCGGTAAACAACTGCACGCCGAGCTCCCATTCCGGGAAGTTGCCGCGCTGGATTGCTTCGAATAGATCGCGGCGATGAAAGTCCTGATCGGCACCGGCAATCTTCACTGCTTCGTCCCAGATGGTGGACTGCAAGCCGAGCTTGGGGCGCCAATGGAATTTGACGAAGGTGCTCTCGCCGTTCTCGTTGAGGAAACGGAAGCTGTGAACGCCGAAGCCTTCGATCATGCGCAGCGAGCGCGGGATGGTGCGATCGCTCATCGCCCACATCACCATATGCATCGACTCGGGCGTTAGCGAAATGAAATCCCAGAACGTGTCGTGTGCGCTGGCCGCTTGCGGAAAGCCGCGGTCCGGCTCCATCTTCACCGCATGAATGAGGTCGGGAAACTTGATCGCATCCTGGATGAAGAATACCGGGATGTTGTTGCCTACCAGATCCCAATTACCTTCCTTGGTATAGAACTTCACCGCGAATCCGCGCACATCGCGCGGCGTATCCACCGAGCCGGCACCGCCTGCGACAGTGGAGAAGCGGGTAAATAGCGGGGTTTTTTCGCCGACCTCGGTAAAGATCTTGGCGGTGGTGTACTGGCTCAACGATTTTGTCAGTTCGAAGTAGCCGTGCGCTGCACTGCCGCGCGCATGCACGATGCGCTCGGGGATACGTTCGTGATCGAAGTGGGTGATCTTCTCGCGCAGGATGAAGTCTTCCAGCAACGTCGGGCCGCGCGGCGTGGCGCGTAGCGAGTTCTGATTGTCGTCAACCGCAATGCCTTGGTTGGTGGTCAGTTGCCGATGCGTTCGGCCTGCCTTTTGGTGCAACTCATCGCCGCTACCGCGCAACACATCGGAGGTGGCGCTTGCCGCGGCGATGGCAGACAGTTGCTCGGGTTTGCTGGGGGACTTGGGCATGGAACTGCACCTCGCGGGCTTGGGATGCTGGCTGATCCGCAAAGCCTGGGAGTGGCGCTGTTAATTGCATGTGTCTGCATGCGAACGAATACTCTTATGCATATGGAAGTTTGCGATCCATCGCATTTGCTTGTTGCCTCTGTCAAGCGATGCGGCAATACACCGCTGCGTGAAGCGCAACGAGCTCGACTATTGCGCGGTGTTACAGCTCACTAGCGTGTGTTGGCCACTCTAATGTGCCGGTAGATGCGTAATGCGCCGGTAGATGCGCTGACGTTGACATAGCGTGGGCGCAGCCATCCCACAACGCACAGCGATGATGCTGCACGAAGTCGGGCGTTGCGCCGATCCTGCCTGCGCGGCGGTGGCGCTTACGCCTCTACGTCGCCCTTATACGCATCGACCGGGATACAGGTGCACATCACGTTCTTGTCGCCGTAGACGTTGTCCACGCGTGCCACCGGCGGCCAGTACTTGTGCTGCTTGAGGCTGAGCAGCGGGAAGGCAGCCAGTTCGCGCGGGTAGGCGTGGGGCCACTCATTGGCCGACACTTGCGTTGCGGTGTGCGGTGCGTGCTTGAGCGGGTTGTCTTGGCGGTCCAGGCGGCCGTCTTCGATCGCGCGGATTTCTTCGCGGACCTGGATCATCGCGTCGATGAAGCGGTCCAGTTCGTGCTGCGATTCGCTTTCGGTCGGTTCGACCATCAGCGTGCCGGCCACCGGGAAGCTCAACGTCGGCGCGTGGAAGCCGAAGTCGATCAAACGCTTGGCGATATCCTCGGCACCGATGCCGCTGGTCTTTTCCAGCGGGCGGATATCGAGGATGCACTCGTGCGCTACCAAGCCATTACGGCCGGTGTATAGCGTCTTGTAATGCGGCGCTAGATGCTTGGCGATGTAGTTAGCGTTGAGCAGCGCTACCTGGGTCGCCTTGCGCAGCCCGGCGCTGCCCATCATGGTCACGTACATCCAGCTGATTGGCAGGATCGAGGCCGAGCCATAGCTGGCTGCGCTTACCATGCCGACGTCGCCTTCGCTCCCCAAAGTTCTGGGAAGGAAGGGCGCCAGATGCGACTTCACCGCACATGGCCCCACTCCTGGGCCACCGCCGCCATGCGGAATGCAGAAGGTCTTGTGCAGATTGAGATGCGACACGTCCGAGCCCCACTTGCCGGGCTTGGCCACGCCGACCAGTGCGTTCATGTTGGCGCCGTCGGTGTAGACCTGGCCGCCATGCGCATGCACGGCTTCGCAGATCGCCACCACGTCTTCTTCAAACACGCCATGCGTGGACGGGTAGGTGATCATCAGCGCAGCCAGACGCTCGGAATATTTTTCTGCCTTGGCGCGAATGTCTTCGACATCGACGTTGCCGTTGGCATCGCACTTGGTGACCACTACGGTCATGCCGCACATCTGCGCGGAGGCCGGGTTGGTGCCGTGCGCGGATTCGGGAATCAGGCAGATATCGCGGCGCGCTTGGCCCCGCGAGCGGTGATAGGCGCGAATCGCCAGCAAGCCGGCATATTCGCCCTGCGCGCCGGAATTGGGTTGCAGGCTCACCGCATCGTAGCCGGTGCACTCGACCAGCATCGCTTCCAGTTCGTCGATCAACTGCGCGTAGCCGGCCGACTGTTCGGCCGGTGCCAGCGGATGGATCGCGCCGAACTCGGGCCAGGTGACCGGGATCATTTCGGCGGTGGCATTGAGCTTCATGGTGCAGCTGCCGAGCGGGATCATGGTGCGATCCATCGCCAGATCCTTGTCGGCCAGCGAGCGCATATAGCGCAGCAGTTCGTGCTCGCTGTGGTGGGTATTGAACACCGGGTGCCTCAGGAACGCGCTGGTGCGCAGCAGACCTTGCGGCAAGGCATCGGTGGTGGCGGCGTCGAGCGCATCGATGGTCACTCCCGGCATCCTGCCTCCCGCGACACTCGCACCTGCTTGTGCATCGTCCAGCTGCACGCCGAACAATGCAGCCAGCGCAACCACATCGGCGCGGGTGGTGGTTTCATCCAGGCTGATGCCGACCGCTTCGCTGTCGATTGCACGCAGGTTGATGCCGGCGGCACGCGCCTTGGCGTGAATCGCCTCGGCATCGATCGCCTTGACATGCAGCGTGTCGAAGAAATGCTCGCCCACCTTGACACCGGCATGACGCAGTGCGGCGGCCAAAATCGCGGCCAGACGATGCGTGCGTCGCGCGATGCGGGTCAGGCCGTCGGGGCCGTGGTAGACCGCATACATCGAGGCCATTACCGCCAGCAGCACCTGCGCTGTACAGATGTTGGAGGTCGCCTTTTCGCGGCGGATATGTTGTTCGCGCGTTTGCAAGGTGAGGCGATAGGCCGGATTGCCGGCGGCATCGATCGACACGCCGATCAGACGGCCCGGCATCGAGCGCTTGTAGGCATCGCGGCAGGCCATGAAGGCCGCATGCGGACCGCCGAAACCGAACGGCACGCCAAAGCGCTGCGCATTGCCGACCACGATATCTGCGCCCCATTCTCCAGGTGCAGCGATCAGGGTCAGTGCGAGCAGATCGGTGGCCACCGCGACCAGGCCGCCTTGCGCATGCACCGTATCGGCAAGTGCGGCGTGGTCGCCGATGTTTCCGAAGCTATCGGGATACTGCAGCAGCACGCCAAAGCACTCAGCCTGCAACGCTTCTTCCGGCGTGCCCACGCGCAGCACGATGCCCAGCGGCTCGCTGCGGGTGCGCAGCAGTTCCAGCGTCTGCGGATGCACCGCGTCGTGCACGAAGAACGTCTCGGACTTCGACCTGGCCGAACGCTTGGCCAGCGTCATCGCTTCGGCCGCGGCGGTGGCTTCGTCCAGCAACGAGGCGTTGGCGATCTGCATGCCGGTCAGGTCGGCGCACAAGGTCTGGAAGTTGATCAGCGCTTCCATGCGGCCCTGCGAAATTTCTGCCTGGTATGGCGTGTAGGCGGTGTACCAGGCCGGGTTTTCCAGAATGTTGCGCAGGATCACCTTCGGCGTATGGGTGCCGTAATAGCCCTGGCCGATAAACGTCCGCTGCACCTGGTTCTTGCTGGCGATGGCGGCAATCTTGGCCAGCGCCGCTTCTTCGGTGATCGCGTCGGGCAACGCCAGCGTAGCCGGCGACTTGATGTTGCCGGGCACGATGGCGTCGGTCAGCGCATCCAATGAGGCGTGGCCGACCACGCTCAGCATCTGCGCGATTTCCGCGTCGCTTGGGCCGATATGGCGTTCGACGAACGCGTTGTGGTGTTCGAGGTCGCGCAGGGAAGAGGAAGTCTGGGACATGGCGGGCATCCTGGGCAGTGGGCGTACGAATGGTCGACAAGCACCGCGACCGGCCTGACGCGCAAAGCGCATTACGACCTGCCGCAGCGACGGTCTTCCTCGTGCCCCTCTGTCCTTTTGCCTGAGAGTTTAAAAACGCGGCATGGCGCTTGGCCTGCCTGCGTTCCGTGCCCCTTCGGCGCCGGCATCGGCCGGTCTCTCCAGAGTTGTACTGCGGATGGTATCGGGCCTGAGCGATTACGGGCTGTTGCGCCTTCGGCAGCGGCAGTGCCGCTTCTCCCACCGTGTTGCCCGCTGATTATAGCGTGCATGCGCGCCGCCCGGCGCGTCTGCAGTGGCCCTGGCGGCAAGCCCGCCGCACCTGGTGCACGGGCCGCTGTCCGATGCCTGGGGCCGCAGACGGGTGATGCGGGGTGGACTGGCGCTGTTCATTGCCGGCTCGGTGGGCTACACCCGGTCGGTGGCGCAGATCGCCCTGCCGTGGGCGGTGCTGCCGATTTTCCTGGCCTGCGTGGGCATGGCCCTGATCTTCCCGATCCAGGTGCTGGCGGTGCTGGATATGTACCTGCAATAGCGCGGCCTGGCGTCTTCGCTGCAGGCCTTCACCCAGTTGATGACCAATACGGTGGTGGCCGGGGTGCTGTCGCCGTTGCTGAGTGAACCTCCGCACTATCTGGCGCTCGGTATGACCGGTTTTTTCTTGCTGGGCTGGCTATTCTGGCGCTGGGAGCACCGCAGCGGCCGCCGTTTGCGGCGCCGCCAGGCCCAGGAGGTATTGCCTCTGGAGCCGGCCGACCATCTCTGACCTCACAGGAGCCTGCATGTCCATCGATTCCAAGCTGCGCCGCGACGCCCGCAAGCGCGCCGCCGAGCGCCAGCGCAACCAGGCCGCCGCCGAGGTCACCGCCGACTCGCCGATCGAGCCGCATGCCGAACTGCGCGACCAGCAACGTATGCTGCTGGCCGGCATCGTCCGCCGCGATGGCGAATGGGTGCTGGACATGGACGGCCGCATCGCCGGCGAAAGCACCAGCGCCGCGCAGGTGCTGGCCTTGATCATGCGCGCCGCCGAATTGCACGAACGCCAGGGCACGCCGGTGCGGCTGACCTATTCAGATGCGCTAAAGGACGCTGCGCATGCCGAGGCGCAGGCCGATGGCATGGAGTTCGAGCAGTTCAAGACCAAACTCAGCGAACGCTTGCAGGGCCGCGCCAAGCTCAATTGAGCTGGCGCCTGCGTAGCGTATCAGCGCCTGAGTGCCGGAGTTGTTGGGGCTGCACAACTGATGGCGTTGCCACCGGTTGGATTGGTGGGGAAGTCGCAATCGCCTGCCACCCACACAACTGCCCCTGATTCTGCTGCTTCAACCACTCATTCATCGGTGCGAAATACTCCAGCATCGGGCCGGCATCCAGGCGGTCGTAGCCGGTGAGTTCCTTCAGCGTGGTTTGCCACGGTTGGCTTGCGCCACGCTGCAGCATCGACCAGAACTTTTGTCCGGCGTCCTTGTTACCATAGAAGCTGCACGCGTACAGCGGGCCCTGATGGCGAGCGGCTTCGCACAGGCCCTTGTAGAACTGGAATTGCAGGATATGCGCGAGAAAATAGCGCGTGTAGGGCGTGTTGCCGGGCACGTGGTATTTGGCACCTGCATCGAAGAACGCTTCGCCGCGTGGACTCACCGGTGCCACGCCCTGGTACTTGGCTTTCAGGTCCCACCAGGCCTGGTTGTAATGCTCAGGGGTGATCGAGCCGTCGAACACGCCCCAGCGCCAGCGGTCGATCATCAGCCCGAACGGCAGGAACGCGATCTTGCTTAGGGCCATGCGCATCTGCGAATTGATCAATGCTTCGCGACCGGCCTGCTGTTCGCCGACCATGCCGATCGACTGCAGATATTTGGGCGTCATCGCCAACACGATGGTGTCGCCGATCGCTTCGTGGAAGCCGTCGTTGGCGCCGTTCTGGAATAGTGGCGGCAGTGGGTTATAGGCCAGGTCGTAGTAGATGTGGCCAAGCTCGTGATAGATGGTGGTGAAGTCTGCTTCGGTTGGCTTGATGCACATTTTGGTGCGCACATCCGCGCCGATGTTCTGATTCGGTGCCCCGCCCATGTTCATATCCCACGCGCTGGCATGGCAGACCACATCGCGATCCAGCGGTTTGATGAACTGCGAGCGTTGCCAATAGGTGTCGGGAAGCGTGGGCATGCCGAGTGAGGTGTAGAAGCCCTGCGCGCGCTCGGTCATCTGTTTGGCAGTGCGCAGCTGTGCCTCGCGCTCGGCATTGAAGCGTGCAGCGGCACCACCATCGCTGCCGCTGCCATTATTAGCGACGTTGCGCGCCAGCACTGCAGTGAGATTGCCCTGGTACTGCTTTTCCAGCGCCGAGGTGATGTCCAGATCGCCAGCACCCGGATACGGCTGTAGCAGATCCCACAGATTGCTCCAGTCCTGCTGCCACATATTACCCATCAGATGCGCTGGCAGCATGCCGCCTGCGACTTCACTCTTGCCCTTGCCGTACTGCGTCGCGAGCTTACCGCGCGCGTAGCACTGCAGCTGTGCGTACAGGGGTTTGACCTGTTCCCACAGACGGTCGGTTTCGCTGGCCAGTTGCGCTGGCGGCATGTCGTAACCGCTGCGCCACAGTACACCGACATCGGCAACTCCCAAGCCGCGCGCGCCCTCGTTGGCAAGCTCGACAAACCGCTGATAGTCCTTGCGCATCGGCTGTGCGGTGCCATGCCAGCCCTGCCAGGCGTCGAGTTGTTCGTTGTAATCGCGGCTGTTAGCCAATACCTGTTCCAACTCGCCGAGCTGGCGGCAGCGACGCTGCTCGCCATCGCCCACGCAATAACTCCCTGCGCTGTAATCGCCTTCCATCTTCGCCGCGATCCGGGTCAGCTCGGCCAGCTTGGCCGGGTCGCGCGGTGCGGGCAGGGCGCTCATCAATTTCAGCAATCGCAGCGCACGCGCGCTGTCGGCCGACAGCGGCGTGCCTGCGTATTGCTTGGATTGTTCGATCCAGCGCTGCAACTGCGCCAGCGAGCGCTCGTTGGCCTTGGCCACCAGCAATTGCGAGTCGCCGTTGATGTAGGTCGACGATAGCCATTGCGCAGCGGTGAGTTCGGGATACGCCGCCTTGTACTCGGCATTGATGCGCGCCACGAACTGGTCGGCGCTTTCATCAGGCGCGGGCTTGGTCGCGACCGGTTTGGCCGGCGGTGCCGCATTCGGACGGCAGGCCGATAACGACACGGTGCCGGCAATCGCGGCAAGTGTCAGCAACAGCGAACGAGGATTCACGGTTGGTCCTTACGGTGACGTCCGGCGAAGGCTAGAGCGCGCCGTGTTTCAGGGCAAGTGGCGCCGCACATGCGCGACGCGGCGACAGTCACTCCACGCTTGGCCGATCAGCGCAGTGCGCGGCCTGCGCACTGTGCAAACAGATCGCGCTCAGGTGCGTAGACGCTGCTCTTGACCTGCATCAGTCCCAGCACCGAGGGGAACAACGCATCGTGATCGGTGTATTGATTGGCACGATGGCGCAGGCAGGCTTGGTCCAGACCGCGGTCGCGCGCGAACTCCGGAGAAAACCACATCACCATCGGCACGTGGGTCTGCTCTTTGGGCGCGATTGCATATGGAATTCCATGCAGATACAGGCCCTTTTCGCCAAGCGATTCGCCGTGATCGGAGACATAGATCATCGCCGTGTCGTAGTCCTGCAACCCGCGTAGCGTGTGGATGGCCTGGTTGAGAAAATGATCGGTATAGGTGATCGAGTTGTCGTAAGCGTTGACGATATCCTGACGACTGCAGCTGCCCAGATCGGCGGTCTTGCACACGGGTTTCAAGCGTTCGAACTGCGCCCGATAGCGTTCGAAGTAACTCGGTCCATGGCTGCCCAACTGGTGCAGTACCACGACGCGATCACCGGGTTTGGCACGTACGTGTGTGGCCAGATCGCTCAGCAGGATGTCGTCCATGCAGCGGCCATCGGCGCACAGGTCGGGCGTGGTGGCATCGTCCAGGTTCTGGATGTCCAAGCCATCGCACACGCCCTTGCAACCGGATTGGTTGTCGCGCCACAGCGTGGAAATGCCCGCGTGTTCGAGCACATGCAGCAGCGATTGATGGCGGCCGATCTTGTCTTCGTTGTAATCGCGCCGGCCATACGGGGAGAACATGCAGGGCACCGAAACTTCAGTACTGGTGCCGCACGAATGCATGTCCGGAAAATTGATCACACCGGCCTGCGCCAACTCCGGAGTGGTCTGGCGTGCATAGCCATTGAGGCCCCAGTTCTGCGCGCGTGCGGTTTCGCCCAGCACCACCAGCAACAGGCGCGGGCGGCTTCCCGGCGCACGCGGTGTGGCCATGGCATCGTGTTCGATCGGCTGCTTGGGTGCGTGCTTGATCGGCGAATTGAATGTGAGATTCTGCCGCAGTGCCACGATGTAGTTGATTGGCGTGGCCAGGTAACGTACCTCGCGATGGTTGCGCATCAATGCCGAAATATCCTGGAACGACAGCATCGTGCCTGCTGCACCCACCACCGCCACCGCCAGCAAAAATCCAACGCGGACGAGCAGCGACTTGCCGATGCTGCGCGCGCGCAAACGCGTGCGCCATACCAGGGTCGTGGGGATCAGAAAGTCGCACACCAGCGGAAAAATCAAACCGGGCGTCAGCAGTTCGCGCGATTCCTTGTGGTCGGTATGCAGCACGTTGCGCAACATGTCCGTATCCAGATAGACGTTGTAGCTGTCCATGTAGTGCGCGGCCAATGCGGTGGTGAACAGCAGTAGCGTCAGCAGCGGCTTGGCGTTCCAGCGCCACACCAGCAGGCCCAGCAGCAGGGCATGCACGGCGACCAATAGTGCCATCAGCGACATCGCGAACCCGATGCTGCCGGGGTGCGTCGCCATTGCCGTGCGCCAGAACAACTGGTTGCAAACCAGTGCGAAAAACAGGCTCGATAACAACACCAGCGCTTCGGTCGACAGCGTCGGCCGCGTACTCCATGTCGGCGCGTGCAGGCCACGATGCCCACGCGGTTCCGGTAACCAGGTACTCATGCTGCATCCCCCGATTGCAACATCACACCAAACGCGTGGCGCGGCCGCGCCAGCATCATGCAGTACAGCGCAAGTGCGCTCACCCAACACACCGCTAACGACCACAGGTCGTGCGATAGAAAATGCGCGCCGCGCAATTGCTGCGCAATACCGAAAATGAGACCTGCTACTAAACCTGCAAACAAACCTGCAAAGCGCCATGCAGGACGGAGAGACAGCGCACAAAAATACAGCGCCACCCACGCATAACCGGCACTGGCATGGCCTGCAGGAAAACAACCGGATGCGGCAATGCCATGGCGCGATTCAAACAGCCCGATCATCGCTTGGGTGCCGCCATAACGGCTCAAATCCCATGGACAATCCATCGCAGTCCACGACTTGAGCAGCGAGACCAGCGAAGTCGATAGTGCGACCGAGGTGGCCAGATAGGTCAGTGGCCAACGCAGATTGCGCAAGCGCGGCTTGCACAAGCGCGGCTTGC
Source organism: Xanthomonas fragariae (assembly GCF_900183975.1). Taxonomy (NCBI): domain Bacteria; kingdom Pseudomonadati; phylum Pseudomonadota; class Gammaproteobacteria; order Lysobacterales; family Lysobacteraceae; genus Xanthomonas; species Xanthomonas fragariae. Next base: position 994,385 of record NZ_LT853882.1, read on the forward strand.
ACCATGCAACGACCGCCAGCACCAGCACGCCGACAGCAGTCGCCGTGCTCAACCATTTGCCGTGGTGATGAATCACGCGATTGGTAAACCAGTGCTCCTTGAATAGCCAGTGCCCGCCTTCCAGCCGATACAACGCATCGGCAATCCGCTGGTCGCCACCGGCGCCCATCAGCACTGCGCTGGCCAACACCGCACATGCCAGCGGGACCCAGAAATGCCAGATAAAAAAACGTGGTTGCGTCACAGTGGCAGTGCGCGCCGGGACAGGCGCGTATGCGGGAAGCATGGTCATCGAAGCATCGGGCCGGTCGTCGTCGTCAATGTCTGGCATCTTCGACAGCGGCATGTCGGAAAGTGGTCGGACCCAGGTTGTATAGAATTTAAATTATACTAGATATGTAAATTTGCGTCGTAATCCAGGCTTGTCTGTTCAGCTGTCGAGTGTGCGGAGACGCATCCTGCATGCCACGCCGTCCCCGGCAGCAGCTGCCATTGATTGCCATTGGACTGGCCGATATCGATGCGTTGCGCTGGCTCGGTGCAGGCCGGTACAGCCTGCTTGAGCACGAACAGCCAGTGCGTCTGCGGCGCTTGCGCCAGCCATGGACCGGCCTTGGCCCACCGCTCCTGCCAACTTGCTGTGAAGCCGAAGCCGAAGCCGGCCGTCGGGCGATCGGCTTGCAGCAGGTTTTGTTCGCGCCAGGCCAGCATGCCCAGCCCGGCATCCGGGCCGATGCGTTGCCCCACGCGTTGCATCAAGTGCGCAGACGAGCTGTAAGGATCCAGCGCCTGTATCAACCCCAGGCCGTACGCCGTCCAAAGCGCTGTGTTCACACGACCACTGCAATGCCGGCGCGCCTGCTACGCGGCCATGCAACCGCAGCCAGGCTATGCATGCCCAAACCGATCAACCACAGACCAGCCGACTGCATCGAGACGAGGTCCATTTCGCGTTTCAACGCGATGTTTTCGGCCCAATGCAGATGCAGCGAGATGCCGCCGCCCAGCGCCACGCCGGCAGCAACCAGGGCAACAACAGACAGCCAGGTAACCACAGCGTGGCGATCACCTGCAGGTAGTACCAGAACGGCTTCACGTGATGCCAGGCGTGTGCGTAACGCGTGCTGGTCTGCTTGAACAACAATCTCGTGCGCTAGGCATGCAACTGCGGGTCATTGCTCTGCAGCAACGCGATGCCCAGCGGGCCCGCCACACGGCGGTACCGGCTACAAAAAAAGCAGGCAGCAGCAACAACCAGCGATGTCCGGCCCGCGCAGCACATGCCGCAGCAAGTCCCGCAACGACAGCGTGGTCAGCGCGCCAGCAGCGAAGGTAAGAGAAAAACCACGCTGCAGTGCGGCACCAACGCCCCGGTGGCCGCCTGCAACCACATAAAGACCGGTGGCTTTTCCGCACACAACTCGGCGCCACGGTGCGGCAGCAACCACTGACCGGTCTGGACCATGGTGCGCGCGGCCAGCACAAAGCGCGGCTCGTCCGGTGGATTGGGTTGGTGCAGATCCAGGCCAGCAAGCAGGCTGGCAACCATCAGCAGCAACGCGGCACGCAGCGCGCGCTGGCGGGACGTGGAGGCAGAGATGGCAGGCGACACGCGCACGCTCTGATTCAATGGGGCGGCACACTGTCTGGCCAGCAGGTCGGAAAATTGTCGCAGTCATGATAACGGTCGCGTTTGGCCAGGCTCGGTTAGGATGCGCACACCGTCCCCGCTGGACCACCTGGAACCTCCGCGCATGCGGCTGCTGGTCATCGAAGACAACCGCAACATGGTTGCCAACCTGTTCGACTACTTCGAAGTGCGCGGGCACATCCTGGACGCAGCGCCCGACGGCATCACGGGCCTGCATCTGGCCACCACCCAGCCCTACGACGTGCTGGTGCTGGACTGGACGATGCCGCGCATGGACGGACCGGAAGTGCTGCGCCGCCTGCGCGAGCAGCACCAGTGCGAATTGCCGGTGATCATGCTTACCGCGCGCGACGCATTGCCCGACAAGATCGCCGGCTTCCGCGCCGGCGCCGACGACTACCTGACCAAACCGTTCGCGCTGCCCGAGCTCGAGGTCCGCATCGAGGCATTGCTGGCGCGTGCGCACGGCCGCCGTCGCGGTAAGCTGTTGCAGGTCGCCGACCTGCGTTTGGACCTGGCCACGTTGGAAGCAACCCGCGCCGGCCAGGTGCTGCACCTGTATCCGGCCTGCCGCAAGTTGCTGGAAGTGCTGATGCAGGCCAGTCCTGCGGCGGCGACAAGGCAACGATTAGAGCAATCGCTATGGGGCGACGACCCGCCCGATGGCGACATGCTGCGCTCGCATATCTACGAATTGCGCCGCAGCGTGGATGGCCCGTTTGCCCAGAAGCTGATCCACACCTTGCCGCGTCTTGGCTATCGGCTGGCAGTGCTGGATGTCGCGAGCGAACAGGTCACCGGCGACTGCAGCGATGGCTAAACAGCGCCCATTGGGCCGGCGCGTGCTGGTGTGGTTGTTCGGCTACACACTATTGATGACGCTAGCCGTGTTCGGCACCGCGCAGTACCTGCACGAACGCGCCGAGCACGGCGTCTGGCGTTCGCTCCTAAACTCGGAGCTGGACAGCATTTTAGACCGCAGCGCGCAGAATCAGAATTACCACTGGCAGGATTCGGACACCTTGCGGCTGTATCGCGTCGATGGCAGTGCGGGTGTGCCGCCGGTGCTACGTACGCTGCATCCGGGCCTGCATGACGAACTGGAAATCGCCGGCCGCCAGAGCGTGGTGATGGTGCGTGACACCGCACATGCTGGCCGCCTGGCGCTGGTGCTGGACATCACCGATTTCGAAGCGCTCGAAAAATTCCTCACCCGCTGGATGCTCGTAGCCGGCATCGCGCTGATCGGTATCACCTTGTCGATGGGCACTTACGCGATGGCGCGGCTGGTGCGCCCGCTGGTTGAACTGGCGCGCGACATCGGTGCGCTGCGCCCGGAGCAGCCTGCACAGCAGATTGCGGTGGGGCCGCAGGGCAGTGCCGAGCTATACGTGATTGCCGACGCGCTCAACGATTATCTCGAGCGCAACAGCCAGTTCGTCGAACGCGAACGCGCTTTTATCGACAGCGCCAGCCACGAACTGCGCACACCGATCGCGGTGATCGGCAATGCGGTGGAATTGGCGCTGGAACAACCCGGCACACCGCCCGCAGTCCGTCACCAGTTGGAACGCATCGCGCAGACCAGCGCTGCGGTGGAACAGCTGATCACCTTGTTGCTGGTGCTCGCCAAGGACCCCGGTCGGCTGGTGCGCAGCAGCGATACGCTGCGGCTGGATCAGTTGCTGCCGGACATCGTTGCCGACCACGCGCATCTGTGTGCCGATAAAGATTTGCAGGTGGTCATGGATCCGCTGCCGCTATGCAGCCTGACCGCACCGGTGGCGATCGTGCAGACCGCCATCGGCAACCTGCTGCGCAATGCGATCGAGAACAGCGACCGCGGCATCATTCGCGTCTCGCTCAGCGCACCCGGCGTGGTGCGCATTGCCGACCCCGGCCACGGCATGGCGCCGGAGGAAATCAGCGCGATCTACACGCGCCTGGCACGCGGCAACGCACGTCAAGGCAACGGCATCGGCCTGGAACTGATCGGGCGCTTATGCGAGCACCTGGGCTGGCATCTGAGCCTGGATTCCACCGCAGGGCAGGGCACGGCGGCGACGCTGGATCTGTCCGGCGCGATGGCTGCGGCGGGGCAGGTGCAGGGATAAGGCGTTGTTGTGGGCGTTACGCGCAGTCCCGCAATCACACGGCGATGGCTCCTTCCCGACATCGCAAAGTGCACGCATGTATGACAGTTCGACTGTCAGCGCTTGCGGTCTTTTCGTCACTTGGGGGCTCACCACAAATACTGATTGCAGCGTCTCTACATCACTCAGCGCGATTCAGCGCGAATCAAACCGGCATCAATCCGCGATCGCTCAACCAATTGCGCGCGTTTTCTGCATCCTGCTCGAACCAGGCGCGCGTGGACCCTAATCGATACGTGTAGCCCCAGCTGTCCATGTCGGCCATCAAACGTGCGCTGCCTATACCGGGCAATTCCTCGGCCAACAGAATCTGCAGATAGCAGGTGGCGTCTTCTTCGTCCACCGAATCGGTGGCGTCGGTATGCACCGCGGCGCGTTTGTCTGCCGGCAACACAATCAAATGCCCGGCCTCGTGCAGCATCGAATGTACCGGTGTGTCGTCGCGCACATAGACATCGCAGCCGATGATGCCGGCTTCCGGTTCGCCCCAGAAACTGCCGGGAATCGGCGCGCTATCATCCACGCGATGCAGGTGCAGGCCATAGCGGGCGAGTAAGGCGGCGGGAGCGTTCAGGCCGATATCACCCACGCACACCACAGTGGCGGAGTCGGATGCGGAAGAAGAATCGATGGTCACGCGGGAGGGCTCGCGGTCGGGTCAGATCTTAAAACGGCACCGTGCGAACACAGTGCCGTCGAGATGATTTGGAGCGGCTGGCAGCACGTAGCGAGCAGCCTTGACGGTGAGCGCAGTCGTTTTTGCTGGTCGCTCCTACTTGTCGCCGTCTTCGGGCAAGGCGACCGAGATATCCAGCACGTCGTGCTCGCCATCCTTGACCAGATCAACCCGCACCGCACCTGCATCGATGTTGACGTACTTCTTGATCACTTCCAGCAACTCGCGCTGCAGCAGTGGCAGGTAATCCGGCCCACCGCGGTGGTTGCGCTCCTGCGCAATGATGATCTGCAGGCGGTTCTTGGCCGTCTCGGCGGTGTTCTTCTTGCTCTTGAGAAAATCGAGCAGGCCCATGCTTACCCTCCGAACAGCTTGCTGAAGAAGCCTTTCTTCTCCACGGATATGAATCGCATCGGGCGCTCTTCGCCCATAATGCGGGCGACCGCGTCGTCGTAAGCCTGGCCGGCTGGGGACTCGACATCCAGGATCACCGGCTCGCCTTTGTTGGAGGCATTCAGCACGTCGCCGGATTCGGGAATCACACCGATGGCTTTGAGGCCGAGCACTTCTTCCACGTCGGTGATGCTGAGCATCTCGCCACCTTCCACGCGGCCAGGGCTGTAGCGGGTCAGCAGCAGGAACGCGGGCACGGTCTTGCCTTCCTCGGCCTTGCGGGTCTTGGAATCGAGCAGGCCGATGATGCGGTCCGAGTCGCGCACCGACGAGACTTCGGGGTTGACCACCACGACCGCGCGGTCGGCGAAGTACATCGACAGGAACGCACCCTTTTCGATGCCGGCCGGCGAATCGCATACGATGTATTCGAAGCCGTCGGCGGCCAAGTCCTTGAGCACCTTCTCCACGCCGTCCTGGGTCAGCGCGTCCTTGTCGCGGGTCTGCGAGGCAGCCAGCACGTACAGATTGTCGAACCGCTTGTCCTTGATCAGCGACTGCTTGAGCGTTGCTTCGCCATGCACGACGTTCACGAAGTCGTACACCACGCGCCGCTCGCAGCCCATGATCAGGTCCAGGTTGCGCAAACCGACGTCGAAGTCGATGACGGCGACCTTCTTGCCGCGCCGCGCCAGCCCGCAGGCCAGACTTGCGCTGGTGGTGGTCTTGCCGACGCCGCCCTTGCCGGAGGTGACTACGATGATTTCAGCCAAAAGGATTTCTCCGAAATATTTCTGTGGTTGGGCTGCGTCAGTCCAGCGCAGCGATCTTGATCTGATCCTGCTCCAGCCAGACCTGGACGGCCTTGCCACGCAGGTCCATGGGAACATCGTCCAGCACCTTGTAGTGGCCAGCGATGGCGACCAGTTCGGCGTGGAAGTCGCGGCAGAAGATGCGCGCGTCAGGGTTGCCCTGAGCGCCGGCCAAAGCGCGGCCGCGCAGAGTACCGTAGATATGGATGCTGCCGTCGGCGATGACCTCCGCCCCGGCGCCTACCGTACTGAGTACGGTCAGGTCGCAGTTCTCCGCATACAGCTGCTGGCCCGAGCGCACCGCGTTGCGTTGCATGCGGCCAGGCGCCGGCCGCGCGGCCGGCGCTGCAGGTTCGGCACGCGCGGGCGGCGGCGGTGGCGGGCTGACTGCAACCGGCTCGTATTGCGCACGGAACTTGGCCAGCAACGGCACGCCGAGCTGCTGCGACAGCAGATCGATCTCGCTGGTGCCATAGGCCAGTGCCACCGGCAGCACACCGGCATCGCGCAGGCCATCCAGCAGTGCCTTGGCCGTGGCCACGTCCGGCACTTGAGCCAGCCCGCCAAAGTCCAGGATCACCGCCGCACGTCCGAACAACTTCGGCGCGCGGGTCACGCGCTCGCGCATTTCGCGCACCAGCCGCGGCACGTCCAGCGTGCGCACACGCAGATTGGCGATGCCCACCTGGCCGATCTTCAGTTCGCCCGCCTGTTCAAAATCCACATTCACGCTTGACACTGCTCAGATCCCCGTCGATGGGTGGTTGGTGGCGGCTGCATGGCGCGGCCTGCCAACCCACGGCAAGTCTTCGGGCAACTTGCCGCCATAGGTCTCCTTGACCCACGGATAGCTGCACATGTCTTTCATCAGCATGCTAGCGCGCACTTCCGCGTCGGCCATGGTGTTCTGGCCAACCTCGCGGAAGCCGAAACTGCCATGGAACAGCAACGCCGCATCGGCGCCGTGGTCCAGGAACACCTCGCAGGCCAACTGCGGGTAGCGCAGCTCGGTGTAGCTCTGCACATCGGCATAGAAAGCACGCCCGACGCCACCGCCGCGACGGCGGCTGGCGACCACGATGCGGTCGATATAGAAGAATTCCGGATGACGGTCCCGGAACCAGGCGAAATTGCTGCTGTCATGGGCACTGCCACTACCGAACCCGACCAGAAACCCGGCCAGATTGCCGTCGCGCTCGGCGACGCGGAAATACTCGGCCTGCTCGTAGAAACGCTGCAGTTTGGTTGAATCCAGCGGCAGGATCGCCAGTCCGGCATTGTTGTTCAGGGCCAGGACGGAATCTAGCTCGTGCTCGCGCACGTCGCGGATGACGATCGACATTAGGACTCCGTGGGGGGTAACGCTCTCGATCCGAAATCGGATCTGCGTCGGATTATTACACGCGTGGCCCGAAGCGGCGACCTGAGGCGCGCGATCCCGGTGGCGACAGGGGCGAAGCGAGCTGCCGACGCAGTGGCACACAACGCGCCTACGCCGGGGGGCGCGAACGCCCGGGCATGCAGGTAAGCAGGTAACAAGCCGCATGCATGACTTCCGGCAAGAGGGCAGCGGCGCGGGTTACGCCTAAGATGCCCCCATGTTGGGATACCTCAGTCATACGCGCGTCCTGCGCTTCGCCGGCCTGTTCACCTGGGCGATGATCGCCATGCCGTTGGTTTACACCTACTGGCCGCCGGCCGAGGAGGGCGACCGCCGCAGCGTGGCGGAAGCGCTGATGATGTCGGCGTTCTTCATCGGCTTCGGCGCCAGCTACTTCTGGCTGGCCCGCGGTTTGAACAGTGGCGGCCATGCGCACTGGTACGACCGGCTGATCCTGTTGCTGCTGACCGTCTGCGCCCTGGCGGTCAGCTATCTGAGCGGAACTGGGCTGGGCAGCATCCTGATGATGGTGGCGGCCGGAGTAATCCCGTGGTTGCTGCCGCTGCATGTCGGTGTGGCTTGGCTGGTGCTCAGCCAGCTGGCGGTGCTGCCGGTGTTCTACTACCTGCGCCGGGACTTCACCCTGTTCGCTGCGCTGATGCAGTCGCTGTTGTACGGCGGCTTTTCGATGTTCATCTTCGTGACCAGCCTGGTTGCGCGCCAGCAGACCGATGCGCGCGAGGAGCAGCGCCGGCTCAATGCCGAACTGCGCGCCACCCGCGCGCTGCTGGCCGACAGCGCGCGCATCAACGAGCGCACCCGCATTTCGCGCGAACTCCACGATCTGCTAGGCCACCACCTGACCGCGCTGAGCCTCAACCTGGAAGTGGCCGGGCATATCACCGAAGGCCAGGCCCAGGAGCACGTGCGCCAGGCGCATAGCTTGGCCAAGTTGCTGCTCACCGACGTGCGCGAGGCGGTCAGCCAGTTGCGCGACAGCGGCGCGATCGATCTAGAAGCGGCGTTGCGCCCGCTGGTCACCCAGGTGCCGTCGCTGGACATCCATCTGGACATCGCCCAGCCGCTGACCCTGGACGACCCCGAGCGCGCCCACGTGCTGCTGCGCTGTACCCAGGAAATCATCACTAATGCGGTGCGCCACGCCGGCGCGCGCAATCTATGGATCCAGGTCCGCCGCGATGCCGAGACCGTGCTGCTCGACGCCCGCGACGATGGCCACGGCGCCGATGCGGTGGCGCCTGGCAACGGGCTACGTGGCATGCGTGAACGGCTCAACCAGTATGGTGGCCAGCTCGAGATTCAAACCCGGCGGGGGGGCGGCTTCGGCCTGCGCATCGCCGTTCCAGGCGCGCCGGCACTGATGCCTGCGGCCGTTACCCAAGGAGTGTTGTGATGATCCGTGTGTGCCTGGTCGATGATCAAACCCTGGTACGTCAGGGCATCCGCTCGCTCTTGGCGCTGGATAACGGCATCGAAGTGGTGGCAGAGTCCGCGGATGGCAAGCAGGCGGTCGAGCAGATTCCGCAGATCCAGCCGGATGTTGTGCTGATGGACATGCGCATGCCGGTGATGTCCGGCCTGGAGGCGCTGCAGATGCTTTCGCGCAACGGCACGCTGCCGCCGACGATCATCCTGACCACCTTCGACGACGACCAGCTGGTGTTGGCCGGCCTCAAGGCTGGCGCCAAGGGCTACCTGCTCAAGGATGTCTCGCTGGAACAATTGGTCGGCGCGATCCGCACCGTCGCCGACGGCGGCTCGCTGGTGCAGCCGGCGGTCACCCAGCGTCTGCTGTCGGGCCTGGAACACATGCGCAACGCGTTCGTCAGCCTGGATCGGCCGGATCCGCTGACCGACCGAGAGACCGAAATCCTGCGGCTGATGGCCAGCGGTTTTTCGAACAAGGAGATCGCCAATTCGCTGGGCGTGGCCGAGGGCACCATCAAGAATCATGTCTCCAACATTCTGTCCAAGCTTGGCGTGCGCGATCGCACCCGCGCGGTGCTGAAGGCCTTCGAATTGCAATTGGTCTGATCGGCATCGCCCGGCAGCGTGCAGGTTCGGGCGCGCTCCGCTACACCGGCGTGCGGGATTCGATTCACTGCGGTTCGGTCCGGGCGCCGCCACGCGATGTAGTCAGGGGAGAACAGCGCAAGCGGCTCTTGCAGCAATCGCATCACACACACGCGGCGCGCGCTGCGCATGATGTAGCGGCGCGAAATCCGCTCAAACCCTTGTGCAGGTAGGGATTGCGCAGTCCCCCAAACACCGTGTTGCGCGCTGAATGACACTGTCAGACCGCGCTACCCGTCGCACAACTGACCATCTTTCTCGAAGCCTGCTACGATGGCGGCTTGGCTTCACTCAACCCGGCCGTGGGATCGGCCCCGGAGACCTTCTGAATGACCCGTATTATCGAGTTCCTGATCGCCTTAGGGATTGTGGCTGGCCTGTTTGTCGTGGTGGGCTTGGTGTTGCCCTCGGAGCGGCACATGTCCGAGAGTGTTGAGACAAACCGCAGAATGACGATTGTTTACGACACCGTGAACAGCTTCCGTCGTTTCAAGGATTGGAACCCGCTTGTGCTGCGTGACCCGAAGATCCAGCTGAAGCTGACCGGCCCGGAAGAGGGCAAGGGTGCACGCGTCGAATACAGTTCCGAAGAGGGCTATATCGGCAAGGGCAGCTGGGCAATCAAAAACACCGTCAAGAACGAGCGTGTTGAGATCGCGATCGAAGACCCCACCAAGGGCTACGACAAGGTCACCAATTTCACCCTGGCACCGACCGGCAAAAATAACAAGAACGTCAAGATCACCCAGGACTACAGCGTCAAGTACGGCTGGAACCTGCTCGGTCGTTATGCCGGCTTGTACGTCAGCCGCCACGTGGGCGACGACCTGAAGTTGGGTCTGGCGCGCCTGGCAACTGCACTGGCCACCGTGCCGAATTTCGACTACCGCGCCGAACTGGATGGCAAGCCGGTGTTGAGCGATCTCAAGATCGTCGATGTGCCGGCTGAGGACCTGTTGGTCGTCACCGCAGGCAACATCGATCGTGACAATGAGACGATCAAGAAGTCGATCAAGGACAATCAGGAGTGGATCAAGCGTGTGATGGACTCCAACGGCCTTGAGGCTGCGGGTCCGGTTCGCATCGTGACCACCGACTTCGCCAGCGACAAGTACGCCTTCGACGTCGTGCAGCCGGTCCGCAAGCGTGCCGGTGGCGCGCCGAAGGCCGGTGGCAAGGCCGATACCGCCAAGGCTGACGCCAAGAAGGACGACGCAGCTACGGCCGCACCCGTGGATGCGACCCCGGTGGCTGCAACGGGCGAAGAGTTGAAGGTCAACATCCCGTCCGAAGCACCGGTGAAGTACGAGCGGACCAAGGCACACCGTTCCGCCTTTGCAAGCTACGCAGGCCACATGGCCGGCCTGGATGCAGTGCGTAACTCGCTGCGCGCCTGGGCTGCCACGAGCGGCAACGATGTGACCGAGCGTCCGTACGAGTCGTGGAAGGGCGGCGTGGACAAGGCTTTTACGCCGGACGGTACCTACGACGTCTACTGGGCCATCAAGTAATCGTTCCACGACGATGATGTGATCCAGACGAAAACGCGCCGCAGTCTTGCGGCGCGTTTTTTTTTTGCGCCGCTGCGTTGTAAAGAGAACTTCCCTGCATGTCCTTGCTCGATCGCCGTAAGAAACACCCCTCGCTGCTCGCGTTTTGCGGCGCATTGCTGGCCGCCGTTGCGGTTGGCCTGTCGGCGTACGCCTCGCATGGCGTGTCCGATGCGTTGGTGCAATCGCGGCTGCAGTTAGCGTCGTTGTATGCCTTCGGCCACGGCGCGGTATTGACCGTTCTGGCCACCACCGAAACGCGTGCGCTTGGACGAGTCGGTCTGTCTCTGTTGTTGCTCGGCACGCTGCTGTTTGCCGGCAGTCTGGTTGGCGGCGCCTTGCCGCAGTGGCCGACCAGCCTGGCGCCGATCGGCGGGTTCAGCCTGATGCTGGGCTGGGTGGTGCTGGCGATCGGCGCATTGAGGCGCTGAGCATGCCGCGCCACGCCCGCGGATTCGATGTAGAGGCAGCATTCGCGCATCTGAGTCGGCGCGATCGTGCATTGGGTGTGTGGATGAAACGCATCGGCCCGATCGCCCCGCAATCGGGCTGGCGCAAACCGTTCGACCCGGTGGATGCGCTAGCACGCGCGGTTCTGTTTCAGCAACTCAACGGCAAGGCGGCGTCGACGATCGTGGCGCGGGTGGAAGTGGCGATCGGTGCGCAGCGGTTGCATGCCGACACGCTCGGCCGTATCGACGACGCGGCGTTGCGTGCGTGCGGCGTCTCAGGCAACAAAGCGCTCGCACTGCGCGATCTTGCACGCCGCGCGCTGGAAGGAAAAATTCCCTCGTTGCGCAGACTTGCCTTCATGGAAGACGAGGCCATCGTCGAGGCGCTGGTGCCGGTGCGCGGCATCGGTCGCTGGACGGTGGAAATGATGCTGATGTTTCGCCTGGGCCGCCCGGATCTGCTGCCCATCGACGACCTGGGCGTGCGCAAGGGTACCCAACGCGTGGACAAGCAGGAACAGATGCCCACACCGAAGGAGCTGGCCGTGCGCGGCGAACGCTGGGGACCGTATCGCACCTACGCCGCGTTCTATCTGTGGAAGATCGCCGACTTCAGCGTGGCGACCAAGGTGCCGACACCCCGCTCGCAAGAGTAGCCATTCGTGCCGATGTGCATGTGGATTGCCGCTCGCATTACGCCGCCGACCAACGCCAATGCCACGGTTCGTAGATGATGTCGTACGGGTTGTCGCGTGGATAACTCAGGCGATAACCGAATCGCTGCGCATTGGCGCTCAGCCAGGCAAAAGCGGGCGTGGTTTCGAACGATTCCTCCACCGGTGGCTGCCCCGGCGTGCCGATATCCAGCGCATCGCCGCTATGGTGTTCGCTGAAACCGGGCGCGGTGTTGACCGCCACTATCTGCGCCACCGTCATACCGCGCGCGAGCTTGCGTTCGAAGATTGCCAGTTGGTAATCGTGGCTGCGATAACCGGACAATGCATCGAGCAGGATGCAGGCGCGCGCGGCATCGGCCCGCATGTTTCGCCACGCACGGCTTGCGCCAGCGCTGAGCCACAGCGGCCGTGAGAAGCGATCGCGCCCGGCAAAGTGCAAGGCAGCAGGTTCGGGTACCAGGCGCAGCCCGGTCTGACGCGGATACGCGTCCATGTCGATGGCCAGTTGCGCCAATCGATGTTGCACGCCATTGACGGGCAGCAGCGTATTGGTGCGATCCGGCCCACGCCTGTGGAGCGTCTCCAACAGCGTCAGCGCCTCATCCAGCCCAGACTCTTGCGCAAGTCGCGGGATCAGCGGCATCACGCCCTGTGGTAGATGTGCAGCCAGATAGCGCCCGTCGCGCTTGCGTCGCATCACCCAATCCGAGTGCGCCAACACGCGCGCATCCGCGTTACCACGCGCACGCAGCAGATCCGCGGGCCACAGTTCGATGTCGCGGGTATTGAATAGCAGGCGTGGGGAATTGCGCATGCATACAGCTTAGCGGGCGCTGCGTGAGGGCTGCCAATCCGGTGAGACGCGAATGCTTGCGTGCGCCTAGATGTGTTACGCACCTCGCGCTCCCCCCCAACGTACATAACACGCTCTAAGAGCCTGTTCACGATCTTTTGACTAGAAGCGCCAAGAAGGCCAGATGGATGAACTGCAAGCTGGTGTTGAGTTTGCGCTCGCAGTTCTTCCACAGCCTTCGGTTTTTCTCCAGCCAGGCAAAACTGCGCTCGACGATCCAGCGCTTGGGCATGACCTTGAAGGTGTGCAGTTCGCTGCGCTTGGCAATCTGCACCGTGAGCTGCTCGCCTAGAATCTCTCGCACGCCTTCGGCAAACGGTACTCCGGTGTAACCACTGTCGCACAGCAGGCTTTGTACATGCGTCAAGTTTGACTGACAGCGCTCCAGCGCCCGCAGCGCACCTTTGCGGTCGGTCACCTCCGCCGTCGTCACCGCGATGGCATGGGGCAACCCCTGGGTATCAACAGCGATATGCCGCTTGATGCCCGACACCTTTTTGCCCGCGTCATATCCCTTTTGCCCGGCTGTGTCCGTGTTCTTGACGCTCTGCGCGTCCACGATCAAGAACCTGCTGAAGATGTTGCGCTCCTGTTTCTGGCGGGCCACGCCAACCTGATTTTTTGAGCGCCCGCTCCAGCAGGCTCACTCCTTCATCGTCGCACTCGCCCCACTTGGCAAAGTACGCGTGCACGGTCCGCCACTTCGGAAAGTCGCTGGGTAGCGCTCGCCATTGGCAACCGGTTCGCAGCACGTACAACACTGCGCACCACACCTCATACATATCCACTCGGCGTGGCTTGGTGCGCTTGCGCGCTTGTTCCAGGATCGGGAGGATGTGTTCGAAACGCTCCCGGCTCATGTCGCTCGGATAGGTTTTTTGGCGCATCCGCAGAGTCTGCACCAATCAGGAAAGATCGTGAACAGGTTCTAAGAGTGGCTAACAAAACGACTGCGCACCCACCTGGCGAATGCTCGCTACGTTTGTTAGCCGCTCTAAATAGGCGACATGTTGATCAGCAATGGCGCGAACATATGCAAAACGATAGCGGCGCTGAAGTGCGCCAACAACGCCATCTCCATGCAGCACATGCATTCATTGATCCTTGAGCGTGACTTGGCGGGCGCGGTTTTTTATCGAATGGGCGCAGAGCCGTTCCGGCGATCAATCACACCTGCTTCTTGTTCAAGCACCTGGCTCTTTGTCTCCCTGCGGCTTCGGCAAGCGCCCGGCCTTGCGCAGTGCATCGCGCAACACGTATTCGATCTGCGCGTTGAGGCTGCGCAGTTCGTCGTCCGCCCAACGTTGCGCGGCGGCCAGAACATCGGCGTTGATGCGCAGCGGGTAAGCCTTCTTTTCGCTCACGCGTTATTTCCCACTGCCGCTGTGGCGGCGCAGGTGCATGACCACCGAGACGATCAACACGTTGACGCCGATGATCATGCCAATCACCACCGCGTAGATGCCGGCGCGGTTGTCGCCGGCCCAATACAGGCATGCGGCGCCGACCAGAATGACCAGGCTGATCAAGGCCCAGCGCAGGCCCAGGCCGCGTGCGCGGTCGTGATCGTCGGCCCCAATGGCGGCCGCGATCGCCAGCGCCGGCAAACCGGAAAGAGCGACGACCAGCGGCACCATGGCATTCCTCAATACAGCGAGCCGGCGTTGACCACCGGTTGGGTACCGCGATCAGAACACAACACGGTGAGCAGATTTGAGACCATGTGCGCTTTGCGCTCTTCGTCCAATTGCACCACACCGTTCTTTTGCAGCTCGGCCAGCGCCATCTCAACCATGCCGACCGCACCGGCGACGATGCGCGTGCGTGCGGCGATCACCGCATTGGCCTGCTGACGTTGCAGCATGGCCTGGGCGATTTCCGGTGCATAGGCGAGGTGGCTGATGCGCGCTTCGATCACATCCACACCAGCCTGGGTCAGGCGCTCGTCCAGATGCCGCTTGAGCTGCTCACTGATTTCGGCCGGATGGCTGCGCAGCGAGATCTGATCATCCTTGTGCTGGTCGTAGGGGTAGCTGGTGGCCATCGCGCGCAGCGCCGCTTCGGACTGGATATGCACGAAGCTTTCGTAATCGTCCACGTTGTACACGGCCTCCGAGGCATCCAACACCTGCCACACGATCACCGCAGCGATCTCGATCGGGCTGCCATCGAGTTCGTTGACCTTGAGCCGGCCACTTTCGAAATTACGTACGCGCTGGCTGACGCGGCGCTTGGAGTAGAAGGGGCTGTTCCAACGCAGGCCCGGGTCTTTGACCGTGCCGACATACTTGCCGAACAGGCTCAGCACCGCGGCCTGATTCGGTTCCAGCGTGTACAGGCCGGCCAGCATGAAAATGCCCAGCGCCACCACCAGCAGCGAAGTGAGGAACCCACTCGGCGTCAAGCTGATGGCGGCCATTGTGGCGAGCATGAACCAAGCTGTGCCCGCGAACGCCGCGCCGGCTGCAAGAATGACAGGGATGCCCCGCAGCGAGCTGATCGGCTTCTCTTTCATGGTGCGAGTCTCCTTGGGTAGGTTCAAAAAAGATATCAAAGTGATATCTTTTTTTGCAAGGCCTTTGGTCCGTGGTTGTGGAGAGGGCCCGTTAGAATGGCCGCCTCCTTCTGATCTGGACCGCGCTCAATGACTACTCTCGGCACGCCGTTGTCGCCTTCCGCCACTCGCGTGTTGTTGCTGGGCTCGGGAGAACTGGGCAAGGAAGTAGCGATCGAACTGCAGCGCTTCGGCGTGGAAGTGATCGCCGCCGATCGCTACGCCAACGCACCGGCAATGCAGGTCGCGCACCGCTCGCATGTGCTGGACATGCTCGACCCCGAGGCGTTGCGTGCGCTGATTGCCAAGGAACAGCCACATCTGATCGTGCCGGAGATCGAGGCGATCCATACCCAGACCCTGGTTGTGCTGGAGCGTGAGCAGGGTCAGAAGGTCATCCCGACCGCACGCGCCGCGCGCCTGACCATGGACCGCGAAGGCATCCGTCGCCTGGCTGCCGAAACGCTGGGCTTGCCGACCTCGCCGTATCGCTTTGTCGATAGTGCAGCCGAGTACCGCGATGCGATCGCCGCAGTCGGTCTGCCGTGCGTGGTCAAGCCCGTGATGTCGTCCTCGGGTAAGGGCCAGAGCACCTTGCGTAACGAAGCGGACATCGATGCGGCGTGGGAATATGCGCAGACCGGCGGGCGCGCCGGTGCGGGGCGCTGCATCGTCGAAGGCTTCATCGACTTCGAGTACGAAATCACCTTGCTGACCGTGCGGCATGCCGGCGGCACCTCCTTCTGCGACCCGATCGGGCATTGGCAAAAGGACGGCGACTACCGCGAGAGCTGGCAGCCGCAGCCGATGTCGCTGGCTGCATTGCAGGGTTCGCAAGAGATCGCGCAGGCCATCACCGATGAACTCGGCGGCTGGGGCTTGTTCGGTGTGGAGTTATTCGTCAAAGGCGACGAGGTGTGGTTCAGCGAGGTCTCGCCGCGCCCGCACGACACCGGCCTGGTCACGCTGGTGTCGCAGGAATTAAGCGAATTCGCGCTGCATGCCCGCGCTATCCTCGGCCTGCCGGTTGGCGCCGAACACGGTGGCGTGATTCGTCAGAGCGGCCCGTCCGCATCATGTGCGCTGCTCGCGCATGGTCACGGCGTCCCAGTGTTCGACAACGTCGCCGATGCATTGCGCGACCCGGACACCGCACTGCGATTGTTCGGCAAACCGCGCGTGGACGGTCACCGCCGTGTCGGCGTCACGCTGGCACGCGCCGACAGCATCGATGCCGCGCGCGCGAAGGCGCGCATGGCCGCTGCGGCATTGCAGATTCAACTGAGCGCCTGAACACAGCGATCGGCATAGGTGCGCCCTAGGAGACAAACATAAACTCCCACTCCAGCGATATGGGCTTTGAGGATGCACCTTCAGTCATGGGGCCGAACCGCACGACGGGGAGCCTGCCTCTTTGCAGGACGCTTAGCTGGCCAGGGTGGGTAAATTATTTCGGCGACCAGGCAACAAACGAGTCGATGATCGTCAACATGAAAGAGCGTCGGATCGGTCTGGTCCTGCTTTCCAATGAAGAACAGCCAACCCTTCATCTTTGTCGCCCTTTTTCTTCGCCGCCATATATTCCAACCTGGCGATCTCGATTTCTCGGGAAACATAGGTGCACTTCGCTGCGCTCTAGTCCTTCCAATCCATCCTCACCCGGTATGGGCGCTTGAGGTTACGCTCTTCCCACGACGTCCCCCCGATTTTGAGTAGCGCCTCAGTTTGGAGTCCAATTCCCTACCCCGAGGAGATTGGACGTGAAGAAGCGTTTTACCGAAGAGCAGATCATTGGCTTCCTGCGCGAAGCCGAAGCAGGCGTGGCGATCAAAGACCTGTGCTGGCGCCATGGCTTCAGTGAGGCCTCGTACTCCCTGTGGCGCAGCAAGTTCGGCGGAATGAGCGTGCCCGATGCCAAGCGACTCAAGGACCTTGAGTCCGAAAACGCGCGGCTGAAGAAGTTGCTGGCCGAGCAGCTGTTCGAGAACGACCTGATCAAGGATGCGCTGCGAAAAAAGTGGTGAGCGCACCCGCGCGTCGTGCGCTGGTGCGCGAGTGGATCGGGTGCGGTGCCAGCGAGCGTCGCGCCTTGGCGGCGATCGGCATGAGCGCCAGTGCGCTGCGCTACTGCCCGCGCGAAGACCGCAACGTTGAGCTACGCGAGCGCATTCTTGCGCTGGCGCATCGCCATCGCCGCTATGGCGTGGGGATGATCTATCTCAAACTGCGACAGGAAGGACGCGTCGTGAACTACAAGCGTGTGGAGCGGTTGTACCGCGAACAGCAGTTGCAGGTCCGGCGCCGCAGGCGCAAGAAGGTGCCGGTGGGCGAGCGCCAACCATTGTTGCGGCCATCGCAGGCCAACCAGGTGTGGTCGATGGACTTCGTGTTCGACCGCACCGCCGAAGGCCGGGTGATCAAGTGTCTGGTGATCGTGGACGACGCAACCCACGAAGCGGTCGCCATCGACGTGGAGCGCGCGATCTCGGGACACGGCGTTGCGCGCGTGCTGGACCGACTGGCACACAGCCGTGGCCTGCCGCAGGTGATCCGCACCGAGCGCGAAGCCTGCCC
Source organism: Xanthomonas fragariae (assembly GCF_900183975.1). Classification (NCBI taxonomy): domain Bacteria; kingdom Pseudomonadati; phylum Pseudomonadota; class Gammaproteobacteria; order Lysobacterales; family Lysobacteraceae; genus Xanthomonas; species Xanthomonas fragariae. The sequence continues at coordinate 1,012,205 of NZ_LT853882.1, forward strand.
TCGGGGCACAACAGCAAGGAGTTTTGCGGCAGGGCGATGGTCGCCTGGGCGCACGCCCGTGGTGTGCAGCTACGGCTCATCCAGCCGGGCAAACCGAACCAGAACGCCTACGTCGAATCGTTCAACGGCCGACTACGCGACGAATGCCTCAACGAGCACTGGTTCCCAACACTGCTGCACGCGCGCACCGAGATCGAACGCTGGCGACGCGAATACAACGAGGACCGACCCAAGAAAGCAATCGGCGGCATGACGCCGGCCGCTTATGCCCAACATCTGACAAACACCGATATCATCAGGCCCGGACTCTAAACCCGGCCGCTACTCAGGGCGGGGGGACGTCGCCCATTCGCCGTAGCTCAACTGGATTTCGATCTGGTTATCGTCTTCGATTGGCGCCTTCCAACTGATAGGGGCGTAGAAAAGACGTTGCTCGGAGTACTGGATGACTTGATCTCTCTTTAAGGAACGAAAGACGCGCTGGTAGGTATCAACTGCGACCCCAGGCACTGCCAAAGGGAGGTCACGGTCGAACGGGTAATTTATGAAAGTGCGGCAAATCGGCCGAATGGTCTGAGCTGCCCATTGACGATCACGAAGCGTCTGGCTCGATCCATTCGCGCCGTTTCGGCGTCTTTCACTGCCTGTCGGAACCGTCAAAGACCCATCCGAGTCGGCCACAGGATGAGTGTCACGGAGCACTAGGCGGTTTGGGAACCTGCCGGAGAAGCCCTCCATGGTTGTTACCCGTTGCCTCTGTGCGCGCTGCACCAATTCGCCCTCGCCCTTGACGTCGCACCCAATCTCGTGCCCATCGTAGGCTCTGAAATAGGGACGGACCTTGTTCTCCGGCCAATACGAGCAAGGAGTTACTTGGGCACTGCAACCCCGACACTCATAGCCCAGCTTATCGACCGGATTGATCATCCACAGCTGTTCGGCGTCGACGATCTGTCCCGTGCGCTTGTCGCGTGCTGACTGTCCCGTGCGCTCGTCGCGTGCTGATGTCATGTCGCTTCTCCGGCTTGCCTGTCAGGCCGCTATTTGAGTTGGCGGCGATTGTGGTTCACAACGTTGGTGTAATTCGTCGCCCCTGAAAAACCCCAACCACCCAACCACCCAACCACCCAACCACCCAACCACCCAACCACCCAACCACCCAACCACCCAACCACCCAACCACCCAACCACCCAACCACCCAACGACCGCAAGGCCTTGATGTCTGCACCGGCGTGCCAAAACTACCAGTGTTCGCTACGCTGAAGGCTGGTTTCTTGCAATTTGCGCCCATGCGTACACGCCGTCCTGCTGCCGAAGACAGACCCGCCGACGAGTTGTTTCGTTCGCGGCTGGAGAACTAGATCGATCTGCGTCATCCGCTGGCGCGGCTGAGCCAACGGATGCCGTGGACGGCGTTGGAGCAAGCACTTTCATCGCGCTTGCCGGCCACCCAGGCCGGTGGCGGTCGGCCGGCATTGCCGGTGCGGCTGATTGCCGGTTTGCTCTACCTCAAACACGCTTACGACCTGTCCGATGAAGCGGTGTGCGAGCGCTGGCTGGAGAATCCGTACTGGCAGTTCTTCACCGGCGAGGTCGTGTTCCAGACGCGTTTGCCGTGCGATGCCAGCTCGCTGACGCGCTGGCGGCAGCGCCTGGGTGAGGCCGGGATGGAAGAGCTGCTGGCGCACACCATCAACGCCGCGCACGCGATGCAGGCGGTGGACGCACGCGAGTTGTCGCGGGTGATCGTGGACACCACGGTGCAGGAAAAGGCGATCGCCTATCCGACCGACAGCCGTTTGCTGGAGGTGGCACGCAAGAAGCTGGTGTTACTGGCCAAGCGGCACAGCATCGGATTGCGGCAGAGCTACGCGCGGCAAGGCCCGGCCCTGAGCCGCAAGGCAGGTCGGTATGCGCATGCGCGCCAGTTCAAGCGGATGCGGCGCGTGCTGCGACGTCAACGCACAGTGCTGGGACGGCTCGTGCGCGACATCCAACGCAAACTCGATCAGGTAAACACCGGCGTGCGCGAGCGCATCGCTGTCTGGCTGGAACGTGCGCAACGGCTGTGCACGCAGCGTCCGAAGGACAAACAAAAACCCTACGCATTGCATGCCCCGGAAGTGGAATGCATCGGCAAGGGCAAGGCGCGTCAAGCGTACGAATTTGGCGTCAAGGTCGGCATTGCGGTCACCGCCTGCAAGGGATTGGTCGTGGGTGCGCGCAGCTTCCCGGGCAACCCGTACGACGGCGATACCTTGGCCGAGCAGCTGGAGCAGACACGCGGGTTGCTGCAGGATGTGAGCGTAGAACCGACGGTGGCGATCGTGGACCTGGGCTATCGCGGGCGCGCGGTCGATGGCGTGCAGGTCCTGCATCGCGGCAAGGCCAAGACGCTGACGCGACGGCAATGGCGCTGGATCAAGCGACGGCAGGCGGTGGAGCCGGTGATCGGACATCTGAAAGACGACTGCAGGTTGCGTCGCTGCAGGCTGAAAGGTGCCCAAGGCGATGCGCTGCACGTGCTCGGCTGCGCGGCCGGCTACAACCTGCGCTGGCTGCTGCGCTGGATCGCGTTTTTGCGTGCCTGGATGCGGGCGATGGGATGGTCATCCTTGAGTACCGTGCCGCTGTCACCGACGGCACTTGGCGCTTGAAGGGGATTTTTCAGGGGCGACTAATTCTTCGCAAAGCGGTCAGACCGAACAACCCTGGTTCGAGGTCGCCCGCGCTTGCGCGGCTAGCATCGTTGAACCAATAGCTCGCCGACGGATTCGATCATGTCGCAGCCATCAAGCGACTACGGTGCCGCCGTTTCAGGCGTCACCTTCATGGCGTTGCGCATAGAAGTCTGCCGCCGTCTCGATCAGGTAGGTGTGCGCGTAGCTGGCTTGGTACTGCGCCAGCCGGGCCGGTGCCAGCACGCTCTGTGTGCCAGTGAGGTTGGTGCCGCTTTGATCGCCCAGGCGCATCGCCAGCAGCGGATTGGGCGGCGCAGCGCCGGGGTTGGCGCCGGATCGCCGGCCAGCACGTAATTGATCACCGCGATGCCGCTTTGCGGCACGTAGTGAGTCAGATTCGCAGCGCCGTAGCCATTGAAGGTGGCGCCGCGCAGGCCGAATTCTGCCGCCTCGATCTGTGCGTGATCGCATCACCGAAGGAGTGGCCAGCGAGGGTGATCAAGAAGAAACGAGGATCGGAAAATACAGTCTCATTTGATCTTCCTTGTGACGCCTGTCCGCCGGAGAGTGTAAGACTGCCGTCTGAATCCGTACCAGCCCACCCTAGCTGTCTGGGTAAACCTTGGCTGATCCCTGCCTCGGTAATTTCCGGGAAGAACGCGCAGCGCTGCCACGGCTTTGGGCTGCGGCGGTGCGGTCAAGTCGACCCGTTTCTTGCTTTTTGCTGAGCTGCCAGGCGTGGCAGTCGACGCCGGGCTCCGTGCATGACATCCCGTGGTCTATGCGATTGCTTATTTCCCGGCGATATCCACCCATACCGCATGATGGTCGCTGCCGTCGGCGATCGCCGCTTCCGGGGCGGTACTGGCTGGCCAGAAGACGCCACTGCCGATCAGCGTGAACTGGCGCGATGGCAGGACATAGTCCAGACGCATGGTGCCTGCCTGCGGACCAAAATCACCGGTGACCTGATGCGGGTCGCCCGTGTGCGCAGTGCCTAGCGCGGCGTATTCGGCAGTTTTTTCCGGGCCGCCGTCGCTGTGCGGGGTGGGGTACTGCAACACCCGCGGGTGGTTGATCAGTGCGCGGATTGCATCGTGGCGACCGGCGCCATCGACCGGGTCGTTATTGAGATCGCCAAGGATCACAAAGCGCGCATCCGCCGGTAGCCCACCGCATCTTCTCTGGTCGTCGCACAGCCACGCGGCGTCCTTGGCATTGTTTAAATACTCGCGCCATAGCCGCAATTCGTCGTGATTGCGTGCGGCATTGCGCTTTTCCGCACCGTCGAATACTGGCGGAGTGGGATGCGACACCAACGCGTGCACCACGCCCAGCGGTGTGCGCACCGGTACGTCCCAATGCGACTTGGACGATAGCCGTAGTTGTGCCCAGATTGCATCGCGATAGAACGGTTTTTTGGTGGACGGATCAATCGGTCGCAATGCACCGGGCAGTGCGCTCCATTTCAGCAACTGGAAACTACGCACGGCCTGCGCATCGATGGGGTAACGCGACAGCACCAGCATGCCGTATTGGCCGGGGTGCAAGCCATAACCCCAGGCATCGTTGCCGCGCGCACGGCCGTCGCCACCGATGGTGCCGTTGTTGTCCAGATCCAGACCGCTCGGCACGCCGGTATTGACCGGTGCGAGATATCGGTATGGATAGCGCAGCGCTTGGCCACCGTTTGGCTGGGCCACTTCTAGATAACGTTGCTGGAACAGATCGGCGGCGCGCTGTTGCGGGTCGAAGTCAAATTCGTTGAGCAGCACCAGATCCGGGCGCACCCGCTGCAGCACTGCAGCGATTTTGCGCGCATGCGCGCTGTCGCCTTGCAGTTCGTGCACCAGGCCACCGGCTTGGTCGGAATACAGCGAGGTGTTGTAGGTTGCGATGCGCAGCTGGGCCGGCGTGGGCGTGGTGGTGGAAGCGCCGGACGTGGTTTTGGACGAGGTAAAGCGATGGGCGCAAGCAGTGCATAAGGCAGTCAGCGCGAGCAGCAAGAGAGGTTTGATCATCGCGGAATTTTCGCATGTGGGATGCGACAAACCGACGTTCCAATCCGGCGGTTCAAGGTGCCGGTGCATGAGCGGGCAGTCCGCGCCACTGGCGGCCGTCGTAGGCCTCCAGTGCGTTGAAACGGCGCTTGTAATTCATCTTTGCGTGGCCCTCGATCCAATAACCCAGATACACATGCGCGCGTCGCTCGCGTTGCGCCCATTGGATCTGCTGCAGGATCGCGAATGTGCCAAGACTGCGCGCGGCAGCTTCCGGCGCATAAAACGTGTAGACCGCCGACAACGCATGCTCGGTGACGTCGGTGACTGCAACAGCGAGCAGGCGGCCAGGCGCGTGGGCGACGGCCGGTTCGCGGATTTCCAGAAAGCGTCCATGCGACCAGGCGCCGATCAGGAACTGGTCGAACTCGGTGGCGCCATGCTCGTCCATGCCGCCGCCGGGGTGCCGATGCTTGAGGTACTGGCGATACAGCGCGAGTTGTTCGGCGTTGCGCTCGGCGGCGACCACGCGCACCACCAGGTCTTCGTTGCGCGCCAGACAACGGCGCTGACTGCGATCAGGGCGGAACGCATCCACGGCAATGCGCACGGGCACGCAGGCGCGGCAACGTTCGCAATGCGGCCGGTAGACCAGATCGCCGGAGCGACGGAATCCCCACGCCAATGCTTGCGGATAGATCGCGCCCAGACGCGGGTCTTGCGGATCCAGCACCAGGTCGCGCGCCTGGCGGTCGGACCAGTAGCCACAGGCATGCTCGCCAGTCTGGAGCAGGCGCAGGTCGTCGTGAGTGTCGGCATGGATGGCCATGGCCGCAGGATAACGCCTGCGCGTCGCAGCAGTGGCGACTGTCCGCCGGATGAATACGGCCAACGGTCACGTCAACGCGCGTGCCGGTGGCTCGTTGATGTGGGTGTTGGTGGCAGCGCACGGGAGATCCGGATGCGCCACCCACGCGATGCGGCCCATGCAGGTGCCGCGTGTAGTTCTCACACCTCAGGAGTTTCCCATGACGTCCCGCAAACCTTTCTTCGCACTGGCCGTGCTGGCTGCTCTGTCCAGCAGCGCGGTATTCGCCGCCCCGCCTGCCGTTGGCGATGCGCCGCGTCCTGCCAAGCTCGACAAGAACGGCGATGGCCTGATCGATCGCAGCGAAGCGGCGGCCGACCCAATGCTGGCCGCGCAGTTCGACACGCTGGACACCGACAAGGACGGCAAGCTCTCGCGCGAGGAGCGCCCGCATCATCGCGGCCCGGGTCCTGACGAACACGGTGAACGCGGCGAATGGCTGAGCAAGCTCGATACCAACAAGGACGACCGCATCGGCCGCGAAGAAGCCAGGGCCGACCCGAAGTTCGCTGCGCGTTTCGATGAGATGGACGTCAACAAGGACGGCTTTGTCGATCGCGCCGACCGTGAACTGCGCATGCAGCAGCATCGCGATGCATGGTTTGCCAAGGCCGATACCGACAAGGATGGCAAGTTGAGCAAGGCCGAGTTCGATGCGTCATCCGAGCAACGTGGCGAACACGGCCCAGGTGGCCCAGGTGAGCACGGTAAGCACGGTGAGCACGGTGAGCACGGCGATCACGGCAAGCGTACGATGCCGGCCAAGCCCGCCGCGGGCAACTGAGTTTTTCTAGTCGCTAGAGCACTCTCCGGTCGCACTGCTGCGGCCGGGGCAGCACTGTCGTCATACGCAGCAAGTAAATAGCAGCATGCAACAAGGCGCCGATCGACTGACGGCCTCCCGCGCAAGTGGGAGGCCGTTTTTTATGGCTACTTGTGCTTTTCGGTTGGAGCTATTGCGTCAACCATCAGGTCACAGCATTCCCAGCTTCATGGAGCGATGAAGGATGGGCAGCATGACTGCCACCGTGTTCGCCAGCATCGCACCCGGACCCAACATGCAGCGGTAAAGCAACGGCGCACGTGTAGTGCCGCGTCGTTGCGCATTGCGTTTCAGCAGGGGTGCATAACACGTGGCAGGATCCTGAGGGTTGATAGTTGAGCACTGCAATGCCTGCGCACAGCACCAGCATTGATGCCGATGCACCGGCATTAATGCTGGTGCTGTACAGGCGTGCTGCTACAAACCAAGGCGGCTGCCAGTGTGACCATACGAGTAAAACGACGTGCCGCAACGCCGCTGGGCGCATTGCCATGGGCGAACTCGCCGAAAACGCTTCCTGCGCGATGTCTTTGCTGGCCGCGGGATCGCGAATGATCGCCATGGCGATGGCGCTCACTGTGTTCTCTCAGGCGCGCACTATGCGGTCATACGCCTGCTTGTAGCCGGTGCGTCTGCTATACCCGCTGATGCCCAAAGGCAAGCGTGCGCGCACAGATGGCTGCGGCAGTGTTGTCAGCCGCGCTCAGCGCGCTGGCTGAATCCGCACACGCACTTGTTCATCTTCTACCGCCGGCTGCGCTGAATTCTGCACGGGTGCTTGCTGCAAAGCCGGCTGGGTCGCCGGTGCAACCGGTGCAGGCGCACTGCGATGGCGCATCACCACGAACATGGCGACCGCGCCGATCACCGACAGCAGCACCAGACGGATGCGCCAGGCCCAACTGCGCGCGTTGGCGCTTGAGCCGTTTTCGCCCTCGCGGAAGGTGTATTCCACGTTCGGCAGATCGCGGCGGGTGGTGTCCAGCAGGCGTGCGTCACGCAGCAGATCGCGTGCGCGTGGCTGGTCGTCGGCGTGCACGATCCACACGGTGGGATAGGCCTGCACGTTGCCCTGTTCGAGATAGCTGAACTGGCCGGTGCGTTTGCTTTCGTAGGAGCGGCCATTGCTCATGCGCACGTCGATGCCGGCTTCGCGCAAGAGACTGGCCACGCCTTCTGCGGTTTCGATACGTTGACTGCTGAAAATCTTGCGCATGCTTAGGGTGTGCCAGCGATTCCCGAACCAGCTGCGCCGTGATTGCGCATGGTCGAGATAAAAAAGAAGAATGGCGAAGATGTCGGGCGCACGCCTAGTCCTTGGTTGGCGCGGGTATCGGGCTGCCGTCGGGCACCACACGGATCAATCCTTCCTGGGTGGTGCTGACGACCAACACGCCATCGCGAGTGAAGAACTGGCCGCGCGCCAGGCCGCGCGACCCTTGCGCGGTGGGGCTGTCAAGCGAATACAGCAGCCAATCGTCGGTGCGGAACGGGCGGTGGAACCACAGCGCATGATCGAGCGAGGCCATCTGCACGTTCGGCGTGTAATAGCTGATGCCATGCGGAAACGTCGACGTCCCCAGCAACTGGAAATCCGACGCGTATGCGAGCAGCACTTGATGCAGGCCGACATCGTCGCCGATCGGATCGTTCAAGCGCAGCCACATCTGCTGGAACGGTGGCCGCTTGGGCGGCTTGAGTTCGTCGCGCGGGAACACGTGACGAAATTCGAACGGGCCGCCGCGCGAGAGCCAGCGTTGTACCTTGGCTGGCAGGTTCGCCAACACCTCAGGTGCCAGCGGCGTGCCGGGTTCGATGTCTTCCGGCGGCGGCACCACCGGCATCGGCGACTGATGCTCGGCGCCGTCTTCGCGTTCCTGAAATGAGGCCGCGCAGAAAAAGATTACCTTGCCGTGCTGGATCGCGGTGACCCGGCGCACCGAAAAACTGCCGCCATCGCGGGTGCGATCGACGTCGTAGATGATCGGCTGATCGATATTGCCGGCGCGCAAAAAATACGCGTGCAACGAGTGCGCCTGCCGGCCGTTTTCGACCGTGGCCTGCGCTGCCGACAGCGCCTGGCCAAGCACCTGTCCACCGAACACGTACTTGGTGCCGATGTCGCGGCTCTGGCCGCGAAACAGGTTGTCTTCCAGGCGCTCCAGCGACAGCAGGCTGATCAGTTCGGAGACAACGGGTTCGGCAGTGGCGGACAAGGTGCTGGCCTGGGCGTGCGACGGACCAGGATTATAGCGGCCCGCCCGGTGCTTACCGTGCCGACAGCGTGCTCAGGCCTTGTGCAGACGTGCGACCAGACCATGCAGTGCGGCTTGCGCATCCGGCGCATACCAGCCGTCGATGAAGCGCTCCAGCTGGATCAGCTCGGGCACCAGCGCCGCGCGCAGATCGGCGCGGGCAATCGCGCGCGTAGTCAGCATCGGCTGGCGCGGCAGCTGCTGCAGTTCCTGCAGCCACGCCACCGCACGCGCGGTGACCAAGCCGCCATCGACCAACTCATCGACCAGGCCGATTTTGACCGCCTGTTCGGCCGGCAGCAGCTGCCCGGAAATTAGCAAGCGCTCGGCACGGTGCGCACCGACCACGCGGCGCAACAGGCGCTGGATGCCTTCTGGCGCGACCAAGCCGACCTGCACTTCGCTCAAGCCGATCGCATAGGGTTCGGCGGTATCGGCGCTGCGCGCCATCACCCGGTAGTCGCAGCACAGCGCCAGCACGCAGCCGCCGGCCGGGGCGTGCCCGCCGATGGCCGCAACCACCGGAACGCGGCTATTGGCCAGCGTTTGCGCGGCCTCGAAGAATACCGTCCAACTGGCGAGCAGTGCGGCGCGGTCGGTGCCGTGCGACAGCAGGTGCGGCACATCCATGCCACCGGAAAAAATCCGCTCGCTGCCCGACAGCACGATGCCATCGGTCTCATCGCCGGCCTGCTGCACCGCAACGCTCAACGCTTGGTACAGCGCGTTGTCCAGCGCATTGACCGGCGGACGCGCCAGACGGATTTCTCGAAGACGGCCATGGTCTAAGATCTGGATGCTCATTCGGGGCTCCTGGAGGTCGGATCATGATAGACGGCAGTCAAAGCAGGCGGCGTATGTGCGCACGCGTGGTGTTGGGTGTGTTGGCGGTGGTGGCAAGTACGAGTGTCCCGGCGCAATGCTTGCCGGATTTCAAGAATGGCTGGATCCGTATCCCACCACCCGGTGGCATGGGCATGGCCGCAGGATTCGGGCAGTTCCACAACGGCTGCGCGCAGCCGCTCAAGGTCACCGCGGCCCAGAGCAGCGCGTTCGCCGATGTGTCCCTCCACCAGACCACGCAGAGCAATGGCGTCAGTGGCATGCGTGCGGTGCCCGAGCTGGCGTTGCCGGCGGGTAAGTCGGTGGCGCTGGCGCCCGGCGGCCTGCATCTGATGTTGATGGAGGCGAGCGCGCCGCTGCAGGAAGGCGTGCAAGTGCCCGTGACCTTCACCTTGCAGGATGGCCGTGAGATCAAGGCGACGTTGGAAGCGCGCAAGCGCGCACCGGGTTCTTGATGGAGGACCAGCTGCAGCATGGATGATGCAGCTGGCGGCAGCGCTGTTTGATCCAACGATCCTGGCCAAGCAGTCGTCTGGCGCGCAGAAGGCGCTGCCGTATCAGTCTGCGGTGTCCGGCTCATCATGCTGCAGGCGTGCAACAGTACGAAGTAGCGTAATCACACCGTCGTTCAAAACAAAAAACGGCGGCTCCCGAGAGAGCCGCCGATCTTTAGCGCTGAGAAAAACGCAGCAGCCGGGTCGATAAAACTCAGCGACTGGCCGTGCGCACTGCATCCGGCAACGACGCGCTCTTGCCGGTTTGCGTATCGATCCACACCACCACCACGTTGCCATCCGAATACAGCACGCCCTCATCTTTCTGGTCGAGGATGCGATGGCCGATTGTGATGCTGCTGCTGCCCAAACGCTCGACGAACAACTCTACCAATATGTCGTTTGGCCACACTAGCGGGCGCTTGTAGTTGACGTTGGTGGCGGCAACCACCGGCGCGATCCGATCGGTCATCGCCACACCTTCCACGCCGAGCATCCAGCGCACGCGCGCTTCTTCCAGATAGGAAATGTATTTGGCGTTGTTGACGTGGCCCATGCTGTCCATATCACGCCAGCGCACGCTGATAGGAATGCGTGCCAGAATCTTGCGTTCGCTCATCAGCTTGCCTTCTTTTTTGCAGTTTTGTGGGTGGCTGACTTGGCGACCTTGGCCACCTTTTCCGGTTTGACCTTGCGCGGCGGGCGTGCATCGGGCTTGTTGGCCATCGCGGCCGGGCGCGCCTGGCGTGCCTGTACCGATGGCAGCATCTTGGCCAGGAATTGCCCGGTGTAGGACGCCTTGTGCGCGGCCACATCTTCCGGCGTGCCGGAGACCAGAATGCTGCCACCGCGATGGCCGCCTTCCGGGCCCAGATCCACGATCCAGTCGGCGGTCTTGATCACATCCAGGTTGTGTTCGATTACCACCACCGTGTTGCCTTCGTCGCGCAGCTTGTGCAGTACGCCGAGCAGCGCCTCGATGTCGTGAAAGTGCAGGCCGGTAGTCGGCTCGTCGAGGATGTACAAGGTGCGCCCGGTATCGCGACGCGAAAGTTCCTTCGACAGCTTGACGCGCTGCGCTTCACCACCGGACAGCGTGGTCGCGCTCTGGCCCAGCTTGATGTAGCTCAAGCCGACATCGATCAGAGTTTCCAACTTGCGCGCGATCGACGGCACCGGCTCGAACAAGCGCAGCGCATCTTCAACGGTCATCTGCAACACGTCGCTGATATTGAAGCCCTTATAGCGGATCTCCAGCGTTTCGCGGTTGTAGCGCTTGCCGTGGCAGACATCGCATGGCACGTAGACGTCGGGCAGAAAGTGCATCTCCACCTTGATCAAGCCATCGCCCTGACAGGCCTCGCAGCGCCCACCGCGTACGTTGAAACTGAAACGTCCCGGCGAATAGCCGCGCGCGCGCGATTCCGGTACCTGTGCGAACAGTTCGCGCAGAGGCGTAAACATGCCGGTGTAGGTCGCCGGGTTGGAGCGCGGCGTGCGCCCGATCGGCGACTGGTCGATATCCACGACCTTGTCGAACAGATCAAGATTGTGGACCTCGCGATGCGCGGCCACCGGATGCGATGCGCCGTTGATTTCGTTGGCGGCCAACGAAAACAACGTATCGTTGATCAGCGTGGATTTGCCCGACCCGGACACGCCGGTAATGCAGGTCAACAGGCCGGCGGGAATGTCCAGATCGACATTCTTCAAATTGTTGCCGGTCGCCCCGCGCAGATGCAGCATCATCTTCGGGTTGGGCTTGTGGCGCTGCTTGGGAATCTCGATGCGGCGCTTGCCCGACAGGTATTGACCGGTCAACGAGCGGGGCGCATCCAGGATGTCCTGCAGCGTACCTTGGGCGCAGATTTCGCCGCCATGCACACCGGCGCCGGGGCCGATATCCAGCACATAGTCGGCCAGACGGATCGCGTCTTCGTCATGCTCGACCACGATCACGGTGTTGCCCAGATCGCGCAGCCGCGTCAGCGTACCGAGCAGGCGTTCGTTGTCGCGCTGATGCAGGCCTATCGACGGCTCGTCCAGCACGTACATCACACCGACCAGGCCGGCACCGATCTGGCTGGCCAACCGGATGCGCTGCGCCTCACCACCAGACAAGGTGTCGGCCTTGCGCTCCAGGGTCAGATAATCCAGGCCCACATCGACCAGGAAGCCCAGCCGCTCGCCGATTTCCTTGACGATCTTGCCGGCGATCTCGCCGCGCCAACCTGGCAACGACAAACCACGGAAAAAGCGCAGTGCCTCGTTGACCGGCAACACCACCAACTCGGGCAGCGGGCGATCGGCCACGAACACGTTGCGCGCGGCGCGATTCAGACGCGTGCCATTGCACGCAGGGCAGGGCTGCTGGCTGACGTACTTGGTCAGCTCTTCGCGCACGGCCGGCGATTCGGTCTCGCGGTAGCGGCGTTCCAGATTCGGCAGGATGCCTTCGAAACGGTGCTTACGCGAGGTGCGCCCGCCCGCATCGGTAAAGTAGGTGAAGCTGATCACTTCATCGCCGCTGCCGAACAACACGGCTTTGCGCACCTTGGCCGGCAAGGTATTCCACCCTGCATCGACGTCGAATTTGTAGTGCTTGGCCAGCGAGGCGATCAGCTGGAAATAATAGGCATTGCGTCGATCCCAACCACGTACCGCACCGGCCGACAACGATAGCTCCGGATGCACCACGACGCGATCGGGGTCGAAGAACTCGGCCACGCCCAGGCCATCGCAACTTGGGCAGGCGCCTACCGGTGCGTTGAACGAAAACAGGCGCGGTTCCAGTTCGGGAAGCGAGTAATCGCAGACCGGGCAGCTGTACTTGGACGAGAACAACTGCGGCGCGGCAGCCGGATCGTCCAGCGACTGCACTACCACCATGCCTTCGCCGAGCTTGAGTGCTGTTTCGAAGCTTTCCGCCAATCGTTGCTTGATGTCTTCGCGCGGGCGGAAGCGATCGATCACCGCTTCGATGGTGTGCTTCTGACGCAGCGCCAATGGCGGCACCGCATCGATCTCGTACAACTCGCCATCCACGCGCACGCGCACGAAACCCTGTGCACGCAGTTGCTCGAACACCTGCCCATGCTCGCCCTTGCGGTCGCGGATTACCGGCGCCAGCAGCATGTAGCGCTGCTCGGCATCCAGCGTGAGCATATGGTCGACCATCTGACTGACGGTCTGCGCTTCCAGCGGGAAGCCGTGGTCCGGGCAACGTGGTTGACCGACGCGCGCGTAAAGCAGACGCAGGTAGTCGTAAATCTCGGTGATCGTGCCGACCGTTGAGCGCGGGTTGTGCGAGGTGGATTTCTGTTCGATCGAAATGGCCGGCGACAAACCTTCGATGTGGTCCAGGTCGGGCTTTTCCATCACGCTGAGGAACTGGCGTGCATACGCCGACAGCGACTCGACGTAGCGACGCTGGCCTTCTGCATAAATGGTGTCGAACGCCAACGACGACTTGCCCGAACCGGACAGGCCGGTGATCACGATCAATTTGTCGCGAGGCAGGTCGAGATCGATATTCTTTAGGTTGTGCGTCCGCGCGCCGCGGATGCGGATGAAATCCATCGCCATGGGGGATCCGGTGTCGGGCCGGCGAACCGGCGGTGGTGCGAGCGTGCTCAGCGGGAATGAGTGGCAGTCGATCAGCCTACCCGCCGACCCAGGTGAGGGCAATTACCCCAAATGCCAGTCTGCCGGGGCCCTTGTGGCGGCCGGATGATGCGTTCCATGGCCCGGTTAGGGGTGGGCCGGGTAACACAGCTTGCGACTTGACCCGAAACAGGCTAGGCCAGTACAATCGCGCCCCTGTTTGCCCCATGGGTAAGGCAGGCGACCATAATAACTACAGAGGAAAACCTGGTCATGTACGCAGTTCTGGTCACTGGCGGTAAGCAATACCGCGTCGCGCAGGGCGAAACGCTCCGCGTGGAAAAGCTCGAAGTCGAAGCCGGCAACGAGATCACGTTCGACACCGTCCTGATGTTGGGCGATAGCGACGGCATAAAGCTGGGCGATGCACTAAATGGCGCTTCGGTCACCGCTAAGGTTGTGGCCCATGGCCGCGCCGACAAGGTGCGCATCATCAAGTTCCGTCGCCGCAAGCACCACATGAAGCGTCAGGGACACCGTCAGTACTACACCGAAATCGAGATCACCGGTATTGCCGGTGGCGATAAGAAGTAAGGAGAACCAGTCATGGCACATAAAAAGGGCGTAGGTTCCTCGCGCAACGGTCGCGATTCCAACCCGAAGTACCTCGGCGTGAAAATCTTCGGTGGCCAAGCCATCGATGCCGGCAACATCATCGTGCGTCAGCGCGGCACCCAGTTTCACCCGGGCGCCGGCGTCGGCCTCGGCCGTGACCACACCCTGTTCGCTCTGGTGAACGGCAAGGTGGAGTTCTCGGTCAAGGGCGCGAAGAAGCGTCGTACCGTCAGTGTGGTTGCCGAGGCGTAATCGCCCGCTCCATGCAGGCCAGTTCGTACGGCAGCAAAGCCATGCGAACGAGACGGAAAGCCCCGCTTTTGCGGGGTTTTCCGTTTGACGGCCGGGAGTCGGAAATGGGGAATCGGAAAAGCCGGTTCTGCATCCGGTCGCGTTTTTCCGCTGTCGTGCTGGTGAGTGTTCTCGCCAGCAGGAATGGGCCGCTTTTGTTGGCCAATTCCTCATTCCCTATTCCCTATTCCCTATTCCCTATTCCCGGTTGTACGCCCCATGAAGTTAGTCGACGAAGCAGAAATCCTGGTTACCGCCGGCAATGGCGGCAATGGCTGTGTCGGCTTTCGCCGCGAAAAGTTCATTCCGCTCGGTGGGCCCGATGGCGGTGATGGCGGTAGCGGCGGCAGTGTGTGGATCGTGGCCGACGAGAACGTCAATACGCTGGTCGATTTCCGGCATGAGCGCACCTTCAAGGCGCAGCGCGGCGAAAACGGCATGGGTCGCCAAGCCTACGGCAAGGGCGGCGAAGACCGCATCATCGTGGTGCCGGTCGGTACAGTGGTGATGAACGTGCAGACCGATGAAATCATCGGCGACCTCACCCAGCATGGCGATCGCCTGCTGGTGGCCAAGGGCGGCAAGGGTGGCCTGGGCAACATGCACTTCAAGAGCTCAGTCAATCGCGCGCCGCGTCAGTCCACCACCGGCGAAGAAGGCGAGGAGCGTCTGTTGAAGTTGGAACTAAAGCTGTTGGCTGATGTCGGTCTGTTGGGCTTCCCGAATGCCGGCAAGAGCACCTTGATTCGTGCGGTGTCGTCGGCGACGCCGAAGGTGGCCGATTACCCGTTCACCACCCTGTATCCGAATTTGGGTGTGGTCAGTGTCGAGGCGTATCGCAGCTTCGTCATCGCCGACGTGCCGGGCCTGATTGAAGGTGCTGCCGACGGTGCCGGCCTGGGGACGCAATTCCTGCGCCATCTGCAGCGCACGCGTCTGCTGCTGCATTTGGTGGACATTTCACCTGCTCTCGGCGTGTACGGCGAAGGTGGCGTGGACGGCGCGTCGCCGGCCGATCAGGTGCGCACCATCGAGCGCGAGCTGGAAAGGCATGATCCCGAGCTGCTTGAAAAGCCGCGTTGGCTGGTACTCAACAAAGCCGACCTGATGTTCGAAGACGAGGCGCGTGCTGCCGCCGAGACGATCGTGGCCGAGCTGGGCTGGACTGCGCCGTGGTATCTGGTGTCCGCACTGGGGCGCGAGGGCACGTTCCCGATCATGAAGGACGTCATGGCATTTTTCGATCGCCAGCGCGAGGACGAGCGCGATGCGCGCAATGCGGGCTGAGTGTATGCACTGGCACACAAAAAACCCGGCCAAAGCCGGGTTTTTCTATAGTCCAGGAAGCCAGGCTTCCGGCAATGCCGAGACTGATCGCTTACGCGGCCTTGATGGCCTTGATACGAGCGGTCAGGCGGCTCTTGTGACGAGCCGCCTTGTTCTTGTGAATCAGGCCACGGGCGCTGAAACGGTCCAAGATGGGCTGAGCAACGGCGAAGGCAGCTTCAGCGCCTGCAGCATCGTTGGCGTCAAGGGCCTTGATCACCTTCTTGACGGCGGTGCGCAACATCGAACGCTGGCCGGTGTTGCGCTCGTTGCGCACGACGGTCTGCTTGGCGCGCTTCTTGGCGGACTTGATATTGGCCACGGTGGTGGGTTCCTGAAAAATCGGTATGGTGGAAAAAGCAAGCGTGAAAGTATGATAGACCCGAATATGTACGTCAAGTCAGTTGTCAAGAGGGATGCAGCGTGAGCAAGCCCGCAATGTTGAAAGGCCTGCTCTCATTCAGCAGTATGACCATGGTTTCGCGGGTGTTGGGCCTGATCCGCGACCAGGCCATCTCCACGACTTTCGGCGCCAATGCGGTGACCGATGCATTCTGGGTGGCGTTCCGGATTCCCAATTTCCTGCGCCGGTTGTTCGCCGAGGGCTCATTTGCCACCGCGTTCGTGCCGGTGTTCACCGAGGTCAAGGAAACCCGCCCGCATACCGATCTGCGCGGGCTGATGGCGCGCGTGTCCGGCACGCTCGGCGGCATGTTGTTGGTGATTACCGCACTGGGGCTGATCTTCACTCCGCAACTGGCGTCGGTGTTCGCCGGTGGCGCGGCCACCGATCCCGAAAAGTACGGGTTGTTGGTCGATTTGTTGCGGTTGACCTTCCCGTTCCTGCTGTTCGTTTCGCTCACGGCCCTGGCCGGCGGCGCCCTCAATAGTTTCCAGCGCTTTGCGATTCCGGCACTGACGCCGGTGATTCTCAACCTGTGCATGATCGCCGGCGCTTTGTGGTTGGCGCCGCGGCTGGAGGTGCCGATCCTGGCACTGGGCTGGGCGGTGCTGGTGGCCGGCGCGCTGCAGCTGCTGTTCCAGTTGCCTGCGTTGAAGGGCATCGACCTGTTGACGTTGCCGCGCTGGGGCTGGAATCACCCGGACGTGCGCAAGGTGCTGACCTTGATGATCCCGACCTTGTTCGGTTCGTCGATCGCGCAGATCAACTTGATGCTGGACACGGTGATTGCCGCGCGGCTGGCCGACGGCTCGCAGTCGTGGCTGTCGCTGGCCGACAGGTTCCTGGAATTGCCGCTGGGCGTGTTCGGCGTGGCGCTGGGCACGGTGATCCTGCCGGCGCTGGCCCGCCATCACGTCAAGACCGACCGCAGCGCATTCTCCGGTGCGCTGGATTGGGGTTTCCGCACCACGCTGTTGATCGCGATGCCGGCGATGCTGGGCCTGTTGTTGCTGGCCGAGCCGCTGGTGGCCACCTTGTTTCAGTACCGCCAGTTCACCGCGTTCGATACGCGCATGACCGCGATGTCGGTCTACGGCTTGAGCTTCGGCCTGCCGGCTTATGCCATGCTCAAGGTGCTGTTGCCGGCTTTCTACGCACGTCAGGACACGCGCACTCCAGTGCGTGCCGGCGTGGCCGCACTGATCGCCAACATGGTGTTCAACTTCGCGCTGTTGGCGGTGGTCTACCAGATCATGGTGCCGCCCGAGCTCAAGGCGCAGGGCATGATGCAGGCGCTGGGCAAGCAGCCGGGCCTGCATCTGGCGCTGGGCATTGCCAGTGCGCTATCGAGTTATCTCAACCTGGGAATGCTGTGGTACTGGCTGGACAAGTCCGGCGTGTACCAGCGCAGGCCGGGTTGGGCTGGCTATGCGTTGCGCCTGTTGCTGGCGTGTGGGGCGATGGTAGCGGTGTTGTTGAGCCTGCTGTGGTGGCTGCCGTCGTTTACGCAGATGGACAAGTGGGATCGCATCGGCTGGCTGGCAGTGCTGGTCGGCAGCGGTGGGCTGACCTATCTGGTGGCGCAGGTAGGATTGGGATTGCGGCCGCGGCATTTGCGCGAGGGGTAAGAGAGGGATAGGGCGCCTGCCGGACTTGGCAGAGTAAGTGACAGAACCGCCTGCGCTGTACGGAGTTCTGCCTTCGCGCAGCCGAATGTTCGCTGCCACCTGCCAAGCGCTACCCGCTCCTGAGCGCGCGCTCATGCGGCTTGACAGGCACGGCTATACTTATGGGTTATGTGTCAGCGAGGGTCGGCCGACAGGTCGGCATCTGTTTGGATCGAGGAATGAGCAGGCTGTTTAGAGACGTCGAGGGCGGGACATTGTTCCCGCGCGGAAGCGTGGTCTGCATCGGCGCCTTCGATGGCCTGCACCTAGGGCATCGGACGTTGGTGCAACACGCAGTCGCGCGCGCGCGCGCGCTGGGCGTGCAGGCGGTGGCGGTGAGCTTCGAGCCGTTGCCGCGGGAGTTTTTTGCCTCGGCCGCGCCGCCGCCGCGGCTGACCCTGGCCCGCGCCAAGATCAAAGGGCTGTATGACTTCGGCGCCGACAGCGTGGGCATGATCCGTTTCGACGGCCGCTTGTCGGCGATGAGCGCGGAAGACTTTGTGCGATTGGCGCTGGTCGGCCGACTGTGTGCGCGCGAAGTATGGATCGGCCCGGAGTTTCGCTTCGGCCATCGGCGCGGCGGCGATATTGCGTTGCTGCGTACCCTCGGCGATCAGCACGGTTTTGTGGCCGGCGAAATCGCGCCGGTGCACCGGGGGGGTGAGCGTATTTCTGCGACGCGGATTCGCGAGCTGCTGGGTGCCGGCGAGTTCGCGCATGCTGGCAAATTGCTCGGCCGCCCGTATGCCATCGGCGGACGAGTTGTGCGTGGCAAACAACTCGGCTGCACGCTGGGCTACCCGACTGCCAACTTGCGCTTTCAGCGCACCCCGGCTTTGTCTGGCATCTATGCGACCTGGGTGCACGGGATGGCCGAGCAGCCTTGGCCATCGGTATCGAGCTTTGGCACCCGGCCCACGGTGGCCGGTGTGGAGCCGCTGCTGGAAGCGCACCTGTTCGATTTCCAGGGCGATCTGTATGGCCGGCATATCGAAGTCGAATTCGTTGCCAAGCTGCGCGACGAAGAAAAGTTCGATGGCCTGGACGCGCTGACCGTGCAGATGCATCGCGATGCCGAGCAGGCACGTGCTGTACTTGATGCCGGTCCCTCGCAAGGGCCTGCACATAATAAAAATGCGAGCTCCTCGCAAACGTCTGCACACTTAATTGCAGGCACTTTAGACAACGCAGCGCAACGGTAGAGACCTGTGACCCAAGACTACAAAGCCACTCTCCATCTGCCCGCGACGGAATTCCCGATGCGCGGCGACCTGCCCAAGCGCGAGCCGGCGATGCTGGAGCGCTGGGAGCGTGAGGGGTTGTACGCGCAACTGCGCGCCAATGCCGCAGGGCGCCCGCTGTTCGTGCTGCACGACGGCCCGCCGTATGCCAACGGCCAGATTCATCTGGGCCATGCGGTCAACAAGATCCTGAAGGACATCATCGTCAAGTCGAAGTATTTGGCTGGCTTCGATGCGCCCTACATTCCGGGCTGGGATTGCCATGGCCTGCCGATCGAAATCGCGATCGAAAAGAAGTACGGCAAGGTCGGGGTAAAGCTGGATGCGGCGGAATTTCGCCAGAAGTGCCGCCAATACGCAACCGAACAGATCGATCTGCAGGGGCGCGATTTCAAGCGCCTGGGCGTGATCGGCGATTGGGACAACCCGTACAAGACGCTCGATTTCCGCTTCGAAGCCAATGAGATTCGCGCGCTGGCCAAGGTCGTCGACAACGGCCACCTGACCCGCGGCGTCAAACCGGTGCACTGGTGCTTCGATTGCGGTTCGGCACTGGCTGAGGCCGAGATCGAATACGCCGACAAGGTGTCGCCGACGGTGGATATCGCCTATCCGGCGCGTGCTCCGGCCGCGGTCGCGGCCGCGTTCGGCGCGAGCCTGCCTGCTGGCGTGAGCGTAGCGGTGCCGATCTGGACCACCACGCCGTGGACGCTGCCGGCCTCGCTGGCGGTGAGCGTGGGTGCCGAACTGGATTACGTGCTGGTCGAAGGCCCGGCCGACCGCGGCCAGCCGCGCTGGCTGGTGATCGCCGAGGCCTTGGCCGGCAAGGCGCTCGGGCGCTACGGTATAGAGACGGTGGTGGTGCACGGCCATGCCAAGGGCGCGGCGCTGGAGCAGATGCTGCTGAATCACCCGTTCTATGCCGAGCGCGAGATCCCGTTGTTGCTTGGAGATCACGTGTCGGCCGAAGACGGCACCGGCGCAGTGCATACCGCTCCGGGCCACGGACAGGAGGACTACCAGGTCTCCAGGCAGTACGGCCTGCTGGAACGCTACGGCGCTGCGCAGATCAACCCGGTGGACGGACGCGGCGTGTACCGACCGTCGACGCCGCCGCTGGGCGACACCGTGCTAGCCGGGCTGCATATCTGGAAGGCTAACGACATCATCATCGAGGCGTTGCGCGACACCGGGGTGGTGTTGGCGGCCAGCAGGATGGAGCACAGCTACCCGCATTGCTGGCGCCACAAGACGCCGATCGCGTTCCGCGCCACGCCGCAGTGGTTCATCTCGATGGAGCAGGCCAATCTGCGCGCCGATGCGCTTAAGGCCATCGAAGGCGTGCATTGGTATCCTTCCTGGGGCCAGGCACGCATCGCCGGCATGGTAGAGGGGCGCCCGGATTGGACCGTCTCGCGGCAACGCACCTGGGGCGTGCCGATCGCCTTGTTCGTGCATCGCGAAACCGGCGAGCCGCATCCGCGCAGCACCGAGCTGCTGCGCCAGGTTGCCGACCGGGTGGAGCTGGGCGGTGTGGACGTGTGGTACACGCTAGACGCTGCCGAACTGCTGGGCGACGAAGCGGCCGATTACGACAAGATCACCGACATCCTGGATGTGTGGTTCGACTCGGGTGTGACGCATGAAGCGGTGCTGGTCGATCGCGGCCTTCCCAAGCCGGCCGATCTGTATCTGGAAGGCTCCGATCAGCATCGCGGCTGGTTCCAATCTTCACTGCTGACCGGCGTGGCGATGGACAAGGCAGCGCCTTACAAGCAGTGCCTCACCCACGGTTTCACTGTGGACGAGCACGGCCGCAAAATGTCCAAGTCGCTGGGCAACGGTATCGAGCCGCAGGACATCATGAAAACCCTGGGCGCGGACATCCTGCGCCTGTGGATCGCCTCGGCCGATTACAGCAACGAGATGTCGCTGTCGCAGGAAATCCTCAAGCGCAATGCCGATGCGTATCGCCGTCTGCGTAATACTGCGCGCTTTCTGCTTGGCAATCTGCATGGGTTCGATCCGCTGCAGCATCTGGTGGCGCTCGATGGCATGGTGCCGCTTGACCGCTGGATCGTGCATCGCGCGCACGAACTGCAGGAGAAGATCGTCGCCGCGTATGCGCGCTACGACTTGGCCGAAATCGTGCAGGCCCTGCTGAACTTCTGCAGCGTGGATCTGGGTTCGCTGTATCTGGACGTGACCAAGGACCGTCTGTACACGATGGCCGAGGATGCACGCGGCCGCCGCTCGGCGCAGAGCGCGATGTACCACGTGGCCGAAGCGTTCGTGCGCTGGATCGCGCCGGTGCTGAGCTTCACGGCCGAAGAACTGTGGGGCTACCTGCCGGGCAAGCATGCCGACAACGTGCTGTTCGCCACCTGGTACGACGGCCTTGCGCCGTTGCCAGCCGATGCCGCGCTGACCAGTGCCGACTTCGACAAGCTGCTGGCCTTGCGCGAGCAGGTGGCCAAGGTGTTGGAGCCGATGCGTGCCAACGGCGCGATCGGCGCGGCACTGGAAGCGGAGATCACAGTGGCCGTCGATGCGCAGACCGCTGCACGCTGGCAGCCATTGGCCGAAGAGCTGCGTTTTTTGTTCATCAGTGGCGACGTTAGCGTGATCGCAGCCAGCACCGACGACATCTTCGTCAGCGCGCAGCCGACCGCCAAGGCCAAGTGCGTACGCTGCTGGCACCACCAGGCCAGCGTGGGTAGCGATCTGCGTCATCGGGAACTGTGCAGCCGCTGCGTCAGCAACATCGAAGGCCCTGGCGAGGAGCGTCGCTGGTTCTGATCCTGTAATTTCTTCTCACGCGAGCGGGAGAAGATGGCGCGAGGTGCCGGATGAGAGCCTGCGATGGTGCCTCCGGCTGTGCTTACCCATCCGCCCTTCGGGCAGCCTTTCCCGTGCTCGGGACAAGGAACAGTAAGGTGATTTCATGACCGCAAGACCCAAACCCTCCGCCCTGATCTGGCTGCTGTTGTCGGCGCTCGTGGTCGGGCTGGACCAGTGGAGCAAGGCCTGGGTGCTGTCCAGCCTGCCCGAGTACACCCCGGTGCCGGTCATCGGCGGGTTCTGGAACTGGTACCGCACCTACAACACCGGCGCAGCCTTCAGCTTTCTGAGCGATGCCGGCGGTTGGCAGCTTTGGTTCTTCACCGCTCTGGCGGTGGGCATCAGCGGCTTGCTGGCGTTCTGGCTGTCGCGCACGGCGCGCGGTGAATGGCGCAGCGCGGTGCCGTACGCGCTGGTGATCGGCGGGGCGATCGGCAACGTGATCGACCGGCTGATGCACGGCCACGTGGTCGATTTCATCCAGTGGTACATCGGCAGCCACACCTGGCCGTCGTTCAATATCGCCGACTCGGCGATCGTGGGCGGCGCTATCGGCATTGCAGTGTTCGGTTTGTTCGACACGTCCGGGAAGCGGGAATCGGGGATTAGGAATTAGGAATCGACGCTGAAGTGGTCTAGCGGGCGAGCGCCGCCTAGTCGGGCTCCTCTTTCCTCATTCCCGTAGAATGCCCGCCATGGATGTCCTGCTCGCTAATCCCCGTGGTTTTTGTGCCGGTGTCGACCGTGCGATCGAGATCGTCAAGCGCGCGATCGAGACGCTGGGCGCGCCGATCTATGTGCGCCACGAAGTCGTGCACAACCGCTTTGTGGTCGACGATCTCAAGCAGCGCGGCGCGATCTTCGTCGAGGAACTGGACGAGGTGCCCGACAAGGCGACGGTGATTTTCAGCGCGCATGGCGTTTCGCAGGCGGTGCGCCAGGAAGCCGAGCGGCGGGGGCTCAGGGTGTTCGATGCCACCTGTCCATTGGTGACCAAGGTGCATTTCGAGGTCGCGCGGCATTGCCGGGCCGGCCGCGACGTGGTGCTGATCGGCCACGCGGGGCATCCGGAAGTGGAAGGCACGATGGGGCAGTGGAGCCGCGAGCGCGGCCAGGGCACGATCTATCTGGTCGAGGACATCGAGCAGGTGGCCACATTGCAGATCCGCCAGCCTGACAAGCTCGCTTACACCACCCAGACCACGCTATCGGTGGACGACACCATGGGCATCATCGAGGCCTTGCGCACGCGCTACCCGGCGATGCAGGGTCCACGCCACGACGATATCTGCTACGCCACCCAGAACCGTCAGGACGCGGTGCGCGATCTGGCGCGCCAATGCGATCTGGTGTTGGTGGTCGGCTCGCCCAATAGCTCCAATTCCAACCGTCTCAGCGAGCTGGCCCGGCGCGACGGGGTAGAGTCCTACTTGATCGACAACGCCAGCGAGATCGACCCAGCCTGGATTATCGGCAAGCAGCACATCGGTCTGACCGCTGGCGCCTCCGCGCCGCAGGTGTTGGTAGATGGTGTGCTGGCGCGGCTGCGCGAACTGGGTGCCGAAGGCGTGTCCGAACTGGAAGGCGAGCCCGAATCGATGGTATTTGCGCTTCCCCGGGAACTGCGGCTGCGTCTGGTCAGCTGAAAGCGGCTGACGATGGGGCAGGAGTGTCGATCGGCACCGTCGCGCTGGCGCATTGCGCGTGTGCGATCCAACAACACCCGGCACCGCGATGGTCAGCCCGCTACCACTGGCGATTGACCAGGGGGCGGCTGCGCTCCTACAATTCACGGCTGGCCGGAATAGCTCAGTTGGTAGAGCGGCGCATTCGTAATGCGTAGGTCGTAGGTTCGATTCCTATTTCCGGCACCATGCTGCGTGACTGGGTTGGCCTTTGGTCGGCCCAGTTTCGTTTTGGAGCGCTGCATATGTGCGTTTCATACAGTCATCGCATGTGCGCACGGCCCGATCGGCGGCCGCAACTGCTCAATTCTTCCCTGGCGCTGCGCTGCGACAACATGTCGCACAAATCTACGCGTATTTATTGCGATGGAGCATTGCAAATGGGTTTCGTGCAGGTGCAGCAAAGACTAAAATTGGCGTGCTAACCCGTGTCTTCGGTCTGCGCAGGCCACCTCAACTAGGACGTGCATGCGTCGGACGCATCCCGAAGGGGAGACGACGTACGAGGCTGGCGTTCCTTCGCATTTGGATCGACCGATGATTCCGCTGAAACATCTCAGGCGTTTACTTCGTCTAGGTCTGATGTTGCCGTTCCTGCTGTTGGCAGGCTGCAACTCGGCCATTCTCAATCCGAAAGGCCAGGTCGGCCACGACGAGAAACAGCTGCTGATCACCTCAGTGGTGTTGATGCTGATCGTGGTCATCCCGGTGATCGTGATGGCGATTACGTTCGCGTGGAAATATCGCGCATCGAACACGAAGGCGCGCTACGAGCCGGACTGGTCGCACTCCACCGCCATTGAAGTGGTGGTGTGGTCGATCCCTTGCGTGATCATCTTGGTGCTGGCGGTGCTGACCTGGCGCTCCTCGCACGCGCTGGACCCGTACCGGCCGCTGGATTCGGACGTCAAGCCGATCAACATCGAAGCAGTGTCGCTGGACTGGAAGTGGATGTTCATCTATCCAGACCAGGGCATTGCGACCGTCAACGAGATCGCGTTCCCGGTGCACACGCCGCTGAACTTCAAGATCACCTCCGATACAGTGATGAACACGTTCTTCATCCCGCAGCTGGGCACCATGATCTACGCGATGGCGGGCATGGAAACCAAGCTGCATCTGATCGCCAATGAGCCGGGCGAATACTTCGGCCTGTCGACCAACTACAGCGGTCACGGTTTTTCGAAGATGAGCTTCAAGGCGCATGCCACCGATCAGGCTGGCTTCGATGCATGGATCGCTCAGGTCAAGGCATCGCCGAAGACATTGGACGCCACCGAGTACCAAGTGCTAGCCGCCAATCGCAACGATAAAGAACAGTATCCGGTTACCTACTACGCGTCGGTGCAGGACGGCATGTTCCGGTCGCTGATAGGCAAATACATGAATGGCCCGGGTCACCATCCGGAAGGCCACGGCGATCATCAGGCATCGGCTGTAGAGCCGGTTGCCATGTGCACTTCTGGAGAAAAGTGATGCTAGGCAAACTTACGCTCGAGGCGGTTCCGTACCATGAGCCGATCATTATGGCTGCTCTCGGCGGCGCGAGCCTGCTCGGCCTGATCATCGCCGGCGCCGTCACCAAGTACAAGCTCTGGGGCTATCTGTGGAAGGAGTGGTTGACCTCGGTGGATCACAAGCGCATCGGTGTTATGTACATCATCGTGGCGCTAGTCATGCTGCTGCGCGGCTTCGCCGATGCGGCGATGATGCGCACCCAGCAGGCGATCGCCCACGGCGGCAACGAAGGCATCTTTCCGCCGCATCACTACGATCAGATCTTCACCGCGCATGGCGTGATCATGATCTTCTTCATGGCCATGCCATTCATGACGGGTCTATTGAACGTCATCGTGCCGCTGCAGATCGGTGCACGCGATGTGGCGTTCCCGTTCTTGAATTCACTGAGCTTCTGGCTGTTCGTGGCCGGTGCGGCGTTGATCAACCTCTCGCTGGGCGTCGGTGAATTCGCGCAGACCGGTTGGTTGGCCTATCCGCCATTGTCGGGGCTGGAATACAGTCCAGGTGTCGGTGTGGACTACTACATCTGGGCGTTGCAGGTCTCAGGGTTAGGCACATTGCTGACCGGCATCAACTTCTTCGTCACGATCATGCGGATGCGCGCACCTGGCATGACCCTGATGCGGATGCCGATCTTCACCTGGACCGCGTTGATCACCAACATCCTGATCATCGCGGCATTCCCGATCCTGACCGTGGCGCTGGCGCTGCTGGGTGCCGACCGTTATCTGGGTACGCACTTCTTCACTAACGACGGTGGCGGCAACGCCATGATGTACGTCAACCTGATCTGGATCTGGGGTCACCCGGAAGTGTATATCCTGATCCTGCCGGCGTTCGGCATCTTCTCAGAGCTGATCGCGACCTATAGCCGCAAGCGTCTGTTTGGCTATACCTCGATGGTGTACGCCACCTCTTGCATCGGCGTTCTGTCGTTCGTGGTGTGGTTGCACCACTTCTTCACCATGGGCTCGGGTGCCAACGTCAATGCCTTCTTCGGCATCACGACGATGATCATCTCGATCCCGACCGGGGTGAAGATCTTCAACTGGCTGTTCACCATGTTCCGCGGTCGCGTGCACATGACAGCGCCAGTGTTGTGGACGATCGGCTTCATCATCACCTTCAGCATCGGCGGCATGACCGGCGTGATGTTGGCGATTCCGGCCGTGGACTTCGTGCTGCACAACAGCCTGTTCCTGATCGCGCATTTCCATAACGTGATCATCGGTGGCGTGGTGTTCGGTTACCTGGCAGGTCTGACCTACTGGTTCCCGAAGGCGTTCGGCTTCAGGCTTAACGAGAAGCTGGGCAAGGCTTCGTTCTGGTGCTGGATCATCGGTTTCTTCGTGGCCTTCATGCCGCTGTACGTGCTCGGTTTCATGGGCATGACCCGCCGCATGAATACCTACAACCATCCAGAGTGGGCACCTTGGCTAATCGTGGCTGCGGTGGGTGCAGCGATCATCGGTACAGGCATCTTCCTCAATCTGGTGCAGATCGCTTACAGCGTCTGGAAGCGTAGGGAGCACATGGATTACACCGGCGATCCGTGGGATGGCCGCACGCTGGAGTGGGCAACTTCTTCGCCGCCGCCGTTCTACAACTTCGCCGTGTTGCCGCACATCGACGACCGCGATCAGTTCTGGGCCGATAAGCAGAACGGCAAGGGTTGGGTGCGACCGTCCAGGTACGAGCCGATCCATATGCCGCGTAATACCGGTGCAGGTGTCTATATCGGTGCTTTCAGCGTGCTGCTGGGCTTCGGTATGATCTGGCACATCTGGTGGCTGGCCATCATCGGCCTGGTGGGCATGATCGGCAGCTTCATCGCACGGACGTTCGATGACGACATCGATTACTGGGTGCCGGCCGACGAAGTGGAGCGCATCGAAAACGCACGTTTCGCCCTGCTCGAACAGCAACAGGCGGCGCAGGCCGCGAAGGTGGTATGACCATGGCTTCCTCGACCACGCTTGACCACGCCGCCCACCCGGGCGGCCACGATCACGATCACGAACATCACGACGCCGGTGGCAACACCGTCTTCGGGTTCTGGGTCTATCTGATGAGCGACTGCTTGCTGTTTGCCGGTCTGTTCGCCACCTACGCAGTGCTCTCAGGCGCCACGGTGGATGGACCGACGGCCAAGGAGCTGTTCGATCTGAAGTTCGTGCTGGTGGAAACCTTCCTGCTGTTGTTCAGCAGTTTGAGCTTCGGCGTTGCGATGATCTCGGCGCACAAGCGCAATATGACCGGGCTATATGCCTGGTTAGGCGTCACCGCGCTGCTGGGTATCGGCTTTGTGTGCATGGAAGTCTATGAGTTCAATCACCTGATCCACGAAGGTGCCGGCCCGGGGCGTAGTGCATTCCTGTCGGCCTTCTTCACCTTGGTGGGCACGCACGGATTGCACGTGACTTCCGGCCTGCTTTGGATGGCGGTGCTGGTGATCCAGATCTCCAAGAACGGCCTGACTTCGCGCAACAGCACGCGTCTGGCCTGCCTGAGCCTTTTCTGGCACTTCTTGGACATCATCTGGATCGGTGTGTTCACCGTCGTCTATCTGTTGGGAGCGCTGTAATGGCCAATCACCACCACACCGAAACCGCTGCCGACGCCTATGCAGGCGGCTTGAAGTCCTATCTGACCGGCTTTGTGATGGCCGTGATCCTCACTGCCATCCCATTTGCGATGGTGATGAGCGGAGCGTTCTCCAAGAGCGTCACCGTTATCGTGATCTCGCTGATGGCCGCCGTACAGATGCTGGTGCATATGGTGTATTTCCTGCATATGGATCGCTCGCCCGAGCAGCGTTCCAACGTGCAGGTGGGCCTGTTCTCGCTGCTGATCATCGGCATCGTGATCGTTGGCTCGCTGTGGGTGCTGCACAACATGAACGTCAACATGATGCATTGAGACGGCGCCACGCCAAATCGAAGCATGCTGGATCAAAGAAGGCCGCCAAGTGAATGGCGGCTTTTTTTGCGGATGAATCGCCTGCGACATGACCAATGGCATACGGGGAAGCGCTGGCGGGCGCTTAGCATCGTGGGCTTGCCTGTTCCAGGTCACTGCGGAGTTGCGATGAAAATGCCCACCTTGTTGTCCGTGTCTTTGCTGGCGGCGCTGTCGTTGCCCGCAGCCGCGCAAACCGCACCGCCACAAGATGTGCCATTTGAAGGCACCTTGAAGATCGATGTCGATGCCACCGATCTGGCGCACCGCATCTTCAAGGTCAAGACCACCATGCCGGCCAAGCCGGGTCCGATGACACTGCTGTATCCACAGTGGATTCCCGGCGATCACTCGCCGACCGGGCCGATCGACAAGCTTGCCGGTCTTGTGATCAAGGTCGATGGCAAGGTGGTGCCGTGGACACGCGATCAGTTCGACGTGTACGCCTTCAAGATTGACGTGTCGCAGGGTGCCACCGAGCTGGTGGCCGAGTTCAAGTTTCTCTCGCCGCAGGCCCCCAACCAGGGCCGGGTGATGATGACGCCGGAAATGCTCAACCTGCAGTGGAACACCGCTGCGCTCTATCCGGCCGGTTACTTGGCACGCAACATTAAGGCGCAGGCCAGCGTCACGCTGCCGGCCGGCTGGAGCTATGCCACCGCATTGGAAACCGACCACCGCGTCGGCGACACGGTGACCTTCAAGCCGATCGATTTCGACGACCTGGTCGACTCGCCGATGTTCGCCGGCAAGTACTACAAGCGCGTGGAGCTGAGCAACGCCAAGCAGCCGGTGTACCTCAACGTGTTCGCCGACGACGCCAAGTCGCTGGAGTCCAAGCCCGAACAGATCAAGGCGCATGCGTCCCTGGTGCAGCAGATGGACAAGCTTTACGGCGCACGCCATTTCGACCATTACGAATTTCTGCTCGCGCTGACCAAGAAGTTGGGTGGCATCGGCCTGGAGCACCACCGTTCCAGCGAAAACAGTGGCCCGCCGAATTACTTCACCGAGTGGGACAAGAGCTGGACCGGGCGCGACCTGCTTGCACATGAGTTCAACCATTCCTGGAACGGTAAATACCGCCGTGGCGCCGACCTGTATACGCCGAATTTCAACGTGCCGATGGGCGACAGCCTATTGTGGTTGTATGAAGGCCAGACCCAGTTCTGGGGCGAAGTGATGGCTGCGCGGTCGGGCCTGTGGACGCAGGACCAGGCACGCGAGATTTTGGCAGTCGTCGCTGCGACCCAAGAGCGCGGCCGCCCCGGGATGGCCTGGCGCACTGTGCAGGACACCACCAACGACCCGGCTATGTCGATGCGCCGCCCGAAGGCGTACCGCAGCTACCAGATGAGCGAGGATTATTACTCCGGCGGCCAGATGATGTGGCTGGAAGTGGATAGCAAGCTGCGTCAGCTGACCAACAACAAGCGCTCCATCGACGACTTCGGCAAGGCGTTTTTCGGCATGAAGAACGGCGATTGGGGTGTCAATCCGTACACCTTCGACGACATCGTCGCCACGCTCAACGACGTGGCCTCCTACGACTGGGCGAGCCTGCTGCGCAGCCGAATGGACGGGCACGGCTCCTTGAACGGTGGCATCGAAGCCAACGGCTGGAAGCTGGTCTACAACGACGAGCCGAACCTGGCGATCAAGACCTACGAAAGCAACGAGAGTGACGTCATCCTGAGGCTGTCGTTGGGTTTGTCGCTGGAAGGCTCCGGTGAAATCAACGAAGTGCTGTGGGACAGCCCGGCGTTCAATGCAGGCCTGATCAACGGCAATACGATCGTCGCAGTCAACGGCCGCGCCTTCAGTGCCGAAGTCATCAAGGACGCAATCAAAGCCGCCAAGGACACCACCACGCCGATCGAATTGCTGGTCAAACGTCTGGATCGCTACGACACCGTGCGCATCGATTACCACGGCGGGCTGTCGTATCCGCATCTAGAGCGTATTGCCGGCAAGCCGGATCGCTTGAGCGAATTGTACAAGGCGCGTTGATGGATGATTCCCCGCTCTTGTGAGGTGAGCGGGGAGTGTGTGGGCTCTGCAGCTGCATGGTCGGTAGTGATCGATCATGCAGCTTCCGATGAGTTGGTTGTCGTCGATACCGATGTCGACTCATCTAACGAAAGGCATTGCGCTAGCCACGTGTTTCGACGTCGTCGATGTGTCCCACGTAGAGCGCCGTGGTTGAAGTGCACAGTTGCAAGTCATCCAGCAGCGCTGTCAGCCTAGACGAATTCCCGATCCCGCCAGCGTCGCACATCCTGAGACCAACGGCGGCTATCCTGTTGTTCCAAAATCGATTGGCTAGATGACGATGGCGAAGGCCAAAACCAAAACAGCCTATGTCTGCGGCGAATGCGGCGCCGAGTACAACAAATGGCAGGGCCAGTGCACCGAATGCGGTGTATGGAACACGCTAAGCGAAATCGTGCTCAAAAGCGCGACGCCTGGCAGCAAGGCCTCGCCAGCGGCATCGCGGCGTAGCGGCTGGGCGGGTAAGGCCGAGGCACCCAAAATCACCGCGCTCAAAGATGTGCAGCAGTCCGAGCAGGCGCGTGTGTCCACCGGCATCGGCGAGTTCGATCGGGTGCTGGGCGGTGGGCTGGTCGAAGGTGTAGTGGTGCTGATTGGTGGCGACCCCGGCATCGGCAAGTCGACGTTGTTGCTGCAGGCGTTGGCAAGCATGGCCAGCACGTTGCCGGTGTTGTATGTCACCGGCGAGGAATCGCTGGCGCAGGTCGCCGGGCGTGCGGTGCGCCTGGATCTGCCATTGGAAGGTTTGAATGCACTGGCCGAAACCGGAATCGAAAACATCCTGCAGCACGCCAGCGTGGCGCGGCCGAAGTTGATCGTGGCCGACTCGGTGCAGACGCTGTGGACCGAGTCGCTGACCGCAGCTCCCGGTTCGGTTAGCCAGGTGCGCGAGAGCGCGGCGCGGCTTGTGCGCTATGCCAAGGAGACCGGCACTGCCGTGTTTCTGGTCGGCCATGTCACCAAGGAAGGTGGTATCGCCGGCCCGCGCGTGCTCGAGCACATGGTCGATGCGGTGTTGTATTTCGAAGGTGAGAGTGGGAGCCGGTTTCGGTTGTTGCGCGCTTTCAAGAACCGCTTCGGTGCGGTCAACGAGTTGGGCGTATTCGCGATGGGCGAGAAGGGTCTCAAGGAGGTGTCCAACCCGTCGGCGATCTTCCTGTCCGGCGGCAGCACACAGCAGCCCGGAAGTTGCGTGATGGTCACCCGCGAAGGCACCCGGCCGTTGATGGTGGAGGTGCAGGCCTTGGTCGATGCCTCGCCGTTGTCCAATCCGCGTCGGGTTGCGGTGGGGTTGGAGCAGAACCGGCTTGCGATGTTGCTGGCGGTGCTGCATCGCCACGGCGGTATTGTGGTGGGCGATCAAGACGTGTTCGTCAACGTGGTGGGCGGCATCCGCGTGCAGGAAACCGCAGCCGATCTGCCGGTGTTGCTGGCGGTGCTGTCTTCGCTGCGCGACTGCCCGTTGTCCGAGAAGACCATTGCGTTTGGCGAAGTGGGGCTGTCCGGCGAAATTCGTCCGGTACCCAACGGCGAGGACCGCCTGAAGGAAGCCGCGACGCATGGTTTCAAGCGCGGGATCGTGCCCAGAGCCAATGCGCCCAAGACGGCCAGCATCAAGGGAATGGAGATCATCGCAGTGGAGCGGCTGAGTCAGGCGCTGGAAGCGTCGGCCGACTGACGAGCCGATACGTCTGCCGGACATGCGGTGCGCTCGGCGGCGTGCACCGCATGTCCGGCAGGGCGTCGCAGCCTGCCTGTGTCCGACAGCTGCATGCACAGGCGATCAATCCGGATTCTCAAGCCGGCGCTCGCCTGCAGTGATCGTCCAAGCGCTACGGCGCATCGCAGCGTATGGGGCGCTCGTATCTGCAGCGGCTGGCCGCTGCCGACCGTCCGTCGCACAGCGTTTGGCGATATGCATTGGGCCGCAAAGAAACCATTTTCACCAGAGTGCGGCTATGGCAACATGTGCGGCCCGTTGCGCAGTGCCGCCAGATCACAGATACCGCTCACTGCTCATTACGAGAAGAGTCACGATGGAATGCATGCTGCTGCCGATCAAGCGCTGTGCCGACTTCCTCGCTCGCGTCGCGAGGAATATTGGATGTTTGCGCTGATGCAGTTCTTGGTCCTGGCGGTGCTCGGTGGCTTGTTTGCCATCGCTGCAGCAGTGTTGGGCGGCGAAAATGGTCCCGGTCCGGTGGACTGGGGTGGGGGTGTTCGCCGTTTTGACGAACTTGCTATTGGCATGATCAGCCTGGTGCCTTATGTCGGTTTTATCGTCTTGCTGGTCTTCATGTGCATCGAGGACACGCCCGGCCCGAACGAATACGGCGAGAATCCGAGCAGTAATCTGCAATACACGTGATTGAACGACGGCTTAGGGATTTCCATGTGCCGTTGTCTTTGCGTCGTACCGTTACCACGTTGCGGTAGTGATCGCGGGGCGCGGGCCATGACGTGCGGTTTAATCTGTTAGCGCATCATTTCAATGACGGCAAAGTGCGGACTTTAGCGGCGCCGCAGCAACGAAATGGCATGCAGCGAAAGCACTTGGCGATGTGCAATGCATTTAGGGAAGCTTTGAACAACTCCTCCATGAGCCTTCGATAAACAACCAAGGCGATCGCCGATATGCATAATTGCTTGATTTTCACTATGGACAATCGCCGCGTTTGAGAAACATTCCAAGTTCACTCGCTACGCCGTGAGTTGTTCAAAAGTTCCCTGGCGCCAGATCAACGCTCGCTCAGCAAGCCGCCGCGCGATGCGCCGGGCTGGGACTGACTGCCTTGCTCATCGTCACTGCATCCTTGTCGTGCGCGGACAGTTCCAGCTTGTAGCCGTGCGAATACACAGTTCTGATGCGCACCGCTCCGCTGTGATTGCATAGCTGCAATTTCTTGCGCAGCTTGTAGATGTGCTGCTCCATGGTGCGGTCGGTGAACTCGGTGTGACTACCCCATACTGCCTTGGCCAGTTGGCAGCGGCGAAAGCACACGCCGGGGCTGGAAAACAGCAGCCATGCAATCGAGAACTCACGCGCAGTCAGGACGATCGGCTTGCCGTGCATATACACGGTATTTTCGTCGCGTATCAATTGGTACGGACCAAGGCTGAGATGCTGTGTTTCCGGGCAAGCCTGCGCCACCGGCGAGATCGCCAAGGCTGCGCGCACATGCAGTTCGTGCGAATTGAATGGCAGCGCGAGCACGTCCTGCGCGCCTGCGCGATACCAGGCCAGAATGTCGTTGGCGCAATCGAAACGCCCCAGCACGATCAGCGGCGTGGGATGACCACTATGGCAGTGCTGCCAAGCCAGCACAGAGCTGTCGTCGGAAGCAACACAGGTCGCATCGAAGATCAGCAGCTCGCAAGCCGAATGCCGCAGCGAGCGCAGGAGCTCAAGTTCATCGGAGAACACCGAAAAACTCGGCGGAAGCGGTGCAAGGCTGGCGTTGACCTGCGATGCCAGACGCGCGTCCTGCGTCAACAGGAAAGCCGATCCGTGCTGGTTGGGCGGATTGCCGTACATCAGCCGGCCTTCCCATGACGGCACACATACCAGTGGTAGGTCGGATGCCTATGACGGGCGATCGGTGCCAATACAAAACCTATATGTAGAGATAAGTGCATTGCCAGACCTTTCGGCTGCCGGGGGGGGGCGACCATTATCAGA
This sequence comes from Xanthomonas fragariae, assembly GCF_900183975.1. NCBI lineage: Bacteria > Pseudomonadati > Pseudomonadota > Gammaproteobacteria > Lysobacterales > Lysobacteraceae > Xanthomonas > Xanthomonas fragariae. The sequence goes on from NZ_LT853882.1 coordinate 1,046,052, forward strand.
CGAATGGTATGTACCATTGCAAAGCCAGAAAGTTGCATTGTTGCGCACGTTTCTTCGGATTTGCGCAGGTTGGCTTTAACCTGCGCTCATCTAGGCGTAACAGAGCTCTTACAGTTCAAGCATGCATGATGCGTCTGTGACAGCAGCATAGGGACTGCCACGGGCACACACGGCCCTGATGACCCAGGGAAGCTCTGAACAACTCATGACGTGGCGGACGTGGCGGACGTGGCGAGTGAACTTGGAATGTTGCTCAAACGCAACGATCTTCCATGCTGAAAATCAAGCACTTAGGCATATCAGCGATTGCCTAAGTTGTTGGTCGAAAGCGCATGGAAGAGTTGTTCAAAGCGTCCCTTGTGCTACATCGTTACGCGCACGGAGCCAATGGGCGGAGAGGTCTAGACCAAGCTATTGCGATTCATGTCTGTATGGATCGCGCTTGGAATATGTCGATCAGAATGAACGGCGCGCTATGCCTGCGACTACAGGGCTGAAGAAACGGGGGTAGCCCTCATGACGTGCAGGCAGTCAGTCCCATGACACAGGTCGACAACGGTCAATGTGCGGGGAAGCTGCGCGTTCGCAGACGTTGCCCGATTGCACCAGTGCTTTTGCGGGAATCGCTTAGATCAATACCCAATCGAATGGCGTGGTGTGTCCTGCGCATGACAATGCCGACGGTATACAAAAACATCCCTCGATGCGCGCAACGTACGATGCGCACGTTTGAGGGCAGAGTGAGATTTTTTGATTTTCTCAGTGTCTTAAAGTGAGAAATTCCATTGGATCGGCTGCATACAATCATTCGCGCCAGCCAGAACGGCGTTTGTTGTCTTTTGCTCCGCCCCTCAAAAGAGAGAGACCTGGCATGATCCTTTCCACCTACTTCGCAGCCATCTCTGCGTTGTCGTACGCAGAACATCTCCCTATCTATACGAGCAGGATGCTGGTTGGTGCTTGGCCTCAAGGACTGCAGCATCTCCAACAGCGCCGAGACGGGCAGGGCGCCTCGGATGGCGCTGACGACGGGGTCAGCCTGTTCGGCGCAAGCGGCGATGCGCTGCTGATCCTGGAGTATCAAGAAGAGGCTGAAGATGCATACAGGCATGCCTTGAAGGCGATGCGCGGACATCAGCGGCAATTGCGGTTGCTGTCGTGCCGTAATACCGCCTGGTTGATGCTGAGCCAGCGGCGGCTGAGCGCCGCGTTGAACTGCTTTGCGCAGTTGGCAATGGATCGCGAGACGCCGCCCACCCTCTGCGGCGAAAGCCTGTTGGGCAAGGCGCTGACTCACTTCCACCTGGGCCAGAGCACGCTCGCGTTGCAGACCTTGGAGCGTGCCAACGAAGTTCTGGCCGAATTGGAGAGCGGTGCCGCCGACTGGCTGCGGATCGCTACGGCACTGCGCCTGGACATGATTGCGCAGCTGCGCATCCGCCGCGCTGACCGCATGAGCGACCACGTGTTCTGGCAGGCCACGCTGCGCCAGGAAGATGCAGCGCATGCGTTCGAGCCCAACGAGCTGCGCGCCTGTATCGCCGATCTGGCCGAGAGCATGCCGGTGGTTGCACAGCGCATGCGGCACGTGCGCAATCTGCTGCGGATTGCCGGTGGCGATACCTTCGGGTTCGATGCGCAGATCGATGCGCTGCCAGCCGCGGCGACCGGCTGCCCGCCGTGCGCCCGACAGGACGCGCAGGTGGAACTGGCGCTCGCCGCGTTGGCGGTGGGACGTGCCGATCTGGCCGAGCGCGCCCTGGCCGGTGCCGGCCGGCATCATGCGCCGCGCTGGAATCTGGAATTCGAGTATTGCCAGGCCAAGATCAGCCAGGCGATGGGGCGTACCGAACAGGCGCTGTTGCTCTACAACCGTTATGCGCTGGGCGCCGTGCAGTGTCTGCGCAGCGAGGTGCAGGCGCCGCGCCTGCTGGAAAGCGGCACTCCTGCGCATGTCAGCGACGACATTTCCGCACGGTTGCCGGCCAAGTACCGGCGTGCTTACAGCTACATGATCACCAACGCGCACCGCTCGGATCTTTCGATCAATGAAGTGGCCGCGCAGATCGGGGTCACTGGGCGCGCGTTGCAGCAGGCGTTCAAGTCCGCTACCGGGCTGTCGCCGACCCAGGTGCTGCGCCGTTACCGGATGCAGAGCATCCGCGACGAGCTGCTGGCCGAAGGCGGCTGCGGCAGCGTGTTGCAGGCGGCCAGCCGTTGGGGCGTGGGGAGCCGCTCGGCGCTGGCCAAGGGTTACCGCCAACACTTTAATGAGGCGCCGATGGAAACCCTGCAGCGCTAGCCGTCTCGCGCCACGGCCCCGCGGTGACGTGGTCGTGGCGTGTCGTTTTCAGTGAAGTGACGCAGCCGTCGTCGGCTGCCGGCAGCGTAGGGCGGGACTCCAAGAGTGCGACGTGCGTGCGAGGTGGCTTGCGGCTATCCTCTTCGGCCCGCACTGCCGCCCGGAAGGCGCGGCTGAAGACCGGCGTGGCCGCCGAGGAAACGACGACCGATCATGCAAGAGCGCATCCCCTGGGCCGCGGATGCTTAGCAGGTCCGCCGCGCAGGCGTCGATCTCAATGGACTGATGTCCGCCCTCAGTAAACATCTGTAACCCACACCGGTAGTCGCGTTGCGCGAGCTGTTGCAGAACGCGCACGACTCGATCCTGCGTCGCCGCCTGGAGCAACCCGATTGGCAGGGCGAATCGCGCATCGAAGTGCACGCAGACCCCGTGCAAGAATACGATGGACGGTTACAACGACCGTAATGCGCGCCTGCACCTGCAGTTACTGTTGAAGCCCAACGATGCGTTCTCGCTGCTGGGCTCTGTGCATACGCGCGATTACGATGGCACCTCCACCTTGTTCCTGCGCAATACGGTCACGCGCGGCAGCGACAAGGTGGACGTCGCGCGACCGCGTGGCCTACGATGAGGCGCATGACAACCCGCAGGCGTATCAGACCGACGGCGGCTCGATCAATGCGATCTACGACTTCGGCGGCGTGTCGCGGACCTCCATCACCGCCTACGAAACCACCTCCGGCTACAGCCGTGGCGATACCGATGGTGGCGCGGCGGCCAATGCCCCGGTCAATGGTGTGCCGAATGGCTTTGGCCAGTCGATGGGCCGGAACCGCGACCTGGACCAGTACACGCAGGAACTGCGCCTGGTCAGCGAAGGCGACGATGCACTGCAATGGCAGGTGGGCGCATTCTACTTCGATGCGCCGCGACACCACCGATTTCTATCAGCGTGCGTATTTCCTGCAGACCGCCGCGCGCAATCCGAACAACTGGGTGCGCCTGCGCAACACCGATACCTCGTGGGCCGGCTTCGGGCAGTTCAGCTATAAGGCCACCGATGCGCTCACGCTGACCGCCGGCATCAGCCAGACCAAGGACACCAAGGAAACCCGTCTGCTCAAGACCGCCGACACCGCCGATGGTGCGGTGACCTATCGCGGCCGCCGCGAAGTGCGCATGTCCGACACCCAGCCCAGTTGGGATCTCAGCGCGATGTAAGAAATCAATCCCGAGCTGAGCGTGTATGCACGCGTGGCGCGTGGCTTCCGCGGCCCGACCATCCAGGGCCGCAGCGCGGTATTCAATTCGGATTTCACCACCGCCGATTCGGAAACCATCCTGTCATGGGAAGCCGGCATCAAGAGCAGCCTGTTCGACAATCGCCTGCGCCTGAATGTCAGTGGCTTCACCTACACGGTCGATGACATCCAGCTCAACGGCAACGATTCGGACGGCAACGGCGTACTGTTCAATGCCGACAAGGCCAAGGCCAAGGCCTACGACATGGAGGCCGATCTGGATTGGTGCCCGATCTCCAATCTGTCGCTAACCGCCGGCCTCAGCCTGTTGCACAGCCAAATCCATGACGATCGCATCTATGCGCAGGCCTGCGCGCTCAATGGCGTGGTGGTGTGCACGGTCAACGACCCCAGCATCCGCCTCGGTGCCAACACCTTTGCGTAGATTGACGGCAACCCGCTGCCCAACGCACCCAAGTACAACCTCAATCTGGCGCCGCGTTACGACCTCCCTGTTGGTACCGACGACGGTGCGTTCTTCATCTCCACCGATTGGAACAAGCAGGGCCAAACCAGCTTCGTGCTGTACGACTCCACCGAGTTTCGCGCAAACGGCAATTTCGAAGGTGGCCTCGAACTCGTTTACACCGGCGGCTATGGTGCGTGGGAAGTGCCGGCATTCGCACGCAACATCGCCAACCAGAAGAACGTCAAGGGCACGATCGAAAACTACATGGCGGCGGTCTACAACGAACCGCGCGTTATGGGCGTGTCGGTCAAAGTCAACTGGCAGTAAGCGGCTGCATCACTGCGGAGTGCGCGTCGTAGCGATGGTCGCATGGTTGGTCTGAGCCAGCTGCGTGGTTGTGGCAGTTGCCGCACTTGGGCCGATCGTATAGGCGCGTCTGCTCGACACGATTCATCGCAGCGTAGCTTGGGCAGGCGAGCAGCAGCGGTGCGTCGGTCATGCGGCGGTGATCGCACAACATCCGCGGGATAACGCGACTTGGCATTGCTGTGACGATATTCGAGTGCTGCGCTTACGCCGCCAGATGATGGCGTCGCAGCCTCGCTTCGAACACCACATCGCCGTCTTCGTTGCATGCCTGCAGTGTGCCGCAGTGCGCCTTGACGAAGTGGTCCGTCTTGGGTGCGTCGTTCGGCAACGCGGCGCCGCTGATCAAGCGCAGGCGCTCGCCGTCGATGCGATATAGCGCGCCCACCTGCGCATCCAGCGTGTCGCACAGTGCGCACACCGCGGCATCGGCCAGATCTTCCGGGATTTGATCGCCACGCAGACTGGTATCGATGGCGTTTTCCGCCTGCTGCAGCCACAGCGCAAACTCTGCCTGGAGACGCGCGCTGACCGCCTGCGTCACCGCTAGCGCCACACCGCCAGAAACCACACGTCGCCAATACTGCGATTAACCGAGTAGAAACTCGAATTGGTGCTCGGCGGTGCAAGATGAAATCCAATCGCCAGCAGTACGCAAGGCAGCGCGCCCACCACCATCGGTCCTTGCGGACGATTTTGAAAGACTGTCGCGCCCACCGTCACGAACTAGGTCAACCACACCTCATAGCGGCGTAGGGTGACCAATTCCGTCCCCAGGGTGCCAGCCATCAAGGCCCCTGCGATGACCCGGATTCAGCGGCCGCGTGCGTTCGAGATGTTCTGCATAAGGTGCGCGGGCCGAACCTAGAGTGGCTAACAAAACGTGGCGAGCAGTCGCCAGGTGAGTGTGGACGACGTGGAGGAACCGCAGTGTACGCGTGGTACATGCCGATTCCGATCACCGGCCGCGCCCGCCTGGCGGTGAGCGCAGTAGTTTTGTGAGCCGCTCTAAGAGCCTGTTCACGATCTTTTGAGTAGAAGCGCCAAGAAGGCCAGATGGATGAACTGCAAGCTGGTGTTGAGTTTGCGCTCGCAGTTCTTCCACAGCCTTCGGTTTTTCTCCAGCCAGGCAAAACTGCGCTCGACGATCCAGCGCTTGGGCATGACCTTGAAGGTGTGCAGTTCGCTGCGCTTGGCAATCTGCACCGTGAGCTGCTCGCCTAGAATCTCTCGTACGCCTTCGGCAAACGGTACTCCGGTGTAACCACTGTCGCACAGCAGGCTTTGTACATGCGTCAAGTTTGACTGACAGCGCTCCAGCGCCCGCAGCGCACCTTTGCGGTCGGTCACCTCCGCCGTCGTCACCGCGATGGCATAGGGCACCCTGGGTATCAACAGCGATATGCCGCTTGATGCCCGACACCTTTTTGCCCGCGTCATATCCCTTTTGCCCGGCTGTGTCCGTGTTCTTGACGCTCTGCGCGTCCACGATCAAGAACCTGCTGAAGATGTTGCGCTCCTGTTTCTGGCGGGCCACGCCAACCTGATTTTTTGAGCGCCCGCTCCAGCAGGCTCACTCCTTCATCGTCGCACTCGCCCCACTTGGCAAAGTACGAGTGCACGGTCCGCCACTTCGGAAAGTCGCTGGGTAGCGCTCGCCATTGGCAACCGGTTCGCAGCACGTACAACACTGCGCACCACACCTCATACATATCCACTCGGCGTGGCTTGGTGCGCTTGCGCGCTTGTTCCAGGATCGGGAGGATGTGTTCGAAACGCTCCCGGCTCATGTCGCTCGGATAGGTTTTTTGGCGCATCCGCAGAGTCTGCACCAATCAGGAAAGATCGTGAACAGGTTCTTAGAGGGCGGTCATGGTAGCCGATAAGATTCACGCAAAAATCGCCGGGATTTTTGATGATTTTCCGGCTGGGTTGGCTTCCACGTTGCCTTCACGCACCCGTCACTATGGTCGCGCGCTTTCAAGGGGAAAACATCGCGCGATGGATGCGGAAACTGCCGTCGACAGTGCAGGGCCGTTTTCTTACGACAGCCGGCAGTGTCAGCTGTTGGTGCAGAGCGTGGCCGATTACGCGCTCTGTCTGCTCGATACGGTCGGTTATGTGCGTAGCTGGAACCCGGGCAGCGAACGCATCAAGGGTTACAGCGCAGGCGAAGTGTTAGGCGTGCATTTTTCGCGCTTTTATCTTTCCGAGGATGTGCAACGCGACGAGCCGACCCACAACCTGGAAATCGCCGCACGCGAAGGGCGCTTTGCTGCCGAAGGCTGGCGCGTGCGTAAGGACGGCAGCCGTTTTTGGGCCAGCGTGGTGATCGAGCCGGTGCTGGAACTCGGTATGCTGGTCGGCTTTGCCATGGTCACCCGCGACGTGACCGAGCGGCATGAAGCGCAGCGTCTGCTGCAACAGGCGCAGCATGCGTTCCTGGGCTCGCAGAAAGTTGAAGCGCTAGGCAAGTTGACGCTGGGTGTAGCGCACGATTTCAACAACCTGTTGACGGTAATGGTGACCAGCCTGGATCTGATCGCGCTGCGCAGCGGCGATGATGCGCGTACCCGCATGTTGATAAACGCGGCGCAAACCGCGGTGGATCGCGGCACCTTGCTGACGCGCCAACTTCTGGCCTTTGCGCGTGGGCAGCGGCTGGTCCCAGAGCGTCATGCCGCTAATGACGTGTTGGCAGGTTCGCTGGAACTGCTGCTGCGGCGCGCGTGCCCGGCCGGCGTCGGCCTGTCGTTGGAATTCGCCGAAGCATTGCCGGACGTGTGCATAGACCCCGGTCAGCTGGAAGCGGCATTGCTCAATTTGATTTTCAACAGCTGCGATGCCATGCCTACGGGCGGTGCCATCGTCGTGGCGACCGCCGCAACGCTGCGCGTTGCGTTGTCTGATCCGCACGGCCCACAGCGCCGCTACGTCAGTATTGCAGTGCGCGACAACGGCCGTGGTATGTCCGCGCCTGTCGCGCAACGCGCCAGCGAACCGTTTTTCACCACCAAAGATGTGGGCAAGGGCTCCGGCCTGGGATTGAGCCAGGTGTTCGGCTTTGCGTCCCAATCCGGCGGTTTTGTCGAGCTTGAGACCGCACCCGAACGCGGCACCACCGTTACCCTGTATCTTCCGGCCATCGAGGAGGCCGAGCATGGCTGAAACCCTGCGCCTGCTGATGGTTGAAGATCAAGAAGAACTGCGCGAATTGATCAGCGAGGCGCTGCGCGATGCAGGCATCACCGTCGATACCGCCGACGATGGCCAAAGCGCGTTGCGTATGCTGCGCGAGAACGGCCCGTACGATGTGGTGTTCAGCGACATCCGCATGCCCAACGGCATGTCGGGCATCGAATTGAGCGAGCAGGTGGCGCAGCTGCTGCCGCAAGCACGCGTCATTCTGGCATCCGGATTTGCGAAGACGGAACTGCCGCCGCTACCGGCGCAGGTCGATTTTCTGCCCAAGCCCTATCGCTTGCGTCAGCTCATCGACATACTGAAAGGCGCTGCAGCCAACGCGTAAACGTTGCTTTTTGTTTTCAGGTGGATGCGTGCGCTTTCAATGCCGCTGGCCTGCATTCGCTCACAGCTCAGCGTTTTGGGCACGAAAACGGTTTGCCGGTCTACAACACGCTAAAAAGCGTCATCGCCTATCAAGTGGTCGTCGAGGTGTTCAACGACGGCATCCAGCAGAATATCCACCGGCTGGACGCGTTCCGACGCGAAGAGCTGGGTGCGGTGCTGAAGGAGGCCAGCACCCTCCTCAAGGAACTATTGCAAGGTAAAGCCTTGCTGGCCAGTCAGCTGGATGCGGGTTTGCCGCGTTATGCGCAACCCTCGGTGCATGCCTTCGTGGATCGGCTGCAATGCGGCGACACGGCACAAATGCTCTGACCGCAGGTCAGCCGCAGCCGATGCTCGCGGCCAAACAACATGCATCCACGGATGGCCCAAGCGGTGCACGGCGCGACCGAGCACGCGCAGCAGCTCCTTCAGCGCAAACACGCCGCCGCCAGCGTGGCATCGCGCTCGTGGGACAGTCTTACCTGCAGCGCGGCGAGTTGCAACCGCTGTTCGTACCGGATGCGAGCGACACCACCTAGGCCGCACCGGAGCCATTGCGTCTCTACCTCTGCGTCGCTTCACTCCGAAATGCGTGCTTTCATGGACCACGTGCTCGAAGGCCTGCCAGCGGAGTGGCACATCGCTCAGCCAGCGCTGCCGTCTGTGCCAGCTTAGAGTGGCTAACAAAACGTAGCGAGCAGTCGCCAGGTGGGCGCGGAGGGTGCGAAGCAACCGCAGGGTACGCGTGGTACATGCCGATTCCGAGCACCGGCCGCGCCCGCCTGGCGGTGAACGCAGTCGTTTTGTTGGCCGCTCTTAGCCGGGCTCTCGAAACTGCAAGGTTGTGCAGCCATGCACGCCATCGCTCACTCCAACTTGAGCATCACGATCGAGCGCGCTGGCAGCGCCACCGCAACGCAGTGTCGTCGCGCCACAGCCCACTTCCCGGACGGGTTGGTGGTCAGCGGCACGTAGCATTCGCCACGCTGCTTGCCTTGGCGCCAGCCAGGTCGGCGCCATGCCGCACCGGCTCCGCACCGCTGACCACCAACCTATCTCATCCCAAAGTGAGCAACACGCTCTAGGGTCAGCCCTCGCGGAGCAGGTACAGTGCACCGTGCGGGGCAGGCGCTGCCGCGCAGCCGGCGTTGGGGCAAGGATGAAGATGCAGAACGTGTTGTTGTCGTTGTTCGCTGGGTTAGTGCTGCTGATCGGCGCGGATGCAGCGGCGGTGAACCAGATCGAGACCCCGCGCATGCGCCGGTTCGGGCCAGCTGAAGGTTTGCCCTCGCGGATGGTGCTGGCATTGGCGCAGGATCGGCAGGGCTATGTGTGGGCGGCGACCAGCGATGGCCTGGCGCGCTACGACGGCATCGGCTTGCAGGTGTGGCAGCACGATCCGCATAACGCGAGCTCGATCCCGGGCAACGAACTGGAAACGCTCCTCGTCGATGATCGCGACAGGGTCTGGATCGGCGCCAACGGCTCGCCACTAAGCATGTTGGATGCAGAGCGCGAGGTGTTTGCGACCTTTCCCGACGTCGGCGAAGCATGTGCGGGGCAGGTCTGGGCGTTAGCGCAGGCGCAGGGCGCGATCTGGTTGGGGACCAGCAGCGCAGGTTTGTGCCGACGCGAAGAAAACGGGAGGGTGACTGTGTTCCGTGCCACGCCCAATGCGCCGGATGGTCTGCCCAGCGACACGATCATGAGCATGCTGACCGACGCGCGTGGCCGGCTGTGGATCGGCACCGCCAGCGGCTTGGTGATGCGCGATGGCGAGCGCTTCGTGCGCATTGCGCCGGACCGGCTGAGCGCTACAGTCTTCAAGTTGAGCAAGGATCCGGACGGCACGCTGTGGGTGGGCAGCAGCAAGGGGCTCTACCGCGTGACGCCGGCAGGTGTGTTGGAGCCGGCGCCGTGGACTGGAGCGGCCACCTTGCGTGCTGCCAGCGTAGTGCACGATGTGCACGGCGGTTACTGGATCGGCGCGGCCGATGGCTTTTTTCGAGTTGCGCCTGGGGAAACCGCGCTGCGGGTGATGGAAGGCGATCGTGGCAGCGGCTTTCTTACCGCCCATAGCGGTGTGCTCGACGTGATGCAGGACCGGCAGGGCGCGCTATGGCTTGGGCTGATTTCGCAAGGTGTCGCCTATTTGCCGCCGGATTGGCGGCGCTTCTCCACGATTTTTGAAACCCAGGGCAAGCCACTGGAGAGCCTGTACCTAGTGAACGCTGCCGCCGATGGCGACAGTTTTCTGGTAACGACCGGCGAAGGGGTCTATCGGATCGGCGACCAGGGCGATGTGGTGCCAGTACTGCACAGCGACGTGTTGGGCGGCGGCACCGTGCAGTCGGTGCTGCCGGCCGGTGATGGCAGCCTATGGATTGCGCTGCGTGATGGCATCACACGCTACACCCCGGCAACCGGGGAGAAACGCAAACTTGCGATGGAGATCGACACCTCCGACATGCACCGGGTTGAGCTGATGACGCCGGGCATCGATGGGGAGTTCTGGATATCGATTGTGGAAGGAGGCGTACAGCGGCGTGCGGCAGATGGACGCATGCTGGGGACGTACCGCTTCGGCACCGACCTCAGTGAAGTCGGCGGCATGGCGCAGCAACTGGTGATACGCCCTGATGGCGATGCCTGGGTGGCAGCCGGCGACGGACTCTGGGTATGGCAGGGGGAGAAGTTTCGCAAGGTGATCGGTGGAGGTGAGGTCTATGCGCTTGCCTTCGTATCGCCACACGAGTTCTGGGCGGGCCGCTCCGGCGCACTGGAGCGTTACAGCTGGGATAGTCAGCGCGCGCGCTTGCTGGAGCGGGTCGGGCGCGAGCAAGGTCTGCCGTCTACCGAGATACGCGGCCTTGCGCTGGGCGGCGCAGACACGGTGTGGGCGACCACCTCGCGCGGCCTGTTCGCCTATAAACGTGGCCAGTCGCAGGTACGGATGTTCGGTCAGCGCGATGGCCTGCCGGACAGCGAATTTTCGATGCGCCCACCGGTCACCGGCCCCAGTGGTCAGGTGTTGGCGCTGACCACTAGCAGCATCGTGCTATTGGATCCATCGCGGCCGTTTTCCCCGGCACCGTCGGCACCTTTGGTGATCGAGTCGATGCAGGTACGTCGCAACGATGCCGAGCGCTCGCAGCCGATTCCGCACAAGGGCCCGGTGGTCTTGCAGGCGCGCGATCGCGATCTACGCATCAGTGCGCGATTGCTGTCGTTCGTCGATCCCGCCTCTGCGCACTACCGCTACCGCGTAGATGGCTACGACGAGCGTTGGGTGGAGCAGGGCGCCAGCGGCGAACGTGTGATCTCGCGCCTGCCGCCCGGCGACTACCGCATCGGAGTGCAGGCGCGTGCCGGCGATGGCGATTGGGTCGCCGCGCCGACGCTGCAATTGGAAGTGCGCCCACCGTGGTGGTTGAGCACACCGGCGCAACTGGTCGCCGCATTGCTCTGCGTGCTGCTGTTGTGCCTTGGGATCTGGGCCTGGCGACGACGTGTGCGGCGTCAACAAGCCTGGGTCTTGGCGCAGCAAAGCCAGCAGCTTGCCGAGCAGGCGTCGATTGCCAAGTCGCATTTCCTGGCAACACTGGGGCACGAAGTGCGCACGCCGATGACCGGTGTGTTGGGCATGAGCGAATTGCTGTTGGCTACGCCACTGAATGCCAAGCAGCGGGGGCACGTCGATGCGATCCGTAACGCTGGTACGCATCTGTTGCGGCTGGTCAACGATGCGCTGGATCTGGCCCGGATCGAGGCCGGCAAACTGGAGTTGGTGCAGCAGCCGTTCGACCCATCGCAGCTTGCTCAGGAGCTGGCCGATTTCATGCATCCCATCGCCGAAGCGCGCGGCTTGCGTTTCCACTACCGCAATCAACTGCCTGCCCATCTGGTGGTGCTGGGCGATGCCACGCGGGTGTGCCAGATCTTGATCAATCTGCTTGGCAACGCGATCAAATTTGCCGAACGCGGCGAGGTCGCGCTCTTGATCAGTCAGCATGGCGACAACCTCCGCTTCAAAGTGCGCGATTCGGGGCCCGGTATCGGGCCGGAGCAGCAGAAACGCTTGTTTCAGCGCTTCGAACAGGGCGAAGGCGCGCGCACCAGTTCGCGCTACCGCGGCAGCGGTTTGGGGCTGGCGATCTGCCAGGAGCTCACCGTGGCGATGAATGGCAAGATTCGCGTGCGTAGCCGGCTTGGCATGGGCACTCAATTCACCGTGGACCTACCGTTGCCGCTCGACCGCTCCGGCGTGCGCATCGCCAGTGGGCAGGTACAGACGTTGGCGGGCGAGTCGCTTCGCATTTTGTTGGTGGAAGACGACCCCACCGTGGCCGAAGTGATCTGCGGCCTGCTGATCGGTCGCGGCCATCGCGTGGTGCACGCCGCGAATGGGTTGGCGGCGTTGTCGGAAGCCGTAGATGGCGGTTTCGACGTGGCCCTGCTGGATCTGGATCTACCGGGCTTGGACGGGTTCGCACTGGCATCGCAGCTGCGCCAGCTTGGCCACGCGTTCCTGCTACTTGCAGTTACCGCACGTACCGATGGCAGCGCCGAGACGCAAGCGCAGGCTGCAGGCTTTGATGGATTCCTGCGCAAGCCGGTGACGGCTGATTTGCTGGTACAGGCGATCGCGGCCGCGCGGGTACGCGCTGACACGCAGCCGATACCCTTGCATGGGTGAGGGCGCTGGTTGATGGTCGACCATCTTCGGCCAACGCTGGCGCCGTGCCTTGAAGTAACGCGCGCACGCGATGGCTGTCCAATGCGCTCGATCGCCAAGATCGCAGCCGCACGTGTTGCCAGCACCGTGCGCGGTCCGCACTATGCGTCCAAAGGAAACAAGAACGCATGCTTCAACCCAAATGCCTCGCCCCACGCGTGCTGGCGACCACTGTAATCGCGCGTTGCATATTGCTGGTGTGCCTGGTCATGCTGTGCGGTTGGCCAACGTTGGTGCTGGGCGGTGTGCCGGTGTTGCCGCAGCCGCGCCAGTTGACGGTGGCCGATGGGCTGCCGTCCAACATGGTGTACGGGTTGGATGAGGACGAAAACGGCTATCTGTGGTTGGCCAGCAGCGATGGGCTGGCACGCTACGACGGCCGCAATTACCGCATCTGGCGCATCGAAGAGGGACTACGCGACAACCAGGTCTGGGCCGTCCATGTCGACAAGCGTAACCGCGTCTGGATCGGAACCGGCATGGCTGGTCTGGCCATGCTGGATACCGCGCGTCACACCTTCACGTTTTACGATGGCGCCCGCTACCCGCAGCTGCGTGGGGCTGCGATTTGGAACATCACATCCACCGAAGACGGCAGCATCTGGTTCGGTACCGAAATCAACGGCCTGTATCGGTTGCGACCGGATGGGTCTTTGGATCATTTCACCCACCGTGCCGACGATCCGCACAGCCTGCCCAACGATGCCATCTACCGACTCGACGTCGACGCAGAAGACACCTTGTGGGTCGGCACCGCCGATGGCGCCGCGCATTGGACCGGCAAGGATTTCGAACGGCAGGTCTTTCCGGACGGTACTGCGCAAATCATTACCCGGCTCACTGCAGATCACGATGGCAGTGTGTGGATCGGCACCAGCGACGACAAGCTGTTCCGGCGTGATCCTAATGGACGCCTGAGTCCGCATTCGTGGAACACGTCTGCGCAATACCCTGTCCTTGGCGTGCTGTTACGCGACCACGATGGCAGTTATTGGCTTGATACATTGGCCGGGCTGGGCCATGCGATCGGCAAGGACGTGCAGAACGTGCCGTTGTACAGCCTCTCGGCGCATGGTCGGATCCGCCCCAACTGGGAGTCCGCCTATCAGGACCGCGAAGGCGGTGTGTGGTTTGCCAGCCCCAACGGAGGACTCTGGCATTTGCCATCGAACTGGCGACGTTTTGCGGTCGTGTTCAACCTGATCGACGATGGTGGCCAGGGCGGAAATCTGGCGACGCAAGCTGCGGCCAAGTCACGCGATGGCCGGTTGTGGCTGGTGGGCACATCCGGCGTGCTCGAGCGTGTCGATCCGGGCATCGGCAAGATCGAGCGAGTGCGATCGACTCTTGGCACGGCGAGTTGGGCCAACAGCGTGCTTGAGGATCGCAAGGGCAGGGTCTGGATTGGTCAATACGCCGAACTGCTGCGCTTCGATCCGGCAAACGGCCAATTGCTAAGCTGGAACGACGGTGCCAGCCGGTCGAGCTCCGCTCATCAGGATGCTGCGTTGGATGCCTCGCAGGACAGTTTGCAGCAGACCGGCGACCGACACATATGGATCAACACCGCAGTAGGGTTGCAGGAGCGCGACGAGGAGGGGCATGTGATACGGGCCGTGCTGCGTGGCAGTCACGGACTGGATCGCGATCAGGTCGTGCATGAACTGCAGACCGGCCCGGAAGGAAACCTGTGGCTGGCGACCAATCGTGGGGTGCTGCAGTGGAATGCGGACAGCGCGCGCTTCGAACCGATTCCCGGCGCACCCAACGAGCAAATTTTCACTCTTCGCTTCAGCGACAGCCAGGTCGCCTGGTTCGCCGGCCTGGGGAAGCTGCATCGCTATCTATGGAAAAACGGCGTGCTGCAGCATTTGGACACTGTCGGTGCCGAGCAGGAATTCCCTGCATTGGCGCCGAACGGTTTGGTGATCGATCGAGATGGCGTTGCGTGGTTGTCGAGCATGCGCGGATTAATTCGGGTGGATCCTGCGACCCGTGGCGTGCGTGTGTATGGAGTGCACGACGGCTTACCTGATCCGCAGTTCGTGCCGCGGTCTTTGGTGCAGTCGGCTAAAGGTTTGATCGTCGGAGCAACGCCGGACGGTCTGGTGATTTTCGATCCGGCCGAACTAAAACCCAACGACCGCCGTGTACCGCTGGTGATCGAACAGGTGGGGCTGCGCCGCGGCGAGCGCGGGCTGGACCTCAGCCATGTCGAGCCGCTGGTGGTTGAGGACGGCGATCGCGATTTACATTTCGTTGCGCGCCTGCTCAGCTTTGCCGACTCCGAATCCAACGGTTACCGCTTCCGCCTCAGCGGTTACGACCCGGACTGGATCGACGTTGGGCCCAGTGGCGAGCGGCTGTTTTCGCGTCTGCCAGCAGGTCGTTACACGTTGGAAGTGCAGGGCCGTACCGGCGACGGCATCTGGTCGGCGACCCAGACGCTGCGCTTTCAGGTGCTGCCGCCCTGGTGGCTGGCGCCATGGGGCCTGGTCTTGTTGGGCCTGCTTGCGCTATGCGTCATCGCCGCGGCGGTGTTGTTGTATCGCCGCCGCCTGCGTCGTTTGAATGCCTGGCAATTGGCCGTGCACAAACAGGAACTGGCCGAGCAAGCGTCGCTCGCCAAAACACGTTTCCTGGCCACGCTCGGACACGAAGTGCGCACGCCGATGACTGGTGTGTTGGGCATGAGCGAGTTGTTGCTCAAGACCTCGCTGGACAATAAGCAGCGCAGCTATACCGAATCGATCCGCCGCGCTGGCGCGCATCTGCTGCGGCTGGTCAACGATGCGCTGGACCTGGCGCGGATCGAATCCGGGCGCCTGGAACTGGATCTGGAGCCATTTTCGGTACGCCAACTCATGGCCGAAGTCGAAGCGTTGATGGCACCGCTGGCGCGAGAGCGCGGCTTGCGTTTCAGCCTTGAAGTGGGCCTGCTCGGCGACATCACCGCCAGCGGCGATTCCACCCGCATTCGGCAGATTTTGCTCAATCTGCTCAGCAACGCTATCAAATTTACCGAGCGCGGCGTGGTCGGTTTGAAGTTGACCACGCTCGGTTCCTATCAGGGCTTGCGCTTTGAAGTGGCCGACACCGGGCCGGGCATCAATGCCGAACAAAAGGCGCGACTATTCCAGCGCTTTGAACAAGGCGACGGTGCCAAGACTACTTCGCGCTATGGCGGCAGTGGCCTGGGACTGGCGATTTGTCAGGAACTGGCGATGGCGATGGACGGACATATCGAGGTAATCAGTCGTCTCGGCGCCGGTACGCGTTTTGTGGTGGATCTGCCGCTGCGCTGGGTGGCCTCCAACGCAACGTTTGGCGGCGAAGTGGCGCGTGCCGGCGCGGCGGTTGCACCGCAGCGCATCCTGTTGGTGGAAGACGACCCTACTATCGCTGAGGTCATCCTCGGCCTGCTGCGTTCGCAGGGCCACTCGGTGGTGCATGCCCCGCATGGCTTGGCCGCGTTGACCGAAGCGGCCGACAACATCTTTGACCTGGCCTTGCTGGATCTGGATTTGCCCGGCCTGGATGGATTCGCACTGGCGCGGCAGTTGCGCGTGTTTGGCTACGACATGCCGCTGATTGCGGTGACCGCGCGCTCCGATGAAGCGGCCGAACCCACTGCGCAGGAGGCGGGGTTCGACAGTTTCCTGCGCAAGCCGCTCACTGGCGACATGCTGGCCGACACCATTGCCGATACGTTGCGACGGGCGCGTCCGCGCGAGGATGGTTAGGCTTTGATAACCCGCGAGTGCGGGCGGGCGATGCCGCGCGATCTGCGCTAGGGAACCTCTGAACAACGCACTTCAAATGCGCGACACTACACACCTACGTTGAGGAGTCATCCATGCAACTGACGTTCGGTGACGCTGAAGGTTTGGGCAAGCGCAAGCAGACTCGCTGCGAGATCTTCCTGGCCGAGATGGAGCAGGTGGTTCCGTGGAGGCATTTGCTCGGACTGATCGCGCCGCACTATCCGGTGTCGGGGCGGCCTGGTCGACAGCCGTACGCACTGGCGACGATGTTGCCGATTCATTTGCTGCAGCAGTGGTATGCGTTGAGCGATCCGGCGATGGAAGAAGCGTTGCACGAGATCCGGACCTTGCGCCGTTTTGCCCGGCTCGGTGGTTTGGACAATGTTCCCGACGAGACCACGATTCTCAACTTTCGCCGCTTGCTGGAAACCCATGGCCTTGCAGCGCGGATGCTGGAGGCCGTCAACGCGGATCTGGTGCGCAAGGGTCAGAGCCTGCGGTCCGGCACGATCGTCGATGCAACCCTGATCGCTGCGCCCAGTTCGACCAAGAACACCGACCGCGCGCGCGACCCTGAAATGCATCAGACCAAGAAAGGCAATCAGTGGTATTTTGGGATGAAGGCACCCATCGGCGTGGATGAGTTTTCCGGGCTGGTGCACCACGTCCGTTGTACGGCTGCCAATGTGGCCGATGTCACGGTGACCCACGCATTGCTGCACGGCAAAGAAGACAGTGTGTTCGGCGACAGCGGCTACACCGGTGCGGACAAACGCGAAGAACTGCAGACCTGCAAGGCTGGTTTTTTCATTGCCGCCAAGCGTTCGACGATTCAAGCCATTGGCAACAAACGCGAGCGCCGCCAGGAAGAACGTTGGGAATACTTCAAAGCAAGTGTGCGTGCGAAGGTGGAGCATCCATTCCGCGTGATCAAACGCCAGTTTGGCTACACCAAGGTCCGCTATCGCGGCCTGGCCAAGAACACCGCGCATGTGCTGACCCTGTTCGCACTATCCAATCTGTGGATGGTGCGCCGGCAGTTGCTGCCGGCCAGGGGATAATGCTGTCTGGCGCCAGCCAACGCCGCAAGAAACCGTAGAAATCGTATCGTACGCATCAACTCTGTGCGCTATTGGCACGCAGCAGGCTCGAATTTTAGAGGTCTGGTGCGTTGTTCAGACCTTCCCTAGCGCGCAGGTGTCGCTTCAATGCCTGCAAACAGGTCAGGTCGCGACAGCGGCCATCGAGCCTGAGTCGCGAACGGCCAGGTCAGTGCAGGCGTATGTCTTGGAGCGATTCTGCAAACGCCAACTGTCTCTGAAACGCTTGGAAATCTCTATGTGGTGCGCTTTTCGCACATCGCTCACTCGCTGAGTAGTCATTGCCTCGCAATGCGTGTCTATTCCGCCACCTCTTCGACCTGCTTTGGATGTGGCCGGGTCTCGGCCAGCTGCCAGAAAATCAGCGTCGAGGACAGCGTCATCGCACCAACGCACAGGAAGGTCGCGTGCAGTGCTGCGGTGGCACCGTGGCTGTCGCCCAGATGCGTGTTGAACGCGGTCAACAAGCTGCCCGCCGCCGCCGCGCCGAAGCCGGTTGCCAGCATCATCACCATCGACAGCAGGCTGTTGCCTGGGCTGGCATGCTCGCGGCCCAAGTCGCGCAGGGTGACGGTGTTCATCACGGTAAATTGCAGTGAATTTACGCCGCCAAAGCACGTCAACTGCACCAAGCGCATCCAGAGCGATTGACCGACGTCGATCAATGCGAAGCTAGCCATCGCCAGGCCCACCAGCACGGTATTGAGCATCAGGGTGCGGCGGTAGCCGAAGTGGCCGACCAGCTTCACCGCTGAACGTTTGGTGGCCATGCCGGCCAGCGCCACCGGCACCATCATCAGTCCGGCATTCATCGGGCTCATCCCTAAGCCCACTTGCAGCAACAACGGAATCAGCAACGGCATCGAGCTGCTGCCCACGCGTGCGAACAGATTGCCCAGAATGCCGATGCGATAACTGGCCACCTTGAACAAGGCCAGCGGAAACACCGCGTTGGTGGTGTTGCCCGCATGCAGCCAATAGCCAGCCAACGCCGCCAGCCCGCCGATCGCCAGCAGCATCACAAACGCGTGGCGCAGGCCGAGTTCGGAAATGCCGTCCAAGGCCAGCGACAGCGCCACCATGCCGAACGCCAGCATCAAATATCCGATCAGATCGAAGCGTTTGCGCGCTTCGCCGTAGTGGTCCGGCATGATCTTGAGCGCGGCAATAAAGCCGATCACGCCGATCGGCAGATTGATCAAGAACACCCAATGCCACGAGGCGACTTCCACCAGCCAGCCACCCAAGGTGGGGCCGATGAGCGGGCCGATCAGTGCTGGAATGGCGATGAAGCTCATCGCACGCAAGAAGTCTTCGCGTGCCACCGTCTTGAGCACCGCCAATCTGCCTACCGGCAGCAGCATTGCGCCGCCGACCCCTTGTACCACGCGCGCTGCCACCAACTGCGGCAATCGCTGCGCGGCTGCGCACAGCAACGAGCCCAGCGTGAACACGATAATCGCCGCCAGAAAGGTGCGTCGCGTGCCGAAGCGGTCTGCAATCCAGCCCGATGCCGGGATGAACATCGCTACCGCCAGCGCATAACTGAAGACCACCGACTGCATCTGCAGCGGGCTTTCGTGCAGGCTGCGCGCCATCGACGGTAACGCCGTGTTGACGATGGTGGCATCCAGCATCTGCATGAAGATCGCCAGCGACACCAGCCACAACAGCGGCTTTATGGTGTCGTAGGGACGCAATGCGGAGACGGGCTGAGACATGGTTGCTACGTTCGATAGAACGTCACATTATTCCGGCTGCGGTGTGCAGGAACTCAGAAGGTTGTGCGCATTCGCGAGGTCTGTTGATCGACGGAGCGCCCGCGCACCGTCGATCGCGCCTGGCTCAACGCTTGCTCAACGTCTGCACTGCTTCGACCAGCACACCAACGTGGTCCGGATTCATATCTGGCGACATGCCGTGGCCGAGGTTGAAGACGTGGCCCTCGCGCGAGCCGCCGTTGCCTTGGGCGTAGCTGTCCAA
This sequence comes from Xanthomonas fragariae, assembly GCF_900183975.1. Lineage (NCBI taxonomy): Bacteria > Pseudomonadati > Pseudomonadota > Gammaproteobacteria > Lysobacterales > Lysobacteraceae > Xanthomonas > Xanthomonas fragariae. The sequence continues at coordinate 1,065,585 of NZ_LT853882.1, forward strand.
GGTCTTGCCGACTTCGATGCGGATCGCCTCGGGCGAGCCGTACAGGGTGGCCGGGTCCAGGTTGCCTTGCAGTGCGACTCGGCCGCCGGCGCGTTGGGTGGCATCTGCCAGCGAGATGGTCCAGTCCACGCCTATGGCTTCGGCGCCGCTGGCGGCCAGGTCGGCCACATACGCGCCGTTGCCTTTGCCGAACAAGACCAGCGGGGTGCGCTCCGCATCGTCGCCACGTTCCAGCTCATGCGCAATGCGGGTAAGGTAGGGCAGCGAGAATTCGCGGTACATCGCAGGCGACAGCACGCCGCCCCAGGTGTCGAACACCTGTAACGCTTGTGCACCGGCTGCGCGTTGTGCGGACAGGTAGGCGATCACCGCATCGGTGACGATGCCGAGCAAGTGGTGCAGCACGTCGGGCGCATTGAAGGCCATTGCCTTGATGCGCGCGTATTCCTTGCTGCCGCCGCCTTCGATCATGTAGCAGGCCAGTGTCCATGGGCTGCCGGAGAAGCCGATCAGCGGCACCGCGCCGTCGAGCTCGCGGCGGATCAGGCGCACCGCATCCATCACGTAACGCAGCTCGGTTTCCATGTCCGGCACGCCCAGGCGATGGATCGCGGCGGCATCGCGTACCGGATGGCGAAACTTCGGGCCTTCGCCTTCGACGAAGTAAAGCTCAAGGCCCATCGCATCGGGAATGGTCAGGATGTCGGAGAACAGGATCGCCGCATCCAGCGGAAAGCGCTGCAGCGGCTGCAGCGTCACTTCGCAGGCAATGTCCGGGTTCTTGGCCATGCCCAAGAAGCTGCCGGCGCGTGCGCGGGTGGCGCGGTATTCCGGCAGATAGCGGCCGGCCTGACGCATCAGCCACACGGGCGTGCGGTCCACGGGCTGGCGGTCCAGGGCCCGCAACAGGCGATCGTTCTTGAGCATGGGTGATCCTCAGCGCGGCGCGTCGGCGCCGCCGGTGATGAGTTGGAAGCCGCGTTTGAGATGGGCGTCGCGCGCCTTGTCGAAGGCGCGGTCGGCTTCATCCTGCTGCAGGTATTGGTCGCGTCGCAGCTGGGTGCGTCCACCGATCTGGCCGCTCTCGCGCAGCAGTTCCCAACCGCCGAACAGATCCGGTTGCAGGGTCAGCTGGACGTAGCGGAGGGGCGTGTTGCCGCCAGGGTCGTGTTGCAGAAGAATGCGCATAGGGCCGATTGTAGCTGGGCGCTGCTCAAAGCTGGGGGAGCAGGGATTTGGAGCGTTGCGAGTCGGGTCAGCCGCCTGCTGGTCCGCCCATAAAAGCGCACCGTGCACGGCATTGCGTCAGACCACCGCGCACACGGCAGCCATCCGAATTGTCAGAACGGCTGCCGACGGCTTCAGCCGTCACGCTTTAGCGATCGGCGCGGTGCCCCTCTGCTCGCCAGAATCTGCAGCACCGCTGCTTCGTCGACATCGGGCACGACTTGGGCCTTGCCGATGCCGCGCCATAACACCAGACGCAAGCGGCCGGCGATGTTCTTTTTGTCCAGCCGCATGCGCCCCAGCAGGGCTTCCGGCGACAGGCCGGCCGGGATCTCGGTTGGCAGCTCGAAGTCGTGCAGCAGGCCGCGCAGCGCCTCGGTGTCCTGCGCATCGCTCATGCCCAGCGCGGCCGACAAACGGGCCGCCAGCACCATGCCGACCGCGACCGCTTCGCCATGGTTGAGGTTGTCGTTGCCGGACGCGCCGTAGCCTTGTTCGGTCTCGATCGCGTGGCCGAAGCTGTGGCCCAGATTGAGCAAGGCGCGCTCGCCTTTTTCCAGCGGATCGCGCGCGACGATCTCGGCCTTGTGTTCGCAGCTGCGCGCGATGGCCTGCGCCAGCGCGGCGGCGTCACTGTCCAGCAAGGCGCGGCGTTCGGCGTGCAGCCACTGGAAAAACAGCGGGTCGCCGATGGCGCCGTACTTGATCACCTCGGCCAGGCCGGCACGTAGCTCGCGCGCGGGCAGGGTGCGCAAGGTGTCGGTATCGGCGATCACTGCGCGCGGCGGATGGAACGCGCCGACCAGGTTCTTGCCCTGCGGGATGTCCACCGCAGTCTTGCCGCCGACCGACGAGTCCACCATCGCCAGCAGGCTGGTGGGCAGTTGCACGCAATCCACGCCGCGCATCCAGCAGGCCGCTGCGAAGCCGGCCAGATCGCCCACTACGCCGCCGCCCAGTGCGAACACGCAGGCGTCGCGGGTGGCGCCCAACTCGGCCAGCGCGGTGATCGCAGCGCCGAAGTTGTCCAGCGTCTTGGAGGCTTCACCGGCTGCGATGACCAACTCGCCGATCTGCAAATCCGTGCGCGCCTGCAGCAGCGCGCCGCGCACGCCGGCCGCGTAATGCGGGGCAACCTGCGAGTCGCTGAGCAGCAGCACGTGGCGCCCGCGCACATGGCTGGCCAGGCGCGCGCCGTCGGCCAGCAGGCCTGGGGCAATGGTGATGGTGTAAGGCTGCGCGCCGTCGACATCGACGCTGCGCCAGGAACGGGGAAGTATCATGCGGGGGTACTCGACATGCGCCATTGCGCCGCCAGGCGCGACACCAGCTGCGCGGTGGCCTCGGCGGGGGAAAGATGATCGGTTTCCAGGCTGAGGTCGGCGACCTCCTGGTACAGCGGGGTGCGCTGCGCGGCCATCGCGTGCAGCACCTGCTCGCGATCGGCGCGATGCAGCAGCGGGCGATTGCGATCGCGCGCCAGCCGCGTCAACTGCGCCGGCACGCCGACGTGCAGATACACCACAAAACCGCGCCCGCGGATGCGTTGGCGGTTGAGCGGATCCAGCACTGCGCCGCCACCGGTGGAAATCAGCTTGTTGTCCTGTTCCAGTAGCGCACGCAGGATCTCGACTTCGTGCTGCCGAAATCGCGCTTCGCCGTGCTTTTCGAAGATGGCCGGGATGCTGCTGCCGACGTGTTCGACGATGGCCTGATCCACGTCGACGAAGTCCAGCCCGAAGCGCTCGGCCAAGCGACGACCGATGCAGCTTTTTCCGGCGCCCATCGGGCCGACCATCACGAGATTGGGTGCGGGGTTCATGCGCAGGGATCGTAGCATTCACGCCATCGGGCTGGGCCGATCAGGGGTGGTTGACGCCATTCCCGGGCGTGGATGCCTGCGACAGATACCTCTGTTGGTCGCGCATAGGCCAAATGCAGGCGATGCGCCCACAATAGCCGCCAATCTTGCTGCCCACGCACCGTCATGACCGATCTGTACGCAGAAGCCCTTGCCACCTTTACCGCGCTGTACGGCGAGGCACACAACAGTGCCGAACTCGAAGCCAGTGCAATGACCGTAGCCACTGCCAACCTGGATGGCCGGCCGAGCGCGCGCACCGTGTTGCTCAAGGGCTTCGATGCACGCGGGTTCGTGTTCTACACCCATCTGGACAGCGCCAAGGGCCGCGACCTGCAGATCCATCCGCAGGCGGCGCTGCTGTTTCTGTGGCGCAGCCTGCGCGAAGCCGGCGTGCAGGTGCGCATCGAAGGCGGCGTACAGTTGGTGAGCGCGGACGAATCCGATGCCTACTTCGCCTCGCGCCCGCGCATGAGCCAGATCGGCGCCTGGGCCTCGCTGCAGTCGCAGACGCTGGGCTCGCGCGAGGAGTTCGACGCGGCCATCGCCAAGGTCGAAGCCACCTTCGCGGGCCGCGACGTGCCGCGCCCTGATGGCTGGGGCGGCTTCCGGGTGGTGCCGCAGGCGTTCGAGTTCTGGTACGGCGCCAAGTTCCGCCTGCACGAGCGTTGGCGTTATGAAGCCGATACGGCAAGCCATTGGAGCAAGCGGATGCTGTATCCGTAAGCCTGCAGGCCGGCTGGCGGGTACGCGCTGCGCTTGACGCAGATCTCCCGGCATTGCTGGCATTGCGCCTGACCTTGCCGCCGGATGCCGAAGACAGCGCCGCCCAGGCTGCGCATGCGGCATGTGGGTTCGAGTCAACTGAACGGGTGGTCTGCGTCCGGCTGGCGCCTGCCTGACCAGCCGCCGGGCAGCCTTTCTGCCGGTCGCGAACAGTCTGTAGTATGTCCGCCCATCGCATGACTATTGCTGCATAACCACCGCTGCATGACCATAAGGACAGGACATCGTATGACGCAGTACACCACTGTCGAATTGCACGGCCTGCTCGCCGAGCGCTACCGCGACCAGCTGCTTGAGGTCGAGCTGATCGACGGGCTGGAGCCGGCCATCAACCTCACCCTGGCCGACCATGGCGACATGCAGATCCAGGTCGCCGCGTCCGGCTCGCAGGTGTTTGTTTCAACGCTGCTGGCCAATGCCGACCAAGTGAGCGATCGCGCCGCCTTCAACGACGCCTGCCTGCGACTCAATCCGCTCAATCCGTTGTCCAACCTGGGCCTGGTGCAGGTCGACGGCAAGGATTGCTACGTGGTCTTCGGCGAACTGTCGGCGTCTTCCACGCTCGATCAGATCGATGAAGAAATCCAGACCCTGGCGGCCAATACGCTGGATGCCGCCGAATCTCTCAAGTCGTTCTTTTCCTAAAGGCGTGTTGTCATGAGTATTTTTTCCAAGCTGATCACGCTGCTGCGTGGCACTGCACACGAAACCGGCCAGAAAGCGGTCGACGCCAACGCGCTGCGCATCCTGGATCAGGAAATGCGTGATGCCGGCGCTCAGCTCACGCGTTCGCGCGAGGAGCTGACCAAGCTGATGGCGCAGAGCAAGCTGGCCCAGCAGAAGATCGAAGCGCGCGCTGGCAAGATGGCCGAGTACACGCGCTATATCGAAGGTGCGCTGGCCAAGAACGACGAGGCGCTGGCGCACGATGTGGCGGCCAAGCTGGCTGCGCTGGAAAGCGAAGATGCCGGCGACAAGGCGTCCAAGACCGCGCTCGACCAGTCGGTGGTGACGCTCAAGGCCACCATCCAGAAGACCGAAAACCAGCTGCGCGGCATGCGTCAGCAGATCGATACGGTCAAGGCCACCGACGCGGTGCAGAAGGCGCAGGCAGCGATTGCTGCGCGGCATTCCGGTGCCAGCAGCAAGATGGGCTCGGCACTGGAATCGCTGGAGCGTATCAAGGCGCGTCAGGCCGAAACCTCTGCGCGCATCGAATCGGCCGAAGAGCTGGAATCGTCCACCGGCGATGGCGCTTTGAATCGGCGTCTGGCCGCGGCTGGACTGATGGAAGGCGACTCCAACGCCGCCGCGGTGCTGGCGCGCTTCAAGAGGCCGGTAGGCCAGCTCGGCCATGACGCTGTCAGCGGCACTGCGCCGCTGATCGGCCAGGTGCGCGACGTGCAGCAGGTTCCGCGCAGCGACAGCTGATCCACCGCACGGCACAGGACGCGCCATGATTATCGTCGGACGGTTGTTCCAGAGAATGATTGCGGCGCCATGTGCGCCGCGTCAGCCGGGGCTTGGTGGCGCTGGCGCACATGGTGCTGAGTCGCGCGCTGTTGATGGCTGGCGAGCACGAGCGCGTCGGCCTGCACGCGTTTGCGTACTACTTCATGACCACCGTCACCCTCATCGGCTACGGCGACCTGTTACCTGGGTCGCTGGCCGGGCGTTATCTCGCCGTGTTCGTGTTGATGCCGGGCGCGGTGGCGCTATTCGCTACGGTGCTGGCCAGACCAGCGGCATGCGCATTACTTTCTGGAGGCGGCACCAGATGGCTGCTGGGCTTGCGCCTGACCGATGGCGCGTTGCGGTTGAACCCGCCAGCACATACCGCGGGGGCGGCCGGCGCCATGCTGTATTACCTGGCCGAGCAGCGCGCGCCTGTGCATGCCATCGCATGGCAAGCTCTGTGTACTGCGGCCGTTTCCACTTCCCCATGCCACAAGGCGCATGACGATGAGTTTTTTCAGCAAGTTGTTCGGTCAACCGCAACCGCCGCCGCTGCCTACTTCCGGCACCGGTGCGATCGGTCACACCCTGCCCCTTGGCCTGCGTATCGGCGGCCAGGTGGAGATCGACACCACCCTGTACCGCATGGCGCCCGACGCCATGACCGCCGAGTTGCCGGGGGGCCATCAAGGCATTCCGTGCTATGGCCATGTCGATCTGGGCGACGGCTATTGCTTGCACCGCTTCTATCTGGATGACGACGCGTTGCTGCAGGTCACCACGGTGGGCGGCGATCTGGAAGCGATGAAGGCGTTCGTGTATTGCGAGACGGTCAACCCGCCCAGCAAGCAGGCGTTTCAGGAGTTCGTGATGCAGCATCCGCATCTGGGTGCGGCACAGATCGAGTACGCCGGCAAGCGCTGGCAGCGTGCCACGCAGTCCACCGATGACACGGCCCGAATTCCGCCGATCGCCTACGACGAGGTGCTGTACCGCTATCAGCCGCCGCGGCGCGATGGCGATCTGACCCACTACGCCATGCTCTATAGCCGCGACGTGCCCGAGTTGCAGCGCGAAGAATTCTTGCTGGTCACTGGCGAGGATTCCGGCCCCAACGAATTCTGCGTCACCTATGCGGTCGGCATCGATGTCACCGTGGCCGATCTCGATATCACCTGAGCGTGCGCGCTCGTCTTCCACTTACCTTGGCGCTGTCATGAACCCGATCAACCTGCAGAGTTTCGTCGCGTTTCTTTCCTATTTCGCCACTGGCCTGGGCGTGTTGGTCGTCTCGGTGGTGCTGGTGACCCTGGTCACCCCGCACAAGGACTTCGCCTTGCTGCGTCAGGGCAATGTGGCCGCTGCCACCGCGCTGGCCGGCAATCTGATCGGTGTGGCGCTGCCGCTGCATTCGGCCATCACCCATTCGGTGAGCCTGGTCGATGCGCTGATCTGGGGCATGGTCGCCTGCGGCATCCAGATCGTGGCGTATATGTTGGCCAATCTCGTAGCCGGGCGCATCTCGCGGCAGATCACCGACAACGTTACCGCGGCGGGCATTTTTTCGGCTGGCGTGTCGATCGCGGTCGGCCTGATCAACGCCGCGGCGATCACGCCGTAACGGAGCGCAGGCATGAAGCGATCACGCGATCTCAAACTTACCTTGATGGCCGCATTGCCGGCCGCCTTCGTCACCGGTTGCGGCTCCGAGCCGGAAACCGGTGTGGTGTTGCAGTCGGCCTCCGACTGCTACCAGATCAAGCAGGAACAGACCGACATCCAGCAGTGCCTCAAGGCCTACGATGAGGCGATGGCCAAGCATCAACAGGCTGCGCCGCGCTTCACCTCGCGCGACGAGTGCGATGCGCAATTCGGCAGCTGCACCGAAGCGCAGGGCCAGAGCCAGGGCCAGCACAGCTGGATCCCGCCGATGGGCGGGTTCTTGCTGGGCTACGCACTGGGCAACATGAGTGGCGGTGGCTATCGCTATGGCGGCGCGATGCCGCTGTATCGCGACTACCGCAGCGGCGGTTACTACAAGCCCAACGGCGATCTGGCCAGTAACCGCATCGGCACCGTGCGCGGGGGCAGCGGCGCGATCGACATGCCATCACGTGCGATCACTGTCTCGCGTTCGGGTTTCGGCTCCAGTGCGGCGGCGCGTAGTTCGTTCGGCAGCGGCGGGAGCAGTTCCGGGTACGGCGGCTAATATGCAACGGATCGCGATTGCCGAACGCCCGGATTGGCGCGAATACGCCGAGTCGCTCGGCTTCCATTTCCATACCATCGACGGCGAACCGTACTGGGACGAGCGTACGTATTACGCGTTTTCGCTAAGGCAGATTGAAGACGACATCGAAGCGCCTACGCAAGAACTGCACGACATGGCGATGCACTTGGTGGACGAGGTGGTGAGCTCCGAAGCGTTGATGACGCAGCTGGCGATTCCACGGTTCTACTGGGACTGGATTGCCAACGCGTGGAAGAACCGCGACCCGCATCTGTATGGCCGCATGGACCTGGCCTATGCCGGCGACGGCCCGGCCAAGTTGTACGAACTCAATTACGACACGCCGACCTCTCTGTACGAATCCGCATATTTCCAGTGGGTGTGGCTGGAACAACAGATCGCCGCTGGCTTGCTGCCCAAAGGCACCGATCAATACAACCTGATCCAGGATCTGCTGTGCGAAACCTTGGGCGCGCTGGCGCTGGATGGTGCGATCGGAGCGCAGATGCATTTTTCTGCCGTGCGCGACTCGCTGGAAGATCGCGCCACAGTGCGTTATCTGCGCGATTGCGCGCACCAGGTGGGCATCAGCACCGAGGAAGTGGCTATCGAAGACATCGGTCTGAGCGCCGATGGCTGGTTCACCGATGCGCAGGACCGGGTGATCCACACGCTGTTCAAACTGTATCCGCTGGAATTCATGATGGAAGAGCGGTTCGGCCCGGCGCTGTGCGCCAACCGCGTGCGTCTGATCGAGCCGGCGTGGAAATCGGTGCTGAGCAACAAGGGCATCCTGCCGCTGTTGTGGGAGCGTCATCAAGGCCATCCGAATTTGCTGCCGGCACGTTTTGCCCAAGCTGGCGAAGCGCCGACAGCCGGCTGGGTGCGCAAGCCACTGCTATCGCGCGAAGGTGCCAACATCGCGCTGGTCACTGCACAGGGTGATGCTGCGCAGACCGATGGGCCGTATGTGGATGGGCCGGCGATTTTGCAGGCGCACCATCCGTTGCCGGTGTTCGACGGCCGGCACGCGCTGGTGGGAAGTTGGGTGGTGGCTGATCGCCCGGCCGGGCTGGGCATGCGCGACGATGATGGCCCGATCACCCGCGACACCTCGCGTTTCGTTCCGCACGTCATCGTCGGTTGATACGCGTGTGAGTGTGCATCGCCACTAGTGAGGTGGCGGTGTTGCGTATCCGATTGAACGGTATTGCCGACGGCGCACCTCGATCCGTGTCTCTGTGCTGCAAGTAGCATGTTGCTGCCAGGCACGACGGACGACTTTAGCGGCATTGCTCATCGGCTTAATTCATGCTTGACCTGCGCGCAAGGCCTGGAATCCATGCAAGACGGCGCATCTTTTCCACACCCCCTGTGGATGGAAGTTGCACAAGGCTGTGGACAAGTGAGCGCAGGCCCCGGCCTGTAATGCTGTCAAGATAGGCGGTGAAAAAAATGACCAGGCGTTCGCAGGGATGGTTTTGACGCTGTCGGTCGGCGCGATCTCGACAGAATCGGCAAAGTCATTGGAGCAGCATCGTCGCGATTTGTTGGCCGCCCAGTTTCAAGTGCCGAGCATGTAGATCGTGCACGCCGTCCAAACCGCGCAAGTGATGCAGGCAATTGGAGCCATGCCGGTCGACTGGCCACGACGCTTCAGCATCCGCGATCAGCGCTTCATTCCCTCGGCACCTCTATGCCCGCCGCATCGCGCATCACACCCGCCGCGCCATGAGCAAGCTCGCCACCGCAAGCAGCCAGCAGCAGGCCAACCCGAACACGCTCAGGTATGCAGTGACTGTCGCCGATGCGAGCGGCGCGGCAAACAACGCGCCTGCCAGCGCCAGCATGCCGGCCACCGCAATCGCTTCGCTCAGCTGCAGCGCTGCACTGTTGGCGCCTCGCTGCGCAGACGCTGACAACGACACCGTCAACACCGGCAGGCCGGGAGGCAGCAGGCACGTGCCCAGGCCGGTCAGCGCCCCAGCCGGCAATCGCCACCGGTACCGAATTGCTAGCCACGCCGCACCTGCGCTGATCACGATGCCCAGCGACATCCAGCAGCGCGCCGGAGTTGAAGTCAATGCAATGCAGCGTGAGTTGTCCAAGGGCGAGGTAGCCAAGCGCAGTGGTGCGGCGGTGTCTGCACTGCATTTTTACGCGCGCAAAGGCTTGATCCGTAGCTTGCATACCGCAGGCAATCAACGCCGTTATGCGCGCAATGCGTTGCGGCGGATTCTCGCCGTTGCGTTGTTGTTGGCGTGCGTCAGCTCACATGCGCTTGCCGCTCCCGCAACACGCGCACCAGCTCCGGCAAGGGACTTCGACCCGCTGGCCTTGTTCGCACCGTTGCAACTGCCTGACGCACCCAATGCCTATCGCATCGGTAGCGGGGTGCCCGGCCCGCTATTTTGGCGGAACCGCGCCGACCACGACCTCAACGCCAGCATCGACCCGGTCAGTCAAACGCTCGCCGGCGATGCAGCGATCCACTAACCAATCACAGCCCGGATACATTGGATGTGTTGTGACCGCAGTTGGACCAGAACATCTAAGAACCTGTTCACGATCTTTCCTGATTGGTGCAGACTCTGCGGATGCGCCAAAAAACCTATCCGAGTGACATGAGCCGGGAGCGTTTCGAACACATCCTCCCGATCCTAGAACAAGCGCGCAAGCGCACCAAGCCACGCCGAGTGGATATGTATGAGGTGTGGTGCGCAGTGTTGTACGTGCTGCGAACCGGTTGCCAATGGCGAGCGCTACCCAGCGACTTTCCGAAGTGGCGGACCGTGCACTCGTACTTTGCCAAGTGGAGCGAGTGCGACGATGAAGGAGTGAGCCTGCTGGAGCGGGCGCTCAAAAAATCAGGTTGGCGTGGCCCGCGAGAAACAGGAGCGCAACATCTTCAGCAGGTTCTTGATCGTGGACGCGCAGAGCGTCAAGAACACGGACACAGCCGGGCAAAAGGGATATGACGCGGGCAAAAAGGTGTCGGGCATCAAGCGGCATATCACTGTTGATACCCAGGGGTTGCTCCATGCCATCGCGGTGACGACGGCGGAGGTGACCGACCGCAAAGGTGCGCTGCAGGCGCTGGAGCGCTGTCAGTCAAACTTGACGCATGTACAAAGCCTGCTGTGCGACAGTGGTTACACCGGAGTACCGTTTGCCGAAGGCGTGCGAGAGATTCTAGGCGAGCAGCTCACGGTGCAGATTGCCAAGCGCAGCGAACTGCACACCTTCAAGGTCATGCCCAAGCGCTGGATCGTCGAGCGCAGTTTTACCTGGCTGGAGAAAAACCGAAGGCTGTGGAAGAACTGCGAGCGCAAACTCAACACCAGCTTGCAGTTCATCCATCTGGCCTTCTTGGCGCTTCTACTCAAAAGATCGTGAACAGGCTCTAAGTAAGAGCGCCGCAGCGGCAGCTTTCTGCACCGCAGGCGGTTGCGCATTGGGCGCCACCAGCAACGGAAGAATATCAGCATTGATGTGCAGGTAGCGCCAACGCGTGCAAGAAACGCGGCAATGGCCGCGCGCTACACGCTGTTGGTGCTGCTGACGTTGTCGTCCAGCGCACAGGCCTGGCACCCGCAATACTCGCCATGGCCGCAGCCTCCGGCTGGTTCGCAATGCAAGGCGGGCGCACTGCAGCCGCAAGAGGGCAGCCCGCAATGGGTCGGTAGCGCTCCGCCCAAGCGAAGCGCCGTCCAACGCGGCAAGCGATGCACCGACTGTCACGCGCAGTGGCCGCTTACGGGCCGAAGTATGTAGAAATGGTGGAATACACGTCCGCCAAGCGCGAGTAGTAATCCGGTTCGGTCTGTGCGGCGCAGAACGAATAGCCGCCATACAGCCCACCGCGCAGTTGGTAGGCGCCACCACTGGCGATGGTGAACAACCCCGCGCCAGACGAGCCGCCTTCGGTCACGCCGTCGTTCCAGACCACGCGGTACATGGGGCTCTTGCCGTCGATGGACGTGCTCAATGCATTCACGGTGCCCAGCGAGTACTTTTTGACGTCGCTGGAGGGATGGTGGATGCCCACAATCGACGTACCGGTCGCGCCGATCGCCGCGCTGTTCCACGCTGCGTAGAACGCGCCGCTTGGCGGTGCGGTCTTCAACTCCAGCAAGGCGGTGTCACGGGTGGTGTTGGCATGACGCAGAAACGCACCTCCGGTCAGCGTGGTCGCCTGCGAACTGGCGGTATTGCCATTGCAGGTCGCCGCATCGTAGAACCAGTAGGTCTGCAGCGTGTTGGCAACGGTCTGCGTGCTGATGCAATGCGCCGCGGTCCAGAACAGATTGCGCTTGGGCGAGTTGGTGTTGTTGAGCAAGGTGCCCGTGCACAGGAACGAGCCCCGGTTGTTGGTGTACAGTATGCGCGCCACGGCCTTGGCCGCATTGTTGAAGCCGGCAGTGGGATTGGCACGGCAGACGATGTCGTTCTGGCAGGAATCGCTCTCGCCGATGGCAATGGTCATCATGTCGCGCGTGCTGGCGGTAGGGCTGATGTCCAGATGTGAGAGCTGCGGAATGCTGAGGCTGAAGTTTTCCGGGTACAGACCGGCCGGCAGCGACAGTTCGATCAACAGGTTCTCGCCGCTCACTGCCGGCGACCAACCGATGTCGTTGCCGCTGGCAGCGAAGTTGGCACCGGATTGTTCGAACACGCCTCCGTCGTCGCCGGCAAAGCGCAGCGTCACCTTGGACGGATCGCCCGGCATTGCGCCGGCGCCCCGTAGAGTCAGCGATGCACGCAGTGACACCGCCTCTGCTGAGTTGACCTTCAAGGTCGCAACGTGGGAGCCATCGCCGGCCACCCGCCAATCGAGCTTGGACAGATTCACCAGCGGCTGCGCCACTGCACGCGAGAAGCCGATCTGCAACGGCTGAGCGTGTTTGAGCTGCGCAATGCGGCGCTCACGCACACGACTGATTTCGGTGCTGGTGGGAGCACTGAGCTGCACTATGCGCGTAGGCAGGATGCCGCCACGTAAACTTGCCGACTGCAATGTCGCCGCGCCGAGCTTGGCCGCTTGTGGCGCGGTGCTGGCCGGCGCTGCGTCCATCTCGGCGGGCGGCGCGGCGAGCGCGGCGCCGGAAACAGCGGAGAACAGCGCCAAATACAACGCATTCTTGCGATTCATTGGTAGTCCTTCTCGTCAGGGATCAGCAGGCTGCAGCGGGGGCTGCAACATACGAGCGCCATCGTCGACGCCGAACGAGGCTAACGAAATTTTACAGATGAATATGTGCTGAAAATCTCGCTCATAGGCAAGTATTAAATAAAAATATAATTGCATTAAATTGCATCAGTTCGCTTCGTCATGTAGGCGACTGATCTTTGCCAAGCGCATGCGCAACTGTGGAAGCCAAGCGCGCCGCTTGGACGATGCGTCACCGTTCAGCGCATCGCTGCACTAGCTACTCTTAGCGGGCGATTCGGCGTGCAGGCGCGACGCATCCGGCAATGCGTCGAATTCCAGTCATTTGGTGTCACGGTGCGATTCGCCAGCCTCTGATCACGCTTGCAGGCAGGTGCGTTGCGATTGCAGCAGGCATCGGCGCACCGATCGCTGCGTACTGAGGGATGTCGGCGTTATTCCAACGCATCGCTTGCGCGGAACTCGGTCGAGCGACCGCTGATTTTCAGGAAAGCCAGTACCGCCAGGCCCACCGCCATCCACGTGGTGCCACCGAGTTGCGCATGCCGGTCGGCACTTATCAGCACATAGGCCAGGATGACGATGCCGATCAATGGCACCACACCGTGCAGCACCAGACGGCCCTGCGCGCGGAAATGCCACAGCACCGCGATATGCAGCAGGATAAATGCGGTCAGCGCGCCGACGTTGCACAGCGAAGACAGCAGCGCGATCTGGCCAACGAACACTTCGCCCAACACCATGCTCAAGCCGGCAACCAGCAAGATGGCGCGCTGCGGCACGCCGGTGCGTGGATGGATGTAGCGCAAAAACCCCGGCAGCTGGCGGTCGCGCGCCATGGCGAACAACAGGCGCGATGTGGCGGCCTGCGCGACCAACGAATTGGCGATCGCAGCGCTGATCGCTACCGTGAGCGCAATGACGATCTGCAGCCAAGGCCCCGCGATCAGCCGCCCGATCTCGAAGAACGCATCGTTGGACGCCTGCGCGCTGGGGTAGCGCTGCAAGTCCGGCTGCAGCAACGCCGCCAGCCACGTCTGCAGCACGAACAGACCCGCCACGATCAGCAGCGCCAACAAGGTGGCGCGCCCGACTACACGATTGCCGCCGCGCGCTTCTTCCGACAAGGTGGAAATCGCATCGAAACCGAGGAACGACACCACTGCCACCGACAACGCACTGAAGATCAACTGCGGGGAAAATGCTTGCGGGTTGTAAAACGGACGCGAACTCCAGTACGCGCCGTTGACGCCGCGCTGGATCGCCAACGTCGCCAGCGCCACGAACACCGCCAGCACTATCAGCTGCGCGAACAGAAAAAAGCGATTGGCACGCGCGGTGGTTTCTATGCCGCGCAGATTGACCAAGGTATTGAGCACGACGAAAAACGCGATCCACGCCGGTTGCGGTACCGCCGGCAACACGTTGTGCATCGCATTGGCACCGACCACGTACAACAGCGTCGGCACCAGTAAATAGTCGAGCAGGATCGCCCAGCCAGCCAAAAACCCCATGCCGCTGCTCAATCCTCGCCCCACATAGGCGTACACCGAGCCAGCCACCGGAAACGCCTGCGACATCTGCTGATAGCTCAAGGCGGTGAACAGCATCGCCACAAAGCCGACCAGATAGGTCAGCGGCACCATCCCGGCGCTGATGTCGAACACGCCGCCAAAGATGGAGAACGGCGCCGTCGGCACCATGAACACCAGTCCGTAGATCAGCAGATCCTTGAGCGTGAGCTGCCGCTTGAGCTCTTGCGCGTAGCCAAAGCGTTCCAGCGTGGCCGCATCGTCGCGGTGTGGTGTGTCGGTCATGCATGTGTCCGCTGAAAGGAGTGCCGAGTCGTAAGCAGGCGCGGCAAGGCGCTTGCGTGTTGATGTTGCGTTGCAGCTATCTGACCGGCATTGTGACGGTAATGCGGCCGGCAAGCCCATCCATTGGTAAAAGTGCTAGGTTTTCCATGCTGGATGTCACCCAGTGGCAAATGCTGGCACCGAAGGAGCGACCATGTTCGACACTCTGGCCAGCCTGGGCCGCGATCTGCAGGCGCTGCATACGCTCAATGGCTGCCTGGATCGGGTATTTCGCGATGTCTGTGCGCTCGGTTTCCAGTCGCTTGTCTACGACTACGCGCCGGTACCGCTGAGCATGGAAGGCACGCTGATTACGCCAACGGTGTTCATACAACGCAATGCGCCGGGCGACATGCAGCATGTCTGGTGCGAGCATGGGTATTACCAACATGATCCCGTTCAGCAACGTGCGACGCGGCGCACCACGCCTTTCGTGTGGTCGTACCGCACCGATGGCGACCGAGCGGGGCTTGAATACGTCGGTGGACAGCATCGCCAGGTGACGCAATATCTGTGCGACAGCGGCATGGGCACCGGTGTCACCGTTCCGCTGCATCTGCCCGGCGGCGCATTCGCAACGTTCAGTGGTGCAGTTGATGCCGTCGCCGCCGAGGCGCCACGGCTGGCCGTTGCACAGCTGTCGCCGTTCCTGTTGCTGGCCCACACCTTCCAGGCGCGTGCGCAGGAGTTGCTGGATCCGCACGAACGCCGCTGCCACCACATCGTCTTGACCCGTCGCGAGCGCGAGTGCCTGCAGTACTCGGCCAAGGGACTGACTGCGAAGAGCATCGCAGCTGCGCTCAATCGTTCCACTGCCACGGTGAACCTGCATCTGAACTCCGCCGCGCGCAAGCTGGGCGCGCGCAATCGCGTCGAGGCGGTCGTGCGCGGTATGCACTATCGGTTGCTGGAGCCATAAGCCTGGCAATAGTTACTGCGATAGATGCGCTGAGTTGAACCGGGCAGTTCGATCGGAATCCGCATCGAGCTCGCCCAAAATCCTGCCCGATTCGGCAGCGCGGCACATTTGGCTGAACCGATCGTCCGCCAGCGCTACCGCGCATCCGAAAACACGTCAAACCTGTGAGATTTGCCAGTTAACGCCAGTCTGCCGGGTCGCTAGGCTCGGGGTTAATCATTGCCGTAAGCAGGCGCAGGTCATGCAGTCCACTGAGGGTTACGTCAAATTCCGCGGCTACCGCACCTGGTACCGCATTACCGGCGACCTGCGCCCGGACGCCTGCCCGCTGCTGGTCCTGCACGGCGGCCCGGGTTGCACCCATGACTATGTGGACAGCTTCAAGGATCTGGCAGCCAACGGGCGCGCGGTGATCCATTACGACCAGCTCGGCAATGGCAACTCCACACATCTGCCGAATGCCGATCCCGGCTTTTGGACGGTCGGGCTGTTTCTGGACGAGCTGCACACCCTGATCACGCACCTGGGGCTGTCGCAATATGCGTTGCTCGGCCAGTCGTGGGGCGGGATGCTGGCCGCCGAGCATGCGGTGCGCAGGCCGGCCGGCCTGCGTACATTGGTCATCGCCAATTCGCCGGCGTCGATGGGTCTGTGGCGTGCCTCTGCGCTGCGTCTGCGTGCACGCCTGCCCGACGACATTCAGGCCGCCCTGGACGAGCACGAAGCCGCCGGCACCCTGGACCATCCGGCCTACCGTGCCGCAAGCCAAGCGTTCTACGCGCAGCATGTGTGCCGCGTACTGCCGTGGCCTGCCGAAGTGGCGCGCACCTTCGCCGCCATCGATGCCGACCCCACCGTGTATCACGCCATGAACGGCCCTACCGAATTCCATGTGATAGGCAGCTTGCGCAACTGGAGCATCATCGAGCGCTTGCACCGCATTACCGCGCCCACGCTGGTGCTATCGGGCAAGTACGACGAGGCCACACCGGAAACCGTCGAACCGTATGCGCGCCTGATTCCGGACGCACGCTGGCATGTGTTCGCCAATTCCAGCCATATGCCGCACGTGGAAGAGCGCGCTGCCTGCATGCGCCTGGTCGGCAATTTCCTGGACGATCAAACGCCCTGGTCCGGCGGACAGCTGGTGCGTTCGTCGGCCCTGGCCGATCGCGCCGTGTGAGTGCCCGGTGGCGTGTGCACGTGAGAGGTGTGCGTTCTGCCGATCGGTTTGCTTGGCGCAGGTGCCCGCTGAGGCATCTGTTACTTCGATCGACCTTTACGCAGTCGCTGGTACACCGCTGTGATGCCTTGCAGCAACGTTTGCACGTGCTGTGCAGCAGCGCACAGCAACGCCGACTGCGTACTGACCTGCACATCTGTTGAGATGCCTGCGTCTTACTGGGCGCACCCAAAGTGCCTTCCAACCCAGTAGCGATCGCTACGCAGGCTGGCATCTGCATAGACACACAAGCATCGCCAGTGCCTGTGTGCATCGATCCAAACTCATCCATAGCACAGCGCAGACGTTTCCTGCCTGGACTGTTCTTTGATGTCTATTTTGCATGTCCGGCCAAAAGAACACCGTGACGCGTCATATTTTCATTTCTTGATAATTTTTGTGTCTAAAACGTGCGAACAATGTGGCCCCACGCACCGCTTTACCTATCGCCACAACCGCTTGGAGAACGTGAACTCGTGGCTGCCGCTGCAACGCCGCGGCCTGAGCCACCTTTACAACACCGACTTCAACAACGTGCTTACTTCCGGCAGCAACGAGCGCATGGGCCGGGGGTGCGCTGATCGAGGCCGACTTCGAAAACGTAAAGAACTCGGTCGCCTGGCGCGACGGCAACGCGATCGGCTATTGGGATCTGGTCAACACCTGCGTCGGTCGCGACATCGCCTTGGAGCGTGCTGGAAAGCGTCGGCACACTCTGCGCCAACGCCACCAGCGGATGCGCTCGCAGGTATTCTTCGGAACCGCTGGGCTCCACGTACACCGCGCTGCCGGCGGTGTAGGTCACAAAGCCGAGGTCATGCCACCGCCGGTGCTGGCATCAAGCTGGCCGAGCAGGTGCGCTGGCTGGCACCGCTTCCACCCAGCCGATCCGCGCAGGTTGCCGGGATCGGCTGTTTTGTCGTGGCGATGCCGCAAAGCCGCTGTCAATCAAGTGCGTGCGGTTCCGGCTTTCGGCTACGTGCCGCCAGCGCACCGCCGGTGCCAGATCCGATCGACTTCAACTTTGCCGCTGCGGCGGGGCGCAGCGGTTGTGCCAGGCTCGCGCGGACCTGGAAGATCGAAACGGCGCTGGTCAGCTGTCCGGCCTGCTCCTCCATCGAGCGCGCCGCTGCGGTGGCTTCTTCGACCAGGGCCGCGTTCTGCTGTGTCGCTTCGTCCATCTGGATCACGGTCTGGTTGACCTGCTCGATGCCGGTCGACTGCTCTTGCGACGCAGCGGAAATCTCGCCCATGATGTCGGTCACGCGCTGCACCGACGACACGATTTCCTGCATGGTCTGCCCGGCTTGGCGGACCAGGCCGGAGCCCTTGCTAACCTGGGTGACCGAATCGTCGATCAAACTCTTGATCTCCTTGGCCGCGCCGGCCGAGCGCTGGGCGAGAGTGCGCACCTCGCTGGCGACCACGGCAAAACCGCGGCCCTGTTCGCCGGCGCGCGCTGCTTCCACCGCGGCATTCAATGCAAGGATATTGGTCTGGAAAGCGATGCCGTCGATCACCGAAATGATGTCGGCAATCTTCTTCGAGGAAGTCTCGATGCCGCTCATGGTGGTGACCACCTGACCGACCACGTCGCCGCCCTGCGAGGCCACCGTCGCCGCGCCGACGGCCAATTGGTTGGCCTGGCGTGCGTGCTCGGCATTCTGCTTGACTGTCGAAGTCAGCTCTTCCATCGAAGCGGCGGCTTCCTCCAGGCTGGCGGCCTGCTGCTCGGTGCGCCGCGACAGATCGTCGTTGCCGTTGGCGATCTCGCTTGAGGCGCTATTGATGTTGCCTGCTGCCAGCTGGATGCGGCCGACGATATCGGCCAGCTGCTCGGTGGTGGCATTGGCGTGGTCGCGCATCCGCGCGAACACGCCCTGGAAATCGCCCTGCATGCGAACGGTCAGGTCGCCAGCGGCAATGGCCTGCAGCAGCTTGGACAGCGCCTCCAGGTTGCCGTCGGCGGTGGACATCAAGGTGTTGAGGCTTTCGACCATCGTGCGGAAGTCGTACTGGAAGCGCTCGGTGTCGCCGCGCACGCTGAAGTCGCCAGCGGCCGCGGCCGCGGACAGCTGGCCGATCTCGCGATTCATCGCGACCAAATTCTGCTTGACTGTATCCATCGTCGCAGTGAGCACGGCTTTGTCGCCCGGCAGCCGCTCCATGTCTTCGGAAAGATCGCCGATCGCATAGCGGCCCATGATCTGCGCCAGGCGCATCGTTACCGCGATGTGCGAGCCCGCCAGTGCATTGACGCCGCGCACCATGTTCCCGTATTCGCCGGGAAACGCGCTCTCGTCCATGCGGTAACTGCTCTCGCCCGCGTCGTGTCGACGCGCCATGTCCAACTGCGCGTCGATCACTTCTTGTAGACGGTCGCGGATCAGGTACACGGCGCTGGCCAGCTGCATGGTTTCGTCCTTGCCGGTCACCTTGACTTTGACGTCGAGCACCCCGCGCGACAGCTGCTGGACCGCCGCAACCGCTTGTTGAATCGAGCGGGCGATGGCGTTGCCTAGCAATAGTGCAATGCCGATGCCGGCCAGTGCGATCAGCACCAGCGCGATTACCGACATCGTCATGGCCCGCGCGTCGGAAGCCTGCTGCTGCAGATAGCGTGTCTTGGCGGAGTTGCTCAGGTCCTCGCGCAACGCGGCAAGTCCGGCAAACGTGGCGTTGGCGTTGTCCTTGACCTGGGTGCGGTTCACTTCCGCGCCGCCCGCGATATCGCCGGCTTCGATCAACGCAACCTGGCGCTGCATGCCCAGGCGCATCCGACCGTAGCTGGTGGCGATTTTCTGAAGTTGCGTTTTGTGCTCCGGCTCGCTCGTGAGCAAGCGGTTGAGTTGTGCAATGCTGGCTTCGACTTGAATGAATCGCTTGTCGTTCTCCTGCTTCCACTGCGTAATCAGATCAGGCGTGCCGATGGCGATCATGCGCAGGATGTTGATATCGACCCGCGTCAAGTAGCCGTCGACATCGCTGGCCAGCACGGAGCCGGTGAAGTCCCGCTGGTAGAGGGTGCCCACGTTCTCCTTTGAGTTATCCAGGCTGTTCAGCAAGAACAGGCAGAGCAGGATGCAGGGGACCAAGGTGCCCAGCAATGCCAGCAGAAACTTGTTTTTGATGGTGGATAACATTAGGGGACCTTGGTGAGAAAAAGTAGGTGGCGCGAGAAAAGACCCGACCGGACCAGCGAAGCCCGCTGACTGAGCTAGCCGGCGCTTCTCTGGATAACGGCCGTCATCACGCAAGCTTTACGCGCTTAAATGTGATTGGATTCATAAATAGTCGTCCCTGAAAAATCCCCTTCAAGCGCCAAGTGCCGTCGGTGACAGCGGCACGGTACTCAAGGATGACCATCTCATCGCCCGCATCCAGGCACGCAAAAACGCGATCCAGCGCAGCAGCCAGCGCAGGTTGTAGCCAGCGGCGCAGCCGAGCACGTGCAGCGCATCGCCTTGGGCACCTTTCAGCCTGCAGCGACGCAACCGGCAGTCGTCTTTCAGATGTCCGATCACCGGCTCCACCGCCTGCCGTCGCTTGATCCAGCGCCATTGCCGTCGCGTCAGCGTCTTGGCCTTGCCGCGATGCAGGACCTGCACGCCATCGACTTCGCGCCCGCGATAGCCCAGGTCCACGATCGCCACCGTCGGTTCTACGCTCACATCCTGCAGCAACCCGCGTGTCTGCTCCAGCTGCTCGGCCAAGGTATCGCCGTCGTACGGGTTGCCCGGGAAGCTGCGCGCACCCACGACCAATCCCTTGCAGGCGGTGACCGCAATGCCGACCTTGACGCCGAATTCGTACGCTTGACGCGCCTTGCCCTTGCCGATGCATTCCACTTCCGGGGCATGCAATGCGTACAGTTTTTGTTTGTCCTTCGGACGCTGCGTGTACAGCCGTTGCGCACGTTCCAGCCAGACAGCGATGCGCTCGCGCACGCCGGTGTTTACCTGATCGAGTTTGCGTTGGATGTCGCGCACGAGCCGTCCCAGCACTGTGCGTTGACGTCGCAGGACGCGCCGCATCCGCTTGAACTGGCGCGCATGCGCATACCGACCTGCCTTGCGGCTCAGGGCCGGGCCTTGCCGCGCGTAGCTCTGCCGCAATCCGATGCCGTGCCGCTTGGCCAGTAACACCAGCTTCTTGCGTGCCACCTCCAGCAAACGGCTGTCGGTCGGATAGGCAATCGCCTTTTCCTGCACCGTGGTGTCCACGATCACCCGCGACAACTCGCGTGCGTCCACCGCCTGCATGGCATGTGCGGCGTTGATGGTGTGCGCCAACACCTCTTCCATCCCGGCCTCACCCAGGCGCTGCCGCCAGCGCGTCAGCGAGCTGGCATCGCACGGCAAACGCGTCTGGAACACGACCTCACCGGTGAAGAACTGCCAGTACGGATTCTCCAGCCAGCGCTCGCACACCGCTTCATCGGACAGGTCGTAGGCGTGTTTGAGGTAGAGCAAACCGGCAATCAGCCACACCGGCAATGCCGGCCGACCGCCACCGGCCTGGGTGGCCGGCAAGCGCGATGAAAGTGCTTGCTCCAACGCCGTCCACGGCATCCGTTGGCTCAGCCGCGCCAGCGGATGACGCAGATCGATCTGGTTCTCCAGCCGCGAACGAAACAACTCATCGGCAGGCATCTCTTCGGCAGCAGGACGGCGTGTACGCATGGGCGGAAATTGCAAGAAACCAGCCTTCAGCGTAGCGAACACCGGTAGTTCTGGCACGCCGGTGCAGACATCAAGGCCTTGCGGTCGTTGGGTGGTTGGGGTTTTTCAGGGGCGACTGATTATTCCGACCGAGAGGGGCAATCTGCTGGTAATCAGTAATGCCGACGGCGAGCGGATCGTCGCGCAGATCCAACAGCGTCGCGCCAGCTACCTGCGGCGCGAATACGGCGTCATGCTTGCCGAAGAGCATCCCCAACAGCGCCGCAACCGCTTCAAATGGCTGCATCGCGAGGGCGTATCGAGCGACGAGCAACTGGAGCCGCGCCTGCAGCAGGTGGATGCCCGCGATCCGGCGCTGCTGTCGTGCGGACGGTGCCTTGGTGCGCGCAATCACGGGGGGGTGATCATGGTGTCTCACCTCGATATGCAGGGTGTGTATCTCCATACATCCGGCGTCGCCGACGCCCAGGCAAGGCGCGCCTTGCTTGCGCTTACGCAGGGCTGCGAAGCGAAGGACGGGCGCGATGCAGCGGACAGGCGTCCACGTCCACGCTCGAGCGACGACGTGGCCTTCGACGGCTCGCGGTGGGAGAGGGCCGCCGGCTGCCAACTGCAGGGTCGGGTGCTTGGCCATGCGCTCGGTGCTGCTGAACAGATACGGCGGTCGTCCATCGGCAGCAGCACCGGCCAGTGGTCGAAACGACCCGGCACGACCCGCCACGAAGCGTGCGTCGTGCCCAGGCCATTACTGCGCCATCGCTACGCGGTATCGTGTCGCGATTCCTGCCAATCGACCAACCCAATGCCGCACCCGTCCCTGCCTCCCTGTCCCGCCGCTCCGTCCGCCACCCCTGCATTGCGCCACGCGCTGAAACCGCGGCAATTGATGATGATGGGCCTGGGCACGGCAATCGGCGCCGGGCTGTTTCTCGGCTCCGGCGTGGGCATCCACGCGGCCGGGCCGGCGGTGCTGGTGTCGTATCTGATCGCCGGCGCGTTGGTGATCATCGTGATGAACGCGCTGGGCGAGATGGCGGCTGCCAAGCCGGCCAGCGGTGCGTTTTCGGTATACGCGGCCGATGCGATGGGGCCGACCGCCGGTGCGACGGTCGGCTGGTTGTGGTGGCTGCAGATCGTGGTGGTGATCGCGGCCGAAGCGGTCGGCGCGGCAGGCTTGCTCGCCTCGGTCTGGCCGGTGTTGCCGGTGCCGTTGCTGGCGCTGGTGTTCATGGCCATCTTCACTGCGATCAATCTGCTGGGAGTGCGCAACTTCGGCGAGTTCGAATTCTGGTTCGCCATCCTCAAGGTCGTGGCGATCATCGTGTTCCTGCTGATCGGTATGGTCTTGCTGGCCGGCTGGTTGCCCGGCGTGACATCGCCCGGGCTGTCCAACGTCACCCAGAACGGCGGCTTCGCGCCCAACGGCCTGGCCGGCGTCGGCGCGGCCTTACTGGTGGTGGTGTTCGCCTTCGGCGGCACCGAGATCGTGGCGGTGGCCGCGGCGGAAACCGCCGACCCCGGCCGCAGCCTGGCACGTACCATTCGCACCGTGGCCTGGCGCATCCTGGTGTTCTACATCGGCTCGATCAGCGTGATCGTGGCGGTGGTGCCGTGGACCAGCAAAGCGCTCAGCTCGCCGTTCGCCGCCGTGCTGGACGTGGCGCGCATTCCCGGTGCGGCCACCGCCATCACGCTGGTCGCGGTGGTGGCATTGCTGTCTGCGCTCAATGCAAATCTGTATGGCGCGTCGCGGATGATCTTCTCGCTGGCACAGCGTGGCGAAGCGCCGCGGTTGCTGGGCAAGACCAGCGGCGAGCAGGTGCCGCTGGCGGCGGTGATCGCCAGCGTGTTGTTCGGCTTCGCAGCAGCAGCGCTGGAGTTGCTGTATCCCAACAAGGTGCTGCCGATGCTGCTCAACATCGTCGGCGCCACCTGCCTACTGGTATGGACGATCTCGCTGCTGTCGCAGCTGATCCTGCGCGCACGCGCGGACCGCGCCGGCATCACGCTGCCGTTCCGCATGCGTGGTTACCCGTTCCTGACGGTGCTGGCTCTGGTCATCCTGGCAGTGATTTTCGTATTGCTGGCGTCCTCGGCTGATACGCGCGCGCAGTTCCTGTCGATGGTCGGTTTGGCCGCTGCTATTGCCGTGATCAGCGAAGTGGCGCGACGCGTACGTGGCCGAACTTGAATGTGTGGGTCCAAGTGGGGAAGCGGGCGCGTCGGTTGTGGTCACAGACCCGTAAGGCGCTACATGAGCGCGTGCAGCGCCTACAGCGGGTGTGTCGTCGATCGCGCTGCGCGCCGTCGAGGCACGCAGCGCCGTGGCGATCGAGGCGGACGCGTTGTGCAATCTACCGGCACGAGAGCAGCTGCGAACGAACATTCGGGCATCGGCGGGCGAACACCAGGTGGATTGGATCAATCCCATCGCGGCTTGCGGCATCGCGACGGCGTGGGTCGACCGCGTCATCGCCTGAGAGCCGTCAGAGCATGTTGACTGGAGCTAAATGGCAAATGGTCATACAGCAGCGGAAACAGGCTGCAGTGAGCTTCTGCACACCGTCGAAGCGAGAACACGCAAGCAGTCTTGCGGTTTCCTTCCCGTCAGACGGGCGAGCCTCTGGATCTGCTGATTCTGTTCATTTACTATCATTTTGGTAGATTCTGCTCGCCCCATCAGGTAGCTCAGAGATTATCGGCTTAATATCAAATAACGACAAAAGCGCATCGTTTAATTCTATAATTTTTTCAGAATTCATTGCCGGGGTTCGTCCATGAGTGCCGTTTCGCCTGAGAGTTCTGCTGTCTTGCCTGCCGCCCACACGCTGGATGCATTGCATGCGCTGGCTTATCCTATCGACACGCATCTGGACTCCCTTTATCTGTCGCGGTTGGTCGGTTGCGACTTCTGGAAGGGCGATTGGAAGGCGAATCGACGCTCTCTGATAATCTGGCTGATCAACAAGACCTCGCCGAGAGGTCGCAATCAACCGCTGATGTACCATGTGAGCGGTCCAGACTTTCTCGCGGGCGGTTACGGCGGCGCCTGTTTCAGCGCCCACGCGCTATGGGAGAACCTCATTGCCGTGCCTTTTCTCGACCCTTGGAAAAACTGGGTGGATCATCAGCGCTATGTCGAGGCGGTGGTGGCGGCAAGCGAGGGTCGGATGCGGCTGGCACGCAGCGCCGCTGAGGTGCGCGCGATTCGAGCCGAAGGTCTCTGCTGCGCCATTCTGTCGTTGGAAGGCGCGCATATGCTTGGTCCGCGCGGTATCAGCAGCCAGGCGCTGCGGCTGAAACGCCTGGAAATCGCTGCGAAGGCCGGCGCCGCTTATTTGACGCTCAACCATTTCAGCCATACCGACATATCCCAGGCCGGCTATGCGCCGCTCAATCCGTGGCGCAGTATCGAGGGCGGGGGGCTCTCGGAGTTCGGCAAGGAGGTCGTGGAGCGCTGCATCGATGTTGGGCTTCTGTTGGATCTCTCCCATACGTCGGGGCAAGGGATTATCGACGCCTGCGGCATCTGCACGCGGCGCAATGTGCCGGCCTTCGCCTCGCATGGCGCATCGCGCAGCGTCACCCGTGGCGCCGAGACGCGGCCGTCGCGTCATCTCGACCGGGGGCTCGACGACCAGGCGATCCGTGCCATCGTTCAGACCGGTGGCTGCATCAGCGTCATTTTGGCGCCGTACTTTCTGCAACACTCCTATCTAGCTGACGGCAAGCCGAATATGGATGCCGATCTGGCTTTTGTCATTCGCTATTATGAAGCCTTCGCTCGACAGATCACCGACATGGGTATCGTCGCAGATCCGTGGAAATACTTGAGTTTCGGCAGCGATTTCGATGGCGGCATTTCCAGCTTGCCGATGGATATGCGCAGCGGCGCGGATTTGCCCAAGCTCACGCAGGCGATGATTGATGCCGGCTGGCCTGCTCAACGCATTGTCGATGTTTATAGCGGCAATTTCCTGCGGGTCTGGGAGCGGGTGCGGCCGTAGCGTTGTCCAGCAAACCTGCGTCCGAATTGGAGATTGGCGCGTTGGGCCGTCAATCGCGCGCCAGTACGTTCTTGCCAGAGCCGGGCACGTCACTGCTGCAGCCTTGTTCCGACCTCGTTCGCCTCCAAGAAATGCGTGCTGCATTGCACGCTGGGCGTAGCGTCGCGTTGCAGCGCAAGCGCGGCAGTTAGCCGCAGATGCGACGCCATGCCGCATCGGGAACGAGCACGACCGTCCTCAGTCGCCCCTGAAAAACCCCAACCACCCAACGACCGCAAGGCCTTGATGTCTGCACCGGCGTGCCAAAACTACCAGTGTTCGCTACGCTGAAGGCTGGTTTCTTGCAATTTCCGCCCATGCGTACACGCCGTCCTGCTGCCGAAGAGATGCCTGCCGATGAGTTGTTTCGTTCGCGGCTGGAGAACCAGATCGATCTGCGTCATCCGCTGGCGCGGCTGAGCCAACGGATGCCGTGGGCGGCGTTGGAGCAAGCACTTTCATCGCGCTTGCCGGCCACCCAGGCCGGTGGCGGTCGGCCGGCATTGCCGGTGCGGCTGATTGCCGGTTTGCTCTACCTCAAACACGCCTACGACCTGTCCGATGAAACGGTGTGCGAGCGTTGGCTGGAGAATCCGTACTGGCAGTTCTTCACCGGTGAGGTCGTGTTCCAGACGCGCTTGCCGTGCGATGCCAGCTCGCTGACGCGCTGGCGGCAGCGCCTGGGTGAGGCCGGGATGGAAGAGCTGTTGGCGCACACCATCAACGCCGCGCATGCGATGCAGGCGGTGGACGCACGCGGTTGTCGCGGGTGATCGTGGACACCACGGTGCAGGAAAAGGCGATCGCCTATCCGACCGACAGCCGTTTGCTGGAGGTGGCACGCAAGAAGCTGGTGTTACTGGCCAAGCGGCACGGCATCGGATTGCGGCAGAGCTACGCGCGGCAAGGCCCGGCCCTGAGCCGCAAGGCAGGTCGGTATGCGCATGCGCGCCAGTTCAAGCGGATGCGGCGCGTCCTGCGACGTCAACGCACAGTGCTGGGACGGCTCATGCGCGACATCCAACGCAAACTCGATCAGGTAAACACCGGCGTGCGCGAGCGCATCGTTGTCTGGCTGGAACGTGCGCAACGGCTGTACACGCAGCGTCCGAAGGACAAACAAAAACTCTACGCATTGCATGCCCCGGAAGTGGAATGCATCGGCAAGGGCAAGGCGCGTCAAGCGTACGAATTCGGCGTCAAGGTCGGCATTGCGGTCACCGCCTGCAAGGGATTGGTCGTGGGTGCGCGCAGCTTCCCGGGCAACCCGTACGACGGCGATACCTTGGCCGAGCAGTTGGAGCAGACACGCGGGTTGCTGCAGGATGTGAGCGTAGAACCGACGGTGGCGATCGTGGACCTGGGCGATCGCGGGCGCGAAGTCGATGGCGTGCAGGTCCTGCATCGCGGCAAGGCCAAGACGCTGACGCGACGGCAATGGCGCTGGATCAAGCGACGGCAGGCGGTGGAGCCGGTGATCGGACATCTGAAAGACGACTGCCGGTTGCGTCGCTGCAGGCTGAAAGGTGCCCAAGGCGATGCGCTGCACGTGCTCGGCTGCGCCGCCGGCTACAACCTGCGCTGGCTGCTGCGCTGGATCGCGTTTTTGCGTACCTGGATGCGGGCGATGGGATGGTCATCCTTGAGTACCGCGCCGCTGTCACCGACGGCACTTGGCGCTTGAAGGGGATTTTTCAGGGACGACTAAGCAAAGCTGCCACGCTCATGGAGCAGTTCGAGCGCCGATGTACTGAATTGGGACAACAACAGCAGCGTCTTGCGCAGCAGCTGGAGCAGGTAGCGCAGTCGTTGCCTGCGGTGGTGACCCGTTCGGTGGAACAGATACTGCAGCGCGTCCCTGAGACATTCATTCGCAGTATCCAGCAGGGCATTGACCAACCGGTTGCCGATTTCGAGAAGCGTTTGCAGCAGGCTGGTCGCTTGATCGGTGACGGCGCGCAGTCCTTGTCCGATCAGCTCGGACGCATCGAACGCGGGCAGCGCCTGCTGTTGTGGAAAGGTGCGGCGGTCATCTTGGGCAGTCTGCTGCTGTTGCTGGGCGGCGGAGGATGGTTGCTGACCCAGTATCGCCAGGAGATCCGCGACAACCAGCTGCGTGCCGAGCTGTTGCGCGCCTACAACGCTGCCGACGTGACACTGTGCGGCGGTCGGCTGTGCGCCAATGTCGAGATCAAGAGCGCTGGCTTCGGCGATCGCCGGCAGTATCGGTTGGTCAAGCCGCGCAAATGTCGGGCAGCGCCTGGGTATTGCGTGCTGCCTATCCTGGCTTGGCGAACGCGGTGAGCGCGCGGCGGTGACACGCTCCATTGCTGGCGCATGGCGCATGGCGCATGGCGCATGGCGCATGCGCATCAGCTGGCCCGGCGATGGACTGGACGCCGTTGGAATATGCGGCAGGCATCACGACGGTGGCACCTTCAACGCCCGATACGGCGGGGTGGACATCACCATCTCGGCCAGCGAATAGGCCAGTTCGCGTTCGGCCAGCACCGCGCCATCGGCGCCGTGTTCGAGCAGATGCTTGACCTCGGTATCGCTATGCGCGCGCGCCAGCAGCGTCAGCGACGGGTTGATCGCGCGCAGCTTGGTCAACGCTTCACCGGCTTCCAACGGTTGCGGAATGGCCAAAATCGCGATCTTTGCGTGCTCTGGGCGCGCTTCGGCCAACACGCGATCGGCGGCCGCGCTACCACGGATGCCGGGGATGCCGGCGGCATGCGCCTTGGCCACGTGGTCGCCGTTGTCGTCGATCACCAGCACCGGCACGCCACGGCTGCGTAGCAGCTGCGCCAGTGCGCTGCCGACGCGGCCGTAGCCGATTACGATGGCGTGGCCGTCCAGCGGCAGCGCCGGGCCGGGTGGAAGCTCCGGCTGCGCCGCCGTGGGTGCGTGCTGCGCCTGTTTAGCCTGCCAACGGTCCAGCAAGGAGAACAGGAACGGGTTGGCGATGATCGACAACAGCGCGCCGGCCAGGATCAGATCGCGCCCGGTTTCGGGCAGGATCGCCAACTGCACACCCAGCCCGGCCAAAATGAAGGAGAACTCGCCGATCTGCGCCAGGCTGGTGGAAATGGTCAGCGCCGTGCCGGTGGGGTGGTCAAACGCGCGCACGATCACGAACGCAGCCAGCGACTTGCCGAGGGTGACGGTCAGGAACGTGGCCAGCACCTGCCACGGATGTTCGACCAGGATCATCGGGTCGAACAACATGCCCACAGACACGAAGAACAGCACCGCGAACGCATCGCGCAACGGCAGCGAATCGCTGGCGGCCTTGTGGCTGAGTTCGGATTCCTTGAGCAACATGCCGGCGAAGAACGCACCCAGCGCGAACGACACGCCGAACAGCTTCGCCGACACGAACGCCACGCCCAGCGCGATGCCGAGCACGGCCAGGGTGAACAGTTCGCGCGAGCCGGTGGCGGCGACTTTTTCCAGCGACCACGGAATCACCCGGCGCCCGATCACCAACATCACCCCCACGAATGCGACCATCTTCAGCACGGTCAAGCCGAGCGCGGCCAGTAGCGAGGTGGGCCCGCCAGTGTGCGCGGCAGCCGATGCGCCGGTGCCCAGCACCTCGGCCAACGCCGGCAACATCACTAAGGCGATCACCATCGCCAGGTCTTCGACGATCAACCAGCCCACTGCGATGCGGCCACGCTGAGTTTCCAGCAAGCGGCGTTCTTCCAATGCCCGCAGCAAGACCACGGTACTTGCCACCGACAGCGCCAGACCGAACACCAGGCCATGCATCAACGGCCAGCCCATGCTCCAGGCCAGCGCCCAACCGAGCAGCGTGGCCACCACGATCTGCGCCAGCGCACCGGGAACCGCGATCCACTTCACTTCCATCAAATCGTCGAGCGAGAAGTGCAGGCCCACGCCGAACATCAGCAACATCACACCCAGCTCGGACAACTGGGTTGCCATGGTCTGGTCGGCCACGAAGCCGGGCGTGAACGGACCAACGCAGACACCAGCAAGCAGATAGCCAACCAGCGGCGAGAGTTTCACTTTCTGTGCGAGCGTGCCCAGCACAAAAGCGACCGCGAGGCCGACGGCGATAATGTCGATGAGGCTGGTGTCGTGATGCATTCCAATCCGTTGTGGGACTGTCCGAAAGAACGTCGAGGTCGACCCGGCCAACGGCGCTGCGCCGGGCGTGGCCTGCCGGCATTGCGTGGTGATGGCTGGCGTCCTGCGCCGGGAACAGGACCGCACAGCAGGTCCTGTTAGTCTGGATGTCTATAGCACACAGCACATGATTAACGCGATGCGACACGCACCGCTCGTGCGCATGAGAAATGGCGGCGTTGGGCCGCGTTTGGATCGCCCGGTAATGCCGATGTCTTTGCAACATCGATACCGATATCGACACCGTTGCGGCCGCGGCCGCAGTCGTCCAGCATCGCACCGATGCAGCGTGGCTGTCTGTCAAGAAGTGACCGATTTCCCGGTGCGTTGCATGTGCAGGTCGTCCCCACGTCCAGCGCTGCTGCTGCGCCAAATCAATCGCCGCCGTCGGCCGCGATCAACGCAGGTGCAGTGGCGCGTGCGCGATCATCTATCGCGTGGCGCCATTGGCCGGACCGACATGGTGAATTCTCGCCCTCTCCGCACGTAATGCAGATGCATATGGCATCCAATCGAATTTGGCGACAATGCGAGGCGCGCAACGACAAACACCGCCGAGCGATCGGCGGTGTCTGCAATGCGAATGAGCCGATCGGAGGCTCCGATCAGCTCTTTACTGATCAGAACCGGTAGGTGACACGGCCGTACCAGTAACGTCCGTTGAAGCCGAACGGCGATAGCGACGAATATTGCAGACCGCCGGCGCGGTCGTCGTAGGCAGTGTTCAGCTGCACCTTGGTCGGATACTGATTGGTGATGTTGTCGACACCTACGGTGACGGTGAATGCGTTCCAGGTCTGGCTGGCGGCCAGATTCAGCAGCCAACGCGCGTCGTAGGTCTGGTCTTGGCTACGATCGGCCAAGTCGCCGATGCGCTTGATCGAACCGTAGCGGGTGGCGTTGAAGTTCAGCGCGAACTCGCCCAACGTCCAATCCGCCGATGCCATGTACTTGGTCCGTGGAGTGGCATCGGTGAGCAGGCCCTGACTGGAGCGTCCGAAGTTGGGGCTGGACAACTCCAGGATGGCGGTCTTGTTGTAGTTGGCGCTCGCGCTCAGGTTGAGCTTGCCGTACTCGCCCAGATCGGCGAGGTAGCTGTTGATCCAGTCCACGCCACGGGTGCGGCTGGTAGCGCCATTGACGAAGAACTGCACCGCGGCGACCTGGCCGATCGGCTGCGCCAGCTGCAGCTGGTCCGAATACAGAATCTGATCCCAGATGCGGATCTGATAAACGTCCAGGCTGGAGGTGAAATTGGACGTCGGCTGCCATACACCGCCGATACCGTAATTGGTGGATTTTTCCGGGCTCAGCGGACCGGCGCCCAGGGCAACCGCGACCGGGTCGGAGGTGCGATAAGTGCCGACCTGCACCAGCCCGCCGTTCCCGGTCAGGGTCACCACCGACGCATAGTTCTGCTGTGCCAGCGACGGCGCGCGGAAGCCGTTGGAAATGGTGCCGCGCAGCGAGAACGTATCGCTGAATGCGTACCGCGCCGACACCTTGCCCGAGCGCGTTGAGCCGGCATCGCTGTAGTTTTCATAGCGCCCGGCGATGCCGCCGGATAGCTTGTCGGTGATGTCCGCTTCCAGGTTGGCGTAGACCGCGTTGCTGTGGCGCCCGAACTTGCCGGCGACCGACGGCTCCAGGCCCGAGAACACCTGTGCACCGCCCGGGTAGGGCTCGCTGGTGTCGGGATTGATGGTGTTCGGGTCGAAAAAGTACGAGTCCGGCGAGCCGGCGGTGATCTGGTAGCGGTCCTGGCGATGCTCGGCACCGAAGGCGACATTAATCGGATACGCCAAGCCCCAATCGAAGGACCTGTTGACGTCCAGGTTGATCGTGCCTTGCTCGGTTTCGAAGCCACCGGAATTGAAGTTGGTCGGCGAACTGCCGGTGGTCCAATACAGATTGGTGTTGATGGTGTTGAGGATGTTGAAGGTCATGTCGTTCTTGCCGTAAGTGGCCGACAAATCCCAATTCCATTCGCTTGCGGTGCTGCCTTTCAGGCCCAACACGGCCGAGCGGTCGTTGGTGGGGTTATAGATCTGCGGCAGGAACCCGTTCGGATAAATCGCCTGCACGTTGCGGCTGGTGTTGTCAGCGGCGCGGTAGTAACCGTTGGAGGTCACTTCGCGACGACTCATGCTGAGGTGGCCATACAACTCCAGAGTCGGCGAAAACGTGTAACCGAAGGCGGTCAGGCCCTGATAGAAGTTGGACGCCGGGTCGCCATGGCGCTGATACGGAACACCGCCGGGATTGGGCGTGCCCGGAACCGTGGTGGCGCGGTTGGTGTTCTCGCCACGGTTGGTGCTCATGGTGTTTTGGTAGTTCCAGGACAGCCGCACCCAGCCCGGTGCCTTGTCGCCGCCAGTGCCGCCGAATGCCTGGCCGACCGAGCCGTCGATGCCGTTCTGCTCGCCATCGCCCTTGTCCATGATGCCGCCGTTGACCGAGATGCTGTTGCTGCCGACATCGGCGCCATGCTTGAGCACGATGTTGACCACGCCTGCAATCGCATCGGAGCCGTATTGCGCCGAGGCGCCATCACGCAGCACTTCGATGCGCGCGATTGCAGACATCGGCAGCGAGTTCAAATCTGCCGGCGCAGAACCGCGGCCGACATATGGGTTGTAATTGATCAGCGACGAGGTGTGATAGCGCTTTCCGTCGACCAGCACCAGCACCGCATCCGGCGACAGGCCGCGCAATGTTGCCGGGCGCGAGGCGTCGTTACCGTCGGAAATCGCCGGGCGTGGGAAATTCAGCGACGGCAGCAATTTGCCGAGCGCGGTGGCGATGTCGGTCGCACCGGTAGCCTGCAGCGATTGCTCGCTGATGATGTCGATCGGCGATTCGGATTCGGCCACCGTGCGATCGCTCACGCGCGTACCGGTGACGATCAACGTGTCCAGGGTTTTCTGCGGCTGGGTCGGCTGCGACTGCGCATTGGCAGCGAACGAACAGACGGTGAGTGCGACCGAAATCGCAAGCGAGAGTGCGTTGGAGGTGTGCATGGGAATCAAGGCTCAAAGTGGATAATGGACGCAGCGATGAAGCGCGCGTAATGCCGGGGGAGTGCGATTGCGTACGGGTGATCGGTTGTGCCTGCGCGCCGGGTGTTGCCGCAATGCGGCGCGGCTTGCGCAGGAAGGACATCGATCTGCACGCGGTGTCTCGCGGTGCGCATCTTTGCTGAAAGACGCGTTGTTGGATCTCCTGCTCTCTCATCGGCGAGAGAGCAGAAGCATTACCGTGTTGCCTGTGTTGTTTGCAACGCCTCAGCATGGCGTTGCAGTGCGATGCAAGCGCTGGCCACTGCCGACCAGCGCGCGGCGGTTTACCACTTGTAGCTCACGTTGGCGTACACGAGCGCACCGTTGAAACCAAACGGTGAGGCGCTGCTGTAAGGCAGGTAGGTGCGTGTGCCCAGCCCGGCTTCTTGGCGGTCCGGATATTCGTTGAGCACGTTGTCGCCACCGATGGTGAAGTTCCAATTGTTCAACTTGTAGGACGCCGCCAGATCCAGCGTCCACTTGGCCGCGTAGGTCTGGTCGCTGCCAGCGTTGGTGCCGAAGGTGCTGAACTCGCCCCAACGCGTGGCGGTGCCGGTAAACGACCAGTGGCCAGGCGACCAGGTGCCGCCCAGGAAGAACTTGTCGCGCGGCGTGCCTTCGGTGATGCGACCGAGTTCGGCACGGCCGATGCGCACCGCGCCCGGATCGATCGCTTCCAGCGCTGCCGGGTTGTCGGCAATCCGTTTCACTTCGGTCTTGTTGTAGTTGTAACCGGAGGTCAGCTCCACGCTGCCGCTGTCCAGATTCCAGCGATACGTACCGACTGCATCCACGCCCTGGGTCTTGGTGTCCACCGCATTGGTGAAGTAACGCCCGCCACCGATGCCTGGGAAGCCATGGGCCTGCAGATAGTTGCGCGCTGCCGTGGAGGTGAGGTTCTCCGACAGCACGATGCGGTCATCGATATCGATGCGATACGCATCGACGGTGATGTAGAGGTTTTCGACCGGCTGCAGCACTACGCCCAAGCCGTAGTTCTTGGATTCTTCGGCCTTCAACGGCTCGGCGCCGAGTGCGATCGCGGCCGGGTTGTCGGTGCGGAAGGTGCCGATCTCGAACGGGGTCGCGGTGACCGTGCCGTTGGGTTGCGCCACGTTGAGGAACTGGGTGGCGATCGACTGGAAGTTCTGCTGCTGCAATGAGGGCGCGCGGAAACCGGTGGACGCGGTTGCACGCAACGCGACCTTGTCGGTGAACGCGTAGCGCAGCGACAGCTTGCCGGTGGCGGTATCGCCGAAGTCGCTGTACTTCTCGTAACGCCCGGCCAGGCCGGACGACAATTTGTCGGTCAGATCCGCTTCCAGATCCACATATGCCGAGTGGCTGTTGCGGTTGTAGTAACCGGCATCGGACAACTTGAAGCCCGGGAACACCTGTGCGCCGGGAAGCAATGCACCGTTCGCGGACGCAATGCTGCCGTTGGCCGAGGAGGCTGCATCGCCGGGCGACTGATTGAACTTCTCGCCGCGCCATTCCGCACCGAAAGCCAGTGTGACCGGATAGGCCATGCCCCAATCGAGCGTCTTGGTGAAGTCGGCATTGAGCACGTTCTGGGTGACTTCCAGCGTGCCGGCGTGGAAATTGGTGGGGCTGGTCACGCCAAGGCTGTTGTTCAAGCTGTTGCGCACATCGAAGGTGAGATTGTTCTGGCCGTAGTTGTAGCTCAGATCGATGTTCAAGCCCCCTTCGGTGGAGGTCTTCAACCCGCCTACCCACGACACGTCCTTGCTGACGTTGTAGATCTGCGGTAGGAAGCCGTCCGGATAGATTTCCGGGCGATTGCGGTTGTCGCCGGCGAAGCGGAAATAGCCGTTGGACAGCACTTCGCGACGGCTGACCATGCCGAACGAGTAGAAGGTCAGATAATCGGTGGGGCTGTATTGGCCATTGAAGGACATCGCACCCTGGTCGATCTCGGGGTCACCGTAACGCTGCTCCACGCGGCCCTGGAACGGCAGTGCGCGGTTGGTCTGATCCGAGTGCCCGGCCTGCGCGGCCAGATGCACCTTGCCGGTCCCGGCGAAGCTGAAGCCGGCATCGCCGGACAGCTGATACTGCTCGCCGTCGCCAGCGCTGTACTTGCCGTAGCGGCCATTGACGCTGCCGCCTTCACCGCTGCCCTTGAGCACGATGTTGATCACGCCGGCGATAGCGTCCGAGCCGTATTGCGCCGAGGCACCGTCGCGCAGCACTTCGATGCGCTCCACTGCGGCGATCGGAATGGTGTTGAGATCGGCCGGCGACGAGCCGCGGCCCTGGGTATCGTTGAGATTGATCAGCGCAGTGCTGTGATACCGCTTGCCGTTGACCAGCACCAGCACCTGGTCGGGAGACAGGCCGCGCAGCTGCGCGGGGCGCACCGCGTCCGAACCGTCCGAGATTGCCGGGCGCGGGAAATTCAGCGAGGGGATCGCGCGTGACAGCGCGGTAGCCAACTCGGTGGTGCCAGTCGATGCCAGTGCTTGTGGCGAAATGATGTCGATCGGCGATGCAGATTCGGCCACGGTGCGATCGGCCACGCGAGTGCCGGTCACAATCAATGTGTCGAGGGTTTTTTGGGTAGGAGCTTGTGACTGCGCGGATGCGGTTGAAGCGGAAAACGACAAAGCAAGAACAACGGCGACTGCGAGTGGACTGGTCTTGCAATTCATGCGGTGACAACTCCGAGTGGGGAACGGATGCATCGCAGGGACCCTCCCGGGCCGCGTCCGGCGGCAGCTGCGGTGCGTTCTCAACCATTAACCACGCGTAACCACATGTCAAATTTTGGTTACGCTGCGCAAGCGGCTGGCACGCGCAGCGTGCCGATGACATCGTTGTCATAATGCACCAAAGTGATGCATTGCATGCGCCCAGCCTGCTATTGCGGGGTCTGGCTTGCACCATCATGGACATCGATACCAGTTATGAAACTTCTGCATCAAACTGTGATCTGCACCGCATCGGCGTTGCGTTGCGCAGCACGATGGAGCACGGCTTCGATCGTGTTGCCATGCGAATCGATCGCCAACGCGGTGTAAGCGCGGTATAAGTAGTGCCGGTGATACCGCCACCCAACCGGGCGCGCTGTTGTCGCGACCACCATGGACAAGCGCAGCGTGATGAAAATGCACGTCCCCCAACGTGCAGAACACGCTCTCAAGTGTGACGGCCAGTCAGTTCGCTTTGCGCAGCGGTGTCGCGGTCGAAGACGCATAGCTCATCGGCCCGGAAGAAACCATCGCCCTTGTCACCGACCGTGATGCCGAGGACCTTGAGTGCGCCCTGGTAGAAACGTTGGCTGGCCGGCAGGTCCTGCACGAGCCAGATGCGGGTGACCGATCAAGCGGTCCGCGGGACAGCTGCGCTGCTTCCATGGTGCGTGCTCCGGCGGTGACGGGAGTACTGGTGATGGCACCCTAAGAACCTGTTCACGATCTTTCCTGATTGGTGCAGACTCTGCGGATGCGCCAAAAAACCTATCCGAGCGACATGAGCCGGGAGCGTTTCGAACACATCCTCCCGATCCTGGAACAAGCGCGCAAGCGCACCAAGCCACGCCGAGTGGATATGTATGAGGTGTGGTGCGCAGTGTTGTACGTGCTGCGAACCGGTTGCCAATGGCGAGCGCTACCCAGCGACTTTCCGAAGTGGCGGACCGTGCACGCGTACTTTGCCAAGTGGAGCGAGTGCGACGAT
This sequence comes from Xanthomonas fragariae, assembly GCF_900183975.1. Lineage (NCBI taxonomy): Bacteria > Pseudomonadati > Pseudomonadota > Gammaproteobacteria > Lysobacterales > Lysobacteraceae > Xanthomonas > Xanthomonas fragariae. The sequence continues at coordinate 1,101,955 of NZ_LT853882.1, forward strand.
GAAGGAGTGAGCCTGCTGGAGCGGGCGCTCAAAAAATCAGGTTGGCGTGGCCCGCCAGAAACAGGAGCGCAACATCTTCAGCAGGTTCTTGATCGTGGACGCGCAGAGCGTCAAGAACACGGACACAGCCGGGCAAAAGGGATATGACGCGGGCAAAAAGGTGTCGGGCATCAAGCGGCATATCGCTGTTGATACCCAGGGGTTGCCCCATGCCATCGCGGTGACGACGGCGGAGGTGACCGACCGCAAAGGTGCGCTGCAGGCGCTGGAGCGCTGTCAGTCAAACTTGACGCATGTACAAAGCCTGCTGTGCGACAGTGGTTACACCGGAGTACCGTTTGCCGAAGGCGTGCGAGAGATTCTAGGCGAGCAGCTCACGGTGCAGATTGCCAAGCGCAGCGAACTGCACACCTTCAAGGTCATGCCCAAGCGCTGGATCGTCGAGCGCAGTTTTGCCTGGCTGGAGAAAAACCGAAGGCTGTGGAAGAACTGCGAGCGCAAACTCAACACCAGCTTGCAGTTCATCCATCTGGCCTTCTTGGCGCTTCTACTCAAAAGATCGTGAACAGGCTCTAAAGCCGGTAGCTCTTCACATTGCATCGATGCATGCCGCCGGATGGTTGCATGGACACGCTCAGCCAAAACGCACACGCCCCAGACTGGCCGGGGCGTGCGGTCAAACGTCGACATCTCATCGTGCGGTGCGCCAGATCGACAAACCTCGCAGGGCTTGGCGCAGTTGATTGCAGCGCTTACCAGCGGTAGTTGATGCGGCCGTACACATAAGCACCGTTGAAGCCGAACGGCGACAGGTTGCTATACGGGAACTGGCCGCTGGTGGAGTTGGCGATGTTGTTCTCATCCGGGTACTCGTCGAGCAGGTTGTCCGCACCCAGCGTCAGTGTCCAGCGATCGACCTTGTAGCTGGCCGACGCATCCACCACCCACTTGGCGCCGAAGGTCTGGTCGTTGATGGCCGCGGCCGGGCGAGTGCTGTACTTGCCGTAGCGCGTTGCACCCAGCGCCAGCGTCCAGTGCTCCAGGTTCCAACTGCCATTTATCAGGAACTTGTCGCGCGGAAAGCCTTCTTCGATACGGCCACGCTCGGTGCGATCGATGCGTTCCAGGCTCAATCCATTGGACGATAGGGCAGCCGGGTTATCGGCGACGCGGCGTACTTCGGTTTCCGAGTAGTTGTAACCGGCGGTCAGGTCCACGCTGCTGGCGGCGAGCTGCCAGCGGTAGCTGCCCACCATGTCCACACCACGCGTACGGGTATCTACCGCATTGGTGAAGTAGCGCCCGCCGTTGATGCCGAAGATGCCCTGGGATTCCAGCAGACTACGCACGCCGGTGCCGGTGAGGTTGGACGACAGCACGATGCGGTCGTCCACATCGATCTGGTACGCATCCACGGTGAGGTACAGCGCGTCGGTCGGCTGCAATACCAGGCCCAGGCTGTAGGACAATGAGGTTTCCGCATCCAGCGGCTCTGACCCCAGCGCGCGCGCAACGGTGCTGTCGGCGGGGAAGGTGCGGATTTCGAACGGGTTCGGATTGCCGGCCAGGAAAGTGGTGCTGGTGGACTGGAAATACTGCTGCGCCAGCGACGGCGCGCGGAAGCCCGACGACACCGTGCCGCGCAGCGCGATCTTGTCGGTAAACGCGTAGCGCCCCGACAATTTGCCCGAGGCCAGGCTGCCGAAATCGTTGAAATCTTCGTAACGACCAGCCAGGCCGGCAGAGAACTTGTCAGTGAAATCGGCTTCCAGGCCCGCGTACAGCGCGTAGCTGTCACGCGAATACTGCCCTGACACGCTCGGTGCGAAACCGCCGAAGCCCTGCGCACCACCTGCCAGCGTGCCGCTCTGGAAATACGAGCCCACTTCGCCTGGCGACTGGTTCCACTTTTCGTTGCGGTATTCGGCACCGAAGGCCACTGTCGCCGGATACGCCAGACCCCAATCGAAGCCACGCTTGATGTCGATGTTGACGATGTTCTGCGTGGTTTCCAGCGCACCGTCGTAGAACGCCGTCGGCGAGGTCGGGCCCAGGCTCACATTAAGCGTATTGCGGGTGGAGAAATCGATCTTGTTGTAGCCGTAGTTGTAGCTGGCATCCCAGTCCCAACCGCTGGCGGTGGAACCGCGCACGCCGGCGACCAGCGAGCGGTCCTTGGCGTAGGTCTGGATTTCCGGCAGAAAGCCCTGCGGATAGATCGAAAAGATGTTCTGGCTGGTGCTGCCCGGCGCGCGGAAGAAAGCGAACGAGGTGATGTCGCGGTTGCTGACGGTGGCGAACGCGTAGCCGGTGATGCTGTCGCTGAAGGCGAATTCGGTGTTGGCAGAGACCGCCTGCGCATTGACGTCCGGGTCGCCGATCTTGAACGCCTTCTGGCCCACTGCCGGCTGCGAGGCGCTGGGTGCGCCAGCGTAGGCACGCGCACGGTCGGTCGGGTCCTGCTGGTTGAGCTGGGCGGCCACATGCAGCCAGCCGCGATCGCCGCCGTAGGCCACGCCGGTATCGCCGGACAGCTCGTAATTGCTGCCATCGCCTGCCGAATACTGGCCGAAGCCAGCCTGCAGGCTGCCGCCTTTTTTTGCACCCTTGAGTACGATGTTGATCACGCCGGCGATGGCATCGGAGCCGTATTGCGCCGAGGCGCCGTCACGCAGCACTTCCACGCGGGCAATCGCGGCGACCGGAATGGTGTTCAAGTCCACCGCCACCGCGCCACGGCCGATGGTGCCGTTGAGGTTGAGCAGCGAGGAGGTGTGGCGGCGCTTGCCGTTGACCAGCACCAGCACCTGATCCGGCGACAGACCACGCAGCTGCGCGGGGCGGATTGCGCTGGTGCCGTCGCTCAACGCCGGGCGCGGGAAGTTCAGCGAGGGCAGCGCACGTGCCAAGGCGGTCGCCAACTCCGGGGTGCCGGTGGCCTGCAGCGATTCGGCGCTGATGATGTCGATCGGCGACTGCGATTGCGCCACGCTGCGGTCTGACACGCGGGTGCCGGTAACAATGATCGTATCCAGCGTATTGGCGGGAGCCGTGGCCGGCGCGGCGGTCTGGGCGAGGACGGGAGACGCGAGCAGCGCCGAAACGACGGCGATCGTGAGCGTGGACAACGGATAATTCATGACGGTTCCGAACAAGGGTCCATGCAGGACCAGCGAGGCTAGGCGGGCTATGGTCGTGGTAAGGCGAAGACGAGGGCAGCCAGCCTGAAAGCGCTAATTATTCACTAACGCTAGAATGGCGTCGCAGGAATGCTGCTCATCTGCGCATTCCTTTTCGTTCTATCGGACTGTTCATCAATGATTTCCCTGCGCAATTTCTCCATGCGACGCGGCGAGCGTCTGCTGTTGTCCAACGTCGACTTGACCATGCATGCCGGCTACCGCGTCGGTGTGGTGGGCCGTAATGGCACCGGTAAGTCGAGCCTGTTCGCCGCGGTGAAGGGCGAACTGGAAGCGGACAAGGGCGATGTCGACCTGCCTGGCAAGGTCCGCACCGCCAGCGTTTCGCAGGAGACTCCGTCGCTGCCCGACCCGGCGCTGTCGTTCGTGCTTGGCGGCGATATCGACGTGTCCGCGATCCTGCAGGAAGAGGCCGCGGCCACCGCGCGCGAGGACTGGGAAGCGGTCGCCAACGCGCACCAGAAGATGGCCGAACTTGGCGCCTACGACGCCGAAGCGCGCGCCGGGAAGTTGCTGCACGGCCTGGGCTTCCCGGCCGACACCCATCACCGCGCGGTGTCCTCGTTCTCCGGCGGCTGGCGCGTGCGTCTGAATCTGGCGCGCGCGCTGATGATGCCCAGCGACCTGCTGCTGCTGGACGAACCGACCAACCACCTGGACATGGACGCGGTGCTGTGGCTGGAACAGTGGCTGCTCAAATATCCGGGCACCTTGCTGCTGATCAGCCATGACCGCGAGTTCCTCGACAACGTCGCCACCCACACGCTGCATCTGCATGGCGGCACCGCCAAGCTGTACGTCGGCGGCTATACCGACTTCGAGCGTCAGCGCATCGAGCACCTGCGCCAGCAGCAGATCGCCCACGACAAGGAACAGGCCGAGCGCGCGCATCTGCAGAGCTTCATCGACCGCTTCAAGGCGCAGGCCAGCAAGGCCACTCAAGCGCAGAGCCGCATGAAGCGCCTGGCCAAGATGGCCGGCACCGAGGCAGTGCGTGCCGAGCGCGAATTCCGTATCCAGTTCGCTCAGCCCAACCGGCTGCCGTTTTCGCTGATTCGTTTGAATCATGCGGCGTGCGGGTATGCGGCATCGCCGCGGGAGTCGGGAGTGGGGATTCGGGGTTGGCAAAAGCCTGCCAATGCCGAACCCCACATCTCCAATTCCGTCACCGTGCTGCACGATGTCGGATTTGGATTGGAGGCTGGCGATCGCATTGGTCTGCTGGGTCCGAACGGCGCAGGTAAGACCACGCTAGTCAAGACCTTGGTCGGAGAGTTGGCGCCGTTGGCGGGCGAGCGTAGTGCGCATCCGGATCTGCGCATTGGCTATTTCGCCCAGCACACGGTGGAGTCGTTGCATGAAGGTCAATCGCCGATGGACCACTTCCGCGACCTGTCGCCCGATGGTTCCAATCAGGCGTTCCGCGACTTTCTCGGTAAGTGGAATTTTGCCGGCGACCGCGCATTCGAAGCAGTGGATGGCTTCTCCGGTGGTGAGCGCGCACGTCTGGCGCTGGCACTGATCGCCTGGCAGCAGCCGAACGTGCTGTTGCTTGACGAACCGACCAACCACTTGGATCTGGAAATGCGCGAAGCGCTGGCTGAGGCGCTCAGCGATTTCGAAGGCGCGATCGTGATGGTCTCGCATGACCGCCACCTGATCGGCCTGGTCTGCGATAGTTTCTGGCGTGTGGCCGATGGCGTGGTTGAGCCGTTTGACGGCGATCTGGACCAATACGCGGCCTGGCTGCGCAGCCGCCCGGCCGCGCAAGGCACCAAGCAGAAAATGGCCGAAGTCGCCCCGTCCCCGCCACCGCCGACCAAACCGCTATCGCCGAAAAAAGCCGTCAACCCGCACAAGCTGGCCAGCGCCGAAAAGCACGTGGGCCAGCTGGAAGCCGCGCTGGCGGAACTGGATCGCCAACTCGCCAACCCGGCCAACTATCCCGACAGCGACAAGATGGCCGTGCTCGGCCGCGACCGTGAGGCGACCGCGCAGCAGTTGGCGGCGGCGGAAGCGGCATGGATGGAGTTGATTGAGGGCGCTGTCTGATCGTGCGTCGTGCAGGTGCGGTCGCACACGGGGTTTGCCGGCCAGGTCTTGGTGCGGTCTAAGGATGCCTCGCCAGCGTGCAACGCTTGGCAACTCCGTGCGCGGCCCCTCATTGCATGAGGGGCCGCAAATATCGGCCGGATCGCCGCCAAACGCTACCTGCTTACGTGGTGACCCGATCAGCTCTTGCGCAGCCGTTCCAGCAACGAGGTGCTGGCGTAGCCGTCCTGCGACAACTTCTGGCTTCCCTGGAAAGCACGGATGCCACGACGCGTTTGCGGCCCCAGCGCGCCATCGATGTCGCCAACATCGAACCCTTTATCGGTCAGCAGTTTCTGCAGCTCGGTGATATCGGCCACGGTGTTGAGGGGCGGATCGTCTTTTGGCCATGGCTGGGCGATTCCGGCTCGGCCCGCATAGCCATCCGCCAGCAAGCCCACCGCCAGCGCATAAGCGGTGGAAGCGTTGTAGCGGAGAATGCTGCGGAAATTGTCGAACACCAGGAAGGCCGGCCCGCGGTACCCGGCCGGTAACAAGACAGATGCCTGCTGCTGGGCGAGCTCCTGCGCAATGGGTGTTGCTGCGCCGACCACGCCCTGGCGTTGCCATTCGGCAACGGTTTTCTTGACCGTTATGTCGGCCTGCGCGTAGTCGAACCCGGCTGACAGATGGACTTCCTGTCCCCAGGGAAGGGAGCTGTTCCAATTGTTCTGCTTGAGATAGTTCGCCGCTGAGCCCAAGGCGTCTGCGCTGGAATTCCAGACATCCCGCTTCTGGTCGCCATCGCTGTCGACGGCGTAGTCGCGGTAGGTGCTGGGAATAAACTGCGTCTGTCCCATGGCGCCGGCCCACGAGCCCACCAACTGTGATCGGTCGATGCCTTTTTCCGTCTGGAGGATCTGCAACGCTGCAAGCAGTTGCGTGTTGACATAGTTGGTGCGCCGACCCTCGTGCGCCAGAGTCGCCAGCGAGCGGATCACGTAGCGATCGCCGATCTTTTTGCCGTAGCCGCTTTCCATGCTCCAAATGGCCGTCAGGATGGCCGGATCCACGCCGTACTGCTGCCGCAGCTTCTGAAAAAGAGCGCGCTCACTGGTCAGCAGTTGCTGTCCCTCCTGGATAGCGGAAGGCGTGACACGGTCGCTGAGGTAGTCCCAGATGTAGCTGGAAAATTCAGGTTGCTGCCGATCCAGTGCCTGCACCGAAGGATCGGGTGTGACGCCAGCGAATGCCTTGTCCAGCGTGGCCGCTTCAATGCCGGCAGCGAGCGCACGCTGCCGGAAGTCGACCAGCCATTGTTCGAAGCTTGCGGTCGACGCGGCATCTTGTTGGGCAGCGGCGTTCGTTGCGGAGGGCGGGGCTGTTGCAGGACTCGTGGCTTGCGCCGCAGCGTTGGTTGCGGCCACAGATGCGAAGACGCAGAGCGATAAATGAAGGAGGCGCGAAGGCGTGATCATGGACATGCCCGAGGCTTAGGGACACCGAACGTAATCTTCATTTTCCCGGAATAAAGCTATTGCAGCTATGCGTTTTCGTGACTACTTTCATCTTTAAAGCAAGCGGCGGCAAGCGGCTGTGCAGCCATGCCGATTGCTCTGCACCAATCCAGAAGCATCAGGCTCCGCTCGCTCTCTCATTCACGCGGACATGGTTTGCGCTAGTTAGCGGTGAAAACTGAGGGTTGTGTCGGGCCATGACGATCTAAAGCGACAACCCGGCTGCCAACCTGCTGTTCCCGTTGGTCGGCGATCCTGCGGGCCTGACCGCCTTCCTGCGCCGCATCGGCGATACGCAAACGCGCAGCGACCGCGGCGAGCCGGAGATGAATCGGTTCGCCGAAGGCGACCCGTGCGACACCACCACGCCTGCAGCGATGGCCGCGACCATGCGCACGCTGCTGCTCGGCGATGCATTGCGACCAGCTTCGCGCAAGCAACTGGCCGAGTGGATGATCGACAACCGCACCGGTTCCGGCCGCGTGTACGGTACGTGCAGGCCACTCCCGCCAGGAGCGGCCTGCGCTCGTCGCTCGCTCAACGCGCCTCGAATTGTGCGCGGCAGCCGTCATTGACCCACACCGAGGCGCGGCGTTCGTCGTACCCCCAGCTGCGGCCTTCTTCGCAGCGGGTGTCCGACAACTGGCGGGTCAGCACCGGGCGGCCGTAACGGCCATCCCAGGCGCAGTCGCGCAGGCGGCGGTCGTCGCTGGCGCAGGTGATGGCGTAGTCGTTGCGCGGGCGGTCGTCGCGGCCACGGTAGCCGCCGTCACCACGGTTGCGGCCACCGCCACGTGCCTGCGCAAACTCGCCCCGGCAGCCATCGTCCACCCAGATCCGGCCGCCGTCCTGGCGCCAATTGCGGCCCTCCACGCACGGGCTGTTAGAAAGCTGGCGCACCAGGGTGGCGTGGCGCCAGCCGGTGTCACAGATCTGCTGGTGCTGGTCGTTGCTTTCGCAGCGCACCGTGCCTGCCACCCCGCCGGAACCGCCGCCGAGGCCGTTGTCGCTGCCCCAGTCGGCACCACCACGGCCTTCAGCAAAGCGCCCGCGACAGCCGTTGTCTACCCAAACGCGACCGCGGTCGCTGCCCCAGTTGCTGCCTTCGATGCAGCGCGTACCGGAGATGTTTTCGACCAGCGCGGCGCGGCCGCGGAACGGGGTATCGCATTCGCGGCGACGGTTGTCGTTGCTGGCGCAGGTGATGCTGGGGCCGTTCCAGCCGCGGTCTTGCGCGGCGGCGGGGGCGCTGATGAGAGCGCCGGTCAGTGTGATCAGGCCGAAGCCGGAGAGCAGCAGGGCGGTGCGTAGCATCGTGTCGTCCTTAGTTTGGAGGGGGCGTGGCGCCTATTCAGCCGGGCGCCGACTTAAGCGGCCATGAGCGCCTGCGCATTTGCTCCTGTCGCCCGCCGGCCCCAGAATATCGGGCTCTCCGGCGCTGTCCTGTGTCGGGTTTTCAGCGGAGCTTCCGATGCGTACCCACTTCTGCGGCCTGGTCGATGACACCTTGATCGGCCAAACCGTCACTCTCGCCGGCTGGACCGACGTGGCCCGCAACCTGGGTGGCGTCTGCTTCATCGACCTGCGCGACCACGAGGGCATCGTGCAGGTGACGGTGGAACCGGTTGCCGGCGACAACGACAGCGCGGAGCTCTTCAAGGTGGCCGCCAGCCTCGGCTACGAGGACGTGCTGCAGGTTGAAGGCGTGGTGCGTGCGCGGCATGCGGTCAACGACAAACTCCGCACCGGCAAGGTGGAAGTGATCGCCACGCGCATCAGCATCCTCAACAAGGCTGCGCCGCTGCCGTTCCATGCACACGAAAATCCGGGCGAAGAGACCCGCTTGAAATACCGCTATCTGGACCTGCGGCGTCCGGAAATGCAACGCATGCAGCGCACTCGTATCAAGCTGGTGCAGGCGCTGCGCCGGCATCTGGATGCACGCGGTTTCCAGGACATCGAAACCCCGATCCTGACCAAGGCCACCCCCGAAGGCGCGCGCGACTTCCTGGTGCCGGCGCGTATGCACCCGGGCGAGTTCTACGCATTGCCGCAGAGCCCGCAGCTGTTCAAGCAGATTCTGATGGTGGCCGGCTTCGATCGTTATTACCAGATCGCGCGCTGCTTCCGCGACGAAGCGCTGCGCGCCGACCGCCAGCTGGAATTCACCCAGCTCGATATGGAGTTCGCCTTCGTGCGCGAGCGCGACGTGCAGGATTTCGTCGAAGACATGATCCGCGCCATCTTTAAGGAAGTGATCAATGTCGAACTGGCCGCGCAGCTACCGCGCATGAGCTGGGCCGAGGCGATGCGTCGTTACGGCTCGGACAAGCCGGACCTGCGTATCGATCTGGAATTGATCGACGTGGCCGAGCTGGTCAAATCCAGCGAATTTCCGGTGTTCACCGCCGCTGCCAACGATGCCGAAGGTCGCGTTGCCGCGCTGCGCATTCCCGGCGGCGCCAGGCTGTCGCGCAAGCAGATCGACGAATACGCCGCGCACGCCGCCAAATACGGCGCCAAGGGTCTGGCCTACATTAAATTGTCGGAGACCGGCGAAGTCACCTCGCCGATCGCCAAGTTCTTCTCCGAGGAGATGTTCGCCGCGCTGCTCAAACACGTCGGCGCCGGCAACGGCGACATCGTGTTCTTCGGTGCCGGCGGCTATAACAAAGTGTCCGATTTCATGGGCGCGCTGCGTTTGAAAACCGGCAAGGATTTCAATCTGGTTGCCGATGGTTGGGCGCCGCTGTGGGTCACCGACTTCCCGATGTTCGAATGGGACGAAGATGCGCAGCGCTATGTCGCCCTGCATCACCCTTTCACCGCGCCGGCAGTGGACGACATCGCCGACCTGTGTGCCAACGCCCGCACAGCGGTGTCGCGCGGTTACGACATGGTGCTCAACGGCAATGAAATCGGTGGCGGCTCGATCCGTATCCATCGCCCCGACATGCAGAGCGCGGTGTTCGAGCTGCTCGGCATCGGTGCCGACGAAGCGCGCGCCAAATTTGGCTTCCTGCTGGATGCCTTGAACTACGGTGCGCCGCCGCACGGTGGCATCGCTTTCGGGATTGACCGCATCGCCGCGCTGATGGCCGGCACCGAGTCGATCCGCGATGTGATCCCGTTCCCCAAGACCACCGGCGCGCAGGATCTGATGACCGACGCGCCGTCGCCGATCGCCGCCGAGCAGTTGGCCGAAGTGCACGTGCAGGTGCGGCCGAAGCAGGCCTGATTTGCCACTGCGCATGGCCACGCCTTGCGCATGACCGTGCGCAGTCGATGCGCAGTCGATGCGCTGTGATCGATACGCTGCTGTCGGCACGTCGGGTGAGTACCCAGCTGTCAGCAAGCTGCGGCGGTTCCCGAACTCGGCAGTGCCATCGTTGAATGGTCCGCGTATGCCGGAGCGTTCAACATAGCTTTTTTGTCGCCTTCGAGTGGCAAAAACGTCGCGAACAGTCGTCAGGTGGGTGCGGGCGGCGCACAGCAACTGGAATGTGGAAGTGGTACACGTCGCGTCGATCACCGACGGCAGCTGCCTGGCGGTGAGTGCAGTCGCTTTTTGCTAGCCGCTCTCAGTCACGTACCGAGTGATGGCGAAAGGGCGGCACCATCGCTCCGCTTGCAGCAGCGATGGTGCATCGGAGAAGCTGCCACGTCCACCCGGCACAAGAAGCCCGCATGACTCGCATCCGCCGCGCCACACCGGACGATGCCGAAGCGTTATCGCTGCTGGCCGCACAGACCTTCACCGAAACCTTCAGACATCTGTATCCGGAAGAAGACCTGCGCGGATTTCTGGAAGAGACCTATGCGGTCGAGCGCGCGCGCATCGTGTTGGCGCATCCGGACTACGCGATCTGGCTGCTGGAGATGGATAACCTGCTGGTCGGCCACGCGGCTGCCGGCCCGTGCGGGCTGCCGCACGCCGATGTCCACCCCGGCGATGGAGAGCTCAAGCGACTGTATTTATTGAAGGACTACCAAAACAGCGGCTGGGGCAGTCGTCTATTTGAAACCGCGCTGCAATGGCTGGAGCGCGGCGAACCGCGCACCTTGTGGATCGGCGTGTGGTCGGAGAATTTCGGCGCGCAGCGTTTCTACGCCCGCTACGGGTTCGAAAAAGTGGGCGAGTACGCATTCCCGGTCGGCCGCATCCTCGACCGCGAGTACATTTTGCGGCGGCCAGCTCAGATCGGCTAGCCGCCGCACGCAGTGCTGAAGGCGCGATGTCGAGCGACTCGCCAACCTATCGCGCTCAGCGCCACCGGGCGCCTTAGCTGAAGGCATCAAATCCCTCCAAGGTCCCACTTGACCACCATGCAGACAAGAGCCACGGCAATGGACGATCGCAGCGCCTCCCTGGCAGTCGAGATCGATGTGCTGCTGGTGCACGGCATCTGGAACGCACGCAGCTGGCTCTGGCCTTTGGCATGGCGGCTGCGCGCCACAGGTTGCCGGGTGTCCACCTTCGGCTACGCCAGCGTGCTGGGCGGTCCGCAGGCAGCAGTGCCGCAGCTGGTGGCGCGTCTGCGCAGCAGGCTGGTGACCGCGGTGGTCGCGCATAGCCTGGGCGGATTGATCACGTTGCAGGCTTTGCACCGAACTTTTGATCTGTCAGTGACGCACGTGGTGTGCCTGGGCTCGCCGCTCGGCGGCAGCGCAGTGGCACGCGGGCTGGCGCAACGCGGCGGGGCCTGGGCGCTGGGCCGCAGTGCGGCGTTGCTTCAACAAGGCATTGCACAGTGGGACGGTGAGGCCGAGGTCGGCCAGATCGCCGGCAGCGTCGCGCGCGGGGTCGGTCGCTGGCTTGCCCCGCTGGACGGCGGCTCGGACGGCATCGTGGCACTGGCCGAAACTCGCCTGCCCGGGCTGCGCGATCACTGTGTGGTGCAAGCTAGCCATAGCGGCCTGCTGCGCTCGCCCGAGGCCGCTCAGCAGGCGCTGAGCTTCCTGCGCCAAGGCAGATTTCGCCACTGAACACGGCCGCTCCGGTGCGGGCAAGCAATCAGGTAAAATCCGCGCCCTGTCATCCAAGCCAGTCTGGAACAATCCATGGGTAGAGGCCCCTCCATCGAAGGCCGCAAGAACGCCTCCGACGCCAAACGCGGCAAGATGTTCACCAAGATCATTCGCGAGATCAGCGTCGCCGCGCGCGCTGGTGGTGGCGATCCCGCCAACAACCCGCGCCTGCGGGTGGCAGTGGACAAAGGCCTGTCGTCGAACATGTCCAAGGACGTGATCGAACGCGCCATCAAGAAGGCCAACGGTGAGCTGGAAGGCGTGGAATACGAAGAAGTGCGCTACGAGGGCTACGCCCCCGGCGGCGTGGCGGTGATCGTGGACTGCCTGACCGACAACCGCGTGCGCGCGGTGGCCGACGTGCGGCATGCCTTCAGCAAATGCGGCGGCAACATGGGCACCGACGGCTCTGTCGCCTTCATGTTCAAGCGCCTGGGCGTGCTCAGCTTTCTCGCCGGCACCGATGAAGACACCCTCACCGACGCGGCGATCGAAGCTGGCGCCGACGACGTAGTGGTGTACCCGGAAGACGGCGCCATCGACGTGCTGACTGCCCCTGACGCTTTCGCCCAGGTCAAGCAGGCGCTCGCCGCCGCCGGTCTGGAACCCGCCCACGCCGAAATCACTTTCCGTGCCGGAAACGACGTCGCCGTCGACGGCGACACCGCGCTCCAGGTCCGCAAGCTGCTCGACATGCTCGAAGACCTGGACGACGTCCAGGACGTGTATTCGAATGTCGATCAAGCGGCGCTAGGCGCCTGAATGATGGCGGGGATGACGGGAATCGTAATCAGGGAGTCGCCGCCGCGCCGCCGCCGCGCTGCATGTACGTTCCTAATTCCCGATTCCCAATTCTCGATCCCGGCCCCTCGATGACCCGCATCCTGGGTATCGATCCCGGCTCCCAGCGCACCGGACTCGGCATCATCGACATCGACGAGAGCGGGCGCAGCCTGCACGTGTATCACGCGCCGCTGGTGCTGCTGGGTGAGGGCGATTTCGCGCAGCGACTCAAGCGCCTGCTGCACGGGTTGGGCGAGGTGATCGAAACCTATCAGCCGCAGGAAGTGGCGATCGAGAAGGTGTTCATGGGCAAGAGCGCCGGTTCGGCGCTCAAGCTAGGCCACGCGCGCGGCGCGGCGATCTGCGCGGTGGTGCTACGCGATCTGCCGGTGCACGAGTACGCTGCCACCGAAATCAAACTCGCGCTGGTCGGCAAGGGCGGCGCGGACAAGGTGCAGGTGCAGCACATGGTCGGCATCATGCTCAATCTGAAAGGCAAGCTGCAGCCCGACGCCGCCGACGCACTGGCCGTCGCCATCACCCACGCCCACGTGCGCGCCACCGCGCAGCGCTTGGGCGTCAATACCAAACAGGCCTGGAGCCGGAAAAAATGAGAATCAGGAATCAAGAATCGGGAGTCGGGAGTCGTAGAAGCAGAGTCCAGAGCAGCGCACGCTCTTACGATTGTCCATTCGCGATTCCCCATTGCCGGCATCGCCCAGGCGGTGCCCAGTGATCGGCCGTCTGCGTGGGATCCTGGCATACAAACAGCCGCCGTGGTTGGTGATCGATGTGGGTGGGGTGGGGTATGAGCTGGAGGCGCCGATGAGTACCTTCTACGATCTGCCCGATGTCGGCCGCGACGTGATTCTGTTTACCCATTACGCGCAGAAGGAAGACAGCGTGTCGCTGTACGGGTTCCTGCGCGAAGGCGAGCGCAGGTTGTTCCGCGATGTGCAGAAGGTCACCGGCATCGGTGCCAAGATTGCGCTGGCGGTGTTGTCCGGCGTTACCGTGGACGAGTTCGCCCGCCTGATCACCAGCGGCGACATCACCGCGCTGACCCGCATCCCCGGCATCGGCAAGAAGACCGCCGAGCGCATGCTGGTTGAGCTGCGCGACCGCGCCGCCAGCTTCAGTAGTGGCGCGCCGATCACCGGCCAGCTCGGTCCGGACGCGGTGTCCGAAGCCGCCGTGGCGTTGCAGCAATTGGGTTACAAGCCGGCCGAGGCCGCACGCATGGCACGCGAGGCCGGGGCAGAAGGCGACGAAGTCGCCACGGTCATTCGCAAGGCACTTCAGGCCGCGCTGCGCTAGGAGTCGCCTTCAAAACTACCGCGCAGCGGCAAGCGGGCGCGGTCGGCGCTCGGAATCGGCGTGTACGGCTCGTACACTGCGGTTCCTGACGCGCGGCTTACCCTCTGGCGGCAACTGCTGGCGACGTTCGGTTAGGCAACCATCGCGTCGCGTCTTCTTCCTCTTCCTCACGCTGTTTGGCGGAAACTGCATACCTCATGTCCCACACCCCCGCTCCCGCAGCCGGCCACGCCCCCGCCAACAGCCACATGGCCTTGGTCATCGGCGCAATCGGCGTCGTCTTCGGCGATATCGGCACCAGCCCGCTGTACACCCTCAAGGAGGCATTTTCGCCGCACTACGGTCTGGCCAGCGATCACGACACCGTGCTGGGCGTGCTGTCGCTGGCGTTCTGGGCGCTGATGATCACGGTGACGCTCAAGTACGTCACCATCATCATGCGTGCCGACAACGAGGGCGAGGGCGGCATCATGGCGCTGATGGCGCTGACCCAGCGCACCATGCGCAATGGGTCGCGCTCGGCCTACGTGGTCGGCATTCTCGGCATCTTCGGCGCCTCGCTGTTCTTCGGCGATGGCGTGATCACCCCGGCTATCTCGGTGATGGGCGCGGTGGAGGGCCTGGAAATCGCGGCACCCAGCCTGCACCCCTTTATCGTGCCGATCACCGTGGCGGTGTTGCTGGTGGTGTTCATGGTGCAACGCTTCGGCACCGAAAAGGTCGGCAAGGTGTTCGGCCCGATCACCTGTGTATGGTTCTTGTCGCTGGGCGCGATCGGCGCCTGGAACATCATCGACGCACCCGAGGTTATGAAGGCGTTCAGCCCGTGGTGGGCGATCCGCTTCTTTATGGATCACGGCTGGCACGGGGTCTTCATCCTCGGCGCGGTGGTACTGGCGGTGACCGGCGGTGAAGCGTTGTACGCGGATATGGGCCATTTCGGCGCCAGGCCGATCCGCCACGGCTGGTATTTTTTCGTGTTGCCGATGCTGCTGCTCAATTACCTGGGGCAGGGCGCATTGGTGCTTAACCACCCGTCCGCGCTAAAGAACCCCTTCTTCGAAGCGGCGCCCGGCTGGGCGCTGTATCCGATGATCATTCTGGCCACGCTGGCGGCGGTGATCGCCTCGCAGGCGGTGATTACCGGTGCTTACTCGGTGGCCCGCCAAGCCATGCAGTTGGGCTACATCCCGCGTATGCTGATCAAGCACACCTCGCGCGACACCATCGGCCAGATCTACGTGCCCGGCGTCAACTGGCTGTTGATGGTAATGGTGATCGCGCTGGTGCTGATTTTCGGCAGCTCGACCAATCTGGCGGTCGCCTACGGCATCTCGGTGTCGATGACCATGTCGATCGATACCCTGTTGCTGGCCCTGGTGGCGCGTTCATTATGGCCGCGCTGGCGCAATTGGGTGCTGCCGTTGTGCGTGGTGTTTTTCATCATCGAGCTGGCCTTCGTCATCGCCAATGGCGCCAAGCTGCTCCAGGGCGCCTGGTTCCCGCTGGCGCTGGGTATCGTGGTGTTCACCCTGATGCGCACCTGGCGCCGCGGTCGCGCACTGCTGCGCGATGAGATCCGCAAGGACGGTATCCGTATCGACGGCTTCCTGCCCGGCCTGATGCTGGCCCCACCGGCACGCGTGCCGGGCATGGCGGTGTTTTTGACTGCCGACCCGATGGTCGTGCCGCATGCGCTGATGCACAACCTCAAGCACAACAAGGTGCTGCACGAGCGCAACATCTTCCTCAATGTCGAAACCTTGCCTATCCCGTATGCGCCGATGGACAAGCGCCTGCAGATCGAATCAATCGGTGACGAGTTCTATCGCGTGTACGTGCGTTTCGGCTTCATGGAAACGCCCGACGTACCGCTGGGGCTGATGCGCTCCTGCGACAAGGGCGGCATCCATTTTGACCCGATGGACACCACCTTCTTCGCCAGCCGCGAGACCATCGTGGCCAGCGCCAATCGTGGCATGCCGATCTGGCGCGACAAGTTGTTCGCGCTGATGCACCGCAATGCCGCTCCGGCAACCGGGTTCTTCCGCATTCCCGGCAATCGCCTGGTCGAACTGGGCGCGCAGGTCGAAATATGAAGCCGCTCTGCTGCGGGCGGCGGGGATTGGGGATTCGGAATCGGAAGTAGGGATGAGTAAGAGCGTAGCGCCAAGGGCATCTGGCAGCTCATACTAGTTAGCTGCCAATCCCGAATAACGACTCCCCCCACTCACCGCCCTCAATGGATCGCATTATCGCCAGCAGTTCCACCCGCGAAGACGATGCCGCCGATGCGAGCATCCGTCCCCAGCGCTTGGCCGACTATCTCGGTCAGCAGCCGGTGCGCGAGCAGATGGAGATCTATATCCAGGCGGCCAAGGCGCGCGGCGAGGCGATGGATCATGTGCTGATCTTTGGTCCGCCCGGTCTGGGCAAGACCACGCTCAGCCATGTCATCGCCAATGAGCTCGGGGTTAGCTTGCGGGTGACTTCCGGCCCGGTAATCGAAAAGGCCGGCGATCTGGCTGCGCTGCTGACCAATCTGCAGCCGCACGATGTGCTGTTTATCGACGAGATCCATCGCCTCTCCCCAGTAGTCGAAGAAGTGCTGTATCCGGCGATGGAAGATTTCCAGATCGACATCATGATCGGTGACGGCCCTGCCGCGCGCTCGATCAAAATCGACCTGCCGCCGTTCACGCTGATCGGCGCCACCACGCGTGCCGGCCTGCTGACCGCGCCGTTGCGCGACCGCTTCGGCATCGTGCAGCGTCTGGAATTTTATTCGCCGCAGGAATTGACCCGGATCGTGATCCGCTCGGCTGCGATCCTGGGTATCGACTGCACACCCGATGGTGCTGCCGAGATCGCGCGGCGCGCCCGGGGCACGCCGCGTATTGCCAACCGGCTGTTGCGGCGCGTGCGCGACTACGCCCAGGTCAAGGCGGCCGGGCAGATCGATCTGCCGGTGGCGCAGGCGGCGATGCAGATGCTGAAGGTCGATCCGGAAGGCTTCGACGAGCTCGACCGCCGTATGTTGCGCGTCATCGTCGATCACTTCGATGGCGGGCCGGTGGGTGTGGAGTCGTTGGCTGCCTCGTTGTCGGAAGAACGCGGCACGCTGGAAGACGTGATCGAACCCTACCTGATCCAGCAGGGCTTTTTGATCCGCACTGCGCGCGGGCGCATGGCCACCAATAAGGCTTACCGCCACCTCGGGCTCAAGCCCAAGGCCGCACCGGTACCGGACCTGTTTGCGGAGGACGAAGATGTCGGTTGATCCTCGATTCAGTTGGCCGACACGCGTGTATTGGGAGGATACCGACGCCGGGGGGGTGGTCTACCACGCGCGCTACGTCGCTTTCATGGAACGTGCGCGCACCGAGTGGATGCGTGCACTCGGTTGTGGGCAGGAACGCATGCGCCGGGAGCACGATTTGGTGTTTGCGGTCCGCTCGATGCAACTGGATTTCCTCAAGCCGGCCCGCCTCGACGACGCGCTGTCAGTGTCGGCGGTATTGCTGAAATGCAGACGGGCCAGCCTGGTGTTCGCGCAATCGGTGGGTCGCGAAGGCGAAGTGCTGCTGACTGCCGAGGTGCGCATTGCCGCACTCGGTGCCAGCGACTTCCGCCCGCGTGGCATGGAAGATTCGCTGCATGACGTGTTGAAAGCTTTAGAAACCACAGAATCCGATTACTGAGGAACAAACGGATGTCGATTGCATTGCTCCTGGCCCTGCAGGACACGGTAGTGGAAGCACTACCGCAGGACGTCGCCGCCGCTGCGGCGCAGACCGCCAGCGTGGCGCACAACACCAGCATCAACTATGTGGAATTGATCTTGCGGGCGAGCATTCCCGTCAAGATCATCGTGCTGTTGCTGCTGATCGGCTCGTTCATCAGCTGGGTGATCATTTTCCGCAAGGCGCGTGCCTTCAAGCAGGCCAATCGTGAGGCGGACGAGTTCGAAAACCGCTTCTGGTCGGGTGCGGACTTGGCCAAGCTGTACGCCTCGGCGACCGACCGCAACCGCACCGTCGGCGGCCTGGAATCGATGTTCGAAAGCGGTTTCCGCGAATTCTCGCGGTTGCGCGATCGTCGTCGTCTGGACGCACGCGTGCAGTTGGAAGGCGCGCAGCGCGCCATGCGCACCGCCTTCACCCGCGAAGTCGATCAGCTCGAACGCAATCTCGAACTGCTGGCCAACATCGGTTCCACTGCGCCGTACGTCGGCTTGGTCGGCACCGTGTTCGGCATCATGGTGACGATGCACGACATGGTCAGCAGCGGCGAGCAGGCCGGTATTGCCGCCGTGGCGCCAGGTATCTCCGAAGCTTTGTTCGCTACCGCCATCGGCCTGTTCGTGGCAATCCCGGCGGTGTGGGCCTACAACCGCTTCATCACCCGCGTGGAACGGCTGTCGGTGCGCTACGAAACCTTCGCCGACGAGTTCAGCTCGATCCTGCAGCGCCAGGCTGGCGCGGACGAGTAATGCGCGCGCCACTCGCGACAGCCCGCACATGCATACGCGGGAGATTAATTAGGAACGTTTCGCGATGATCTCCGGTATTTCCCGCCGTAAGAAGCGCAAGCTCAAATCCGACATCAACGTCGTGCCGTACATCGACGTGATGTTGGTGCTGCTGATCATCTTCATGGTGACCGCACCGCTGCTGACCCTTAGCACCGACGTCAACCTGCCCAGCTCGCGCGCCAAGGCGTTGGAGAGTAAGCAGGATCCGATCGTGGTGGTGGTCGCTGCCGATGGCCAACTCGCATTGCAGCTGCCCAAGGGCAAGCCGCAGGCGATGGATGTGGCCGCGCTGCAGGCGCAATTGGCCGCAATCTTGGCGCAGGACAAAGCGGCGCGTGTAGTCGTGGCCGGCGATCGCGCCGCGCCGTATCAAAAGATCATGGACGCCATCGACGTGCTCAAGCAGGCCAAGGTGGAGAAGGTTGGCCTGATTTCCGATTCCGGCGGCACCGCAAGCAGCAATGCACGCTGACCTACTCCCCACGCAGGCGGCACGCGATGACGGCTGGTTTCGACCGGTCCTGCTGGCCTTGGTTGTGCATGTCCTGGTCGCGTTGGTGTTCATTGCTGGCTGGTTGTGGTCGCCCGAGCGTTCGGTCGAGCCTGCAGCGGGTGCTCCCAGCATGGAAGCCTCGCTGGACGTGTCTGCCGCCGAAGCGCGTGTCGCACGTCAGGCGCTGAAGACCACCCCGGTGGAGACGCCACCGCCACCGCCTGCACCGTCGCCCGAGCGAGCACCGGAAGACAGCGTGCCGCCGCCGCAGCCGATTCCCGAGCCGCGTCCGCAGGATGCGCCCACGCCCCAACAGGCGCAGGCACAGGAGCGCGTGGCCCAGCCGGACAAGGTCGATCAGGACCGCGTCGATGCGCTTGCGCTGTCGGCAGAAAAGGCCAAGCAGGAACAAGAAGCCAAGCGTCGTCAGGAGCAGATCGACCTTACCGAGCGCAAGCGCCAGGAGGAGGCCGAGCAGAAGTTGCGCTTGGCCAAGCAGCAGGAAGAGGCCGACGCAAAGAAGAAGCAGGCTGCCGCACAGCAGGCAGCAGATGCCGAGCGCGAAAAGAAGATTGCAGATATTCGCCGTCAGCGCGAACAGGCTACCAAGGAAGCGGCGCTGGCCGAGCAGAAACTGCGTCAGGTCGCTGCCGCGCGTGCGCAACAGGCATCGTCGGCTGCCGCTGCGACGCCACAGCCGACGGCAGGGCAGGGTGGCACCAATACCGATCTGTCTGCCAAGTACGCAGCCGCGATCCAGCAAAAGGTGTTGGCGCAGTGGGTGCGTCCGCCGTCGGTGCCGCCGGGTCAGAAGTGCACCATCAACATTCGCCAGTTGCCGGGCGGGCAGGTGATGGAGGCCAAGGTTGCGCCGGGCTGCCCGTATGACGAGGCCGGCCAGCGTTCGATTGAGGCCGCCGTGCTCAGCGCGCAGCCACTGCCGTATCGTGGTTTCGAATCGGTATTTCGGCGCGATCTGACTTTCGTGTTCACTGCGCTGGATCAGTAATCGCTGGCCATGCTGACTTGGTGCGGCTGCCGCGAGACTCCGCACTCTGACAGCACATAAGAGACCTTGTTATTGGCGCACAGCGCGCGCTGCACTGTTGCTGGTCACATGACCGCCGCGTCGCGAATAGCGCTGCGGGTATTGGACGACGGAGATGTCTTGCTACACCACCACTCGCTTCATTTTCACGTTGCCTCATTCACGATTGCGCGTATGTTCACTCGTTGATTGGTATCCCTTGCACACTTTTCCTGCCCGATCCGAGCCGTCCATGAAAAAACCGCTGCGTTGGTTAGCTGCCTTGACCGCCCTGTTGCTGCCGCTGAGCGCGTTCGCGCAACAGCAGGGACTCACCATCGATATCGTGGGTGGTAGCGCCTCGGCCACGCCGATCGCTGTCATTCCGATGCCTTATCAGGGCTCGAGTACCGCGCCGCAGACCGACGTGTCCGCCGTCGTTGGTGCCGACCTGGATCGCTCAGGCCAGTTCCGCACCTTGCCGACCGCGCAGATCGTCGAAAAGCCGACCCGCGGCACCGAGGTGCAGTTTCAGACCTGGCGCACCCTCAAGCAGAACTACATCGTCGTCGGCCGCGTCATGGACGCCGGCGAAGGTGCTTACCGCGTCGAATACGAGTTGTTCGACGTTGCCAAGGGTGAGCGTCTGCTAGGCCTGGCAATGACTGCACGCGCTAATGCAATGCGCGATGTCTCGCACCAAATGGCCGATGCGATCTACGAAAAAATCACTGGTGTGCGTGGCGCGTTCTGGACCCGCATTGCCTACGTGACTGCCAGCGGCAAGGGCGGCGCCATGCGTTACGCGCTGATGGTGGCTGATTCGGATGGCTACAACCCGCAGACCATCGTGCGTTCGGCCGAGCCGCTGCTGTCGCCGAACTGGAGCCCGGACGGCAAAAAGCTGGCCTATGTGAGCTTCGAGCGCGGCAATTCCTCGATCTACCTGCAGGACATCGCAACCGGTGCACGTGAGCTTGTGTCCAGCTTCCGTGGCATCAATGGTGCGCCGTCGTTCTCGCCGGATGGCCGTCGTCTGGCGCTGGCGCTGTCGCGCAGCGGCAACCCGGAAATCTACGTCATGGATTTGGGCAGCAAGCAGCTGACCCAGCTGACCAACCACTTCGGCATCGACACCGAGCCGACTTGGGCTCCGGACGGCGGCAGCATCTACTTCACCTCCGATCGCGGCGGTCGCCCACAGATCTATCAGGTCTCCGCCAGTGGCGGCAGCGCCAACCGAGTGACGTTCCAGGGTAATTACAACGCCACCGCCAGCGTTTCTTTTGACGGTAAGAAGATCGCCGTGGCGCAGGGCAGCGGCAATAGTTATCGCATCAGCATGATGGATCGCAGCCTGGGTTCGCCTAGTTGGAGCACGCTGTCGCCGGGTTCGCTGGACGAATCGCCGAGCTTCGCGCCCAACGCCAGCATGGTGCTGTACGCCGCTCGTGAAGGTGGCCGAGGCGTGCTGTATGCCGTCTCTTCCGACGCTCGGGTCCGCCAGCGTCTGGTCCTGGCCGATGGGGATGTAAGAGAACCCGCTTGGGGGCCTTACCGAACCGCGCATTAATGTTAATATTTCGCTGCGTTAAACCCCATTGGCCCAGGAGCCACCAAAGGTATCCCATGAACAAGTCCACCCGCGTCTTGCTTGTCTCCCTGCTGTCTGTTGCCGTGCTGGCCGGTTGTTCGAAGAAGGTCAAGGAAACTCCGCCTGCTCCGACTGAAGCCACCGCTGGTTCCTCCGTTCCCACCGGCCCGGTCACCGCTGGCCTGTACGGCCCGGGCGACCTGAATACCGATGCCTGCCTGCGTCAGCGCGTTGTCTACTTCGATCTGGATCAGGACTCCCTGAAGCCGGAATTCCAGGCCATCATGGCTTGCCACGCCAAGTACCTTCGTGACCGTCCTTCTTCGCGCATCACCTTGCAGGGTAATGCCGACGAGCGCGGTTCGCGTGAGTACAACATGGGTCTGGGCGAGCGCCGCGGTAATGCCGTGTCGTCCTCGCTGCAGGCTGCCGGTGGTTCGGCTAGCCAGCTGACCGTCGTCAGCTACGGTGAAGAGCGCCCGGTCTGCACCGAAACCAGCGAAAGCTGCTGGTCGCAGAACCGTCGCGTCGAAATCGTGTACACGGCTCAGTAAAAAGCGATGCGCTTTCGAGTGACATCTCTGTTCGTCGCGGCGGCCCTTGTGGTCGTCGCGCCGGCTTACGCGCAGCGGCAGAGTCTTGCCGATCGTGTTGCCGTGCTCGAGCAGCAGCAGGCCAACAATCAGGCCAACAACGATCTTCTCAATCAGCTGCAGCAGGCGCGTTCGGACCTGCAGGCGTTGCGAGCGACGGTGGAACAGCTGCAGCACGACAATGAGCAACTCAAGCAACAGTCCAAGGACCAGTATCTGGACCTGGACGGACGCATAAATCGGTTGGAAGGTGCAGGTGGCGCAACACCGTCATTGCCATCGGCCACCGGCAGCGTCATCCAAGCCCCGGCTCCAGCCGCGCGGCCTGCAGTGGCGGCGACTTCTGAGAAGCCGCCCAGCGTACATGGCGATCCAGGTACCCTGGTCGTCAGCAATGAAGAACGCACGGCTTATAACGTGGCGTTCGATGCGTTGAAGAACGGCAAGTACGACGATGCGTCGCAGCTGTTTCTGAGTTTTTTGGAGCTTTATCCGAGCGGCGTCTACACCCCCAATGCCTTGTATTGGCTGGGCGAGAGTTATTACGCCACCCGAAATTTTCAGCTGGCCGAGGCGCAGTTCCGTGATCTCGTCAGCCGCTATCCCACACATGACAAGGCCTCTGGCGGCCTGTTGAAGGTCGGCCTATCGCAGTATGGCGAAGGCAAAAACAACGAAGCCCAGCAAACCTTGCAGCAGGTTGCATCACAGTATCCAGGCTCGGACGCCGCGCGCGTGGCCCAGGAGCGCCTGCAGTCTATCCGTCTCGGCCAGTAACTAGTAACTGCGCTGACTATACGCGTGCCCATGAACGCCGCCGCCGTCCCCAGTGAGATCGTCCAATCGCCCCTGCCGCGATTGAAGATCACTGAAATCTTTCTGTCCTTGCAAGGCGAGGCCCGGACGGCTGGCTGGCCGACGGTATTTGTGCGCCTGACCGGCTGCCCGCTGCGCTGTCTGTATTGCGACACCGCGTACGCCTTCCACGGTGGCCAATGGCACGACATCGATGCGATCGTCGCCGAAGTCGCCAGTCACGGCGTGCGCCACGTGTGCGTGACCGGCGGCGAGCCATTGGCGCAGAAACGTTGCGTAGTGCTGTTGCAGAAACTCTGCGATGCCGGCTTTGATGTCTCGTTGGAAACCTCTGGCGCGCTGGACGTGTCCGCCGTCGATTCCCGCGTCTCGCGCGTGGTGGACATCAAGACGCCCGCGTCCGGCGAGGAGCAGCGCAACCGTTGGGAGAATTTGCCGCTGCTCACCGCGCGTGACCAGATCAAGTTCGTGATCTGCAGCCGCGCCGATTACGAATGGTCGCGCGAGATCGTCGCTGCGCACGCGCTCGACCGTCGCTGCACAGTCTGGTTTTCGCCAAGCAAAAGCGACGTGACACCGCGGGAATTGGCCGATTGGATTGTTGCCGACCGCTTGCCGGTGCGCTTCCAGATGCAGCTGCATAAGGTGCTGTGGAATGACGAGCCTGGGCGCTGATTGCTGATCGCGGGCCTTGCTTCACGCGATCAAGTGGTGTGAGTGATCGTTTATTTTACGCCCCGGCGTTACGTCCCAACGTGGGCGGGGCAGTGTACGCGCGAGCGCTGCCTGCGGCCGTAACTTTTCCGAATGAGAGCGGCTTGTGCGTCGCGCACATTGCAACGGATAAGCCGCTACTTTCTCTGCTCTTCGCCTTCAAAGCGGACAAGACAACTCACTGCTGGCCCGCAGATTTTTAGTTGGAAGCACAGCGCCGAAGACGAAGGTCATGCCGAGCACGAAGCCGAAAATATATTCGGCGCGGTAGGCCGGGATCACCAAGCCCGATGTAAGGGTGCTGACGAACAACGTGGACATCGCTGTTTCATTGCCCATCATGAAGGCGATCGACGTACTCAGCGCGCCAATCATTCCAGCCATTGTGCGCCGTACCGCGGACTGCGTGAAAGAAAGCGCTGCGCACGAGAGATCGACCCGCTAAAAAGTCGCCCCTGAAAAACCCTCAACACCCAATCACCGCGTTTTGCGGGCAACCCGTATGACGGGGACACATTAGCCGAGCAATTGGAGCAGACGCGTGGATTGCTGCAGGATTTGAACGTCAAGCCGACGGTGGCGATCGCGGATCTGGGCGATTGCGGGCGCGAAGTCGATGGCGTGCAGTTGTGTTGCATCATGGCAAGGCCAAGACGCTGACGCGACGGCAATGGCGCTGGATCAAGCGACGGCAGGCGGTGGAGCCGGTGATCGGACATCTGAAAGAAGACTGCCGGCTGCGTCGTTGCAGGCTCAAATGCGCCCAAGGCGATGCGCTACACGTGCTAGGCTACAACCTGCGTTGGCTAATGCGTCGTCCCTGAAAAATCCCCTTCAAGCGCCAAGTGCCGTCGGTGACAGCGGCACGGTGCTCAAGGATGACCATCTCATCGCCCGCATCCAGGCACGCAAAAACGCGATCCAGCGCAGCAGCCAGCGCAGGTTGTAGCCGGCGGCGCAGCCGAGCACGTGCAGCGCATCGCCTTGGACACCTTTCAGCCTGCAGCGACGCAACCGGCAGTCGTCTTTCAGATGTCCGATCACCGGCTCCACCGCCTGCCGTCGCTTGATCCAGCGCCATTGCCGTCGCGTCAGCGTCTTGGCCTTGCCGCGATGCAGGACCTGCACGCCATCGACTTCGCGCCCGCGATAGCCCAGGTCCACGATCGCCACCGTCGGTTCTACGCTCACATCCTGCAACAACCCGCGTGTCTGCTCCAGCTGCTCGGCCGAGGTATCGCCGTCGTACGGGTTGCCCGGGAAGCTGCGCGCACCCACGACCAATCCCTTGCAGGCGGTGACCGCAATGCCGACCTTGACGCCGAATTCGTACGCTTGACGCGCCTTGCCCTTGCCGATGCATTCCACTTCCGGGGCATGCAATGCGTACAGTTTTTGTTTGTCCTTCGGACGCTGCGTGTACAGCCGTTGCGCACGTTCCAGCCAGACAGCGATGCGCTCGCGCACACCGGTGTCGACCTGATCGAGTTTGCGTTGGATGTCGCGCATGAGCCGTCCCAGCACTGTGCGTTGAAGTCGCAGGATGCGCCGCATCCGCTTGAACTGGCGCGCATGCGCATACCGACCTGCCTTGCGGCTCAGGGCCGGGCCTTGCCGCGCGTAGCTCTGCCGCAATCCGATGCCGTGCCGCTTGGCCAGTAACACCAGCTTCTTGCGTGCCACCTCCAGCAAACGGCTGTCGGTCGGATAGGCGATCGCCTTTTCCTGCACCGTGGTGTCCACGATCACCCGCGACAACCGCGACAACCGCGTGCGTCCACCGCCTGCATCGCATGCGCGGCGTTGATGGTGTGCGCCAGCAGCTCTTCCATCCCGGCCTCACCCAGGCGCTGCCGCCAGCGCGTCAGCGAGCTGGCATCGCACGGCAAACACGTCTGGAACACGACCTCGCCAGTGAAGAACTGCCAGTACGGATTCTCCAGCCAGCGCTCGCACACCGCTTCATCGGACAGGTCGTAGGCGTGTTTGAGGTAGAGCAAACCGGCAATCAGCCGCACCGGCAATGCCGGCCGACCGCCACCGGCCTGGGTGGCCGGCAAGCGCGATGAAAGTGCTTGCTCCAACGCCGCCCACGGCATCTGTTGGCTCAGCCGCGTCAGCGGATGACGCAGATCGATCTGGTTCTCCAGCCGCGAACGAAACAACTCATCGGCGGGTCTGTCTCGGCAGCAGGACGGCGTGTACGCATGGGCGGAAATTGCAAGAAACCAGCCTTCAGCGTAGCGAACACTGGTAGTTCTGGCACGCCGGAGAAGACATCAAGGCCTTGCGGTCGTTGGGGTTTTTCAGGGGCGACTAATGCGCTGGATCGCGTTTTTGCGCGTCTGCATCCGGGCGTTGGGATGGCCATCCTTGAGCGCCGTGCACCGATCACCGTGGACCGATCATCGGTGGCGATGGCGATTGGTGCTTGAACGAGGTTTTTCAGTGACGACTAAGAGTGGCTAACAAAACGACTACGCTCACCGTCAAACGGGCGGGGCCGGTGCCTGGAATCGGCATGTACCCCTCGTACACTGCGTTTCCTCTGCGCCGTCCGCACCCACCTGGCGACTGCTCGCTACGTTTTGTTAGCCGCTCTAAGTCTTCGGCTGGCCAGCCCAGTTCAGTCCGCCAGCCCGCCCTAACCACCGTGCCCCGGCCAGCAGACAAAGAAAAGCCCGGTCACCCGGGCTTTTGCTCAACCAGTCGAAACAGCCATTACAGCTGCGCCTCTTCGATCTGGATCTTGTACCGCTTGCGAATTTCTTTGACGTAGGCCTGCGCGGCGTTGTTGCCATCGATCTGGCTCAGTTGGTCGCGCAGCATGGTCTGCTGCTCGGCCGGCATCTGCTTCAGATCACCTGGCGTGGCCTTGCTGACGACGAAGACCGCAAAGCGACCACCATCCAGCTCTACCTTGCCCGCCGACTGCCTGCCCCCGGTCGGACGCGGTGCGCTGAAGATCGCACGGTTGGCTGCCGGGGTCGGGATCGGCGCGTTACGCGGCAGCCCCGGGATCGGCCGCACCTGCAACTTCTCGCTCGCCGCTAGCGCCCGCAGGGTTTCGCCCTTCTGCACACGTGCCAGCAATACATCGGCCGCAGCGGCCGTAGCCTTCTGGGTGCGGTCGGTATGGATCGCTGCGATCACCTTGTCGCGCACCTTGTCCAATGGTAAGGTCTGTTCGGAGGTGTGATTGGTCACGCGCAACACCACGCTGTGATTCGGCGCGATGGTGATCGGGTCGCTTACGGTGCCGTCTTGCACCAGCGCTTCGGAGAATGCCGAGCGCAGTACCGCTGGATTGGCCGCGATGCCACTAGCACTGGCGCGCGAGAACGGGCCCAGCGTCTGCACCGGCAGACCGGCCTGCTTTGCCGCCGGCTCGAGCGCGGTAGGATTTTTGTAGACCTGATCCACCAGCTTGCCACTCACATCGGCGAACGCCTTGTCGGTATCCGCCTTGAGCTGCTCGGCGGCAAGCTGGTCGCGCACCTGCTCGAACGACTTGCCCTGACCGCCCTTGACCTCACGCAACTGAATCACGTGGTAGCCGAATTCGCTCTTGATCGGGCCGACCACATTACCGGCCTTCATCGAGAACAGGGCGTCTTCGAAAGGCTTGACCATCGTACCCTTCTCGACCCAACCCAGATCGCCACCAGCATCTTTGGAACCGGGGTCCTGCGAATTGGTCTTCGCCAGCGTAGCGAAATCGGCACCCGGCCGCTTGGCCTCCGCGGCGAGCGTGGCTGCCTTTGCTTCAGCTGCCTTCTGCGCGGCCGCATCGCTGCCAGCGCTGATCAAGATGTGCGATGCCAGGCGCTGATCCGGCTCGACAAAGCGTGCCTTTTCTTCCTCATAGCGCTTGCGCAATGTTGCCTCGTCGGCGGCCGTTGCCGGCGGCATGCTGGCAGCATTGAGCTCGACATACTCGATCGTGACTGTTTCCGGCTGACGGAAGTCCTGCGTATGCCCGTCGTACCACTGCTTGATCTGCGCATCGCTGACCGGCGCGGTGTCGGCGACTGGCGTCGGCAACATCGCCAGCTCCACATCGCGCGTTTCGCCCATAAGTCTGAGCAGACGCTCGAACTCTGCCTTGGTTGCAAAGCCCGACTCGGCCACAGACTGCGGAATCACCGACAGCTGCAAACTGTCGCGCACCAGTGCATCGAACTGCGCTGGCGTACGCGGCGGCGTGCCTTGCGCGAGGGCGGCGCGGTATTGGTCGGGGCTGAACTTGCCATCGACCTGAAACGCCTGAATGCCGGTGATGTAATCGCGAACCGTCGCATCGCCGATAACGATTCCGGCATCTTCCGCACCCAGGCGCACCACTTGCTCATCGACCAATTGGTCGAGTACCTGCAGCTTGTCTTCGCGAGATTCGAACGTGCGCGGGCCGAAATTTTCGCCCTGGCGTTGACGCTCCTGCATCCGTGCCTGCTCGAAGCGCGCGCGGAAATCTTGCGTACTGATTTCATGGTGCTGCCACAGCAGCGAGACCGGCCACCAGGACGGTGCCGACTTCCACCACGTCGGCGGCGCCTGCACCTTGGCCACGTTATTGGCGCCAATGCCGCCGAGGTAGCTGTTGTCGATGACGAACAGAAACGGAATCATCAGCAACCCCAGGATAGCGGTAGCGATCCAGCCTGACGTCTTGTCGCGAATTTTCTGCAGCATTGGCAAATACGGCCTGTGGGCGAGCCGGGCAGTGTAACGCGCTTGACGCCAAGCACCCAGCCCAATGTCCTACACAGCCTAGCCTGCGTACGCTAACCGACTTAAATTGCAAAAAGCTCAAAAAAAAAAGCCCACGGCACAAGGACGAGGGCTTTTGTATAACTGGCGGAGCGGACGGGACTCGAACCCGCGACCTCCGGCGTGACAGGCCAGCATTCTAACCAGCTGAACTACCGCTCCGCTTTAAACTTGGTCATTTACTCCCCCAGTAGCCGCAGAACGAATGCTGTGGAGAAAACGAAGCCCCCAATTGCTCAGGGGCTTCTGGTGTAACTGGCGGAGCGGACGGGACTCGAACCCGCGACCTCCGGCGTGACAGGCCAGCATTCTAACCAGCTGAACTACCGCTCCGTGCTTGAAACGTTGCCTGATGCTTAATGGTGGGTGCTGAGGGTTTCGAACCCCCGACCCTCTCCGTGTAAGGGAGACGCTCTACCGCTGAGCTAAGCACCCTTGCGGGTCGGTCAGTTTACCGCATCCTTGAGGGCTTTGCCAGCCTTGAATGCAGGATTCTTCGAAGCAGCGATCTTAATGCTGTCGCCTGTCTTCGGATTGCGGCCGGTGCGCTCAGCGCGCTCGCGGACTTGGAAGGTGCCAAAGCCAACGAGGGTGACAGCGTCGCCCTTCTTCAGCGCCTTGGTGATTTCGCTCACAACCGCGTCGACAGCACGGCCAGCTTCAGCCTTAGAGATGTCAGCGGCAGCGGCAACGCCATCGATCAATTCGGTTTTATTCATTATTGAAACTCCCTTTGCGGCAGATGCCGCGGAATCGACAATCGGCGCTCTTGCCGTTAGCGAAGAACCCGACACAAGTGGTATCGCCTGACGCATCACATTTTGGCGCGCCTACGAGTCGTGCATTTATACCAGCGCCCCCAACCACACGCAAGCCAAAACCCAATAACGACGCGGGTTTTGGCTTGTTTTGCCATGGCTTAGACAGCGCACGTTAGTGCTTGACGCGGGTGCCCGTAATGGTGCGCGGTTTGCCACGAACCGCCACACGCGATGCGGTCTTGCGTGCTTTTTCCTTGCCCGACTTTTTCGGCGCCAGCGGACGCTCCAGTGCAAGATCCAGCACTTCATCAATCCACTTGACCGGCATGATTTTCAAATCGCGCGTCACGTTAGCCGGGATGTCGGCAAGATCCTTACGGTTCTCATCAGGGATCAACACAGTGCGAATGCCGCCGCGCAACGCAGCCAGCAACTTCTCCTTCAATCCACCAATCGCCGACACACGACCACGCAAGGTAATCTCGCCGGTCATCGCCACATCGGCGCGTATCGGCACCTTGGTCAACACCGATACCAACGAGGTCACCATCGCGATACCCGCGCTTGGGCCGTCCTTCGGTGTTGCGCCATCGGGCACATGCACGTGCACGTCCTGCTTTTGCAGGAAATCCACATCGATACCGAGTCGCTCGGCGCGCGAACGCACCACCGACAATGCAGCCGATGCCGATTCCTTCATGACGTTGCCAAGCTGACCGGTGAGGATCAGATTTCCCTTGCCCGGCACCAGCGTGGCCTCGACCTGCAGCAACTCGCCACCGACTTCGGTCCATGCCAGACCGGTGACCAGACCGATTTCGTTTTCTTCTTCTGCACGGCCGAAATCGAAGCGGCGCACGCCCAGATACTTGTCAAGATTCTTCCCGTTGACCGTGATCAAGGCTTTCGCCTTCGGCTTGCCCTTTTTGGCGACAACCTTCTTTACAACAGGCTGCGGACCGGCAAGCGCTATTTCCTTGACCACCTTGCGGCAGATCTTGGCGATTTCGCGCTCGAGATTACGCACACCCGATTCGCGCGTGTAATACCGCACGATGTCCTGGATCGCATCGCTGCCGATCTCTATCTCTTCCGGTTTCAAGCCGTTGGCTTTGATCTGCTTGGGCAGCAGATAGCGCATCGCGATATTTAGCTTCTCATCCTCGGTATAGCCGGGGATGCGGATCACTTCCATGCGGTCCAGCAGCGGACCCGGGATATTGAGCGAATTGGAGGTGGCGACGAACATCACCTCCGACAGATCCAGATCGACTTCCAGATAGTGGTCGTTGAAGGAGTTGTTCTGCTCCGGATCGAGGACTTCCAGCAACGCCGAGGACGGATCGCCACGAAAGTCCATCGACATCTTGTCGATCTCATCGAGCAGGAACAGCGGGTTCTTGCTGCCGACCTTGTTGAGGTTCTGTACCAGCCGGCCGGGCATCGAACCGACGTAGGTCCGGCGATGGCCACGAATCTCGGCCTCGTCGCGGATACCGCCCAGGCTCATGCGCACGAACTTGCGATTGGTCGCCTTGGCGATCGACTGCCCGAGCGAGGTCTTGCCCACTCCCGGAGGCCCGACCAAGCACAGGATCGGCCCCTTCATCTGCTTCACGCGCGATTGCACCGCCAAGTATTCAAGGATGCGTTCCTTGACCTTGTCCAGGCCGTAGTGATCGGCGTCCAGCGTGTCCTCGGCGACCTTCAGGTCCTTACGGACCTTGGTGCGCTTCTTCCACGGCACGCCCAGCAGCCAATCCAGATAATTACGCACCACCGCCGCCTCGGCAGACATCGGCGACATCTGCTTGAGCTTGTTGAGCTCGGCCTTGGCCTTGGTCTCGACTGGCTTGGGCATGCCCGCCTCGGCGATCTTGCGCGCGAGCTCTTCCAGCTCGCCTGGAACGTCATCCAGGTCGCCCAGCTCCTTCTGAATCGCCTTCATCTGCTCGTTGAGATAGTACTCGCGCTGGCTCTTTTCCATCTGCGACTTCACACGGCCGCGGATGCGCTTTTCCAGCTGCTGCACGTCGATTTCACCGTCCACCAAACCGACCAGCAACTCCAGGCGCTCACCGATTTCAGTGATCTCCAGCAGGCGCTGCTTGTCGGCCAGACGCACGCCGATGTGTGCGGCGATGGTGTCGGCCAGACGGCCCGGCTCGTCGATGCCGGCCAGGGTCTGTAGCAACTCGGGCGGCAGCTTGCGATTGGTCTTGACGTATTGCTCGAACAAGGACATCAGTGAGCGCGCGATCGCTTCGACTTCACGTGGTTCACGTGCGTCGCTGGCGTCGACCTCAACGCCCAGCCCCTGCAGCGCGCCGTCCAGCTCGACGACCTTGTTGACGGTGACCCGTGATAAACCTTCGACCAGGACCTTGATGGTGCCATCGGGGAGCTTGAGCAGCTGCAGCACCTGCGCCAGTGTGCCGACGGTGTAAAGATCGCCGGCTATCGGGTCGTCGGTTTCGGCCGACTTCTGCGCGACCAGCAGGATGCGCTTGTCTGCCTCCATGGCTTTTTCCAGCGCGCGCATCGACTTGTCACGGCCGACGAATAGCGGGATCACCATGTGCGGAAACACCACCACGTCGCGCAGCGGCAACACTGGCAGATCGAGAACTTCTGGTTGGGACTGGGCCATGGGGCGCTCCGCAGGAAGGGGGTTTTCGGCATAAAAAAACCGATGGCTCCGTTATGGGGCCATCGGCGAGGTGTTGCAAGTAACGGTCGGAAACCCTTTATCCGTGAGCGAGGCCGAAGCCTAGCGCTGCGGCTGCAGGACTCAGTCGCCGGACGCAGCTTTGGCCGGAGCCGGTTGCGCCTGGTAGATCAGATACGGCTCGGATTTGTGCTCGATGACCGACTCGTCCAGCACCACCTTGCTGACGTTTTCCTGCGACGGCAGCTCGTACATTGTGTCCAACAGCACCGATTCGACAATGGTGCGCAGGCCCCGGGCGCCAGTCTTGCGCTTGAGCGCTTTCTTGGCGATTGCAGACAGGGCGTCAGGCCGGAATTCCAGCTCAACACCTTCCATGTCGAACAGCTTCTTGAACTGCTTGGTGATGGCGTTCTTCGGCTCGGTCAGGATCTTGATCAGCGCCGGCTCGTCCAGTTCCTCGAGCGTGGCGACCACCGGCAGGCGGCCGACGAACTCGGGGATCAGACCGAACTTGATCAGATCCTCAGGCTCGACTTCGGCCAAGATCTTGCCGACTTCCTGTTTGCGCTCGCTGCTCTTGACCTTGGCGCCGAAACCAATCCCGCCGGCATCGTTGGAACGCTGCTGGATTACCTTGTCCAGCCCTGCGAACGCGCCGCCGCAGATGAACAGGATGTTCTTGGTGTCGACCTGCAGAAATTCCTGCTGCGGATGCTTGCGACCGCCCTGCGGCGGCACCGAGGCGACCGTGCCCTCAATCAGCTTCAACAGAGCCTGCTGCACCCCTTCGCCGGACACGTCACGCGTAATCGACGGGTTCTCGCTCTTACGCGAAATCTTGTCGATCTCATCGATGTAGACGATGCCCTGCTGCGCCTTCTCGACGTCGTAGTCGCACTTTTGCAGCAGCTTTTGAATGATGTTTTCCACGTCCTCACCGACATAGCCAGCTTCGGTTAGCGTGGTCGCATCGGCGATCGTAAACGGCACATTGAGCAGGCGCGCCAGCGTTTCGGCTAGCAGCGTCTTGCCCGAACCGGTCGGACCGACCAGCAGGATGTTGGATTTCGCCAGCTCGACATCGTCGTTCCTGCTGCGGCTCTCGATACGCTTGTAGTGGTTGTACACCGCTACTGCGAGCGTGCGCTTGGCGCGCAACTGCCCGATCACGTACTGATCCAGCACTTCCAGGATCTCGCGCGGCTTGGGCAGACTGGAACGCGCCGACTGCGCTTTCTCTTCGAGTTCCTCGCGGATGATGTCGTTGCACAGCTCAACGCACTCATCGCAGATGAATACGCTAGGACCGGCAATCAGCTTACGAACTTCATGCTGACTCTTACCGCAGAACGAGCAGTAGAGAATCTTGTTACTGTCGCCGGAACGACCTTGGCGGTCTTCGCTCATGCTTCTGTTACCCAGTTACTCCACCCGATGCACGGGGGTTCGATTTCGAGAATAGCACAGGGTCGGGAGGACGTTCGCCCAGCCCGACCCTGCCGGTTTTTCCTGCAATTTCAGCGGTCTGGCGATCAAGATGGTTGGATCGACTCTTCCGGACGACGCTCCAGCACCTGATCGACCAGGCCATAGGCCTGGGCATCGACTGCACTCTTGAAGTTGTCGCGCTCGGTGTCGCGCGCAATGGTCTCCAGCGACTGGCCGGTGTGCTTGGCCAGGATCTCGTTCAAGCGCGAACGCAGGGTCAGGATCTCGCGGGCGTGGATGTCGATGTCGGTCGCCTGGCCCTGGAAGCCACCCAGCGGCTGGTGGATCATCACGCGCGAATTCGGCAGCGCGTAACGCTTGCCCGCCGCACCTGAGGCCAGCAGCAGTGCGCCCATCGAGGCAGCTTGGCCGACGCAGATGGTGCTCACGTCCGGCTTGATGTATTGCATGGTGTCGTAGATCGCCATGCCGGCGGTGACCACGCCACCGGGCGAATTGATGTAGATGCTGATGTCCTTTTCCGGGTTATCCGCTTCCAGAAACAGCAGCTGGGCCACGATCACGTTGGCCATATGGTCGTCGATCGGACCGACCAGGAAGATTAGACGCTCCTTCAGCAGACGCGAGTAGATGTCATACGCACGCTCGCCACGGCTGGTCTGTTCGACCACCATAGGCACCAGGTTCAGGGCTTTGGTCACAATGCTCATCAGTCTTCCCGTTGTGGCAGCGGCCTGTGCCGATGCCCGTGTTCTACGTCCGCACCCCAAAAATTCAGGAAACGGTTCTTCTTCATGCCGTCGCGTCAGACGCGGATCGCGTCCTGAAACGACAGAGACTGCTCGGTGTGCTGGGCGCGCTCGGCAATCCAATCGATCACCTGCTCTTCCATCACACGGCTCTGCAATCCATTCATCAGTTGGGGGTCGTTGCGGTACATCTCAATGACCTGTTCCGGCTCTTCGTAGGTCGAGGCAATCAGACGCAGTGTTTCGCTGACGCGCTTGGATTCCAGGCGCAGTTCGTTACGACGTGCCACCTCGCCGACCAGCAGACCGACCAGCACGCGCTTGGCGGCGGCGTCCATGAAACCCTGGTGCGCATCGGCGGGAACGTCGCCCGGACTGCGGCCGCTGCGACGGATCTGCTCGACCTGCTGGGCCAGCATCGAACGGGCTTCGTTCTCGACCAGACGTGGCGGCATTTCGACGTGTGCGTAAGCGGCGATCAGCTGCTCGCCGACTTCACGACGCAGGCGATTCATCAGCGCACCCTTGAGCTCGCGCTCCAGGTTGGTACGGATGTCGGCGCGAAACTGTTCGGCATCGCCACTCTTCACGCCGAAGCTCTTAATGAACTCCTTGTCCAACGCCGGTAAGACCGGCTCGGACACTTCGACCGCCTTGACGTGCACCTGCACGGTCTTGCCGGCCAGCTGCGGCACGCGCCACTCGGCAGGGAAGTCGACGGT
Source organism: Xanthomonas fragariae (assembly GCF_900183975.1). Taxonomy (NCBI): domain Bacteria; kingdom Pseudomonadati; phylum Pseudomonadota; class Gammaproteobacteria; order Lysobacterales; family Lysobacteraceae; genus Xanthomonas; species Xanthomonas fragariae. The sequence continues at coordinate 1,136,724 of NZ_LT853882.1, forward strand.
CAGGGTCTTGTCTTCGCCCTTGACCAGACCTTCCAGTCCCTTTTCAATCTGGTCGAACATCACGCCCGAACCGAGCACGCTGCTGCCGGTCTCCACGCCTTCGGCGGGCAGACGCTCGTCGCCGGCCTGCGACCAGGTCTCCAGCGCCACGAGGTCACCGACCTGGGCGCCGCGCTCGACCGGGTTCCAGGTGCGGCGCTGCAGACGCAGGTTTTCGATCATCTGGTCGATGTCGGCGTCGGTCACCTCGGCGGTGTGACGCACCACCGACAGCTTGGCCACGTCGATGTCGCCGAAGTCAGGCACCACTTCAAAGGTGGCGACGAAGTCGAAATCGCTTTCTCCCTTGTCGATGCGCGGGTTACCCGCCAGACGCAACTCATGCTCGCGAACGGCCGAATCGAAGGTCTCGCGCAGCAAGCCATCCATCGCCTCGGCACGCACCTGCTGACCGAAGCGCTGCTCGATGACCTTGGCGGGCACCTTGCCGGGGCGGAAGCCCTTGATGCGTGCAGTCCGCGCGATTTCGCGCAGGCGGCCACCGACATGCGTCTCCAGGCGCTCCTGCGGCAGGGTGAAGGTCAGGCGGCGTTCCAGATTGCCGGTGGATTCGATCGATGCTTGCATGTTGACTCCTGCCACCGACAGCGGACAGCGTCGGCACGAGATGGAAGATGCGGGTTGACGGACGGCCAGAAAACCGCCCAGCCTTGTAGTCTCGCCGATAACGGTAGCCGCTGCCAGCAGAACGCGCACAATTGTGTCGCTGGGCATGGGATGACCGGTTTACGAGCGTTACAGCGGCCGGAACATTCACGGCCGCACTGCACTTGGTGCGAAAGGGGGGACTCGAACCCCCACGCCTTGCGGCGTCAGAACCTAAATCTGGTGCGTCTACCAATTCCGCCACTTTCGCAATGCCGCACGTGCCCCGGCATTGTTGCAGGGATGCCCGGAAAGAAAAAGCGCTGCGATGAGAACCAGCACGGTTCAAGCCGGCATTGGAGTCGATTGCAAGTCATCGAAGCTCAAACGAGCGAACGTGAGGCCAAACGCGGTGAACGGTTAATCCTTTTGCCCTAGTCCGTGGCAAAGCCTCGTACCTTTAGGCATAACTCCGTAATCGCGGGGTTTGCAAAAAATTCCGTTAAATTCAGCGAGACAGGCAGCAGTCGCGATGAGAGACCGATATCGCCAGATCGTGGCACTTTCCCGCGATTGCATCAAAGAAATCGACCTGGACGGGCGCATCACGGCGATCAACGTCAACGGTCTGGCCGAGCTTGGCGCCAGCCGCCCGGACCAGCTCGTCTCCCGCCCGTGGCGCGAGTTCTGGCCACCTGAGGCCATTGGCTTGGTCGATGCGGCGATCGCCGCGTCCGCGGATGGCTCCATTCACGAGTTCGAAGGCTCCCGCGTCAATTTCGCCGGCGTGCGCCAGACCTGGCAGGTGGTCACCAGCCCTCTGTTCGACGCGCTTGGCAACGTCGAGGCGATCGTAGCGGTGAGCAAGAACATCTCCGACCGGCGGGCGCTGGAAGTGGCCTGTCATGACCTGGACACAACCTTGAAGGCGGGGCGCGCGTGTTCCACCGGAGCCTTGATGCTGGCGCGCGCACGCGAAAACTCGCTATCGACGCAGTTGCACAGCTTGCGCGACCTGCAGGAGAGCTTTGAAGGCGATCTGGACATTGCACGCGACGCAAAGGGGGCAGCCGAAAAAATCTCCGAGCAGGCGCAGAAAGGCGAAGCGGTGGGACAGCTGCTGGCCGGCGTGGTGCACGATTTGAACAATGTGCTGCAGGCCGCCACATCCGCGATCAACTTGGTCGTGCAGCGCGCGCAGATCGACGCACACGATGCCAAGCTGCTGAGTGTGGCCGACGCCGCGCTTCAACATGGCTCGGTCATGGCGCAGCGCTTGGTCGGATTTTCGCGCCAATACCCGTACAGCCCCGAATTTGTGGATCTTGCCGAACTGGCAGAGCAGCTCAGCCCTCTAATGGAACAGGTGATCGGTGCAGACCTGCAATTGCAGGTACGCACCACCGACGGCGGATGTTGCGCCATGGTCGACCGCCACACGGTGGAGCGCGCCATTTTGAATCTGGTGATCAACTCCCGCGATGCCTGCGCAAGCGGCGACAGAATCAGCGTGGAGACCGGTGAAACATTCGTCGCCGACGACGACGCGCACTCGACCAAACCTGCCGGGCATTACGTGACCATCGCCGTTGCCGACAACGGGCACGGCATGGATAGCGAGGTGCAATCGCGATTGTTCGAGGCCTACTTCACCACCAAGGACGCCGACAAAGGTGCTGGGCTGGGATTGGCTCAGGTGTATAGCGCGGCACGGCAAGCAGGTGACTTTGTCGAGGTGACCTCAGCGCCAAGCGAAGGTGCGCGCTTCTTGCTGGCGTTTCCGCGCACGCAGCAGGACTAGACGCTCGCGGGCAGCGCAGCGCCGTCCATAAGCGCTTGCTGGAATGGGAAGCTGCGGGCTTCTTTGAGGCGCTGTGGAAGGCGGGCCTGGCCGAGTACGACCAGATGCAGGGCATTGCCTGGCGTTGGCAGAGCGTGGACGGCGCGATGATGAAGGCGTCGCTGGCACAGCAAGCTGTGGGGCCCAACCCAACGGATCGGGGAAAAAAGGCAGCAAGCGCCACCTGCTGGTGGACGGCCGTGGCGCTGGATCAAACGACGTCAGGCAGTGGAACCGGGCGCATTCCAGCCTGCTGCAATCGCGCCAGACGCAGCAGGTGATGACCGGCTACCTTCAAACCCGATCACTACCTTACCTTTGCACGTGCCAGGCCGAGCGTGCGTAGACACTTGCCACCTTGCTGGGTCAACGGTGCGAATGCGTGCTCCACAAATACCCGATTCTTGGCGATGCGATGATTGCGCCGCTGCTGCGCTTGAATCGCCCCGACTTTCCTAGACACCTTGCAGCGATAATGCACAAAGCAGCAATCAAAATGAGGCTTCGGGGTGTCTATAGGAGCCGGGGCGATTCAACCCAACGCTGGTACATGGATCAGATGGGGCTTTTCCGGATACTGCCCTGGATCGCCATTAGGCGGCTCAACGATGAAGTTTCCAGGGAGCCTAAGTTTTTTCTCGGTGGCAATCTCTATTTCAGCCACTTTCCCATTTCCCTATGGAAGGTCTGAACAACGCACCAGACCTCTAAAATTCGAGCCTGCTGCGTGCCAATAGCGCACAGAGTTGATGCGTACGATACGATTTCCACGGTTTCTTGCGGCGTTGGCTGGCGCCAGACAGCATTATCCCCTGGCCGGCAGCAACTGCCGGCGCACCATCCACAGATTGGATAGTGCGAACAGGGTCAGCACATGCGCGGTGTTCTTGGCCAGGCCGCGATAGCGGACCTTGGTGTAGCCAAACTGGCGTTTGATCACGCGGAATGGATGCTCCACCTTCGCACGCACACTTGCTTTGAAGTATTCCCAACGTTCTTCCTGGCGGCGCTCGCGTTTGTTGCCAATGGCTTGAATCGTCGAACGCTTGGCGGCAATGAAAAAACCAGCCTTGCAGGTCTGCAGTTCTTCGCGTTTGTCCGCACCGGTGTAGCCGCTGTCGCCGAACACACTGTCTTCTTTGCCGTGCAGCAATGCGTGGGTCACCGTGACATCGGCCACATTGGCAGCCGTACAACGGACGTGGTGCACCAGCCCGGAAAACTCATCCACGCCGATGGGTGCCTTCATCCCGAAATACCACTGATTGCCTTTCTTGGTCTGATGCATTTCAGGGTCGCGCGCGCGGTCGGTGTTCTTGGTCGAACTGGGCGCAGCGATCAGGGTTGCATCGACGATCGTGCCGGACCGCAGGCTCTGACCCTTGCGCACCAGATGCGCGTTGACGGCCTCCAGCATCCGCGCTGCAAGGCCATGGGTTTCCAGCAAGCGGCGAAAGTTGAGAATCGTGGTCTCGTCGGGAACATTGTCCAAACCGCCGAGCCGGGCAAAACGGCGCAAGGTCGGGATCTGGTGCAACGCTTCTTCCATCGCCGGATCGCTCAACGCATACCACTGCTGCAGCAAATGAATCCGCAACATCGTCGCCAGTGCGTACGGCTGTCGACCAGGCCGCCCCGACACCGGATAGTGCGGCGCGATCAGTCCGAGCAAATGCCTCCACGGAACCACCTGCTCCATCTCGGCCAGGAAGATCTCGCAGCGAGTCTGCTTGCGCTTGCCCAAACCTTCAGCGTCACCAAACGTCAGTTGCATGGATGACTCCTCAACGTAGGTGTGTAGTGTCGCGCATTTGAAGTGCGTTGTTCAGAAGTTCCCTAGAGCGTGTTATGAACTTTGCCCTTGTCACGCTAACGTATACGGATGAAGCCTCGTAAGCCTTATTCCACCGATATTTCCGACGAAGAATGGGCCTTTGCGGCTCCCTATTTGACGCTGATGGACGTGCAGGCACCGCAGCGCAAGTATGAGCTACGCGCGATGTTCAACGCACTGCGGTGGATCGCGCGCGCCGGCGCACCATGGCGATTGCTTCCCAACGATTTTCCGCCCTGGGAAGCGGTGTATCAGCAAACACAGCGCTGGCTGCAAGCGGGCTGCTTTGAGGCCATGGTCAGTGATCTGCGCTCACTCTTGCGTGTGGCGCAAGGGAAAAAAGGCCAGCCGAGCGCGGTCATTTTCGATGCTCGCACGCTGCAGTCCACCTGCGAAAGCGGGCCGCGTGCTGGATACGATGGCTATAAACGCAAGAAAGGCAGCAAGGTACACATGGCCGTCGATACGCTTGGACATCTGCTCGCTGTCCAGGTGACGCCGGCTAATGAGCAGGAGCGCGCGCAAGTCCGATCGTTGGCACAAGAGGTACAACACGTGACCGGTGAAACGGTCAAGATCGCCTTTGTTGATCAGGGCTACACCGGTCAAGAACCGGCGCAGGCGGCCACGGAAGAAGGCATTGAGTTGCACGTGATCAAGCTGCAAGAAGCGAAAAAAGGCTTTGTCTTGCTGCCGCGCCGTTGGGTTGTCGAGCGCAGCTTCGGATGGGCCAATCGTTTCAGACGGCTGGCACGCGACTACGAGCGATTGCCGGAAACCTTGGCCGGTTTGCACTTCGTCGTCTTCACGATCCTGATGCTTGGAAATGCAGCCACCCTCTTTCAAAGTTCATAACACGCTCTAGAGCAACGGGCGGCGGAGCTGTTAACAGGCCCTGGCCCAATTGCTGCGCCCGACCGCGGAACAAAAGCGCAAGGACGCGACCCGGCATCCGGAGCAGGTGATCGCCGCGCAACGCAGCGCTGCAGATCTGTGCGCACGGATCGAGGTGGTGTAGGCGCTGGGCCTGGGTGATCTGAGCCTGAAGCGCAGCACACCGACGTTGTCGCCGGGCGAGCTGCAACGCCTGCGCCTTGCCATGCAGATCTGCTCGCAACTGTTCGGCGTGGTGTATGTGATGGACGAACCATCGGCAGGATTGCATTCGTGCGATGCGCAGGCACTGCTGGGCGCGCTGGACCCGCCCAACGCTGCGGGCAATACGGTCATTGTGGTTGTACACGCCATGCGTGTGGCCGCCAGCAGCGATTGGTGCTGGATATGGGGCAGGGCGCGGGTGGTGCGAGCGGCAACGGTATTGTGTCCGCTACGCTGGAGGGTGTAGCGCGGCTGTGTGGTAGCCATGCCGCTCCCTATTCTTGCCGAGCTGATCCATTTAACGATGGATGTCCCATTTGTATGACAACGCGATGTCTGCACGTCAAGAAGGTTCGCTAAATCGCGCAGAGCTTCGCATGTGCATTTCCGCGCCACGATAGTCGAACTAAAGTAACTAGGATTCACCCAAACTGGGTGTCTATGGTGTCTATGGTGTCTTGCATTACGCATCCGAGCGATGCGGTATCTCTTCTGGGAGGGAGAGGACATGCACTTGATAGGGAAAAAGGCAACAGTGTCGGCCTCGGTCGATATCGATCATTGTGTTTTATCTTTTGACCAGCAATACGCGTGCAAACGCTGCATGCGATGGCGTGAATCTACCGCGCTGAGTGGTTGTGCTCTGGGCTTGCGCCTTGTAGGCACATAAGCATCGCTTTGCCTCATTTGTCGGATGCCTTGCGCATCCCCGGCATCGCTGTGCTTCGAATGAATTTCCAGCCACCTATCCGACCCAAGCGTTGCCTGGCGTCGTGCGTCCACACGCCTGCTGGATAGGACAACGCGCCAGCGTTCCATAAGAGTGCGAAGTCGGCCTCAATAGATGCCGACGCCTTGCATCCAGATTTTTTGGACTATTCAAATGACCACACCACATTTGGTTGCAACGTCGAGTCAGTCGCGGCAGACGCCGACGTTGGAGCCAGCACCAACACCAACACCAACACCAACACCAGCGACGACTTCACCACAGAGCACGCCTGCGCCCACGACTGCGGACAACGGTCTGGGCGCCTTGCCTGCACGGCCGGGACGCAGGGCATCCAGTAGGACCGCCAATGCTGCGGTCCGCGTGCAGAGCGTTCCATCGCGCGGTGGGCGGCGTGCTCGCTTGCAGCTCGACGGTGCCACTGCGGCAGACAGCGATGTCACGCGCTTGATCGCGGACTGTCTGGCGCGTCGGCCCGCGGTTCATAGCGAATCTAATCTGGGTGGTGGCGGATGTCTGTTTCGCTACATGCCGGATCGTAACCACCCGTGCATGCCACGTAATGAGGCGTTTTTCACCACAACCCCCGGCTTGCTGATCGCAGGTCTGACCGTGCACCCTGAAGTCGAGCGCCGCGCCGGTGCTATGCCGACGGCCGCGCAGGTTGCCAGCCAGCTGGCCGATCCGCCAATCGGCCAGCTGGCTGGCATTTGGCAGGCTGCCGACGGGCAGTGCTTCACCCAGCGCGCCAACCAGCTTCATCGTGTCGATGCGACCGGGCGCTGGGTAGCCGTACCTTTGCCTTCGGCATGTGGTGCCGTTGCCAACGTACGCATGCTCGGCCGGCAGGCCGATGGCGGTGTGTACATCCGTGCAGACAACCATTGCTGGCGTGCCGGCAGTGAGCCGATGCCCATCGCGGTGGGCGACATGCCCGACGGCGCTGTGCTCCGGTTCGATGCGGACAGCAGGCCGTGCATGCTCCATGCTGGCCTGCTGCGCCGCTGCGATGGCGATCAGCCCGGCCGGGTCGTGGAGTTGGTGCGTCCAGTACCCCGCGGCCCGGCCCTTGAGTCGACGCCTGCTGTGCCTGTGGATGTGTTGCCGCTGGCATATCCCGATGCCAGTGCTGCCTTGGTGCTTGATGACAAGGGACGTGTGTATGAAGCCGACATGCGTGGGAGCGGGCCGATTGTTGCGCGGCGATTGACGCTGCCCGGCCGGATGGGCAGCGACCAGGGCTGGGCAGTCACCTCCATGGGGCTGGCGACTGATCACAGCGTACATCTTCTGCTGGAAGACAGCGACGGCCACCGCATCTCGCTGCAGCGGCCTGCGGGGAAGGCGCAATTCCAGCCGGCGTTCATGCTTGATCGTCCGTTGTTGCTCATGCGCAGCGAGGGGCTGCAGATGCCTGCGAACGAGGCGATGCAGTCGCGGGTGGTGCTCGATGGTCATGCGCAAATAGGACATCTGGACGGAGTACTGCATTACTCGCCTGCTCCGAACCAGCCATGGGAGCGGCTGATGCTTCCCGGTGGCGCGCCGCTGACCGGCGTTGTCTCCCTGCATACCGGTCCGCGCGGTTTTGTCGATCGTCGTCCGGTGTTTGCGCTGCTGGCCGCACCGCCCCAATTGGTCGAGATCAAGCTTTCAGGCCGCACGACCTGGCTGGCGGCCGATGCGGTGCCCAGCACACCCTCGGGTGGGCCGCTCGCCGTCGTGCCGAACGTGGTGGATGTGTGTTGTATGCCGATCGCCCGCTTTGATGAAGACATTGTCCAGGCGGCCGTGCATGCAGACCGCAGCGCCGTGGTGATGACCGCCTCGGGGCGGTTGGCCAAGGTCGATGCGGACCGAAACAGCAGGGACGTGCCCGCGCTGGAAGGCCCCCTGGGGATCGCGGTCGGGTTGGATGATGCCCTGTATGCCTTGAGCCAACCCAGCGACGGACCTGCACAATTGCGCCGTCTTTCAGACCACGACCAGTGGGAGGCCTTTCCGGTCACGCTGCCGCAGACGTTGCCATCTCCGAGTGCACTGCGGACCACGCGTACCGGACAGCTGCAGTTGCGGCTCGGCGCGCAGTGGCACACGGTGCTCCCATCGATGACGGCTGCCGATGGCGCCCGCTTGCCTGCACGCGTGGCTGCGCATTCCTCACTTGATGAAGTGGCCGTTTCCGGCACCCAGTCGGGTACCAATGCAAGGATCAACCGGCAGCAGGCGAGCCGGCTCAGTACACCAAATCACGACGCAGCGATCAGCACCACCTTGCTGGGTACCACCTCCACCGATCCACTGAGCCTGCGCTCGAATGCGCGGGTCCTTGCGCAGAGCGGCCGCGCGCAGGGCGCCGCGCTCGTGCAGGTGCTCGCAGATGTTGCCGGTGGCACTGCGCGTTTCGCGGCCGGATTGACCGGCGCGGTGCAAGCGCCCACCGCGCAGCAACAGCGGCTCGCCCGCTTCCGTACGGAGGCAGAGCAGGTACTGTCGCGGACGCCTGAGCTGTTCGACACCTTGCCGGTGCTGGCCGAGGTGCGCATTGCCGGTGCCGCAGGTCCGCGCCAGCCTGCGCCTGGGCTGGCGCAGAGTCAGCATGAACGTCTGACGACGCTGCGTGAAACAACGTTGGCTGGCTTGCTGCGTGATCTGCGCAAGATCGGATTTCGTGAAGGGGTGCTGGCTGCGGATCTCTCCATGGCAGATGGTGCCTCCCGCCAGCGCGCGACTTCGACTGCAAGCTATCGCGCCGCCGAGTTGTGGCGGCAGGCGCGTTCGGCTGTGATGCGCACGACGCTGCAGAACAGCGATGACATGTTGCCGCAATTGGATCGCTGCATTGCTGCGCTGGCAGGCGGTGCGTCGTTGCATCCGGAGGCGTTGACTGACACCGAGCATGCACAGCTGACCGAATTGCGCGAAGTCAGTCATCGGCTCAAAGCCGCCGGGGTCAAGTTGCCGATCCGAAATGGTCGAGCCGCCGATGCGCCAAGTGACGCGCATTCCCTGCGTAGCGCATGCCTGCTCGCGGGTCTGATGGAGTACAACGAGCTGTTGGGAGTCGATGATGCAGAGGCGTTGGAGGCGGCCGACGCAAGACAGCAGCAATCCGGTCTGCGAGCACTTGCGAAGCTGGGTCTATCGTCCTGGCGGGAGCTGGAGGCCTTCGACGATGTAGTGGCTACCTTCCGCAAAGAAGTCACCACGCCTGGGAGCGCGCGTCAGCTGCAATTGCTCAAGAGCCTGGGCCTGTCGCCAGGAGCGGAACCGGATGAAATGGCTGCACGCATGGTCGATGTGCTGCAGGATCTGTTCAATCGCAGTACCTTCTTCTCAAACAGAGCGCGCTCTGCCGAACTGCGCGGAGCGCTCGGTTTTACGCAATGGATGAATTTCAATCCGGTCACCTTGAGCATGGGCGGCGAGGCCATCCACGCGCTGGGCGTCGAACGTATCGGTGACGCGAAAGAGGGTGATGCAGGACTGGTTGCCTTCTTTGTCCGGCATGCAAAAGCAACCGCGTTCGGGGCGGCAGGCGTGCGCATGGATCCGAAGCCCAGCCCGGCAAACGACGGAGATGTGGAGGACCCTACACGGACCTTGTCGGCAGCGTGGGGCGGGGTGGCACATCTCAGCATGGGCGGAACCTATCAACACGGCGTGGGTGCAGCGGTCATCCTCTCGCCGTCGACCATTCCCGAGTTTGCAAGACTGTTGTTCGATCGACACGATACCGACACCACCAAGCTGTTGCGCGCAGGCGTGGACGAGGGAGCGATCGGCCTGGACCTGTTCGAAACCAATGCCAATGCATCGCTCAGCGCCAGCCTGATCGTACCCCCGCATACGGTGCAGTTGTCCTACGGTTCAAGGCAGCCGACCCCGCCAGGCACAGATACCAGAGGCAAGCCGCGCAGCACAGTCGCGGCTGCCATGCCGTTCAACATTACAGCGCAGGCAGGTGTGCAATGGAGCCAGATGGAACTGCATCTGGACCATGCGTGGCGAGACATCATCGGGCTTGAATTCCAGGGCCGCGTCGGCATCACTGCCGAGGTCAGTGGGGGCATGCATGCAGCGGGTGCATTTACCTCGGTGCTGGGCCGCAATTTCGCACGGCTGGTCAATGCAGCCACCAGTGCCGGTCATCTGCAGTTGGCCGGTGTGCGTGTGACCTCCAGCGACGTGCAGCTGCCGACCGACGCAGCATTGGACGACACGCGCACCGGTCCCTTGTTGGGGACCGCCAGCTACAAGCGCACGCTGGATATGCAGGCCGCCCAGCCGGTGACGCCGCAGGCATGGGAGGCGATGCGTAAGCGGCTTGAAGAGATCTTTCCGGAAAGCATGGCCGAACTGGGCGGAATGGATTATCCGGCCACGCTGGGCGAGCGACGGGCCGTATTGCTGAAAGCAATCGAACGTATCCAGGGTGTACGAGCGCGTGCAATCGAAGCTGGCGCCGCGCTGGAGGGTCCGGCCCTGGCGCAACAACTGGCGCGCGCTGAACAGGCCACTCCCGCCGAGGCGTCATCGCTGTGGAAAGGCGGCTCGAGGTCTGAGCGTGCTGCCATCGTCGACATGCTTCACCAGTTGCGGCAAGAGGACGCTGCTGCCATCCAGCATCGCGCGCGCATCATTCCTGGCGCACGCGTGGAGATCAACATGTTCGGGCGCGAATCGCTCGACGCGGTGGTCAGCCATGCCATTGGCCATTGCGCGCTGGGCGAGAAGATGCGTGACGTTGCCGAGATGCGTCGCAAGATTCCCGGGCTGGGCGAGGTGTTGGGGCGATTCAAGAATATTCCCAACGTAAATCAGGTCCGGTTCGTGTTCGAGATGCGGCCCCAGGCAAGGATGTCGATCAACGACGCGCTGGAGGCCAAACAGCACGCGCAGGCTGCAGCCGCAATGGGATTGCCGGCGCCCGCGGGTTCAATGGCGTGGCGCGATGTGCTCGTGGCCGCACAGCAATCGCCGGATCTCTACCGTTTGGCGGCTATCGCCGTGCACAACACCGACGAAAACCCGGTGACCACTCGTGTCGGCTTACCCCTGCTGAATGTGGCGACCACGGCAGTGGCGTCGCACCAGCTGTTCGAGGCAGAGATCCAGTTCCGTTATGGGCTGTACGACCGGATCGAGGGCGCTGAAGTGCTTGAGGCAGGAGTACGTGCACTGCGTCAGTCACTGGACCCCTTGCAGCAGGTTGGCGTGCAAGCGCTTGGGCAACGTCAGGGGGCGCATGTCCCGCTATCCGGTCAGACTTCTCCGCGCGGTGAACGGCCCGGGCTGAAGGAAGCGCGCGACCTCGAATTCGAACGCCATCTTCAGAGGAGCGAATTGGCGGTTGGTCCGCACCTGCGCACCTTGGCGCGCGAGCTGACACGGTTCCAGGAGCAGACCCAGCGCACCGAAGCGCAGCACCGGGCGTACGACGTCTTGGTGGAGACACTGAGCGTTGCGCAGGCGAAGGTGGGCGAACGCATCGAGCGACTTCTGGCCAGGCTCGCACCGGCAGACGATGGCGTGGCCGAGGCGGCTGTCACGGCAAGCAGCCTACGTCAGAGGCTTCCCTCGCTGCAGGCCGATCGTGACGCAGTGGATCGGGCAACCGACGCGCTCGCCAAGGCATACGATTACTTCAACACCCACCTTGATGCCAGCCGCGCTGAAAGGGACATTGCGGCAGCTCAACATGCGTTCGAATTTTTACAGCGTGCTGCTGAGAGCGATTCCACACTGGTGTCTGCGGTCGACTATCTGTTGCGTCGGACCGCAGAGGTTTATGAGGTGCAGGATGAAGAGCTCCGGGATGTGGACGACAGGTTGGACGACTTGCTGCCGCGCCTTGAAACCCTGCGTCAGGCGTCCGACGTGGAGCGCAAGGCTGTTGAAGCTGCCGAGCACCTTGCAAAGGGCAAACGCGAAGCGCTGCAGGTATTGGAAAGGCGCGTTGAGGGGACAGACGCTCCAACGGTGATCGATGTGGTGGGCAAGGCACAGGCGACCAAGGCACGTGACGATGCGGATATGCAGGTCAAGAAGGCCCGGCAGCAGATGGCGGAAACCCGTGATCGCATCGCAGCGCTTGTGTCATTGAAAGACAGTCTGTGCGCCCGGCTAGCCGAAGACTTCAATGCGTTGTGCACCATCGACGAGCAGACACGTGCCGCGCTACGGGTGGTGACGCATGCGCGTGATCTGGGTGCCAAGGCACGTACTGCAATGATCGCCACGCTGAAGGAATTGCCTGGTGACGATGCCCCTCACCAGCACGTTGCCGGCAGCGAAATTACGTTGGGCGCGCGACGTCCCCCCAATTTTGAGTAGCGCCTCAGTTTGGAGTCCAATTCCCTACCCCGAGGAGATTGAACTTGAAGAAGCGCTTTAGTCGCCCCTGAAAAACCCCAACCACCCAACGACCGCAAGGCCTTGATGTCTGCACCGGCGTGCCAAAACTACCAGTGTTCGCTACGCTGAAGGCTGGTTTCTTGCAATTTCCGCCCATGCGTACACGCCGTCCTGCTGCCGAGACAGACCCGCCGATGAGTTGTTTCGTTCGCGGCTGGAGAACCAGATCGATCTGCGTCATCCGCTGACGCGGCTGAGCCAACAGATGCCGTGGGCGGCGTTGGAGCAAGCACTTTCATCGCGCTTGCCGGCCACCCAGGCCGGTGGCGGTCGGCCGGCATTGCCGGTGCGGCTGATTGCCGGTTTGCTCTACCTCAAACACGCCTACGACCTGTCCGATGAAGCGGTGTGCGAGCGCTGGCTGGAGAATCCGTACTGGCAGTTCTTCACCGGTGAGGTCGTGTTCCAGACGCGTTTGCCGTGCGATGCCAGCTCGCTGACGCGCTGGCGGCAGCGCCTGGGTGAGGCCGGGATGGAAGAGCTGCTGGCGCACACCATCAACGCCGCGCATGCGATGCAGGCGGTGGACGCACGCGAGTTGTCGCGGGTGATCGTGGACACCACGGTGCAGGAAAAGGCGATCGCCTATCCGACCGACAGCCGTTTGCTGGAGGTGGCACGCAAGAAGCTGGTGTTACTGGCCAAGCGGCACGGCATCGGATTGCGGCAGAGCTACGCGCGGCAAGGCCCGGCCCTGAGCCGCAAGGCAGGTCGGTATGCGCATGCGCGCCAGTTCAAGCGGATGTGGCGCATCCTGCGACGTCAACGCACAGTGCTGGGACGGCTCATGCGCGACATCCAACGCAAACTCGATCAGGTAAACACCGGCGTGCGCGAGCGCATCGCTGTCTGGCTGGAACGTGCGCAACGGCTGTACACGCAGCGTCCGAAGGACAAACAAAAACTGTACGCATTGCATGCCCCGGAAGTGGAATGCATCGGCAAGGGCAAGGCGCGTCAAGCGTACGAATTTGGCGTCAAGGTCGGCATTGCGGTCACCGCCTGCAAGGGATTGGTCGTGGGTGCGCGCAGCTTCCCGGGCAACCCGTACGACGGCGATACCTTGGCCGAGCAGCTGGAGCAGACACGCGGGTTGCTGCAGGATGTGAGCGTAGAACCGACGGTGGCGATCGTGGACCTGGGCTATCGCGGGCGCGAGGTCGATGGCGTGCAGGTCCTGCATCGCGGCAAGGCCAAGACGCTGACGCGACGGCAATGGCGCTGGATCAAGCGACGGCAGGCGGTGGAGCCGGTGATCGGACATCTGAAAAACGACTGCAGGTTGCGTCGCTGCAGGCTGAAAGGTGCCCAAGGCGATGCGCTGCACGTGCTCGGCTGCGCCGCCGGCTACAACCTGCGTTGGCTGCTGCGCTGGATCGCGTTTTTGCGGGCCTGGATGCGGGCGATGGGATGGTCATCCTTGAGTGCCGTGCCGCTGTCACCGACGGCACTTGGCGCTTGAAGGGGATTTTTCAGGGACGACGCTTTACCGAAGAGCAGATCATTGGCTTCTTCGGCGGAATGAGCGTGCCCGATGCCAAGCGACTCAAGGACCTTGAGTCCGAAAACGCGCGGCTGAAGAAGTTGTTGGCCGAGCAGCTGTTCGAGAACGACCTGATCAAGGATGCGCTGCGAAAAAAGTGGTGAGCGCACCGGCGCGTCGTGCGCTGGTGCGCGAGTGGATCGGGTGCGGTGCCAGCGAGCGTCGCGCCTTGGCGGCGATCGGCATGAGCGCCAGTGCGCTGCGCTACTGCCCGCGCGAAGACCGCAACGTTGAGCTACGCGAGCGCATTCTTGCGCTGGCGCATCGCCATCGCCGCTATGGCGTGGGGATGATCTATCTCAAACTTCGTCAGGAAGGACGCGTCGTGAACTACAAGCGTGTGGAGCGGTTGTACCGCGAACAGCAGTTGCAGGTCCGGCGCCGCAGGCGCAAGAAGGTGCCGGTGGGCGAGCGCCAACCATTGTTGCGGCCATCGCAGGCCAACCAGGTGTGGTCGATGGACTTCGTGTTCGACCGCACCGCCGAAGGCCGGGTGATCAAGTGTCTGGTGATCGTGGACGACGCAACCCACGAAGCGGTCGCCATCGACGTGGAGCGCGCGATCTCGGGACACGGCGTTGCGCGCGTGCTGGACCGACTGGCACACAGCCGTGGCCTGCCGCAGGTGATCCGCACCGAGCGCGAAGCCTGCCCTCGGGGCACAACAGCAAGGAGTTTTGCGGCAGGGCGATGGTCGCCTGGGCGCACGCCCGTGGTGTGCAGCTACGGCTCATCCAGCCGGGCAAACCGAACCAGAACGCCTACGTCGAATCGTTCAACGGCCGACTACGCGACGAATGCCTCAACGAGCACTGGTTCCCAACACTGCTGCACGCGCGCACCGAGATCGAACGCTGGCGACGCGAATACAACGAGGACCGACCCAAGAAAGCAATCGGCGGCATGACGCCGGCCGCTTATGCCCAACATCTGACAAACACCGATATCATCAGGCCCGGACTCTAAACCCGGCCGCTACTCAGGGCGGGGGAACGTCGCATCGACGATCGTGCCGGACCGCAGGCTCTGACCCTTGCGCACCAGATGCGCGTTGACGGCCTCCAGCATCCGCGCTGCAAGGCCATGGGTTTCCAGCAAGCGGCGAAAGTTGAGAATCGTGGTCTCGTCGGGAACATTGTCCAAACCACCGAGCCGGGCAAAACGGCGCAAGGTCCGGATCTCGTGCAACGCTTCTTCCATCGCCGGATCGCTCAACGCATACCACTGCTGCAGCAAATGAATCCGCAACATCGTCGCCAGTGCGTACGGCTGTCGACCAGGCCGCCCCGACACCGGATAGTGCGGCGCGATCAGTCCGAGCAAATGCCTCCACGGAACCACCTGCTCCATCTCGGCCAGGAAGATCTCGCGGCGAGTCTGCTTGCGCTTGCCCAAACCTTCAGCGTCACCGAACTTCAGTTGCATGGATGACTCCTCAACGTAGGTGTGTAGTGTCGCGCATTTGAAGTGCGTTGTTCAGAGGTTCCCCTAGAGAGATTCGCGCTGCTCGACGATAGAGTTTCAGAGGTCCGACCCTCAACATTGGCTTCGAAAGAATTCGCCTGAGAACAACAAGGTATTTTCATTATAAATGAAAAATTTAATATAATGTATAGGTTGGATTTATAAGGATAGCCGTAAATCAATTTTTAAATTAACACCTTCCGGTTGAGTGTGTCGCGGATTAATGAATACTTGTATTCAATTGCGAATCCGACGCGACGCCCGACGTCTCCCAATTTTGAGTAGCGCATCGGCCAATAACCAAGCGGTATTGCGCCGTTCGATTGCCTTGCTGATCACCATGGCCTTGGCCACGGTGCAGGCAGATGGCGACGCAGCCAGCAGGAAAAGACGGCGCGTCGCCGATGACACCGCGCGCAGTTGCCGTGGTACGCATGCATAGCAACTGTAGCGATGCATGTAGCGATCAGCCCACGTTGCCGCGCCCACCGACGCTGCTGAAGATGCTGCCAGTGGTGAAGCTGGATTCCTGCGAGGCCAGCAACACATAGATCGGCGCGATCTCTGCCGGTTGCCCGGGGCGCCCGGTCGGGCTGTCGCCGCCGAAGGTCTTGAGCGCCTCTGGGAATTGGCCACCGCTGGGCTGCAAGGGCGTCCAATACGGGCCGGGGGCGACCGCGTTGACGCGTATGCCTTTGGACGCCAGTTGCTTTGCCAGGCACTTGGTAAAGGTGACGATGCCGCCTTTGGTGATGCCGTAATCCAGCAAGGTTTCCGGTGGATCGTCGGCCACGATCGAGCTGGTGCTGATAATCGCCGCGCCGGGTTTGAGATGCCGCACCGCCGCGCGCGTCACCCAGAACAATGCATACAGATTGGTCTTGAGCGTGTCGTCGAACTGTTGATCGTCGATCTCCAAAATCGATTTTTGCGCGGTCTGCCGTGCGGCGTTGTTGACCAGAATATCGAGCCCGCCGAGCTGCTGCGCGGCCTTGTCCACCAGTTGCTTGCAGAACGCGCCACTGCGCAGATCGCCGGGAATGGCCACCGCTTTGCGGCCCGCGGCCTGGATCAAGGCGATGACATCACGCGCGTCGGATTCTTCTTGCGGCAGATAGTTGATTGCCAAGTCCGCACCTTCGCGCGCGAACGCGATCGCCGCTGCGCGGCCGATGCCGGAATCGCCGCCAGTAATTAACGCTTTGCGCCCGCTCAGCCGGCCCGAGCCGACATAACTGTTTTCGCCGTGGTCCGGCCTGGGCACCATCTTGGATGCAAGGCCCGGCCACTGTTGCTGCGGTGTATTGAACGGTGGCCGTGGATACAGAGTGCGCGGGTCCTGGATTGCCGGTCGTGTTGCACCGCCTGCGCTCGCCTGCGTTTGCGCTGCCGCAGTGGTCGACAGCATCGCACTGCCGCCAGCGGCCAGACCGGTGCCGAGCGCACCGATGGCGCGGCGGCGGGCCGGAGAGTGGGTGGAATCGTGCTCGCTCATATCAGCTCCATGCGGGGGGACAGGTGCCACTACTGGAGAGGCACATCACGTGCCTGGAGACGGCAGACGCAACGTGATGCTTCCAGCACACGGCATCCCCATCTGAGCGCGTGTGCTGCTAGCGATACGTGACCGACCAGTGCCGCCTGTGTGAAACAAAACGGGCTCAACATCACAAGATGTTGAGCCAGCGCTAACCCTTGCTGCGGCGATGTCGTGCGTTGTGCACAGGCTCCGCACGTACGACGCCGTCGATCAGTCAATCCGCCATCACCTTGTCCGGCGTCATCGGTGTGCTGCGAATACGCTTGCCGGTGGCGTGGAAGATGGCGTTGCAGATCGCGGCCGAGACACCGACCAAGCCAATCTCGCCCACACCTTTTGCGCCCAGGCTGCTGACCATGCGATCGTCCTCATCGGCAAAGATAACGTCGATGTCGTGGATGTCGGCGTTGGCACAGACGTGATAGAGCGCCAGGTCGTGATTCATGAAGCGGCCGAAGCGGTGATCGGACTGGGTGTGCTCGTGCAATGCCTGGCTGATGCCCCATACCACGCCGCCGACGATCTGACTGCGCGCAGTGATCGGGTTGAGGATGCGTCCGGCGGCAATCGCGCTGACCACGCGCATCACCCGAACGGTGCCCAGTTCTTCGTCCACGCGTACTTCCACAAACACGGCGCCGTGCGTGGCACGGGTGTACTTGCGCTGTTTTAGTACGCTGGGCAGCAGCAGGAACTTATCTTCGACCCGCGTCAGCCCGGCCGCACGTAATACCTCTGGCAATGCAATGGCGCTGCTGGCATCGACACGCAACGCAAGCATGCCATTGGCAAAGACCACTTCGTCCAGCTTGGCTTTGGCAAAGCGCGAATCGGGCAGTGCCTGGGCCAGCTGCAGCAGGCGCGCACGCAACTTGCCGCACGCACCATCCACAGCTGAGCCGACCGTGGTGACATGCGAGGAGCCGCCCTCGATCGGCGCAACCGGTAGCGTTGAATCGCCAAGCTGAAAGGTCACCTGCTCCAGCGGCAGGCCCAACGCTTCAGCTGCGATCATCGCCATCACCGTGTAAGTGCCGGTGCCGATATCGCTGGCGGCACTGCTCACCACCAGGCGTCCATCGGCGTGCAGTACCGCGTGTGCACGCGCGAACATCTGCATCGCATCCCATTGCCCGGTGGCCATGCCCCAGCCCACCCACTCGTTGCCTTCTTTACGCGCGCGTTGTTGCAGCGGGCGTTGTGCCCAACCGAAGCGCTCGGCCCCTTGCTGGTAACACGCGCGCAGCGCTTTGGTGGAGTAGGGCTTGTCGTCGGTCGGATTGACCTGTGCATAGTTTTTCAAACGTAGCGCCAGCGGATCGATGCCGATCGCGTAAGACAACTCGTCCATCGCCACTTCCAGCGCGTGCACGCCGTGTGCAGCGCCAGGTGCACGCATGTCCATGGGGCTGAACTGATCCAGGCTGACCAGCGTGTAGCCCAGATGCACATTGTCGCAGGCGTACAGTTGCCCGCTCCAGTTGACCACCACCTCCACGTAATCTTCGATCCGCGAGGTTTCGGCGATGGCTTCATGCCAGATCGCACGCAAGCTGCCGTCGCGATCGGCGCCGAGCTTGAGCCGCTGCACCGTCTCCGGGCGATGGCCGAAGGTGAACATCTGTTGCCGCGTGAGCACCACGCGCACCGAGCGGTCCAGCAGGATCGAGGCCATCACCGCCAGCGGCAATTGATACTGCGGGCGCAGCCCCGAGCCGAACGCACCGCCCACATACGGATTACGCACGGTGACCTTGCGCTTACTCAGGCCGAACACATGCGACACATACCAACGGCTGTTCTGCGAGCCCTGGGTCTTGTCGTAAATGGTGAAGTGACCATCGGCATCGCGGATCACGGTGGAGGCGAACAGCTCCATCGGGTTGTGGTGCTCCACACCGCTGTAGTAATCGGCCTGGATCTGGCAGGCGGCATGGTCGAAAGCGCCCTGCGGGTCGCCTTTGTCCTTGGGCGGTGGCGAAAAGCCTGCCTTCAATGGCTTGGGCTTGTGCGCACGGTCCAGATTGATCATCAGGTTGGTGTCGTGCGGATCCTGTAACAGCTCCAACTCCACCAGATGCGCGGCGTGGCGCGCGGCCTCGAAGGTGTCGGCAACGACCAGTGCGATCGGTTGGCCGCTGTAGAGAATCTTGTCGTCGTACAACGGACGGAACGGCGAGCCTGCCGGTGCGGCCATGTCCTTGTAGAACAGATCCATGCCGCGCATATGCGGACGGTTTTCGTGGGTGATGATTTCCAGTACGCCAGGCACCGCGCGCGCGGCAGTCAGATCGAACGCGACGATTTTTCCTTTGGCGATGCTGCTGTTGACCACCACGCCATAGGCCAGATCCGGCACCGGCCATTCGGCGGCATAACGCGCCTGACCGGTGACTTTTGCACGCCCGTCGATGCGGGTGACGCCAGTACCGGTGGGGCGATAGCCGGTGCCTTGGTCGGCCACCGGTGGCGTTAGTCCGCTATCGGATACAGCGCTATTGGGCAGATGGGTGCTGTGTGCGTTCATGGCGATTGCTCCAGCGCGCGGGTGCGCCCGCGGTTGTCGATGGTGCCTTCGCGAGCGACGTTCAATGCGCGCACGATGGCGCGGCGTGCCAGCGGCAGTTTGAAGGCGTTTTCGCCTTGCGGTTGCGCGCCTTGCAGCAAGGCATCGGCCAAACCGCCAAAGCTCTCCGTCGTGGCCGGCAAGCCGACCAACTGCGCTTCTGCGTCCCGGTTGCGCCACGGCTTGTGCGCCACGCCGCCCAGTGCCACGCGGAGGTCGCGAATGCTGCCGTCTTCGGCCAACTCCAACGCGGCCGCCACCGACACCAGTGCAAACGCGTACGACAGGCGCTCGCGGATTTTCAGATATACGCTGTGCGCGACGAAGCGCTGTGCATTGGGTAGATCGATATGCACGATCAATTCGTCCGGCGCCAACGTGCTGTCCAGCTCCGGGCGATCTCCGGGCAGGCGGTGGAACTGCGCAAACGCGATAGCGCGTTCGCCAGTGGGGCCTTGCACGTGCACCACCGCATCCAGCGCCGCCAATGCCACGCACATGTCGGATGGATGCGTGGCGATGCACTGTGCGCTGGTGCCGAGAATGGCGTTGTATTTGGTCAGCCCGCCGATGGCCGAGCAGCCGGTGCCCGGTGCACGCTTGTTGCACGGCGTGGCGTGGTCGTAAAAATACATGCAACGCGTACGCTGCAGCAAATTGCCGCCGTTGCTGGCCATGTTGCGGATCTGCGGCGAGGCGCCGGCCAGAATGGCCGCACTCAGCAATGGGTAACGCGCTTGGACCTGCGGGTGATAGGCGGTGTCGGCGTTACGTGCCAGCGCACCCAGACGCAATCCGCCATCGGGCTGCATGCTGATGCTATTCAGCGGCAGGCGATTGATGTCGACCAGGCTGCTAGGCCGCATCAGCTGCAGCTTCATCAAATCGGTGAGATTGGTGCCGCCAGCGATCAGGCGCACGGGAGCTTCGGACGGCAGCGGATGCGCGTTGTCGCCGCGCGATGCGATGGCGCCAAGTGCAACATCGATGCTGTCCGGGCGCGTATAGCTGAGCGGCATCATGCGGGCACCGTCCCTGGCGTCCACGGGGTGGTGGCGCTCTCGCTGCTGTCGCTGGATGTGCCCATGACCTCCATCACCGCATCGGTGATCTGCGGATAGGCGCCGCAGCGGCACAGATTTCCGCTCATCAGCTCACGCACCTGATCGCGATCATGCGCCTTGCCTTCGTTGATCAGGCCGACCGCCGAACACAGCTGGCCGGGCGTGCAATAGCCGCACTGCAAGGCATCGTTGTCGATGAAGGCGCGCTGCAGCGGGTGCAGCTGATCGCCGTCAGCCAAGCCTTCGATGGTGGTGATGTCGGCACCGTCCTGCATCACAGCAAGCGTCAGACAGCTGTTGATGCGGCGGCCGTCGACCAGCACCGTGCAGGCACCGCACTGGCCGTGATCGCAGCCCTTTTTGCTGCCGGTGAGATCGAGCCGGTCGCGCAACAGATCGAGCAGGCTCACCCAGGCTTCGAGCTGTAATTGATACGGCTGACCATTGATGCGCATTTTGACCGGGTATGTCGGCGCAGCGGTGGTGGCGGTTGCCGGCGAGGTGTGATTGGCAGTGGCGGGCGTGGCAGTCATGCGAACCCCGTGGCGATGGCGAAGGAGGGCCATCACCTTGAGGGCGATGCGGTCAACGCCAAGTGACCACGCGTAAGGTTCACAGCGATACGACGCGGTGGAATCGCATCCACTACGTTGCACGCTTGCGTTCGTCTGCAGTGCATTACGCGATCATCGTGCACCGACGGTGCGCAGCTGAATTCGTCAGCCATGTGTGCGCACTGCAACGCATGCGTCCCATCTGCTGCGACGCACCGCAGTTATCCTTGCGTCATGAAAACGAGGTGGCAGTGATGAGTCGGCGCGGTGGCAGTGCGGATCTTCCGTTACATGGCGGGCGCGTTCCGCAGTGGTTGGGCGAGCGGATGACGCGGCTGGGCGCAGTGATGTGCGAGGCGATCGTGCACAGCTACGGGCGCGATGAATTGTTGCGGCGGCTTGCGCATCCGTTCTGGTTCCAGTCGTTCGGCGCGGTAATGGGCATGGATTGGCATTCGTCCGGCATCACCACCAGCGTGATTGGCGCGCTCAAGCGTGGGTTGACGCCATTGTCTGGTGAACTCGGCATCCATGTCTGTGGCGGACGCGGCAGGCATTCGCGCGCCACGCCTGCCGAATTGTTGGCAGTGGGCGATGCCGTGGGGCTCGATGGCGCGGCGCTGGCGCAGGCCAGTCGCCTGGTCGCTAAAGTGGACAGTGCCGCAGTGCAGGACGGTTTCGATCTGTATCTGCATGGCTTCATCGTCAGCGACGACGGCCGCTGGGTAGTGGTGCAGCAAGGCATGCATGGGCAGCGCAAGCAGGCGCGTCGTTATCACTGGCTCTCCGAAGGCTTGAGCAGTTTCGTCGATGCACCGCATGCGGCCATCGATGGTGCGCATCAGGGCAATATCGTCAATCTTGCCGACCATCGCGCGACCTCGCCGGATCGGCTGGCACGCGAATGGCAGCGCATCACCGATATGGCGACACCTGCATCGCCAGCTATCGTGCAAGGCCCGGTCACCGGCGATCTGTTTACCGGCCACGCCTGTGACCCGACGCAGCAACCGCATCTGTCCATGCCCGACCATCACGATGTGCGCAGCGACAACGTGATCCCCGGCGGCTGCATGCCAGCCTGGCTGCCGCAGCCGAAGTGGGCCCCGCCGATTTCACCGCGTTGCTGCAGGTGCCAGGCGTGGGCGCACGCACGCTGCGCTCGCTGGCGATGGTGGCCGAGGTAATGCATGGCACGCCATGCCGTTTCAGCGACCCTGCGCGATTCTCGCTTGCGCATGGCGGCAAGGACCGTCACCCATTCCCGGTGCCGACGCGCGTGCTCGACCACACCATCGGCGTGCTCAAGCAGGCGATGCAACAGGCCAGGCTGGGCAATGACGAACGCCTGCAGGCGATTGCGCGGCTGGATGCACAGGCGCGCCGACTCGAAGCCACCGCGCAAGGTCCCACGGTGGACTACTACATCGCGCAGGAACGTCGCGATTCGCATCGTTATGGCGGGCGCAGCGTGTTCGGCTGGGAGCAGGCGCCAGACAGTGCGCAACCTGCACCGCCGATGCGCGCGCGTGCAGGCCAACGGTGAGCACACGTGAACGCAATATTGCCAAGGTCGCGATCGACGGGCGCTGTTTTACCTATGTATTCCCGTGCCAGTGGGAGGACCATTGCAAGATCGGTTTCTCGCGCGATCCGTTGGGGCGCATCAGCAGCCTGCATCCGCGCTGGTTCGCTTTCTTCGATCTGCAACGTGGGTTATTAATGGAGGCCGAACGCGAGCGCGACGCGCGCGATCTGGAATTGCAACTGCGCCGCCCCTTGCTTGCGCACAACGCACCGGCGCCACTGGCGATCCGTGCGATAGCGGGCGGACATACCGAGTGGTTTCGTGGCGTGAGTGAAGCGCTGGAACATGCGGTGGCCCGATTGCAGGCGCAGGGGTATCGCGTGTTCGTATTGGGTGATTGGCTACAGGCGGCGATGGCGCAGCGGATTGATCGGTTGTACGACTGGGCGGCAGTGCAGTTGAATCCGGACGAACTGGATGGCCTGACCGGCCCGACACCGGCGCAACGTACCCTGCGCGATGTGCTCGATGGCTATCAGGCGTTGGACCTGCCGCTGCATGCGCATCTCCCCGAGCACATCTGTGCGTGGTACTACCGTAGCGCCTGAGTGATGTTGCCAAGGCGTTGACGTGTGCCGGATCAGCATCGCTGCCGGTCTTGAGGAGACACCACATGCAGTTCTCACAGTTGACATTGACCGACGCGTTCAATGTGCTGTTTTCTGTCGATGCGCAGAGAGAACCATTGCTGGCGGATGCACCGTAGCGCGATCGGCCGGCGGTGCGCACCTGCCAAGTGGATGCGATGGTGTGATCAGCTGCTGCACAAGCGCAATACGTAATAAGAGTGGCGAACAAAACGACTGCGCTCACCGCCAGGCGGGTGCGGCCGGTGCTCAGAATCGGCATGTACCACGTGCACTTTGCGGTTGCTCCGCGCCGTCCGCATCCACCTGGCGACTGATTGCTACGTTTTTTTGGCCACTCTAAGAGCGTCTAACAAAACCCCTTGAATCTTGTCTCGCCGGTGGCAAAATTGCGGACATGACACGTCGCAAAGAGATCCCCATTGCGCTGTGGAAGCGCATCGAGCCGCTGATTCCGCAAGTGAAGCGTTCGCCCAAAGGTGGACGGCCGCGTATCAGTGATCAGCAAGCCCTCAACGGCATCGTCTATGTCCTGCGCACGGGCGTGCCGTGGGAAGACCTGCCTATGGAGCTGGGCTACGGCAGCGGCATGACCTGCTGGCGCCGGTAGCGTGATTGGCAGGCCGCCGGTGTGTGGCATCGTCTGCATCAGGTGTTGCTGGCCGAGCGACGTCGCGCTCAGACGCTGGACCTGAGCCGAGCTGGTCTGGACGCCGCTAGCGTAGCCTCCCCCCGGGGGGCCCATATACCGGGCCGAACCCGACCGATCGCGGCAAACGCGGCAGCAAACGGCATCTGATCGTCGATCGCAACGGCATCCCCTTGGCGGTGTGCGTCACCGGCGCCAATCGGCACGACTCGGTCGTGTTCGAGGAGTTGATCGACGCCTTGCCGCCAATTGGTGGCAAACCAGGGCGCCCGCGACGTTGGCCAGACAAATTGCACGCCGACAAGGCTTACGACATCGACCGCTGTCGCGCCTTCCTCAAGCAGCGCGGCATCATTGCGCGGATCGCACGCAAGGGGATCGCGCGCAACGACCGGTTGGGCCGCCATCGCTGGGTCGTCGAGCGCACCCATGTCTGGTTCGCAGGCATGGGCAAACTGCGCATCCGCTTTGAACGCCGCATCGATCTCCACTTGGCGTTGCTCTCGCTTGCTTGCTCCATCATCTGCTTACGGCTTCTTCCTGGGTTTTGTTAGCCGCTCTAAGTGCGTGACGACAGAGACACGACGTCGCAACAAGGGGGCGCGGCGCGCACTGCTCATTGACACCTCGCTTGCTACATCAAGGTTGTCACGCATGTATCGAGAAACCCCCATGCCAGAAGTCAAGACGCGCCGCGCTGCCGCCAAGGAAAAGCGCGAAGGAACTTCGGCCAGTACCCAAGCCGGCGAATACGTGAAGGAAGAAATCGAGCAGGTGCGCAAGGGCGCGCACGGGGTCAAGAATACCAAGCAGGCGATCGCGATCGGCTTGTCCAAGGCGCGCCGCGATGGCGTGGATGCCGCTCCATCCAACTACGCATCCAAAGCCACCAAGAAAAAAATGACGCAAGATAGCGCAGCGGCCAAGTCCAACACCCCGCCCTCGCCGACACGCTCGGCAGGCGCCAGGAAAGCCTTGAAGACCGCCAGCAAAAACACGACCGCCAAGAAGACGGTCGGCAAACACGCCTTGTCCACTCAGGCCAAGAGCGCTGCAAAAAAGCGCTCTGCCGGCGACCGCTCGACGGCGGCGAAGAAAGCGGTTGAAACAAAGGGAACTGCAGTGCCCAAGGCCGCTGCCAAGAAGGCGGCGGCGACGAGCAAGCGTGCTGCGAGTAAAGCAACGTCTACTGACTGAGGACGTTATCAAAAAAATTCGCTGCGCAGTCGCCAAGCGCGCGTACGAGTTGCTTTGCATGTCCAGGCTTGCGGTTAACTCCACCAAATCGGTTGGGGGATCGCCGTAAAAAATGCTGTTGCGGACAGGCTAGTGCCGAATCCAGCAAGGCTTCATCGCACACGCCCGCTGCGCCGCCGTGTTCGCTCAATTGACGCTCGTGGATAGCCAATGCAAGCCCATGCGTGATCCACATGACCATGCGCGTGTTCATTTGTCCAGCTTGTTCAGCACCTGACGATCTTCGCGCATCGCCTGCTCGGCCACATCCATCTGCGCAGCCAGGGTCGGGTCGAATGCGGTCAGCTTGATGTCGTCGGGCGCTGTCGCAAGTTGGGTTCCGCCTGAAGCGGCTCAGCAAACCAGTCTCGCCTGCTGCGATTGGTTGGTGTACAAATGTACACCTTGTCCGATCCGGCTGCTGTGCTTCCATGCAACCCCTGTCTCCTAAACGCGCCGCAGTGCTGGCGTTCTTGCAAGAACAAGCCCAGGCGGGTGTGTCGCCCAGTTTGGCCGAGATCGCGCAAGCCTTTGGGTTTGCCTCGCGCAATGCTGCGCAGAAGCACGTGCAGGCGCTGGCCGAGGGCGGGTTGATCGAGTTGCTGCCGAACCAGAAGCGTGGCATCCGCGTGCCAGGCGGGGCCGGGCGCGAGGCGGTACTGGCCTTGCCGGTGCTGGGCCGGGTGGCAGCCGGTGTCCCGATCGGTGCGGATATCGGCCTGGACCGGCAACTATGGCTAGACCGCGCGCTGTTCTCGCTGCGTCCGGATTATCTGCTGCAGGTGCAAGGCGATTCGATGATCGACGATGGCATTCTGGACGGCGATCTGGTCGGCGTGCACCGCAGCAACGATGCGCGCGATGGTCAGATCGTGGTGGCGCGGGTGGATGGCGAGATCACCATCAAGCGTTTGGAGCGCGGGGCCGAGCGTATCCGGCTGCTGCCGCGCAATCGCGCGCATGCGCCGATTGTGGTGGCGGCCGATGCCGATTTCGCGATCGAAGGGCTGTATTGCGGTCTGATCCGGCAGGGCTGAGATGAGCCAGGAGCCGGCGCGCATCAGACAGGGCGGCAACGCGGCAGTGGCCTTGCCGCTGGAGCTGGATGCCTTGCTGGCTGCGCGCACGGTGTGGCGCGCAGGTCGTGGCACCGCTACCGCCAATGGTGGCGAATCCACCGGGCATGCCGAGCTGGACGCGGTATTGCCCGATGCTGGTTGGCCGCGGCGTGCGCTCACCGAATTGCTGCTGCCCACACACGGCGTGGGCGAGATCGCGTTGTTGTTGCCCACGCTGGCACGCATGACCGGCGCCAGCAGTCGAGTGGTGTTGGTGGCACCGCCGTTCATTCCTTACGCGCCGGCATGGCAGGCGGGCGGGGTGGTGCTGGAGCATCTGGAAGTAGTGCAGGCCGAGCCGCGCGAGGCGTTGTGGGCGTTCGAACAATGCCTGCGCAGCGGTGCGTGCGCCGCGGTGCTGGGCTGGCCGCAGACCGGCGATATGCGCGCGTTGCGACGTCTGCAGGTCGCTGCCGACAGCGGCAACTGCTGCGCGTTCGCGCTGCGCGATCGTCGGCATGCGGTCAATGCATCGCCGGCCGCCCTGCGGCTGGAATTTTTACCTGAGCGCGATGCTTGGCAGGTGCGTAAGTGCCGCGGTGGGCAAGTCCCGTCGCAGCCGTTGCGACTGGCGCATTGAGGCGCACGCATGCTGTGGGCCTGCATTTTGCTGCCGCAGCTGGCGCTGGACGCCGTCCTTCGGCGTCTGGAAGAGCCGCAGGCGCCGCTGGTATTGGTGGAAGGGCCAGCGCAGCTGCGCCGCCTGCATTCGGTCAATGCCGCTGTCGCCGCTGCGGGGTTGAAGGCCGGCATGCGGCTGTCGGCGGCGCACGCAATGATGACGCAAGTGCGCACCATCGATTACGACGCACAGCATGAGGCGCGCACGCAACGTTTTCTCGCGGCATGGGCATATCGGCACAGTTCATTGGTGAGCCAGCAATGGTCGCGCGCTATCGTGCTGGAGGCCGGTGCCAGCTTCCGCTTGTTCGGCCCATGGCCACGTTTCGAGCGTCGTCTGCGCGATGAGCTGCAGGCGTTGGGCTTCCAGCACCGGCTTGCACTTGCCCCCACGCCGCGCGCCGCACGTGTGCTGGCCGGCTTGCGCGATGGCATGGTGGTGACGGAATTGCCGGCATTGCACAACACGCTCGACAAGGTGCCGGTACGCCGCGCTGCCTTGCCCGACGATGCTGGCGAACGCTTGCAACACATGGGTGTGCGCACGCTCGCTGCGGTGCGGGCGTTGCCGCGCGATGGACTGCGCCGGCGCTTCGGCGCGGGCTTGCTCGATCATCTGGATCGCCTCTACGGCCAGGCCGACGACCCCTTGGATTGCTACGCACCCGCGGATCATTTCGATCACCGTGTAGAGCTGGGTTACGAGGTGGAAACGCATCCGGCGTTGTTGTTTCCGCTGCGTCGCTTGATCGGCGATCTGTGCACGTATCTGTCCATTCGCGATGGCGGCGTGCAGCGCTTTTTGCTGCGCCTGGAACACGAAGAAGGCGCCACCGATGTCGAGATCGGCTTGCTGACACCGGAGCGTGCACCGACAGTATTGTTCGAGCTTGCGCGCAACCGGCTGGAGCGGGTGGAGATCCCACGGCCGGTGGTGGCGGTGGGTGTGTTGGCGCGGCAACTGCCGGCGTTCGTGCCGGCGATGCGCGATCTGTTCGATCAACGCGCGCAGCAATCGGTGGACTGGTTGCAACTGCGCGAGCGCTTGCGTGCGCGTCTTGGCGATGAGGCGGTCTATCGCGTGCTTCCAGCCGACGACCCGCGCCCGGAACGCGCCTGGCGTTGCGCTATCGGCGATGCAGTACGCGAAGCCGTTGCGCCCCCGCGCCCACCGCGTCCGACCTGGTTGCTGCCGCATCCGGTGCCCCTGCATGATGCGCAGCTGCGCATCATCTCCGGCCCGGAACGGCTGGAAAGCGGCTGGTGGGACGAGGGCGAAGTACGGCGTGATTACTACGTCGTGGAGACCGCACGTGGCCGACGCGGCTGGGCATTCGCCGCACCAGGCCGTGTGGATGGCTGGATGTTGCATGGATGGTTCGCGTGATTGCCGGCCTGGCTGGCGGCAATCGCACCACGCTCAATGGAGGCATCCATGAGCCGGGATGACACCATCGACGGTGTAGACCGCGACACTCCTGGCGGGCGCATGCCGCGCGCCTGGAATGTCGCTGCACGTTTGCGTGCGGCCAATGACGACATCACACATGCGGCAGTCGCTGATGATCTGCCTGCGTATGCCGAGCTGCATTGCTTGTCGGACTTCTCGTTTCTGCGCGGCGCCTCCAGTGCCGAGCACTTGTTCGCGCGCGCGCAGCACTGCGGCTACAGCGCCTTGGCGATCACTGACGAATGCTCGCTGGCCGGCATCGTGCGCGCTCTGGAAGCGGCGCGTGTCACCGGCGTGCGCTTGATCGTTGGCAGCGAATTCACCCTGGTCGATGGCACCCGCTTTGTACTGCTGGTGGAAAATGCGCACGGTTATCCGCAGTTGTGCGCACTGATTACCACTGCGCGGCGTGCGGTAAGCAAGGGCGCGTATCGGCTGGGGCGTGCCGAGGTGGAGGCGCAGTTGCGTGGTGTCGCACCTGGCGTATTTGCAGTGTGGCTGCCCGGCACACACCCGCAGGCCGAGCAGGGTGTCTGGTTGCAACAGGTATTTGCAGGGCGTGCGTTTCTGGCGGTGGAACTGCATCGCGAACAGGACGATGCTGCGCGCTTACACGCCTTGCAGATGCTGGCGCAGCAACTTGGCATGACCGCACTGGCCAGTGGCGATGTGCATATGGCACAGCGACGCGAACGCATCGTGCAAGACACCTTGACCGCCATCCGCCACACCTTGCCGCTGGCCGAGTGCGGCGCGCACCTGTTCCGCAACGGCGAGCGTCATCTGCGCACGCGGCGTGCATTGGGCAACATCTATCCAGATGCGCTGTTGCAGGCCACGGTGGA
The DNA here is from genome assembly GCF_900183975.1 of Xanthomonas fragariae. Lineage (NCBI taxonomy): Bacteria > Pseudomonadati > Pseudomonadota > Gammaproteobacteria > Lysobacterales > Lysobacteraceae > Xanthomonas > Xanthomonas fragariae. The sequence goes on from NZ_LT853882.1 coordinate 1,166,113, forward strand.
GTTGGCGCAGCGCTGTACCTTCGACATTTCAAAGCTCCAATACACCTATCCCAGAGAGCTGGTGCCGCATGGTCATACGCCGGCCAGCTATCTGCGCCAGCTGACCGAGGAGGGAATGCGTGAGCACTGGCCCGATGGTGTGTCTGCCAAGGTGCGTGACGACATCGAAAAAGAATTGGTGCTGATCGCCAAGAAAAACTACGAGGCATTCTTCCTGACCGTGCAGGACGTGGTGCGCTTCGCACGCTCGCAGCACATCCTGTGTCAGGGGCGGGGGTCGTCGGCCAATTCGGCGGTGTGTTATGCGTTGGGCATCACCGCGGTCAATCCCGATGAAACCCGTTTGCTGATGGCGCGCTTTCTCTCCGAAAAGCGCGATGAGCCGCCGGATATCGATGTCGACTTCGAGCACGAGCGGCGCGAGGAGGTGCTGCAATACATCTATACCAAGTACGGGCGCGAGCGTGCCGCATTGGCCGCCACCGTTATCTGCTATCGCGGCAAGAGCGCAGTGCGCGACGTGGCCAAGGCTTTCGGTCTGCCGCCTGACCAGATCGCGCTGCTGGCCAATTGCTACGGCTGGGGCAATGGCCAAACGCCGATGCAACAGCGTATCGAAGAAACTGGCTTCGATTTGGCCAATCCGCTGATCAACAAGATTCTCGTTGTGACCGAGCACCTGCGCGATCACCCGCGCCATCTGTCGCAGCATGTCGGTGGGTTCGTCATCTCCGACGAACCGCTGTCGATGCTGGTGCCGGTGGAAAACGCGGCGATGGCCGACCGCACCATCATCCAATGGGACAAGGACGATCTGGAAACCATGAAACTGCTCAAGGTCGATTGCCTGGCACTGGGCATGCTGACCTGCATCCGCAAGACGCTGGATCTGGTGCGCGGCCACCGTGGACGCGACTACAGCATCGCCACGCTGCCGGGCGAGGATGCGCCTACCTACAAGATGATCCAGCGCGCCGACACCGTCGGCGTGTTCCAGGTCGAATCGCGTGCGCAGATGGCGATGCTGCCGCGCCTCAAACCCGCAGTGTTCTACGACCTGGTCATCGAAGTGGCGATCGTGCGCCCCGGCCCGATCCAGGGCGATATGGTGCATCCATATCTGCGTCGCAGGCAGGGCCGCGAAGCGGTGAGCTATCCATCGCCGGAAGTGGAGGACATTCTCAAACCGACGCTTGGTGTGCCGCTGTTCCAGGAACAAGTGATGGAGTTACTGATGCACGCGGCCGATTACACCGAAAGCGAGGCCGACACCCTGCGCCGCTCGATGGCGGCCTGGCGTCGCGGTGGCGACATGGAGCAACACCGCGCGCGGGTGCGTGAGCGCATGCAGGGCAGAGGCTACGCCTCTACTTTCATCGAGCAGATCTTCGAGCAGATCAAAGGCTTCGGCTCCTACGGATTTCCGCAAAGCCATGCCGCCTCGTTTGCCAAGCTGGTGTACGCCAGTTGCTGGCTCAAACGCCACGAGCCGGCGGCGTTCGCCTGCGGGCTGCTCAATGCGCAACCGATGGGCTTCTATTCGGCCAGCCAGATCGTGCAGGACGCACGCCGTGGCAGTCCCGAGCGCGCGCGCGTGGAGGTCTTGCCGGTTGATGTGCTGCATAGCGCGTGGGACAACACGCTGGTCGGTGGCCGTCCGTGGCGTAGCGATGCCGACCCGGGCGAGCAACCGGCGATCCGTCTGGGCATGCGCCAGATCGCTGGATTATCGGAAGGGGCGGCCAAGCGCGTTGTCGCCGCACGCACGCAACTGGCCTTCGTCGATATCGGCGATCTGTGCCTGCGCGCGGCGCTCGACGAAAAGGCGCGCCTCGCCTTGGCCGAAGCCGGCGCCTTGCAGAGCATGGCGGGCAACCGCAACGCTGCGCGTTGGGCAATGGCCGGCGTGGAAGCGCGTCGGCCACTGTTACCGGGCAGCCCGGAAGAGCGCCCGGTGGACTTCCAGGCGCCGCGCGCGGGTGAAGAAATCCTGGCCGATTACCGCTCGGTCGGTCTGAGCCTGCGCCAGCATCCGATGGCACTGCTGCGCCCGCAGATGCGCCAGCGACGCATCCTGGGCCTGCGCGACCTGCAAGGGCGCAGCCACGGCAGCGGCGTGCATGTCGCTGGCCTGGTCACCCAACGCCAGCGCCCGGCCACCGCTAAAGGCACCATCTTCGTCACCCTGGAAGACGAACACGGCATGATCAACGTCATCGTCTGGTCGCACCTGGCGCTGCGCCGTCGCCGCACATTGCTGGAATCGCGTCTGCTCGGGGTGCGCGGCCGCTGGGAACGCGTGGACGGCGTGGAGCACCTCATCGCCGGCGATCTGCACGATTTAAGCGATCTGCTCGGCGACATGCAGTTGCCCTCGCGCGACTTTCATTGAAGCATTGCGCGCCTCGGGTTCGCGATAGAGCTTTTAGAGTGGCTGACAAAACGTAGCGAGCAGTCGCCAGGTGGGTGCGGACGGCGCGGAGCAACCGCACTGTACGGGTGGTACATGCCGATTCCAAGCACCGGCCGCGTCCGCCTGGCGACTGCGCAGTGGTTTTGATAGCCGCTCTTAGAGCGGCTAACAAAACCCCTTGAATCTTGTCTCGCCGGTGGCAAAATTGCGGACATGACACGTCGCAAAGAGATCCCCATTGCGCTGTGGAAGCGCATCGAGCCGCTGATTCCGCAAGTGAAGCGTTCGCCCAAAGGTGGACGGCCGCGTATCAGTGATCAGCAAGCCCTCAACGGCATCGTCTATGTCCTGCGCACGGGCGTGCCGTGGGAAGACCTGCCTATGGAGCTGGGTACGGCAGCGGCATGACCTGCTGGCGCCGGTTGCGTGATTGGCAGGCCGCCGGTGTGTGGCATCGTCTGCATCAGGTGTTGCTGGCCGAGCGACGTCGCGCTCAGACGCTGGACCTGAGCCGAGCTGGTCTGGACGCCGCTAGCGTAGCCTCCCCCCGGGGGGCCCATATACCGGGCCGAACCCGACCGATCGCGGCAAACTCGGCAGCAAACGGCATCTGATCGTCGATCGCAACGGCATCCCCTTGGCGGTGTGCGTCACCGGCGCCAATCGGCACGACTCGGTCGTGTTCGAGGAGTTGATCGACGCCTTGCCGCCAATTGGTGGCAAACCAGGGCGCCTGCGACGTTGGCCAGACAAATTGCACGCCGACAAGGCTTACGACATCGACCGCTGTCGCGCCTTCCTCAAGCAGCGCGGCATCATTGCGCGGATCGCACGCAAGGGGATCGCGCGCAACGACCGGTTGGGCCGCCATCGCTGGGTCGTCGAGCGCACCCATGCCTGGTTCGCAGGCATGGGCAAACTGCGCATCCGCTTTGAACGCCGCATCGATCTCCACTTGGCGTTGCTCTCGCTTGCTTGCTCCATCATCTGCTTACGGCTTCTTCCTGGGTTTTGTTACCCGCTCTTAGTGCAGGAGCATCGGCAAACCATGCGGTGCAGACCGACGCAAAAGCCTGGGTGAATAGCAGCCGTGACGGGTTACCGTCATCCAACCGGTCTGTGCTACACCATGCAGGCCGCGCGGCCGCGCTGGTTTATCCCTTCACCCCCCCGAGGCGATCATGAAGTTGGAGGCGTTGTTCGACCAGTTGCATACCTTGCCCACGGTGCCCAAAGTGGCACAGGACCTGATTCGTCAGTTCGACGATCCGCAGACCACGATCGAGGTGCTGGCGCACACCATCGAGCGCGATCCGGTGATCGCCGCCAAGGTGTTGCGGCTGGCCAATTCGGCACGCTTCCATGGTCTGCGCGACTCCACCAGCGTGGAAGACGCGGCCACGCGGCTGGGCTTCAACACGCTGCGCACGCTGGTGCTGGCTTCGGCGATGAGCGGGGCGTTTCGCGCCGACCCGGGCTTCGATCTCAAGGCATTCTGGCGGCACAGTTTCGAAGTGGCCGGCATCTGCCGCTTGCTGGCGCGCCAGCACGGGTTCGATCCGGAAACCGCGTTTACTTGCGGCATGATGCACAACATCGGCGAGCTGCTGATCCAGTCGGGGGCGCCGGATTACGCCAGCCGCATCAATCAGGAAACCTCGTCGGCCGGCCACGCGGCTGAGGAAACCCTGCAACTGGGCTTTGGCTACCCGGAAGTAGGAGCCGAGCTGGTACGGCGCTGGCAGTTGCCTGCGGTGATCCAGGAAGCCATCGCCTATCAGGTCCGACCCGCCGCCGCGCCGGAAGGCGCGCTGATGCCGCTGCTGGTGGCTCAGGCGGTGCAAGTGTCTGATGCGCTGGACGTACACGGCGGAGCCACCCCGGCCGCACTGCAAGCGGTTCGTGGTCCATTGATGGACACGGTGGATCTGGATGCACTGTTTGCCGCGCTGCCGGAGGTGATCGAGGCCGACCGCGCGTTCGCCGAGTTGTTGCACTGATATCGATCAACAAGGGCTGTGCGGATGTGCCGCTGGGTCATTCCAGACGTCGCGGTTCGAACGCACAGTCCTTTGTACTCTGTGTGCAGGAGTAGAACGCATCCTGCGTCGGTGCTGGCGTTTTTTGATCGAGCTGCCAGCGCGAGGGGCGTTTGGGGACGACGATCAGGTTGCGCTGCTGATTTGGTGTGCTTCGGTCGAAGTAAGCCAGATCCACTTGCTTGTGGTTACGCACTTCATAGGTGCAATTGACCAGCGCACCCTCCGATTCGGATTCTGTTTTGGATTTGCCCGGCTGCTTGCCGTAGAACAATACCGAGGACAGCTTGATCGGTACACCCTGATCGGGCTGCTTCGTGCTGACCCAATCGCCTCTTCCATAAGCAACGCTTCCAGCAGGAAACTCGACATCGGCGACCGCTCGGTAGTGGGCTGCGTCGTAGTGGACCGCGGCAGGTTCCGGGCATTTTGCGCTTTGCGGAGACTGTTCTTGGCCGAATGCAGTGGATGGCTGCAGCGACAGCATCAGCATGCCGGAGAAAATAACGGTGCTTAGCGGATGTTTCACGGTGGAAGCCTTTCGGTAGCAGGTAGGTGTCAGGAAGGGGAGGGAGTCGTGCTGGTCATCGCGCCGCGCCGAAGCAACCGGGCCGGATCATGCTGCTGCCATCAACACCCAGCGTGGGCGCGATGATAGTGATCGCTGCGACATGGCGGTTTTTCAAGGCGAACCGATGTCGGCGCAGGCGTAATGTCGACGCAGGCGTATCCACGCCATAGGAGGGGCGCTGTGCAGGTCGCTGTCAGCATGGTTTTGGCGGCAGCAGGCCCGGGCACTCCCATCCGCCACAGCAGGCACACTGTCACGCCGCGCCGCAGCTGGACGGAACCCCGCGCAGGGGCTAGCGTGGCGCGGAGTTTTGCTACAGGGGAACCGCCCATGCGCCATGACGCGCAGCCGCGCCAGCTCACCTTCCGCGCCGTCGTGCTGGCCATCGTGCTGGCGGTGGTGCTGTCGGCCGCCAACGCCTATCTCGGCCTGTTTGCCGGCCTGACCATTGCCACCGCGATTCCGGCCGCCGTCGTGTCGATGGGCGTGCTGCGCCTGCTCGGCGGCGGCACCATTCTGGAAAACAACATCGTCCAGACCGGTGCCTCGGCGGGCTCGTCGATTGCCGCTGGGGTGATCTTCACCATCCCGGCGCTGGTGATCATGGGCTACTGGCCCGACTTCAAATACGGGTGGGTGCTCGGCATCGCGGGCATGGGTGGGTTGCTCGGCGTGCTGTTCTCGGTGCCGCTGCGGCGCTCGATGATCGTCGAAGACCCGCTGCCGTTCCCCGAAGGCAAGGCCGCGGCCGAAGTGCTCAAGGCCGGCGAAAACCCCGGCCCGGGTCTGAAGATCCTGGCCATCTCCGGTGCCATCGGGGCACTGGTCAAACTCGCCGCCGCCAGCGGCTTGCGGGTGATTCCCGATACCTGGGCGCAGGCCACCTACCTCGGCAGCAGCCGTCTTGTGGGTTACTTCGGCACCAACCTGTCGCCAGCGTTGCTGGGCGTGGGCTACATCGTTGGCTTGAATGTCGGCATCGTGGTGCTGTCCGGTTCGATTTTGTCCTGGCACATCGCCATCCCGTTGTATCAGCAGTTCTTCATGGGCTCGGACCCGGCATTGGCGCAGAGCCTGGTCGGTGCGTCGGCGGCCGATGCGGCGTTCGGCATCTGGGGCGCGAAGATTCGCTACCTCGGCGTCGGTGCGATGCTGATCGGCGGTGTGTGGACCTTGTTCTCGCTGCGCAAGTCGCTGTTTTCGGGCGTCAGGAGCGGCTTTGCCGTCGCACGCAAGAGCGGTGGCGGGTTGGTCGCCGAGACCGAGCGCGACCTGCCGATGAAATGGATGCTGGTGGCGTTGGTGTTGTGCACCTTGCCGCTGCTGGGCCTGTATCAGGCCATCGTGCAGCAGTGGCACGTGTCGATCCCGATGACCGTCATCATGATCGTGGCCGGCTTTTTGTTCGTGTCGGTGTCTGGCTACTTGGCTGGGCTGATCGGCTCGTCCAACAACCCGGTGTCGGGCATCACCATCTCCACCATTCTGTTCGCTTCGGCAGTGCTGGTGCTGCTGCTCGGCAAGCGCGGTCTGGCGCCGGTGGGCATCGGGGCTGCGCCATTGGGTGCGGTGGCGGCGATCATGATCGGTGCGGTGGTGTGCTGCGCGGCAGCGGTGGGCGGGGACAATCTGCAGGATCTCAAGGCCGGCTATCTGGTCGGTGCCACGCCATGGAAGCAGCAGCTGATGCTAGGCATCGGCGCATTTTCCTGCGCGTTGATCATGGCGCCGGTGCTGAACCTGCTGGCCCAGGCCTATGGCATCGGCCCGGCCACCCCGCAGCATCCCAACGCCCTGGGCGCACCGCAGGCTACCTTGATGGCCTCGGTCGCCAAGGGTCTGTTCGGCGGGCAGCTGCCGTGGTCGATGATTGCCATCGGTGCCGGCGTGGGCGCAGCGATCATCGCGTTTGATGAATGGCTGAAGAAAACCGGCAAGCGCTTCCGCGTGCCAGTGCTGGCCGCCGCGATCGGCATCTATCTGCCGCTGGAACTGATGGTGCCGATCTTTATCGGTGGCCTGATCGCGCATCTGGTGGAGCGCTTCCACACGATCCGCGCCGACGATGAAGACGGCCGCGACCGCGTGCATCGCCCCGGCGTGCTGTTCGCTGCCGGCCTGATCACTGGCGAGGCGCTGATGGGCATCGCCATTGCCGTGCCGATCGTGCTGTCCAGCCGCGCCGATGTGCTGGCGTTGCCGGCCAGCCTGCAGCTCGGTCAATGGTTCGGCCTGGCGATTCTCGCCCTGGTCGGCTGGCTGCTGTATCGGGTCGGCAAGCGCGGGGAACCGGCCGTCTGAGTCTGATGTGTGGATGGCGAATGCGTATTGCACGCGTCGATGGGCACGCAGCGTTGTCTGCGCCATCGCACCAGCCACGCATCGCGGTATGCGTGGCTTTATCTGGAAGGTGACGTTTGCACGACTGCAAATGGTTCGACTTGGTCTCAAGGCCGCACGCTGCAAGAGTGCGCTCTTGGTTTCTCTTGATCCGGTCGATCGTCGGCAAGCAAAGAGCCTCGCCGATCGGCTGAAATGCTACGTGAGTGCGCAGCGTCTTCAAGCGCGTTCTTCCGCTCACACACACTGCACACCGCTCCTGAATCGGTCAGCCGCACATTCCGTACGGATGCGGCTTGCATGACTTCATGCCTTTGCACCTGCGCTGCAGCAACGCCTACCATCGATGCTTTACCGTTGCGGGAAATCTTGATGAAGCTGCGTTACGCCGTGCTGCCCCTGTGTCTGTTGGTCGCCTTGCCAAGCCTTGCCGCCGCGCGTGGTTTCGATGTGCGCGACATGGTGGCGTTGGACCGCGTGTTCTCGCCCACGCTCAGCCCCGATGGCAACGTACTTGTGTTCGCCAAGCGGCAGGCCAACGCCGGCAAGGGCAAGCCGGCCACCGGCCTGTGGATGCGCAACCTGCGCACCGGCGATCCATTGCCGCCCAAGCGGCTCACTCCCGAAGGCTGGAACGTCAACAGCCCGGCGCTGTCACCGGATGGCAAGACGGTGTACTTCCTCAGCAGCAAATCCGGCACGCAACAGCTGTACGCGCAGCCGCTGGCCGGCGGCACCCCACAGCAGCTCACTGCGTTTTCAGTGGACGTGGACAGCTACAAACTTTCGCCCGATGGCAAGCGCATCGCCTTCAGTGCCGGCGTGTTCCAGGACTGCGGATCGGATCTGGGCTGCACCAAGAAAAAGCTCGCCAGCGTCAAGGACGCCAAGGCCAGCGGTGTGGTTTACGACCAGCTGTTCGTGCGGCATTGGGACACCTGGAACGATGGCCGCCGCAACACCTTGTTCGTCGCCGAACTGCCTGCCGCTGGTGCGAAGGCGGTGGTCGGTGCCTCGGCGATCAGCGCCACGCTGGCCGGCGATGCGCCATCCAAGCCGTCAGGTGGCAATGACGATTACACCTGGTCGCCGGATGGCGGCAGCGTGGTGGCCAGCGTGCGCGTGCCGCAGCCTTACGGCACCAAGGCAGGCAAAACTGCAACTGCTGGCGGCAAACCCACCGGCAACGACGAGTCGTGGCAGACCAACTTCGATCTGTATCGCCTGGATGCCGGCGGCAAGTCCGCACCGGTCAATCTCACCGCATCCAACCCGGCCTGGGATGCCGGCCCGGTGTTCAGCACCGACGGCAAGACGTTGTACTACCGCGCAATGAAGCGCCCCGGTTTCGAAGCCGACCGCTTCGGCCTGATGGCGATGGACGTGGCCAGCGGCAAGGCCCGCGAGATCGCGCCCAAGTGGGACCGTTCGGCCGGCGAAATCGTGTTGAGCGACGATGGCGCCAGCATCTATACCAGCGCCGAGGACCTGGGCGAGCACCCGCTGTTCAAGATCGACCTCGCCAGCGGTGAGGCGACCAAGCTGGTGGGCGAGGGCAGCGTGCATGCGCCGGCGCTGGCCGGCACCACGCTGGCGTTTACGCGTAGTTCGCTCAAGAGCGGCGACCAGATCTTTGTCAGCGATGTGCAAGGCCAAAGTTTGCGGGCGATGACGCAAAGCGCAGGTGAGTTGCTGCCGGATGTGCAATTCGGCGATTACGAACAGTTCCAGTTCAAGGGCTGGAATAACGACACCGTGCACGGCTATGTGGTCAAGCCGTACAACTACCAGGAAGGCAAGACCTATCCGGTGGCGTTCCTCATCCACGGCGGCCCGCAGGACAGCTTTGGCAATGGCTGGAGCAATCGCTGGAATCCGCAGACCTACGCCGGGCAGGGCTACGCGGTGGTGATGATCGACTTCCACGGTTCCACCGGCTACGGCCAGCAATTCACCGACGCGATCAGCCAGCATTGGGGCGACCGCCCGCTGGAAGATCTGCAAAAAGGGTGGGCCGCTGCGCAGAAGCAGTACGGCTTCCTCAACGGCGACAAGGCCTGTGCGCTGGGCGCCAGCTACGGCGGCTACATGGTCTATTGGATGGCCGGGACGTGGCTTGATAAAGATGGGAACCATCCATGGAAGTGCCTGGTCGATCACGACGGCGTGTTCGACAACCGCACCATGGGTTATGCCACCGAGGAACTGTGGTTCAGCGAATGGGAAAATGGCGGCACCCCGTGGCAGAACCCGGCTGGCTACGAGAAGTTCAACCCGGTGTTGCACGTGGACAAGTGGAAAGTACCGATGCTGGTGATCCACAGCCAACAGGATTTCCGCATTCCGGTCGAGCAGGGGTTGGCCGCATTTACCGCGCTGCAGCGCAAGGGCATCGCGTCCAAGTTCCTGTATTTCCCGGACGAGAACCATTGGGTGCTCAAGCCGGACAACAGCGTGCTGTGGCACGACACCGTCAATAGCTGGTTAAAGCAGCATATCGGCCAGTGATGTTGCGATTAGCACGCCGCTTGGGGGGCGTGCTAATTGGTGCAGTGATGGTGTGGCCTCAATTTGTAGGGGTGTAGGGAGACCTGGAAAATTGCAGCGTATAAATTGCAGCGTAGAAGTCGTGACGTGTGCTTACGTTGTGCAGCCTGGATGCAGGCCGCACCGGCCACAGCGAGGATGCGCTATGCCAAGCGCAAGCATCCACGTTTTAAGGGCACCTCAAATAACCAAATCCTGACCGCGGCGAGGGACACATCATGCTTACCCGGCCTTCAAAAGATCAGCAATCGGAGGTATTCGTCGACGTTCGTAGCTTGCTCATGCCACGGATGCAGCACTTTGCCCGCTTGCGGTATTCATGCCGGTCGCATTCCAGCCTGCTGCAATCGCGCCAGACGCAGCAGGTGATGACCGGTAACCTTCAACCCGATTACCACCGTTGCACGTGCCAGGCCGAGCGTGCGTAGACACTTGCCACCTTGTTGGGTCAACCGTGCGAACGCGTGCTCGACAAATACCCGATTCTTGGCGATGCGATGATTGCGCCGCTGCTGCGCTCTTGAGCACCGTGCACCGCTGGCGATTGGTGCTTGAAAGTGGTTTTTCAAGGAAGACTAAGGGCGGCTAACAAAACGACTGCGCAGTCGCCAGGCGGGCGTGGCTGGTGTTTGATGCGGCATCTGCCATTCGCACAGATTGCACAGAACGATGACTATGCGTTGTCCGCAACCATCTAATGACCGCTCGCCAAGTATTGGCAGCTGCTCCAGGTGGTTTGCAAGCAGCACAGCTTCAGATGTCAGACATGGTGTGTTGCCCGGTTCGCCAAGCTCGTTGTCTTGCACGTCTTACCGCTGGCAACTACTGCACCACACGGTTGCGCGTTGTCCGATCGTGGCGTGCTTCAGCATGCGCCCGCACTGCTTGCAAGGTTCACCTTCGCGTCCATATACCGTGAGCTCCTGCTCGAAATAGCCAGGGGCACCGTCGGGACTGATGAAATCCCGCAACGTGGTTCCACCACGCTCAATCGCATATCCCAGAATGTCTTTCACCGCCGTAGCCAAGCGCCGATAGCGATCCAGCGACACCTTGCCAGCCTCTCGCAACGGGCTGACTCCCGCGCGATGCAGGCTCTCGGCAGCATAAATATTACCAACGCCTACAACAACAGATTGGTCCATCAGAAAGATTTTCACTGCCGCACGGCGACCACGCGCCAGCGCGTGCAGATAATCGCCAGTAAATGAATCAGATAATGGTTCTGGACCAAGGGCGGCAAGCAAATCATGGGTTTTGGTATCGGATTGCCACAACAGACAACCGAAGCGGCGTGGGTCGTTGAAACGCAACACACGCCCATTCTGCAGGCTGATATCCACGTGATCGTGCGCACGCGGCAACGTGTCGCCAGACAACACACGCAGGCTTCCGGACATCCCGAGGTGTAGCAACGCACTGCCTCCGGCATCTGTATCAATTAATAAGTACTTGGCGCGACGGCGCAGATTGGTGATGGTCGCGCCAGGAAGCAGTCGCTCGATTTGCTCAGGAATCGGCCAGCGCAGGTCTGGCCGCCGCAAGATGACGCCATGGATGCGTTGCCCGAGCAGATGCGGCGACAAGCCACGTAAGGTGGTTTCGACTTCGGGAAGTTCAGGCATTCACGTATCCAATCAGCCAACCCGACATGTACGGGACTCGATCAATATGGTGGCCAAACACGATAAATCCACATCCGCGCATCAGTTGCGTGGAGAATTACGACTTCGGTAGCCTACAGTAGTGGTCTCTGTTTTGATCAATTTTAGACGACCATTGCAATAACTAGTCGTCCCTGAAAAACTCCTTTCAAGCACCAAGCACCAAGCACCAAGCACCAAGCACCAAGCACCAAGCACCAAGCACCAAGCACCAAGCACCAAGCACCAAGCACCAAAAGCACCAAGCACCAATCGCCAGCGATGATCGGTGATCGGCGCTCAAGGATGCCCATCCCATCGCCCGGATCCAGGCGCGCAAAAACGCGATCCAGCGCATCAGCCAACGCAGGTTGTAGCCGGCGGCGCAAACCAAGCACTTGCAGCGCATGGCCTTGGGTGCTTTTGCGCCTGCAACGACGCAGCCGGCAGTCTTCCGGCGTTGCCCGGAACTGCGCGCTCCCACGATCGAGCACTTGCAGGCGCTCACCGCAATCCCGACCTTGACGCCGAATGCGTACGGCTGACGCGCTTTGCCCTTGCCGATGCAGTCCACTCCTGGCGCATGCAATGCGTCGAGTTTTCGCTTGTCTTTGGGAGGTTGCGCATGCACCTGTTGTGCGCGCTGCAACCACACAGCGATGCGCTCGCGCACGTCGGTGTCTACCTGATCGAGTTTGCGTTGGACCCGTCCCAGCACGGTGCGTTGACGTCGCAGGATGCGCCGCATCCGCTTGAACTGGCGTGCATGGGCATAGCGCCCGGCCTTACGATTCAACGCCGGGCCTTGGCGTGCGTCGCTCTGTCGCAGAGCAAAGCCACGGCGCTTGGCCAGCAGCACCAGCTTCTTGCGTGCCACTTCAAGCAAGCAATTTTCGGTTGGATACGCGATTGCCTTTTCTGGAAAACGACGTCGCCAATACGGATTTTCCAGCCACCGTTCGCAGACTGCTTCATCTGACAGGTCGTAGGCATGCTTGAGGTATCGCAAATGTCCGGACTAATTCAGCCCAATCGGGGCAACGACACGGCGAGCAGTGTGCTGGTCGCGCTTAAATCAAGGCATGCCGTCGAACGACAGCACCATGCCTGGCTTGAGAACTGTGCGCTTATCCAGGCCATTGTTGGCGAGCAGCGTCGTCACGGTGACGCCGTAGCGACGTGCAATGGTCCAGGCGGACTCGCCGTTGCGAACGGTGTGGGTCCGTGCCTGAGACGTCGAAGCCTTGGAGGTTGCCGTTGCAACGACCGTCGGGGCGGCATCGTTGGTGTCGATAATCCTGCCCAGATCAGCCGATGCGACAACGGCGTTGGCTGATCCTGGCTGCGCTTGTGCGATCGGAGCGAGCACATGCACACCACGCGGCGCGGCGCGCACGCCGGCCAGGGCGGGATTCAGCCGGGCAAGCATTTGCGGCTCGATCGCGCGTTCTCCGGCCCAGGCATTGAGGCTGGTCCCAGCCGGCAGGGCGTGTTTGGTGAGTACCGGGACTGGGCGATCCAGCGAGGTCAGCAGATTGCCCTGTTGTTGCGCGTGATCGAGCACGCACGCCAGCGCATGCAGCTTTTCCACATACTCGTAGGTGACCTTGGACATGCCAGGCAGTTCGGACGGGCGGGCGTTCTGCGCGTTCATGCCGGCGGTGCGCATCGCTTGCAGTACACGGTACTCGCCAGCGTTGTAGGCCATCAGCGCCATGCGCCAGTCGCCGCCGAACATGCCGTACAGCGTTTTGAGATAACGCACGGCCGCGGTGGTGGAATCCACGGCCGACAGGCGGCCATCGTATTGCGCGCCGACCGGTACATGGTGGTTGCGTGCGGTAGTCGCGATGAACTGCCACAGGCCGGCAGGGCCGCCACCGTTGCGGGCGCCTGGGCGGTAGCCGCTTTCGACAAACGGAATTAGCGCAAATTCGGTCGGCATGTCGGCTGCGCGCAGCTCATCCACCACATAGCCGAACAGCGGCAAGACATCCTGCGCACCATCAGCCAAGCGAGCCGGGGCACGCGAGAAATCGTGTTCCCAGCGGGTGTCGTTGTGCTCGCTGTCGCAGCCAGGATCGGCGCGTCCATCCAGAAACAACGAGAAAATGTCCCGTCCGTTGCGCACGCCGGGTGCGGTGGTCGGTGTCGTGGAGCTGTCCGCGGCTTCGGGGCACCTTGGGTCGTTCGACGATGCGGCTGCCGGTGCAATGATCGCGCACGCGGCCAGCACTGCCAGAAGCAGGCGCCTCATGCGCGAAATTCGTCTTTCCAGCGCCGAAGTTCGGCAAAAACATCTACTTCTAAAGAAAGTGCGCCAGCTGCGCGCGGTGCGACTGCAGCGCGTATTGCGGGGCTGGTGGTGCGTAAAAACGGATTGGTGGCCAGCTCACTCTTCAGCGAAATCGGCAGGGTAGGACGGGCTGCATGACGCATGGCCTGGGCTTCCTGTTGACGGCGCTGCAAGGCAGCGTTGGTGGGATCGACGTGCAGTGCAAAGGCCGCATTGGCCAACGTGTATTCGTGGCCGCAACACACACGCATTTGGCCAGGCAAAGAGGCCAGGCGCTGCAGCGATTCGAACATCTGAGCAGCTGTACCTTCGAGCATCCGCCCACAGCCTAAGCTGAACAGGGTATCACCGCTGAACAGATGGCCGTCGGTGACGAACGCGATATGACTGCGGGTGTGGCCGGGAACTTCCAGCACCTCGAACCTGTTGCCAAGCAAACTCAAGTGTTCGCCCTGGCCAACCTGATGGGCTTCTGCGGGAATGCGCTCGTCGGCAGGGCCGAACATTGCAAGGCCTGGCCATCGTTGCTGTAATGCCGCTACGCCGCCGATGTGGTCGGCATGGTGGTGGGTCAGCAGTACTGCGCTGGGAATGAGTCCTTCTCGCTTCGCAGCGGCGAAGACTGGCTCGGCCTGACCAGGGTCGACGATGACCGCGCGGCCATCCGCAGCGACCAGCGCCCAGATGTAGTTGTCTTCGAATGCGGGCAGGGCGGTCAGTCGCATAGAATTGGGACCATGCATGCCATGTCATTCTCCCGTCAAGCTGGCGTCTCATCTTGGTTTGAAACCGGTGCAGGACGCAGCTTGCTCCAGCTGGAGCGCCGATTGGCGCTGGAGGCGCTGCAAACACGTCCATCGCAACCTTGGTTGTGGCTGACGCCGACCACCGAACTGCCCCCGCGCGAGGCGCTGCAGGGGCGCGGTCTGCGGCTGTATCGCAGTGCCGGGCGCTTTGCCGGCGATGCGCGTTGCGCCATTCCGTTTCCGTTGCCGACCGAAAGCCTGCAGGCAATCGTGGTGCAGCATGCTGTGATTGCCGGTGCGGCCGAATTTCTGGCCGAATGCGAGCGGCTGCTGATGCCGGGTGGTCGCCTGTGGTTGTTTACGCTCAATCCGCTGAGCCCGTACCGCTTTCGCTGGGCGCGGCGCGGGCCGGTCGCCTTGCGCCCGGATCGCTGGCGGTCGTTGGCGCAGCGCGCCGGTCTGCAAAGCGTGGAGACGGAGCGTTACCTGGGGCCGATCTGGCGCACCGGGCGCGGCTCCACCGACCCTGACAGCGCACCCTGGCGCGCGGTGTACTTACTTGAAGTGGAAAAGCGCACCGCCGCCGCGATCGGTCCAGCACCGATCGCCCTACCGTCGCGCTGGCCGCAACCGGTGGCCACGATCTGACCTGCCCACTTGCAACAATGGAAGCTGATGAAATCAATTGAAGTGCATACCGATGGCTCCTGCCTTGGCAATCCCGGGCCGGGCGGTTGGGCGGCCTTGTTGCGTTACAACGGCCGCGAGAAGGAACTGGCCGGCGGCGAGCCCAATTCCACCAATAACCGCATGGAGTTGATGGCGGCGATCATGGCGCTGGAAACGCTGACCGAGCCGTGCCAGATCGTGCTGCACACCGACTCGCAATACGTGCGCCAAGGCATCACCGAGTGGATGTCCGGCTGGGTGCGGCGCAACTGGAAAACCGCTGGCGGCGACCCGGTCAAGAACCGCGAGCTGTGGGAGCGGCTGCATGCGGCCACGCAACGTCACAGCATCGATTGGCGGTGGGTGAAGGGCCACAACGGCGACCCGGACAACGAGCGCGTCGACGTGCTTGCCCGTAACCAAGCCATCGCCCAGCGCGGTGGCAGCGCAACAGCGTAAGCAAGAGGATTCATGCGTCAGATCATTCTCGATACCGAAACCACCGGCCTGGAATGGCGCAAGGGCAACCGCGTCGTCGAAATCGGTGCGGTGGAGCTGCTGGAGCGGCGCCCGAGCGGCAACAACTTCCACCGTTATTTGAAGCCCAATTGCGATTTCGAACCCGGCGCGCAGGAAGTGACCGGGTTGACCCTGGAATTCCTGGCCGACAAGCCCGTGTTTGCCGAGGTAGTCGACGAATTCCTGGCGTACATCGACGGCGCGGAGTTGATCATCCACAACGCCGCGTTCGACTTGGGCTTTCTGGACAACGAACTGGCGCTGATAGGCGATAACTACGGGCGCATTATCGAGCGCGCGACGGTGATCGATACCTTAATGATGGCGCGCGAGCGCTATCCAGGGCAGCGCAATTCGCTGGATGCCTTGTGCAAGCGCCTGGGCGTGGACAACTCGCATCGCCAGTTGCACGGCGCCTTGCTCGATGCGCAGATCCTGGCCGATGTGTATATCGCGCTGACCTCGGGGCAGGAAGAAATCGGCTTTGCCAGCGCCGATGCCGGCCAGAGCAACCAAGACGGCAGCAGCGTGATCACCTTCGATCCGTCGCTGTTGTTGCCGCGCCCGCCCGTGGTGGTGACCGCGTCGGAGTCGCAGGCGCATGAGGCGCGCCTGGCGCAGTTGCGCAAGAAGGCTGGGCGTGCGTTGTGGGACGAACCGGTCGAAGACGTCGCTGTCGCAGGGTAGGGCGGCTAGTGGAGGACGGCGCCGACATTGGAGAGTGGCTGCGAATGCTGGGAATTTGCATGTGCCGCACGCCACTTCGGTTGCTGCATGCCTCAAGCACTCAAGCACTCAAGCACTCAAGCACTCAAGCACTCAAGCACTCAAGCACTCAAGCACTCAAGCTCATGGCCCCACTGGCCACGTGCCGTCGCTTACGCTCTCAGCGTAGCGAGCAGAACATAGCGAACAGTCGTCATGTGGGTGTAGAAGGCGCATCGATGCCAGACTGGTCTACAGGTACATGCCGGTTTCGAGCATTGGCCGCGCACAACCAGCGCAGCGCGGTGGTTTCGCTCACCGCTCTAGTAACTGCGCACCAGGATCGCCGTAATGTTGTCCGAGCCGCCGCCATCCAACGCGGCGGCGACCAGACATTCGACACACTCCTGCGCACTGCAATCGGCCTGCGACAAGGTTGCCGCGATGGCCGCATCGTCCACTTCTTCGGTCAGGCCGTCGCTGCATAACAGCAGCTGCATACCGGATTTGAGTTCGCCCTGCATGGTGGCGACATTGAGATGAGCCGGATCGGTCACGCCCAGCGCCTGCGTCACCACATTGCGGTGCGGGTGCGCACGCGCCTGCTCGCTGGTGAGCGTGCCCTGGGCGATGAGTTCCTGTACATAACTATGGTCCTGGCTCAGCTGCGCCAGACGCCCGTCGCGCCACAGATAGGCGCGGCTGTCGCCGACCCAGGCCACTTCGAAGCGCTGGCCCAGTACGCGTGCAGCCACCACGGTGGTGCCCATCGGCAAGGTGTCGTTGCAGCGGCGCGAGGCCTTGATGATTTCTTCGTCGGCGATGCGCACCGCCTGGGCAAGTGGGGTGCCGGCGCGCACTTCGCGCACGATGGTTTCGCGGGCCAGGGCGCTGGCGACTTCGCCGCAGGCGTGCCCGCCCATGCCGTCGGCCACCAGCCACAGTCCCAGCTCGCTGTCGCCGTAGTACGTGTCCTCGTTGAGGTCACGGCGCAGGCCGACGTGGGTGAGGTGTCCGAATTCGAGCATGGGGCCGGGTCGCAAGGAGGAAGATTCGTCACCATCATCGCGGCCCGACCTGCCAGCGGCAACAGACCGCTGGCAGGTGTCGTAGTGCCGGTTCACGCCCGGCCGAACGCCCGCCGTGCCGACGCTGGCCCAGGCCGCTTGTGGCTTGGCGCGTGTACTCGTATGATGCTCGGCCCCAGTACACTGGGGACTATCTGGAGAGGTGGCAGAGCGGTTGAATGTACCTGACTCGAAATCAGGCAGGCGTTTATAGCGCCTCGGGGGTTCGAATCCCCCCCTCTCCGCCAGATTGCGGCGACGAGTTGTGCCACTGCCGCGTGAGTTTCGCCGGCAGCAACGTTGCCTGGTTCGCATCAGCCCCCGCAAGGGGGCTTTTGTTTATGTGTCGCAGTTAGTCGCTGCTGCGATGACTACAATCCGCTCGATATCCGTTGGAGGCCTGTCATGTCCGAGATCCTGGTGCCCGTGTCCTTTGGTGAGCTGCTCGACAAGATCGCGATCTTGCAGATCAAGTCCGAGCGCATTAGCGACCCGACCAAGCTGACCAACGTGCGCAACGAGTTGTCCGCGTTGGAAACCCGCTGGATGGCGCATCCGGCCGCCGGTCACGACATCGTCCGTCTGCGCGCCGAGCTCAAGGCAGTCAACGAGCGGCTGTGGGTGATCGAGGACGACATCCGCCTCAAGGAACAGGCGCAGATGTTCGACGATGCTTTCGTGCAGCTGGCGCGCAGTGTCTACATCGAAAACGACAAACGCGCGCGCATCAAGAAAGAGATCAACCTGGCGCTGGGTTCGTCGTATGTGGAAGAGAAGTCGTATCATGACTACCGCGCCAGAGGCGCCTGACAGCGGCGGGCGGGCTGATTGAGGCGCCGTCAGGCCAGCACGATCGGTACTCGGAACAGTATGTCTTCGATGCACCGAAGCTGCTGCTCCTGCTTCTTGCGACCATCTGACGACTGCGTGCTGCGCAGTTGGTCCCAGGGCGGATGAGCAGCGGCGCTACGCGCGTCGCTTGCTCAACGGGCTGAGCGAGCATTCGGACGAGGAACCGTTCGCCAACGCTCAGCGCAGACGATCGGCGCGATAACGCTCGAAGGCGGCAATCGCATCGTCCACGGTGATCAGCGACATCACATCGTCGGATTCGATCTTGGTGCCCCACCTCAGCTGGTCGGCCGGCTTGCCAAGATGCTTGCGCGCCGCCGCGTCGTAACGATCCACGCAATAGCGCACATCCGAATACGGGCCGCTGCGCAACGGATTGCTGGCCGCATGCAGGCCAAGCACCTTGCGGCCCATCGCGTTGGCGATATGCATTGGTCCGGAATCCGGCGTGACGACCAGATCGGCGCGGGCGAGCAGGGCAGGTAACTGCTTGAGCGTGTCCTTGCCGACCAGATTCAGTATCGGCGTACGGGCTGCCGCAACGATGGCGTTGGCGGTGCTGCGCTCCAGTTCGCTGCGACCACCGCACAGCACGATCCGCCAGCCTTGCGCGGCAACATGGTCCGCCAGGGCGGCATGGCGGTCGGGATACCAGTTGCGACGTGCATGACTGGAGCACGGCGAAATCATCAGCACTGGGCGTCCATCGTCGTCCCACTGCGCGTGTGCCCAGCGGTGTGCATCGTCCGGTACTGGCAGGTCCCAGCGCACCTGGGTCTGGGTCAGGCCCAGCGGTTCGGCGAAGCTGCCGATGGCGTCGAGCACGTGGATGCCGGGGCGATCGGCGATGCGCTCGTCGACGAATAAGCCATGTAGATCCTTGGAACGGCTGCGGTCATAGCCGATGCGTCGCCGCGCCGGCACGAACGCCGACAGCACGTTGGCGCGCAACGCCACCTGCATCTGCAGCAACGCATCGAAGCGGCCCAGCGGTGCCAGTGACCGGCGCAATGCGCGCATGCCGGCCACGCCAGTGCGCTTGTCGTAGGCATGAAAGGTCACACCGGGCAGGCCGTCGAGCAACTTCAGACCTGCCTTGTCGATGATCCAATGCAACTGCGTTGCGGGAAAGCCCGCTCGCAACGTGCGCACTAGCGGCACCACGTGGGTGACGTCGCCCAGGGCAGATAGGCGCAGCAGGCATAACGAAGCGGGCGTAGAAGCCATGGTGTTGTTAGACTCGATAGATGGTTGCCTTCGACGCCACTGAAGCGCTGACGCCGTACCGCGAAGGCTGCGGCTATGGCGCCATTCTGTTCGACCGCGAACGGCTGCGGCAAGCCGACGCCAGCCTGTTTTCGCCGCAATCCTGGGGCGACAGGGCACGGCCGGTCGATGAAGGCGGGCGTGGCGGGGCGTGGTTTGTGGATGCGCCGTTCGGCCATAGCGTGTTGCGGCAGTATCTGCGTGGCGGCATGGCCGCGCGCATCAGCCGCGATCACTATCTGTGGAAAGGGGCGGGGCGCACGCGCAGTTTTGCCGAGTTCCGGCTGATGCGCGAACTACTGCAGTGCAAGTTGCCGGTACCGCGTCCCTTGGCCGCGTGCTATCTGCGCGAAGGCCTGAGCTATCGCGCTGCGTTGTTGATGGAGCGCCTGGAAAACGTGCGCTCGCTCGCCGACCACGCGCAGGTTGCCGGGCGTGGCGCGCCCTGGGAAGAGACCGGGCGGCTGATCGTGCGTTTCCATCGGGCCGGTCTGGATCACGCAGATCTCAATGCGCACAACATCTTGTTCGATGCCGGCGGGCATGGCTGGTTGATCGATTTCGATCGCGGCGTGTTGCGCATTCCGGCCACGCGCTGGCGTGAGCGTAATCTAAAGCGTCTGCATCGCTCGCTGTTGAAGCTGCGCGGCAATCGCAGCCGCGACGAAGTCGACAAGGACTACGAGCGCCTGCATCGCGCTTATGAACTGGCCTGGGGTCGGGGCTACTGATGAATTGGGCGTTGCGTGTGCAGGGGGTCGGCAATGCGTCGGCAGTGTCGCTTGGTTCGCCGATGGCGACGATCGAACATGCTGGCGTGCCTTGGCTGACCATCGATTGCGGCAGCGAAGGGCTCACCGCCTACCAAGCCCATTATGGTCAGTTGCCGCAGGCGATCTTCATCACCCATGTGCATCTGGACCACGTGGGCGGTATGGAGCGGTTGTTCGTGGATAGCTATTTCTCCGAACGCCGCGGGCGCACCCGACTGTACGTGCCGGCGCCGGTGGTGCCATTGCTGCAGCGGCGCATTGCCGACTACCCGAATGTACTGGCCGAGGGGGGCGCAAATTTTTGGGACGCGTTTCAGTTGGTGCCGGTTGGTGATGCCTTCTGGCACGACGGGGTGCGACTAGAAGTATTCCCGGTGCGCCACCATTGGCCAGAGACGGCCTATGGGCTGCGCCTCAAGGGCGCGCTGGTGTGGACCGGCGACACCCGGCCGGTCCCGGAGATGCTGGCCCGTTACGCCGACGACAGCGAGCTCATCGCGCATGACTGCGGCGTTCACGGCAACCCGTCGCATACTGGTGTGGATGATTTGGAGCGGGAATACCCGCAGGACCTGTTGAGCCGCATGCTGCTGTACCACTACGCCAGCGATGCTGACGCCGACGTGCTTCGCGCACGCGGGCATCGCGTGGCGGTGCCAGGGCTACATCTGGCGCTGGCGGACCCGACTGCCGCTACGGTGCGCTGATGGGTGCCTTGCTGCTGCCGGATCTTGCGACTGCGCCGATGCAGGACCGTTATGGTCGGCCATTGCGCGATCTGCGCTTGTCGGTCATCGAAGCCTGCAACTTTCGCTGCGGCTATTGCATGCCAGCCGACCGCATGCCGGACGATTATGGCTTCGATGCGCAGCAGCGCCTGAGCTTCGATCTACTGGAAACACTGGTGCGTGCATTCGTGTCGGTCGGCGTTACCAAGGTGCGTCTGACAGGCGGCGAACCACTGCTGCGTCGCGACTTGCCGAGCTTGATCGCGCGACTTACCACGATCGACGGTATCGAGGACTTGGCGCTCACCACAAACGGTGCGTTGCTTGCTCGTCATGCCGTGGCGCTGCGTCAGGCCGGGCTGCGGCGCATTACCGTCAGCATGGATGCGCTGGAGCCTGAGCTGTTCACGCGCATGAGCGGCGGTCGAGGCGACATCGCGCAGGTGCTGTCCGGCATTGCCACGGCCGAGCAAGCCGGCTTCCAGCGCTTGAAGATCAATTGTGTGGTGCAGCGTGGCGTCAATGAAGATCAGGTGCTGCCGCTGGTAGAGCATTTCCGCGGCACCGGCCACGTACTGCGCTTCATCGAATTCATGGATGTGGGCAGTTGCAATGGTTGGACACCGGATGCGGTGGTGAGCTCCGCGCAATTGCACGAGCGCATTCGCGCGCGCTGGCCGCTGGAGCCGCTGGATGCCAATTACACCGGTGAAGTGGCGCAGCGCCACGCGTTTGCCGATGGTGCAGGGGAGGTGGGTTTTGTCAGTTCGATCAGCGTGCCGTTCTGCGGCGACTGCCAACGTGCGCGCGTATCGGCCGATGGCCATCTGTATACCTGCCTGTTCGCCAGCCAAGGCCACGACCTCAAGCAGGCCTTGGCCGGTGGCGAGCACCGTTTGGCGACCCATCTACGTCAGCGCTGGGGCATGCGTGGCGATCGCTACAGCGAGGTGCGCGCATCGACACTGCGTCGCGGAAAGCCGGTCGAGATGTTTTTGATCGGCGGGTGAGCGAGATATCGCTTCTGCTGCACTTGCGCGCGCTGGAGCTGCGTTTGCTCGATCCACGGGTAAGCAGCGCCGTGCAGGCGCTGGAAGACTTGCTCGATCCAGCGTTTGTGGAGTTCGGCGCGTCCGGATGGCGTTACACGCAACCGGTGTCATCGCTGCGTTGAGTGCTGATCAGGTTGCAATCGCCGACAAAGCAGATGGCTTCGAATACGTGCTACTGGTGCCGCATCTTGCGCGTTATCGGTCGGTCGATTGCCGTAATGGCATCGCGCGGCGTGCATTGCGCACTTCGTTATGGCGCAAGAACGCGTATGGATGGCAGCTAATGTTCCATCAAAGCACCCCGTTCACCGACAATGTCGCATCCTGCGCGTCTGTCATCGTGTCATCTCCCATGCCTGCAAAATCCCGTTCCGCATGCCTTACCCACCTGGATGATGCCGGGCTTCCGACGATGGTGGATGTCTCGGACAAGGCGGTCACCGCACGCAGCGCCACCGCTGAAAGCCGCGTGCGATTTCCCGCTGCCGCGGCGGCGCGGTTGCGCGCCAACGGCTTGCGCAGTGCCAAGGGCGGCATCGTGGAAACTGCCGTGATCGCCGGCACGATGGCGGTCAAGCGCACGCACGAATTGATCCCGTTTTGTCATCCGCTACCGATCGATGCGTGTCGTTTCGAGATCGACTGGGCTGGCGAACGAGTGCTGGAAATCAGCTGCACGGTGCGCTGCGTGCATCGCACCGGTGTGGAGATGGAAGCACTCACCGGTGCCAGCGTGGCGGCGTTGACGGTCTATGACATGTGCAAGGCGTTATCGCACAGCATGAGCATCGGCCCGACCAAATTGGTGTCCAAGCGTGGCGGCAAACGCGATATCGGAGCAAAGCGATGAGCGCGACAGTGACGGTGCTTTATTTCGCCAGCCTGCGTGAGGCGGCAGGCATTGCCAGCGAGCAGGTGCAATCAGATGCGCAGGATTTGCGCGCGCTGTATGCCGAACTCGATGCACGCCACGGCCTGCGCTGGACGCCGGCGCAGCTGCGGGTGGCGGTGAATGGCGCGTTTGCGCGCTGGGAGGATGCGGCGGGCGATGGCAGCGAAGTGGTCTTTATCCCGCCGGTCTCGGGAGGTTGAGCGTGAGCGCTCAGACCACCGCCATTTTTGCGCTCACCGAAATGCCATTGCCGGTCGACAGCTTGCGTGCCGGTTTGGAGAATCCGCATGCTGGTGCATTTGCCAGCTTCGAAGGGTGGGCGCGCAACCACAACGAAGGCCGCGGCGTGGTTGGGCTGCGTTACGAAGCCTATGCCGCGCTCGCGCAAGCCGAAGGGCAGCACGTGCTCGACGAAGCGGTGAGTCGGTTTGCCATCGTCAACGCGCACTGCGTGCATCGCGTGGGCGAGCTGCGCATCGGCGACATTGCGGTGTGGGTCGGCGTCAGTGCGGCGCACCGTGGCGCCGCGTTTGATGCGTGCCGCTTCATCATCGACGAGGTCAAGGCACGCGTGCCGATCTGGAAGCACGAGCATTACCTCGAAGGCGATGCGGGCTGGCTGCACCCGGTGTCGCAGACGCAGTAGTGCGCGCTTGCAAATTAAACGATCCGGCGGACATCGTAAGAGTTAGGGTGGTGTCCCCGCCGGTTGACCTCGGCGCCCGCATCAATCGATACCGTTGCTGCCTTCCGGCCCTGGCGGGATTTTCGATCTAGCGTCGCGAGGGACCGACGGGGCCACCATAAGACGTGGGCCACGCTGCCGTGGCCCTGGATCCGTGCAACCGCGTTGCACTATCATAAAACTGGCGGAGAGAGGGGGATTCGAACCCCCGAAGCGCGGTTTAGACGCTTACACACTTTCCAGGCGTGCTCCTTCAACCACTCGGACACCTCTCCGTACCTGCACGGCAGCGGCCGTGCAGGGCCGCAAATTCTAGCGGTCGCCGGCCCATACCACAAGCTGAATCTTCCGGGCGCAGTCGGCGAGACCGGGCGTGGCACAATATCGGTTCAAAGGAAGCTGGTTGCCCGATGTCTTATCTTGTTCTCGCCCGCAAGTGGCGCCCGAAGCGTTTTGCCGAACTCGTGGGCCAGGAACATGTGGTCCGTGCGCTCAGTAACGCGCTCGACAGTGGGCGCGTGCATCACGCGTTTCTGTTCACCGGCACCCGCGGCGTGGGCAAAACTACCATCGCGCGCATTTTCGCCAAGTCGCTCAATTGCGAACAGGGCACCAGCGCCGACCCGTGCGGTCAATGCCCGGCCTGCCTGGACATCGATGCCGGCCGCTATATCGACCTGCTGGAGATCGACGCCGCGTCCAATACCGGCGTGGACGATGTGCGCGAGGTGATCGAGAACGCGCAATACATGCCCTCGCGCGGCAAGTTCAAGGTCTACCTGATCGACGAAGTGCACATGCTGTCGAAGGCGGCGTTCAACGCGCTGCTGAAAACGTTGGAAGAGCCACCCGGGCACGTAAAGTTTTTGCTCGCCACTACCGACCCGCAGAAGCTGCCGATGACGGTGTTGTCGCGCTGCCTGCAATTCAACCTCAAGCGCCTGGACGAGGACCAGATTCAGGGCCAAATGACCCGGATTCTGGCTGCCGAGCAGATCGAATCGGATCCGTCGGCGATCGTGCAGCTGTCCAAGGCGGCGGACGGTTCGTTGCGTGATGGCTTGTCCTTGCTCGACCAGGCGATCGCCTATGCCGGCGGTGCGCTGCGCGAGGATGTGGTGCGCGCCATGCTCGGTACGGTCGATCGCACCCAGGTTGGCGCGATGCTACAGTCGCTGGCTGATGGCGATGGCGTGCGCCTGCTGCAGGTGGTGGCCGCGCTGGCCGAATTCTCGCCCGACTGGAGCGGCGTGCTGGAGGCTCTGGCCGAGGCTTTGCACCGCATCCAGGTGCAGCAGTTGGTGCCGTCGGTGGCGTTTGTCGGCGATAGCATCGACCCGACCGCGTTTGCCGCGCAGTTGCGGCCAGAGGTGGTGCAGCTGTGGTACCAGATGGCGCTCAACGGGCGTCGGGATCTGTATCTGGCCCCCAGCCCGCGCGCTGGTTTCGAGATGGCGGTGCTACGCATGTTGGCCTTCCGTCCTGCTGCGGCGATGCCGGCTGGTGGCAGTGATGATGGACGCGGCACCAATGCCGGTGGCGGTACACGTTCGGTTGCTGCCGGCGTGCAGGCGGCGGCACCGGCGGCAGCGGTGCCTAAGTCTGTTGCGAAGCCGGCCGGGATGATCGATGCGGCGCCTGCTTCGGTTGCGTCGGTTGCGTCGGTGCCCGCACCCACGCTGGCCGCCGTGGCACCAGCGCCCGTTGTTGTGCTGCCTGCGACGGAAGCAGCGTCCAGTTGTCGCCCGTCCGCAGCCACCGTGCACAGCGACGATACGCCGCCGTGGGCGGTAGACGACGCACCGGTACGTGTTCAGGCTGTGCCCGTGTCCGATGCGACAACCGCGCTCGCTCCCGAAGCTGCAATGGCGCCGCCGGCTGCGGTTGTGCCTGAGGCCGTAGTTGCACCTCACGCAGCCGGCGTTGCTCTTGCGTCTGTTCCGGCTGCTGAGGCTGTGGTGGCTACGCCATTTGCAGCCGCAACATCCGCAGCCACGCCATCTGCACCAGCACCGACGGCCGATCAGTCTGTTTTGCTCGATGACCGTCACGTCGCCGACACCGAGCAATGGCTGGATTTGGTGACGCGCAGCGGTTTGAATGGTCCGTCACGCCAGCTTGCCGCCAATGCCGCCTTCGTTGGTCATCGCGCTGGTGTGTTGCGTCTGGCGCTGGCGCCGGGCTTCGAATATCTGAATTCAGAGCGCTCTATCGCCAACCTCGCGCAGGCGCTGGCGCCGGTGTTGGGAAACACGCCGCGCATCGTCATTGAGACCGGCAGCGCCGGTGTCGAGACCTTGCATGAGCGTACCAATCGCCAGAAAGACGAGCGCCAGAGCGCGGCAGAAACAGCCTTCATGAACGACCCGAGCGTGCAGCAGCTGATCCAGCAGCAGGGCGCGCGGGTCGTCCCCGATTCCATCCGCCCTTACGACGAGTAACGACACATGCGTGGAAACATTGCCCAACTGATGCAGCAGGCGCAGAAGATGCAGGAAAACCTGGAGCGCGCCCAGGAAGAACTGGCCAAGCTGGAAGTCACCGGCACCGCTGGCGGCGGCATGGTCAGCGTGACGCTGACCGGCGCCAAGGAATGCCGCAAGGTGCGCATCGATCCGAGCATCCTCTCCGACCAGGAGATGGCCGAGGATCTGATCGCCGCCGCTTTCAACGACGCCTCGAACAAGATCGATGCCGAATCCAAGGACCGCATGGGCTCGGCCACGGCCGGCATGCAGCTGCCGCCCGGCATGAAGTTGCCTTTCTGAGAGGCGGGGAATCGGGAGTCGGAAGAGCGAGATTGTCTTCAAGCTTTTGCGATTCCCCATTCCCGACCCAATGTCCTCTTTGCTCGAACAACTGATCGAGGCCTTCCGGGTGTTGCCGGGTGTGGGCCAGAAGTCCGCGCAGCGCATGGCCTATCACGTGCTCGAACGCGAGCGCGAGGGTGGCCGTCGTTTGGCTACGACCTTGGCGAATGCGGTCGAAAAAGTCGGCCATTGCGTGCAGTGCCGCGATTTCACCGAGTCGGAGATCTGTGCGATCTGCGCCAGTGCCAGCCGTGACCGACAGCAGCTGTGCGTGGTCCAATCGCCGGCCGACCGCCTGGCGATCGAACATGCCACCGGGTATCGCGGGCTATATTTTATTTTGCAGGGGCGTTTGTCGCCGCTGGATGGCATCGGCCCGCGCGAATTGGGGCTGGATCGGCTCGGCGAGCGTCTGGCCGCCGGTGAGGTTACCGAAATGATCATTGCCACCAACGCCACCGTGGAAGGCGAGGCGACCGCGCATTATCTGGCGCAATTGGCGCGTCAGCACGCAGTGCGCCCGAGCCGGCTTGCCCAGGGCATGCCACTGGGGGGAGAACTGGAATATGTGGATCGCGGCACCTTGTCGCACGCCTTCGGTACCCGAAGTGAGGTGCTTTGAGGCCGGGGTTGGGGAGTTTAAAAGCAAATCATCACAAGTGCGCACGGTAAGCTCTTGCCAATCCCAACTCACTAATCCCAATCCCCCTTCCATGACCGACACCATCTTCGGCAAGATCATTCGTCGCGAAATTCCTGCCACCATCGTTTTCGAAGACGACGAAGTGCTTGGCTTTCAGGACATCGCACCGCAAGCGCCGGTGCATGTGCTGTTCATTCCGAAGCAGCACGCCATCCCCACGCTGGACGATGTGCCGCCAGAGCAGGCGCTGCTGGTCGGCAAGCTGGCAATTGCTGCGGCGGCGTATGCACGTGAGCGAGGACTGGCACAAGACGGTTATCGTATCGTGATGAACTGCCGTGAGCATGCGGGCCAAACTGTGTTCCATATTCATCTGCATTTGTTGGCCGGTGCGCCGCTGGGGCGGTTCGGAACGCCCTGAGCGTTTCTCGATCACGTGCCTGAGTCCATGACGCGCCTGACTTCATCGCCGAATCGCACAAACAAAAACGCCGCTCCTTGCGAACGGCATTTTTGGATATCAACTACCTCGGCAGCGGATTACCACCAGCCGCGGCCCCAGCCCCAACCGCCGCCCCAGCGCGGGCCCCACGGGCCGTACGGGTAGGCCGGCACGACGTCTACGTCGCGCACGACCGGCCACAGATAGACCACGTCGGCATCCACCTTGGGCAGCTTGTAGTCGTACTCGCCAATCTTGGTGGTTTCGAAGCCTTTGATCTTGCCGATAAAGGTGACTTCGCGGCCCGGCTCGAACACCGCCGGATCGTAGAAGCCCGAGCGGCAGGCCAGGAAGCGGCCATCGCTGGCATCCACGGCGTTGCGGTCCGGACGACCGCTGGCGTTGAGCGGACGCGAAATCAGCTCGAAGCAGGTCTGGCCCTGGCCGGGTTTGGTCTGAATGATCTTGCCGCCCCAACGTACGGACGTGCCGACCTGTGCACTTGCAGTGGAATCGCTCGGACTGACCGCAGGGAACTGGCCTTGCAGCGGTTTGGGCGCGGTGGCGCAGCCAGCCAGCCCGAGCACAGCGATAAGAGTAACAAAAAAACGGGTACTCATGAGGAAGCTCCGGTTCGCGGGCGATGCTGCAGCAAGTCTTTCAATAGAGATGCGCTGTCCGAGTCCGCGCCAGCGTAGCGCGCGGCAGCGAAACGTTGGCTGAGCGCCAACAATGCCGTATTCGGGCGCGCGCGGGCGACCCGTTGCGCCCAGGCAATGGCCGGCTCGTGCGGCTCGCGTGCAAGGGCCAGCTTGCCGTAGCGACGTCCTAGCCGATGCCAAGCGCGCAGCAGTGGGTCGCGCTCACGTTCGCCGCGCGCCAGCAGCCAGCCCATCCATGCCAACGCGCTAACTGCGAACACGCCGAAGATGGCAGCCAACTGCGAGGTGCCCAGGCGATCGATCCCGAAGGGTTGCAACAGCTGTCGCTGGCGGTCGGCATTGAAGGACAGCACCAGGTCGTTCCAGCCGCGGCGCAGCAGGTCGCTGACCTGGCCCAGGCTGGCCCACACGCCGATCTCGGCGAAATTACCCCCGCCGCCGATCTGCAGGCGATCGTCAAGCGTGTCGTAGATGCGCTCCGGCGCCACTGCGGCGGTGGGGTCTACGCGCACCCAACCACGTCCTGCCAACCAGACTTCGGTCCAGGCGTGCGCATCCATGCGCCGCACCACCCAATAATTGCCCAGCCCATTGTAGATGCCGCCTGCATAGCCGGTGACCACGCGCGCCGGGAGTCCGGCCGCGCGCATCAGCACCACGAACGAGGAGCTGAAGTGCTCGCAGAAACCGGCTTTTTGCTGAAACAGGAATTCGTCGACGCTGTTGCGACCGAGCAGCGGGGTATCTAGCGTGTAAGCGAATTCGCGGGTGATCCACTGCAACGCGCGTTGCACCACGGCATCGTCGTTGTTGTCGCCGGCTTCTGCACGCCACTGCCGTGCCAATGCGACCGTGCGCGGATTGAAGGCCGGAGGTAACGCCAGGGCACGTTTGCGCAACGGGTCTGGAAGATCGATGTCAAAGCGCGCCGGCGGTGCCGATTGCAGGTCCCAACGGGTTAGCGCACTCAACGGCCGCTGCGCGAACAGTTCGTAGTCGGGCGACAGCTCGGCATTGGCCACGGCTTGCGTGGGTAGATCCAGCGATACCAGTTGGCGGCGATCGGTGGGCTCGTAGTCCAGGCGATATCGATAGGTCTGTGCCCCGGCAGTGACCGATGCCGGCTGGCCGCGGCCGGTCCAGTGCGCGCGCTTCCAAGTGCGTCCATCGAAGTCCCACATCACCGGCCCGCGCCAGTAGCGTTGCTGCGGCGGTGGCGCCTTGCCGGTGAACTGCACACGCAGCGCCGGGCTGTCGTCGGCCATCAGGTCGATCCACTCGCCCGGCGACATGTTGTCCGACAGGCCGGGGCGCGCCAGCGCGCGCTCGGGCACGCCCCACAGCGGGGAGCTCAGGCGCGGCAGCAACCAGAAGCTGGCCAAGGCCAGGGGCACACCGATGACGACCAGTTTGCCGATGCCGCGTAGTTGCTGGCGTAGCGCAGGCGTGCCGGTGCGGTGCTCCTCGTCGGCCAGCCTCTGCATACTGAGCAGCGCGCTGACCACTGCCAGCAGCGCCAGGCCGATCGTCGCTGGGCCCTGATCCAGTAGAAACGCAGCGAACGGAGCGAACAGCGCGAAGCCGAGCAGGCTGCGCGCATCGCGCAAGGTACGCAGCTCGGAGGCCTTGATCGCCAGCATCGAAGCCAGCACCGCGCAGCCGGTATCGCGGCCGAAGCGCATGCCGATCTGCCAGTAAACCGCCGCCAGCATCGCCACCACCAGCAACAGCCGCACCGGCGCCATCAGCGTGCCGCGCCAGCTCAACACGCCGACCAGCACCGCGGCGATGGCGATGGTAGCCGCGAGCATGCCGGGCAGTTGCAGTAGCAACGGCGCCAGTGCCAGCCAACTGGTGACCAGCACCCAGCTGCGGCCGGCCTGGCTGATCGGGAGGGATGGCTCAGTCATGAGGAAGCAGGGCCAGGGCGCGCAAACACAGATGATGGTGCGAAGGCCCTTGCGCAGGTCCTAGCGGCGGCTGGCCCGGCAACAGCAGGCGGTAGCGGCGCCCGTCGCGCTCGGCCAGATTGACCCAGCGGGCCAAGCGGGCGATGCGGCGTTCGTATGGCAGCGCATTGAGCGTGCGCGAGTCCAGCGTGACCTCGATGCCTAAAGGTTGTTCGTATTCGCGCACCAGCAGCGTGTCGCGGCGCGCGGAGTGCTTCCAGGAAATCGTGCGCGGTGCATCGCCAGCGCGATACGGCCGCAGTTGATGCATTTCTTCGCCTTGCGCGTGCAGGCGAGTCTGGTTAGGCGAACCGGCGCCTTCCGGTAATGCCGGGCCGTGTTCTTCGGGCTTGGGGTAGGCCAATAACGGCCTGTCCGGCCACACCCACGACCAGGCGCGGACCAAACCCAGCGGCTGGGTGCTCGATAGGCGGATGCGTCCGATGTCCTGCCAGCCGCGGCGTTCGGTGGGCACCAGCAGATCAACATCGGCCATGTCGTGCTCGACTAGCGCGCAGAAGCCGCTGTGTTCCAGATGATCCAGACGCAGCCCGCGCCGCACGCGGGTATCGCGACGCGCCAACGACACCCGCATGCGCAGCGGTTCGCCAGCGACCACCGGTTCGGCCGACACCGCCTCGATGCGCAGCGCCGACAACTGCAGATGCGCCATGATGCTGCTGGCGATCCCGGCAGTGGTCAGCAGTAAGGCCAGCAGTAGGGCCGGGTTGTTGTTGTAGTTCAACGCGCCCAGCAGCATCGCCAACAGCAGGGCGGTGACGAACAGCCCGAAGCGGGTCGGCAGCACATAGATACGCTGCCGATCCAGCACGATCGGCAAAGCCTCCGCGCCCCGCGGACGCGCCAGCAGGCTGAGGCGGTGGCAGATGCCGCGCAGGTGCGCACGCACGCGTGTCAGTCCACCGGCACGCTGTGCAACAGTGCCTTGGCCAGCGCCGGCCCGGATGAGGATTCGGCCTCCGGCGTCAGCCGGTGCCCGGCCACCGCCACAAATAGCGCCTGCACGTCTTCGGGCAGCACATGCTCGCGCCCGAGCAGCAGCGCATAGGCCTTGGCAGCACGCAGCAGCGCGATTCCGGCACGCGGCGACAGGCCGACACGCACCCCGGCATGCTGGCGGCTGCGCAGCAACAGGGCCTGCACATAGCCGATCAGCGCATCGCTGGTGTGGATCTGACCGACCACCGCGCGCAGTGCAACCACCTCGGTATCGCTGAGTTGCGGCGCGGCCTGGGCAATCAATTCGCGCCGATCCACGCCCGACAGCAGCGCGCGCTCGGCATCGGCGCTGGGGTAGCCCAGGCTAAGCCGCAGCAGGAAGCGATCCAGTTGCGAGTCCGGCAGTGGGAAGGTGCCGGACAGATCGACCGGATTCTGCGTGGCGATCACAAAGAACGGCTCCGGCAATGCATGCGTGACGCCATCCAACGTGACCTGTTGTTCGGCCATGGCTTCGAGCAACGAACTTTGTGTGCGCGGCGGCGCGCGATTGATCTCGTCGGCCAGCAGCACGTTGGTGAACACCGGGCCGGGATGGAACTGGAACTGACGCGAGGTGGCGTCATAAACCGACACGCCCAGCACATCGGCCGGCAGCAGGTCGGAGGTGAACTGCACGCGCTGAAAGCCCAGCCCCAAGCTGGACGCCATCGCGTGGGCGAGGGTGGTCTTGCCCAGGCCGGGCAGGTCTTCGATCAATAGATGTCCACCGGACAGCAGTGCCACGAACGCCAGCCGCACTTCCTGCGCCTTGCCCAGTAGCAGCGAATTGACCTGGTCTTGGGCGCGCTGCAGCGATTGGCACAGCGCATCGGTTAGCATTTCCGTGGAACGCATTGGTGTCGACATCACAAATCCGTAGTTGAAAAAGAAGAGTGCATAGGGCAATGCAAGGGGACCAACGCGCATATCGCACCTTCGTGATCCTGTGGACACTGGCCACGGCCGTCAAGCTATTGATCGCCGCGCGGCTGCCACTGTTCGTCGACGAGGCGTTTTATTGGCAGGAAGGCCAGCATCTGGCTGCGGCCTATTCGGATTTGCCGGGCATGACCGCTTGGCTGGCGCGGCTTGGGGTGGAACTCGGCGGGCATCATTTGCTGGCATTGCGCCTGCCGTTTTTGGCGATTTCCGCGCTGATTCCCTGGTTGATCGCGCATATGGCCACGCGCTGCTTCGGCTCCACCCTGGGCTGGCAGGCCGGCAGTCTGACGCTGCTGATGCCGCTGTCGGCCACGCTGGGCATTCTGGCGGTACCGGATGTACCGATGGCACTGGCGGCGGTGCTGTGCATGGATGCCGGCGCGCGCCTGTTGCGCAAGGTTGACGCCATCAGCGCGCTCGAGCTCGCCATCGGGCTGGTGATTGGCGCGCTCAGCCACTACCGCTTCGTCGGCGTGATCGGCGTGGGCTGCATTGCGCTGCTGTGCATTCCGCAGGGGCGCTCGGTCATGCGCGACCCGCGCATCTGGATGGCACTGACGGTGGGCGCGGTGAGCTGGCTGCCGCTGCTGTTCTGGAACACCGACCATGACGAGGCTGGATTGCGCTTCCAACTAGTCGACCGGCATCCGTGGCGCTTCCAGATCACCGGGCTGTGGTTCCTGCTGATCCAGACGGTGCTGGTAACTCCGCTGCTGGCCTGGGCGATGATCAAGATCGGTCTGGCCGGCATGCGCGGTGGCGACGGTTCGCGTGCACAGTGGCGTTACTTCGGCTTGCTGGGCGGCATGTCGACCGTGGCGATCTTCGTGCTCGGTTTCTTCAGTGATGCCGAGCGGATCAGCTTTCACTGGCCGCTGCCGGGCTACCTGGCCTTGTTGGTCGCGGTGCCGGTGATCCTGATGCGTTGGCCGCACACGCTGCGTCTGGCAGCCTGGTTGATCGCACTGCTGGGCACGATCGGTGCGTATGGTTATTACCTGGCGGTATCGGTGCCGTCCATCCGCGTTAATGCGGCCGGTGAAAAATACTATCCACGCAATTTCGCTGGGTGGAACGATCTGGCACGCGCGGTCAAGACCAAGCTGGTGCAGATGTCGCCGGGCACGCGCTTGCTGGCGGAAAACTTCAAGGTCGGCGCCGAGCTCGGTTTTCAGTTGCACGATGCCAACGTGGAAGTGCTGCGCGCCGACTTGAACGACAAGCACGGGCGCAGCGCACAGCTGCTGCAGTGGGGCTTGCTCAGCGATGGCACGCGCGCCGGTCCGCGGCTGTTGGTGCTCTCGCCCAGCGATCAGCGCTATCGCGATCTGTTGAAGCGTTACCACGCCATCTGCGCCATGGTCGGGCCGCTGCCGCCGCCCAGCGTGGTTTCCACCGATCACGGGTATCAACGTTTTCTGTTGTTCGCGCTGCCTGCGCAACGCCAGCCTGGCCCGTGCATCGCCCCGGCGATGGCATGGATCGACGTGCCGCAGCCGGATGTAAGCGTGTCCGACCGGGTGCAAGTGCGCGGCTGGGCATTCAAGGACGGCGTCGGGCTATCGGATGTAGAGCTATTGCTCGACGGTCGCCCGGTCGCACATGCCGATTACGGCGCACTACTCGATGTGCGCCCGTACTGGAAAATCTCCACCGACCCGCAGCACCCGAACGTCGGCTTCAGCGCCACGCTCGACACGCACGCGTTGCTACCGGGCACGCATTGGTTGGGACTGCGCCTGCACGGTCACGACGGCAGCGTCGAGGATTGGTGGGAGCAACCCGTCACCGTTTCCACTCCTTAGATTCGCAGTGACCGACGCCATGACTGTTGCCCATCCTGCGCCATGGTTCGAGATTCGAATCGCCGTACTGATGCCTTGCCACAACGAGGCGGCAACGGTTGCGTCGGTAGTCGGTGATTTTGCTGCGGCTTTGCCGGGCTCTGTTATCTACGTGCTGGACAACAACTCCAGCGACGCCACCGCATCGATCGCCGCGGCGGCCGGCGCGCAAGTATGTCGCGTGGCGTTGCAAGGCAAGGGCAATGTGGTGCGGCGGGGGTTTGCCGATGTGGAAGCCGATATCTATGTGCTGGTCGATGGCGATGCCACCTACGATGCATCCGCCGCACCGGCGCTGGTGCGCAAGCTGATGGACGAGCGGCTGGACATGGTGGTCGGCGCGCGGCGCGATCAACAGCAGGCCGCGTATCGGCCCGGACATCGGCTGGGCAACGTACTGCTGACGCTTTGCGCGGGACTGCTGTTCGGTCGCAGCTTCCACGACATGCTATCCGGCTATCGCGTGTTCTCGCGGCGCTACGTCAAATCCTTCGCCGCGCATGCGCATGGATTCGAAACCGAGACCGAACTGGCCGTGCACGCATTGCAGTTGCGCATGCCGGTGGCCGAGGTCGGGACCGCTTACCGCATGCGTCCAGAAGGTTCACAGAGCAAGTTGAACACCTGGCGCGATGGCTGGCGCATCCTCACCACCATCGCCAAGTTGTTCAAGGCCGAGCGGCCACTGCTGTTCTTCTCGATCGGCTTTGTGGTCAGCGCCACGTTGTCGATCGTGCTGGCGATTCCGTTGTTCGAAACCTATTTTCAGACTGGTCTGGTGCCGCGTTTTCCCACCGCGATCCTGTGCGTGGCGTTGATGCTGCTCGGCTTCTTGTTGCTGGCGTGCGGATTGATTCTGGACACGGTCACGCGCGGACGTGTGGAGGCCAAGCATCTGGCGTATCTCGCTGAGCCGGGCGTCGGCAGTCTTGTCTCGACGCCAGAAAACAGAGGCAATCGCTGATGGCATCCATCGCCACGCCGACCCTTGCCAACCGGCGGCAGCGCTTGTTGCGATGGGCAAATCGCCACTTCGGCTTTCATTCGCCACGCCACATCGCCTCGGCAGTGATTGCCGTGTTGCTTCTGGGTACGGCGTTGTCGCTGTGGTTTGGGCAAGATGCCAATTGGGATCTGCGCAATTACCACCTCTATATCGGTGATGCGTGGGCAAACAACCGGCTGGGTGTGGATTTGGCCCCGGCACAGATGCAGAGCTACTTCAGCCCGTTGCTTGATGCAGTGCATGCCTGGTCGATGTTGCATCTTCCCGCGCCGTTGGTCGGGGCATTGCTGGGTGCATTACACGCCGTGGTTTTCATTCCGGTAGCAGCGGTGGCATGGCGCGTATTGGCCAACGAATCGCGGCGTGCGCAATGGGCACCGCTGTTTGCGATGGCCGGCATGAGCAGTGCGGTGTTCCTGTCCGAGCTCGGCGGCACCATGGGCGATACCGCTAGCGCGGTTCCGATATTGGCGGCGTTGTCCATCGTGCTGTTGGCGCAATCCAGGGCGCGTCACGGTGGGCGCGTCGTACATCTATGGGCCATCGCCGGTGCATTGATCGGTCTGGCAGTAGCGCTCAAGCTCACCAATGCGCTGTATGCGCTCGCATTGGCACCGGCAGCTCTGTGCGATGGCAGGACGCCTGCGTTCGCGCGTATTGGGCGTGAGTGTGCTTTCCGGCGTTGCGGGGTTGGTGTTGGTGCTGGTAGCTGGTCCTTGGTATTGGCAGGTCTGGCAGCACTTGTGCAATCCGCTGTTTCCGCAATTCAACGGTGTGTTCAAATCTTCATTGGCCCAGCCAGTGTCCATCGGTGATGTCCGCTGGGTGCCGCGCAACATCGGCGAACACCTCGTCTGGCCGCTGCTGTTCACGCTCAAACCGCAACGTATCGGCGATCTCGGTCTGGTGCAGGCGGGATGGGCGGTGCTGTATGCCGTGGTGGTGATTGCAGCAGGGCGTGCCGTATTGCGGCGACCCGTACGCTCGGTTGGGGGTGATCGTGCTGCCGTTGTCTTGCTGGTGTTCTTCGGCGTCGCCTATGCGTTATGGCAGGCGATTTTCAGCATCCATCGTTATCTGGTGGTGCTTGAGCTGTTGGCGCCACTGGTGTTGTGGATCGTATGCCGGCAAGCGTTCGCGACAGACGCAAATCGCAAGGCTGCCTGGTTGATCGGTCTGTGTGCGCTGGTCGCTGTAGTCGGATGGAAGGACTGGGGGCACGAGGCATGGGCACGCAACAGCTTCCAGGTGCAGCAGCCGGTGCTGGGCGATCCTGCTGCAGCCACCGTGCTGTTAGTCGGCGACGAGCCGCAATCGTGGCGAGTGCCGCTGCTCCCGCAGCCGGCGCGCTACATCGGGGTGGCCACCAATATTTCCGAGACCGATCACTATCGTCAGCGCGTGCGTGCGTTGATCGCTGAGCGGCCGCAGCTCTACGCCATGTTGGGCGCGGCGCGCGACAAACAGCAATTGCGTATCGATCGAATGAATCGCTGGGCGCAACAGATCGGCTGGGATAGCCAGCCGCAGTGCACGCGTCTGCGTTGGTTGATCGCGCACGGTCTGCGTGCCGAGCTGGATGCATCGCAATCGGGCCGCTGCGTGCTCACCGTGCCCAGGGGCAAGGCGTTGGATATCGCAGCCGCAAACCACTCCGCACGCAAGGCTGCGCAGCAGCGCCTGGCCGCTTATGGGCTGACGCTGGACTCCGCGCGCTGCCGCACGTTGTCCTCGAAAGTTGGTCAGGCCGAATATCCGTACCAGTTCTGTCAGTTGGCTCTGCCCAAGTAGGGCTACGTGCGACTAGAAACCTTTTGCGCGTTTGTGAGGGAAGCGCGGCTGGATGCCGGGATTTGCCACGTGCCCGTGCAGGTCCCTGAGCGACCTTCGACCCTGGTAGGTCGACACCACGGTCAGTCGCCACAACTCTCAGGGAATTTCGAACCCCGCCTGCCGCAACAGCCGCGACAGCGCGATCAACGGCAGGCCCACCAGCGCGGTGGGATCGTCCGAACCTATTGCATCGAACAGGCTGATCCCCAGGCCTTCGCACTTGAAGCTGCCGGCGCAATCCAATGCCGGTTCGGTGGCCAGATAGCGCTCGATCTCGGCAGCTGTCAGCGGGCGCAGCTGCACCTCGGTCAGGTCCAGTGCGTGCAGGCTACGGTCCGGGCCGACCAGACTCACTGCGGTATGGAAGCGCACCAGACGACCGGACATGGCGCTCAGCTGCGCACGTGCCAGTTCAACAGTGCCCGGCTTTCCCAGTGCCTCGCCATCCAGGTCGGCGACCTGATCCGAGCCGATAACCCATGCTCCTGCTGAGTATGCCGCCACCGCAGCAGCCTTTTCGG
Organism: Xanthomonas fragariae; assembly: GCF_900183975.1. Classification (NCBI taxonomy): domain Bacteria; kingdom Pseudomonadati; phylum Pseudomonadota; class Gammaproteobacteria; order Lysobacterales; family Lysobacteraceae; genus Xanthomonas; species Xanthomonas fragariae. The sequence continues at coordinate 1,203,570 of NZ_LT853882.1, forward strand.
CGGCAAGACGGCTGGCCAGCGCGCTCGGTGTTTCACCCGGCTTTGCCTGCTCATCGACCTGCGGCCAGGCAGTGCTGAAATCCAGTTGCAGACGGCCGAGCAGTTCGCGCCGATAGACAGAGGTGGAGGCAAGAATCAGGCGTGGCATCATGGTGTGTTGCACGGGACAGGCAGGGGAGTCTGCGGGCCTGAGCGCTGCGCGGCAATTGCGCTGAATTGTGCCATTTGACATGGCAACTGCGGGTCTTTAACATTCTGCGGCTTATGTCCGCGAACGTACCCGAAATGCTGGATGCTTGGCGGATGGTCGCAGCGCGCAGGCGCTTCGATGGCCGCATCCCTCTGTGTGCAATGACCCGTCTGCAGGGGAGTCTGGTCGATACCGAGGGCGAATGCGTATATTCGCTTCAATTCGATCAAGACGATCTGCTGAAGGTTACCTATGTCGAGCTCAGCATCGATGTCGAGCTGCCATTGGCCTGCCAGCGCACCTTGCAACGTTTTCTGTATCCGGTGCAAATCAGACAGCGTCTTGGTTTGATCCGTGATGAAGCCGACGAAGCTGCGTTGCCGGCCGAGTACGAGGCCTTGCTGGTGCCGGAAGGTGGCATGCTGCGGGCCGCAGACATGGTCGAGGACGAGCTGGTGCTGGCGGTGCCAGTGGTGCCGATGGCGCCGGGAAGCGAAGCGATCAATGCCGAATGGGTTCCGACCCAGGAAGAGCAAGACAAGGCTAGTCCGTTCGCGGCGCTGGCAGCGTTGAAAAAACAGTAACCGCCGCTGTTAAGGGCGGAAGGATCAGGTCGACGCGGGCGTAGAGCGTATCGTTCGACTCGACAGACAAGTTTATCGAACTTAAGTTGGAGCAATCCCATGGCTGTGCAGAAATCCCGAGTCACCCCGTCCCGTCGCGGCCAGCGTCGTTCGCACGATGCCCTCACCGCCAAGCAGCTGTCGACCGACCCGACCAGCGGCGAGATCCATCTGCGCCACCACATCACCGCTGACGGGTACTACCGCGGCAAGAAGGTGATCCCGACCAAGTCGTCCGCCGTCCAAGAAGATTGATTCGTAGCGCCCGCCGCGCTCGACGCGGCTGGGCGACCGTCGCTTCTTTCGGAGTCGCAGGCCACTGCGACTCTTGCAACAGGGAACAGGCAACAGGGAACAGTATGAGCAAGCGGATCTATTCCAGAATCGCGGGCACGGGTAGTTATTTGCCCGAAAAGGTGTTGACCAACGACGATATGTCCAAGCTCGTCGACACCTGTGATGAATGGATCTACTCGCGTACTGGTATCCGTGAGCGTCACATCGTCGCCGACGACCAGACCACCAGCGATCTAGCGTATTTCGCCTCGCTGAAGGCGATGGAAGCGGCCGGCGTTACCGCTGACGAGCTCGATCTGATCGTCATCGGCACCACCACTCCCGACCTGATCTTTCCGTCTACCGCCTGCCTGTTGCAGGCGCGGTTGGGCAATGTCGGTTGCGGTGCGATGGACGTCAATGCGGCCTGCTCGGGTTTTGTCTATGCGCTCAGCGTGGCCGACAAGTTCGTGCGCAGTGGCGACTCCAAGACCGTGCTGGTGGTTGGCGCAGAAACCCTGACCCGCATCGTCGACTGGACTGATCGCACCACCTGCGTACTGTTCGGCGACGGTGCCGGCGCTGTCGTGCTCAAGGCCAACGAAGAAACCGGCATTCTCAGCACCCATCTGCATGCCGATGGCAGCAAGAAAGAGCTGCTGTGGGATCCGGTCGGCGTGTCGGTTGGCTTCGGCGAAGGCAAGAATGGCGGAGGTGCTTTGCGGATGAAGGGCAACGACGTCTTCAAGTACGCAGTCAAGGCGCTGGATTCTGTGGTCGACCAGACCCTGGCCGCCAACGGCTACGACAAGCACGATCTGGATTGGCTGATTCCGCATCAGGCCAATTTGCGCATCATTGAAGCCACCGCCAAGCGGTTGGACTTGCCGATGGAGCAGGTGATCGTCACCGTGGATCGCCATGGCAACACCTCGTCGGCCTCGGTGCCGCTGGCGCTGGACGAAGCCGTCCGCTCGGGCCGCGTGCAGCGTGGCCAGTTGCTGCTGCTGGAAGCGTTCGGTGGTGGATTTACCTGGGGCTCGGCGCTGCTGCGCTATTGAGTCCGCAAGTGCTGCCGGGCTCGCCGGCGGTGCTTTCAAATCCGGCTGCGCAGAGGGCAGATGTGCATGGGCAGGGCGATGAGGGCGCTGCCATGACTGCTGACGCGATCCAATAGTGCTCGCCATCGTCATCCTGCTGCTGGCCGGTATAGGCCGACCGCATTTGTTTGGCTTTGCGATCGTTAGCACGCCATGACCTTCCGCAGCGCTTTGTGGCCGCCGCTGCCCCCGTCGTTGCGTGCCGGCTACTGATCGGTCAGCTGTGCGTTCTGCGACGCCGGACCATCCCAAAGCAGGCACTGCATACGCGGCAGTACAGACGCCAGGGCGATTTCGCACGTATTATCCCGGCTCGATTTTTGTAGGCAGCAACGCGTGACCGAATCCACTCTCGCCTTCGTGTTTCCCGGCCAGGGCTCGCAGTCCCTGGGCATGCTGGCCGAACTGTCCCAACTGCACCCGCAGATTCGCGACACATTTGCCGAGGCCTCTGAAGGCGCTGGCGTCGACCTGTGGGCACTGTCCCAGGGCGGCCCGGAAGAGATGCTCAACCGCACCGAATACACCCAGCCGGCCTTGCTGGCCGCGGGCATCGCGGTGTGGCGGTTGTGGAACGCGCAGCGCGGGCAGCGCCCGGCGTTGCTGGCCGGGCACAGCCTGGGGGAATACACCGCGCTGGTTGCCACTGGCGCCTTGTCGCTACACGACGGCGCGCACCTGGTGCGGCTGCGCGGCCAGTTCATGCAGGCCGCTGCCCCGGCCGGTGTCGGTGCGATGGCCGCGGTGCTGGGCGCCGAAGACGCGTTGGTGCTGGACGTCTGTGCCGAGGCAGCAGGCAGCCAGGTGGTGGTCGCGGCCAACTTCAACTCGCCTGGTCAGATCGTGATCGGTGGCGACGTGGCAGCGGTGGATCGCGCGCTGTCCTTGCTGGCCGAGCGTGGCGTGCGCAAGGCGGTCAAGTTGGCGGTGAGCGTGCCTTCGCACACCCCGCTGATGCGCGAGGCGGCCGACCAGCTCGCTGAAGCGATGGCCGGGCTGACCTGGCATACCCCGCAGATTCCGGTGGTGCAGAACGTGGATGCACGCGTGCACGACGGCGGCGAGGCGATTCGCCAGGCGCTGGCCGAGCAGCTATATCTGCCGGTGCAGTGGACCGGTTGCGTGCAGGTGCTGGCCGCGCAGGGCATTACCCGGATCGCCGAATGCGGACCGGGCAAGGTGCTGAGCGGGCTGATCAAGCGTATCGACAAGCGCCTGGACGCGCGTTCGCTGGCTACCCCTGCCGATTACGCGGGCGCATTCGACGCGTGGGTGCACTGATCCGACGCACATGCCGGTCATGCCGGCCTCACTCCACGTCCCTGGCTGCGGTCGCGACGTCCCCACTTGAGGAACAGCATTCATGAGCAAGCCACTGCAGGGCGACGTCGCCCTCGTCACAGGTGCCAGTCGCGGGATTGGCGCTGCCATTGCCGATACCTTGGCTGCCCAGGGCGCCACCGTTATCGGTACCGCCACCTCCGCCTCCGGCGCTGCAGCGATCGGCGAGCGCTTGGCGGCCAACGGCGGTCACGGTCGTGAACTCAACGTCACCGATGCCGCCGCGGTCGATGGCCTGATCGATGCGATCGGCAAGGAATTCGGCGCCATCTCGATCCTGGTCAACAACGCCGGCATCACCCGCGACAACCTGTTGGTGCGGATGAAGGACGACGACTGGCAGGCGATCATCGACACCAATCTGACTAGCGTGTTCCGCACGTCCAAGGCGGTGATGCGCGGCATGATGAAGGCGCGCAAGGGCCGCATCATCAACATCGCCTCGGTGGTCGGTGTGACCGGCAATCCGGGGCAGACCAACTACGCAGCGGCCAAGGCCGGCATCATCGCGTTCTCCAAGTCGCTGGCCAAAGAGATCGGCTCGCGCGGCGTGACCGTGAATGTGGTGGCGCCCGGTTTTATCGATACCGATATGACCAGGGCGTTGCCGGAAGAGGCCAAGACCGCCTTGTTGCAGCAGATCGCGCTCGGCCATCTGGGCCAGCCGGAGGACATCGCCAACGCGGTGGCGTTTTTGGCCGGCCCGACCGCTCGCTACGTCACCGGCGAGACCCTGCACGTGAACGGTGGCATGTACATGCCCTGAGCGTGCAGCGCCGGGAGGCGCTAAGTGTCTGATCGGCCGAGAGTTGTGATGCAATGCAACGCTCGGTCGCTTCCACTACACTATCCAACGCGGCCATCGCAGCACGATGGCGTTTTTTTGTACCACCACTACTCCATCTGGAGCGATATCCCAAATGAGCACCATCGAAGAACGCGTCAAGAAAATCGTCGTTGAACAACTCGGCGTCAAGGAAGAGGAAGTCACCACCAGCGCATCGTTCGTCGATGACTTAGGGGCCGACTCGCTGGACACCGTCGAGCTGGTGATGGCACTGGAAGAAGAGTTCGAGTGCGAGATCCCGGACGAAGAGGCCGAGAAGATCACCTCGGTCCAGCAGGCGATCGACTACGTCAAGGCGCACGTCAAGAGCTGATGCGTTGTTCCTGACCGCGGCGGCGCGCGTCAAGCCGCTGCTGCGTCAGACATCCCATGGGGCCGCTGATGCGGCCCTGTGTTTTTCAGCGTCAATCGCAAACCGCAAGCACCGTTCGTTCTGTGGTGAGGAGATCTGCAATGAGTCGTCGTGTTGTCGTTACCGGCATGGGCATGGTGTCGCCGCTGGGCAATGATCTGGCCACCAGCTGGGATGGAATCATCCACGGGCGCTCAGGCATTGGCCCGATCACGCAGATCGATGTCTCGCAGTTCACCACCAAGATCGCAGGCGAGATCAAGAATTTCGACCCCACGCTTTTTGTGTCCGCCAAGGACGTCAAAAAGATGGACTCGTTTATCCACTACGGTGTCGGCGCATCGTTCATGGCGCTGGACGATTCCGGCCTGGAAATCGACGAAAGCAATGCCGAAAGGGTGGGCGCCATTCTCGGTTCCGGCATCGGCGGGCTGCTAGGTATCGAAGAGCAGACCATCAAATTTCATGAGGGTGGCGCGCGTAAGATTTCGCCGTTCTATGTGCCCAGCACCATCATCAATATGCTGCCGGGCCAGGTGAGCCTCATCAAGGGTCTGAAGGGTCCGACGTTCTCGGCCGTGTCGGCCTGCGCCACCTCCAACCATTCGATCGGCACCGCGATGCGCATGATCCAGCATGGCGATGCCGATGTGATGCTGGCCGGCGGCGCCGAGCGCGGGTCCTCGCCGAGTTCCGTCGGCGGTTTCTGTGCGATGAAGGCGATGTCCACCCGCAACGACGACCCGGCCGGCGCTTCGCGCCCGTGGGACAGACAGCGCGACGGTTTCGTGCTTGGCGACGGCGCCGGCGTTCTGGTGCTGGAAGAATACGAACACGCCAAGGCACGCGGCGCGCGCATATATGCAGAACTGGTCGGCTTCGGCGCCAGCTCCGATGCGTTCCACATGACCGCTCCCAGCGAAGACGGCGAAGGTGCGGCGCGCAGCATGGCCGCGGCCATGCGCGATGCCAAGCTCAACCCCGAGCAGATCGGTTACCTCAACGCGCACGGCACCTCTACGCCGCTGGGCGATCTGGCTGAAACGATGGCGATGAAGCGCGCGCTGGGCGACCACGCCTACAAGGCCATGGTCAGTTCGACCAAGTCGATGACCGGTCACCTGCTCGGCGCAGCCGGTGGCGTGGAAGCGATCTTCTCGGTGATGGCGCTGCACACCGGCATCATCCCGCCGACCATCAACCTGGAAGAACCCAGCGAAGGCTGCGATTTGGATTACGTGCCGAACGTTGCGCGCGAAGTGCAGGTCGATGCGGTGATGTCCAACGGCTTCGGCTTTGGCGGCACCAACGGCACGTTGGTATTCAAGCGCGTCTGAGTCGGCGCGCCGTCTTCTTCGTTGAGGAACGGTGCGCGACATTTTCCGGCCGCCGCGCGTGACGCGTTCGTGCGGGCGGATGCTACGTTACGGTCCGCTCCACACTTGATCCACACTTGATCCACACAGCATCACACGCGCGCTGCGTCTACCGTAGAGCGGCGCGATTGAGCACCTAACGCCATGCCGGACCGATGACGCTCACCAGACCACTGCACGCGGACATCGATTTGCTGGCCCTGCATCGGCTGGTCCCGCAGCGGTATCCGGTGCTGCTCGAATCCACTGCCGCCGGCACACAACACGGGCGCTGGGACTTCTTGCTGCTCGCAGAGGGCGCAAGTCTGCGGCTCGATCCGGATGGCCGCACCCGTGAGGGCGAGGGGCGCGTGCTGGAAGGCAGCTTTCTGGCTGCGCTGGATGCCGCCTGGCAGGCCGAGCGTGTTGCGCACGATGCGACGAGCCCATGGCCGTTTCGCGGCGGCTGGGCGGTATTGCTCGATTATGAGCTGGCTGCGCAGGTCGAGCCGATCCTGCATCTACCAACGCGCACTGATCGCCTGCCGACCGCGCTCGCCCTGCGCGCGCCCGCAGCGGTGCTGCGTGATCGCGTGGAAGGGCGCTGCATCGCGCTGGCCGAGCCCGGCCGCGAAGATCTGCTGGCTCGCATCGTCCAGGACATCGCCGCCTGCGCCGCGCTGCCGCCGTTGCCGACCTGGGTTGGGCCTGTGGTCGTCGAAGAAGACGCGCCCGAACGCTTCACTGATGCAGTGCAGTGCGTGCTCGATTATCTGCGCGCCGGCGATGTATTCCAGGCCAATATCTCGCGTGCCTGGCATGCGGCGTTCGCTGATGCGGTCGATCCGGCTGCGTTGCATGCGCGGCTGCGCGCGGCCAATCCGGCGCCGTTTGCTGGCCTGTTCGTCGCGGCAGGGCGCGCAGTAGTGAGTTCCTCGCCCGAGCGCCTGGTGTCGGTGCAGGGCGATGTGGTGCAGACACGCCCGATCGCTGGCACCCGCGCGCGCTTTGCCGACGATGATGATGCCGCACGCACCCGCGAGCTTGTCGGCCATCCGAAAGAGCGTGCCGAGCACGTCATGCTGATCGACCTGGAACGCAACGACCTGGGACGCATCTGTGCGCCGGGCACGGTGGAGGTGGACGAGCTGATGTGCGTGGAAAGCTACGCGCACGTGCACCACATCGTCAGCAATGTGCGCGGCCGTCTGCGCGCGGCCGTTACGCCGGGCGGGGTAATTGCGGCGGTGTTTCCAGGTGGCACGATTACCGGCTGTCCGAAGGTGCGCTGCATGCAGATAATCGCCGAGCTCGAACAGACTGCGCGTGGCGCCTACACCGGCGCGTTCGGCTGGCTCAATCGCGATGGCGACATGGACCTCAATATTCTGATTCGCACCGCCGAGGTGGCCGGGGACCGCGTGCATTTCCGCACTGGCGCCGGGATCGTGGTGGATTCGCACCCGCAGCGCGAGCTGGACGAAACCCGCGCCAAGGCGCGTGGGATGCTGCGCGCATTCGACCGGACATGAGTGAGTCAACGGGACGGCACCGGCGCGCGTTATCCTGCGCGGCGCTGGGGCAATGACGAGGTGAGTGTGGCTAAGACTGGCAAACGCGGATGTCTGGCCGTGCTGGGCACGGCACTGTTGCTAGTAGGGCTGCTGGCGATTGCGGCCGTGGTGGCGTGGCGGCATTACCTGCACTTCGTCGATACCCCGGTGAGCGCCAGCGCACCCAGCGTGGCGATTGCGCCCGGCGATTCGCTCAAGGCCACGCTGCGCAAGTTGCGCGAGGCTGGCGTGGCGCAGGGCGCGGATCTGGAATGGCAACTGCTCGCCCGTCAGGTCGACGCGGCCGGCAAGCTCAAGGTGGGCGAATACGCGCTGGTGCCGGCCTTGTCGCCGCGCGAGCTGCTCGATCGCATGCGCCAGGGTCGAGTGATCCAGTACCGCTTCACGATCGTGGAAGGCTGGAATTTCCGCCAGTTGCGCGCTGCACTCGCCACGTCCACGCCGCTGCAGCAATCCATCGGTGCGCTGGACGATGCGGCGCTGATGGCGCGGCTGGGGTTTGCCAACCAACATCCTGAAGGTCGCTTCCTGCCGGAAACCTATCTCTATCAGCGCGGCGACAGCGATCTGGATGTGCTCAAGCGTGCGCACATCGCCATGGACAAGGCGCTGGCGCAGGCTTGGAAGCAGCGCGCCCCCAACCTGCCGCTCAACTCGCCGGAGCAGGCGCTCATCCTGGCCTCGATCATCGAAAAAGAAACCGCCCTGGGCTCGGAGCGCCCGCTGATCGCCGGGGTGTTCCTGCGCCGTCTGCAGCTGGGCATGAAGTTGCAGACCGACCCGACCGTGATTTACGGCATCGGTAGCGGTTATGACGGCAATATCCGTCGCCGCGACCTGACCAACGACACGCCGTACAACACCTACACCCGCACCGGCCTGACCCCGACCCCGATTGCCATGCCGGGCCGGGAGGCATTGTTGGCGGCGGTGCGCCCGGCGCCCGGTGAGGCGCTGTACTTCGTTGCGGTCGGTGATGGAACCGGCGCGCACGTGTTCTCGGCCACCCTGGCCGAACACAATGCTGCCGTTGCGCGTTATCTGCAGCGTCGCCGTCTCCCGCAACCGGAACCCACACCATGACCTCCGCGTTTTCGCCCTGGCAGCAGCGCGCTTACGACCAGACCGTGGCCGCCCTGGACGCGGGCCGACTCGGGCACGGCCTGTTGATTTGCGGACCGGAAGGCCTGGGCAAACGCGCGGTGGCATTGGCGCTGGCCGAGCACGTGCTGGCCAGCTCGCCAGACCCGGCGCTCGCCCAGCGCACGCGCCAGCTGATCGCGGCCGGTACCCACCCGGACCTGCAGCTGATCTCGTTCATCCCCAATCGCACCGGCGACAAGCTGCGCACCGAGATCGTGATCGAGCAGGTGCGCGAGATTTCGCAAAAGCTCTCGTTGACCCCGCAATACGGCATCGCCCAGGTGGTGATCGTCGACCCGGCCGACGCGATCAATCGCTCCGCCTGCAATGCCTTGCTCAAGACGCTGGAAGAGCCTTCGCCGGGTCGTTACCTGTGGCTGATCAGCGCGCAGCCGGCGCGTCTGCCGGCGACCGTCCGCAGCCGCTGCCAGCGGTTGGAATTCAAGTTGCCGCCCGCGCACGAGGCGCTGGCCTGGTTGCTGTCGCAAGGCGTCAGCGAGCGGGTTGCACGAGAGGCGCTGGACGCCGCGCGCGGTCATCCCGGTCTTGCTGCGCAGTGGCTGCGCGAGGATGGCCTGGCGGTGCGTCGGGCGGTGGCGCAGGACCTGGAACAGGTCACCAGCGGCCGCGCCGGGGCGGTGGACGTTGCGCAGCGCTGGACCAACGATGGCCAGGCCGATCAACGCCTGCGCCATGCCGCCGATCTGGCGCTGGCGCAGGCATCGGCCGGCTTGACCGATCCATCGCGGTTGCACAAGCTGGCGATCTGGTTCGACGCCGCCAATCGCACGCGCGATCTGCTGCGCACCACCGTCCGCGCCGATCTGGCAGTGACGGAATTGTTGCTGGCCTGGCGCGAGGGAGAGCGTCCGCCACGTTCTAGGGGAACCCGATGAGTGCAATGAATGCACGCCAAGGCATTTTGTCGCTGGCGTTGAAGGACAAGCCGGCGCTCTACAGCGCCTACATGCCGTTCGTGAAAGGCGGCGGCATCTTCGTGCCCACGCCCAAGCGCTACATGCTCGGCGACGAAGTCTTCCTGCTGCTGACCCTGCCGGACTCCAGCGAGCGCCTGCCGGTCGCCGGCAAGGTCATCTGGACCACACCGGCCGGCGCGCAGGGAAACCGCGCCGCCGGCATCGGCGTGCAGTTCCCGGACGGCCCGGAAGGCGAGGCGGTGCGCAACAAGATCGAGATCCTATTAGCGGGCTTGACCACCTTGGATAAGCCGACGCATACGATGTAGGGCGGTGTGCTGTAGGGGCGCGGGATTGCGGTCGTGTCCGAAGTGCTATTCCAAGGTGCGTATTGGGCGTTTGAGCGACGCGGGACCGATCACTACTACGCGCTGCCAGGCGGTCGGAGCGCCGCGTCCAGTCACCGCGGCGGGTTCTTTTCGACCGCATCGCCACCACCCTGGATGAACCTGTTGACGCCTGTTGACGATCGCCACTGCTGCCCTATAATGCTCGGCTCGCGTCACCGGGCGGTTAGCTCAGCGGTAGAGCATTGCCTTCACACGGCAAGGGTCACAAGTTCGAACCTTGTACCGCCCACCATCGAAACCCAATAGCAGCAAGGATTTCAACGCGCGAGAAAAAAGCCGGTCATGAGCCGGCTTTTTTGTGGGCATTCTCGAAGGAGCTTGGCCCATTGGCAGATCTACGCAAAGAGTCGCTCTCACGCTCGATCATTCAATCGCATCGCATAGCGCCCGACAGGGCCAAGCATGCTCACGGCTGAGTCGAACCGTCTTCTGTGGGTTCAATGGTTCGTGCCAGACATGACGCATGGTGGCGATCAACTCGAGTCATGCCTTTGCACGCGTCAGTAGTGCATTAGAGCGGCTAACAAAACTATTGCGCTAACCGCCAGGCGGGCGCGGCCAGTGCTCGGAATCGGCATGTACCATTCGTACACCGCGGTTCCTCCGCGCCGTCCGCACTCACCTGGCGACTGCTCGCTATGTTTCGTTAGCCACTCTTAGGCAATGCATGCGCATATCCATTCCGGCCATGCTTGAAGTTGTTTAAGGGCAGCAGTGCATCAAATGCTAGGCACAACCCTTGCACAAGCCCGGACGCATGCTAGGTGCGATCGTGGGAATGGCGATAATGAAGTCACGCATTTTGTTGCTTGCGCTGGTCCTGACGGCTTCAGCCCCTGCCCTCGCGAAGGAGTATGCACGCACGTCTTCTGATGCACAGATTAAAGCTGAGCTTATTCGGCGATCAATCGAATCGTATCCAGGCAACTGCCCCTGTCCGTACAACTCAGCAAGCAACGGCAATAGTTGCGGTCGCCGAAGCGCTTATAGTAGTGGTGGTGGCTATGCGCCGTTGTGTTACGCGAAAGATGTGACTGCAGCGATGGTTGAAGAATACAGATTCACACCACGGTAAAATTCAGCCTATAGACGGCGCAGTGCGAGATGTTGCAAAGCGCCGCTTTAACTCAACGTGTCACTTGTCACCTAAGGAACCTCTGAACAACGCACTTCAAATGCGCGACACTACACACCTACGTTGAGGAGTCATCCATGCAACTGACGTTCGGTGACGCTGAAGGTTTGGGCAAGCGCAAGCAGACTCGCCGCGAGATCTTCCTGGCCGAGATGGAGCAGGTGGTTCCGTGGAGGCACTTGCTCGGACTGATCGCGCCGCACTATCCGGTGTCGGGGCGGCCTGGTCGACAGCCGTACGCACTGGCGACGATGTTGCGGATTCATTTGCTGCAGCAGTGGTATGCGTTGAGCGATCCGGCGATGGAAGAAGCGTTGCACCAGATCCCGACCTTGCGCCGTTTTGCCCGGCTCGGTGGTTTGGACAATGTTCCCGACGAGACCACGATTCTCAACTTTCGCCGCTTGCTGGAAACCCATGGCCTTGCAGCGCGGATGCTGGAGGCCGTCAACGCGGATCTGGTGCGCAAGGGTCAGAGCCTGCGGTCCGGCACGATCGTCGATGCAACCCTGATCGCTGCGCCCAGTTCGACCAAGAACACCGACCGCGCGCGCGACCCTGAAATGCATCAGACCAAGAAAGGCAATCAGTGGTATTTCGGGATGAAGGCACCCATCGGCGTGGATGAGTTTTCCGGGCTGGTGCGCCACGTCCGTTGTACGGCTGCCAATGTGGCCGATGTCACGGTGACCCACGCATTGCTGCACGGCAAAGAAGACAGTGTGTTCGACGACAGCGGCTACACCGGTGCGGACAAACGCGAAGAACTGCAGACCTGCAAGGCTGCTTTTTTCATTGCCGCCAAGCGTTCGACGATTCAAGCCATTGGCAACAAACGCGAGCGCCGTCAGGAAGAACGTTGGGAATACTTCAAAGCAAGTGTGCGTGCGAAGGTGGAGCATCCATTCCGCGTGATCAAACGCCAGTTTGGCTACACCAAGGTCCGCTATCGCGGCTTGGCCAAGAACACCGCGCATGTGCTGACCCTGTTCGCACTATCCAATCTGTGGATGGTGCGCCGGCAGTTGCTGCCGGCCAGGGGATAATGCTGTCTGGCGCCAGCCAACGCCGCAAGAAACCGTAGAAATCGTATCGTACGCATCAACTCTGTGCGCTATTGGCACGCAGCAGGCTCGAATTTTAGAGGTCTGGTGAGTTGTTCAGACCTTCCCTAACGCTTCAATCGGTTGGTGTGCACAGGATTGATAGTCCGCGCCCCCGGCGCTGAGTGCGCCATCGCCTTTGTGTTGTGCCTGCTTCTTGCGGGCTCAGCAAAGAATTGCCATTCTGCAAGGCCCCGCGTTTAAGTAAGAGTGGCGTTAAAGACGCTGCTCGGAAGTGCCTTGGTTGCGATGTTGCTGTTGGCTGGTTGCGCCCGCGATGTGGGCGAGCAGTAAGTGGACAACTGGGGCGATATGAAGTCGGAAAAGCACGTGCTGAGCATCGAGCACAACGGCGAGAGCTTCATCATTCGCGATACCACGCCTGAGTTGTTCGGCAGTGGCGTCGAGACCCGGAACCATCTGGCGATTTTGAATAAAGGCGGCTAACAAATCTACTGCGCTCACCGCCAGGCGGGGGCGGCCGGTGCTCGGAATCCTCATGTACCACTCACTCGTACACTGCGGTTCCTCCGCGCCGTCCGCACCCACCTGACGACTGCTCGCTACGTTTTGTTAGCCGCTCTAAGTACGTGATGCCACGGCCTGCGCCTGCATCCAGCGCCACAAGGTGGTGCGCGAAACGCCTAGCGCTTTTGCGGCGAGCGCACGATTGCCATTGGTGCGATCGAGCGCTGCGCGGACTGTTGCTGCGGTTAGGTGCAGGCGTGAGGTTGCCATATCGTCGTGGCCGAACGGCGCTGCGCTATCGCCGATATGTACGTCGAATAATTCCGGCGCCCAGCGTTCGAGTTGCTCCAGGCTCAGGCTGTCGCTTGGATGTGCCTTCCAGTGAATGCATAGACGTTCGACCAGGTTGCGGAGCTCGCGCACGTTGCCTAGCCAGGTGTGCTGTTGCAGTCGCTGCAATGCCGCAGCAGACAACGGCGAGGCAATGTTGCCGAGTTGCTGGAAGTAATGCGTCAGCAACATTGCAATTTCGTCGGGGCGATTGCGCAGCGGCGGCAGTGCGATGCGTAATGCTGCCAGGCGGTAGAACAGATCGCGGCGGAAGCGGCCTCGTTCGACCAAATCCTGCAACTGTTGCAGGCTGGCGGCGACCACGCGGACGTCGACGGCGATGGGCACTGTGGCGCCCACGCGCAGTACTTCGCGCTCTTCCAGGACGCGCAGCAATCGGGTTTGCAGCGGCATTGGTAACTCGCCGATTTCGTCGAGGAATAGCGTGCCGTCCTGTGCTGCCTCTATCAGGCCGATATGGCCGCCGCGGCGTGCGCCGGTGAATGCGCCGTCGCTGTAGCCAAACAGTTCCGCTTCCAGCAGCGATTCGGTGATGGCGCCGCAATTGATCGCGACGAAGCGGCCGCGCCGACGGCTGCCGGCATGCAGTTGGAGCGCAACCAGCTCCTTGCCGGTGCCGGTCTCGCCGCTGATCAACACGGTGCTCGGATGTGGGGCGTACAGCTGCACCAGGTCGCGCACGTGTGCAATTGCGGCGTCTTCGCCAAACAGTGCATCGGTGCGGCGTACGCGTCGTGTGGTGGTGCCGCCGGTGGAGCGATCGATGCTCGGCGCGGTGCCCAGCGTGATGGCATGTTCGAGCGCGTGACGTACCGAATCGGCCGAGTACAACAGCACGCCGGGCAAGCCGGCCTGCTCGGCGAAGTCGATCGACATGCCGGTGCCGACGATGACCTGGATGCCGCTGACGCGCAGGTCGGCGATGCAGTCGCGCGCATCTTCGGCGGTGACGAAGCGCCGGTGTGCGATGTCCAGATCGAAGCTGGTCTGGAAGGCGCGGAACGAAGGCACATCGCCGGCGTGGGTGACCACGCCGATACGCGGCGCGATGCGGCGCGCGCGCGCAAGCGCTTCCATCAGATCGAATCCGGTGGCCCGGATCGGTGCCAACGGCAACGCGAGCCGGCTGCGCAGATAGGCAGCATTGGAGCCGCCGGCGACCAGAACGTCGCAGCGCTCACGGCGCAGGCGTTGACCGATGACCTCGACCGCTTCGGCAAAGCCGAGATTGATCTGCTCGATACGCGCGCGCTTGTCGAACTCGGGGATGACATCGGCCAGCAGGCCGGTCAGGCGCGAGACGCTGACAGTCCAAATTACCGGTGGGGAGGTGTCTGTTGAATCAGCAAGAGGAGGGCTGCGCATTGGACTGCCGTGTTGCAACGATGTTTCATGCTGCTCGGGATGTTGCAGGTTTGCAACAGCTGGCCCGGCCCCTCCCAATGCAATCAACCGCTTGCAATTGGCACGCCGTTTGCGCCCCCACCCTAATCCCATCCCAGGAATCGCCATGATGTCTTCGCCCACCGCCTCCGCCGGCACGCGCTTGCGCGCGGCGCTGGCTGCCGAATCGCCGCTGCAGGTGATCGGTGCGATCAACGCCAACCATGCGCTGCTGGCCCAGCGCGCCGGCTATCGGGCCATCTATCTGTCCGGTGGCGGCGTGGCGGCCGGTTCGTTGGGATTGCCGGACCTGGGCATCAACACGCTGGAAGACGTGCTGATCGACGTGCGTCGCATCACCGATGTCTGCGCGTTGCCGCTGCTGGTAGACGTGGATACCGGCTTCGGGCCGAGTGCGTTCAACATCGAGCGCACTATCAGATCGCTGATCAAGGCGGGCGCGGCCGGCTGCCATATCGAAGACCAGGTCGGCGCCAAGCGTTGCGGGCATCGGCCGGGCAAGGAGATCGTCAGTCAGGCCGAGATGGTGGACCGGGTCAAGGCCGCGGCCGATGCCAAGACCGATGCGGCGTTTTTCCTCATTGCACGCACCGATGCGATCCAGATGGAAGGCGTGGATGTGGCGATCGAACGCGCGATTGCCTGTGTAGAGGCCGGTGCGGACGGAATCTTCGCCGAGGCAGCGTACGACCTGGAAACCTACAGGCGCTTTGTCGATGCGGTGCGCGTGCCGGTGCTGGCCAACATCACCGAATTCGGCAAGACGCCGCTGTTCACGCGTGACCAACTTGCGCAAGCCGGTGTAGCGATTCAACTGTTTCCGTTGTCGGCATTTCGTGCCGCCAACAAGGCGGCTGAAGAGGTCTATACGGCGATTCGGCGCGATGGCCACCAGCAAGCTGTGCTGGAACGCATGCAGACGCGCGAAGAGCTGTACGACCGCATCGGCTACCACGGCTACGAGCAGCGCCTGGATGCGTTGTTTGCGCGCAAAGGCGCATGATCACGGTCTGCCGCGCACAGGTTTCGCCACCTTAACAGCGACACCGCAACACGACACGATTCGGGAGCTCATCGCATGAACGACACCGTCAATCCCGGCTTCAAGCCGAAGAAATCCGTCGCGTTGTCCGGCACCCCCGCCGGCAACACCGCGCTGTGCACGGTGGGGCGTAGCGGCAACGATCTGCATTACCGCGGCTACGACATTCTGGATCTGGCAACCACCAGCGAGTTCGAGGAAATCGCCTATCTGCTGGTGCATGGCAAGTTGCCCAACAGCGGCGAATTGCGCGGCTACAAGGCCAAGCTGCGCTCGCTGCGTGGCGTGCCGGCTGCGGCGAAAACCGCGCTGGAACAGTTGCCTCCATCGGCGCATCCGATGGATGTGATGCGCACCGGCGTGTCGGTGCTGGGTTGCCTGCAGCCGGAAAAGGACGACCACAATCATCCGGGCGCGCGGGATATCGCCGACAAACTAATGGCCTCGCTGGGCTCGATGTTGCTGTATTGGTATCACTACAGCCACAACGGCAAGTGTATCGAGGTGGAAACCGATGACGACTCGATCGGCGGACATTTCCTGCACTTGCTGCATGGGTTTGCGCCGCAGGACTCGTGGGTGCGTGCGATGCACACCAGCCTGATCCTGTACGCCGAGCATGAGTTCAACGCGTCCACGTTTGCCGGTCGCGTGATTGCCGGCACTGGCAGCGACTTGTACAGCGCCATTGCCGGTGGCATCGGCGCATTGCGCGGACCCAAGCACGGCGGCGCCAACGAGGTGGCATTCGAAGTGCAAAAGCGCTACGACACCCCGGACGAAGCCGAAGCCGACATCAAAGCACGTGTGGAGCGCAAGGAGATGGTGATCGGCTTCGGGCATCCGGTCTATACCGTGTCGGACCCGCGCAACAAGGTGATCAAGGAGGTGGCGCGCGAGCTCTCCGATGAGCAGGGCAGCCGCAAGATGTACGACATCGCCGAGCGTCTGGAGACGGTAATGTGGGACATCAAGAAGATGTTCCCGAACCTGGATTGGTTCAGTGCGGTGAGCTACCACATGATGGGCGTGCCGACTGCGATGTTTACGCCGTTGTTCGTGCTGGCGCGCACTGCCGGTTGGAGTGCGCACATCATCGAGCAGCGTGTGGATGGCAAGATCATCCGCCCCTCGGCCAACTACACCGGCCCGGAAGATCAGGTGTTCGTGCCGTTGGATCGGCGTCCCTGAGCGGATGGCTGAGGTGCTGCCCCTCATCCGCCCTTCGGGCCGCTTCTCCCGCGCGTAGAAGAAGAGCACCGCACTGCACAGCAATACCAAAAACCTCGCCCGCCTTGTGATATCGCCAGCCATGAACAGCCAGTACCGCAAGCCCCTGCCGGGTACCTCGTTGGATTATTTCGATGCACGCGCTGCCGTGGATGCGCTGCAACCCGGCGCCTATGCAATGTTGCCGTACACCGCACGTGTGCATGCCGAAAACCTGGTGCGGCGCGCGGAACCACAACTGTTGGAAGCGTATCTTCGCCAGCTGATCGAGCGTAAGCGCGACCTGGATTTCCCGTGGTTTCCGGCCCGTGTGGTCTGCCATGACATTCTCGGGCAGACCGCGTTGGTCGACTTGGCCGGCTTGCGTGATGCGATCGCCGAGCAGGGCGGCGACCCGGCGCAGGTTAACCCGGTAGTGCCAGTGCAGTTAATCGTCGATCACTCGCTGGCGGTGGAATATGCCGGCTTCGACAAGCAGGCTTTTGCCAAGAATCGCAGTGTGGAAGATCGCCGCAACGCCGATCGCTTCCACTTCATTGAATGGACCAAGCGTGCGTTCGAGAACATGCAAGTGATTCCGCCGGGCAACGGGATCATGCACCAGATCAATCTTGAGAAGATGTCGCCGGTGATCTACACCCTCGATGGCGTAGCGTTTCCCGATACCTGCGTGGGCACCGATAGCCACACGCCGCATGTGGATGCGCTAGGCGTGATCGCGGTGGGTGTGGGTGGATTGGAAGCGGAGAATGTGATGCTGGGCCGGGCGTCGTGGATGCGCTTGCCCGACATTATCGGGGTGGAATTGTTGGGCCGGCCAGCACCGGGCATCACGGCCACCGACATTGTGCTGGCGTTGACCGAGTTCCTGCGTCAGCAGCGGGTGGTCGGCGCCTATCTGGAGTTTTATGGAGCCGGCGCCAGTGCGCTGACTATCGGCGACCGCGCGACCATCTCCAACATGACGCCGGAGTTCGGTGCCACCGCGGCGATGTTCTATATCGATCAGCAGACGCTGGACTATCTGCGCCTGACCGGGCGCGAAGACACCCAGATTGCATTGGTGGAAACCTACGCCCGCCAGACCGGCTTATGGGCGGATGCTCTTATCTACGCGCAATACGAGCGCGTGCTGCAGTTCGATCTGTCTAGCGTGGTGCGCAACATGGCCGGTCCATCCAACCCGCACAAGCGCGTGGCCACTACCGAGCTGGCCGCCCGCGGTATTGCCGGTACCTGGGACCAGGTGCCGGGACAGATGCCCGATGGCGCGGTGATCATCGCGGCGATTACTTCGTGCACCAACACCTCCAATCCACGCAACGTCATTGCTGCCGGCTTGCTGGCACGTAATGCGAACGCACGCGGATTGACCCGCAAACCGTGGGTGAAGAGTTCGCTGGCGCCGGGTTCCAAGGCTGTGCAGTTGTATCTGGAGGAAGCGGGTCTGTTGAGCGAGCTGGAACAGCTTGGCTTCGGCATCGTGGCGTTCGCATGCACCACCTGCAACGGCATGAGCGGTGCGCTGGATCCGGTGATCCAGCAAGAGATCATCGATCGCGATCTGTATGCAACGGCGGTGTTGTCGGGTAACCGCAATTTCGATGGGCGGATCCATCCGTATGCCAAGCAGGCGTTTCTGGCATCGCCGCCATTGGTGATTGCGTATGCGATCGCCGGCACGGTGCGCTTCGATATCGAAAAAGATGTGCTGGGCATCGATGCCGATGGCGTGGCGGTGACGCTCAAGGATCTGTGGCCTACCGATGCGCAGATTGATGCAGTGGTGGCACGCAGCGTCAAGCCGGAGCATTTCCGCAGCGTCTACGACCCGATGTTCAAGCGCAGCGTGACGCAGGGCATCGGCGTGAGCCCCTTGTACGCTTGGCGCCCGACCAGCACCTACATCCGCCGCCCGCCGTATTGGGAAGGCGCGCTTGCTGGCGCACGCAGTTTGCGTGGCATGCGGCCGTTGGCGGTGTTGGGCGACAACATCACGACCGATCATCTATCGCCGTCGAATGCGATTCTGGCGGGCAGTGCGGCCGGCGAGTATCTGGCGAAGATGGGCCTACCGGAGGAAGACTTCAACTCCTACGCAACCCATCGCGGCGATCACCTCACCGCGCAGCGCGCCACCTTCGCCAACCCCAAGCTGGTCAACGAAATGGCGGTGGTCGATGGGCAAGTCAAGGCCGGTTCGTTGGCGCGGCTGGAACCGGAAGGTCAGGTGTTGCGCATGTGGGAGGCGATCGAAACCTACATGACGCGCAAGCAGCCGCTGATCATCATTGCAGGCGCCGATTACGGCCAGGGTTCTTCGCGCGATTGGGCCGCCAAGGGCGTGCGCCTGGCCGGTGTGGAAGTGATCGTCGCCGAAGGCTTCGAGCGGATTCACCGTACCAACCTGGTCGGCATGGGTGTGCTGCCGCTGGAGTTCAAGCCGGGCAGTGATCGCAAGACGCTGGGCATCGACGGCAGCGAGACCTTCGATGTCGCGGGTGAACGCACACCGGGCGCCACGCTGACGTTGTCGATCCATCGGCGCAACGGCAAGCAGCTGCAAGTGCCGGTCACGTGCCGCCTGGATACTGCCGAAGAAGTGTCGATTTACCAAGCCGGCGGCGTACTGCAGCGGTTTGCGCAGGATTTTTTGGAGAACCGGGAGTCGGGAGTCGGGAATCGGGAGTTGTCAGGAGCAACGGCAACACCGAGACCGGAAATGCACTAGCGTTCTGTCGATTCTCAGCTGCCTATTGCCGTCTGCATCCCAGTCCCCAATCCCGGCCTTTCACCCATGACCCATCTGCCCCAACTCCGCATCCCCGCCACCTACATGCGCGGTGGCACCAGCAAGGGCGTGTTTTTCCGTCTGCAGGATCTGCCTGCCGCCGCTCAGCAGCCTGGGCCGGCGCGCGATGCGTTGCTCTTACGAGTGATCGGCAGCCCTGATCCGTATGCCAAGCAGATCGATGGTATGGGTGGGGCGACCTCGAGTACCAGCAAGAGCGTGATCGTGTCGGCCAGCACGTGCGTCGGGCACGATGTGGACTATCTGTTCGGGCAGGTGTCCATCGACAGCGCGTTCGTGGACTGGAGCGGTAACTGCGGCAATCTGTCGGCGGCGGTTGGGCCGTTTGCGATTGCCAACGGCTTGATCGACGCTGCACGTGTGCCGGGCGATGGTGTGGCGACGGTGCAGATCTGGCAGGCCAATATCGGCAAGACCATCGTGGCGCATGTGCCGATGAGCGAGGGGCAGGTGCAGGAAACCGGCGACTTCGAACTGGATGGGGTGACCTTTCCGGCGGCCGAGGTGCAGCTGGAATTTCTCGATCCGGCCGACGCTTTAGAGGGCGAGGGTGGGGCGATGTTTCCCACCGGCAACCTGATCGATCAACTGGAGATTCCAGGCCTGGGCACGATTGCCGCAACGCTGATCAACGCCGGCATTCCGACCATCTTCGTCAACGCGCGAGACCTGGGCTACACCGGAACCGAGCTGCAGGAGGCCATCAATGGCGACCCGCGTGCGCTGACAATGTTCGAGACCTTGCGCGCGCACGGTGCGGTACGAATGGGGTTGATTGCGAAGGTGAAGGATGCCGCCTCGCGGCAGCACACGCCAAAAGTGGCCTTCGTTGCGCCGCCGGCCGACTATGTCGCGTCTAGCGGTAAGCGGGTGCAGGCGGTCGAGATCGATCTGCTGGTGCGTGCGATGTCGATGGGCAAATTGCACCACGCGATGATGGGCACCGCAGCGGTAGCGATCGGCACCGCGGCCGCCGTGCCGGGCACGCTGGTCAATCTGGCGGCCGGCGGTGCGGCGCGTTTGGCAGTGCGCTTCGGGCATCCGTCCGGCACCTTGCGGGTTGGTGCGCAGGCGCAGTTGGTCGACGGCAAGTGGCAGGTGACCAAGGCGCTGATGAGCCGCAGTGCGCGGGTGCTGATGGAAGGTTGGGTGCGGGTGCCAGGCGGTGTTGCCGAGGTCCAGTGATCGCGCATGGGTAGGGTGCGTATTCTTTTCGGGGAATGGGATGAGCATGCGGCAACACGCCGCTGCTCAGCACAGGCGCCGGCGCTGCGCTGGTCAGCACTTGCGTCGCTACTCTTAAACATTTGCAATTGATGCGGGAGCAGTAGGCCGTCGCACGCGCTCCCACGCGCCCCGCGCAACGCGTCTGTCATTGCAGGAGATCGCGCATGCAAGCCGATTCGAACGGCGAGCTTGCCGTGCCCATTTTCTGAGACCTGGCATGCCCCAACGCACAAATTGCACGCCCGTGTTACATCAATCAGAAAGCCTTTTAGATTTCCGGAAATTTTTTCGTATGGGCTCTGCCATATTTGTGTAAATCGTGTTAATTCTGTTGCGCTGCGGCACGCAGACCGGGCCGCCCCGTCACCAGAGTTCGGAGTTTCCCATGTCCGCCAGCCGGTCGCTCAAGATCAGCGCGCTCGCCGTTGCTGTCGCTTCTTTTCTCCCGTTCTACGCTGCCGCTCAGCAGGTGCCCAGCGACAACGGTGTCGTGCGTCTGGATGCGGTCAAGGTCACGGTCGAGCGTCGCTCGGAAGACTCCAAGGATGTGCCGGTGTCGGCATCGGTGCTGCGTCCGGAATTTCTGGACGCCATCTCCACCAGTGGCTCGGACATCCGTGTGCTGGCCGGCAAGGCGCCCAGCCTCAACATCGAATCGTCCAACGGCCGTGTGTTTCCGCGCGTCTACATCCGCGGCTACGGCAACACCGATTTCAATACCTACGCCTCGCAGCCGGTGTCGTTGATCTACGACGAGGTGGTGCAGGAAAACGCCTTTTTGAAGGGCTTCCCGATTTTCGATCTGGCAGGCTTGGAAGTCTTGCGCGGCCCCCAAGGCACGTTGTTCGGTCGCAATACGCCGGCCGGTGTGGTCAAGTTCAATTCGGTCAAGCCGAGCATCGGCGCCAATGACGGCTACGCCAGCCTGTCTTACGGGACCTACGGCACCATGACGCTGGAAAGCGGCCTGAGCATCGCGATGGGCGACCATTGGGCAGCGCGTCTGTCCAGCTTGGGCCAGCGCCGCGACGATTGGGTGGAAAACCGCGACGGCCGCGATCTGGAAGGCTATACCGATACGGCCGTGCGTCTGCAGCTGCTGTATCAGGCCAGCGACGACTTCAGCGCGTTGTTCAACGCGCATGCGCGTCACTTGGACGGCACAGCGCGTCTGTTCCGCGCCAACCTCGTCCAGCCGGGCACCAACCAATTAGTGCCCGGCTTCGATGCAGAGAAGTCCTTTATCGACGCTGCCAATCATCAGCAACTGCAGACCTACGGCGGCAGTGCCAATCTGACCTGGGATCTGGGCGACATCGCGCTGCACTCAATCACCGCCTATGAAGGCATCGGCAAGTACTACAGCCGCGGCGACATCGACGGCGGCTTCGGCGCGGTATTCGCACCGCCGTCCGGCCCGGGCGTGATCCCGTTCCCGGTGGAAACTGCCGGCGGCATCAAGCGCCTGGACCAGTACAGCCAGGAAGTGCGTGCCGAATCGCAGGACGATGGTCCGCTTAACTGGCAGGCCGGCCTGTACTACTTTCATGACGATGTGGAGGGCGAAAACTATACCTACAACAGCTTCAGCGGCGGCGACCTGGCTAGCTATCAACTGACCCGTCAGCGCAATACCTCGTGGGCCGCGTTCGGCTCGTTGAACTACGCGGCCACCGGCCGTTTGAACCTGCGCGCCGGCATTCGCTACACCTACGACAAGAAAACCTTCGACGTACTGGGGCTGGATCGCGTCACGCTGATCGAGCCGTCCAGCGGCGAGACCGACAACTCCAAGGTCACCGGCGATGTAGCGGCGAAGTTTTCCATCAACGACGGCATCAACGTCTATGCACGTGCGGCACGCGGTTTACGCGGCGCGAGCTTCGGCGTGCCCTCGGGCACCGCGCCGCTGACCGTGGCCGAGCCTGAGACGGTGGATTCGTTCGAGATCGGCATCAAGTCCGACCTGTTCGACAACCGTGCACGTCTGAACTTGGACATCTACGATTTCCGCGTCAAGAATCAGCAGCTCACCGCAGTGGGCGGCGTGGCCAACGACGTACGTTTGCTCAATGCTGATAAGACCAAGGCGCGCGGCGCCGAGTTCGATTTCGAAGCGCTGATCACCCAGAACCTGCGCGTTACCGTCGGCGGTGCCTACAACTGGACCAGCATCGACGACCCGAGCCTGTCGGTGGGCGTGTGCCGTACCTGCACCGTGACCGACCCGCTCAATGCTGCCGGCAACGCCATCATCGACGGCAACGACCTGCCGCAGGCGGCCAGGTGGATGGCCAATACCACGCTGCGTTACGGCATCCCGATGGGCAACGACGGCGAGCTGTTCTTCTACACCGACTGGTCCTACCGTAGCGAAGTGCACTTCTTCCTTTACGATTCCAAGGAGTTCACCGGTCAGCCGTTGGTCGAAGGCGGCGCCAAGATCGGCTATAACTGGGACGCGGGTGCATACGAGTTGTCGGTGTTCTGCCGCAACTGCACCAACCAGATTCGTGTGACTGGTGCGATCGACTTCAACAACCTCACCGGCTTCATCAACGATCCGCGCATCGTTGGCGCGCAGTTTCGTGCAAATTTCTGATCGGCGTTGCGGGTTAGCAGGCTCGAACGGTTTGCGATGATGCCGGCGGTTTTTGATGGCGGTAGGAGTAGATGCATGCAGTGGATCTGGCCAATTGCGTGGTTGATGATGGGGATGTGGTGCGCGTCTGCGGCTGCATGGGCGCAGACGCCTGTGACCGGAGCGCAGTCTTTGCAAACGCCTGCACCCACCGACTTGCTGGTGGTCTCTACCGATATCGGTGACGATATTGATGACGCGTTTGCATTGGGGCTACTGCTGCGCAGCCCGCAATTGCGTGTGCTGGGCATCGCATCGGCGTGGGGAGACACCACATTGCGTGCGCAGTTGTTACAGCGCTTGTTGCAGCGGGTAGGGCGCAGCGAGATTCCGTTGGCGGTGGGCGCACGCACCACCAGCACGCTTCCTTTCAGCCAAGCGCGTTGGGCGGGCAGAGGGCAATTGCCAAGCAATCTGCCGGACGCGGCGGCGATGATCCTGCAGCAGGCGCGGCAGCATCCTGGTGAAGTCACCTTGCTGGTGTTAGGGCCGCTGACTGATGCCGCGTTGGCACAGCAGCGCGACCCGGCCGGCTTTGCCAAGCTCAAGCGCATCGTGGCGATGGGTGGATCGGTGCGGGTGGGCTATGGCAAGTCGGCGTATCGCCCCGCCAGTGCCCCGGCGGCGGAATACAACATCCTCGCTGACATACCGGCCGCGCAGCGTGTATTCGCTGCCGGCGTGCCGCTCGTGTTGCTGCCGCTGGACGCCACCCAAGTCACGCTGGAAGAACCCGAGCGCATTGCACTGTTTGCGCACGGCGACGGGCTCACCGATGCGCTCACGCAACTGTATTACCAGTGGCGCAATACCGAC
Source organism: Xanthomonas fragariae (assembly GCF_900183975.1). NCBI lineage: Bacteria > Pseudomonadati > Pseudomonadota > Gammaproteobacteria > Lysobacterales > Lysobacteraceae > Xanthomonas > Xanthomonas fragariae. The sequence continues at coordinate 1,227,927 of NZ_LT853882.1, forward strand.
CAGCCATGGGCCAGCGCGACGCCGACCTTGTTCGATGCAGTGCCGGTGGCCTGGCTGCTGCGCCCCGAGCTGTGCCCGACCACGCCGCTGCACCTGGACGTCGATGCGCAGGGCTATACCCACGAGGGGCCGGGCACGCCGAATGTGCAGGCTTGTCTGATGTTGGATAAGCCAGGGTGGACGGTGTTGTACATGCGGCAACTGTTGCACTGAGGCGTTTTGTCACTGCACCAGTGAACAGACCATGGATTTAGAGCGGCTAACAAAACCAAGGAAGAAGCCGTAAGCAGATGATGGAGCAAGCAAGCAAGAGCAACGCCAAGTGGACATCGATGCGGCGTTCAAAGCGGATGCGCAGTTTGCCCAAGCCTGCGTGCGCTCGACGACCCAGCGATGACGGCCCAACCGGTCATTACGCTCAATGCTCTTGCGTGCAATCGGCGCAATGATGCCGCGCTGCTTGAGGAAGTTGCGACACCGTTCGATGTCGTAGGCTTTGTCGGCATGCAGTTTGCCTGGCCAGCGTCGTGGGCGCCCTGGTTTGCCACCAATTGGCGGCAAGGCGTCGATCAACTCCTCGAACACGACCGAGTCGTGCCGATTGGCGCCGGTGACGCACACCGCCAAGGGGACGCCGTTGCGATCGACGATCAGTGCCGTTTGCTGCCGCGTTTGCCGCGGTCGGTCGGGTTTGGCCCGGTGTAGGGCCCCCGGGGGAGGCCACACGGGCGGCGTCCAGACTTGCTCGGCTCAGATCCAGCGTCTGAGCGCGACGTAGCTCGGCCAGCAACACCTGATGCAAGCGATGCCATACACCGGCCGCTTGCCAATCACGCAACCGGCGCCAGCAGGTCATGCCGCTGCCATAACCGAGTTCCACAGGCAGGTCTTCCAACGGCACGCCCGTGCGCAGGACACAGACAATGCCGTTGAGGGCTTGCTGATCACTGATATGCGACCGTCCACCTTTGGGCGAACACTTCACTTGCGGAATCAGTGGCTCGATGCGCTTCCACAGCGCAAATGGGAATCTCTTTGCGACGTGTCATGTCCGCAATTTTTCCGCCGGTGAGACAATATTGAAAGGGTTTTGTTAGCCGCTCTAAATCCGCAGGCCTATCTGACCTCCGGGCAAACCGAACCAGAACGCCTACGTCGAATCGTTCAACGGCCGACTACGCGACGAATGCCTCAACGAACACTGGTTCCCGACGTTGCTGCATGCACGCACCGAGATCGAACGCTGGCGACGTGAATACAACGAGGACCGACCCAAGAAAGCAATCGGCGGCATGACGCCGGCCGCTTATGCCCAACATCTGGCAAACACCGATATCATCAGGCCCGGACTCTAGAGCGTGTTATGAACTTTGAAAGAGGGTGGCTGCATTTCCAAGCATCAGGATCGTGAAGACGACGAAGTGCAAACCGGCCAAGGTTTCCGGCAATCGCTCGTAGTCGCGTGCCAGCCGTCTGAAACGATTGGCCCATCCGAAGCTGCGCTCGACAACCCAACGGCGCGGCAGCAAGACAAAGCCTTTTTTCGCTTCTTGCAGCTTGATCACGTGCAACTCAATGCCTTCTTCCGTGGCCGCCTGCGCCGGTTCTTGACCGGTGTAGCCCTGATCAACAAAGGCGATCTTGACCGTTTCACCGGTCACGTGTTGTACCTCTTGTGCCAACGATCGGACTTGCGCGCGCTCCTGCTCATTAGCCGGCGTCACCTGGACAGCGAGCAGATGTCCAAGCGTATCGACGGCCATGTGTACCTTGCTGCCTTTCTTGCGTTTATAGCCATCGTATCCAGCACGCGGCCCGCTTTCGCAGGTGGACTGCAGCGTGCGAGCATCGAAAATGACCGCGCTCGGCTGGCCTTTTTTCCCTTGCGCCACACGCAAGAGTGAGCGCAGATCACTGACCATGGCCTCAAAGCAGCCCGCTTGCAGCCAGCGCTGTGTTTGCTGATACACCGCTTCCCAGGGCGGAAAATCGTTGGGAAGCAATCGCCATGGTGCGCCGGCGCGCGCGATCCACCGCAGTGCGTTGAACATCGCGCGTAGCTCATACTTGCGCTGCGGTGCCTGCACGTCCATCAGCGTCAAATAGGGAGCCGCAAAGGCCCATTCTTCGTCGGAAATATCGGTGGAATAAGGCTTACGAGGCTTCATCCGTATACGTTAGCGTGACAAGGGCAAAGTTCATAACACGCTCTAAACCCGGCCGCTACTCAGGGCGGGGGGGATGTCGGGTGCGCGCAGCTTCCCGGGCAACCCGTACGACGGCGATACCTTGGCCGAGCAGCTGGAGCAGACACGCGGGTTGCTGCAGGATGTGAGCGTAGAACCGACGGTGGCGATCGTGGACCTGGGCGATCGCGGGCGCGAGGTCGATGGCGTGCAGGTCCTGCATCGCGGCAAGGCCAAGACGCTGACGCGACAGCAATGGCGCTGGATCAGGCGACGGCAGGCGGTGGAGCCGGTGCTCGGACATCTGAAAGACGACTGCCGGTTGCGTCGCTGCAGGCTGAAAGGTGCCCAAGGCGATGCGCTGCACGTGCTCGGCTGCGCGGCCGGCTACAACCTGCGCTGGCTGCTGCGCTGGATCGCGTTTTTGCGTGCCTGGATGCGGGCGATGGGATGATCATCCTTGAGTACCGTGCCGCTGTCACCGACGGCACTTGGCGCTTGAAGGGGATTTTCAGGGACGACTAGTTAAAACTGTCCGCTTATCCCCGCTGGGCTGCGAGCATATTCAACTTTACCGGCAACTACCTGTGGCGCAACCGTACCAGAGTCGGTGCGGAAAGGCTCAGGCCATTACGAACTCTGCCACCAATTTAACTTGCTTTAAATTCCGTTTTCTGAGGCGACCCCATCAAACGCTCGTTTATTGGACGCTAGGCTATGGTGAGGCTTGAGCTCCGAAAATCGCATTATTCGAGTCCAGAAACAGTTTTAATTTTCAATATCCATCTAGACCGTTACCGGCCTGCACACGAACAATTTGACACTTTCCCCCATGCTCTGGAAAACTTTTGGAACCTGCGAGTAGTTGGAGCCACTCACTTTAAATTAAATTCAGGTGCTGTCATGCGTATTGGTAAGCTACACACCCCAGTCTCAAGTTACGAAGTTGAACTCCTTCAAAAGGAAAACCTTAGTAGTGCAGGGCTGTCCTCCTCTACGGGCATGGTAAACGCCCAGTACGCTCAACCACGTCCCCCTGTTTCTTCTAGACCACGACGCCCTGTTTCTTCTAGACAGGGAGTGAATGAAGTACGGGGCGTCTCGGCCGTGTTCAATAGTAAATTAAAAAAATCCGACCTTGCGGCGGGCGATATTCTTATATTGATTGATCAGCCTGACAACACAACTTGCACTCATCAATTGATTAAAATTGGGCAGAGCCTGCCCTCGCTTTCCTTTTTACGTAACAACGCCGGCGATCCTGCGCTGGTACATGCGGTTATGTGGTCGAAAAGGAGAAATAACGTGGGTAGGATGACTGTGAATGGTCCCGGAGAGTCGGAAATTGTCGAGATGCGCGGCGGCACCCAGTTGTCTTCCTCATCGGGTCCGATCCGGCAAGGAATGTATAAAGTTTACTCGCCAAAGGATAAAAATCTTGGCGATTGGGCTGCTCAGATCGGTCAAATCTGGAGCGCAGAAGAGAAGATTCGTTACTCAAAGCCTAAAAGTGTTCTTAGCATTTTACGAAACTCTAATTTCAATGGTGGCGCCAAGCGGGCTAGTGAAAAATATGCGGGTCAGGCCTTTGAAAATAAACCTAGAATCCGCGGTTCCTTTTGCTCTCATTTTATTTTGGCGGCATATCAGGCCGCGGCGGCGAATATACGCATCCCTTTTAGCGGCGCATTGAGGGTCGATGCGGAAGCTACCTCTGTGAGGACGATGGAGCATTTTTTGAAAGAAGATAAACAAGCTTTTGAATTCAAAGGTTATCTGAAAATTGAACCGGCAGATTTGCTCTATTGAGGGTCGCGGTAAGGATGGCAGTTACCTGCCCCCACCGCACTTAAATGCCCACAATTTGCCAAGCTTTCAATAGGTGTGGCGATCTGCATTCATAAACACGCCGACCTGCAATCAGCGCGTTTTTCGACCGGAATTAAGAGTGGCTAACAAAACTTAGCGAGCAATCGCCAAGTAGGTGCGGACGGCGCGGAGGAACCGCAGTGTACGACATGAGGATTTCGAGCACAGTTCGCGCCCGCCTGGCGGCTGCGCAGTAGTTTTGTTAGCCACTTTTAATTACCTACTTACTTACTCGCCAATCCAGCCTTCCAGCATGTCGGCGAATTCGTCGGCATGCTCTTCTTCCTGGGCCAGGATGCTCTCCAGAATGCGCTTGGTGGTGGTGTACTTGTCGCCGATGAAATCGATCATCTCGCGGTAGCTGTCGATGGCGATGCGTTCGGCGATCAGGTTCTCGCGCACCATGTCGCGCAGATCGGTGCCTTCCTTGTATTCGGCGTGCGAGCGCTTGGTCAGGGTGTCCGGATTGAGGTCTGGCTCGCCGCCCAATTGCACGATGCGTTCGGCCAGCTTGTATGCGTGTGCCTGTTCCTGCTGCGCATGCTCCAGAAACTCGCCCTTGACCGCGTCGGCAAGCATGCCCTTGGCCATGAAATAGTGGCTGTAATAGCGTAGCGTGCACACGTATTCGGTGGCCAGTGCAGTGTTGAGCAGGGTGATCACCGCCTCGCGATCGGCGTGGTAGCTCTCGGTGATGGCGCCGTCTTCGATGCTCTGGCGTGCGCGGGCGCGCAGGGTGGCGGTATCGGTGATACCGGCAGGGGTTTTGCTGGCTGGCTGATCAGACATGGCTGGCCGTTTTCCTTCTGGGTGGACGGGGGTATCAATGCATCAATCGGGCAGGTGCTCCAGCACGTAATCGGCGGCAGACACCTTGAATTCGCCGGGCTCTTCGACAAATAAGGCCTTGACCACGGCGTCGTCGGCATACAGTGCATAGCGGCGCGAGCGCAGGCCCATGCCCGAGCTGCTTGCGTCGCTATCCAGGCCCAGCGCACGGGCCAGTTCGGCATTGCCGTCGGGCAGCAGGTGCAGGCCATCGGGCACGAGCTGGCTGCGACCCCATGCCTGCATCACAAACGGGTCGTTGACGGCGGTACACAACACGTCGATGCCACGTTTGCGAAAGTCTTCGAAGTGCTCCACATAGCCCGGCAGGTGCTTGGCCGAGCAGGTCGGGGTGAAGGCGCCCGGCACCGCGAACAGCAGCACCTTGCGGCCTGCGAACAAGGTATGGGTATCGACCGCCTCGATGCCTTCGCGCATGCGCTTGAGCACGACTTCGGGAATGCGGTCACCAACGTGGATAGTCATGGGCGGCTCCTGTAGCTGAACGAATTCTAGAAAGGGGTACGGGAAAAGCGCGTCAAAGCGCTTGAAATCCGCAGCGCCAGGCCTATTTGACGCGCATGGCCGGCGCAACGGCGCACGCCGCGGCGGCCGGCCCGTCACCCAACCTTTTGGAGGCTCGCAATGAACATCGTTCGTTATCCCCAGTGGCCCACCCACGCCCTGCAAAACGAGATCAAGCATGTGTTCGACCGCTTCTTCGAGCAGAACGGCGACACCGACGAATCGGCAGTGGTGACCGCGCAGTGGGTGCCGCGCGTGGACATCAAGGAAGAAGCCAACCACTTCGTGTTGTATGCCGATCTGCCGGGCATCGACCCGAGCCAGATCGAGGTGCAGATGGACAAGGGCATCCTGTCGATCAAGGGCGAGCGCAAGAGCGAGTCCAGCACCGAGACCGAACGCTTCTCGCGCATCGAGCGCCGTTACGGCAGCTTCCACCGTCGCTTCGCGCTGCCCGACAGCGCTGACGCCGATGGCATTACCGCTGCCGGAAACAATGGTGTGCTGGAAATCCGCATTCCCAAGCGCCCGGCGGCCACCCCGCGTCGTATCCAGGTCGGCAACGGTCAGGACACCAGCGCCAGCACTGTGCAGTAAGCGTAGCGGACTCACTGGCCGTGCAGGCGTCAGGTGCGCGGCCGGTGCTCGGCACTGACCTGTGCTTTGCGTACATGTCGGTTTTCCGCGACCGGCAGCATCCGGCTGGCGCCTGCCCGCCAGTTGCCGCCGCCGCTGCAAGGCAATGGACCTGGAGCGAAGTCATCGGCTTCGCTCCCCGGCGACGGTCGCGCCGTAGAATAGGCGCGGTCGCCCGCCCGGCTGCGAATAGATCGGCTAACAAACGTGTTGCGTGACCGCCAGTTGGTCGCGGTTGGTGTTCGGAATTGGCAGGTACGCCTCGTACAGTGCGGTTCTGCGTTTCGCCCGCGCCACCTGAGAGCTGTCCACGACGTGTTGCTAGGCGTTCGAACTGGCTCGTGGCCTCGGCTGCGAGCCGTTTTTTTTCCAGAGGTGATTAGATGGAATTCAAGGATTACTACGCAACGCTCGGCGTGGAGCCGAGCGCAGGCGATGCGGAGATCAAGACCGCTTACCGCCGACTCGCGCGCAAGTACCACCCCGACGTCAGCAAGGAAGCGGGCGCGGAAGACAAATTCAAGGCTATCAACGAAGCCTACGAAGCACTGCGCGACCCGCAGAAGCGCAAGGCCTACGACCAGTTGAAGGCGCAGGGTTTCCGCCCGGGCGACGAGTTCCAGGCCCCGCCCAATTACAACGGCGGGCAGGGCTTTGACTACGAGGAAGTGTTCGGCAACGGCGGTGCTGGCGGCGGCTTCAGCGATTTCTTCGAGAGCCTTTTCGCTGGCCAGCGCGGTGGCCGGCCGCGAAGCCCGGGTGTTGGTCCTGGCCCAGGCCCGGGCCCGCAGGTGCGCGGCGACACCCGCGCCAAGCTGGCGGTACCGCTGGAAGCGGTGCACGCGGGCGACAGCGTGCGCATCACCATCAACGGCAAACAGTTGGACGTGCGCGTGCCCAAGGGCGTCCAGCCCGGCCAGGTGATTCGCCTGAGCGGGCAGGGCAACGGCGGCGGCAACCTGCTGCTGGAGATCGAATACGCCGCGCACCCGAAATTCGAGGTGGACGGGCGTAACATTCTCTACACCCTGCAGGTCATGCCCTGGCAGGCCGCGCTGGGCACCACCATCAGCGTGCCGACCCTGGGTGGCTCGGTGGAGTTGAAAGTGCCGGCCGATTCGGATGCCGGCCGTAAGCTGCGCCTACGCGGCCGCGGCCTGCCGGGCACCACCCCGGGCGACCAGATCGTGGAGCTGGAGATCCTGGCCCCGGCGCCGACAGACGATGCGCAAAAGAAGGCATATCGCAACCTGGCAAAGGCGTTTGGCGAGACGGTTTGAGCTAGCTTAAGCCCCTCTCCCTGGAGGCGAGGGGTGAGGGTAGGCAGCCAAGCAATGTATGCGCTAGCGACGATCTGTGACGTTGTTGAATGCATTTTGCTCCAACCAACACCGCGTTACCGTTTCCGTATCAAGAAGGTAAAGACAACGCGCATCCAACTTTCACCTCGCACTAGCAGCAGGCTGCGTCCAGCTTCACCGCCCTCAGCTACCGAAGGCGCGGTCGGCGCACTACACTCGCCGCGCACACAAGGGAAAACACATGGCACGCATTTTGATCGTCGACGACTCGCCGTCGCAGCTGGTGGGGATTCAGCGCATCGTTGAGAAGCTGGGGCATGAAACCATGACGGCCGCCGATGGCGCCGCTGGCGTGGAAGCTGCCAAGTCGTCGCTGCCGGATCTGGTGATGATGGACGTGGTCATGCCCAACCTCAACGGGTTCCAGGCCACGCGCATGCTCAAGCGCGAACCGACCACCCAGCACATTCCGGTGATCCTGGTCACCACCAAGGACCAAGACACCGATCGCATGTGGGGCATGCGGCAGGGTGCCCGCGCCTACATTACCAAGCCGTTCTCCGAAGACGAATTGCTGGAAGTGATAGAGCGCGTGTTCAACCAAAAAGACGAGCCGCCGGCTGCATGATCGCTTCGGCGAGCTGTGATCGAGGGTAGAGTTTTTTGTCCGAGCCAGCGGGGTCTCACAGCGTCATCGCCGCACAGAGCCTAGGGCACCACGCGCCTTAGCGCCACAGCTAACAGCCTGCGCTTCACCGCGCTTGCCACCGGTCGTATCCAGTACGCACCGCAGGTTTGGAATTTTCGTCACTGTTTTTTCGGTCGCATCGCTGTCTTGCGCCAGTAGTCAGTTGATCCGTATCGATCTATAAACATTGACGCGCCAGCCAACCAGCGAGGCCGCCCCACCACAGGATCGGGCCGGATACCCAAGCCATTGCTCGCACGCGCGATGCACCTGCCTGCCAGTCTGGATACCACGCCATTGATCACCGTCGACTCGGTCCAGAACGGTGTTTGACGTACCCGGTGGTGGGCGAGAATGGCAGGTAGGCGTCGGCACGGCCGGTCTGTTCGACCATGCCTTCCAGCAGCTGATCGGCGCGCTTCGGGCTTTCGACGTCGAAGGCAGCTTTGCGCGCGTCCTTTCTTGACCTCGCCAGCGCGCCGCTACCTTTTTCAACCCACTCAAGACTCAGCCAACCGCCCCATTCACCCCACCGGCTAAACCTGGATGTAGCGAACCGGGCCTTTCAAAACGACCGGTCTGCCCTATCTAGTAGAATCAGCAAATCAAACAACACGGCGGCACTGCGGGACTGGCCCGCACAGCCCCTCGATCATGGAGCGTGCATGGCCTGGAACACACCCGGCAACAAGGGCGGAGACGGCCCGGATCCCAACCGTCGCAGGTCCTGGGGCCCGCGCGGTGGTGGCAACGGTGGTGGTTGGGGCAACCTGCCCGCCCCGTTGAAAGAACTGTTCGATGGCGGCGTCGGGCGCTGGGTTCTGGTCGCGGTGGTGCTGATGGTGCCGTTCTCCAGCTTCCAGCTCATCGGCGAGCAGCAGCGCGGTGTGGTGCTGCGCTTCGGCCAGTTCTCGCGCATTTTGCAGCCCGGCCCTAACTTCAAGTTGCCCTGGCCGATCGAGTCGGTGCGCAAGGTCAATGCGACCGAGATCAAGACCTTCAGCAACCAGGTGCCGGTGCTGACGCGCGACGAGAACATCGTCAACGTCTCGCTCAACGTGCAGTACCAGATCAGCGACCCGCGCAAGTACCTGTTCGGTTCGCGCAATGCCGATCTGGTGCTGGAGCAGGCCGCGCAAAGTGCCGTGCGCGAGCAGGTCGGCCGTTCCGACCTCAATACCGTGCTCAACAATCGCGGCCCGCTGGCGATCGCTTCCAAGGACCGTCTGCAGGCGGCACTGGATGCCTACAACACCGGCTTGGCCGTCACCGGCGTGACACTGCCGGACGCGCGTCCGCCGGAAGAAGTGAAGCCGGCCTTCGACGAGGTCAACGGTGCCCAGCAGGTGCGCGAGCGCTTGATCAACGAAGCCCAGGCCTACGCCGCCAAGGTGGTACCCGAAGCGCGCGGTCAGGGTGCGCGCACCCGTACCGGTGCCGAAGGCTACAAGCAGGCGGCGATCTCCAAGGCCGAGGGCGACGCCGATCGCTTTACCTTGTTGCAGGAGCAGTACGCCGGCGCCCCCGAGGTGACGCGTAAGCGCTTGTGGCTGGAAACCGTGCAGAAGGTGCTGTCGGAGAACCGCAAGGTGATCGGTAGCGATGGCCGCCAAGTCATCTATGTACCGCTGCCGGCCGACGCCAATAAGTCCACCAACGCCAATGCCAACGGCAAATCCGGCAACGGTGGCATGCCGTCGATGGTGCCGCAGGATGTGTTGTTGAATCCGCCGCAAAGCGCCAGCAGCCAGAGCATCCGCAATCCGGAGCGCGGCCCACGCCCGACCGGTCGCGAGGGAACCGAATAATGAAGAATTCGATAGTTATCGGCCTGATCGTCGCCGTGTTGCTGTGCCTGATGGGCTCGGTGTTCGTGGTGCGCGAAGACCAGACCGCCATGGTGCTCAACCTGGGCCGTGTGGTGCGCGCCGACCTCAAGCCCGGCCTGCACTTCAAGATTCCGATGGTGGAATCGGTGCGCGTGTTCGATCGCCGCTTCCAGGTGCTGGACACCGCTCCGGCGCGTTACTTCACCGCCGAACAGAAAGACGTGAGCGTGGACTTCTTCGCCATTGGTTACATCTCCGATGTGCGTGCGTTCTATCGCGCCACTGGTGGTGAGGAGTCGGTCGCCAATTCGCGCCTGGCTCCGATCATCACCGACTCGCTGCGTAACCAGATCAACTCACGCACCTTGCAGCAGCTGGTCTCCGGCGACCGCAGCGAGTTGATCGCCAGCCAGCTCAAGGGCATCAATGGCGCCATCAAGGGCTTGGGCATGCAGATCACCGACCTGCGCATCAAGCAGATCGACCTGCCGACCGACAGCCAGGTGATCACCGACGTCTACGAGCGCATGCGCGCCCAGCGCAAGCAGGAAGCGAGCAAGCTGCGCGCCGAAGGCGAAGAGCAGGCGCTGACTATCCGCGCGCAAGCCGACCGCGAGTCCACCGTGATCGTGGCCGACGCCGAGCGCGATGCGCAGAAGCTACGCGGCGAAGGCGATGCCCAAGCTGCGCGTATCTACGGCCAGGCCGGTTCCAAAGACCCGTCGTTCTACACGTTTTACCGCAGTCTGGAGGCGTATCGCGGCGCCATGGCCGATGGCAATGGTGTGATCGTGCTGGATAAGAACGACCCGTTCTTGCAGTACCTCAAGAGCGATCGTTAAGGGCAATCGTCTGCGGCAGACGTGACAGTTCTCAGTTCCGCTTTCGCTTCGCCAGTCCAGCGACACCTGTTCCTGCTGCAACGAAGACGCCCCCTGTGCGGGCGTCTTCGTTTTGGCCTCTCTTCCCCCGAGAAGAAGGAAGGGCTCAGGGTAATGAGAAATAGAGTTCTGGTTGCCTCGTATCTTCATCTGTTGCTTCGCTGCACTGCTTAGCGAAGCAATGCACACTCAGCGGCCATGTCACGGTTGTCTCCATGCACGATTTACTGACCGCTCTCTGTCTGGTCGCCGTTTTTGAAGGCCTGATGCTATTCGCCGCGCCAGATGCCTGGAAGCGGATGGCCGAGCAATTGTTGAGTCTGCGATCTACGCAGCTACGGATGTTGGGCGGCATCACCCTGGTGGTGGGCGCGATTGCACTGTGGGTCTTGCGCCACTGAGTTGTCAGCCCGTCGCCGGCTTCAAAAGAAGCGAGCAGGGCAGGCCATCAGCAGCGGAAGCGCACGGCAACCTCACTGCAAGCTGCAATCTGACCAGCCCCGGAGCCGCCGACCTCAAGGGGTGGTGCATGCCACCGGAAACCCGGATAATGCACAAAAGCCGGCCGGGCACGCTCCAACCAGAGCACCCCGTTCGGCTTTTTTCGTGTCAGGGCTGTCGCACCACTGCAATGCTCCCCGATGGAGCCGGGCGGCAGGTGTCGCTGCCAGCTTTTGAGCCGGTCCCATCCCGCGGCCCCGATGGCCGCAGCAAAACTTTTAGGAGTCAACCCGTCATGGGTCAGTCAGTTGTTGTGCTCGGTGCCCAGTGGGGCGATGAAGGCAAAGGCAAGATCGTCGATCTGCTCACTGAAGAAATCGGTGCGGTCGTCCGCTTCCAGGGCGGCCACAACGCCGGCCACACCTTGGTCATCAACGGCAAAAAGACCGTCTTGCATCTGATTCCGTCCGGCATCCTGCGCGACAACGCGCTGTGCCTGATCGGCAATGGCGTGGTGATCTCTCCGGCCGCACTGATCAAGGAGATCAGCGAGTTGGAAGAAGCGGGCGTGGAAGTGCGTTCGCGCCTGAAGATCTCCCCGGCCGCACCGCTGATCATGCCGTACCACATCGCGCTGGATCAGGCCCGCGAGAAGGCCGCCGGCGGCAAGGCCATCGGCACCACCGGTCGTGGTATCGGCCCGGCATATGAAGACAAAGTCGCCCGTCGCGGTATCCGCATCGCCGACCTGCATTACCCGCCGCAGTTGGAAGAACTGCTGCGCACCGCGCTGGATTACCACAACTTCGTGTTGACCAAGTACCTGGGTGTGGAAGCGGTCGATTTCCAGAAAACCTTCGACGAAGCGCTGGCCTTCGGCGACTACGTGCAGCCTATGAAGTCCGACGTAGCCGGCATCCTGCACGACCTGCGCAAGCAGGGTAAGCGTGTGCTGTTCGAAGGCGCCCAGGGCGCGTTGCTGGATATCGATCACGGCACCTATCCGTACGTCACCAGCTCCAACACCACCGTGGGCGGCGCACTGGCCGGCACCGGCGTGGGCGCCGATGCGATCGACTACGTGCTCGGCATCGCCAAGGCCTACGCCACGCGCGTGGGCGGTGGCCCGTTCCCGACCGAGTTGGACGACGAAGTGGGCCAGGGCATCCGCGACCGCGGTGCCGAGTATGGCGCTTCCACCGGTCGCCCGCGTCGCTGCGGCTGGATGGACATCGTCGCACTCAAGCGTGCGGTGGCCATCAACGGTATCTCCGGCCTGTGCATCACCAAGCTCGACGTGCTCGACGGCATGGAAAAGCTCAAGGTCTGTATTGCGTACGAATACCGCGGCAAGCGTACCGAATACGCGCCGCTGGACGCGCAGGGCTGGGAAGAGTGCACCCCCGTGTATCTGGAATTCCCGGGCTGGACCGAGAACACCCACGGCATCACCGAATGGGACAAGCTGCCCGTTGCCGCGCGCGCCTATCTGCGCGCGCTGGAAGAACTGGCCGGCTGCCCGATTTCGATCGTCTCCACCGGCCCGGATCGTGACCACACGATGGAGCTGCAGGATCCGTTCGCCTGATCGGCTGATTCCGCAGCATGCACCGGCCTGGTTCACGCCGGGCCGTTTGCGTTGGTGCGTTTTTTGGAGCCATGGCACGCCATTGGACGGGCGTCGGCACGTTGAGCAGGCGGGCATGGCAGCCTCTGCACATCCACATGCCCGCCATCTTCGAGGACCCAAGCGCTGGATGCAGGGGCGCACCATCGGCAAGCTGCATCCGGTTTCAAACGAGCCTGTGTTGGCGGGGTGCATTAGGTCACCTGTAAGCTTCTGCCATGACCTTCGGCCGTGTAAGCCGCGCCTGCTTGCGTGATCATCCGGCACCTGCTCCGGCCCTCAACCTCAACCTCAACTATTTCTAGGAACTCCATGCGCCAGATTCTGGTGACTGCAATCGCACTGGCCTTGGCCAGCACTTCCATGGCTGCCACGGCGCAATCGGTTGCTGCCGCGCCCAGCGCCGTTGCCGGGTCAAACGTGCAGGTCGTCACCACGCAGCTGCCACGCACGGCCAAGCCCACGCATTACGCGGTGGAGATCACCCCGCATGCCGACAAGATGACGTTCGATGGCAAGGTCGCCATCGATATCGTCGTGCTGGAATCCACCGACCGCATCGTGTTGCAGGCCGCCAATCTCATCTTCGCGCGCAGTACGTTGGCGCAGCGCAAGGGTGCCAAGCCGCAGATCGCCACCGTCAGCACCGACGCCGATGCACAGACCGCCACCTTCGCCTTCGACAAGCCGCTGCTGCCGGGCAACTACGTGTTGTCCATCGATTACAGCGGTGTGATTAACACGCAGGCCAACGGCTTGTTCGCGCTGGATTACCCCACCCCGCAAGGTCAGCGCCGCGCGCTGTTCACTCAGTTTGAAAACTCCGATGCACGGCGTTTCGTGCCGTCCTGGGACGAACCGAACTTCAAGGCCACCTTCGACCTTGCAGTGAACGCACCGGCGGCGCAGATGGCGGTGAGCAATATGCCAGTGGCCTCCTCCACCGAATGCGCGAATGGCTTCAAGCGTGTGGCCTTCAAGACCACGCCCAAGATGTCCACCTATCTGCTGTTTTTGAGCGTGGGCGATTTCGACCGTGCAACGGTCAAGGCCGACAACGGCACCGAGATCGGTGTGATCGCGCAGAAAGGCAAAGTCGATCAAGCCAGCTTTGCGCTGGAGTCCAGCAGCGACATCCTGCATGGGTACAACGAATACTTCGGTGTCCAATACCCGCTCCCCAAACTGGACAATATCGCAGCACCTGGTCACAGCCAGTTCTTTGGTGCGATGGAAAACTGGGGCGCCATCTTTACGTTCGAAAAATCGCTGCTGCTGGATCCTGCCACCTCCGACATCAACGACAAACAGGCCGTGTTTCACGTTGCTGCACATGAGATTGCCCACCAATGGTTCGGTAATCTGGTGACCATGGCATGGTGGGACGATCTGTGGCTCAACGAAGGTTTTGCCAACTGGATGGAGACACGCACCACCCGCAACCTGCATCCCGAGTGGGATATCGACAAGACCGGTACAGCGTTCGAAAGCCGCGCAGCCATGCGTCGCGATTCCTTCGCAACCACCCATCCAGTGGTGCAGCACGTAGCCACTGTGGAGCAGGCCAGCCAAGCCTTCGACCAGATCACCTACGAAAAGGGTGAGGCAGTGATCGGCATGTTGGAAGATTATGTGGGCGCCGATCACTGGCGTGCCGGTGTGCGTAGCTACATCAAGCAGAATCAATACAGCAATGCGGTCACCGATGCGCTGTGGCAGCAGATCGGTGCCATTGCACCGGGCAAACAGTTCACGCAGGTGGCGCACGACTTCACCTTGCAGCCTGGTGTGCCACTGATCAAAGCCAGCGCCAGTTGCGACGCCGGCACCACCACGGTGACGCTGGAGCAGGGCGAGTACACGCTCGATCGGCCAAGCAAGCAAGCGTTGCGCTGGCATGTGCCGGTGGTTGTGCGCGGTGCGGCAGGGAGGGAGGTCCGGGTTCTGGTCGATGGCACTGCGCAGGTGCAATTGCCGGGTTGCGATGCGCCGGCGCTGGTCAATGCCGGCCAGAAGGGTTATTTCCGCACGTTGTATGCGCCTGCGCAATTCAAGGCGCTCGGTGCCGGCTTTTCGGCATTGCCGGTGGTGGATCAGGTGGGCGTGCTGATGGACACCGACGCGCTGGCAACGGTCGGGTTGCAGCCCGAAGCGGATCTGCTCACTCTCACCGCAAAGGTACCGGTCGGCGCATCGCCGGATCTGTGGCAAGTGGTGTCCAGCATCTGGGCCGATATCGACGCACTGTTCGATGGCGACGCCAAAGCGCAGACTGCGTGGCGTCGTTTCGCGCTGTCGCGGCTTGCCCCGGAGTTTGCCGCGTTGGGGTGGGATGATCGCAAGGACGATTCGTCGCAAACCAAGCAACTGCGCGCGGCGCTGCTGCTTGATCTGAGCGCGATGGATGATGCCCAAGTAATCGCCGAAGCGCGTCGTCGCTTTGCCGCATTCCAAGCCGATCCGGCAACGTTATCGCCGGAACTGCGCAACACCGTGCTTGGCATCGTCGCCCGTCATGCCGATGCCGCCACGTGGGACGCGTTGCATGCGATGGCCAAGAAGGAAACCTCGTCGATGATCCGTGACCAGTACTACGCTCTGCTGGCTAAGAGCAAAGATGATGCGCTGGCACAACGTGCGCTGGACATGGCGCTCACTGCTGAGCCGGGCGCCACCACCGGCGCCCGCATGATCTCTGCCGTCTCCAGCGAGCACCCGGAGTTGGCATTGGACTTCGCACTTGCACATCGCCAGCAGGTGGACAAGCTCATCGACTCCACCGCACGCTCGCGCTATTACCCGCGCTTGGGCGCTGCCTCCGGCAAGCTGGAAACAGCCGACAAGATCAAGGCCTACGCTGAGCAGTCTCTGGCCGCCACCTCACGCCGCAATGCAGAAACCGCCATCACCGGCATTCAAACGCGGGTGAAACTGCGTGCGCAGCAGGTGCCGCAGATCACGGCATGGTTGAAGGCGCGCAAGGGCTGAGCGCCCCTGATCGGCATGCCCGGTGCTGTGTTGCAGTGCTGGGCATGCGGTCCGTGCACCGCGGGCAGGCGCGGGCATCCTCGATGCGCACCCGCTGATCGCTTCGGTTGAGGGCTTGAAGCGATCAGCGGGTGCGCCTACGCAACGTCAGTCACGCCACGTTGGCACTCGACAGCCGTTGTGACCTGCCCCGCATCCGGCCGGCACGTTCTGCATCGTCGCCACGCGTTGGCCGTACATCCCGGCGCGTGCATCACGTCATCTGCATGCCCGGAATTTCACGAGCCGGTTGTCCATCGCTGGCTGCTGGCTCTGCAGCAATGCCTGCTGTCGTTCCATGTTGGCCATCTCCAGTTGCTGCAGCGATTGCTCCACCGGCGTGCGCACGGCCACATCGGTGGGCATGGAGGCGCGCAGGTGCGCAGGATCACCCCGCTCGCCCTGCACCACAAACACATCGCGCCCGGCGGGGATATCTTTGGTCTGGACGCTCAGCACCACATGGTCGGCGCGCTCCAGGTCGTTCTGGCGGGCA
The DNA here is from genome assembly GCF_900183975.1 of Xanthomonas fragariae. Classification (NCBI taxonomy): domain Bacteria; kingdom Pseudomonadati; phylum Pseudomonadota; class Gammaproteobacteria; order Lysobacterales; family Lysobacteraceae; genus Xanthomonas; species Xanthomonas fragariae. The sequence continues at coordinate 1,244,261 of NZ_LT853882.1, forward strand.
ATGGCCATCACGCTGGCGATCAGGCGCTCGCTGTGCACATCTGGCGTCCGCCCGGCTTGCGCATCGATTGCGCTCACACCTGCACGGACCTGCTGCAGTAATGCGTAGTCCCGGTGACCAGGGTCGATATCGGCAAGTTTGGTAGGCGCCTGCGTCCGATCGGGCATACCGTCGACCGATGCCGTGAACGGGCTGAGGGTGATAGAGCGGTGCGGATCGTCGCGGTGGAACTGCGTGGCTTTCTGCTGCCGTTCCAGGCGGACGGCGCGGGCATCGTCGAGTTCGGCGATACGATCAGGGTTGGTTTCTTCGCGTATGGAAGGGTGCCCGCCGCCTGCGCTGACATTCACCCACTTCTGCTCTTTTTCGAAGTACATCGCGTAGAAGCTGTTGCTGCCAATGAAGTTGGGGTCGACAGCGGAGCGGCCTTCCAGCATCTGGATCGCCTCGGTGGTGCCGAGCTTGGCCAGGTACTGGCTGCCGGCCGCCGGTCCCATTTGCGTAAAGGTCTCATAGCCTGTGTTGCTGATGCGGGCGGCGCCTGCATACTCGTTGTCGAGCATGTTGGTCCAGATCTGTTCCAGCTTCTGGGGGCCGCTTTTTTGCTCGGCCGCTTCTAAAAGCACACGGGGTGTCCAGCAGTTGGGATCGAGCTTGTGGAATTCAAATGCTCTATCGTGTGCAGTCATTACGTCCTTACCTGGAAGGTTCAGCGCCAAGTCCAGGCGGTGCTGTTCCATCCAATGCATCCTGCGCTCCAAATCCTGTTTGAGCAGCGTCTGTCCGAACACCTCCCACTGGTGTTCGCTCAATTCGGCGTTGGCAAAGTGTGATCCGTTGTCGTGTTGATGTCTGGCGTAATCCTCCGCATAACTGTTTGCAACTCGGCCAGGCAAGCTGTCATTGCGGACGACACCCAGTGCCAACGTTCCATAGCCATCGGCACCTGGCAACTGTGAAAGATAGTTCCAGTAGAGTTCGCGGTTGCCATCTCTGGCATAGCTGGTTAATACCGCCAAATCCTTCTTATTCAGTCCACTCATGATTCACTCCTGTAATGAGACGGGTTACTGGACCTTGGTGCGCGCCAAGGCATGCCGTACTGCGCTTTCCATGCGCTTCCAATCCTTCAGGAATGCGCGTTTGTAGGTCAATGTGATCGAGAGATTGTTCTCGATATCCGAGAAATAATGAAAGCAACCGGCGGCAACTGCGCCATCCTCGCTGATGACCTGGTTACCTTCCAGTCGCACACCATCTCCTCGAAATGTCTTGCTGTCACATTTGATGAACGTCGTCAAATTGCCCTTTGGTCCGCGCGCGACATACCAGTCGTCTTCGTAGCCGGGGTTACGGGTTGGTGGTTTGCCATAGCGTGTTTCGTATTCCTTCGAATACCCTGCCATCTTTGCTTCGTCGATGGCGTACAGCATCAGCCCCATGGTCTTGGCTTGGGCAATGCGCAGGTCCAGGCGATCTCTTGGATCTCGGCGTTCCAGCGAACCGTCTTCAGTGATGGCCTCGTTGGACGACAGTCTCTCCAGAGATGTTTCGATAGGTGCGCGGTCGATGTAGTCGATCGACACAGAGATCTCTTTCCGGAAATCATTCGTGCGCGGGTTTACCCGCGCCCCGGGAGGGGTGGGCTTCATCTCTGGCCACTCGATGAGCAGCGTCACCCCCTCACCCGGCCAAGGTGCGATCTGGCTATCCAGATAGTTGGCGGGAATGCGGAAGGTGTTCGGCCCCAGCTTCACGTCGACGGGGGCATCCGAATAGGTGTGCCCGTTGATGGTGCGGCCTGTTGTAACGGTGTCCGACATGGGAGAAGTCCTTTTTTGTTCGGTCGATGGCGTCCGTGCATACGCACTGCCGGTTACAGCCACGGCAAGCGCAAGAGCCAGGCACCGGCCGGATGACATCATGCGCATTGGTCAATCCATTGCAGGGTTCGCTGTGAACTATAGGCGAATCGGCGCCGATGGGGCAGGAATGGCATCGATTGCGCCGGATTCGTCTTGTTCTGGACGCTCGGCAGGTCAGGGCCTGCACCCTGATGCGTGGACATTGGTTCGCACCGTCCAAGCAACGGATGAAGGTGCGTGCTCAATGGGCGCCGCATAACAAAATAGTCGCACCGCATGAGCCGATTGTTTGGAGTATTCGGCTTACTTTTCCAAGCCGCGCCGAGCTGGTGGAAGAACTCGCCGTGGAGCATGCAGACCTCTGATACGCCCAGGGTTTCCTAGACATCTCAAGGCCATGGAAAATGGTCAATTCGGAGGTGTCTATGAGCAGCAAGCGGTATACGGATGAATTCAAGATCGAGGCGGTCCGGCAAGTGACCGATCGTGGTTTCAAGGTGGCAGAAGTCGCGGAGCGACTGGGTGTCACCACGCACAGCCTCTACGCCTGGCTGCGCAAGTTCGGCAAGCCTGGCGTGGTGCAGCGCGCCGAGGTGGACCAGAGCGCCGAGGTTCGGCGGCTGAAGGCAGAGTTGCGTCGAGTGACCGAGGAGCGCGACATCCTAAAAAAGGCCGCCGCGTACTTTGCCAAGGGGTAAGGGCAAAGTACGCCTTCATGCAAGCCCACTGTGGGGAATTCAGGGTGTGTGCGATGTGCCGGGTATTGCGGGTCAACCGGTCGGGCTATTACGCCTGGTTGTGCTCGCCCAACAGTGAGCGCGCCAAGGAAGATGAGCGCTTGCTTGGACTGATCAAGCACCACTGGCTGGCCAGCGGCAGTGTCTATGGGCATCGCAAGATCACCAGGGATCTGCGCGATCTGGGTGAGCGTTGCAGTCGCCATCGGGTGCATCGGCTGATGCGCACCGAGGGACTGCGTGCCCAGGTGGGCTATGGTCGCAAACCGCGCTTCCATGGAGGAATGCAGTGCAAGGCGGCGGCCAACCTGCTTGACCGACAGTTCGACGTGACTGAGCCGGACACGGCCTGGGCGAGCGATTTCACCTTCATCCGCACGCATGAAGGCTGGATGTACCTGGCTGTTGTGATCGATCTGTTTTCCCGGCAGGTCGTCGGCTGGGCGATGCGCGATCGGGCCGACACCGAGTTGGTCGTGCAGGCCTTGTTGTCTGCGGTGTGGCGGCGCAAACCCAACGCTGGTTGCTTGGTTCATTCGGACCAAGGGTCTGTCTACACCAGCGATGACTGGCGCAGTTTCCTGGCGTCCCATGGCGTGGTGTGCAGCATGAGTCGGCGTGGCAACTGCCACGACAACGCACCCGTGGAGAGCTTCTTCGGCCTGCTCAAACGCGAGCGGATCAGGCGGCGGACCTATTCCACCAAGGACGCCGCTCGCGCCGAGGTATTCGACTACATCGAGATGTTCTACAACCCCAACCGCCGCCACGGTTCAACTGGCGACCTGTCCCCTGTAGAGTTTGAACGGCGCTACGCGCAACGAGGGTCTTGAGTGTCTACGGAACCCTGGGCGTATCATTTCTTACATCTGCGGATTGTCGGTTATTAGCTCAAGCAGCGCGCTGCACTGAAAGACACCAGCGCAGCGGCAATCCCGAACGAGAAGGTTAAATCGCCTGCCTCGCGCCAGACGAGCTTGAGCCAGCGAAGGTGGGTAGCTTGCCTGAGTCCTCTTGCAGTAAATTCCTTAATCGTTTAACAGCAAGAAATGCCAATCGCCTGGGCCTAGCCTTTCTTCGGACACTGCTGTCGCTTAGCAATTAATGAGCTGCCGACGAATTGGATGTGTCTCGTACGAATCCCTGTAGACTCTCAACAGCGTCTAGCTGTCAGGCAGAGCTATGCCCACTGGCGGAACGGTCGACTCGATGTCTTGGTCTGGTTACGCCCGATCTATCCTGATGCCGACTTCGAGTTGTCTATCAGAGCTTCCCGGTAAATTCAATTGAGGGCATGACGCCTGCTGACACAGCGCAGGCACCCAGGATGAGATTGTTAATCTCAGCAGTCGTACCGCCGTCACTGATGCACGTGGGCGACAGGGTTGTCCCATCCTTGACAGCCAATTTCGTGGTAATGGATGTGCCTGTATTGAAGTATGCTTTCTTGCTACTATTGCTACCGTCGACATTGAAGTCTGCCTGCGTCCATACGGAACTGATGTTGAGAATATTGCCTTTCGCGCTTACGCTGTAGGCATCAGTACCATTTGTGAAAATCACGGTATCGTTGCCGTTGGCGGCCGCCTTCGCCGTCAATCGGAAGTTTGGTAGTTGGCCGATTGGGTAATGCGGCGTCGGTACGGCTTTACTTTGCCTGAAGCAACTAGTGTCTCCGTCGCTGCTCCATCCGGACGGGCATGTGCTGCCGAAGTTGATCATCCAGTATTCGATTAAAACGTATGCTGAGTTTGCGGGGCCATCGTTCCCGTAGAGGAATTGTTCCCATACTGTGCAGCCCGAATGATTCTGGCACGCTGACGTTGTCCCATCGGCATTAGTGTTCAGCTGCACACTATATTCATCCGGGCTAGCGTCACTGTTTACAGTCTTCAGCCCGGTTACCGTTGGAAAACTTCCCACCGCCTCGCTAATAAGACCATGCCCTCTGAGCGCGTAGCTCACGGGGTCTTGCGTTGCACCGACGGCATCTGCAAGTAACTTTCGTCCAGCGGCGCTCTGAGTGGTCATTTTTCCGACTGGTAAACGATGGTTTCGACGTGGCAATGCGTTGCAGGGCACCGAATCCCAAATCATGCTTGGGTATTTGGCGTGAAAGCATCCGGTCGTCGGCGTACTAGACCTTACAAGCTCTATTTGCCATGCCTGTTGGACCTGCAATTCCAGTTGGCTGGGACTGACGTTTACTGGCTGCGTACCACCTAACTGTGCAGCTGCTTGTGCGCAGTTAGCAGTGGCAATTGCAATTACTAGCAGGAATTTACTGTGTTTCATCGTATTTCCTTTGTTAACGGAAGAATAAATTTAATTTCCTACTACGCTGCGTGTCAAGAGGTGACGCTTCAGCATCCTGTCGGAGCGGGATACCGGAAAGCTATTTTGCGCAGCGTATATCGCAACTCGACGTTTCAAGATCCCCAAGACGCCTCGATTAATTAATCTTATGGGAAAAAATCTATTGAAGGACTCGACCACTTCAATGCATTAGGGAAGGTCTGAACAACGCACCAGACCTCTAAAATTCGAGCCTGCTGCGTGCCAATAGCGCACAGAGTTGATGCGTACGATACGATTTCTACGGTTTCTTGCGGCGTTGGCTGGCGCCAGACAGCATTATCCCCTGGCCGGCAGCAACTGCCGGCGCACCATCCACAGATTGGATAGTGCGAACAGGGTCAGCACATGCGCGGTGTTCTTGGCCAAGCCGCGATAGCGGACCTTGGTGTAGCCAAACTGGCGTTTGGTCACGCGGAATGGATGCTCCACCTTCGCACGCACACTTGCTTTGAAGTATTCCCAACGTTCTTCCTGGCGGCGCTCGCGTTTGTTGCCAATGGCTTGAATCGTCGAACGCTTGGCGGCAATGAAAAAACCAGCCTTGCAGGTCTGCAGTTCTTCGCGTTTGTCCGCACCGGTGTAGCCGCTGTCGCCGAACACACTGTCTTCTTTGCCGTGCAGCAATGCGTGGGTCACCGTGACATCGGCCACATTGGCAGCCGTACAACGGACGTGGCGCACCAGCCCGGAAAACTCATCCACGCCGATGGGTGCCTTCATCCCGAAATACCACTGATTGCCTTTCTTGGTCTGATGCATTTCAGGGTCGCGCGCGCGGTCGGTGTTCTTGGTCGAACTGGGCGCAGCGATCAGGGTTGCATCGACGATCGTGCCGGACCGCAGGCTCTGACCCTTGCGCACCAGATCCGCGTTGACGGCCTCCAGCATCCGCGCTGCAAGGCCATGGGTTTCCAGCAAGCGGCGAAAGTTGAGAATCGTGGTCTCGTCGGGAACATTGTCCAAACCGCCGAGCCGGGCAAAACGGCGCAAGGTCCGGATCTGGTGCAACGCTTCTTCCATCGCCGGATCGCTCAACGCATACCACTGCTGCAGCAAATGAATCCGCAACATCGTCGCCAGTGCGTACGGCTGTCGACCAGGCCGCCCCGACACCGGATAGTGCGGCGCGATCAGTCCGAGCAAATGCCTCCACGGAACCACCTGCTCCATCTCGGCCAGGAAGATCTCGCGGCGAGTCTGCTTGCGCTTGCCCAAACCTTCAGCGTCACCGAACGTCAGTTGCATGGATGACTCCTCAACGTAGGTGTGTAGTGTCGCGCATTTGAAGTGCGTTGTTCAGAGGTTCCCTAACAAAACCAAGGAAGAAGGCGTAAGCAGATGATGGAGGATGCGAGCGAAAGCAACGCCAAGTGGATATCGATGCGACGTTCAAAGCGGATGCGCAATTTACCCATGCTTGCGAACCAGGCATGGGTGCGCTCGACGACCCAGCGATGGCGGCCCAACCGGTCGTTGCGCGCGATCCCCTTGCGTGCGATCCGCGCAATGATGCCGCGCTGCTTGAGGAAGGCGCGACAGTGGTCGATGTCGTAAGCCTTGTCGGCGTGCAATTTGTCTGGCCAACGTCGCGGGCGCCCTGGTTTGCCACCAATTGGCGGCAAGGCGTCGATCAACTCCTCGAACACGACCGAGTCGTGCCGATTGGCGCCGGTGACGCACACCGCCAAGGGGATGCCGTTGCGATCGACGATCAGATGCCGTTTGCTGCGATCGGTCGGGTTCGGCCCGGTATATAGGCCCCCCGGGGGGAGGCTACGCTAGCGGCGTCCAGACCAGCTCGGCTCAGGTCCAGCGTCTGAGCGCGACGTAGCTCGGCCAGCAACACCTGATGCAGACGATGCCACACACCGGCGGCCTGCCAATCACGCAACCGGCGCCAGCAGGTCATGCCGCTGCCATAACCGAGTTCCACAGGCAGGTCTTCCTTCCAACGGCACGCCCGTGCGCAGGACACAGACAATGCCGTTGAGGGCTTGCTGATCACTGATATGCGACCGTCCACCTTTGGGCGAACACTTCACTTGCGGAATCAGTGGCTCGATGCGCTTCCACAGCGCAAATGGGAATCTCTTTGCGACGTGTCATGTCCGCAATTTTGCCACCGGCGAGACAAGATTCAAGGGGTTTTGTTAGACGCTCTAAAGTGGACGTCATTTGCAGCGATTATCCGATAGATCGCTCCAGAAATACGCTGCGAACGATGTCCATCGCCTACAAGTACGACTTACTGTTTTATGTGGTATGTCTGCAAGCGTTTTTGAGGGTCAATCTGTGACAGCGCATGGCGTGCACTAACGCCATGCGCTGTCACGGCTCCGGTAGCAGCCGTGACAGCGGGTGACTCATCGCTTGGTCGGCCTAAAGTTGGCCGCGATGGGCATAGTGATATTTAACGCTCTGGTCTGGTCGGCTTCGTTTACATCCCCGCACGGGTTGCCATTGCATAACGTGATACGTGGATTGGCAAAGTAGGGAACCCTCCGCTGATCGTCGGCGGTATACGCCATGATGGTATTGAAACTGCCCTCATCCAATGTCTGCCGCCATCCGTAAGCATAAGTGAACGCGCCAGGACCGGAATCGGCTTTGTCGTGAGCCAGACCAAGGTTATGGCCGATTTCATGCGCGAAGGTAATGTCTTCGCAGTAATTTCCGGCTTCTTCGTCGGTACCGTCACTGATTGTGGCGTACCCCGATCCCTGCATATTGACATTGTACGATCGAAGCCCACCACCGTTCAGCCACGCCACGCCGCAAGCGCCTTGATTTGCGTGGTAAGGGCGTAGCAAGGCGACAAGATCGGCGCCCTGGGTGTCACGCGTGCTGTGTAGTGCCGCTAATGAAGACGTGCCTGAGGCTTCGGTCAGGTCGTTAAGTGCAGCACCATCTGTAGTGGAATCTGTGTAATTAACCTCCTGCGTACCGATCAGGCGCAGGCGTCCATTCACTTGGCTATCCGAGTAGGCACGGTTGGTAACGGCGACCAGATAGTTGATGCGGGTATTAACGGCATCCACCGATCCTAGCTCGCGGACCAAGCCTGGGGTATAACCTACGAGCACGTCGACCACCGTCGGGGTCGTTGCGCTCGCCGCCTGCTTCACTAGTGCAAGACTACGTTGTAAATCTTGCTCGCTGACCGCTTGCTTCGGCGGAATCAGGTAGTCGGACGCCATGGCACTATCATTGCTCTTGAGGCGGTCAAGAGCAATGTTTCTTGGTAGACGTTCTGCAACATACAGCTTGTCGCCTTGGGTAACGATACGAAGCGATGTGTTATTGTCCACCGGAATTGATCCAAATACTGCGTTGCGGCCGAAGGTGATCACTACACTTCGCTTTTCTGCGGGGAGGGTGCCGACAAAGGTCCAATGATCATTGTCCTGGGTGTTCTGCGAAATAGTTTTTGCATAGATGCGTCGGCCGTCTGGCAGCGGTAACCAAAGTCCACCAGCAGCAGCATTATCGTAGGCTTGCGATTCGTTGATTTTGATCGGGCTTAGCCTTTCCGTTGAAGTGACCCTAGTCTTCTGTTGGTTTGAAAATGCAAGCCATTGGTCCGCTGCAAATGCCATAGAGGTGGCAGTGCAGCTCAGTCCCAGAAAGATCGTCGCTGCTAGAAAATTTATTTTCATAAATACCTATTTTATTTTGGTAATTAATTCAATGGTGTGGAACAAAATACGCCGTTGCGCAGTCATATTCATCGCACGACACTTAGCAATCTCATGCCGCCCTGCGGCGGGGTAACTATGCTGAAAAGATCCGATAACTTCAACGCCTCTCTAGATGGCTTGTGATGTAATCGACGTCCCCCCGCCCTGAGTAGCGGCCGGGTTTAGAGTCCGGGCCTGATGATATCGGTGTTTGCCAGATGTTGGGCATAAGCGGCCGGCGTCATGCCGCCGATTGCTTTCTTGGGTCGGTCCTCGTTGTATTCACGTCGCCAACGTTCGATCTCGGTGCGTGCATGCAGCAACGTCGGGAACCAGTGTTCGTTGAGGCATTCGTCGCCTAGTCGGCCGTTGAACGATTCGACGTAGGCGTTCTGGTTCGGTTTGCCCGGCTGGATGAGCCGTAGCTGCACACCACGGGCGTGCGCCCAGGCGACCATCGCCCTGCCGCAAAACTCCTTGCCGTTGTGCCCCGAGGGCAGGCTTCGCGCTCGGTGCGGATCATCTGCGGCAGGCCACGGCTGTGTGCCAGTCGGTCCAGCACGCGCGCAACGCCGTGTCCCGAGATCGCGCGCTCCACGTCGATGGCGACCGCTTCGTGGGTTGCGTAGTCCACGATCACCAGACACTTGATCACCCGGCCTTCGGCGGTGCGGTCGAACACGAAGTCCATCGACCACACCTGGTTGGCCTGCGATGGCCGCAGCAGCGGTTGACGCTCGCCCACCGGTACTTTTTTGCGCTTGGCGGCGCCGGACCTGCAGCTGCTGCTCGCGATACAACCGCTCCACACGCTTGTAGTTCACGACGCGTCCTTCCTGACGAAGTTTGAGATAGATCATCCCCACGCCATAGCGGCGATGGCGATGCGCCAGCGCAAGAATGCGCTCGCGTAGCTCAACGTTGCGGTCTTCGCGCGGGCAGTAGCGCAGCGCACTGGCGCTCATGCCGATCGCCGCCAAGGCGCGACGCTCGCTGGCACCGCACCCGATCCACTCGCGCACCAGCGCACGACGCGCCGGTGCGCTCACCACTTTTTTCGCAGCGCATCCTTGATCAGGTCGTTCTCGAACAGCTGCTCGGCCAACAACTTCTTCAGCCGCGCGTTTTCGGACTCAAGGTCCTTGAGTCGCTTGGCATCGGGCACGCTCATCCCGCCGAACTTGCTGCGCCACAGGTAGTACGAGGCCTCACTGAAGCCATGGCGGCGGCACAGGTCTTTGATCGCCACGCCTGCTTCGGCCTCACGCAGGAAGCCAATGATCTGCTCTTCGGTAAAGCGCTTCTTCACGTCCAATCTCCTCGGGGTAGGGAATTGGACTCCAAACTGAGGCGCTACTCAAAATCGGGGGGACGTCGGGCTTCAGCACGGCCAGCCAGCTGGTGTTCGGCCTGGAGCGCATCGCGGTGATCTGGATCGGCGCTAGGTTGGCGCTGGACAACGTGTTTTCGGTCGGCATGCTGGTGGCTTACCTTGCCTACAAGGACCAGTTCGCGATGCGTGTGAGCGGGTTAATCGACAAATGGATCGAGTTCCGCATGCTGCGCCTGCATGGCGAGCGGCTGGCCGATATCGTGCTGACCCCGCCGGAAGACCATCACGCGTTACCGCAAGCGCTGCCACCTGCCGAGCCAAGCATTGAGGTGGAAGAGCTGTCGTTTCGCTACGCCGACGGCGAGCCGTGGGTGGTCAAGGACTGCTGTTTCACGATTGCGCCAGGGGAATCTGTGGCCATCATTGGCGGGTCTGGTTGCGGCAAGACGACGCTGGTGAAGCTGTTGCTGGGTTTGCTCACGCCCAGCGCAGGTACGATCCGCATTGGTGGACACGATCTGCACAAGATCGGCCCGCGCACGGTTCGAAGTATGGTCGGTGCGGTGATGCAGGACGACCAGTTGTTCGCTGGAAGCATTGCCGACAACATCCGTTTCTTCCAGCCGGATTCGGATCAGGACAGGATCGAGGTGGCCGCGCGCCTGGCCGCCGTGCATGAGGAAATTGTCGCGATGCCGATGGGCTATCACAGTCTGATCGGCGACATGGGAAGCTCATTGTCTGGCGGTCAGAAGCAGCGGTTGATCCTGGCGCGTGCGCTGTATCGGCAACCGACGCTGCTCTTCCTCGATGAAGCCACCAGCCATCTGGATGTCACGCGCGAGCGCTTGGTCAACGAGGCGGTGAAGCACTTGCAACTGACCAAGGTGATCATGGCGCACCGCTCTGAAACCATTGCCAGCGCCGACCGCGTCCTGGTGATGGAGCAGGGATGGATCGCGCAGGAGCTCAGGCCGCAGCGATGTCACATCTTGAAAATCAAGTCTTGATTGCTTGAGTACAGGCCACACGTGTCGATGCTCGATTTCCGAGCAGCTGCACGCCGTACTCATCTGCCCGGTTCACCATAAAACACGCCCAATCACGCAACCGGCGCCGACCAGGAGCCGACGCCTGTTGCGTGTCATCCAGTGGCAAGGATCACTTCGGCAGCGGCGAGTGCCCCGAAATCGAAAACGCCACAGCTGCGCCAGCGGCGCCGGTGCCCGGTTGGCCGCCGCCTACAAACAGCGTGTAATTGCCCGCTTCTACCGCACGCTGTCCGTTGCGATCCACATCGCTCAATGCACGCGCATCCAGGGTGAAGGTCAGCGTGCGTTGCTCGCCCGGTTGCAGATGCACACGCTGAAAGCCGACCAGGCTGCGCAACGGCGACTGCGGGCGATCCGGATAGTGCAGATACACCTGCGCCACTTCATCGCCGGCACGCATGCCGGTGTTGCGCAGGGTGGTGGTCACTTGCAGCGTGTTGCCTGCTTGCAGCGTGGTGGTGGACAACTGCGGCGCGCCGTACGCGAAGCTGGTGTAGCTCAAGCCATAGCCGAACGGAAACAGCGGCTCGCCCTTGAAGTAGCGATAGGTGCGGCCCTGCATGTCGTAGCTAACGTAGGGCGGCAGGTCCTTGGTGAAGCGATAGAACGTCACCGGCAGGCGCCCGCCGGGATTGTCGTCGCCGGCCAGCATGCGCGCGATCGCGGTACCGCCGGACTGGCCGGGGTACCACGCCGCCACGATGGCATCGGCGTGCGTTTTGGCCCAGTTCAACGCCACCGCACTGCCGCTCATCAGCACCACCACCAGCGGCTTGCCCGCGGCCTTGGCGCGTTCGAGCAGCGCTTGTTGCGGAGCGGGCAGGGCAATGTCGTTGCGGTCGCCGCCGTCGAAGCCGGGCACGTCGATGCGCAACTCTTCGCCTTCCACATCCGGCGACAGGCCGACGAAGGCCACCACTGCGTCGGCTTGCGCCACGGCTTGCTCGGCCTCGGCCAATTGCGCTGCAGCCGGCGCCAACCATTCCAGACACACGCCCTGGTCTTGGCCGCGGTGTTCCATATCCAGGCGGATCTTGCGTGGGCGGGTGTTGTCGAAGTGCAGCACGGTCTCCACGCTGCGGCCATCGGCGTTGTGCATGCCGGGCGGCACATGCTTGTCTTCGGCATTGCCGGCGACCACCAACCTGTCGTCGATATAGAGCCGCACCGGATCGTGGCCGGCGCAATCGAAGCAGCGCGCCACGCGCACCGCCAACGTGTAATCGCCGGTACTCGGCGGCAGCAATTCGCCGCTCCAGCGCACCGCATAGCGATCGGCCGGCACACCCCTGGCTGGCGCGACCTGGTCCCAGTTGAAACTCACCACGCGATCCTGCCGCACCACGCGCGCAGCGCCGGCCATATCGACATTGTCGAAATACTCGCCACGCAATCCCGGCTTGCCATCGCTGCGCAGCGCTGTTTCCGGAATCATGCCCGGCACGCCGGCTGCCAGCGGTGCACCTTGCGCATACCTCACCTGCTGCGCGCCGAAGCGCTGACGCAGCCCAAGCAGCGGCGTGACCGGCGTGGACGAGGTGCCCTGATAGTTGGCTTCCAATGCGGCCAAGGCATCGGCATCGGGGCCGATCGCCGCCAGCCGCGTGCCGGCTTGCAGCGGCAATGTCCCGGCATCGTTCTTGAGCAGTACGATCGACTCGGCGGCGGCCTGCAACGCCAGCGCACGATGTTCCGTGTTGTCTAGGTCTTTTGCGCCAAGCCGCGCATATGGATCTTTGCGCGGCGCTTCCAGTTCGCCCAGGCGATAGCGCGCGGCGAACAGGCGCACCAGCGATTGGTCCAGTAGGGCTTCGTCCACTTCGCCCCGTTCGATCGCCGTGCCCAGTGCGCGATACGCGTAGCCGCAATTGAGATCGTGCCCGGCCTTGAGCGCGGCGGCCGAGGAGCCGGCATTGTCGGGGCGGAAATAGTGGAACTGGGTCATGTCGTCCACCGCATCGCAGTCGGACACCACAAAGCCCTTGAAGCCCCAATCGCCACGTACGCGGCCATTGAGCAGCCAGTCGGCCGCACACGCCGGTGTGCCATGCAGTGCGTTGTACGCGCACATCACCGCGCCAGCCTGGCCGTCCACAAGCGCGGCACGGAATGCGGGCGTATAGGTCGCTTCCACATCGTGCGGTGAGACGTCGACATCGAATCCGTGCCGGCCCGGTTCCGGCCCGCTGTGCACGGCGAGATGCTTGGGCGTGGCGATCGTGCGTGGGTGATTAGGATCATCGCCCTGCAGTCCACGAATGAAGCCGATCGCCAATTGCCCGGTGAGGAACGGGTCTTCGCCATAGGTTTCCATGCCACGGCCCCAGCGCGGGTCGCGGAAGATGTTGATGTTGGGCGACCAGATGGTCAGGCCCGCATAGCGCTTGTGGTCCTTGCCCGGGCCGCCGGCCTGATTGAACTTGGCGCGCGCTTCGGTGGAGACCACCGTGCCCACCTGCTGCATCAGCGCGGTGTCCCAGCTCGCCGCCAGGCCAATCGCCTGCGGAAACACCGTCGCATAGCCGTTGCGCGCGATACCGTGCAGGCCTTCGTTCCACCACTCGTAGGCAGGAATGCCCAGGCGCGGAAGTGCCGGCGCATCGTTCATCGCCTGCGCAACTTTTTCCTCGCGGCTCATCTGCGCGACCAGCGCGGCGGCGCGTTGTTCCGGCATTTGGTTTCTGTTGTTTGCGGCGAATGCCGACGTGCCGATCAGCGGCAGACCAAGACCCAGGCTCAATGCAATGGCCAAACGGCATGGAAACACGGACAACGACATCGGTTTGCTCCTGCGCAACAGCATCGGCCGCCACGCGTTGTTCTTGGGTTACCCGCAATGATGCTGCGGGCAGTGACTTGCTATTGATCAATATGCAACGCTGGCGCCTCGTGCGGCGCACCGGCCAACGTGCTGGCCAGATCGCGTACCTGCAACGCGGACTGCAACTGCGTCAGCGCGGCCTTGCTGCTCACATGCACGGTCAACGGCTCGCCCGGCAGCAGGTCGAATGCGTTGTCCGACAGCGTGGCATCCATATCGCCAAACGACAGCCACACCTCGCGCGCCAGCGTGTTGCTGGACAACGTCAGCGCGTAGCCATCGCCATCGGCCCGCCACTGGCTATCGATCTTCGCGCTTGGCAAGGCCAGCTGCTTGGCTGGTGCGAAGAACACCACGTTGCGCGACAGCAGCTTCGCGCCGTCGAACAACTCGAACACGGCATACGCATGCTTCGGATCAGCGCTGCCCAGCAATTGCTTGTCGCTGAAATTGCCCACCTGCAGGCTGGCAAGCTGTTCGACGGTGGCGGTTGCCTCGCGCTTGCTCAGCACCTTGCCGTCCATGCTCAGCACACGCATGCGCCAGCGTGCGGCCAGCGGCGTGGTGCGATCGGAGACCAGCGAGATCTCGGTCCGACCCTGGTCGTTACGCAACGCGGCGATCATTTCCGGTGCGTAGAAACGGCGCGCGTGATAGTGCAGCGCCTTCCAGCGGCCGTAGTAATCCACGCTCGACCACGACGCACCCGGCCATACATCGTTGAGCTGCCAGTACAGCGAACCCATCGATTGCGGACGCGAAGCGCGCAGATGCGAGGCGGCCAGGTTAATGCCTTCGGCCTGCATCAGCTGGCTCAGGTAGACGAAGCTTTCAAAATCCTTGGGCTCGCCGAATTCGCGGCGGATATACAGCATCAGCCGCTCGTTGCCGTTGCCCTTGTCGAACTTCTGATGCACGCGCATCACCGGTGATTCCGGATCCATGTCGCCCGGTTGCGCGAAGGCGCGCTCGGTGCGCATGTCCGGGAACGACTGCAAGCCATATTCGGACATGAAGCGCGGGGTGACGTTGAGGTAGTCGGTGACCGGCAGCGCTGGGCCGCCCCATACCTTCCAGTAATGCATATCGCCATCGTTGGCCTGGTCGGCGGCACCATCGAAATTGGTGCCTGGCGACGTGGCCCAGTACGGTACGTCGCTATCGTAGGTGGCCACCACTTCGCGGAACACGGTACCGAACAAGGTGGTCATGCCGCGCTCGATGCGGCTGCGTTCTTCCGGGTCCAACGACTGCTTGAACTTCACCCGGTCGCCCCAGTTTTCCCATCCGGTCTGTACTTCGTTGTTGCCGCACCACAGCACGATACTGGGATGGTCGCGCAGCCGCTTGACCTGTTCGATCGCCTCCTGGCGGGTGTTCTCGCGGAACTCCACGTCGTACGGTGGCACTGCTCCGCCGAACATGAAGTCCTGCCAGATCATGATGCCCAGTTGGTCGGCCACGTCGTAGAAATAGTCGTCCTGATAATGCCCGCCGCCCCACATGCGCAGCATGTTCATGTTGGCATCGCGGGCGTCCTGCAAGGTGCTACGCATGCGCTCCCGGCTCACGCGCGCGGGGAACGCATCCAGCGGAATCAGGTCGGCCCCCTTGGCGAAGATCGGGATGCCGTTGATCACGATCTCCATACTCTTGCCGAATTGATCTTTCTCGCGACGCAGCTGCACCGAACGCAGGCCGGTGATGCGCTTGATCTGCTGGCTGTCGCCGTCGGCATCGCGCACGCTGGCCACAAAGGTGTAGCGGTCCTGCGCGCCGTAGCCGGCCGGAAACCAGCGCTTGGGCTTTGCGATACGCACCGGCAGATCGATGCGGTTGTGACCCGGATCGACCACCGCCTGCTGCGTGAACTGGCCCACCGGCTGCCCATCTGGGCCGAGCATATCCAGCGTCACCTGCACCGGGCCGCTGCGGCCGGCTTGCAGCTCCAGCTGCGCCTGCAACTGCGCGCTGTCGGCATCCACGCGTTGCTGGGCAATATGCAGCCCATCCACGCGCACGGCATCCCAGGTTTCTACGCGCACGTCTTTCCAGATGCCGGCGTTGACGATGCGCGGGCCCCAATCCCAGCCGAAGTTGTACGGCGCCTTGCGGACATACGTGGAGCTGTGACGCGCCTGGGGCTCGTCGCCGAACGCCGAATCGTAGGCACCGGGAAGCGCGTACGGCTGCTTGGCCAACCATGGCTGGATCTTCTTGATCGGCGAGAACAGCTTGACTTCAAGCACGTTGTCGCCGCGCTTGAGCAATGATTTTGCATCCACCCGCCACTGCCGGAACATGTTGTCGGCGCTGAGCAGTTTCTTGCCGTTGAGGGTGACCTCGGCAAACGTATCCAGGCCATCGAACACCAGCTCCACATGCGCGCGTTCGAGCGTGGCCGCATCCATGTTGAAGCGGGTCTGGTACTGCCAATCGCTCAGGCCCACCCACTGGATCTTGCCTTCGTTATCGCGATAGAACGGGTCCGGCACGATCTTGGCGGCGATCAGATCGGTCTGCACTGCGCCCGGTACCTGCGCCGGCAACCATGCCGCGGCCTTGGGATAGGATTTTGCCTGCGCCTGGCCCGGCACCAGCCGCACCTGCCAGCCTCTGTCCAGGGTCACCGCTGTGGGCGCCGCCGCCCAGACCTGCGAGATGGCGGCGGCGAAGGCCAGGGCCATCCCAAGACAGGCGGGGGCGGGAACAAAACGACGGCGGGACAGGTGCATGCGTGACTCTCCTTGGACGGCTCAGCGCGTGGCGGCAGGGGGCGCCTGCGCGGTGGTTTCGATCAATTGAACCGCGCCGATGGCATACAACGGGCCGCGAATCGGCGCGGTAAAGCGTAGACACAGATCGTGAATGCCGGTGCGTGCGGGCAGTGCGGTTTCCAGCGTGAATTGCTCGCCCAGGGTGTCGCTGTTGGGCAACTGCACGCTGGCGATTAATGCGCCTTCGCAGCCCAGGCGCACTTCCAGCTCACCGCCGCGCGTGTTGGCCGGAAACTGCACCACCTTGGATTGCTCGTGCGCCAGGCCGAAGTTGTTCGGCAGCCGTGCGCCCTCGATCCTGATCGCGCCGATACCGTCCAGGCGCGCTTGCGGATAAATGCGGCAAGCATGGAACAGATCGACGTTGTAGACCGGTGTATCGGCACCGGTCATCTCCGGTAGCAGCGGCAAGCGCAAGTCGAGCGCGCCTGTCTGGACGCAGTCGCGCAGGCCTTGCGTATCGACACGTAGCAGCCCTGCACGGTCGAAAGTACGGCTGCGCGTTGCCGCCAGCGGCGTGCCATCGGCTGCGAATGCGGTCGCCTTCACGGTGGTCGGCAGTTGGATCGTAAACGGTGCCTCATAGCGCGGCGATGTGGGCTTGGGCGCGCTACCGTCGACGGTGTAGTGCAGGGTGCCCGCGGCGGTCTGAGTGCTGAGCGCCACCCTGGCCGGGCCACCGGCGAGCACCGGGTTGGGGCCGTTTTCCAGCGTGATATCTGCTGCGAATGCGCCGTCGCTGTAATCGATGCCCAATGTCTTGTAGCGCTGCAACTGGGCCGGCATCCGCGCCAGAAAATTGTTCCAGTCGCGCGCAGCAGCCGGCGACCACGTCACTTCCGCCACCGCAGACAGGCGTGGGAACAATGCATGATCCACATGCCATTCGGATGGAATGTATTCGGCCCACAACGCGCCTTGCGCGCCCAGCACATGCTTGGCCTGCTCGGCGGTGAGTTCTGCCGGCACCGGGTCGAATGCGTAGATCTTCGACAATGGCAGCACCGTCAGGCGACCGTTCGGTTCGTCGCTGCGCGTGGTCTGCAGATTGTCCAGATACAGCCAGTCGCCCGGCGCCAGCACCACGTCGTGGCCTTGTCTGGCCGCCGTCACCGCGCCCTCGATGCCGCGCCACGACATCACCGATGCGCTGGCCGGCACGCCACCTTCCAGAATTTCATCCCAGCCGATCATGCGCCGCCCGTGTTCGGTGAGGTACTGCGCCAGCTGCGCGTTGAACCAGCCCTGCATCGCATGCGCATCCTTGACCCCCAGCTTGCGCATCTGCGCGCGCACCGCCGGCGAGGCTTCCCATTGATCCTTGACCGCCTCATCGCCACCGATGTGGATATACGTGGACGGGAACAGCGTCAGCACCTCATCCAGCACGTTGGTGATGAAGGTCAGGCTGCGTTGGCTGGTATTGAACAGATACGGGTTGACGCCCCAATCCACACCCACGTGGGTGCGCTTGCCGGGCACGCCCACTTCTTCCGGATATGCCGCTACTGCGGCCTGCGCATGCCCGGGCATGTCCAGCTCGGGCAGCACCGTGATATGCAGCCGTGCGGCATAGGCGACGATCTCGCTGATCTGTTCTTGCGTGTAAAAACCGCCATAACGCTGCGGCGTGCCGTGCCGACCGGCGCCGGGCGGGGTGCGCCATGCACCGACCTCGGTAAGCTTGGGATAGCGCTTGATCTGGATGCGCCAGCCCTGGTCGTCGGTGAGATGCCAATGCAGCACGTTGAGCTTGTGCACAGCCATCGCATCGAGCACATGCTTGACCGTGTCTACGTCATGGAAGTGGCGGGCCACATCCAGATGCTGACCGCGCCAGCTGAAACGCGGCCAATCGCCAATCGCCACTGCCGGTACCGTAACCTCGCCCTTGCGCGCATCCGGTGTCATCAATTGCCAGGCAGTGATCGCGCCATACAACAGCCCGGAACCATCGCGTGCGGCGATGCGGATGCCGGTGGCACCCACGTCCAGGCTATAGCCTTCTTTCTGTGCCACTGGCGCTTGCGCGCTGCGCTCCAGGCGGATGCTGCCTGGCGATGCCGTGGCTTCGGCACGCACTTCCAACCTCAGGCCACCGGTGCGCTGCAACAGGCTGGCCAGATGCTCGGCACTGCGGCGTGCATCGGCATCGCCGCCGACAATCGAGATCACCGTGCCGGTGCCTATCTTGAAGCTGCCACTGCCGCGCCTGGCCTCGACCGGCGCAGGAATCAGCGGCAGCGGCGCGTTGGCAGCAGGCGCTATTGCAGATGCACCAGCAGTTGCCGCAGCAGGGGTGGTGGCCAGTTCGCGTTGGTCACATCCAGCCAGCAACACGGCTGCCAACGACAGCGTAAGCAACCGCGAGGACAGCGTTGTCGATGCGGTCAGGCGTGCGGTCAGTGCGGAGTTCGACATCATGCAATCACATCCCGAGGTGGGCGGGGAGGAACACGGCAGTCACGCACAGTAGCAAAGCCATACTGGATGGCGCAGGGACTGGCGCACGCTTCGTTCCGGCGCGCAGCGTGTGTGGCGCGTGGTGCGTGGTGGAGCAACAAAGCGCACCAGCATCAGTCGCTGCAAGACGAGCGTGGGCAGCGTAGGAACCGGGTTCCAGTGCGTGCATTCCGATTCGCGCACCGACCGCGCCCGCCAGGTTGTCCAGCGTTGCGATAACGCGCTTAGCGCTGCGCGGTCGGCAACGCGTCCCACACCTTCGGGTCTTCCGCGCCCAGCACCCAGCAGCTGAAACCTTCCAGGCCGTACTGCTTCACCATGTCGTAGCGCGCCTTGAAGCTGCGTGCGTCGGGGCGGAACACCCACTCGCGCATGTCATCGCGATAGAAGTAGAACCATGATTCCTGCTCCACCGGGTCCCACTGCACGGTGGCGTTCTGTTCGATCGCAAGCGGGAACGATTCGTCGGCATCGATATACGTGGCGGAAATGTTCGATGCTTCGGTACCGTCTTCCTTCACCGGGTTGCCGGTGTACCAGCGATAGCCGTAGGTGGCGATGCCGAGCGAAAGCTTTTCTTTCGGCACCTGGGTGATCGCGTAATCCAGATTCTTCTTCATCCATACCATGCCATCGACCGGGCCGGGCGTGGTCCAGCGGGTGTGCTGGTCATAGGTCATGACGCTGACCAGATCCACGGCCTGGCCCAGCGCCTTGAGGTCGTACCCACCGCGCCAGTATTCCCACATCCACTTGGAGAACTGGCCGCCTTCGGCATGGCCCGGTGCATTCGGCACCACCGCCACCGACAGCTTAAAACCTGCCTTGTGCAGCGCATCGGCAGTCTGTTTGACCATCAACGTGTAGGCATCGCGGTCGGTCCAGGCGATGTTTTCGAAGTCGAACTGGAAGCCGTCGTATTTGTTCTGCTTGCCGTGAATCAGCAGCGATTCGATCATGCGTTTCTTGGCGGCTTCGTCGTGCATCAACTTGTGGAAACCATCGCGACCGGTGGTCATCGACAGGATCGGCATCACGCGGATCTTGTTCTGCTTGGCGATGTTGTAGAGGTACATGTCAGGCGTGCCGTTGACCAGGCCGTTTTGGTCCACGCCGTACCACGTCGGCACCACCACATCGATTTTGTCGACATTGGCCAGGAACGCGTTGGTCGATTTCTGCGTGCTCATCAGATAGAACAACGCCGTGGGGTTTTTGGCCAATGCAGGCGCACAGGCAAACGCCAGCGCGAGCGCGAGCAGTATCCAGGTCAATCGCGTGCTCATGAAAACAGCATCCGTCAGAGAGTGTGGGAAGTGGAAAGATCGATGCGGAACACGTAGGCGTGTTCGCCCACCGGCTTGGCTGGCAGGGTCAGGTGCAGGCCATCGGCTTGTTGATCGAACGGCACCTTCTTGCCGTTGGCCAGCAGCGTCACGCTGCGCACGCCATCGGTGGCGTTGAGCGAATGGATCACCGCCTTGCCACCGGCCGGCCAACCCAGTTCGATCGCATACAGAGCGCCATCGCGCGTGGTGAAGCGGAAATCTTCGGCGGTGTAGGGCTTGGTCTTGACGTCCTGGAAGGTGCCGCCGACCACTTCGGTGGGGCCTTCGCCATACACGCGCCACGGTTTGCTGTCGTAGATCGCGCCGCCGTTGGTCGTGAGCCAACGCCCGATCGCCAGCAGAATGTCGCGCTCGGTATCCGGGATCGAGCCATCCGCACGCGGGCCGATGTTGAGCATCAGGTTGCCGTTCTTGGCCACCACATCGGCAAGCATGTGGATAATGAAGGTGGGCGATTTGTAGGTGTCGTTCTCGACAAAGCCCCAAGACGCATTGCTCACCGAGGTGTCGGTCTGCCAGTGGGTGGGATGGATGCCGGTGAGCTGGCCACGCTCGATGTCCAGCGTGCCGGCACCTTCCGGGAAAGCGCCCAGTTTGTAGTTCACCACCACGCCGCGGTCGGCTGCGGTGCGCGCCACGCCCTGGTTGTAGTAATAGGCCAGCATCGTCGGCAGACTGCGGCGGAAGGTGGGGTGAGCAATCCACCAATCGAAATAGATCAGGTCCGGCTGATAGGTATCGATCAACTCGGTGGTGCGTGCCAGCCAATCGTCCAGCCAGGCCTGCGAGACCTGCGTCCAGTCGTTGGCCACATCGGCATCGTCCTTGCCGGGCAGGCGGACCTGTGCCGGGCCGTATAGCGCGGCATAGCGTGGGTCGTTGACGTCCGAATCGAATTTGCGCCCGCCGTCGAAGAACCAATCGTGTTCTGCACGGTGCGAGGACAAACCGAAGTGCAGGCCTTGCGCACGGATTGCCTTGGACAATTCGCCCAGCAGGTCGCGCTTGGGCCCCATCTTGGCGGCCGTCCAGTCCGACAACTTTGAGTCGTATAGCGCGAAGCCATCATGGTGTTCGGCCACCGGCACCACGTAACGCGCGCCGGAGTCGCGGAACAGTCTGGCCCAGCCATTGGGGTCGAACCTGGTCGCGGTGAACTTGGGGATTAGATCCTTGTAGCCGAAACGTGCCTGCGGGCCATAAGTCGCCACGTGATGCGCAAATTCCTTGGAGCCTTCTAGATACATGTTGCGCGAATACCACTCGCTGCCGAACGCCGGCACCGAGAACACGCCCCAATGGATGAAAATGCCGAATTTGGCGTTGTCGTACCACGCTGGCGATTGATACGCCTTCAGCGCCGTCCAGTCGGGGCGGAACGGCCCCTTGCGCGCGCCTTGTTCGGCTTTGCGCACCAGCCGCGCGCGCTCGGGTACGTACTTGGCGGTGGCGCTCAACCACTGCTGATCGATCTGTTCCGGGCTGAGCGTGGTGGCGGTCGGCGCGGTGGGAGACTCGGCCGCCTGCACCGACAACACCGGGCATGCCAACAGCAGCGCGAGCGCAAGCGCCCGAGTGCTGGGTGCAGCTCCAGCGTGGTTGCAGAAGGAAGCCGTGCGGTTGCGGCGATCGGTCGTCATGGGAACGTGATCCTGTGAGCGAAGACGTGCCGGCAACGCTGCAACCGGCCAGTGAGCGGCGTAAGCGGGCCTGGCGATGCACCTTCCATCATGAAGGTGCATCGCCGGTTCCACTCCTGCCTCCAAGCGATGGCTTGGCATCGCTGGATGCAGATGAGCAGGCAATAAAAGCGCGCCACCGAACAGAGTCGGTGGCGCGCTGCATTTCATCAGAACTTGACGTTGAGTTGAGCCTCATAGCCGCGGCCGTTCTTGTAGAACGCCGTTGGCGTATCGCGGCTTTCGCTGAACAACCGGTAGGTAGAATCGAGCAGGTTGGTTGCGCCGAAGGTGATGCCTATCGCGTCGGTGATCTGATACGAAGCGGTCAGGTCCAGCTGCTTGTAGCTGTCTGCGAAGTCCTCCGATGCCAAACGACCGATTGCAGTGAAGTACTTGGAGCGGTAGCTGTAGTTCACCCGCACCGTCCAGTCGCCGTGTTCCCAATACGGGATCACGTTGTAGGTGTCGCGCGACAGGTACGGCAGGTTCAAGCCCGAGCTGGAGTCGGATTTGGCAAACGTGTAATTCGCCTGCAATCCGAAACCCAGCCCGTAGGTCTGCTGATAGTTGACCGAGACACCCTTGACCTTGGCGTCTGAGGCGTTGGTTGGTGTGGTGACTTGATAAATACCTGCCGGGTTCAGCGGTGTTGCGGGCCGCTGCTCGGACACGGTGGTGCTGACAATGTACGAGCTGATATCCCGATAGAACACTTCACCCGAGAGCATGCTGGACGGGGCGAAGTACCACTCGGCGGCCAGGTCGTAGTTGGTGGATTCGTAAGGCTTCAGGTCAGGGTTACCGCCGCTGGCGGTCAGGTTGCCGTTGCCGCTATTGACAGTGAACGAACCGGCCAGATCGGCGTAGCGCGGGCGTGCCATGACCTTGGCGGCAGAGAAGCGCAGGACCGCGTCATCGGCTAGGTCGTAGGCCACGTTGAAGCTCGGCAGCGCCTTGCGGTACTCGTGCGTTTCTGCAACGCGCGAATAATTGGCGCTGTTATCGAAACTCTGCCAATACTCCGACTTGTCGGTGGTGTCGAGCAGACGCACACCCACGTTGCCGCGCCATTGACCGGACTCGAAGTTCAGCTGGGTGTAGACGTTCTGGGTAATCTCCTTCACGTCGAACGAGCCGCCGTAGTCGATGCCATACGGACCCTGCGGCTGCGACAGCAGATAACGGCGCACGGCACCGATGTCGGCAGTCGGCCAGGTGGTCAGATCGCCGCTGGCGCCCAGGCCGTCGTACAGGCTGCTGGGCGTGGTGCCGGGGTTGAACTGAGTCAGCGAGATCGGGTCGGTAGTGTTGATGCGGTTGCCGCGCGCATCCACGCCGTTATCGTGGTTGATGTACTTGTAGCCGAACTGCAGCTTGTTGAACGGGCCCCATTGCACATCGCGCGCCGCATCCCACTGGAAGTATTTTTCCTCGTCCTTGTTCTTCTGGTAATACACGCCGCCGGCCTGCACAGGGCTGATGGTCGTGCCCGGGAGAAACTGTGCACCAGGTGCTAGCCCGGCCGGGTTGCCCTGCAGCCCCCAGTTGGACGCGCCGCCGTTGTCGTAGTTGACCGCGGTTTTGCTACCGTCGAAAGCGTAGTTATAGCCGCCGTCCTGCATCAGGTACTTCATCAGGTATTCGGGGTTTTTGCCGCCGGTCGCCTGGGTAGCGCCGATCTGGCTGGTAAACACCCACTTTTCGCCGGACCAGTCGTGACGCAGGTTCAGGCTCTTGGTGGTGACCGTACTGTCGCGATAATTGGTGTCCATCTGCGCATACGGCTGGTCGTCGACACCGCCCTGCGTATTGTCCGACACCGTGGCAGAGGTGACCACGCCGTTCTGGACATTGGCGCGGGTAACCTTCTGCAGATCGTTGTTGCAATCCGGGCAGACATAGCGTGCCTGGCTGACATTGTTGTACTTGCCCTTGATGTAAATGCCGGTCAGATTGAATTCGTTCTGCTCGTTCGGCTTCCACTGCAACGCACCTTGCAGGCCGTCGCGCTCGCGGGTCTGTTGAAAGAACGCACTGCTGATCCCGGCCGGCACGCGCGCGGTGGCCACATCGCTACCATCGCCGGTAATGGTGGCCGTGGCCGGAATCTTGGCGCCGGTGGTGTAGCCGAAATATTCAACGCCGGCGCGCGAGATGTCCTGTTTGTCGTGGGTGGCCGAAATCAACGCGCCGAAGGTTTCATCGTCGTTCTTCCAGCTCCACAGTGCTGAGCCGCGCGGATTGCCGTTCTTGGAGCGATCGTTGTAGCTGTAGCCCACCGAGCCGCGCACCGTGTTGGCCGGCAAGTCCAGCGGCTTGCGGGTATGCACGATCACGGTGCCGCCGATCGAGCCTTCATCGATACGTGCCTCCGGGGTCTTGTAGACCTCCATCAGGCCGATGATTTCCGGCGACAGCAGGGTGTAGTTGAATGTGCGGCCGCTGGTGTCGCTCGGGTTGCCGCCCCAGTCGCCGGAGGCGATGGTCTGGCCATTGAGCAGCACGCGGTTCAATGCCGGGTCGGTACCGTTGATGCTGACCTTTTCGCCTTCGCCGAACTGGCGATCGACACTGACGCCGGGTAAATGCGCCAGCGATTCGGCGGCATTGGTGTCGGGAAACTTGCCGATGTCTTCGGCACTGATCGCATCGACGATCGAGTTGGCCGAGCGCTTGACCGACTGGCTCTTTTCCAGCGACGCGCGGTAGCCGGTGACGGTGACGGTATCCAGCTCGGTGGTGGTCGGCGGCGCGCTGGCCGGGGCTTGTTGTTCTTGCCCGGCAGCCATTGCAGAGCCGTAGCAGGACAGAGCGGCGGTAATACAGAGTGCTAACGTCGTGGTGCGACTGTGCATGGCTAAACCTCGTTGGTTAGTGCTGTGAATGCATCTGGCCCGTGAGGGCGCAACACACTCCGCGTGGCCGGCAAAACGACACGCTCTGACCGATCGCGGTGATCCCGCTGGCTCGCTTCGTTGGAAGCAGGTCCATGCGATTCGCGTGGTGAAGGAGGTGTCCCCGTGTGGTGGAACGGTATAGCGACTGCGACATCGGCGAGTTGGATGTCTAATGACGCCCCACTCACGAATCTGGAATTCCAGGCGGGGCGCAAGCTGTTTTTCAGTACCGAACAGTCCATGGCCCCTCCTGCCAGAACCCCGATTTGGGTCGAGTCTCGCGTAGCGTTGACAGCGTTGTCAACACATCGTCACACATCTCTGGAGCGCTGCGATTGCGCTGCAATGCAGCATTTGTTGTCCCGGAGAGTTCCGTTTACGCGGGTGACTTGCGCAACATGCCGCCCGTGAGTCACCTCCACGATTGGCGCGTTCTATCGCAACCGCGCCTTGTATGCTTGAGTGGCCCGAATTTGTGCGGGAATCACCGTTGAGTGCGCGGATTTTCGGCGAATGATGAGCTTAGCGGCGTCCCGGCTGGTGCGTGATTGCCACGGTTGCGTTCCGGGACGATTGCTGACAACGTTGTCTAAGCGTTACCGTTCGTCGGATAACGGGACATAACCGGCTCGCTGCCACTTATCAGGAGAACGCGTGAGCGCAAGCAGTCCAATGGAAGCGGTGGCCTTTCCAAGCCCCGAAACCTTCGTTGCCGCTGACGTGGGAGGCACGCATGTGCGCCTGGCGCTGGTGTGCGAAAGCGCCGACGCGCGCAAGCCGGTCACTGTGCTGGACTACCGCAAATACCGCTGCGCCGACTATCCAAGTCTTGCCGAGATCATGGTCGCCTACTTCGCGGAGGTGGGCTGTGCGCCGGTAAAGCGCGGCGTCATTGCCAGCGCCGGTTACGCCTTGGAAGACGGCAGCGTGATCACCGCCAACCTGCCATGGTTGCTGGCGCCCGAGCAGATTCGACGCCAGCTCGGTATGCAAGCGTTGCATCTGGTCAACGATTTCGAAGCGGTTGCCTACGCGGCCAATTACATGGCCTGCAATCAGGTCATGCAGTTGTCCGGCCCGCCGCAAGGCGCACCTGGGCCTGCGCTGGTGCTCGGCCCGGGCACCGGCCTGGGTGCTGCGCTGTGGATTCCCAACGGCGCCAACCCGGTGGTGTTGCCGACCGAAGCCGGTCACGCCGCGCTCGCGGCAGCCAGCGATCTGGAAGTGGCGTTGCTACAGGAACTGCGCCGCACGCGCACGCATGTGGCCACCGAGCACCTGCTCTCCGGCCCCGGCCTGCTGAATTTGTATACCGCACTGGCTGCACTACGCGGCGAGCCCGCAATCCGCACCAGCCCGGCCGACGTCACCACTGCCGCCCTCGCGGGCAATGATGTGTTGGCGCGCGACGCGTTGCAGGCGTTCTGCGGCTTCATGGGCAGCGTAGTCGGCGACTTGATGCTGCTCTACGGCGTGCGCAGTGGCGTCTATCTGGCCGGTGGGTTTCTGCCGCAGATCGCGACATTCATTGCCGGCAGCGATTTCGTCGCGCGCCTGCTCGACAAGGGCGCGTTGCGCCCTGCGCTGGAGCAGGTGCCGGTCAGCATCGTCGAGCACGGGCAGCTTGGTGTGATTGGCGCGGCCAGCTGGTTTCTGCAGCACGGCCGCTGATCGGCTGCACGTCTATCCAGGAAGGACTGATCGCTGGTGCTGGCGTGTCTGGCAGCCGAGAAGAGACCCGATACGCCGCCGCAACCCAGTGGCGATTTTTTCACCACTCACCTTGACAGCGTGACGTGCCGGGGCGTGCGCGCACATATGCACAGCCTTACGCAATGTCCATCCACAGGGACTGTGGAAAAAACGGCATCTAGAATCGACAGGCCTGGCTCTACTTCGCCGCCTGATCCCGTGCCAGTGCAGGCACCGTCACTGGGTCCATGATGCGGTTCTTCAGCACCTTGTCCTTGAAGAACCAGTTCTTCTCGCAAAGGATCGGCTTGCTGCCTTCGAAGAACAGCAGCTCGTTGTCGCCGGGCAGCTCCTTGATTTCCTGCGGCAGCATCAATGCGCGGCGTTCTTCGGTGTAGCTGTAGGACACGTTGCTTGTGCCGCCGCCCCGGCTGGTGGAGCGATTCTGCTTGCGGATCGCTCGGTAGCCCAGCATATCGCTGTAGGCGTTGGCGTCTTCCTGCTCGCGGGGTGGGAACACGATGCTGGCGGCGTGGTTGGTGATGAAGTTCTGAGCGTCGTCGGCGCCATAGGTGGCACGCAATTGCGATTGGCTCTGGATAATGCACAAATCGCGCACGCCGTAGCTGGCGGAGATCGAGATGCGCTTGGCCCATACATCGACCCGACCCATGGCGGTGAATTCGTCCATCAGCATCAGCATCTGATACTTGAGCTCGGGGTCTTCGTGGAGCTGTTTGTCGAGATTATTGCCGATCACCGAACTGAAGAAGATATTCAGCAGCTTGCTGCTTTCGTCCAGTTTCTGAGTCGGGATAATGACGTACACAGTGGTGAGGCGTTTGCGGATCGCAGTGACGTCGATATCGGTGGCATTGGTGGCCGCCGCCAGGATCGGGCTCAGAAACTGCTGCAGCGGCGCCTGCATGGTGGCTATGACCGAGGAGAAGGTCTGCTCGGCCAAGCCGGCCAGTGCGTTGAAGGTCGAGCGCGTCTGCGGGCTGATGTAACTGTAGTTTTTACTGGTGAGAATATTTTTCAACAGATCCGCGGTGCTCTCGCCACCGTCACCGCCGCTGGAGAAGCGCAGGATGCGCTCCAGACTGGGAAAGAGCGGGCTCTGGTTGGGATCGTCCACGCCATCGAAGCCCAGGTTGCGCCTGCGGTCCCATCGCTCGAACATGAAACAAGCGAACGCCACAAACGCAGCGCGTGGCTGGGTGACCCAGAAGCTGTCTTTCCCTGGTTCGTCCGGATACAGAATCGCCGCCATGGTCTGGATGGAGGCGATACGCTCGCGCGGATCGTCCGGCACCAGCGTAAGTGGATTGAAGCGGTGGGTCCTGCCATCGGTGGCATACGGCGCCCAGACGTAGATCTGTTGACTTTGCGAGGCGCGATACCCGCTGGTGGCCTTGAACAATTCGCCTTTCAGGTCGAGCACCACCATGGACTGCTGATAAGTCAGCAGCACGGGGATGGCAATGGAGGTGGTTTTGCCCGAACGCGTTGGTGCCACCACGATGACGTGCAGCGCACCGTTGATGTAGATATAGCGGCCCTTGAGTTTGCCGACCAGGATGCTTTCCGGCTTTTTGTCCAGCATTCCGGCTTTTTTCAGATCGGCGACGGTGGCAAAACTGGCTTCTCCGTGCAGGGATTCCTGTTTGCTCTTGAGCATCGGGATAAGCAGCAGCGCCCAACCCAGCAGGGGCAAGCCGAAGCCGAGGATGCCGCTTATCTTGATGCGCAGGACATAAGGCTTTACCTGCGGCAGGTCGAGCGCCTTCCAATATTCCAGATACGTCGTGGCTTTCAGCGGCACCTGCAACTTCAGCAGCGCCAATGTGATGAAACCGGACAGGTACATCCCGGCAACCAATGCAAGGATCAACAAGATCGCTGCAACGCCCACTTTTCCCTTACTACTCATGCATCCATCTCCATATATCGTTGCGTCCGGCATGTGCACGGCGCACGCCAGACTCGGCAGCTCCCACTACGCGTCGCGTCAGAGGGTCATGCCGGGCTGTGATTGTGATTGCAGGCGGTCTTGGGCGATGCGCTGGGCGATCTGTGCATGCTGCAGATCGCCGGCCTGCGCCACCTGCATCGATTCTTGGATCGACGGTGCCGGCGCGTGCATCGGCACGCATGCGCAACCGAGCGGTGGACGCATACACGGTATCGCGCGCCACATAGAATTCGCCGTTCCAGCCGGGCTTGAAGTAGGACTCGTTCAGCGCCGCGGTGATCTGGATCAGACGCTCTTCTGAAAACTGATGGCCTTGCGCCTGCATCCGCTCCTGTACGTCCGCATACAGCGCATGCCGGGGATGGGTGGGGTCGCTGTAGGGCAGTAACCAAGGCGAGGGCGGCGTGCGCTGGCCTTGATCGGTGGCGGTGGCCACCTGTGCCTGTTCGCGTTGCGCATCGCGGGTCGTCTCGTCTTCGGCGCGCTGCGCTTGTTCCTGTTCTCGTTGCTGCTCTTGTTGCTGTTCTCGTTGTTGCTTTTGTTGCTTTTGTTGCTGTTGCTGCTGGAGCTGCAGTTGCGATTGATGGTCCTGCTGCAATTGCCACTGGCGTTGCTGTTCCATCGCTTGCGCGTGCATGTCCTGCTGCTGGCCCGATTGCGCGCTGGCGGGCACGCTCGGCGTCGATGGCACCGCCGCGGTCTGTTGCGGCGGCTGCACGGTCAGCGTGGGCAGTGTCGTCACAGCCGGCGCTGGCGGCGCAGAGCCATCGTGCGTGGGGGGCACCTGGGCCTGGCGCTGCTGGGGCGCATCCTGCGATGGCGCCTGCTGGCGTGCCTGCACCTCGCCGAGTGCCTGATGGATGTCTTCGGCGCTGGTGACGGCCGCGATGCGATCCACGCCATCGGGCCCACGCTGAAAATGGGCAATGGGGCTGTCCGCTCCGAACAGGCCGCCTGGCCCGCGCTGCAACTGCATCGAACCATCGCCGGAGAGCCCCGCTGTGTCCCGCGTGCGCTGCGTCGCCAACTCGATCGCCTCGCGCCACTCGGGTTTCAATTCGGTCCCCACGATGCGATAGCGGTAGAGCGTTTCCTCGTGCTGCAGATCTTGGCGCGATGGCGGCAACTGCGCGATAGCCGCAACGGCCTGCGCATGCTCGGCCAGGGCCGGTTGCAGGATCGCGCGGGTGGTGTCCAGTTCCCGCGCGACATTGCCCGCCGCAGCACCGCGCTCGCCCGCCCAGCGGCCCTCGGCATCGCGGCGATACTGCTGGCCGTCCGAGGCGGTCAGTGCGTCTGGATTGGGCAAGGCCTGCTGCATCGCGTCGGAGAGCGGAAGACCATCGGCAGCCCAGCCACTGCGGTGATACGCCAGTTCATAGCGCGCGGCGATGGCGCCGAGGCTGTTGGCGATGTTGCGGGCGATCACCGCCTCGGCGTGCGCATCCAGTTGCGCTGCGCGGGCTGGCGCTGCGGTTTCCTGCGCGTAAACGCCGTGATCGTTGGCGCCGCTGACGCCGGTTTTAACCTGGCGATGCCATTGCCCATCGGCGGGGTCGCGCATCCAGTCGGCGCTGCTCAGGCTGGGCGTGTCGGTGGCGCTTGCGGACAGGCGATAGGGATTCTGTGGCGAAGGCGCGTCGCGCAACGCCAGTTCTGCCGCCGCAGTGGTGGCCTGGTAATTCAGTTCGCGGGCTTTTTCGTAGCTGGCGGTGATCCATGTGGAATTGGGATTTTCGCTGCCATCGTTCGTGGCATCGGCCATGCCCTCGCGCGACCAGGCGGTGCCGTTGAACGCCCACTGCACGCCCTGGCGATCGGTCTGCTGGTAGATGGCGCGGTTGTCGAGCAGGTCGGCCGCTTTTTCGCCGGCCTTGCTCATGAAATACGCATCGGCGGCGATCAACGCCATCGGGCCGGCGCCAGACGCACCTAATGCATATGCTGCGGCCGTGCCGCCCGCCCAACCGCCGACATTGCGGCCGGCAAAATGCGTCAGTTCCGAGCGTGCGGCCAATGGATTGTCTTGCGAGAGCCACGTGGCGATTTTCTCGCCGGATTGTTGCGATTCGTACAACGTGGCGGCTACGCCCAGGGCGCCGACGGCTTTGACGCCGGGGCGGTCGAGCATGGGTGGCGGGTAAGGCCTTAGTTCGGCAGTGCCATTGCGCAATAACTGCGCGGTCAGTGCATGTCCTTCGGTCAATGCGGGGTCAGCCACCTGCGCGGTGCGTTGCGCCAGCCGCGCCGATGCGCTCGCCTGCGCGAACTCCGGCTTCAGTGCCTCAGGCGCATGAGCGGGCACATGGACCACCTCGCCTGGGGGCGCATAACGCGCCTGATCGGCGACGAGTTGACTCACCTGCCCAGCAGGCGTTGTGCGGTCCATCTTCGGCATGCCGCGGAATAGCACATTGCCCTCTTCCGAGCGATGGATCACGTTCATGCGCGGATCGGTCGGCTCGTGCATGCGATACAACAGCGGCTCGCTGAACAACCCATTGTGATAATCGGTCAGCAGATTGAGGCTGCGGATCCCCATGCCCCAGCGCAGGTAACTGCCACCGATGTCCGAATGCGCTCCGGCGACAGTGACATGCAAAAAGCGGCCGTCTGCGGAGCGGCCGAACGGGAGGATCTGATCGACCGGAAACAATCCGCGCCGCTCGTCGGCGGCACTGAGCTGAAAGCCCGACACCACCGACGGCGGCAAGCGGCGGTCGAACAGCTCCATGTAGCCGGTGGGAACCGGGTCGTAGAGGCCCACGCTCATCGGTGTCAGGCCGGCGGCCTGGTGGTAGCGGTTGTAGAGCGGTAGCCCGTTTGCGTCGATGCCGCTGATGCCGCCCTTCGGATTGGGAATGCCGCGCTCGTCGATCATGCGGGCCAATAGCGGAACCTGGCTGGCACCTCGGCTGAAACCTTCAAGGTGGAAGGCGATTTTGGCTTGTGGGTCGGCTTGGAATATCTGCTGAGATTGGGTTCTCAGCCGCTCATACATTTCGTTCGCACGAGCCAGGCTGGTGCGGCCGGTTGCACTGTCCACGGTTCGCGCCAGAACTTCGTCCTGGGTACCAGGGCCTTTGATGTATTCAAAGTCGATGCGCTTTACGCCTGCATCTTTCAGACCTCTGACCTTATCCCTGAATTTCGCAACGTTGGTGGCGTGCAATGGATCTTTGTCGGCATCATTGCCGGTGCCATCCATCAGGCCCACGATCAGATAGGAGTGCGGGTCGGCATGATCCAGTAGCTGCGGCACTTTGAAACGATAGAGTTCGTCGGCCGCTTGCTCGTACGTGCGCAAATGCTCAGGCGTCGCGGCATAGTGCGACACGTCATCGAGCGGCAGGCCATCTTCGCCCAGCTGCAGAACGATCTTCTTGTCCATATCGAGCGCTCCCTCAGTAGGTCTTGGTCCAAGCCAGGATCAAGTCGTTCCGGCTGATTTTTATGTGCGGATCGTGCTGGGGGTCCGCCAGGTGCTTGGTCAGGACATCGGCCCGCATATAGACGTTGATCGTACGGTCGTTGACTTCCAGCAAGATGTAGACGTGATTACGCCCGTTTCCAGAATACCCGTAGACCAAGAAAAACTCGTCGATATCTTCCCCGGCAACGTTGTGCAGCATCAGATGGCCTGGGAAAATCTTCTCCAGATCGACTTCGACATAGCGCTCCACCCCGTCCATTGCCGTCCAGCGGATATCCACGGTCGAAGGAAAGCCGCGCGTCTCGAATTCCTCGGTGCTGCCGAAGCCCCCTCTCCAGTCGTCTTTCCAGTCCGGAGCATAAGGGTCTCCGGAAGGATCTGCTAAGTGAAGAGAATGCTGCTGTCGATCAAAGATGATGCTGCATCGCAAGGTGTGATAACAGCGCGCATCGAACGAATAACTATCGAACCGCAGCGGCCACGGCTCGCGCCGCTTCTTCTTGAACGGGTTGCTGAACTTGAACATGTCGGGGTCGCCGATGTCGGAGAGGGGAGTTTGCGGCAGCAAAGGCGCATCGGCATCCAGTGTAGGCGGGTCCACTACCGGCTGCTCCCACGGCGCCCGCTTCGGCTTGCGCTTGGGCTGCACCGGCAGCCCGCCGTGTGGCAATGGGCCAAGCTCACGCACCGTGCGCTCGTTGATGAGTTGCAGATCGCGCAGTAGCTGCGCTTCATGCGCCTCCACAACGCGGCGCGCCACTGCAGCGTAACGTGACTCTGGCGTATCACTCATCTGCTTATCGCCCTCCTTCGCAATGGACCTGATTGAACACAGCAAAGCGCATTCTTCCATCTGCGCTGCATATTATTAATACTTTCGAGTTTAAGTATGATCGGATGAGTCCGCAACCGACGTCCCCCCGCCCTGAGTAGCGGCCGGGTTTAGAGTCCGGGCCTGATGATATCGGTGTTTGCCAGATGTTGGGCATAAGCGGCCGGCGTCATGCCGCCGATTGCTTTCTTGGGTCGGTCCTCGTTGTATTCGCGTCGCCAACGTTCGATCTCGGTGCGTGCATGCAGCAGTGTTGGGAACCAGTGCTCGTTGAGGCATTCGTCGCGTAGTCGGCCGTTGAACGATTCGACGTAGGCGTTCTGGTTCGGTTTGCCCGGCTGGATGAGCCGTAGCTGCACACCACGGGCGTGCGCCCAGGCGATCATCGCCCTGCCGCAAAACTCCTTGCCGTTGTGCCCCGAGGGCAGGCTTCGCGCTCGGTGCGGATCATCTGCGGCAGGCCACGGCTGTGTGCCAGTCGGTCCAGCACGCGCGCAACGCCGTGTCCCGAGATCGCGCGCTCCACGTCGATGGCGACCGCTTCGTGGGTTGCGTCGTCCACGATCACCAGACACTTGATCACCCGGCCTTCGGCGGTGCGGTCGAACACGAAGTCCATCGACCACACCTGGTTGGCCTGCGATGGCCGCAACAATGGTTGGCGCTCGCCCACCGGCACCTTCTTGCGCCTGCGGCGCCGGACCTGCAACTGCTGTTCGCGGTACAACCGCTCCACGCGCTTGTAGTTCACGACGCGTCCTTCCTGACGAAGTTTGAGATAGATCATCCCCACGCCATAGCGGCGATGGCGATGCGCCAGCGCAAGAATGCGCTCGCGTAGCTCAACGTTGCGGTCTTCGCACGGGCGATAGCGCAGCGCACTGGCGCTCATGCCGATCGCTGCCAAGGCGCGACGCTCGCTGGCACCGCACCCGATCCACTCGCGCACCAGCGCACGACGCGCGGGTGCGCTCACCACTTTTTTCGCAGTGCATCCTTGATCAGGTCGTTTTCGAACAGCTGCTCGGCCAGCAACTTCTTCAGCCGCGCGTTTTCGGACTCAAGGTCCTTGAGTCGCTTGGCATCGGGCACGCTCATCCCGCCGAACTTGCTGCGCCACAGGGAGTACGAGGCCTCACTGAAGCCATGGCGCCGGCACAGGTCTTTGATCGCCACGCCTGCTTCGGCTTCGCGCAGGAAGCCAATGATCTGCTCTTCGGTAAAACGCTTCTTCACGTCCAATCTCCTCGGGGTAGGGAATTGGACTCCAAACTGAGGCGCTACTCAAAATCGGGGGGACGTCGCAGGTGCCGCGTCGAATCGCGTCGCTTAGTTCGGCGAACGTACCGGGACTACCGCGCAAGGCTGGAAGATTATCTAGAGCCGGACGTTTCACATGAACTGCGGCGTGTGCAACTGCAGCGTCTGCAAGAGCAGCGTCTGCAAGAGCAGCGTCTGCAAGAGCAGCGTCTGCAAGAGCAGGCTGCTGCTCTGTTGTCCCTTGGTACTCAGGCGCAACCGCACGCCAAAGTTGAGGATGATGAGCACGACTGTTGGGGGTCGGGCCGTCGTAATGCAGCGCGGAGGAGGGAGCCGGCCGATGTGACGTTCGGGGCCGGATGCGCGCCCGATCCCGGCGCCGAACGCACAGCACATGCTTGGGTGCGACGGCGCTTATTCGGTCGAGCTGCCAGTTCGCTGAGGACGCCAGAGGGCGTTGAGGACGACGGCATTCCGGACGGACCGGCGCCCAGGTTCGCCACCTGGCCAGTCGCCTGCTCTGGCACGCTTTGGTAGGTGCTCTGGGCATGCGTCCGACGATTGCTGCTCTTTGTGCTCCGCATTTTTTCGCTCCGCTTCATGATGAAAAAGACGGCTCGTTGTTGGATCTGGTCAAGCTGATGCGGCTCAGAGATATCCACTGAACACCGCCAGCTCTCGCGCATCGGCGCCAATGATGAGCTTGCTTCCCGTCTGGTCGAAGCGCTGCCGATCCAGCTCTCAAGTGATGCTCAAGCATCGTGATCGATCGCAAACCCGGTGCGCAGATGGCGAAGGCGTAGTGTGTTTGCCGAACACCAGCGTGAGCGTTCAAGGGGGACGCGTGCTGGCAACGTTTGTCGAGCGACCGCTTGGGACTTGAAGTCATCGGTATGACGACGACACCGGCCCGAACCGGACCTACCGCGGCAAATCGCCATGCGCACATTGATGCCAACCACTCTTCGTCCTCGGGCACTTGCGGCAGTACCAATACCTGATAACGGTACAGCCGTCCTTCCAGTTCCTGTGTGCGAATGACGCAGTAGCTGCGGCGTCTGTGGTGGTGGCGCCCAGCCATACTGGAACAGTCGGCCCGCACCGGCGCAAGGGCGACAAAAAGCAAGTCAATGACGGTTCACGCAGATCCCCCGACCTATCACATGTTTAAATGTATTACCGCATGCGAATGTGCTGACATGCCGCGCTGCCGTGATTCCTGTCGAATCTTCATCCGATTGGCGCCACGCTGTTCGCGGCACGCATGGTCAGCGCGATGGCCGGCCTGATGGCTAGGGCAGCAGAATTAGCGTGGCCAGGCCAAGGAAGCTCAGGAAGCCCATTACGTCGGTCAGCGTGGTCAAAATCACGCCACCGGCCAATGCCGGATCGAAGCCCAGCCTTTTCAAGGTCACCGGCACCAGCACCCCGCCAAACGCGGCAGTGAGCATGTTCAAGGTTAGCGCGGTGCCGATCACCAGCGACAGCATCGGCTGTCGGAACCAAGCCAGCACGATCAGGCCCAGCCCCACGCCCAGCACGACGCCGTTGATCAGCGCCACGGTCAGCTCTTTCTTGAGCAGTGTCATCACGTTGGACGAGCCGATCTGGCCTAGCGCCAGACCGCGCACCATCAACGCCAACACCTGGGTGCCGGCGTTGCCGCCCATGCCGGCGACAATCGGCATCAGCGCCGCAAGCGCCACCAATTTCTCGATCGTGCCTTCGAATCGGCTGACCACGCTGGAGGCCAGGAACGCAGTGCACAGGTTGATGCTCAGCCAGATCAGGCGGCGCCGGAACGCGCGCCGCGCCGGGCTGAACATGTCCTCGTCTTCGTCCAGACCAGCCGCGCTCATGGCCTGATGCTCGGCCTGCTCGCGGATGATGTCGACCACGTCATCGATGGTGATGCGGCCGAGCAGAATATTGTTGTCGTCCACCACCGGCGCGGAGATCCAGTCATGATCCGAGAAGCGCCGTGCGACTTCGTCGGAGCCATCGCCGACATCGATCGCCGGTTGTTCGTCGTCGATCAATCGATTGACCGGCGTGTTGTCCTCATGCGTGACCAACGCGGCCAGCGACACGCGGCCCAGGTATTGATGACGTCGGCTCACCACGTACAGGTGGTCGGTGTGATCGGGCAACTCGCCGCGCAGCCGCAAATACCGCAGCACCACATCGACATTGACGTCGGTGCGCACAGTGACCACGTCCGGGTTCATCAAGCGGCCGGCGGTGTCCTCCGGGTACGACAGCACCTGCTCGAGCCGCTCGCGGTTCTCGCGGTCCATCGACTTGAGCACCTCGTCGATGACGGTGTCGGGCAGGTCTTCGACCAGATTGGCCAGATCATCGATGTCCAGGTCTTCGACCGCAGCCACGATCTCGTCGGTGTCCATGTCGGCCAGCAGGCTTTCGCGCACTTCATCGCCGACGTGCAGCAGCACTTCACCGTCGTCTTCCGGGTCGACAAGCCCCCATACTACTTCGCGTTTGCCGGGTGGCAGCGATTCGAGCAAGTTGCCGATCTCCGCCGGTGCCAGCGTATTGACCAGCCGTCGTACCGGCCCTAAGCGTCCGCTATCCAGCGCGTCGGACAGCAATCGTAGCTGGCGCGCGGTCTTGTCGTGGCGGACGGCTTCGGCCATGCGCGGCTCCCCGGAAGAGTGGACGCGCCTTGATGGAAGACGCGGTGCTGAGTCAGCACGGCATTATCGCTTGCGCATGGTGACGAAACATACAGCGCCGCTCGCACGACGCTTGAACATCGCCTGCGCGATGACGCATCCAACCTGGAGCGGCTATCAACACGTAGCAGGCAGTCGTCGGGTGGGTGCGGACGGCGGCAATCAAAACCGCGTACACGCGAGAGGACATGCCGCATCCAGCACAGGTTGCGCCCACCTAGCGGTGAGGGCAGTAGTTGTGCTGGTTGCTCTTAGCGCAGCAGCGCCTGTGCGTTGCCGGCCAACCACGTCTCGATGCCCTTGCGATCGCGTGCGCGCAGCAGTTTTTCGCCTTGCACGCGCAGCTCGCCCAGGTGGATGTCGCGCACTGCACGGCGAACTTCCAGCAATGTCGCCGGATGCAGACTGAACTCGGTAAGCCCCAACGCCAGCAGCATTGGCACAAAGCGCGGGTCGCCCGCGATCTCGCCACACACCGCCACCGGTTTGCCGTACGCACGGCCGGTGGCGATCACCTGCGCAATCAGTCGCAGCACGGCCGGATGCAACGGCGAATACAGCTCGCCCAGTGCCTCGTTGTTGCGATCC
Organism: Xanthomonas fragariae; assembly: GCF_900183975.1. Lineage (NCBI taxonomy): Bacteria > Pseudomonadati > Pseudomonadota > Gammaproteobacteria > Lysobacterales > Lysobacteraceae > Xanthomonas > Xanthomonas fragariae. Next base: position 1,281,745 of record NZ_LT853882.1, read on the forward strand.
ACCGCCAGCAGGTATTGCACCAGATCGTTAGTGCCGATCGACAGGAAGTCGATATCGTCGATGAAGCAATCCAGCGCCAACGCCGCGGCAGGCACTTCGATCATCGCGCCGAGCGGAATGTGCTCGGCGATCTCGTGGCCTTGTTCGCGCAATTGCGCGGCCAGCTTCTTGATCTGTCGCCGCAGCAGCTGGATTTCCTCGCGGCAGCTGATCATCGGCACCAGGATGCGTACCGGGCCGTAGCCGGATGCACGCAGGATTGCGCGCAACTGCGTCTTCGCCACCGCAGGGCGCGCCAGCGACAGGCGCACGCCGCGCAAGCCCAGCGCCGGGTTGTCTTCGTCGCTTAAGGTCAGCCCGGTGCGGTCGGCCTTGTCGGCGCCCAGATCGAGCGTGCGCACGGTGACCGGGCGGCCGCTCATGCCCAGCACGGTGTCGCGATAGGTGTGGAACTGTTCGTCTTCGTCCGGTAGCTCGTTGCGCTGCAGGAACAGGAATTCGGTGCGATACAGGCCCAAGCCGCTGGCGCCGAGCGCGTGTGCCTTGGCCACGTCTTCCAGCGACTCGGCGTTGGCCAGGAGCGTGATATCGACGTTGTCGCGCGTGCGCGTGGGCTTGGAACGCAGCCGGCCCAGCTCGCGTTGTTCCTTGGCCAGCGCGCGCAGGCGCTCGCGGTAGTCGCGCAGATGCTTGGGGGTGGGGTCGACGATCACCTGGCCTGAGCCGGCATCGACGATCAGCACATCGCCATCGTCGATCCGCTGCACCGCATCGCTGACCCCGACCACCAACGGCAGGTGCAGGCTGCGCGCCAAAATCGCGCTGTGCGACAGTGCGCTGCCGGCAGTCGTGACGATTCCGACCACGCCCTGCGCCTGCAGCTGCGCCAGCTCGGACGGTGCCACGTTGTCGCACACCAGGATCTCGCCGGCCACGCCCTTGAGGTCGGGCGCGCGCTTGTGCAAAAACGCATGGATGCGGCCGATGACGTGATCCAAATCGTCCATGCGGCTTCTAAGGTAGGCATCTTCCATACCATCGAACACCGCTGCCAGGCGGTCGCGCTGCACGCGTAAGGCATAATCGGCGCTGTAACGGTGGGTGCGGATCAACTCATCCAAACCTTGCAGCAGTTCGGGGTCGTCGAGCAACAGCGCGTGCAGTTCGAGAAATTCGCCGACTTCGCGCGCGAGTGCGCCATGCAGGCGATCGCGCAATTGCTGCATTTCGGTACGCGCCGCTTCGATGGCCACGTGCAGACGCTGCAGCTGCGTTTCCACTTGGTTGGCCGGCACACGTTGTTCGGCAACTTCCAGCGTGTGACTTTGACGCACGCGCGCACGCCCGAGTGCGTTACCGCGCGACGCACCGTGTCCGCGCAAGCGCAGACTCATGCGCGGCCTTGGCGCAGCCGCGCCCGGTTGCTCGTGACTGCACCGACGCCGCACATGCTCAGCTGTCCTCGTCGAAACGACGCTCGAACAGATCCACCAACGCCTGCAAGGCGTCGGCTTCGTCTTCGCCATCCAGCCGCACCACTACACTGGTGCCTTGACCTGCGGCCAGCAGCATCACGCCCATAATGCTCTTGGCATTCACCTCGCGGCCCTTGGCCGCCAAAGTGGCGTTGCTGCGATAGGACGACAGCGTCTGCACCAGCTTGGCGGTTGCCCGTGCATGCAGTCCCAGTCTGTTGGAAACTATGAGTTCGCGTTCAAGCATCGTCGATGATCGCTCCGTTGCGGGTGCCTGCCGCCGCGGTGGCGGGCAGCTCCTGCAATCCTTGTTCGGGGTAGTTCATCACCCGCAACAGCATCGGCAGGCTCAGCGCGGACACCCGGCGAACCGGCGTGCCCAGCTTTGCCAACCGGTCGGCGAGATTGCTGGGGCTGGCGCCATACAGGTCGGTCATGACCAGTACGCCGTCACCGCTGTCGACCCGGCGCATCGCCGACGACGCCTGGGGCAGCAATGCGTCCAGGTCTGCATCGAACGGCACATCGAAGGCTTCGGTCTTCAGCGGCAAGTGCCGCAACAGCCCCGTCGTCACGCTCAACAACGCCGCGCCGATGCCGGGATGAGTAATGAGGAGAATGCCACAGGCCATGTCGAAACGTTAACAGGTCGGGATGACAGGGGGGAAGAAGCACCGGAACCGGGGAACCGGGAGAGCTGCATCGCATGCTTGTCGCACTAGCTGAGGTAGGCACCGCTTTGTACGCTTTGCGCTTTTCCCGGGTCCCGGGTCCTGGCTCTCCAAATCAATCCTGTTCGCGATGGAACGTCGCCACTTCGGGCCAGCCTTGCTCGCGCGCATGTCGCGCCATGCGTTCGGCCAGATACACCGAGCGATGCTTGCCGCCGGTGCAGCCGAAGGCGATGGTCACGTAGCTACGGGTGTCGTTGCGCAGCCGCGGCAGCCAAGTGTCCAGCAGATCCACGATCTGCGCGCTGTAGCGCACCACTTCCGGTTGTTTATCCAGATAGTCGCGCACGCCGGCATCGCGGCCGGTAAGCGGGCGCAGCTCCGGGTCCCAGTGCGGATTGGGCAGCACGCGCGCATCGAACACGAAGTCGGCCTCGGCCGGCACGCCGCGTTTGTAGGCAAACGATTCGAACAGCAGCGACAAGCGATCGTTGCTGCCGAGCGCGAATTCGGTGACCACACGGCGACGCAACTGATGCACGTTGAGCGCGCTGGTGTCGATGATGGCGTGGGCCTGCGACCGCAGCGGATCGGTCAACTGACGCTCGCGGGTGATCGCTTCGGGCAACGCCAGGCCGAGATGGCTCAGCGGATGACGGCGACGGGTGTCGGCGTAGCGTTTGATCAGCGCCTCGTCGCTGGCTTCGAAAAACAATAGCCGCGCTTCGATGCCGTATTCCTGCGCGGCCTGACGCCATTGCGCCAGCTGGGTCAGATCACTGCGGCTGCGCACATCGATGCCGACCGCCATGCGCTGGTCGCCGAGCGGGTTGCCACGCAGGCGGCTGCGCACGAAATCCGGCAGTAGTTCCACCGGCAGATTGTCCGAGCAGTAGTAGTCCAGATCTTCGAAGGTCTTCAACGCGACCGACTTGCCCGAGCCGGACAGCCCGCTCACGATCACCAGTGTAGGGGGCGCAATACTCATGGCATGCGTCGCTCGAGCAGGTTGCTGTGGCGGGCAATGAACATCGCGGCCGGGTCGATGCCCTTGGTGCGCAGGATGTGCAGCCGCGTGGCCGCTTCGGTCAGCACTGCCAGGTTGCGGCCGGGCATGACCGGCAGGGTGATCAGCGGCACATCCAGATCCAGTACATGGCGGCTGCCGGAATCGCCGGTCAGACGCTCGTAACCGGACGGCATGGGCTCGGTCATCGGGCGGGTCAGGTGCACGATCAGGCGCAGGTATTTGTTCTTCTTCACGGCGGTGTCGCCGAACATGTCGCGCACGTTCAACACGCCCAGGCCGCGTACCTCCAGTAAGTCCTGTAGTAACTCCGGGCAGGTGCCATCGAGCACATCGGGCGCAATCTGGGTGAACTCCGGCGCGTCATCAGCCACCAGGCGGTGGCCGCGGCTCAGTAGTTCCAGCGCCAGCTCGCTCTTACCGGAGCCGGCTTCGCCGGTAATCAGCACGCCGATCGAATAGATCTCCATGAACACGCCATGCAGCGTGACCCGGGGCGCCAGAGTGCGCGCCAAGTGGTAGGAGAGGTGGTTGAGCAGTTCGTGGCCGCGCTTGGGCGAGATCCACAACGGCGTATTGGATTCGTCCGCAGCCGCGCGCAGGTCTTCAGGGCACGACTGATTCTTGCTGATCGCCAGCGCCAGCGGCTGCACCTGGATGATCTTTTCGATGGTCTCCCAGCGCTGCCGCGCATCCAGAGAGTCCAGCCAGGCCAGCTCTTCGGTGCCCAGAATCTGCACCTTGTTGGGGTAGATCACATTGAGGTAGCCGGCCAGCGATGGGCGGCGCGCATTGTTGCTGCCGGCCTCGATTTCGCGGTGCTCGCCCTGCTGGCCGGCGACCCAGCGCAGTGCCAATTTGTCGCGCTGCTGATCGAATAATTCGCGTGCAGTAATGCTGGTATTCATGCCGCGCTGGCCTGTGGGGGCGGTGCGTCGGTGAGTAGCGCCATCAATGCATCTGCGTTGGGTGCGGCGCGCAACTGCTGACGAAATTCGGCATCGGAGAACCGCTCAGCCAGTTTCGACAGCAGCATCAGATGTTGATGGGTGTAATGCGCAGGCACCGCCATTGCAAAGACCAGATCCACCGGCTCATCGCTGCCAAACGCCACCGGCGTGTCCAGCCGTAGTAACGCGCCGCGTGGCTCGGTGAGGTTGGGGCAACGCCCATGCGGAATGGCGATGCCATGGCCGATGGCGGTACTGCCCAGGGCCTCACGCTCGCACAGACTGGCATAAAGTTCGTCGGCACCAGCCGGGCGACAGGACAGCAGATCGGCGGCGGTATGCAGAACGGTGTCGCGATCGGCGGCCGGCGACACCATGGTGCGCACGGCCGCCATCAGGTCGGTTAGAGGCATGATGGCATCAAGCGGGAAGCGTCATGCGAGATTGTCGCGCACCTCGCGGGCGTGGTGGTCACATTTCTTTTCTTTGTGCTTGAGCACCAGGCGGTCGAGCTTGTCGACCAACAGGTCGATGGCTGCATACATGGTGGAGCCGCTGGCATCTGCGTGCAGGGTGCGACCGGGAAGGTTGACGGTGGCGACCACGTGGTGGTCCGGCTTGCGGACGGCCAGCTGCGTTCGAACTTCACAGTGCTGATCGAAATGGCGCTGCAGTCGCTGCAGCTTGCTTGCTACGTAATCCCGCAGGGCGGGGGTCACTTCAAGCTGGTGGCCATACGTCTCGATACGCATCGGATACCTCCATTGGTCGGTGGGCCAATGAACCTTTCCAGTGATCCGACTCACCCGGCGCAGGCCGGCGTTGCGGTGGTTGCAACGTCAGGCGATGCGTACGCGTTCGTGGGATGCGGAAATGTTCATGGCCTCACGATACTTCGCAACGGTGCGCCGCGCCACTGGTACGCCAGAAGTTTTCAACAGATCGGCCAGCTTGGCGTCCGACAACGGTTTGCGCGGGTTTTCCGCATCAATCAGGCGCCGGATCATTGCCTGAATGGCGGTGCTGGAAGCCTCGCCGCCGCTGTCGGTATCGATGCCGGAGGCGAAGAACGAGCGCAACGGGATGGTACCGCGAGGAGTGCGCACGTATTTACGGGCGATCGCGCGGGAAATGGTCGACTCGTGTAGGCCGAGCTCGCCTGCGATCTCGCGCAGGGTGAGCGGGCGCAGCGCCTGTGCGCCGAATTCCAGAAATCCGGCCTGGTGCTGCAACAGGCAGCGCACCACCCGCAGCAAGGTCTCGCCACGCGCTTCCAGGCTCTTGAGCAGCCATCGCGCCTCCTGCAACTGGCCGCGCAGGTAACCAGCGTCGGATTCTCCGCAGATGCGGATCAGATTTTCGTAACCGCGATGGATGGTGACCTTGGGTTGCGCGCGGCCGGCCAGGGAGGCCCGCCAGACGCCACGCTGGCGCCAGATCACGCAGTCCGGCACCACATAGGTGTCCTGCGCCAGTTCGCCGATCTGCTTGCCTGGGCGTGGGTCCAGAGAGCGCACCAGCTGCACGGCTTGTTCGACGTCGGCGGTGGAGCGCTTGAGTTCGTGCGCCAGACCAGCCACGCCGCTGCGCGGCAGGCGCTCCAACGGGCCGGCGACGATCTGAAGCGCCAGCTCGCGCCCCGGGGGGACGGGATCTAGCATGGCCAACTGCAGCGCCAGGCATTCGCCCAAGGTGCGCGCACCGACGCCGACCGGGTCAAAGCGCTGGATCTGGTGCAATACGGTGAGCACTTCGGCTTCGTCCACCGCGCTGCCGAGTGCCAGTGTTTCTAGAATCGCCGACAGCGGTTCGCGCAGGTAGCCGTCTTCGTCCAGCGCATCGATCAACAACGCGCCGATCTGTCGGTCGCGCGGCGACAGCGGCGACAGATGCAGTTGCCACAACAGGTGGTCGGCGAGGGTTTCGGACTCGGCCACCCGCTCGGCGGCATCGCCGGATTCATCGTCGTCGAAACTGCCGCCGCGACCGGAGCCGGTCCACTGCAATTCGTCTTGCGACCAGTCGTCGTCGCGCTCGACAGGCGCAGCGTTGTCGCGTTGGGTGCCTTCGATAGAGGACGGCGATGCCATCTCGGCTGGTGAGTCGCTGGCCACATGCACGGCTTCGTCAGCCCACTCCAGCAGCGGATTGGTTTCCACTGCTTCGGCGATTTCTGCTTCCAGTTCGGTGGTGGACATCTGCAACAGCTTGATCGCCTGACGCAATTGCGGCGTCATGACCAGCTGCTGTCCTAGCGATGTCTGGAGCCGGGCTTTCATGCGGGCACTGACTGGAAAAATCGATGGCGCGGCGAAGCGCTCAAAGGCGGAAAGTTTCCCCCAGATACACGCGACGGACGTCGGGATTGGATAGCAACGCGTCTGGTGCCCCCTGAGCCAGCACGCCTCCCTCGGCGAGGATATACGCGCGGTCGCAGATTCCCAAGGTCTCGCGCACGTTGTGATCGGTGATCAACACACCGATACCGCGTTCCTTGAGGTGGATGACGATGCGCTGGATCTCGCCGACTGAAATCGGATCCACGCCAGCGAACGGTTCATCGAGCAGCATCATGCGCGGCCTGGCCGCCAACGCGCGCGCGATCTCACAACGGCGCCGCTCGCCGCCGGAGAGGCTGGCGCCGAGCTGATCGGCCACGTGGGTGATCTGCAGTTCCTCCAGTAGCGAGGTCAGTTCTTTCTCACGGCCGGTCCTGTCCAGCTCGTCGCGCAGTTCCAGCACCAGTCGAATGTTGTCGGCCACGGTGAGCTTGCGGAACACCGACGGCTCCTGCGGCAGATAACCCACGCCGAGTTTCGCGCGTGCATACATCGGCTCGGCGGTCAGGTCGCGGCCGTCCAGCTCGATACGGCCCGCATCGGCCTCGACCAGGCCGACGATCATGTAGAAGCAGGTCGTCTTGCCGGCACCGTTGGGGCCGAGCACGCCGACCACTTCGCCGGCTTCGAGGGTCAGGCTGAATTCCTTGACCACTTCGCGTTGCTTGTACTTCTTGCGCAGACCGGTAGCGACAAGCATTACTTCTTCCCCTGCGGCTTTGCGGCGGGCCTGGCTGCCGGTGCCGGTGCGGGCGTAGCCGCAGCGGGCGCGGCGTTCTTCGGCTGGATGATCGTACGCACGCGGCTGCCATCGCCGCCACTTTGCATATTGCCGGTCTTGGTGTTGTAGACCATGCGTTGGCCGGCGTTGGTGCCCTTGGGCGAATCGACCTTGTAATTGCCGGTCAGTACGATGATTTCGTCGGCTACCTGGTATTCGATGGTGTCAGCCTTGCCGTTCATCATGGCGCCGTCGTCCATCTGCTGCTTGAGCGTGGCCTGCTTGCCGTTGAGCACCACGCGGTCGGTCTGGCCGTTCTTCTGGAAGATGTCGGCGGTGTCGGCGTGGATCTCGAGCGTGCCCTGGGTGATCACCACATTGCCGCTGAAGCGGCACTTGCCGCTGTCGTCGAGCATGTTGCAATCGTTGGCATTTGAATCGATCGCCATCGGCTGGTTGCGATCGCTGGTCTTGGCCATTGCCATCGCGGGCAACAGCAGCGCGGCAAACACCAGTTTAGCGGGCAGCATTCGGTTCATAGCGGGTCTTGACCTGAGAAAGGAGCTTGTACTGGCGTGATTTGAGGTCGGCCTCGAAGCCGATGCCGCTTTGCATGATACCCGGCCGGCTCATGCTCACCGGGGCAGCGGTCTTGGCGATGTTTTGCTGCGGGAACACGTCCAGGCTTTGAGTACGAAACGTCGTCGGCGGGGTATTGCCGGTGGTCGGGCTGTCGCCGGACACATCGCCTTGCAGGCGCAGTTCGTCGCCCTTGGGGCTGATCCAGCCGGTTTTGGAGCGCAGCGTCCAGGGTTGATTGGCGTTGTCGGGCAGCAGAAACACCGGCGTGGTGATTTCCGAAGTCTGGTCGGCACGGTTGCGGTGCATTTCCGGCGCGCGCAGCGTCATCGACTCCTTGCCGCTCTGCTTGTCCAGCGCGATCAACTCAAAATCGCGCAGCACGTAATCGGCGCGCGAATCGTCGACCGCCGCTGCGACCGGGCGCGCGCGCTGTTGCCACGCCGACCAGCCGGAGATGACGGCGGCGGCAAACAGCACAACCCCCAGAGTGGTGCGCCAATTCCAGCTCATGCGGAAAACCTTGCGATGATGCTTTCGACCTGGCCCTGCGCGGCAAGCACCACATCGCAGACCTCGCGCGCGGCGCCTTCGCCACCACGGGCGCGGGTATGCCACTGCACGCGCTCGGCGATCCACGGGTGCGCGTTGGCGGGCGCAACCGGCAGGCCGACCGCCAGTAGGGCCGGCAGGTCGGGCAGATCGTCGCCCATGAACAATACCTGGTCCAGCGACAAGCCGTGCTCCTGGCACAAGGCCAGCACCGCGAGCCGCTTGTTCTTGACCCCGATCTGCACATGCAGACCCAGATCCTGGCCGCGTTTTTCTGCCGACAGGCTGGCGCGCGCGGTGATCAGTGCGACATGGATGCCGGCCTGGTCGAGCTGCTTGAGGCCTTGGCCGTCGAGCACATTGAAGGATTTGCTCTCGTTGCCGGCATGGTCGTAATACAGGCGGCCATCGGTCAGGGTGCCATCGACGTCGAAGCACGCCAGGCGAATGCGCGCAGCGCTGCCGATCAAGTCGGCGGGCAGGTGTTGCAGAGGGGAATAGGGCATCGGCACAAATCGGTAAGAACGGGGTTCCAGTGATGGAAGCTGAATCTGTTAGACCACCTTGGCGCGCAACAGGTCGTGAATGTTCAATGCGCCGACCGCGCGCTGCTGCGCATCGACCACGATCAGGCCATTGATCTTGTAATCCTCCATCAGCCGCGCAGCTTCGGCGGCCAGCTGGTCGGCGCCGATGGTCTTGGGGTTGCGCGTCATCACCTCGGCGATGCCGGCGCTGCGCACGTCGATATCGCTGTCCAGCGCGCGGCGCAGATCGCCGTCGGTGAACAGTCCGATCAGCCGCCCGTCGTTGTCGACCACCGCAGTCATGCCGAGGCGTTTGCGGCTCATTTCCATCAGCGCCTCGCTCAGGCTGGCGTTTTCGGGTACCTGTGGCAGGTCGTCGCCGCCGTGCATTACGTCGGTGATATGCAGCAGCAGGCGGCGGCCCAGGCTGCCGGCCGGATGCGAGCGCGCGAAGTCGTCGGCAGTGAAGCCGCGCGCGTCGAGTAACGCGACCGCCAGTGCATCGCCCATCGCCAGCGAGGCAGTGGTACTGGAGGTGGGCGCCAGATGCAGCGGGCAGGCTTCGGTGCAGACGCTGACATCAAGATGCACGTCGGCTGCCTGGGCCAGGGTGGAGCTCGGGCAGCCGGTCATGGCGATGATCGGGTTGCCCTGGCGCTTGAGCACCGGCAGCAGCATGCGCACTTCGTCCGATTCGCCGGAATAGGACAGTGCCAGCACGATGTCGGCCTCGGTAATCATGCCTAGGTCGCCGTGACCGGCTTCGCCTGGATGCACGAAGAACGCCGGGGTGCCGGTGGAAGCCAGGGTGGCGGCGATCTTGCGCGCGATATGTCCGGATTTGCCCATGCCGGTAGCCACCACGCGCCCGCGCGAGGCCAGTACCAGCCGGCACGCTGCAGCGAATTCGCTGCCGATCCGCGCACCTACGCTGGTCAGCGCCTCGCGCTCGATCTGCAGCACGTGCTGCCCGCTGGCGACCAGGCTGGCGTCGCTGACGGTGGCGGAGGGCAGGTGCGAGACGACCATGCAGGACTCGGGTGAAGAGTAGAATGTGCGCTCATTTTATGAGGAAACGCCCTTTGGACGCCGAAACCATCCGTAAACTCATCGAATCCGGCTTGCCCGAAGCCCGCGTCGACGTGCACGGCGACGACGGCGTGCACTTCGAGGCGACCGTGATCAGCCCCACATTTGCCGGCAAGGCCCCGTTGGCGCGCCACCGCATGGTCTACGCGACCCTGGGCGAATTGATGGGCGGAGCGATCCACGCGCTGCAGCTCAAGACGCTGACCCCCGACGAAGGCTGAGCGTCTGTCCGACCTGGCTTGACTGCGCTGCACAAGTGTCCAGGCCACCGATAGGCGACAGGCTTCTGGCAGTTTGCTTTATTTTCCCCCGACGTATTTTTTCGGATTCCCCAAGCTCCCATGGCAAAAATCATAGTGACCGGCGGCCAAGCGCTGCATGGCGAAGTCAATATTTCCGGCGCCAAAAACGCAGTGCTGCCGATCCTGTGCGCGACCCTGCTGGCGGATGCGCCGGTGGAAATCAGCAACGTGCCGCACCTGCACGACGTGATCACCAGCGTAAAGCTGCTCAGCGAGCTGGGCGCCGAAGTCACCATCGACGAAGGCACGCTGGCCAAGGGTCGCTCGATCCTGGTGGACCCGCGCTCGGTCACGCACCAGGTCGCGCCCTACGAACTGGTCAAGACCATGCGCGCCTCGATCCTGGTACTCGGCCCGCTGCTGGCGCGCTACGGCAGCGCCGAAGTGTCGTTGCCCGGCGGCTGCGCGATCGGTTCGCGCCCCGTGGATCAGCACATCAAGGGCCTGCAGGCGTTGGGTGCTGATATCAGCGTGGAAAACGGCTACATCAAGGCCACCAGCAATGGACGCCTGAAGGGTGCCCGCTACGTGTTCGACATGGTCAGCGTCACCGGTACCGAGAACGTGCTGATGGCGGCGGTACTGGCCGAAGGCACCACCGTGCTGGAAAACACGGCGATGGAGCCGGAAGTCACCGACCTGGCCGACTGCCTGATCGCACTCGGTGCGCAGATCGAAGGCGCGGGAACGCCGCGCATCGTGGTGCAGGGTGTCCAGCATCTGAGTGGTGGGCATCATGCGGTGCTGCCGGATCGCATCGAAACCGGCACCTTCCTCGCCGCTGCTGCGATGACCGGCGGCAGCGTCACCGTGCGTCGCGCGCGTCCGGATACTCTGGATGCGGTGCTGGACAAGCTCACCGAAGCCGGTGCGTCCATCACCACCACCGCCGATAGCATCACCCTGGACATGCACGGTAAGCGTCCGCGTGCGGTGAGTCTGACCACCGCGCCGTACCCAGCATTTCCGACCGACATGCAGGCGCAATTCATGGCGCTCAACTGCGTGGCCGATGGCGTGGGAGTGATCAACGAGACCATCTTCGAAAACCGCTTCATGCACGTCAACGAACTACTGCGCCTGGGTGCGGACATCCAGGTCGAAGGCCATACCGCGATTGTGCGTGGGGCCGAACGCCTCAGCGGCGCGCCGGTCATGGCGACCGATCTGCGCGCATCGGCGTCGCTGATTTTGGCCGGCCTGGTGGCCGACGGCGACACTACCATCGATCGCATCTACCACCTGGACCGTGGTTACGAAAACATCGAGGAGAAGCTGGGGGCGCTGGGCGCGACCATCCAGCGCACCGCATGATCCTGCGTGGCCGTTTCACCACCCGCCGCAAGATCCTGCTCGGCGTGATCGTGCTGATTCTGGCGTGGCTGGCTTATGCATGGTCGGTCGGCATGGCCATCGCCCAGGGCGTCGAGTTCAAGGACATGGACTGGAACGGCGACGGCACCGCCAGCCGCGACGAGATCGCGCAATCGTTCTACGCGGTGGCGGTCAAGAGGACGGTCGAAGGCAAGCGCCATTGCGATCTGTTCTATTGGCGCAGCAGTGGCGAGCAGATCCGCGTGGATTGCCGCACGGTGTTCACAACCGGCGACGATAAAGGCTACTCATAGACCTTGATTCTAAGCATTTCCACGCGTGTTACGGAGATTTCGCTGCGTGTAACACGGAACGAAAAAGCCCGGCATGCAGCCGTAATGCTGTTCACTTAAGCGGAGCAGCCTTTGGATCTACCGGATAGCGGGTCTTCGAGATCTTCACCGTCCTTGGCCGCGTAGGCCTCGGACGGTGATCGAGGAGCAGGCTCGCGATGCCTGAGCGAAGCTGGGATAGGCGTCTTCCTGTGGCGGAAGCCGGATTGGCTGCGGCCATCACGATGAGTTGCACTGCGATGTACTGGCAGACCGGTTTGAATCGGATGTCCGAAGGCGTTCTGCCAAACGCCACAGCTGCCTGGCTGGCTTCACGCCGAATGCTGTTAAGCCAGCAGCAACCCCCAGACTTGCTGGTACACCAAGTCGATCTTTTTGCTACGCAACGTTGTCGCGTTGTGCTGCATCGAGCTTTTGATGTCGCGCAAACCCAGTTCGATTTCCTATCGCTCCTGGTAAAGCGTTGCGACAGACTTGGCGCTGTAAGTGGTGGCAGGCAACAAGGTCAGTACCGCCTTTCTCTTCCCCTGATGCAGATAGCTCACTTCACGCACGTCCCAGTGCGTGGGAAGCGCTGGATTGGGTTTTCTGGCCTGTGGCGAGACACGCATGCGCAGTAATCGATCATCAGTGCCATAACGCACTGATTTGCTCAGCCACCAAGCCCTTGCGTGCTGGTGTCAGCCAGTGGCGTGGAGTGGCGAGCGACAGCAACAAATCAGCGCTCCAGAACCCTTTGTCGAACGCCGCTGCGCGCCAACAGATCTTCTGAGGCCAGCGATTGTGCGCAGATGTTCAAACGACGTGCGACCTCGTGCACCGGGACCTCGTGCACCGGTTCGTCACGGAACAACGCTATGCCCAGGACAAGCCACAACACCTGATCACTGGGAAGGCGCCGACGTCGGATACTGGCCTGAGAAGACAGTTCCAGCGCGCTGGCTACCCACTCCACCGGAATATTCTGCGTAAAGGTGCTCAGGTCACAGAAGTTGAACAGGTCGCCAAGGTCGAACAGCTGCTGGTGAAGGGACACAAAAAAATCCGATACCAGAGGTCTGGTATCGGATTTTCGGTGACTCAATTGCTTAAGTGAGCAGCATTACGGCATGCAGCCGGGTTTTTTCGTGATCGATTGTCAAAGTATCGCACCGAGCAATCGAGCAGGCATCGTATCTTGGTAGAAGCGTGCTGGCGCGCGATGCAGCTTTACCGGCAACGCCTCATCGCGCACCAATGCGCTGCTACGATGGCCTGCGTGCATAGCTCAGCGCAGCGCCTTAATGGTCAGATCCAGCGCGTCCTGGCCTTTTTCCTTCTGCAGCAAACGCGCCGGCACCGGCAGGTCCTTGACCACCCACGCGATCAATTCCTTGTCGCCGTCCACGCGCGACACCTTGGTCGCCTGTTCCTGCTTGCCGTTGACGGTGATGGTTTCCTTGCCGATCACCTTGTAGCTCATCGGCTTGATGTGGCCTTCGTCCACCATGCGGTAATTCAACGGCTTGCCGGCGACCAGATCGCGGGTGATTGCCAGGTTGATCAGCAGCGCGTCCATGTCGCCGGGCTGCAGCTTGACCGGGCCACGGCGGTCCGGTTTGATGTCGCCGCCCCAGGTGGCCTGGCTGGTCTTCCAATCGTAGTTGGCAGTGACGTTGCGGCGCTTGACCATCATCGACGAGGTGTCGTTGCTGCTGACCGGGCGCAGCCGACCGTTGCTCTCTTCGAACACGGTGCTCTGGGTCAGGTTAGCCAGCTGATTCTGGATGGTGAGCGTGTAGCGCCACTGATTGGAGCCGGCTGCGGCCAGGGTCATGGTGCCGTCAGCCTGCATGCCCATGTAGTTGGCCGAATAATCGGCCTGGAACGGCTGCATGGCGAAGGCCGGTAGGCTGGCCATGGTCAATGCGGCCGCAGCAATCAGCGAGTAGGTGTAGGAAATGGTCTTCATGGGTCAGGCTCCTTGGTATTGGACCAGGCGCAGATCGACCTGATCCTCACCTTTATCACGTTGCAGGATGCGCACTGGAGTGGGAACTCCGTTGGCGATCCAGAGAATGGTTTCGTTGTCGCCGCTGTTGACGCGATACACGCGCAACGCGTTGTAACTCAGGTCGCCGACCTGCACCAATTCGGTAGCATCGGCGGCGCGGTAATCGTATTGGCGCACCCGGCCGACATCGACGTAGCGATAGCTCAGGCTGCGTCCGGGCTGGGCGTCGCGCATCAGCGACAGATTCAGCGACAGCGCGCTCTGGTCACCGCGCTGCAGTGGAATCGGCTGTTGGCGCTCTTTCTTCAAGTCGCCGTCCCACTGCGCGGTGCCAGCTTGCCAGTTGTATGTGCCGGTGACCTTCTTGCCGAAGAACACCGCCTTGCGCACCGTGCTCTGGCTCAGCGGCACATATGTGTTGCCGTCGACACGCAATACCGTGCTCTGTTCCAGGTTCAGTCCGAGAATGCTGGCGAACCCTTTGCGCCCGCGCACCGACATGTCGATGCGCCACTGGTTGCCTTCGCCGTGGCTGACCTGCATGGTGGCATCGCCGGCCTCCTTGCCGCGGTAGAACGCCTGATAGGTCGCCACGAATGGCTCAAGCGGTGGTGGCGTCCAGGTGCTGGGCGGCAGGGCCGGCGTCGCTGGCGTTGCCGTTGGTACAGGCGCGGGTGCTGTCTCCTGAGCACGACCTGTGCCTGCCTGGCAGAGCAGGGCAGTGATCAACAACGTTGCGGCGATGGGGAGGACTTTCATGCGCTGAGAGCGAGCACGTGGGCCGCAAGGATGTCCTAGGCAGGATGAGGAGGGCGTATCCGCGCTCAGACGAGCGCGGTGTTTGCGGACTCTAGTCGCAGTGGCGTAAACAGGCACTGACCGTCGATGTGGACGCGGTCGCCTTGGACGACGACGCGGCCGCTGGCGAGCAGGTCCAGCGTGGCCAGCAACAGCGGATGCTCGCGGGCCAGCACGCGCGCGGCCAGCTGCTCGGCGCTGTCCTCGGGCAGCACCGGCACGCGGGCCTGCGCGATCACCATGCCCGCATCCAGTTCCGGTACCACCAGATGCACGCTAGCGCCATGTTCGACATCGCCGGCTTCCAGCGCGCGGGCGTGCGTGTGCAGGCCGCGGTATTTGGGCAGCAGTGATGGGTGGATATTGAGTATGCGCCCGGCGAAGCGCCGCACCAGCGGCTCGCCGAGGATGCGCATGTAGCCGGCGCAGATCACCCAATCCGGCTGCACTGCGGCAATCGCATCGCCCAGCGCGGCATCGAAGGCAGCGCGATCGGCGAAGTTGCGCGGGCTGGCGCTCCAGCGGCGTGCTTGGTCCACCTTCTGCAAGGCCGGCGCCCGCGGGCGATCGGAAAACACCCCGACCACCTCGGCCTGCAGCCGACCGCTGGCGATCGCATCGACAATGGCATGCAGATTGCTGCCGCGGCCCGAGGCCAGGACGGCCAGGCGCAAGTGGGAGTCAGCGGCGCGCATTGAACACAATCCTCACAACGGGATAGGCGGCCAGGCAGCCGAGAGAGTTAGCGCTGGCCGATGCCGGCAGTGCAAGTGGGGTAGCGTCCATGCAGATTCCTAGATCAACCGATGCGCACGCGCTCATCGCCCTGCGCCGGTACCACTTTGCCGATGCGCCAATGCGCCAACGACTGCGCATCCAGCGCCTGTTCCAGCGCGGCCGCCTGCTCGGGCGCGGCGATCAGCACGAAGCCGATGCCGCAATTGAAGGTGCGCCACATTTCGGCATCGGCTACCGCGCCTTCGCGTTGCAGCCAAGCAAACACCAGCGGCAGTGTCCAGGCTTTTGCGTTGATGTCCAGGCCCAGCCCGTCGGGGATCACGCGGATGATGTTTTCGGTCAGCCCGCCGCCGGTGATATGCGCCATGGCGTGAATCGTCTCGCCATGCGATTTGAGCAGTGCCAGGATCGGCTTGACGTACAGCTCGGTCGGTGCCATGAGCGCGTCGATCAGCTTGACGCCGTCCTCCAGCACCAATTCGGCCGGGGCGCCGGCACGCGCGTAGATCTTGCGGATCAGCGAATAGCCATTGGAATGCGGGCCGGACGACGCAATGCCGATCAGCACGTCGCCATCGCGCACCTGCGCGCCATCCAGTAGCTGCGATTTTTCGACCGCCCCGACGGTAAAGCCGGCCAAGTCGTACTCGCCGGGCGGATACATGTCGGGCATTTCGGCGGTTTCGCCACCGATCAGAGCGCAACCGGAGAGTTCGCAGCCGCGCGCGATGCCACCGACCACGGCCGTAGCGGTGTCCACGTCCAGCTTGCCGGTGGCGAAGTAGTCCAGAAAAAACAGCGGCTCGGCGCCCTGCACCAGCACATCGTTGACGCACATGCCCACCAGATCGATACCGATGGTGTCGTGCCGGCCCAATTGCTGGGCGAGCTTGAGCTTGGTGCCCACGCCGTCGGTGCCGGACACCAACACCGGCTCCTTGTACTTGCCCGACAGATCGAACAAGGCGCCAAAGCCGCCCAGGCCACCCATCACCTCAGGCCGGAAGCTGCGCTTGACCAGCGGCTTGATACGTTCGACCAACGCGTTGCCGGCATCGATGTCGACACCCGCGTCACGGTAGGTCATAGGCGAGGAGGTGGAAGGCGTTGGGCTGGTCACGGGCGGTGGAGCTCGGCAGTAAAGGCACCGATTTTAGCAGCCACGTTGGCGCTAGCGCCCCATTCGGGCAACAATTCACCCGGATACGCTCAAGTCATGGAACCGTCGATGCGCCGCAGTCTCGCTTTCTTTCTCGTCCTCATGGTCGTCGCGCCCATGTTGCCGGCCTTTGCGCAGGCCGATCTGCGCACCGAAGGCGATGTCGCCAAGGCGCAAAGTGCCTATGAGGCCGAAGTGCCGGTCAACAGCCAGAGCGAGTCCGATCGCCCCGGCGCCCTGGCGCGCGCACTGGGTGCGGTGCTGGGCAAGGTCTCCGGCGATCGCAGCGTGATGAGCCGTCCCGGCGTGTCGCAGGCGCTGCGCAATGCGCCCGACTACGTTGAAAACTCCTATTACCGCCAGGATCAGGGCACCTCGCGCACCGGCGCGCCGACCTTCGGCACCACGCTGGTGGTGCGCTTCCGTCAGTCGGATGTGGACGACCTGATCGCTGCATTGGGCCTGCCGGTGTGGCCGCTGCCGCGGCCCAAGCCGGTGCTGTGGTTGGCCATCGACGACGGCAGCGGCCCGCGCCTGGTGAGTGTGGGGCAGGCCAATGCCGCACGCAGTGTGCTGGACCGTGCCACCGAGCGCGGCTACCGGCTCGGCCTGCCGGGCGGTGCGGCCGCGGAGCAGGCGTTGGCCGGCGCGATCTGGCGCAAGGACACCGCTGCGGTATCGCGCGCATCGGCCAAATACAGCCCGCCGATGCAACTGATCGGCAAGCTCTACCGTAATGCGGCCGGCTGGACCGCCGATTGGGTGTTCGTCGACAACGGCAATGTGCTGTCCAGCTGGACCAGCAGCGACGGTGATGCACGTCGCGCGATCGCCGCCGGTGCCGACGGTGCCGCCGATGCGCTGGTCAAGCGCTATGCCAAACGAGTGGATTCGGGCGTGCCCGGTGTCTATCGCGCCGTGATCACCGGCATCAGCAGCGCCGACGACTATCTGCGTGTCGCGGCTGCGCTGCAGGGCGTGTCGGTGGTGCGCAGTATTCGCCCGGTGAGCGTCAATGGCGACCGCATGGAAGTGGATCTGGAGTTGCTCACGGGCATTTCCGGTCTCAACCGTATGCTTGGCAACAACAGTCCGTTGATTTCGCTTTCGGTACCGACCGAGGGTCCGATCATTCTTCAAAACGAGCACGCAGAGTACCGCCTGAGATGACTTTGACTCCCGAAGCCGAGATCGCCTTGTTCCTGCGTCGTCTTAAATGGACGGCGGTGATGGTGGGCGTACTGTGGGTGCTATGGATGCTGGCGCCGATCCTGACGCCCTTCGTGCTTGCCCTGCTGCTGGCGTGGCTGGGCGACCCGCTGGTAGACCGCATCGAGCGCGCCGGGCGCTCGCGTAACATCGCCGTGGTTTTGGTATTCGTGCTGGCGCTGCTGCTGTTCGTGCTGGCACTGATGATTCTGGTGCCGATGATCGAGCGCCAGATCATGACCTTGATCGACGCGCTGCCGCAGATGCGCAACTGGGCGATCAGTACCGCCATTCCATGGCTGGAGGCCAAGACCGGCGTCGAGCTGATGGGCTGGCTGGACCCGGAGCGGCTGATCAACTGGATCCGCAGCCACTGGGAACAGGCCGGCGGCGCCGCCAAGACCTTCTTCGGTTACGTGCAGCGTTCGGGCTTTGCGATGGTGACCTGGGTGATCAACCTGGCGCTACTGCCGATCCTGGCGTTCTACTTCCTGCGCGACTGGGACCGGCTGGTCGAGCGTGTAGCTGCAGTCATCCCGCGGGGCTGCATCGGCACCGTGAGCCGGCTGGCACAAGAGTCCAACGACGTGCTCGGCGGCTTCATCCGCGGCCAGTTCCTGGTGATGCTGGCCCTGGGTGCGATCTACGCGACTGGCCTTTCCATCATCGGCCTCAACCTGGGGCTGTTGATCGGCATTATTGCCGGCTTCATCAGCTTCATTCCGTATCTGGGGGCGACTACCGGCATCGTGCTCGCGCTGCTGGCCGCGATCGTGCAGGCGCAAGGGTTGGATCTGAAACTGCTGATCGGTGTGGGCGTGGTGTTTACGGTGGGGCAGTTGCTGGAAAGCTATGCCCTCACCCCACGCATCGTCGGCGATAAGATCGGCCTGCATCCGGTGGCAGTGATTTTTGCAGTAATGGCCGGGGGCCAGTTGTTCGGCTTCCTCGGCATGTTGCTGGCGTTGCCGGTGGCGGCGGTGGGCAACGTGCTGCTGCGTTATGCGCATGAGCAGTACACCCAAAGCGATCTTTATGCGGGCGAACGTGCCGGTATCGTGACTCAGTCCAATAACGAGCGCAGCGTGATCATCGAGCCCGGCAAGGACGCGGATCGGTTGTGACCGTTCCGCAGTTGCCGCTGGCGTTGCGCTCGCCCTCCGATCAGCGTTTGGATAGTTACATTGCTGCGCCCGAGGGCCTGCTTGCACAATTGCAGGCCTTGGCCACCGGGCAGGCGAGCGACTGGCTGTATCTGTCCGGCCCGGCCGGTACCGGGAAGACGCATCTGGCGTTGGCGTTGTGCGCAGCGGCCGAGCAGGCCGGACGTACGCCGGCGTATCTGCCGCTGTACGCCGCGGCAGGCCGATTGCGCGATGCACTCCAAGCGCTGGAAGGTCGCAGCCTGGTTGCACTGGATGGCGTGGAACGCATTGCCGGGCAGCGCGACGATGAAGTCGCCTTGTTCGACTTCCATAACCGCGCCCGCGCCGCCGACATTACCTTGTTGTACACCGCATGTCAGATGCCCGACGGGCTTGCCTTAGTGTTGCCGGACCTGCGCTCGCGGCTGTCGCAGTGCATCCGCATCAGCTTGCCGGTGCTGGACGATGCGGCGCGCGCCGCCGTATTGCGCGACCGCGCGCAGCGGCGTGGGTTGGCCTTGGACGAAGCGGCAATCGGCTGGCTGCTGACCCACAGCGAGCGCGAACTGGCCGCACTGGTGACCTTGTTGGATCGATTGGATCGCGAATCGCTTGCCGCAAAACGTCGCATCACCGTGCCGTTCTTGCGGCGCGTGCTCGAGGGTCGTGGGTCTTAAAGTGGCTAACGAAACGTAGCGAGCATTCGGCAGGCGGATGCAGACTGCGCTGAGAAACCGCAGAGTACCGGTGGTACATGCCGATTCCGAGCACCGGCCGTGCTCGCCTGACGGTGGGCGCAATAGTTTTGTTAGCCACTTTTAGGGTTGCGCATCTTGCAGCGCAATGGCTTGATGCGGTTCGGCGGCTGGATCTGCTCTGCGCGAGCGCTGCGAACATGCCGACTGGTGCTTCATGAGGTGAGCTCGAAAATTTGACAGTCGATCTGGCGCGGCGAGAGGCAATATCGACGGTGGAATCGGGCCGCGCTCGATACACGCTCGGCGTCAGCGGCGTGTGCCAAGCAAATGCATGTCCAGCTCCGCCAGCCGCTGCGGTGTGCCTACATCAGTCCAGCGGCCAGCATGGTGGATGCCCTCGATCAGGCCCACCACCATTTGCGCGCGCAAGATCGGTGCCAGCGGAAACCGTGGCGGCGTGCTGTTCTGCTCTGGCAGTGGGCCAATCGCCGAGTGCCAGTCGCGTAGCAACCCGGGCCGATAGATGCCGATGCCAGCGTAGGTGTGCGTGGCAGGCAGATCGGCGCGGACGGTGCCGTCGGCGTCCAGCGCAAAGTCTGCGCGCGCTGCGTATGCAGGGCGATCGACCAGCACCAGTTGCGCCAAACCTGCCGGTGCGCTGGACAGATGCGCGAAATCGAAGTCGGTCCAGATATCGCCATTGACCAACAGGAACGGCGCATCGCCCAGCAGCGGCAACGCATGCAACATACCGCCACCGGTTTCCAGTGGTGCGGCGCCTTCGTAGGAATAGGTCAGGCGCAGGCCGAACGTACTGCCGTCTCCCAGCACCTGCGCAAACTGCTCCGCCAGCCACGAGGTGTTGATCACCACCTCGTCCACGCCCAATGCCGCCATTTTGCGCAGATGCCAGACGATCAGCGGCGTGCCGCCGACCGGCAACAACGGCTTGGGCGTATGTTCGGTCAACGGACGCATGCGCTCGCCAAACCCGGCCGCGAAGATCAGCGCCTTCATACGCCCGCCTGTGCCTGGCATGCGGTCAAGGCAGGTTTGACCAGGTCATCCAGTAGATCTGCCAGCGGTGCCAGCTCGGTGTAGCGCGGCAACACTTCATCCAGATAAGCTATAAAGCGCGGCACGTTATCAAGATACCAATGCTTGCCATCGCGATGGCTTAGCCGCGAGAAGATGCCGAGATTTTTGAGATGCCGCTGCACGCCCATCCAGTCCGCATCGCGCAGGAATTGTGCCAGCGGCGGTACCGGCAATCCGGCCGCTGCGGCACGTGCGTGATAGCGCTTCAGCCAACCATCCACACGTGCGATCGGCCAGCTCACCGAGGTGTCCTTGAACAAGCTGATCGGGTCGTAGGCGATCGGGCCGATCGCGCAATCCTGAAAATCCAGCACCGCTGGCCCGTCGCTCACTGGCATCAGATTGCGCGGCATGAAATCGCGATGGGTGAACACGCGCGGCTGCGCCAACGCGTTGTCCATCAAACGGCGCTGTACCACGTGCAGTTGCTCGGCATCCTCGCATTCCAGCTGCAGGCCAAGGTGGCGACCAAGAAACCATTCTTCAAACAGACTTGCATCGCGTTGCAGCAGCGCCTTGCCAAACACGCTGCTGTCGGCAGGTGGTGGAATGCGCTGCAGCAGCAGCAATTGACCGATCGCGCCATCCAGCAGTTCGTCGGCATTGGCATCGGTCAGCACCTGGGCCAACGTCGGCACGCCGAGGTCTTCCAGCAGCAGAAATCCTGTTTCAAGATCTTGTGCAAGCACCTGCGGCACACGTACGCCGTGCTCGCCCAACAATGCATGCATGCGCAACCACGGCACGACGTTTTCCAGCTCCGGCGGGGCATCCATCAAGATGCGATCCGCGCCGTGCTCTTGAGTACGCCAATAGCTGCGAAACCCGGCGTCGACGGAAGCGCGTTGCAGCGTGGCCTGGGGATCATTGAGGGAGTCCCGCGCCCACTGCAGGCGAAGCGCGTCGCGCGCGGTCTCTGGAAGCAATGACGTCATGAGTCGATGGTGCGTCGTGAAGTGATGGCGAAAGAGGCCAGGAGCGCAGCGTAGGGCTCAGCGCTTGCTACCGCTGAACACCCGCAGCAGCGCGAGGATGGCGATTGCACCCAGTAGTGCACCCAGGAAACCGGCGGGTTCGCCTGCGTGGTACCAACCCATGTAGCGGCCGAACCAACTGGCGACCACCGCGCCGGCGATGCCGAGAACACTGGTCAGCAGACAGTCCAGGCGCTGCGTGCCAGGGGTGATGAAGCGGGCCAGCAGCCCGACCACAAAACCGACCAGAATGATGTACAACCAGCTGTCGCTACCGAAGAGATGGGTCATCGCAAGGCACTGAGGCAAGTGGGATTGGCAGACTAGCATTCGCGGCCGCTGTAACCGTGTGTGCAGCGAGGGTTGCAACGATGGCGTTTGGGATTCAGCCACCTTGCACCGCAGTTGATGGCAATAAAACGCGGGCCGCCCGGCACGCACCAGGCGGCCCGTCGGCATCGATGCGCTTCAGCAGCAACCATGCCCGCCATGTCGCGTACCGCTGTCGGCAGCCACCGGCGAGCCGCTGGTTTCGCCGCGCAGGCAGGCTGCGTGATGTTCGGGGATCACCTTGGACACGCACGCAGTCACGCGCTTGCCCATCGGGATGTGTAGAAACTCGTTCGGGCCGTGCGCATTGGAATGCGGGCCGAGCACGCCGGTGATCATGAACTGCGCGCCGGGGAATTTCTCGCCGAGCATGCCTATGAACGGGATCGAGCCACCTTCGCCCATATACATCGCCGGCTTGTCGAAGAAGGCCTGGCTGGCGTCGTCGATGGCTTTTTCCAGCCATGGCGTCATTGCCGGCGCATTCCAACCGGAGGAGGCCTTCTCCAGGTCCAGCGTCACCTGCGCACCGTTCGGTGGGTCGCGCAGAAGCGCTTCTTTGAGCAGCTCGCCACAGGCTTTGCCATCGGCGCTGGGCGGCAGACGCAGCGATAGCTTCACCGCGGTCTGCGGACGCAGTACATTGCCGGCCGAAGCCAACGGCGGCATGCAGTCCACACCTGTGATCGACAATGCCGGGCGCCAGGTGCGATTCAACACCAGCTCGGTGAGGTCTTCGTGCATCGGGACCAGGCCCTCGACCATCGGGAACTTGTCGAAGATGGCGGTATCCAGCGTCGCCGCCGCCGCCTTGGCTTGCGTCAGCCGCTCGGCCGGCACCTTCACGTGCAGCCCCTCCAGCAGGATGCGCCCGCTGGCCTCGTCCTCGATCCGCGACAGCAACTGGCGCAGCAGCCGGAAGCTGGACGGCACCACGCCCGAGGCATCGCCGGAATGCACACCTTCTTCTAGCACCTTCACGCTTAAATTGCCGCCGGTCAGACCGCGCAGCGAGGTCGTGCACCACAGTTGTTCGTAGTTGCCGCAGCCCGAATCCAGACATACTACCAGCGACGGCTTGCCGATACGCGCGGCCAAGTGGTCCACATAGGCGGGCAGGTCGTCGCTGCCGGATTCCTCGCAGGCTTCGATCAACACCACGCAACGCGCATGCGGCAGGCCCTGGGTGCGCAGCGCCAGCACTGCCGTCAGCGAGCCGAAGATCGCGTAGCCGTCGTCTGCGCCACCGCGCCCATACAACTTGTCGTCGCGCAGCACCGGCTCCCAGGGGCCTAGATCGGCGTCCCAGCCGGTCATCTCCGGCTGCTTGTCCAGGTGGCCGTAGAGCAATACGGTGTCGTCGCCCGATTCCGGGCCGGTGGCCGGGATCTCGATAAAGATCAGCGGCGTGCGGCCGTCCAGGCGCACCACGTCGACCTGCATGCCGTCGATGGCCTGCGCGCGCGCCCAGGTCTCCATCAACACGACCGCCTGTTCCATGTAGCCGTGTGCCACCCAATCGGCGTCGAACATCGGCGACTTGTTGGGAATGCGGATGTAATCGACCAATTTCGGGACGATCTCGCGGTCCCAGGTGTCGCTGATGAATTGCTCGATTTTGGCGCTGTCCATGAAGACTCCGAAGGCGTCACGTAATCAAACATTTTACGCCCGCATTAGGGGGTAGGTATTTCCCTACAAGTTAGCGCGCAGTTCACTTGCTGTGTAAAAAGTTCGTTGGCGATAGGATTGCTGCATGTGGCGCGGGACACTGGCTCCGCCGGCAGGAATGCTGGCTAGGACCATCACCCAAGTCACAAGGAGCGTTGCAATGAAGTCATTTACCGTAGTCCTGAAGTCCCTGCTACTGGCGTTGCTGTTGTCCTCGAATGCGTATGCACTCGACAAGGTCGATATCAACACCGCGTCTGCTGAGGAATTGGACAAGGTGCTGATAAATGTCGGGCGATCAAAAGCCGAGGCAATTGTCGAGCACCGTCAGGCAAACGGTCCCTTCAAAAGTGCCGAGGAACTGGCATCGGTCAAGGGCATCGGACTCAAAACGGTCGAACGGAATCGTGACCTGATCGAAGTAGGAGCCACGATGGCTCCCGCCAAGAAGGCTGCCAAGGGGGCGGCTGTGAAACCGGTGGGACGGCGTTAAAGGGAAGGGATCCGAGAGACGGTTCGACGCGAGGATGCGTGGCCGCAACCTAACTGGACAGGATGTCTGGGGGATGGCTGGAAGCCGACAAGGATGTGGAATCGTCCGGTGTTGCACTTGGATGTGCAGCCGGGCGCTTTTCGTTTTGGGTCGCGTGAGTTGCGAGCGCCGAAAGCGTAGGGACTGCAGGAAAGTGCCGGTCGCCGCACGAATGCATGGGTCACCGCAGAAAGGCGCCAGTTACAACATGACTGCCTAAGCGCAAAGCTTCGGGCACAATGCGCTGATGCAGCTGACAGACCTGAACAGCCAGGTGATCCGGGCTACCGACTACCGGCGCGAACGATGGCGCAATCAATTGGGCTGGACACGCGAGATCCTGCGGCTTGGCAATCCAGAGTCGTGGGCGCTGCGCTTGTCGATCGCCGAGATCGAGCAGGACGCGGCGTTTTCTGCTTTTCCGGGCATCGACCGCGAGCTGGTGCTCTTGCATGGCAATGGTATGCGGCTGCGGTTCGGCGACCCTGACAGCAGTGTCAGTAATAGCGATAGTGGTGCCAGGGATGTCGGCGACGGGAATACCAATGGAAGCAGCCGTGATCGCAGTTGCCAGTTGCTGCCGCCCTATCAACGGGTTCGGTTCGCTGGCGAAGAAACGGTCACTGCGACGCTGCTCGACGGGCCGACCCAGGATTTCAATCTGATGTGGCGGCGCGACACGCTGCACACTGAACTGCTGCATCGCCCTCTGGTCGGCACCATGCTGTTTTTCGCGGATCCGGGCAGCGCCTGGGTGGTCCATCTGCTTGCAGGCCAGGCCGACTTTGGCCGCGAGACTGATCTGCCGCCGTTGGCGGCCGGCGATACCGCGTGGTTGAGTGCGTCGACGCGGACCCGATACGCGCTCGATGGCGGTGGCGAGTTGCTGGCGATCAGGGTGAGTCCTCTCTAGTTGGTACATGCGCGCGATCGCGCAGTGCCCGCGTGTTGATCCAGGTTCGGGTTGCCAGTGACGAGGTGGCAATGGCGTGCGATGGTGTGAATGACTGGCACACCATCGCGCGGCCAACCGGCTAACGTAAATGGTGATCGGGACGCGCATGCGCTCGCTCAACCACTGCGGCTCCTGCAAGCGGTGCGCGCGCATCTGACGAACGCCCGAATCTCCAACCCACACCTCAAATCACTTCGCTCGTCGGGCAGGAACCGTTCCGGACGCTTGGAACTTCGACGGATGTTGCTTTGGTGGCCCTTCGTCAGGTTGTGTCAGCGGCACTCAATACACGTCGCGGCGATAACGTCCCGTGCGTAACAGCAGCTGTATGACATCTGCACCGAGAATGCTATCGAGCGTGTGATCCAGCTCCGGCGCCATGCTGCGCAGGCTGCCCAGCCATCTGACAAGCGCTGCCAGTGCAACTAAAACCAGGCCGTTGCCAAGCCATACGCGTGTCGTTGCAGCGCTAATGTCGCAGCCAGATAGCACTCGAATGCAGGGCTCATGAATTCGTGCAGAGCGCCGTCCTCGCGCAGCACAAAGCGCACCGCCAGCGCTGCGTTGCGTGCGTAGGCAAGCCCGTCATCGACGCCGAGCACGGTCATCGCAGTCGCTCCGGCATCGGCGTGCATGGCCTCGGTTGCGAGCACGGTGACTGCTGCGGGAGCGTGCGGGACCGGCGCGCCGGTGCGCGGATCGAAGGTGTGTGCATAACTCCTGCCGTCGGTGCGACGTCCCCCCCGCCCTGAGTAGCGGCCGGGTTTAGAGTCCGGGCCTGATGATATCGGTGTTTGCCAGATGTTGGGCATAAGCGGCCGGCGTCATGCCGCCGATTGCTTTTTTGGGTCGGTCCTCGTTGTATTCGCGTCGCCAGCGTTCGATCTCGGTGCGCGCGTGCAGCAGTGTTGGGAACCAGTGCTCGTTGAGGCATTCGTCGCGTAGTCGGCCGTTGAACGATTCGACGTAGGCGTTCTGGTTCGGTTTGCCCGGCTGGATGAGCCGTAGCTGCACACCACGGGCGTGCGCCCAGGCGACCATCGCCCTGCCGCAAAACTCCTTGCCGTTGTGCCTCGAGGGCAGGCTTCGCGCTCAGTGCGGATCACCTGCGGCAAACCGCGACTGTGTGCCAGTCGGTCCAGCACGCGCGCAACGCCGTGTCCCGAGATCGCGCGCTCCACGTCGATGGCGACCGCTTCGTGGGTTGCGTCGTCCACGATCACCAGAGACTTGATCACCCGGCCTTCGGCGGTGCGGTCGAACACGAAGTCCATCGACCACACCTGGTTGGCCTGCGATGGCCGCAACAATGGTTGGCGCTCGCCCACCGGCACCTTCTTGCGCCTGCGGCGCCGGACCTGCAACTGCTGTTCGCGGTACAACCGCTCCACACGCTTGTAGTTCACGACGCGTCCTTCCTGACGAAGTTTGAGATAGATCATCCCCACGCCATAGCGGCGATGGCGATGCGCCAGCGCAAGAATGCGCTCGCGTAGCTCAACGTTGCGGTCTTCGCGCGGGCAGTAGCGCAGCGCACTGGCGCTCATGCCGATCGCCGCCAAGGCGCGACGCTCGCTGGCACCGCACCCGATCCACTCGCGCACCAGCGCACGACGCGCCGGTGCGCTCACCACTTTTTTCGCAGCGCATCCTTGATCAGGTCGTTTTCGAACAGCTGCTCGGCCAGCAACTTCTTCAGCCGCGCGTTTTCGGACTCAAGGTCCTTGAGTCGCTTGGCATCGGGCACGCTCATCCCGCCGAACTTGCTGCGCCACAGGGAGTACGAGGCCTCACTGAAGCCATGGCGCCGGCACAGGTCTTTGATCGCCACGCCTGCTTCGGCTTCGCGCAGGAAGCCAATGATCTGCTCTTCGGTAAAGCGCTTCTTCACGTCCAATCTCCTTGGGGTAGGGAATTGGACTCCAAACTGAGGCGCTACTCAAAATCGGGGGGACGTCGCAGTCACCTCACGCAGCAAGGCACGCAGGCGCGGGTGATTGGCATTGGTCAGCAGCGGCACGAGTTGTTGCAGGAAGCCTGCGTGTCCGCTTGCGATTGCACGCCGCATCCATCGCTCGGCCTGATCGAGGTCGCCAGCATCTGCAAGCAAGGTGGCATAGCTGGCCTGGCCGCGAAAATCGCCTGCTTCTGCGGAGCGGCGATACCAATCGCGCGCAGCAGCTGGATCGGCATCGCAGGCCAGGCCTTGGTCGAGATAGCGCGCGAGGAAGTTCATCGACTTGGCATGCCCGCGTTCGGCGGCGCTGCGATACAAGGCCAACGCCTGTGCGTGGTCTTGCGCTACGCCGCGCCCGGAGGCGTACAGATGTGCAAGGTTGTACATGCCCCAGTCCAGCCCATGCTCGGCGGCGCGGCGATACCAAAGCACTGCCAGCATTTCGTTGCATACGGTGCCGAAGCCGAGTTCGTGGCAACGCCCGAGCTGATTCATCGCTTCCGGATGCCCCGCATTGGCGGCAACTTCGTACCACAGCATCGCCGTGGCCGGATCTACGGGAATGCCGCGTCCTTCTGCGTAGATCTGCGCGAGCAGCAGTTGTGCATCCACATTTGGATCAGTCTGGCCCGCAACAGCCTTGTGCAGCACTACGAGTGCTTGCTCAGGTTGCGTGCGCAGCAAGTCGATCAGCTGTGCGGTGTTCCTTGCTGGCTCAGACATCGGCCCACTGCCGCAACAGGTTGTGATACACGCCGGTGAGCTGGAGCAATGAGGGATGCCCGGGCGTGTCGTGCGTGAGCTGTCGAATAGAGACATCCAGCTCGAACAACAGGCAGCGCTGCGCATCGTCGCGCAGCATGCTTTGCGTCCAGAAAAAGCACGCCACACGCGTGCCGCGGGTCACCGGCATCACCCGATGCAGGCTGGTGCCCGGGTAGATCACCAGGTGCCCGGCCGGCAGCTTGATTGACTGCGTGCCGTAGGTGTCTTCGATCACCAGCTCGCCACCGTCGTAACTGTCCGGTTCGCTGAGGAACAGCGTAGTGGAAACGTCGGTGCGCACCGGGTCCACCCCGCCGCGGCTGCGGTCGTAGCGGATCGCGTTGTCGACGTGATACCCGAACGATTGCCCGCCGCTGTAGCGATTGAACAGTGGCGGATAGATGCGCCGCGGCAATGCCGCCGAGAAGAACGTGCTGCTGCGCGACAGCGCCTCCAGCACCAATGCGCTGGCTTCGCGTGCGATGGCACTGTCTTCGGGCAACTGTGCGTTGTCCTTGGCCTGTGCGGATTGATGGCCGGCGGTGACGCGGCCGTCTGCCCAGTCGGCCGCATCCAGCCGCGCGCGCAACTCGATGAGCTGTGCGGGCGTCAGAACATTGGGAATGTGCAGCAACATGGGGCGGTCTCCACGCCGCCCGCACCGGGCCGACGGCGTGCCAAGAGATTAGAAACTAAACGTGGCTCTCAACACTGCCGAACGGCCTTCGCCAGGCAGCGCCCAGCCATTGCCGGCAGTGACGGTACCTGCGGCATTGACGGTGAGGTTGTTGCGGATGCTGGTGTAGTACACCTGGTCGAACAGGTTGTTGACGTTCAATTGCAGGCTGAGCCAGTCGTTGACGCGCAGACCGACCATCGCACGATGCACCCAATAGTCGTCGGTCTTGACGTACGCAGCCGCCGAGGAGTTGTTCGGATAGAAACCGCCTTGGTAAGTGACGCCGTAGCCGAAGGTCCACTGGTTGAGTGTGTAGGTGGTCCAGATGTTGCCGGCATTGCGCGGCGTCTGCACCAGTTCGCGTCCGGCCACCGGGTCGCCGGTGAGGCGTTCGGTGCGGTTGGACACGCTCTGCAGCACTTCGCTATCGAGGAAGGTGTAGTTGGCGAAGATCGACCAGCGGTCGGTCAGGTAGCCGGCCGCGCCGAGTGCGATGCCGTCTACGCGTGCCTTGCCGTCCAGCACCTGTTCGGGGATCAACGGATCGCCGCTATTGACCTTGTAGTTTTCGCGCTCGTTGCGGAACATCGCAGCGGTCAGCGCCAGACGTTCGTTCAGCACATCCCACTTGCCGCCCAACTCGATGTTGACCGCGCTTTCCGGTTCGACATTGCAGTTGGCACCCGCCGTGGCGGTGGCGACCGGCGTGCAAGAACCGTTGACCGACGCCTTGGATGGCGTCTTGCTGTTGGCGTAGGACAGATACAGGCTGGCGTTTTCGGCCGGCTTGAATACAAGGCCGGCGCGGTAGGAGAACAGATCTTCCTTGCTGCCCGCCGGGAAGCCTGCGGTCATGCCGGTGATACCGCCAGTGGTGTTGACGGTGTAGGTGGTGGTGTCGCCCTCGTTGTGCTCGTAGCGGCCGCCCAGGTTGAGCATCCATTGTTCGTTGAACTGCAGCGTGTCGAACAGGTACACCGCCTGGTTGGTCAGGCTGCCCCTGCTGCGGCCGGTACGGAAGTAGCTCTGCGGGCCGGTCCAGATGTTGTATGGATTGTCGAACGACTGCAGCGGATAGGTGATCCCGGTGGTGGAGCTGTCGGCATTGCGGAAGATCGTACCGCTATCGAGTTCGAAGTCTTCCTTGCTGAAAGCCACACCGGCGACCACGCGATGTTCGATCGCGCCGGTATGCAAGGTCGCGGTCAGATCGGTCTGGCTATGCGCGATGAAGTTTTCGGTATCGCGCACCAGCCCGCGCGGGCCATTGTCGGGACTCCAGGTGGCTGGCGGCTGGCCAACGCAGGCGTGGCCGGTATATGCGTTGGTGTTGTTGGGCAGGCACCAGGCGCCTTCCGGCGCGGTTGCGATGGTGGTTTGATCCACACGTTGCAAACGCGCCAAGCTGCGCAATGTGACGTTGTCGTCGAAGTCCATTGCCAGCACGCCGGTCAACATGTCCACATCGATTTCCTGACGCGACACATTGCGATACCCGTAATAGGTCTCGCGGTCCACGCCCGGCAGCGGGCCATCGTTGAAAGGGCTGAGCGCGAACGGCACGCCGTACTGCGGCAGATTGTTGTCGTGCTGGTGCAGGTAGCTCAGGGTGAAGCGGGTATCGGAGCCCAGGCCGAATGCCACCGAAGGCGCAAAGCCCCAGCGGTGACGGAATTCTTCATCGCGGCCCGGTACATCCTGGGTGTGGCCCATTGCGTTCAGGCGCACCGCGATGCCGTTTTCAAAGTCGTGATTGCTGTCGGCAGTGAGCCGGCCGTAGCGGTCGCTGCCGCCACCGATCATGACGTTGGTGAAGTCGCCCTGGCCGGCGGTCTTGGTGACCAGATTGATGTTGCCGCCAACCGAGCCGGCGCCGGACATCGCCGAGTTGGCGCCGTTGATCAGCTCCACCGCTTCCAGATTGAAGGTGTCGCTGCGGCTGTACTGCGCGCTGTCGCGCACGCCGTCGGTGGTGATGTCGCTGCTGGCGGTGAAGCCGCGCAGATTGATGCTGTCGCCGTAACCGCCGCCGCCTTCGCCCGCGCCGAAGGTGATGCCGGGCAAGGTGCTGAGCACGTCGCGCAGCGACAGCAGATTTTGCTGGTCCATGGTCTGCTTAGTGACCACGGTGATCGTCTGTGGCGTATCGCGCAGAACCTCGGTGTACTTGGGCGAGGACGGCTTCTGCGCGCGTTCCTGCTGCACCCGGATCGCATCCAGATCCACTGCGCCTGGAGGCCCAGGCGCATCGCCGGGCTGGGCAAAAGCAGGAGCGGACAGCGTCAGCAACACGGCCGAGGTGAGCGGGGAAATCCTGGGAGTCATGGGGTGTCTCAAATAGGAAAGCGAGGCTCCGGTCTGGCGATGGCTGGGCGGATGCGGAATGCGATTCGAAGGTGCGTCCGCTAGCCCGATGCGATCCGTTGCAACGGCCGTTCAACACCCATGCCCAGGCCCCGCGGGAGTGCACGCAGGCGGGATGGACGTGGCGAACTGGTGTCGAGCAAGCGAGCAAGGGTGGGCGCATGGGATAGCAGGGGGGGCCAGCTGTTAAGAAGGCCTTGAGGGCTGCTATATTAAATGCAAATAGTTCTTGTTTGCAATCTTTGTTGCGAACTTATATCGCCGCGGTGACGTGACGGGTTGAAGCGCTACCGTCAGTTAGATTGCGCGGCGATTGAAAGTGGGCGGAAGCCGACGGAAAGTACTGCTGGCCCCTGATTGCGGGCTGCACTCAGCGGTCGTCGCGGGTCCAGATGCCGTTGTGTTCGCGTTTGACCGGGAACCTCGGCACGGCGGTGTAGGCGGGCGCGCACAACGGGCGACCGTCGCGGATATCGAAGCGGGCGCTGTGCAGCTGGCATTCGATGGTGCCGCTTGCCGGGTCGAAGGTGCCGGGAGACAGTTCGTAGTCTTCGTGGCTACAGCGATCTTCCAGCGCGTACAGCTCACCGTCGAGGTTGAAGACCACGATCGGTGCGTCGGTGACTTCGTCCCAGACGGTCTGCAATTCACCGGGCAGCAGCGCCTCGCTGGCGCAGACGAAGGTCCAGGTCTCGCTCACAGCATTTCGCCGCCGAGCGGTTTTTCCAGCATTTCTAAGCGCAGATCCTGGCGCAGCGGCACGCCGACGCGTTCATCGCCATATGGAAACGGCTCGATGATGCCGGTGCGGCGATAACCGCGTCGCTCATAAAACGCGATGAGCTCGGCGCGTAGATCGATCACAGTCATGCGCATCATCGACAGCTGCCAGTGGCTGTAAGCGATGCGCTCGGCCTCGGCCAATAGCGTCTTGCCGAGCCCGTTGCCTTGCAGTGATGGGTCGACCGCAAACATACCGAGATAGCCGGTGTCATGGTCATCGGCGACATGTGCGCAAGCGAGCAGCCGCCCCTCCTGTTCAAGTAATAGCACCAGACTGCGCGCGCGCAGCAGCTCTTCGCGCAGCACGGCGGGGTCGATACGCCCACCGCTAAGCAGATCGGCCTCGTTAGTCCAGCCAACACGGCTGACATCGCCGCGGTAGGCCGAGTTCACCAGCAAAGCAATGGCGTCGATATCGTCGACGGTGGCGGTGCGGAACATGGTGGGCTGCATGTGGAGCAGTTTATCGGGATTGGGGATTCGTAACGCGAAAGAACGATTTTTTAAGCCTTGCCGGGCGTTTGATTGCCGCGTCGGTCTTAGGTTTTGCGGTTGAGCATTTCGCCAGCGCACGCACTCTGGCGCAAGCGTTATCGGTGAGCGGAACGCGTTTGAATCCCCAATCCCGAATCCCCGCTCTCGATCAGCCCAGCAGCCGACTCACCTTCACCAGCGCAGCAACAAAGCGCTCGATCTCGTCATGCGTGTTGTAGAACGCCAGCGAGGCGCGGCAGGTTGCGGCGACGCCGTAGTACTGCAGCAGCGGATGCGCGCAATGCTGGCCGGAGCGGATCGCGACGCCTTCCAGGTCGAGCAGGGTGGCCAGATCGTGTGCGTGTGCGCCTTCGATCAGGAACGACACCACCGCCGCCTTGTCAGGCGTGGTGCCGAAGATGCGCAAGCCGTCGATGCGCTGCAGCTCTTCGGTGAAATGCGCGAGCAGTTCGGCTTCGTGTGCCTCCACGTTCGCCAGACCGACCGACTCCAGGTAATCCACCGCTGCACCCAAACCGATGAAACCGGCAATATTCGGCGTGCCCGCTTCGAACTTGTGCGGGGCGTCGTTGAACACCGTGCCGTCGAAGCTGACTTCCTTGATCATCTCGCCGCCGCCCAGAAATGGCGGCATCGCCTGCAAGTGTTCCCGACGTGCCCACAGCGCGCCGGTGCCGGTCGGGCCGCACATCTTGTGGCCGGTGATGGCATAAAAGTCGCAGCCAATGGCGGCTACGTCGATGCGCCGATGCGGCGCGGCCTGCGAGCCGTCCACCACGGTGACGATGCCGCGCTTGCGCGCCTCGCGGCAGATCTCGCGCACTGGATTGACTGTGCCCAGCACGTTGGACACGTGCGTGATTGCAAGCAGCTTGACCTCCGGCGTCATCGCCTTGCGCAATGCGTCCAGATCCAGTGCGCCATCGGGCGTAATTTCCGCCACGCGAATGGTCGCGCCGGTGCGTTGTGCCACCAGCTGCCACGGCACGATGTTGGCGTGGTGCTCCATGCGCGAGATCAGGATCACATCGCCAGCGCCCAGGCGCGGCAACGCCCACGAATACGCCACCAGATTGATCGCAAACGTGGTACCGCTGCACAGCACCAGTTCGTCAGCGCGCACATTGAGCAAGCGCGCCAGTTTGCTGCGCGCCCCTTCAAAGGCGTCGGTGGCTTCGGTCCCCAATGCATGCACGGCGCGGCTGACATTGGCGTTTTGACGCCGATAGAACTCGTCGGTTGCGGCAATCACCTGCAACGGCTTTTGGGCGGTGTTGGCGTTGTCGAAATAGATCAGCGGCTTACCATGTACCTGCCGCATCAGCAGCGGGAAATCCAGACGTACGCGGCCCCAATCGGGCGCGCCGCTCTGTGGGACGGCGGGTGCGTTCATGCCACGCCTGCCAAGGTCAATGCGCGGTCCAGCTGCGATGCCAGCACCGCGCTCAGCGCAGTTGGCAGTACGCGCAAAGGCTCGTGGCAGAACGCGGCGCAGAGCAGGCGCTGTGCGTCGGCTCGCGGCAAGCCGCGCGAGCGCAGATAAAACAAGGCGTTGTCGTCGAGCTGGCCGACGGTGGCGCCATGCGCGGCCTGTACTTCGTCGGCATCGATCACCAGCACAGGCTGGGTGTCGATCTCGGCATTGGCCGATAGCAGCAGATTCTTGTTGGACAACCGGGCATCGGTGCCGTCGGCACCCTGGCGGATATGGATGCCGCCATGGAACACCACGCGGCTGCGATCGGCGCCCACGCCACGCCACACTAGCTGGCAGGCAGTGTCGCGGGCGATATGCTCGATGCCAAGGCGTGTGTCGACATGGCGGCGGCCATTGCCGAGCAGCACGCCATTGGCGGTGAGCTGGGCATTGTTGCCTTCCAGACGCACGTTGAGTTCGTGCCGCGACAGACCGGCGCCCAGTTCCAGATCCACACGCTGGTAGCGCGCATTGCGTGCCAGCACCGCATCGGTGCGCAGCAGTGAAGTCGCGTACGCACTATCGGCCTGCACGCGCGCGTGCGACAATGTCGCATCCTGCGCCAGATGCACATGCATCACGCTGTTATCCAGATGCGCGGCATCGCCGACATGCAGGTGATGTTCGACCACATTCAGTGCAGCGCCGGCACGCAGCTCGATCAGATGCCGGTGATGCCAGGACAGATCGTGCTCGCCCGCAACGCTCACAAAAACCAGGTGTAACGGAAGCTGGATCTGCGCGCCTTCCTGCACACATACCAGCACGCCCTCGTCGGCAAGCGCGGCATTGAGGCGGGCGAAGATTTCGTCGCTGCGTTCGAAACGGCGGCCGAGCAGTTGCTGCGCACCGTCGCTGGCAGCCAGGGACGCGGAAAAAGTCTCCAGATGCAAGCCGTCAGGCAGCGTCGAAAGATCGCTCAATGCCTTGGACGGACGCCCGTTGACGAACACCATTCGCGGCACCGGGATATTGTCCAGCACGGCTGCATCGACCAACGTCGGCACCAGCGGCGCGGGCTGAAAACTGCGCCGCTCCAGCTGCCGTAGCGAGGTGTATTTCCAGGCTTCGGCACGTGGGCCGGGCAGGCCGGTCTGCAGCGCAGCATCGAGTTCGGCCCGGCGCGCGTCGTTGCCGCAGAAGCCGCGAGCGAGGGATTCCAGCAAGGCGCTCATCAGGCAGCCGCCTCAGGCACCACACGGTCCTTCAGAAAGTGGTAACCGTGCTTTTCCAGTTCCAACGCCAACTCCGGGCCGCCGCTCTGCACGATGCGGCCTTCGGCCAGCACATGCACCACGTCCGGTTTGATGTAGTCGAGCAGGCGCTGATAGTGCGTGATCACCAGGAACGAGCGCTCCGGCGAACGTAGCGCATTGACGCCGTCGGCCACGCTTTTGAGCGCGTCAATGTCCAGGCCGGAGTCGGTTTCATCCAGGATGGCGAGCTTGGGCTCTAGCACGGCCAGTTGAAAGATCTCGTTGCGCTTCTTTTCGCCACCGGAGAAACCTTCATTGACGCCGCGATGCAGCAGCTCGTCCTTCAGATGCAGCACGGCGAGCTTCTGGCGCACCAGCTTGAGGAACTGCATCGAATCCAGCGCGTCTTCGCCACGCGCCTTGCGCTGCGCATTGAGTGCCGCACGCAGGAAGTAGGTGTTGTTGACGCCGGGGATTTCCACCGGGTATTGAAACGCCAGGAACAGGCCGGCAGCAGCGCGCGCTTCCGGTGCCAGATCGAGCAGATCGGCGCCTTCGAACTGCACAGTGCCCGCGCCGACCTCATACCCGTCGCGGCCGGCCAGCACATTGCCTAACGTAGATTTACCCGCGCCATTGGGCCCCATGAGGGCGTGCACCTGGCCTGGCTGGATGTCCAGCGACAGGCCTTTAAGGATTTCTTTGCCGGCGATGCTGGCGTGGAGGTTGTTGATCTTCAGCATGGGATGTGTAATTCGAGATTCGGGATTGGTAAAAGCAGGCAGCTCGGATGGCACTCGGAGCGGGGGCTTTGCCAATCCCCGATCCTCAAGGCCTACTCACTGACGGCAGCGTCAGCCGACGCTGCCTTCCAGCGAGACTTCCAGCAGCTTCTTGGCTTCCACTGCGAACTCCATCGGCAGTTCGCGGAACACCTGCTTGCAGAAGCCGTCGACGATCAACGACACCGCGTCTTCCTGGCTAATGCCACGTGCGCGGCAATAGAACAGCTGATCGTCGCTGATCTTAGAGGTGGTGGCCTCGTGTTCGACGGTGGCGCCCGGATTTTTCACCTCGATATAGGGGAAAGTGTGCGCGCCGCACTGCTTGCCGATTAATAGCGAATCGCACTGCGTGTAATTACGTGCGCCATCGGCATTGCGGTCTACCTTGACCAGGCCGCGATAGGTATTTTGCCCACGCCCGGCGCTGATGCCCTTGCTGACGATCTTGCTCTTGGTGCGCTTGCCGATGTGGATCATCTTGGTGCCAGTATCGGCCTGCTGACGATGGTGGGTCAGGGCGACCGAATGGAACTCGCCTACCGAGTCGTCGCCGAGCAGCACGCAGGACGGATACTTCCAGGTGATCGCCGAACCGGTTTCGACCTGGGTCCAAGTTACCTTGCTGCGCGCGCCACGGCATTCGGCACGCTTGGTGACGAAGTTGTAGATGCCGCCGCGGCCTTCCTCATCGCCTGGGTACCAGTTCTGCACGGTCGAATACTTGATCTCGGCATCCTCCAGCGTGACCAGCTCGACCACTGCGGCGTGCAGCTGGTTTTCGTCGCGCATCGGCGCGGTACAGCCTTCCAGGTACGACACGTAAGCCTTGTCCTCACACACAATCAAGGTGCGCTCGAACTGCCCGGTGTGGCCGGCATTGATGCGGAAATAGGTGCTCAGTTCCATAGGGCAACGCACGCCTGCCGGAATGAACACGAAGCTGCCATCGGAGAACACCGCCGAATTGAGCGCGGCGAAATAGTTGTCGCAGACCGGCACCACGCTGCCCAGATATTGTTTGACGATCTCCGGATGTTCCTTGATCGCTTCGGACATCGAGCAGAAGATCACGCCCTTTTCGGCCAGTTCCTTGCGGAAGGTGGTGCCGACCGAGACCGAATCGAACACCGCATCCACCGCCACGCCGGCCAGCCTGGCGCGCTCGTGCAACGGCACGCCGAGTTTGTCATAGGTGTCGAGCAGCTCCTGGGGCACGTCATCCAGCGAGGCGTACTTTGGCCCCTTGGGTGCGGAGTAGTAGCTCAACGCCTGGAAATCGATCGGCGCGATATTCAACTTCGCCCACTCCGGCATCGGCATCTTCAACCAATGGCGGTATGCCTCAAGACGCCAGTCGGTCATCCATTGCGGCTCGTCTTTCTTGGCCGACACCGCACGGATGACATCTTCGTCCAGACCGGGCGGGAGCGAGTCGGATTCGATCTCGGTGATAAAGCCGGCGTCGTAGCGTCGGCCCAGCCGTTCGAGGATCTCGGCGTTCTGCGGAGGAGCAAGTTCGGTGGCCATCGGGCTGCCTACAGGTCAGGTGGTCGCGACGCGTGCGACGATGGAACGCCGACGGCTGTCGCCAGGGAAAGAGAGAGGCTGCAACATTTGCGCAAGCGTGACGCGACGCAGCGCATCGCCGACCACGTCGTTGATCAACCGCCAATTCGAACGCACGCCGCATTTCTGCGCGATGCCGCACTGGCTGTGATCCTGGCTGCATTCGGTGATCGCCAACGGGCCTTCCATTGCTTCGACGATTTCCACCAAAGTGATTTCACTGGCCATGCGTGCAAGCCGGTAGCCGCCATGCACGCCGCGCAGTCCTTCGACCAGGCCCGCTTGCGACAACGGTTTTAGGATCTTGCTCACGGTTGGCGCTTCCAGCCCGGCGTGTTCGGCCAATTCGCTTGCACTGAGCACCTGACCGCTGTGTGCAGCCAATACGGTCAGCACAACGGTGGCGTAATCGGTGAGTTTGGTGACGCGCAACATGAGAAGGTGGGAAATCCTAAAGCGGACCGAAATTGTACTCTTTACAGAAGTGCAGGGCCAACAGCCCGGTTCAGCCAGCGTCAAGCGCAGGGCGTTGCAGGCCACGGCGCGCTTGTGCTTGGCGCATCGACGCGCTGCAGTCACAATGAGCGGCCCCATCACCGGACCCCTTCATGTCGCGCAAAGTTGCCGCCCGCAAGTCACGTATCCACGGCAATGGCATGTTTGCCCTCGTCCCGCTCCGCAAGGGCGAGCGCATCATTCAATACAAGGGGCGCTTGCGCACGCACGCAGAAGTGGATGCCGACGACAGCGGCGGTGTGGAGAGCGGGCACACGTTCCTGTTCACGCTCAACGACGACTATGTGCTGGATGCCAACTACGAAGGCAATGTCGCGCGCTGGATCAACCACAGCTGCAATCCCAATTGCGAAGCGGTCATCGAAGAGGCCGAAGGCGACGACCGCAGCAAGGACAAGATCTTCATCGAGGCCAAGCGCGCGATAAAGGCCGGCCAAGAGCTCACCTACAACTACGGCATCACCCTGAGCGAGCGCCACACACCGCGCTTGAAGAAGATCTGGGAATGCCGTTGCGGCTCGAAGAATTGCACCGGCACCATCCTGCAGCCCAAGCGCTGAGCACTCGCACGTTGTCGTCGCACTGATGCGACGACGCACACATCTGTTCACCGATGCGCAACACACACCTGCCTAAGGCCCGGGCTTCTTTGTAGTATGGAGGCCACTCTTACGATCAAAACCGATCTGAGCAATGCCGGCGCACGCTGGCAGGATGCAGAGTTGGTGGTGGATGGGCAGCTGATCACCAGCCGCAAGCTGCAAGCCCGATGACATTCCAGCCTTCAGCGCTGCAGTGGGGAATGCCTTGGCCGGGTCATCGGCGCATCAGTAGATGGAATCGCAAAGGCCCGGCGTTGAGACGTCGGGCCGTTGTCTGGATGCAACATCCGATGCGTTGTACGTTGCTATCAGTGCACCAACCATGATCCAGATAGCGAGACTGCGGATGCTTATTTCCCGGACAGCGCCGCCGCCGGTACCAGTTGTTCGATGTTCTGATTGAAGTTCACCGCCACATGTCCGTTCTGGATGCCAACCGATTCCACCTGCACATTCCCCATCACCGCAGCGATTGCCGGGTCGATGCGATAGATCGGTTCCTTGCGCGCGTAATTGGACAGCCAAGCGTTGAGTAGCTGGCGCGTGCTGTTGTCGAGTTGCGCACCGGCATTGGCAGGGCGAAAATCGTCGATAGTGGGTTGATCGAGATAGAAGCCCTGCTTGGCGGTGTCGTAGCGCAACGCACTGGTCAAGATCACGTTACCGACCGGCGCCGGGGCGCCGCCGGCAGTTGCCAGCGCCAGATCGAACGCCATTTTGAGCCGATCGCCCGGCGGCAACGACAATGCCGGATTGCTGACCGTCATTTTGACCAGTCCACCCAATGCGTCATGTGTCTGCGGGAAGCGGCCACCCAGGAATTGCTGCAGGTCGCTGGCTTGCACGCTGATCTGATGTCCCCGGATCTGCGGCGCGGCCCCTGCGCTGGCGATGGGCATTGCCAGGGCGAGGGCAAGCATGGAACCGGCAAGCGAACGCAGTTTCATCGGGTGACTCCGGCAACAGGTAGCATCACATTAGTCAGTGGCGGTGAACCACGGGTTAGCGCAGCACCGGCTTGGGTGCGCAGTGTAGCGGTTACCTGCGGCGGGGTAGCTCTCAGGGGCCAGGCGCCGGCTGCACGCGCTGCAGCCGTTCCAGCAGTAATTGCAATTTTGGCCGCAAGGCATCCAATGCATCGCTGGATTGTGCGCGCGGGCGTGCGGCCAGATCTTCAAGCAATTGCGAGCCAACCGTCAGTGCGGCGCATTCGTCGCTGCTCAGGTCGCGGCGCAGGTGCAGCTCTTCGAGCAACCGCATCCAGTCGGCGCGTGCGCGTTGTTCGAATTCGATGGTGCAGCGATCATTGCAAGGGCGGCCGTCGCTTTCGATGGGCGTGACCGTGATGCGATAGCGTTTGCGGGACATGGAGGTCGCGTCTTTTCCGGGCTGGCTCCACCATAGCCGTAGGACGCAGTGGCCTCGATAGGTCAGGCCATGACGCAGTGTTCCAGCATGCTCAGTTTGCGGGCTGTGGCGCGGGTTTGAGCAGCAACGGCAGCGGATCGTACGCACCGTTGCGTCCATAGACACCATAGTGCAGATGCGGCGGCGTACCGCGCGCATTGCCGGTGGTGCCTACCATGCCAAGCTGCGCGCCGGGCTCGACCACATCGCCGACCTCTAGGCCTGCAGTCCAGTCGTCCAGATGCGCATAGTAATGCCGCTCCATTGCCGGACCCAGCAGCCAGACCTGCTTGCCGCCCAAGCCTTGATCCCTGATGGCGCTGACTACCCCGCGCGTTGCGGCCACCACTGGCGTGCCGCGTGGCGCGAAAATATCCACGCCTGCATGCGTGCGGTCGCGACCACGGGGCGCGCCAAAGGTGCCGGTAATCTGCCGCGCCCGCACGCCTTCGACCGGGATGTGCAACCGCGTAGGCGGTGGCATCTGCGACAACTTTCACCTGGTGCGCAGTTGATCGGCAATCGGCAGCTGCCAGCCCCAGCGCGCTGCCACGCCCATGGCGCACAGCAGCGCGATCGAAACCAGAACGCTGCGCACTCGGCGTGCAGGGCTACGGGTCGATGATGGACGTGCTGTTGATGGAGGCGTGGTCGATGAATCGGTCACAGGCACCTGCGCGTTACGAATCGGCAAGCAGGGTAGGGCAGCGTCGATGAGCGGCGTATGCTGTGCGCGCTGCAACGCGGGTGTAAAAAAGGCGACCCGGAGGCCGCCTTGATGCCACTGGACGCGTGCTCGATTAGAGCGCGGCGTCCTTCAACTTCTTCAGCAGGCGAGCCTTGACCTTGAAGCTTGCCGGCTTGGCTGCGAAGGTCTGCTCTTCCTTGGTGAAGGGGTTGATGCCCTTGCGCTTCGGTTTGGCCGGCACGTGGACGCTGGTCAGCTTGAGCATGCCCGGCAGGGTGAACGAGCCGGCGCCCTTCTTGTTCAACGATGCGTGTGCAACGGCTTCCAGCGTAGACAGCACGGCGCGGACGTCCTTCGGAGCCAGCTCGGTGGTTTCGGCGATGTGCGCGACCAGGTCTGTCTTGCTCAGTGCTTCTTTGATCGGCTTGGGCGCGGCGGACTTGGCAGCAGCGGCCTTGGCCGGTTTCGCAGTCTTGGTGGCGGCGACCTTTTTCACTGCCTTTTTGGGGGCAGCCTTCTTAGCGGCAGTTTTTGCCATGAGTTGTATATTCCGTGATCGTTGGTGGTGATGGGTCTGCCGACCCAGTCGGCAACGCGAAATGTAGGGCAACTGCTGCGCGCCGCCAATAGGCAAACGATGAAACAACACGAAAAAAGCTTCTTTCGACGAGAATTCGTTCACCAGCAGCGGGAAACGCGCACAAAAAGCAGTGATTCGCGCGCGCAGTGCGCGCATTCGCGCAGTGTCTGACGCACAGCAGCAGGTCGTTTGCGCGAGAAGTTGTGCACGTTCGCGTCTGCGCTGTGGTGTTGCAGGCCACCAAAACTGCCGGCGTTATCGCATGGACGCGTGTACGAGACGGCAGGTGTCGCTGGTACTGCCAGCGATTGCAAAAATGCGAGTGCGCTGCATTTGCCAGGAAATCCGCTAACTTCCGGCGGGCTGCGGCGTTTCATCTGTTCTGCGCGCCGGCTTTGGCTAGCAACAGGCGCAGGCTCATCGTTGCAGCCGCGTTCTGGCTTTACTGTCTCGTTGCGCTGAGCTCCGTCCTGACCGCTCGCGCGCAATAGCAAGAACGCCGCATGCAACTGCGCATCTCCTAATCATTGGCAGCAGACAAACAACGGCCGCGTTCGGTAGCCGCAGCGATCGCTTTGGCGGTGAGCGCTTCGAAGCCGCCAGCCTGGAATGCCTCGATGGCCGCGTGCGTGGTGCCGTTGGGCGAGGTCACGCGGCGGCGCAGCACATCCGGTGCCTCGCCCGATTCAGTCAGCATGCGCGAGGCGCCGAGTAGCGTTTGCAGCACCAGCGTACGTGCGGTGTCGGCGGGCAACCCCTGCGCTTGCGCCGCAGCTTCCATCGCTTCGGCTAGCAGAAAGACATACGCCGGGCCGCTACCGGAAACGGCAGTCACTGCATCCATCTGCACTTCGTCCTCGATCCAAACGGTCACGCCCGCGCTGTCCAGTAGTTGGGTCGCCTGCGCGCGTTGCGCAGCGGAAACCTGGGGATTAGCGTACAAGCCGGTGACGCCGGCACCCAGCAGGGCGGGCGTGTTGGGCATCGCGCGCACCACCGCGGCATTGCCACCCGACCAGCGCTGCAGTTGCGTGGCGGTGATGCCGGCAGCGATGGACACCAACAGCGGCTGTTGTGCCTGCGCAAGGTCGGCCAGCTGCGCGCACACCGATGGCAATACCTGCGGCTTGACCGCCAATACCCAGATGTCCGCAGCTTCGACTGCGGCGCGCGCATCTTCTACGGCATGCACGCCGAAGTCGCGTGACAGCGTCTGGCGCAAATCGGCGACCGGCTCGGCCACACGGATGTTGGCGGCGGGCACGCCTTGCCGGATCAGCCCGGCAATCAGGCTGCGCGCCATATTGCCGCCGCCGACGAAGGCGATCAGCGCAGCGATGGAATGCGAAGACGTGGACGAAGCAGGTGTGGTCATTACAGCACCTTCAGAACTTTGCTAAGGGGAGTCGGCTTCGCGGACGCGCGATGCCGATCAGATGGATGCGGCAGACGAGCAATCGCGTGCACCGAACAAGGCCGTGCCGACGCGCACCATGGTCGCGCCGGCCGCGATCGCTTCGGCGAAGTCCGAGCTCATGCCCATCGACAAGGTGTCCACCTGCCGATAGCGGCCTTTGAGTTGCTCCAACAGCGCCTGCATGCGGGTAAAAGCGGCGGTGCGACGTGTCTGTTCAGGGAACGGTGCGGGGATTGCCATCAACCCGCGCAGTTGCAATCGCGGCTGCAGCGCAATGGCCTCGGCCAGGCTGTCGATCGCCTCGGGAGCGCACCCGTGCTTGCTGTCCTCGTCGTCGATATTGACCTGGATCAGCACATTCAACGGCGCGCGGTTATCCGGGCGGTAGCGCGCCAGCAACGGGATCAGTTTGGCGCGGTCCACCGTCTGCACCCAATCGAAGCACTGGCTGGCCAGTTCGGCCTTATTGGATTGCAGGTGGCCGATCAGATGCCA
Source organism: Xanthomonas fragariae (assembly GCF_900183975.1). Classification (NCBI taxonomy): domain Bacteria; kingdom Pseudomonadati; phylum Pseudomonadota; class Gammaproteobacteria; order Lysobacterales; family Lysobacteraceae; genus Xanthomonas; species Xanthomonas fragariae. The sequence continues at coordinate 1,324,716 of NZ_LT853882.1, forward strand.
TTCCAGCCCCAGCGTGCGGAGGGCTACGATCTTGGCTTCGGCTTCCTGCACGTAATTTTCGCCAAATGCGCGCTGGCCCTGGGCCGCCAGGGCGGCGACGGCGTCGGCCGGCTTGGTCTTGGACACCGCAAGCAGGCGCACCTCGGCACGCGCGTGCTCGGCAGCTGCTGCATGGATGGCATCGAGAATCTGCTGCAGCGACGAAGCCGGCACGTGGCACTCCAAAAAGGACGGGAGCGCTATAGTGCCGCCCGCCGATGCTTCCTTCCAGCCGGCCATGCGTTGCGTACCGCCGTTGATGCGCCAAAAGCGCTGCCAGATCACGATCGCACCTGTCTCTGTGCGGTGCGGGCAGCACGACCCGATGCGACGCAACCTGGCCATCGATGCCGAAATCTGCGTCAGGGCAAGCGCCGTGCCTGCGCCACGGCCGAAAACCATCACCTTCAGCTCCGCGCGCCACTGCCAGCCTGAACCGGCTGCGGGCCGCTTCCTGCCAGCAGCCAGAACGCTATACTGCCGGCCGGGGAGTACCTTCCAATCGCAGCCTAGGGGAAAAGCAGCGCATGGATATCGCTGAACTATTGGCGTTTTCTGTCAAGAACAAGGCGTCGGACCTGCACCTGTCTGCAGGCCTGCCGCCGATGATCCGAGTTGATGGCGATGTCCGCCGCATCAATATTCCGGCCCTGGATCACAAGCAGGTGCATGCGCTGGTCTACGACATTATGTCGGACAAGCAGCGCCGCGATTACGAAGAATTCCTCGAAGTCGACTTCTCGTTCGAGATCCAGTCGCTGGCACGCTTCCGCGTCAATGCGTTCAACCAGAACCGTGGTGCCGGTGCGGTGTTCCGTACCATTCCCTCCGAAGTGCTGACGCTGGAAGACCTTGGCTGCCCACCGATTTTCCGGCAGCTGATCGATCAGCCGCAGGGCTTGATCCTGGTCACCGGGCCGACCGGTTCGGGCAAGTCGACCACGCTCGCCGGCATGATCGACTACATCAACAAGAACGAATACGGCCACATCCTCACTGTCGAGGATCCGATCGAATTCGTGCACACCTCGCAGAAGTGCCTGATCAATCAGCGCGAAGTGCATCGCGACACGCACGGCTTCAACGAAGCATTGCGCTCTGCATTGCGTGAAGATCCGGATATCATCCTGGTTGGCGAGTTGCGCGATCTTGAAACCATCCGCTTGGCACTCACCGCTGCGGAAACCGGCCATCTGGTGTTCGGTACCCTGCACACCAGCTCGGCGGCCAAGACCATCGACCGCATCATCGATGTCTTCCCTGCCGGCGAAAAGCCGATGGTGCGCTCGATGCTGTCCGAATCCTTGCGCGCGGTGATTTCGCAGGCGCTGCTGAAGAAGGTCGGCGGTGGACGCACCGCCGCCTGGGAAATCATGGTTGGCACCCCGGCCATCCGTAACCTGATCCGGGAGGACAAGGTGGCGCAGATGTATTCGTCGATCCAGACCGGCCAGCAGTACGGCATGCAGACGCTGGATCAGCATTTACAGGACCTGATCAAACGCAGCCTGATCACGCGCAACCAAGCACGCGAATACGCCAAGGACAAGCGGATATTCGAGTAGACGGGATTGGGGTTCGCAAAAGCGGGTCTCCTACCGATCTCAGCACAGTCCGCTCTTACGAATCCCCAATCCCGATTCTCCATTCCCGGCTCCGAAGGAGCACGCTATGAGCACCATCGACTTCACCTCCTTCCTCAAGCTGATGGCGCATCAGAAGGCGTCGGACCTGTTTATTACTTCGGGAATGCCGCCGGCAATCAAGGTTAATGGGAAGATCAGTCCGATCACCCAGACCCCGTTGACCGCGCAGCAGAGCCGCGATCTTGTGTTGAATGTGATGACCACATTGCAGCGCGAAGAGTTCGAAAAGACCCACGAGTGCAATTTCGCCATTGGCGTGTCAGGGGTGGGGCGCTTTCGTGTGAGCTGTTTTTATCAGCGCAACCAGGTCGGCATGGTGCTGCGGCGGATTGAAACGCGCATTCCCACCGTCGACGAATTGAGTCTGCCGCCGGTGATCAAGACGCTGGCAATGACCAAGCGCGGCATCATCATTTTTGTCGGTGCCACCGGTACCGGTAAGTCGACCTCGCTTGCAGCGATGATCGGCCACCGCAACCAGAATTCCACCGGGCACATCATCACCATCGAAGACCCGATCGAATTCGTGCACAAGCACGAGGGTTGCATCATCACCCAGCGGGAAGTCGGAATCGATACCGATAGCTGGGAAAATGCGCTGAAAAATACCCTGCGCCAGGCACCGGATGTGATCATGATCGGCGAGGTGCGCACCCGCGAAGGCATGGACCACGCGATTGCCTTCGCCGAAACCGGCCATCTGGTGCTGTGCACGTTGCATGCCAATAACGCCAACCAGGCGATGGACCGCATCGTCAACTTCTTCCCGGACGAGCGCCGCAACCAGCTGCTGATGGATCTGTCGCTGAATCTCAAGGGCGTGATCGCGCAGCAGTTGATTCCGACCCCGGATGGACGCAGCCGTCGCGTGGCGATGGAAATCCTGCTGGGCACGCCGTTGGTGCAGGACTACATCCGCGACGGCGAGATCCACAAGCTCAAGGAGATCATGAAGGAGTCCACAAACCTGGGCATGCGCACCTTCGATCAGAGCTTGTTCGAGCTCTACCAGGCTGGTGAAATCAGTTACGAAGACGCGCTGCGCTACGCCGACTCGCAGAACGAGGTGCGCCTGCGCATCAAGCTCTCGCAGGGTGGTGATGCCAAGACGCTGTCGCAGGGCCTGGACGGCGTGGAAATTGCCGAGGTTCGGTGAGGCCGACAGCGGTCATGCATTCGGGGTGGTGTTTGTGCTGGTCAATCCCGTTCTATATTTTACAGCCGCTACTTACAGCGGCTACTAAAGCGCCGCTAGCAGCCGTCAGGCAGGCATAGACGGCAAGCAGTCGTTGTTCGTTGCTCTTAAACGACTTCCCCGCGCCCCGGGCAGTCGGTCGGCAAATCCAACCGTTGCATCAAGCCGCGCGCGTCGAATGGTGCGTGCACCTTCATGTCGTTGTCGAAGTAGCAGTACACGTCGCGCGTTGCGCGCTTGAGTGCACGCGCGCCAACGCGCGCAGCTTCGTCCGGTTCGCCGCCGCTTGCCCAGGCGGCAATGCGCGCTGCCTAGCGATCCAGCGCGCGGTCGCTGTAGCCGCTGGCATACAGCTGGGCATCGCCGTGCAGGCGCAGATAGACAAAATCGGCGCTGACGTCCTCCACATACGGGAACTTGCCGGCAGTATCGGCCACCACCACCGCCACCTTGTGACGGCGCAGCAAGCGCATGCAGGCCGGGTCGCAAAAACTGTCGTGGCGGATTTCCAACGCATGCCACAGCGGCCGCTTGCGCTAGATCGCAAGCGCACTGCGCCCGTGCATCAGGGCGGTATCGCGTTTGCGCGCCAGCATCAATGCAGCTTCGCTGTCGCGTGGCAGGCTGCTCAGGAATGCGTCCAGCAGTTTGGTATCGAAGCGCAGCGTCGGTGGCAATTGCCACAGGATTGGGCCGAGCTTGGGCCCCAGACTCAGTAAGCCGGATGCAAAGAAATTGGCTAGTGCCTGTTCGCAATCGCGCAGGCGTTTCATATGGGTGATGAAGCGCGGGCCCTTGACCGAAAACACGAAGTCGTTCGGCGTTTCGTCGTGCCAGTGTTGGAAGCTTTGCGGACGCTGCAGTTAGTAGAACGAGCCATTGATTTCCACACTCGGAAAGCAACGCGCCGCGTACTCAAGCTCGCGGCGCTGGGCCAGGCCGGTGGGATAGAACGTGCCGCGCCAGCGCGCATAGCGCCACCCGGAAATGCCGATGCGAATAACCATGGCGCCAGCATTTCGCGTGCGACGTGGAAGAGGTGTTTAGCCGCGCTGGACCGTGCACACTTTAGATTGGCTGACAAAACGCCTGCGCGCACCGCCACGAGGGCGCGGCCGGTGCTCGGAATCGGCATGTCCCCCTCGTACACGCGCTGCGGTTACTCAGCGCCGTCCGCACCCACCTGGCGATTGCTCGTCAGGTTTTGTTAGCCACTGCTGGAAGGCTGCTGCGCTTGCATCCACGGCGGCGAAAGCGCCTGGATCCGCGCAAACGCCGGGCAGTCGGTATGGTGCGCGCCGGGCAGGTAGCCCAGGCTCATCAGGAATTCGCCGGTGATTTCGCCGCCAGTGAAGCGGAAGGTCTTCCTAAACAGCTTGATCCAGTCCGGCTTGTCGAGCGGATGGTGCGCGTCCAGCCATTGCGCAAAGCTGCCATGCGAGCTGCGTAGGCTCTGGATGACCTGAGCGTTGTGGATCGCCGCCAAGACTTTCAATCGGTTGCGGATGATGCCGGCGTTGCCCATCAGCCGGGCGAGGTCGGTTTCGCCGTAAGCTGCCACCGTGTCCACATCGAAACCGTCGTAGGCGCGTTGGAAGTTGCTGCGTTTACGCAGGATGGTTTCCCAGCTCAGTCCTGCCTGATTGATCTCCAGCACCAGCCGCTCGAGCAGCTCGCGCTCGTCGCGTTGCGGGAAACCGTATTCGTGGTCGTGGTAGTGGCCGTGGACCGGATGGCCTGGCGCGATGCTGCAATAGCCACTCATGGGATTGCCTTTGGTCGGTATGCGGCGTTGGTGGGCACGACGTCGAAGCAGGTTGTTCCGGACGCCCGCACGGCCGGCCAGCTGCGCGTTGGAAAGTTCGCCGCGCGCCGGCGCAATCCATCGCGTGCGGCATGCGGCAGTGTCGTTCCCCCCCAACCTGAACGCGCAGGACCGGCGTGGCAGCGGTACAGCGGCGGGGCAATCGATCGGCAACTTCTGCTGGCCATTGGCGCCAGCAAGTGTCGTGTATGGCAGCTGCTCTGCGCGCGGCGGAGCGAACGGCTAGAATACGCCCATGTCCGTTTTGCCCACGCCTCTGGCCAACCAATTGCTGATCGCGCTTCCGGCGCTGTCCGACCCCAACTTTTCGCGCAGCGTCGCGCTGATCTGTCAGCACGACGAAAACGGCGCGATGGGAGTGCTGGTCAACCGGCCCTCCGAATACACCCTGGGCGAGGTGCTGTCGCAGATGGGCATCGACACCGCCGACGAGCATCTGCGCGAGCAGATCGTGCTCAGTGGCGGGCCGGTGCACCCGGAGCGCGGCTTCGTGATCCACGACGATGCGCGCGAGTGGGATTCCAGTCTGGAAGTGGGGCAGGGCGTCTATCTGACCACCTCGCGCGACATTCTTGAGGCCATGGCGGCTGGCGAAGGCCCGCACAACACGCTGGTGGCGCTGGGCTGCGCCGGCTGGGGCGCGGGGCAGCTGGAGTTCGAACTAGGCGAGAACAGTTGGCTCACTGCGCCGTCGGATGCCAACGTCTTGTTCGCTACCGCGCTGGCAGACCGCTGGCAGACCGCTGCCGGGCGCATCGGCGTGGACCTGTTTCGGCTGACGGATTATTCCGGGCATGCCTGAGACGGGCGCGATCCGCCTGGATGGCACGGTGCTGGGCTTCGACGTGGGGTCGCGCCGTATTGGTGTGGCCGTTGGCACTGCGCTGGGCGTCGGCGCGCGCGCGGTTGCCGTCATCGATGTGCATGCCAGCGGCCCCGACTGGGTCGCGCTGGACCGGGTGCATAAGCAATGGCGCCCCAACGGTCTGGTGGTCGGCGACCCCCTGACCCTGGATGACAAAGACCAACCCGCACGCAAGCGTGCGCATGCATTTGCACGCGAACTGCGTGAGCGCTATGCACTGCCCGTGGTGTTGATCGACGAGCGCTCCAGTTCCGTCGAAGCTGCGCAGCGTTTCGCGCGCGAGCGCGCCGATGGCCGCAAGCGCCGCCGCGATGCCGAAGCGCTGGACGCGATGGCAGCTGCGGTGATCGTCGAACGCTGGTTAGCCGCGCCCGACCAAGCCACTTTTCTTCCTTAACTCCCGACCTGCGATGACCACCATGCAACTCGATTCGGACGGACGCCTGCGCCACCTGCTCACCCTGGAAGGACTGCCGCGCGCCACGCTGCTGCAGCTGCTCGATCGTGCCGGCCAGATCCGCGACGCGGCAGTGGGGCGCGTCGGCAAGCGCAGCGTGCTGGCCGGCACTGCGGTGTGCACGCTGTTCTTTGAACCGTCCACACGCACGCGCAGCTCGTTTCATCTCGCCGCGCAGCGGCTGGGCGCGGACGTACTCAATTTCGATGCGTCCACGTCATCGACCCGCAAAGGCGAGACCGCGCGCGACACCTTGAAGAATCTCGAGGCGATGGGCGTGCGTGGCTTTGTGGTGCGCCATCCCGACGACGGCGCGGTAGAAGCGCTGGCCGAGGCCGCAGGCGAGGGTACCGCGCTGATCAATGCCGGCGACGGACGCAGCGCGCATCCCACCCAGGGCCTGCTCGACATGCTCACCCTGCGCCAGGCCAAGGGCACCGATTTTTCCAAGCTCAAGGTGTTGATCGTCGGCGACGTGAAGCACTCGCGTGTTGCACGCTCGGACCTGCATGCATTGCGCACGCTGGGCGCCGGCGAGATCCGTGTCTGCGGCCCGGGCAGCCTGCTGCCCGACGACGACATGCTGGACGGCTGCGTGGTCGGCCAGGATTTCGACGCGATGCTCGAAGGCGTCGACGCACTGATGATGCTGCGCCTGCAGCGCGAGCGCATGGAAGAAGGCCTTGTGCCTTCGCTGGAGCACTACCACGCCGAATACGGGCTCACCCGCGAGCGCCTGGCGCGTGCCGGCCGTGATGCAGCGGTGCTACACCCAGGCCCGATCAACCGCGGCGTTGAAATCACCGACGAAGTCGCCGATGGCGCGCAATCGTGCGTGTTGCGACAGGTCGCCAACGGCGTCGCCGTGCGCATGGCGGTGCTGGAAACCCTGCTCGGCTAAGCGAGCCCAGCAACACGACTGCGTGCACAACCGCGTACACAGGAAGTGGCGCGGTCGTTCTCCGAGCAATGTGTTTCGCACGCACACAGAAGAATCCTTGCTTAGCGAAATCCGCGGATGGTCTGCTTTTACGATTCCCGATTCCCGATTCCCGGCACCACGCCGTAACAAGCGCCCGCCTATCGTGGTTGTCCCTTTCATCGCAGGAGACCGCTATGGGTATTTCACGTCACGCCACCGCGCATTGGGAAGGCGACCTCAAGACCGGCAAGGGCCAGCTCAATACGCCGCAAAGCGGGCTGCTGGACAACACCCGCTATGCCTTCAGCAGCCGCTTCGGTGACGAGAAGGGCACCAATCCGGAAGAGCTTATTGCTGCTGCGCATGCCGGCTGCTTCACTATGGCGCTGTCTGCGCAGTTGACCGAAGCAGGTTTTCCGCCGATCTCGCTGGACACGCGCGCCGACGTGGATCTGTCGATGGAAGGTGGCCCGCAGCTGTCGCAGATCCGGCTCAAGCTCAAGGCCGTGGTGCCGGGTATCGACGAAGCCAGGTTCCGCGAACTGGCCGATACCGCCAAGAAGAATTGCCCGGTGTCCAAGGCACTGAGCGCGGTGCCGATGAGCCTGGAAACCGAATTTTCCAGCTAACGCTGACAAGGCTAAAGCGCGCCGGTGCAACATGCCGGCGCGCGCAGCTGGCGGCAACCTGAATAGGGCTTTGCGCGGATGGTCTGGTTCAGGGCGGTTTCACTGGCGCAAGCCGAGCATCTGCAACGTGTCCTCCCTATGAAGCTGCCGCAATGAAAACTCTCGTGCTTGGTGCTCTGGTGATCGGTCTGGTCGTGGCAGGCAATGCAACGGCACAGCGCTATGACAGCGGCTACCGCGACAACGGTCGTGGCAGCTATGAGGAGGGTCGTTACGAATATGCGCGCGTGGTGCGCGTTGAACCGATCATCGTGTCTGACTCCTACAACGAGCGCACCAGCGAACGTTGCTACAACCGTCCAGCCGACGGTTACTACACCAGCAACGACGGCGATTACCGCGATGGCGGCAATTACGGCCAGCCGGGCGTGTCTAATCGCGGTGTGGCCAGCGTGATCGGCGGTATCGCCGGTGCGGTGCTCGGCAGCCAGGTTGGCGGCGGCAATGGCCGTCTGGTCGGCACTGCAGTCGGCACTATGGCCGGCGTGGCGGCAGGTCGCTCGATCTACCAAGCCAATAATCGCAATTATCAGGGCAATGTTAGGGTGTGCGAGCCGGTGTCTTACCGCCGCGAACGCGACCGTGTCGCTGGCTATGATGTGACCTACGAATATGCGGGCCGCGTTTATCACACGCGTAGCGACTACAACCCGGGCGACCGCATCCGCGTGCGCGTGGATGTGAATCCTGACTGATCGTTGCGATGTCGCGTGTGGCTTTGGTCAAGCGATCGAGATCAGGTTGTTGAATGAAGAAAACGCTGCGGGCGACCGCAGCGTTTTTTGTTTCTCACGCGGAGGAATTCATGCGCAGCAGTGCTGTATTTGTATCGCTGCGATCTCGATCAATGCGATGTGCTGCGCTGGATCCAAAGCGTTTGAATCACTGGTGCATCGACAGTGGCGCTTGATCGAGCAGCACAGGCAGCGCGCGCATCGCTGCGTTTGAGGCCCTGCAATCGGGTGTCGTCAGACCGCGGAATCAGGTTCGATTACGCCCAATCCAGCGTCCCACGAATCACCGTCTGCACCTGGCCGCCTGACCACACGTCGCCGTCGGCATCGATACACAGTTCCAGCAAGGCGTCGAAACCGATTTCGCGGCCCTGACTGACCACGTAGCGTCGCTCCTTGCCAGGCAATGCGTGACGGCTGTCCAGCCACGCGGCGAGCACCGCATTGGCCGCGCCGGAGGCGGCATCTTCGAAGCGCCGACCATTGCCGACAAAAGCGCGCACCGCCAGATCGTAGGCACCCGGCGCTGCGGCGCGTGCGTAGGCGAACACGCCCATGCTGCCGGTGGATTCGGCCAGCGCAGCGACCGCTTCCCAATTCGGCTGCAGGTTGCGCAGTGCCGCTTCGCTGGCCAGTTCCACCACCCACCAGGTGCGGCCTCCGTCCATCAGTGCCGGTTGCAGGCTGCCGAGCGGCCAGCCGTGCAACGCATCGCTCAGGCGCGGGTCGTCGGCGTCCACTTGCTCGGCCACGCGCGCGCGCGGCGTGCGGATGGCGATGCTGCGGTGGCCGTCGATCTGCTCCACGCGCAGCGGCAACTGGCCGGCGATGCCGTCCTGTATCAGCACGCCCTCGTTCGGCGCGGCCAGCCCGGCGTCGAGTACCGCATGTGCCGTGCCCACGCTCGGGTGGCCAGCGAATGGCACTTCTTTTTGCGGCGAAAACATCCGTAGCCGATAACTGCTGTGCACATCTGGCGCCGGAAACACAAAGGTAGTTTCCGGCAGCTTGGTCCAACGTGCAATGGACTGCATCGCGGTATCGTCTAGATCGGCGGCGTCCAGCACCACCGCCAGCGGATTGCCGCTGCCGGGGCGGGCGGAGAACACATCCAGTTGCAGGAAGCGGCGGGTGGTCATGGCGGCGGTTCCGCGATCAGGGCGGGGCAGCTTACCAATCGATACGGCCCTCGATCACTTGCCTCGTCATTCCGCCAATCCAGACGTCGGCTTCGGCATCCACCTCCACGTGGACGCGACCATCGCGCCCGACCTCGCGGCCCTGGTTGGCGACGTAGCGCGAATCGTTGCCCGGCAATCGGCCTTCGCTGTGCAAACGTTCGGCAATGCAGGCGTTGTCTCGACGTGCCACAGGCCACTTCGCACTCGCTCCAAAGTGCATGACACGCTCTAGTGGATTGCCGTTGCCGTATCTGCCGTCGAAGACATCCAGTTGCAGATAACGGTGCTTGCTCATGGTGAGTGAATCTGGATCGCAAGAAGGCGCGGCGATGGTCGCAGCGCAAATCGATGTGGCGATGGTGGCGGCCACCGGCGCGCTGTGATCGCACGCGGGGTCAGGCGAGCGGCATTGGCAGTAGAATCGCAGGCCCCGCCCGGCATACCGGGTATCTTCCCCCTCATCCTAAACGCCTATCTCCATGTCAGCTCCCCACTCTACCGATCGTTGGATCGTCCTCAAGTTCGGCGGCACCTCGGTGTCGCGTCGTCATCGCTGGGACACGATTGGAAAACTGGCGAGTAAACGGGCCGAGGACACCGGTGGCCGCGTGCTGGTGGTGGTGTCTGCATTGTCGGGCGTGACCAACGAACTCACCGCGATCGCCGACGGCGCCGCTGACAGCGCCCAGCGCGTGGCCGCGCTGGAGCAGCGTCATCGCGAGTTCCTGGCCGAGCTGGAACTGGATGCCGATGCCGTGCTTGGTGAGCGACTTGCCGCATTGCATGCATTGTTGGGCGATGCGCGCGCGACAACGTGCACGCTGGATTGGCAGGCCGAAGTATTGGGGCAGGGCGAGCTGTTGTCCTCGGCCATCGGTGCGGCTTATCTGCACGCCAATGGCCTGGATATGGGCTGGCTGGACGCGCGCCAGTGGCTGTCTGCGTTGCCGCCGCAGCCCAATCAGAGCGAATGGTCCAAGCGGTTGTCGGTGTCCTGCCAGTGGCAGTGCGACGCCGGCTGGCGCACGCGCTTCGATGCGCAGCCCACACGGCTGCTGATCACGCAAGGTTTCATTTCGCGGCATGCCGATGGTGGCACCGCAATTCTGGGGCGTGGCGGTTCGGACACCTCGGCGGCGTATTTCGGTGCGCTGCTTGGCGCCAGTCGTGTGGAAATCTGGACCGACGTGCCCGGCATGTTCAGCGCCAATCCCAAAGAAGTGCCGGACGCGCGCTTGCTGACCCGCCTAGACTATTACGAAGCACAGGAGATCGCCACCACCGGCGCCAAGGTGTTGCATCCGCGCTCGATCAAACCATGCCGCGATTCCGGCGTGCCGATGGCGGTTCTGGACACCGAGCGCCCCGACTTGCCGGGCACCAGCATCGACGGCAATGCCGAGCCGGTGCTGGGCGTCAAGGCGATCAGCCGCCGCAACGGCATCGTGCTGGTGTCGATGGAAGGTATCGGCATGTGGCAGCAGGTCGGCTTCCTTGCCGATGTGTTCGCCCTGTTCAAGAAGCACGGCTTGTCGGTGGACCTGATCGGTTCGGCCGAGACCAATGTCACCGTGTCGCTGGATCCGTCCGAGAATCTGGTCAACACCGACGTGCTGGCGGCGTTGTCGGCCGATCTGTCGCAGATCTGCAAGGTCAAGATCATCGTTCCCTGCGCGGCAGTCACGCTGGTCGGGCGCGGCATGCGCTCGCTGCTGCACAAGCTCTCCAATGTGTGGGCTACGTTCGGGCAGGAACGCGTGCACATGATTTCGCAGTCGTCCAACGACTTGAATCTGACCTTCGTCATCGACGAATCCGATGCCGATGGTTTGCTGCCGATTCTGCACGCCGACCTGATCGACAGCGGTGCGATGCCGGTCAGCGAAGGCGAGGTGTTCGGCCCGCGTTGGCGGCAGATTATCGGCTCGGTGCGCCCGCGGCCCACACCGTGGTGGCATGCCGAGCGGGCGCATCTGCTGTCGCTATCCCAGGCCGGTACGCCGCGCTACGTGTATCACCTGCCAACCGTGCGTGCGCGTGCGCATGCCTTGGCGCAGATTGCCGCGGTGGATCAGCGTTACTACGCGATCAAGGCCAATGCGCACCCGGCCATATTGATGGCGCTGGAACAGGCAGGTTTCGGCCTGGAATGCGTCTCGCACGGCGAGTTGCGGCGGGTGTTCCAGACGCTGCCCGAGCTGTCACCGCGGCGTGTGCTGTTCACGCCGAGCTTTGCGCCCAGGGCCGAATACGAAGCTGCATTTGCGCTGGGCGTGACTGTCACTGTGGACAACGTCGAAGCGCTGCGTCGCTGGCCTGAGGTGTTCCGCGGCCGCAATGTGTGGCTGCGCATCGATCTTGGTCACGGAGATGGGCACCACGAGAAGGTCAATACCGGCGGCAAGGCGTCCAAGTTCGGGTTGTCGTCCACGCGGGTGAATGAGTTCGTCGAGCTGGCGCGCACGCTCGAAGTCACCATCACCGGTGTGCACGCGCACCTGGGCAGTGGCGTGGAGACCGGCGAGCACTGGCGGATGATGTACGACGAGCTGGCCGGTTTTGCGCGTCGTATCGGCACGGTGGAGACCATCGACATCGGTGGCGGCTTGCCGATTCCGTATAGCGCCGCCGACGAGCCGTTCGATCTGGATGTCTGGGCCAAGGGCCTGGCCGAGGTCAAGGCTGTGCATCCGGGATACCGTCTGGCGATCGAGCCGGGCCGTTATCTGGTGGCCGAGGCCGGCGTGTTGCTGGCGCAGGTCACCCAGGTGATCGAAAAGGATGGCGTGCAGCGTGTCGGTCTGGATGCCGGCATGAACACCTTGATCCGCCCGGCGCTGTACGACGCCTGGCACGACATCGAAAACCTCAGCCAGCTCGACGCGCCTGCCGATGGCGCGTTCGATATCGTCGGGCCGATCTGCGAGTCGTCGGATGTGTTCGGCAAGCGCCGTCGGTTGCCTGCCGCCACCGCGCCGGGCGATGTCATGCTGATCGCCGACACCGGCGCCTATGGCTATTCGATGGTCAGCACTTATAACCAGCGCGCATTGCCGCGCGAAGAGGTGATCGATGCGCCCGCAAGCTGAGTTCGTTGCGCTCAGCACGCTGGCCGGCGGTGGTGCGATGACATTGGCCACCGCCATTGACCAGTTAAACCTGCGTATGCCGTGGACCGACAGCTTCAAGTGGGCGCTGCCGGCGTTGGTTGCCGCCGGCAGCGGAGCTTGGTTGGCCGGATGCTGGCAGCGTCGCCGCGATGCACGGATACCTGCACGCAGTAGTGGTGGCATGGCGGTGCGCACGGTGCTGTTGAGTGCGCTGAGTTATGTGCCGGTGGTGGCGCTGTATGTGGCGCTTGCCTTCGCTGTATCGGGCGATGTGCAGGCCGGCAACAGCGATTTTCTGTTGTTGGCGGTGCTGTTCGGTTGCCTGCCGCTGCTGTGGGCGGCAGTGCCGTTTTCCATGATTGAATATGTCCTGTGCCGACGTTATCTGCGTCGCTTACGTGTTCTTGCAGGTAGTCCATGAGCGCTTTCGACAAACACCAGGTGTCCACCTTCCGTTTCGTGCGTTGCGCACTCGACGCGCAGACCGGCGTGGCGACGCTGGTGTATGCCTTCGGTCAAGGGCCGGAGCTGGTCGAGACCGTCGCGGTGCCAGGCGCACCGTTCCAACTGGACGGCCCGCATGCGGCTGCTGTGCAGCAGGCGTTGCGCTTGCTGCATCTCATCGCAGGTGTCAGTTACTTCAAGGCCGCAGTGCCGCCGAACATCCAGATCGACGATTACGCCATCGATGCGGAGACCGCTGCGCTGGTGGAAAACGTCTACCTGCATGGCCTGGGTGAGTTCGCCTATCGCAATGGCTTGAACCTGCACGGCAAGATCAACTTTCCTGTCGCTGCACAGCCGGCTGGCGCCGCACCGGTACTGGGTCTGCGCGAGCATGCGTTGGTCGCGATCGGTGGCGGCAAGGATTCGCTAGTGAGTATCGAAGTCTTGCGTCATGCCGGCGTGGATCAGACCGTCAGCTGGATCGGCGGCTCGCAGCTGATCCGCGCTTGCGCCGAGCGCACCGGTCTACCGGTGCTCACTATCGGCCGCGTGCTGGCGCCGGAATTGTTCGAACTCAATCGCCAGGGCGCGTGGAATGGACATATCCCGGTCACTGCGGTGAACTCGGCCATTCTGGTGTTGGCCGCATTGCTCAATGGCGTGGACCAGGTGGTGTTTTCCAACGAACGTTCGGCCAGTTACGGCAGCCAGATTCCCGGCACCGGCGAGGTCAATCACCAGTGGTCCAAGGGCTGGGCATTCGAGCAGACCTTCGGTGACTACGTGCAGCGGCATGTGGCGGCCGATCTGCGTTATTACTCGTTGCTGCGGCCGTTGTCGGAGCTGGCAGTGGCGCGGCAGTTCGCCAGGACCGATCGCTACGACGGGCATTTTTCCAGCTGCAATCGCAACTTCCACATCATGGGCGAACGCCCGGTGCATCGCTGGTGTGGCGTCTGCCCTAAGTGTCATTTCGTGTTCCTGGCGCTGGCGCCGTTCATGCCGAAGACGCGTTTGGTCAATATCTTCGGCCGCAATCTGCTCGACGATGCGGCGCAAGCCGGCGGCTACGATGCGCTGCTGGAATTCCAGGACCACAAGCCATTCGAATGCGTCGGCGAAGGTCGCGAATCGCGCGCTGCGATGGCGGTGCTGGCCAGCCGCGCCGAATGGAAGGAAGACGCATTGGTGAAGCGCTTTGTCCGCGACATCCAGCCGCAGCTTGACCGGCAGGAGCTACAGCTGGAGCCGTTGATGGCCATCGATGGCGGCGAGCACCGTATTCCATCGGCGCTGTGGGAGCGCGTGCGTGCGAATTTCGCAGTTTGAAGGCAAGGCGGTTGCGTTATGGGGTTGGGGGCGCGAAGGACGCGCGGCGTATCGCGCGCTACGCGCCTTGTTGCCCACGCAAGCGCTGACGATCTTCTGCAATGCCGAAGAAGCGCGCGAGCTCGATGCGCTGGCCGACGTCGCGTTGCATGTAGAAACCGAGGCTGGCGCGCAGGCGCTGGGCCGGTTCGAGATCGTGGTGAAGTCGCCCGGCATCAGCCCGTATCGCAATGAGGTGCAAACCGCCAACGCCGAGCACGGCACGCAGTTCATCGGTGGCACCGCGTTGTGGTTTGCCGAGCGCGCGGGACCAGACGGTAGCGTGCCTGGCGCTATCTGCGTCACCGGCACCAAGGGCAAGAGCACCACCACCGCGTTGCTAGCGCATCTGTTGCGTGCGGCCGGACATCGCACTGCATTGGTCGGCAATATCGGCCAACCGTTGCTGGAGGTGCTGGCGCCGCAACCGCCGCCGACGTATTGGGCGATCGAGTTGTCCAGCTATCAAACCGGTGAAGTAGGGCGCAGTGGCGCGCGTCCCGAATTGGCGGTGGTGTTGAACCTGTTTCCCGAGCACCTGGACTGGCATGGCGACGAGGCGCGCTACGTGCGCGACAAACTGTCGTTGGTCACCGAGGGCCGCCCGCGTATGGCCTTGCTCAATGCTGCCGATGCGCATCTGACGCAGCTGCAGTTGCCGGACAGCGAGGTGCGTTGGTTCAACCATCCCGATGGCTGGCACTTGCGTGGCGATGTGGTGTATCGCGGCGAGCAGGCCGTGTTCGATACTGCCAACGTGCCGCTGCCGGGCGAACACAATCGCCGCAATCTGTGCGCGGTGCTGGCGGCGGTGGAAGCGCTGGGCCTGGATGCGGCTGCGCTGGCACCGGCTGCGCTGAGCTTCCGCCCATTGCCGAACCGCCTGCAACTGCTCGGCAGCGTGGACGGCATCAGCTACGTCAACGATTCGATCAGCACCACGCCACATGCCTCATTGGCGGCGCTTGCCTGCTTCGCGCAGCGTCGTGTTGCCTTGCTGGTTGGCGGACATGATCGTGGGCTGGACTGGCACGATTTTGCCGAGCACATGGCGCAACAGGCCCCGCTGGAAATCGTCACCATGGGAGCCAACGGGCCACGCATTCATGCGCTGCTGGCCCCGTTGGCCGAAGCCGGTCGTTTCGGTCTGCATGCCGGCACCGATCTGGAACACGCAATGCGGCTGGCGCGTGAGGCGCTGGGCGAGCAGGGCGGTGTGGTGTTGCTGTCGCCGGGTGCGCCCAGCTTTGGCGTCTACAGCGATTACGTTGCACGCGGCCGACATTTCGCCCAACTGGCCGGATTCGATCCTGCGGCGATCAGCGCGATTCCCGGTTTGGGCGTGCAGTAGCTCTGCACCGATCCACTGCCACTTGGCGTGCATTCGATTTGAGTTCCGGCGGTTGTGCCCTGACGCACAAAACGCCATCGCGATCTGCCCGCTGTCACCCACGACGACCCGCCTTGCACGGCAGCAGCGCCTACACTCGCTGTACCTTCCCGGGAGCAAGCACATGCACAAGCAATGCACATGGTGTGGCGCTGGATTGGTTGGTCTTTTGGCGTCGTTGGCATTTCCCGCGGCGGCGGCGATGCAGACCAAACCGCTGGAATGGAAAATCGGCAAGGACACTTTCAGCGGCGTGCTGGTGTACGACGATGCCGGCGATGGCAAGCGTCCGGGCCTGGTGATGGTGCCCAACTGGCGCGGCGTCAACGGCTCGGCGGTGACCAAGGCCAAGCAACTTGCTGGCGACGACTATGTGGTGCTGGTGGCCGACGTGTATGGCAAGGGCATCCGGCCCAAGGACGATACCGAGGCCGGGGTGCAGGCCAAGAAGCTGCGTGACGACCGGTCCACGTTGCAGGCGCGTGCGCTCAAGGCGGTGGATGTGCTCAAGGTGCAGTCCGGCAAGGCGCCGCTGGACGCAACACGCATCGGTGCGGTGGGCTTCTGCTTCGGCGGCACCACGGTGCTGGAGCTGGTACGTGCGGGCGCGCAGCTGGCCGGTGTGGTCAGTCTGCACGGTGGCATCGCGACAACCAGTCCGGCGGCTGCCGGCTCGGCCAAGACGCCGCTGCTGGTGCTCAACGGTGCCGACGACAAGAGCGTGACCAAGGCGGACATCGCCGCATTCGAAACCGAGATGGATGCAGCTGGTGCAGATTGGCAGTTCGTCAACTTCAGCGGTGCGGTGCATTGCTTCGCCGAGGCCGATGCCAACAGCCCGCCGGGCTGCCTGTACAACCCACGCGCGGCGAAACGTGCGTATCGCATGCTGGGCGATTTCTTCGACGAACGTTTCGGCGATTGATGTAGCGGCTAAGAGCGGCGAATAAATGTTGCGAGCGGTTGCCGGGTCGGTGCGGACGAAGTGGACGAACGCGGTGTACCAGCGGTGCATGCCGATACCGCACAGGCTGCGCCTGCCCGGCGGACGCGCACTAGTTTGTTATTCGCTCCAAGGTCGCAACCGAGGCAGGCAACACCTGCCGTTTGAATCAATGCGTCCGTTCCACTGCATAACGCGCCAAACCGCGCAGCGCGGCAACCGCGGGGCCGGGCTGCAAGTCCTCCAACGCCTGTTCGGCGGCGGCGGCATATTCAGCAGCACGTTGACGGCTGTAGTCCAATCCGCCAGTAGCGTGAATCGCCGCCAACACCTCGGGCATTGCGCCTGCATCGCCTTGTTCGACGATCTGCCGCAGGCGCTGGCGCGTGGTCGCATCCGAGTGTGCCATGGCGTGGATCAGCGGCAGCGTGGCCTTGCCTTCGGCCAGATCGTCGCCCAGGTTCTTGCCCAGGTCGGATGCCTCGGCGGCGTAGTCGAGCACGTCGTCGGCAATCTGGAAGGCGAAGCCCAACTGCATTCCGTAATCGTACAGACGCTGCTGCATATCGGCATCCGCGCCCGAGGCCAGCGCGCCCAGGCGTGTGCCGGCAGCAAACAGCACCGCCGTCTTGCGCTCGATCACGCGCAGATAGGCGGCTTCATCGGTGTCGGGGTTGTGCACGTGCAACAGCTGCAGCACCTCGCCCTCGGCGATACGGTTGGTGGTGTCTGCCAGGATCTGCATGACTTCCATGCGATCGAGCTCGACCATCAACTGGAAGCTGCGCGAGTACAGAAAGTCGCCGACCAGCACGCTGGGCGCATTGCCCCATAGCGCATTGGCGGTGCTGCGCCCGCGGCGCAGGTCCGACTCGTCCACCACGTCGTCGTGCAGTAGCGTGGAGGTGTGGATGAACTCGATGATCGCCGCCAGCTGATGGTGCTTCGGGCCGGAGCCTCCAGCGGCGCGGCCGGCCAGCATGACCAGCATCGGACGCAGGCGTTTGCCACCGGCGGAGATGATGTGATCGGCAATCTGGTTGATTAGCACGACGTCCGAGGCCAGGCGGCAGCGGATCAGCGCGTCGACCGCTGCCATGTCAGGCGCGGCGAGCGACTGGATCTGGGGCAGGCCCGGGACGGTGGGGAGGTCTTCGGCGATGGTCATGCGCAGGAGTTCGTGATGTGCGTCGATTATAGGTGTCTGGGCCAGATCCGTCCCGTCGAGGCTGTTTCAGACCTTCACATCGGCCCAAACCCCTGCGGCGATTGATGCAGGGGTCAGTGCGAGCGCGCAGATTCCGAGCTGCCAGCGCGGCATTCCCCGGCCCATTGGCGCGGCGACCCGCCGGTACCGGGGGCGGGCAGGTACGGTAATATCGGCCCCCAAGACATTCACCGCCGCGCCCCATTGGCGCCGGCGCACCATCTCGGAAGCATCTATGGCCCGCGGCATCAACAAAGTCATCCTCGTCGGTAACCTCGGCAACGATCCCGACACCAAGTACACCCAGGCCGGCATGGCGATTACCCGCGTCAGTCTGGCTACCAGCAGCATGCGCAAGGACCGCGAGGGCAACAACCAGGAGCGCACCGAGTGGCACCGCGTGGTGTTCTTCGGAAAGCTGGGCGAGATCGCCGGTGAGTACCTGCGCAAGGGTTCGCAGGTGTATGTCGAAGGCGAGCTGCGCTACGACAAGTACACCGGCCAGGATGGCGTGGAAAAGTACAGCACCGACATCGTCGCCAACGAGATGCAGATGCTCGGCGGCCGTGGTGAAGGCGGCGGCATGGGCGGCGATCGCCCGCAGCGCTCGCAGGCCCCGCGCCAGCAGCAGGGCGGCGGTGGCGGCGGTCAGGGTGGCGGTCAGGATTACGCCCCGCCTCGTCAGCAGCCGGCCCAGCAGCAATCGGCACCGCCGATGGACGATTTTGCCGACGATGACATCCCCTTCTGAGCGAGGTCCAGTCGCTGCCTCATCCATGAAGGCCCGCATTGCGCGGGCCTTCTGCGTTGTGGCCACGGTCGCTTTGACGCAAGCCGGGTGTTCCGAAAATTCCAGCGCGCAGAGGTCAACCTGGCAGCACAACGGCGCCGATAACTTTGCCAGCGCTACGCCGACGTACGATCCCGGCCGTTCTGCTTGGCGCGATACAGCGCCGAATCGGCGTCGTGCACGAAGGCGTCGGGTGTGAGTGGAGCGTCGCCCGGTTCGAAGGTGGCTGCTCCAACGCTGACGGTGACGTGCGCGCAGGTTGGGCTGGACAGGTGCGTCAGGCCGAGTTCGGCGACAGCGCTGCGGACCGCATCGGCCAATCGCAATGCGCCGGCAGCGTCGGTCTGCGGCAGGATCATGCCGAACTCTTCGCCGCCATAACGTGCGGCGACGTCCTGGCTGCGTCGCGAGCAGCCGGCAATCGCGCGGGCGACCAGCCGCAGGCAGGCATCGCCATTCACATGACCATAGGTGTCGTTGTAGAGCTTGAAGTGGTCGACATCGATCATCAGCACCGACAACGGCGCCTGCAGGCGCACCGCGTCCTGCAATGCGCGCGATAGGCGATGGTCGAATGCGCGCCGGTTGGCGATGCCGGTCAACGCATCCACCCAGGCTTCGGTGCTGAGCCTGGCTTCGTTGCGATGCATGCGGCGCAATTGCAGGTCCAGCCAAATGCCAACCCCCAGTAGCAGCGCAAAGCCGAGTGTGGCGATCACAATCCGCTGGCCTGCGGATTGCCGCCAGTTGGCCAATGCATCGTCCACCGAGACGCCGGTCAGCACGGTCAACGGATATGGCCGCGCCGGTGCGAAACTGGAGATGCGCTCCACACCGTCGATCGGCGACCGATACGTTGCGGTGCCATGTTTGCGCGCGCGGATGGTGACGTAGATCAAGGTGCCTGCGATCGAAGTACCTATCACGCCCGGCTTGTCGGGCCGGCGCACTAGCACGATGCCATCGTCGTTAGTCATGCCAATCGTGCCGTTCGGGCCAATCTCGAAGGTGCTGTAGTAGTTCTGGAAATACTTCAGTGGCAGGGTGACCAGCACCACACCGGCAAAGTCGCCGCTGGGTGTGTTGAGTCGGCGGCTCAGCGTGAGTACCCAACTGCCGTCGGAGCGGCTTTGCACCGGTGGGCCGACCAGCGACATGGCATCGGGATGGTCGCGGTGATACTTGAAGTAAGCGCGGTCGGCGTTGTTATGGATTCTAGGGATACTGTACAGCGATGAGCTCACCCAGCTGCCATCCGCAGCACAGATGAAGATGCCATGCAGCCGATCCGAGCGCCGTGCTTCGCGCACCAGAAAATCGTGCATCGCAGATCGTGCAGTTATCGAAGCCTGATCGTGTTCGACGCGCGACACCAGCCCGGACAGCACCGCCTCGGCGATCGCCATGGTATCGCTGGCATGTTGCGCCAGCGAATTGGCAAGATTCAACGACTGCGCTTCGGCAGTGCGCAGTGCGGTCGCGCGTTCTTCGTGGATGGACCAATATTCCGAACCCAGCAATAGCATCCACGAGATGGTCAACACGAAATGCAATGCGATGCGTTGTGCACGTTGCTGCCATCGCTTGGTTGTTGATGTCACTGTGGCTACCTGTCCGGACACCAAGGCGATGCAACCGCTGTGCCAGCGTACGCGTTGACTCGAGCGCGGCTGCGTGCATTTGAAAGACACAGTTCTGATCTGTGATTCGCGCCTCATGTAGTGAGCAACAGTCCGCTTCCACGCATGATTGCAGGCGTTGTCCGTTCTGCTTGGGTCCGATTCGTACAGCACCAAACGTCATCCATCGCTGCGCGCGATGCAAGCCGGCTCGACTGCAACCTCATCACGTTGCGCGTGTTACCCCGAACATTGACTTGAAGTCAGTGAGGTATCCATGCGCACCATTGGTTTGCGTCATCCCGCAGGAATCGCGTCACTGCGATCTGTTGACTTACCTGATCCAGAACAGCGTGCACATGGTCAGATCCGCGTGCGCTTGCATGCGAGCTCGCATGATTTTCATGACTTAGGGATCGTGCTGGGTCAGATGCCGGCTGCGCACAGACATATTCCGATGTCAGACGGTGTCGGCGTAGTCGAAGCGGTCGGGCCGCAGGTCAGTGAGCGCCTGGAGCAGGGCGGGCGTGTAGTGGAGGAAACCGACATCACCGATATCGGGACCGGCTCCTACACCATCATTGCGCAGACCGCTGCGGAGATAATGGGGGTGCCGTCGAACTGGGTGCACGTGCGGTTGGGCGGTGCCAGCGTCAATCACGACCTGGCAGGTTACGAAGTGCCGGTGCATGCGGATATCCCGCATCAGGAAGTGATGTTCCTGGAAGAAAGCGACCCACCGTCATCGCCGATGAAGGCCAAGGGCGTAGGCGAGCTCGGCATCTTCGCTGTGGCTGCGGTGATCGCCAATGCGGGCTTCAACGCCACCGGCGTGCGCGCAGGCGATTACCCGGTCACGCTCGACAAGCTGCGTGCGCACCTGCCCGAGTTGCGGTGCGCGTGAGTGCAGCCGTGGCCCCGGTCACGCATGCCAAGCCGGCCCAGCCGGCGTGGCCGGCATGGCCGAGCTACGCACTGCACGATGATCTGCTGCCGACGCTGACAGCCTGGTATCGGGCTGGGCAGCGTGTAGCGATTGCCACGTTGATCGACACTCAGGGCTCGTCACCGCGCCCCCTGGGCAGCGAGATGGCGATCAGCGCAGACGGCCGGGTTGCCGGTTACGTGTCCGGCGGTTGCGTGGAGGCAGCGGTGGCGCATCACGCTATGGCAGCACTGGGCGATGGTCGGTCGCGCCGGCTGGATTACGGCGAGGGCAGCGAAGTGCTGGACATCCAACTCAGCTGCGGCGGCCGTATCGGCGTGCTGGTGTGGCTGGTGCCGGATCTGGGCGAGCATCTTGCATGTTGGCGCAACGCGCGCCAACGCCATCGGGCGTTTCATGTGGCGCTGAATCGCGATTCCGGCGCGGTGCGTTATCCGACCACTGCGCAGGACGCGCGTCCCGGTGAATTCTTGCGCACGCATCGTCCACCTTTGCGACTGGTGCTGGTCGGCGCCGATCCTGCGCTGCTGGCGTTGGTCTCATTGGCCAGCCAGATGGGCATCGAGGTGCGCGTGCTGCGACCGCATGGGCCCAGTGAACCACCGCCGCGACTGGCTCCGGAGCATTACGACCGTCGCGGGTTGAGCCAGGCATTGAAGGATGTGCATCTGGATGCAGACACCGCGCTTTACAGCCTGGCGCATGATGGCGATATCGATCTGCAGGTCGCATGTCGCGGGCTAGCGTCCAACGTTGCCTGCATCGGCATCCTGGGCAGCCGATGCAAGCGCGAAGGTTGTCTACAAACGCTGCGTGCACTCGGACACGACGATGCCGCGCTTGCGCGCTTGCGACTTCCCGCCGGCTGGCGCATGGGGCGCTCGTCGCCGCACACCATCGCACTTGGCATCATTGCCGAGGCGACACAGGCGGTGGCGGACACGCAGTCTGTTGCGGTGGATGGGTAAGACCTCAGCACTTGGCGTGCTATGCCACCTCGCAGATCGTCGTGACCCGCAGCACCGCCCAGACGTTGCCTGTCTGTTGTCCAGCGCAATGCAGTAGCTGCGAGCGTTGAAGCATTCGTTTGAATCAATCATTTGAAGCAGTCGTGACGCTGCGCGATTTCCGATTATCAGCAACTCCAATTCCAGTCAGGCGGATATGTCTGTGGGATGTATAGGAGGCAGCGAGATACAGATTCACTGCTGAGCTGCCGAGGCGTCTTCGACGCACGGCGTCACGCTGCCTGCTGCGGATATTGAACCAACGCCGTGCCTGGCCGAACTGACGCAGCACTTGCCAAACACGGAAATATGGCCGAAAGCGCGACTTGCGCACGGACAGCGCGGCCACGCGCAACACGCAGTCACCTCGCACGCACAGTCGGCTCTTTACGCTGAGCTCGTTTTCATTACGCATGACGTCGTCATGACCATTCTTTTCGATCGCTACGACGACGCACATTGCGACACGATGCCTCGTCGGCTTTTCGCAACATCAGATCGCGCGCGCAATGCACACCTGGCAGCTTTTGACGCTTTATCAATACCGCAACTGGCTATGCGCCATTTTTCATCCATCTCCGCCGGCTGCAGCGCGTGAGCAGCGATCACGCCGCGCTGGTGTTGGCCGCCGGCGCGGGGCGCCGGCTGGGCCGTTGGAAGCAACTGTTGATGCGCGATGGCGAGCCCCTGCTACGTCGCGCCGCACGCATTGCGCTACAAACGTCGCCGCGCCGCTGTGTGGTGGTGTTGGGTGCCAAAGCCGACGCATTGACCGAGGTCTTGCAGGGCCTGGATGTGGAAATACTTCGGCATGCCGACTGGTCTGCAGGCATGGGTTCGAGCTTGGCGGTGTTGCGCCAACATGTGCAGGACGACACGCCGTTGCGCCGCAGCTTGATCCTGGGCTGCGATCAACCTGCACTGGACGCACCGCACCTGCGCGCGCTGCTGCAAGAGGCCGGGCACGCTGCTTCGGGCTGCGCCATCAGTGGTTATGCCGGGGTCCGCGGCATTCCTGCGGTGGTCACCCACGCCGTCTGGGCAGATGTCCCGCTGCAGGCCGATAGCGGCTTGCGCGGCCTGTTTGCCAGCCTGGATGTGCAGACACTGGGCTGCGTAAGCGCACCGGCCCTGGCCTTGGATATCGATACGCCTGCCGATCTGGCGGCGGCGCAGCGGCGCGGCTGGGTGGATCTGGACTGAGACGCCGTAACGGGCGCTGGTCGGTGATCTCCGTCAGCCTCAGCCTTCAAGCGGCCAGGGAAGCGGACTGCACGGCTGGCAAATGGCGTGGCCGGTATTCGTCATCGGCATATCCACACGTGCACGACGCATTGCGCGCAGGCCGCGCTGCACGGCGACCGCATGCCAGGCAGGCTCCGAATCGATGGCGGGGTTTGCGCAGACGTCCAGGTCGGCTAGATTCATCCCATCGGACGCTATTGGCCCGATCCGCACGTTATCGGCTACTTTTCTGGATGTCCGCCCGTCGTGAATGCCGCCGGTTTTGAGCTGATTCAAAACGATATCGTCGTCTTCGGCCTGATCGCCGCCACCCTGGGGGCGGTGTTCTGGACCTCCTCACGCGAGCAGGGCGTGTGGCGGCGATTTTATGCCGTGGTACCGGCCTTGTTGCTGTGTTATCTGCTGCCAGGCATCTACAACACGGTCGGTCTGATCGACGGCAACAACACCCGCCTGTACAACCCGATCGCGCGCGACGTTTTGCTACCGGCCGCGCTGATCCTGCTCACATTGAGCATCGACCTGCGGGCGATTCTGGGGCTGGGGTCAACGTTGATCGCGATGTATCTGGGCGCATCGCTGAGCATCATGCTGGGCGCGGTGGTCGCGTTCTGGGTGATGAACTGGCTGCATCCGGCCACAGTGGCCGGCGACACCTGGGCCGGCATGGCGGCGTTGGCCGGCAGTTGGATCGGCGGCGGTGCCAACATGCTGGCGATGCGTGAGGTCTTCAATGTGGATGCCACCACCTTCGGCCAGTTCGCCGTAGTCGATGTCGGCGTAGGTTACGTATGGATGGCTGCCCTGATTTTCATGGCCGGGAACGCCCGCAAGATCGATGCGCGCAGCGGCGCGGATAGGCGTGCGCTGGATGCCTTGCAGGAGCGCATGGCGCTCTTCCAGGCCGAATATGCGCACATTCCCAGCCTGGCCGATTTGATGGTGATCGTGGGGGTGGCATTCGGCGGGGTCGGCCTGGCGCATGCGCTCGCCAACCCGCTCGCTGCATGGTGCAAGACGCATTTGAGTTGGGCCAGTCAGTTCAGTCTGGATGCGCCGTTCGTGTGGGTAGTGGTGTTGGCGACCAGTCTGGGCCTGCTGCTGAGCTTGACCGGCGCACGCACGCTCGAAGGCGCGGGCGCCTCCAGGATCGGCACGCTGCTGCTGTATTTCCTGATCGCCTGCATCGGCATGCAGATGGATCTGTTGGCGCTGCTGGACCGGCCGTGGCTATTCCTGCTCGGCCTGATCTGGATCGCTGTCCACATCGCGCTGCTGTGGGGTTTGGGCCGCTTGTTGCGGGTGCCATTTTTCTATTTCGCGATCGGCTCGCAATCCAACATCGGTGGCCCGGCCTCCGCGCCGGTGGTCGCCGCCGCTTTCCATCCGGCATTGGCACCGGTCGGGGTGTTGCTGGGCACGATGGGCTACGCCACCGGCACCTGTCTGGCGTATCTGGTCGGCATTAGCTTGCGCGCGATGGCAGGTGTATAGCGCACCTCACAAAAATGTTGCGTTCTAGCAGTCATAATTGCGTCTCTTTGCGAAGGCCGCTTATAGATGGAGCGATTCGAGCTACTGATCAGTGACTGCGATGGCGTTCTTGTCGACAGCGAGGTATTGGCCGAGCGGGTGATGTGTGAGGCGCTGGCGGCATTCGTTCCGGCCGAGGCGTTGGAGCATCTGCTGGTAGCGACCTTCGGGCAAACCACGCGTGACATGTTGCGGCGGGTCGAAGAGCGCTTCGCGCTGCAGTTGCCGGACACCTTGCTGGCGCAGATCGAGGCGCGTAGCGAAGCGCTTACCGAGGCCGAGGTACAGCCGATTCCAGGCGTGCGCCAGGCACTGGAACAGATTCCGTTGCCGCTGGCAGTGGCCTCCAATAGCCGCCGCCATAATGTGATTGCATTGGTGGAGCGGGTTGGGCTCAGCGCGCGTGCTGCTGGACGTATCTTCGGTGCCGACATGGTGGAGCGGCCCAAGCCTGCACCGGATGTCTATCTGCTAGCCGCACGTACGGCTGGTGTGGCGCCGGAGCGTTGTCTGGTGATCGAGGACAGCCTCACCGGTGCGAGCGCGGCATTGGCTGCAGGAATGCAAGTGCTGGGTTTTACCGGTGCCAGCCATATTCCACACGGACACGATGAGACGTTGCGTCGGATCGGCGTGCTTGAGGTGTTCGACGCCATGCGCGACTTGCCGGCATTGTTCGAACGCCTCGTACGGAAGCAAGCTGGCTAAACGCGCATTGAGCGGCGCGGCGATGCAGCGTGGGGCGCGTGCTCAAGACATAACACGCTCCAGGGTGTTATTCGTCGCCGCTGATTCGAGGCGCAGGCTCAACATCCCGCCGCGTCAGCGCAGTTTCAACAACGTCTTTCAGGCCAGCTTTCGGACGCTATCGATTTTTCGGAACCCATCAACGCAACAGGGCGCGATTCGCATCGCGCCCTGTTGCGTTTCAACCCGTCAATCTCACCTCAACAGCAGCGAAATCCGCTCTTGCCGCCATAGCGCGCGTCTTGGCGTTCGCGGAAAAAGGCGGGGTACTCCATCACCGGTTTGTCGGGATGTTTTTCCAGCATGTGGCGCACGTAGTTGTCGTAGTCGGGAATGCCGCAACACAGGCGTGCGGTCTGTATCAGGCGCCGCCAGATGCGGCGATGCACCTGATATTGGCTGGCCACAACGAGTTGGGTGCCCATTACAGGTCCGCCATCTGGTGTGGCTGCAACGCCACGTACGGAGTTTCGCGATCGCTACGTTGCGGGTTGCGGCGCGCAATGATGATCGTCTTGACCGCGTAAATCAGGATCGAGCACACCACGAACAGAAACAGCACGGTCAGACCGGCGTTGACGTAGGCATTGGTGACGATCTGCTGCATCTGCGCCACCGTCTTGGCCGGTGCGGTGATGGTGTTGCTGGCGATAGCGGCCTGAAACTTGTGCGCCTGCGCCAGGAAGCCCTGCGCCGGGTTGCTGTCGAAGATCTTGATCAGCCCGGCGTAGGTCGTGCACAACAGCAGCCACAGCGCCGGCACGATGGTGACCCAGGCGTAGCGATCGCGCTTCATCTTGAACAGCACCACCGTGCCCAGCATCAACGCAATACCTGCCAGCATCTGGTTGGAGATGCCGAACAACGGCCACAGCGTCTGGATGCCGCCGAATGGATCGATCACACCGGTGTAGAGCAGATAGCCCCACAGCGCCACGCAACCGGCGGTGGCGATGATATTGGCAGTCCACGAGTCGGTCTTCTTCAGCGCCGGGACGAAGTTGCCCAGCAGGTCCTGCAGCATGAAGCGGCCCGCACGCGTGCCGGCGTCCACTGCGGTCAGGATGAACAGGGCCTCGAACAGGATAGCGAAGTGGTACCAGAACGCCATAGTGTCTTCACCGGGCAGCAGCTGGTGCAGGATCTGCGCAATTCCGACCGCCAGCGTGGGGGCGCCGCCGGCACGTGCCAGGATGCTGTGCTCGCCGATGTCGCGCGCGGTGGATTCCAGGACCTCGGGCGTGATCGCAAAGCCCCATTCGGACACCTTGGCCGCGACCGCCACCGTGTCGGTGCCGACCAGTGAGGCCGGGCTGTTCATCGCGAAATAGATGCCCGGCTCGATGATCGAGGCCGCCACCAGGGCCATGATCGCCACGAACGATTCCATCAACATGCCGCCGTAGCCGATGTAACGCATGTGGCCCTCGTTGGCGAGCAACTTTGGCGTGGTACCGGAGGCGATCAACGCGTGGAAACCGGACACCGCCCCGCAGGCGATGGTGATGAACAGAAACGGGAAGATGCCGCCTTTCCACACTGGGCCGTCACCGGTGGAAGCGAACCGGGTCAGCACCGGCATTTGCAGATCCGGCATCACGACCAGGATGCCGATCGCAAGCGCCAGGATCGTGCCGATCTTGAGAAAGGTTGACAGGTAGTCGCGCGGCGCCAGCAGCAGCCACACCGGCAACACCGCGGCGACGAAGCCATAGCCGATCAACATCCAGGTGATCTGCCTGGCGGTGAAGGTGAAGGCCGGGCCCCAGCTTGGATCGGCGGCGACCTTGCCGCCCAACCAGATCGCGCCTAGCAACAGCACCAGGCCGACCACCGAGATCTCGCCGATCTTGCCGACACGGATGTAGCGCATGTACACCCCCATCATCAGCGCGATCGGCATCGTTGCGATCACTGTGAACATGCCCCACGGGCTTTCGGCCAGCGCCTTGACCACCACCATCGCTAGCACCGCCAGGATGATGATCATGATCAGGAATGCACCGAACAAGGCGATGGTGCCGGGCACCCGACCCATTTCCTCGCGCACCAGATCGCCCAGCGAGCGGCCGTTGCGACGGCCTGAGAGAAACAGCACCACGAAGTCCTGCACCGCACCGGCAAACACCACGCCCACCACCAGCCACAGCAAGCCGGGCAGGTAGCCCATTTGCGCGGCGAGCACCGGGCCGACCAAGGGCCCGGCGCCAGCGATGGCGGCGAAATGATGGCCAAACAGCACGTGCTTGTTGGTGGGTACGTAGTCCAGGCCATCGTTGTTGGCGACGGCTGGCGTTGCGCGGGTTGGATCCAACTGCAACACGTTATCGGCGATGAACAGGCTGTAGAACCGGTAGGCGATCAGATAGATCGACACCGCAGCCACTACGATCCACAACGCGTTGATGTGTTCGCCACGCCGCAGCGCCACGGTACCCAGGCAGAACGCAGCCAGCAGCGCCAGCGCGCTCCAGGCCAGCTTCGAGAACCCTTTCATGCATGCCCCTCAGGAACGATTAACCTAAGGGTCGCCTCGTCGCCTGCCTGCGGTCAATGGTGCCGTTCCGGGGCGGGGTAAAACCTTGGTTGTAGAGCGTCTTGTTGCGATGTGCCCGCTTGCACCACTGCGGCGATGGCTTTTGGAACGATCGGTTGCGCCGGTCGCGATTGGGGCACGCGCCGGGCGCATCCATTATGTAAACCTCATACCATGCACAGGGAGAGTCCGATGAGCGCAACCACCACCGCAGCGACTCATGTGCTGCGTACGATTCGCGGCATCTCCAGCTCCGATAGGGCGGGCGTCAAGCTGACCCGCGTGATCGGCACGCCGCAACTGCCCGAGCTTGACCCTTTCCTGATGCTGGACGCGTTCGGCACCGACAAGGCTGAGGACTATCTGGCCTGGTTTCCGAGCCATCCGCACCGCGGCTTCGAGACAGTGACCTACATGCTCGACGGGCGCATGCGGCACAAGGACCACCACGGCAACGAGAGCCTGCTGACGCCCGGCAGCGTGCAGTGGATGACCGCCGGGCGCAGGCTGATCCACTCGGAAATGCCCGAGCAGGAATCCGGGCGCATGCTCGGCTTTCAGCTGTGGGTGAACCTGCCGGCGCGCGACAAGATGACCGACCCCAAGTACTAGGAATACGCACCGGACCGCATTCCGGTCGCGCATCCGGCGCCTGGTGTGACGGTCAAGGTGATCGCCGGCACGGTGGGCGAGGTGCGCGGGCCGATCGTGCAACCGGCCACCGACCCGGTGTATCTGGATATCGCACTGGCACCGAACGTCGCCTGGGATTATGTGTTGCCCAGCGGCCACAACGCGTTTGCGTATGCCTTCGAGGGCGCAGTGACGGTGGGCGAGGGCGATGCGTCGCGCGCGCTGCCGGCGCAGGAGCTGGTGGTGCTGGGCGGCGGCGAGCGGTTGACGCTGCGCGCAGGCGCCGAGGGCGCGCAGCTGATTCTGGTGGCCGGCCGGCCGCTCACCGAGCCGGTGATGCGGCATGGCCCGTTCGTGATGAATACCAAGCAGGAACTGATGCAGGCGTTCTTCGACTTTCAGGAAGGCCGATTTTGAGGTTCGTTGACCAGTGAGATGTAGTAATTTTTCTTAGAGCGGCTAACAAAACCCAGGAAGAAGCCGTAAGCAGATGATGGAGCAAGCAAGCGAGAGCAACGCCAAGTGGAGATCGATGCGGCGTTCAAAGCGGATGCGCAGTTTGCCCATGCCTGCGAACCAGGCATGGGTGCGCTCGACGACCCAGCGATGACGGCCCAACCGGTCGTTGCGCGCGATCCCCTTGCGTGCGATCCGCGCAATGATGCCGCGCTGCTTGAGGAAGGCGCGACAGCGGTCGATGTCGTAAGCCTTGTCGGCGTGCAATTTGTCTGGCCAACATCGCAGGCGCCCTGGTTTGCCACCACTGGTTTGCCACCAATTGGCGGCAAGGCGTCGATCAACTCCTCGAACACGACCGAGTCGTGCCGATTGGCGCCGGTGACGCATACCGCCAAGGGGATGCCGTTGCGATCGACGATCAGATGCCGTTTGCTGCCGAGTTTGCCGCGATCGGTCGGGTTCGGCCCGGTATATGGGCCCCCCGGGGGGGAGGCTACGCTAGCGGCGTCCAGACCAGCTCGGCTCAGGTCCAGCGTCTGAGCGCGACGTCGCTCGGCCAGCAACACCTGATGCAGACGATGCCACACACCGGCGGCCTGCCAATCACGCAACCGGCGCCAGCAGGTCATGCCGCTGCCGTAGCCCAGCTCCATAGGCAGGTCCTTCCCACGGCACGCCCGTGCGCAGGACATAGACGATGCCGTTGAGGGCTTGCTGATCACTGATATGCGGCCGTCCACCTTTGGGCGAACGCTTCACTTGCGGAATCAGCGGCTCGATGCGCTTCCACAGCGCAATGGGGATCTCTTTGCGACGTGTCATGTCCGCAATTTTGCCACCGGCGAGACAAGATTCAAGGGGGTTTGTTAGATGCTCTTATTTTTGAGACCAACAGCATTCGCGGCGTGATGGTAACTCTAGTGGACTATCTTGCTCAAATCGAGACCGCTGCTTATGTCAAGTTCGCGAGGATTATGTAGCGTATTTGCCTAATTTTCTTGTGTTCTAGATGGTCAGCAGCAGGGAGTTGCGCGCGCTGAATATAGTGTGTCCAATGAAGTCGCGTGCTGCAAATGCAGCACGCATCACCGACATCGGCTATCCATTGAAGTTCAGGAGGCGAAATGCGTAAAATTTCTCATAATTCTCTGCTTATAGGGTTTTCTTTGAGCCTGATCTGCGGGTGCGCACATGCGCGGAACGCAGAAACTACTGTCCCGTCAGCGATTGTCAATAATTCGCCGGTGGCCGTTGCGTTGATGTACACCTACGGCAGGTCGGTAGCGTGCTATCCCATTCCACGACCTAATAAAGCTGGTCAGGGCGTCGGAGGACCTGATCTGGTTAGTAATCGGTCCTACAAATTCGTTGCAATGAGAACCTCCAATTGTTTGAGCGGTACCGGCATCGCCGGATTGAATGCCGCAGTCCGTACATTAAGAAGCCCAACGATCCATATCGAGAGTAATCAGATAACTGTCAGCTATTAGTTGGCAAAGCTCACAACTATCCACGCGCGTCGCTGCATTACGACGCTGGGCGCGTGTTGGTTGAGTCAGCGCTGCAACGCTAGGCTTGCCGGCTGCAGATCCATGTTCTGCACCAGCGACTGCCTGGAGGCGAGTTCTTCGGTGTTGTCACCATCGATCCATAGCTGGGCGTAACGCTTCTTGCCCAGCTCGACCACCGTGACGCGGCGCGATTCCATCCCGGGCACTTCACGACCGCCCGGATCGAGCTTGTACCAGTAGAAGTCTTCCTGCTGGATCTGGCCCTTCTCGGCGCGGCGGTCGCGCGCCAGCACCATGGCCGGGTCGCGGGTGGTGAGCATCACGCCCAGGACCTGCCGACCATCGGCGGTCACGGCCTTGCAGACCAGATAATCGGCGCCTGCGAGCGCGTTCCACTGCAAGCCGGAGGCCGGCGGCAACGGCGGGCAGACTGGCGAGGTTTGCGCGTGAGCGGTGACTGCAGCCAATAGCAAGCTCAGGCCGACAAGGCAGGATGCGGACTTCACTCGAGGGTTCCCCGACGATGAACGACTGTGCGAAGACAACGCCGTCTAACGTGTCGTTGCAGCAGCCCGTGCGCTCCCCGCCCCAGCTGCGCTTCGCACGCAACGTGCCTCCGATCTACAGTCTCATCACTATCAAAGTGGTAGCTGCAAGCTCAAGCGGGTCGCAAACGTTGGCGCAATCGGTTGCGCGCCTAGATACTTCCGTTATGAGACCTGGGTGAAACCTCTGAACAACTCCCTGCACGGACGACGCTGCAGCAGTGGTACGCGCTGAGCGATCCGGCAAGGCATTGCCAACGTCAGTCTCGAGATCGTGCCGCGCCCACTCAGGGCCGGCATGTACATCAGTATTGTCGAAGGCGCTATCAAAATCAGCAGTAGGTAGCTGCCGCTGACGCCTGCCGCTCGCCATGCGGGATCGCCAGGTGGCCGGCGGCAGGTAGCCGGCGGCGGGTCGCGTCGCTCTGCTCAAGATCGATGCGTGCCGCCGCCGCTCCCGGCGCGCGCCTTGCGGGTTGCGCTCGACGCATCATTTATGCATAGCAGCTATGGGTAGCGGCCCGATTCAGAACAACTGCCCGCTCTCGGCCGCCTGCACCGCCACCGCGGCGCGAGGCCAGCCTGTCGGCCAGGCCGGGTCGGCTCCGGCAGCCGGTAGCTGCGCAGGTCGCACAGGGTCCAGTGCAGCGCGCTTTCCATCGCGACGCGGTGGCCGGGCGAAACGATCAGCAGGTTGCAGCATGGCTTGCTGCGCAGCGCCCAGCCGACGATCTCGCCGCGTTGCACGATGGTGCTGCGGTCGCAGGCCTGCGGTCCGTGTTCGTCGTAGCGCACGGCCAGCAGCTTCTTCAGCACGCCGATCTGGGCAGGCCGCTGACCACGCCGAAGTGCGCGGCGATGCCAAGCCAGCGCGGATGGGCGATGCCCTGACCGTCGACGAACACCAAGTCCGGACGCTGCCGCAGCAAGGCCAGCGCGGCCAGCAGCACCGGCAGTTCCCGAAAGCTCAGCGCCCGGCACGTACGGCATCGAGGTCGGCACGCGGGCGATTTCCGCCTGCTGCGCCTGCAAGGTTTCGGCGTCGATCAGCACCGTCGCGGTCGCGGTTGTGGCGTGCAGGCAGACATGGCTGCTGCGGCGACGCAGGAGAGGGCATGTGCAGGTAGCGGTCCTGGCCGCAGCGCCGGTCCAGCGCGAGCGCCACGCACCGATAAGCCAGCTATGGGATTCCATGACGGTATCCCATAGGCATGCCGCTACAATCCAGGGCCGCATGACCCACGCATTCCCCCAACCGAGACCGTCGCAATGACCCGCAAACTCGTACTGCTGCGCCATGGCCAGAGCAAATGGAACCTGGACAACCGTTTCACCGGCTGGGTGGATGTGGAACTCACCGAACAAGGCCGCCAGGAGGCCGCTGCGGCCGGCAAGCTGATGAAGGATGAAGGGCTGCAGTTCGATGTCGCCCACACCTCGGTGCTCAAGCGCGCCATCCACACGCTGCAGGGTGCGTTGAAGGAACTCGACCAGGATTGGCTGCCGGTCTCCAAGAGCTGGCGCCTCAACGAGCGCCATTACGGCGGCTTGCAGGGCCTGGACAAGGCCGAAACAGCTGCAAAACACGGTGAGGAGCAAGTCAAGATCTGGCGCCGCTCGTACGACATTCCGCCGCCGTCGATGGACATCAACGATCCGGGTCACCCGTGCCACGACCGTCGCTATGCCACGCTCGATCGCAACGCATTGCCGGGCGCCGAGTCGCTGGCTACCACGCTAGTGCGCGTGCTGCCGTATTGGCACGACGCGATCGCGCCGCAGTTGAAGGCCGGGCAGACTGTGCTGGTGACTGCGCACGGCAACTCGCTGCGCGCGCTGTACAAGTATCTCAACGACGTGTCGAACGAGCAGATTCTGGAGCTCAACATTCCAACCGGCATCCCGCTGTTGTTCGAGCTGGACGACAACCTGCAGGTGCAAAGCTTCCGTTACCTGGGCGACCCGGAAGCGGCCAAGCGCGCCGCCGAAGCGGTGGCTAATCAGGGCAAGGCGAAGTAATCGCTGCGTTCGGTTGATGCGCTGCGCGCGTTGCGTGTGGCGCATGCGGGTGTTCGCACCATGTGGTCGAAAAACCCGCGGTGTGTTGAATGAAAGCGATGCGTATTCATGGGCCGAGCATGCATCGCGACGTGGTGTGCAGGCGGTACATGATGTCCGGCAAGCGTAGACGTCAGCAGATGAGTGCCACCCATTGTCGCGCGTCTGTGGCGATCTTGGGATTGCTGCTGGCAGGTGGCAGCGTTGCGTTTGCTGCGTTTGCTGCGCTGGCCAATGGCAGTGTCTCCAGTTCGGCGATAATGTTGGCTTGCTGATCTGCGTGCTCAGTGTGCTGATGCTGGCGTTCAGTCTGTTCGGAGCTGTGCGACAGATGGAAGCATCGGCCGATGCAGCGTCCGGGCATAAGGCCGCGCTGGTGCTCATGCTGTTGGCGTTTCCGGTATACCTGTTGATGGCACCGTTTTACGAGCGCAAATAACCGCAGTCGATGGCGCGTTGTTGCGCCGGGTTGCAGGGGGGCTGGTTGAGCGGCAAACAGATTGTGAAGCGTCTACGCGGTAGGCGCGCATATGCTCTGTGAGTCGCAGCGTCCTTTTCGATAAGGCGCAGTATCGAACGTTGGGGCGGCACGGTGCCGCTGCAGTGGTCTTGCTGTGATCGGTTTTTAAGTGACCAACAAAACGTAGCGAGCGCCGCCTGTCGAGGCAGTGCTTCGATAGCCACGCTTGGCCGAGCGCCCACTTTTTTACCACCTATACCTCAGTCGCGTGCCTTGGAGAATTCAATGAATTTGAGCAAGTTCGCATCACTGTCGCTTGCGGTCGCCATCGCGGTCACGTTGTCTGCGTGCGGTAACTCTGACGACACTGCCAAGGTAGCGTCTACCGCACCCCGGGCTGCGCCGACCAAGGTGGATGTGTCCAAGCTCGACGCACCAATCCTGGCGTTCGGCGTTCACCACCTGGATCTGACCATCAATGCGTGCCACGACCTTAATGCATTCGTCAACGCTAAATGGCTCAAGGCCAATCCGGTGCCGTCCGATCGCACCAGCTGGGGCAGCTTCGAAGTGCTGGCCGAGCGCTCGTTGACCATCCAGCATGCGTTGGTGGAGCAACTGGCGCGCGACACTCTGTCGGCCGGTTCGGTGGATGCCAAGATCGCCGACCTGTGGCGCACGGGTTCGGACGAAGCGGCGATCGACAAGGCCGGCATTACGCCGCTGCAGTCGCAGTTGAAAGCGATCGATGCGCTGACCGATGCGCCGGCCATTGCTGCGTGGTTGCGCAACAGTTATGCGCAGGGCCAGGGCTTGCTGTTCTCGTTCGGCGCCAATGCCGACTACAAGAATTCCGAACAGATGATCGCCTATGCGGGGCAGGGCGGTCTGGGCTTGCCTGAGAAGGGCTATTACACCGAATCTGGCCAAGCCGTTCGAGCAGGCCAACTTCGATTTCTATGTCAAGACGCTGCGTGGTCAAAAGGACATGCTGCCGCGCTGGAAGCGCACCTTGAACGCGGTCAACGAGGCGATGGGCGAGGCCCTGGGCCAGCTCTATGTGCAGTCGGCGTTTCCGGCCGAGTCGAAGGAGCAGATGCAGCAGCTGGTGCAGAATCTGTCGGTGGCACTCAAGGCGAGGCTGGAGAAACTCGATTGGATGAGCGCTGACACCAAGCAGCGCGCATTGGAGAAATGGGCAAGCTTCACGCCCAAGATCGGCTATCCGGATCAGTGGCGCGATTGGTCCGGCCTGGAAACCCGTGGCGATGGGTTTCTCGCAAACATGCAGGCCGCGCAAGCATTCAACTATCGCTACATGCTGGACAAGATCGGCAAGCCGGTCGACAAACGTGAGTGGTATATGACCCCGCAGACGGTCAACGCGTACTACAACGTCACCCGCAACGAGATCGTGTTTCCGGCGGCGATCCTGCAGCCGCCGTTCTTCGACCCCAAGGCCGACCCGGCGTTGAACTACGGCGGCATCGGCGCGGTGATCGGGCACGAGATGATGCACGGCTACGACGACTCGGGCAGCCAGTTCGATGCCAATGGCAATTTCGACACCTGGTGGACCGATGCGGACCGCAAGCTGTTCACCCAGCGCACCGATCAGCTGGTGGCGCAGTTCGACGGTTACGAGGCAATTCCCGGCGTGCACGTCAAAGGCAAGCTGACCTTGGGCGAGAATATCGGCGACCTCGGTGGCCTGACCGTTGCCTTTGATGCGTTGCAGACGGCGTTGAAAAAACAGCCGAACGCCAATAAAGCGATCGACGGCTATTCGCAAGACCAGCGCTTCTTCATCAACTGGGCCACTGTTTGGCGTGGCAACCTCACCGATGGCGAATTGCGCATGCGTTTGAACACCGACACGCATGCACCGGCGAATTTCCGCGCCAACGGTGCGCCGTCGAATATGCCGACGTTTGCGCAGGCCTTCCAGTGCAAACCGGGCGATGCGATGGTGCGCGGGGACAAGGACCGCGTCGCGGTCTGGTAGCGGCCAAGGTCAGCGCACCGCTCAGTTACCGCGTGAGCCTGAGCAGGGGAAACTTGCATTGGCACGACGATGCTGCAAAACCACCGCAAGTGTGGACCACGAGCCGGTGGCCATTATCTGGCGGCGTGGCGCGGTAACAGGGATGGGCTGGTTGCCGCTGGAGTCGCGGTTGTGACGTCCGAAGCGTGAGCGCGGCTGCTTGCCGGCGCGCGTAGCAGGGTCGGTGCGAATCAGGAAATATTTAAATGCAAGGATATTTATATTCAATAGTCGCCCCTGAAAAACCCCAACCACCCAACGACCGCCAGGCCTTGATGTCTGCACCGACGTCCCCCCGCCCTGAGTAGCGGCCGGGTTTAGAGTCCGGGCCTGATGATATCGGTGTTTGCCAGATGTTGGGCATAAGCGGCCGGCGTCATGCCGCCGATTGCTTTCTTGGGTCGGTCCTCGTTGTATTCGCGTCGCCAACGTTCGATCTCGGTGCGCGCGTGCAGCAGTGTTGGTAACCAGTGCTCGTTGAGGCATTCGTCGCGTAGTCGGCCGTTGAACGATTCGACGTAGGCGTTCTGGTTCGGTTTACCCGGCTGGATGAGCCGTAGCTGCACACCACGGGCGTGCGCCCAGGCGACCATCGCCCTGCCGCAAAACTCCTTGCCGTTGTGCCCCGAGGGCAGGCTTCGCGCTCGGTGCGGATCATCTGCGGCAGGCCACGGCTGTGTGCCAGTCGGTCCAGCACGCGCGCAACGCCGTGTCCCGAGATCGCGCGCTCCACGTCGATGGCGACCGCTTCGTGGGTTGCGTCGTCCACGATCACCAGACACTTGAGCACCCGACCTTCGGCAGTGCGGTCGAACACGAAG
Organism: Xanthomonas fragariae; assembly: GCF_900183975.1. Classification (NCBI taxonomy): domain Bacteria; kingdom Pseudomonadati; phylum Pseudomonadota; class Gammaproteobacteria; order Lysobacterales; family Lysobacteraceae; genus Xanthomonas; species Xanthomonas fragariae. The sequence continues at coordinate 1,361,688 of NZ_LT853882.1, forward strand.
TCCATCGACCACACCTGGTTGGCCTGCGATGGCCGCAACAATGGTTGGCGCTCGCCCATCGGCACCTTCTTGCGCCTGCGGCGCCGGACCTGCATCTGCTGTTCGCGGTACAACCGCTCCACACGCTTGTAGTTCACGACGCGTCCTTCCTGACGAAGTTTGAGATAGATCATCCCCACGCCATAGCGGCGATGGCGATGCGCCAGCGCAAGAATGCGCTCGCGTAGCTCAACGTTGCGGTCTTCGCGCGGGCAGTAGCGCAGCGCACTGGCGCTCATGCCGATCGCCGCCAAGGCGCGACGCTCGCTGGCACCGCACCCGATCCACTCGCGCACCAGCGCACGACGCGCCGGTGCGCTCACCACTTTTTTCGCAGCGCATCCTTGATCAGGTCGTTTTCGAACAGCTGCTCGGCCAGCAACTTCTTCAGCCGCGCGTTTTCGGACTCAAGGTCCTTGAGTCGCTTGGCATCGGGCACGCTCATCCCGTCGAACTTGCTGCGCCACAGGGAGTACGAGGCCTCACTGAAGCCATGGCGCCGGCACAGGTCTTTGATCGCCACGCCTGCTTCGGCCTCACGCAGGAAGCCAATGATCTGCTCTTCGGTAAAGCGCTTCTTCACGTCCAATCTCCTCGGGGTAGGGAATTGGCCTCCAAACTGAGGCGCTACTCAAAATCGGGGGGACGTCGATGGGAAAAAATTACTTCATCACGCTGTTTGGCCGGGAGACCTTATGGATTTAGAGCGGCTAACAAAACCTAGGAAGAAGCCGTAAGCAGATGATGGAGCAAGCAAGCGAGAGCAACGCCAAGTGGAGATCGATGCGGCGTTCAAAGCGGATGCGCAGTTTGCCCATGCCTGCGAACCAGGCATGGGTGCGCTCGACGACCCAGCGATGACGGCCCAACCGGTCGTTGCGCGCGATCCCCTTGCGTGCGATCCGCGCAATGATGCCGCGCTGCTTGAGGAAGGCGCGACAGCGGTCGATGTCGTAAGCCTTGTCGGCGTGCAATTTGTCTGGCCAACGTCGCGGGCGCCCTGGTTTGCCACCAATTGGCGGCAAGGCGTCGATCAACTCCTCGAACACGACCGAGTCGTGCCGATTGGCGCCGGTGACGCACACCGCCAAGGGGATGCTGTTGCGATCGACGATCAGATGCCGTTTGCTGCCGAGTTTGCCGCGATCGGTCGGGTTCGGCCCGGTATATGGGCCCCCCGGGGGGGGGAGGCTACGCTAGCGGCGTCCAGACCAGCTCGGCTCAGGTCCAGCGTCTGAGCGCGACGTCGCTCGGCCAGCAACACCTGATGCAGACGATGCCACACACCGGCGGCCTGCCAATCACGCAACCGGCGCCAGCAGGTCATGCCGCTGCCGTACCCAGCTCCATAGGCAGGTCTTCCCACGGCACGCCCGTGCGCAGGACATAGACGATGCCGTTGAGGGCTTGCTGATCACTGATACGCGGCCGTCCACCTTTGGGCGAACGCTTCACTTGCGGAATCAGCGGCTCGATGCGCTTCCACAGCGCAATGGGGATCTCTTTGCGATGTGTCATGTCCGCAATTTTGCCACCGGCGAGACAAGATTCAAGGGGTTTTGTTAGACGCTCTTAATCGTAGAAATGGACGAAGCGCTTTAAGTATGACTTGTTGCTGGCACCTCTATGAGAGGCACCAGCAACGTCGGTTTGCTTTACGTCAGATCGAAACGATCCAGCTGCATCACCTTGGTCCAGGCTGCGACGAAGTCGTGCACGAACTTCTCCTGTGCATCGGCGCTTGCGTAGACCTCGGCAACCGCACGTAGGATGGAGTTGGAACCGAACACCAGATCCACGCGGGTGCCGGTCCATTTCTGCTCGCCGGTGCGGCGGTCGCGTCCTTCGTACAGCTCCTTGGTGTCGGACGTGGCTTTCCACTCGGTACGCATATCGAGCAGGTTGGCGAAGAAGTCGTTGCTGAGCACGCCAGGCCGGGTGGTGAACACACCGTGCTTGGACTCGCCGACGTTGGCGCCCAGCACGCGCAGGCCGCCGACCAGCACGGTCAACTCCGGTGCGGTCAGGGAGAGCAGTTGCGCTTTGTCGATCAACAGCGCCTCGGCAGGCACGGCGTAGCTGCGCTTGGCGAAGTTGCGGAAGCCATCGGCTACCGGCTCCAACACTGCGAACGATTCGACATCGGTCTGTTCCTGCGATGCGTCGGTGCGGCCCGGCGCGAACGTCACGGTGATGTTGTGGCCAGCTGCATGTGCAGCGTGTTCGATGGCGGCATTACCGGCCAGCACGATCAGGTCGGCGAGCGAGATCTTCTTGCCGCCGGACTGCGCTGCATTGAACTCGGCCTGGATGCGTTGCAGCGCGCTCAGCACCTTGGTGAGTTGCTCAGGCTGATTGGCTTGCCAATCCTTCTGCGGCACCAAGCGGATGCGTGCACCGTTGGCGCCGCCGCGCTTGTCCGAGCCGCGGAAGGTCGAGGCCGATGCCCATGCGGTGGAGACCAGCTGCGCCACGCTCAGCCCGGAGCCCAGAATGGTCTGCTTGAGTCCGGCTGCGTCCTGCGCATCGACCAGGGCGTGGTCGACTGCCGGCACCGGGTCCTGCCACAGCAATTCTTCGCTCGGCACGTCCGCGCCGAGATAGCATGCACGCGGGCCCATGTCGCGATGGGTGAGCTTGAACCAAGCGCGTGCGAATGTGTCGGCGAACTGGTCCGGATGCTCATGGAAGTGCCGCGAGATCGCTGCATAGGCCGGGTCGAAACGCAGTGCCAGATCGGTGGTCAGCATCGTCGGTCGATGCTTTTTGGATGCATCGTGTGCATCGGGAATGATGGCGTCGGCGTCTTTGGCCACCCACTGGTGCGCACCGGCCGGGCTTTTGGTCAGCTCCCACTCGAATTTGAACAGGTGATCGAAGAAGTCGTTGCTCCACTGCGTCGGTGTGGTTGTCCAGGTAACTTCCAGGCCACTGGTAATCGTGTCGGCGCCCTTGCCGCTACCGTAGCTGTTGTGCCAGCCCAAGCCCTGGCTTTCCAGGTCGCTGGCTTCCGGCTCGGCGGCCACGTGCTCGGCATCGGCCGCGCCGTGGGTCTTGCCGAAGGTGTGGCCGCCGGCGATAAGCGCCACGGTCTCTTCGTCGTTCATCGCCATACGCGCAAAGGTGTCGCGGATGTCGATCGCGGCCGCGATCGGGTCAGGCTTGCCGTCCGGGCCTTCCGGATTGACGTAGATCAGGCCCATCTGCACGGCAGCGAGCGGGTTTTCCAGATCGCGGGTGTGCTGCACTTGGCTATCGTCGTCCTTTACTAGCACGCCGTGCGTTTCGTCCACGCCCGGCGAGCCGCGCGTGTAACGCTCGTCGCCGCCCAGCCACTTGGTTTCACGGCCCCAGTACACATCCTGATCCGGCTCCCAGGTGTCTTCGCGGCCGCCGGCGAAACCGAAGGTCTTCAAGCCCATGCTTTCCAGCGCGACGTTGCCGGTGAGGATCATCAGGTCGGCCCAGGAGATGGCCTGGCCGTACTTCTGCTTGATCGACCAAAGCAGGCGGCGTGCCTTGTCCAGGCTCACGTTGTCCGGCCAGCTGTTGAGCGGTGCGAAGCGCTGCTGCCCGCGACCGCTGCCACCACGCCCATCGCCGATGCGATAAGTGCCGGCGCTATGCCAGGCCATGCGCACGAACAGCGGGCCGTAGTGGCCGAAGTCGGCTGGCCACCAGTCCTGCGAGTCGGTCATTAGCGCACGCAGCTCTTGCTTGAGCGCTTGCAGATCGATGCTCTTGAATGCCTCGGCGTAATTGAAGGACTGGCCCAATGGGTTAGATTTGCTCGAATGCTGGCTGAGCAGATCCACGCGCAGTTGCTTGGGCCACCAATCGATGTTGGTGGTTCCGGTACCGAGGACGGCGTGATTGAACGGGCACTTTGCTTCGGTGGTCATGGCGGTTACCTGTGTGCGTGAGCACTTGAGGAGCTGCGTGCCGAAGGCGCCGACACGTGCGGGTGGAATCGAAGTGGCGAGCAATGCTTAAGGCTGGGTCATCGGGACGGGGCGCGATCGCGTCCAATGCCGAGTTGGTGTCATCGCCGCGTTTGGAGGTGGTGGCGCCTGCCAGGATGGCCCGGAATAGGTCGACGGGCTTTTGGCGGAGCCTGCAGGCGTACTCATCATGTCGGCGTTCGAACACGATAATCGGCATCGATCATTTAGGGAATTCGAATTCTCCAACCTTATCGATAGCGCGTTGCTATGGATACTACGCCGGTGCCGAACCGATGTGCCATCGACGCATTGGTGCGGCCGGCCTGCTGTCTGTTACGCCCTAGTACGCCGATCAGCAGCGGCAGTGCAGTGTGTACGGTCAATTGCGCCTGCTCGGGCGGAATGTCGAGCTAGCTGGCGAGCTGCTGCAGCTGCGGGCCTTGCAGCTGCGCGGCAGGTTGATCGATTAACGAGGCCGATGTGGTCATTGGCGTGGTCTCCGGTTGGACAAAACGTTCCGGCAGAGTGCGCCCGTCGGGCCATCAGAGCAATTCGCGCGGCAGGCACCGCTGTGCAGAGCGTGATGCAGCGGCATTGGAGCGGTGTTCAAGCCAACCCATCCGAGTACAGCGCGGCAATGGATTGGCCAACGTAAAGCGTGAAGCCATGCAGCTACGCTTTTACGAATCCCGAATCCGGCCATACCCGACGCAACGCCGTGACGATTCCCCACTCCCGATTCTCAAATTCCCACTTAAAGCAACGCCTTCAACCGGTACAGCGCCTCCAGCGCCTGTTTGGGCGTGAGCTCGTCCGGGTCCAGCGCCTGCAACGCTTCTTGCGCAGCGGAAGATGGCGCGGTGAACAAGCCGAACTGCTGCGGCGCATCCAGTGCGGCGGGTGCCATTTGGGCGCTGTGACTTTCGCCACCGCGTTGTTCCAGCTCCGCCAGTCGGCGCCGTGCCTGCGTCACCGCCGCCTTGGGCAAGCCGGCCAGCGCAGCTACCTGCAGACCGAAGCTGCGATTGGCCGGGCCGTCCTTGACCGCATGCATGAATACCAGCCGTTCGCCGTGTTCGACTGCATCCAAATGCACATTGGCAATGCCGCTGGCGCCGCCGGCGTGCGATTCGTCGGCCAGTGCAGTGAGCTCGAAGTAATGCGTGGCGAACAGCGTGTAGCAGCGATTGGTATGCGCCAGATGGCGTGCAACCGCATCGGCCAGCGCCAGACCGTCGTAGGTCGAGGTGCCGCGGCCGATTTCGTCCATCAGCACCAGCGATTGCGGCGTGGCGTGATGCAGGATGTAGCTGGTTTCGGCCATTTCCACCATGAAGGTGGATTGCCCGCGCGCCAGATCGTCGCCAGCACCGATGCGGGTGAGGATGCGGTCAATCGGCCCGATCACCGCGCGGCTGGCCGGCACGTAGCTGCCGATATGCGCCAGCAACACGATCAAGGCGTTCTGGCGCATGTAGGTCGATTTACCGCCCATGTTCGGGCCGGTGATGACCAGCATCCGGCGATCTGTATGCAGATCCAGATCGTTGGGCTCGAACGGCTGATCGCGCACCGCTTCCACCACCGGGTGTCGGCCGCGTTCGATGCGCAGGCACGGTGCGCTCTCCAGTTCCGGTTGCGACCAGTCCAGCGCCTGCGCGCGTTCGGCAAACCCGGCCAACACATCCAGTTCGCTCAGCGCAGCGGCGCAGCGCTTGAGGCCTTCCAGCTCGCTGCCGAGTGCGTCGAGCAGGCCGTCGTACAGCAGTTTTTCGCGCGACAACGCGCGCTCGCGTGCCGACAGCACCTTGTCCTCGAAGCTCTTGAGTTCTTCGGTGATGTAGCGCTCGGCGTTGGTCAGCGTCTGCCGGCGGCTGTAGTGCAGCGGGGCTTTTTCCGCTTGGCCCTTGCTGATCTCGATGTAATAGCCGTGCACGCGGTTGTAGCCGACCTTGAGCGTGGCGATGCCGCTACTGGCGCGTTCGCGTTGTTCCAGATCGATCAGAAACTGGTCCGCGTTGGTGGACAGGCGCCGCAGCTCATCCAGATCGGCGTCGTAACCGGTGGCGATGACGCCGCCGTCGCTGAGCTTGAGCGGCGGTGTGTCGGCCACCGCGCCGATCAGCAAATGCGCGGTGGCATCGTGCTCGCCAAGCTCGGCATGCAGGGTCTGCAATCGCGGTGAATCCAGCGGTGCCAGGATCGCACGAACCTTCGGCAACAGCGCCAGGCCGTCGCGCAAGGTGGAAAAATCGCGTGGCCGCGCCGAGCGCAGCGCCACGCGGGTGAGGATGCGTTCCAGATCGCCGAGCGCGCGGAAGGCCTCGCGCACATCGACATCGGCGCCCGCGTCGATCAAGGTGCCGACCGCATGATGACGCTGCACCAGCACATCGCGCAGGCGCAGCGGACGGTGCAACCAGCGTCGCAGCAGACGCCCGCCCATGGGCGTGACCGTGCTGTCCAATACGCCGAGCAAAGTGTTGCGGGTATCGCCATCGACGCGGGTGTCCAGCTCCAAATGGCGGCGTGTGGCCGCATTCATCGAGATCGCCTCGCTGGCCACTTCCATCGCGATCGCGGTCAGATGCGGCAGGCGTTGTTTCTGAGTTTCTTCGACATAGCCGAGCAGCGCGCCGGCCGCCGCCGTGGCCCCCGGCTTGTCGTCGATGCCGAAGCCGGACAGGTCGTGCAGTTTAAAAAACGCCAACAGCTGACGACGACCACTATCGGCGTCGAACAACCACGGTGGCCGACGCCGCACGCCGCTACGTCCGTGCAGGAATTCCGGCCAGTTGTCTTCGTCGGGCACCAGCAACTCTGCCGGTTCCAGGCGCGCAATTTCCCCCTCCAGCGCCTCCACGCTATGCACTTCATTGACCAGGAAGCGCCCGCCGGCCAGATCTGCCCATGCCAGACCGTAGCCCTGCTTGCTGCGCGAGATCGCCATTAACAGTGTGTCGCGGCGCTCATCCAGCAGCGCTTCATCGGTGACTGTACCTGGCGTGACAATGCGCACCACCTTGCGTTCGACCAGGCCCTTGGCCAGCGCCGGATCGCCGATCTGCTCGCAGATCGCCACCGACTCGCCTAACGCCACCAAGCGCGCCAAGTAGCCTTCATACGCATGCACCGGCACGCCGGCCATCGGGATTGGCGCGCCACCGGAACTGCCGCGCTGGGTCAGGGTGATGTCGAGCAGCCGCGCAGCCTTGCGCGCGTCGTCGTAGAACAACTCGTAGAAATCGCCCATGCGGAAGAACAGCAGCAGGTCGGGGTAGTCCGACTTTGCTGCAAAAAATTGCTTCATCAGCGGGGTGTGCTCTACGGCGCCCGTGCTGAGCTTGGTGGTGTGTTTGGTATTGGCGGTCTGCAAGAACGTTGTCCGGAATCTGGCGGTCGATAGGTGCGGGCGGCGTGGCGGCGTCTTTGCTGCGCGGATGTGACTGCGCTGCGCGAAAGGGGCCGATGCGCGGTCGCGACGAACAGACCAGTTGGGATGGAACGAAAGAGGCGGTGGCTGGAGCGGGTCCGGCCGTCCGGCGGGCAAGTTTAAGCCGACAGACCGAAAAATCCTTGGGTCGTCGTTTGAGCATTGTCCAGGGTGCGCGGCGCGGGTGCTTCGGGGACGCAGGGAAGGGGGGGCGGTGGGCTTGCTGCCGCTTCGCAGCTGGAAAGTGCGATGGGGCAGATTCCGCGGCAGCAGCGAGCGCAGGCAGGTGATATCTCACCTACTTGCGTGAAGTTGAAGCATGTAGTTGCGCTTGTTTCCACAACCGCAACGCAACGCAACGAAGTGCCTCAGCCCGGCGCCAACGCCGCCAATAATCCGCGCGCGGCATTGAAACGGTCGGCGCCTTCCGGCAACGGCAATTTGATGCGCAGTTTGTCCGGACCATCCATCGTGTAGATTTTCGGCTGCTTCTGGATCATCTGGATGATTGTCATCGCATCGATCGACGGCTTGGCTGCGAATACCAGACGCCCGCCGTTTTCGCCCAGATCCAGCTTGCGCACGCCCAATGCGTTGGCCTGCAGCTTGAGTTCGGCAATCGCAAACAGATGCTTGACCGGGTCCGGCAGCAAACCGAAGCGGTCGATCATTTCCACCTGCAATTCGCGCAAGCCATCGGCATCGCGTGCGCTGGAGATACGCTTGTACAGCGTCAGGCGCGTATGCACGTCGGGCAGATAATCTTCGGGGATCAGCGAGGCCACATGCAGTTCGACTTCGGCGCCGCGCACTTCATCGCCGGCATCCAGATCGGGCAGCTTGCCCTGGCGGATGCTGCGCACTGCGCGTTCCAGTAGTTCGGTGTAGAGGCTGAAACCGACTTCGGCCATCTGCCCGCTCTGGTCTTCGCCCAGCAGCTCACCGGCACCGCGGATTTCCAGATCGTGCGTGGCCAACGTGAAGCCGGCGCCGAGCTCGTCCATCGACGCGATCGCTTCCAGACGCTTGGCCGCATCGGAGGTCATCGAGCGACGATCCGGCACCACCAGATACGCGTAGGCGCGGTGATGTGACCGGCCGACGCGCCCACGCAGCTGATGCAGCTGGGCCAGACCGAAGCGGTCGGCGCGGTTGATGATGATGGTGTTGGCGTTGGGGATGTCGATGCCCGATTCGATGATCGTGGTCGACAGCAGCACGTTGAAGCGCTGCTTCTGGAAGTCCAGCATCACCCGTTCCAGCTCGCGCTCGGGCATCTGCCCATGCGCGATGCCGATACGTGCTTCCGGCACCAGCTCGGACAGATCGCGCTGCATGCGCACGATGCTCTCCACATCATTATGCAGGAAATACAGCTGGCCACCTCGGCTGAGCTCGCGCTGGAAGGCCTCGCGCAGCAGCGTGTTATCCCACGCAGTGATAAACGTCTGCACGGCAAGCCGGTTCGGCGGCGGGGTGGCAATGATCGACAGATCGCGCAGCCCGGCCATGGCCATATTGAGCGTGCGGGGGATCGGCGTGGCAGTGAGCGTGAGCAGATGCACGTTGGCACGCATCGCTTTGAGCGCTTCTTTTTGCCGCACGCCGAAGCGCTGTTCTTCGTCGACGACGACCAGGCCGAGATCCTTGAACTTCACGTCCGGCTGCAGCAGCCGATGCGTGCCGATGATCACGTCGATATCGCCGCTGGCGACCTTTTCCAATTCGGCCTTGATTTCCTTGGTGCTTTTGAAGCGCGACAGCACTTCCACCTTCATCGGGTAATCGGCGAAGCGGTCGCGGAAATTGCGGTAATGCTGCTCGGCCAGCAGTGTGGTCGGCACCAGTACCGCGACCTGCTTGCCGGCACTGGCCGCCGCGAATGCCGCACGCACCGCAACCTCGGTCTTGCCGAAGCCGACGTCACCGCACACCACACGGTCCATCGGCTGGCTGCTGCCCAGATCGCGCAATGTCGCATCGATGGCGGCCAACTGATCGGTGGTCTCTTCGAACGGGAAACCGGCCGCGAACGGCTCGTACATTGCCCGGTCCACCTGCAGCGCCAAACCTGCACGCGCACGTCGGCGTGCCTGGATTTCCAACAACTCGGCCGCGACGTCGCGGACTTTTTCGGCCGCCTTGCGCTTGGCCTTGGTCCACTGCTCGCCACCGAGCGAATGCAGCGGCGCGGTGTCGGCCGAGGCGCCGGAGTAGCGGCTGATCAGATGCAGTTGCGCCACCGGTACATACAGCCGGTCGCCCTTGGCGTATTCGATTTCGAGGAACTCGCCGGGCATGCCGCCGGCATCTAACACGATCAGTCCGCGGTAGCGGCCCACACCGTGGTCCTCGTGCACTATCGGCGCGCCTTCGGACAGCTCGCCCAGATCGCGGATGATCGCTTCCGGCTCGCGCCCAACCCGGCGGGTGCGGCGCGGCTGATTGGCCCGCTCAGGAAACAGCTGGCGCTCGGTCAATACCGCAATCTGCGGATTATCCAGGGCGAACCCGTCTTCCAACGGTGCCACCGTAATGCCGAAACGCAGCTTGTCCGCAGCCAGGAAGGCCGGCACATCGGCGACCACTTCAGGCTTCAGTTGCGCGGCGGCCAACACTTCCATCAAGGCTTCGCGGCGGCCGGCCGAATCGGCAGCCACCAGCACGCGGCCCGGATAATGGCCCAGGAACGATGCCAGCGCCTGTCCGGCGGGTGCGTCTTTTGCGGCAACCGGCAGCGGCGGCAATGGTTGGTCGCCGAGTGCGGTGGCTTGGTCGATGCGTGCATGATCGCTTGCCCACACTTCGATGCGCGCCAGCTTGTTGAGCCGCTCACGCAGTGCATCGGGCGATTGATACAACTCGTCCGGCGGCAGCAGCGGGCGTTCCACATCGTGGCGGCGCTGCTCGTAGCGATGCTGTGCCTGGGTCCAGAACGCATCGGCCGCATTGGACACACCGGTGGCGATCAACGGCAACACGCGCTTGTCCAGATAATCGAACAAGGTGGCGGTATTGGCGAAGAACATCGGCAGGTAGTACTCGATGCCCGACGGGGCGATGCCGGATTTCAGATCCTGATACAGCGCGCTGCGCCGGGTATCCACATCGAAGCGTTCGCGTAGACACGCCAGTACGCGCTCCACGCTGATATCGTCCATCGGCACTTCGCGGCCGGGCAACATCTTGACTGCGTCGACCTTGTCGAGCGAACGCTGCGATTCGGGGTCGAACGCGCGGATCGAGTCGATATCTTCGTCCAGCAACTCGATGCGCAGCGGCGTGTCCGCACCCATCGGGAACACGTCCAGCAAACCGCCGCGCACCGCGAAATCGCCCGGGTCCATTACCTGCGGCACGTTGCGGTAGCCGGCGCTTTCCAGACGGCGTTTTTCTGCGTCCAGATCCAGTCGCTGGCCGACCTTGAGATCAAAGCTGCCACCGACGATGTAGCTCAACGGCGCCAGCTGCTGCATCAACATCTGCACCGGCACAATCACCACGCCGCGGCTCAGCGAGGGCAGGCGATGCAGGGCGGCCAAGCGCTGGCTGATGATTTCAGGATGCGGGCTGAACTGGTCGTAGGGCAGGGTTTCCCAATCGGGAAACGGCACCACCGGCAGGGCGGACTGTTCGCTGAGCAGGGCATGCAGATCGGCTTCGATCTGATGCGCGCTCTGGTTGTCGCGTGCAATCACCAGCAGCGGGCCGGCGTGCGCCTCGGCTGCCCGCGCAATCGACCAGGCCAGCGCTGTCGGAGAGGAAGGAGCGCGCCAGTAGACGCGGAGCTGGCCGGACTTGGGCAGCGGCGGAGAGGGGAAGGTAGGCGACGGCATCAGCCGGCAATTTTATCAGAGCCCCCACCGCGGCCGGACCATCTAGTATGAACGGCGGCGTGGTGGGTCACATGCGCGGCAGGGCGTCTGCACGGTCCAGGGTGCCTTGGGCCTTCCTTTCCCGCGGAAAAAGCGCGATGTCGCCAACCGCCCTGTGGCGACCTGGTGTCATGAAGCGGGGCGCGCAAGCACCTGACAGGGCGCATAGTGCTGGGCAATCTGGACCACGCGACATCCTAGTGCTGCGCAGTCACTACGCGGCGGTCGTGCACTAACGTCGAGTCCCGAGTCGCGATCTCCAGCCACTCAAGCATCCAGCTCCAGCACCATCCGCACCAACTCCGGCGAATCCGGATGGGGCTGCGGCTTGAAGCCCAGCGACTCTGCCAGCTGCAGCATCGGCACATTGCTTTGCAGCACATCGCCGAATAGGCAGTCCAGGTATTTGCGTCGCGCCCACTTCACCAACTTGCGCATCAATTGCCTGCCCAGGCCTTGGCCGGCGACGAAGCTGCTGACCAGAATGGTGTACTCGGCTTGGCGCGTGCCCGGCACCAGCGCGGCACGCGCCACTGCGCCCACCAGGGCTTCGCCCGGTGGCAACTGCTCGGCGGCGACCAGTACGATCTCGTTCTTGGGGTTGGGATGGGTCAGACGCTGCACCATCTCCGGGGTGATTTCGGTGGAGGAACGCACGAAGCGCGCGCGGATTTCCTCCGGTCCCAACAGGCTGAAAGCGGCCTGCAGCGGCGGCCCGTCCTCGGGACGGATCGGGCGGAGCAAAAGAGTGCGGCCATTGGGCAGGCTGAAGTTTTCATGCCAGGGAGGCATGCGATTGCGAATGGCCATGACCGATGTTCCTTTAAGATCGGAAGATTCTGGCACCAGCCCGGGGCACAACCGTGAATGAATCCAGTGCGCCGCTGGGGGCGGTTTGGACGGTGGCAGTGCTTCCCACTCCACTGTAACGAGCGATGCCGTGAGCCGGTCGTGAGCGCGGGGACGCTTGGAGCGGCCCGTCGCTGGGCGAACCGCACTGGCTTGGTGAGCGTTAGCGGCGCGGCCAACCCGTCGTAGGTGAGGGAAACAACCGATCCCGCTTATCGAACGCGTAGGCTCGTCGGACATGGCTGAGTGTCAGTTGCTAGTGAGGCGCCACCGCCGTGTGCGGGTGATGCGCACACCGCGGTGGCGCCGCGAATGCCTTGCCTGCCGCTTCTACCTCCAGTGCCGCCATGAGCCATCAGCCATCAGCTCGGAAGGTTATGTCGCTTCAAGCGTCCTGGCGCAACCATTCCAGCCGGGTCGCGGCACCTGGCTCGCCGAGGTGCTTTTTGAGCGCCGACAGGGCCGGCGCCAGCACTTGGTCGAACTGCCACGGTGCATTGACGAGCAGCAGGCCACTGCCGGTCAGGCGCAACGGCGAGTCGTCCGGGCGCACCTGCAGCTCGGCCACCAGCACCGACTTGGCCGGCAGCGTGGCAGCCTTGCGCATAAACGGCTGCAGGCTGCGGCGCAGCTTGATCGGGTACCACACAATGCAGATCGCCTGCGGCCAGCGAGCCAGCGCCTCGCGCACGCTATGGATGACCTGCGGGTATTCGGCCTCCTGCGATTCGTACGGCGGGTCGATCAGCACCAGCCCGCGGCCGATCTTGGTCTCGCCAGCACGCGGCGGCAGGAACGCCCGGATCGCCGCATAGCCGTCGCCGGCATGCATGCGTACGCGGCTGTCGGTGGCGAACAGGTGTTTCAGCGCCTCGGCTTCGTCTGGCTGCAATTCGCAAAAGGCCATGCGGTCCTGTTCGCGCAGCGCTTGCGCCGCCAGCAGTGGCGAGCCTGGGTAGTGATTGATATGGATGCCGGCAGTGGGGCGGGCCGGTTTTTGTCCGGACGTGGGTGGGCGGGCGACGGTCTGGTTGTCTGCCTGCACCGCGCGCAGATAGCGCTCGACCACTTCCGGCAAGGTCGATTCGGCCATTAACCGCATCACCCCGGCATCGGCCTCGTTGGTCTTGCGGCTTTCTTCGCCTCCGAGCTGGTAGCGGCCGCGTCCGGCGTGAGTGTCGAGCACGAAGAACGGCGTGTCCTTGCGCTTGAGGGTGTCGATCAGCGCCAGCAAGGCGATGTGCTTGAGCACGTCGGCATGGTTGCCGGCATGGAAGGCGTGGCGATAGTTCATCGCGGCAGTGTAGAGCGTGTTGCCCAGTTTGAGATCGGCTGACGCAGCTCCGGACTCGGTCTGCCGTTGGTACGCGAGGTCGCGCGTCTGCACCAGGGTGAGGTAATGCTGGGGGATCGTCAGGGCGGCGGTGCGACGGCCGTGTTCCAGCTGTCGATCGCGTGATCGGACTGCGGGCTTATCGCTTCGCGTTGCAGTGCTGTTACTCGGCGATGGTATGAATCTGCGGCGACACCGGTTGTGTGGCATGCATTCAATCGCGCATGCGGTATCGCAGTCGCGACGGCTCGCGTCGCGACTGCGATGGAGTGCGTCAGTGAACCACGATCGCTTCGATCACATCTTTTGCGACCACCGACCACGCCAGTTTGCCGTAGCCCTTGTTGCCCCATTCGGTGCCCCAGCTGTTTTCGATCAGCAAGCCTTCGCTGTCGTAGCCCAGCGCAATGACTTCGTGATAGCCACTCCGCTTGCTAGTCGTGTCTCGATCAACCTGGTTGGTCGGACTCAGGTCTTCAAAGCCCTGGCGGACTGCAAAAGCAATTGCGACCGGCGTATAAGTGGCGAGCGCGCGCTTCACTTGATCGATCAACGGGCTGCCTCCATTGCCATCGCCAGAGTAAAGAACTGTGTACTTCTGATAGCTAGTGGGATGCTTGGCGGCGTTGGCATGGTCTGCCGCAGTGGGCTTGTTTTTCCAGTTGTAATCGCCCCACGAATAATGCTGTGCGGTGTCGATGCCCTGGGCCAAGGCGATGTCCAGCGGCGCTTCCATCGATGAGCCTTCATCGACACCGTTATTGACCTGGCTGTAGAGATACATTGGCGCAAAGCGCATCTGGGTCTGCTTGCCGGCTTTCGCATACCAGCCGGTCAAGGTGTGGGCGGTTGCCCAGGACGCGCATGCGTTCACCTCTTTCTGGTCGCCGGGTTCGATTGCCCAAGCAGTGAGGTCGATCTTTACCGGTAGCGGCTTGTCGTCGGTACTTTCGGTGCCGAATACCGCGGTGACCGGCTGTCTCATCGATGACGGCTTGAGACCCATGCCATGTACTGCGGCCTGCGCAGCGACGTTGACAGAAAGCCCAAGAGCAGCGACGAGACAGGTGGCAAGTAAACGTTGCTCGATCATCACAACGGAAGTCCTTATGAAATTTAGGGGGGGCAGGCAGCGCGCACACATATTCCCTTGTGCTACCTGCACTGAATCGTTGCACCACGCGACTCAGCGGGGATTCCTCCACTGCGAAGCGGGGGCTGCAAAACAGAAACTGCCCTTGGGCATGGGTTGCAATTCTAGCGTTCGCTTCTGGCGCCGAGCATCACCGTCACACTTTGGTGGATAGGCCACTTCGCAGTCGCTTCAAATTCGCCTCAAACCCTGGACACCGGCACATCGCGGTCTGGCAGGCGTATCCGTTGTCGGCTGCTGCGTGTATCGGCGTGCAGTTCTTTTTTCGACCTGCGCCAAGCGCATGCACTACTGGCGACTAAATCGACGTTTCCCGCTTCATTCGATCAATCGCAGCAGGGCCGCCAAATGAAGGTCGCAGTCGCCAAATATCCGATCGGTAAACCTGCCGATTTCGCCGCGCGCCAATCCGCCGTGGTCGGTGAAGCTGCTGCTGCCGGCGCACGCGTGCTGATGCTGCCGGAATATCTGTCGCCGGAACTGGGCGCGACGTTTGACACGCATAGCGCAATCGGTCGACGCCGGCGAGGCGCCGTGCAGCCCCGCGTTGAACGTCAATACCTACGAAGCGGCGGTGTTCGCGCCGATGGATGTTGGCTTCCCGGCCGATGGTCTGCTGGCGCAGACGCAGGGCGACACGGTGTGGGCCCATGCAGAGCTGGACTTCGGTGCATTCGAAGCCAGCTGCGCGTATGCGCAGGTCGCCAACGACCGCGATTGGTCGGTGCAGTTGGCCGCTGGCATGACGCGTGTCAAGCTGGCCGCATCTGATTGATGGAGCGCGGCTGACAAAACGACTGCGCTCACGTCAGGCGTGCGGTTGGTGCTCGGTGCGGCATGTACCACGCGTACACCCCGGTTCCTCCGCGCCGTCCGCATTCCCTGACCAGTGCTCGCGGTGCTTTGTTAACCACTCTCAACCCCCAGCAACATCACCCACCAGGTTCCCATGGCCAAGAAAACCCTGATTCCTCACAGTGTCCGTCTCGAGTTTGCGCCCGGTGCGCTGGTGCACAGCAATCTGTCCGGCGCCGCGTTCGCCGACGACTGGTTGTGGGTGGCTGGCGATGAAGCCTGCGCAGTGGACCGCCTGCGCAAGCTCGATCCGACCCAGCGCGACACGTTGCGCTTCGGCGAAGGTCGGAGCTTTCCGTTGGCCGAGTTGCTAGATCTGCCGGGCGAGGCCGCCGACGAAGCGGACCTGGAAGGTATAGGTTTGTCGGATGGGTGCCTGTGGGTCGTCGGCTCGCATGGCTCCAAGCGCAAGAACGCCAAGCGTGGCCGCGACGATGCCGACAACGCCAAGCGCCTTAGCAGGCTCAAACTCGACGCCAACCGCTGCCTGCTGGCCTGCCTGCCGATCGAGCGCGATGCCGATGGCGCGCCGCAACTGGTGCGCGAAGCCGCCGATGGCCGCCGCGCGCTGCGGCTCAAGGGCGACGCCAAGCACAACCAGCTCACCGACCTGCTGGCCGACGACCCGCATTTCGGCCCGTTCCTGAAGATCCCTGCCAAGGACAATGGCTTGGACATCGAAGGCATCGTGGTGAACGGCCAGCGCCTGCTGCTCGGCCTGCGCGGACCGGTGCTGCGCGGCTGGTCGGCGCTGCTGGAGATCCAGGTGGAAGCGCATGGCGACCATCTGCGCCTGGCGCCACTGGACGAAGACGGCACGCTGCTGCGCAAGCACTTCCTGCAATTGGGCGGGCTGGGCGTGCGCGACCTGCATTACTCCGGCGATGACCTGTACGTGCTGGCCGGGCCGACCATGGTGCTCAATGGCGAGATCGGCCTGTTCAAGTGGCCGGATGCGCGCGCAGTGCTGGCCGCCAACCGCGCGCCGGTGCGCTTCCAGCACGAGCTGTTGGAATCGGCGGTGCTGCCGCATGGCAAGGACAGCGACCGCGCCGAAGCGATCTGCAATCTGCCAAAACATCTGGCCGGTAGCAGGCCCGCCTGGCTGGTGCTGTATGACGCACCAGGCCCCGCCCGCAGCGGCGGCGATTGCGTGGTCTACGGCGACCTGTTGCGCAACCGCTGAGCCGCGGGCCGGGCAGGTCTGCGCTGCGCAAGGTAAAATCCGCCGATTCCCGTTCCGCCGAGCGCGCCATGACCTGCCGCACCCGTTTTGCCCCCAGCCCCACCGGTTACCTGCACATCGGCGGCGCCCGCACTGCCCTGTATTGCTGGCTGGAGGCACGCCACCGCGGCGGGCAGTTCGTGCTGCGCATTGAAGACACCGACCGTGAGCGCAGCACCCAAGAGGCGATCGACGCCATCTTGGAGGCAATGGACTGGCTGGGCCTGGGTTACGACGAAGGCCCGATATACCAGACCCAGCGCATCGCCCGCTATCAGGAAGTCGCCGAGCAGCTGCTGGCGCAGGGCAAGGCTTATTACGCCTACGAAACCCGCGAAGAACTCGACGCCATGCGTGAAGCTGCGATGGACAAACAGGAAAAGCCGCGCTACAACGGCGCCGCCCGCGAGCAGCACCTGCGGTATCGTGATGACCCAAATCGTGTCATCCGTTTCAAGAATCCGATCGGCGGCACCGTGGTGTTCGACGACCTGATCAAGGGCGTCATCGAGATCGCCAACAGCGAGCTCGATGACATGGTGATCTTCCGCCCGGACGGCTACCCCACCTACAACTTCGCGGTGGTGGTGGACGACTGGGACATGGGCATCACCGAGGTGATCCGCGGGGACGATCACATCAACAACACCCCGCGCCAGATCAATATCTATGAAGCGCTGGGCGCGCCGGTGCCTAAGTTCGCGCACATGCCGATGATCCTGGATGAGCAGGGCGCCAAACTGTCCAAGCGCACCGGCGCGGCCGATGTGATGCAGTACAAGGAAGCCGGTTATCTGCCGCATGCGCTGATCAATTATCTGGCCCGCCTGGGCTGGTCGCATGGCGACCAGGAATTGTTCACTCAGCAGGAATTGCTCGACCTGTTCGACGTCAAGGACGTCAATTCCAAGGCCGCGCGCCTGGATATGGCCAAGCTTGGATGGGTCAATCAGCACTATCTGAAGACCGACGACCCGGCCAGCATCGCTCCGCAGCTGGAATACCAGCTCGCCAAGCGCGGCATCGACGTCGCCGCCGGCCCGGCCGCCATCGATGTGGTGGTGGCGCTGCGCGAGCGCGTGCAGACCTTGAAGGAAATGGCCGAAAAAGCCGTGGTCTGGTATCAGCCGCTGGAAACTTACGACGAAGCGGCGGTGATGAAGCACCTCAAGCTGGGCGCCGAGGTGCCGCTTGGCAAAGCGCGAGAACTGCTGGCCGGCGTGAGCGAGTGGAGCGTGGAGAGTGTGTCGGCTGCACTGCACGACGCCGCGGCCGCGCTGGAGCTGGGCATGGGCAAGGTCGCCCAGCCGCTGCGCGTGGCCATCACCGGCACCCAGGTCAGCCCGGACATTTCGCAGACGGTGTACCTGGCCGGACGCGAGGGCGCCTTGAAACGCATCGATGCGGCACTCATCAAGATAGGAGCGGCCTGACGCCGGAGTCTGTGATGAAAAGCAACGAACACGCCTGCACGGCACCGCATCACCACGTCGACGACGCCAACGGCTTCGTGCGCGCAGTGGAGCGCGCGTGCAGCGAGCGTGGTCTGCGGCTTACCCCGATCCGCGCCAACGTGCTGCGGCTGATCGCCGATGCCGGCAAGCCGGTCAAGGCCTACGAGCTGCTGGACTGTGTGCGCGAAGGCAAGGGCGTCGGTGCCGACGCTCCGCCCACGGTGTATCGCGCGCTGGATTTTCTGATGGCCAACGGATTCGTGCACAAGCTCGAATCGGTCAACGCCTTCGTTGCCTGCCACCACCCCAACAGCGCGCAGCACTCCGTGCCGTTTCTGATCTGCGACCGCTGCCATAGCGCAGTGGAACTTGAGGATCGCGACGTAGTGTCGCAACTCGAAGCCCGCGCCAAGGCGTTGGGTTTCCAACCACAGGCGCAGACGCTGGAAGTGCACGGCTTGTGCGCGAAGTGTGCGGTGGCGGAGTAGCCGCTTACCACGCAGCCAGAGAGTCAAACGGCCTCGCACGGCGTTGGCGTTGCCGCCGATCAGCCGCCTTGGTCGGCTCCTGTGCATGGCTGTCGGTGCGATGCGCTTGCCCGCGTTGATGGTCGACACCCTCGCGCACGAGAAATAACTTAGAGTGGCTAACAAGTCGTCCCTGAAAAATCCCCTTCAAGTGCCAAGTGCCGTCGGTGACAGCTGCACGGCACTCAAGGATGACCATCCCATCGCCCGCATCCAGGCACGCAAAAACGCGATCCAGCGCAGCAGCCAACGCAGGTTGTAGCCGGCGGCGCAGCCGAGCACGTGCAGCGCATCGCCTTGGGCACCTTTCAGCCTGCAGCGACGCAACCGGCAGTCGTCTTTCAGATGTCCGATCACCGGCTCCACTGCCTGCCGTCGCTTGATCCAGCGCCATTGCCGTCGCGTCAGCGTCTTGGCCTTGCCGCGATGCAGGGACCTGCACGCCATCGACTTCGCGCCCGCGATAGCCCAGGTCCACGATCGCCACCGTCGGTTCTACGCTCACATCCTGCAGCAACCCGCGTGTCTGCTCCAGCTGCTCGGCCAAGGTATCGCCGTCGTACGGGTTGCCCGGGAAGCTGCGCGCACCCACGACCAATCCCTTGCAGGCGGTGACTGCAATGCCGACCTTGACGCCGAATTCGTACGCTTGACGCGCCTTGCCCTTGCCGATGCATTCCACTTCCGGGGCATGCAATGCGTAGAGTTTTTGTTTGTCCTTCGGACGCTGCGTGTACAGCTGTTGCGCACGTTCCAGCCAGATAGCGATGCGCTCGCGCACGCCGGTGTTTACCTGATCGAGTTTGCGTTGGATGTCGCGCAACACCCGCCCCAATACCGTGCGTTGACGTCGCAGGACGCGCTGCATGCGCTTGAACTGGCGCGCATGCGCATACCGACCTGCCTTGCGGCTCAGGGCCGGGCCTTGCCGCGCGTAGCTCTGCCGCACTCCGATGCCGTGCCGCTTGGCCAGTAACACCAGCTTCTTGCGTGCCACCTCCAGCAAACGGCTGTCGGTCGGATAGGCGATCGCCTTTTCCTGCACCGTGGTGTCCACGATCACCCGCGACAACTCGCGTGCGTCCACCGCCTGCATGGCATGTGCGGCGTTGATGGTGTGCGCCAACAGCTCTTCCATCCCGGCCTCACCCAGGCGCTGCCGCCAGCGCGTCAGCGAGCTGGCATCGCACGGCAAACGCGTCTGGAACACGACCTCGCCAGTGAAGAACTGCCAGTACGGATTCTCCAGCCAACGCTCGCACACCGCTTCATCGGACAGGTCGTAGGCGTGTTTGAGGTAGAGCAAACCGGCAATCAGCCGCACCGGCAATGCCGGCCGACCGCCACCGGCCTGGGTGGCCGGCAAGCGCGATGAAAGTGCTTGCTCCAACGCCGCCCACGGCATCCGTTGGCTCAGCCGCGCCAGCGGATGACGCAGATCGATCTGGTTCTCCAGCCGCGAACGAAACAACTCGTCGGCAGGCATGTGCTCGGCAGCAGGACGGCGTGTACGCATGAGTGAAAATTGCCAGAAACCAGCCTTCAGCGTAGCGAACACTGGTAGTTCTGGCACGCCGGTGCAGACATCAAGGCCTTGCGGTCGTTGGGTGGTTGGGGTTTTTCAGGGGCGACTAAAAAGTCGGGCCGCCTCGCGGCGGCCCGAATACTGACATCAGCGTACTGCATCGATATCAGGGCATCACTTCAAAGCGTGGTGCTGGTCGCGCGTGCCGCCTGCGGCGACAGAATCGACATTTGCGGCTTGTCGGTGCCGTCCTTGTTGGGTTGCACGCTGTACTGGTAACTGCTGTTCCACCACGAGCCGGCCGCCCACCACGCCCAGCCCAGCCAGACATCGGCGTTTGTTTCTATATAGCCAAGCATGGTTTGCAGCGCTTTATCGCACAGCGCGTTGTTGGCAGTGCCGAACTCGCCCAGGAAGCCACGTTTGTGATTGGTACGCAGCCACGTGGTGAAGGTGCGCAGACGATCGGCACCGACGGCGGCACTGACGCAGACATTGGTGGTGCCGCTGGAATTGGCATCCAGATACTGATGCACTTCGAACGCGTAACGATCAAGCGGGTCATAAATGGATGCCAGCGCCGTTGCGTTGGAATAGCCGTCGGTGGTGATGGAATACCAACTATGCGCGCCAGTCCACAACGCGCCGGGCACCAGGATCAGATTATTGGCACCGGTGGCGCGGATGGTGTCGATCGCTGCTTGTGCAGCACCGGCCCACCCACTGGCAGATACGCCATTGGGCTCGTTCATCAGCCCGAAGATCACTGCATTATCGCTAGGAAATGCCAGCGCAATACGGCGCCATAAATCGGTGAACGTGGCGAGCGGCACTTGGTCGCTGCCAATCGTGTAACCGTAGTATTTGCCGTAATTGTGGATGTCCAGCACCAGATACATGCCCGCTGCCTTGGCACGCGCCGCCGCTTGTTGCACCAGCGCCAATTGCGCCGGATCCAGTGTGCCGCGTGCGGTGGGTTGCAGACGTTCCCACAAAATCGGCAAGCGGATCGTATTCATACCGACGCCGGCGAAATAGGTGTAATCACTGACCGCCGGATACTTATAGTCTTTGTTCAGGACCCCCGGTTTTTTGGCAGATGCGAATTCGGCGCCGGCGAGATTGACCCCGGCATACGTAAGTGCGCGCGTCTGGGCGTGGCTAAGCGGCGATATGCTCAGCAAGATAAAAAACAGTGCACAAACTACGACGTGTCGTAGAGAGAATGATGCAGTAAACATAAAGCACCTCCTTCGAGTAGGTGGGAGGATGCGTCGCAACCTGCTGGCTGCGATTTGCGCCGAATGCGCTGCATCCGCCCTACCCCTTGCACCTGCTATGCCTTTTTTCGGACATTGTCGGGTGTGAAGGTGGCGTATTTGCCGAACTGTGCGCTAGATCTCTTTTCACTTAGATGTAATTTACATTTGAATTAAAAATGCAGGCAGCTCATTGCAGCGCCGATGCACTGCGCACCAGCAATCACGTCAGTTCTAGCAGCTGAATGTCAAATTTACATCTTGATAATTTATCGAATGTCAATAGATCGGCGTCAATCCATCGACGCCGCCCCACGCCTGTACTCCTCAGCTCCAGTTCGCTTACAAACAGTACTGCACCGCAGCATTGATGCGTCATACGTTTTGCATGGGCTTGCGAGATAGATAGCTGAAGCTGTTCACGTCCGTTCGCAGTGGGACGCAGATTGAGTGGTACCTGTTGTTCCACCATCTGCCCGTTGCCCATGCAGTCCAACCCACCCACGCGTCACTGTTGGAGTCCATAGAAGCCGGCATGTTGTTGAGCTTGTCTTTGCAGATGGGGTTGTTGGCGATGCCGAATCCGCCAAGAAAGCCGCGCTTTTATTCAGACGCAGCCATTGGGTGAAGCTGCCCAGACGAGCCGACGATCGGCAGATCTACCGAGGCCACCAGATGGCTGCGGGCGGTAGGAGTACACCTGTGCGCCCAGCATCGCCTGTTTGCGGCCTTTCGCCACAAGACACAGAGACTGTGGCAATTGCCACCGTGGGCGAGGCGCTGCGCATGATCTGCCTCCCGTCGATCTGGGTGGCGTGCACCCCCTCGGCAGGCGCGTGGCGCAGCAGGAGGGCGGTCAGTCCGGTCGGCGATAACATGCGGAGCCCGGCAGTGGCCCAAGGCGGCGTGGCCCAAGGCGGCGGGCCGCGATGCCGTTGATCGAGCAAGAGCGTCTGTCATGTGGCAGGCATGGGCCGTAACGTGGCGGTGGATCACAACCTAGGGCGCCAGCGGATGCGGCCGCGCCCAGCGCGCAGGCAGAAGCGCAACCGGCGCTTGTGAGAACGCTCACACACTGCCGGTATCATGGATGTCCACTCCAGCGCCTGCGCCGCACCATGCCCGCAAAACGTTCGACCATCCCAACACCGACAAGCCCGGCCGACTGGAAGACGATCGAAGCCGCCGCCACGGTAGAGCTCGCTCAGCGCACGGCGCGGGCGCATCAGCAGATTCTGGAGGTGTTGACCACGCATGGACATCTGCTGAGCGAAGCGCAGCGGCGCAGCCTGCATAAGCTGTTACAGCTCGCAGGAAGATGATCCGCCAGCGTGGCGATCACCGTAAGGGCTTGGCTGGCCAACGACGCAGAGTACGGCATCGTCCAGCTTGGCCGCGCGTTCCGGCCCAAGAGTGGCCCACAAAACTGTAGCGTCACAACAGCTGCGCAGCCCGTTGAATCACCTCAGGCATGATCGCACCCACGCCCTTGCTGCCCTGCAATTGCTTGCAGGTGTCCAATGCAGTGGCCAGCGAACCGTAGCCGATCATCACGCTGCCATCGATGTCGGATGCGTAGATCAATTTGCCGCCGGTCCGTGTGGCAAGTGCACGCGCAACCGCGGGCGTGGTGTCGAACAATTTGATCGAGGTACCGAGCAAGGTCAGCTGGCCGGTCCGTGTCTCGATCGCGGCGGCCACGGTCGGCTGCTGTCCACCGAGACGGACGGCCGATGCTGCGCGCGCCGCAGTCGCGTTATCAAGATAAATGGCATAGCGATCGAAGCGTGCCAGCGGTGCGGTGCGTCCGCAGTTGTCTGTGCAGTCGACAGCGATTGCGAACTGGTCGTCGCACGTGCAGCCTCAACGGGACGCACCACCGCACCGGGAATCAGCCGGAAACTTGTGCGGCTTACCGCAATGGTCTGCCCGGTGGCGGCATCGCGCAGGCGTTTGCTGTCCAGGCTCTGTGCCGAAGCGGCAGTGGACAGGCTAGCGGCAACGACGAACAGCAGGGGGATCAGAGATGTCTTAATGTCAGTGGCCCACTACGCGCATTTCGAACTCCTGAAGTTGTTCCTTGCCCTTGTCGGCAATCATGTCGGTGACTTCCAGCGTCCACACGCCCTGCGAGGTTTCGTCCAGAAACGCGTTGCTGGAGGTAAGGTCGACATAGAACCTGGTCTTGGCATAGGCATCGGCATCCAGCGCCGAGAACGGCGTGGGCACATAGCTGCGTGTGCCACTGGGCGATACCAGTACCACCCGCAGATTGCGGGGCGTCAGATGCGCGGTTTCCAGCGACAGTTGCACCGATTCGACCTTCATTGCCTGCTTGATGCGAACCCGCTGCGTGGCCGGCCGCGCCGGCCCACCGATCTGGCTGCCTGCATTGCCGGACTTGACCCAGCGTGTGTCGCGCATCGGTGGCAGTGGCGTTAAGTTGCTGGCCTTGTAAACGGCCGCCGCCGCATCGGCCAAGCCGAAGCCATACCAGTTACTGAAGCGATGCCCGGCGGCATTGGTGATCTATCCCGGATCGACCACGCTGCCCTGGTAGACCACACGGGGTTGCCCCGGATCCACTTGGCGCGCGGTCTTGGCCAGGATGTACTTCACGTCACGCGCGCTCAAGTTTGGGTTGACCCCCAGCATGAGTGCGGCAACCCCTGCCACGGTGGGTGCGGCGGCCGAGGTGCCGTTGAACGTGGCGGTGTAACTACACGAGGGGTCGATCTTCGAGGCGCTGGTATCCAGCGCGTTCTCGGCTGGGCTGTCATGATCCACGTTCGATCCCGCAGCGCATCCGCTAAGATCGGTCGTGACAATGGCGGGGTCGTAAACAAAGGGTGCCGCATCGGCTCCCAGATCTTGGGCTGCGTTCGGATAGAACGCGCGCTGGTATCCGATCAACCCGCCAAGTCCGGAAACCCATAACGCCGATCCAGGCGAAGAATATGCGGCGCGTTTGCCCACCGCGTCCACGCTTGCGACGGCGATCGTGCCGAACAGATTATTGAAGGTGTCTTGATTGGCCAGGCCGCAGCCGAGACCGTTCGTGCGCGCAGCGTCGCCGCAAGCATCGACAACATTTCCTTCCTGGTCCTGGCCGCGCCAGTTAAGAAAGCTGTTTCCAGCCGATTTGACGTAGATCGCACCGCGCCCACTGCGGGTTGACTGCATCAGCGCATCCCACGACCGCTGGTCTTGCAGCGGGAAGTCCTGATAGAACGGTGTGATGTTGACGAAGGAGAAATTGAACACGTCCAGGACACGGGACTGTGGCCCATCTCCCCAGGCGTAGCGAATGCCCGCTTCTGTCACCGAAGACGCTTCTCCGAATGCGAACCCCACAAGCGAGGCGTCGGGTGCAATGCCCCGCCCACCGTGCCCGTTCCAACCGACTGCAGCGACGATGCCTGCCACTTGCGTGCCGTGATCGTAGCCGGGGCCCGAGGGCGTGGGATCGTTCGAACCATTCATGAAATTGTACGAGCCGTTCGGAATTACATTCGCCGCCAAGTCTTCGTGCCTGATTTCCAACCCGCTATCTACCACGCCGATGCGCACGTGTTTGCCGCGGATATGTAGCGCGTGGAGAATGTCCACATCCATATTCACGCCTGCAACCGGACGGCTGTCTCCGATGACCGCCTGCCCCTCGTTGGAGACGTGCCACTGGTAACGCACCAGCGGATCGTCTGTCGGGCCGGTGGATGCGTTGCCAGGCATGGCTGCCTGTGCCGCAAAAGAGGCAAGACCGACCAGCGTCATGCCGAGCGACAGCGCTGGATGTCGCTGCGAAGTAGGTACATTGCGATGATCTCCAATCGGACGTGGGATGCAGTCGAGACGTGGCGTGCATCCATTCGGACCACTCATTGCTGCCGACGGCTGCGGACAATGTGCGTCGGGCCTGTCCGGCAGGCCAGATCGAACCGCGGAGCATCTGCGGGAAGCAGCGCTGGCCGCAGGGCATCCGCCGGCGGCCAGCGTGCGGTCACATCGGTTGCATGATTGATTGCGCCACCACGAGCGAGAGCTGCGCACCGCCGCTGTTGGCTTGCAGGCGAGCCAGCGCCTGTTGCGCCTTTTCAACCGAGGAATAGGCAATCACCGCGCTGTTATCCACGGTCGAGGTGTATACGATGCTGCCCCCCGAGTTGCGTGCCAGCAAGAGTGCGTTAGCCGGTGTGGTGCCGGTGAGTTTCAGCTGCGGCCGTACCAGCACCACGCGTCCGTTGCGTTCGTTCACTGCCGCGGCGATGGTCCGCTCCGTGCTGGATACCGATGGGAAACCGCTACGCGCAGCGCCGGCTGGTGTGTCCAGGACCACCGCGTAGGGGCCGATCCGCGCGGCAACCTTTCCAGTGGGCCGTGCCGCGGCCGTAGCGGCACGGGTCTTGGCGGCGGGTGCTGCGGCGCCATCCGCAAGCTCAGCCGGAGGCGGGTCGGGGACCACCGTTCCCGGCAGCATGCGGTATGTGTCCGGACCGGATTTGAAGCGTTCTCCGGTTGCCGCGGCGCTGAGTGCCTGGGCATCCATGTACTGCGCGGCCTGCGTGATGCCGCACGCGCCGAATGACGCGAGGATTGCCGAAAGAACAAGCGTGGTTTTCATGTCAGTGCCCCAGAATGCGAAGTTTGAAGTTCTGTAACGCCGCCGTGGTTGTCGGCTCGCTCATGTCGGTGACTTCCAGTGTCCACACGCCCTGCGCTCTCTCATCCAGGAACGCATTGGTGGAAGTGAGGTCGATATAGAAGCCGGTCGCTGCGTACGCCTCGGCATCCAGGACCGAAAACGGCGTCACCACGTAGCTCCGCGTGCCACTGGGCGACTCCAGCACTACGCGCAGGTTGGTCGGCGTGCGGTGCGATGTGGCCAATGACAGCTGCACGCTTTCCACCTTCATTGCCTGGGTGATGCGAATGTGTTGTTTGGCTGGTCGTGCAGGTCCACCGATCTGGCTTGCAGCAGCGGTGGATTGGACCCACTGCGTATCGCGTAGCGGAGGCAGGGGCTTGAAATAGGTCGCCTCGTAGACGGCTGCGGCGCCGTCGGCCAGGCCGAAGCCATACCAGTTGCTGAAACGATGCCCGGCTGCATTGGTGATCCAACCCGGGTCGATCACACTGCCCTGGTAGATCGCAGCGGGCTGCCAGGGATCGATCTGGCGCGCGGTCTTGGCCAGGATGTATTTGACATCGCGCGCGGTCAGGCTGGGGTTGGCGCTGAGAATGAGCGCTGCAACACCGGAGACGGTGGGCGCAGCGGCAGATGTGCCGTTCATCAACGCGCTGTAATTGCAGGTTGCGTCGATCTTGGAAGTGCTGCCAGCAAGCGCGTTTTCGACTGTAGTGCCATCCACATTGTCGCCGGCGCTGCAACCGCTGAGATCGGTGGTGACAATGGCCGGGTCGTAGATGAACGGCGCGGTATCGGGGGAGGAGGTCTGAGCCGCGTTGGGAGAGAACTTGCGCTGGTATCCAAACTCTCCGCCCAGGCCGGATATCCACAACGCCGAACCGGACGACGAATAGGAGGCGCGCTTGCCTGTGGCGTCCACGCTGGCGACCACGATGGTGGCAGGAACATTGTTGAGTGGATCGACATTGGCGAGCATGCATCCGACATTCAAGGTGCGTGACAAGTCGCTGCAGAGATTGACAATGTTGCCCTCTGCATCGCGGGTACGAAAACGCCTGAAGCTGTTGCCGGCGGATTTGATGTAGATGCCGCCCAGCCCACCGCGTGTCGAGCGCATCAGCGCTTCCCACGATTGACGCTCTTCCAACGGAAAGTCGGGATAGCCGACCTCGACCGAGCCCCAGCTGTTGTTGAAGATATCCAGGGTGCGTGCCTCCGGCCCATCGCCCCAGGAATAGCGCACTTCTGCATCGCTGCCGGACCCACCGCTACCCAGAAAGTCGAATCCGGCCAGCAACGCCTCGGGTGCGACGCCGCGACCGCCACGGCCATTCCAGCCAACCGCAGCGATGATGCCCGCGACCGAGGTGCCATGACCGAAAGTCGGGTCAGTTGGTGTGGGATCGTGCGACCCATTGCCGAAATTGTGCGAACCGTTCGGGATGATGTTGTCGAGGAGATCCTCGTGGCCGATCTCCAGGCCGTCATCCACCACGCCGACGCGCACGCCACGACCCCGAATGCCCAGCGCATGCAGCAGATCCACATCCATATCGATGCCGGGCACGGGGCGGCGGTCGCCGATGACCGCCTGCCCCTCATTGGAGAGGTGCCATTGATAACGCAGCAGTGGATCGCCTTTGGCGTCTCCGGCACGTGCAGTGCTTGCCGGCTGTGCGGCGGTGGCCAGCATGGGAGGGGTTCCGATCACCAGCGCGCCGATCATCAGCGCGATGTATCGCCTGCGAAGTAATTTCATTTTGATTGACTCCAGTCGAGGAATGGCACAGTTGAAGTGGCACTGACACCCGTCCGGCCGATCGGGAATCGGTCAGCTGCGGCTCCATCGCGCAGGTGGTGGCCGTCAGGCCCGAGGCGGTGGAGCCAGTGTCAGTGTCATGCGGTTGCGGGGCTTGCCGCGTGCGGAAGATCAGCCGCGCCTATGCAACGCCGGGTTCGGCTGGATGCACCCTGGGCATCCAGCTGCGTTTGCTGGAAGAGGGCGAATCCAAGGAGTCGGCAACAGGCGTCATGTCTATGTGTCCCAAAAGAGCCGGAAGAGCGCATCCGTGTACTGAGTGATGGATGCGACAGATCGTCTATCGGCTCCCCTGTGCGCATCTGCGCAGCCGACGCTGGCGATGCGCAAGCACCGGCAGCACCTTGATTAAAAGTTGGTCAACCCTTGCGCGCAAGACGAGCAAACAACGCATCGCGCGTGACCGATCACGCACTTTGATGCACGTCTCGTCGGATCGCGCATCCAATGCGAAGTTTGCAGGGCCGAAATCGCGTGTTTATTCGCTACTGCATGCGATCCCGATATGTAAAAACAATCGGGATGCGCGGGTTTTATTCGTATTTCGAGCATCTCGCCCTGGGTGCGACAACCGCAGCGATCAGGGATGGCCGCGAAGATGGTACGGCCGATGAGCGGGCAAGACGCAGGCACGCGCAGTGCCTGCGTTTCCGCATTGCACTTTCAAAGGCGCCGCAGCGCGCCTACATGCAGACTGCGCGACAGCCCTGGACTGCCGCGCGGGATGGTGACCTCCGTTATTACCAGCGATACGCCACCGACATCTGGTACTGCCGCCCGGCGATCGGCCGGCCCATGAACACGCCGCCGGTCGCAGCGCCCGGCACGCGCATATTGCCTTCGGTCAGGCCCAGCGTATCGGTGACGTTGCTACCGCTGGCGGTCATTTCCCAATGCTCGCCCACGTGCAGGTTGGCGCCGATATCCAGCATGTCGTAGGAGGGCAGGCGCTGGCTGTTGGCCAGGTCCGCAAAGCGGTCGCCGATGTACGAATAGGTGGCGAACAGCTTGAGATCGCCGAACGGCAGCATCCAGTAATAGCTGGGGGTGATGCGGAACTGGCGCTTGGGTTGGCGCATCACCTGATTGCCGGTGAATTCGCGGTAATTGCGGTACTTGGCATCCAGCCACACGCCGGTGCCGGCCAACTCGAAGCCGCCGAACGGGCGGATCGCCGCTTCCACTTCCAGGCCGCGTGCACGCGAATCGCCAACGGCGGTGAAGTTGCTGCCATTGGCCAAAAAGGCCTGGAACGGCGAGTTCTTGAACGTGTTGTAGAACGCGGTGAGATACAGGTCGTAGGCGCTGGCACCGGACTTGAGGCCGAGCTCGTACTGATCCACTTCCTGCACGCGATCCTGGCCATCGCGCAGGTTATCGAAGCCGGGAAACTTCACGCCCGAATTGACCCGTGCAAACAGGCTGTTGCTGTCATTGAGTTTGAAGTTCAAACCGGCCGTCCACGAGAACGCCTCGTCGTCCTGATCGATGCGGCGCGTGCTCACCAAGGCCGCCGAGGTGGCGTTGTCGTACAGCGTGGCTGCATTGCCATCCAGGTCGACGGTGGCGGTGTCGTGCACATCGCCGGTCACGCTCTGGCGCTCGTAGCGTGCACCCAGGTCCAGACGCAGCCGCGCATTGAGTTCCCACTCGTCGGCAATGAAGGCGGCGATGTTCTCGCCGTCGTACTGCGCGCGCAGGTTCAAAAAGGCGGAGCTGGTGAAGCCCTGGCGCGTGGCCTGTTGACCATTGTCCAGCGCCACATCGATGCGCCGGGCGTTGTTCTGTGCGGTGAGCGACATGGTGTTGCCCAGATGCCAGGTGTCGGCCGAGGAGTACGTGGCGTAGGAGGCGCCCACGGTGAGCGTATTGCCGGCAAACAATTCGCGGCTCAGGCGCAGATCGTTGGTGAAGGAGTTCAGGCGCTTGTCCACCGACCACCAGCCGGCTTCAAGGACTTGCTGATTCGGGTCGACCGCGCCGCCACCTTTGGTGAAGCTGCCGCTCCCGGTGGTGCCATAGCTCGCGATGAAGTCACTCAAGCGCTGTGGCGCATCGCCCGTGAACAGGGCATAGGTCGGCGCGCTGCCGCTCATGACGTTGACGCGGTCGGCGATGGTCCAGTGCCCGGCTTCCCAGTTCAGTTCGCCGCCGAACACGTCGATGTTGACACCGCGACCATCGGCCAGATCACGCCGGAGGGTCTGGCCATTGGGTCTAACCAACAGATCGACATTGCGGAAGTCGCGGCCGAGTAGGGTGCCGGTCTGCGCGTTCAAGCCCGGGAAACTGGACAGGTCATTGCCGTTGTTGCGCGACAGCAGCGGAATGGCGGTGTAGAACGCGTTGTTGTCGTCGGTATGCCGCGCATAGAACGACACTTCGCCGCTGTCCCAGCGCTTGCTCAAGGTCGCGCTGAACTGGCCGCCCTTGTCGGCGGAAAACTGCGGGTCGCGCACGCCATCGGTCTGACGGAAGAAGCCGCCCACGCTGTAGTACCAACCATTGCCCATCGGCCCGCTATTGAACACATCGATGCGGCGCAGGTCGTTGTTGCCACCGGTCAGGCGCACGCTGCCTTTTCGTCCTGGCCTTTTTTCTGGATGAAATTCACCGTCAGGCCCGGTTGCCCGTTGGAGAAGATCGGGCTGGAGCCGCCGCGCAACACTTCCATGCGCTTGACGGTATCGTCCACGCGAAACAGCGTGGAATTCTCCAGAAACGACAGCGTCGGCGGCGGGAACAATGGCGAGCCATCCAGCTGCATGGTCACGAATGGCGCATCGCCTTCGGATGGCATGCCGCGCACGAAGATGTTGGCGCCGGTGCCGCCGCCGCTGGGCTCGGCCCACACGCCCGGCACGATTTTCAACAGGTCTGCGGTGCTCTGCGGCACCGCCTGCTGGATCTGTTCCGGGCTGGCGGTGGTGATCGAAAAGCTGGCATCGCGCTTGGCCAGACCTTTAAAGCGCGCGGCACCGCTGACGACCACCGCATCCAATGTCGTAGCATCGGTGCGCGTCTGCGACCGGCCGGCTATGCCCAGCCGATCGCGTGAGGCGGCAGCGCACGTCGCTTTATTGGTCTAACGGAGGTGGCTGCAAACGCTATTGTGCATTGCGACAACGCGTCACGCACGAGGTGCATCGCGAACGGATCGCTTAAGCAGCGCCCACACGCAGCAGGTCAAGGCAGCGTGTGCAATGCATTCACGCTTGTCTTGCGCAGGCGCATCTGGCGTGGCTGACGGCGGCGTTGTTGTCGCACAGGCACGCATGCATTGCGTTACCTGCCAATTCCGGCAGTTCTGCAGTGTGTCTGGCGCGCTGTTGCCGCACATGAGGACACCCAATGCAAGATGGCAATCAATGCGCAGTGGTCTACGACGGCAAGACGCTGCATGGTCAGGCCGATGTTCCGCTGATCGATTTTCGTGGCACGCACGGCATCGCGCTGTCGCACATCTGCTATCACCCCGCACTTGGCGCGCCGCAGACCTGCGATGTTTGCTGGGTCGAGGTAGATGGCGAGCTGGTACGCGGGTGCACACTGCGCAGCCATGATGGTCTGGAAGTTTCCAGCAAGGTGGAGCGTGCGCATGCAGCGCGTCATGAGGGCATGGATCGCGTGTTGGCCAAGCACGAGCTCTACTGCACGTTATGCGAGCACAACACCGACGATTGCACGCTGCACAACACGTTCGCCGATATGAAAATGCCGATCCAGCGTTACGCATTTCAGCCCACGCCTTACGAGAAGGATCGCAGCAATCCGTTCTATACCTACGATCCGGATCAATGCATCTTGTGCGGTCGTTGCGTGGAAGCCTGCCAGAAGATCGAGGTCAACGAAACGCTGTCGATTGATTTTTCGATGGAGCACCCGCGGGTGCTGTGGGACGGGGGCAAGCCCATCGAGCAATCCAGCTGCGTCAGTTGCGGCCACTGCGTCACCGTGTGCCCATGCAATGCGCTGCTGGAAAAAACCATGCAGCCCGAAGCCGGCCCGCTCACTGCGTTGCCGCAGGAGCTCAAGCGGCCGCTGATCGACATCGTCAAGCGTGTGGAGCACACCATCGGTGCGCCGCCGATCACCGGCGTGTCCATGCTCGACATGCATCTGCGTCAGCCAGAAATCAAACGCACCAAGACCGTGTGCACGTATTGCGGGGTGGGCTGTTCTTTCGAGATGTGGACGCGCGACCGCCATCTGCTCAAGGTGCAACCGGTGGTGGATGCGCCGGCCAACGGCATCTCCACCTGCGTCAAGGGCAAGTTCGCCTGGAATTTCATCAACGACCCCAAGCGGCTGACCACGCCGTTGATTCGCGAGCACGGGCGTTTTCGCAAGGCCAGTTGGGAGGAAGCCTTGTCGCTGGTCGCACGCCGCCTGCTGGAGATCCGCGACACCCACGGGCCGCGCAGCATCGGCTTTGTCGGCTCAAGCAAGGCCAGCAATGAAGAGGCCTATCTCACCCAGAAGATCGCACGCCTGATCATCGGTACCAACAGCGTGGACAACTCCTCGCGCTATTGCCAGAACCCTGCCACCGAGGGGTTGTTCAGGACCGTGGGCTACGGCGGCGATGCCGGTACGATTGCCGACCTGCAGCAGGCCGAGCTGATCGTCATCGTCGGTAGCAACCTGGCCGAGAACCACCCGGTGATCGCCGCCAAGTTGAAGGCCGCACGCAAGCTGCGCGGACAACAGCTCATCGTGGTGGACCCGCGCAAGCACGAAATGGCCGAGCGCGCCGATCTGTTCCTGCGCCCCAATGCCAGCACCGACATCGTGTGGGCCAGCGCGTTGTCGCGCTACATGTTCGACAACGGTTATGCCGACGAGGCGTTTCTGCAGCAACGCGTCAATCATGTGGGCGAATACCGGGCATCGCTTGCACCTTTTACGCTGGAATTGGCCGCCGAGATCGCCGGCATTTCGCGCGAGCAGCTGGTGCAGGCCGGCGAGATGATCGGGCGCGCTCGCTCGGTGTGCATCGTCTGGGCGATGGGCATCACCCAGCACACGCATGGCGCCGACACCAGCACGGCGCTATCGAATCTGTTGCTGGTGACCGGCAATTACGGCCGTCCCGGCACCGGCGGCTACCCGATGCGCGGGCATAACAACGTGCAGGGGGCCAGCGACTTCGGTTGCTTGAAGAATATGTACCCCGGCTACGAAAGCGTGTCCGACCCGGCGGTACGCAACAAATGGGCGCAGGCCTGGCGCGTGCCGGCCGAGCAGTTGTCGCTGGAGGTGGGCATCGACAACTTCAAGCTGGTGCAGGAGGCCGACGAAGGCGCCATTCGTGCGATGCATGTGATCGGCGAAGAGACCGCATTTGCCGATGCCGATGCGCGCAATGTGCACCGCGCTTTCAGCGGGCTCGATTTTCTGGTGGTGCAGGATGTGTTCTTCAGCCGCACCGCCGAGTTCGCCGATATGGTGTTGCCGGCATGCCCCAGCGTCGAAAAGGACGGCACATTCGTCAATACTGAGCGACGCATCCAGCGCTTTCATGAGGTCATGCCGCCGCTGAGGCAGAGCCGCCCTGACTGGCAGATCCTCACCGAGCTGGCCGCGCGCATGGGCCACGACTGGGGCTATACGCACCCTAGCCGGATCATGGACGAGGTGGCCGGTATCGCCACGCTGTTCAAGGGCGTCAATTATCAACGTCTGCAAGGGTGGCGCTCGTTGCTATGGCCGATGCAGGCCGATGGCAGCGATACGCCGCTGCTGTACACCGAACGTTTTCATACCGACGACGGCAAGGCGAGGTTGTACCCGCTGGAGTGGAAGCAGCCTGGCGAAGTGGCCGACGCCGAGTTCGATCTGATGCTCGACAACGGCCGCATGTTGGAACAGTTCCAGAGTACCAACCAGACCGGACGCGGCCCATGGCTATGGTCGTTGGCGCCCGATTGGTTCGTCGAAATCAGCCACGAACTGGCCGCCGAACGCGGCCTTCAGGAAGGTGCCTGGGTCAAATTGAGCGCGCGCCGTGGCGCAGTGGAAGTGCCGGTGGTGATCACCGATCGGGTAGTGGGTAAGACCGTGTTCCTGCCGATCCATCAAGGCAAGCCCGGCGTCAATCTGCTCACCGGCGAACACCACGATGCCGACGTCGACACGCCCGCCTACAAGGAAGTGGCCGTGCGCATGGAGGTGCTCGGGCGCCAGGGCAAACCGCCATTGCCTGCGCATAACTCCCCCCATGGCCATCGCACTCCCAATGCCGGTGTGCCGGTGGAGCAGAAATGGGCATGCGATGACTACGTTCTGCCGCCCGCACGGGCGCCACATCCGGAGAGATTCTGATGGCCGAGCGCCTGGATTACGACGTCCCACCCACGCCGATCGGCCCGACCGCGCGCGAAGAGCTTGACCGCCTGCTGGAAGCCCTGCATCAACGCGGCATCCTGCGCCTGGCCAACGATGTCATCGGTGCGCAGGACAAACTTGCAAAGGTGTTGGTCGACGGCGTCAATCAGCCCGGCCCGCTCAACGTGATCAAGAATGGCGACAGCACGTAGCGGGCAGTTCTGGCGCGCGCGCGAATGGGGTGCTCAGAACCGGAGTGGACGCGTGGTACGCGCCGCTTCCGAACAACGGCTGCACAAGTGGTTTGTCAGTCGCTTTCATCTCGCATAGTACGAGGCCGCCCGAAGGCGGCCTCACTTATTATGACGGCGGGGGACAGGACGCCGTCAGAAGAACATGCGCACGCCGAACGAGGCGCTGCGGCCGGGAAGCATCACATCGTCCTTGAGGAAGGAGGTGTGCACGCGTGCGTCCTGGTTGGTCAGGTTGTTGCCATCCAGGAACACTTCCCACGCCTTGCTGCCGCGGTCCACGTGGTAGGCCAGGTGCGCATCGACCATGGTGTAGCCGTCGGTCGGGGTTTCGTTCACTGCCACCTTGTCCTGCCGCATGGTGCGGGTGGCGCCGAGCGAGGCGCGCCACTGGTCGGCATTCCAACGCATCTGCGCACCCAAACGGCCCGGCGCGATACGCGGCAGGTTGCCGCCATCTTTCAAGCGTGCGCGCACGGTGTCGCCGAACACGCGCAGATCCCACGCGCCGGTGTCGTTGTCGGCCAGATGCAATGTGGCTTCGCCTTCGAAACCGTGGAAGATCGCATCGGCCTGGGTCCATTGGCGGATCGGCAGGAAGCCGTTGTCTTCTTCGTTAAACCACTGGTTGCCGGTATCGACGATGTAGACGAAGTCGTTGTAGCGGTTGTAGTACGCCGCCACCTTGGCATCCACCCATGCGTTCTGGAAGTTCAAGCCCAACTCGGCCTGGTTGGCCTTTTCGGTCTTCAGATCCGCATCGCCGATTTCGTAGGCGAGGGTGGCGATATGCGGGCCGTTGGCGAACAGCTCTTCTTCAGCTGGTGCGCGCTCGGCGTGATCCAGATTGGCGGTCAAACGCCATTGTTCGTTGAAGCGAAAACCGCCACTGGCCGAGAAACTGGTCGGAGTAAAATCGCGATCCACACCGATGTCGGTTGTGTACTTGACCTTGTCTACGCGTGCGCCGACTTCGGCAGTGACGCGGTCCCAGCTGTTGCGCACAACGCCGAACACGCCGAGCGAGCGAGCGTCGGTCTTGGGCACGAAGGATTCTTCGCCGACTGCCTGGAACGTGCTGTCGCTACCTTGCAGGCCAAACGCGGTCTGCCAGCCACCACCGAAGGTGAAGGACGCTTCCACGCGGCCTTCGTTGGCGCGCTTGGTGAACACCGTGCCGACTTCTTCGCCTTCGAACTCGGTGTGCGCGTAATCGGTGTGGCCGAAGCTGTAACGCAACGCGCTGCCTTCGCCCCACGGATCGGTCAGCCCGCCCTTGAGGTCGTAGCGGTCCTGCTGCAGTTTCAGCGACACCCCGCGCTCGCCGATCGATAGATCGCCCGGCTCGCCCGGGTTGCCGTAGTTATCGCGGAAACGCGAGGCCGACAGGCCGACAAAGCCCCAGTCGCCCGACAGCGAGGCGCCGATTGAGCCCACCTTGGAGTCGATCCAGGAGTTGGCCTGACGACCTTGCGGGGTGTCGTAATCGTTCTGGTTGCGGTACACGCCGTCGGCATGGATCGACAACCCGCTGCCGTTGCCGGCATCGACGCGGAACATGTCGGTGTTGCCGTCCTTGTCGCCGCCGTCGAAGCGCACTTCAGCGCGGCCGCTGAAGCCGTCCACCGGCCTTTCGGCGATGCGTCCGTCGACCACGTTGACCACGCCGCCGATCGCGCCGGAACCGTACAGCAGCGTGGACGGACCCTTCAGCACTTCGATCTGGTTGGCAAGAAAAGGCTCGATCGCCGGCGAGTGATCCTGGCTGACCGTGGAGACGTCCTGGGTGGACAGGCCGTCGCGCAGCACTGCTACGCGCGGGCCGTCCAGGCCACGGATGATCGGCCGGCCGACGCCGGGGCCGAAGTTGGAACTCTGCACGCCCGGCAGGCTGGCCACGGTTTCGCCCAGGCTAGAACTGCGCACCTCGTCCAGCCGCTCCCCGGCCAGCACTTCGACCGGGCGGCTCAACTCGCCCGCCGCATCGCGCAGCGGGCTGGCGGTCACTACCACTTTGTCCAGGTCCTTGATATGGCGGCTGCTGGAATGGGTGGCGTCATGGCGTGTGTCGGAGCTGGGCGGGGTCTGCGGATCGGCATCTGCCGGCGCGTCCTCGGCCATGGCCAGGGCGGGGGTCAGCAGGCTGGTCAGGGCCAGCGAGAGCGTTGAGCGGCGGAACGAGGAAGCGAGGCTGTGAGGCATGGAGGGCGGACTCTGTAGTTGTTGCTGTCTATCAATGAGTAGGGCGCAGCTTGGCTACCGGCAGACGGCCGGCGCCCGCGGCTACGCGATGCAGTGATGCAGTGATGCAGTGATGCGGGGCTGGAGGCTAGTAAGATGTTATATTATTCCACGTCGCCTCGAATATCTGCTGGAAGTCATGTCCCTACCGTCTCGTCGCCATCTGCTCGACCGCTTCGGCGCAACCGGTTCGCTGCTGTGCGCCGTGCACTGTGCTGTGCTGCCGTTGGTCCTGGCCTTGGCGCCGTCGCTGGGACTGTCGTTCTGGCTGGGTGAAGGCGTGGAGCTGGCGATCGTGGTGTTCGTGACCTTGCTGGGACTTTTCAGCCTGGTGCTGGGTTATTGCCGCCACAAGGCGCTGCATGCGTTGACGCTGCTGCTACCGGGCCTGGCGCTGCTGTGGCTTGGCCTGTTGTACGACCCGTTGCATCATTCGGTGGTGCCGCATGCGGTGGTAATGACCCTGGGCGGTGCGCTGGTCGGTATTGCCCACCTGATCAATCTGCGCCTGAACCATGGGCATGCCCACGTGCACGACGCCAACTGCGCCCATTGATAGGGACCAACACCACCACTGCGCTCACCGCCAGGCGATCGCGGCCGATTCCTGGAATCGCCATCATACTGCGCGTGCACTCTAGCTTCCGGTGCGCCGTCCGTATCCTGCTGACGATCGCTTGCCACTTGTTTTCAGCCGTCATGAGGGCGGTGAGCTCAATAAGGCTGCCAAGCCCCGGCCAGGCAGGCTACGCGGGCCGAGGCCGACGTGATAGGCTTGCCGGCCTTGCGCGAGGGCGCCGCCAGCGCAAACCTCGCCAGACCCGTGCCAGCACGGGAATTTTGTATTCACATTCAGGAGTCGACGAACATGGGTAAGGGTGACCGCAAGACCGCCAAGGGCAAGCGCTACAATTCCAGCTACGGCAATGCGCGTTCGCACGCGGTGAGCAAGGTTGTCGTGGGTGCAGCTGCCCCGGTTACCAAGAAGAGCGTGGTCAAGGCCCCGGCCAAGAAGGCTGTAGCCAAGAAGACCGTTGCCAAGGCCGGCTGATCCCAGCCCGCTTGGCGACATCAGAACGCGGCGCTTGCGCCGCGTTTTTCATGTCCGGATCTATCTCCAACCTCAATGGAGCGCTTGCCCACGCCGACGAGCCACCATTGGCTGGAGTCGAAACCGGCACCGTGTTTGTTGGCGGCACGCGCAAGGCCGACAGCAGCGTTGCTGGATTGCCATCGTTGGGCGCGGCGGGAATGCCCAGCAGGCGTGTCATCAGGGCATACACGTCGACGTTGTCAAAGCCCGGCAACATCTTGCCCTGCGCCAGATCCGGGCCTTGCGCCAGGAACACCGCACGCATCGACGGCAATGCCGGATCGAAGCCATGCGAGCCGCGCATCTGAGCGCGTGGGCGCTTGGCCAGTTTGTCCGGAAACAGCGCATCCCAGCCTTCGTGCATCTGGCACACGATCGGCGGAATGCGCGGGTGCGCGCCGTAGTGCCAGCGCGCAGGCAACTGGGTCTTGCGCCAGCAGTCGTAGTGCGCGTGCGCACCCAGCAAGCTGGCTTCGGCGCGTACCTGCTGCCCCGGCAACGGATCGAAACCGATCACCTGGCCTTCGGTAACTGCAGTGGCGATGTTCGGCGGCGCGATGTCTTCCAGGCTGATCGCGTGCCCCGGCGCCACCTCGGCCATGCCATGGTCGGAGACCACGATGATGTTGGCGCGCGCGCGCGTGCCGTGGCGTTGCATGCCGGCCAGCAGCCGGCCGATCGCGCTATCTACCGCCCGTACGCTGTCGGCATACTCGCGCGATTCCGGGCCGTGGTGGTGGCCGGCCTCGTCCACATGTTCGAAGTACAGCGTTACCAGGCGATTGGTGTTGGCGCCGGATGCATCGAGCCAGCCCAGCACTTCGTCCACGCGCACGTCGAGATCTGCGCCCTCTTCGTAGTGGCGCCAACGGGTGGGGCGTATGCCCTGGATCGCCGCCTCGCTACCAGGCCACGACCAGATTGCCGCATGCTGCCCGGTTTTTTCCACGCCCACCCACAGCGGCTGGCCACCCCACCAGCGCGCATCGCCCACCGCTTCGGGCTTGCTCAGCCAGAAGCTGCCCAGCGCCGGGTCGCGCATGCTGTTATGTACGATGCCGTGGTGATCCGGGCGCAGGCCGGTGACCAGGGTGTAGTGATTGGGAAAGGTCAGCGATGGATACGATGGCGTCATCCAGCGCGCACGCACGCCCTCGTGGGCGAGCTGCGACAGGTTAGGCGTGATGCCGCGATCGAGCATGTCTGCACGCAGGCCGTCGATGGAGATCAACAGCAAGGTGTGCGGCGCGCCGCTGTACGCAGCGTCTGCCATCGCTGCGGCAGTCGGCAACTGCGATGGCGCAGTGCGCGCAGGTGTGTGGGTGCTGCAGGCCGCGAGCAGGGCAATGGCCGCCGCGGCAAGCACAAAACGTCGATCGATCATGCCGCCATTTTACGGCGCAGCGATGACGTCGCGAAGTCAGCACGTGCGTGTTGCGGAGGCGTCGGCAGACAGATCGTCGGCGCGTGCGATGTGTCGCGGCGACCAGCCTTCCAACTGCAACAACGCTTGCTTGGTCGGCAGACCACCACCGAAGCCGGTCAGCGCGCCATTGGCGCCGATCACGCGATGGCAAGGCAGCACGATCGGCAGCGGATTGCGACCATTGGCGGCACCGACCGCGCGGCTGGCGGCGGGTCGACCTACGGCCTGCGCAAGTTGCGCATAACTCCAGGTTTGACCGAACGGAATCTGCGCAAGCATGTGCCAGACCTCAAGTTGAAACGGCGTGCCGGTCGGTGCCAGTGGCAGATCGAAGCGACGGCGCCTGCCATGCAGATAGTCGAGCAATTGCTCGCGTGCCCCGCGCACCAGCGGTGCGTCGGGATCGTGCACCCAGCGCGCGCGGGCGACCGCGTCGTAGCGGTTCTGCGCGAACAGGATGCGGTGCACACCTGTGTTGTCGGCAACCACGCTGAGTGCACCGATCGGTGAAGGAAAGGTGTCGTAATGCAACGTGCTCATAAACGGGTGTCCTTGCGATCGACGGCGAGATGCCGCAGGTGCAACCCGGCGTAGGCGTGCCAGGATCGCCATGCCTGCGAGCGCGCGCAGCGTGCAGATGTGCGCCCAGATCGAACAACCGGCGCACGCGGCGCACGATTTGCGGAATTTGGCGCGGGTTGGTCGCGCCGGGGCGCAGCGACAATTCCGCACGCTGCGGCGCTGCGCTGACCTGGATCAGCGTCCGATTGCCCGACTTGCCGATCACGTGCCGATAGCCGCCATCGTCGATCTGCTCGATCCCCGGAATCGCGCGGCGCTGCAAAAACGCCAGCATCGCCGGCAGATCCAGTGGCGGACGATAGCTCAGCCGCAACGTGAGTTCGCTGCCAGGCACTTCGGCGCGCTGCCGGTGCTGCGCACTGCGGTAGACAAACAACCCATCGAAGCGTGCATCGCGCGCCAACCGGGCGCGGGCGCACTGGGTTCGGTCGGGTGTGGAGGTCTGCATGGCGCTAAGTCTATGCGCTCGCCGCACTGCGGGCTGGCCGTTTTCGGACAGTGCTGCGGCCGGCGCCGGTGTCGCGGCGTTGGTGTGGCGGCTGGCCGCGGTGGCCGATCTGATGATGACCGTGCCCCATAGCAGCCTGGGTCTGCTGACGATGGAGGAGCTGCGCAAGTACGCTCACGTCCGAGGAGGACGCCACAGCCACTGCCGACTGGCCGCCGAGTGCGCCTGCGGCAGCGCCTGCATCCGAGTCGTCCGCCGAACCGGCGCCGGCGCTTGCCAGGGCGACGACTGAGCTTCACACACACCGCACCGCTCGCTGCCTATTGTCGCTGTAGGTAACGGAGCCGGGGGGCAGCATGATCGGGAAGACCAAGGGAATTATGTTGGCGTACTTGCCATCTGCATTGCTGGTACTGGTTGGCTTCGGTGTCGCCGAGCTCCTGCAGGCGCTCGCAGCAGCGACGCAGGTAAAGTGGCCGGCCACCGTGGCGGCCTGGCTGAGCTTGATCGCG
Organism: Xanthomonas fragariae; assembly: GCF_900183975.1. Lineage (NCBI taxonomy): Bacteria > Pseudomonadati > Pseudomonadota > Gammaproteobacteria > Lysobacterales > Lysobacteraceae > Xanthomonas > Xanthomonas fragariae. Next base: position 1,402,506 of record NZ_LT853882.1, read on the forward strand.
CTAATCGCGGCAACCGTGCGCGCGCTGTGGATCAGCTGGCGGCTATGGCGACCGCGTGGCGTTGTGACGGTACCGCCTGCCGGAGAACCCTGAGCCCATCGCCCGAGTGCCGCGAGCCGGTTTTGCGACACGCCGACATAGCGGCGCTCCAGACCGCTTTACGTTGATCGAAAATCATCGACCCGCTCTAAACTGCAGTGCCCGCCGCAACCTCTGCGGCGGTTCCCATCTGTTCGCTACGCATGAGGTCTCTGCCCGATGTCCCGTCCTCGTCTGCTTGCTGCGCTGCTGTTGGTTCCCTCATTGGTCTTGGCACAACAGCCGCAGAGTGCGGCGCGTCCGGCTGGTGAGGCACAAGCGCCTGCCGCGCCGGTCGCCAGCCCCGCGCAGCAGGCGCAGCTTATCAAGCAGGACACCGAGATGACCCAGGCCGCGTTGCGCGTGGCGCAACTGGTCGATGCCAATCAGGTCGCCTCGCTGTGGGATGGTGCCTCCGCCGTGGCCAAGACTGCGGTCAAGCGCGACGTCTTCGTCAGCCAGATCGGCGCCGAGCGTGCTCGGCTTGGTGCAGTGGTCGGGCGCGGGCAGGGCTCGGTGACGCGGGTGAAGTACGCCCCCGGTGCGCAGGTACCCGAAGGTCTGTACATCAACGTCGGCTTCCCGACCCGCTTCGCCAAGGCACAACAGCCGGTGCGCGAGCTGGTGTCGTTCCGTCTGGATGAAGACAAGACTTGGCGGCTTGCCGGCTACAGCCTGCGCACGTCGATCAAGTGATGCTGCCCCCACCCAGGAGATGTGCGTGGAACTGACGATCGAACTGCAGATGCTTGGCTGGGCCATGGTGCTTGGGCTGATGCAATTGCTGGCCGCCTCGGCCAGCACGACCGCCCAGCGCGGCATCAAATGGAATGCCAGCGCACGTGATGATGAGACCAGACCGCTCACCGGCGTTGCCGCGCGGCTGGAGCGTGCATTCCGCAATTACCTGGAAACCTTTCCGATCTTCGCCGCTGCCGTGTTGGCGGTGAGTGTTGCCGGACGCACGAGTGCAGACACTGCGCTTGGCGTGCAGTTGTACCTGTGGGCGCGGGTGGCCTATGTGCCGGTGTATTCGGCGGGCATTCCCTACCTGCGCAGCGCGATCTGGGTGGTGTCGTTCTGGGGCATCGTCAAGCTGGTGCGGGCACTGCTGGGTTGGTGATGTAATGCGGGTGATGCGCAACAGGGCGCGCAACGCAGGCATGCCCTACACGCGCGCACATACGCAGCACTCGATCCTGTCCTTTGCCGTGCCCGCACGCATTACAGGCGATCTGGGCTGGCGGGCGCCCAATTGCCCGATTCGCCTTCGGGTTGCAGAGCCAGGGGCGCTTGACTGGGCGTGTGCGTGATGCAGCGGCTGCCAGGCGCGATATTGGGCGCGATATTGAAGGTGTGCCGCTGTTGCAAGGCTCCGGGCGTGCGCATCGGCTGCCGACGCGGCCGCTGTACCAAAAGCCACCCATGCGCTGGGCGCGCGGTACGCCGACCAGCGCGCGCCAGCCCGTTTGCTACGGCGTGGCGCATTGCGTGCTGCCCATTCAGTGGCGCCGTTCAGGCAAGCGATTGCGGGGCATTTGACGCAGGGTTCTGCCTGAAAAGCCGCGGGTCTGAGCAACCGAAGGAGTCGTTACCAGGGCGGCTTGCTTGCCTCGTCGAGCAATGGGGTCACCCAGGCGCTGCCGGCCTTGCTCACAACTGCGCGACAGTCGCCGCGTCAGCTTTCCAGCTCGTGCAACGCCAGCATGCTGCAGCCGCCGCGTTCGGCATGGTCGCCGCGAATGAACTGCTCCAACCAGAACGGCTGCGCCGGATCGATCGCATTCGAAAAATACAGATAGACATCGTAATCCGGGTCTTCCTCAAACGGCGCCACGTTGCGCTGGCCGATCTCCACGCCCTTCATTCGCTGTGCTCAGCGTCCGGATCCAGCGCCAGCACGCGAATCTCCACATCGTCCATCTGCACGCGTTGACCGGCGCGGATCTTGGCAGTCTTGCGCAACTCCTGCACACCGTCGACGCTGACCGCACCGCTGGCGACGATCGCCTTGCCCTGGCCGCCGCTGTCGGCGCTGCCGGTCAGCTTGAGCAACTGGTTGAGTTCGATGTATTCGCCGTCCAGGTCGAATTCCAGGATCTGCATGGTGCGCTCGGTAACGGAGTTACGGTGATTATCTGTCTTGAGCAGCGGGCAACACCACTGCGCCTTGTCCGGTCGTTACCCGAAACAGCATCAACCAACGCAGCTGCGCTGCCAGCATTCCAAGGCGGTCGCTGGCCCGCGCAACTCGCGGATCGCTGCGTTCAATGCGATGCGCTACATCCAGGTGGACAAGCGCCCGCGCGGGTCGTCATTCGGAAATGCCCGCCATAGCGGCGTGGCGATTTGCTGCGCCAGTTCTGCGCGACCGGCGCGGCCGCGGCAATCGCCGTCCGCGACCTTCAGTACGATGCAGCGGTGGTGCAGCAGCAGGGCGATGACGCGGGTCTGCAGGTCTGTGCCCAGGGGCATGGTTCCGGCCGGGCAGGTGGATCGGGCGGCTCGCCAGGACGATTCGCTGGAGCGAACAAATCCTCACAACGTGAACGGATTGTCACTAAAATTTCGACAGCAGGGGGGCTGAGCAGGCACACTATGCGGCTTTGCGCCTGCCGGCTCCGTGCGGCGCCTCCGGAGTTACCAATGACCCAAGAATCTCCCGCGCCGCTGCTGTTTGCAGACCTCGGCCTCTCGGACGCTGTGATGAAGGCAGTAGCCAACGTTGGCTACGAGTCCCCGTCGCCGATCCAGGCTGCCACCATTCCCGCGCTGCTGGCCGGCCGCGACGTACTCGGCCAGGCCCAGACCGGTACCGGCAAGACCGCTGCGTTCGCGTTGCCGGTTCTGTCCAATGCCGACCTCAGCCAGCTCAAGCCGCAAGCGCTGGTGCTGGCACCGACCCGCGAGCTGGCCATCCAGGTTGCCGAGGCGTTCCAGAAATATGCCGAAGCCATTCCCGGCTTCCGCGTGCTGCCGGTCTACGGTGGCCAGCCCTATGCACAGCAGCTGAGCGCGCTCAAGCGCGGCGTGCATGTCGTGGTTGGTACGCCCGGCCGGGTGATCGATCACCTGGATCGCGGCACGCTCGATCTGTCCCAACTCAAGACGCTGGTATTGGACGAAGCCGACGAAATGCTGCGCATGGGCTTCATCGACGACGTTGAAGCGGTGCTCAAAAAGTTGCCGGAAAAGCGCCAGGTGGCGCTGTTCTCGGCAACCATGCCGCCGGCGATCCGGCGTATCGCGCAGACCTATCTGAAGGACCCGGCCGAAGTCACCATCGCGGCCAAGACCACGACCTCGGCCAACATCCGCCAGCGCTACTGGTGGGTGAGCGGGCTGCACAAGCTGGATGCGTTGACCCGCATTCTCGAGGTCGAGCCGTTCGACGGCATGATCATCTTCGCGCGTACCAAAGCCGGTACCGAAGAGCTGGCCCAGAAGCTGCAGGCGCGCGGCCTGGCCGCGGCCGCCATCAATGGCGACATGCAGCAGGCCGCCCGCGAGAAGGCCATCGCCCAGCTCAAGGACGGCAAGCTGGACATCCTGGTTGCCACCGACGTGGCCGCGCGCGGTCTGGACGTCGAGCGCGTCAGCCACGTGCTGAATTACGACATCCCGTACGACACCGAAAGCTACGTGCACCGCATCGGTCGCACCGGGCGTGCCGGCCGCGCCGGCGATGCGATCCTGTTCGTCACCCCGCGCGAGAAGGGCATGCTGCGTTCGATCGAGCGCGCCACCCGCCAGCCGATCGAAGAAATGCAGCTGCCGAGCGTGGATGCAGTCAACGACACGCGCGTGGCGCGTTTCATGACCCGCATCACCGAGACGCTGGCCGGTGGCCAGATCGAGATGTATCGCGACCTGCTGCAGCGCTACGAGACCGAAAACAACGTGCCGGCGATCGATATCGCCGCGGCCATGGCCAGGTTGCTGCAAGGCGACTCGCCGCTCCTGCTGACTCCACCGGTACGCGGTGCGCGCGAAGAATTTGCGCCGCGTGAGCGCAACGAGCGTGGTGATCGTGGCGAGCGTCCGCGTTTCGAGTCCAAGTTCGAGCGTGGCCCGCGTGCCGGCGGCCAGCGCGCTGTGCGTCCGCCGCGTGCCGAGCGTCCGGCGTTTGCCGACGACGGCGGAGCCGAGCGTCCTCGCCGCGACCCGGTCGCTCCGCGGGGCGAGCCGGAGTTCGGCATGGAGAGCTACCGCATCGACGTAGGCCACACCCACGGCGTGAAGCCGGCCAATATCGTCGGCGCGATCGCCAACGAAGCCGGTCTGGAAAGCCGCTACATCGGCCGGATCGACATCCAGGACGACTACTCGATTCTGGATCTGCCGGCCGACATGCCGCGCGAACTGCTGACGCACCTGAAGAAGGTCTGGGTGTCAGGTCAGCAGCTGAACATGCGTAAGCTGGAAGAAGGCGAGGCGGCGGCGTCGCCATCCAAGCCGCACTTCCCGCGTGGCGGCAAGCCGTCCGGTCGTCCGAACGGCCCGGGCCGTCCGATGGACCGCGCCGGCGCAGCGCATCGCAAGGCGGCGCCCAAGCCACGCGGCGAGTAAGCGCGGCTCGCAGCGGCTGCGCCGCCCTAAGCCGATGTCGTCGGAGCTTGGTATCGCAATGCACTCATGAGCATGCGATGCCGGCGAAGCATCCAGCCCATTTGGTGAATCGATGGCAGTGCGTCGTCAGTCAGTGCGGCTAACCTGACCGGCGCCCTGCCAAGCGGGCGCTGCCATACAGACTGGGCCTTTGCTGCCGCTATTATCGCCAAGCGCCCATTGGGCGCCTGAATCGCACTGGGGCGGTGAAGGACGGGATGGCAATGGCGCAGGCAGCACGCGGCAAAAGCGGTGAGCAGACCATGCACATGGTGCGCGGCTGGTTGACGCTTCCTCTGGCGCTTTTGATCGGCATTGCCATCGGCATGGGGGTGGTGTCCGCCTTGTTGATCGAGATTCAATCCGGGGCCACCGCCTGGATCGTCGGCCAAAGCCACTGGTCCAATGCCCAGCAGGAGTCGGTGTATTGGATGGAGCGTTACCTGGGCAGTGGCGATCCGGCCGATCTGCAGGCCGCTTGCCGTGCGCTGGAAGTGCCACTCGGCGATCGCTCGGCGCGCATGGCTGTCGAACAGCCGGTAATCGACTGGGATGCAGTCTACGCCGGCCTGAACGCCGGCCGCAACGCCCGTCAAGACATGCCGCAAATGGTGCGGCTGTATCGCTATGGCCGGGAGTTTCCGTTTCTTGGCGAAGCGATCGCGCTTTGGAAGCATACCGACGCCAGCATTCTGCAACTGAGTGCATTGGCCGACCGTGCTGCCTCCGTGCAGGCCGCCGCCAACCCCGACCCGCGCGCGCTGCAGGCTTTGCGCCATGAACTGTATCTGCTGGATGGCCGCATGCGTGAGGATGCGGACCAGTTCCTGGTGCTGCTGAGCCGCTGCGCGCGCCTGCTGCACGACGTGATGGTGGTCTGCAGCCTGGTCACCTTGCTGCTGGTGCTGACCACCTGCGCGTTGGCAATGCGGCGCATCCGCGATTATCTGCTTTCGCACGAAGGCCGCTTCCGCACCGCGTTTCAGCAGGCGGCGCTGGGCATGATCAAGTTCGATCTGCGCGGTCGCGTGCTCGATGCAAACGCCTCGATGGCCAACATCCTGCACTACCGGCCGGAACAACTGCAGGCCTGCACGCTGGCCGAGGTGATGCATCCGGACGACATCGTGCTGGACAGCCGCGGCATGATCGATTGGCCGACGTTGCTGCAGTCCGGCGAGCTGCGCTTTCTGCGTGCAGACGGTGAGGTGATGTGGGGCCGCTGGAGCGCCTCGCTGATGGAGCCCGGCCAGGAAGAACCGGCCCTGGTGCTGGCGCTGATCGAAGATGTCTCGCATGCGCACGAGCTGGCCGACAAAGTGGCCTTCCACACGCACCACGATGCCTTGACCGGGTTGATCAATCGTGGCGAGATCGAACGCAGATTGCTGTGCCTGATCGAACCGCCGCAATCGCCGCAGCTGTGCCATGCGCTGTGCTTTGTCGATCTGGATCATTTCAAATTGGTCAACGACACCTTCGGGCATGCGGTCGGCGACAAATTCCTGTGCCACTTCGCCGATGTGATCACCATGCAGTTGCGTCCTGGCGATTGGTTGGGGCGGCTGGGTGGCGATGAGTTCGCGATCCTGTTGGCCAATACCGATCTGGTGCAGGCGCAAGCCTTGCTGGAGCGCATGCACGGTGTGCTGGGGCAGCCGTGGAGTCATCAAGGCGGGCGAGCATTGACACCTGGTTGCAGCTTCGGCGTGGTGGAAATCCGCCAGGGCGCCAGCGATGTCGATGCCTTGATGACTGCCGCCGATCTGGCTTGTCACGCGGCCAAGGAAGAAGGGCGTAACCGGATTCGCTGCTTCGGCGATAACGATCTGGCATTGGCGCGGCGCCGCCACGACGGTGGTTGGATCAGCGCGGTGCAACAGGCGGTCGCCGAAGACCGGCTGCTGTTGTACGCGCAGAAAATCCAGGTGTTGAGCGACCCGGGACGCGTGCAATACGAGGTGCTGGTGCGCATGCGCGCGCGCGATGGACGCGTGTTGAGTCCGGGCGAATTTTTACCGGCGGTAGAGCGTTACGGCTTGGGACGCATGGTCGATGCGTACGTGCTGGAAGCCTTGTGCGCGCAGTTGTCGGCCAATCCGATGCATGTGGCGACGCTGGATGTGTGCCATGTCAATCTGTCCGCGCAATCGATCGGCCAGCCGGACTTTCTCGACTTCGTGTACGCGTTGTTCGAGCGTTACCCGACTCTGGTATCGAAGCTGTGCATGGAGATCACCGAGACCGCGGTCATCAGCGATCTGGAGCACGCGCAGCGCTTCGTGCGAAGCGTGCGCGCGCGCGGGTGTCATGTGGCGCTGGACGACTTCGGCAGCGGCCTGGCCTCGTTCAGCTATCTCAAGCACTTCACTGTCGACGTGTTGAAGATCGATTGCAGCTTTGTGCGCAACTACGCGCACGACGCGGTGGATCGGGCGGCGGTGCATTCGATTGCGCAGGTGGGCTTGGCGCTAGGGATTGAGGTGGTGGCCGAAGGCGTGGAATCGGAAGCGGACATCCCCGGTTTGCGCGATGCCGGCGTGGGTCAGGTGCAAGGCTTCAGCCTGCACCGCCCGTGCCCGCTGGAGGATTTGCTACGCATGCCACAGCCGTTGGTAGTGGTGTCTGGATAAGAGCAGCTAATAACACTACTGCGCAGTCGCCAGGCGGGCGCGGTCGGTGCTCGGAATCGGCATGTACCACTCGTAGCACTGTGGTTCCTCCGCGCCGTCCGCACCCACCTGGCGACTGCGCCGTCGTTTTGTTAGCCACTCTAAATCGCCGATAATTGGCAGATGACGAATCGACTCAACAAATACATCGCCGACACCGGCTTTTGCTCACGCCGCGAGGCCGATCGCCTGATCGGCCAACGGAGGGTGACCGTCAACGGCGTGCCTGCCGGCATTGGCGCGGTGGTGGGCGAGGAAGACACTGTGCTGGTGGATGGCCAGCCGCTGCGCAGGCGTATCGCCAGCAAACCGGGTGGGCGCCGACACGTGTACATCGCGCTCAACAAGCCGGTCGGCATCACCTGCACCACCGAAAGTTCGGTCAAGGGCAATATCGTCGAATTCGTCGGGCACCAGCAGCGCATCTTCCCGATCGGCCGGCTCGACAAGGAGTCCGAGGGCCTGATTCTGATGACCAGCAACGGCAACATCGTCAATGAGATATTGCGCGCGGAAAATCGTCACCAGAAGGAGTACCTGGTGGCAGTCAACAAGCCGGTCACTGACGAATTTATGCGTGGCATGGCGCGCGGCGTGCGCATCCACAACGAGACCACGCTGCCGTGCCGCACTGCGCGGATCGCCAAGTTCGGCTTCCGCATCGTGCTGGAGCAGGGCTTGAATCGGCAGATCCGCCTGATGGCTGCCGAGTTCGGCTACCGCGTGACCCAGTTGCGCCGGGTGCGCATCGACAACATCAAATTGGTCGCACTCAAGCCAGGGCAATGGCGCAACCTCAACGATGCGGAACTGCGTGGATTGCTGCCGCAGCACACCGACTGGTAAGGCAGCCGGCGCAGACTTGAACGGCCGCGCGCCCGGCATTGGGCGTCGGTAGGATCCCGATGGTTGCGGGTCTTGGGCTACTGCATACTTTCCCCGATAACAGCAAGCGGGGGCGGGCAGTGATCAAACCGGAATTGCCGAGCAACGAAGCCGAGCGGCTGGCCGTCTTGCGTCAGTACGAGGTGCTGGATTCGCCAGCCGAAAGTGCATTCGACGATCTGGCCATGATCGCCTCCACGCTGTGCGAGACGCAGATGGCGGCCGTGGTGTTGGTGGACCAATACCGCCAGTGGTTCAAGTCCGCGCATAATGCGCCGCGTGGTGAAGCGCCGCGCGATATCTCGTTCTGTGCGCATGCGATTCTGCGCCCGGACGAAGTGCCGATGGTCGAGGACACCTTGCTCGACCCGCGCTTCCACGACAATCCGATGGTCACCGGCAGCGCCGGCGTGCGTTTCTATGCCGGTGCGCCGCTGGTGACCAGGGAAGGCATGGCGCTGGGTTCGTTGTGCGTGTTCGACCAGACCCCGGCACATTTGCGCGACGAGCAGCGCGAAGCCCTGCAGGCCTTATCGCGGCAGGCCTCGCATTTGCTGGAACTGCGTCTGGCCGGCAAGCGGCTACGCCAGCAACTGCACGAGCGCGATTGGTACGAAGGGCAGATGGCTGGCTATTACGCGGCGATGGATGCGGTGAACGCCGATCTGGTCGAGCAAACCCGCACCGATCCAATGACCGGCTTGCCCAACCGGCGCGCGTTTGCAGTGGCATCGGCGGCAGCCACCGAACAGACGCGGGCGGCAGATCAGCCGTTGTCGGTGGCGCTGCTGGATGTCGATCATTTCAAGATCGTCAACGACGTGCATGGGCACGACCAGGGCGATATGGTGTTGCGCGAACTGTCGACGTTGCTGCGCGCGCATGTCGCCGGTGCCGGCACGATCGCACGTTATGGCGGTGAGGAATTCGTGCTGCTGTTGCCTAACGCGGATCTGCTGCAGGCACGCGTGCAATGCAGAGTATCTGCGGCAGAGCGTAGCGGTGATGACGATCGCGTTGCCGGTGACGGTGAGCATTGGCGTGGCCACGTTGCATCCGCAAGAGAGTGTGGAGGCGGTGATCAAGCGCGTCGATCAGGCCTTGTATGCGGCCAAGCGCGGTGGGCGGGATCAGATGGTGGCGTTGGCGTAGGTGCCGGGCTGGTTTGCAGTGATTGGCAACGATTGCGCAGCTGCCTGGCGCGCACGGTTGCTGCGTGATGCTGCAAGTGTGCTATTCGACCACTACGGTGCTCTGCGTTGTGCACAACCCAGCTGACGCATGACGCTAGGTGTGTAATCCGCGCTTGGGGGCACGCGTGCCTGCGTGCGCCAGATTGATTGGCCGCCGCCGGATCCAAAACCGCACAGCCGGAAAGCGGTGGTGACCGAGGTCACTGCTGCACAAGGATGTTGCGCATTTATGTTGCGCACGCCCTCCGACGTGCGTGCGGCCGATCTGTTGTTTACTCGACGATGTTTTTTGCCTCGGCGGTGCCGAGCAGTTCCGGGTGCACCACTTTGCGCCGGCGTTCGAGTACCGGATGCAGAAATACCGCGCCTAGAATGATCGTCACGCCGAGATAGAACTGCAATGTCAGTTCGCGTTGCTCGCCGAGCAATGCAATGGCCAGAACGATGGCGTAGACCGGCTCGAGATTGGTCACCAACTGCACCGAGTAGGCGCTGAGATGGCGCAGCGCCACTAGTGCCAATGCAAATGGCAACAAGGTGCAGGCCAGCGACAGCAGCAGCAACAATGCGCTGTCATGCAGGCTGGGAATGATCAACAGATCGCCATGCAACGACGGCAACAGCAACGGCATCGCCGGTGCGAGCAGGGTCAAGGTCAGCGTGCCGGCGCCGAGTTCCAACGCGGTGACGGTGAGCGGATCGGCATGCGCCACCATGCGTTTATTCAGTGAGCCGAACAGCCCGACGAAGACCGCCGAAATCGCACCGACCACCACGCCGGCGCGCATGCCGTCCGGCACCCCGCCGACCACCAGCGCCACGCCGGGCAACACCGCCAGCCCGAACAGCAATTCGCGCGGACGGAACGGTCGCTGCGTCACCCACGGCTCGATCACTGCAGTGAACACCGGCGCCAATGCAATGCAGGTCGCCGCCACCGAGGCATTGGCCAGCTTGATCGCGCCGTAGAAGGTCAGCCAGTGCAATGCCACCAACGCGCCGATGCCGCAATAACCCAGCACCACCTGCCCGGACAAACCACGTAAGCCGCGCCACACCCGCGGCAACAACGCCAGCGCCACCACCACGATCAACATGCGCCACCACACCAGCGGCAACGCCTGCAGCGTGATCAGCTTGCCCAGGATCGCGGTGATGCCCCAGAGCAGGACGCAGAAATGGATTTGCAGTTGCGCCTTGCGCAGAACGGTCGTGGGCATGCGCCATTGTCGCTGAAAAGCCGCTGACGATTCGCGCTTCAAACGCCCCTTTCCCGCCTGGACCTCGGTCCCCTTCATAGGAAGATGGGGTGAGTTGAGGGGGACGGTGGTCAGCATTCTTGACTCCGCCTGATCGTTATCCGGCGCTATGCACCACCTTGCTAGCGCGAACTCAACCCCTGCAACAATGCCATCGCCGCTGCCGGATTACGCTCTTTCGCGGCACTGATGAAGAATACAAATACCTCGCGCGGCGTCCTTGCAACTCGCGTTGCCGCGTCCACATGCGGAAGGTCAGCCGGGTCCTCGCCGCGCCGCCAGGCCTGGATACGCTCGGCCCAGCGTGCCAGTGCTGGCGCCGGGTAACCCGCATGTAGTTGTGCCTGGCTGCGCATCAAACGTGCATAGACAACGTCGGTGGAAAGATCGGCAAAAGATGGATGCTCCTCCGAATCGGTGAAGACCGTAGCCACGCCGTGGCGGCGCACCATCGCAACTAGCGAGGCATCCATTGCATCGTGGTCGCGAATTTCCAACACATGGCGCAGCGCACGATGGCCCGCCCGCCTGGGCAGCAGCGATAAGAACCCATCCAGGTCGTCGGTCTGCAGTCGATGCCCTTGCTCGAATTGCCACACCAACGGCCCCAGGGTCTGGCCGAGCTCGACAATGCCGCCGATAAAGTCCTCTACCTGCGTCTTGGTGCCGGCCAGCTTGCGCGACTGGGTGATGCGGCGCGGGGCCTTTGCCGAGAACACGAATCCAGGAGGTACTTCATCGCGCCACTTCGCGTAAGTCGCTGGTTTCTGCGCACCATAATACGTTCCGTTGATCTCGATAGCGGTGACGTGGCGGCTTGCGTATTCCAGCTCCCGGCGCTGCACCAGACCTTCTGGATAGAACATGCCCGCGCGCCAAGGCGCATACACCCAACCGCCGATGCCGACGTGGATGCCATCGAGCGCGGGCGGGGTGGAAGCGAAAAGATCAATCATGGCAATGAGACTCGCTGGCAGGGGCGGGGCGCACCATTGCGCTTCATCTCCGGCTGATTTCAACTGGTTAACGCCGATCATAGCCTCGCCGGTTTGTGCGGCGACCCCTGATACGGCGATGTGGTGATCCGCCAGGAACGCAAGCGCCTGCGCTTGCAGTTTTCCAAGACCGCCCAATTGCTTGGCACGATGGAGCATTGGCAACACGATACCTTCATCGTGCGCTGGGACGACCGTTCGTTGAATGCCGATGCTTTCGTCAATTTCGTGCTGACCCGGGACGGTGCGGTCGGCGAGATGCGCACGGAGTCGCTCTCGCCGCTTACCGATTTGAACTTCGATTTTTCAGGACCCGGTGTTAGCGACGGCAGCAGTAGGGCAGCCCGCGCAGACGTGATGCGTCATTGAACGCTGCGGCAGGCCATGGTCACTGCACGCAGCGTGCAGTGGCTGGCAACACCGGCGTATCGTCCAGCGCGATCGGCAACGGACGGCCCGGCGTTGGGTCGCCAGCTGCGCCGTAACCGCACGCGGCAGGGATGCGCTGATCACTGCGGGCACATGGGCAACCGAGCTCAGCGCGCATGCACCGAGCCGGCCTAGCCACCGGCGCCGTCGACCCACCGTCACCGTCGAATGCCTGCATGCCAGCTGCACGATGGCTATCGTCCACCGGCACGGCTCGTTATGATCCGCGCACTTCTCAGGGATGTTGCCGAACGCATGACTACTGCGCAGATGTCGGTGTACTTTTTTTTGCAGGCTGCAGCCATCCTGCTGGTTTGCCGGCTGCTAGGCATGCTGGCCAAGCGCATTGGGCAGCCGCAGGTAGTTGGTGAGATGATCGCCGGCGTGATGCTGGGGCCTTCGTTGTTCGGCCTGCTGCTGCCGCAGTGGCAGGCATCGCTGTTCCCCAAGCAGACCATGGATATGCTGTACGTGTTCGCGCAGTTCGGCGTGGGCCTGTACATGTTTCTGGTCGGCACCGATTTCCGGGGCGACCACTTCCGCGCGCGTTATCGCAGTGCGATGAGCGTGTCGCTGGCCGGGATCGCGGTGCCGTTCGCGTTGGCATTTGCCTTGTGTCCGTGGCTGATCGACGTGGATGGCCTGTTCTCGGAAAAAGCCAAGCTCATGGAAGCGTCGCTGTTTTTGGGTGCAGCGATCGCCATCACTGCGTTCCCGATGCTGGCGCGCATCATCCACGAGCGCGGTCTGACCAATAGCCCGCTGGGGACGCTGGCGTTGACTGCTGGTGCGTTCGACGATGCGGCGGCATGGTGCATTCTGGCTGTGGTATTGGCCAGCTCCGGCGGCAGTTGGGGCACCGCCTATCTGGCCATCGGCGGTGGCGTCGGCTACGCATTGTTTATGATCTTTGTCGGCCGCCATTTGCTGCGCCGTCTGGCCAACTACGTCGTCCCGGACCAGCCGCTGAGCAACAGCGTATTGGCGGTGATCCTGATACTGTTCTGCCTCAGCGCATGGGCAATGGATGCGATCGGTATCCATGCAGTGTTCGGCGGCTTCCTGCTCGGTGTTTGCCTGCCCAGGGGCGCGTTGACCGAAAAGCTGCGCGAGATGATGCAGCCGTTTGTGGTGGTGTTGTTGCTGCCGCTGTTCTTCACCTATTCGGGTCTGAAGACCCAGCTCAGCGTGCTGCTGCAGCCGCAGATCATGCTGGCCGGCGTGGCGATTCTGGCCGCATCGTTTATCGGCAAGGGCGTGGCGTGCTGGGCCGCGGCGCGTGCTACCGGCGAGAACAATCGCGATGCGATGGCGATTGGTTCGCTGATGAATGCACGCGGTTTGATGGAGCTGATCATCATCAATATCGGCTTGCAGGCCGGTGTGATCGCCCAAGGCCTGTTCTCGGTGCTGGTGCTGATGGCGATCCTGTCCACGCTGATGGCTACGCCGCTGTTCAACTGGATCATGCGTCGCCACGCCAACGTGACCGACGCGGTGCCGAGTCTGCAGCAGCGTTGACTATATATGCAGCTGATTCGGTAGCGAGGCCAAGCGTGATCTGCACGCTGCTGCCGTCGCGGCGGGCTTCGATCTCCAGCATCTTGCCAGCTGCGGCATAACGCAGTGCATTGTCGATCAGGATCGACAACACCTGGCCCAGGTGATATCGATCGGCGCGCACACGCAGCGCAGGATTGCGGTGGATTGTTGACGGCCATCTTGCTTGCAGCTCGCGGATTGTCGGGCCCGCCCATTCCACGGGCTCGGCGACGAGCTCATGCAGATCGAATCTTTCGGGTTCCAGCCCCAACTCGCCGGCGCGCGCGAGCGATACCAAGTGCAGATCGCCGATCGGGCGATTGATCTGTTCCAGCTGACGATGCACCAGCCGCAGCTGCTCGGGCTCACGCGGAAAAACCTCGTCCGGCATCCTCGCACATGGCCCATCGCCGCGTTGAGTGGCTTGCACAGTTCATGCGCCAGCATCGCGCTGGATTGGCGCAGTTCGCGTTGGTATTGCTGCAATCTGCCGCTCATGGCGTTGAAATTGCCCGCGAGTGCAGTGGGTTCGTCCGGTGCGTCGGCGACCACGTGCGCGCGTGCACCAAAGTCGCCGTCGCTGACCCGATGCGCTGCAGATGCGACCTGCGAAAACTGCCGCGACAATGGGCGTGACGCGAACAGGCCGCACAGCAAGGATGACTGGGACGAAGACGGCCATCATGGCGCCCAACATCCACCAGTGGAGGTTGGCGGGTCCGGGTGGCGTGCGTTGGATGCGCAGCTGTTGTTGCAGCGGCCGGGTATCCGGCAGGCCGAGTGGAAGTTACGCGCGGCCAATGCCGATATCGGCGCGGCGCGTACGGCGTTTTTTCCGCCGATCACCCTGCGCAGCAACGAGGGAACCGCCAGCGACGGATTGAACGGTTGGTTTTCCGCAGTGCACATGCCACGCGCTTGCTCACGCGGGTATTTGGCGCCGACGCCACTGCGGCTTGACGCCCGATCGGCTAGCCTGACCTCCCGGTTTTCCCAAAGTGTCTGCAATGTTCCGCTGGTTCGAATCCCTGATCGATATCTTTCCGCCGATCGAGCAGGAAATGCCGCCACGTAGCGTGTGGAGGTTCTATCTATATTACCTGCGGCCGCTGTGGCCGATCCTGCTGGCCACACTGGTCGCCGGGCTGCTGCTGGCCTTGGTGGAAGTGGCGGTGTTCGACTTCCTCGGCCGCATCGTGGACATGCTGGCCGAGCGACCGGGGCCGGAGTTCTTCCGTCGCCATGCCAGCGAACTGGTGTGGATGGCGCTGATCACCCTGGTGGCGCGACCAGTGTTTACCGGTCTGCACAATCTGCTGGTCAATCAGGCGATCGTGCCGGGCTTGAGCAACCGCTCGCGTTGGCTGATGCACAACTACGTGGTGCGCCAGAGTCTGGGCTTTTTCAACAACGATTTTGCCGGGCGCATCGCCAACCGTGTGATGCAGACCGGCACGTCGCTGCGCGAATCGGCGGTGCAGATGGTCGATGCGCTCTGGTACATCGTGGTCTACACCGGTAGCGCCCTGTGGTTGTTCGCACAGGCCGACCCATGGTTGATGGCGCCGCTGTTGATCTGGCTGGTGGTGTATGTCGGGCTGATGGTGTTCTTCGTGCCGCGCATGAAGGTGCGCGCGTGGATCGCATCGGATGCGCGCTCCAAGGTGACCGGCCGCATCGTCGACGGCTACACCAATATCTCAACGCTCAAGCTGTTTGCCCATGCCGGTCGCGAGGAAGTCTACGTGCGCGATGCGCTCGACGAGCTGGCGGTCAAGCATCGCGGGCAGACGCGCGTGACCACCGCGATGGACACCGCCATTGCGGTGGCCAACGGCTTCCTGATCGTGGGAACCTGCGGACTGGCGTTGTGGCTGTGGAGCCGTGGCCAGATCAGCGTGGGCGCGATCACGCTGGCGACCGGGTTGGTCATCCGCATCCACAACATGTCCGGCTGGATCATGTGGACGGTCAACGGTATCTTCGAAGACATCGGCAGCGTGCAGGACGGCATGCAGACCATCTCGCAGCCGGTGCAGGTACAAGACGCGCCGAATGCGGTGCCGTTGCAGGTGACGCAAGGGCAGGTGCGGTTCGAGCACATCCATTTCCATTACGGCAAATGCGGTGGCGTGATTGCCGGGATGGATCTGCAGGTGCGTGCAGGCGAGAAGATCGGCCTGGTCGGGCCATCGGGTGCGGGCAAATCGACGCTGGTCAATGTGATGTTGCGGCTATACGACCTGGAGCAGGGGCGCATCCTGATCGATGGGCAGGACATTGCGCTGGTCACGCAGGAGAGCTTGCGCGGGCAGATCGGCTTGGTGACGCAGGACACCTCGCTATTGCATCGTTCGATCCGCGACAACCTGCTGTATGGGCGGACGCAGGCCACCGATGCGCAGATGTTGGAGGCCGTGTGCAAGGCGCGTGCCGACAGCTTTATCGACACGCTGGTGGATGGCGAAGGGCGGCGCGGTTTCGATGCGTATGTGGGCGAGCGCGGGGTAAAGCTGTCTGGTGGTCAGCGTCAGCGCATTGCGATTGCGCGCGTCTTGCTCAAGGACGCACCGATTTTGATTCTGGACGAAGCCACATCGGCGCTAGATTCTGAAGTGGAAGCAGCGATCCAGGACAGCTTGGATGCCTTGATGGGCAACAAGACCGTCATCGCGATCGCTCACCGCCTCTCGACTATCGCGCGCATGGATCGGCTGGTGGTGATGGACGCCGGACGCATCGTCGAAACCGGCACGCATGCGGAACTGATCGCGCAGGCTGGATTATATGCGCGCCTTTGGGCGCGGCAGACCGGTGGGTTTGTTGCGGCAGATGGGTGATCTTGTGCGGCAATCAATACGCTGCTGTGGAGCTCTTCTATCTTTTCTGAAAATGTGCCAGCAGTCCTTGTTCTCACAATTTTCGCTATATAATTTATAAAATTCTTGACAGGAAGGCTATAGATGAAATCCTGTCGGTTAGGATATCTGCGAACTATTAATGTAACTGCGGTGTTAAGAGCGTCTAACAAAACCCCTTGAATCTTGTCTCGCCGGTGGCAAAATTGCGGACATGACACGTCGCAAAGAGATCCCCATTGCGCTGTGGAAGCGCATCGAGCCGCTGATTCCGCAAGTGAAGCGTTCGCCCAAAGGTGGACGGCCGCGTATCAGTGATCAGCAAGCCCTCAACGGCATCGTCTATGTCCTGCGCACGGGCGTGCCGTGGGAAGACCTGCCTATGGAGCTGGGTACGGCAGCGGCATGACCTGCTGGCGCCGGCCTGCGTGATTGGCAGGCCGCCGGTGTGTGGCATCGTCTGCATCAGGTGTTGCTGGCCGAGCGACGTCGCGCTCAGACGCTGGACCTGAGCCGAGCTGGTCTGGACGCCGCTAGCGTAGCCTCCCCCCGGGGGGCCCATATACCGTGCCGAACCCGACCGATCGCGGCAAACTCGGCAGCAAACGGCATCTGATCGTCGATCGCAACGGCATCCCCTTGGCGGTGTGCGTCACCGGCGCCAATCGGCACGACTCGGTCGTGTTCGAGGAGTTGATCGACGCCTTGCCGCCAATTGGTGGCAAACCAGGGCGCCCGCGACGTTGGCCAGACAAATTGCACGCCGACAAGGCTTACGACATCGACCGCTGTCGCGCCTTCCTCAAGCAGCGCGGCATCATTGCGCGGATCGCACGCAAGGGGATCGCGCGCAACGACCGGTTGGGCCGCCATCGCTGGGTCGTCGAGCGCACCCATGCCTGGTTCGCAGGCATGGGCAAACTGCGCATCCGCTTTGAACGCCGCATCGATCTCCACTTGGCGTTGCTCTCGCTTGCTTGCTCCATCATCTGCTTACGGCTTCTTCCTGGGTTTTGTTAGCCGCTCTTATTCGACTGGCTGATCCAGCATCAACTCACGCGCAAAACGCACCGGCGGGGCGCCGTACGACAGCATCTGGTCGTGATACGCCTTCAGGTTGAACTTGTCGCCGAGCTTGTCCTGCATCGCTTTACGCGTATCCAGATGTTCCTGCACGCCGACGAAATACGTCGGCAGCTGTGCGGACGACAACTGCGCACGCACCCATTTGCCCGAGGCTTCGCTTTCCTGCTGGAAGGTGTCGTGGGTCATCAGGTGCATCGCTTTGTCGCGATCCCAGCCGTCCACATGTACGCCCTGGTCGAGGATGGCGTTGGCAATGGTGCGCAGATAGAACTTGAGCTGCACCAGATGGAACAGCGGGTCGTTATCCAGATATCCCTGCTCTTGCATCATACGTTCGGTGTACACCGCCCACCCTTCGGCGAACATGCCCGACCGCAGTACCGCGCGCAGCGTTGAAGGAAATTTGGCCGAGTGCCAGCCTTCCAGGTAGTGGCCCGGGGTGCCCTCGTGGATGCTGAGCAGATGGATCATGCGGCTGTTGTATTCGCGCAGGAACGAATCGACCTGCTTGTCGTTCCAGTCGTCGGGAATCGGCGACACCGCGTAGAAGGTCTTCAGATTCTTGTCGAGCGGGCCGGGCGAATCGCAATACGCCACTGCCACGCCGCGCTGAAATTCCGGCATCACAATGATCTCCACCAGCGAATCGGGCAGCGTCATCAAATCCTTCTGGCGTACGAACTCGGTGGATTGCGCCAGTGCCGCCTTGGCAGCGTCCGCCACCTTGTCGCGTGCAGGCTTGTCGGCATAGGCAAGCTCAAGCGCCGCTTCGATGGCGGCCTGCTGCTGGGCGTCGTTGGGCGAAGCGGGCAGTTTCGGTGCGCCGGGCGTGTCCTTGAGCACGGTGCGCGCGATGGCGTACATCTCGCCGCGCACGCGCTTGAGTTCGGACTCGGCGCGCTGCTTGATGTCGGCACGCGACAGCGACGATAGCAGCGCGAATTTCAGCTTCTGATCGTATTTTTCCGCACCGACGCGGAAGTCACCCTTGGCATTTGGCACCAGCACGGTGTCCAGCCAGGTCTGTTGCTCGGCCACAGCCTTGTGCAGATTGTCGATGGCTGCCTGCGCGCGCGCTGCTTCGATCAGGCCGAGCTGGCTGATGTTGGGCGCGATGAAGGTATCGACGATGCTGAGGATGCCTTTGTTCTGCTTGGCCACCGTCTCGGCATGTATCTTCGGCACGCGAGCTGGGTCCAGATTCTCGCGTGCCTGCGCAAAGATGCTCGGGATCTTCTCCATGCGCTGAGTTGCCGAGGCAAGGCGCTCGGACAACGGTGCGAACTCGCGCGCCATCAAGCTATACAGCGCGCCGCCGGCCAGGCTGTTGTAGACCTGTGGGTCCCAGGCCCAGCTTTGCAGGACTTCGGTGTTCCAGATTTCCGATTGCAGCTGGTTGCGCAGGATCGCCGCATCGACCTGGTTCTCGCGCGCGAGCTTGGCGACCTCGATCGCATTCAGTTCGGTAAGCAGTTTCTTGTTGGCATCCAGGCTGCGCTGGCGACCGGTGGCGCTCAGGTCATCGATCTGCGCGTCGAAGCGGTGATCGCCGGTCTGGGTGGCAGTGACCGGCGACAGCTGCATCCAGGTGTCGAGCGCGCGCGTGGAAAACGCCGCAAAGCGCGCGTCCGGGGTCTGCGCTTCCTGGGCGCCAGCGGCATCGGTGGTGCCGACACGCGGCGGTTCGGGCTGCTGCTGGCAGGCACTGAGACCGGCGAGCAGGGCGAGGACAAGCAGGCGTTGACGCATCGTAGATCCTGATGGAAGCAAACCGCCAGCATAGGCAACTGTGCGGTGGTACGCATCCGCCACTGGTTTACCCTGCCATCGAGTGGCTGCGCTCGTGGTCAGGCGAGCGCGGCCGGTGCTTGTTGCGGCATCGGTCATTCGTATACTCCAGCTCCTGAGCGTGCCGTCCATATCCATCCCGCAACCGTTCGCGACATCTTGTCAGCCACCCTTTGTTAGGTGCTGCGTGTTGTTCGGGGAATGCGTGTTGCAAGCGATGGAACACGCCTGCCGCCTGCCTAGCGCAGGCGGCAGGCCATTGAACTCAGGCACATCTACCGGAAGCCGCCTGCGCATCTCTTCGCGGTGTCATCGAGCGCGAGGCCTGCTCAGCCTTCGTCGACTTCGTATTCCACAAAAACATCCAACTGCAACGCTAATTCCTGTACGGCATTGCGCACTTTCTGAGCGGTGGCTTCGTTGCCGGCTTCCACCTCGAACTCGTGGCTGCCCGGACCCTCATCGTCGGACAGGCCGGCCGAGCTGGAGTCGCCGTCGTCCAGATGCGGCATCAGGTCATCGACTTCTTCCACATGCTCGATGCCGTCGATGCTCTGCAGCAGATTGGCGATGGCACGCGCGTCGTCGTCGGTGCCCGTGATACGCATGCGAAGAATAGGCATGGCAATGTCCTGATGGTGGAACGTAAAGCCTAGGTATCGATAAGACAAAACGAGGTGATGGTGCGCACCCGATGTCTCGCTTGCCGGCAACGCAACCAACTCCGCAGGCAGCGCCGGCATCGGGGTGCGCTCGTCCGGCGCCTCGCGCTTGAGCCAGTCGATAAACGCGCTTGCTACTGAGCTGGGCGCGCGGTGGCTGGGATGCACGGTGTAGTAGACATCGCGTGCCTTGAGCGTTGGCCCGGGCAAACGTACCGGTTCGTAGCGTTGCATCGAGGCATAAGAGTGGCTAACAAAACGACTGCGCTTACCGCCAGGCGGGCGCGGCCATTGCTCGGAATGGGCATGTGCCACGCGTACACTGCGGTTGCTCCGCGCCGTCCGCACCCACCTGGCAACTGCTCGCCACGTTGTGTTAGCCACTCCAAGTGAGATGTGTGGCTCGCCCCCATCGTCGACCCTGGACAATGCTGCTGGCCGCTGTGCTGATCTTGGCTAGCGTGGCTTTCAGTCAGTACCCATGCTGCTGTCAATGCGCCGGTGGCGCACGCACCGGCAGCGGCACATTGCACAGATCGATATGCCCGGCCGGGCGCTTGTAGAAATCGTCCTTGCGGTTGCGGCGCGCTTCGGCCACATCACGGAAAGTCGGGCTTTCGGTGCGCAGCAGCTGCAGTGGTGTGCGCTCGGGCACCGGCACTTCGCTGGCCAATCGAATCGAGCGGATCGGCGTGCGTTGCGCGGGGTCTTCGTAGAAGCCCATCGGATCCTGCCCGCGCGGAGTCACGCTGAGCAATTCCATACCCTTGACCACGCGCCCGACCACGGTGATGTTGCGATCCAGCTGGCGCGGCGACTGCCCGGTGACCACATACAACTCGGTGCCGATGCTGCTGTCTTCGGCGTTCTGGCGGGCCGCACCCAGGGTGCTGTAGCAATGCGCAAGCCAGGTCTTGCCGGTGACATTGTCGCGCCCCACCGGGAAGCCATCGACGAAGCCCACCTGCGGCGCCCAGCCATCGCTATCGGGCAGGCGCTGGAAATCCAGGCCTTGCGATGCGCGTTCGAATTCGGCCGCCAGATGTGTCTTCGCTGAGCCCAGCGACTTGGCCTTGGCCGGCGTTTCGCCATCGGGGTCGCCGAACTGCACCACGAAGTTGTCCTGCGAGCGATAGATGCTCAGCCCATCCCAGAAACGCTCGTGCGCCAGCGTGCGGATGTTGCCCACATGTTCGGGCGCGAACTGCGGCGCCAGCTCGATGACCACCCGTCCGCCGTCGAGCTCCATGTAAAGCGTGCGGCCTGGGTCGAGCACGCGCCATGCGCTGGCCGGCGAGCTGTCCAGTATCTGTTGTGGGCTGCGATAGGCCGAGTAGGCGGCAGCGGGTAACACCAGGGCGAGCAGGCAGGCGGAAGCAACAGTGCGCAGAAGCATGAACACAGCCAGCGTAGGAGGCGCCCGATTCTTGCCGACCACGCGCCCGGACGCAAAGCATGCTCGCCACATGGCACGACGCCGACGCAATGCGTCGGCGTCGTGCGGTCAGTCGGCTACCTGCCGCAGCTGCGCATTTACGAGTTGTTGCGCACGTGCGGGCTGGTGTGATGGTCGGTGACGCTGTGGTTGGTGCGGAACAGCGGGACCAACTGCCACAGCGCGGAGATGCCGACCAGCGTATAGACTACACGCGACAACGGGGCGTCCTGTCCGCCGAACAACGAGGCCACCAGATCTAACTGGAACAGGCCGACCAAGCCCCAGTTCAATCCACCGACGATAAGAAGCACCAGAGTGATGAGGTTGATCGCTTTCATGAAATCATTCCATATGGGTTGGGAGACCCCAGAGTCCGCATGCGGCACGCAATGCGTCGTGAGCATTGCCATGGCAAGGTCGGCGTTGCAAACACGGCGATCACATCGCGCGGACGCGCATCGAACCGATCTGCCTGTCGGGCCATCGATGGCCGGAGCCGCAAGAGATCGATGGTGCGCGCCTCACCGCGCCGGCTCGCGTTTCACGTACAACTGCTTGCGCACACGCGCAACGACGTCACCGTCGCGGTTGTGCAAAGCGTTTTGGAACCAACGCAAGTGTTTTTCGCCGTTGGCGGTGGCCTGACGCAATTCGGCGAGCACGCTGTCTTCAATGACGAAATCCGCGCTCACCGTGCCGCGCGCGGGTTTGACGAATTCGATGCTGCCCGCCTTGTCCCAAACAGTAGTCGCGGCCCAGGTTGTGCATGGTCAGCAGCATCCAGAACGGGTCGGTCATCGCAAACAGACTGCTGCCGAAATGGCTACCGAGGTAGTTGCGATTCCACGGCCGCTGGCGCAGCTCCACCCGCGCGAAGCGATAGTTCGCCGACAGCACGGTGACGTGGACGCCGGCGAACAGAAACGGTGGCCAGAGGTTGAGGTCGAACTCGAAAAACGAAGCGCGCATGCAGGCTTGGTTTGATGGCAGGGCGGGGATAGGGCGGGGATTGCGTATGACATTCGCATGCGTATGGGGCGGGGGGGGGGCTCGGCGCTTTCCTGGCGCTGCTCGGGTGTGAGGGCTTGCCTGGGCGCCGCCCTGCGTCGCCAAATTTTCAGACCAAGCAGCTGCTGTTTGCGTGCACGCGGAAGGCACATGACGCAGGTCTCCATTGCGCGATTTCCAGCGTACCTGCTTCGGGTGTGGCGCCAGTGATTCGCAGCGTCCTGCCTAGGGAGCTGTGTCGATCCAGACACTGTGATGCACCGAACTGGTGCATTAGCAAGTTATTGCTTTTTTTAAGGAACACTTTTCAGATGACTTTGGAATCAGTAAATCATCACACAGCGAACGCTGCGTTTTTCATCAACCTGGGTGCCTGCCTCGGATTGCCCGCCGAGCTGGCGCAGCGACTCGGCGAAGGCGAAACCATCCTTGGACCTGCTGGCATGCTGTGCCGCGTCCACACGCAGATACAGCAGGGCGAATTGACGGCGTTTCCGGAAGTGATCCTGCCACTGGCCGCATGTGAGCTCGGCGGCGACGAGGTAGTGACCCTGCTGGCGCTGCAGGAGCAGCTGCTGACCGAGTACGGCTGGCGTCTCACGCTCTCGGATTTGGGCCTGATGTGTGTATGCCCGCTGTTGCTGGTGCGTACGCCAGACGACGTGGCCGCTGCACTGGAGCACGGACAGGTGGTTGCACGGGTCGCGCTGGACGCACTGGTGCCGCAGGCCGGCAAAACGGCCGAGGTCGCCTGATGAAGATCGCACGCGACATCGGTAGTTCTTCCAACATCCGCCAAGCCTCTCCAGCTCCCACAGAGCCAACGCAGGCAGAGGATGTAGTCTTAGCGCCACAGACGCGGCCACCATCCGGTCCACTGGAGGGCTTGTCTGCTTTGCGAGGCCGTGGCCGGTCGTTTGCACGTCGCTCGACGACCGACGCACCTCATGCCGAGTTTATGCATAGCGCATCACATCGTTCGGAGTCCTCGCAGTCGCCACGTTCTTCGGAGGTGACGGATGCGGTGTTTCACAGTGACCGCGAAACTGATTTGTCGCTCCACAGTCCGCGCGCAAGCGATGTGTCTGACGTGCCTTCCACTGCGGCGACCTATACCGAGCGCAGGTCGTCGGCAGCCGATGATTTGAAGGTGCAGCTACGTGCTCATCTGGGCAAACTGTCATTTGCAGAGCCCTCGCAGGAGCAGCGGGCGCTGGAGGCGGCCTATCTGGAATGGGCGGACGCGCGCTTGCAGGAACGCATCGCTGCGTTCGGGCCGGATGCCGGATACCAGGTCGTCGGCGATATGAAGGCGGCAGGTGCAAAGGCAGCGTGGCCGATCGCTTACGAGTGCCTTAGAGCGTTCATCAGGGGGGCGATGCGTACGCCGTTCGGTATCGCGGCGGGTGTCGCCTACGACCGCATGCGTATTCCTGGATCAGAAATCATGAGTCGATTGACGCTGTCCGGCACTGTCGCGGGGCTGGCGTCCTTCACCTGTGAAACCTTGCTATTGCCAGCGATGGATCGGCGCGCGCGCGTGGCCAACCTGCCACGGTTCAAGGCCATCGATCCGAAGATTCTGCAGCCCGATCCACCGCCGGTTTTGCTGGAAATCACCAACGAAGGCAAGCGCTTCACGCGTCCTGGCGAGGGCGACGCACCGACGCTTCCGGAGCTCAAAGCGCAGGCCTACGATCTTCGTGCGGGCATCGCCCACTGGCAATCGACGTTGGGCGAAAAATCGCTGGATACCTTGTTGCTCAAACCGGTCATCAGCGCAGGATTCAACGCGGCGCGGCGGACATCCGACGATCCGGGGACGCGCACGCCAGTCGTGCAGTTTGGGTTGAGCGCACTTGCCAGCGGCGGGGCAGGGGTCGTGCAGAAGGCGCTGCTTGAAACCGGCAAGGCCCTTGCGCGTACCGGCCAGATGAGCGTGCCCGACCTGCTCGGTGGACAGCAGCGGCTGAATCTGTTTTCGCTGGCATTGCCGGACAAGACACGTCGACCCGTGCAGTGGTCCGATGCGGTGCATTTCCCGACTTATCTACTGCAAACCGGAAAGGAAGGGCTGGCGTTGGCAAAGCAGGCCTTCAGCACCACCAACGCGATGACCAATGCGGTGCGTGATGTGGTTGTCCGTCACGCGGCCAGCAACATAATCGCGAATTTCGCTTCGCTTGGTACAGGCAGAATGCTCGCCGCTCCGTTGCGTGGCGGAAACGGAAGCGGTCGTGTTCGTGGAGAAGCTTTCAACTCTGCCGCAACGGTCGTGCAACAGGCAGGGCAATCCGTGTTCAACGATACGGTTTGGAGTGCGCTCAAGGCCAAGAACGGCACCAACACAAGCCATGCCACGCGGCTGGATCAGGAACGCGCCGTCGCAGCCGCCAATCACCAACGAACCATCGCACGCACGCTTCAGGCGCTGGCCGAACCCATCGACCAAGCGATCGCAATGTTTTCGGCGCCGACCGCGGCGGAGATTGCGCGCGCCCTTGAGGAGGGGCAGCCTCCTGCGCCTGCGCCTGCGCCTGCACCGGGGCCGCATGCCGAGGTGTTGCGGGAAGCCTTGGAGCAACTGCGCGAAGAAATCGGCATGCGGTCCGTCTCGATCGAGACCATCGACAACGTGTGCGATTGGCTGCAGGCCGGGCGGGATGAGATGTACAGCGGAGCGCCACACAGCGAACTGACCAACACACTGGCGACCCAATTGCATGCGCTCAGGCGTGCATTGCGCGATAGCGAGCAGCTTCGCCAGTGGGAAAATGGCCGGCCCTGAGCGGCTGATCCTGCGTAGAGGGCGCGCACGCACCGTGTAACGACAGACGCAGCAGCAGGCGGCATCTGTCGTTCAACGTCCGCCCCGGTGCCAGCCTGGCCCGCGGCTCACGTGCGTGCGGTGGATGTGGAGCGGTCCGGTGCGGCGCGCGGCACCGCTTCGTATGCCGGCCATTGACCGACCGTGCGCATGGCTTCGGCGATGCGGTTGCGCTGGCGCTTGATGATGAAGTCCACGCCACGTTCTTCGGTCAGTTTCGCTTTCTCGCGCACCAGCAGCAACGTCGGCTCCCACACTGCCGGCTGCTGCAGCAAAGCGTCGAAGGCAGTGCGCTCGGCGAGTGCACATGCCTGGTCCCCAGTGTCCTGCGCGACCATTGCAAGCGCCCGATGCAAGTCCAGCACCGGCGCAACCTCGCTACGCAGCACCTCGTCGACGAACAGCGCGGCAAGCCCATTGCCATCGGCGAAGCGCTTGGCTTGCTGCATGAAATGCTCCAATTGCAGTTCTGCCAGGACAGGCTGCAACGTCTGGTCGACGTCCTTGCCCATCCTGATCAAGCCGAAGTCGACCCAGCGCTCCCACTGGGCGCGTACCAGGCGGTCGAACGGGGCAAACTGTGCAAAGTCGGTCGCGCGGTCGCTTCGGACCGGATCGATTTCACCACCGAACTGGAACAGAGTGCAGAACGCGGTGGCCACATCGGTGTTCACTTCGGCCGCATAGCCGGCCTCGAGTGCCGAGACGGTGGTGCTGGCGGCAGGCGTCACCGATGCGCCCTCATGTTGATGCTGCGCAAGCGCAAGTTGCACGCTGGCCGTCAGGCGTGCGGTTGCTTCCACTCGGCGGGCAGCAGTGGCGTCGCGATATTGCGAGGTCATATAGCCGGCCACGGTCGTCGACGTCCAGCTGAGGTCTTGGCGCGATTTGACGCCGAGCCCGAGCGAGACGCCCGCACGGTGGCCGCGCGCTTGGCCTGCGCGCAGGCCAGCGCTGACGCTCACGCTGCACTCGGTTCCCTGGTTCACGCGTGCCGCCTGGTCGATCAAGCCGACACTGGCCTCAGGATGCTGGGCCAACAACGCATGCATCCAGTCCGCGCCGGGCGCCTCTCCGGAATGATCGGGCGTTGCGCGTCGCACCAGATGCTCCAGCATGCTTAAAAACGCTTGCAGCAGCTCTGGCTCGCGGCCTTTGCTCAGCCGGGGAATGCGGATCTGCAGGCCGTCTTCCACGCCGACCTCGCGCCGATAGCGCCAGTCCGCAGCGGCCGACACGCTGGGCACTGTATGTTTATTGCCCACATCGATGCCGTAGCCAACGGTCAGGCCCGCACCGAGCTGGCGCTGTGTCGCGGATTGGCGACCGATCTGCATATACAGGCCGGTACGCCCCATGTAGAACTCCAGCGAGGCATCGCGATTGCACTGCAAGGAGGCGATCAATCGCGCACCCATGCCGAATGAGGACCCCGCGATCGCAGCTGCCGCCGAAAGCGGTGCGAGATTGGCCCCCCGGGTGCGTTGGCAGGTCATCCGCCAACGGTCGCGCCACTCCAGGTGCGACAGCATGTCGCGCAGCAGATCCAACAATGCCTCGGGGTGGGTGAGGGCACCGGAACTGGTCTGCTTCAACAACTGCGAGGTCTTGTCGACTGCCGCGTCGAAACGCGCGAGGCAGTCATCCGCATGTGCAAGCCACAACGCCGCCTGTGGCGCGTCATTGCTCTGTTGCGAATGCTCTGCCTGTTTTGCCTGTTCGGCATGCAGGTGTGTGCGCAGCAGATCGAACGCCGCTGGCGCGGTGCAGCGGCCGGTCTGCAGCTGCTCCCAGGGACGCTGCAATGCCTCCGGTGGCGCTGCCTGCACCACCGCGCGGCCCGGTGTTTGGGATGCCTGTGCATGATGGTGGCCGTGCAGCGCTGCGGCGCGTTCAGCGATGCGTGTCAGGGTGGCGGTATCCAGGACCACGCGGTTGCGGTCAACGTCCTCATCGACCCACTGCAACAGCTCGGCAGCGGCCTGCCAGTTCAACTCTACCTGCGATGGAACATAGCCTTGCGGTCGGGCCGCCTGCAATGCGCCCAGGTAGCCGATCAACGTAGCGGAGGCGTGTTCCATTGCCAGATTGGCACGTCGACGCGGTGTCGGCAGTGCGGTGGCCGATGCGACCTCCAGCCCCGCCGACAAGGCATGCAGCGGATTGGGAGCGGCCGCATGAGCGCTCTCGGGGGGGGCGGACGTGGCATTACGCACCGCCTCGCCGAATGCGTGCAGGTGCGCGTTTGCGCGCGCATATGCCGAATCGGGAGCACGCGACTCGTAGCCGTTGCGCAGCGCATGGTAGGCCGCCCGTTCGTCGATGCTGCAAGTCTGTAACGCGTGCGCCGGGTCAGCCGCGTGCAGGGCGCTGCCCGCCGCGCGCCGCGCATCGCTCAACCAGCTCCGCGTGGCGGTATCGTCCATAGGTGTGGCGCGCAGCAGCGAGTCGGCCCGCAACGCAATGCGGGCAATGTCCTGGCGGCTCGGATCGGCGGCACGCTCGTGCTGTGCCCGGACCAGCTGGCCAAGCACCTGGCGACCGCGCGGAACGCGCGCCAGGGTCTCCAGCCAGCGCGTCGCCGCCGCCTCTATCGCCGCGCGGGGAATACCGGGGTGCTCACCCGTCGCCGCGTCCGGCTGGTCATCGGGCGGTTCCGGATCGGTCGGGATCAGCGCGCTCCATGTGCTGTGGTGGACATGGTTGAAGGTGGCAAGCAACAGCGCCGGCGCGTCGTCGCGGTTGTCGCCGAGGACATTGGTCACTGCCGAGCGCAGCGAGCCAAGCGCGATGGCCACGACCCCTGCAGCAGGCACCGCCTGCTCTGCGAAACGCGTGGTGGAGAGCCCACCCGCCCACGTCGACAAGCGCTTGCGCAATGCGTTCGCACCAGCGACGTCGGTTGCACTGTGTGCGGTCTGTTCGATCTGCGCGGCAATCAGCGCATCCGACGCCGCCTTTAGCGACTTGCTGGCGCGCTGATCTTCGGCAGTTGCGGTATCAAGCGCGTGCTCCAGCGATTGCTTAAGACTCGATAGTCCCGGAAGCAGGGCGCGCAACTCGTCGGCGTGCGCAGCGGTCTCGAACAAGTCGCCAGCCACGATGTGTGCAGACTGCAGCGCCTGCTCCAGGGTGGTGTCGAGGCTGGCGGCGCGCACCTCCAGACTCTGCAGGAACGCCTGTTGTTTGTCGCGTAAGGCGGACAGGTGGCGAGCGTGCTCGTGCATCGCACGGATGCGATCCATCTCGGCTTCGTGCTTGAGCAGGTCACGCAAGCGCGGTCGGCGATCAGTTGCAACAGTTGCAGGCATGGCCGTCAGTTGGTCCAGTTGCTGCTGCAACTGGTGCTCGGTGCGCGCAAGGCGCTTGCTGCAGCTGTCGATGTGTGTGCGCAGCAGCGCCTTCCAGGTGGCCACCACCTGCTGGCGTTTGCGGGTTTCGTTGGCACGGTCGGCCATGCGCGGTGCGCGCTTGGCGTGCAGGCCTGCGTTTTGTTCAAGACGATCGATATGCAGCAGCACCAAGCGCTCCAGCGCTGCCGCTTTGCGCACGGCGATCTTGGCATCGCTTACCTGTTGTGAGGTGCAGAATGTCGCTGTCTGCAACGGAGCGAGTGTGTGCCAGTCGCCGGGCTCTGCTTGAGCGACCGGAGCGCTCGGAGCGGTCTGCGCAGGCGTGCCCTGGTAGCGCAGCAGGCGCGTATGGTCGGGGGTGGCCTGTCGGGTGATGCCGACCGCCGTGCCGGCGAACTGTGCGAGCCGTTGCAACGACTTTCGTACGCCGCGCAGCTTGCTCGGCTTGCGCTGCTGAGACGCGTTCTGTACTGCTTCGGCGGCAGGCGCAGTGTAACGGTGCACCTGTGCAGCCACATCCAATTCTGCAGCGCGTGCTTCGGACTCGGCCGCAGGCCCATCCAATTGATGCAACCGGTGATGGGCCTGCTTGTGCGGCGACGGCGTGCCCGCGTGCGCCGTGCCTTGGATGTTGCCAGGCAGCCCGAATGTCAGGGTGGAGGGGCGAATGCGGGTCAAGGTCGATATTTCGTGTGTGGCTGTCCAAATCCGGCTGTGCTCGCCGCTACCATAAAGCCGAACAGCGCGAGTACCCGGGTCCACACAGCAGAACTGTTTGCGCACCGCTGACGCAGTGCGCGATGCGCGGGGCACCGCATACCGATGCGTCGGTGTGAGGTGATAAGTAACGCCACTGAGCGCTCACGCCCGGCAGATGCGATGCAGCAATGCATCTGCCGGGCGCGATCATGACTTAGCGCCCGCGGAGGGTGCGATCAGCCGGTGTAGGGCTTATAGCCGATGCGTGTGGCGCCGACAGCCTGCGACGCGTTGGGAGCAATCACCTCGTCGGGGGCGTCGGTCGTCAGGTTTGACATCTTCACCGTCGAGTTGGGAGCGTCGGTGCGGAACACCGATTCCTTGATTTGATTGAACTGGCAGTTTTCGATCTCAAGGGTCGAGTCGATATCGTCGTGTCCACCGTTGGTACGGAAAACCTTGCCGGCGCCGTTGACGGTGACACCCGACATCACCACGTCGGCAGACCCGTTGTCCTGCACCACCTTGTCCGAGGCGTTGTTGAACGTGCAATTGATAATCTCGACCTTGGGGCGACCGTTGATAGTCTCACCGCAACCGGCAATTTTCGAATCGTGCGCGTTGTTGCCTGCCCCGTTGACGGTGATGGCATCTTCGCTGACATTCTTGTTCACACAGTTGACCATCCTGCCGCTGCCCATGAAATGCACGCCATCACCGCCGCCATCCATTTGGACATTGCAGAGGCTGCCTCCGTCCTCGACGACGAACAGCGGCTGCTGGTGCTCGTTCTGGGAGCCGTCGCCCAAGCCGGGGCCGCCAATGTACGTCTGACCCTTACCATCGAAAACTTCGCCCTTATGCACCACGATGGGCTTGTTCTGGATGCCAGCTGGCGCTGTGACGACCTTGCCGGGAGGAAGTGGCGCCTGCGTGCCGGTTGAGCTTGGCGTCACATGATTACCGCTGGTCTGCGAGTTCGTCGTCGGGTAAGTCTGGTTGGTGGTCGTTGATCCGTTGCCGGTTCCCGAGTAGCTGCTGCCATTGCCACCACCACCATTGCCATTATGGCCGTTGCCGTTGCCGTTGCCATATTGCCCGCCAGGGTTGGTGGAATACGGCTGGTTCGATGTAGGCGTCGACGGCGACGGTGACAGACTGGTTTCGTTGGGTGGCTGAAAGCCATTGGACGATTGATTCGCTGCCTGCATCATGTCGCTGACCATGCGTTGTATGCAGAACGTCAACATACTCATGATCAGCGTGCTCAACGCCTGTTGCTGCGAGGGGGAGAATGAGGACGGCTGCAAGCTCGCAGTGCTATTGGAGGATATGGCAAGACTCATTGGCGAGTGTCCCTATGCAAGATGAATTGCGGTGCAAGATGAATTGCGGGCGAAGTTCCACCGATGGGGAACTACGCTGCAGCCCGTGGCAATGTTGTGCGACGCAGCGAACGCGAAATGCTTCGGCGCGCTGACGCCATCGGCGTGACGCACCAACCAAATCGCCTCACGCGCGTAGCCATAAGTAATTTCCTGTCGCGATTCCTTCGAACATTTCGTCGTGTGCAATAAAGATATTGTTGTTCCAGTAACGGCCATGCTCGGCGTAGTGGCTGAGTAGATCGCAGATCCAAGCCCCATCTACGTCGTCGTCCAGCGGAACGCGCACGATTAAAACGATCACGCCTGCATCGTTCAATCCGAGCTGCGCCTGATCTTGCGCGTATACCGAAAGATTGGCCTCCAGCAACAGCCGGAATACTGTCAAGGTCCGTCCCGCAGGTGCCAGACCGTAGGAGATGCGTAAGTACAGTGCTTCTTCTTGCGCTTCGTCTTCGGGTTGTGGCTCTGGCATATGCAGATAGACCTCAAATCCGTCTATCTCGATCGTGCGGCGCTTGAGCAACTCCTGCACATCCGGCAGGCCAAGCACATCGCATAATTCCGCCGCCAGGATTTCAAATCGTACCGAAGCCATGGCAGCACCGCCTTCAGTTGCATAGGCCCGTCCGTCTGGACGGGCCTATGCAGGTGATGAACCAACTGCGTTAGCCGCCCTGTGTCAGGCTCTTCGCATTCTCACCCATCTTTTTGACTACCTGGCACTTAGCCATGTCGAGGTTCAATTTGTTCATCTCTTCAGTTATGTGGTCGTTGTTCTGAATCTGCATCGAGACCGAGCCGTCAAGATCATTTTGGAACTGACTTTGCTGGCGAGACTGAGTCAGGCTGCTCGACCCACTATCGATCTTGTCCTTAAACCCGTTGACAAACAAATCCGTAACTGATTTACCTCTGCTAAGGCCTTCTATGCCGTTCATTTTTCTACTCCTACGTTTCTGAAAAAGCGCCTGTGGCGCAGAAAACCCTGCTTGATTGAAGCGCAGGGGGATTTGGTCAGGCAGCTGCTGCGATGTGCGAGACGATCGCATGGGCGGCATTGAAACCTTCGTGCAGTGTCGCAAGCTTGGTGCGATCTGCGGCATCAGTCGCAGCCATCCACTGCCCTTGCACCTGCTGTTTTGTTTTATCCAATGCATCGACAATCTTTGCCAGGCGTTCGCCGCTGGCATCCTCGGATTTGACGTTCATCAAAACGTTCATGTCTTTGGCGATACTTTCAGTGATGGATTCAAACATGACAGATCCTCGATGAATTAACTCAGTTAGTGCCTGACGTCAGGTGCTTGGTACCGTCCGGTGTCTCCACGTAATGCAGTCCGTCGACGAGCAGGGCGGCGTCGTAATTTGCAGGCGGTTTTACGGACGGGTCTTGCTGGGTAACATCCACGTGCAGCTTACGGATTTCTGGGCCTAGATCGCTGCGTAAATCGGCGATCCGTCGAATTGCACGCTCTGCGTTGTCGCTGCTGCCGGCGATGGAAAAGATGCCCTGGCCATCGTAGCTAACGCTCAAATCGCGGTCTGCCAAGGTGTCGCGCAGGGTTGCCAGAACCTCATCGACCACCGCCACATCGACCGTGACGCCCCGCTGATATCGATGCAGCTGCGCACGCAGGCGTGCCGCATCTGCACTGCTTGTTACCAGGCCCTCAACCCGCACACGCGTGCCGACCTGCTCCACGCGCGCCTCCCGCAGGCCGAGCTGTTTCAGCACGGATCTGACCTGATTGACTTGGTTGTCCTGGCTTCGAGCGGGTGCAGCATTGGAGAGAAAAGCCGGTAGCATGGAGGGCAGCAGCGCTGCGACGGATAGCGCTAGCATGGCGCCCACCACTGCACGCACTGCTTTGCGCTTGGACTTGCGTGGCGGAGGCGTTGCCGGCGTCGCAGCTGGGGACAGCAGCCGCTCAAGCAGCGCCACATCGTCTGGCCAATCGGCCGCGGAGTCGCCAAGACACAGCACCAACGGACCAAAGCGCACTGGATGCAGCGCAACAAAAGGTGTCGTTGGCAACGCGTCGCTGTGATAACGAACTTGACCATCTGCATCCACCTCGATGATGAGCGAGCAACCAGGCCAGTCTTCGATCCGGATATCAGCTTGCGGATCGGTGCCCAGCGCGTAACTCCCTGGCTGCAAATCTAATCGTGCGCCGGCATGTATACCCGTCAGCATGCGAAGTTGCATGGTCATGCGCGAATCCCCTGAGCGGTTCCATCTTGGTATTCAATCAGTAGTGTGTCCAAACGCTTGACGGCACGTGCGCGATCAAGGCGTTTGCGCGGTTTTTCCGCGTTGAGTAGCACCAACGGCAGCAGCAAATGGAAACTGCGCAGCGCTGGCGACGCATCCGGTTGCGGCGGCACCAGATTCACTAGACGCTCCCGTAACGCGTTCAAGGTTTCGGCAGATGCGGGCGCGCTTCCCGACCGCAGGTGGTCGCGCATTAACCTCCAGATCAGGGCGGTCAGCGAAGCAGCGGCCGGATGGGCGATGCCGATTGCACGCAACTCGACAAGCGCAACGGCAAAGGCGCGTCGCGTGGCGGTCTGGTCGGCGGCACGCGTCGCCGCGTAGCGGTTGAGAACTCCTTCGACGCTCGCACGTACGCTGTCGTCCAATTGCACCGGGGCGGTGATTGGCCACTTCCGCGCCTGCGGATTGCCGGCATGCGAGTTTCCGCCATCCCCGTGCTGATTGTCCTGGCTATGACCCTGTGACGGATCGACTGCGATTTTGACACGGCCGCGCAGCGCCGCGACGCGGGCCGCCTCGGCTTCTTCCAGTTCGGTGGAGTCGAGTGCGTCGTCCAGGCCATCCAGCGCCCGCATGCCGCGTCGCCGCCGCCGTGGCGGAGCGGGGCGTAGACGCGGTCCATGCTGTGCCTTGTCTTCGAGCTGCTGCAGGCCAGCATGCGGCGCGTCGGCGTGGTTGTTCGATGAGGCGTGCTCGGTCGGAACCGACGTCGGCACACCGCCGCGCGAAATCCGGCGAATCATGGAAAGGCCGCCTGCATCAGCGCCTGACCAAACTGCATGATTGCCGAGGCGCCCCAAGGCGCGGTGACCGCAATGGCAGCCACCACCACCACCAGCTTAAGCGCGAACGAAATCGATGCATCCTGCAGCGACATCACTGCCTGGATGAAGGCAATCAACAGCCCGGCCAGCGCGGCGACGCCGACCACCGGCAACGACACCTTGAGGCACAGCAACAAGGCTTCGGAGGTGAATCGCACTAAATCGTCATGGTCCATGGCGTCACCGATAGCTCAAAACCAGGCCGTGGATCAGCATGGACCAGCCATCCAGCGCCACGAACAACAGCAGTTTGAACGGAATGGCCACATTGGTTGGCGTCACCTGCGAAAGACCCATCGCCATCAACGCATTGGCCACCACCAGATCGATCACGATGAAAACCAGATACAGCAGAAATCCGATCCGGAACGCCTCGGTCAGCTCGCTGAGCGTGAATGCCGGAGCCAGTACGAGAAGATCGTCCGGCTTGAGCGTGTCGGCCTTGTCCTTGGGCCAGATCTGCTGCGCAGAGCGGATGAAAAAGGCTTTTTCGCGCTCTCGGGTGTGCTTTAGCAGGAACTGCCGAAACGGCTCGCGGCAAGCGTCGAGCAGCACCACCACGCGGCTGTTGTCGGCACCGGCGCTGTAATTCTGTGCAGCCTTGAACGCCTCCATGCCTACCGGTGCCATCACAAAGCACGACACCAGCAACGCGACGCCGTTGAGCACCATGTTCGGCGGCACTTGCTGTACACCGATGGCATTGCGCAGCAAGCCGAGCACGACCACGATCTTGGTGTAAGAGGTGACCACCATCGCGGCGAAGGGCAGCAACCCCAGCATGAGGACCACCAGCAGCAGCGAGCCGACATCAGGCGTCTGCATGCGGGTTCTCCGACATGCTCAGGATCTGCACTCCAAGATGCTCGCCTACTGCCAGCAGCCTGCCGATCCCGATGGTCTGGCCATAGACGACCAGGCGGATGTCCGCCTGATCCACCGGGACCGACAGCTCGAGGATCTGTCCGGGCTGTAAACCCGACAGGACCGAGAGCGTCAGCGCAAGCTGGTCCACTTCCAGTTGCACAGGCAGTTCCAATGCTGCCACCTCGGTGGTGGACGGCGAGGCGTCGTGCTCTGACGTATCGTGATGCATGGTGGGGGTGGTCTCCAGGATCATCTGTCGCAGGTTCAGGCGCACCGGAGCGCGCAACACCGCGCCTCCCGGCATGCCCCAGAGTAGTTGGCCGCTGCGCACGGGAGCTGAGGCAATGCCGTGCAGCAATACATCGCCCGGCCGCAGCGATTGCAGCAGCGCAGCCGATGCAGTGCGCTTGCCGATGCGTAGGCGGGTTTTCACCCGGAGTGCGGCCAACCAGGCAGGCAGTGGCGATGGCGCCGCCAGCTCGGCGTTAGCCGTTTGCAGCGCGGCAAGCAGGGATGGGCTGGCGGTCTCTGCGATCGCGTCGATATTGCCCAGCGTGATGCCGATACCGAGGGATTGGACTGTGTCCTCACAGCGCTCGAAGGCGACGACCTCGGCATCGCCCAGTCCGAGCGGTGCGAAAGCGTTCAGGTAATCGCTCAGCAGCACCCCGGCAATCGAGACGCGCAGCGCGTCGTCGGCTTCGTTCAAAAGCAGCGCCAAGCCGTCGCGTGCGGCGATCCGCAGATCCAGGTGGCCGCTATCGAATTGTAGCTTCAGGAACGCCGCGTCCGTAGCCTCGATGCCGCGGAGTTGCGAGGTGAAGCCACAGCGGCGTGCGGTACGCGGATCGCAGAGCAACCTGCCGAGCTGCGCGCGCGCGGCAGGCACGTGGGGCAGCGCCTGCGAAAGGTCGCGTGCCGGTGCAGCTAGGCTCGGCTCGGTTGACGACACGGGATACCTCGTTATAGCTGTTTTGCCGTATTTGCGGCACTAGACGACCTCGATGCTGACCTGGAGAGTGTCGCTGAGCGCGGCCTTGAGTGCGGTATCCAAACGTTGCTTTCCATCACAAAGTACCTTGCGCGCGTCGGGCGAGCTGCTGTTGAAGCGAAGCGATAGGTGGTCTGGCGAAAGTCGCAAGAACAGCGTGGTCTGCTCAAGGATGTCGTGGTTGATGTCCAGCCACGCCTCCCACATGCCTGCGCCGCGCACCGGCGTGGCGTTGCAAAACTCGGCCACCCGCAGCGCGATTTGGCCGATGGCCATCTGCGCGCGTTGGGTGCGGATCCACTCGGTGGCGATGTGTCGACCCAGCGCATCGCTGTCGTCGCCTCGGGCGATCTGTCGGCGATTTCCGTCATCCAGACAGGATAGTGCACTTGGCAGTGGCGCAGGGCCGTGCCCGTCGCTGGCAGCGTCCGATGCTTCGGGCACCGGCGAATCGTCGTCGCAGTCTTTAGACAACGGCGCGTCCGGCAACGCAAGCTGCGCGCTGCTCAGGCGTCGGCGCAGTTGCATGAAGCTGACACGTTGCTTCACGCGCACCGGTGTTGCTGGCGCATATGGCTGCAGTGGTACACCGGCACTTGGCAGGATGCGCACGTGGCGGACGGGCGGCTTGCTCATCAGGCGATCACTCTACCAATCGGCTGCAGCTGGACATCTGCGCCCAATTCTTGGAACGAGTAGACCTCCAGCCAATCCAGTCTCGCCTCAATCATGCGGCGCACATAACGACGCACGTCCATCGATGCGACCACTGCCAGTGGATGCCGTGCCTGATCTTCGACGATGCGTTCCACCTGCTCGACGAGCTGATTGGCCTGCTCCGGTGGCAATGCCAGGAAATTGCCGGCCGGGGTGGCGCGAATCGACTGACGGATCAACTGCTCCACCGCGTGGTCCAGCATCACCGCAGGCAGCCGTCCTGTGCCTGCGGTCGCGGTGTGCGCAAGATATCGGCTGAGATCGCAGCGGACATACTCAGTCAGCATCAGCAGATCTTTTTCCTTTGGGCCCCACACCACTAAACTCTCCAGGATGCTTTTGATGTTGCGCACCGGGATACGTTCTTCCAGTAGCCGCCGCAATACATCGGCGATACGCTGGGCCGGCATGGCCTTGTTGACCTCTGCAACCAGTCCTGGATAATCCGCGCCCACCTGTTCCAGCATCCACTGCGTCTCCTGAATGCCGACGAACAGATGCGCGCGTGCACGCAGTGGCGCGATGGCCTGTTGGGCCAGTGCTTTTTGCATGTCGGCTGTATCGCTCAACTCGCTGCGAGTCTCCGGGACGTCGTGGATCAGGACTTCGTATTGCATGCCCTGCAGGGCCTCGCTCTGCCAGATTGCGATGCCCGGAAACGGTAGGCCCAACA
This sequence comes from Xanthomonas fragariae, assembly GCF_900183975.1. Lineage (NCBI taxonomy): Bacteria > Pseudomonadati > Pseudomonadota > Gammaproteobacteria > Lysobacterales > Lysobacteraceae > Xanthomonas > Xanthomonas fragariae. The sequence goes on from NZ_LT853882.1 coordinate 1,439,624, forward strand.
GTTCGACCAACTGTTGGCGCTCGCTCTCTATCGCCTGATCAAGCAATACCGGGTCGAGTCGTGCAGCCAGTTGCGGTGACAGGCGTATCGACAAGGGCGAGGCGAAATCCGGTGCGCTCTTGCGGATATGCGGCGCATCGCCCTTCGCGCCTTTGCGGCTTGTCGATGGCAGCGTGGGCTGATCGGTCCCGCTGATGTCGCGTTGCTTGCGCCAGATCGCATAGCCGCCTGCTCCCACTGCCGCCGCCAACAGCAGGAACAGCAGCGCGGGAAACCCTGGCACGAACGCAAAACAGGCTAGCAGCACGCTGGCTGCCAACAAGGCGCGGGCATTGCTGGTGAGCTGCCGGCCGATGTCGAGCCCGAGCGAGCTGATCTTGGTTTCGTTCTCGTTGGCGACGCGGGTGATCATGACGCCGGCCGCCACCGAGATCAGCAGCGAGGCGATCTGCGACACCATCGCATCGCCCACCGATAGGATCGCGAAGCGGTTGGCGGCCTCGCCCGCGCTCATGCCGTGGTAGGTCACACCCACCACAATGCCGGCCAGGATGTTCACCATGGTGATTACCAGGCCGGCGATCGCATCGCCCTTGACGAATTTCATTGCGCCATCCATGCCGCCGTGCAGCTGACTTTCGATGGCCAGCCGCGCCCGCTTGCGGCGTGCTTCATCTGCGGTCAGATTGCCGCCGCGCAGGTCCGCGTCGATACTCATCTGCTTGCCGGGCATCGCATCCAGAGTGAAGCGCGCGCCGACTTCCGCAACGCGCTCGGAGCCCTTGGCGATCACGATAAACTGAACGGTGGTGATGATCAGAAACACCACCAGGCCCACCACCAGATTGCCGCCTACCACCAGCTCGCCGAAGCTCTCGATGATGTGCCCGGCCTCGGCATGCAGCAGGATCGATTTTGTCGATGCGATGTTCAACGACAGCCGCAGCAGCGTGGTGAACAGCAGCAACGAGGGAAATGACGACAGCGAGATCGAGTCGGGTACATACATCGTGACCATCAGCAGCACCACACTCAGGGTGATGTTGATGCCCAGCAGCGTATCAATGAGCGGGGTGGGCAGCGGCAGGATCATCAAGCCGATGACGGCCACTACCAGGGCGGCGATCGCCACTTCACCGCTGTACGCGAAATACCGTGTCAATCGCATGCCATCTCCTAGCAGGGCAGCGGACCGCTGCCCTCGTTGTTGTCCCGGCCCAGTTCATCGACCCAGCGCAACACCACCGCAACCGTTTCGAATAGCGATTCGGGGATAGCGTCGCCCAGATCGACCTGATGCAGTGCACGCGCCAGCGGTGGATTCGCAATGATCGGAATGCAATGTTTTTCGGCAAATGCACGCAGCTCTAACGCACCGTCGTCTACGCCCTTGGCGATCACCTGCGGCAAGCCGAAGCCGTCCGGCTCGTAGGCGAGTGCGACCGCGTAATGGGTCGGGTTGACCACCATGACCTTGGCCTTGGCGACGCGCTCGCGCGGGTCGCCGAAGACCAATTCCTTGCCGAACTCCTTGCGCTTTTCCTTCACGTCCGGATCGCCTTCGCTTTCCTTGTGTTCGCGCTTCTGCTCGTCTTTGCTCATGCGTTTTTCACGAATGAACAGCCAGTACTGCAAACTCCAATCTGCTGCGCCGACCAGTACAAACACCAGCACCGCCAGGGCGCACAGCGTGCCCAGCGTACGCCAGCCGATCTGGGCGATGTCAGGCGTCGGCTCATAGGCAAGGCCTATGATCATCGGCATCAGCGCGCGAATGCCGTACCACAGCACCACGCCGATCAAGAGAGCCTTGACGCCCAGTTTGAGCAGATCGATCAAACTTCTTAACGAAAAAAGCTTCTTGACGCCGTTTACGGGATTGAGCGAATCGAACTTGGGCGTGACCGGTTTGAGAGAGAAATTCAGCCCGGTTTGTAGGAACGTTCCGATCAATCCGGCTACCAGGCAGGCGGCTAAGAAGGGCAGCGTCAGCCACAGTCCCTGGATGCCGATGCGGCCGAGTGCGCGGTTCAAGGCGGTGGCATCGCGCGTATTGGTATTGATATCGAAACCGATCAACATCAGTGCGCGCAAGTGCTCGACCAAGTAGCTGCCCGCCAGTTTCATCACCAACAGTGTGGCTAGCAACACCGCAGCGGCAGTGACGTCCGGGCTGATCGCCATTTCCCCGTCCTTGCGCGCATCCTCTAGTTTTTTTTCGGTCGGTTTCTCGGTCTTCTCATCCGACATTGACGATCTCCGGCCGCTGTTACTGCGCTTTGAAGTGTGGCTGACCTGCCGCCAGACGATCTGCCTCCAAGGCGAATCTGTGCATGGGTGTGCGAAGACGGATGCGTTTGTTCGCGATGGTGTTAGGATGTTCGCTTCTGAAACGTTCTCGTTTGCGTGGACGCGTAGCGTTGTGCATGCATGCTGTCCACAGCCATTGAATGACGAGAGGTGCGGTATGGAAAAGATTGAATGTCCTAGTGAAGTTGTGAATGGGCTGATCGAACTGATCACGGTAGGGCTTACGCACGAAAAACTCGAAGAGGGCGCAGCGGTGCTGGCCGCAGTGCGGGTGCTGCGGCCAGAGCTGAAGGCGCTTGATACTTTTGATGCCTGGATTGCGATCAAGCGCGGCAGTTATCTGGAGGGAGCGCGCTTGTTGCGTGAACTTGAAGGCGATGCGGGCTCCAAGCCTTTGTGCAAGGCCTTGTACGCTTGTTGCTTGTTTGCGCTGGGCGACCCGTCGTGGCACGGCGTTGTAGAGAGTGTGATCGAAGAGGACGCCGACGCCGACGCGGTTAGCTTGGTCAAAGCGCTCTCAGGACGCTACACCCCAACACCCGGACAGCTTGAATCGTCGGTCGAATCCGCCGCGCCTATGGAAGTTCCCAGCGCACAGTATCTGCGCGCCTGAGCCAAACCCAGACCCCACCCAGCCTGCGGAGCATGTCATGACGCTCGTTCCTCCTGTTGCACCGATCACTGCCAGTACTAGTCTTTCCACGCAGGCGGTGTCGCCGATGGCGGCGCCGAACCAGACGCTGGTCAACCGTTTCCAGGCGCTGATGCAGTCGTCCAGCCCGCTGCCGCCTACTATGCAGCGTGTGGGAGAACCGAGCATGTTGAGTCGGCTGGTCGACGTGCAGAACAATGGGGTGCGGACCATGAATGAGCATGTCGATGCATTCAGCATGCGGGCGCCGACCATGGGGATGGAGGAAATGGTGTCGCAACAAATGAAGCTGATGAACGAGCTGACTATGGTCGGCTTCAACCTCAATGTCAGTGTCGGTGTGGCGCAGTCGGGCAAGAGCGCTGTGCAGACGCTGTTCAAGAACCAATAGCATGCGAAGGCTCAGGTTTCTGCTGGTGCTGGTGCTTGCAATGTTGCTGTCTGCCTGCGGTCAGCAGCTGTATTCGGGACTGACCGAGAACGATGCGGACGATATGTTGGCAGTGCTCTTGCATGCCGGTGTGGATGCGGAAAAGGTCACCCCCGACGACGGCAAAACCTGGGCGATCAACGCGCCGCACGATCAGGTGTCTTATTCGTTGGACGTGCTGCGCGCCCATGGCATGCCACGTGAGCGCCACGCCAATCTCGGTGAGATGTTCAAGAAGGACGGCCTGATCTCCACACCCACCGAAGAACGCGTGCGGTTCATCTATGGCGTGTCGCAGCAGTTATCGCATACCTTGTCGAATATCGATGGCGTGATCGCTTCCGATGTGGAGATCGTGCTTCCCAACAACGACCCGCTAGCGACATCGGTCAAACCTGCTAGCGCTGCGGTGTTCATCAAGTTTCGCGTCGGCAGCGATCTGACCAGCCTGGTGCCCAGCATCAAGACGCTGGTGATGCACAGCGTGGAAGGGCTGACCTATGAAAATGTCAGTGTCACGCTGGTGCCAGGCGGTATGGAGAGCGATGCGCAATTATCTGCATCGGCCCCTCCGCGCGCCTGGGCATGGCCATGGCTGGCCGGATGCGCGCTGGCGCTGTGCGTAGCGGTTGGTGCGGCAGCGCTGTATTGGTGGCCGACGGCCGATGCGCGCCGCTGGGGCGGCTGGCAGCGACTGCGCGAGCTGACCAGAAAAGATGCTGAGTGAGATCGGCGGATGGAGAACGTACGGATCGACAACGCAGCGATGTGGATTCAACGATGGACGGCGACCGTGGCTGCCTTGGCGCAATCGCTAGATGCCGACCGGGTGGCGCATTGGCTTGGTCCGATCGCATCGATGGGCTGGGAACAGGCGTCTGCGCAGCGTCGTTTGCGTGTGATCCAGGTCTGGTCGGGATGGTCGAGCATGAAGTTGTCTGCGCTCGATCCGCTGGCCAACCGGCTGGTCGTGCTGGCGCCCGAGTTGTTCGCCAAGGTGCTGATGAGCCGCGCGCTGTTTTCGCGCGCACTGGCGATGCGCCGCTGCATCGAACGCGAGCGCCTGGACTGGTTCGAGCAGCGCGTGGGGCCGGCGGTGCTTGAGTATTTGCGCCATCGTGCAGTCACCGGCATGACAGAGCCGCTGTTGCCGCGGGATGCGAGTCAGGCAGCATGGATCGGCGATGGCTGGCGTCGATTGGCGGCCGATGGTGCCTGGCCCGACCCCTGCGTCGCCAAGGTGGTGGAGTTGTGTTTGCCGTTGGGCGCTGCCCGAGTGGCACCTATCGCAGCAGATGGCGCAAGCGATGCGTTCCTGCATGCGCTTCCCAATCTGTTGCCGGAGCTGCCATGCGCGTTTGGCTGAGGTCCACACCTGAAGCAGTTGGCCTGGACTGCGACGTCATCCCACGCGAGGCACTTGCCTCGGTGCTGGCAATGGATGCAGCAACTATGGAGGTGCAGGCGCGTTGCGCGCAGACGCTGACGGATGCTCAGGCGCGTGCACGGGCCATGCTCGACGACGCGCAACAGCAGGCCGAGGCGATCCTCAAAACCGCTCAGGGCAAGGCGGAGCGCAGCGCACGCTTGGGCTATGCAGCCGGGCTGCGTCGTCAGCTCGATGAATGGAACGAGCGTGGCGTGCGCCATTCCTTTGCAACCGATGCCGCCGCGCAGCGCGCACGCGAGCGCTTGGCCGAGATCGTGGCGCGCGCCTGCGAACAGGTCGTCCACGGGCACGATCCCGCTGCGCTGTACGCGCGCGCCGCACAAGCCCTGGACGGTGCCCTGGACGAGGCGAAAGCCTTGCGGGTGAGCGTGCATCCCGATGCGGTGGACGACGCCCGACGCGCCTTCGATGCGGCAGCCGCTGACGCGGGCTGGGCCATGCCGGTGGAACTGTGTGGCGACGCCAGTCTGGCCTTGGGCGCTTGCGTGTGCGAATGGGATACCGGCGTGTTCGAGGCCGATCTGCGCGATCAGCTGCGTAGCATCCGGCGAGTCATTCGCCGCGTCCTGACCACGCCGCAGGCGGTGCCGGATGCTTTCTGAGATGCCGCGACTGGAGACGACGCTCGAGCGCGAATTGGCCACGCTCGCCTTTGGGCGTCGTTACGGCAAGGTCGTCGAAGTGATCGGTACCATGCTCAAGGTCGCCGGTGTACAGGTCAGCCTGGGCGAGGTGTGCGAGTTGCGCCAGCGCGATGGCACGCTGTTGCAGCGAGCCGAGGTGGTGGGCTTCAGTCGTAATCTCGCCTTGCTGGCACCGTTTGGCGAGCTGCTCGGGTTGTCGCGCGAGACGCGCGTGGTCGGACTGGGGCGGCCGTTGGCCGTGCCGGTCGGATCTGGGTTGCTGGGACGCGTGCTCGATGGCCTGGGCGAGTCGGCGGACGGGCAGGGTCCGGTCGTCTGCGACGGCTGGGTACAGATCCAGGCGCAGGCGCCCGATCCGATGCGTCGGCGGCTGATCGAACAGCCCATGCCGACCGGCGTGCGCATCGTCGACGGCTTGATGACGCTGGGCGAAGGCCAGCGTATGGGCATCTTCGCCGCAGCCGGCGTCGGCAAGAGCACCTTGATGGGGATGTTCGCGCGCGGCACGCAGTGCGACGTCAACGTGATCGTACTGATCGGCGAGCGCGGGCGCGAAGTGCGCGAGTTCATCGAGATGATTCTTGGCGAAGACGGTCTGGCGCGCAGTGTGGTGGTGTGCGCGACTTCGGATCGTTCATCCATTGAACGCGCCAAGGCCGCCTATGTCGGCACCGCCATCGCCGAGTATTTTCGCGACCAGGGTATGCGCGTTCTGCTGATGATGGACTCGCTGACGCGCTTTGCCCGCGCACAGCGCGAGATCGGCCTGGCCGCCGGCGAGCCACCCACACGTCGCGGCTTTCCGCCGTCGGTGTTTGCCGAGTTGCCACGACTGCTGGAACGTGCCGGGATGGGCGAGACGGGCTCGATCACCGCGTTTTACACCGTGCTGGCCGAAGACGACACCGGCAGCGATCCGATCGCCGAAGAAGTGCGCGGCATCCTGGACGGGCATCTGATTCTTTCGCGCGAGATCGCCGCCAAAAACCAGTACCCCGCAATCGACGTGCTCGGAAGCCTGAGCCGGGTGATGAGCCAGATCGTGTCTCCCCAGCAACGCGAGTATGCCGGCCAGCTGCGGCGTTTGCTGGCCAAGCATAATGAGGTGGAGACTTTGCTGCAGGTAGGTGAATACCGCGAGGGCAGCGATGCGGTCGCCGACGAGGCGATCGCCAGGATCGATGCGATTCGCGATTTCCTCAGCCAGTCCACCGATCAGCTCAGCGACTATGAAACCACTCTGGAACAGCTTGCCTGCGTGATCGACGATGCGTGAGCGTGCCAGCACATGGACGACCTTGCAGCAATTGAAGACGCGGCGCTGCCAGCGTTTGCAGGACCGTCTGGGCGAATGCAAGCGTGCGGTGGAGCAGTGCGACCGCGAGCTCGCCAGTTGCAGTCAAGAGGCCGACGCCTGCACCACGCGTCTGGCCGCGTTTGATGCTGCGCTAGTCGACAAGGCCGGCGTGGGTGATCCGATCGGCATCGACGCGATCCTGCAGCACCAAGGCTTTCGCGCAGTGCTGGACGAGCGCTGCCGTGCTGCAGAGCAAGCGCTAGCGATGGCCGGGCAGTCGTTGCAGAGCGCACGCGATGAGGCCGCATCTGTGCAACAAACATTGAGCAAGTTGCAGGCGCAGGCGGATGTGTATGCAGAAAAAGCTGCCAGTGCTCGCCGTGCCTGGCAAGCACAACGCGAAGCGGCGGAGGAAGAAGACGCGATCGAAGCGTTGGTCTCGCGGCGCTTGCACCGTGCTGCGCGCGGAATGGGGCAATGAACGATACCGCCAAGGCCCTGCTAGCGCTTTCATCGCAAGGCGTGTCGCTGCTCACACTGCTGGCGCTGTGCGGGGTGCGCGTCTTCGTGATGTTCTCCGTGCTGCCGGCAACGGCGCAGGACAGTCTTCCCGGAATGGCGCGCAACGGCGTGATCTATGTGCTGAGTTCGTTCATCGCGTATGGACAACCGGCCGATGCGCTGGCCAGGATCGAAGCAGCCGGCCTGGTCGGTCTGGTGTTTAAGGAAGCCTTCATCGGCCTGCTGATCGGGTTTGCCGCATCGACGGTGTTCTGGGTTGCCGAAAGCGTGGGCCTGCTGATCGACGATGTGGCCGGTTACAACAATGTCCAGATGACCAATCCGCTGAGCGGTGAGCAGAGTACGCCAGTCTCCACAGTGTTGACGCAGTTGGCGATCGTGACCTTCTACGCGCTGGGCGGCATGCTGATGTTGCTTGGCGCGCTGTTCGAATCGTTTCGCTGGTGGCCGCTTAGCCAGCCCGCCCCGGACATGGGAGCGGTCGCAGAGTCCTTCGTCGTCCAGCAGACCGACGGCATGATGGCCGCAATCGTCAAACTGTCCGCGCCAGTGATGCTGGTGCTGGTGCTGGTGGACTTGGCCATCGGCTTTGTGGCACGCGCAGCCGAGAAGTTGGAACCCTCGAATCTGAGTCAACCGATCCGTGGTGTGCTGGCGCTGCTGCTGCTTACCTTGCTCACCAGTGTTTTTATTGCACAGTCCGGTGAAGCACTCAGCTTCCTCCACTTTCAGCAGCAGTTGTACGATGCCGCAAACGCCGGCGGCAAGGGAGGCGCATCGCATTGATCTTTGTTGAGACATCAACAGCCTTGCGGTGCCTACACTGATCGCATGAGCTCGGATGTGCTGCCTAACGCTGTGGTTCGCAGCTCGGCACCATCCGGCGCGCAATCCCCCGGCCGGCGCCTGCATTCCAGGCGCCGGCCCATCTATTTTCTTTCACTGCCTCGCAGAGGGAATGCAATGGCATACGCCTGTTCTCCAATTCACCACCATCGACGCGCGCCCTTGGGCGCTGCCTTGCTGCTTAGCCTGCTGCAGATGCTGCCGTCGCACGCCAATGCCGCGCCGGTGCCGTGGCACTCGCGCACCTTTAAATATGTCGCCGACCACAAGGATCTCAAGGAAGTGCTGCGCGATCTGTCCGCCAGCCAATCCATCACCACCTGGATTTCACCGGAGGTGACTGGCACGCTCAGTGGCAAGTTTGAGGCCACGCCGCAGAGATTTCTTGACGATTTATCTGGAACATTCGGTTTCGTCTGGTACTACGACGGTGCCGTGCTCAGAATCTGGGGCGCGAACGAGTCCAAAAATGCGACCTTGAGTTTAGGCGCCGCATCGACGAGTGCGTTGCGCGATGCGCTTGCGCGCATGCGGCTGGAAGATCCGCGTTTTCCGATCCGCTACGACGAGGCTGCGCACGTGGCGGTGGTGTCCGGCCCGCCGGGCTATGTGGATACCGTCACAGCGATCGCCAAGCAGGTCGAGCAGGGCGCGCGCCAACGCGACGCTACCGAAGTGCAGGTGTTTCAGCTGCATTATGCGCAGGCGGCCGACCACACCACCCGCATCGGTGGGCAGGACCTCCAGGTCCCGGGCATGGCCAGCTTGTTGCGCAGCATTTACGGCGTGCGTGGCGCGTCAACTGCGGCGCTGCCCGGGCCGGGTGCTAATTTCGGGCGAGTCCAACCGGTCGGCGGTGGCTCGTCCAATACCTTCGGCAACGCTGCTCAAGGCCCGAGTGGCGGTGGCGGCAGCAGCGGCATCCTTGGGTTGCCTGCGTCGTGGTTCGGCGGTGGAGCGCCGTCCGATCGGGCTCCGGTCAGTCCGCCTTTGCCGGGCAGTGGCACCAATGCGCCGGCCAGCGTGTGGCCGGAGATGAGCCAGGCCCGCCGCGATGCTCCGCTGACAGTGGACGCAGGCAGCGGCGGCGAGCTGGCGTCCGACGCGCCGGTGATCGAAGCCGACCCCCGCACCAACGCCATCCTCATTCGTGACCGCCCGGAGCGGATGGCCGCCTACACCAGTTTGATCCAGCAGCTCGACAACCGCCCCAAGCTGCTGCAGATCGATGCTACCATCATCGAGATCCGCGATGGCGCTATGCAGGATCTCGGCGTCGACTGGCGTTTCCACAGCCGGCGTGTGGATGTGCAGACCGGCGACGGGCGTGGCGATCAGCTGGGTTATGACGGCGTGCTGAGCGGTGCGGCTGCTGCAGGTGCCACCGCTCCGTTGGGAGGTACGTTTACGGCTGTTCTGGGGGACGCTGGTCGTTACCTAATGACACGTGTGTCGGCGCTCGAGCAGACCAATAAGGCCAAGATCGTGTCCACCCCGCAGGTTGCGACGCTGGACAACGTGGAAGCGGTGATGGATCACAAGCAACAGGCATTCGTGCGTGTCAGCGGTTATGCGTCCGCAGACCTCTACAACCTGTCTGCAGGCGTGTCGCTGCGCGTATTGCCGAGTGTGGTGCCGGGGTCGCCAAACGGACAGATGCGGCTAGATGTGCGTATCGAAGACGGGCAGTTGGGCACCGATACAGTCGACGGCATTCCCGTCATCACTTCCAGCGAAATCACCACGCAGGCGTTCGTCAACGAAGGCCAGAGTCTGCTGATTGCCGGTTATGCTTCCGACACCGATCAGACGGATCTGAACAAGGTGCCCGGCCTGTCCAAGATTCCGCTGCTTGGCAACCTGTTCAAGCATCGCCAGAAGAGCGGGTCGCGGCTGCAGCGGTTGTTCTTGCTAACGCCGCATATCGTCTCGCCCTGAGCAACGCTCCGGGCGCAAAACAACTGTTAAAACATTCAAGCTGCCGCAGGTCGCGGCAACTTGAATGCTTCGGTCGATCAAGCTTGGCCGGTGCCGGTAGACAGGTTAGAATTGAAACTGCTGCCAAAACCGCCGTTGCCGCCGTTTTGACCCTGCAGCAGCTGAGTAATAATCCCCATCAGCATCTGCGTCAACGCCGACAAACCACCACCGGTGCCGCCCTGCTGCCCGGTCTGCTGTCCTCCGTTGTTTCCAGAGCCCTGACTCGCGTCGCTGCCCTGATCGCTGCCCTGGCTCTGCTGCATCAGCAACATGATTAACATGCTGAGGAACTGATCCAGTTGCTGCTCGGAGCCAGCCGAAGAGGGGTTCTGATTGTTGGTTTCGGATTGCTGCGGCCCGATGCCATTCGTCTGAAAGTTGCTGACATTCGAAAATTTATTTCCGATAGATGAGTCCATGGTGATTCCCGTCTCATGTAGTTGAAATGAATACATATCGGATTGCCGGTAAGCTGCATCGGCAAAGTCGGAGCGGGGGCGTTTTGCCACCCCCGACTGCAAAGTAGAAGAGACAACGCCGGTGCGCATGCCAGGATGCGAAAGCACGCTTTTACTTGCGAACTTGATTGCAAGAAATGCCTGGGGCCCTGCAAAAATCGCGGTGTTGCAGCGACGCGCCTCGTGATTTCGTTTGCGTCGTAGGCGTTTCGTTCGCTTTGTCCATGCGTGTAAAGAGCACGGTTATAGTTTGGCAATCGAGCGGTCGTTGGACGACCGGGTGCTGCGTGCCACGCCGCTTACCTTGCTGAATCAATAACGATTAGGTAACAGATATGATAGCTACCGATGCGCTGGCGACGTGTCCGTCTATGCAAGCCGCAGGTCTTTGGCGTCCACAGCGGTGGGCCACATTTTCCAGAATGATGCGGGCAGGCGAATGGTGGCGCGCGCGCGATCCCCAGCACAATGCCGCCCCTCGCCGACGCGGGTTGATTGCGGTGGCCTTGCTGTGCGCTGCGCCGCTCGCACGCGCAGACTGCTTTGAAGAAGCCGCCGGCTATCAACATGTCAATCCGTGGGTTTTACGCGCCATTGCGTGGCAGGAATCACGCGGCCGTGCCGACGCAATCCATCGCAACAACAACGGCACCATTGACTATGGAAAGATGCAGATCAACTCGATCCACCTGCGGCGTCTTTCCAGTTACGGCATTTCCAGTGACGCGTTGATGCAGCCTTGCGTCAGCGTGTATGTGGCCGCCTGGCGGCTGCGTGAGATGACCAATAAATACGGCAATACCTGGGCCGCCGTGGGCGCCTATCATTCCGAAACGCCTGCGGAGCGCGAAAAATATGCGCGTGCCATTCACGGAATTCTGATCAAGCGTGGCGTGGTCGTCGAATGACGCAGCAGCAGCGTGTGTCATGCATAGCCCGCAATGCACAAACTGCGATACACAATGCGTAGTACAAAGTGCTCGCGCCGGCAGCGCGATGACCGGCAATAGCCGCACGCGACGCTAACACCGTGTGGGTTGGTCGCCGCGCTTGCGGCGCTTAGCCAGACTGATAACACGTAGCGAGCAATCGTCAGGCTGGCGCGGCCGGTGCTCGGAATCGGCATGTACCGCTCGTACACTGCGTTTCCGCCGCGCCGTCCCCACCCACTTGGCGGACTGCTCGCTACGTTTTGTTAGCCACTCTTACTCGCTCTGCGAAGAAGGCGTGCGGTGTCGCGCTTCGGCTTCGCGTACTACAGCCTTGGCCTGCCAGGTGGCGCCGATGGTCTTGTATTGCATGCCGGCGACAACGCCGGATACCGTATTGGAGAGCAACGCGCTGCGTGTGGGCGACAACCCCAGCCACGCACCAATCATGTTGATGGCGGTCCCGAGTGCGATATTTGAGTTGAGTGAAGCGGTCTGTGCGATCGACTGATCCATGACCCGCTCGTAGTCCTCGCGCTTGCCCTTCAATGCAGGGTCCCAAAATTGCTGTGTCCCAGCCTCGTCGGCTTCGTGCTGAGTAACGTTGAGCCAATCCAGCGTTTCTATGCCGACATTCAATGCAGTGATCACCGCTGATTGACGCAAGATCACATCGGTCGCTGCTTGGTCTTTGGTGAAAGAAGAGTGCAGGCTGGCCCAGCGTTGCCCGGCCCCCGCAAAGTCCGGCGATGCCAGCTCATGGGCTGCCAGGTTTGTCAGTACGTTGACCATGCCATAGAACCTTCCGGCGCTGGTGATGCGCGGATCGCTGATGCCGCCATTGGTGGAGCCGCGCATTCCTAACATGCGGAAGGTCGCCTGGATGGTGTCGCGCGCTGCGGTATAGGCTCCGATCTTCAGATCGGTGACCAGCAGTCTGGCGGCTATCTCTGGTTGGCCCGATGTCCTGCCGACCCCACCCACGATGATGTTGCTCAGGATGCCGCCCAGCGCGAGCCTCGTGACCAGGTCCGAATACTGTTTCTGTTCGGCTTTCTTGTGATTGCGTTCGTCGTCGGACAACGCATCCCACTGTTCGCGACTGAGATTGTGGAAGCCTCGCGCAGCCGCGTCGGGATTGCGGTTCTCGCCGTTGCTTCACAGCGTATGCAGCGCCATCTGCAATGTGCCCGACACTGCCTGTATGGCGACGACCGCTTCGGGTGGAAGCTGACGGAGAGCGGCAAACAATCCTTCGCCAAGCAAACTCGCGCGCGAATGTGGTCGGTCCCACGGCGGTAGTCTGGTGGACCAGATGCTCCAGCGCCGCACCCAGGTATTGCGTGTCGAAACTGATCAGGCGCAAGCCACGCGCAGCTGCCGCCACCGCTGTGGCGGTTGGTCCAAGCGCAGTGCGCACGCCACGCGCCGCTCCGGTTCCGATCGATGCGGCCAGCGTTCCCAGGCGCTTGACGGGTGTCGTTGCTGCTGTTGCTGCCGCAAGTGCAGGTGTGTGCGCTTGCGGGGTGGGCGGGATAGGGTGTTCGTGAAGGATGGGAGGCGTGTCCAACGGTTCCAGGAAGTTTCTGGCGCTCTGGAAGGACTCGCTGTCGCTATGTTCGCTGTGCAGTATCGACGCGCCCGAGGTTTGCGGCAGCGGGCTTTCGCCGGTGCCGCCATTCCGATCTGCCGTGCTGCCAGATCCGCTGGCGCCCTGCGAGTTGGGGCGTGGCCTGGAGAGGCTGGGGGCTCGGCCGAGCGCTGGTGCAGGGTCCGCCGGGTATGCTTGCGTCTCAGCGTGCTGCTGCTGTATCTCGATCACGATGTCTGCGCTGTTCAATCGTAGTGGCCGGGAAGCACGAGTTGAAGGGGGCCTCGTCACGGCATGTCCTCGCTTTGGGGAAAGGCGGCGCACTGCTGCCCGGGCTTGTGGGGCCGCTGATGTGCGGCGCTGACGGCCGACACATCCTTCGATGAACGCATGGCAGTGCCGGCTTCGATTGCAGTGCTGAGGTCGCTGGTGGCCGTGCTACGCGTCGATTGACGCGACAACGCAGGGGACGTTCGAGCGCAGGCGCGGTGCGACGTACGTGCCGTCATCAACGGTAAGAGTGGCCAAAAAATTACTGCGCTCATCGCTAGGCGGGCGCGGCCGGTGCTCGGAATCGGCATGTACCACGCGTACACGGTGGTTCCTCCGCGCCGTCCTGGCGACCGCTCGCTAAGTTTTGTTAGCCGCTCTAAAGTGCGAACTGCTCAGCGTGCAATCGAAGTGCTCAGGCGTGTCCTGGCATTTGCGGCCACCTTGTGTGGCATGCGTCATCGTCGTGAGTGAGCTGAAAATTACATGATGCAAAAGAACGCAGACGCATCGTTGCGAAAGGCTGGGGCCTTAAAGGAACCTGGCGTCACATTGAACGGACGACATATGCGTGCTTTGCTGCACGTTTTCGTCGTCACACACGCATCTGCGCACGTTCCCGGCGCCGCCACACCATGCGTTGCGCGCTCGAGGTTCGGCTGCGTGGATTCGGGCTGCTGTTAGCCGCCGCGACCGGCGCTTTGCGCAACCGGTCGCCTCAACGGATTGTCAGTGGCCGGACGTAGGCGGGCATCTCCGGCACTGACGGCTGAACTGGCTTTTGTTGCCAAGGCACAAGCCAGCAGCGATACCGAAACATCGGCGCGCAACAATCGATGGTGACAAAAATCCTCAGATCACAAACCCGATCCTCAGAACACCAACGACGACATCTTGCGCCGATAGCGGCCGACCAGATCATCGTCTTCGATCACGCGGAACGCATCGATCAGGCTGCGCCGCGGCAGATTGTCGTCGAAGGCGCGGTCCTGCCGCAGCATCTCCAGAAACTGCTCCAACGCGGCTTCGTCGTTGCCGTCGAGCAGATGGCGCACGCCGAGCAGATGACGCGCACGCAGGTCGGCGCCGTTGGCGGCCACGGCCCCCTGCAGTGCGTCGGCATCAGGTGCGTCCTTGAGCACATTGGCAAAGCTCAAGCGGGCCTTGGCGCGGACTGCGCGGTCGTCGGTGGCCAGGTTGGCGGGCAGGGCGTCGATCAACTGTTCGGCCTCGGTTGTGTCGCCGGTCTTGAGCAGCGCCAGTGCCAGGTCCAGCTTGAGTTCGTGCTTGTCCGGCTCGGCAGCGATCGCCTCACGTAGCGCGGCGGCCTGCGCATGCGGGTCCAGCGGCGCCAGCGGCAGTTCTTCGACCACCTGCGGCTCGGCCGGCAGCACGCCGTGCTGGGTCAGAAACTCGCGCACCTGGCCTTCCGACATCACGCCCGGGAAACCATCGACCAGTTCGCCGCCCTTGACCAAGAATACCGTCGGCACCGACCGGATTTGGAACGCCGCAGCGGTCTGTTGCTCTTTGTCCACATCGACCTTGGCCAGCTCGAACGCACCGTTGTAGTCGGCGGCGAGCTTTTCCAGGATCGGCGTCAGCGATTTGCACGGGCCGCACCAAGTGGCCCAGAAATCTACCAGCACTGGTGTCGTCAACGATTTCTGCAGGACCTCGGCCTCGAAGGTGTCGGTGGTGGCATCGAATACGTGCGGCTTGTCGGACATGAGCTTCCTGAAAAGATGACGGGAACAGTGTGACGTAATGGTGGCAAACCCGGCCGACACAAGGTTGGTCGAGATGAGGCCAACTGGCGCAGACCGGCGATCACCAGATCGGCCGCGACCGTTCAGGGGGTTCTCGCCATGCCCGCCCGGCACGAAAATGCCGCTTTCTGGTGGTGCATCACGCGCACCCGCGTTGGAGCAACGCAATGGCAAGTACAGAAGGCGTACAGCGCTACCTGGGCCTGATCGCAGCGACGGTCTTCGTGCTGGCGGTCGCTGGTTTTGGCGCCACACTACCCAGCTATCTGCAAGCCAGCCACCCGGTTGCGCTATTGGGTGCCAATGGCGTGCCGCATGCGCTGGGCTTCAACCTGCTCGGGTTCGTGCTGGTCGGTGCGCTCGGAATGACCACCGGCGTCAGCCTGCTGGCGCGCATGCCAGCCAAATCCGGCTGGCGCCTGCGCGTGGGCGGTCAATTGATCGTGCTGGCCGGTCTGGCCTTCCTCGGCATGGGCGTGCTGCCGCTGGATCCTACCGACCTGGATGGCCGTGCCAGCCAAGCCCATGCCACCGCCTGGTTGCTGTGGGCAGTGGCGTTCGTGCCCGGCATGCTGCTGATCGCCGCTGCGTTGCTCAACCATCCCGGTATGCGCTGGCTGGCTTGGCTGAGCCTGGGAGCCGGGCTGCTAGTGGCGGTGCTGGCGTTCGGCCCGCCTGGGCTGCTGGGCCAGGCAATTGCCCAGCGTCTGGCGTTCCTGGCCTGGGTGGGCTGGTTGGCAGTGGCTGCCTGGGCCTGGCCGGCAAAGCGCGCCGCCTGAAGACGGTTTGGAGCACCTGCTGCACTGCGGTACCCTGTACCGCTTTGCACCGCCCGAGCATCCGCTCCAACCAATGTCCACCGTCGAACCGAACGTCTACGACCCGCAGCAGGTCGAAACCTCCGCCCAGCAGTTCTGGGATGCCACCCGCGCTTTTCAGGTCGACGAAACGTCGGACAAACCGAAGTTCTATTGCCTGTCGATGCTGCCGTACCCGTCCGGTGCGCTGCACATGGGCCATGTGCGCAATTACACCATCTCCGATGTGGTCAGCCGCTACAAGCGCATGACCGGCCACAACGTGATGCAGCCGATGGGCTGGGATGCGTTCGGTCTGCCGGCGGAAAATGCCGCGATCAAGAACAAGACCGCGCCGGCCAAGTGGACCTACGCCAACATCGAGCACATGCGCGGGCAGCTGAAGTCGCTGGGCTATGCGATCGATTGGTCGCGCGAGTTCGCCACCTGCACGCCGGACTATTATGTGCACGAGCAGCGCATGTTCACCCGGCTGATGCGCAAGGGTTTGGCCTATCGCCGCAATGCGGTGGTTAACTGGGACCCGATCGATCAGACCGTGCTGGCCAACGAGCAGGTCATCGACGGCCGCGGCTGGCGTTCCGGCGCATTGGTCGAAAAACGCGAGATCCCGCAGTGGTTTCTGCGCATCACCGATTACGCGCAGGAACTGCTCGACGGCCTGGATCAACTTGACGGCTGGCCGGATTCGGTCAAGACCATGCAGCGCAACTGGATCGGCCGCTCGGAAGGGTTGGAAATCCGGTTCGACGTGCGCGACACCAACGGCGCAGCGCTCGACTCGCTGCACGTGTTCACCACCCGTCCGGACACGCTCATGGGCGTGACCTTCGTTTCAATCGCCGCCGAGCATCCGCTGGCGCTGCACGCGGCCAGGTCCAACCCGGAGCTGGCTGCGCTGCTGGAAACGCTCAAGCACGGCGGCGTCTCCGAAGCCGAGTTGGAAACCCAGGAAAAACGCGGCATGGCCACCGGCCTGACCGCAGTGCATCCGATCAGCGGCGAACAGGTGCCTGTGTGGGTGGCCAACTTCGTGCTGATGGGCTACGGCACCGGCGCTGTTATGGCGGTGCCCGGCCACGATCAGCGCGATTTCGAATTCGCCAACAAATACGGCCTGCCGATCGTGCAGGTAGTCCGGCTGCGCGAGCCGCGCACCGAAGACGAACAGAGCTGGGACGCTACCCAATGGCGCGACTGGTATACCGACAAGAGCCGCGAGCTGGAGCTGATCAATTCGGCCGAGTTCGACGGCCTGGATTTCGGTGGCGCCTTTGAAGCATTGGCCGAGCGTTTCGAGCGCAAAGGCCAGGGCCAGCGTCGCGTCAATTACCGCCTGCGCGACTGGGGCGTGAGCCGCCAGCGTTACTGGGGTTGCCCGATTCCGGTGGTCTATTGCGCCAAATGCGGCGCGGTGCCGGTGCCGGAAGATCAGCTGCCGGTGGTGCTGCCGGAAAACGTGGAGTTTGCCGGCACCGGTTCGCCGATTAAGACAGATCCGCGCTGGCGCCAGACCACCTGCCCGGACTGCGGTGGCCCGGCCGAGCGCGAGACCGACACCTTCGACACCTTCATGGAATCGAGCTGGTACGTGGCGCGCTACACCAGCCCGAACGCACGCGATATGGTCGACCGCCGCGCCAACTACTGGATGCCGGCCGACCTGTACGTGGGCGGCATCGAGCACGCGATCCTGCACCTGATGTACTTCCGTTTCTATCACAAGCTCATGCGCGACGCGCGGCTGGTGGACAGCGACGAGCCGGTGACCAATCTGCTTACCCAGGGCATGGTCATCGCCGATACGTTCTATCGCGATGCCGACAACGGCGGCAAGGAGTGGATCAATCCGGCCGACGTGGAAGTCCAGCGCGACGCGCGTGGCCGTGTCACTGGCGCGGTGCTGATTGCCGACGGCCACCCGGTATGCATCGGCGGCACCGAGAAGATGTCCAAGTCCAAGAACAACGGCGTGGACCCGCAGTCGATGGTGGCCAAGTACGGCGCCGATACTGTACGGCTGTTCTCTATGTTCGCCGCACCGCCGGAGCAGTCGCTGGAATGGAACGAGGCCGGCGTCGACGGCATGGCGCGCTTCATGCGCCGGCTATGGGTGCAGGTGCATAAGCATGTTGGCGAGGGCACCGCCGCCGCGTTGGACGTGGCCAGCCTGAGTGCCGAGCAGAAGGCGATCCGCCGCAAAACCCATGAAACCATCGGCAAGGTCAGCGACGACTATGGCCGCCGCCACAGCTTCAACACCGCCATCGCGGCGGTGATGGAACTGTCCAACGCGCTGGCAAAGTTCGACGATGCCAGCGCGCAGGGCCGCGCGGTGCGCCAGGAAGCGCTGGAAGCGCTGGTGCTGTTGCTCAACCCGATCACCCCGCACGCCAGCCACGCCTTGTGGCAGGTGCTGGGCCGGGGCGAGACGCTGTTGGAAGATGTCGCCTTTCCGCAGGTCGATGCCGCCGCGCTGGTGCGCGATGCGCTGACGTTGGCGGTGCAGATCAACGGCAAGCTGCGCGGCACCATCGAGGTGGCCGCCGACGCCGGCCGCGAGCAGATCGAAGCGCTGGCGCAGGCCGAGCCGAACGCGGCCAAGTTCCTCGAAGGACTTGCCGTGCGCAAGATCATCATCGTGCCCGGCAGGATCGTGAATATCGTGGCAGGGTGAGTGGTCGTGATTCGGGTGCGCTGCCAAGGCGGGCTCGGGTCGATTGTTCCAGCAGCGCGTGGCGATGCATTCGCCATCCCGGTCGTTGCAGTATGCTGCGGCGATCTCAAGCCCCGTTCACGCGGTGTCGGGCAGGCTGGCCGCCTGTTGCCGCCGCCGGGGCGCTCATCCAGACTGTGCCCATGATTCGATTTCCTACTGCCTTCGCTGCGTCCCTCGTGCTCGTCTCGAGCCTCACCGCGTGCGGATTTCATCTGCGCAATTCGCTTGCGCTGCCGCCCGATACACCGGCAGTGAAGGTGCAGTCCGCGGTGCAGTACAGCGAACTGTCCAAGTTGCTGCGGCGTGGCCTCAAGGCCGCGGGCGCCACGCTGGCCGACGAAGATGCCAAGACCGGCTTTGTGCAGGTGCAGGTGTCGTCCGAGCGTTGGGGCGACCTGCCGATCGCCATCGACAGCCAGGGCCGTGCGCAGGAATACAGCCTGCGCTACGCCGCCATCTTCTCCGTTACCACCGCCAACGGTTCGGTGCTGGTGCCGCAGCAGGTGATCGAGCTGTCGCGCGATTACGTGTCGCCGCCGGTAGACGCTACCGGTACCGCGACCGAGCGCGAGATCCTCGCAGACGAATTGCGCAAGGACATGTCCGCCTCGATCCTGCGCCGCATCGATAGCGTGGTGCGTGCGCGTTTGCAGCGCGGCGAAACCCTGGAAAGCACGCCGACTGCGCCGCTGCCGCAGGCCCCCACGCCGCAGGTGCAGCCGTCGCCAGCGCCTGAATCAAACGTGCCGGCCGCTTTGCCGCCTGCGCCGCAGCCGTCGTCCAACAACTGAGCGTCGCGCGCTTTCGCAGTCATGGAACTTCGTCCCGAGCAGCTTGCCGGCCAGTCCAACCAGCCGTTGCAGCCGGTCTATCTGATTGCCGGCGCCGAGACGCTGCGCGTGCTGGAAGCGGCCGATGCGGTGCGTGCGCGTGCGCGCGCCGAAGGCATCGGCGAGCGCGAAGTGTTCGATGCCGATGGCCGCGATTTTGACTGGAACCAGCTCGACGCCAGCTTCAACGCGCCCAGCCTGTTCAGCCCGCGCCGTCTGGTGGAAGTGCGCCTGCCCAGCGGCAAACCGGGCAAGGACGGCGCCGAGGTCATCACCCGCTTCTGCGCCAACCCGCCGTCGGACGTGGTGCTGCTGATCACCGCCAACGACTGGAGTAAGGCGCACCAGGGCAAGTGGGCCGACGCGGTCGGCCGCATCGGCACCATTTCGGTGGCCTGGGCGATCAAACCGCACGAGTTGCCCGACTGGATCGAGCGCCGCCTGCGCAGCCATGGCCTGCGTGCCGACCCCGACGCGGTGCGACGTTTGAGCGAGCGGGTGGAGGGCAACCTGCTCGCCGCCGCGCAGGAAATCGACAAGCTGGCCCTGCTGGCTGACGGTAAGGTGCTGGATCTGGAGGCGATGGAATTGTTGGTCGCCGATGCCGCCCGCTACGACGTGTTCCGCCTGGCCGAAACCACCTTCTCCGGGCAGCCGGCTGCGGTAATCCGCATGCTCGCCGGACTGCGTGCCGAAGGCGAAGCGGTGGCTGCGTTGATGCCGATCCTGATCAAGGAACTGCTGCGCACCGCGTCCCTGTCGAAGGTGCAGGCCAACGGCGGCAACCTCGCTGCCGAAATGAAGGCGCAAGGCCTATGGGAATCGCGCCAGGCTCCTTTCAAACGTGCGCTGCAACGCTACCCCGAACCACGCCGCTGGGAACGCTTCGTCGCCGAAGCCTCGCTGATCGACCGCATGGCCAAGGGCCGCGCCGACGGCGATGCCTGGGTAGGCTTGGAACGCTTGTTAGTAGCAGTGGCCGAAGCCCGTGCGGTGAGACTGCTGGCGTGAAAGCCGGAACTGGGGACCGAGGATCTGGAACTCGGAAGAGCGTAGGTCCGATGCAGGCTGCGCATGCTGTTGATGGTCCCAGATCCCCGGTCTCCGGTCCCCGGTCCTTGCTCCACCTCTATTACGGCGGCACCTTCGATCCGATCCACCTGGGTCACCTCTCCATCGCCTGTGCCGCGCGCGACGAGCTGGGCGCGGTCGTGCATCTGGTGCCGGCTGCCGACCCGCCGCATCGCCCTGCACCCGGTGCCACCGCCACGCAGCGCGCGCGCATGCTGGAGCTGGCGCTTGCCGATCACTCGGGGCTGGTGCTGGACGGCCGCGAACTCCGACGCGCCACTCAGAGCGGCGCGCCGTCCTACACCGTCGACAGCTTGCGCGAACTGCGCGCCGAACTCGGCCCCACGACACCGGTCGCCTGGCTGCTCGGCGCCGACGCGTTCGTTGGGCTGAGCGGTTGGCACCAGTGGGAGGCGCTGTTCGAGTTGGCCCATTTCGTCATCGCCGCTCGCCCGGGAACGCCGCTGGACCTGACCGCCGCGCCGCAGTTGGCTGCGGCGGTACAGGACCGATGGGCCGCCAGCGCGAGCGAAATGGTCGCCTCGCCGGCCGGCCGCCTTTGGCGATTGCATCAGCCATTACGCGGCGAATCGGCCAGCGCGGTGCGTTCGCGCATTGCCACGGACGGCGCTTGGCAGGCGCTGGTATCGCCGGCAGTAGCGGCATTTATCGCGCAGGAAGGCCTCTACGGCAGCGTCCGGCCGGCTAGCTGAACACGTATCCGCCCGGACCGGCCTATAATTCACACCAACTCCATCGAGTCTCCCGCTTTGACCACCCAAGCCCAAGTCATCAAGACCTCCATTCCGAATCCCCCGCCGTCTGTACCGGCTCTGTTAGCCAATGTGCGCGAGGCCGTGGAGGAGCTGAAAGCCAAGGATGTGGTCGAGATCGATGTGCGTGGCAAGTACAGCGTCTGCGATTACATGGTGGTTGCGTCGGGCACCTCGACCCGGCACGTCAAATCGATTGCCGAAGAAGTAGTCAAGTTCGCCAAGCGTCTGGACGTGATGCCGCTGGGTGTGGAAGGCGAGCGCGAAGCCGAATGGGTGCTGGTCGACCTGGGCGATGTGGTGGTGCATGTGATGCTGCCGCGCGTGCGCGAGTTCTATGCGCTGGAGCGTCTGTGGACCGTTGGCGATCAGCGTCCGGACGACGAGGTAGCCGATCCGAAGAGTGACTGACTCAGGCATGCCCAGCAAAGTCCGCACCCCGACCGATGCGCCTGCCTCGCAAGCGATACAGCAGCTGCGCAGCCAGCCTGCGCAAACGTCCGGCGCGGCGCTGTCGCCAGCACGCAAGCGCTTCGACCGATTGCTGCGCGACCTGGAGCGGCATCGCGCCGAATTGCAGGCCTGGCAAGTAGCGCTCTCGCGCTGGCGCGAGCGTTATTACTCTGAATTGCAGCCCTTGCTCGACCAACGGCGTGCGGCCGATATCGCGCTGGTCGAAGCGCTCGACCGTGCGCATGCCACAGTCAAACTGGGTAAGGCCGATCGCGAGTTCCTGTCCGAGTTGCTGTGCGATATTGCCGGCCCGCTGATCGAGTCCGGACACGAGGCGCTGCGACCTACTTACGATCACCACAGCGCAGTTGGGTACGACCAGGAAGTTTCCGAATCCGATGCGCTGATGAAGCAGATTCTCGGCCAGGCCTACGGACTGGATGCGGATGAGCTGGACGGCATCGACTCGCCCGAGGAGCTTTACGAACGCGTCAGCGAGCGCTTGGAGCAGGAACGCGCGCAGCAACAGCAACGTCACGCGCAACGTCGCAAGCGTACCGAAAAAAAAGCGATTGTCGAGAATGCCAAACCGCCACCACTGCGCGAGTTGTATCGCAAGCTGGCCGGCAACCTGCATCCGGATCGCACCAAGAACGAGCAGGACCACGCCTCGCGTACCATCCTCATGCAGCGGCTCAATGCCGCTTACAAATCCGGCGATTTGTTGGGATTGCTTGAGCTGCAGGCCGAGATCGGCCTACTGGATGCGCAGGGCGTGGATGCGATGAGCGCGGCGCGGCTGCAGGACTACAACCGCGAGCTGGATCGGCAGCGCAAGGAGTTGCAACAGCAGATATTGCAGAAGGCTTATAACTTTTGCGCCGAATATAGTCTTGACCTGCCATCGCGACCTAAGCCCGCCCGGCTGAGTCGTTTGATGGCGCAACTCAAGCGCGAGATCGAAGACGACCTGATGGACACGCGCATGGGCCTGCGTGAGCTGACCAATCCGCAATCGCTCAAGCGCTGGTTGAAGCTGCAACGCGTCATGTCGAGCATGCCCGACGCGCCCTGGCTCTGAGTGCGGTTGTCGCGCTGGAGGCGGTACGCCTGTTGGTGAGCGAGCGTGTTATGCGACGTCTCCGTCGGACACGGTGTTCGTACTACATGCCGCACTCGACTATTCGCCTCGCCGCGTCCACCTGCCAGCAATGCATTGTTCGCTCGCAGCGTTCTGCCCGTCACCGGTGCAACGCTGCCGGGCAGAGACTGGATCCGTCCGGCAGGCAGTGGTCTCGTCCACCTGCTCGCAATTGCTGCTTGCTAGTCCGACCTGTACAACGGCACGCGTTCCAACGGCCCGGTGATGGCCAGCGTGATGCTTGGCGTCTGAACAACATGAGGGTCGGCAGGGATTCGTGTAAAAAACAGCCAAAAGAGAGCTAACTCGCTGTCAAAACAGAAATTTTTCACGAATCCCTGCCGTCCCTCAGTGGCGTCCGTTGACCGTCTTTGTAGACCATCGTGCCGTCGATTTCCGCTTGCGCGAAATGCAACCAAGACTTGCCACGGCCATCATGCAATGCATGATATGCCCAGGGTCTCCTAGACATCTCAAGGCCATGGAAAATGGCTGATTGGGAGGTGTCCATGAGTAGCAAGCGGTATACGGATGAGTTCAAGATCGAGGCGGTCCAGCAAGCGAACGACCGCGGGTTCAAGGTCGCAGAGGTCGCCGAGCGGCTGTGGGGGTCACCATGCACAGCCTGTACGCCTGGATGCACAGGTTCGGCAAGCCTGGCGTGGTGTAGCGCGCCGAGGTTCGGCGTCTGAAGGCCGAGTTGCGCCGGGTCACCGAGGAGCGCGACATTCTAAAAAGGGCCGCCGCGTCCGACGTCCCCCCGCCCTGAGTAGCGGCCGGGTTTAGAGTCCGGGCCTGATGATATCGGTGTTTGCCAGATGTTGGGCATAAGCGGCCGGCGTCATGCCGCCGATTGCTTTCTTGGGTCGGTCCTCGTTGTATTCACGTCGCCAACGTTCGATCTCGGTGCGTGCATGCAGCAACGTCGGGAACCAGTGTTCGTTGAGGCATTCGTCGCGTAGTCGGCCGTTGAACGATTCGACGTAGGCGTTCTGGTTCGGTTTGCCCGGCTGGATGAGCCGTAGCTGCACACCACGGGCGTGCGCCCAGGCGACCATCGCCCTGCCGCAAAACTCCTTGCTGTTGTGCCCCGAGGGCAGGCTTCGCGCTCGGTGCGGATCACCTGCGGCAGGCCACGGCTGTGTGCCAGTCGGTCCAGCACGCGCGCAACGCCGTGTCCCGAGATCGCGCGCTCCACGTCGATGGCGACCGCTTCGTGGGTTGCGTCGTCCACGATCACCAGACACTTGATCACCCGGCCTTCGGCGGTGCGGTCGAACACGAAGTCCATCGACCACACCTGGTTGGCCTGCGATGGCCGCAACAATGGTTGGCGCTCGCCCACCGGCACCTTCTTGCGCCTGCGGCGCCGGACCTGCAGCTGCTGCTCGCGATACAACCGCTCCACGCGCTTGTAGTTCACGATGCGCCCTTCCTGTCGCAGTTTGAGATAGATCATCCCCACGCCATAGCGGCGATGGCGATGCGCCAGCGCAAGAATGCGCTCGCGTAGCTCAACGTTGCGGTCTTCGCGCGGGCAGTAGCGCAGCGCACTGGCGCTCATACCGATCGCCGCCAAGGCGCGACGCTCGCTGGCACCGCACCCGATCCACTCGCGCACCAGCGCACGACGCGCGGGTGCGCTCACCACTTTTTTCGCAGTGCATCCTTGATCAGGTCGTTTTCGAACAGCTGCTCGGCCAGCAACTTCTTCAGCCGCGCGTTTTCGGACTCAAGGTCCTTGAGTCGCTTGGCATCGGGCACGCTCATCCCGCCGAACTTGCTGCGCCACAGGGAGTACGAGGCCTCACTGAGGCCATGGCGCCGGCACAGGTCTTTGATCGCCACGCCTGCTTCGGCTTCGCGCAGGAAGCCAATGATCTGCTCTTCGGTAAAACGCTTCTTCACGTCCAATCTCCTCGGGGTAGGGAATTGGACTCCAAACTGAGGCGCTACTCAAAATTGGGGGGACGTCGCGGGATCGAAAATCGGCCTCGAACGACTCCCCAGCGGACCGGCTGGTTTGCCGACGCTGGAAACCCGCTGCAATCGCACCATGACACCGGTGTTATCGACGGGGTTCCGCTGCCCAAGCTGTGACGCGGATATCATGTGGCCATGAAATGCCGACTGATCGCTATCGGCGAGCGCGCACCGGCCTGGGTGGCGCAGGGTTTTGCCGAATATCAAAAACGTCTCTCGCACTGGATGCCGCTGGAGCTGGTCGAAATCGAACCCGGCCTGCGCGGCAAGGGCCGCGACGCGCAACGCGCCATCGACGAGGAAGGCAGCCGCGTACTCGCAGCATTGCCCAAGAACGCCCATGTGGTTGCACTCGATGTGCCGGGCCGCCCGCTCAGTTCCGAACAACTTGCCCAGCGCATGGAGCATTGGCGGGGCCAGGGCCGCGATCTGGCATTCCTGATCGGTGGCCCGGAAGGCCACGCCGCCGATGTGCTGAAAAGCGCTAGCGAAAGCTGGTCGATCGGCCCGCTCACCCTGCCGCATATGGTGGTGCGCTTGATCGTCGCCGAGCAGCTGTATCGCGCCGCTGCGATGCTGGCCAATCATCCGTATCACCGCGCGTGAGTCGCATGCGCGGTGTCGGTTTTTCTTATGGCTGGCAAAGTGGATCATTTGCAAAGTGGTGTCGAGCTTACCCTCGCAGTTTTTCCATAGTCTTCTTGTTCTCCTCCAAACAGGCAAAATTGCGCTCAACGATCCAGCGCTTGGGCATGACTTTGAAGGTATGCAGTTCGCTGCGCTTGGCGCGAGGCCCCCCCTCAACTATGAGTAGTAGTCACGTTTGGAGTCCAATTGCCTAACTCAAGGAGATTGGACGTGAAGAAGCGTTTTACCGAAGAGCAGATCATTGGCTTCCTGCGCGAGGCCGAAGCCAGTGTTGCGATCAAAGACCTGTGCTGGCGACATGGCTTCAATGAGGCCTCGTCCTCCTTGTGGCGCAGCAAGTTCGGTGGGATGAGCGTGCCCGATGCCACGTGGCTCAACGATCCTGCAGCAGGTAACACCCGGCGAAACGCTCGCCTAAAGAAGCTGTTGGCCGAGCAACTGCCCCGCGAGAGGGCACTCTGGAGTGCCGGCAAGACGCAATCGATCCGCTCAACGGCCCAGTTCGAACGTCACATCCAGATTGATCGACAGGGTGCTTTCGCCCGGGGCAACCGGGGTGTCCATCTCGGCCTTGGCCGAGCGCATCGAGGCGGCCATCATCATCGGGCGCACGCCGCCGCCGCCGCGGCCTTCGGAGATGCTGACGATGCGACGCACCTTCAGGCCGAGCGACTTGGCGTAGGTTTCGGCGCGGGCCTGGGCCTTCTTCACTGCGGCTACGCGTGCTTCGTCATAGGCCGGTTCGGGCTGGTCGATCGAGAAGCTGGGTCCGTTGATGTCGTTGGCGCCCTGGGCGATCAGGGCGTCGAGCACCTTGCCCAGACGCGCAATGTCGCGCACCTTGAGGTTGACCGTGTTGCTGGCCTGGTAGCCGTTGATCTTGGGCGCTTGGTTTTCTTTGTAGGTGTACTGCGGGCTGAGGTTGATGCCGCTGGTCTGCACGTCCTTGTCGGCAATGCCGGCGGCCTTCACCGCGGCCATGACCTTGCTCATCTTTTCGGCGTTCTGGCGCATGGCGGCGTTGCCTTCGGCAGCCTGGGTGACTACGCCGGCAGACAGCGTGGCGATGTCCGGTATGCGCTTGGCTTCCGCCTCGGCCGACACGTTGAGCAGGGTGCCGTCGTTGGGAATGGTGTGGCTTGAGGCGGTCTGGGCGTGGGCGTTCATGGCGGTTCCGGCAGCGATGGACAGGGCCAGCAACAACGGCTTGAGGGTGGTACGCATGAGATCTCCTTGGCTGAGATGTGAGCGTGTTGGGATGTCGATGAATATGTTGTGAGTCGAACGCAACCACAGCGCAACCATGGCCATCGGCAGCAGCGCGTGTGCGCGCGAAGCAAGCGGGGGAGTACGGCCAACAGGTATGCTGGGCGGATGCTCTATCTCGCTTCCCGTTCGCCGCGTCGACAAGAACTCCTGCAACGCCTGGATGTGCCATTTCAAACGTTGGAACTGGACGTGCCCGAGTTGCGCGCGCCCGGCGAATCGCCTGAACAGTACGTGCAGCGCGTTGCGCTGGACAAGGCGCGCGCCGGCTTGGCGCTAGTGCAGGCGACCGACCCCGATGCGATCGTGTTGGGTTCAGATACCGAGGTCGTCCTGGGCGAGCGGGTGTTCGGCAAGCCCATCGATGTCGACGATGCGATCGCCATGCTGGGCGAGTTGTCCGGGCGCACCCACCAGGTACTCACGGCAGTGGTTTTAGTCTGCGTACAGCACGCGCCGGCGCGGGCCTTGGTGGCGTCGGAAGTCACCTTCGACACGCTCGATGCCGCGCAGATCGCCGCTTATGCGGCCTGTGGCGAGCCGATGGGCAAGGCCGGCGCGTATGCGATCCAGGGACGCGCCGAACGATTTATCCGCCATTTGTCCGGGAGCTATTCCGGCGTGATGGGGTTGCCGCTGTTTCACACCTCGCAGTTGCTCACAGCCTTCGGAGCGCATTGATGTCGGAAGAGATTTTGGTCAACGTCACCCCGCGCGAAACCCGTGTGGCGGTGATCGAGAACGGCATGCTGCAGGAGCTGCATATCGAGCGCGGTTGGCGCCGCGGAGTGGTCGGCAATATCTACAAGGGCAAAGTGCAGCGGGTGATGCCCGGCATGCAGGCGGCGTTCGTCGAAGTGGGGCTGGAGCGCGCGGCGTTCCTGCACGCCAACGACGTGATTCGTCCCGCGCCGGCGCCTGCCAGCGTGGTCGATACCGAAGAAACCCCGATCCCACCACCGCCGGTCGCTTCAGTGCCGATCGTCGAGCTGCTGCGCGATGGCCAGGACATCGTGGTGCAGGTGGTCAAGGACCCGATCGGCACCAAGGGCGCGCGCCTGACTACGCAGATCAGCATCCCCTCGCGCTATCTGGTGCTGCTGCCGCAGTCGAAGATCGTCGGGGTATCGGCGCGGATCGAAGACGAAGCCGAGCGGCTGCGCCTGAAGACCATCGTCGGCGAGGTCTCGGCCAAGAATGGTGGTTTTGGCTACATCATCCGCACCAATGCCGAAGGCCAGCCGGCAGAAGCGTTGGCCGAGGACGTCGCGTATCTGTCGCGTGTCTGGAACGTGGTCGAGCGGCGCGGCCGCGAAGCGCCGCCGTGCAGCATCATCTATGAAGACCTGAGCCTGCCACTGCGTGCGGTGCGCGATCTGATCCGCCGCGACGTTGAAAAGGTCAAGGTCGACTCCAACGAGACCTTTGTGCAGCTGCAGGCGTTCGTGGCCAAGTACATGCCGGTGCTGGCCGAGCGGCTGGAGCTGTATACCGGCGACCGGCCGATCTTCGATCTGTACGGCGTCGAGGACGAGATCGGGCGCGCGTTGAACAAGCAGGTGCCGCTCAAGTCCGGCGGCTATCTGGTGATCGACCAGACCGAGGCGATGACTACCATCGACGTCAACACCGGCTCGTTCGTCGGCCAGCGCAACCTCGAAGAAACCGTGTTCCGCACCAACCTGGAGGCGGCCCAGGCGGTGGCGCGGCAACTGCGGCTGCGCAACCTGGGCGGCATCATCATCATCGACTTCATCGATATGGTTGACCCCGAGCATCGCCGCCAGGTGCTACGCACGCTAGAAAAAGCGTTGGCGCGCGACCACGCCAAGACCACCGTTTACGAGTTTTCGCCGTTGGGTCTGGTGGAGATGACGCGCAAGCGCACTGTCGAAAGCCTGGAACGGCAGCTGTCGGAAACCTGCGGCCAGTGCGGCGGGCGCGGCACCATCAAGACCGCCGAGACGGTGACCTACGAGATCTTCCGCGAGATCACCCGTGCGGTACGCCAGTTCGATGCGGCGCGGCTGCTCGTGATCGCTTCGTCCAAAGTCGTCGCACGCATCACCGACGAAGAATCGGCGACGGTGGCCGAGCTGGAGGAATTTCTCGGCAAGAGCATCCGCTTCCAGTCCGACGACCAGTATCTGCAGGAGCAGTTCGATGTGGTGTTGTTGTGAGGTGGGAATTTGGGATTTGGGATCCGTGAATGGGGATGTGTAAAAGCCGGCACCGTCATGATTGGTAGTGAACAAGTGAATGTTGATGTGACCGTGCAAGGCCGCGCTGTAACCAATCCCAATCCCAATCTCTGATGCATAATCCCCGCGTCTAATGCCTGCCCCGCTGCGCCGCCGTCTTCGTCTGTTTTGCCGCTATGCGATCACCGCCGGCGCGCTTGCGCTGGTGGCGCTTGCGTTGTTGGTTGGTGCGGCCAGTCAGGCGCTGCCGTTGGTCGAAGAGCATCCGCAGCAGAGTGCCGAGTGGCTGAGCCAGCGCGCCGGCCAGCCGATTGCGTTCGATCGCCTGCAGACCGAATGGACCCGGCGCGGACCGCTATTGCGGCTGGATGGTTTGCGCGTCGGTCCGCATGGCGAGGTGCGCGTCGGTCAGGCCGAAATTCTGCTGGCGATATACGCCGGTCTGCTGCCTGGCCATTCGCTGACCGAGGTGCGCCTGCGTGGACTGGCCTTGACGTTGCAGCGCAGCGATGACGGCGTGTGGTCGGTGCAGGGCTTGCCCAGCGGTAGACACGGCGACCCGTTAGACGCATTGCGCCGGCTCGGCGAGATCCAGGTGGCCGAGGCGCGTCTGCACGTGGTCGCGCCATCGATCGGCCTGGATACCACGCTGCCGCGCATCGACCTGCGCCTGCGTGTCATTGGCTCGACCGTGCAGGTGGGTAGCCGCAGCTGGATCGATCTCAAGCGCGCGCCGCTGACCACGGTGATGGACTTCGACCGCGACAGTGGCGACGGCAGCGCCTATGCGCAGGCAGATCCGGTCGATCTGGGAGCGTGGGCGTCGCTGCTGCAGTTTGGTGGCCTTCACGTGGATGGAGGCGGCGGACATCTGCAGGCGTGGGCGCAACTGCGCGCGCGCCGCATCACCGGCGTCACCGTGGAGGCCGATCTTGAGCAGTTGCGGTTGTCCGGTGCCGCAATGCCCACGGAAACCGCGCGCCGCACGCTGATATGGGAGCGGCTGCAGGCGCGCGCGCGCTGGCAGACCATCGATGGCGGTTGGCGGCTGGACGCGCCGCTGCTGCGGCTGGGCCAAGCCGCCAAGTTGCAGCATCTGGACGGGCTGAGCATTGCCGGCGGGCGGCGTTATGCAGTGGTCGGCAAACATGTCGATGTTTCCGGCCTGATCGCGGCGGCGGCGCTGAGCGATCAGTTATCGCCCGGCTTGCGGCGTTGGCTGACCTTGTCCAAGCCGCAACTGCGCGTGGCCGATTTGCAGATTGCAGGCGAGCAGGGCGGCACGCTGCGGGCGCAGGGCCAGATCGAAGAGCTGGGCTTTCTGCCGGTAGGCAATGCGCCAGGCATCAGCGGTCTGCGTGGTCACATCGATGGCGACGCGCAGGCGGTCGAGTTGGAGACAGCGCCGAACGCTACATTGCGGTTCGATTGGCCGACCGGTTTTGGCGTGGTGCACGCGCTGCAGTTGGCCGGCAAGATCGTCGGCTGGCGCGAGGGCGCCGGTTGGCAGGTCGCAACGCCGGCCTTGCGCGTGCAGGCCAAGGATTACGGCGCCAGCGTGCGCGGCGGGCTGTGGTTCCAGAACGACGGCAGCCGCCCGCGCATCGAGCTGGCCACGCAATTGGATGATGTCGCTTTGCCGGTGGCGCGCAAGTTCTGGATCCGTTCCAAGATGAGCAAAGCCGCCATCGACTGGCTGGACATGGCGGTGGCCGGCGGTGTCGTGACCGGCGGCACCGGTCTGGTCAGTGGCGATCTGGACGACTGGCCGTTCGACAATAAAGATGGCCGTTTCGAAGCGTTCGGGCAGATCCGCGACGGCGTGATTCGCTTCAATCCGGATTGGCCGGCGATGGAGCATGTGCAGGCCGATCTGCGTTTCCTCGGCAACGGGTTTTCGTTGCAGGGCAATGGCGATCTGGCCGGCACGCCGATCGCAACGTTGGAGGCGGGAATTCCCAGCTTCGCCACCTCCGAGCTCTACGTGCGCGCCTCCACCCAGACCGACGCGGCACAGTTGTTAGGCATGCTACGCAAGAGTCCATTGGAGAGCCGCTACGGCGATACCTTGCGCAATATCGCGGTTTCCGGCCCGGCGACGGTGACCTTCGATCTGCTGCGTCCTTTGCGTACCCAGGGTGTGGGCGGCCATCTGCAGGGTACGGTCGCATTGCAGGGCGCCAAGCTGGGCGATGCGCGCTGGAATCTGGCCTTCGACCAGGTCAGCGGGCAGGCCGCATACCGCGACACTGGCTTCGTTGCCGAGCATTTGAGCGTGCAGCACCAGGGCCGTAGCGGCGATCTGTCCTTACGTGCCGGTGGCTTCGTGCAGGACCCGAAGCAGGCATTCGAGGCACGCTTTGGCGCCACCCTGGATGCCAGGGAACTGTTCGACCGCGCGCCGCAGATGGAATGGCTGCGCCCGTACGTGCATGGCAGCGCGACATGGCAGGTGGGCGTGGATGTGCCGTTGCCGCCACCGGGGCAACCTGACGCGCAGGCAATGTTGACCCTGCGTTCTGAGCTGGTCGGCACTACCCTGGATCTGCCCGCACCGTTGGACAAAGCGGCTACGCAGCCGCTGGACACTCGGGTCGAGGTGGCCCTGCCAGTAGGCGATGGCGATATCGATGTGGCCTTCGGCAAGCTGGTCGCGCTCAAAGCCAGCAGACAGAGTAACCAGACCGGCGTGCGTGTGGTGATGGGCGCCGACACCGTCACCGAGCGTCCGCCCGTCAATGGGTTGGTGGTCACTGGCCGCACGGCGTCGCTGAATGCGATCGACTGGATCAGCCTGGCGCGCGGCAGCAGCGCGCCAGACATGCCGCCGCTGCCGGGCCAGCCGGCGACTCCGAAAAAGGACGCGGTGCCGTTGCAGCAGGTGGATGTGCAGGCCGACAAGTTGTTGATGATCGGCGGCGTGTTCCCGCAGACACGCTTGCGCCTGCGCCCAACCCGCGACGCGGTGGCGGTGACGTTGGACGGCCCATCGCTGGAAGGCCAGATCACCGTTCCCAATGCCGACGGCGCGGCGGTGCAGGGCAAGTTGAGCACCGTGCATTGGCAGCCCGTGGCAGCGCCGGTCGAACCGACCGGGCCCGAGCCGGGCGACCTGTTGGCCGGCGCCTTGCCGGAGCCGGCACGCCGCGCAGTAGCCGAATTCGACCCGGTCTCGATTCCTCCGCTGTCGCTGGATATCGACGATCTGCAGGTCGGCAAGATGACCCTGGGTGCGGCCACCTTGCGCAGCAGCCGGCTCACCGACGGCATGCAGGTGGATCAGCTGCAATTGCGCTCGGACGATCAGAACATCGGTCTGACCGGCGCCTGGCGCGGCAAGGGCGATGCTGCCAGCACCCGGTTGTCGGTGCGGGTGGACAGCCGCAACCTCGGTAACCTGCTGCAAAACCTCACTCTGGGCGGCCAGCTGCGCGGCGGCGAAGGTCAGCTG
This sequence comes from Xanthomonas fragariae, assembly GCF_900183975.1. Lineage (NCBI taxonomy): Bacteria > Pseudomonadati > Pseudomonadota > Gammaproteobacteria > Lysobacterales > Lysobacteraceae > Xanthomonas > Xanthomonas fragariae. The sequence continues at coordinate 1,472,126 of NZ_LT853882.1, forward strand.
GAACTCAACGCAGGCTGGCAGGGCTCGCCGACCGGTTTTGCGCTCGGCTCGCTGGACGGCAACCTCACCGTCGACGTGCGCAACGGCCAATTGCTGGAAGTGGACCCGGGCGCCGGCCGCGTGCTCGGCCTGCTCAGCGTGGCGCAGTTGCCGCGCCGGCTGATGTTCGACTTCCGCGATTTCTTCTCCAAGGGCCTAGCGTTCAACAAGCTGGCCGGTGAAGTGCGTTTCGACAAGGGGTTCGCGCGCACCGAGGCGATCCGTATCGAGGGCCCGGCTGCCGACATCGCCATCCACGGGCAGGCCGATCTGCGCGCGCAGACCTTCGACCAGACCGTGGACGTGAGCCCCAAGGCCGGCAATCTGCTGACCGTGGTCGGCGCGGTAGCCGGTGGTCCGGTTGGCGCGGCGGTGGGAGCGGCTGCCAACGCGGTGCTCGGCAAGCCGCTGGGCGCGATCGGCGCCAAGACCTATCACGTCACCGGGCCGTGGAAAGATCCGCAGGTGGACGTGGTGGAGCGCAAGGTCAGCACGCCACAGCCGAAGTGACCGATCGCTGGTAACACGCTGCGCGCATCGGCACTGATCTGGATCGCATCCAAGCCATCGGCACCCTCCTGACTGGCCTGGAAACCGGACTGGCACAGCAGCTCCCAGCCATGCGTAATGGCAATCGCCAGCGACAGGTAGCGGTAGGCATAGCGGTGGGCGGTGGCGTCCATCCAGTCGCGCTCATGCAGGGCGGGGGGGTGTACAGCGTGTAGCCACCATCCAGGATGTGGGCGATGCGCTTCAAGCGCGGACACCGGCGAGACAACGGCCAGCGATGATAGCCGCGCCATATGTTCAGCCGGACGACTTGTCTCTCCGCCGCGCGGGCCCCATCCTGACTACATGACCAATAACGCTCTCACTTTGGCCGAAGCCCGGCTGCTGCTTCCTTCCGGCCTAGATACCGGGCACCTGGACCGTACCTTCGGCGCCCTGCTGGGCCCTGGTATCGACTTCGGCGACCTGTATTTCCAGCATTCGCGGCGCGAGAGCTGGAGCGTGGAAGACGGCATCGTCAAGGACGGCGCGCACTCCATCGAGCAAGGCGTGGGCGTGCGTGCGATCGCCGGCGAGAAGACGGGTTTTGCCTATTCCGATGACATCCACCGCGACGCGTTGTTGGAAGCGGCGCAGTCCGCGCGCGCGATCTCGCGCGAGGGCGGCGCCCAGTCCACCCGCTCGCTGGTCCGTGGCAATGGCCGTGCGCTATACCCGGCCACAGACCCTATCGACGACATGGACAGCGCCACCAAGGTCGATCTGCTGCGCCGGATCGATCAATACCTGCGCGCGGCAGATCCGCGCGTCAAACAGGTAATGGTGAGCCTGTCTGGCGGCGTGGACACGGTGCTGATCGCGCGCAGCGATGGTGTGCTGGCTGCCGACGTGCGCCCGCTGGTGCGCTTGAATGTGCAGGTGATCGTCGAACACGGCGGGCGTCGCGAATCCGGCTATTCCGGCGGCGGCGGGCGTTATGGCTATGCCGAGCTGTTCGCAGACGGTCGCCCGGAGGGCTTCGCCCGCGAAGCGCTGCGTCAGGCGCTGGTCAATCTGGACGCGATTCCCGCACCGGCCGGCGTGATGCCGGTGGTGCTCGGTCCGGGCTGGCCTGGCGTGCTGCTGCACGAAGCGGTCGGGCACGGCCTGGAAGGCGACTTCAATCGCAAGGGCACCAGCGTCTACGCCGGCCGCATCGGCGAGCGTGTGGCCTCGCCGGGCGTGACCATTGTCGATGACGGCACGTTGGACGGCCGTCGCGGCTCGCTCAACATCGACGATGAAGGCACGCCCAGCCAGTGCACCACGCTGATCGAAAACGGCGTGCTGGTCGGTTATATGCAGGACACGCACAACGCACGCCTGATGGGCGTGGCGCCGACCGGCAACGGTCGCCGTGAGTCGTTCGCGCACCTGACCATGCCGCGCATGACCAACACCTACATGCGCGCTGGCCAGCATGACCCGCAAGAGATGATCCGCGCGGTCAAGAAAGGGATCTACGCGGTCAACTTCGGCGGCGGCCAGGTCGACATTACCAGCGGCAAGTACGTGTTCTCCGCTACCGAGGCGTACCTGATCGAAGACGGCAAGGTCACCGCACCGGTGAAGGGCGCAACGTTGATCGGCAACGGCCCGGAAACCATGCAGAAGGTGCGCATGATCGGTAATGATCTGGCGCTGGACGAAGGCGTGGGCGTGTGTGGCAAGGACGGGCAGAGCGTGCCGGTCGGCGTCGGTCAGCCGTCGCTGTTGATCGACGGCATCACGGTGGGTGGGACGCAGGCGTGATATCGGCCGGAACCCGGAACCCGGAGCCCGGAAGCCGAGAAGGGCAGTGGCTGTCGCTCTTGCAGTTACTCCGTTTCCGGATCCCCGTTCCCCGGTCCCGCATAGTCGATATCGACGTCTCCGTCGTCGGCATCGGTTTCCCCGCCGGCTTGCGTGGACAAATCGCGCAATACCTGAAACAGCTCGCGGTAAGCACGCGGCGGTTTGTTCTTGGCCCGCTCGTGGACGGCGTTGCGCACCAGTTGACGCAGCTGCTGACGATCGGCGGCCGGGTAGGTTTCCAGCAGTTCGGCCAGCGCGACGTCGCCGTCGGCCAGCAGGCGCTCGCGCCAGCGCTCGACGCGGTGGATCGCGGCCACTTCGCGGCGCGCGGTGTCGCTGTTGGCATCCAGCGCATCGCGCATCGCTGCAAGCGTCTGGTCGTCCTCGCGGCGCATGTGCTTGGCCAGAAACGCCAGCTGCCGCTTGTGCGCGATATGCGAGGTGATGCGCTTGCTCTCTTCGATATGCGGAATTAGCGATTCGGGCACCGGCAACTTGGCCAGCTGCGCTGGGGTGAGCGCCACCAGCTTCTCGCCCAGGTCGAAAATTTCGAGCGCCTCGCGCCGCTGCTGGCTACGGCTGGCGCCGCGAAATTCACCGGTATCTTCGTCGCGTCCGCGCATTGCCAATACATCCCAAAAACGTAGTTATTTAGATAGTCCGGCCATGGATGGCAGGGTTCTTGCGGAGGGATCCGCATCCAGGATCCGCATCAAAAGGATAAAGCATTGAACGCACTCTCCTCCGAAACCCGTGTCAACGACGACAGCCTGCAGTGCCTGGACGCGCTTACCGACATCTCGCAACGCTTGCTTGAGCGCGCCCGTGCGGCCGGTGCCACCCAGGCCGAAGTGAGCTGCAGCGAAGAGCGCGGCCTGGACGTTAACGTGCGGCTGGGCGATGTGGAGACGGTCGAGTCTACCCGCGACCGCGGCATTGCCGTCACCGTGTACTTCGGCAAGCGCAAAGGCAGCGCCAGCACCGCCGACCTGCAGGATTCCAGCCTGGAATCCACGGTTGCGCAGGCCTGCGCGATCGCCCGTTATACCGAAGACGACGTGGCCGCCGGCCTTGCCGACCCGGAGTTGATGGCGCGCGACTTCCCCGAAATGGACAGCTGGCACCCGTGGGCGCTGGACGCCGACACCGCGGTGGACCTGGCGCTGGCCTGCGAAACCGCCGGCCGCGAGGCCGATGCGCGCATCAGCAATTCCGATGGCGCCTCGGCCAGCACCGGGCTCAGCCTGTCGGTGTACGCCAACTCACATGGCTTCATCGGCCGCGAGCGCGGCACCCACCATTCGATCAGTTGCGCCTTGATCGCCGGCCAAGGGGACAGCATGCAGCGTGATGGCTGGTACAGCAGTGCACTGGCACGCGAAGACCTGGAAGCGCCCGAGGCGATCGGCCGCCACGCCGCCGTGCGCACCCTGGCACGCCTGCAACCGCGTTCGCTGCCGACTGGCCAGCTGCCGGTGTTGTTTGCGCCGGAAGTGGCGCGCTCACTCGTCGGCCATCTGCTCGGCGCGGTCTCTGGCGGCGCGCTGTATCGCCGCTCCAGCTTCCTACTCGACAGCGTCGGCACCACGTTGTTCCCGGAGTGGTTCAACATCGAAGAACTGCCGCACCTGCGCCGTGGCCTGCGGTCGGCCGCGTTCGATGGCGAAGGTGTGGCGACACGGCGTTCGACGCTGATCACCGACGGCGTGCTGCAGCGCTATGTGCTGGGCAGCTATTCGGCACGCAAGCTGGGCCTGCAGACTACGGCCAATGCCGGCGGCGTGCACAACCTGCAGGTCACCGCCAACGCAGGCGATCTGGCCTCGATGATTGCCGGCATGTCGCGCGGTCTGCTGGTCACCGAGCTGATGGGCAACGGTGTCAATGCGGTAACCGGCGATTATTCGCGGGGTGCTGGCGGTTTCTGGATCGAGAACGGCGCGATCGCCTATCCGGTTGATGGCCTGACCATCGCCGGCAATCTGCGTGACATGTTTGCTGGCATCGAAGCGGTCGGTAACGATGTCGATCCGCGTTCGCACGTCAAGATCGGCTCGGTGCTGATCAACCGCATGACAGTGGCAGGCGACAGCTAAGCGGCTAACAAGACGGTTACGTAGCTGCCATCCATACTGGCGCGCCAGTGTTCGCCCGCCCGCCGCCTGGCTAGCTGGTTCGCCAGCACGGCCAATGTCCGGCAAGGCTTGGATCACTCGACCACCTAGGTGCCAGCTACAGCGGCGGCTGGCCTGTCGCCGCGCTCACCATCGCATTGTTGGAGAGCGGGCCAGACAATGTTTTTCTGCACTGGTGGTTGGCTGAATCGTTGCTACAGTCTGCCGCACCACAACCATACACGGGCCAGACACGATGAGCGGAGTCGAACCACACGCCGTACCGCAGCCGATCTGCACCAGCACGCCGTCGGAGGAGCGCACCCTGGCGCTTGTCGCGCATCTGCTCGGCATCCTGACCTCTTTCATCGGTGCATTGGTGATCTGGCTGATCAGCAAGGACGCCAGCCCGTCTAAGCCGTTCGCCACCGATCAGGCCAAGGAAGCACTGAATTTCCAGATCACCGTGATCATCGCCTACGTCGCAGCGCTGATCCTGACCATCGTCTCGTTCGGCATTCTGTTCTTCATGCCGACGCTGGTCTGGATCGCCAATCTGGCGCTCTGCATCCTGGCCGCGGCCAAGGCCAACAACGGCGACTATTATCGTTATCCATTCACGCTGCGCCTGATCAAGTAATCCAGCGCAGAGTGAAATGCGAAGGCCCGGTATCGCTGCCGGGCCTTTGTCGGTTTCAGACGATGGCGCGATTAGTTCTGCGCCGAGGTGTTCTCGGCGAAGTACTCATGGTTGTCCGTGTTAGCGATTGCCTGGGCCGGGTTGCTGATCGCCAGGCTGCGCGCGCTGGACTGACCATAAACGCGGTCCAGCGTACCGGCCAACAGTGAAGTGGCTCATCTCGTGCACCAGCGTGCCGGCCTTGGAGTCGGTGCCCTGCAGCGGAGCGCTCCAGAACGCGTTGCAGACATAGATTTCGTACGGCGCGTTTGCATAGACATAGGCATAGGTGCTGTCGCTGCAATTGCAGTTGATGGTGATCTGGCCGTTGTTCTGGTCCAGCGCATTGTCGATGGCGACAAAGTTCTGGCTGACGTGGCTGTAGCGCGATGCGCTATAGGCACCAAACCAGGTGGTGTAGCGCGCACCGGTGCTGCCGGCATTGAGGTAGTTGCGCGCGTTCTGCGAGTAGGTGCGGGCGGCCGCGATCGCGCTGCCGGCCTGGGTGGTGCGGGTGGTACTGCAGTTCAGGTAATTGACGCCGTTGACCACGGCAGTCGGACCGACTGCCAGCTGGCGCTGCACGCCGCGGTTGACGCCGTCCGGCCACACCGTCAACGGTGCGCTACCGGCGACCGCCGTGTTGCCGTCGGCGGTCTTCAGCAGGCTGCCATCAGCCAGCGAGGCGTACTGCAACGGCGAGCTGACGCGGATGGTGTAGTTGCCACTGGTCGATAAGTCGTAGGCGGCAGCCAAATCGACCTCGCCTTTGACGCTCTGGCCCGGCTGCAGAATGGTGAAGTCGGCCGCCTTGGGCAGGCCGCGCTTGATCAGACGCCCTGTGTAGCTCACCGGCGCGCCATCGCGGCTCACTTCCAGGACCCCGTTGTCCAGCGACTTCAGCGGCAGCTGATAGGTCGGAATACGGGCGATCTGGCTGCCGGTGTTGGTGACGGTCACGGCAATCCTGCCTTGATAGCGGCCAGCTTGGTCGGCGACCGATGTCAGTTCGATGGTCAACGGAGCCGGGCCGCGCACGGACTGCGCCTGCGCCGATCCGAGCACGCCCACGACGGCCAGCGTGCCTGCTGCAAACGGTGCGAGAAGAACGTTTTTCACCAGTGACTCTCCATGCGGTCGGGGGATGTCCGCGAGCGCGGGCAGGTCAACCTTGTCAGCGCGAGCAGGCTTGATAAGGCGCGCAATTGGTGCTGTTTTTGTCGCTCCGGCGGCTTGAAAGCCTGTAGGTAAATTACGTATGTTGATAATCATATAAAAAATAAGATCGGCGTCGCGGATTTGGGCTGACTTTAATGAAATTAATTTGGTTTAAATTTCATTAACAAAATTAACGTTTTGCGACGCGGCGCTCCTGCGGGACGAACGCGTTTCATCTACCGACTGTGCGCTGGCGCACGGAGTGCGCAAACGGCTGCTCGATTAGGATCGATATCGTTGATTGGCGCTGAGGTTGGCCGTGGCAATCGATTGGATGAAACGTTGCGATCAGCCGTCAGCCGTCAGCCGTCAGCCGTCAGCCGCGGCCGACGGCGTGCGGGATGAGCGTGCGCAACAAGGTTCTGCTGGTTGCTGACAGCGGGCGTGCAAGCTCCGCGGCTATAAGCTCGGTTTGATCGTCACGCTTAGCGCACGCGGTCCACCGCGAAGCGCCCCAGCCTGGCCAGCGTGTCGCCTGGTGGCCCGTAAGGCTGCAGCACCTGGTGCATGCGTGTCGCCAGTTCGGCCAATTTGGCCTTGGCGCCTTCCATTCCGAGCAGGGCAGGGTAGGTGGACTTGGAGTGCGCCGCGTCCTTGCCGGCGGTCTTGCCCAACTGCGCCGAGCTCGATTCCACATCCAGAATGTCGTCGCGCACTTGAAAGGCCAGGCCCAGCGCATCGGCAAAGTTGTCCAGACGTTGCTGGTCGGCAGGCGCGGCGCCGCCGGTCAGTGCGCCCATGCGCACCGCAGCACGGATCAAGGCGCCGGTCTTGAGCGCGTGCATGCGTTCAAGATCGCTGAGCGACTGCACCTGCCCGGTCGCGTCGATATCCAGTGCTTGGCCGCCGCACATGCCGGCAGCGCCGGCAGCGGTCGCCAGACTCTGCAGCCAGCCGACACGCAGCTCGGCACTGGCCGAGGCGCCGGCCAACAGTTCGAAGGCGCGCGTCTGCAACGCATCGCCGGCCAGAATTGCCGTGGCTTCGTCGAAGGCGATATGCACGGTAGGCTGGCCGCGCCGCAGCGCGTCGTCGTCCATTGCCGGCAGGTCGTCGTGCACCAGCGAGTAGGCGTGGATGAGCTCCACTGCGACGGCAGGCGTCTCCAATCTGTCTTCGTCGGCACCGAACAACGCACCGCTTGCGTACACCAGCAGCGGCCGCATGCGTTTGCCGCTGCCCAGCACCGCGTGTCGCATCGCTGCGTGTAGGCGTTGCGGCGCGCGTGTCGCGCTCGGCAGACAGGCCTCCAGGCGAAGTTCGGTGCGAGCGATCCAGTGCTCGAACAGCGCCGAACTCACCTCAGCTGTCCAGCGATGGCGGTTCGAAGGCCTCGGCAAGCTTGGGACGGGCGGGGTCGGTCAGCAAGCGCACGCGCAATTGGGCTTGCTCCAGCGCCTGCTGACAATCGCGGTACAAGCCGATGCCGCGTTCGTAGGCCGTGAGCGATTGCTCCAGGCTCAGGTCGCCGACTTCCATCTTTTGCACCAGTTGCTCGAGTTCTTCCAACGACTGTTCGAAGCGGGCAACCGGGGACGTTTCGTTCAAGGACTTCTTGGCCATCGCCAAAGTGTGCGGCGCGCGCGCAGGCGGGTCAATTCGCAGTGGCGTCGTCGCGCCATCGCAGATAGGCGGCGTTGGCTTGCAACCAGTCGTTCAAGCTCGCCGAAATGATGCGATCGCCGGCTGCTAGCACATGCTTGTCGGCCCACAAGACGGGCAGCCGCTGGCGTTGCCACGGTGGCAGATCCAGCGCTTGCAGCAGATGCTTGAGTTGATGCGAATGCGCGCGCTGCGGCAACGTGATGCGTTCGCCGCCTTGGCGCGCACGCACACGCAGCGGTTGTGCGAAACGCAGGCCGGGTGGGCCATGCAATTGCAGCTGCGCGCCGTCTGGCAGCTGCAGAGGATGTTCGCCGTCCCAATGCGCTTGCCAGTCCGACGGCCAGGTCGCGGATGGGCGATGCAGATACAGGCACTGACGCCAGCGACGCACTTCTACCTGTTGCCAGGCGAAGCGGGCTTGCCGATCCGGTGCGTGGTTGTCGATTTCCTGTTCCAACGCAGCGATGCCATGCGCAGGCAGGGGCGGTGCATGACCTGCGCTAACCCAAGCACGCAGCAAACGCGGCCGACGTGCCGCTGGCTGCCCACGCAGCAGTTGCAGATCCAGCGCACCGCTTGCGGTCCGCATTCTGGGCAGAAGTGCGAGATCGTCGTGCAGCAGCAGATCGCTGGCATCGGCGCTCAACTGTGCACTGCGCGCCAACGCATCGGCAGCCTGCGGCCAGCGTTGATGCAACAAAGGCATCACTTGGTTGCGCAGGAAATTGCGGTCGTGGCGTGTATCGGCATTGCTGGGGTCTTCGATCCATTGCAGCCCGTGCGCCAGCGCATAAGCGAGCACGTCGGCGCGACCGTTCGCCAGTAACGGACGCCACAGCATTCCGTTGGCGAACGGGCGCTGCGCGCGCATCGCCGCTAATCCATCCGGGCCGGAGGCACGCAACGCGCGCAGCAAAAACGTTTCGGCCTGATCGTCGCGGTGGTGCGCCAGCGCGAGCCATTCGCCTGGTGCCAGTGCTTGCGCGCACGCTGCATGGCGCGCGTTGCGTGCCGCCGCTTCCAGGCCAAGACCGCTGTCGCGTGCGACCTGCACACGGACGATCTGCAAGGGAATCTGCAGCGCATCACATGCACGCAGGCAATGGGCGGCCCACGCGTCGGCATCGGCATGCAGCCCGTGATGCACGTGCAGCGCGCGCAGCCCGGTATCGCAATAGCGTGGCGTCGTCGCCAGCAAATGCAGCAACACGCCCGAATCGATACCGCCGCTGAAGGCAATCAGCACCGGTCCGGGCGGTGTCGCGGGTAACGACAGTGCAGTCATCGAGACATGCAGATCGACACGGCGTTTGAACGCGCTGCGACCGCCGGCGATTTGTCTTCACTCCCGGTCGTGCCACGCGCAGCGTTGTACATCACCGCTTGGTCGCAGTCTCGAACGTGGTCGGCTTCGGCAACTCCACCGGCACGCCGGCGCTGTCGCAGGTGCCGGCCTTGCACAGGCGCTCGCGCAGGCGCGGGGTGGCCTGCACGATGACGTGGTAAATGACGTTCTCTTCCAAGGTGCCGCGGAACGCCGCGCTGCCCGGGCCCGTCGCCCAGATGCCCACGTCTTCGCCGCCATGGCTCTCGGACTTGGTCGGTACCAGCGATTCCTGCATGTAGCTGGGCGCTTCGGTGTCGACATGGGTCAAGTCCGGGCGGCCGGCTGCGGGTTCGCTGCTGCTGGGTTCGTGCGGGAATTTCTTCGGGCCGGCCGGCTGCGCGTTGCTGGCACCGGTATGACCGGGGCCGTTTGCGTAGCTCAGCGTAGTGTAGGGCTGCCCGGCCAGATCGGTGGCCAGCTGGGTGCGGTCGCCTTCTTCGCCGCCGGTGCCACGCACCTTGCCCAGGATCGGGTTGCCGCGCACCGGGTAGCCGACGAAGTTGAGCGTGTGCGAATGGTCGGCGGTGACGATGATCAGCGTGTCCGGTGACGCGGTCTGCACGGCGGTGCGCACCGCATCGGATAGCGAGACGGTTTCATCGAGTGCGCGGTAGGCGTTGCCGGCGTGGTTGGCGTGGTCGATACGACCGCCTTCGACCATGAGCGCGAAGCCGTTCGGGTCGCGCGACAGCGACTGGATCGCGGTGCGCGTCATCTCGGTCAGGCTGGGCTCGCCTTGCGCAGTGCGGTTGCGGTCGTGATCGAACTGCATGTGATCCGGCTGGAACAGGCCCAGCAACGCAGGCGCACCGGCAGCGTCCTTTAATTGCTGTTCGTTCCATACATACGCGCCTTGCGGGTGCGCCTGCTTCCACTCGGCGATCAGATCGCGGCCGTCCAGGCGCAGGCCGACCTTGTCGTCGTATTCCGGGTCGCGCTCCTGCACGGTCTGGAACTGGCTGCGTCCGCCGCCTAGCACCACTTGCGGGCCGCGCCCGTAACGCGCGGTCCAGAGCAATTGCTGGGCGATGTCCTGGCAGCCGGCGGTGCGTGCGGCGTCGGGCAGGTCGGTGTCGTTTTCCCAGTTGCGGTCCGGCGAATGGGCATAGGTCGCGGCCGGGGTGGCGTGGGTGAGTCGGGTGGTGGTGACGATCCCGGTCGCCATGCCGGCGCTGTCGGCCAGTTGCAGCCAGCTCAACAGACCTTTGCCCAGGCTGTCGGCGCAGTCGCTGCGGTTGCCGCTACTGACGCCGATCGCGCCCATGTGCGACTTCACGCCGGTGGTGATGGCGGTCATGGTGCCGGCCGAATCCGGCGTCTGTGAATCGGTGTTGTAAGTCTTGCTGAAGGCGGTAGCCGGAAACTGTTCCCATGACAACAGGTTCTCTTCGCCCGGCCCGCCCTTGCGCTGGCCGTCCAGGATGCGTGCGGCGGCCACAGTGGTCAGGCTCATCCCATCGCCCAGAAACAGGATCACGTTGCGCGCGCGGCCGGCCATGGCGCCATTGCCGGCCGCACGTGACGCGCTGGAGCGGTACCACCATTGCGGCGTCTCGCCAGCGGGATGTGTCACCTGCGGCACCTCTACCCGCACCGACGCGGGTGCAGAGGCGCTGGTTCTGGCAGTGGAGGCGCAGGCGACCACGCACAGCGTGGTTAGGGCGACGAGGGCAGGCAGGCGGTAGCGCATCGGCATCGAATTCGTGACTGAATCAACGCTCATTATGCCGGGATGCTTGGCGTCACACGGATGACACAGCGCTGTTCCAATCGTGGTCTCGCGGGCGGCGCGTGCCTGGGCTATGGTGCACGCATTTCTCCCCGGATGATTCGACGCATGACATTGGTCTCGGCCTGGTTGCGCATTCCGTTCTGGCAGCGCGTTGCGGCTGGCTTCTTCCTCGGCGCGCTGGCTGGCTGGGCCGTGGGCCCGGCGACCGATGTGTGGTTCGGCCCGCTCGGCGAGCTTTACGTCACGCTGATCAGGATGATCGCGATTCCGCTGGTGTTCTTCGCGGTGATCAATGCGATCTCCTCGCTGCATGGGCAGAAATCCGTTGCAGCGCTCGGTGGGCGCACGTTCTTGTGGTTCGTCATCACCGCGGCGCTAGCGGTGGGTGTGGGCCTTGCTGTCGGCACGCTGATGCAGCCTGGCGCCGGCCATTTCAGCCTGAGCGTTGATTCGGCCTGGAAACCGCGCGATGTGCCCAGCCCGATCCAGGTGCTGCTGGATGTGGTGCCGTCCAACCCGTTCTACGCACTGACCGGCATCGGCACCAAGACCAATGCGGCGGGCGAGACGGTATTGGCCGCAGGCCGCGGCTCGATCCTGCCGGTGATCTTCTTCGCTGCGCTGCTGGGCTTTGCGATGGTCAAGCTAGGTGAGCGTGTGGCCGAGGCGCGCAAGCTCACCGCGCAACTGAGCGACATCATGATTCAGGTCACCCGCTTCGTGCTGGAGATGACCCCGCTCGGTACCTTCGGTCTGATCGCTAGCCTGGTTGGTAGCTATGGCTTCGAGAAACTGCTGCCGTTTGGCAACTTCGTGCTGGCGCTGTATGTGGCCTGCGCGTTCCATATTGTGGTGGTCTACAGCAGTTTGTTGCTGCTGCATGGGCTGAACCCATGGAAGTTCTTCCGCGGCGCTATGCCGGGCATGCAGGTGGCATTCGTCAGTTCGTCGAGCCTTGCCGCCATGCCGGTAGCGATGCGCTCGATCTCGCATAACCTGGGCGTCAGCAAGGATTACGCCGCCTTCGCTGTGCCCCTGGGCGCCAGCATCAAGATGGATGGCTGCGGCGCAATCTTCCCGGCGCTGTGTGCGGTATTTATCGCGCAATACACCGGCGTGCCGCTGACTGCCAATCAATACTTCGTGGTGTTGATCGCCTCAGTGCTGGGCAGCTTCGGCACTGCTGGCGTTCCGGGTACTGCGGTGATCATGGCTACGGTGGTACTGAGTGCGGCCAATCTGCCATTGGAAGTCATCGGCTATCTGTATGCGATTGACCGCATCCTCGACATGATGCGCACCATGACCAACGTCACCGGGCAGATGTTGGTACCTGTGCTGGTGGCCAAGGAAACCGGCTTGCTCGACAGGAGCATCTACGAATCGGCATCGAACAACGTCGGGCTGGAAGATCCGCCGACCGATCGCGCCACGCCGCTGCGCTAAGCCCCCTTGATGGCGCCTGGATTTCCTGCGTTGCGCGATCGGCCGCAGTAGCTGCCCGAGCTGGAAAGTGGTGATGGCGTATTCGTGCAGCGCAGTTTGGCCGACGATCCATTCGAGCAACAGTATCTGGAGATCCTTGGCAAGGAAGGCCGGCTCTACACCGGTGCGCAGGTTCCCAGCCTGCCGCGCCCGAGTGGCAAGCTCGGTGCGAATCTGGAACGGAAGGCGCGCGCTGTCCAGCAGCATGCTAGTGCAGCACCTTGCAGACACATGCCGGCGAGAGCGCCATCCTCGAATTGGGCTGCGGAAATGGTTGGCTGTCGCATCTGCTGTCGCAGTCGCTGCAGCGCGACGTCTGCGGTATCGATGTCAATCGCACCGAACTCACCCAGGCCGCACGCGTGTTCGGCCACGACTAACGCCTGAGCTTCATCGCTGCCGATATCCAGCGCGGGCGCTGCTACGTGACGACTTCGATGTCATCGTCATCCCGGCGTGCATCCAGTATTTCGCAGACCCTGCGGCGCTGGTCATCCGTCTGCTCGCTCAGCTGCGCAACGGCGGCGAGTTGCATATTCTTGACGGTCTGGCTCTAAGATGTTCAGTCCCGGCATTAGATGTATCGGATCCACCTTGAACCGCTCGGGTTCGGATGTGCACTGCTCGCAGATGAATTCTTACGGTGCCAGGGCTTTGAGCCTGCGAGCGAAGTTGTAGGCGTCGATGAAGTCGGCCAGATCTGATGCAGTTGTGCGTGGTCGTCGTAGTGGAAGCGTTTGACAGTGGCTTCCTTGATGTTCCGACTCATCCGCTCGACCTACCCGTTGGTCCAGGGATGCTTGACCTTGGTCAAGCGGTGTCGGATGCCGTGTTCTTTGCAGACACGACTGAAGAGATGCACGAAGGCATAGCGGTCGGAACTGCGGTTGGTGAACTGGATGCCGTTATCCGTCAGAACCGTATGCAGGATGTAGGGCACCGCCTGGATCACATTGCGCAGGAACTGCGCTGCAACCAGCTTGGTGGCCGAGGGATGGAGTTCGGTGAGCGCAAACTTGGACGTCCTGTCGATGGCCACGAACAGATAGAGCTTGCCCTCGGCCGTCTGCACCTCTGCGATGTCGATGTGGAAGTAGCCAATCGGATAGTGCTTGAACTGCTTTTTGGCAGGTTTGTCGCCCTTGATGTCTGGCAGTCGCCAGATGCCATGGCGTTGCAGGCAGCGGTGCAGCGATGAGCGCGTCAGATGCGGGATGCTTGGCTGCAGTGCATAGAGACAGTCGTCCAGCGGAAGCAATGTGTGCCTGCGGAAGGCGACGATCGCCGCCTCATCCTCAATGGACAACACCGTGGAACACGGCTGCCTCGGCCCGGTCGGCACATCGGCAACCGAGGTGCGCTTCTGCCACTTGTCCACCGTCTTCTGGTTGATGCCGTAGCGCTTGGACAGCGCTCTCAGGCTCTCTTGACTCTGTTGTATCGCTCGACGGATCGCCTCTGTCGTAGTGGCGCTCTAGCCCATCGTGCTTGCTTCCATTCGAGGGAAAAGAGTGCACCATCAAAGCCTGGGATCAAACATCTAAGGAAGGTCTGAACAACGCACCAGACCTCTGAAATTCGAGCCTGCTGCGTGCCAATAGCGCACAGAGTTGATGCGTACGATACGATTTCTACGGTTTCTTGCGGCGTTGGCTGGCGCCAGACAGCATTATCCCCTGGCCGGCAGCAACTGCCGGCGCACCATCCACAGATTGGATAGTGCGAACAGGGTCAGCACATGCGCGGTGTTCCTGGCCAGGCCGCGATAGCGGACCTTGGTGTAGCCAAACTGGCGTTTGATCACGCGGAATGGATGCTCCACCTTCGCACGCACACTTGCTTTGAAGTATTCCCAACGTTCTTCCTGGCGGCGCTCGCGTTTATTGCCAATGGCTTGAATCGTCGAACGCTTGGCGGCAATGAAAAAACCAGCCTTGCAGGTCTGCAGTTCTTCGCGTTTGTCCGCACCGGTGTAGCCGCTGTCGCCGAACACACTGTCTTCTTTGCCGTGCAGCAATGCGTGGGTCACCGTGACATCGGCCACATTGGCAGCCGTACAACGGACGTGGTGCACCAGCCCGGAAAACTCATCCACGCCGATGGGTGCCTTCATCCCGAAATACCACTGATTGCCTTTCTTGGTCTGATGCATTTCAGGGTCGCGCGCGCGGTCGGTGTTCTTGGTCGAACTGGGCGCAGCGATCAGGGTTGCATCGACGATCGTGCCGGACCGCAGGCTCTGACCCTTGCGCACCAGATGCGCGTTGACGGCCTCCAGCATCCGCGCTGCAAGGCCATGGGTTTCCAGCAAGCGGCGAAAGTTGAGAATCGTGGTCTCGTCGGGAACATTGTCCAAACCGCCGAGCCGGGCAAAACGGCGCAAGGTCCGGATCTCGTGCAACGCTTCTTCCATCGCCGGATCGCTCAACGCATACCACTGCTGCTGCAAATGAATCCGCAACATCGTCGCCAGTGCGTACGGCTGTCGACCAGGCCGCCCCGACACCGGATAGTGCGGCGAGATCAGTCCGAGCAAATGCCTCCACGGAACCACCTGCTCCATCTCGGCCAGGAAGATCTCGCAGCGAGTCTGCTTGCGCTTGCCCAAACCTTCAGCGTCACCGAACGTCAGTTGCATGGATGACTCCTCAACGTAGGTGTGTAGTGTCGCGCATTTGAAGTGCGTTGTTCAGAGGTTCCAAAGTGAACGTGGATGCTGCGGTGACCAGATTGACCGGGCCGAAGAACGTCGCCCAGCTGAAGTAAATCGTGTTGCCATACAGGAAGTTGTTATTGCGCAAGGTGCCTGTACCGGAGGTGCCACCGCCACCGGAGGCGATCTCGCTATGGAAGCCCAGGCGCGGTTTCCAACCGGTTTCGCTCAGCGACCACGCGTTGGAGGTGCTCGCCATATATGCGCGTAGATCGCGTCCGCCGAAGCTACCGCGCTGCATGGTTAAAAACGAGTCGGTGCGCAGTTTGCCCACATTGCCCCACAAGCGCAGGCCGTAGTAATTGCGATTTTCTTCGGCGGTCTGGCGACCCCAGACATGATTGTCGTTGCGGTACTGATAGAAGAACGGTTCCAGATATATCGGTTTGGCGGTCGGCAACCGGTAGCCACCGACCACACCGCGGAGATGCCGCGAGCGGTCGATGCGGTCGTCGCCCAAGCCTTCGGTTCCATCCAGATTGAAGCTGAAATCGAACACATCCACACGGGTTTTTTCGCCGATTGCCCAGGCGCGCACACCGTTCAAGGTCACGAAGATATCGGTGTTGTCGCGCAACGCCATCAGCGTGGTCGGGCCGTCGACAAACACCTGACGACCAACGCGCAAGCCGAGGTCGGTGCCGGCGACGCGGCCTTTCACGTCGAAGAACACTTGCTGCAGGATCGCGTTGTTTTCCTGTGTGCCGGTCTTGGTACCTTCGTTGCGCCCATCCAGGCTGCCGTGCGCCAGTTCCGTATACAGGCGGAAGTGTTCGCCAACATGCAGATCCGCGCCGAAGAACGCGCGGAACAAGTACTGCTGCTGCGAATAGCTGCCCGGAAGCAGGCCGAGGTTGGTGATAGTGTTGCTGCGCGCGCGCAGTTCGTTGCTGAGCGACACATACACCTTGCCCGACTCGTTGAGCGGAATGTACTTGAGTGGATCGAACAGGCTCTTGCGCTTGGACGGGTCTTTCAAATATGACCAGTCTTCGGCCCAGCGCACCTGCCACATATTACCGCTCTGTTTGGCACCCCAACCCTGCGCTTCAAGCGGGTAGCCCTTCGACGCAGCAGGCGCGACAGGTGCGGATGCCTTCGCTGGCTCAGGCTGGGTCTGTTCGGGACTGACCGACGCAGTTTGCGCTTGCGCAAAACTCAGCCCAGGCAGCGAAAAACCTATCGCAAGGCACAGGCAGCGTTTCGCGCCAAGGGAAATATCGACCATAGCCGGCCGCATCAAGCGTGAAAATCGCATCGTGCCGCCCTATCTGAAAGCTGCTTCGTCTAACGAACGATATCGGCCCAGTAGGCAATGACTGTAGTGAAGCAATGGCGCAAAGGGGGTAATCCAATGGTCCTGAAAACATGAACTGGGATTGTCATTTGGGATTGGGGAATCGTAAAAGCGGGCTTGTCGATACCCCGTGCTGCGCAATCTGGAAGCGGTAGGGTTACTGCAAAGCCGTGTCGAGCCCTCCGCGCCAGGTCCGCCGCGGCGCTATTACCCATCACCCAAACCGTGTGCCTGGCTGACGTTACCGTTGTTGGTCACGCTGCATCTGGCACGCGCGTTCGGCAAGCTGCACGGCGTGTTCGCCAAGCACCTGCTGGTCAAGAGGGGCGAAGGCTGAGTGCGACGGTTCGTCGATCGCGACGTAGTAAATGCTTGCGATCAGATTGCAAACAGCGGGTCAGCAGCGGGTCTTCGATTGCAGCGTCTCAGTCAAGCGCTGCACCTGCGTGAGGTGTGGAGCACTATCGCGTCTGTTTAGTTGTGCTCAATACTCGCTCAGCACGATAACCTGATAAAAACGCGCCTGATTGTTTGCGATCAAAGAGCGTTTTTTGGCGAGTCAAGCGCGTTTGCTGCGCCTGCGGATCGACGTTACAGTGGCAGGGTCGCGGCTGCCCACCGGATCTGCATCGTAGCGACCGATGAATTCGCGTACCTGCGGATATACCACCTCGCGCCAGCGCCGGCCGCTGAAGATACCGTAGTGGCCAGCGCCTTCTACCACCATATGCCGGCGATGCGCAGCATCGATGCCGGTGCATAGATCGTGCACCGCTTCGGTCTGGCCAAGGCCAGCCATATTGTCCAGTTCGCCTTCAATGCTGAGCAACGCGGTCTTGCGGATCGCAGACGGCTTGACCAACTGGCCGTCCACTTTCCACTTGCCCTGCGGCAACAAGAAGTCCTGGAACACGACGCGAATGGTGTCGAGGTAATACTCGGCCGGCATGTCGAGCACGGCATTGTATTCGTCATAGAACTGACGATGCGCCTGCGCATCCTGCAGATCGCCCTTGACCAAGTCGATGTAGAAATCCCAGTGCGACATTACGTGACGATTCGGGTTCATCGACAGGAAGCCGGCGTGCTGCAAAAAGCCCGGATAGACCTGACGTCCCTGGCCCGGATAAGGAAAAGGCACAGTGTGGATCAGGTTGTTCTGAAACCACTCAATGCCGTTTTCCGTTGCCAGGTTATTGACCTGGGTCGGACTGCGCCGTGCGTCGATCGGGCCGCCCATCATCACCAGCGAGCGCGGCGTTGGCTCGTCATTGGAGGCCATCAGCGACACCGCCGCCAGTACCGGCACGGTTGGCTGGCACACGCTTACCACATGCAAGCGCTCGACTCCGATGTGGCGGATGAATTCCTGGATGTAACCGATGTAGTCCTCGAGCCGGAACGCGCCGGCTTCCAGCGGCACCATGCGCGCATCCACCCAGTCGGTCACATAGACCTTGTGGTTGCGCAGCAGCGTGCGCACGGTGTCGCGCAGCAAAGTTGCGTGGTGCCCGGACAACGGCGCAACCACCAGCACGGCCGGCTGCTGCTTCATTTTGCCGATCAGCTCGACATGGTCGCTGAAACGCTTGAAGCGCAGCAGGCGACAGAACGGCTTGCTTAGCACCTCGCGTTCGATGATCGGCAGCGAGTGGCCGTCGACCTCGACATCGTCGAGCGCCCAGGCGGGCTTTTCGTATTCCTTGCCCAGCCGATGGAACAGCTCGTTGGTGGCGGCCATGCGTTCGGCGCCAGGAAGCGATGCCCACAGGCTGTCGGGGTCGGAAAACATCTTTGCGTTCGCCTGGGCCTGATGCACCCAAGGGGCTAGAAGATTGCGGGTTAGCTCATGCAGTTGATAAAGCATTCTACCCATCCGTGCTGCTCTTTGCTGCCGCGCAGCATACCCGCTTTGGCGCATTTGCACCTTAATGGGGCTGGTTAGCTGACCATGTCGTCATATGAATGATTCATTTTTATGGTCGCGTGAAATCTTTTGCTCCGCGTGGGGGTGCCCCGCTTGCACACCGCACACCCAAGCTTGTGTTAGGTGGAATCCCTAGAGGAACATTATTACGAAAAAAAAACACCTGATTCGCCCCAAACCTTCAGCCGCCAGTCGCAGGATCAGCGTCGTGCTTTGTAGATGCTGTTGTCACCTGAAGCCAACGAGGTGGCGGGATGCGCATCAATGCCATGCAGTTCCAAGCTGGATTGTCGATGTCTGAGTTCTTCGCGTCCTATGGTACCGCGGCCAAAAGCTACCGCGCTGTGTACAAATGGTGGTGGCCGCAGGGATTTCGCTGCCCCTGCTGTGCTGGACGGGCGTGGTGCTGCGATCTATTACCAACGCAGCGCTTGCCGTCATCAGACCAGTCTGATGACGGCACGATGTTCGAAGGCACAAAACTGCCGCCGCGCACCCGGATGCCGGCCTTACACTTGTTGACCTCGACCAAAACCAATATGGCCGCGCTGGAGTTAATGCGCCATCTGGGGGGCAACTACAAGAGTGCCTGGCGGATGAAGCACAAGATCATGCAGGTCATGGCCGAGCGCGAAGCCACGCGCAGACTGTCTGGTTTTGTGCAGATCGATGCCACATTCACCGCGCCTAGTTATGTGGTGATCGAGCCGGTGCGCAGCTTTGATAATGCCTCGCTCAAGGACTGGACTGCGCATCGCCTGGCTCGCGAATGCGAGGTCTATACAGACGGGCTGGCCTGCTTCCGCCGCCTGGAAGATGCCGGCCACGCGCACACCACGCTGGACACCGGTGGCGGACGTGCGGCGACCGAAGCGGCCGGCGACCGCTGGGTCAACGTGGTGCTCGGCAACCTCAAACGCGCCATCGGTGGCGTGTATCACGCCATCACGCAAGGCAAATACGCAAGGCGTTATCTGGCCGAAGCCGCCTACCGCTTCAACCGAAGATTCCAATTGCGCGAGCTACTGCCACGACTTACCAAGGCCATGATGCAATGCAAACCCTGTCCAGAGTCGGTTCTGCGTGCGGCGAGCAATTTCCACAACTGAGAGTCAGGGCGAATCAGGTTTTCTTTTGATATGAAGCCGCAGCTCTCTTGTCGGCTCGGCCGACAAGATCACTTTCTGTTTGACGCAATAATCCGTGCAGTTGCGTACGAGGCGACGCCCTCATTGGCCCAGCGTCCAGATTTGACATCAAAGTAAAGAGGGCGGTTACTCGCCCAAGCGGCTCCAATGAGCGCCAAGATGCACTGTTCAAAATGTTGACAACGCAGAACGATGTGGTGATGAAGGCGGCTGCTGGCGCCCAAACACAAAGACCGGCGCATGCGCCGGTCTTTGTCTGCATCACTGCCAAATCACCGGCACTCTCAGGCCGACAGTTCCAGCAACAACTTATTCAACCGCCTTACATACCCAGCCGGGTCCTTAAGACTATCGCCCGCCGCCAAAGCAGCCTGATCGAACAACACCCGGCTCAAATCGCCGAAGCGGTCCATGTCGGCTTCGGCATCGAGTTTTTCGATCAGCGGGTGGGCCGGGTTGAATTCGAACACCGGCTTGCTTTCCGGCACGGCCTGGCCGCTGGCTTCCAGTAGCTGACGCATCTGCAGGCCCAGGTCGCCCTGGCCGATGGCGAGAATAGCCGGGGAGTCGGTCAGGCGGTGCGAGACGCGCACTTCGGCCACGTCGTCGCCGAGGGCGGCCTTGATGCGCGAGGCCAAGCCTTCCTTGGACTTGGCGACTTCTTCCTGTGCCTTCTTGTCTTCTTCCGAATCCAGCTTGCCCAGATCCAGATCGCCGCGTGCCACGTCCACGAACGACTTGCCGTCGAATTCGGTGAGGTAGCTCATCAACCATTCGTCGATGCGGTCGGTGAGCAGCAGCACTTCGATGCCCTTCTTGCGGAACACTTCCAGATGCGGGCTGTCCTTGATCTGCGCGTAGCTTTCGCCGGTGAGGTAGTACAGCTTGTCCTGACCTTCGGCCAGACGGCTGAGGTAATCGGCCAGGCCAACGCTCTGCGCGCCGGTGGTGTCGTGCGTGGAGGAGAACCGAAGCAGGCCGGCGATCTTTTCGCGGTTGGCATAATCTTCGGCCGGGCCTTCCTTCAACGCTTGGCCGAAGTTGCGCCAGAACGTCGCATAGTCGTCCGGCTTGTCCTTGGACAGCTTTTCCAGCATGTCCAACGAGCGCTTGGTCAGTGCGGACTTCATCGAATCCACCACCGGGCCGGATTGCAGTATTTCGCGCGAGACGTTGAGCGACAGGTCGGACGAATCCACCACGCCCTTGATGAAGCGCAGGTACAGCGGCAGGAACTGCTCGGCCTGGTCCATGATGAAAACGCGCTGCACATACAGCTTCAGGCCCTTGGCCGAGTCGCGGTGATACAGGTCGAATGGGGCGCGGCCGGGGACGAACAGCAGCGAAGTGTATTCCAGCTTGCCTTCGACCTTGTTGTGGCTCCATGCCAGCGGATTGCCCGCGTCGTGCGCCACATGCTTGTAGAACTCCTGATATTGCTCGTCTTTGATCTCGGACTTGGGTCGCGTCCACAGCGCGCTGGCGCGGTTGACTGCCTCCCACTCTGGATCGGCCGGCGTATCGGCCTGTTCGCCGTAATGCTCTTTGCGCATTTCGATCGGCAGGCCGATGTGGTCGGAGTATTTCTTGAGGATGCCGCGCAGCGTCCAGCCATCGGCGAAGCTGTCTTCGCCTTCCTTCAGATGCAGCACGATGCGGGTGCCGCGCTCGGGCTTGTCGACGCTGGCAACTTCGAATTCGCCTTCGCCACGCGAGGACCAATGCACGCCTTCCTCGGCGGGCAGGCCGGCACGACGCGAATACACGTCCACCTGGTCGGCCACGATGAAGGCGCTATAGAAGCCCACGCCGAACTGGCCGATCAGGTTGGCGTCCTTCTTTTGATCGCCGCTCAGGTGCTTGAGGAAGTCGGCAGTGCCGGACTTGGCGATGGTGCCCAGATGCGACACCGCATCTTCGCGGCTCATGCCGATGCCGTTATCGTCGATGGTGATGGTGCGCGTGTCCTTGTCGTAGTCCACGCGGATGCGTAGATCGCTGCTGCCTTCCAGCAGCTCGGGCTTGACCAACGCTTCAAAACGTAGCTTGTCGGCGGCGTCGGCGGCATTGGAAACCAGCTCGCGCAAGAAGATTTCCTTGTTCGAGTACAACGAATGGATCATCAGCTGCAGAAGCTGCTTGACCTCGGTCTGGAAGCCAAGCGTTTGCTTGTCGGTGTCAACGGTCATGGTGGTGGTGCTCCGTGGTGGCCCAGGCCGCAACGCGGCCGATGGCCAGGGGGATGAGGCCGCATGCGGATTTTTCAAGGCGCGCGTGCGCGAATGTGCCGTCTCGTGGATGTGGGCTCGGGGAGGGCGGCTGCGGCAGTCGCGGCGGTATCATGGTCGACCATTCGTCTTGCTCCGAGCCATGTCGCCATCTGCTCTGCTGCTGTCCTGCATCCGTTCGCCTTTAAAAGGCACGATGCGATGAGCCGCCCGGCACGGCCGGCGCCACGCGGCGCGGAAGGGCAGGTGCGCATCGTCGGCGGACGCTGGCGCAATACGCGGCTGGCGGTGCCCGAGTTGCCCGGCCTGCGCCCGAGCAGCGACCGCGTCCGCGAGACGGTGTTCAATTGGCTGATGCCGCGTCTGCCTGGTGCGCGCGTGCTGGATCTGTTCGCCGGGTCCGGCGCGCTGGGCCTGGAGGCGGTGTCGCGCGGCGCTGCGCACGCAACGCTGATCGAACGCGACCCTGGCCTGGTGCAACGGCTACGCGAGCACGTGACCAGACTCGATGCGGTCGCCCAGGTCCAGGTGCTGCAGGAAGACGCGCTGCGGTGGCTGGAACGCGCGCCCGCGGCCCAAGCCAACATCGTGTTCGTCGATCCGCCGTTCGCCGCCGGCCTGTGGCCCAGCGTGCTGGAACGGCTGCCCGTACATCTGGCCGCCGATGCCTGGCTGTACCTGGAAGCGCCGGCCGATGCGCCGCCGCAGGTGCCGGCCGGCTGGCACCTGCATCGTGAGGGCGCCACCCGGCAGGTGCGCTATGCGCTGTACCGCCAGCCCGCTGCTACACTGAAAAGCGATCAGACCCCGGTAGTTTCCGTATGAGCGTTGCCAGTAGCCGCACCGCCGTCTATCCCGGTACCTTCGACCCGATCACCAACGGTCATATCGATCTGGTGAACCGCGCCGCGCCGTTGTTCGAGCGTGTGGTGGTCGGCGTGGCCTACAGCCCGTCCAAAGGCCCTGCATTGTCGTTGGAACGCCGTGTCGAGCTGGCCCAGGAAGCGCTGGCCGCGCATACCAATGTGGAAGTGCGCGGCTTCGATATCTTGCTGGCTCACTTCGTGCGCGACATGGGCGCCGGCGTGCTGCTGCGCGGCTTGCGCGCCGTGTCCGACTTCGAATACGAATTCCAGATGGCCAGCATGAATCGCCATCTGATTCCGGAGGTGGAAACGCTGTTTCTCACACCGTCCGAGCAGTACAGCTTCATCTCGTCCTCGCTGGTGCGCGAAATCGCGCGGCTGGGCGGGGACGTGTCCGGTTTCGTTCCGGCTTCGGTCGTCGAGGCTTTGCGGCAGGTGCGCCAATCCCGCGCGCAGGCTTAATCTCATCAGCAGTTACATCACCACATCCTTTTCAAAGGGAGGAGTTTCATGAAACACACCATGCGCGCTCTGGCGCTCGCTTCGATCGCCGCTCTGGCGGTTACTGCTTGTAAGAAGGAAGCGCCGGCTCCTACCGCTGCCGCGGCTCCGGCTGCGCTGACCGCACCGGCCAAGGACGACAACGCCGGCTGGAAGAAGTACCTGCAGGAAGTGGTCGGCCAGAACCTGGGCACAACCACCAACAGCCCGTTCCTGTACTACTTGCCGCCGGAGTCCGATGCCGAGTTCGCCGGCAGCTATGAGCGTCAGCTGGAAAGCGTCAAGACCGCGCTCGCCCGTGGCGTGCAGCCGGGCAACATGCTTGCCTTCGGCTCGTCGGCATCGACCAAGATGGCCGACCTGATCGATGCGGCGTTCAAGGACGTGGCACCGGACTCGATGAAGGGCGTGCGCGTGTTGTTTATCGGCAATGCCGCCGACAAAGCGCGTGTGCAGACCATCATCCAGCCCAAGGGCGCGGAATACATTTTCGTTGAAGCCAAGTAATGCCGTGCCAGGCAGGATGCGCGGGAGGGTGCATCCGGTCGCAGCGTGGAAACGCACCATGCTGCCGAGTTCGCACTCCACCGGAGCCGGCCGTCTCAGGCCGGTGTCCAACAATGCTCACGGTGTTGTCCGTTCGTTACTCTGTGCGATGTGCGCCCGTCTGCAACAGCATGTTGTGTTTCAGCGCCTGCAGTTGAATCGCGCTGCGCCACATCGCATGGTGTCGTCGACATGTCGCTGAAGATCAACGAGCTCTGCGTCAACTGCGATGTTTGTGAGCCAGCGTGCCCGAATCAGGCCATTTCGATGGGCGAAACCATCTACGTGATCGACCCGGCACGGTGTACCGAATGCGTGGGCCATTTCGACGAAGCGCAATGCGTGGTGGTATGCCCGGTCGAATGCATCGACCCGGATCCGGCCATCCCGGAAACCCATGATCAATTGCTCGCCAAGCTCATGCAGCTGCAGCGTGATCATCCCGAATTGTACGAACAGGAGCCTCCCGCGGCATGAGCATTTTCTCCCGACGTCTTTCTTCGCGCGGCCTCGTGTTGCTGGCCTTCGTGCTGGCACCGCAAGCCTGGCCTGCCGATGGCGCCAAACCCGCGGCGGCTGCGACCTCGCCGTTGGCAGCGCATCCGCCCGGTGCGGCGATCGCCAGCGGTCACGCGCTGGCGACCGATGCCGGCCTGCAGATCCTGCGTGAAGGCGGTAATGCGTTCGATGCGGCGATTGCGGTGTCGTCCACGTTGGCGGTAGTCGAGCCGATCAGCTCGGGTCTGGGCGGCGGTGGTTTTTTTCTGTTGCACGACGCCAAGACCGGCAAGGACGTGATGCTGGACGCGCGCGAATATGCGCCGGAGTCGGCGAGCGAGGCGCAGTTCCTCGACAGGAAAGGTGAGCTGGACCGCGACCGCCCGGTCAACGGCCCGTGGTCGGCCGGTATTCCGGGCCTGCCTGCCGCGCTGGTGGAGCTGGCGTCCAAGCACGGCCGGCTGCCGCTGAAGCAGTCGTTGGCGCCATCGATCCGCATCGCCACTGAGGGCTTCCCGGTGTACGCGCGAATGGCCAAGGGCTACGCATCGCGTCGCGAGGTAATGGAGCGCTACCCAGGGACGCGCGAGGTGTACCTGCGCGGCGGAAAACCCATTGCCGAAGGCGACATCTTCAAGCAACCCGAGCTGGCGCACACCTTGCAGCTGCTCGGCGCCAACGGCTTCGACGGCTTCTACAAGGGGGAAACCGCCAAGAAGCTGCTGGCCGGCGTCAAACAGGCCGGGGGGCGGTGGAAAGCGTCCGAGTTGGCCGGGTATCGGGTCAAGGAGCGCACGCCGATCCAGTTCGATTACCGCGGCTGGAAGATCACTACCGCGCCGCCGCCTTCCTCCGGCGGCATCGCCCTGGCGGCGATGCTACAGATACTGGAAGGCTGGGACCTGGACAAACTCGACGATGTGCACGGCACCCATCTGGTGGTGGAAGCGATGCGCCGCGCCTACCGCGACCGCACCTTTTTTCTTGGCGACCCAGACTTCGTCGCCGTGCCGCAGCGCGTACTGACCAGCAAGGATTACGCGCAAGGTCTGCGTGCCACGATCAACCCCGAGAGGGCCACGCCCAGCGATATGCTGTCAGGCAACCCCAGCCCGCTGGAAGACGACGAGACCACGCATTTTTCCATCATCGATGACGAAGGCAACCGCGTTGGCGCCACCCAGACCGTCAACCTGCTTTATGGCTCCGGGCTAATCCCCAAGGGCACCGGTGTGCTGCTCAACGACGAGATGGACGACTTCGCGCTCAAGCCGGGCACCCCGAACGCCTTTGGCGTGATGGGTTACGCCGCCAATGCGCCGAAGCCGGGCAAGCGCATGGTCAGCTCGATGACACCGACCTTCATGGAATCGGTCGACAAAGTTGCGGTAATCGGCACCCCGGGTGGCAGCCGCATCATCACCATGGTGCTGCTCGGCATCCTGGGCTACGACGCCGGCCTGGATGCGCAGCAGGTCAGCGCCCTGCCGCGGTATCACCACCAGTGGCTGCCGGACGTGATCGACGCCGAGAGCAACGCGTTCTCGCCACAGACCGCCAAGGCCCTTGAAGCGATGGGCCACGCGCTCAGGCTGCCAGGCGACACCGCCGAGGGCGGCCGCGGTTCCAGCCACGTGTGGGGCAACCTGCAGACGGTGGAATGGGACAAGCGCATCAACGTGCTCAGCGGCGGTAGCGACCCGCGCAATCCGGTAGGCAAGGCCGAGGTGCAGCTGGACGCAGCGGCGCACTGAGCGCTGAGCCCGGTCGACTGAGAGCGCTTGGTTCCGTGCGATGGAGCCATACGCTCAGTGTGTTGTTGCCATGACGCCCGGGCAGGCAGCAAGCAGACGTGGCTTTTACGGCGATTGGCGTCTGCAGCACACATAGCGCATTGCTGGTTGAAGCGCATACCTCCCGATGTGTTGGAGCCGCGCGACAGCGGCGCGCCGCTGGTGTTTGTCGCGGCGTGGGCGCCGCCGCGGCAATGCGCATTGACGCAGTGGGCGATGCCTGGATTGCACTTGTCGCCGTCATCCAATGCAGTGACCATCGCGGCATGACTATTTTCCAGGCTCTGCTCACCAGCATAGCGATCGCATCGCCTATTGCCGCCTGCGCGGCCGATACCACCGGCAACCAGGCCGCATTGGCACCTGGCGCTGCCATCCACGTCAACCAGCTCGGCTACCTGCCGGGCTCGGCCAAGCTTGCGGTGGTCGGGTTGCCGCAAGGCGCGGCGACCGTTTCGGACCGCTTCACAGTCGAAGATAGGCAAGGCCGCCGTGTGCTCCAGGGCACCTTGCAACCTGCTGCGCTGTGGTCACCAGCGGGCCAACAGGCGCGAGTGGCGGATTTTTCCAGTGTGCGCGTTGCAGGCACGTATCGATTGAAGATCGAAGGGCTGCCGGCATCCGATCCGATCCGGATCGCGGCGGAGGCGTATCAGTCAGTCGTCGATGCATCGCTCAAGGCGTTCTATTTCAATCGCGCCAGCACCGCGTTACCGACGCAGTTTGCCGGGCGTTATGCGCGTGCGGCCGGGCATCCGGATACGCAGGTGCGCATCCATCCGTCGGCGGCATCGGACACGCGGTCGGCGGACAGCGTGATCAGCGCGCCCAAGGGCTGGTATGACGCCGGCGACTACAACAAATACATCGTCAATTCCGGCATCAGCACCTACACCTTGCTGGCTGCCTACGAGCAGTATCCGGCGTTGTTCGGGGCGCAGGCACTGATCATTCCCAACGATGCGCCAGGCGTGCCCGGCATCTTGCAGGAGACTTGGTGGAATCTGGAATGGATGCTGGCCATGCAGGATCCTGCCGATGGCGGCGTGTATCACAAGCTCACCGACAAACAGTTCGATGGTCTGGTGATGCCCGACCAAGCCAAGCAGCAACGCTATGTGGTGATGAAGGCGACTGCCGCCACCCTGGATTTTGCTGCAGTGATGGCGGTGGCCAGTCGCGTGTATGCGCCGTTCGACAAGCAATATCCAGGTGTGTCGGCGCGCATGTTGAAAGCTTCACGCAGTGCCTGGGCATGGGCGCAGCTGCATCCGGATGTGATCTATCGCCAGCCCGACGATGTGCGCACCGGCGGTTACGACGATGCGCATGTCGACGATGAATTCGCTTGGGCCGCGGCGGAGTTGTACCTAACCACGCGCGAGGATGGTTTTTACGATGCAATGACCGCGCAGAATGTGCCAGCGACGGTGCCGTCGTGGGGCAATGTCGGTGGGTTGGCCTGGATGTCGCTGGCCGGGCATCGCGACCAGCTCACCTCGCATGCCGATCGCACGCGCATCGAGCGTGAGGTCGCCGGGCTGGCGCAACGGTTGGCCGACAAATGGCGGGCCTCGCCATGGCGCTTGGCGATGACCGACAAGGACTTTGTCTGGGGCAGCAATGCGGCGGTACTCAACCGCGCGATGATGTTGATGCAGGGCTACCGGCTCACGCAGCAGCGCCAGTACCTGGATGCTGCGCAGTCGCACTTGGACTACATTTTGGGTCGTAATCCGCTGGGGTTGTCGTTCGTCACCGGAATGGGGCGGCGCACGCCGAAGCATATCCATCATCGCCCCTCCGAGGCCGACGGTATCGATGCACCGGTGCCCGGTTGGTTGGCCGGTGGCCCGCAACCAGGCCAGCAGGATGCCAAGGACTGCAACGTGGCGTATCCCTCAAAACTGCCGGCGCTGTCGTATCTGGACAACACCTGCAGCTACGCTACCAACGAAGTGGCGATCAACTGGAACGCACCGCTGGTGTATGTGAGTGCGGCGATCGAGGCGTCGACGCGGTAAGGGGCATGCGACGTCGAGGCTCCCTCTCTCCCATCTGACGCCGTCCTCCGTCTAGGCATGTCGGTTTTCTCGTCCGGACACGCTGCGGTCGCTTCCCGTCCCCGTTGGAAGAGGGGGTTTAGAGCGGCTAACAAAACCCAGGAAGAAGCCGTAAGCAGACGATGGAGCAAGCAAGCGAGAGCAACGCCAAGTGGAGATCGATGCGGCGTTCAAAGCGGATGCGCAGTTTGCCCATGCCTGCGAACCAGGCATGGGTGCGCTCGACGACCCAGCGATGGCGGCCCAACCGGTCGTTGCGCGCGATCCCCTTGCGTGCGATCCGCGCAATGATGCCGCGCTGCTTGAGGAAGGCGCGACAGCGGTCGATGTCGTAAGCCTTGTCGGCGTGCAATTTGTCTGGCCAACGTCGCAGGCGCCCTGGTTTGCCACCAATTGGCGGCAAGGCGTCGATCAACTCCTCGAACACGACCGAGTCGTGCCGATTGGCGCCGGTGACGCACACCGCCAAGGGGATGCCGTTGCGATCGACGATCAGATGCCGTTTGCTGCCGAGTTTGCCGCGATCGGTCGGGTTCGGCCCGGTATATGGGCCCCCCGGGGGGAGGCTACGCTAGCGGCGTCCAGACCAGCTCGGCTCAGGTCCAGCGTCTGAGCGCAACGTCGCTCGGCCAGCAACACCTGATGCAGACGATGCCACACACCGGCGGCCTGCCAATCACGCAACCGGCGCCAGCAGGTCATGCCGCTGCCGTAGCCCAGCTCCATAGGCAGGTCTTCCCACGGCACGCCCGTGCGCAGGACATAGACGATGCCGTTGAGGGCTTGCTGATCACTGATACGCGGCCGTCCACCTTTGGGCGAACGCTTCACTTGCGGAATCAGCGGCTCGATGCGCTTCCACAGCGCAATGGGGATCTCTTTGCGACGTGTCATGTCCGCAATTTTGCCACCGGCGAGACAAGATTCAAGGGGTTTTGTTAGACGCTCTTAGTCGTTCACTCCACCCGCGTACCAAAAATCCGGTCACCGGCATCGCCTAGGCCGGGCAGGATGTAGCCCTTCTCGTTGAGATGGCCGTCGATCGCCGCGGTGTAGACCTCTACGTCCGGATGCACTGCCTCTAGCGCTTTCAGACCTTCAGGTGCGGCGACCAGAAAGATGCCCTTGATGCGCTGCGCGCCGGCGCGTTTGAGCATGTCGATGGTAGCGATCAGGGTGCCTCCGGTCGCCAGCATCGGATCCAGAATCAGCGCATCGCGCTCTTCGAGGCGTCCGGTGAGGCGTTCGAAGTACGGTACCGGCTGCAACGTTTCTTCGTCGCGTTGCAGGCCAACAACGCTCACGCGCGCGGTGGGGATCAGCGCCAGTACGCCGGGCAACATGCCCAAGCCTGCGCGCAGGATCGGCACCAACGTGATCTTGGCGCCGGCGATGCGCTGCACTTCCACCGGACCGGCCCAGCCCGGTTGCACGTGCGTTTCGGTATCCAGATTCGCGGTGGCCTCGTATGCCAGCAATGTGCCCAGTTCGGTGACCAGCTCGCGAAAGCCCTTGGTGCTCAAGGCCGCATCGCGCAGCAGGCCGATTTTATGCTGGACGAGAGGGTGGCGGACTTCGACGATTTTCAAGGCCAACGACAGGCGTGAGAGGCGCACAGTGTGCCGCAGCCACCGGTGACGTCGCCACACATCGGATGTGATTGCGTTTGCATATGTCATGGCGGCGAAAAATCATGAACATAGTGTGCCAGCCCAGTCTTGACCGATTGGGGAAACCCCTGTATTAAACAACACGCCGGGCTGTCCTGCGATCACGCTGACGTTGTGGCCGCGGCCATGTGGGCACGCGCTGGCGCATGCGGCTGAGGGCGATACCGGCTTCCGGATAGGGCGCGCAAGACCATGCGCCCAGTGAGTGAAGACACCCAGCTGTCACAGGTGCTACGTATCGACAACCAGCAGCTTGTTGACCAGTCGCGCACCGCGACCGGTCGCCTGTACGACGCGTTCGAACTGCGGCGCGATAGCGCCGGTGGCAAGCGACTGATCGAACACGAGGCAGGACGCATCGCGCCGTGCGATTGTCCACGCAGTGCAACCTTCAAAGGTCGGGCGGATCGCTGCTGGGAATGATGCTGCGGCGGCCCACTTTAATAATGATAGTAATGATAGTAACGTGGGGTTAGCCGGAACTAAGACCGGGTAACCGGCTTCAGGGCGGTGCTGCGGTGGAGGGCCTGGTTCTCCCCCCCGCCCGCCGAGAAGCTCCATGATTCCCAACGTATTCCATCTGACTGCGCCGACCAAGCATCTGCTATGGGAAGAGCGCAAGATTCAGGCCCGTTTGCAACGGCTGTTGCCGAGCTGGACCTGCCATGTCTGGGACGATGCCGACAATTCGGAACTGATGCGCCGCGCATTTCCGGAGTTTGCCCAGCGTTACGAAAACATCCGCTTTGGAGTGATGAAGGCCGACATCGCGCGTTGCGCCTATATGCACACGCACGGCGGCTTCTACTTCGACACCGACTACAAATTGTTGCGTCCGCTTGACGCCGACCTCCTGTCACAGCAATGCGTGTTGCCGATCGAAGAGGGCGCGCCCGGTCATGAGGACTTCAAGATCGGCAACGCCGTGTTTGGTTCCGAAGCCGGACATCCGTTCTGGCGCGCATTTATCGAGCACATCTTCAAAGTGCACACGCCGGAAACGCTGGAAGACCACCGGCAGATCCCGATGATTTCCGGTCCACGCGGGTTGACGCGTTTTTATAACGCGCACGCCGCGGATTTCTCCGGCATCGTGTTTCCGGCCCGTGATGCGTTCCACCCGGATCGCACCTGGTTTGGACTCGGTCACCGCGGCGGCAAGGTCGCGGTGGGTTCGCATCTATGTTGGGCGTCCTGGCGCGGCAAGTCGCCACGCCGGGCGGTGACTAACTATTTAAGGCGCAAGTTGAGCGCAGTGCCGATTTGATCGGCTGGTGGTCGTGTAGATCCGCAGTAAAACCTTGCAAAGTAGAAGGTTACCTCGATTCAATTCAGCAGGTGCGCAGTCGACGCGTCACCTGCTGTCAGCTCAGGCCGCCTCGGCCTGCTCCTGACGTGGACCTTCCTTCAGTGCACGTGCGATTAACCCGACTAGCAGATCGAGCTCGTCCTCGTCCATCGCAAAGTGCGGGGTGAAGCGCAGCGAATTTTCGCCGCCATGAATCACGTTGACGCCGCGATGGCGCAGCCACTCTTCCGTGGAACCGGCGCCGTAGCATTTGAATTGCGGTGCCAGCTCGCACGAGAACAGCAGCCCGGTGCCTTGCACTTTGGTAATCAAACCACCTAGCTCGGACTTCAGCGCTTCGAGTTTGCTGATCGCTTGCGCGCCGCGAGTGCGGATGTTCTCGCGCACTTGCGGCGTAAACAACGCCAGCGTGGCGCAGGCCACATCGAGCGCGCGTGGATTGGTGGTCATGGTGTTGCCGTAGGTGCCTTCGCGATACACCCGCGCGGCATGTTCGGTCACCGCTAGCACCGACAGCGGGTACTGCGCGGCGTTGAGCGCCTTGGAATAGGTTTCCAGATCCGGTGGGTCGAGTTGCTCGAAGCCGGGGTAGTCGACCACCGACAGCACGCCATGCGCACGCAGGCCGGCCTGGATCGAATCCACCAGCAGCAAACCGCCATGTGTGCGGGTCAGCTCGCGCGCGGCTGCGTAGAACGCGGCCGGCAATGCACGCCCCGGGTCGCCTTCGCCCATCACCGGCTCCAGAAACACCGCCTCGATAAACCATTGATTGCGCGCAGCCTCGTCGAATGCGCGCTGCAGCGCCGCCACGTCGTACGGCGCGATCGCGATCACTGAATCTTCGTCGCGGTAGCTGGCAAGATACTTGGTGTAGGTCTTGCGGCTAGAATCGGAATACAGGCCGGGGCGATCGGTGCGGCCGTGGAAGCTGCCCTTGACCACCACGCGCTTGATGGCGGCGCGGGCATGGCGCGCACCTGGATCGGTGTGCAGCTTGGCGTTGGTATCGACAATACGCGCGGCCAGGCCCACCGCCTCAGAGCCGGAGTTGAGGCACATGAAGCGTGCGAACGGACAACCGCCGCGGCTGTGGCCGATCTCCGCACGCAGCGCGCGGTCGAGCCGGCGCTGCGCCAGGCTGGGCGTCATCACATTGGCCATTACCTGCGGCCGCGCCATCGCTTCGAGCACTGACGCGGGGGTGTGGCCGAAGCCGAGCATGCCGTAGCCGCCAGCGTCGTACAGCACCGCACCCTTGAGCGTGACCACCCACGGGCCGCGTGCGGCCAGCGCCACGTACGGAGTCACCGCATCAGCGGCGTAGAAATTGATGAAGCCTTCCTGCACCGCGCTGGTCTGCGCGTCTTCGTCCAGATCCAGCAGGTCCGCCGCCTCCTCGCGCACCAGCGCGTATTCGGCAGCGGCTGCGCTGATGGCCTGAGCGAGATCCGGGTGGTTGCTGGCCAGGCGCGCGATGCTGGCATCGTCCAGACCATCTGTCAGGCGGCGGCCGGCATGGGCGCGCAGCGGGGCGAGCGGGGCAAGGACGGACATGGCGCATCTCCTACAAGGTGGCATTCCCCTTCTATTATCGGCAGAACATCGGCGTTTGGCAGCGTAAATCTGGACACGATGTGCGGTATTTTCGTCGATTCGCCGAAGCAAACAGTCAAAAATGAAAATCACCCCTTCCGATGAACGCCTGTTGTCGCTGCTACGCGAGGACGCACGTGCTTCCACCGCGCAGATCGCGCGCCGGCTCGGGCTGTCGCGCACCACCGTGCAGAGCCGCATCGAGAAGCTCGAACGCGACGGGGTGATCAGCGGCTACACCGTGCGCACCCACTACAGCTACGAGCAGGGCCGCATCCGTGCGCACATCCTGATCACCGTGCTGCCCAAGAGGATGCCTGCCGTGGTCAAGGCACTGCGTGATATCCCTGCAGTGCGCTTGCTGCACTCCGTCAGCGGTGCCTATGACCTGATCGCCCTGGGCGTGGTCGGCTGCGTCAACGAAATGGACGTGCTCACCGACGCCATCGGCGCCATCGACGGCGTCGAGCGCACGACCACATCGATCATCTTGTCGACGAAGTTTGAACGGTGATGGTGCGGGGATTAGGGAATCGGAATTGGCAACAGCACCAGCGCGCCCGCGTTTACGGCTCCCGACTCCCGACTCCCGGCCCAGCTACAATACCGGCCCCCGTTTACGCGATCTAACGGCCCTTGAAGAAGTCCGATTTCCATTACGCGCTGCCTGATGACCTGATCGCCCAGGCACCGCTCGCCGAGCGTGCTGCCAGCCGGTTGCTGGTAGTGCCCCCATCGCCGCGGGCGCTGGTCGACCGCCAGGTGCGCGATCTACCCGCGCTGCTGCAACCCGGCGATCTGCTGATCTTCAACGATACCCGTGTGATCCCGGCGCGCCTTTTCGGGCAGAAGGCCAGCGGCGGGCGGGTGGAGATCCTCATCGAGCGGCTGCTCGGCGAGCGCGAGGCGCGGGTGCAGATCGGCGCCAGCAAATCGCCGAAGGCCGGGAGCCTGATCGCGCTCGATGCGGGCGGTCAGGCCGAGGTACTGGGCCGCGACGACGCGTTCTATCTGCTGCGCTTCGATATCCCCACGCCGCTGGAGCATTGGTTGCTCGAAGCAGGGCGTTTGCCGCTGCCGCCCTACATCCGTCGCGAGCCGGGTGTTGAAGACCGCGAGCGCTATCAGACCGTGTTCGCGCGCGCAGTCGGCGCGGTTGCCGCCCCCACCGCTGGCCTGCATTTCGACGAGGCGCTGTTGGCGCAACTGCGCGAGCGGGGGGTGGAGTTCGGCCACGTCACGCTGCATGTGGGCGCCGGTACCTTCCAGCCGGTGCGCGTGGACAAGCTCGATCAGCATGTGATGCACAAGGAATGGCTCAATGTCGGCGCCGGGCTGGTGGAGCAGGTCCGCCGCACTCGAGCGCGCGGTGGCCGTGTCATCGCGGTGGGAACAACGGTGGTGCGCTCGCTGGAAAGTGCCTGGCGCGTCACCGACACCGCACCCGAGGGCGAATTGCTGCCGTTCGCCGGCGAAACCCAGATCTTTATCCTGCCCGGCTACCGCATTCGCAGCGTCGATGCGATGGTCACCAACTTCCATCTGCCCGAAAGCACACTGCTGATGATGGTCTCGGCCTTTGCCGGCCGCGAGCGCATCTTCGAGGCCTATCAGCATGCTATTGCGCAGCGCTATCGCTTCTTTTCGTATGGCGATGCGATGTTGTTGTGGGGCCGGGAATCGGGAGTGGGGAATGGTGAATCGTAAAGCGGCACTCACCGCACGTTCCGCCATTTGCCAACCGCTTCTGCGATTCCCAAATTCCGATTCCCCATTCCCGGCTTTCCAATGTCCCGACTCCAGTTCCAGCTCCAAACCACCGAAGGCAATGCCCGGCGTGGCCGCCTGACGTTTCCGCGCGGGACGGTGGAAACGCCGGCGTTCATGCCGGTGGGCACCTACGGCTCGGTCAAGGGCATCCTGCCCGAGCAGATCCGCGCGCTGGGTGCGGAGATCATTCTGGGCAATACTTTTCATTTGTATCTGCGGCCGGGTCTGGAAGTGATCGGCGATCACGGCGGGCTGCACGGGTTCGCGCGCTGGGACGGGCCGATCCTTACCGATTCCGGCGGTTTCCAGGTGTTTTCGCTGGCGCATCGTCGCAAGATCACCGACCAGGGCGTGACGTTCTCCTCGCCTACCGATGGCGCGCGGGTGTTCTTAGGTCCCGAAGAAAGCATGCAGATCCAGAAGGTGCTCGATTCGGACATCGTGATGATCTTCGACGAGTGCACGCCTTACCCGGCCACCGAAGACGTCGCGCGGCGCTCGATGGAACTGAGCCTGCGCTGGGCGCAGCGCTCGCGCGACGCGCACGACGGGCTTGGCAACGACGCGGCGCTGTTCGGCATCGTGCAGGGCGGTGTGCATCCGGATCTGCGCAGCCGCTCGCTGGACGGGCTGCAAGGCATCGGCTTTGACGGGTATGCGATAGGCGGGCTGGCGGTCGGCGAGCCGGAGCACGAGCGCAACGCCATGCTCGAACACCTGCATCCGCGCCTGCCGGCCGAGCGCCCGCGCTACCTGATGGGGGTGGGCCGCCCCGAAGATCTGGTCGAGGGCGTGGCGCGTGGAGTGGACATGTTCGACTGCGTGATGCCCACCCGCAACGCACGCAACGGCCACTATTTCACCTCGTTCGGCACGGTGCGCATCCGCAATGCCAAGTACGAGCGCGATCCGGACACCATCGAGCCGGGTTGCGGCTGCCATGCCTGCAGCAGCGGCTACACGCGCTCCTACCTGCGCCATCTGGACCGCTGCGGCGAGATGCTGGCGCCGATGTTGGGCACCCTGCACAACCTCTGGTACTACGAAAAATTAATGTCCGACATGCGCACGGCGATCGCCTCGGGAACCTTCGTGGAGTTCCGGCGGTCTTTCTATGCGGCCCGTGGCGCCACCA
This sequence comes from Xanthomonas fragariae, assembly GCF_900183975.1. Taxonomy (NCBI): domain Bacteria; kingdom Pseudomonadati; phylum Pseudomonadota; class Gammaproteobacteria; order Lysobacterales; family Lysobacteraceae; genus Xanthomonas; species Xanthomonas fragariae. Next base: position 1,507,788 of record NZ_LT853882.1, read on the forward strand.
CGCCGCGGTTGCCGGGGGAGTCCAGCTGAGAACGGCCGTCCGTGCCCTGGCGCGTACGGCGTGGGACCTGCATGGCATAATTGCCGGCCGTTCCGCTACGGCGGTACCTGAATAGCGAGCGGCCCTATTGGCGCGCTGGCACCAAACTAGGATGCATTGAATGACTCTGCTCGATTTCCTGATTCCCGTCGCCCAGGCGCAGGCCACTGGCGGCGCGCCGGTGCCCGGCCCGATGGGAAGCCTGTCTACCTTCGCGCTGCCTGTCATCCTGATCGCGGTCATGTATTTTTTGATGATCCGCCCGCAGATGAAGCGCCAGAAAGAGCACAAGTCGCTGCTGGACAAGCTGGCGCGCGGCGATGAAGTCATCACCTCCAGCGGCGTCGCTGGCGTAATCACCGATATCGGCGACAACTTCATCACCGTGGAAGTGGCCGACAACGTTCGGATCCGCGTGCAGAAGAGCGCCGTGGGCCATGTGCTGCCCAAGGGCACGCTGAAGTCCGCCAACTGAGAGCGGCTTCAAAACGACTGCGCACACCGTCAGGCGGGCGCAGTCGGTGCTCCGATTCGGTACCCATTCCGATTCCGCGCACAGCTCGTATCCCCCTGACGACCGCTCGCGACGTTGTATCGGCCGCTTGAAGTCGTTCTCACTGCTAGGCGCGTCGCCGGGATGGTGTCGCGCGGGACCGTCGCAATGCTTGAATTTCCTCGCTGGAAATACTTCCTGATCCTGCTGGTGTTGGCGGTCAGTGCGCTGTATGCACTGCCCAATATCTATCAGAAGAACCCGTCCGTGCAGATCACCGCCAACCGCGGTGCTCACCTCGACGACGCCTTGCGCAGCCGCATCGACGCCGACCTCAAGGGCGCCGGCATTACGCCGAAAGCCGTCACCAAGGAAGGCGAGAGCCTGATGGTGCGTCTGCCGAGCCTGCAGGCACAGACCCGCGCCAACGACGTGCTGCGCCAGCAATTGGGTGAGAACTACACGGTGGCGCTGAACCTGGCGTCCACCGTGCCGGACTGGCTGGCCAAGCTGGGCGGCCGGCCGATGGTGCTGGGTCTGGACTTGGTCGGTGGCGTGCACTTCGCCATGCAGGTGGATCAGAAAGCCGCGCTGGAAAAGCGTCTGGACGGCTTTGCCGAAGACATCCGCACCACGCTGCGCGACAGCCGCATCGCCTATCGCGCGGTCGAGCGCCGCGGCGACAACAGCATCCACGTCAGCCTGGGCGAGGACGCCAGCGCCGATGCCGCGCGCGCTGCGTTGGCCAAGTCGCAGCCGACCCTGGCGTATAACGTCAGCGGCCAGAACATCACCGTCGAGGTGCCGGAGGCCGAGCTCAAGCAAATCGCCGCCGGTGCGATCGAGCAGAACCTCACCACGCTGCGCAACCGCGTCAACGAGCTAGGTGTGGCCGAGCCGATCATCCAGCGTCAGGGCGAAGACCGCATCGTGGTCGAACTGCCGGGCGTGCAGGACACCGCCGAGGCCAAGCGCCTGATCGGCGCGACCGCCACACTGGAATTCCGCGGCGTAGTCGAAGGCAATGCCGAAGACGCCGTGCGTACCGGCAGCATCCCGCCGGAAGCCAAGGTCTATCGCGTACGCGATACCGGCGCGTCGGTGCTGCTCAACAAGCGTGTGCTGGTGTCCGGCGACCAGATGGTCAATGCCACCGTCAGCAACGATCAGAACGGCATGCCTGCCGTGGCGGTGACGCTGAACAACGTCGCCGGTCAGCGCATGCTCGATTACACCAGCGCCAATGTCGGCAAGCTGATGTCGGTGGTCTACATCGAGCGCATCCCCACCGTGACCATGGTCGACGGCAAGGAGGTGCGTAGCGTGCGGGTCAAGGAAGAAGCCTTGTCGCCGACCCGCATCGCGGGCGTGTTCGGCAAGAACTTCCAGACCACCGGCCTGGAAAAGGCCGAAGCCGAAAATCTGGCCAAGCTGCTGCGCGCCGGCTCGTTGGCCGCACCGATGGACTTCGTCGAGGAATACGTGATCGGCCCGAGCCTGGGTGCAGAGAACGTTGAGCGCGGCGTCACCGCAGTGGTGTTCTCGTTCGTGTTCACCCTGGTGTTTTTCACTGTGTACTACCGCATGTTCGGCGCGATCACCTCGGTGGCGCTGCTGTTCAACCTGCTGATCGTGATCGCGGTGATGTCGCTGTTCGGCGCCACCATGACTCTGCCCGGCTTCGCCGGTCTGGCGCTGTCGGTCGGCCTGTCAGTGGATGCCAATGTGTTGATCAACGAGCGTATCCGCGAGGAACTGCGTCTGGGCGTGCCGCCCAAGTCGGCGATCGTTGCCGGTTACGAGAAGGCCGGCGGCACCATCCTCGACGCCAACCTCACCGGGTTGATCGTCGGCGTGGCGCTGTATGCGTTTGGTACCGGCCCGCTGAAGGGCTTCGCGCTGACCATGATCATCGGTATTTTCGCCTCGATGTTTACCGCGATCACCGTGTCGCGCGCACTGGCGGTGCTGATCTACGGTAGCCGTAAAAAACTCAAGTCGGTCGCCATTTAATGCGAGTCCCTCGCAAGAGCCCGCACATCAATGTGCGGACTTTTTAGGAAGATCCTTCCATGAAAATTTTTCCGCTTCATCTAATCCCGAACGACACCAAGATCGACTTCATGCGCCTGCGTAAGCCGGTGCTGATCCTGATGCTGCTGATCGCCGTCGCCTCGATCGGCATCATCGTCGGCAAGGGTTTCAACTACGCACTGGAATTCACCGGCGGTACGCTGGTGCAGACCTCATTCCAGAAGACGGTGGACGTGGACCAGGTGCGCCAGCAACTGACCAAGGCCGGCTTCGAGAACGCCCAGGTACAGAACGCCCGCGGCGGCAACGAGGTGATGATTCGCCTGCAGCCGCGCGCCCAGCACAACAATAACGACGATGCCGCGCGCAGCGTCGCCGAAGAAGTACGCAATGCCGTCAGCACCGAGCAAAACCCTGCCACCGTGCAGCCGGGCGAGTTCGTCGGCCCGCAGGTCGGCAAGGACCTGGCCTTGAACGGCGTGTACGCCACGGTCTTCATGCTGGTGGGCTTTCTGATCTACATCGGCTTCCGCTTCGAGTGGAAGTTCGCGGTGGTCGCCAGTCTGACTGCGTTGTTCGATTTGTTGGTCACGTTGGCGTACGTGTCGCTGACCGGCCGCGAGTTCGACCTGACCGTGCTGGCCGGCCTGTTGTCGGTGATGGGCTTTGCGATCAACGACATCATCGTGGTGTTCGACCGCGTGCGCGAAAACTTCCGCGCGCTGCGCGTGGAGCCGCTGCTAGTGCTGAACCGCTCGATCAACCAAACGCTTTCGCGCACGGTGATCACCGCGGTGATGTTCTTCCTGTCTGCCATGGCGCTATATATCTACGGCGGGGAGTCGATGGAAGGCCTGGCCGAGACCCACATGGTCGGCGCAGTGATCGTGGTGATCTCGTCGGTGATCGTGGCAGTGCCGATGCTGAGCATTGGGCCGTTCGCAGTCACCAAGCAGGATCTGCTGCCCAGGGCCAAGGACGTGGAGGCGCTGGCGCGTCGTCCTTGATCGGTTGAGTGGTATCGCTTACGAAAAAACCGCGCATTGCGCGGTTTTTTCGTTCCAGGCGTATCGAGTCGACAGCTTTTTGACGAGTCAGGCCATCGCGTCGCTGTCGCTTACTGTTTGCGCTGCTTGTCAGGGCAGCTCTGAACAACGCTTCCATAAGGTGGGGTTACGCAACGCTACGCAACGCGGACAAACCCACCAACCTCAACTCATAAATTCCAATCCACCCGCATACCCGCGATCAACGCATTCTTCAGGTCGCTGGTGCGGGTCGGCTCGTTGAACTGGTCCGGATTGATCACGTAATGCAGGTTCGGCGCGATACGCAAGCGCTGGGTGACCTGAATTCCGTAGCTCAGCTCCATCATGATCTGGTTGTCGTGCGGCGTGCCGGTGCCGCCGGCCGACGCCCGGGCCAAACGCAGGTTTTCGAGCGCCGCGTCGCTGTACTTCTGCTGTGTAATCACGAAGGCGATGTTGTCCTGCGGGCGGCTGGCAAAGGTGCCTTTCTGCACCAGACCGAGCTGGATGAAGTGGTCTTCGATCGCCTGGCCAGAGGTGCCCTTGAGCACCGCGCCAAACATGGTCAGGCCGCGGGTACTGGTGGGGTCGGGGTTGGTGACCTGTTGTTCGAAGCGGGCAAACAGACCGGAGCGACCCTGCTTGTTTTCATAACCCAGGCCGCTGAGCAGGGCCGGGTTGCCGTTGCGATCGCGCAGTGGGTCGGTGTAGTCGGAGTTGTCCTGCCAGCCGCCGAGTTCGTACATCGCCGCCAAGCTGCCGTCGCTGCCTTTGTTTTTGTAGCCGACCGCGTACGGCACGACCACGCCGGTGGTGTCGTCGGTGCTCCACTTCAGTCCGTGTTGGCCGTCCTGGGCCTGCACCGGATTCACCTCATAGGCACCCACGTGCAGATAGACCTTGGGCGTGACCCAGGCGGTGGCGTGTGCGGCCCAGCTGGAGACAGGCCAATAGGTGAAGTTGCTGATGCGGAACACGAAGGTGGGGTTGCCGCAGGTCGAGTTGCTCTGGAAGTACTGGCACAGGTCCGAGCCGAGGAAGTGGGTGTTGGCCACGCTGCGGCCGGCTTCCAGTTCCAGGCGGTCGTCGAAGAGCTTTTGCAGCAATGTGAAGTTGGTCAGGCGCGTGCCCTGGCCCCCGTAAATTTCCTGCACCGAGGTGCTGTTGCCGATGCTGCTGTTGGACAGGTTGGTGCCGTGGCGGCTGGAGACGTACAGCTTGACCGTGGCGCCGCCCCAGCCAAACAGGCGGTCCATGTCGACGTCGGTACCCACCATCAACTGGCCGGCGTAGGCATCGCCGCTCTTGCGGCCGCCATCGATCATCGAGGCCGCTTCGCCGGTGTAGCCCAGTTTGAGCTTGAAGGCGTCGGCGGCGTCCTGCGCGTGGGCGAGCGGGGTCAGCGCCAGTGTCAGCGACAGGCACAGCAGGTGGGGGCGGGCACGGCGGGGGGCGAGGGCGGTCATGGCAGGACTCCGGACGAAGAGGGCGTGGCCGAGGTGGCAAACGCGACAGCAAGGGGGTAGGCGGGCAGCTGGCCGCGCACGCAGGTACGCAGCGCAGCGGTGAAACCAATCAGTGGCGAGGTGAGTCAGCAATCAGAAGAGTCGGATGTGGGGGCAGGATTCGGCAGTCACTTGGCCGCAGCGTCAGGCGACGACCCCGGCAACCGGCTTCTTGAGCAGGCGTAGTGCCACCGCAGTGACTACCACGCCGACCACCAGTGCCAGCACGTAGTTAAGTAAGTGGGTCACGGCATTGGGAATCACCAGCACGAAGATCCCGCCGTGCGGTGCCTTCAATTCGGCACCGGCAGTCATCGAGATCGCGCCGGCCACGGCTGAGCCGATCACCAGCGCGGGGATGGTGCGCAACGGGTCGCGTGCCGCATACGGGATCGCGCCTTCGGTGACGAAGGCCAGGCCGAGTACAGCGGCAGCGGTAGCCGAGCCGCGTTCTTCGACGGTGAAGCGGTTGCGGAACACCCAGGTTGCGATTGCGATGCCCAGCGGCGGGGTCATGCCGGCCACCATGGCGGCAGCCATTGGGGTGTAGACCTGGCTGGCGATCAGGCCGGTAGAGAACGCATAGGCGGCCTTGTTGACCGGCCCGCCCATGTCGAAGGCCATCATGCCGCCGAGCAACAGGCCGAGCAGCAAAGCGCTGCTGCCCTGCATGCCGCGCAGCCAGGCGGTGAGCCAGGCCAGCAAGTCTGCCACCGGTTGGCCGAACACGTACATCATCGCCAGGCCAACCAGCAGGGTGCCCAGCACCGGCAGGATCAGCACCGGCTTGAGCCCTTCCAGGTTGCGTGGCAGGCGGAGGTAGCGATTGAGCGTGGCCACACCGTAGCCGGCGATGAAGCCGGCAATGATGCCGCCCAGAAAACCGGCGTTGAGATTGGCCGCGACCAGACCGCCGATCATGCCGGGTGCGATGCCGGGGCGGTCGGCGATGGAGTAGGCGATGTAACCGGCCAGCGCCGGCACCATCAGGGTGAAGCCGGCCTTGGCGCCGATCTGGAACAGCGACCAGGCCAGCGTGCCCTGATGTGCGTCGTCGCCGGCATAGATGCCGCCGAGCGCGAATGCCAGTGCAATCAACAAGCCGCCGGCAGTGACGAACGGCAGCATGAACGACACCCCGGTCATCAGGTGCTTGTAAGCGCCGGTGCGCGCATTGTCTTTGCTTTCGGATTTGGCAGCCCCTGCGAGCGGCGCCGCGCCTCCATGCACGCCAGCTTCGGCCAGCGCCTTCTGGATCAATGCCGGGCCATCGTTGATTGCCGGCTTGGTACCGCTCTTGAACAATCGCTTGCCCCCGAAACGAGCCAGGTCGACTTCGCGATCGGCCGCGATCAGTACCAGGTCGGCGTCGCGGATTTCGGCGTCGGTCAATGCGTCCTGCGCACCGACCGAGCCCTGGGTTTCCACGCGGATCTGGTAGTCGAGTTTCTTGGCCGCCTGCTGCAGGCCTTCGGCGGCCATGAAGGTGTGCGCGATCCCGGTGGGGCATGAAGTGATCGCGACGATGCGCTTGCTGCCCGAGCCAGCCGTGCCTGCGGTAGCCGAGGTGTTTGCGGTGGCAGCTGCGGCGAGCTGGTCCAGCGCAGCGGCCGGATCGTCCAGCACTGCCCCCAAACTCAGTCGCACGAGTTGGGCACCGCCGAAGCGGGCGGTGTCGGCATCGGCGTCGCCCACCACCAGCACCTGGGTGGCGGTGCCGGCGAGCTCGTCAGGCAATGCGCCGAGCACGCCCTGGTCGCTGCGGATTTCGATTGTCACGCTGCGCCCGGCGGCGGTGGCCGCGCGGCGCAGCGCTTCGGCCGCCAAGACGGCTTCGGTGCTGCGTTCGCCAGCGGCGATGACCGCGATGGAAGAGGACATGCGAATCTCCTGCGCTGTTCGGACGCCGGATCAAGCCGGCGGTATACATGCGTTCTGCGGGAACTCTCTTCAGCGCGATGCGGTGTTGATCGAGCAGTCGCGCTTGAGAATTCCTAACTAGAGGTGGTCGATCTCGATTTCTGTGGCGAGCGTGCGAACCTGCTGCGGATTCAGGCGTCGCGCATCGCCGCTTTCCAGCCGGCTGACCGAGAACGCGGTCGCCAGGCGCGCGCAACTTTCCAGATTGGTGGACTCTCCAAGCAGCGCGGCGGCCAGGCCGGCTACCATCGCATCGCCAGCGCCCACACTGCTGCCGTGCGCCAATCGTGGCGGCCGCGCGATCAAACGCTGGTTGCGCTGCACGAATAAAGCGCCTTCGGTGCCCATCGAAATGACGACCAGCTGGATGCCGCGTGCGATCAGTTCGTGCGCTGCAGTGCTGAGCGCGGCGCTGCCGGTCAGCGGGCGGCCGGTCCAGGCTTCCAGTTCGTGCCGGTTCGGCTTGATCGCGTAGGGCAATGCCTCACGCGCGGCACTGAGCGCAGACACCAGTGGCGCGCCGCTGGTGTCCAGCAGCACGCGCGCGCCAGCGGCGCTGGCCTGGGCCTGTAAGTGTGTCCAGCTGTCGTCCGGCAGGCCGGCCGGCAGACTGCCCGACAGCACCACCGGCAGGCCGGGACGCAGCAGCGGGGCCAGGTGCTCGGCCACGCCTTGCAGATGCGGCTGGCCCAGGCGCAACCCGGGCAGGTTGATGTCGGTGGTGTCGTTGCTGCGCGCTTCGACCAGCTTGAGATTGATGCGGGTCTCGCCGGCCACGCGTTGGCAGTGGTCGATGATGCCGCGCTCGCGAAACAGTTCCTCGAACACGCCGGCGTTGCAGGCGCCGAGCACCCCAAGTGCCGCAACCTGGCTGCCCCAATCGGCCAGGCAGGCGGCGACGTTGATGCCCTTTCCGCCTGCGTCGTTGCGCACGCTGCTGGCGCGATGCACCGCACCGGGCTGCAGGCTGTCGAGCTGAATGGTCTGGTCGATCGCCGGATTCAGCGTGACCGTGATGGCCTGCAGGCTCATGCCTGGCCCTCGCGTTGAGTTTCCAGCGCGCGCACCTGTTCGGCGGTCTCGCACGCCAAAGCCTGTTCGGCCAACTGCTGCAACTGGCTCAGCGCGGTGCCGCGCAGGCGTGCCTTGACCGCCGGGATATCGTTTGGCGTCATCGACAATTCCTGCACGCCCAGGCCAGCCAGCAGGCTGGCGCCGAACGGGTCGCCGGCCAGGCCGCCGCACACGCCGACCCACCGGTCGTGTGTGTGCGCGCCTTCAATGGTGCTGCGGATCATGCGCAGCACTGCCGGATGCAGGCTGTCTGCTTCGCCGGCCAGCTCCGGGTTCTGGCGGTCGATCGCCAGCACGTATTGGGTGAGGTCGTTGGTGCCGATCGAGAAGAAGTCTGCGTGCCGTGCCAGCACGTCGGCCTGCGCGGCGGCGGCGGGCACTTCGATCATGATGCCGATCGGCAATTGCGGTGCGTCCAGCTCGGCGCGGATGCGTGCGCAGATTTGGCGCAGCGTGATCAGCTCCGGCACCGAGGTGATCATTGGGAACATGATCGACAGCCGTGCGCCGTCTTTGGCGGCCCGGTAAAGCGCACGCAGCTGCGGTTCGAGCAGGTCCGGGCGACGCAGCAGCAGGCGCGCGCCACGCACGCCCAGGAACGGGTTTTCTTCGTGCGGCAGTTCCAGATGGGCCACCTGCTTGTCGCCGCCGATGTCCAGCGCACGCACAATCAGTGGCCGGCCATCCAGCGCCTGCGCCATCGCCAGGTAGGTTTTGTACTGCTCGTCTTCGGTGGGCGTGCTCCCGCTTTCCAAGAACAGGAACTCGGTACGCATCAGGCCGACGCCTTCGGCACCCTGGGCCAATGCCATCGCGACCTGGTCGGGCAGATTGACGTTGGCACCGATGTCGATGTGGTGGCCATCGGTGGTTTCGGCCGGCAATGCACGTTGCGCGGCCTCGCGCTCGCGAACCCCCTGCTGCTCGGCGATATGCGTGCGGGCGGCGTCCAGATCCACGTCGGACGGGTTGATGTACAAGCGCCCACTGCTGCCGTCGATGATGGCAGTGATGCCGTCTTCGATATCCAGCAACTGGCCGCCGGCAGCGACCAGCGCCGGCAGGCCAAGCGTGCGCGACAGGATCGCAGTGTGCGAAGTCGGCCCGCCTTGTGCAGTGGCCAGGCCGAGCACGCGCGCAGTGTCCAGATTGGCGGTGTCCGATGGCGACAGATCGCCGGCGAGCAAGATGCAGGGCTGGGTGGGTAGGTCGGTCAGGCCCGCGCCGGCTGCTGCCGGATCGAGCTGGGCCAGCACGCGGCGACCGACGTCGCGCAGATCCGCAGCGCGGCCGGCCAGCACCGGGTTGCCGAGTGCGGCCAAGCCCGAGGCGATCTGCTCGACCGCCTGATGCCACGACCACGCCACGCCGTGGCCTTCGACCATCAGCTGGCAGGTGCGGGTGATCAGGTCGGTGTCGTTGAGTAGCTCGGCCTGGGCCTTGAAGATGGCTGCGTCCGAGGCGCCGAGCCGGCGCTGGGTATCGTCCTGGATTGCCGCCAACTGCTGGCGGGTGCGCGTCAGCGCGTCATGCAGCAGCGCACCGCCATCGCCCAGGCCGACCGGCTGGTCGGCCACTTCGGTATGCGCCGCACGCAGGCGGTGCACGATGCCGATCGCCACGCCCGGGCTGGCGCCAATGCCGACGATGGCCGGCTGCGCCTGCGGCGGCGTCCAACCGACCACTGGGGCAGCGCGGCGTTGCGCGGCGCGCTCGGCATCAGCTTTTTCCTGAGCGGTCAGGCTGTCCATCACCGCGCGCAGGCGCTTGAGCAGCGCGGCGGCATCGCTGCCTTCGGCCGAGACGGTAATTTTGTCGCCGGCACGCAGGCCGAGCTGCAACAGGCCGACCAGGCTCTTGGCATCGGCGGCCTGATCGCCGGCGCGCACCTGGGCGCGTGCCGGGAAACCGCGTGCAGTTTCGGCCCAACGGGTGGCCGGGCGCGCGTGCAGGCCGCTTGGATAGGCGATGGTCCACTCGAAGGACTCGGCTAGATCGGTGGCTGGTGCTGCGCTGGTATCGGGCGCGCGGTCGCCGGTCAACGCCGACACAATTACGCCAGGGTCGTCGGTGGTGAACAGCGCTTCCAGCTCGGCCGGGTCCTGGATCAGCCGGGTCAGGCGGCGCAGCACGGTGATGTGGGTGTCCGACTGCGCGGCGATGCCGACCACCAAGCGAGTGGTCTGACCGGGATTCCATTCCACGCCCTCGGGCAACTGCAGCACCGCGATGCCGTCGCGGCGCACCAGATGGCGGTCTTCCCCGACCCCATGCGGAATTGCCAGTCCGTGGCCAAGAAAGGTGTTCGCCAGACCTTCGCGGCGCCGCATGCTGGCCTCGTAGCCCGGCGCGACGCAGCCGGCCGCAACCAGCAGCTGGGCGGCCTGCGCAATGGCGTCGTCCTTGTCGCGTGCATGCGCACGCAGGCGCACGAGGTCGGGGGTGACGGGGGCGGGCAACGGAGGGGACAAGGCAGGCTCGGAGTAGTGAAGCGGGCTGGAAAGTATAGTGGGAACGTTCCCACTTCCAAGGTCAATGTGCAATGCACAAAAGCCTGTAGTGCTTTCGGGTTAGCATCCAAGCTGACGCGACACCTGGGTTTTGGTGCGCAACGGAGCGGGAACGGTTCCAGTGAGTATCAGCATCAATGACGTGGCCCGGGTGGCCGGGGTGTCCAAGTCCACGGTTTCGCGCGCACTTGGCACCGGTCCGGTCAGCGACCAGGTGCGTGCTAAGGTTGAGGAGGCGGTGCGCCAGACCGGCTATCGGCCCAATCTGATGGCGCGGCGGCTGCGCTCGCAGCAGTCTGGCATCCTGGGGGTGATCGTCGCCGACATCCGCAACCCGTATTTCACCGCGCTGATCCGCGCGGTGGAGGAAGTGGCCTACCGCGCCGGCATGCGCGTGACCTTGTGCAACACCGACGAAGATCCCGAGCGTGAGGCGCTGTATCTGGAGCTGATGCAGGAAGAACGTATCACCGGGCTGATCTTCGCACCGACCCGGGTCACCGTTGGGCGTATGCGCGAGCTGGCCCTGAACTACCCGACTGTGCTGGTGGATCGCGCCGGCCCTGGCAGCCGCTACGACAGTGTGGTGCTCGACAATGCAGCCGCCATGGGCGAATTGGTCGCTCACCTGCAGGCGCAGGGCTATCGGCGGATCAGCGGCTTGTTCGGCAGCACCAGCACCACCGCTGCCGAGCGTAGGGATGGTTACTTGGCCGCAATGACCGCGCAGGGGCTGGTTCCTGATTACCGCGAGGTGGCACCCACCGCCGAAGCGGCCATCGCTGAACTTGAGCACTGGCTAGCGGGCAATGACCGGCCCGAAGCCATCGTCACCAGTAACAGCCTGCTGCTGATGGGCGCGCTCAAGGCAGCACGTACCGCCTGCCTGCGCCTGCCGCAGGATCTGGCCCTAGCCGGGTTCGACAACGAACGCTGGACCGACTTGGTCGAACCGGGCATCACCGTGGTGGAGCAACCGGTGGAAGATATGGGCCGCGCGGCGATGTCGCTTTTGCTCGAACGCCTCAAATCACCGCAGTTGCCGGTCCGCCGCCTGGTGATGACCGGACGTTGCGTGGTGCGTGGTTCGACTGGCGCACGCGGGCCAATGGCTTAAGCCCGGACGCGTAGCGCCGTGCTTTGTGTAGATGCCTGGATACCGTCTCCCCTTATCAGCAGACAAGCGCTCTTTGCGGGTCAAACGCAGTGCCGATTTGAGCACGCCGTCGGCTAGCTGCAGCAACTTGTACATGGCGGCGCAGACGACCTGCTTGCCATGTGCCATGGTTTGAGCACGCATACCCGGTAGCGGTGAGCGTGCAGGATCTCGGCAAGTGCTTGGTGATTGACGCCAGTGGCTTCCATCACGATCCAGCTGTCCGGCCGGGCGTGGCTGCGCAGCCACGGGTGTACGGCCTGAAAGTCGGTCCTATCGTAAGGAGCGCGCTTGCGCGCGATGAAGCCTTGCAGGGAAAGCCCCATCGCGTACGACAAGTCGAGATCATGCTGGACGTTGCTGACTCAGAACCACTTCTTCAAGTCCATCCCCGCGTATAAAGAGGCAACCTGATCGGCATAGCCGTTGAACGGTTTTGTGGCGATGCGCTCGGCAAAGAGTTTACTGGCGGTGCCGGCGATACGACGCTCAGTCTTCTGGCTCCAGCGCGGGTGGTCCACCGCCGGATTGACGTTGGAAAAGAAGCCGTATTCGGATGGCTGGAGATCGTGCCATGCAGTCTCTGGCATGTTCTGGACAAGGCGGATTTCCACGATCGACTTAATGCTCTTGAAGCCGTACTTCCACGGCACTACCAGCCGCAACGGCGCGCCGTTCTGCTGCGGCAGCGGTTTGCCGTACAGGCCGGTTGCAAGCAATGTCAGCGGATGCATCGCTTCGTCGATGCGCAGGCCTTCGCGGTACGGCCAGTTGATCGGGCGATAGCGCATGCCCGGCATCTGCTGCGGGTCGGCCAGTGTGGTGAAGGCCACGTACTTGGCCTTGGAGGTCGGCGCGAAGCGCTTGAGCACCTCGCCCAGCGGCACGCCGGTCCAAGGGATCACCATCGACCAACCTTCGACGCAGCGCAGCCGGTAGATGCGTTCTTCCGGCGTGATGCCCTTGAGCAGTTCGTCCAGCGACAGGCTGCCGGGCTTTTCGCATTCGCCGCTCACCCTCACCGACCACGGCGACAGCTTCAAGGTTTTGGCGGCCTTCGACGGATCGGTCTTGTCGGTGCCGAATTCGTAGAAATTGTTGTAGCTGGTGACATCTTCCAGCCGCGTCAGTTCCTCGGCAGTGCGAAAGCCGCTGCGCGCCTGCGCTGGCGTCACCACGGTCTTGGGTGGCGGCGGCGGGTCGGCCTCTGCGCACCCGGCCACGCTCAGCGCTGGAGTCAAGGCGAACAGCTGCAGCAGCCGACGTCGGTCGCGGTAGACGGCCTCATCAGTAATCTCGCTGGACGGCGTCTTCAAGGCATCGCGAAGGGACATGGCTCGCTCCTGACAGTGGCTGCTGATGGGTGAATAACGGACTGCGGAACTGGCACCGTCCATGGACCTTGAAAACCATACGTCGGCGTCGGTGAGAAGGATGCACATGCAACTTTTCTGCAACGCTGCCAAGGCCGATGCGCTGCGGCATACTAGGAGGCTAGATCGACAAGGTTTGCCATGACACGCGCGTTCAATTTCAGTGCCGGCCCTGCGACATTGCCGGAATCGGTCCTGCGGCAGGCGCAGGCCGAGATGATCGAGTGGAATGGCGTCGGCGCCTCGATCGTGGAAATCAGCCATCGCAGCACCGATTTCATGGCCGTGGCGGCCGCGGCCGAAGCCGACCTGCGCGCCTTGTTGTCGATTCCCGACGACTACGCGGTGCTGTTTACCGCTGGTGGCGCCACCACCATCCAGGCGCTGCTGCCGCTGAATTTTGCCGCGCCCGGCCAAGCGTCCGATTATGTGATCACTGGTCACTGGGGCAAGACTGCCATCAAGCAGGCAGCCACATATGTAGATGCGCGTATCGCTGCCTATGGGCAGGCGGACGGCTTTATCGACATCCCACCGGTGGCCAGCTGGACCTTGTCGCCGCACTCGGCATACGTGCACATCACCGCCAACGAGACCATCCACGGCGTCCAATTCCGCGACACGCCGGATGTAGGCCCATTGCCATTATTCGCCGACTTCAGTTCGTCGATCGCCTCCGAGCCGCTGGACATCTCGCGCTACGGGCTGATCTATGCCGGCGCGCAAAAGAACCTCGGCCCGGTCGGCATTTCAGTGGTGATCGTGCGGCGCGATCTGCTCGAACGCCCCGGTCAGCCGCGTGCCGACATCTTCAATTACGCCTCGCACCTCGCGCGTGACTCGATGCTCAACACCCCGCCGACCTGGAACTGGTATCTGCTCGGGCTCACCGTGAAGTGGATGCTTGAGCAGGGCGGGGTGGAAGAATTCGCCCGTCGCAATGCCGAAAAAGCCGCGCTGGTGTATGGCGCGATCGATGGTTCCGGTGGCTTCTATCGCAACCTGGTCAAGCCGGCAGTGCGTTCGCGCATGAACATCCCGTTTTTTCTGCCGGATGAGCAGCTGGAGGCGTTGTTCGTCAGCGAATCCAAGACGGCTGGTCTGCTGGCATTGAAGGGCCACAAGGCGGTCGGCGGCATCCGTGCTTCGCTGTACAACGCAATGCCTGTGGCGGGTGCGCAAGCGTTGGCGGCCTTCATGCACGACTTTCAGCAGCGTCACGGCTGAGTCTTCATTTACCTGCGGCGTATGCCGCGCAGGCGCATGCGCCGTTATTCCAAGGAATGCCGAGCGATGGCTCCCAAGTCCAATAAGCCCACTGCCGCCACTGGCGGCAAGACCAAGTCGGCAAAGAAATCCGCAGACACTTTTTCAAGCAAGGCTGCGATTAAGGCTTTGGATAAGCCTGTAGCCAAGTCCGCAAGCAATTCGGCGACGGCTGCGCCGGTGCTGGCCGATGTGCGCGCCAAGATCGATGAGATCGACCGCAACATCCAGGCGCTGATCGCCGAGCGTGCAAACTTTGCGCATCAAGTCGGCAAGGCCAAGGGCAAGCTCGCCACGGCGGTGGATTACTACCGGCCCGAGCGCGAGGCGCAGGTGCTGCGCATGGTGGTGGACCGCAATGAAGGCCCGCTTAGCGATGAAGTACTGGTACACGTGTATCGCGAAATCATGTCTGCCTGCCTGGCCCAGCAGGAGCCGTTGAAGATTGGTTACCTCGGCCCGGAGGGCACCTTCAGCCAGCAGGCGGTGCTCAAGCATTTCGGGCGTTCGGCCGTGGGTCTGCCGATGGCGACCATCGAAGAAGTATTCCAGGAAGTGGAAGCCGGCAATGCCGACTTTGGCGTGGTGCCGGTGGAAAATTCCGGGCAGGGCACCATTCAGGTCACGCTGGACATGTTCCTGACCTCCAATCTGAAAATCTGCGGCGAAGTCGAGCTGCGCGTGCACCAGTATCTGCTCTCGCGCAATGGCCGGCTGGAAGACATCGAGCGCATCTACGCGCATTCGCAGTCGTTCGCGCAGACTGCCGGTTGGCTGCGCTCGCACTTGCCCAAGGTCGAGAAGATTGCGGTGTCCAGCAACGCCGAAGGTGCGCGCCGGGTACGCAATGCCGAAGACGCTGCGGCGATCGGTGGCGAGAGTGCCGCGCACGTGTATGGCTTGAAGAAAGTCATCATGAAGTCGATCGAAGACGACGACGACAACACTACGCGGTTTCTAGTAATTGGCCGGCAGATTTTCCACTCGTCCGGTCACGATCGCACCTCGGTGCTGGTGTTCATCCACGACAAGCCGGGTGCGTTGTTCGACGTACTCAGCCCGTTCGCACGCCACGGCATCAGTATGAATCGCATCGAGTCGCGCCCCTCGCATCAGGCCAAGTGGGAGTACGGTTTCTTTATCGATCTGGTCGGCCACGTGGAAGACGAGGCAATGAAGCAGGCATTGGCCGAACTGGAAGCACACTCGGCGCAGATCAAGGTGCTGGGCTCGTATCCGGTGGCAATTCCCTGAGCGTCACGGCTTAAACAGCCGGCCACATCCGGCGCGTCGACATCCGTATGGTGACGGCAGTGCTGCGACATTCTTCAAAGCGCATCGCCACTTCTGGCGGTGTCGCGGTAATCGGATCACACGCATGAGCAGCAGCAAACAACATTGGATCGCGCAGCGCGGCAGCGCACTGCAGGGCAGCCTGGCCATTCCTGGCGACAAGTCGGTCTCGCACCGCGCGGTGATGTTTGCCGCGCTCGCCGATGGCGTTTCGCAAATCGATGGCTTCCTCGAAGGCGAAGACACGCGCTCCACCGCGGCGATCTTCGCCAAGCTTGGCGTGCGCATCGAAACGCCGTCTTCCTCGCAGCGCATCGTGCATGGCGTGGGTGTGGACGGTTTGCAGCCACCCAGCGAAGCACTGGACTGCGGCAATGCCGGCACCGGCATGCGTTTGCTCGCGGGTCTGCTCGCTGCGCAGCGCTTCGATAGCGTGTTGGTGGGCGACGAATCCTTGTCCAAACGACCGATGCGACGCGTGACCGGTCCACTGTTGCAGATGGGCGCGCGTATCGACGCCGAAGAGGCCGGCACGCCGCCGCTGTGCGTGCATGGCGGGCAGGCGCTGCACGGCATCGATTTCGTCTCGCCGGTCGCAAGTGCGCAGGTGAAATCTGCGGTGTTGCTGGCGGGCCTCTACGCGCAGGGTGAGACCTCGGTGACCGAGCCGCATCCCACCCGCGATTACACCGAGCGCATGTTGGCTGCATTCGGCGTGGAGATCGAGTTTTCGCCTGGCAAAGCGCGTCTGCGTGGTGGCCAGCGCCTGCGCGCGACCGATATCGCAGTGCCGGCGGATTTCTCGTCGGCAGCATTTTTCATTGTCGCCGCCAGCATCATTCCAGGTTCGGAAGTGGTGCTGCGTGCGGTGGGTTTGAATCCGCGTCGCACCGGTCTGCTGGCTGCGTTGCGGTTGATGGGCGCAGACATCGTCGAACAGAATCATGCCGAACACGGCGGCGAGCCGGTAGCCGATCTGCGCGTGCGCTATGTACCGCTGAAGGGCGCACTGATTCCCGAAGCACTGGTGCCGGACATGATCGACGAGTTCCCAGCCTTGTTCGTGGCTGCGGCTGCTGCGAACGGCCAGACCGTCGTCACCGGCGCTGCCGAATTGCGGGTCAAGGAATCTGATCGGCTAGCGGCGATGGCCACCGGCCTGCGCACGCTGGGCGTACAAGTAGACGAGACGTCCGATGGCGCCACCATTCACGGCAGCAGCATCGGCAGTGGCGTGATCGAAAGCCATGGCGATCACCGCATTGCGATGGCGTTTGCGATTGCTGGGCAGCTGTCCACGTGCAGTGTGCAGGTGAATGATGTCGCGAATGTTGCGACCTCGTTCCCGGGCTTCGACACGCTGGCGCAGGGCGCTGGGTTCGGTCTTAAGCGGCTTGACCAGACGTAGTGAGCGGTATTGAGTCGAACGCGGGTGCCGTACAGAAACCGCGGCCTATGAGCGATCTACACCGTACCCAGGCACCAGCCGCGCTCGCTTGGCGGCAGCACGGCCGTGCGTTGGCCGCTGTTAGCGCTCTGAGCTGAAATCCACCGGCACTCGCACGCTGCTGCTCGCCACAGCGTGGCCGTCACGCGTGGCAGGTTCAAAGCGCCACTGACGCAGGCTGTCCACCACCGTTGCATCCAGGCGTGGGTCCTCGCCGCCGCTGCGATCGACGATGACGTCGCTCACCAGACCCTGCACATCCAGCTGCAGGCGCGCGGTACGGCTGCCTTCGATGGCGGCACGGGCAATTTGCGGCGGATAGCTGGGCATTGGGTTGCCCGGCATCGGCTTGGCTTCCTCGCTGCTGATCGGTGCCCGTGCGGGCTGGTGCGGGATCATGGTCATCGTGCGCGGGCCATCTGCGGTGGGCAGGATCTGCCGGCTCGCCGCGGGCAACGGGCGCGTGTCGGTCACAAAGGACGCGTCGCTGTGCCTTGTCCACCACCAAGTCGGCACCGCGATCAGCAAGGCAATCAGGGTTGTACATAACCATGGCGACGCGCCGTCGCGATCTGTGTCCTCGGTGCGGGCACAGATGTGCGGAACATGATGCGACAATGATTGGGTGTGGGGTGAAGAGGGATTCGAGCTGAAGGACATGGCCGACCTCCCGGCGCATCTGTGGGATGACCGGACTAGTTTCGTCGCCACCGCCTGAGGCCCAGCTAAGGCAAGGAGCGAATGAAGCGTTGAAACTCGGTAGATGTTCAGCTTTGTCAAGCTGATCGTGCTGCTTCGTTAAATCCACTCAGACTCGGTGGATACGCGCAATCGTCAATCGCCCGCTGTATTTTCTTGCGCTTGCCACGCGCAGTGCGTCGACTACGCGTGACGATCCGTCAGCCACGCTTACTGCGCGGGCTTGAATTCGAATGGGATATCCAGACTGCCGGCAACCGGCTGGCCATCGCGCTGCGCCGGATGGAAGCGCCAACGACGCACCGCTTCCATTGCCGCACGGTCCAGATCGCGCGAGCCGCTGCGCTGCACCAGCGTCACGCCGCCCGGATTGCCGGCCGCGTCCACGTCGACCCGTACCACCACATCGCCGGCATCGCCGCGACTTAACGCGGCCGAAGGGTAGCGCGGCGGCGGCATCTGGCCTTGCATCGGCACCGGACGATCGCCGCCGGCCACGGAAGCGGTTGAAGGCGCGGCGGTGTCAGGCGCGCCGGGAACTGCGTCTTCCGGCAATGGCGTCGGTGGAGCAGGTGGCGCGGTGTCTACCAGTGTCGGGGTATCTTCCAGCGGCTTGGTCTGTGGCATATCGCTGGCGCCGTCCTGGGCCGGCAACGGTGCGGGCAGCGGCTGGATACTGTCGTCGGCCTGCGCACCTGCAGCCGGTTGGGCCGGCGAGGCTTTGTAGAAGTCGTCCTTGCGGCCGGCGGCCCAGACCAGCAGGAACAACAACACGCCGGCAACGAAGGCGATGCCGGCAATTTTCAGAGTGTGGCGGGGCAGACGCAGGACGATCTGACGATCGGACGTAGGGCGGGGCGCGGGCATAGGGCTCACCTGAAGGATCGGGACAATTCTGGCATAGCCCCGGTGAATCGATCGCAGCAGGTGGCGGAACAGGCGATAATCCCGCGCTATCCCACTGACGCACCTATTCCCGATGCTAGATCCGGCCCTGCTTCGCCAACATCCCGCCGACCTTGCCGAGCGCCTGCGCAGCACGCGCGGTTTCTCCCTGGACACTGCGGAACTGGAGTCGCTGGAAAGCGAGCGCAAGCGCATCCAGGTGCGCACGCAGGAGCTGCAGAGCCAGCGCAATTCCAAATCCAAGGCGATCGGGCAGGCCAAGGCCAAGGGTGAGGATGTGTCCGCGCTGATGGTCGAAGTGGCCGGGTTTGGCGATGAGCTAAAGGCCTCGGAAGAAGCGCTGGATGTGATCCGCGCCAAGCTCGAAACTATTGCGCTGGGCCTGCCCAATTTGCCGGCAGAAGACGTGCCGCACGGCAAGGACGAGAGCGAGAACGTCGAGCAATCGCGCTGGGGGACACCGCGTCAGTTCGATTTCGCAGTCAAGGATCATGTCGAACTCGGCGCGCCACACGGCGGGCTGGATGGCGAAACCGCCGCCAAGTTGTCCGGCGCACGTTTCACCGTACTGCGCGGGCCAATCGCGCGCCTGCACCGTGCGTTGGCGCAGTTCATGCTCGACCTGCATGTCGGCGAGCATGGCTACGAAGAAACCAACGTGCCGCTGCTGGTCAACCCTGAGTCGATGCGAGGCACTGGGCAATTGCCGAAGTTTGAAGACGATTTGTTCCAGACCGAAGTTGGCGATTCGCGCCGCTATCTGATTCCCACCTCCGAAGTGCCGCTGACCAATATCGTGCGCGACGAGATCGTCGCCGCCGAGCGTCTGCCGCTGCGCATGACCGCGCATTCGATGTGTTTCCGTGCCGAAGCCGGCAGCGGCGGACGCGATACGCGCGGCATGATCCGCCAGCATCAGTTCGAAAAAGTGGAACTGGTCACCGTCTGCGCGCTGGAAGACAGCGACAGCGAGCATCAGCGCATGACGCGCTGCGCCGAGGTGGTACTGGAAAAACTCGGCTTGCCGTATCGCAAGGTGCTGCTCTGCACCGGCGACATGGGCTTCTCTGCAATCAAGACCTACGATCTGGAAGTATGGCTACCTTCGCAGCACACCTATCGCGAGATTTCGTCTTGCTCCAATTGCGGCGATTTCCAGGCGCGGCGCATGCAGGCGCGTTGGCGTCACCCGGTCAGCGGCAAGCCGGAGTTGCTGCACACGCTCAATGGCTCGGGCACCGCCGTGGGCCGCGCGATGATCGCGGTGATGGAGAATTACCAGAATGCCGATGGCTCGATCGATGTACCCGAGGTGCTGCGTCCGTACATGGGCGGGATCGAGCGGATCGGGTAAGCGCTGCGACGGACACGCTGCGATCAGCGCGACTGCGCAGCCGCCTGGCGCGCGCACCCAGGGCGCTGAATCTGCATTCCTTGCGTGCGCTGCGATTGTTTTTAGCTGTTTGAAGTGGTTCGTAGGTCGAACGTGGCGCCCGCGCGTTGTGCGAGGTTAACTGCATTTTTCGCTCGCATGCCGCACGTTTTGCATGATGGCGTTTGATCGCGCTGAACCGTTGGGGCAACTGCTGATGTAAGAAAGACCGGGCCAGCGATGGCCCGGTTTTTTTTAACCTATCGCAACGCGTCACGCATCGCCGCAATGCTGTGGCGAATACGCCACGCCTCCGGCGCGCACGAACATGATGTCCCCTGGATGCCCAGCAAACCGAACGCCTGTCGCAGCTAAGGCTCTTGGAAATCGTTCTGCTGGCCGCTGTAAATACCGCCACGCGCGCTTGCGATGCTGAGGCGTTTGTTGCCGGCCAAACCCTCCGGACCGTTTGCGGTCCGGAGGGGAGCGCGCGCCCGGCCACCGCGACACGATCGATCCAAGCCTTGAGCGTGGGGATGATCGAATGGCGATGACCTGTGGCAAGCGGCAGCGCCGCGGAGGTACGCAGAGCAACTCGTTGCTTTGATGGAATAAAATTGCTTAAATATCACTTATTGTTCTATTCATGGATGCATGCGCCATGCACGACTTGAACGACCTGTATTACTTCGCAATGGTGGTGGACCACGGCGGCTTCGCCGCGGCCGAGCGTGCGCTCGGGATCCCCAAGTCGCGCCTGAGCCGTCGCATCAGTCAACTCGAAACCGACTTGGGCGTGCGCCTGCTGCAGCGTTCCACGCGCCGCTTTGCGGTCACCGACGTCGGCACCAGCGTGCACCGGCATGCCCAGACCATGCTGGCCGAGGCCCAGGCTGCGCGCGAGGTGGTAGATCGTCTCAGCGCCGAGCCGCGCGGTCTTGTACGTGTGAGCGTTCCTGTCTCGCTGGCGCAGATCCAGTTGCCCAAACTATTGCCGGAATTCCTGGCCAAATATCCCAAGGTGCGGCTGCAGCTCAACATCAGCAATCGCCGCGTCGATGTGATCAACGAGGGCTACGACATCGCATTGCGCGTGCGTTCGCGCCTGGACGACGACGGCAGTCTGGTGATGCGCAGCTTCGGCCAGGTGCAGGAACTGTTGGTGGCCAGCCCCAAATATCTGGACCGCGCCGGGCGCCCCAAGGACCCCAGCGAGCTGGCCAAGCACACCACCATGAGCACCAGCGAGGACGAAGCGCATCAGCGCTGGGAACTGCACGGGCCAAACGGCGAAATGCGCCGCGTGGACCTGCAGCCCCGCCTTGCCGGTTTCGATTTCCCGCTACTGCAGTCGATGGCACGCGATGGATTCGGCATCACCATGCTGCCGGAAACCGTGTGCGCCGAAGCGGTGCGCAGTGGTGAGCTGGAAGTGGTACTGCCGCACTGGTCGCTGCCGCAAGGTGTTTGCCACGCCGTGTTCGCCTCGCGTCGCGGCCTGTTGCCGGCGGTGCGCGTGTTCATCGATTTCCTGGCGGAGCATCTGCCGCAGGAAATCGAGCGCTCGCGTCTGGATTGCGGCGGCAACTGCGCCGAATTGGCCGAAAAGCTCAAGCGCGCCGCCGGCACCGCAGCGCGCTTGGTCGCTGAAGCCGGTTGATCAACGCGCCGCTCAGCAGGCCGCGTCACTTAGCAAAGCGTAAGCGGGCATGCGAGAATGCATGCCTGGAAGCAATCCCGGTGTTGGTGATATCGCACAACTGGCGGCACACCGACAGGCGCAACCCGCACAGCGCGTGGCGCACGCGTGATCAGCCGATGTCGTTGGCGATCACGCAGAGCAGCATCGGAGAGATGGCCGAGCGGTTTAAGGCACCGGTCTTGAAAACCGGCGAAGGGTCAAACCTTCCGTGGGTTCGAATCCCACTCTCTCCGCCACTCACTCCTAAGTCATTGATTTAATTCATTAATTTTTTAGGCAGATTGATTGGAGGCAGGAAGCATGCAGAGGAAACACTCGCATGCGCATCCCTCATCATTTGAGCCGGTCGTCCACCGGCCGCTGGTCCTTCGTCCAACGTGTGCCCATCGATTTGCAAACCGTGATGGGCTGCCGGCTTATCAAACGCACCCTGCAAACGAAGGACTTGGCGCAAGCTCACGTGCGTGCGGTGGTGCTTGGAGCGGGCTATGCTCGGCTCTTCGCACAGTTGAAGGATCAACGCGTGGCCAATCTGAGCAAGACGGACGCTGACCTACTCATCGCTCGCCTGACGAGCGCTGAAAACCTCCAGGAACTGACTCTCAACCGCACCCGCCAACCGGATGGGACGGTGACCGAGCAGTGGCAGATCGACAGCCCAAAAGACCTGAAGTTGTATCGGCAGTTGATGGAGCTGGAAGCAAGGGGTGGGGCAACCGCCCAACCGCGCCTCCCAGTGGCCGCCTACGCCACATTCGGAGCCTCGCATCTTCGGCATGGCTCTGCGTCGGCCATCGAGACGATGACGCTGGGAAAGGCTCGGGACGCGTTCTTGGGGACCCTGAAGGGCTCGACGCTGCCCAAAACTTTCACGATCAAGAAGACGGCGATCGAATCCTTGGTGAGCTTCTTGGGTCCGAAGGCAAAGGTCCATGCCATCACCCGCTCAGATTTGGCGCGTTGGTATCAGGACATGCGGGAAAAGGGCGCGTCTACGCCCACGCTCACAAACAAGCAGAGCTATATCGGTGGCAAAGGTGGCTTCTTCGAGTGGGGCATGGCCTCGGGGCACTATCCACGAGGTGACAACCCTGCCTCCGACCATGTCAGCTATTCCCGGCGCGAGAAGCGGGCTAGGAAGAAGCTTGGATTCAAGGCCTATGATAGGTCCCGGATCCAAGCCCTGTTTTCACCAGAGGCGCTGGCCAAGCTGTCTGAGCCGGCCCGCTGGGCCTCCCTCCTTGGACTCTATACTGGTGCTCGGGCGTCGGAGGTCGGTCAACTCCTCATCAAGGATGTGTTCGAGGAAGACGGCATCCCATGCATCCGGATTTCGGACGAAGGCGAACACCAGAAAGTCAAAACCGAGGTCAGTCTTCGCACCGTCCCTCTCCATCCGGACCTCCTGAAGATGGGCTTCCTGGCCTGGGTCCAGTCTAAGAGCCTGTTCACGATCTTTTGAGTAGAAGCGCCAAGAAGGCCAGATGGATGAACTGCAAGCTGGTGTTGAGTTTGCGCTCGCAGTTCTTCCACAGCCTTCGGTTTTTCTCCAGCCAGGCAAAACTGCGCTCGACGATCCAGCGCTTGGGCATGACCTTGAAGGTGTGCAGTTCGCTGCGCTTGGCAATCTGCACCGTGAGCTGCTCGCCTAGAATCTCTCGTACGCCTTCGGCAAACGGTACTCCGGTGTAACCACTGTCGCACAGCAGGCTTTGTACATGCGTCAAGTTTGACTGACAGCGCTCCAGCGCCTGCAGCGCACCTTTGCGGTCGGTCACCTCCGCCGTCGTCACCGCGATGGCATGGGGCAACCCCTGGGTATCAACAGCGATATGCCGCTTGATGCCCGACACCTTTTTGCCCGCGTCATATCCCTTTTGCCCGGCTGTGTCCGTGTTCTTGACGCTCTGCGCGTCCACGATCAAGAACCTGCTGAAGATGTTGCGCTCCTGTTTCTGGCGGGCCACGCCAACCTGATTTTTTGAGCGCCCGCTCCAGCAGGCTCACTCCTTCATCGTCGCACTCGCCCCACTTGGCAAAGTACGCGTGCACGGTCCGCCACTTCGGAAAGTCGCTGGGTAGCGCTCGCCATTGGCAACCGGTTCGCAGCACGTACAACACTGCGCACCACACCTCATACATATCCACTCGGCGTGGCTTGGTGCGCTTGCGCGCTTGTTCCAGGATCGGGAGGATGTGTTCGAAACGCTCCCGGCTCATGTCGCTCGGATAGGTTTTTTGGCGCATCCGCAGAGTCTGCACCAATCAGGAAAGATCGTGAACAGGCTCTAAGCGAGACGCTGGCCATACTCGGCTGTTCTCGGCCGCCAAAGCCGATGCCAAGAACGGGCAGGGGAATTGGATTACGAAGGCGTTTAGCCGGCATCTTGCCCACGTGGGCAAGGACTGGGCGCCGGCAAAGCGGGGCTTCCACTCGCTCCGGAAAACATTTATCCAAAAGCTGCAAGGCACTGGCGTGGTTTCCGAGCTGCGGGCTCAGATCGTGGGGCATGAACTAGATGACGAGCATCATGCGACCTACAGCCGGGATTTTACCGTTCGCGAGAAGCTTGAAGGATTAGGAACACACTGCCCAGGGATAAAAGCTCTTCAGTATAGATTGAGGATTAATCAGTAAGCGAGAATTAAACACTAGGCTTGGGCACAAAAAGGATCAAGAGATGAGATCTTCTCAGGTTTTAAGTGGGTTAGTCATTGGTTTTTTCGGTGGGTCGCGGGCGAGAAGGCTGCAACCCCTAGTAGTTAGTGATGATGTCCTGAAACTGAGGGCTGACATCAATTCTTTGAATGAAAGAATAAACGAGCTGGAGAGAGTCGGAACTAAAATAAAAGTTATCGAAAATCGATTGAGCAAGTCCTTTCTAGGGAACCTCTGAACAACGCACTTCAAATGCGCGACACTACACACCTACGTTGAGGAGTCATCCATGCAACTGACGTTCGGTGACGCTGAAGGTTTGGGCAAGCGCAAGCAGACTCGCCGCGAGATCTTCCTGGCCGAGATGGAGCAGGTGGTTCCGTGGAGGCATTTGCTCGGACTGATCGCGCCGCACTATCCGGTGTCGGGGCGGCCTGGTCGACAGCCGTACGCACTGGCGACGATGTTGCGGATTCATTTGCTGCAGCAGTGGTATGCGTTGAGCGATCCGGCGATGGAAGAAGCGTTGCACGAGATCCGGACCTTGCGCCGTTTTGCCCGGCTCGGCGGTTTGGACAATGTTCCCGACGAGACCACGATTCTCAACTTTCGCCGCTTGCTGGAAACCCATGGCCTTGCAGCGCGGATGCTGGAGGCCGTCAACGCGGATCTGGTGCGCAAGGGTCAGAGCCTGCGGTCCGGCACGATCGTCGATGCAACCCTGATCGCTGCGCCCAGTTCGACCAAGAACACCGACCGCGCGCGCGACCCTGAAATGCATCAGACCAAGAAAGGCAATCAGTGGTATTTCGGGATGAAGGCACACATCGGCGTGGATGAGTTTTCCGGGCTGGTGCACTACGTCCGTTGTACGGCTGCCAATGTGGCCGATGTCACGGTGACCCACGCATTGCTGCACGGCAAAGAAGACAGTGTGTTCGGCGACAGCGGCTACACCGGTGCGGACAAACGCGAAGAACTGCAGACCTGCAAGGCTGGTTTTTTCATTACCGCCAAGCGTTCGACGATTCAAGCCATTGGCAACAAACGCGAGCGCCGCCAGGAAGAACGTTGGGAATACTTCAAAGCAAGTGTGCGTGCGAAGGTGGAGCATCCATTCCGCGTGATCAAACGCCAGTTTGGCTACACCAAGGTCCGCTATCGCGGCTTGACCAAGAACACCGCGCATGTGCTGACCCTGTTCGCACTATCCAATCTGTGGATGGTGCGCCGGCAGTTGCTGCCGGCCAGGGGATAATGCTGTCTGGCGCCAGCCAACGCCGCAAGAAACCGTAGAAATCGTATCGTACGCATCAACTCTGTGCGCTATTGGCACGCAGCAGGCTCGAATTTTAGAGGTCTGGTGCGTTGTTCAGACCTTCCCTAGATAAGGAGGGGGGCGGAAATTTTATAAATGAGGTTAATTGTTTTCAGACCTCTGCCGCATTCCTGTCGTTTGGCGTAATCGCATACCTCTTGTCCAAGGGGGTCGCCTACGATGCCTTCCTCACTTCATTTGGATTTATTGGGAGCGGGATTTCGCTTTTCTCTGTATTAATTAATTCAAAAAATATCAGGAATAACCCGGATCGTCTGGACAAGAAATTTAGGCCAATTGCTTGGGCAGTTTTTTGCCTCAACGTATTGGCCTCCTTTGGCTGGGGTGTGATACTTCTTTCTAGGTTCTAGTTAGTCGCCCCTGAAAAACCCCACCCACCCACCCACCCAACGACCGCAAGGCCTTGATGTCTGCACCGGCGTGCCAAAACTACCAGTGTTCGCTACGCTGAAGGCTGGTTTCTGGCAATTTTCACTCATGCGTACACGCCGTCCTGCTGCCGAGCACATGCCTGCCGACGAGTTGTTTCGTTCGCGGCTGGAGAACCAGATCGATCTGCGTCATCCGCTGACGCGGCTGAGCCAACAGATGCCGTGGGCGGCGTTGGAGCAAGCACTTTCATCGCGCTTGCCGGCCACCCAGGCCGGTGGCGGTCGGCCGGCATTGCCGGTGCGGCTGATTGCCGGTTTGCTCTACCTCAAACACGCCTACGACCTGTCCGATGAAGCGGTGTGCGAGCGTTGGCTGGAGAATCCGTACTGGCAGTTCTTCACTGGCGAGGTCGTGTTCCAGACGCGCTTGCCGTGCGATGCCAGCTCGCTGACGCGCTGGCGGCAGCGCCTGGGTGAGGCCGGGATGGAAGAGCTGCTGGCGCACACCATCAACGCCGCGCATGCGATGCAAGCGGTGGACGCACGCGAGTTGTCGCGGGTGATCGTGGACACCACGGTGCAGGAAAAGGCGATCGCCTATCCGACCGACAGCCGTTTGCTGGAGGTGGCACGCAAGAAGCTGGTGTTACTGGCCAAGCGGCACGGCATCGGATTGCGGCAGAGCTACGCGCGGCAAGGCCCGGCCCTGAGCCGCAAGGCAGGTCGGTATGCGCATGCGCGCCAGTTCAAGCGGATGCGGCGCGTGCTGCGACGTCAACGCACGGTATTGGGGCGGGTGTTGCGCGACATCCAACGCAAACTCGATCAGGTAAACACCGGCGTGCGCGAGCGCATCGCTGTCTGGCTGGAACGTGCGCAACGGCTGTACACGCAGCGTCCGAAGGACAAACAAAAACTCTACGCATTGCATGCCCCGGAAGTGGAATGCATTGGCAAGGGCAAGGCGCGTCAAGCGTACGAATTCGGCGTCAAGGTCGGCATTGCGGTCACCGCCTGCAAGGGATTGGTCGTGGGTGCGCGCAGCTTCCCGGGCAACCCGTACGACGGCGATACCTTGGCCGAGCAGCTGGAGCAGACACGCGGGTTGCTGCAGGATGTGAGCGTAGAACCGACGGTGGCGATCGTGGACCTGGGCGATCGCGGGCGCGAAGTCGATGGCGTGCAGGTCCCTGCATCGCGGCAAGGCCAAGACGCTGACGCGACGGCAATGGCGCTGGATCAAGCGACGGCAGGCGGTGGAGCCGGTGATCGGACATCTGAAAGACGACTGCAGGTTGCGTCGCTGCAGGCTGAAAGGTGCCCAAGGCGATGCGCTGCACGTGCTCGGCTGCGCGGCCGGCTACAACCTGCGCTGGCTGCTGCGCTGGATCGCGTTTTTGCGTGCCTGGATGCGGGCGATGGGATGGTCATCCTTGAGTGCCGTGCCGCTGTCACCGACGGCACTTGGCGCTTGAAGGGAATTTTTCAGGGACGGCTAGTTAGGGCTTGCCGTGTTCATTGGGGCTATAAGCACAAATAGCGCTCCGACGCCTACGACGCTATAAAAGCCAAGTGCGACAGCTTGGGTATGGCTCATTTTTGTTAGCTTGTTTTTGGCTTTTTTTAACTTGCCGGTGATACGCCCAGGGTTCCGTAGACACTCAAGACCCTCGTTGCGCGTAGCGCCGTTCAAACTCTACAGGGGACAGGTCGCCAGTTGAACCGTGGCGGCGGTTGGGGTTGTAGAACATCTCGATGTAGTCGAATACCTCGGCGCGAGCGGCGTCCTTGGTGGAATAGGTCCGCCGCCTGATCCGCTCGCGTTTGAGCAGGCCGAAGAAGCTCTCCACGGGTGCGTTGTCGTGGCAGTTGCCACGCCGACTCATGCTGCACACCACGCCATGGGACGCCAGGAAACTGCGCCAGTCATCGCTGGTGTAGACAGACCCTTGGTCCGAATGAACCAAGCAACCAGCGTTGGGTTTGCGCCGCCACACCGCAGACAACAAGGCCTGCACGACCAACTCGGTGTCGGCCCGATCGCGCATCGCCCAGCCGACGACCTGCCGGGAAAACAGATCGATCACAACAGCCAGGTACATCCAGCCTTCATGCGTGCGGATGAAGGTGAAATCGCTCGCCCAGGCCGTGTCCGGCTCAGTCACGTCGAACTGTCGGTCAAGCAGGTTGGCCGCCGCCTTGCACTGCATTCCTCCATGGAAGCGCGGTTTGCGACCATAGCCCACCTGGGCACGCAGTCCCTCGGTGCGCATCAGCCGATGCACCCGATGGCGACTGCAACGCTCACCCAGATCGCGCAGATCCCTGGTGATCTTGCGATGCCCATAGACACTGCCGCTGGCCAGCCAGTGGTGCTTGATCAGTCCAAGCAAGCGCCCATCTTCCTTGGCGCGCTCACTGTTGGGCGAGCACAACCAGGCGTAATAGCCCGACCGGTTGACCCGCAATACCCGGCACATCGCACACACCCTGAATTCCCCACAGTGGGCTTGCATGAAGGCGTACTTTGCCCTTACCCCTTGGCAAAGTACGCGGCGGCCTTTTTTAGGATGTCGCGCTCCTCGGTCACTCGACGCAACTCTGCCTTCAGCCGCCGAACCTCGGCGCTCTGGTCCACCTCGGCGCGCTGCACCACGCCAGGCTTGCCGAACTTGCGCAGCCAGGCGTAGAGGCTGTGCGTGGTGACACCCAGTCGCTCCGCGACTTCTGCCACCTTGAAACCACGATTGGTCACTTGCCGGACCGCCTCGATCTTGAATTCATCCGTATACCGCTTGCTGCTCATGGACACCTCCGAATTGACCATTTTCCATGGCCTTGAGATGTCTAGGAAACCCTGGGCGTATCAGTTGCCAAGTGGAACAAGCGCACCTCGGACAATCGATGCTGATTGCTTGGTTTACCGCAGCAAGCGCGTCAGCTAGAGATCCCGGTGCACCGACGTCCCACCTGCATGGCACACTGCCAGCTCATCCATTGACGAGGGCGGGCGGTGATTGGCCAACAGCGTGATCTGACATTTCGTTTTCTGGCCGAGCCCAGCGACGTCAACTTCGGCGGCAAGGTGCATGGCGGCGTGGTGATGAAGTGGATCGACCAGGTGGGCTTCGCTGCGGCCAGCGGCTGGAGCGGGCATTACTGCGTCACCGTGGCGGTGGGCGGTATTCGCTTCGTGGCGCCGGTGCGGATCGGGGATCTGGTCGCGGTGTCGGCCAAGCTGGTCCACACCGGGCGCACCAGCATGCATTTCGCCATCGATGTGCGGGCACGCAGCCCGATGGGCGGCAACTCCCGGTTGTGCACGCACTGCATCATCGTGTTCGTGGCGATGGACCCGCATGGCGTCACGCCGATGGAAGTGCCGTCGTGGCAGCCGGACACGCCAGAGGATCAACGCCTGGCCGAGTACGCGCTCAAGGTGATGGAACTGAGCAAAGGCATCGAGCACACCATGTCGCATTACCAGGCCGATACCGCGCGTTGATCTGTGCGCTGCTGAAATGCCTGGTGTGATCTGCGCATGAGCAGGGTAGGGCTGACACATTTGTGGCATCGCACCGCGCAGACGGCACACTGTCTCGGTCTGGCGGTGCCGCACGCTCAATCACGCATAACTCGGCAGTCGCGTACCCATCGTGGTGCAGCTCGACAGCCTGCCACCAAGTGCTCACGCAAGCTGGTCAGTCTGCACTTCATCAACCACGAAAAAGGCCGCGGGATTGCCGCGGCCTTCGCCTGTGATGTAGGTACATCGCGGAATTCGGGTCAGAGTACCCGACGCGCCTGAATGAACTTCTCGCTCCAGTAGCCGCTGGCCAGCGAATCCACGCGCACATCCTTGCCTCGGCTAGGTGCATGCAGGAACTTGCCGTCGCCGACCACCAGACCCACATGGTCGATGCGGCCACGCTTGCCGAAGAACACCAGGTCGCCTGCCCTGAGCGCGCTCGGATCTTTGATCAGTTCGGCAGATTCGTCGCGGGCGATATCTCGCGAGACGCGCGGCAGGTCGATGCCCAGTGCGGTCTTGAACACGTAGCCGACCAAGCCACTGCAGTCGAAACCTTCGGCGGACTCGCCGCCCCACGCGTATGGGGTGCCGAGTAGGGCCATGGCGCGTTGCAGGATCACCTGGACACGGCTGTCGGCCACTGCATTCTGGGCAGCGTTGGCCGCGCTCTGCGAAACGTCGTAATTGGCCAGCAGGCGGCTGAGGTCCCCGGCGAACATCGCAGAGCGGTCCATCAGCGGAATGGCGTCATTGGCAGCCAGGTGCGGAAGCAGCGCGGCCAGAGTTGCGGTGGCAGCGGCATCGGCGCGACCGTGGGTTGCTGCTTTATCAGTGGCGACGGCGCTGTCTGGCGTGGTCGTCTGCGGAGCGGATGGGGGGCTGTTGGCAGTCTGCGCCAGAACTGGAAGTGCGGCTAGCCAAAGAGCGGTGGCGCACAACAGGCGGAGCGGTTTCCGGGGCGGAAGAGGTGCGGCGCCAGTTTTGATCTGTTCGTCGTTCGTCACGCGGGAATCACACGTTTGCTGTCGATGCCAGATGATGCCCTGGTGAAAGAATTGTTACGTTCAAAAAAAGTTAGGTTTCCGTTTAATTACTTGTGGTGTGTGTCATGTTTCAACGTAAGACACGTTTGGACCCTGAATAATGGTCACGCCAGTAGGCGCCGTCCAGGAAATCCAGGCGGACTGTACCGCCGGTGTTAGGGGCATGCACAAAGCGGCCTTCACCGACATAAATGCCGACGTGGGTCACATTGCCTCTGGAGCCGAAAAACACCAGATCACCGCCAGCCAGTTTTTCCGGCGCAATGCGCGGACCCTGGACCGCAGCCAATTCGCGTGAGGTGCGTGGTAGCGACAACGCCAACATATCTTTGTAGACATAGATGACCAGCCCGCTGCAGTCGAAACCGGTTTCCGGCGTATTGCCACCGAACCGGTACGGGGTGCCGACCAGGCTCAGTGCGCGCATCAAGATGGTGTTCGCAGCGGCCGGGTCCGCCGGCGGCACTTGTGGCCAGACACGCGGGGCCGGTGGCGCAAAAGCGGCCGGACGACGCACCAGCGTCTGTGCGCACCCGCCCAGCAGCACGAACAGGCCCAGCAGCAAACTGGCCGCGGCGGCGCGATGGGCGCGGGCGGCGACAACTGGCGTGATATGCATGGAGCCGGGATAATTGGCGGTTGGAAAGGTCGCCATGATGGCGGCGCACCCGGCGGCAGACAAGCCGTCCTCAACCGTCTGCTACCGAGCAGACCATTTAGAGCCAGGCATGAAGATCGAAAAAGACAGCGTCGTCCGCTTCCATTACACCGTTTCCGAGATTGGCCAGGAGCCGATCGAGAGCTCCAAGGAAAGTGAACCGTTGGCGATCATGATCGGTCACGGCAACATCATTCCGGGCCTGGAAGCGGCCATGATGGACAAAGAAGCCGGCGAGAGCTTCAGCGTGGACGTCAAGGCTACCGAGGCCTACGGCGAATACCGCGAAGGCATGCGCCAGCGCGTACCCAAGAAGCATTTCGGCGCCACCAAGCTGGTGCCTAGCACCCAGGTCGTGCTGCAGACCAACTTCGGTCCGCGTGCAGTGACGGTGCAGAAGGTCGGCATGAGTGTGGTTGATGTCGACCTCAATCATCCGATGGCTGGCAAGGATCTGCACTTCGCTGTGGAGATCATTGAAGTGCGTGAAGCGACGCAGGAAGAGCGCGACCACGGCCATGTGCACGGTGATGGCGGTCATCACCACTGAGATCGGGCCATCCAGGCTGCTGCGCAGCTGCCTGGATGGCGGCGACGATGCTCGGGATTGCTGTGTACAGTCCTCGGATACTCCGATTCCCACACGCCGTCCTCGTTCACCTGATAGTCGCTCGCTCCGCTTTGCTGGCCACTGTGCATGATGGCTGTGCCCCTGACGGCCTGCCGCCTCGGCGGGCCGCTTGCGTTTTGCGGCGCGCGACGCCGCATCCTGTTGTCTGAGCCGTGATGACACAGCGCGATTTGCTGCCCATTGCCACGACCGAGCGCATCTTTGTGTTGGACGTGCTGCGCGGTTTCGCGCTGCTTGGCATCCTGCTGATGAATATCGAAGCCTTCGTCGGCCCGCTCGATCTGGCCTCGACCGGCGTGGAGCCGCATTGGCACGGCGCCGATCGTATTGCCGATGCGCTGGTGTATGTGCTTGTGCAGGGCAAGTTTCATACGCTGTTTTCGTTGTTGTTCGGCATGGGCTTTGCGGTGATGGCGCAGCGCGCCGAGCAGGCCGGGCGCGCGTTTTTCGGCATGTACCTGCGTCGTACCGCCGGGCTGTTGGTGATCGGCCTTGCCCATGCATTGCTGATATGGTCCGGCGATATCCTGGTAGCCTATGCGCTGCTGGCGTTGCTGCTGCTGACGGCGCGCACGGTGCCAACGGTGACGCTGCCGTGGTTTGCCGCGTTGGTTTATCTCTGTGCGCCTGGTTTGATCCTGCTGTATGGCGCGGCACAGACGGTGACGCAGGCCGATCCGGCATATGCAGTGGAATGGAAAGCTGCGATGGCCGACGCCGCGCAACAAGCGGTGGCAAATGTGCAGGCGCAACGCGCCGCGTTCGGAAGTGGCACCTATCTGCAGGCCACGCTGCAGCGTTGGCATGACTTGCGGGAAGCGATGACCGGGCTCGGCATCAACGGCCCTGCCATGCTCGGCATGTTTGTGCTGGGCAGTTGGTTTGTGCGTAGCGGTGCGATCGCTACGCCTGAGCGCTTCCCACGCCTGTTTGCAACATTGCGCTACGGCGTGTTGCCGCTCGGCTTGGGTGCGATGCTGGTGAGTCTTGCGCTAGAGCCGTGGATCGATCCGGCACGTCTGGATTTGCGTCTTTCGGGTGCGTTCGCGTTGTCGCTGATTGCCGGGCCGCTGATGAGCCTGGGCTATGCAGCGTGGGTTGTGCGACTGGCACCGTACTTGGCTTGGCTTGCGCCGGCCGGGCGCATGGCATTGAGCAACTACTTGCTGCAGTCGTTGTTGTGTACATGGATTTTTTACGGCTACGGGCTGGGCTATTTCGAACAGTTGTCGCGGGTGTGGCAGCTGCCGTTTGCGCTGGCGCTGTTCGCGCTGCAGGCGGTGCTGAGCCAGCTGTGGCTGCGCTGGTTCCATTTCGGGCCGATGGAATGGCTGTGGCGCAGCGTGACTTATTTGCATCTGCCACCGATGTGGCGTGGCAGCGCGCGTGTTGGGTAGCGCGCACATGACCGGTGCACGTGTCGATGTGGTGGTGGTCGGTGCCGGCGCTATTGGTCTGGCTACCGCATTGGCACTGGTCGAGGCCGGTCGGCACGTGCGCATACTCGACGCCGGTGCGCTTGGTGCGGCTACCTCGTATGGCAACTGCGGCACCATTACGCCGAGTCATGCGCCGCCACTGGCGGCACCAGGCATGCTCGCGCAGGCGTTGAAATGGATGCTGACGTCGGATGCGCCGTTGTATATCCCACCGCGACTAGATCCTGCGTTGTGGCGCTGGTTACTGCGATTTGCACGGCGCTGCAATGCGCGCGACTGGCAGACCAGCGCGCAGGCGCGGGCGGCATTGTTGCGCGATGCACGCCACCGGTTTGATGATTGGGTCCAGCGTTATGCGCTGGATTGCGAATTCCGCAGCGACGGGCTGGACTACGTGTTTGGCGACGCGGGCCGCTTCGCGCAGTACCGCGAAGAGTGCACGGTGCTTGCGCAGTGGGGCATCCAGGCAGAGGTGATCGATGGCGCCGACTACGCGCGCCAGGATCCTGCGTTTCGCAGCGGCATCGCAGGAGCCATCCACTTCCCCGGCGATGCGCATCTGCGTCCGGAGCGCTACACCGCCGAGCTGGCGAGCGTGTTGCGGGCGCGTGGCGCTGCGATCGACGAGCACTGCCGCGTGGATGCGGTCTTGCCCGAAGCCCACGGTGCTTGCGTGCACACCCAGCACGGGCAGTTGCATGCGCGCGAGGTGGTCATTGCCACCGGTCCGTGGTCGCCAGTGTTGGCTGCGCAATTGGGCTTGCGCTTGCCGGTGCAGGCCGGCAAGGGCTATTCGATCACCTACAGCGCCCCATCGCTGATGCCGCGTCGCCCGGTGGTGTTGAAAGACCGCTGGGTGTTCGTGGTGCCTTGGCGCGATCGCTTGCGGATCGGCAGCACGATGGAATTCTCAGGGTACGATACGCAACTGAATCCCACACGTTTGGCTGCACTGGAACGCGCTGCGGCCGACTATTTACACGCGCCGGCCGGTCCTGCGGTGATCGAACGTTGGTACGGATGGCGGCCGATGACCTGGGACGATGTGCCGGTGTTGGGCGCGGTGCCCGGCCGTCCTCACGTTTGGCTGGCAGCCGGGCATGGCATGCTCGGCATCAGCATGAGCACTGCAAGCGGACAACTGATGGCTGACCTGATCACGGGCCGCGCACCTGCGCTTGACCCGCATCCTTACCGTGCGGAGCGCTTCGCATGAGTGCGCGTTACGATTATGACGTCGTGATTCTGGGCGGCGGCTCGGGCGGCCTGGCCGCTGGATTTCGCGCGGCCAAACATGGCGTGCGCGTGGCGATCATGGAGCCGAACGCGCTGGGTGGCACCTGCGTCAATCTTGGCTGCGTGCCGAAGAAAGCGATGTGGTTGGCGGCCGATCTGGCCGGCAAGATCGAGCTGGCAAGCGCGCTCGGTTTCGATGTGCCACGCCCGACGCTGGCCTGGCAGGAGCTGGTCACGCACCGGCAGGGCTACATCGCCAACATCCACGCAAGCTATCGGCGCCGCCTCAACGAAGATGGCGTGGTGCTGATTCCGCAGCGTGGCGTGCTGCAGGACCGTCATACCCTCATGGGCGGCGACGGCGTGCCGATTAACGCCGAGCACATCGTGATCGCCACCGGCGCGCATCCCTTGCGCCCGGAGGTGGACGGTGCCGAGCACGGCGAAGTCTCCGACGATTTCTTCAATCTGTGTCATGCGCCTGCGCATGTGGCGATTGTGGGTGGCGGCTATATCGCTGTGGAAATTGCTGGTCTGCTGCAAGCGCTTGGCAGCCGCGTGCATTTATTCGTGCAAGGCGATCGTTTGCTGGAGCGCTTCGATGCCGAACTGACGTTGCAGTTGGCCGATAACCTGCGTCATCTGGGTGTCCGTCTGCATTTCGGTTTCACCACCACCGCTCTGGAGCGCGATGCGCAAGGCGCGCTACGTGTGCACGGTCGTCCGGCACACACCAGCGAGCAGGGCAACGACGTATTCGACAAGGTGTTCTTTGCCGTGGGCCGACGTGCCAACAGTGCCGGGTTAGGCCTGGAAACGGTCGGCGTTGCGCTCGGTGACAAGGGCGAGGTGTTGGTGGACGATGGACAGACCACCGGCGTGCCGAACATCCATGCGATCGGCGATGTCGCTGGCAAGGTGGGACTGACGCCGATAGCGATCGCTGCGGGTCGCAAGTTGATGGATCGTTTGTTTGGCAATCAACCTGATGCGCGCATGGACTATGAAGGCGTGCCCAGCGTGGTGTTTTCGCACCCGCCGCTCGGGCATGTCGGGCTCACCGAAGAACAGGCGCGCGCGCGTTACAACGGAGCGGTGCGTGTCTATCGCAGCACCTTCCGGCCCATGTTGCATGCACTGGCCGCCGCATCGCAGCGCAGTCTGTTCAAGCTGGTCTGCGTGGGCGAGGAAGAACGCGTGGTTGGTATACACCTGATAGGCGAGAGCGCCGACGAAATGCTGCAGGGCTTCGCCGTGGCAGTGAAGATGGGCGCGACCAAGCGCGACTTCGACGAGACCGTGGCGATTCATCCCACGTCGTCTGAAGAGATTGTGTTGATGCATTAATGTTGTAAGTGCGGTGGGCAGGCGAGGGATTCGCAACTCCCCTGGCACCGTGTGCTGCGCAGCGATGGCCGAATCGCCTTGCCCGAAGGCTCGTCCGGTTACCGCAAGCAATGTCAGCGCCTGCGCTGCGAAGGCCTGCTGCAGGTCGAGCAGGGACGTGTACGCTGCGCCGGCGCCGCGCAGCGGCTGGATGCCGCCGTGTGGGGGCCTTCATAAGCCTGCCGTTATGATGCCTGGGATTACGAAGGATGCCGTCATGCCCCAACTGCCGCCCGTCACCAAAGCGTTGTTGATCGCCAATATCGGCGTGTTCCTGTTGCAATGGGCATTGGGCGATCTGGGCGCGGCGTTGCTGCCGTCAGACGCCGCGCTGTCATCGCTGATGTTGTGGCCGATCTCCAGTGGCTTCGATGCGTTCTCGCCCGGCGCCAGCTTCATGCCGTGGCAACTGCTGACCTATGCATTTCTACATGGCAGTTTCAACCATCTGTTCTTCAACATGCTGGCGCTTTTCATGTTCGGCGCAGCGCTGGAACAGACCTGGGGCCAGAAGCGTTTTCTGACCTACTACCTGGTGTGCGTCGCCGGTGCCGGCGTGTGCCAGCTGTTGATGGCCTGGTTCACCCAGAGTGGTGCGCCGGTCGTGGGTGCCTCGGGTGGCGTATTCGGCCTGTTGCTGGCATACGGCATGTTGTTTCCCAACCAGCGGGTCATGCTGCTGTTTCCGCCGATCCCGATGAAGGCGCGCACGTTCGTGATCGTGTTCGGTGCGATCGAATTGTTCCTGGGCGCGACCGGCTGGCAGCCGGGCGTGGCTCACTTTGCCCATCTGGGCGGCATGCTGTTTGGCTGGTTGATGATCCGCTACTGGCGCGGCCAGTCACCGTTCGGTGGCAGCGGCGGCAAAAAAGGGGGCGGCAAAGCTCGTAAGCCGCCGCTGCGGGTGGTGCGTTGAGCTAGGTCAAGACAGCAGCAAGTCTGAGTGATCCGCAGTAGCGGCCTTGGCCGCGATGAGGCTGTATCGATAAGCCCTCGCGGCCTAGGCCGCTCCTACGAGGAATGGGTTAGGCGCGTTGTTGCTAGACAGCCCTGACGCGACATGCAGACAAAGAAAGAGCGCGGACTCCGCGCTCTTTCTTTATTGCTCATGACTCTCTGTTTCTATCAATCAGCGCCAGATCTGCAGCTTCTCGGCATCCACGCGCTGCATTGGCTCCCCTGGCTTACACCTGAAAGCAGCCCCGAATTCGGGTAGGTTGGACAGCGGGCCGTTGGTGCGCCACTGGCCCGGTGCGCGGATGTCGGCGCTTGCGCGTTGCACTGCTTCGTTCGGCGACAACTGCTGTGCCCACAGGCCGGCCCAGGCAGTGAAAAACGCCTGCTTGTCCGCTTGGGTAGCCGCCGGCTGCGCCTTGATGAAGGCTTGCCAGGCCAGTTCGATACCGGCCAGGTCGGCCAGGTTTTCTTCGGCGGTCTGCGCGCCGTTGACCTTGACGTTGGGCACGCCGGGGTACGGGTAGGCGGCAAACTGGTCGGCCACCTTGCCGGTCAGCAGTGTCCAGCTGGTCTTCTCGGCCGGCGTCCACCAGTTGCGCAGCTCGCCCTTGGCATCGACCAGCGAACCCTTGGCATCGATCGCACGGGTGATCTCGTGTGCGACCAGCGCACCGTAAGCGCCGTACTGCACGGCCGGGGTGCTGCCGGCGGTCAGAACCGGAGCCTGCAAAACGGCGGCGGTGACGATCAGGCGGTTCTGCGCGATGTCGTAGACCACCGCCGGCTGCTGCGGCAGTACGTCCCAACGACGGTCGGCGTTGCCCCTGCCGATGCGCTTCATTTCCTCGTGGTGACGCCAGGTCGAGGCGATCAGCATGTTGCCGCCGAAGCTGCCACGGCCCATCGGCTGCACGGTGTAATCCAGATCGCGACGTGGCGCGCCGACTTCGATCTTCATCGCAGCCAGCTTGGCCTTGGCTTCAGCAATCACTTCGCCGTTGCCCCAGCCAGTGCGCTCCAGCGCGGCCAGTTGCGCGTCGCGCACCTGCTCGGCGATGGCTTCGGCCTGGCGGCGGGTGTCGCTGCTCAGGTAACGCGCCACATATTCGCGACCGAGCATCGGTCCGGCGGCGACGTTGATCGCTTCCAGCACCTGCTGCCAACGCTGCGGCGGCAATGCATCGCCACGCAGCAGACGGCCGCGGAACTGGTACTCGGCATCGTGGAAGCTCCTGGAAAGGTACGGCGCCATCGCATCGCCCACGCGCCAGCGCAGGTAAGCCTTCCACTGTTCCGGCTTGATGCTGACGATCATGCTGTCGAGCTGCTTGAACATGTCCGCGTCGGCCATCGACACCAAGTCGTCCTTGACGCCTTGGGCTTCCAGGAAGTCGGCCAAGCGCAGGTTCTTGTACTGCTTGGTCAGCTCCTTGGTGGTGATCGGAGCGTAGTTGTTGAACGGGCTGTTGATGCCCCCCACCGACTGCGCGTTGCGTGCCAGTGCGGTTTCGATCTGCAGTACGGAGACGGCATCGGCTTCCAGCTTGTCGGCCGGGGTTCCTGTCAACGCCAGCATTTGCTTGACGTAGCTGCGGTAGCGGCCCATCAGCGCTTGGGTGTCGGCATCGGTGCGGGTGTAGAAGGCCGGGTCGGGCAGACCCATGCCGCCCTGCATGAAGTAACCGATGTGGCGATCCAGCGCCTTCAGGTCCACGTCCGGGCCGAAGTTGAAGCCGACCGGGATACCGACCTGATGCAATGCGGCGATTGAAGCTGCCACATCCTTGGCCTTCTTGATGGCGTCGATGCGCGAGAGCAAGGGCGCGATGGGATTGGAGCCGTCTTTTTCGACAGACGCTTCGTCCAGGCCGCTAGCCCAGAAGTCGCCGAGCAGTGTCTGCACGTTGCCCTGCGGCGCCTTCGTCCACGCGTCCAGCAACTCGCGCTGCTGCTGCAGGGCGCGCTCGGACAGCTGGCCTAACGCAGTGACGGCGCCGGCCTGCGGCACCGGGTTGCTCTTGAGCCAGCCAGCGTTGGCATCGGCGTAGAAATCGGTGCAGGCTGCCGACACAGTCGGAGCCTTGGGAGCGGCAGCGGCCTTCTTCTTGCGCGCCGCGTCGGCGTCGGGGGCGGACAGCAGCGTGATCAGGCTGAAGCTAAGAGCGAGGGCAAGCGGACGAATGGTGGGCATTGAGAAAAAGGGTGCCAAATTAAAGTCGGCGGAGTTTAGCAAGGCTGCGCGTCGTGCAGGCGGGCGCGAGCTGCGGTTCGTCTTCGGTGCTGGCCGCCTGCATGAACGCACAGGCCCGCGAGTGCGGGCCTGTGCGTTGTCAACGTGCTGGTGGAAAGCGATTGCAACAGATTTAACCGATCAGCACTTACCAAATCACAACGCGGTTTTTCTCGGGACGCACCATCGCATCGCCTGCCTTGCACGAGAACGCGGTGGCGAATGCCGGCATGTTAGACGGTGCACCGATGGCGCGGAAGTTCGACGGTGCGTGCGGGTCGGTCTTTAGAAGCACCACCGCATTTTCCGGCGTGACGTTGCGGCGCCATACCGTGGCCCAGTTGAGGAAAAAGCGTTGATCGCGTGTAATGCCGTCAGTCTTGGGGTCGTCCTTGCCGGCGGTGGCGGTCTTCATCGCGTCATAGGCGGTGTTGAGGCCGCCCAGGTCGGCGATGTTCTCGTTCAGGGTCAGGTCGCCTTTGACCTTATCGCCAGCCGGGGTGCGATAGCCGTCGAACTGCGCAATCAACTTGCCGGTGCGTGCCTTGAACGCAGCCCGATCCTTTTGCGTCCACCAACCCGGATCGGCGATGAAGTTGCCATCGGCACCGAAACGGCTGCCCTGCTCATCATAGCCGTGGGTCATCTCATGCCCGATCACTGCGCCGATGCCGCCGTAGTTCACTTCCTCCGGCGCATTCGGGTCGAAGAACGGCGGCTGCAGAATGGCGGCCGGGAACACGATCTCGTTTTGTAGCGCGTTGTAGTAGGCGTTGATCGTCTGCGGGCTCATGCCCCATTCGGTCTTGTCCACCGGCTTGCCGATCCTGGACAGATTCCACTTGTAGTTGTACTCGGTCGCCGCCATCACGTTGCCCAGGTAGCTGTCGCGGCTGGTGTTCAAGCCGTTCCACTCGCGCCACTTCTCCGGGTAACCGATCTTGGGCGTGAAGCTTTCCCATTTGGCGATCGCCTGGGCCTTGGTTTCCGGGCTCATCCAGTCCAGCTTTTCGATGCGGGCCCTCAGCGCGGTGCGCAGATTGGTCACCAGCGTTTCCATCTTGGCTTTTGAATCGGCTGGGAAGGCGACCTTGACGTACATCTGGCCCAGCGCCTCGCCGGCCTGGTCATTGACCGTTGCCAGCACGCGCTTCCAGCGTGGCTTGATTTCCTTCTGGCCGCGCATGGTCTTGTTGTAGAACGCAAAGTTCTCATCGACAAACGGCTGGCTGAGGAACGGCGAGGCGCCATCGACGGTGTGGAAGCGCAGATATGCGCGCCAGATCGCCGGGTCGGTATCGGCGATCATCTTGCTCACTTCCTGATGGAAGGCCGGGATCGCCAGCGAAAACATCTCCGGCGTGGTCACGCCCTGCGACTTGAAGAACTCGGTCCACGACCAGTTCGGCGTCAGCTTGTCGGCATCGGCGGGCGAGATCGGGTTGTAGGCCAGCGAAGCATCGCGCGATAGCTGGGTGCTGGTCTTGGAGACCTTGGCCAGACGGGTTTCGAACGCGACCACCTGCGGGGCCTGCGCGGCGGCGGCGGCCGCAGCCATGCCAGAAAGCTCCAGCACCTTGGCCACGTGCGCCTGATAGGCATCCAGCTTGGCCTTGTTGGTGGGGCTGGTGTAGTACTCCGGATCCGGCAGACCCAACCCACCCTGCATGGCGTAGGCGATGTCTTGGCTGGACTTCTTGAAGTCCGCCTCGGCGCCAAAACTGAAGAGTTCGTTGTTGCCTTTGGCGGCGCTGCTGCGCAGGTAATCGACCAGTTTGGCCTGGTCACTGATGGCGTCGATCGCGGCCAGCTGGGGCTTCAGCGGCGCGATGCCCTGCGCGTTGATCTTGGCTTCGTCCATGCCGGTGGACCACAGGTCGCCGACGATCTTCTCCACGCCAGTGGCGCTGGTGTCGGCCGCGGCCTGTTCGACCAGTTGCTGCTGGACCGCATTGGAACGCTCATCGAGTATTTCGAATGTGCCCCAGCCGGTGCGATCGCCCGGCACCGGGTTGGCCGCAAGGAACTTGGCGTTGGCGTAGGCATTGAGGTCGGTGCAGGCGTTGCCGTTGGCATCCAGATCGGCTGCAGTGAACTGGTTCAGCGCCGGTAGCTTGCTCTGATCCAGCGTCAGCGTCTTGGGCGCAGCGGGGGTGGTCGCTGCGGTGTCGGCTGCGGGAGCGGCCGACGCGCTGTCTTCGGACTTCTTGCAACCGCTCAGTGCGGCGGCCACGGCCAGGGTCAACGTCAATAAACAAGGTTTACTAATCACAAAGGACTCCAGAAGCATCAATGGGAAGCCCGTTGCCAGGCCCGTGGCAGGCACTCTACGCCTCGCCAGCTGGATGGCATGGTGTCGAAGGTCATGGGTGCGGAGTGTGTAGACGGGCTGGCGTAAGGTTGGTCTGGTGTGCGTTTCGAAGTGCGCAGCGCAGGTCGTGCTAGGCCTCTTCGGTTTGGGCAGTGCGGCTCTGAGCAGAGTTCCAGGCCAACATTGCCTTTGTGGGTGTGGGCGAGTGGACAGATGTCGCAAGGTCGCTACCGCCCAAGTCGCCGGTGTGTGCAAGCGGTGCTATATACAAGCGCATGCCCATCACCAACAGACCGTTGGATGCACTGATCATCGGCGCCGGCCACAATGGCTTGGTCTGCGCTGCGTATTTGGCCAAGGCCGGCAAACGGATACTGGTACTGGAAGCGCGTGAGGTGGTCGGCGGCGCGGCGGTGACCGAAGAGTTCTACCCGGGATTCCGCAATTCGGTGGCGGCGTACACGGTGTCGTTGCTGCAGCCCAAGGTCATCGCCGATCTGGCGCTGGAACGCCACGGCTTGCGTGTGGTGCCGCGCCGCCTCAATAACTTTCTTCCGTTGCCCAATGGGGAGTATTTGCTGGCCGGTGCAGGACGCACGGCACAGGAAATCGCCAAATTTTCTGCACGCGATGCTGCGGCATTGCCGGCCTACGAAGCGCGTCTGGAACAATTGGCCGACGTGTTGCGGTCCTTGGCGTTGCAAGCGCCGCCGAATGTGACCGATGGTGGATGGCTGCGGGCATTGCCGCAGCTGTGGCGCGCGGGTAAGGTCGGCCTGCAGTTGCAGGAATTACCGCTCGCGTTGTGGCAAGACTTGCTCGACCTATTCACGATTTCCGCCGCCGAGTATCTGGATCGCTGGTTCGAAAGCGCACCAATCAAAGCGCTATTCGGCTTCGACGGCATTGTCGGCAATTACGCCAGCCCCTACACGCCGGGCACGGCCTACGTGTTGTTGCATCACGTGTTCGGGCAAAGCAACGGCGTCAAAGGCGCCTGGGGTCACGCCATTGGCGGCATGGGCGCGATCACCCAGGCGATGGCCGCAAGCGCGCGCGAATATGGCGTGGAAATTCGCACTGGCTGCGCAGTCGACCGGGTGCTGGTGGAGCAGGGGCATGCAACAGGTGTGGTGACTGCCGATGGCAAGACGATTCGCGCCGGTAACGTGGTCGCCAACGTCAATCCTAAATTGCTTTATCAGCGGCTGATGCGGTCAGAGGATGTGCCAGAGGCAACGCGCGAACGTATGGCGCAGTACCGTTGCGGATCTGGCACGTTCCGCATGAATGTTGCGCTCTCGCATCTGCCTGACTTCACTGCATTACCCGGTGCCGGCGACCATCTCACCGCCGGCATTATCCTGGCCCCGAGCCTGGACTATATGGATCGCGCATGGCATGACGCGCGTGCAGTCGGATGGTCGCGCGAACCGGTGGTCGAACTGTTGATTCCCAGCACCTTGGACGCCACGCTGGCGCCGCCCGGCCAACATGTCGCCAGTCTGTTCTGTCAGCACGTCGCACCGCAGCTACCGGATGGCAGGCACTGGGATGACCATCGCGAGGAGGTCGCCGATCTGATGATTGCAACAGTAGAGCGCTACGCACCCGGATTCGCGGCATCGGTGTTAGGCCGACAGATTCTCAGCCCGCTCGATCTGGAGCGCATCTTTGGACTGGTCGGTGGCGACATTTTCCACGGCGCGCTCAGCCTCAATCAACTCTTCAGCGCACGCCCGATGCTGGGGCAGGGCGCGTATCGCGGTGCGATTGCCGGGTTGTATCTGTGCGGCTCAGGCACCCATCCCGGTGGTGGTGTGACTGGAGCGCCGGGGCACAATGCGGCGCGGGTGATTGTGCACGGCTGACTCAGGCGGCGCGACGGCTCCCAAGAAAAAGCCCTGGAAGTACCGGGGCGAAAGTGCATTTGAATGGGGTGTCGAAGGCGCGGTGGAGGTGCTTTCGACACCCGTGCGATTGCGATCAAAAATCGTATGACGCAGTCAGACGCATGTAGCGCGGCTGGTTGTAGCTCCAAGCTTCGGTGCCGAGCCCATAGGTGTTGGACACGGTCCGGCGGCTGGTTTCGTTGGTGCTGGATACGCGATTGACCGAGCGGTCGTTCAGCACGTTGAAAACATTCAGCGCAAACGCCAGCTTGTGATCGGCGAAGGCTGGACGATAGGTGACGCCCAGATCCAGATTCTTGATCCAAGGGGTCTCGCCAGCGCTGCCCGTAGGCACCGGCTGGCCGTAGCAGTAGTGATACGACGATCCATAACCGACCGGGTCGTAATCTAGCTCTGCGGCGTCAGGTCCGGCGTAATAGCCCAGGCAGGACTTCGGCGTGCCGGACATGACCCGTACCGTAGCCGATGCCAGCCACTCAGGAGTGAACTCATAGGCGCCAAACGCTTTCAACTGATACCGACGGTCGTTGGCCAGATTGCCGCCTGCGAAGTACATCAGTGGCGCCGCATCCCAATCCTGGGTCTTGGAGATGTCGGCTTGCTCAAGGTCTGACTTCACCTGTCCTTCGGTGTTCCCGTATAGGTGCGACCAAGTGTAGTCGACGCGGCCATACCACTTTTCGTCGAAGGGATGCTCGATGAACAGGTCCACGGCGACGTA
Organism: Xanthomonas fragariae; assembly: GCF_900183975.1. Classification (NCBI taxonomy): domain Bacteria; kingdom Pseudomonadati; phylum Pseudomonadota; class Gammaproteobacteria; order Lysobacterales; family Lysobacteraceae; genus Xanthomonas; species Xanthomonas fragariae. The sequence continues at coordinate 1,552,031 of NZ_LT853882.1, forward strand.
GTTACGTTTGGCCTTGTCCGTAAAACCCCAATCGGACTGCGACATGCGCAACTGGGTATATCCAGAGCCATCGGTGTTGGGAAGGTTGTAGGTATTGGTCTCGCCAGGGTTGAACATGACGCAACCAGGAATGGTCACGCTACTGGCATCGCCGCCTGCTGCCTCGAGCGTATCGGACATACGGCCCAAATCGCAGACATCATCGATCGCAGTCTGCAGTTTGCGATACGTGACTTTGGCGCCTGAATTCCATTTCTCGCCCAGTGTCTTTTCGAATCCGATCAGGAATTCGTCTTGATACTGCGACTTCAGATCGCTTGGAGCAAACGAGTTCGGATCCGGCGCCTGGCCATATTCCCCGTTGGAAGAAACCGGGCCGGGACCGAGTGCAGTCAGACCGGTCGGCTCACCATTTGCATCGATCCCCGAGTAAGTGAAGTACTCATTGGTGAACGTCGAAGCAGACGCTCCTCGGATGGCAACCTGATTGGGTAAGGCCAGATAGTAGCGGCCGAGGTTGGCGAAGACTTTGAATGAAGAGTCGCCAAATACATCCCAGCTGACGCCCACGCGTGGGGCCCACTGGTCGCCGCTGTCCACGTAGGCCACGTGATCGCTGTTGAAGTTGGTGAACTTGTCGTTACGGATACCCAGCGTGAGCAGCCAGTTATCGCTGACCTGCCAACGATCTTCGAGATAGTAGGCCTTCTGTTCAACGGACATGCTGGTAGCCGTTGTCAATACGCGGCGGTTCACGAAGTAGCCTTCGCCGCCGGACGGACCAACTCCGAGCGCACCATTAATCGGTTCGCTCGGGTCGTTTTGACTACCATAGATCCAGCGATAGCCTGGCCCGCTGGTGAAGACGCCTTCATCGTAGGCGTTGAAGTACATATTGTCTACGCCAGCGGTCAGGTCATGGTCGCCCAGACGGTAATTCAACTCCAGGCGAAGATTGCGGCTCTTGTTGATCGGGTCGCGCGCTTTGACTGTGGTGGTAGCCTGCCCATTGGTTATGCGCCTGCCGCCGGTGATCGCAGGATCCTGCAGATTCGCGCTTGCGATGTTGGGTAGTGCCGATGCGCCTAGATTCCACTGCTGGTTATGCTGGGTATCGCGTCCCCAGATCGCATTCAAAGTCAGGTCATCGGTGATGTAACTGGTAAATTTCAGAATATCGACGCTGTCCTTGAGCTTGTACGTATCTGTAAACAACCCGGACGGACCCCGGTCCGTGTAAGAAGCATAGTCGTAGTTGCTGTAGACACCGGAGCGCCGATCGGTGTTCTCGATTCGTGTGTAATCGAGGATATTACTGTCGTTGATATTCCAGTCCAGCTTGCCGTAGAACTTCGGCGAACTGTTGTCGTAATGGCTACGTCCCTGATCTGCCGCCGCCGTCGCGATATTGGTGGTCGCGCCGTCCACCTTGTTGGATTCGCCAGCCACGAATAGGAATAGACGATCTTCGATCAGGGGCCCGCCTGCATAGGCGCTATAAACTGTCCTGTTCTGCAGATCGCCTTTACCACGACGGTAAATCGTCCCTGGCAGTTGATCATCTTCATATCCATAATCGGCCGGAAGCGTGCTATTGGGATACCACGCATCGCCACGCGAGCTTGCCAGCGATTTGGGTTCCCACACCGCCTGAGCGCCAAAGTGCCACTCGTTGGTGCCGCGCTTGCCCACCTGGCTGATGACGCCGCCAGTCGAGCGGCCGTACTTGGCGCTGTAGCCACCCGTATAGGTTTCCTGCTGGTCGATCGCACCATACGGAAGGCTGAGGCCGCCGAGGTTGTTGAATGGATTAGTGACGTTGACGCCATTAATGTAATAAGCGTTTTCCGTCACACTGGCTCCGCCGAACGAAATGGTGGAACGCGAACCATTGTTGAAAGCGCCGCTTCCGGAGATCGCACCTGGCGCCAGCAACGCAATCGCTTCCGCACTGCGTCCCAGCGGTAGTGTTGTCAGCTGTTCGGAGGTGATGACCGAGCGCGAGCTGGTGGAGCTGACGTCGATCTTCGGTACGCTAGCTGCGGTGACCGTGATCGCACCCAGCGTTGTCGCATCCGCGTTGCCTGCGGCGCTCGCACCGGCAAACGACACTTCAGTACCCGAGCCGACGCGTAACTGTACGTTCTTGCGGGTGTCGATGACCTGATCGCCGCGACGCAAGGTGACGGTGTAGGCACCAACCGGTAATGAGCCGAGGTTGTAGCAGCCATCTGCGTCGACGGTGATCGTGCGGCTGAGGCCGGTTTCGCTCTGCACGACGATGGTGCTGCCGGCTTCCGAGGGAGCGCTACCATAGATGCTGCCGGTCGTGCTTTGTGCGTAAACCGCGCCATTGGCGAGACAGGCGCCCAGCACAACAGCCAGAGCGGTACGCTTGAGGGCGTGGCGACGAAATTGATTGCTCATTCCTGACCTTTTAGCTGGGTATCGGGAGACTTGGCAGTCATCGGAAAGTCAGATGGCCTCAATTCGAAAGCAATAAATCTGTACTCTAGGTCGCAAGTGGTTTAAATGGTTTTTAATAAAACGACTGAGATCCGCATTGGATGTGTGGAACTGCGCACAACTTGACGGTCCGCACATGGATGCAGCGACAGGTTCCGTGACTATTCATTTTGTCACTGCGTAGGATTCGTGATCAAACCGAACCGAGCGCTGCAATTCGACCGTCGTAGCCGAAGATAGTTGAGTTCGATTTTTAGGTTTCATTAGAAATATTTGACACAACAAATGCTCCGGTTACGGGGGGCCTTTGTTGTGTAGCGTAACTCAGCAGGCTCAGAGGCTGACAATTGTCACCACGTAAGAACCGGCCGATGTTGTCATACAGACCGGACTAGGAGTCCGAGCTGAAGTAGTTGCGCGGGGGTTCTTGTCGAAGGCGTTGTCGATGCCGAGGTAGACATTGATCTTCGAGCCGGGGAACTAATCGCCGAACTGTGAAGTGCTGGTAGGTGTGCGAGCTGTTCTTGATCGGGCTGGCCAAGCCTGGGAGCGCCGTTGTAGCTCTCCTGGGTCACGGGCAGGTTGCCGTCTAGGTAGTCCATGTCTGCAGATGCGCGTGGACGAGTCGGTACACTGACGACCTCTTTGGCGCTGCGGTTGGTGATGCAGCTATCGCTGCCGCCGCAGCACACGACGAATCAGGCAGGCAATGACGACGATGGTGAAATGCGCTTTAAGTACGGCGATCGACCTTGCACAGGGCGCAATCGCATGATCGGCGAACGCAGGATTGCCGCACATGCAGTGCAAGGGGCGCTCGCGCCGCATCCGCGAATCCGCAACGTCATTGCGGTGGGGTCCGGCAAGGGCGGGGTGGGCAAGTCGACCACGGCGGTGAATCTGGCGCTGGCCCTGCGGCAACGGGGCGCGCGGGTGGGCGTATTGGATGCCGATATCTACGGGCCGAGCGTGCCGGCCATGTTGGGCCTGAGCGGCCGGCCGGACAGCCCGGACAACAAGTCGATCGAGCCGTTGCGTGCGTTCGGGATCGAGGCTATGTCGATCGGCTTGTTGGTCGATCAGGACACGCCGATGATCTGGCGCGGGCCGATGGCGACATCCGCGTTGACCCAGTTGTTCAACGACACGCTGTGGGGCGACCTGGATTACCTGCTGATCGATCTGCCGCCAGGCACCGGCGACATCCAGTTGACCCTGTCGCAAAAGATTCCGGTGGCCGGCGCAGTGATCGTCACCACGCCGCAGGACATCGCCACGCTGGACGCGCGCAAGGCCCTGAAGATGTTCGAAAAAGTCGAGGTGCCGGTGCTCGGTATCGTCGAAAACATGGCGGTGCACACTTGCAGCAACTGCGGTCACCGTGAGCATCTGTTCGGCGAAGGCGGCGGCGAGCGCATGGCCGCGCAGTATGGCGTGCCGTTGCTGGGGTCTTTGCCGCTGGAAATGGCCATCCGCGAGCAGGGCGATGCCGGTCACCCGATCGTGGTTGCAGCGCCCGAGTCGGCAGCAGCGCAGGCTTATCTGGTGGCCGCTGCGCGCCTGTCGGAGGAACTGAGCAAGCGTCCGCGCGCCAGTATCCCGATTTCGGCCTCGCTGCTGTAACGCGCTGGCCGGCCGTTGGTGCCGGCCGCTGCTAGAATTTGCCGTTTTCGCGCGGGCCGCCCGGCCCGCCGTCTTCCGTCTTCAAGGAACACCGCATGAGCATCAAGAGCGACCGCTGGATCAAGCGCATGGCCGAACAGCACGCGATGGTCGAGCCGTTCGAACCAGGCCAGATCAAGCACGACGCTGCCGGGCAGCGCATCGTCAGTTTCGGCACGTCCAGCTACGGGTACGACGTGCGCTGCTCGCGCGAGTTCAAAATCTTCACCAACATCAACTCCACGATTGTCGACCCGAAGCATTTCGACCCGGGCAGCTTTGTTGATATCGAATCGGATGTCTGTATCATCCCGCCGAACAGTTTTGCGCTGGCACGGACGGTGGAATATTTCCGCATCCCGCGCGACACCCTGGTGGTGTGCCTGGGCAAGAGCACCTACGCGCGCTGCGGCATCATCGTCAACGTGACCCCGCTAGAGCCGGAGTGGGAAGGCCACGTGACCCTGGAATTCAGCAACACCACGCCGTTGCCGGCACGTATCTACGCCAATGAAGGCGTAGCGCAGATGCTGTTTTTCCAGTCGGACGAAGTCTGCGAGACCTCGTACAAGGACCGCGGCGGCAAGTACCAGGGCCAGACCGGCGTGACCTTGCCACGCACCTGATGCAATGGCGCGGCCGTGGCCTTCGGCAGGTCGCGGTCGCTCTTTCGCGGTAGCGCAGGGTGGCGCGCGCCAGCTGCCATCAGCAATGCCTGCCACCCGACAGCGACCAGTGTGTCCGGATCGAAACGGGCCAGTCCAAGGTGGTCCAGCAAAAACAATATGCCCAACGTGAGCAGAAACAGGGCGGGAATCAGGCGATAGCGCATGGCGATATGCGCTTGTAGGTGCGAGGCCATGCTGGTTCCCGTGCCCGATTGCCTAGATCCCAGCTACTTCCCCTTCCCAAACAACATTCCAACGCCGCAAGCGACCAAGGCTGCCGGCCACCACGTAGCGATCAGCCGGCCCAGACTCACATTGGTCCAGCCCAGGTTATTGGCCAGAAACAGCAGGCCGACGAGGATCAGGATCAGCGCGGCGACGACATTGGATTTCATGCGAAAGGGTAGTTGAAAGACGGGTGCCTATCGTAGCCGCTGCGCCCACGCAGCGACATGCTGTTGCAGCGCATCGGCTGCGAAGCGCTGCGCGCTGCCACTGCCCCAGACCGGTCCGGGCCAGGCGGCATCGCCGGGATGGCGGCCAACCAGATGCACGTGCAGCTGCCGCACGATATTGCCAAGTGCGCCGATGTTGAGCTTGGTCACCTCCGGGCCCACACGTAGCAGCTGCGAGAGCTGATTGATCTCGGCCAGCAACAGGCGCTGCTGGCCGCCATCCAGATCGATCCACTCGCTGACATCGGCCACCCGCGGTATCAGTACCAGCCATGGGAAACGGCTGTCGTCCATCAGCCGCACCTGCGACAGCGGCCCGTCGGCGACGAATACGCTGTCTGCGGCCAGCCGCGGATCGAGCCGGAAGGCGGTCGCGCCAGATGCAGGCTTGCTCGATGCGGGTTCGCTCATCCTAGATGCGCTTCGAAGAAGCCCAGGGTGCGCTCCAATGCGCGCTCGGCACTGTCGGCATCGAAGTGGGTCGGGTCGATGCTGCGGTTGAAGGCGTGTCCGGTCGGATACACGAAGGTCTCCATCTGCGGCAGCTTCTCGCGGTGGGCCTGGATCGCCTCGGGCGGAATGCTGGCGTCCTGTTCGCCGAAGTGGAACATCACCGGCGCCTTTGGGGTTTCGTCCAGCAGCTGGGTGTTGCGGCCGCCGTAATAGCTCACCGACGGCAGACCCAGGCGGATCGCCGACAGCAGCGCCACCGAGCCGCCCCAGCAATAGCCCACGGTGCCGACCTTGCCGGCGCGGGTCAGCAGAGTCGCTGCGCATTTGACCACGTCCACCGCACGCTCCAGGCCGACCGCATCGGCCAGGGCCAGGCCGCGCTGGACGCTTTCCTGGTCGTAAGGCAACTGCACGTCTTTTTCTTCCAGATCGAAGAAGGCCGGCGCCAGCACTTCGTATCCGCGGGCGGCGTAGTCATCGGCCACCGCACGGATATGTTCGTTGACACCGAAGATCTCCTGGATCACCACCAGGCCGCCGCGCGGGCTGGAAACGGGCGTGGCGTGCCAGGCGGCGACTTGGCCGTCGGGGGTGTCGAGCGTGGTCCAGTGACCCATGGGAACTCCTGATGTTGTAGGGGAGGCGCATTATCGACCGAACCGGCGACGCTGCAGGTGAGGGTCTCGCTTACAGGTTGATGTTCGGCAAACCCGTTACGCCTTCGCCATCTGCGCATTGGGCATGCGATTGATCGATCAGCATGCTTGATGGTGACCGCTGGATCAGCAGCGCTTCGACCAGCCGGGAAGTTCGACCAGCCGGGAAGCAAGCTCACCAGTGGAGCCAATGCGCGAGAGCTGGCGGTTTTCAGCGGATATCCCTGAGCTGCATCAGCTTGACGAGATCCAGCCCTGAGCCGTCTTTTTCATCATGAAGCGGAGCAAAAAAAATGCGGAGTCACAAGAACAGCAATCGTCTGACGCATGCCCAGAGCACCTACCAACGCATGCCAGAGCAGGTGACTGACCTGCCGGTGAGTCCGGGCACGGTTGCGTCCGGAATGGCGTCGCCCTCAGGATCCTCTGGCGTCCTCAGCGAACTGCCAGCTCGACCGACTAAGCTCCTTCGCACCGAGGCATCTGCTGTGCATTCGGCGCCGGGATCGGGCGCGATTCCGGGTCAGAACGGCACATCGATGCCGTTTCACTTCGCGCTGCCATACGACTACCTGGGCCGCAACAGTCATGCGCATCATCTTCCGCTTGGGCGTGCTGATGTGCCTGAGCCTCAGTGGACAGCAGAGCAGCAGCCTGCTTTCGAAGACGCCGCCGTTCATGAAGAACGTCAGGTGCAAGTGGGTTGTCCATCAACCTCGTGCGATGTGCCCAGCGAGTTCGCCAAGCTAAGCGGCAAGATTCGACGCGGGACCGTGTTGTCAGGCTCCGACACACCCTATCCGGCCGACAGTGAATTCATCGCGCAGCTTGTAGACGCTGCCGGGAAGAGGGGGGATAAACTGGTGGCCATAAAACGCTACGTCTATTTGTTGATACGTTTTAGCGATTGGCTCAGGCAGCGGGGCAAGGCTGGTCTGCAAAAGCGGCTCTGCCAGGACAAAGAGTCGCTCCGCCAAGACAAAGAGGCGCTAAAACGCGATGCCTCGGATTTCCAAAAAGGGTCACAAGGCATTCGTCTGAACGCGGCACTGACGCATCTGCGTAAAATCGCATCTGCCAACTATGGAGCGCCAAAAATACGGCTTTCTGGTAGATATGAGGTTCCTGACGGCGATAAACAACTCATCGATGGTACGCTTTCTGCTAGTCCCGCGTATGCAAGCCCGTTGCGCGCCTTTAGTGAATGGCTCAATAGCCAGAATAAGCAGGGATTGTCGGAAACGGGAAGACTGCACTCCGAAACCTTGATGGATGACGCCAAAGCCTTCGCAGGCACGTGCATGGCGGGCAGTCGAAAGGCCGTTGCGGCGCTACGGAAACTGCAGGAACTTAAACTCACCGAAGCGACATTCATACCGGGGAAGCATCTTGATACGAGTGATATCAATGAAGACGACCGCCAAATCGTCGAGCACTTTAAAGCTACTTTGTGGGTGTCCAGCGGCGGAAGAACATATGCTAAAGGAGAAACCTACGCCAGTAAGACATCACGCCGTCTGACCCGATTTAGCGTTTGGCTAAAGAAGAACAACAAGGCGCCAATGGCGTCGCGTTTGTACGACAAAACGTTGGATCAAGATTTTGCGACCTACATCAATGGCTTGAGCTTAAACGTCCGCTCTCAAGTGAAAACCATGCTGTCGAAAGTGCGCGAGACGTATCCTCCTGACGTGCAGTTGCCCGACCAGGGAGGCATAGCTGAACCAACGGGTTCTTCTTACTCTTCCATGATTCCACACACTCCTGAGGGTGGTTGGCCGCAGGCGCCTGAAGGCGACTGGAATCCCGATACGCCCGAGGACGAGGTGGCAGGACCTTCATCGTCAGCCCAGCCCGAGGTGTCGAGTTACGACATTCCATTCGACTGGGAGGCACTGTATCAAGAAGCGACAGAGCCGCAGCACACCACCGAGATGTCGCAAGCGTCAATACTGAGCTTCGACGAGAAGGACACTGGGCCCGGTTGGAAACCTGGTGCACAGCAGGTGCCCGACTGGCTATTGCAGCATAAGGTTCGCGATGAGCAGATGGTTCGTATCTGCGGCATTAATTATAGCGTCTCCACCAAACAGCGCGATGTCGGCGGAGTGAAGCAGGCCAAACTTTATCTCAATCCACTATACCCTTGAGGTCGCTGAGCGATGCGCCCTATGCGCGTGGGCATATCGCACGGTGCATCGTCGATGCAGTGCGCTGATATTGCGCTAAGAGCGGCTAACAAAACGTAGCGAGCAGTCGTCAGGTGGGTGTGGACGGCGCGGAGGAACCGCGGCGTGAAAGCGGTATGTGCCGATTCCGAGCACCGGCTGCGCCCGCCTGGCGGCCGTTCGCTAGCTCGTTAGTCAAACTAACGGCGGCCTTGCCGGCAGCGCGGTTCAGCGCGTTGCCCGGGCGGCGCCCGGGCGCCGCTATAATTGCGCTACTCAGGCCCCACGCCCCACTCAGGCCCCAGGCCGTTCCGTTCCCCAGGCTCCTGCTTCCATGTCCCAGCTGAACCCCAAAGTCGGCTTCGTCAGCCTTGGCTGCCCGAAGGCGCTCGTCGATTCCGAACGCATCCTCACCCAGTTGCGCGTGGAGGGCTACGACATCGTGCCCAGTTACGATGCTGCAGATGTGGTAGTGGTCAACACCTGCGGCTTCATCGATTCGGCGGTGACCGAGTCGCTGGATGCGATCGGCGAGGCGATGAATGCCAACGGCAAGGTGATCGTCACCGGCTGCCTGGGCAAGCGCCCGGAGCAGATCCGCGAGGCGTATCCGCAGGTGCTGGCGGTGTCCGGCCCGCAGGACTATCAGAGCGTGATGGAGGCAGTGCACGCTGCGTTGCCGCCGCGCCACGACCCGTTCGTGGATCTGGTGCCCGATTACGGCATCAAATTGACGCCGCGCCATTACGCCTATTTGAAGATCTCCGAAGGATGCAACCACCGTTGCAGCTTCTGCATCATCCCTTCCATGCGCGGCGATCTGGCTTCGCGCCCGGTCGATGAAGTGCTGCGCGAAGCCGAGCGGCTGGTGCGCGGTGGGGTCAAGGAATTGCTGGTGGTTTCGCAGGACACTTCGGCTTACGGCGTGGATCTGAAATACGTCGAGCGCCCCTGGCGCGACCGGACGTACCAGACGCGCATGAAGGCGCTGTGCGAAGGCTTGTCGGAGCTGGGCGTGTGGACGCGCCTGCATTACGTGTATCCGTATCCGCACGTGGACGACGTGATCCCGCTGATGGCCGAGGGCAAGGTGCTTCCGTATCTGGATATCCCGTTCCAGCACGCCAGCCCGCGCATCCTCAAGTTGATGAAGCGCCCGGGCGCAGTCGAAAAAACCCTGGAGCGTGTGCAGCGCTGGAAGGCGATGTGCCCGGAGATCACCGTGCGCTCGACCTTCATCGTCGGCTTTCCCGGTGAGACCGAGGCTGAGTTCGAATCGTTGCTTGACTTCCTGGATCAGGCGCAGCTCGATCGGGTCGGCGCGTTCGCGTATTCGCCGGTCGAAGGCGCCAGCGCCAATGCGTTGCCGGATCCGGTGCCGGAAGAACTCAAGCAGGAGCGTCTGGCGCGCTTTATGGCCCGCCAGGTGGATATTTCCGCCGCGCGCCTTGAATCCAAAATCGGCAGCGTGCAGCAGTGTCTGGTCGATCTGATCGAAGACGACATCGCGGTGGCGCGCTCACGCGCGGACGCACCGGAAATCGATGGTCTGGTGCATATCCAGAACGGCGGCGAGCTCGGGCTGAAGATCGGCGATCTGGTCGAGGTGGAAATCACCGACAGCGATGAGCACGATCTTTTTGGCGATGCGTTACCGGTAAAGGGTAATCGCGGGATTGAACTTGCGGTGATCAGCTAGCGCAAGGTTGTGTAGAAAAGCTCGTACATGAGTTTCATTGCGAGCTCTGCGTCTTCGCGCATGACAGTGCGCGGATGTTTTTTTTGGTTATGAATCGGTGTCCGAGCGTATGGTCTAGGTCGTCGGCTTCTTTTCGATGCGCGTAGGCGTTTCTTCTTTTAACCAGTAGGTCGAGATTTTCCAGGAAGTCCTGGCTTAAAACTACATTGGGTATGGAAATTTTTCTTATCTCTTTAGAGCGGCTAACAAAACTACTGCGCCGCCGCCAGGCGGGCGCGGCTGGTGCTCGGAATCCTCATGTACCACGCGTACACTCCGGTTCCTCTGCGCCCACCTGACGACTGCTCGCTACGTTTTGTTAGAGCGTGTTATGAACTTTGAAAGAGGGTGGCTGCATTTCCAAGCATCAGGATCGTGAAGACGACGAAGTGCAAACCGGCCAAGGTTTCCGGCAATCGCTCGTAGTCGCGTGCCAGCCGTCTGAAACGATTGGCCCATCCGAAGCTGCGCTCGACAACCCAACGGCGCGGCAGCAAGACAAAGCCTTTTTTCGCTTCTTGCAGCTTGATCACGTGCAACTCAATGCCTTCTTCCGTGGCCGCCTGCGCCGGTTCTTGACCGGTGTAGCCCTGATCAACAAAGGCGATCTTGACCGTTTCACCGGTCACGTGTTGTACCTCTTGTGCCAACGATCGGACTTGCGCGCGCTCCTGCTCATTAGCCGGCGTCACCTGGACAGCGAGCAGATGTCCAAGCGTATCGACGGCCATGTGTACCTTGCTGCCTTTCTTGCGTTTATAGCCATCGTATCCAGCACGCGGCCCGCTTTCGCAGGTGGACTGCAGCGTGCGAGCATCGAAAATGACCGCGCTCGGCTGGCCTTTTTTCCCTTGCGCCACACGCAAGAGTGAGCGCAGATCACTGACCATGGCCTCAAAGCAGCCCGCTTGCAGCCAGCGCTGTGTTTGCTGATACACCGCTTCCCAGGGCGGAAAATCGTTGGGAAGCAATCGCCATGGTGCGCCGGCGCGCGCGATCCACCGCAGTGCGTTGAACATCGCGCGTAGCTCATACTTGCGCTGCGGTGCCTGCACGTCCATCAGCGTCAAATAGGGAGCCGCAAAGGCCCATTCTTCGTCGGAAATATCGGTGGAATAAGGCTTACGAGGCTTCATCCGTATACGTTAGCGTGACAAGGGCAAAGTTCATAACACGCTCTAGCCCCTCTTAATGATTTGTCCCAATGTTGGCTTCTTCTGTGGGCGGTCCGCGACCTTCAACTCATCTGCCAGGGTCATTTCAATGTAAGCAGTTGCCGTTAAAACTGCTGCAATGTCCAGACGACGTTTGAAGCAATTCTTCGCTTCCTGGAGCAGAGTGGGTCAATTCTTTCCAGTGCGTCCAATAGGTTGAGATTCATGCGTTTCAAGCCTCGTAATAGACAGACACCACCACAAAGGTGTGCTTGCCGGAAGGTAACTGCGCTTCGAACTCGTCATCCGCGCGTTTTTTCAGCAATGCGCGCGCCAACGGCGAATCAATACTGATCCAGCCGCGTCCGGCGTCGGTTTCGTCCGGGCCGACGATGCGGTAGTGCAGCAGTTCGCCGCTGTCGGCGTCTTCCAATTCGACCTGCGCGCCGAAGAACACGGCGCGTGGGTCGGTCGGCGTGATATCCACCACGCGCAGCGCTTCCAGCCGTTTGCTGAGATAGCGCACGCGGCGGTCGATTTCGCCAAGCTGCTTCTTGCGGTAGGTGTATTCGGCATTTTCCGAGCGGTCGCCTTCGGCTGCGGCTGCAGCCAGCGCACTCACCACCTCGGGCCGACGAACCCGCCAGAGATCTTCCAGCTCGGCCTTGAGCCGCGCATGGCCCTCGGGCGTGATCAGCGCCGTGCTTTTTTCGGCAGGGGGGCGCCAGCGGCTCATGGGGCAGGCTCAGGAATCGAAACGGCGGAAGCGCGATGCTAGCGCGCATGGGCTGCTTGCGCATCTGCCGCTGCACACACCCGAGGGGCGCCAGACCATTTCCTGGGTGACGCTGGGCGGGGCCAGGTGTCGCAATTGAGCGCGGAAAGCGTGTCTGGCGAGGCGGCATTGACGGTGACCGGGCTGGCACCGGGCGGCAGCATCGCCGCGGAAAGCGTCAGCGGCACGATCGCGCTGGGAGTTCCGCGCAACTTGTCGGCAGCGTTGGATGCGGAGATCTTCAGCGGCAATATCCGCGCGGTGGGCGGGAAGGTGGAGCGACCTGAATATGGCCCGGCAAGAGCCTGAAAGCGACGTTGGGCGGGCAATGGCGACGTCAAGCTGGAGTTGCATTCGGGCTCGGTGCGCATCGATCACAACCGAGGCCTGAAAACAAACGTGCCACCTTGCGGTGGCACGTCAGTACAAACACTTCAGCTTCCGGGTAGCGCTTAAGCGATCTTGTCGCCGTCGTTGCGCGTCGGGCCGAAGTTGGTGGTGAGCACTTCGATCCGACCGCCGGTCTTGCGGAACGCGGCGATGTCGGCAGCGATACGCTCACGACTGAGCGGCTGCGACTTGCCTTCGCTGCGAGTGATGCTGGGCTGGGATTTCTGCTTGGTCGCGGGACGTGCCATGTAGCCTCCTGTAGCGGGGAAGTGCGGTGACGCCGCGTGCGACCAGGGTGGTGCGCGCAGTATCGAGAGGTGCGGTCGCGTTCGGTGCGCAATCGCGGCGGCACGGCGGGCGTGCCTTGCAGGCAAGACGACGGGGTGTCGAGCAGCAACCGCTTATCATAGGGGGTAATGCTTCGCCTTGTGTTAACCGGCTGACGAACGGGCTGCGTGTGCTGCCGCCCATGCCAACCCCTGGACCACACCGAAGGACGGGTCGCCATGCACCAAGCGCGATTTCGGAAAAGCCGCCGCCACCGTCTCGCGAATATAGCCGGCGCGCGACATGCCGCCGGTCAGGAACACCGTTGCTGGTGGTGCGGTTATGTCAGCACTCACCTGCGCGAGCAAGCCCTCCAACTCGGCCAGATAGTTGGAGGCAGAGGCGACCAGTGCACTGGCCTGCACATCCACGCCCAGCCCGCGCTCGATGAAGTCCAGGGCCGCCTCATGCTGCTCGAGCTCGCTGAGGGCGATCTTGCAGGCTTCCACACCGCGATACAGACGCGCGGTATTGCCGGTAGCCTGCAACGCCTGCAAACGCTTGTCGAACGGCGCGGGAACGTCTTGATAGTTGTGCAGGCGAAATTCGCGTTGGCGGGTCATGTCCTGCACCATCGCCGCTTCTACGTAATGATGCGTCGGCACGCGGGTGATGCCGCGACCGAATAACGGCATGTAGGCGGCCAGGCTTAGCGCTAGATCGATATCGGTGCCGCCGCGCGCGATGCCCCAGGCGCGGTGTACCTGCGGCGCGGCGCTGCCGCCGACGCTGGCGTGCGCGACGTCGGTGGTGCCGCCGCCGATGTCTACCACCATGGTGTCTTGGCGGGTGTCGTGGCTGACGTGGTAGTGCATCGCGGCCGCTGCGGGCTCTTCGAGGAAATCCACGTGATCGAAACCGGCCGCGATTGCGGCGGTCTGCAGGATATCCAAGGCTTGCGCATTACCGGCTTGGCCGATCGAGCTGCGGAACTGTACCGGGCGGCCCAGCGTGGCGCTGCGGATATTGATGTCGAACTGGCGCGAGGCGGTGAGCCGGATATGTTCCAGCACATGCGTGGCAATGCCGGTAATGGTCTGGCGCGCGCGTGGATGCAGGTTGTAGCCCAGCATCGACTTGGGGCTCTGCACCAGATTGCCTTCGCCTTCGAGCAAGTACGCATCCAGCGCTTCGTCGCCATACACCGCGTTCTGTAGCAGGGCTGCGGAGCTGCGTGGCTCGCGCACCTGTTTTTCCATCCATTGACGACGCACGATGCGAATCGCATCGCGGCGCAGGCTGTCGTTATTGGGCGTGTGACCGGCGGCGAGCGCGTCGCGGCGGCCCGAGTCGACCAGCCGCTCGACCTCGTATTCCGGCGCGGGCGTGAGCCTGAAATCCTCCGGATCGCGCATGGTGTCGGGGAAATACACTGTGGTGCGGAACTGCAAGGCCTCGCCGAAGCGTACCGGCAGTACTTGCCCGTCGACGATCGCCGCAGCAGCGGAGTTGCTGGTACCGAAGTCGATGCCGAGTTTCATGCAGAACATGCCTAAGAGTGGATAACAAAACGTAGCGAGCAGCCGCCAGGTGGGTGCGGACGGCGCGTAGGAACCGAAGTGTACGCGTGGCACATGCCGATTCCGAGCACCGGCCGCGCCCGCCTGATGGTGAGCGCAGTCGTTTTGTCAGCCACTCTCCCAATGCGCTAATCCTTCGCTGCGCCACGTTCGATCTGCGCGCGACGTGCGTGCCAGGTCTCCGGCGTTTGCGGCTTGATGAACAGTGCGGTGAGTTCGGGATACTGTTGCTTGGCAGCCGCTTCGATACGTCCAACGCAGGCTTCGATCTGCGGTGTGGTGCGGCTGTCTTCTAATTCGGCGCTCAACGCGGCAACCACCTGGTTTGGGCCCATCTGCATGGTGAGCACGCCGTTGGCGGCGCACACGTCGGGGTCGCTGGCGGCGATGCGCAGCAGCGACTCGGTGACATGCGCGTGCGCTGGTTCGCCGATCAGCAAGCCTTTGGTTTCGCGCGCTAGCAGGAACGCGGTAAATGCGAGCACGCCGGAAATGCCGATCGAGGCGATGCCGTCGAGCTCGGGCATGTCCAACAGTTGCGTCCCGGCAAGGCCGAGCAGTGCCATGAACAAGCCGACCAGTGCAGCGCTGTCTTCCAGCAACACCGTAAATGTGCTTGGGTCCTTGCTCTGGCGAAAGGCCTGGAAATACCCCATGCGGCCTTTTCTGGAGCGAAACTCGCGCAATGCGACCAGCCACGAAGTGCCTTCGAACATGATCGATACGCCAAGCACGCTGTAGGCGATCAGATGGCTCCTGGCCGGCTCGGGATTGCGAAGATGCACGATGCCTTCGTACAGCGACACACCTGCGCCCATTGCAAACACCAGCAACGCAACGATGAAACTCCAGAAGTACAACTCGCGCCCGTAACCGAACGGATGGGTCGGAGTGGGTGCCTGAGCCGCGCGGCGCAGGCCGTACAGCAGCAGGATTTCGTTGATGGTGTCCACTAGCGAATGCACACCTTCGCTGAGCATTGCCGAGCTGCCGGAAATGCCCGCAGCAATGAACTTGGCGATCGCAATGGCCAGATTGCCGGCCA
This sequence comes from Xanthomonas fragariae, assembly GCF_900183975.1. Lineage (NCBI taxonomy): Bacteria > Pseudomonadati > Pseudomonadota > Gammaproteobacteria > Lysobacterales > Lysobacteraceae > Xanthomonas > Xanthomonas fragariae. The sequence goes on from NZ_LT853882.1 coordinate 1,567,508, forward strand.
ACGCCACATATACCACCAAGTGCGAGCCCTTGGGTTTGGTCGCGCCGGCAACCGTGGCGCCGTGGTTGGCGTCTCCAGCGTCGGTGGAGCCCGGCGTGGTACGCGATGGGGTGGGCACTGACTCGTTGGACACGCGCGACCTGCAGGGCATTCGATAAGCGCCGCACTATCGGGCCGCTGCCGTGCTGAATGCGTGATCGCGCGGTCGGGGGGCAACACTCCACGCCCGTTCTAGAGCGTGTTATGAACTTTGAAAGAGGGTGGCTGCATTTCCAAGCATCAGGATCGTGAAGACGACGAAGTGCAAACCGGCCAAGGTTTCCGGCAATCGCTCGTAGTCGCGTGCCAGCCGTCTGAAACGATTGGCCCATCCGAAGCTGCGCTCGACAACCCAACGGCGCGGCAGCAAGACAAAGCCTTTTTTCGCTTCTTGCAGCTTGATCACTTGCAACTCAATGCCTTCTTCCGTGGCCGCCTGCGCCGGTTCTTGACCGGTGTAGCCCTGATCAACAAAGGCGATCTTGACCGTTTCACCGGTCACGTGTTGTACCTCTTGTGCCAACGATCGGACTTGCGCGCGCTCCTGCTCATTAGCCGGCGTCACCTGGACAGCGAGCAGATGTCCAAGCGTATCGACGGCCATGTGTACCTTGCTGCCTTTCTTGCGTTTATAGCCATCGTATCCAGCACGCGGCCCGCTTTCGCAGGTGGACTGCAGCGTGCGAGCATCGAAAATGACCGCGCTCGGCTGGCCTTTTTTCCCTTGCGCCACACGCAAGAGTGAGCGCAGATCACTGACCATGGCCTCAAAGCAGCCCGCTTGCAGCCAGCGCTGTGTTTGCTGATACACCGCTTCCCAGGGCGGAAAATCGTTGGGAAGCAATCGCCATGGTGCGCCGGCGCGCGCGATCCACCGCAGTGCGTTGAACATCGCGCGTAGCTCATACTTGCGCTGCGGTGCCTGCACGTCCATCAGCGTCAAATAGGGAGCCGCAAAGGCCCATTCTTCGTCGGAAATATCGGTGGAATAAGGCTTACGAGGCTTCATCCGTATACGTTAGCGTGACAAGGGCAAAGTTCATAACACGCTCTAACCTTGGAAATCGCATGCCCACCGCGCCCGCCTGGCGGCTGCGCAGTAGTTTTGTTGGCCACTCTTATGCCGGCAGCGCGATGTCGATCTGCGCGGAATGCAGTTTCGAATGGCGTGCAGGCGAGGCGGCCGCGAACACCACGGTGGTGCAAGACAGCAATGGCAATATGCGGCGGGCCGGCGACACGGTGACCGTGATCAAGGATCTCAAGGTTAAGGGCCCATCGATCCCGCTCGGGCAGGGCACGATAATCCGCAATATCGGCCTGGTCGAGAACAATGCCGGGCACATTGGAGGTAACTCGGAAAAGACCAAGGGTCTGGTACTGAACACCTGTTTTCTGCGCAAGGCGTAAACGTGGTTCTCAACTGACTCAGCGCGCTCCTGGCATGCCGTGCAATCAATTGCGTGGATACATCGCACCGCCCACGCAGCTCTGCCGCATCAGCGAGATGTATGCGTGGTACATGCCGCAGCACCGAGCGCCTGCCACGCCCGCCTAACGGTGAGCGCAGTCGTGCTGTGAGTCGCTGTTGGGCGATCTGTTGGGAAGTGCGGGGTAGTCGATGTAGCCTTTGGCACCGCCGCCGTACAGGGTGGCCTGGTCGAGCTCGGCCAGTGGTGCGTTCTCGCGCAGACGACGCAGCAGGTCTGGATTGGCGATGAACGGGCGGCCGAACGAGATCGCATCGGCATAGCCGCTGTCGATAGCTTTTTCGGCCAGCGCGCGGTCGTAGCCGTTGTTGCCGATCCATGCACCGTCGAACTTCGCACGCAGGGCGGCGTAGTCGAAGGCGACGTTATCGCGCGGCCCGCCGGTCGCACCTTCGATCACGTGCACGAAGGCCAGCCCGCCGATCAGATTGAGGCGCTCGACCGCATGCTCGAACAACGGCTGCGGATCGGAATCGTGGATGCCGTACACCGGGGTGACCGGCGACAGGCGCACGCCGGTGCGCTCGGCGCCGATCTCGTCGGCAATGGCCTGCACCACTTCGGTCAGCAAGCGGGTGCGGTTTTCGAAATCGCCGCCGTAGGCGTCGGTGCGCTTGTTGGAGCCGTCGCGCAGGAACTGGTCCAGCAGATAGCCGTTGGCTGCGTGCACTTCTACGCCGTCGAAGCCGGCATCGATCGCGTTGCGCGCAGCGATGCGGTAGTCCTCGATCAATGCGGGGATTTCGCCCAATGCAAGTGCGCGCGGCTCGGACACATCCTCGAAGCCGTTCTTGGTGTAGGTCTTGCCTTCGCCGCGGATGGCGCTGGGTGCGACCGGCACTTCGCCCGGCGGCAGCACGCTGGTATGCGAAACGCGACCGACATGCCACAGCTGCAGCACGATCTTGCCGCCGCGGCGGTGCACTTCATCGGTGACCGTATGCCAACCGTCGACCTGCTCTTTGGTGTGGATGCCGGGCGTATCCAGATAGCCCTGGCCGAGTGCGCTGATCTGCGCACCTTCGGCAACGATCAAGCCAGCACTGGCGCGCTGGCCGTAGTACTCGGCGGCCAGTGGTGAAGGTACCTGCCCGGCGACGGCGCGGTTACGCGTCAGCGGCGCCATGATCACGCGGTTGGCAAGCTCCAGCGCGCCCAGGCGCACCGGGAAGAACAAGGGGGATTCAGTGGATTCGAGCATCAGCAACCAGTCGAGGTTGATTACGCGTCAAGCGCGACGCCGCGCCGATCGCGGTGCTCCCCAAATATGGAGGCGGAACCAGCCGGCTTCGAGTGGTGCCGACAGGACACAGCGTCTCCCGGGCAATGAAACTTGCAGAACTGTGACGCGCCAGGACCTGGCGCTGGATTGCACAGAGCAACGGCCTTTCATCGATTGCCGCATTGCACAATACTAAACTGCCCCGCCATTTCTGGAGTCGGGCATGCCCGATACCGAGCTCTCACCGCCGCGCGTGTCCCGGCGCGATTACGTGTTGATTCTCTTGGCGCTGGCGATGGGCGGCTTTGCGATCGGCATCAGCGAATTTTCCACGATGGGCCTGATGACCCAGATCTCGCAGGGCTTGCAGATCAGCGAGCCTCAGGTGGGCCACGTCATCACTGCCTACGCGTTGGGTGTGGTGGTCGGCGCGCCGTTGCTGGCGATTTGGGGCGCACGCTGGCCGCGGCGCACCTTGTTGCTGCTGTTGATGGTGTTCTACGCGCTGGGCAACCTCGCCAGTGCGTTGGCGCCGAGCTATCACACGATGCTGCTGTGTCGCTTCATCGCCGGCTTGCCGCATGGTGCGTATTTCGGCGTCGCTTCGTTGGTGGCCGCGTCGATCAGCCCGCCCAATCAACGCGCCACCGCGGTGGGCCGCGTGCTATTGGGCTTGAGCGTGGCCTTGCTGGTGGGCAATCCGTTGGCGACCTGGCTTGGCCAGAGCGTCAGCTGGCGCTGGTCGTATGCGTCCGTCTCGGTGATTGCGCTAGGTACTGTCGCCGCCGTCGCGGCCTTGCTGCCGCCGCAGCCGGACGAACCGCGGCAGCAGCCGTTACGCGAGCTGCGTGCGTTCAATCAGGCGCAGGTGTGGCTGGCGTTGGCGATTGGGGCGGTGGGATTTTCCGGAATGTTTTGCGTCTTCAGTTACCTGGCGCCGACCTTGACCGCCGTCACCGGCGTGGAGCCGGCGCGCATTCCGCTGGCTATGGTCGCATTCGGCGTGGGCGGCGTGCTCGGCAGCATCCTGGGTGGGTGGTTGTTCGATCGCATGCAGTTCCGCGCGGTGCCGGTGCTGTTGGTCTGGTCGGTGGCGGTGATGCTGACCTTTCCATTGGCTGCGCACTCGGGGTTATGGGTGTTCGTCTCCATCGTGGCGGTCGGCACGATGGGCGCCCTGGCGCCGGCATTGCAGACGCGGTTGATGGACGTGGCGAACGATGCGCAGACGCTGGCTGCAGCGTCCAACCATGCAGCATTCAATACCGCCAACGCACTTGGTCCGTGGCTGGGCGGTATGGCGATCACCGCAGGATGGGGCTGGACCTCCACCGGTTATGTCGGCGCGGCGACTGCGTTCGGTGGTCTGTTGGTCTATGTATTGGCGGTGTGGCAAGAGCGTCGGCAACGCACGTTGGTGGCGAGTTGTTGATGGGTCGCAAGTTGCTGAGATGTGGTCGGTTCGAGACGGCCTGGAGCAATCAGCGCTGCCACTTGCATCGATGCGTTGCGGGCGATCTGCGTCGCTGCGCAACAGGTTGCATTGGCTGCACGTTTTGTATCCACGACCAACTCACGGCCTGGCAGTGAGACTGCTGGCTCGATCGCAAGCGGAACGAACAGTGTCATGACCGAATTCACTCCACCGCCGTGGAAACGCCGTAATCCCAAGCGTAAATCCGCATCCACGCTGCTGACGGATGCGCAGAAGGCCGCAGCAAAACAACGTGCCGAAGAAGCAGGGCGGCCGTATCCCAATTTGGTCGACAACATGTGGGCGAGCCGGCAGCCCAAATGAGTCGAGCTCGCATTGGCATCGGTGAATCACGATTCATCGTTGGCAAGATGGCGTGATGACGATGCCCGCAGCGCTCACATGCCGATTATGGTCGCAACGTCAGGATGAGGCCGTACACAACGCCAAGGTAGTGCAATCAATCCATCGATTGACTCACTTTCCGTCGCAAGCGCACTGCAGTGACAGCAGCGCAGCGCCGGCCCATCGCAACAAGGAGCCATACATGAGCATTCAGAGCAAAACCGAGCATAGCCTCAACGACCTCATCGCCATTTCCCGCGACGGCAAGGACTTCTACGACGAAGCCGCCGCCAAGGTGGGCGATGTGGAACTTGCGACGCTTTTCCGTCGCATTGCCAGCGTCAAGACCGACATCGTTAGCAGTCTGAGCAGTGTGGTTGCATCGGTGGGCGGTACGCCAGAAAAGAGCGGCACGCTGGTGGGCAGCATGCAGCAGTTCTACGGCAAGGTCCGCGCAACGCTGGGCGATACCAAGTACGGCTACGTGGCCGAGCTGGAAGAGTCGGAAGATCGCCTGCTGAAGGCGTTCGACGAGACAATCGCAGACCAGGACACCCCGGCCGCTGCACGCGATGCCGCACTGCGCCTACTACCGGAAGTGCGCGCCTGTCATGACGTGATGCGCAACCACAAGCATGCGATGAAGAGCGCCGCATAAACTGCGAGCGTGACTTGATTGCATCGCCACCGAAGCGATGCAGCTCTGGCTTGAAATCCATAGAGGCGAAAACGGGTAGCGCGAGCTGCCCGTTTCTTTTTTGAGTTGCCGATCGTTCCGATGCCGATCTGCGACGCTTCCATTGCAGTTCCACGCGCGTCGCTACGTTCCACATTGGCAGGGTTTTTTCGACGTATTCGATATACGGCTGGTCTGCTAGTATCCGCCGCCTTTCCTCAGGCAGGCCGCGCGTTGCGCGGCCGTGGAATCACCCATGCAGCATTTCTTGTACCTGTCATCGGCCCAAGCGCAGTTGTCACTGGGCTTGGGGGAAGAAAAGACCACCGAACGCCTGTTTTTTGCGGTGATGGCCGATGCGCACACTGCCGAGCGTGCGGCGAACATCGCCGAAGGTTTGTTGCAGGCCGGGCAAGTGGACGGCAAGCCGCTCGGGCGCGAGCGCCTGCATGTGACCCTGCATCATCTGGGCGACTACGCCGGAGGCTTGCCGCCATCGTTGTTGAGTCGCGCCAGTCAGGCGGCTGAGCGCGTGGTGCTAGATGCCTTCGATGTGGAGCTCGATCGGGTCGGTACCTTCGGTGGGCGGCGCTCGCAGCTTCCCTGTGTGCTGCGTGGCGAAGATCGGGTCCGTGGGCTGCATGACTTGCAAGGCGCGTTGGGGCGGCAGCTCGCGCGTGTCGGCATTGCCGGCGATGCGCAGTAGTCGCCCCTGAAAAACCCCAACCACCCAACGACCGCAAGGCATTGATGTCTGCACCGGCGTGCCAGAACTACCAGTGTTCGCTACGCTGAAGGCTGGTTTCTGGCAATTTTCAGTCATGCGTACACGCCGTCCTGCTGCCGAAGACATGCCTGCCGACGAGTTGTTTCGTTCGCGGCTGGAGAACCAGATCGATCTGCGTCATCGGCTGGCGCGGCTGAGCCAACGGATGCCGTGGACGGCGTTGGAGCAAGCACTTTCATCGCGCTTGCCGGCCACCCAGGCCGGTGGCGGTCGGCCGGCATTGCCGGTGCGGCTGATTGCCGGTTTGCTCTACCTCAAACACGCCTACGACCTGTCCGATGAAGCGGTGTGCGAGCGCTGGCTGGAGAATCCGTACTGGCAGTTCTTCACCGGTGAGGTCGTGTTCCAGACGCGCTTGCCGTGCGATGCCAGCTCGCTGACGCGCTGGCGGCAGCGCCTGGGTGAGGCCGGGATGGAAGAGCTGCTGGCGCACACCATCAACGCCGCACATGCCATGCAGGCGGTGGACGCACGCGAGTTGTCGCGGGTGATCGTGGACACCACGGTGCAAGAGAAGGCGATCGCCTATCCGACCGACAGCCGTTTGCTGGAGGTGGCACGCAAGAAGCTGGTTTTAGTGGCCAAGCGGCACGGCATCGGATTGCGGCAGAGCTACGCGCGGCAAGGCCCGGCCCTGAGCCGCAAGGCAGGTCGGTATGCGCATGCGCGCCAGTTCAAGCGGATGCGGCGCATCTTGCGACGTCAACGCACAGTGCTGGGACGGCTCATGCGCGACATCCAACGCAAACTCGATCAGGTAAACACCGGCGTGCGCGAGCGCATCGCTGTCTGGCTGGAACGTGCGCAACGGCTGTACACGCAGCGTCCGAAGGACAAACAAAAACTGTACGCATTGCATGCCCCAGAAGTGGAATGCATCGGCAAGGGCAAGGCGCGTCAAGCGTACGAATTCGGCGTCAAGGTCGGCATTGCGGTCACCGCCTGCAAGGGATTGGTCGTGGGTGCGCGCAGCTTCCCGGGCAACCCGTACGACGGCGATACCTTGGCCGAGCAGCTGGAGCAGACACGCGGGTTGCTGCAGGATGTGAGCGTAGAACCGACGGTGGCGATCGTGGACCTGGGCGATCGCGGGCGCGAAGTCGATGGCGTGCAGGTCCTGCATCGCGGCAAGGCCAAGACGCTGACGCGGCGGCAATGGCGCTGGATCAAGCGACGGCAGGCGGTGGAGCCGGTGATCGGACATCTGAAAGACGACTGCCGGTTGCGTCGCTGCAGGCTGAAGGGTGCCCAAGGCGATGCGCTGCACGTGCTCGGCTGCGCCGCCGGCTACAACCTGCGCTGGCTGCTGCGCTGGATCGCGTTTTTGCGTGCCTGGATGCGGGCGATGGGATGGTCATGCTTTAGCGCCGTGCCGCTGTCACCGACGGCACTTGGCGCTTGAAGGGGATTTTTCAGGGACGACGCAGTACACGGCACATATGACACTGCTGTATTGCAATCAGTCGTTGCCGCAGCGGCGCCGCGATGCGCTTGCCTGGACAGTGCGCGAGTTCGCGCTTGTGCGCAGCTTTCTTGGCCAGTCGCGTTACCAGATCCAAGGACGCTGGTTACTGCGCTGAGCCGCTGCGTCGATGCGCGCGCACATGCTTTAGCCTGCGCGTATAGATGCCACCACAACACCGCTCGCGTTGCATGCCGAGCAGCTGGCCGCGCTCGAACAAGCCTACGCCACGCCGCCGCGCCTACCATCACTTCGGCAACGTGCGCGCGCTGCTGGAGCATTACGCCGAGGTCGCGGCCGGGCCGGGCTGGCAGCAGCCGGTCGAGGTCTGGCTGGCGGTGCTTTTCCAAGATGAGGAATATCGCGGGCATGTGCCCAGCGTGCTGTTCCGGCTCAACCGCCAGCGCTTCCTGTCCTGTCTGCTCAAGCGCCCGCGGATCTTTCTGAGCGACCACGTCCATACGCGCTACGACGCTGCGGCGCCGGCCAATCTGCGCCGGCGGCTGGGGCGCTGATCCGCATCCGCTGAGCCGGGGGGACATCCGGACGCAGTGGACGCGCACGTTACAATAACCATATGTCCGACAGCGCTGCTTCCAGTCCCGATCCACGCCCGACAGCCCCTGCGCCACCGGCGGCCAACGCGTGCTGCCAGAGCGGTTGCCCGCTGTGCGTGCACGATCTGTATGCAGAGGAATTGGTGCGTTACCGCCAGGCCTTGGCGGCCTGGGAAGCGCGCCGGTCGGCGAAGGTGCAATAAGCAGGTTCCGGCACTTCCCGGTGCAGGCCGGAAAGATTATATTTATCTTTGAACTAATTTTACCGACGGTGTGACATGCGACGACTTCAGATGTGGAGCATGCTCTGCGGCGCGGCAGTGTTGACGCTGTCGGGCATGGTCGCCGCGCAGGCGCCGGAACTGGTGAGTCATGGCAGCTTCGAGCAGGTGCCGTTGCTGATGCCCAAGGGCGAACCGCAGCGCGTCGTGATCTGGCTGGCCGGTGCCGGCAATGCCGCCAAGCGTCAGGCACAGGCGGAAGCCTTGCGTGCCGACGGCGCGATGGTGGCGCTGGTGGACACCGCGCATCTGTACGTCGTGCTGCGCAAGGTCGGCAAGCCCTGCACGTTTTCGGTCGGCGATGTGGAGAACTTCGCGCGCTACGCGCAGGCCGTCCACCACCTGCCCACTTACCGCCTGCCGCTGCTGGTGGGCGATGGAGAAGGCGCCGCATTGGCCTATGCTAGCGCTACGCAAGCCAAACCACATATGCTGGCCGGCCTGCTCACCGACGGGTTGTGCCCGGCCATGGTGTCCGATCAGGCGATCTGCAAATGGGGTGTGCGTCCGGGCAGCAATACGCTGGTGCCGGTGCCGCTGCAGATTCCCTGGGTACTGGCCGGCAGCCAGGACAAGCGTTGCCCGGCCGCCGCCGAAGACAGCTTCCTCAAGCAGGTTCCGCAGGCGCGTACTTTTACACGCTCCCCGCAGGGCGACATCCTGCCCGGCTTGCGTGCCGCTGCCCGCGTGCTGGGAGAGCAGAAGGGCGTGGCGTTGCCGCCGCCGCCGGGCAATCTGGCCGATCTGCCAGTGGTGGAAATGCCCGCCAAACCCGATGGCGACAGCGACGACGACACCTTCGTGATCTTCGTTTCCGGCGACGGTGGCTGGGCCGGCCTGGACGAAGAAGTGTCCAAGAACCTGGTTGCGCAGGGCATCCCGGTGGTCGGACTAGATTCGCTGCGTTACTTCTGGACCGAACGCACGCCGCAGGGCTTGTCCACCGACCTGGACCGCATCGCGCGCGTATACGCGCAGCGCTGGCAACGGCAGCGGCTGGTTCTGATCGGTTTCTCGCAAGGCGCGGACGTGCTGCCGGCGGCGATCAACAAACTACCGGCGCAGACCAAGCGGAATATTCGCTTGACCGCGCTGGTGTCGGCCGGAAAATTGGCCGACTACGAATTCCATGTCAGCAACTGGCTTGGCTCGGACGACGAAGGGCTGCCGATTGCGCCGGAAGTGCAGCGTCTGCCCGCCGGCACCACCGTGTGCATCTACGGCCAGGACGACGAGGAGGCGCTGTGCCCGAGCCTGCCGGCTGATTCCGCCAAGCGCGTTGCGCTGCCGGGCGATCACCACTACAACGACGATTACCCGACAGTGGCCAGGGCGATCATTGAGCAGTTGCATGGGCTGTCGAAACCGTGAGGGTATATACTGCATCGGTGTTTCGCTGGCACGCCAGCGTTGCTGGGTGACGACAAGGCCGCATTCTGGTTGCGCTCGCAGCCCGGCTTGGACCGTATCGCGGGTGCTGTACTCACTGTGTGTTGCTGTACTCACTGTGTGTGAGTAATGAGCAGCCGGGCCGTGCAACCTGGGTACGAGCGTGGCTCTGCAGCTAGGCGATGAGTGTTGCTTGGATGCCTTCTTGATGTGGGACCGGTCATGCGGCGGGTGGATTAACGCGAAGACGATCAGGGAGTGATCGTTCGAGCAGCACGTTCGAGCAGCACTCGATCAGGCAATCAACATCCCTCGCAGACCTGGCACATACTAGGCACCAGGCCTCATTCCTGCCGGCCCGGATCCACCGAGATCAAACGGGTGACGTCCAGCAACGCGGCCGGCAGATGCATGCCGCCCGGTGCGACCAAGTAGCGCGGGCGCCAGGTCGGGGCGAACTTGGACTTGAAACGCCGCAGCCCGCTGAATCCGTAGAAGCGTTCGCCGTGGCGTGCGACCAGGCTGGCGAAACGGTTCCAGCGGCCGGCCAGGCGGTGCTCGGCCAGGCCCGACAGCGGCGCCATGCCCAGCGAGAAGCGCGTATAGCCGTTGGCCTTCCCCCACAGAAACAGCTCGATGAACAGGAAATCCATTGTGCCCTTCGGGGCTTGCGCGCTATGCCGCATCAGATCCACCGACAGCTCGCCGCCGGCAGGCGCCCGCCACACATTGGCGAAGGCGACGATCTCCCCTTCTGCCTCGGCCACGCACAACGGAAGGCGGCGCAGATAGTCGGCATCGAAGCTGCCCAGCGAGAAGCCCTTTTCTTCACCGGATTTTTCTTCCAGCCACTGCACGGACACCTCGGACAGACGCGGCAACACCGCATCCACCTGCTCGGGTTGCAGCACCCGGAAGGTCAGCCCGCCACGCTTGCCGCGGTTCCATGCCTGGCGCAGATCGGCGCGATCGCGGCCCTCCAGGGTGAAATCTTGCAGCGGCACGATCGCTTCTTCGCCCAGCTTGACCAGCGTCAGGCCCATGTCGAGATAGGTTTGCCAGTATTTTTCGCCGACCTGATAGAACACCGGACGCAGGCCCATGCGGTCGGCTTCTTCACGGAAGCGCCAGGTCAGCGCACGTGCAACCTCGGGCGGGCCGACCGGGTCGCCCATCGAGATGAGCGAGCCGCCGTAGCGCTGCATCATCACAAAGCCGCGGCCCTGCTCATCGCGCAGAAACGCCTTGTCGCCGATCAATGCCAGACAGGCCTGGGTGTCGATGCTGGTGTCCAGGATCGGGGCTAGCGTCTGCAACGTCTGCGCATCGGCGGCCGGCAACGGGCGGCGCCCGCCACGCAGCAGCCGCGCCATGCCGAACACGATCACGCCCACACACAGGATCAACGCATCGCGTAGCGCACGCGGCGCATTGGCCGAGGTGGCGAACTGCCACCACAGGTCGTTGCTGTATTCGACATGGCTGTAGACGAAGAACAGCAGCCAGAACGTGGCCACCAGCACCAGGCCCAGATTACTCAGCCAGCGCCACGACCAGGCTTCATCCAGCAGCGCGCCCTGGCGATAGAACTCGCGCCGCGCGGCCCATAGCGCGACTGCGGCCAGCGCCGCCGAAAGCGATACCGAGATATGGCTGCCGCGCAGCAGCGCCAGCGGCGGCAGCAGCACGCACACGCCAAGCGCCAGCATCCAGGCGGCATGACTGCGACGCTGCAGCCCCTGGCCGATCAACAGCAGCAGCATGCCGCCGAGGCTGACCAGCAGATGCGAGGTTTCGATCAGCGGCAGCGGCGCCACTTCCTGGCGTGCGCGCGGCGTCGGCAGCGTGCCGTCGATCACCAGTGTCGCGCCGACTGCAAACACCGCCAAGGCTAGAATCTGCGGCAGCCACGGACGCAACGCCTTCCACACCGTGCGGGCGGTACTGGCGCTGGCACGTACCGGCGCGCCCAGCCCCGAGGCGGCCGCCATCGCCACCGAGATTAGCAACGGCACGATGTAATAGGTCACGCGGTAGGCCAGCGCGGCCGCCAGCACTGCGGCAGGGGCGACATGCGGCAGCAGCTTGAGCAGGCTCCACTCGAACACGCCCAGGCCGGCTGGCACGGTGGAGATCAGCCCGGCGACCACCGCGACCAGCCAGATGCCGATGAAACCGAAGTAGCCGGTACCTGGATCCGGCGGCAGCAGCACGTAGAACGCCGCCGCGGCCAGGCCCAGTTCGACCACGCTGAGCGCAGTCACGCCGAGCACGGTGGCGCGGTCGGGCAGCCAGAAACGATGGCTGCGGATGCCGAATTCGCGGCCTTGCTTGCCGACCAGCACCAACATGGCAAGGTAGCCGACCAGCAAGGCGATACCGGCGGCGCGGACGCCTTGTGCGGCGATCGGCACCGCACGCGCGGCCGCTTCCGGTTCCAGCATCAGCGCCAGGCAGATCAGCACCCAGGCACCGAAAATGAAGCCCAGCGTGCTCATCAGCACCACCTGCCCGATCTCGGCCAGCGTCAGCCCCACGCTGCCATAGCCGCGCAGGCGCACCGCGCCGCCGGTGAGCGCGGCAAAGCCCAGCGTCTGCCCGACCGCATGCGCCATGAAGGCGGTGATGCCCACGCGCGCCGGATGTAGCCGCTTGCCGGTGCGCTTTAGCCCCACCCAGTCGAATCCCACCAGACAAACGTAACTGCTCAGGCCCAGCAACAGGGTGAGCGCGACCTGCCCAGCTCCCAGGGCACGGAACGCTTGGCTGATCTGGTGATAGCCAAGGTCGGTGAACTGTGAGGACAGCGCGTGCAGCGCCATCGCCATAATCGCCAGGCTGATGATGACCGGCATGGCACGACGCCAACCGCTGGCAGGCGCTTCGGAAGACACGGAGTGATCCATCATGAGGGTAACGGGATCTGCTGAAAGGGGCGCAGGGCGCCTGCACGATATGTGGCCCGCGTGTGGTCGGTCTGCATGGGCCAGTCGGGTTGATGGTGCATGCAGCGTGATCGCGTGAGTGCCGAAGTCAAGTGAACGCGTGGTTCGATCGAACCGACATAGTGTCGGTGCAGGGCGCGCGCGCATCATAGGGCAAAGGCGCACCCGCGTGCCGTAGAGATAACGACATGGCCGGCATGACAGTTGGAAAAGAGACAGACTGCCGATGGGCAATCCACTCGATCACGCGGATATCGCGCGACCCACGCCGCCACCTCCATCACGCTGGAGCGGTCACGCCGGTGCCATCCCTGCGTGGGCAGGCGTGGCCTTTATCGGCTTGGTGCTGGTGTTGCAGTGACTGGGCGGCGATCTGCGGCCAGAAGATCGCGATCGTGCTGATCTTGGTCTGGATGCGCTGGTGGGCACGTGGCTGGCGCGATGCGTGCGTGGCGGGGCTGCACGTTTGCCGCATTCGCGTGACAATGCCGGGGTCAAACAACCCTGGGAAGTCTGAAATGGTGCAGCGATTCGATGCAGGTCCGCGTATGTCCGAAATGACCGTCCATGGTGGGGTGTGTTACCTGGCCGGCCAAATTGCCGAAGACACCAGCGAAGACATCACCGGGCAGACCCGCCAGGTGTTGGGCGAGATCGACAAGCTGTTGGCGCTGGCGGCCAGCGACAAGACCAAGATCCTGCGCGCGGAGATCTACCTGGCAGACATCGCCGATTTCGACGGCATGAACAAGGCTTGGGACGAATGGGCACCGCACGGTTTCACGCCTGCGCGCGCCACCGTCGAAGCCAAGCTGGCACGGCCGGACTGGAAGGTCGAGATCGTCATCACTGCAGCAGCAGGCTGATCGCGCAGTTGCATGCGCGGTGATTGTCTGATGCGCGTGCGGCAGGGCTGAGGTCTTCAGCGTGCGGCCTCTGCGATGGCCGCAGTGTGTCGGCAGACGGCGGCAAGCAACGTGGAGCGCGCGTTGGCCTGGAAATGTCAGCCGGCGCGCTTTACCAGGACATTCGTGCGGGTAAAGTGCAGATAAATGTGGCGCTCGACCGACAGTCGCATTGCACTGTCAGCGGTCGCCTGATCGATCAGCGCTTGACGAAGCGGTAATGCGCCACGCCCCATTCGCGGCCCTGGTCGTAGCCGAACAATTCTGCGCAGGCCAGCCAAAACATGCGCCAGCGCTGCCACCAACGCTGCGCTTCCTCGCCGTAGGTCTGGCGCAGCAACGGCATGATCTGCTCGCGATGGCGGTCCTGATTCTCCAGCCACGCGTTGGCGGTCTTCTCGTAATGCTCGCCCGACAGCAGCCAGCGTTGCTCGATCACCACGTCCTGCTGGAAATGCAGCAAGGTATCGGCCGCCGGCATCAGCCCGCCGGTGAAGAAATGCCGGCCCATCCAGTTATCTTCGCCTGCCACTTCGAACGGATAGGCCAGCTCGCGGTGACAGAAGATATGCACGAACAACTTGCCGCCCGGTGCCAGCCAGCTGCCGACGCGTGCCAGCAGCTCGCGGTAATTGCGCATGTGTTCGAACATTTCCACCGATACCACGCGGTCGAAGTCGCCTGGCGGCAACACCAGCGCGTTGACGTCGGCAGTGATGACCTGCACGTTGCTCAGCCCGCGCACGCGGCACTGTTCCAGAATATGCGCGCGCTGCGGACGTGAGTTGGACACCGCGGTGATGGTGCCACCGGGATAGCGCTCGGCCATCCACAAGGTCAACGAGCCCCAGCCGCAGCCAAGTTCCAGAATGCGTTGGCCATCGGCCAGTTCGGCACGCTCACCGTATAGCGCCAGCATGCGTTCTTCGGCGGCATCCAGATCCGGGGTGGTCGCGTCCCAATAACAGCTGCTGTACTTGAGCCGGCGGCCCAGGCAAAGGGTGAAGAACTGCGGTGGCAACTCGTAGTGCTGACGATTGGCAGCATCGGTTTCAATCGCAATCGCGCTGGCGCGCAGGCTGTCGATAAACGCGCGTTGCCGTTCGCCGCTGGCATCGGCCCCATCGCCGCGCTCATCGTGCAGGCGCTGCGCGCACAGCCGGCGGATGCCGTAACGCAGCATGGCATCGGGCAGTAATCCGGACTCGGCCAAGCGGGTGGCGAAGGCTTCTTCGGGCAGCGAGGAGGGTGGGACGGTAACGGTGGACATGCGACTCTCCAGGCAACTCAAAACGACGGGGGAAGCGGGAAAAACGCGCTGGTGCTGCGCTGATACTGGGCGTAGTCCTCGCCACGCGAGCGCAACGCCTGCTGCTCGGTGTAGGGAATGCCGGTGAAGCGATACAGAAACACGAACATCACCACCGGCCCGAGCGCACACAACGCCACCGGCCATGGGCCGGCGCCGACAGCCAGCGCAAGGTAGGCGAACCAATGCACGAACTCGAAAAAATAATTGGGGTGGCGTGAATAGCGCCACAGCCCACCACGGCAGGTGATGCCGCGATTGGCTGGGTCGGCCTTGTGCGCAGACAGCTGCCGATCCGCCAGTGCCTCGCCGCCGACCGCGATCAACCACACCACGATCGCCACGCCGGTCCATACGCTCCATGTCGGATTCGGATTACTCGCAGCGGCCAGAAACGGCACTGCAAACAGCATGACCACGATTGCCTGTGCGAGGAAAAATCCGAGGAATTTACGTTGATCGCCGTTCCAATGCTCGCGCAATGCGCGGTAACGGCCATCTTCGTGCGGGTCGCCGAACACGCGCACGCCCAGATGCAATGTAAGGCGCGCACCCCACACACCGCCGAGCACAGCCACCGATACGCGCGGCAACAACGCGCCATCGGACATCCACGCACAATACGGCGCAGCGACGGCCAGGCACGCCGCCCACAACACATCGACCGGTCCGGCATTGCCGCTGCGGCGTTGCCACAGCCAACCCAGCACCATCACCACGCTTGCGAACACTCCGACATGCAGCAGCGGCCAGACATTCATTGCAGTTCTCCGGTGATGTGCTCAGGCAATGGTCGCGCCAGGCGCCGTGCATACAGCGACAACATGCCACAGGCAGCGCCCCAGCCGATGCCGACGGCAATCGCTGCGTGCAGGTGTGGCGGCAGCAAATCCACTGCGTGCCAGCTGCGCTGCGCCAGCCAATACGAGAACGGCCCGAAAATGGCGCCGAGCACCACGGCCAACCATGGCCGTTGCATCACCGTGGCCAGCGAATGATTGAGCGTGAGCGCAAAGCCCAGCCACAACGCCAGAATCCACGCCGGCGCCAGCAAGGTACCCGGCCATGGCGCGGCGTAACGCACCCAGTTGCCGGCGGCAAGCGTGGTATCCAGCAACAGTCCCAGCGACAGCGCTGCGATCATCAACTGCACATCGCCCGGTGCGCGCCGCGATGGCCACAGCTGATACAGCGCAAACAGCGCCAGTACCAGCAGCGTCGGCCAGATACGCGCATGCGCGGCCGCGCTGACTGCCACCAGCCATAGCACCTGCAAGCCCAGATAGTTGCCAAGTTGTTTCATGCGTCGGCACCAAAGCCGGGGACGAACTGCGGCGGACGTGCGCCCGGTTTGCTCAGCCATAGATGCACATCGCCGATCGAGCGCTCCAGAAAACCGGCTTCGCAATAGGCTAGATAGAATTCCCACATGCGGATGAAGCGCTCGTCGTAGCCCAGTGCACGCACCTGCGGCAGCTGCGCCATGAAACGCTGGCGCCAGGCGCGCAGCGTCAACGCATAGCTCGGGCCGATGTCTTCGAGATTGAACAAGCGCAGATCGCTGGCGCGTGCGATCGCGCCGGTCATCGCCGCCACCGAGGGGATGAAACTGCCGGGAAAGATATGCCGCTTGATGAAATCCACCGAGCGCAAGGCTCGCGCATAGCGGTGATCTTCGATAGTGATGGCCTGGATCAGCGCCTCGCCATCGTCGGCAAGCAGGCTGCCGACCTTGCCGAAATAGGTATCAAGATAGTGATGGCCGATCGCCTCGATCATCTCGATCGACACCACCCGGTCGAAGCGGCCTTCCAGATCGCGATAGTCGCGCAACAACACGGTGACCCGGTCGCTCAATCCGGCCGCGGCGATGCGTTGGGTCGCCAGCTCGAACTGCTCGCGCGAGATGGTGGTGGTGGTGACGCGGCAGCCGTGCCAACGCGCGGCGTGCAGCGCGAACCCGCCCCAGCCGGTGCCGATTTCTAGCACATGGTGCTGCGGGCCCAGCCGCAGTTTCTGGCAGATGCGTTCGAGCTTGCGTGTGGCCGCACGCTCCAGTGCCGCTTCGCCTTGTGCCTCCTCGCCATCGACGAAGATTGCCGACGAATACATCAGGTTTTCATCGAGAAATAGACGAAATAGCGGGTTGCCCAGATCGTAATGCGCGGCGATATTGCGCTGGCTGCCGCTGCGGGTATTGCGTGCAAACGCATGCAGGCTACGCATCGCCCAACCACCCAGGCGCGCAGTACCGGTTTCCATTGCATCCAGGCGGTCGCGGTTGCGCAGCAGCAAGCGCATCAGCGCGACCAGGTCATCGCATTGCCACTGCCCATCCATGTACGACTCACCGGCGCCGACGCTGCCATTGAGCGCGGCTTGCCGATAGAAACCAGGATCGTCGACGCGCAATTGCATCTGCAGGGCGTCTGCGCCACTGGACGTGCCGAGTGTGGTGACGCCATCTGCCTCGTGCAGTTGCAGTTGTCCATCTTGCAGGTCGCCGAGCGTGGCCAGCAAGCGCTTGCGCAACAAGCGGTCCGTCCAGGAAGCCGCGCGCGGCGCTGCGTTGTCGGGCAAGGACGTAGCGTTCATCGGGGTTCTCGCACAGGCGGATGAGGGTGGTCGTGCACAGGGTTGCCGCGCAGCCACAGGCGCAGGGCCTGCCAGTGGATGGCGACCACCACCTGCACGGTCATCAAGGGGTAGGCCAGCAAGGTGCGCGCCAGGCTGCGTGCATTGAGCGGTTGGCGTTGCAGCACCAAGGTGGCGTCGAAGCGGCGCGTGCCGCTGTTGTCGATTGCGCTTTCGGCATCGTCGCCGCCGCCAGCTGCGTCCAGCACGTCCATATGCACGCGCAACTGCGCCGCCGGTACGCTGAAGCGCCAGTCGTAGCGATGCTGCATGCCCATGAACGGCGAGACATGGAAGCGCTTGTCGAAGCGCCACGCATGCACGTCGCGGTGCGTGCGCGCCTGTGCGACCGGCAGCACATAGGTATGCCGCTGCTGCCACGGCGTATTGGTGATTTCCGCAACGATCCAGCGCAAGCCGTCATGCCGATCGAAGCAGTAGTAAAAGCTGACCGGATTGAACACATGGCCGAAATAGCGCAAATGCGTGAGCAGGCGGATCGCACCGTCGGGGCGCTCGCCGGTGTGGGTCTGCACGCAATCGCGCACTGCTTCGTCCAACGGAATGGTCGGATCGCCCAGATAGTCGCTGCGCCGGAACTGCGCCAGATTGGCGCGTCCCACCGACCACAGCCAGCGTTGCGCGAAGACCTGATCCAGTTCGGACAGATCCAGGTACATCAGAAACAACCTGTAGCGAAAATTCAGCGGTTTAGGCGCAAACCGACGATGCCGCAACCAACCGGTATAGATCGCGCTGCGCAACGGACCACGCACGCTGCCGGCGCCACCGCCCCCGGTGGGCGGCAGCGGCACGGCATCGGTGCTGGCTTCGCGCAGCAACTGCATCACCAGTGCACTTCCAGGCCGTGCGCCACGTCCACGCCGCTACGCAAGCCGTCTTCGTGGAAGCCGAAGCCCCAGGCCGCACCGGCAAACCAGGTGTGCTGCACTCCCTGGATCTCGGCCTTGCGCGTCTGTGCCGCGAGTGCGGCCGCATTCTGCACCGGGTGGCGATAACGCATACGTCGTAGCACCTTGTCCGGATCGATGTCGTTGTCGCGGTTGAGGCTGACGATGAATGGCTGCGGCGCATCGATCGATTGCAGCGCGTTCATCCAGTAACTCACCGTGCACGGCGCTTGTGGATCTGCCGGCACGTGCGCATTCCACGCCGCCCAGGCGCGGCGGTCGCGCGGCATTACGCGCGCATCGGTGTGCAGCACGGTGTCGTTATCCTGATAGGTGATCCCGCCCAGGATCTGCTGCTCGGCCGGCGTGGCATCGCTGAGCAGCGCCAGTGCATCGTCGGCGTGGCAGGCTAGTACCACTTCGTCGAAGTGTTCGTCGCCACGCAACGAGCTGAGCACTACGCCGTTGGGGGCGCGCCGGATCGCTTGCACCGGCGTGCACAGGCGTTCGAGCACCTGCCAGCGCCGACGCAGCGCACGCACATAGCTGTTGGATCCGCCACTCACCACTTGCCACTGCGGTCGGCCGCTGAGCTGCAGCATGTGGTGATTGGTCATGAAACCGATCAGCTGGCCCATCGGAAATTCGAGGATGCGTTGCGATGGCGAGGACCACAACGCCGATGCCATCGGCACCAGATGCTGATCGCGGAATGCATCCGAATAACCATGCCGCTGCAGATACGCGCCCAGCGTGCTGAACTGCTCGTCGCTGTGCAGCACTGCCGGTGCCTGGCGATAGAAGCGGCGCAGGTCGGCCAGCATTCCCCAGAAGCGTGGGCTGAGCAGGTTGCCGCGTTGACAGAACAGCCCGTCCAAACTGCCGGCGTTGTATTCGAGCCCGCTGCGCGCATCGTGCACCGAAAAGCTCATCGTGGTCGGCTGTGCGGCCACATCCAGCTCGGCGAACATGCGCGTGAGCAACGGGTAGTGCTGCGGATTGAATACGATAAAACCGCTGTCCACCGCGTAACGCTGACCTTCTAGTTGGATGTCATGCGTATGTGTGTGTCCGCCGAGATAATCGGCAGCTTCGAACAAGGTGACTTCATAGCGGCGCGACAACAGCCAGGCGGCGCCCAGGCCGGCGATCCCGCTGCCGACCACGGCAATCCTGCCCTCCCTCATCGCGCCACCCGCTCGGCACGTTGCGTGAGCGTCTTCGGCATCGGCTTGAGCTCCCACACCAGACCCACCCACGACATCGCCTTGAGCCCGTACCAGGTCACGTCGTATTCCCACCAGCGCAAGCCCTGACGCGCCGAGCCGGGGAAGAAGTGGTGGTTGTTGTGCCAGCCTTCGCCAAAGGTAAGCAGCGCCAGCAGCCAGTTATTGCGGCTGTCGTCGCGCGTATCGAAACGTCGGCTGCCGAATCTGTGTGCCAGCGAGTTGATGGTGAAGGTGGCATGGAACAACGCCACGGTGGAGATCACAAAGCCCCATACCAACAGCTGCGCGCCGTTGATCTTCAATGCAGGCGCGGCATCGGCCAGCCAGTCGCCGAGCAGGTACAACCCCAGTGCCAGCAGCACCGGCATCACGATGTCGAAGCGGTCGAGAAAGCGCAGCTCGGCAAAGCGGCGCAGATCGGGGATGACCTCCCAATCGGTGCGGAAATTGCGTGGGGTCAGGAACCAGCCGGTGTGGCTCCACCAGAAGCCATGTTGCGCCGGCGAATGCGGGTCGCGGCCGGTGTCGGTATGCCGATGATGATTGCGATGATGCGCTGCCCACCACAGCGGCCCGCGTTGTACGCAGGTGGCGCCAATGGCTGCGAACACGAATTGCAGCACGCGCGAGGTCTTGAAGGCGCGGTGCGAGAAGTAGCGATGATAGAAACCGGTGAGCGCGAACATGCGCAGCGCGTACAGCGCCACTGCCATGCTCACGGCAAACCAGGATGCGCCTACCCAGAATACCGCCAGGCAGGCAAGGTGCAGTGCAATGAAGGGCAGGGCCCGCAGCCAGTCGATGCGGTCGGCGCGCGCATCGTCCAAGGGCTCGTCGGTTTGCGAATCCACCCAGCGACACAGGCTGCCAAGGCGCGTTGCAACCCAGCCACGACGACGCGTGGTGGCGGGCTGAGGCGTTGCGGCGTGAGGGTCGAGTCCAGTGCGCGGCACGCGTAATTCTCCATATGTAGTGGTGACATTTTACGGGCGCTGCCGGTAAACAGATGCACCAGGCTGCTCGATCGTCGCACGCATGTGTGGGGTTCGCTTGTTCGTACGAATGAATCGCGCAATTGCGCACACAAATAGCCGCGCCCGATAGTGCTGGCGCAGATGAGATTGCTCAAAACGGAAGGTTGCTTGCGAGGCCCTCGCAGGCGAGGTCAGGTGCGCTGGGTCAGGGCGCCATCGCCAACGTGCTGATGCCGCCCTTGGCAACCACCGTGCCGGTGGCGACGCCGCCCGGTGCACCGCCTGGCGGTTCCAGCGTGACCGCCAGAATCGCCTCGTTGCTGAGCATGGGCATCAACTGATCGGGGATCTGCGCGCGACGTGCGCGTTGATCGTCGAACGTGCCCATCGAATGCGCCTTGCCGTCCGGCGTGATCAGCCACAGCTCAGGCACCTTGTCGGCGGTGGCGGTTCGATCTAGCGGCGTCACCATGATGGTGTGCTTGTCGGCATCCATCAACGCTACATAGCCTGGCCTCCCATCTTCGGTGGCCAGTGTTGAGGTCATCGCGATACCGGTCGCAGGCGGCTTAGTGGCCGCAGGCGGTGCGACCGGGGTCTGCACCACAGGCCCTACGACCGGCGGCTGCATCGGTGCCGGCGGCATACGCACGTTCGATAAGGCGAGCACGCACACTGCGGCAGTCGCCAAGCCAGCGGTGCTGACCCAGCGCCAGAAGCGCACGCTGTTCCACAACGGCGCGGCCTGCGCGGTAGTCGTGGCACCAGTGGCAGGCGCTGCCAACGGCGCCGCACGCAACGGCATATCGAAGCCCAGCGTCTGGTGCACGCGTGCCCAGAGCTGATCCGGCGGCGTCACCGCAGCGATCTCTTCAAGCAGCGGTGCCAGATGTGCTTGCCACTGCAGGACCGCCTGCGCGAATTGGCTATCGGTGGCGATGCGTTGTTCGGCCGCCAGGCGCTCGTCGGTGCTCAGCAGCCCCAGCACGTATTCGCCGGCAAGCACATCACGCGGCGGTTCTTGGTCGATGGGAAAGGGCGTGCTCATCGTTCCAGACATGCCTTGAGTTTGGCCAGCCCGCGGCGGATCAAGCTCTTGACCGTGCCGAGCGGTGTGTCGGTGCGCGCGGCCAGCTCTTCGTAAGTGATGCCTTCGAAGAACGCGGTGCGGATCAACTGGCTGCGCGGCGGTTCGAGTTCGGCCAGGCAATGGTCGATACGGCGACGCGTGCTGGCACGCTCGGTGCGATCCAGCGGCGAGGCATCGTTGGCGCGCAGTTCGCCAGCATCCTCCAGCGCCACATTGCGGCGTTGCGGCGCGTTGGCGCGTAGATGGTCGATCGCCCTGTTGCGCGCGATCATCGCCAGCCAGGTGAGTCCGCGGGCACGGCTCGGATCGAACTGCCCGGCTTTGTGCCAGATCAGCGTGAACACGTCCTGCAGCACTTCTTCGGCTTCGGCGCGTTGCGGGATCATGCGCAGGCACACCCCGAACAGTTTGGGCGAGGTCTGCCGGTACAGCGCTTCGAAGGCATGCCGGTCGCCGCCCGCGGTTGCGGTCAGCAGGCGTCCGGTTTCATCGTCGTCGGGGCCAGGAATGGCACTCATGCGGTCGGGCGTTGGGTGAGGTGGGGGCGATGCTACCGGACCGGGCAGAACGTGTCTTTCACTTGCGCTGGAACCACAGCAGCACAGCAGCGAGCAGCAACAGGATCTCCACGCCTGCAAGTGCGACGGTGGGTGCAGAGACTGGCCACAGGCGCGAGAGCGCGACGCTGCGGAAGAGCACGATCGGCACATAGAACGCGAGTGCGACCACCAGCCCGGTGCGGGGTTGATCGATCCAGGCGAAGTAGCCGAACAGGAAGGCCATGCCCAACTGCAGGCCGCCATAGATGACCAGATACTCGGATTGCCCGGCTGGCGAGAGCTGGGTGTAGCCCACCGCATGTGCGGTATTGACCGGAGATAACGTGCACCAGATCGCAAGCGCAACGTACAGCACTGCGTTGATCCAGAGATAGGCTTTTGCCATGACGGTGCTCCTGTGTGGGCAATGGGTGCCCGGGCCGTTGTACGCAACGGCGCGTGGTCGAACGTGAAGATGGCGCAGACCTCGCTCACGGGGCGCTGCAGCGCTTGATCAAGGGCTGCTCGCGTGCGTGCCGAAACTCATCTGCGCTGGAGGCACGCGCAGCGGTGTCCGGAAAAACGATGCGCACGCGCGGATAGCGACCGCGTGCATCGCGCAGATTGCCGACCCCGCGGAATTCAAGCAGACGCTTGTCGGCGATGGAATAACGCACCTCGAGCGACGGCACCGCCGCGCCGTACCATGCATCCAGGCCGATCCGGAAACGGCGTTGGCCAGCCGCATCCCCCATGCGTTCGACACGAAAGGCCAGCTGTCGCTGCAGGCTCGGCAATACGAATTCCACGCGCTGCGGGGTGGCGGCAAGTGCATCCCAGTTGTTGCGCAGGTAGGTGTCGAACCCGGCGTCGATCACGCGCACGCCGTCGGTGGTCGTCAGCGCGGTGCGACGTTCGGCTTTACCTGGTTCCTGCTGAAACATCTCGCGCGCGCCATCGCGTTGACGCACCCCTTCGCGATAGCCATCGCGCCCATCGAGCAGGCTGAAGTCGGGCGAAGTGCCACCACCGTCGACCTGCTTGCGCGCGAACGGCCGCCCGTCCGGGCAGCGGTACAGCACAAACCGTCCACCGTCGTCGAGCAGCCAATGCGACTCGCGATAGCGCAATGTGCCGCTGTCGCCATCGAACGCATCGCCATCCACGCGCGTGACCGCCGCGGCGCCAAGCGGCAGGCTGCCTAATACCAGCGCCAACAACGGCGGAATCGACCGGCATTGGATGGCGAGCGCAGCAAGGGCAGCGGCAAGTGGGCGCATCGGCAGATCCTCGATGGGAGTGCATACCAATACGGGCACGGCCGCAAGACGGATGCGCTGGATGCGTCAGGAGGTTCCTGACCTTGTGTCGTGGGAGGTGGCCCGTGCCGACGGCCTGGGAGCTGGCGGAGAGCCATGTGCAGGGTCGGGCGATGCGTCTGTTGGCGAGTACCGACAACACATGTGTGCTGGTTGCGCAGTTGTTCTGCAAGTCGCTCTCAGCTGAGTGCGTGCAATTGGATGCAATCCACCGGGCAAGCCGGCAGACACAGCTCGCAGCCGGTGCACAGCGGCGCGATCACCGTATGCATGTGCTTGGCGCCGCCAACGATCGCATCCACCGGGCAGGCCTGGATGCACTTGGTGCAACCGATGCAGTCGGCTTCCACAATCCGGGCCACTTGCGGCGGCTTGTGCGTGCCGCGTGTGCGGTCGTAGGGGCGTGCTGGTACATGCAGCACTTGTGCTAATGCACGTGCGCCGGCATCGCCACCGGGCGGGCAATGATCAACGGTGGCGTGCCCATCTGCCATCGCTTGCGCGTAAGGGAGGCAGCCGTCGTAACCGCACTGGCCGCATTGGGTCTGCGGTAACAGGCGATCGAGGCGTTCGACCAGATCGGGGGCGGGGGCAGACATCGCGGTGCGTATCAGTGCAGCGGATTGCCGCGATACCAGCGCTGCTGCGCAAGTGCCAGCATCGGCTTGTCTTCGCCGCTGTCGCCGTACGCGTGCACGCAGTCGTAGTGCGACAGGTCGTAACGCAGGCGAATCTGCGCTGCTTTTTGCGGCCCGCAATCTGCCTCGGCATAGCGCCCGGTCAGCACCCCCGCATTGTGCTCCAGCCGATTGCAGATCAGCGACAACCCGTGCTGCGTGCACCATGGTTGCAAGTAGAGATCCAATGACCCCGACACCAGCACCACTTCATGCCCCTGCGCCTGATGCCAGTCGACGCGCTGCATCATCTCCATGCGCAATACGCTGGGCAAGTTATTGCGTGCATAGGCCGCACCGTGCGCGGTCATTTCATCCAGCGATCGAGCGCTGAAGACCAACCGTGTTACGCGTGCGCGCAAGGCCGGCGCGGAAACCAGCCCCACCCGATAGCCCAGTACCCACGGACCCACCTGCCACTTCGCCGTAGCCAACTGCGCCGGCGTTGTCACCTTGCGCAGAAAGCGCGCATAGGTGTCGCAGGTGGTGATAGTGTGATCGAAGTCGAACAGGGCGAGTTGCATTTGGGTGGGGATTGAAAATTCGTGGGTGGGGAATGGGGAATCGAGATAAGGCGCGCTGCTGGATTTTCGCTTGAGGCAGGGGCCAATCCCCAATCCCGCCTCACCTAACCGGCATTCCCGGCTGCGCACCACCATCGGCATTCAGCAGCGCCAGCGCGCCGCCGTCGAAACCGGCCGAGAGGATCATGCCCTCGCTGATGCCGAAGCGCATCTTGCGCGGGGCCAGGTTGGCGATAAACACCACGCTGCGGCCGACCAGCGTTTCCGGTTCGCCGTAGCTGGCGCGGATACCCGAGAAGATCTGGCGCTTGCCGAACTCACCGGCATCCAGTTCGAAGCGCAGCAGCTTGTCCGAGCCTTTCACGAATTCGCAGACCAACACCTTGCCGATGCGCAGATCGAGCTTGGCGAAGTCGTCGATGCCGATGAGGCTGGGAGTGGAGATGTGGGATTCGGAATTGGCAGATGCTGCCGGCGTTGCGTCGACCTTGGTCGGGGCAGGCTTGGCGGTGGTCGCGGCGGGTGCTGCAAGCGTGTCTTTTGAAGCGTCGGTCATGGCGTCGATCAGTTTGGGGTCGATACGGGTGAACAGGGGGGTGTAGGGCTGGATCACGTGCGCGCTCAGCGGGCGCTCGATGTCTTGCCAACTGGTCATCGGCGCCGACAGGAAGGCTTCGGCTTCGGCACAGGTGCGCGGCAGGATCGGCTTGAGTGCGGCCACCAGGATGCGGAACAGATTCAGCCCCTGCGTGCATACCGATTGCAGTTGCGTATCGGCGCCCGCTTGCTTGGCGATCACCCACGGCTTGGTGTCGTCGATGTATTTGTTGGCCTCGTCGGCCAGCGCCATGGTCTGACGGATCGCGCTGGCCGCATCGTTGCGCTCGTAGGCCTGGCGTATTGGCGCCAACGCGGCGACGAAGCGGTCGTACTGCGCCGGGTCGGGCAGCGTATCGGCCAACTTGCCATCGAAGCGCTTGCCGATGAAGCCCGCGCAGCGGCTGGCCAGGTTGACGAACTTGCCGACCAGATCCGAATTCACCCGCGCGATGAAGTCGCCCAGGTTGAGGTCCAGATCGTCCACGCCGCCGGAGGATTTGGCCGCGAAGTAATACCGCAGCGCTTCCGGTTCCAGCCCGATGTCCAGAAAGGTCCGCGCCATCACGAAGGTGCCGCGCGATTTGGACATCTTGGCGCCATCAACGGTGAGATAGCCGTTGACGTGCAGCCGCGTCGGCGCGCAATGGCCGGTGCCGTGCAGCACCGCCGGCCAGAACAGACCGTGGAAATTGACGATGTCCTTGCCGATGAAGTGATGCAACTCGGTCTGCGTGCCGGCGACCAGATGCGCTGCGAAATCCTCGCCCATCTGCGCGCACAGGGTCTTGAAGCTGCACAGATAACCTATTGGCGCGTCCAGCCACACGTAGAAATACTTGCCCGGCTGGCCGGGAATCTGGAAGCCGAAATACGGCGCATCGCGCGAGATATCCCATGCGCGCAGGCCGCCTTCGGTATCCAGCCATTCCTTGAGCTTGGCCTTGACGCCCGGCAGCGCCACATCGCCAGCCAGCCATTCGCGCAGGAAGCCATCGAAATGGCCCACTTCGAAGAAGAAATGTTCCGAATCTCGCAACTCCGGAGTAGCGCCGGAGATCACCGACTTGGGCTCTTTCAGCTCGGTCGGTGAATAGGTCGCGCCGCAAACTTCGCAGTTGTCGCCGTATTGATCGGCGCTACCGCAATTGGGGCAGATGCCCTTGATGTAGCGATCCGGCAGGAACATGCCCTTGGCCGGGTCGTAGAACTGCGCCACCGAACGACAGCTGATGTGGCCGGCGGCCTCGAGCTTGGTGTAGAAGGCCTCTGTGAGCGCGCGATTGACAGGCGAATTGGTCGAATCGTAGTGATCGAAGGTCACCCCGAACGCGGCGAAATCGCGCTCATGGCTGGCCTGGATGTTGGCGATGAAGGCTTCCGGGGTCACACCGGCCTTTTCGGCCGCGAGCATGATCGGCGTGCCATGCGTGTCGTCGGCGCAAACGAACCAGGTCTTGTCGCCGCGCAACCGGCGCGCGCGCACCCAGATGTCGGCCTGGATATAGCCGACCAGATGGCCAAGATGCAGCGGGCCGTTGGCGTAGGGCAGGGCGGTGGTGACGAGTGCGGTGCGTGTCATGGCAGGCGTAATGCGGGGGACCCGCGATTATCGCACGGCTACGAGCGCTGCCATGTCGCAGCGGCGCGGTACCTGGGCGTGCAACTGACTTCTTCTACTCGCGGATCCAGGTCTGGGTACGTCCCAGCGCCTCGATGCCCACATAGCCGCGCATCTGCAGCTTCTTGCCGCCGTTGGTCAGGGTAACCTTGGCCTTGTAGGTCTTGCCTTTGGCCGGGTCGAGCACCGAGCCGCCGCTCCATACGGCAGTGCCGTCGGGCTTGAGGCCCCACAGGATGGTCATGCCCTTGATCGGCTTGCCCTTGAGCGCGCCGTCGCACGTGTCGCACACCGGGTTCGGGCCTTTGTCCGATTGCAGGATCTCAACCACTTTGCCGCTGAGCGTGCCGTTGCCGGACTGTTCGATCTGCACCACCGACTTGGGTTTGCCGGTCTCGTCGTCGATGGTCTTCCAACGGCCCACTGGCGAATCGGCGGCCTGGGCCAGCAGCGAGGCGGCGGCCAGCGGCAGGGCCAGAATTATGGTCTTGAAGGTCTTGCGCATGTGACCCCTCCTAGGGCGTGCGGTGGCCACGGTCGGCGGCCTGATCGCGAATGTATAACGTGGAGTATGGCCGCGGAAAGACGCACTGCGTGATGCGTTCATGCCGCACCGCATGCGGCCTGGCAACCGGGATGTGTTGCCCGATGGAGTGCAGGCTGACGTTGGAAGCGTCGTGCCGAACTGTTTGGAGCGCGCGTAATCGCCAGCGACGATCGCCACGTGGTTGATGCCGGCGAGCATCATGAGGCGCTCCGAAGGGGGCGTCGGCAGCAATTTGGACGATGCCAGCGTGCTCGATGGCGGGCAGTGCGCGTAGCGCATGCGCTTGCCATCGTTGGACAGTGCGGCGACGTCAGCGACGCCTGCGGACGCGGCAAGAATCCGGGCAAGCCCAGTGCGGCAATGGCGCGCGCGCGGGTGCGCACAGATGTGCGGCAATGGTGTGGCATGGCGGGGGCAAGCAGCGACGAATCGTGAGGATAACCGTATGCCGATGAGCGGTAGGGCTGCGCCACGGCTCGCCACCACATGGCTGTGCTCGCCTGCGTGGTATGGCAGGATGGTGCGCCACCCATCAGCCACGCCCATGCCCGAGCCGTCGTCCACCGCCGCACCGCAGTTTCAGCGCAGCATGCAGGTGCGTCATCTGGTGATGCTGTCGCTGGGCGGCGTGATCGGCACCGGGTTGTTCTTCAACACCGGTTACATCATCGCCAGCACCGGCGCATTGGGCACGGTGATTGCGTATCTGATCGGCGCACTGGTGGTGTATCTGGTAATGCAGTGCCTGGGTGAGCTGGCGGTGGCGATGCCGCAAACCGGCGCCTTCCATGTCTATGCAGCGCGTTATCTCGGGCCAGCTACCGGGTATGTGGTGGCTTGGTTGTACTGGCTGACCTGGACGGTGGCGTTGGGATCGAGTTTGACTGCCGCCGCGTTCTGCATGCAGTACTGGTTCTCGCACAGCCCGGTGTGGCCGTGGTGCCTGTTGTTCTGCGCGCTGATCTTCGGTTTGAACACGGTGTCGGCGCGCTGGTTTGCCGAGGGCGAATTCTGGTTTTCGTTGATCAAGGTGATCACCATCCTGGTGTTCATCGTGCTGGGAGGTGCGGCGGTGATCGGCGTGCTGCCGTTGGCCGATGGCTCGCCTACCCCCGGGCTGCGTCATTTGCGTGCCGATGGCTGGTTTGCGCAAGGCATGCTGCCGATTCTGATGACGATGGTGGCGGTGAACTTCGCGTTCTCCGGCACCGAATTGATCGGTGTTGCCGCAGGCGAAACCGAGCAGCCGGCGCGCGCGATTCCGTTGGCGATCCGCACCACGCTCGTGCGCTTGGTGGTGATGTTTGTCGGCACCGTGCTGGTGCTGGCCGCGTTGCTGCCCGCCGAGCAAGCGGCGGTGGAGACCAGCCCGTTCGTGCGTGCTTTCGAGCTGTTGGGCATTCCGTATGCGGCTGACATCTTGAATGCAGTGATCCTCACCGCGATCCTGTCTGCGGCCAATTCCGGCCTCTATGCGGCCGCGCGGATGCTGTGGTCGCTGGCCAACGAAGGCACGCTGCCGTCAGGCCTTGCGCGGTTGACCCGCCGCGGCATTCCATTGCCCGCACTGGTACTGAGCATGCTGGGCGGCTTGTTGGCGCTACTCACCGGCGTGTACGCGGCCGATACCGTTTTCGTTGCGATCTCGGCAGTATCCGGCTTCGCGGTGGTAGTGGTGTGGCTTAGCATCTGCGCATCGCATTATTGTTTTCGTCGCCAGCTGCTGCGCGATGGCATCGCGCTGGACACCCTGGCGTATCGCGCGCCGTGGTATCCGTGGACACCGATACTGGGCTTTTCGCTATGTCTGCTGGCGTGCATCGGGCTGGCATTCGATCCGCAGCAGCGCATCGCGCTGTGGTGCGGCATTCCATTTGTGGCGCTGTGCTACGGCGCCCATGCACTCACTCAATGGCTTGCGGCCCGGAGACAGCACGCATGACGATTCTTTCCCGCCAGCCGCGCGCCGATGCGCCCTTCAGTCAGGTTTTGCATAACGGCGGCTACGTGCTGCTCGATGGTGCGCTGGCCACCGAACTGGAGCAACGTGGCTGCGATCTGAACGATGCGCTATGGTCGGCACGCGTGCTGGTTGAGCAGCCGGAGTTGATCTACCAGGTGCATCGCGATTACTTCGCTGCCGGTGCGCAGTGCGCGATTACCGCCAGCTATCAGGCCACGCCGTTGGGCTTCGCTGCGCGCGGGCTGGATCTGGCGCAATCGCACGCCCTTATCGCACGCAGCGTGGCGTTGGCCGCGCAGGCGCGCGCCGATCATTTGCAGGTGCAACCGCAAGCCGCACAGTTGTGGGTGGCCGGCTCGGTCGGGCCGTATGGCGCGTATCTGGCCGATGGCTCGGAATACCGCGGCGACTACGACCTGTCGTTGGCGCAATTGATGGACTTCCATCGCCCGCGCATCGCCGCATTGGCCGAGGCCGGGGTGGATCTATTGGCTTGCGAAACGCTTCCGTCGGCCAATGAGATCGTGGCGTTGCGGTTGTTGCTGGAAGAATTTCCAAAGCTGCATGCGTGGTTTTCTTTCACTGTGCGCGATGCCGCGCATCTGAGCGACGGCACGCCGTTGGCGCAAGTGGTGCCGGCATTGGATGCCTGCGCGCAGGTGATCGCGGTGGGCATCAATTGCATTGCGTTGGACCAGGTCACCGCGGCGCTGCAGACCTTGTCCGCGTTGACCTCACTGCCACTGGTTGCGTATCCGAATTCGGGCGAGCATTACGACGCCAGCGACAAAGGTTGGCATGCAGGCACTACGCCAGCGTGCAGTCTGGCCGAGCAGCATGCGCAGTGGCTGGCGGCAGGTGCGCGACTGATCGGTGGGTGCTGCCGCACCACGCCGCGCGATATCGCCGCGTTAGCGGCTGCGCAGTCGTTTTGATAGCCACTCCTAAGTCGCCTCAGCCCTTCTGCGTTGCGATCCAGTGCTGGATTTTGTCTTGCAGGATATCCAGCGGCACCGAGCCGTCCTTGAGCACTTCGGTGTGGAAGGCGCGCACATCGAAGCGTGGCCCCAACTCGCGTTGCGCCTGCTCACGCAGCTGCGCGATCTTCATCTCGCCGATTTTGTAGGCTAGTGCCTGGCCGGGAATGGCCATGTAGCGGTCGACCTCGGCTTCGGCATCGGCGCGGGTCATGGCCGAGTTGTCCAGCATGTAGTCGATTGCCTGGGCGCGGGTCCAACCCTTGCTGTGCAGGCCGGTGTCGGTTACCAGGCGGATCGAGCGCCACAACGCGTTCTGCAGATAGCCGTAGGTGTTGTATGGGTCTCGATACAGCCCCAGCTCGCGGCCCAGCGATTCGGCGTACAGGCCCCAACCTTCGATATAGGCGGTCTCGCCACCGAGGCGGCGGAACTTGGGCAGGTCGGTCAGTTTCTGCTGCAGCCCGAGTTGATAATGATGGCCGGGAACCGCTTCATGCAGGTACAGGCTCTCGGTCTCCCAGGTCTTGCGCGAGGGCAGGTCGGAGGTGTTGACGTAGAAGATGCCCGGCGTACTGCCATCGCCACTGGGGCGCATGTACGAGGCGCTGGCAGCCGACTGCGCGCGCTGCGGTTCCACCGCATGCACTTCCAGCGCCGGTATGCCATGGGCATTGAACAGACGCGGCACCGCAGCCTGTACGCGCCCCTGCAGACCACGGTAATAGCCCAGCAATTCGGCGTCGCTACGGAACGTGAAGCGCTTGTCGGTCTGCATGAACTTGTAGAACTTGGGCAGGTTGCCGCGGAAGTTGACCTGCCGGGCCAAGGCCTGGATCTCGCCCTGCAGGCGTGCGACCTCGGCCAACCCGATCTGATGCACCTGCTCCGGGCTCATCTCGGAGGTGGTGCTCTGACGCACGTCGTAGGCGTACCACGCCGCGCCGTTGGGCAGTGCGGCCAGGCCATCGCTGTCGCGGCAGGCAGGCAGGTATTGGGTGGCGATGAAGCCGCGCAGCTCCCGATACGCCGGCATGATCCGCATTTCGATCAGCCGTTTGTATTCGGCGGTGAG
The DNA here is from genome assembly GCF_900183975.1 of Xanthomonas fragariae. Taxonomy (NCBI): domain Bacteria; kingdom Pseudomonadati; phylum Pseudomonadota; class Gammaproteobacteria; order Lysobacterales; family Lysobacteraceae; genus Xanthomonas; species Xanthomonas fragariae. The sequence goes on from NZ_LT853882.1 coordinate 1,599,066, forward strand.
GCGTTGCTTGTCGGCCTCGGGAATGTCGGCCGGCAGGTTGCGGATCGGCTCCCAGAACAGGCTGTCTTCGGCATTGCGCACGATGATCGCGTCCAGTTGTGTCAGCACCTTCTGCATCAACACCTTCGGCTGCACCACGCGGGCCTGCATGCCGGCGCGCATGTTGGTGATGGCCTGGTCGAACAACTCGGGGATGCCGATCGCGCGGCGCGACCAGTTGTCGTAGTCCTTGACCGTCTTGAACGGCTGCGCGCCGATGCCCGAGCCCAGCACCACCGCGATGCTGGCGATGTTGTAAAACTGGTTCATCGGCAGCATCCAGCTGGGGAACTGCTCGGCCGCCAGCGCGCCGCGCGCATCGCGCACGAAGATCTGGTAGCTGAGCAAGTCCTGGCCGCTCAGGCCCTCCGGCCCCAGCGCCTCGGCCTTGCCCAGCCACAATACGGTGAACTCGTGCGATTGCTGCCGGAACGTCGGCGACAGAAAATTTGGCAGTTGATCGTTGTAGCGGCCCTCGCCCTGTAAGGTAGCCTGCAGCGGATTGAGCTTCAGCGAGGCATCCCAGTACTGGTCGTAGAGCAGGTTGAGCTGCTGCGCCTTAGTCAGCACGACCGGCCCGGCGACCGGGTGTGGCTTGGCGTTGACTGCTTTGCCACCTTTGGCAGGCTTTGAGGCCTTGGCCACAGGCTTGGCGGTCTTCTTGGCTTTACTCGCCTCCGCGTGCGTTTGCGTGGTCTGTGCCTTGCCGGTCTTCTTTTTGGCCGCACCGGCGGGTGTTGCCAGCGACAGGCTCATGATGGCGGCCATGGCCAGGGACAGCAGGCGGGAAAAGCTAAGGGGCATTACTGGTTCCGGAAACAAGCGAGCGGGGAGCTTGCCCGATCCGCACCGTTACGGCCACCCATTTGGGTGATGTTGCGCGCCTGATATTCATCAAGGCAGCAAGGCAAGGATGCGGGGCCGAAGAATGTTGCGGTGCGATCATCTTGCCGCCATGTAGAAGGCCGAATCGACACGCGATACGCAGGTGCCCATCCAGGGCGGGCAGGAGTTCTGGCGCGATCCGGCCTTGCCCTTCGTCGAACGACGCCACGTGGTCAACAGCCGCATGCCTTGGTTCTGCGCCGCATAAGCACCAATAATGGTTCGGTGGGTGCGGCCGATCGCGAAGTGGCCCGCTATCGCAATGGACGTGCGCGTGCACAGGTCACTGCGCAGTCGCTGACCCTGATCAATCCTGGCGAGGTGCATGCCTGCAATCCGGATCCGCAGCAGGATTGGTCGTTCCGCATGCTCTATCTGGGCGCGCATGCTGCAAGCCCATGCCGACCAACAGCAGCAGCGCTACGCAACTGATGGTGGCGCCGATGACATGCCTGTGCGCTGCATGTGCGCCAGAGCTTGCGCCGGTATTCAGTGCGACCAGATCGGCCGGCCTGGGGGAAATCGAGCACACCAAAGCCAAGCGCGCCGTTGCGACAAGATGGTCCATTGCGCGGCGTCCGTTGCAGGGCGCAACAGCATGGCCAGCGCAGCCGCTGCAGGATTGAACGAAATTTCGATGGATGAAGGTTCGCCGCTGAACGTGGCTGAGAGAACGTGGCGTGCAGCATCACAACATGCGAAACGCTCGATCGGAACCGAGGCAGATGAGTGAGATGCTCCGAGCACTGGTTACGCCGCGCTGGGCTAGGAGCGCAGTCGTCTTGCCGGCCACGCTCAGTCCGCGGCCGCTTCCTCGCGCAATTGCTCAGCGCGTTCGGCACCGAGATATGCGCTGATGGCCCGGCGTGCCAGATACAGCAGCGGAATCAATGCGATCGCAAAGCTCATCTTGTAGACGTAGTTGAGCGTGCTAACCGCCAGAAACTGGTCCGTGGACCAATGCTGCGGACCGAGCACGAAGGCGATGTAGATCACCACAAAGCTGTCCACCAACTGCGACACCGTGGTGGAGCCGGTGGCGCGCAGCCACACGTGTTTTTCACCAGTGACGCGGCGGATACGATGGAATACCGAGACATCTATCAGCTGGCCGAACAGAAACGCTACCAGCGAGCCCCCGATCGTCCACAGGCCCTGGCCGAACACCGCAGCGAACGCGGCCTGATAGTCCGGCACGCCCTGGCTCTGTGCTGCAGTGACCCACCAACCTGCCGGTGCCAGCGCGATCGCGGCGAACGCGAACACGAAGCCGTATCCGATCAGCGCCACCGCCACCCAAGAGATGAAACGTACGCCACGGCTGCCGAAGAATTCGTTGATGGTGTCGGTCATGATGAACACCACCGGCCACAGCAGCGTGCCGGCGGTGAAGCTGAGCGAGCCGGTCTGGCCGAACAGATTCCAGTTCAAAGGTGCGATACCAAGCGTGGCTTCCAGCGCAAAAATTTTGACGCCGATGAACTCGGCCAACGCCGCGTTGACGCAGAACAACGCCGCCAGCGCAATGAACAGGCGTACCGCACGATCGTCGAGGATACGCACCTGTGTCATTGCGTCAGCGATCTGCGGTACGGGTGAAGGGAACCGAGTCCGGCGCCACCGCGCCGCCGGAAATGATGAAGCCCATCGCCTGATCCACGCTCCAGTCGGTCGGGGTGAGCAGCTCCACCGGCACGATCTCCAGATAGCCGGAGGTCGGGTTAGGTGTGGTCGGCACATACACCGCCGCCAGCTCGCGGCCGGTGCCTTGTTCCTTGATCACACGGGTAACCAGGCCCACCGACTTCATGTCGCGATGCGGGAAGTCGATCAGCACCACACGCTGGGTGCTACCGGGCTGGGTCTGCAGCATGTCGAGCAACTTGCGCGCGCTGTCGTAGACCACGCTGGCCAGCGGAATGCGCCGCATGATCGCCTCGAACCAGCGCAGCAAACGCTGCCCGATCACACGCCGGCTCAGGATGCCGACGAACACAATCGCGCCGACAGTGGCGATCAGCGAGATGGTGTTCTGCACCCACAGCGCCTTGATCCAGTCCAGATAGCCGGGAAACGAGGCGGCGATGCGCTCGGACAACGGCGCCACCCACGGGCTGCTGATGCCCGACAGCAGCGAGAAAACGAACTTCACCACCACCCAGGTCAACCAGACCGGCAGCAGAGTGAGCAACCCGGTCAAAAAGACGCGTTGCAGGGATGGGCGGGCATGCGGCGTGGGGGATTCGGACATGCGCGCATTGTAGGCACGCGGCGGCGTCCGGTGCATGCCATCGGTAAGCCTTGTTTGCCTGGGAGATGGCAAGGGCGCGTCGATGCTGCGATCCGGTGCACTGGATGCAGTGAGACCAATCCGCGAAGTGCGTGAATGTGCCTCGCCAAGTGAGGTTGGCAGAACGGTTTGGAAAGCTTGCGCTGAGTGGGCTGCGCGCAAGCGTAACGAGTCGCCCCTGAAAAACCCCAACCACCCAACGACCGCAAGGCCTTGATGTCTGCACCGGCGTGCCAGAACTACCAGTGTTCGCTACGCTGAAGGCTGGTTTCTTGCAATTTCCGCCCATGCGTACACGCCGTCCCGCTGCCGAAGACAGACCCGCCGACGAGTTGTTTCGTTCGTGGCTGGAGAACCAGATCGATCTGCGTCATCCGCTGGCGCGGCTGAGCCAACGGATGCCGTGGACGGCGTTGGAGCAAGCACTTTCATCGCGCTTGCCGGCCACCCAGGCCGGTGGCGGTCGGCCGGCATTGCCGGTGCGGCTGATTGCCGGTTTGCTCTACCTCAAACACGCCTACGACCTGTCCGATGAAGCGGTGTGCGAGCGCTGGCTGGAGAGTCCGTACTGGCAGTTCTTCACCGGTGAGGTCGTGTTCCAGACGCGCTTGCCGTGCGATGCCAGCTCGCTGACGCGCTGGCGGTAGCGCCTGGGTGAGGCCGGGATGGAAGAGCTGTTGGCGCACACCATCAACGCCGCGCATGCGATGCAGGCGGTGGACGCACGCGAGTTGCCGCGGGTGATCGTGGACACCACGGTGCAGGAAAAGGCGATCGCCTATCCGACCGACAGCCGTTTGCTGGAGGTGGCACGCAAGAAGCTGATGTTACTGGCCAAGCGGCACGGCATCGGATTGCGGCAGAGCTACGCGCGGCAAGGCCCGGCCCTGAGCCGCAAGGCAGGTCGGTATGCGCATGCGCGCCAGTTCAAGCGGATGCGGCGCGTGCTGCGACGTCAACGCACAGTGCTGGGACGGCTCGTGCGCGACATCCAACGCAAACTCGATCAGGTAAACACCGGCGTGCGCGAGCGCATCGCTGTCTGGCTGGAACGTGCGCAACGGCTGTACACGCAGCGTCCGAAGGACAAACAAAAACTCTACGCATTGCATGCCCCGGAAGTGGAATGCATCGGCAAGGGCAAGGCGCGTCAAGCGTACGAATTCGGCGTCAAGGTCGGCATTGCAGTCACCGCCTGCAAGGGATTGGTCGTGGGTGCGCGCAGCTTCCCGGGCAACCCGTACGACGGCGATACCTTGGCCGAGCAGCTGGAGCAGACACGCGGGTTGCTGCAGGATGTGAGCGTAGAACCGACGGTGGCGATCGTGGACCTGGGCGATCGCGGGCGCGAGGTCGATGGCGTGCAGGTCCTGCATCGCGGCAAGGCCAAGACGCTGACGCGACGGCAATGGCGCTGGATCAAGCGACGGCAGGCGGTGGAGCCGGTGATCGGACATCTGAAAGACGACTGCCGGTTGCGTCGCTGCAGGCTGAAAGGTGCCCAAGGCGATGCGCTGCACGTGCTCGGCTGCGCGGCCGGCTACAACCTGCGTTGGCTGCTGCGCTGGATCGCGTTTTTGCGTGTCTGGATGCGGGCGATGGGATGGTCATCCTTGAGTACCGCGCCGCTGTCACCGACGGCACTTGGCGCTTGACGGGGATTTTTCAGGGACGACTAAATAAAAAATATTTTGATTATATTGGTGGTGTTATTCTCGGCGTCTACGGGAAGATTGGGCATGCCAAGGGGAGTTTCGCTCTTTTAAAGGTCTTGGCGAGCATCGCAGAGTTAGGTGTTCCTTTCAAATTTTTATTCATGCCTACCGGTAGCTCTCACTTATTAGATCGTTTTTTTAAGGGTGTGATTGCAAATCCAGCGTTGGCTGCGCGGAGCTGGTATGTGCCTCCCTGTGCGCCCTGGAAGGTTCCGCGTTTTTTAGATTGATGTGATGTTGTTTTCTTTCTTGAGAACAATTCTGATGTATTATATCACCGCTCCAGAATTCCTCGCGAAATTTTGGCGCGCTCTAAATGTTGTGTGATGCCTCGAAAAATTTCAGTTGGAACGCGTATTTATGATTTTCTAATCGATTCGGAGAATATAATTTTCGTTGACGGTGTGAATAATTTCGATCAACTTAAGAGTGTGGTTCTGCGTATTTTAAAGGGCGGGGAGTTGAGGAAAAATATTTTTCTGTTAGCGCGCGGTGCTTCCGATGCCATAGAGCGTGGTCTCAGCTCCCAGCGTTCTTTGGTTGATGTGGTTAAGAAGTTGGTGAATGAGCAAGCGAGGGTATGACTGGCGAGTGCATTTGTTAATTTTATTTGCAATAATTTTTGTGAGGTGCGATGATTAAAGGCTGTGAGTATTATTATGGTGGTTAGACCCCACCCCCTATGAAGCATATCCGCAACTTCTCCATCATTGCCCACGTCGACCATGGCAAATCCACCCTGGCCGACCGGATCATCCAGCTGTGCGGCGGCCTGCAGGCGCGCGAGATGGAGGCCCAGGTGCTCGACTCCAACCCGATCGAACGCGAACGCGGCATCACCATCAAGGCGCAGTCGGTGTCCTTGCCGTATACGGCAAAGGACGGGCAGGTCTACCACCTCAACTTCATTGACACCCCCGGGCATGTCGACTTCTCTTATGAAGTCAGCCGCTCGCTGGCGGCCTGCGAAGGCGCGCTATTGGTGGTGGATGCCGCGCAAGGCGTGGAGGCGCAATCGGTCGCCAACTGCTACACCGCCGTCGAGCAGGGTCTGGAAGTGGTGCCGGTGATCAACAAGATCGACCTGCCGACCGCCGACATCGAGCGCGCCAAGGCGGAGATCGAAGCGGTGATCGGCATCGACGCCGAAGACGCGGTGGCGGTCAGCGCCAAGACCGGCTTCAACGTCGATCTGGTGTTGGAGGCGATCGTACAGCGTATTCCGCCGCCCACCCCGCGCGACACCGACAAGCTGCAAGCGCTGATCATCGATTCCTGGTTCGACAACTACCTGGGGGTTGTCTCGTTGGTGCGCGTGATGCAAGGCGAGATCAAGCCAGGGAGCAAGATCCTGGTGATGTCCACCGGCCGCACCCATCTGGTCGACAAGGTCGGCGTGTTCACGCCCAAGCGCAAGGAGCTTGCTGCACTGGGTGCCGGCGAAGTCGGCTGGATCAATGCCTCGATCAAGGACGTGCATGGCGCACCGGTCGGCGACACCTTGACCCTGGCCGCCGATCCTGCCCCGCATGCGCTGCCCGGTTTCCAGGAAATGCAGCCGCGCGTGTTCGCCGGTCTGTTCCCGGTCGATGCCGAGGACTATCCAGACCTGCGCGAAGCGTTGGACAAACTGCGCTTGAACGATGCGGCGCTGCGCTTCGAGCCGGAAAGTTCCGAGGCGATGGGCTTCGGCTTCCGCTGCGGCTTTCTGGGCATGCTGCACATGGAAATCGTGCAGGAGCGTCTGGAGCGCGAGTACAACCTCAATCTGATCTCGACCGCACCGACCGTGGTCTACGAGGTGCTCAAGACCGACGGCAGCATCATCCCGATGGACAACCCGTCCAAACTGCCGCCGCTGAACAATGTTGAGGAGATTCGCGAACCGATCATTCGCGCCAATATCCTTACCCCGCCCGATTACGTCGGCAACATCATCACTTTGTGCGAAGAAAAACGCGGCAGCCAGATCGGCATCAACTACCTGGGTAGTCAGGTGCAGATCAGCTACGAGTTGCCGATGGCCGAAGTGGTGCTGGATTTCTTCGACAAGCTCAAGTCGGTCTCGCGTGGTTACGCCTCGCTGGACTATCATTTTCTGCGTTTCGATGCCGGCCCGTTCGTGCGTGTGGACACACTGATCAATGGCGATAAGGTCGATGCACTGAGCATCATCGTGCACCGCAGTTATGCCGATCGACGTGGCCGCGAGCTGTGCGAAAAGATGAAGGAGCTGATTCCGCGGCAGATGTTCGACGTGGCGATCCAGGCCGCCGTCGGCTCGCAGATCATCTCGCGCTCCACGGTCAAGGCAATGCGCAAGAACGTGTTGGCCAAGTGCTATGGTGGCGACGTTTCGCGCAAGAAAAAGCTGCTGGAAAAACAGAAAGAAGGCAAGAAGCGCATGAAGCAGGTCGGCCGCGTGGAGATTCCGCAGGAAGCCTTCCTGGCTGTTCTGCAGATGGATAAGTAGCAGGGATTTGGGAGTCGTGATTCGGGATTGGCAACGACACGCCGGCCCTGACGTTTTTGCGAATCCTCAATCTCCAATCCCGAATCCCGTTCGTAAGGAAAATTAATGAAATGGTTTGAAATCGCCCTGGTTGTCTTGACGCTGGGCACCGGCTTGATCTGGCTGCTGGACACGTTGTTTCTGGCCAGGCGTCGCGCTGCACGCGCCGGTCTGCTGGACAGCGAACCGGCGATCATCGACTACTCGCGTGCGTTCTTTCCGGTGCTGGCAGTGGTGCTGATCCTGCGCAGTTTCGTGGCCGAGCCTTACAAGATTCCGTCCAGTTCGATGATGCCGAATCTGCTGATCGGCGACTTCATCCTGGTCAACAAGTTCGCTTACGGTTTCCGTTTGCCGATCACCAACACCAAGTTCTTTCCGACCGGCGAGCCGAAGCGTGGCGACGTGGTGGTGTTCAAGCCGCCGCATGCGCCCGACCAGAACTGGATCAAGCGCGTGGTGGGTCTGCCGGGCGACAAGATCGGTTTCCATGGCGATACGCTATACATCAACGACAAGCCGATGCGTTATACGGTCAAGGGCGAGTACATCGGCAAGGCCAGGGGCGCCGAGATGACCGGTACCACGTTGCTGGTCGAGGACCTGCCGGGTCGCACGCACACCGTGCTGGAATGGGTCGATCGCAACATGCCGGCCGGGCAGGGCAACTGGACCGTGCCGGCGGACAGCTATTTCGTGATGGGGGATAATCGCGACAACAGCGAAGACAGCCGGTTCTGGACCCAGACGCACTTTCTGCCCGAGGCCAATCTGCGCGGCAAGGCGTTCCTGATTTGGCTCAATTGCGAAGGGTGGTTCTGTAAGGGGAGTTTTGATCAGTCTCGGATCGGAACCAGGATTCAGTGATGCACGCGGGGCGTGCCTGGGGACACACAATGAAGCGCAAGCAAAGCGGTATGACGTTGACATCGTTCGTGGTGGTGCTGGCGGTGGTGGGGTTTGGCCTGTATCTCGGGATGAAGCTGTTTCCGATGTATCAGGAGTACTACGCGGTAAGTACGTCGATGAAGGGCCTCGCCAACGAAGCTGGTAGTGCCGACATGGATCCGTCCAAGTTGCAGGACATGTTTTTCAAGCGGCTCGATATCAATTCGTCCGAAAGCGTCAAGCGTGAGAACATCAAGTTCGAGCGGCTCGAAAGCGGTTGGCGCATGAAGGTCAACTACGAAGTGCGCCGCGAATTGATCGGCAATCTGGATATCGTTGGCAAATTCGACACGTCCCAGGACATGACGGGGCGTAGTGGCAAATAGGAGCTTTCAGCGTGGCGATCCGATCGGGCATGCGTTTGCCGATCCGGCTCTGCTTGCCCAGGCGCTGCGTCATCGTAGCGCCGGGACGCCGCATAACGAGCGACTGGAATTTCTCGGCGACGGCATCGTCAACCTGTTGATCGCCGAGGCGTTGTATCGGCGCTGGCCCAAGGCCGACGAAGGCGCATTGACCCGCGCCCGTGCCGAGCTCGTCCGCGAAGGGGCGCTGGCGGTGATCGGCCGTACCCTCAATCTGGGCGAGCGGCTGACTCTGGGCCCGGGCGAGCTGAAATCCGGTGGACATCGGCGCGACTCGATTCTGGCCGATGCAGTCGAGGCGATCGTCGCGGCCATCTATCTGGACTGTGGTTTCGAGCGCTGCCGCGAGGTGGTGCTGCCGTGGTTCGAGACCTCGCTGGCCGCGCTGCCGGTCGGCAAGGCAGAAAAAGATCCCAAAACCCGGCTGCAGGAATGGCTGCAGGCGCGGCAACTTCCGCTGCCCAATTACGCTCTGATCAGCGAGAGCGGCGACGAACATGCCAAGCAGTTCCATGTCGCCTGCATTCTTGAGCAGCCCGTTGCCCGCGCCGAGGGCCAGGGCACCTCGCGTCGCCTTGCCGAGCAACAGGCCGCGACTCTTGTCATAGCACAACTGGATTCAAACACGTGAGCGAAACGTCTTCCCCCCACCGCAGCGGCAGCGTTGCGGTGATTGGCCGGCCCAACGTCGGCAAATCCACCCTGACCAATGCCCTGGTGGGCGCGAAGGTCAGCATTGTGTCCAACCGGCCGCAGACCACGCGCCATCGGTTGTTGGGCATTGCTACCTTTCCTGAGGGGCAGCTGGTGCTGGTCGATACGCCCGGATTGCATCGCGAGCAGAAGCGAGCGATGAACCGGGTGATGAATCGTGCCGCGCGCGGCTCGCTAGAGGGCGTGGACGCGGCAGTGCAGGTGATCGAAGCCGGCCGTTGGGACGATGAAGACACGCTGGCCTTCAAGGTTCTCAGCGATGCCAGGGTGCCGGTGGTGCTGGTGGTCAACAAAGTCGACCGACTCAAGGACAAAACCGTGCTGTTGCCGTTCCTGGCCCAGGTCAGCGAAGGCCGCACATTCGCCGCGGTGCATCCGGTCTCTGCGCTCAAGCGCAAGGGCCTGAAAGCGCTGGTCGACGACCTGCTCAAGCTGGTGCCTGAGGCCGAAGCGATGTTCGGTGAGGACGAAATCACCGATCGCAGTCAGCGTTTTCTGGCCGGCGAACTGGTGCGTGAGCAGTTGATGCGCCAGCTCGGCGAAGAACTGCCGTATGCCACCACCGTTGAAATCGAACGGTTTGCCGAAGACGGCGCGCTGCTGCGGATCGGTGCGGTGATCTGGGTCGAGCGCGAAGGCCAGAAGGCCATCGTGATCGGCAAGGGCGGCACCCGCTTGAAGGACATCGGTGGCAAGGCACGTTTGCAGATGGAGCGGCTGTTCGGTGCCAAGGTGTTCCTGGAAACCTGGGTACGCGTGCGTGAAGGCTGGTCGGACGACGAGGCGGTGTTGAAGGCGTTCGGTTACGAATGAAGCCGGGAGCCGGTGACCTGGGAACAGTGCGGCATGGGTCGTTGAATATGGGCAGGCAGTGGTAGTGCACGCGGTGGCTCGATTGGTTGGATCTTGTGTCGTTACCGCTGCGGTTGTCTTTAGAGGCTTTTGCCGCATGCTGCTTCGTTTGATCGCTCGCCGTGTCTTTGCCTTTACCGGGTCCTCAATCCCCGGTCCCCGCTCCGGCTATACCCCATGCTGATCGAACACGAACGCGGTTTCGTCCTGCATGTGCGTGCCTGGCGCGAGACCAGCTTGCTGGTGGAGGTGCTGACTGAGCAACATGGGCGGGTCGGGCTGCTGGCACGCGGTGTGCATGGGTTGCGCAAGCAGGCATTGCGCGCTGCGTTGCAGCCACTGCAACTGATCCAGTTCAGCGCGGTGCAGCGGGGCGAACTTGCTCAGCTGCACCAAGCCGAAGCGCTGGACACCGCGCCGCGGTTAGCAGGCGAAACCATGCTGGCCGGCTTCTATATCAGCGAGTTGCTGCTGCGCCTGATTCCGCGCAACGATTCGGTACCCGAGCTGTTTGATTGCTATGCGCAAGCGCGCGCCCATCTGGCCTCCGATCTGCCGTTGGCCTGGGGACTGCGCCAATTCGAGCGCGATGTGCTGGAAGGGCTCGGGTTCGCCTTCGATCTGCAACACGACAGCGACGGGCAACCGATCGAACCGGCGGCGCGCTATCGGCTCGATCCGCAAGAAGGTGCAATGCGCGTATTGAGTGAGCGACTGGCGCAGGATCGGCGCGAAACAGTGACCGGCGCGGCGCTACTGGCCTTGGGCAAGGACGTCATGCCGGCGGTCGACGACATGCCCGGCCTGCGTCGCAGCATGCGCAGTGTGCTGCTGCATCATCTGGGCGGACGCGGCCTAAAATCCTGGGAAATGCTTGAGGACCTGGCGCGCCACCGCTGATGGGACTGAGTCTCTATCGTGCACACGATGGTGCTCAAGAAGGCTTGAATCCAGACCAGATCGGCAGCGCGTAGTTGAGCGTTGGGTCGACCCCAAACAACATTGACGTAGCAACATCTCAGTGCAACAGCGCAGCCACTGCCGCATGAAACTGAGTCCGCGCCGTTTTCGACTGCGGATCGCCGCGCAGCAAGCGCACCGCACCGGCAAGCCGCGCCGCGCCCACGAACCCGCAACTGGCCAGCAGCCGATGCAGATGGTTGCCTAGTGCCTGCTCGTCGCTCATCTGCAAGGCCGAATCCACCGCTTCGCGCGTGCCCGGCAATTCCGCCAGGAATAACTCGCGCAGCGCGTTGAGATGGTGTTGCTGGCCGTTGAGTGCGCTGAGCGCGGCCGCTTCGTCCCAGTCACTAGCGGCGATGTCGAGCACACCGACCGGCGCCACGCTGTAGCGGCCGCGTGCCAGACCACGACGGACTGCCTGCAGCAGGCGTTCGGAGGTCAGTGGTTTGACCAGCATTTCCAGGAAACCATCCGATTGCAGGCTGCGCTGCATCGCCATGTTGCCGTCGGCGGTGTGCGCCAGCGCAGGCACGTCCGGGTGCAACAGGCGCAGTGCCCGCAGCAAACCGCTGCCGGTGCCATCGGGAAGATTGACGTCGATCAGCCACAGATCGTGGCGACGTTCGCGCGCGCGGTCGAGTGCCGAGGAAAGTGAGTCGGCGCAGTCCACCTGGGCCGGCAGGCCTTCCAGCACAGCCTGCAGAAAGCCACGGCTGATCGGGTCGTCTTCCACGAGCAAGAGTCGTGGATGGGGTTCCTGGCGTGTGGCTATGTTCATGCTGCTTCCTTGTCAGCGATGCCGCGTGCTGATCAGCCGCGCGCATGCGGAGTTTGCCTGTGTTTGTGGGGCGCAACAATTGTTGCGCCGCTTGGGGGGCGGCCTTGGTCGATCGCATCTGCGACACTATGCGCCCTTTTTGCTCGCAGCTTGTCGCCACGTGGCCAGAACCAGAAACCGTTTCGACCGCACTCCATTTCAAACCGCGATCACCGACCTCAGCCACGACGGCGAGGGCGGCAAGGTCACCTTCATCAGCGGTGCCTTGCCCGGTGAGCTGGTGCGTGCCGAACCTACCGCGCACAGCCGGCATTTCGATGAGGCCAGGACGGTGGAGGTGCTGGAGGCGTCGCCGCAGCGGGTGACCCCGCGCTGCCCGCATTTCGGCGTCTGCGCCGGCTGCGTGTTGCAGCATCTGGAGGAGTTGCAGCAGATCCTGTCCAAGCAGCGCGTGCTGATGGACAACCTTGAGCGTATCGGTCACGTCACCCCGCAAACGGTGTTGCCCGCCTTGGTCGGCGACAACTGGGGTTATCGACGCAAAGGCCGCTTCTCGGTGCGCCGGGTAGAGAAGAAAGACAAGACCCTGGTCGGTTTCCGCGAGCTCGACCCGCGCTTTGTGGCCGATCTGTCGGTCTGCTACACGGTGATCCCGCAGATCGGCGAGAAGATTCCGCTGCTGGCCGCGCTGGTCGAAGGCATGGACGGCAAGCGCGATATTCCGCAGATCGAATTCATCGCCGGCGACGCTGCGGTGGTGCTGACTGTTCGCCACATGCAGCCGCTCAGCGAGCGCGACCGGCAGGCGCTGACCGAGTTTGCGCAGGCGCAAGGCTTTGCGATCTTCCTGCAACCCGGGGGCGTGGACAGCGTGCATCCGCTGTGGCCGCATGATGTGCCGCTATCGTTCCGCTTGCCGCAATGGGATGTGGAGCTGGCGTTCCGGCCGCTGGACTTCATCCAGGTCAACGCCTCGCTCAACCAGAAGATGATCGCGCACGCGCTGACATTGCTCGATGCCAAACCCGACGACCGCGTGCTGGATCTTTTTTGTGGTTTGGGAAATTTCACCCTCCCGCTGGCGCGCGGCGTGCGCGAAGTGGTGGGCGTGGAGGGCGATGCGGGGCTGGTGGCACGCGCGAAAGAAAATGCCCAGCGCAATGGCCTGGACAACGCACAGTTCTACGCGGCCGACCTGACCCAGGATCAACGCAACGCTGCGTGGATGCGGCAGGGCTTTGACAAGCTGTTGCTTGATCCGCCGCGTTCGGGGGCTTTGGAAGTCCTGCAGCAATTGCCGCTGAAAAAGTTCGAGCGCATCGTCTATGTGAGCTGTCACCCGGGCTCGCTAGCGCGCGACGCCGGCTATCTGGTTAACGCGCAAGGCTTCACACTCAAGGCCGCTGGCGCAATGGACATGTTTCCGCACACCGCGCATGTGGAGAGCATTGCGGTGTTTGAGAGGCGGTGAATGGGGACTTGGCATCGGAGATCGGCGAGAGTGCACTCCGATGCCTGCCCGTTCGCTGCTGTGACCAAACCCTAATCCCGAATCCACAATCCCATGCCCATCGAAATCGAACGCAAATTCCTGGTCACCGGCGACGATTGGCGTCGCGCTGCGCATGCAGTGATCCCGATGGCGCAGGGTTATATCAACGATCAGGCGGCGCTGCACAGCGGTGCGCAGAATGCGTCGGTGCGGGTGCGCATTCAGGGCGAGAGCGCGTTTCTCAATCTCAAATCGCGCCAGGTGGGGCATACGCGGCAAGAGTTCGAGTATCCGATTCCGGTCGTGGAGGCGCGCGCGTTGCTGGCGCTGTGCGTGGGCGGTTTGATCGACAAGCGCCGGCATCTGGTCGCGTACCAAGGCCATGTGTGGGAAGTGGATGAATTCCGGGGCGACAACGCCGGGCTGGTCGTGGCCGAGATCGAACTTGGGAACGCTGACGAGACATTCGCCAAGCCCGACTGGGTTGGCACAGAAGTCACCGACGATGTGCGCTATTACAACCTGTCACTGGCCTCGTCTCCGTTCTCGCAGTGGCAGTGAAGTCGGGAGTGGGTATTCGCAATTCGGGATTCGTAAAAGCAGGGTGAAGCGTCGATGTCAGACTTATGCAAGCGAGTGACAAGGTGACGCCGCCCATCCGCGCGCGCGCGGTTGCGGTGGTCGGCGCTGGATTGGCGGGTCTTGCCTGCGCGCAGCGGCTGCAGACTGCCGGCATTCCGGTGACGCTGTTCGATCAGGCCGATACGCCCGGCGGTCGCATGCGTCGCTGTGTAGGTGATGGTTGGCAATGCGATCACGGCGCGCAGTATTTCACTGCGCGCAATCCGGCGTTTGTGGCGCTGGTGAACGAATGGATCGCGGCCGGTGTTGCTGCGAGGTGGCCCGCGCGCGTCGCGAGCTGGGACGGCGCAGAGTTCCGACCCTCACAGAGTGCGTTGACACGCTTCGTCGGCGTACCCGATATGGCCGCACCGGCGCGCGCGCTTGCGGCTGATCTGGATGTTCGATCGCGCACCGATGTGCGCGTATTGCAGCGCGGTGGGCAAGGATGGGTCTTGGAAGTAGCTGGCGAGGATGCAATGCGTGCGTGCGATACAGTGCTGTTGGCTGTGCCGGCACCGTATGCCGCTGCATTGTCGGCAGACATCGCGCCTGCACTTTCGACGATTGCCCGCGACGCGCGCATGCAGCCGGCCTGGGCGGTGGTGCTGCATTTTGATGCGGCTATCGATCCAGGCTATGACGCCTTGTTCATCAACGTCGGCCCGTTGCGCTGGGTGGCGCGCAACTCCAGCAAGCCTGGACGACAGGGCGCCGAGACCTGGTTATTGCATGCCACTGCCGACTGGAGCCAGGCACATCGCGATGCCGCGCCCGAAGCGGTGATTGCCAGCCTATTGCCAGGTCTTGCAGCGCTGGGTTTGCCATTGCCGCAGTCGTGCGAGGCGTATCGGTGGACTGCTGCCAGCACCGATCCGCCGTTGCAGATCGGCTGTGTGTGGGATGCAACGCTTGGTATCGGCATGTGCGGCGACTGGTTGGCTGGCGGCAAAGTTGAAGGCGCCTGGCAGAGCGGTATGGCGCTGGCGCAGCGCGTCTGTGCCAGCCATGCCATGCACAGCGGTCGCGACTGAATCTGTGTCGGGCCTCGTTACGTGTGGAGTGTCGGGTCGTTGCAGGGCGATGTGCATGTCTTTGATGTTTGCGCCCGAATGTCACCTTCATCGTTGTGACAGGTCAATTGAACTCCACACTCGCGCACGCATCCCTTCACCGCTCGCGGCGAGCGCTCTGCATGATCAAGTCCTGCCTAGATGAGTGAGTTCAACGCCACCGCGGCCGAGCGCACTGTACAAATGGCTGCACATACGCTGCGTCTGATCCTGGGCGATCAGCTCAATCCGCAGCACAGCTGGTTCGCTGCGCACGACGCAGGCGTGGTTTATGTGTTGATGGAAGTGCGCGAGGAAACCGACTACGTGCTGCATCATGCGCAGAAGATCCTGGCGATTTTTGCGGCGATGCGCGCGTTCGCGGCGCACTTGCGAGACGCCGGTCATCGCGTGCGTTACGTGACGATCGACAACCCCAGCAATCGGCACTCGGTTCCCGCCAACCTCGATGCGCTGATGGCGCACTACCAAGCCAGCCATCTGGATTATCAGGCGCCGGACGAGTGGCGATTGGATGAAGCATTGCAGCAGTGGTGCGCACCCCGGCCGTTCGCCACGCGCATGGTCGACAGCGCGCATTTTCTGACCGAGCGCGATGAGGTAGCGGCGTGTTTCCGCCCCGGCAGCCAATGGCGCATGGAGGTGTTCTATCGGCGCATGCGACGACGGCATCGCATCTTGCTCGACGCTTCTGGCGAGCCGGAGGGTGGGCGCTGGAATTTCGATCGCGACAATCGTGCAGCGTGGCCCGGTGATCCGCCCGCGCCGCAGGAGTGGCGTGCTGCACACGATCACCGCGCGCTGTGGCGCAGCATCGAGGCTGCGGGCGTGCGCAGTTTCGGGTCGCCGAACGCCGATGCCTTGCCATGGCCGCTGCATCGCGACGAAGCATTGCAGCATCTGGATGCGTTCATCACGCATGCGTTGCCGGACTTTGGTCGCTACGAGGATGCGATGAGCACACGCAGCCCGCGGTTGTTCCATTCGCTGCTGTCGTTCGCGCTCAACGTCAAGATGTTACATCCGCGCGAGGTGATCGCCCGTGCCGAAGCCGCGTGGCGTGACGGACATGCGCCGTTGGCATCGGTGGAAGGGTTTATCCGGCAGATTCTGGGTTGGCGCGAATACGTGCGTGGCGTGTACTGGTCGCAGATGCCCGGCTATGCGGAGTTGAATCACCTCGATCAGCATGCACCATTGCCGCGCTGGTTTTGGGGTGGGCAGATCGGCATGCGTTGCCTGGCCGATGTGATCGGCAATTCGCTGGCCAACGCGCACGCCCACCACATCCAGCGGCTGATGGTGATCGGCAATTTCGCGCTGCTGGCGGGGCTGGATCCGCAGGCGCTGCATCATTGGTATCTGGGCGTGTATATCGACGCGTTCGAATGGGTGGAGCTGCCCAACACGGTCGGCATGAGCCAATTCGCCGATGGTGGCCTGCTTGGTAGCAAGCCGTATATCAGCGGCGCGGCCTATATCGACCGTATGAGCGACTACTGTGGCGGCTGCAAGTACCAGCGCAAGGCACGGGTCGGCGCACAGGCCTGCCCGTACAACGCGCTGTACTGGGATTTCCTCGCGCGCCAGCGCACTCTGCTGCAAGCCAACGAGCGGTTAGCGATGCCCTACCGGCAGCTCGACGACATGGCGCCGGACGTGCTGGCCCAGGTGCAGGCGCAGGCTGCGCATTGGCGGGCGAATCTGGAGGCACTCTGAGGTAATTTGTATGGCGCGATCGCTTGGGCCCGTACCTGCTTGAATGCGTGATCTGACGCTGCATCGCGCATCTGCGACAATGCCGCGCTGCGCCAACGTGGCGCCTGGCCCGGGAGTCCCCCAACATGCTTCTGATCGGCGTTGCCGGTACCGAACTCAGCGCACAGGAACGCGACTGGCTGCAGCACGACGCGGTCGCTGGCGTGGTGCTGTTCAAGCGCAATTTCGTCTCGCGCACGCAGGTGGCCGAGCTGTCGGCGTCCATCCGCGCGGCCGCCCCGCGGCCGGTGCTGATTTGCACCGACCAGGAGGGCGGGCGCGTGCAACGCTTTCGCGAGGGTTTTAGCGCCTTGGCGCCATTGCAGAGCTTCGGAGCGCAGTACGCACAGGACCCCGAGGGTGCACTCGCCGCCGCGCGCGCGCATGCACAGCTGATGGCTAGCGAAGTGCGTGCCAGCGGTGTGGATCTGAGCTTTGCACCGGTGGTGGATCTGGGGCGCGGCAACCGCGCCATCGGCGATCGCGCCTTCAGCGACGACCCGCAGATCGTGGCCACCTTCACTCGCGCCTATGTGCAGGCGCTGCACGGCGCCGGTATGGCTGCCACGCTCAAGCATTTCCCCGGCCACGGCACCGTCCTGGAAGACACTCACGTCGACCATGCCAGCGACCCGCGGCCGCTGGAGGTCTTGCAGGCCGAAGATCTGCTGCCGTTCGTGGCCGGCATCGAGGCCGGGGCCGACGCGGTGATGATGGCGCACGTGGTCTACCCGCAGGTTGCACAGGAACCGGCCGGCTATTCGCAGCGCTGGATCGAGCAGATCCTGCGCGGGCAGATGGGCTTCCGCGGGGTGGTGTTTTCCGACGACATCGGCATGGCCGCCTCCTTCAGTGCTGGCGGCGTGGCAGGCCGGGTGCACGCGCATCTGGATGCCGGCTGCGACGTGGTGCTGGTCTGCCACCCGGAACTAGTCGACGAATCGTTGCAGGCCGTGGCAGGCCGCAGCCTCAATACAGCAGCATTGATCGGCCTGATCGGCCGGGGCGTGCTGGGCTGGGATGGCCTGCTCGCCGGCACCGACGCCTCATTCACCACCTCCTTTTCCGCACCTCCCGGAACAACTGCCTGATGTCCACGCTCACCATTTCCCAGGCCCTGGCCCAAGCCGATCTGCTGGTCGATCGGCCGGCCATCAATGCCGCCGTCGCCACCCTCGCCGATGCGATCGCGCGCGACTATGCCGGCGAAATGCCGGTATATCTCACCATCATGCACGGCGCGCTGCCGTTCTCCGGCCAGTTGGCGCTGGAGCTGGGCGCACGCGGCCAGGACTTGCAGTTCGATTACCTGCACGCCACCCGTTACCGCGGCGAAACCACCGGTGGCGAGCTGGTGTGGAAGCATCGCCCGGCCACTGCGCTGTTCGGTCGCAGGGTGGTCCTGGTCGACGACATTCTCGATGAGGGGTACACGCTGCAGGGCGTGCGCCAGTGGTGCCTGGAGCAGGGCGCCACCGACGTGCGTGTGGCGGTGTTGACCGTCAAGCGCCACGACCGCTGCGTGCCAGGCGTCACCGCCGATTATGTCGGCGTGGAAGTGGCCGACCGCTATGTGTTCGGTTTCGGCATGGACGTCAACGAGCAGCTGCGCGGCATTCCCGCCATCTACGCGATGAAGCAGTAGCTCGCTTATTTACCAGCCCGCAGCAGTGCGGGCTGCCGAACGTGCCTTGTTGCGCGTACCGTCGTTGAGTTTGCTGCAGAGGTTGGTTGTGTCCCTCAATTCCATCGCATTGGCCGTCATCGGCGGCACTGGTGTCTACAAACTCGCGCAGTTGGACGATGTGCGCACGCACGAAATCGAAACGCCGCACGGCGCGCCGTCCGGTCCGATTCGTGTGGGTATGTTGCTGGGCCATCGCGTGGCGTTTCTGGCGCGTCATGGCGAGGGCCATTCGTTGCCGCCGCACAAGGTCAATTACCGCGCAAACATCGCTGCGCTGCAGCAAATCGGTGCCTCGCGCGTGCTTGCGCTCAACACCGTCGGCGGCATCACCGAGCAGTTCGGTCCGCGCGTATTGGCGTGCCCGGATCAGTTGATCGATTACACCTGGGGACGCGTGTCCACCTTCTGCGAAGAGTCTGGCAGCGAAGTGCAGCATGTGGATTTTGGTCATCCGTACTCGCCGATGTTTCGCAGCAAGGTCATTGCCGCTGCCAAAGTGACCGGCGTCACGATGGTGGCCGGTGGTTGCTACGGAGCGACGCAAGGGCCGCGATTGGAAACGATTGCAGAGATCGTACGCATGCGTCGCGACGGCTGCGATCTGGTCGGCATGACCGGCATGCCGGAGGCCGGGCTTGCCCGCGAAAAAGGGCTGGAATATGCGTGTTTGGCGATTGTGGCCAACTGGGCGGCCGGCTGCGGCGACGCGCAGGAAATCACCATGGCGGAGGTATTGGCCAATGTCGATGCCGCATCGTCCGGCTTGCCGGAGCTGATTGGCGAACTTGCACGCGGGTGATTGTCATTGGGGGACAAGCTTTGCATACTCGGTGCGTACGCATCGCCGTACACCACTCACTAATTATTGCAAAGGTCTCGCATCACCATGCCGAACGGTACCGTCAAGTGGTTCAACGACGCCAAGGGATTTGGTTTCATCTCACCGGAGGACGTCGACGCCAATGATGTCTTCGCGCACTTCTCCGCGATCAATTCCAAGGGCTTCCGCAGCCTGCAGGAAGGCCAACGCGTCAGTTATGACGTGACCAAGGGCCCCAAGGGTGACCAGGCTTCGAACATCACGCCGGTTGAGTGATCTGACTCGATTGTGCGGTTGAAGAACCCCGCCACAGCGGGTTTTTTTTGCACCGCTCCATGCGAAATCGGCGATAGCGAAGGCATTAGCGAAACAGAGCCGAGAAACCTCCGAACAATGCAATGCGTAGCGAGTGAACCTGGATCGGTGCGATCGATCATGACGATGCGCGCGTGCAAGACCAGCGCGGCAATGGCATGGTCCGTACGATCTGATCATCGTTGCCGACGGCTCTGCCTCCACGTCGCGCACGCAGGCGCATGGCACGGCAGCTAGGGGCGGCGCGTGAACCTTGGCTCTGCTGGATGCGCTGGCGATGTGCGATGCCTTGCCTTGCGCGTTGGTGCCAATACCAGGGCTGCCCACTACCGCACCGGCAACGCCATCGCATCGCCTTCTACGCAGGCAACCAGACGCTCGCCTTCGACAAGAGTGGGCACAACGCCCGCTGTGAAATGCGAAAACGCCGGCAGGATGGTGACGCGCTCGCGCAGCCAGAACGCAGGCCAGCGACGCGATAACCCAGGCAGTGCGGCCAGCGGATGCAAATGCCCGCACAACACATGACGGGCGGGATGCGGGAACGGGTCGTGGCGTAGCACGAACGGGCCATCTTCGACCTGTTCGCCAGCTGCTTCGATATGCAGATCGGCGCTGGCCAAGGCGCGGTCGTGATTGCCGCGGATGGCGATCACGCGCAATGCGCAGTGATGTTCGCGCCACGCGCTCCAACGCCGATGCCAGGCTGCGCGCGGCGCAGGTCCATGCAGTAGATCGCCCAGAATCCATAGCGCATCCACCTCGCGTTGTGCCAGCAGTGCATCCAGCCGCTGCAGGTCGTGCGCAGTACCGCCAGCCGGCATCCCGATCCCCGCACGGCGAAAGACATCGGCCTTGCCAAGATGCAGATCGGCAATCAGCAATGCGCGCTGCGCCGGCCGATACAACGCTCGCTCGCCGAGCAATTCGACTGTTTCGCCGCCCAGCTGCAGCAGCACGCTATCGCCCATGTTTGCGCTCCAGTTGTTCTGCGGCACGTAACACACGTGCCTTCCAGTCTTCGGTACTCAGTTGGCCACGCACGCGCTCGGCCCATAACGGAAACGACAACGGAGTGAGGCTGTGTGGTGTGCACAAGCGCAGCTCGCGGCGCGCGCAATCTTCCAATGCATGCGCTAGTCGCGCCAATTCGAGCTGCCCTTCGAACACTTCGCGCTCTGCTTGGGCCAGCAACAGATGATCAGGATCGAAGCGTTGCAATACGTCGTAGAGCAATCCGCTGGAGGCTTGCAGCTGACGCAGGCTACGCGGCGCACGGCCGGGCAGCGATGGCGACAACAATCCGGCAACGCGTGCGATCTCGCGGAACTGACGGCGAGCGAGCTCGCCCAGATTGAGGCTGTTGCGCAGATCGTCGAACAAGCCGGCGGGCGATAACAATGTGTGTAACACGCGTGCATCGAATTCGACATTCTGTGCAGGAGACAGTACGAAGCCGTAGTCGTTGGCCGAAAAACTGAAAGTATTGCGCTGAAGTCGGCCCCAGCGCGCAGCAAGCAACGCAGCCAACCCTTCGTTGACCTGCCTGCCGGCAAATGGATAAACAAATATGTGCCGGCCCTCGCGCGCCTTGATGCTTTCGACAAGCAGATGGTCCGGACCAGGCAACGACGACAGCGACGCCTGCAATCGCAGCAACGGTGCCAGTGCCTGCATTTCAGGCGCATCGCCCGGATCGGCAAACACTGCCTCAACCTCTCGCCCTAATGCCGACGACAACGGCATGCGCCCGCCCATCCATTTCGGCACCGCGCCGCTGCCGTCCTTAGCAATGCGCACATAGGCCGTCATGTCTTCGAGCCGCACCAGTTCCAGCAATCGGCCGGCAAATTGAAAGCGATCACCGCGGCGTAGACGGCCGACGAACTGTTCTTCCACCGCACCCAGTCGCCCGCCACGCAGGAACTGCACGCGTACGCTGCCATCGCTGGTGATCGTGCCGATGGACAACCGATGCCGCAACGCCACGCGCCGGTCGGTGACGCGATACACGCCATCGTCGTCGCGGATCACTTTGTGAAAATCCGGGTAATGCGCCAGCGCGCTGCCGCCTTGCACAATGAAGTCGAGCACTGCGTGCCATGTGGCGTTATCCAGCGCTGCGAATGCATCGGTGCTGCGTACTTCCTGAAACAATGCATCGGCGTTAAAACCACCACCGAGTGCGAGAGTGACGCAGTGCTGCGCCAGCACGTCCAGCGATAGACGCGGCGGTGGCCGAGCTTCGATATGACCATGCGCGATGGCGCGGCGCGCGGCGGCGTATTCGACCAGTTCCAGCGCATGCGAGGGCACGCACACCACATGCCCGGATTCGCCCGGGCGATGGCGCGCGCGGCCGGCACGCTGCAGCAAGCGCGCAATGCCCTTGGGGCTGCCGACTTGCAGCACTTGATCCACGGCAGGGAAGTCCACGCCCAGGTCCAGGCTGGAGGTGGCCACAACGCAACGCAGGCGACCGTCGCGCAAGCCTTGTTCGGCGGACGCGCGTAGCGATGGGTCCAGCGAGCCATGATGCAACGCGAGCGTGGCCAGATCGTCCGGCCACACCGCGCTTAGGGCCTGATGCCACAACTCGGCCTGCGCGCGCGTGTTGGTAAATACCAAGCTGGTGCGCTGCTGCATGATTTTCTGCAGCACGCGCGCCAACTGCGCCAGGCCGAGATGGCCTGCCCACGGAAAACGTTCACCGCTCTCCGGCAGCAAAGTTTCCAGCGTCATCGCGCGTGGTTTGACGCCCGACACCAACGCTGCATCCGGGCGATGCGGCAACAGCACATCGCGCGCTTGGGCCAAGTTGCCCAGCGTTGCCGACAAGCCCCAGATGCGCAGGTCCGGTGCCCATCCGCGCAAGCGCGCCAGACACAGTTGCAGCAACACGCCGCGCTTGTTGCCGAGCAGCTCATGCCATTCGTCGACGATCACGCAGCGCAGCGCCGACAATTGCGGCGCGGTATCCGGATACGACAACAGCAAGGCCAACGATTCGGGCGTGGTGACCAGTACATCGAGCTTGCCGCTGCGCGCCAGGCGCTTGTCGCGCGCACTCGCATCGCCGGTGCGCAAACCCACTTGCCAATCCAGTCCCAGCGCCTCCACCGGCTCGCGCAGGGCGCGCGCGGTATCGGTGGCGAGCGCGCGCAAGGGCGTGATCCACAGCACCTGCAGCGTGCGTTGTTGCTGGCGGCGCGCGGTCGTGGCGGGTTTGACCGGTAGCTTGCGTCTGCGTGCGGCCAAGGCGTCCAGCAGCGGCCCACCGAAAGCCGCCAGCGTCTTGCCGCTGCCGGTCGGTGTGTGCAGCAAGCCGGATTCGCCATCGAGATAGCGCTTCCACACGTCGCGTTGAAACGGCAGCGGCGCCCAGCCACGCTGTGCGAACCAGGCACGCCATTGCTGTAATGGCGTGCCGCGTGTCTGCTGCGCGGCGCTCACCGTGCCAGTGCCTGCAGGCTGCTCAGGTGATCGGCTTCGGCCATTGGCTTGTCGTGACGCCAGCGCAGGATGCGCGGGAAGCGCACCGCAATGCCGGACTTGTGCCGCGCGCTGCGGTTGACCGCTTCAAATCCCAGCTCGAAGACATGCTGCGCGGTGACGGCGCGCACCGGGCCGAATCGCTCGGTGGTGTTGGCGCGGATCCAGCGATCCAGTTGCAGGATTTCCTTGTCGTCCAGACCCGAATACGCCTTGGCGACCGGTACCAGTTGTCCCTCATGCCATAGCCCGAAGGTGTAGTCGGTGTACAGCGTGCTGCGTCGGCCATGGCCGGCTTGCGCGTACAACAGCACCGCATCGATGGTGAGCGGATCGATCTTCCATTTCCACCAATCGCCGCGTCGGCGACCGGATTGATACACCGAGTTGGCGCGCTTGAGCATCAGCCCTTCCACACCGCGTTCGCGTGCGTCCAACCGAACCTGCGCCGCGGCCTGCCAATCGCTGACCTGCACCAGCGGCGAGGCAACGATGCGCGGATCGCCGAGTGTGGTGAGCACGCCTTCCAGCAATGCGCGACGCTGCTGTAATGGACGCTCGCGCAAATCTTCGCCATCGCGTTCGAGCAGGTCGTAGGCAACCACGCGTGCCGGCGCTGCCGCCAAGGTCTTGGGCCCGGGCTTGAGCCGTTGGATGCGTGTCTGCAACGCGCTGAACGGCATCGGCAAGGGTTGCGCCGGTTGCCAGGCCAGCAGCTCGCCGTCGATCACGGTGCCGTCGGGCAACTGCAGCGCGGCGTGTTCGATCTCGGGGAAGCGACCATCCAGACGCTCTTCGCCACGCGACCACAACGCCGCTTCACCAGCGCGTCGAATCAGCTGCAGGCGGATGCCGTCCCATTTCCATTCCAGCAACCAGTCATCGACCGCGCCCAACGTTTCGACCTCGACTTCCAATGGCGATGCGAGAAAGAACGGGTAGGGCTGCTGACGATCGCCGGGCAGTTCTTCGGTGCTCAACAGATCGGCAAGATAGGCCGGATGCGGCTGCCAGTTACCCAGCATGCGCTGTGCGATGCGTGCGATATCCACGCCGGACAACTCCGCCAATGCCTGCTGCACGAGTCGTTGCGACACACCGACCCGCAGTGAGCCGGTCAGCAGCTTGTTGAACACCAGGCGCTCGTCGAAGGCCAGGCTACGCCACGCCTGCACGATGCAGGCTTTACGCAGGTCGACGTCTTGATTTGCGATCGGCAGCAACCGCTGTTCGATCCATTCGGCCAATGGCAGATCGGCCGCTTCGGTTGCCGGGTCGTCCAGCAACAAGGCCAGCGTTTCAGCCAGATCGCCGACATGGTCGTAGCTGTCGGCGACCAACCAATCGGCAATGCCGGCGGTCTCGGTGATCCACGCGCGCAATTCGCCGCTGCTGGCGATCCGCATGCGCGTACTGGCCACCTTGCCGCCGGCCAGTAGATACAGCGCCCACGCCGCATCAAGCGGCGGCGCACTGCTGAAATAACGCACCAGCGCCGCACGCTTGTCGAGTGTGCCGGTGCTGCGGTCCAGGGTGCGATACAACGCGGCAAACCGCTTCATGCCAACCCCTGCAGAGCTGCGTGGGTGTCTGCAGCGCGCAGTTCCAATGCGCGTGGCGTAAACGCGCTGAGCGTACGCGTGCGGCGTTGCGGGCCGACGGTGGCTGCGGGTGCGCTGCGATGCAGGTGAAACGCCAGTGCGTGCAGGCCGAACGCAAGCGCGCCACTCAAGCGGATGCGTGGGCACGCGCGAACATGAAGGCGTGCGGGCAAGGTGTTCATTCCTCGGCTCCGAAATCGGTGCGGAAGGCTTCCGCTGCGACGCCGCGTTCCAGTAAATACTGGATCAAGGCATCGGTATTGCCATGGGTGGCGATCACCCGCCGCGCGCCAGTTTCTTCGATGGTGCGCAGCAGATCCGGCCAATCAGCATGATCGGACACCACAAATCCGCGGTCGTAATTGCGCCGACGGCGATTGCCGCGAATGCGCATCCAGCCCGAGGCAAAGCCTTGTTGGGCATGCCGAAAGCGACGGGTCCAGGCACTGCCGGCCGCCGATGGCGGTGCCAGCACCAATTGCCCTGCATAGTCTGCACCGCGCGCATGTTCGCTGACCGGTTGAGTTTCCAGCAACGCGATGCCGGCCTTGCGATACACCTCAACGCCTACCGCGATCGCGCCATGCAGCAGTGCAGGTTGTGTGTCCCAGGCCCGCAGTTCCGCTAACACGCGTTGCGCCTTGCCTAATGCATAGCAATACAGAATGGCCGCTTCGCCGCGCTCGGCGCATTCGCGTCGCCAGGCGACGATATCGGCGGCCACATCGGAGGTATCCGGCCAGCGATACACCGGCAATCCGAAAGTCGCCTCGGTGATGAAGGTGTCGCATGGAACCACTTCGAATGGCTTGCAGGTGGGATCGGGCTGGCGCTTGTAGTCGCCGGAAGCAACCCAGACCTCGCCATCCACTTCGATACGCACCTGTGCCGAGCCGAGCACATGGCCGGCCGGATGCAATGACACGCGGGCACGCCCTAGGTGAAACGCTTCGCCATCGGCATGCGTGTGATAGACCTGCTCGCCCAGGCGCCACTGCAGGATCGGCAGACTTTCGCGCGTGCAGTGGTATTGACCCATGCCGCTACGCGCGTGGTCGCCGTGCCCATGGGTGATCACCGCGCGCGGCACCGGCCGCCAGGGATCGATATGAAAGTCGCCCTGCGGGCAATAAAGACCCTCGGGCCCAAGCACGACCAGATCGCCGCGTGTTTTAGTGTCGTCGTCGTCGTCGTCGTCGTTGCCGTTGCGCATGTCGCAACTCTGGCCAAGCCGGTGTGCAGAGCTTGAGAATGGGAATGCATGCATCGACGCGGCTGCGCGGACGAGCGCTTTGCACAGCGAGGTTGTTTGTCGGGCGAATGCTTGAGTAGGCAGCATTGTGAGCAAATCGATTGAGGGCCGCGCGTGGTGCGACCTACGTCTTCAATCCAGCGGAGACGTTAGGGCTTTGCCTGGTCCCTCATCGAGACCGGGCATTAAGATCGGCTAACAAAACGATTGCGCTCACCGCCAGGCGGGCGCAGCCGGTGCTCGGACTCGGCATATACCCTTCGCACTCGGGTTCCTCCGCGTCTTCCGCACCCACTTGACGATTGCTCGCTACGTTTTGTTAGCCACTCTTATGAATCGGCGAGCGAACATCAACTACTGGTTGGGGACCAGCATGATCCGCGCGGATCCCGAATTCCGATCCGGCCCACGCATGACAACGACCGCCATCAGCTCGACACTCTAATGCCGCGTGCGCCGCCCTGGCATACGCACCGCGGTCGCCTCCACCGCCAGTGTGAAACCACGCTCTTCGCCGCCCATCATCGCGCCGACATCCACGACCTGGCGGCGAATCTCTTCGCCTTTTCCGTTACGCACCACCACCACGACGCTGTATTCCCACGGATCGCCATCGGCAGGATGGCGGATGGTGCCGTCGACCTTGAGCGGCACGATCGGCGCCGGCTGTGCGTGTTGCACAGCCGCCGAATCAAAGCGCAGATGGTGCTTGCATGCAGGGCAGACGCTGGAGCTTTCCAGAATCGTCGCCTTGCAATGCGGACAACTGCGCGTGGCACCGGGCGTGCCCGGGCGGGGTGCACTCATGTGGCGTCGCTGTCTCCGTTGACAATCGCCTTGCTGGCGCTGACCGGCTTGCTAGTCTCATCGCTCCAGCCGAAGTCGGCCTGGCCTCGCATGCGTGCGCCGGAGGCCACGGTCAGGCTGCCGGCCTTGACGTCGCCAACCAGTACGCCGGAGGTCTGCAGTTCCACCTGCGCCGCCGATTCGATATTGCCCTCCAGTTCGCCGGCAATGATCACTTTGTTGGCGCGCACGCCGCCATTGAGCTTGGCGCCGCGCTCGATGGTGAGATCGCCCTTGACGTTGACATCGCCCTTGAAGCGACCGGCCAGGCGCACATGACCGGCGCCTTCGATCTTGCCTTCTATGCTGATGTCGGCGGCGATCAGCGATTCTTTCGCTTCGCTTTGACGCTGCGGCGCCGCAGCCGTCGGCGCAACACTGGGTGGAGTAGGGGCCTGCACCGGTGCAGCAGGGTTGGCCTCGGCGGTGAACAGCCGCCCATCGGCGGCGGGAACTTCGGGTGCTGCGGGTACGCCGTCTTTCTTGTTGGAACCTTGATCGCGCCACATCGACATCGGACTGCCTCGCTCGGGGGGGGGGGGTCAACACCGACTATCGCCGCGTCAATCGATCTTTTGTGTGACAGCCTAAGCAATCCGACATCGACGCCGTGCTTGCTCAGTCCAATGCGATCGTCGAGCCGTTCGGCCTGGGAGCGATGGCGCAGGAAGGCCGCATGCGCGAATGCTAGCCTGCGGGCCGCAACGACATGAGGTCACTGTTGGCACATCGCAACGCTGGCAATTGGCCGGCGCGTTGCGATGTGCGGCGTGGCAGGTATGGGTCGGTTAGTGCTGCGGATGCTCGGCGTCGTGCTTGTCGTCGTGCTTGTCGTCGTTCTGCTCGGCCTTGTTGGCCATTTCCCGCGTCTTGTCGGCGGTGGCATTTGCGGCATTGGCGGTGGCGCGGCTGGCGTCTGCAGCCAGTTCACGTGCGGCCACGCGTGCATCGGCAGCAGCGGCCTTGGCCTGCAGGGCGGCGCGGTCGGCAGCCTGTTCGGTGGCGGCAGCAGCATGCTTTGCAGCGGATGCGGCATCGCGGCGTGCCTGTTCGGCGTCATGGCCCTGACAGGCGGCGAGCGTAAGGGCGGCGATGACGCTCAACGAGAGCATACGGATCGTCTTCATGGTGGTCCTGTTCCGGTGTTGGAAAGCTGAGCTTATGCAGGGACCGATGCAGCCTGCGTCAATACGCGGCCGGCCATTCAGCCAGTGGGTGGGGAGGCTGCATCTTGGATATTGCAAGGCTGCAGACTGGCGAACACTGAGTTAGACGGCCAAATTGCAGTCAAAGAAAAAGCCGCTGGAAGCAGCGGCTTTCTCCGAATCCACTTAGAGCTAAGAAGTGATTACTTCTTGGCTTCTTTGGCGGTTTCCTTAGCGGCTTCGGCGGTGTGTTCAGCCGTCTTGGCATCGCTGGCAGCCTGCTCAGCAGCAGCGTCGGTCGAGGCGCCGGAGGCAGCCTGGGCAGCGCTCGCAGCGGTGTCGGCCGAAGCAGCTGCGGTATTGGCAGCAGACTGAGCGGCCTCAGCCGACTGCGAGCCCGAGGCAGCAGCCTGGTCAGCAGCCTTTTGAGCGTCGGCGGCAGCTTCGTTAGCCGAAGCAGCAGAGTCCTGCGCTTGTTCGGGCTTCGAGCAAGCGGTCAGGGCCAGGCCCAGCGCCATTGCGATCAGCAGCTTGTTAATGGTCATTGTTTCAATCCTCGTCGTTAGATTAGGCAACGCGCTAGTGCGCCCCCCCGACATGATGACGGTCCAAAGATCAGTGTCAAGCACACGCGCATTCAGCTTTGAAAAATCGACGTTAAAATCAATTAAATCAACTCGATAGCAATAGCAGTCGCTTCGCCACCACCGATGCATAGTGTCGCGATTCCGCGTTTGCCACCGCGCATGCGCAACGCATTCACCAATGCCACCACCAAGCGCGCACCCGATGCGCCGATCGGATGACCCAATGCGCAGGCACCGCCATGCACGTTGACCTTGTCGTGCGCGATGCCTAGTTCCTTGATCGGTATCATCGCCACCACGGCGAACGCTTCGTTGATTTCGAACAGATTCACCTCGTCCAGTTGCCAGCCGATCTTGCCGACCAGCGATTGGATCGCGGCAACCGGCGCGGTGGTGAACCACTCGGGGGCCTGCGAGTGGGTGACATGCCCGACGATGCGCGCCAACGGCGTCACGCCGCGGCGTTGCGCGTCGTCCGCGCTCATCAGCACGGTGATCGCCGCGCCATCGGAGATGCTCGACGAACTGGCTGCGGTGACGCTGCCGTCCTTCTTGAAGGCCGGTTTCAAGGCCGGGATCTTGGCCACGTCGGATTTGCCGGGCTGCTCATCGCGATCGACGATGACCTTGCCCTTGCGCGTGGCTACCGTGACCGCAACGATTTCGTCGGCAAAGGCGCCAGTGCGTTGCGCTGCCTGCGCGCGTTCCACCGATGCGATCGCAAACGCATCCTGATCGGCGCGGCTGAAACCGAATTTTTCGGCGGTGGCTTCGCCGAACAAGCCCATTGCCTGGCCGTCGTAGGGATTGGTCAGGCCGTCCCAGGCCATGTGGTCGACGGCCTGGAAATTGCCGTAACGGTTGCCGGTGCGCGAGTTGGGCAGCAGATGCGGCGCATTGCTCATCGATTCCATGCCACCGGCAACCACGATGCTGGCTGAGCCGGCCTTGATCAGGTCGTGTCCAAACATGATCGCCTTCATACCCGAGCCGCACACCTTGTTGATGGTGGTGGCGCCGGTCGAGGTGGGGATGCCTGCCGCGATCGCGGCCTGGCGCGCAGGTGCCTGACCGAGATTGGCCGGCAGCACACAGCCGACGATGACTTCGGAAACGTCGGCCGGTGCAATCCCCGATTGCGCCAGCGCGCCCTCGATTGCGGCGGCGGCGAGCGTCGGCGCCGGCACACCGTTGAATTGGCCGAGGAACGCGCCGATGGCAGTACGTTTGGCAGCAACGATGACGATGTCGGACATGAGTAGATACCGTTTAAAGTGAAACGATTATCTGCCTCATGGTCAATTCGCGCCAGCAAGCTGAAGTGCCGGGACAGACTCGGTCGGCGGGACTACGTGCTCGACAACGACACCTGTACCTTGCTGCAAGCCACCGACGGGCTACAGAGCAGATTCGATTCGCTCAGCAGCGGGCCGGATGTCACCTTCCTCAATGCCACTCTGAACTGACGACAGCGACAGTGCGTATTTGTTGTTGCGGCGTATGTAATGTCACTGCCGTTGCGGCAACGCTCGGTGCACTCGGCGCTGCATCAATGGATTCGGCAATACGCGTCGAGCAAGCGTTTCAAAAGGTGGATGCGCAGCAACTGCAGGGCAATGGCGCAATCAGCAGCGTTGCAGCAGTCGCCTAAGGAACCTCTGAACAACGCACTTCAAATGCGCGACACTACACACCTACGTTGAGGAGTCATCCATGCAACTGACGTTCGGTGACGCTGAAGGTTTGGGCAAGCGCAAGCAGACTCGCCGCGAGATCTTCCTGGCCGAGATGGAGCAGGTGGTTCCGTGGAGGCATTTGCTCGGACTGATCGCGCCGCACTATCGGGTGTCGGGGCGGCCTGGTCGACAGCCGTACGCACTGGCGACGATGTTGCGGATTCATTTGCTGCAGCAGTGGTATGCGTTGAGCGATCCGGCGATGGAAGAAGCGTTGCACCAGATCCCGACCTTGCGCCGTTTTGCCCGGCTCGGCGGTTTGGACAATGTTCCCGACGAGACCACGATTCTCAACTTTCGCCGCTTGCTGGAAACCCATGGCCTTGCAGCGCGGATGCTGGAGGCCGTCAACGCGGATCTGGTGCGCAAGGGTCAGAGCCTGCGGTCCGGCACGATCGTCGATGCAACCCTGATCGCTGCGCCCAGTTCGACCAAGAACACCGACCGCGCGCGCGACCCTGAAATGCATCAGACCAAGAAAGGCAATCAGTGGTATTTCGGGATGAAGGCACCCATCGGCGTGGATGAGTTTTCCGGGCTGGTGCACCACGTCCGTTGTACGGCTGCCAATGTGGCCGATGTCACGGTGACCCATGCATTGCTGCACGGCAAAGAAGACAGTGTGTTCGGCGACAGCGGCTACACCGGTGCGGACAAACGCGAAGAACTGCAGACCTGCAAGACTGCTTTTTTCATTGCCGCCAAGCGTTCGACGATTCAAGCCATTGGCAACAAACGCGAGCGCCGCCAGGAAGAACGTTGGGAATACTTCAAAGCAAGTGTGCGTGCGAAGGTGGAGCATCCATTCCGCGTGATCAAACGCCAGTTTGGCTACACCAAGGTCCGCTATCGCGGCTTGGCCAAGAACACCGCGCATGTGCTGACCCTGTTCGCACTATCCAATCTGTGGATGGTGCGCCGGCAGTTGCTGCCGGCCAGGGGATAATGCTGTCTGGCGCCAGCCAACGCCGCAAGAAACCGTAGAAATCGTATCGTACGCATCAACTCTGTGCGCTATTGGCACGCAGCAGGCTCGAATTTTAGAGGTCTGGTGCGTTGTTCAGACCTTCCCTAATGCCAAGGCTGCCGCCGATTCGCTACGCAGTTACAGAGGCAGTTATCTCAGCGGCAATATGGAAGCCGGGTATCGCTGGGGCGACGCGCACGTAACGCTGACGCCGTACATGGGCCGGGATTAGGCGCGTCTGCGTAGCGAAGGTTTCGGGTTGCGTGCCGATACAAGTACGTCCTCACGCAAGCAAGCGCTGGCCGGTGTGCGTTCTGCGTGCCACTGGCGCGGCGTCCAGTTAGGCGGTTACGCCGAATGGCAACAGGCGCTGAGCAGCGAAGGCTTGACGCTCGATGCCAGTTTCATCGGTGTGGGTGCATGGGCACTGCATGCGCGGCATGCTGCCGGCGCGCTCGCGCGGTTTGTTCGGCATTACCGCAGCTGCGCCGTTGGGTTAGCAGGGCCAGCTGCGCTTTGGTTACGACCAGCGGGTGGGCGAGCGCGGTGATGATCGCGCGCTGAGCCTGCGTTACAGCGCAGATTTCTAATCGGCGCATTGCCTGTTTGATCGGTGCTTCAGCTAGCTGTCCAGACAGCGTGCCCAGGGCAGGTGGGTCACTCGCCGCGCAGCTTGTGCAGAAAGCGCGGTGCGGTGCGGCCCAGCGGCAGTTTGAGCTTGCTGATGGCCTCGATACGCGTTTGGGCAATCTGATCGGCCGCCTGCTGCGGCGACACGCCCAGCTGCTCGGAGAGATCGAACACCTTTTCCAGATTGTGATAGATGCTGCGGATCAAGCGCATCGCGCGCTCGCGGTTATAGCCGTCGATCTCCAGCGACACGTTCATGACGCCGCCGGCATTGACCACGTAATCGGGTGCGTGCAGGATGCCGCGCTTGTGCAGCTCCTGCCCGATGGCGGCGCTGGCGAGCTGATTGTTGGCGGTGCCGCAAATAATCTTGGCCTTGAGTTGCGGCAACGTGTCGTCGTTGATCGCGCCTTCCAGCGCGCATGGTGCGAATACATCGGCCTGCACTTGGTGAATTTCGTCCGGACGCACCGCTTCGGCGCCGTATTCGGTCACCGCGCGGTCTACCAGCGCCGGATCCAGATCGGCCACATACAGTTTTGCGCCGCGTTCCTTGAGCAGTTTTACCAGCTCCATTCCGATATGGCCCAGCCCCTGAATCGCGATGCTGGCCTTGCCGATTTCTTCGTGGCCGAGCTTGCGATTGAGCGAGGCCATCAGCGCCTGCAGTGCGCCATAGGCGGTGAACGGCGCCGGATCGCCGGAGCCGCGATGCACCTGGTGCACGCCGGTGACATACTCGCTCTCCAGGTAGATCTGTTCCATGTCGTTGACGTCTGTGCCCACGTCCTCGGAGGTGATGTAGCGCCCGCCCAGGGTGTCGACAAATCGGCCGAATGCGCGGAATAGCGCCTCGGTTTTGTCGGTCTTCGGGTCACCGATGATCACTGCCTTGCCGCCGCCGACGTTCAAGCCGGCCAGCGCGTTCTTGTAGGTCATGGTGCGGCTGAGCCGCAGCGCATCGTTGAGCGCGGCCTCGCTACTGGGGTAGGGGCGCATGCGCACGCCGCCCAATGCTGGCCCGAGACGGGTGCTGTGCAGGGCGATGATCGCCTTGAGGCCGGCGTCGCGGTTGTGACAGAAAATCACCTGCTCGTGGCCGGTGGTATCGAGGGTTTCGAAAAGCATCGAAGGCTCCGCGGGGCTGCGTGATGTGCCTTCCCTGAGGCCGGGTCTGGACCCGCGCAATGGGAAACAAAAAACGCGACGTCTGCAGAACCTGTCCGATCACCTCGCGCTGCAACATTTTAAACCACGTCGGCAGGGGGTTGTGTATGAATTTGTTCATCAATGCCGATGGCGCTGCTGTCGAAACCATATCGTTCCCGGCCATTTGCTGCCGGCCGTGACCGACGTGCCGGCGTGCAACGAATGCGGGTAGGGACGACCATCGGCATGCAGGTGGTCGAAGTCCCCCCTGGCCGGCGCGCGGCTGGACGCGGACACCGGCGTCCGGGAAATCGGTCTGGCCACCGGCGCCGACGTCGTTGAGATAGACGCAGGCGGTGCGATGCGCACCTCAGGCAGCGCAATGATGCCGAGCGACTGCAGCTGTCGCAGTAGTGCCTGGGCAGCGGCCTCGGGCTGCGGCGGCACGCCTTCGCCGCGGAACAGGCGCTCGGCCAACAGCGTGGCCGAGCGCGCGTCACCGGCTTTGGAAGCGCGTTCCAGCAAGGCCACGCATTTCCGTTGCCGATCCGGGTACTCCAAGTGCCCGTGCTGCATCGCCAACGCAGGTAGCGCGGGCGGGTAGTTGGCTGCAGCTGCCGCGTGCAGCCGGGCGAACGCCTGAATTTTCAGGATGAGCGAATGATCGGTGACGGGCGGGGTCGCCAGCAGATAACGCCCTGCCGCGGAGCCTTGACGTTCGGCCTTCTGCCAATGCGCAAGTGCGTGATTGACGTCCACCTCGTAGCCGACACCGTAAACCCACATGCGGCCGGCTTCGACCTGCGCGCTAGTGTCGCCTGCGGCCGCGCTACGCGCGTACCAGGCAAAGGCTTCCTCGCTCTGGCCGGCGCGTTCCAGCGCCTGCGCCAGTGCATTCATTGCAGCGGGTTGTTGGCGTTGGGCAGCGGGGCCAGTTGTGCTAGAGAAAGCGAGTGCATGGCCGCATCTTGAGCCTTGCCTTGCCTTGCCTTGCCTTGCCTTGTTTTGTCTTGGCGCTGGGCGATCAGCTGTTTGCGGACAACGCCAAGTGCGTCAGATACAGGCGCAGATCGAACTCCAGCTGGTGGTAGTCGGGTGTCATGTGATTGCAGAGTTGGTAGAAGGCTTTGTTGTGATCGGCCTCCTTCAAATGCGCCAACTCGTGAGCGATGATCATCCGCAGGAACGGTTCTGGCGCATCGCGAAACACGGATGCAATACGGATTTCGCGGCTGGCCTTCAGTCGGCCGCCGTGCACGCGGGAGACCGCGGTATGTGTGCCCAGTGCATGCTTCACCACCTGTAGGTGGTTGTCGTACATCGCCTTGTGCAAGGTGGGTGATGAGCGCATGTAGCGCTCCTTCGTCGCCTTGACGTAGTCGTACAAGTGGCGGTCGGTGCGGATCGCGTGTCGGTCCGGATAGCGCCGCGCCAGCATCGCTGCGAGCTTGTCCTGGGCAATCAGTTCGCGCACCTGATCCAGGACGGCGGGCGGATAGCCGGTGAGATAGCGAAGAGTGTCCATGTCGATCGATTGCTGCCAAGTACGCATGATCGCCGATGCGAAGCTTGCTGGCGAATCCCTCCGATTTAGAGCGGCTAACAAAACGTAGCGAGCAGTCGCCAGGTGGGTTCGGACGGCGCGGAGGAACCGAAGTGTACGCGTGGTACATGCCGATTCCGAGCACCGGCCTCGCCCGCCTGGCGGCGCAATAGCTTTGTTAGCCACTTCCAGTTGCGACACGCGCGCAGACGTCGTTTGGTCGCTGCTTTGTGATGCGCGTCAAGCGGATGCGGATGCGCGATGGCAAGCGGCCATGTCGATGGGGTGCGCACGGCTTCGGGCACAAGCAGAACGCAAAGACCGCATCTCCCCTGGCGAACGCCTAGCGACGTTCGATTATCTGTCAGTGACATTGTTAGACAGTCGTGCAGTTAACGCGGCCGTCTGAACGCAGCGCAAGTGTGGTCGCGTGAGTCAGGCGTATTCACGAATGCGGCACATCCGGATAGGTAACGTGCAGCGCATGTTTTGCGGCGATGTGCCGCAATCACACGATTTAACAACGGCACTGTGCCTCTTGGGAGACAATAATATGATCAAATGGG
The DNA here is from genome assembly GCF_900183975.1 of Xanthomonas fragariae. Classification (NCBI taxonomy): domain Bacteria; kingdom Pseudomonadati; phylum Pseudomonadota; class Gammaproteobacteria; order Lysobacterales; family Lysobacteraceae; genus Xanthomonas; species Xanthomonas fragariae. Next base: position 1,634,407 of record NZ_LT853882.1, read on the forward strand.
CCATTATTTTTGCCATCATCGGACTGATCGCCGGTGCGCTCGGGTTCGGCGGCATGGCAGGCGCTGCGATGGGAATTGCCAAGTTGCTGTTCTGGGCTGGCATCATCATCGCCATCGTGCTGTTCGTGCTGGGCATGACGATCGCCAAGAAGGTGACCTGACGCGGAGCGTGCCGCCGCCTGACAGGCCAGTCGCCGTCGACTGCGTCACCCCGGCATACAGAAGGAGCGACCATAGGCCGCTCCTTTTTTGTCTCTATGGTCGAAACGAAAAGGCGGGACAGTCACAGGCGATCTCGACCGTAACGGTCTCGCGCTGCGAGTGTCGCAATCAGACGCCAGTATTCTCGGCTGTCGTATGCAAGGCGATATTGAGCTGATCGATGGTCACGATCCAGTCGGCATCGTCTAGGCGTTCTTCACGCAATAGCTGCGCTTGGGCGGGCGTCCAGAATGGTGCTTCTTCCAGGCGCATTTCGCCTGGTAACGGAGAATGCTCGGCGATGAAGTTGCAAATGCTAATTTCGTCTGACGGCAGGCCAAGCTGGGCGAACAGTTCGGATAACGGGTGGACGGGTTGTTCCATTGCAGATTCCTCGAGCGTACGGATGATTGAATGCTAGGGAGCCTCAGAACGACTCCTTCTAGATGCGCGACGCTACACATCTACGTTTCCCGACGCGACCACGATTCTCAACGTTGGCCGCTTGCTGGAGACCCATAGTGTTGCCGGGCGGATGTTGGAGACGGTGGATGTTCATTGGTGTGGATGAGTTCTCCAGCCTGGTTCACCACGTGCGCTGCACCGCAGCGAACGTGGGCGATGTCACAGTGACGCACGCGTTGCTGCACGGCAAGCAAGACAGCGTGTTCGGCGACAGCGGCGATAGCGGTGCGCATAAACGACTTTAATTTGCAGTTTTCCCACGTAATGGCCGGCGGTAAAGTGTTGACGGCGTAATGGTCATTGAATCGGACCATAGTTGGAACCTGGCGTGCAGTCATAGTCGGGGTTGCGTTGCGGTTCCTGCACGGTGCCATAGCTAAAATTAAGGAGTGCGAGCCCACCAAGATGCATCCATATCTTGCCCATACCGTTCGTCCTTGTCGTTGTGCTCAGCGCTTCCCACCAAAAATACTGCCGAAAATTCCGCGCACGATCTGCTGCCCAATCTTGTTGCCGATCGTACGAGACGTCTGCTTGGCCATCGCTTCGAGCATGCCTTGACGACGGCTGGTGCCAAATACAGCGTCCTTGACAACCTTGCCGAAGCCGCTGTCTTGCGCATCGTCATCTTCGCGCGTGCGTGCCGGCGGTGCGGCGCTGCGTTCGGCGACCTGTTCGACACGCCGCGCGAGCAGTTCTGCGGCCGATTCGCGGTTGATCGTGGTGTCGTAGCTGGTACCAACCAGACTGGCTGCACGTACCTGTGCGCGTTCGCTCGCGCTGATGGCGCCCATGCGGCAGCGCGGTGGTGCGATGAGAGTCTGCTGCACCGGAGCGGGTACGCCCTTGCCTTGCAGCGGCGACACCAGTGCCTCGCCGGTGCCCAGGCTGGAGATCGCGGTTGCTACATCGAGTTTGGGGTTGGCGACAAAAGTTTGCGCCGTCGTCTTGACCGCTTTCTGATCGCGCGGTGTGCACGCACGCAGCGCGTGCTGCACGCGGTTGCCCAGCTGACCGAGGATGTTGTCGGGGATGTCGTCGGGAAACTGCGAGCAGAAATACACTCCCACACCCTTGGAGCGGATCAATCGCACGACTTGTTCGATGCGCTGCACCAGCGCGGCTGGCGCATCGTCGAACAGCAGATGCGCTTCGTCGAACACGAACACCAGCTTTGGTTGTTCCAGGTCGCCCACTTCGGGCAAACGCTCGAACAGTTCCGACAATAGCCACAGCAGGAAGGTGGAATACAGCTTTGGCTTGAGCACCAGTTGGTTAGCCGCCAGGATGCCGATCACGCCGCGGCCATCCGGCGCCACGCGCATCAGTTCGGCCAGTTCCAGCGCCGGTTCACCGAAGAACTGCTCGCCGCCGTCCTGCGTTAGACGTAGCAAGGCGCGTTGGATCGCCGCCACCGATTGGCTGGAAACCAGGCCATAACTGGTGGACAACTCTTTGCGTTCTTCGACGACCAATGCGAGCAATGCGCGCAGGTCGTCCAGGTCCAGCAATAGCAGGCCGCGGTCGTCGGCCAGCTTGAACACGATGTCCAGCACGCCGGATTGGGTGTCGTTGAGTTCCAGAATGCGCGCGAGCAGGGTGGGGCCCATCTCGCTGACGGTGGTGCGCACCGGGTGCCCGAGCTGTCCATACAGGTCCCAGAGCACCACCGGGCTGGCCGCAGGCGCGTAGTCGGCGATGCCCGCATCCGTGGCGCGCTGCAGCACGCTGGCTGCGCCGTCACCGGCAACCGCCAGGCCAGCCACGTCGCCTTTCACGTCGGCCAGGAACACGGGCACCCCCAGGCGCGAGAAGCCTTCGGCCAGAGTCATCAAGGTAACGGTCTTGCCGGTTCCGGTGGCGCCGGCCACCAGGCCATGGCGATTGCCGAAGCGTGCTTCAAGCAGGACCGCAATATCGTCGGTGATGCCTTTGCCGAGGAGGAACGAGGCCATTGCGCAGATCCGTTGGGGAAAGTCCGGATTCTAGCGGGCAATGCTGGCGGGAAAGCCAGGCGGAGAATGCCCCCCATTTTCGATCGAAACAGCCGGCAACCAAACGCGGACATGCAGTCAGATACCCAACCTATCTGCGACCCGCAACAGTCGATCGTACAGGTCTTCCCAGCATCGATCGCATCGATCAGGCCAGCGGCCCACCGACCCTGCCAGCCCCGCCGCCTTGCCCCGGTGTCGCCCCGGCGGCTACTCTGCCAGCCTTTCCGCTGTACTGCCTACGATGCCGCTCGCTCATTTCGATTCGCGCCCATGGCCGGTTCTGGTCATGGTGGCGCTGATGTCTGTCGTCCCCGCTGCCCACGCCATCTCCAAACGCGACACGGAGAAGGCGGCCGTGCTCGATACACGCATGGCTGCCGCCGAAAAGCGCTATCGCGATGCGCTGGTGCTGGTGAACAACTCCGACCCCAAGGGCACCGCAGAAGGTGATGCCGCGCTGGAGGACATGGAGGACGTCATCGACGCCTGCATCAAGCAGCGTGGCTGCCTAGTCGCCAATCAGTTGGCCACCTACAAGCGCCTGCTGAAGGCGCGCGCCGATGCCGAAGCGCCAGCCGCTGAAGATCCGGAAGACGACGATATCCTGCTGCAGGCCGACCCGGACCACCTCGGACCAGCCGCTAACGGTGTTCCCGAGGCCGCGCGTGCAGCCACGTTGCTCAACGATCAGCGGCACGATTTCGACAAGATGGTGCAGTACAACCCGGCGGTTCAGGCCGGCATCCGTCGCTGGCTGACCGACATGCGCCCGGCACTGCTGACCAGCTATGATAATTACAGCAACCTGCGCGGCGTGATGTGGCCGGAATGGCAGAAGCGCGGCCTGCCCGAAGCGTTGCTGTTCGGCATCATGGCCAAGGAATCCAATGGCAAGGTGCACGCCAGTTCGCGTGCCGGCGCCGCCGGTCTGATGCAGTTTATGCCGGCCACCGGGCTTCGTTTCGGTCTGGGCCCGGACGGTAGCGGGTTCGATACGCGCTTGGATGCGCGCAGCGCCGCCGAAGCCAGCGCCACCTATCTCAACGAGCGCATGGCCGGGCTTAACAGCAACATCGAATTGGCGCTGGCCGCCTACAACGGCGGCGAAGGTCGCGCGACGCGTGTGTTCTCTCAGAGCGGCGGGCGCGGATTCTGGGATCAGGACGTCTACAACCAGTTTCCGGCCGAAACCAAGGATTACGTACCGATGGTGATCGCCGCGGCGTGGATCTTCCTGCACCCTCGCCAGTACGGCGTGGACTTCGCCAAGCTCGACGCGCAGCCGGCGACGCTGAAGCTGGCCAAGTCGACCACCATTTACGAACTCACCATCTGCCTGGGCAGCATGGGCACGCGCGATGGCTATATGCGCGCGTTGCGCAACCTCAACCCTCGCTACGAATTAGATGGCTGGATTCCGGCTGGCACCGTCATTAACGCCACCAACCGCATTGCCAGCCTGTACACGCGGTACTGCATCAATGGCCCGCGTGCGGACCTGGCGCGCACGCTGATCACCGCCGACCTCAACAGTGCGATCGTGCGCAGCGGCGCTACCGAATACGTGCCCAGCGTTGCAGTGGGTGACGTCAGCCCGATGGCTGGCGTGCCGACCACCGTGGCCACCGGCCAGCCGGCGGTCGCCAAGGCTAAGGCCAAGCAGGCTCGCAGCTACACCATCGCCAGAGGCGACACGCTCGGTCGCGTTGCGCAGAAGTACCAGTGCGAAATCAAGGAACTGGCCAAGGCCAACGGCCTGAAAGCGCCGTCGTATGCGCTCGCACCGGGACAGAGCATCAAGCTGGCCGGTTGCGACCGGTAGGTTTGCGATATGGATGTGCGGGCATCCGGCTTGCGGGTGTCCGACCAACCTTCGTAGGTGTGGGCTTGCCTACGATGCCGCATTCTCAAGATGCCTCATCGCGAGCAAGCCCGCTGCTGCCTCCCGCCGCGATCCGCACACGCTGACATCGGCGGCAATGCCGTCGTGCATGTCGCACCGCCGCACTGCGACCGTGCCAGCGCTCTGCACAACCGGGCTGACTTTTTTGCTCATCCAGCGGCTATATTGATGCCCATGAAACGTAGGGGCGGGGGCGCGATGCGTCCGATACAAGGGTTAGGTGCGCTGCTGCTGCTGACATGCAGCGGTGCCGTCATGGCGTTGGGGTTGGGCGATATCCGGGTGCTGTCCAAGCCGGGGCAACCGCTGGTGGCCGAGATTCCGGTCATCTCCAACGAGCCCGGCGAACTCGACGACGCACGCGTGGCGCTGGCGTCGGCCACCACGTTTGCGCGGGTCGGTTTGGAGCGGCCGCAGGGATTGGTCAGCAACCTGCAGTTCCAGTTTGCGCAGGACGCGCGCGCGCGCGCGGTGATTCGCGTGACCAGTAGCCAGGCGGTAGACCAGCCGGCGATCAACTTCTTGATCGAAGTGGAGTGGGGCCAGGGCCGCTTGGTGCGCGAATATTCCGCGCTGGTCGACGCGCTAAACGCTGCGGCCGCACGTGCCGAGCCGGCCATCGGAGCGCCGCGGTCCGTGGCCAGTAACGCCATCGCACGCGAGCCCCCAGCCGTACCTGTTAGGAATCGCTCAGGGCAAAACACCGCAGGAGCTGCACCCGCTGCGCTTCCTGCCGCAAGCGCTTCTGCTGCCGCTGCGAGCCAGCCTGGCGATGCCTTGCCGACAGTACGCTCGGGCCAGACCTTGTCGGAGATCGCGGCGGTAGTGGCGCGTTCCAGTGGGCATTCGCTGGATCAGACCATGCTGGCGTTGCTGCGGACCAATCCGGACGCCTTCATCAACGCCAACATCAATCGACTGAAGCAAGGCGCGGTGCTGCGTACGCCGCAGGAAGACGCGTTGGCACAGGTCGGCGCTGCGGAAGCGGCGGTAATGGTGCGCGAGCAGGCAACCCAATGGCGGCAGGCGCGTTCGGCGATCCCGCAGCCCGCCGAAGCCGGCGCCGCTGCTGCGGCTACGCCGATTCCTGCCGCACTTGCTTCACCCACCGCAGCCGGTGCCGGTGCGCGGCTCGAAATCGCCCCTGCAGTGGCGAGTCAGACCAACAAGGCCGGAGCCACGTCCGGCACCAGTGCCGAAGGCAAGGGCGAGATGGTGGCCAACCAACAGTTGCAACAGGCCAAGGAGGACATCGCCACCCGCGATGCGGAATTGCAGGATCTACGCACGCGCGTGGCCGATCTGGAAAAGCTCAAGCAGCAACAGCAAGCCTTGATCGCGATGAAGGACACCGACTTGGTGGCCGCACAAAAGCGCTTGTCGGAAACACCGGCTGCCGCACCACAGGGCGCCGGCTTCCCGTTGTGGTTGATCGGGGGGCTGGTGTTGATCGTCGCCGCCGTGGTCGCGTGGCTGGCTGCACGTCGCCGCAAACCGTCGCCGCTGCCGCCGTTGCCGCGGCGTCAGTCCGACTTCGTGCCTGTCGGCGCCGCTGCAGAAGCAGCCGAGCCGCATGACGATGCGCAGGCCATCGTGCCAAGCGAACGCGATGTGGTGCATGAGACCGACTTCGAGCAGATCGATCTGCGCGAAGTCGAGCGTAGCTACGATGCGCAGCCGCCGCTGTCCGACGTGCTGCGCCGCGAGCCGCTGCTCTCCGAGCCGGTGGCCGCGCCGCCAGCGGTCACCAGCGACGATTGGCGTTCGCTGCGCGCAACGCCGCCAGCGCAGGTGGTAGAGCCGGAGTTCGTTGAGCCTCGGTACTCAGCGCCGCAGCATGTCGAGTCCGGGCAAGCGGAGCCGCAGCACGTAGACGCCGGGCACGCCGTCAAAGATCTGCCGCCGACCGTTCCATCCGCGTCGGCAGCCACGCAGAACAGCCTGGATTTCGATCAAGCCAACGTCGCCCCCGTCGCTGCGCCCAGCGCGTCAACCAGAAGGGAATTCACCTCCGCCGGGCGCGATCGCCTGGAGCTGGCGGCCGCCTATATGGATCTCGGCGACAAGGACAGTGCACGCGGCCTGCTGCTGGAAGTTGCTGCAACCGGCGATGACGCCAGCCGCGCCGAAGCCGCCGAGCTGCTGGAACGCCTGACGTGAGCCCTGCCATGAACAGTATCGCCGCAGGCCGGGCTGCCGCACGCGAACGCCGCATCGATTACGTCGAATTCGCATCCATCGACCCGGAGGCCAGCCGTGCCTTCTTCGAGACCGTGTTCGGCTGGCAATTCCGAGCCTTTGGCCCGGATTATCTGACTTTCAACGACGGCCGCCTGGACGGTGGTTTCTATCGTGCCACTGCGCCAGCAGCTGCCGAAGGCGGCCCGCTGGTCGTGCTGTATGCCGACAACCTGCCACCGATGCTCGAAAGCGTACGTGCTGCAGGCGGCGAGATCGTCAAGCCGGTATTCGGCTTCCCCGGCGGCAGCCGGTTTCATTTTCGCGAGCCGGGTGGCACGACGCTGGCAATATGGTCCGAGCGTGCTGCGGCTGAGCGTGAGTGACAGAAACCTGCACGGCCGCCAGATTGGCGCGGCGGGTGCTCGGTGCGGCATCTATCGCTCGTAGACTGTGAGTCTTTCCCTGCCGTCCGCGCGCTTGCTTTTTGTTAGCCGCTGTTGGTCCGCGGACTCAATCGATTCAACAACAGGCAGGTAGCGATGCGTTACGCGCTGGGCGTGGAGTATGACGGCAGCGAATTTCAGGGCTGGCAGCAGTTGGGCGCGCATGGCGGGCCGAGCGTGCAGGCCAGCCTGCAGGCGGCGTTGTCCTCGGTGGCTGACGCACCGGTGCAAGTGGTTTGCGCAGGCCGCACCGATGCCGGCGTGCATGGCGAATGCCAGGTGGTGCATTTCGACAGCGATGCGTGCCGCCAACCGCGCGGCTGGATGCTCGGCACCACCGCGCGCCTGCCGCCTTCGATCGCGGTGCGCTGGTGCGTGCTGGCGCCCGCCGACTTTCATGCGCGGTTTTCCGCGCGCGCGCGCCGTTATCGCTATCGCCTGCTCAATCGTCAGATACGCCCTGTGCTGTATCGGCAGACCTTGAGCTGGGAGCGCCGCCCACTCGATGCCGATGCCATGCATACCGCAGCGCAGGCTTTGCTGGGCGAGAACGACTTCAGCGCATTTCGTAGTGTGCAGTGCCAAGCGTTGCATGCGCGCCGCAACCTGCAGGCTATCACCGTGCAGCGCATCGGCGAGGTGGTAGAGGTGCAAGTGCAGGCCAATGCATTCCTTCATCACATGGTGCGGAATATTGTTGGCTCGCTGATTTTGGTCGGTACCGGCGAGCAGCCGGCCGACTGGATCGCGACGTTGCTCGCCGGACGTGACCGCACTATGGCCGGACCGACAGCGCCGCCACAAGGTCTGGTATTTATCGGGCCTCTGTATCCTGCAGAGTGGCATCTGCCCGCTGAGGTGACCCAATGAATCGATCGCTGTACCGCACCCGTATCAAGTTCTGTGGCATGACCCGCGCCGGTGATATCCGACTGGCCGGCGAGCTGGGTGTGGACGCGGTGGGTTTCATCTTTGCGCATGGCAGCCCGCGGCGCGTGGCACCGGCCGAGGCGCGCGCAATGCGCCAGGCCACCGCGCCGATGGTCGATGTGGTGGCGTTGTTCCGCAACAACTTGAAGGAAGAAGTGCGCGAAGTTGTGCGCACCGTGCGCCCAACCTTGCTGCAGTTTCATGGCGAAGAAGACGACGCGTTCTGCCGTAGTTTCAACTTGCCGTATCTCAAGGCGGTGCCGATGGGCAGCGCTGGCGTGAACGGCGAAGATGCCAACGCGCGTACCTTGCAGCTCGCTTATCCCAATACCGCCGGCTTCCTGTTCGACAGCCATGCGCCCGGCGCAGGCGGCGGCACCGGCAAGACCTTCGACTGGTCGCGCTTGCCGACCGGTCTGCATCGCCCATTTCTGCTGGCTGGCGGTATCACCGACGAAAACGTGTTCAACGCGATCGTGGCGACGTTGCCGTGGGGCGTGGATGTGTCCAGCGGCGTGGAGCTGGCGCCAGGCATCAAGGACGGCCACAAGATGCGCAAGTTCGTCGACGAAGTGCGCCGCGCTGACTGCCACGAAATGAGCTGATCCAGCCGACAGCCGATTGCCATGCACTTCGCGGCATCGTCCGCGCGGCGCGTTGACGTGCGTCAAAGCCTGGGCCTGTTCGACATCGGGCCACGTTGCGTCCGACACTAAGAGCGGCTAACAAAACCCAGGAAGAAGCCGTAAGCAGACGATGGAGCAAGCAAGCGAGAGCAACGCCAAGTGGAGATCGATGCGGCGTTCAAAGCGGATGCGCAGTTTGCCCATGCCTGCGAACCAGGCATGGGTGCGCTCGACGACCCAGCGATGACGGCCCAACCGGTCGTTGCGCGCGATCCCCTTGCGTGCGATCCGCGCAATGATGCCGCGCTGCTTGAGGAAGGCGCGACAGCGGTCGATGTCGTAAGCCTTGTCGGCGTGCAATTTGTCTGGCCAACGTCGCGGGCGCCCTGGTTTGCCACCAATTGGCGGCAAGGCGTCGATCAACTCCTCGAACACGACTGAGTCGTGCCGATTGGCGCCGGTGACGCACACCGCCAAGGGGATGCCGTTGCGATCGACGATCAGATGCCGTTTGCTGCCGCGTTTGCCGCGATCGGTCGGGTTCGGCCCGGTATATGGGCCCCCCGGGGGGAGGCTACGCTAGCGGCGTCCAGACCAGCTCGGCTCAGGTCCAGCGTCTGAGCGCGACGTCGCTCGGCCAGCAACACCTGATGCAGACGATGCCACACACCGGCGGCCTGCCAATCACGCAACCGGCGCCAGCAGGTCATGCCGCTGCTGTAGCCCAGCTCCATAGGCAGGTCTTCCCACGGCACGCCCGTGCGCAGGACATAGACGATGCCGTTGAGGGCTTGCTGATCACTGATACGCGGCCGTCCACCTTTGGGCGAACGCTTCACTTGCGGAATCAGCGGCTCGATGCGCTTCCACAGCGCAATGGGGATCTCTTTGCGACGTGTCATGTCCGCAATTTTGCCACCGGCGAGACAAGATTCAAGGGGGTTTGTTAGACGCTCTAAGGAACCTCTGAACAACGCACTTCAAATGCGCGACACTACACACCTACGTTGAGGAGTCATCCATGCAACTGAAGTTCGGTGACGCTGAAGGTTTGGGCAAGCGCAAGCAGACTCGCCGCGAGATCTTCCTGGCCGAGATGGAGCAGGTGGTTCCGTGGAGGCATTTGCTCGGACTGATCGCGCCGCACTATCCGGTGTCGGGGCGGCCTGGTCGACAGCCGTACGCACTGGCGACGATGTTGCGGATTCATTTGCTGCAGCAGTGGTATGCGTTGAGCGATCCGGCGATGGAAGAAGCGTTGCACGAGATCCGGACCTTGCGCCGTTTTGCCCGGCTCGGTGGTTTGGACAATGTTCCCGACGAGACCACGATTCTCAACTTTCGCCGCTTGCTGGAAACCCATGGCCTTGCAGCGCGGATGCTGGAGGCCGTCAACGCGGATCTGGTGCGCAAGGGTCAGAGCCTGCGGTCCGGCACGATCGTCGATGCAACCCTGATCGCTGCGCCCAGTTCGACCAAGAACACCGACCGCGCGCGCGACCCTGAAATGCATCAGACCAAGAAAGGCAATCAGTGGTATTTTGGGATGAAGGCACACATCGGCGTGGATGAGTTTTCCGGGCTGGTGCACCACGTCCGTTGTACGGCTGCCAATGTGGCCGATGTCACGGTGACCCACGCATTGCTGCACGGCAAAGAAGACAGTGTGTTCGGCGACAGCGGCTACACCGGTGCGGACAAACGCGAAGAACTGCAGACCTGCAAGGCTGGTTTTTTCAAGGCTGGTTTTTTCATTGCCGCCAAGCGTTCGACGATTCAAGCCATTGGCAACAAACGCGAGCGCCGCCAGGAAGAACGTTGGGAATACTTCAAAGCAAGTGTGCGTGCGAAGGTGGAGCATCCATTCCGCGTGATCAAACGCCAGTTTGGCTACACCAAGGTCCGCTATCGCGGCTTGGCCAAGAACACCGCGCATGTGCTGACCCTGTTCGCACTATCCAATCTATGGATGGTGCGCCGGCAGTTGCTGCCGGCCAGGGGATAATGCTGTCTGGCGCCAGCCAACGCCGCAAGAAACCGTAGAAATCGTATCGTACGCATCAACTCTGTGCGCTATTGGCACGCAGCAGGCTCGAATTTTAGAGGTCTGGTGCGTTGTTCAGACCTTTCCTAAAGCTCCCGAGGCAGGTGCCCACGCGAAGCTGCAGCGGGGCGCCATGCCGGTTTGGTTACCGGGGCGCTGCAGAACGCGTATTGCAATGCATTCGTGCGCTAGTTCTCGCAGTGCTGCGATTCGCCCACGCGTTCCCGTTGGCCCCCGCCAGCATGGTCTATCCGAGCGGGGGCTCAATTCACTCACTGATCGTCGTCGAGGAGCTGCCAATCTCCTGTATTTCGGCAGCAGGTGTCTGATCCGGCTGACTCCGCGCCCACTGTCCACTGCTGGGCGCAACGGCTTCCGGTGTTGTGACAATTGCCTCCAGAGCGGCCCCTTGGCGTTGCGCGGCCACCGCACTGCGCACCCTGGCGTGTGCCTGATAGGTTTGGTTCGTGTTGCGATAAGAGAGCCCGTACGACGCGGCCGTGGATGTGGCGTATAAGAAATTTGAGGCTGAAGCGTTTTGCGCTGCCAAGTTGCTGGACATGGCAACGTTCTGCATCGCCAGATTGATCATACCGGCCAACTGATTCCACGAAAAACGCGCGATAGAGTGGTCCAGCACGCGATCGTGGTCGGTCATCGGCAGCTTGTCGCCGACGTTGAAGATTTGTTCCCCGCCGACCTGCTTGGTCTCGTAGTGCTTGGCCAATGCCGCGTCTACTACTTCCACGGCACTATTGAACACTGCCCGCACCGCGGCAATCGCGGCGAATTCTCCAAATTCACTCGTGTGCCCCGGTATCCGCAGTTCTATACTCGACTTGATGCTTTCAGCCGCCAAATTGGCGGAGGAGATGGACAGCAAGGTGGTGAGCGAGTAAGCGGTGGCCATTGAACTCATGTTTTGGTCATTGACGCCGCTGGTCGACGGTCCTCGGGTCGCTACCAGTTTGACGCTGGCCTGCATGAGTTCGCGCATTCCCGCATAGACGATGTTGCGCAGCTGAGTCGCTAGTACTTGAGAGGGGATCGTGCAATCGCCATTTGCTGCAGCCAACGAAGTCATCGTCAGAAATCCACCTTCAGCGATGACTTGATTGGCGCTCACGCGGCGCGAATCAGCGCGCTGAATCGCCATTTTTTCGGTTTTTTCCGCTTCGGGCAGAGCGTCCCATTGCGCATCGCTCAGGCCGAAATGGCCTTTAACCGCAGCGATCTGGTCGCGTCGCATGCGTGGTTGACGCACCTTGGCATGCGCCAGGATCGCCATCATCGACACCACGCTCTGCATGCCGACGATGGCGAACGGATTTTCCCTGGCGAATTTGGAGTTCGCCAGGAGTCTGTAGATGTTCAACATCGTGACTTCGCGCGCGAAGGTGGGAATGCCGCAGGTCGCCAGCTGCTGCAGGGAGTGGCCGGCGTAGGCTCCCAAGGCGGTACGGCTGGGTAGCCGGTCCAGCAGCAAATCCTGGGCGATGGTCCTTATCGAATCGGCTGCTATCATAAGGCTCTGCGAGGTGTGATTCATGCCTGCGAAGAGTTTGTCATGGACGCTCTGCGCCGCATTTCTGGATTGGCTGGCTATCTCTTCGCCGCACTTTTGAAGACCGTTACGGCAAGCGGCTCCCGTCCTGTACGCCAAAGCTCCTGTGTGCGCTGCGAGTTGTCTGCTTTTTTGCTGCATGCTGCTGGTGCTGCCTTGCGCTTGCGTCGGCGAGGGCGGCGGGAAAGAGCGTTGGCCGATTTCTAGATCAATTGTCGTGGGCGTCCCCGGGGACGGCCGCGTGATGTGACCGGGAGAGCTGGGTTCGCCGCGAGATGCTGGCCTGCGCGGAGGGCGGGTGCTCGGCAATCCGCCGGATCCCGGTGTTGCGGCCGGCAAGTGTTCTGCGGTGTTGGCCGCTATGTTGGTCTGGTCTTCGTTGCCATACATATTTTCCGGAGGCGAGCTGAAAAAAGATCGCAACGTTGTCGAGTGTTGTGCTTTCGTAGGCATTTCAGCTCCGATCGGTACGTCGGCCACGCCGACGATGGTGGCGCATGGTGCATGTGCTCGGCCCCGGCACCATGCGATGTGAGTACGAAGTCCGCTGCATCTGCCTGATTGCGGACTTATCCGGCTGACATGCCGGAGTAATGCTGCATCGGTTGAATGCTCCTACGATCAATCCGCGGATAATTCCGTGCAGGGGGCGCAACAAAGCCCAAGGCAGTGCCTCCGTCATCGGCGCGGCCAAGCCTGCTTGGCGGGCGCTCGCTGCGTCGCGCAAATGCATCGAAGGACGGCCAGGAAATTGCGGTTCCTGCTTGCGGCCTAGACATGGTCTCGACTGCTTATTTCGATTCGAAATCAACATATACGGCTTGGAGTTTGGGAGATTTTTTTAGCGGCTTATGCGTTGCAGCGAATTGATGCATACATAACCGAAGCGACTTGAGAGTAGGTGGGCCGAATTTTGCTTAATAGGAGTCGCGTGGGCGTCATCCTCTTCTCGCACTGCGTGCATCGTCGCGGCTGGGCCGTTGGCCTGGTGCGAACTTGCGTACCAGGGATGCGCAACGCGCACTCAGCCTCCCTCGGTGTCGGGTTGCGCAGGAGATTCCAGAGCGTGTTGCAACCAATGCGCTAGCCGATCAACGCGCGGGTCCTTACCGCGGCGCGGGCTAGCCAGCATCCACTGGCCGCCAGTCGCCAAGAAGCCCCACGGTGCCAGCAGTCGGCCGGCTACGATGTCTTCCGAGACCAGTGGCTGCGGTGCAATCGCGATGCCCAGCCCGGCGTTTGCCGCTTCGAGCAGGTAGTACAAATGCTCGAATTCCGCGGCGAATGCGCTGTCAGGCAACTCCACGCCTGCCTGCTGCGCCCATTGTGACCATGCCTGCGGCCGTGACCGCACCTGCAGTAAAGGCGCGTTGCGCAATGCCTGCGGCGGTGCCTGTTGCAATGTCGCCGCCAGCGGGTGGCGCGGGCTGAGGACTGGTCCGATGCGCTCATCCCCCAGCGTATGCACGTGCCAATCGCCGGGCCAGGGCGATGTCGCCAACAGCATTGCTGCGTCCAAGCCCGAAAGCGCTTCATCCGGGTCTTCCTCCTGAGCGACCAGGTGCAAGCGGATGTCCGGCAGATCTATGTTCAGCCTGGCCAAGCGCGGGATGACCCAGCGCGCCAGCACGCTGCCGGAGCAGCCCAGCACCAGCGGCGCATCGCCGCTGCGCTGGCGTAGTTCGGCCCAGGCACTGCCAAGCAACGAGAATGCTTCGCTGCTGGCCTCGCGAAGTCGGGTGCCTGCAGCGGTCAGCACCAGACCGCGCCCCTGCTTTGCGAACAATGCAGCACCCAGCGATTGCTCGAGCGTGCGGATATGCCGGCTGATAGCGCCATGGGTCACGTGTAGTTCCTGCGCGGCCCGGCTGACGCTTTGCAGGCGCGCAGCCGCTTCGAAGGCGCGCAGCGCTGCTAATGGCGGAAGTGATAGGCTCACGTGTGACTCCAGATCACAGATCGCGGCAATCTTATAGATGTATCGCTCGTTGTGGCTGCGCTAAAGTGGCGTTCCTTGTACGATCGCATTGCTGCAGAGGATTCCATGTCGGCCCAGCCCATCAGTGACTTTCATGCCTATCCGGATGCTACCGGCCATTTCGGCAAATTCGGCGGCCGGTTCGTTGCCGAGACCTTGATCGGCCCGTTGCAGGAACTGGCTGCCGCTTACGATCAGGCGCGCCAGGATCCGTCCTTCATTGCCGAATACGACAAAGATCTCAAGCACTACGTCGGCCGGCCCAGCCCGATTTATCACGCCGAGCGCCTGAGTCGCGAAGTGGGCGGGGCGCAGATCCTGCTCAAGCGCGAAGACCTGAACCACACCGGCGCCCACAAAATCAACAACACCATTGGTCAGGCCTTGCTGGCCAGCCGTATGGGCAAGACCCGCATCATCGCCGAGACCGGTGCCGGCCAGCACGGCGTGGCCAGTGCCACGGTCGCCGCGCGGCTGGGTCTGGAATGCGTGGTCTACATGGGCGCCACCGACATCGAGCGGCAGAACAGCAACGTCTTCCGCATGAAGTTGCTCGGTGCGACGGTGGTACCGGTGAGCTCGGGCTCGGCCACGCTCAAGGACGCGCTGAACGAGGCGATGCGCGACTGGGTCACCAACGTGCAGGATACCTTTTACATCATCGGTACCGTGGCCGGCCCGGACCCGTATCCGCGCATGGTGCGCGACTTTAATGCCATCGTCGGTCGCGAGGCGCGCGCACAGATGCTGGAAGACTTTGGCCGCCTTCCGGATGCGATCAGCGCCTGCGTCGGCGGCGGCAGCAATGCGATCGGCCTGTTTCATGCCTTCCTCAACGACCCGGGCGTCAAGATCTACGGTGCCGAAGCGGCCGGGGACGGCATCGCCACCGGCCGTCACGCCGCCTCGATCGTGGCCGGGCGCCCCGGCGTGCTGCACGGCAATCGCACTTACGTTATCTGCGACGACGATGGCCAGATCACTGAAACCCATTCGATCTCCGCAGGCCTGGATTACCCGGGTGTCGGTCCGGAGCATTCGTTCCTGTCCGACAGCGGCCGCGCGGTCTATCAGGGCATCACAGACGATGAAGCGATGGCTGCGTTTCATCTGCTGGCGCATACCGAAGGCATCCTGGCCGCGCTCGAGTCCAGCCATGCGGTGGCGCAGTCGATCAAGCTCGCCCGCGAGCTGCCTAAGGACGCGTTGATCCTGTGCAACTTGTCCGGCCGTGGCGACAAGGACATGCACACCATCGCCGAGCGCGAAGGCGTGCGAGTCTGATGCCGCTGCGGCGCGTCACTGTGACCGCCCTGGCGGATCAACCAGGGCACCACAGATCCGCGGTTGCCCGGAAAACAACGGCTGCGGCTGTCGTGCCTGGACAGTTCGACCTAGAGGTTGACACGCAGGCGTTCACTGAACTGCCCGCAGCCATGTATCAGGACACCCATTGATGCGGTCGCACCGCATCTAATCTTCTGCAAGGTCTTTCAATGCGTCGTATCGACGAAACCTTCCAACGTCTGCGTGCCGCTGGCCGCAAGGCGCTCATTCCCTTCATCACTGCCGGCGACCCGTCGCTGGAAGCCACCGTGCCGGTGATGCATGCACTGGTGCGTGCCGGCGCCGATGTCATCGAACTCGGCGTGCCGTTCTCCGACCCGATGGCCGACGGCCCCACCATCCAGCGCAGCTCCGAGCGCGCGCTGGGTCGCGGTGCCGGCCTGGCCTATGTGCTGGAAGCGGTGCACGAATTCCGCCGCGAGGATGCCATCACGCCAATAGTGCTGATGGGCTATCTCAACCCGATCGAGATCCACGGCACGCGGCGCGTTGCCGAGGCCGCCGTCGCCGCTGGCGTGGACGGCTTGCTGCTGGTCGACCTGCCGCCAGAAGAGGCCGCCGAAACCCGCGGCATCTTCACCGACGTCGGCCTGGCCCTGATCGCACTGGCCTCGCCGACCACCAGCGAAGAACGCCTGGACATGCTGTGCAGCAGCGCGCAGGGCTATTTGTATTACGTCAGCTTCGCCGGCGTTACGGGCGCCTCGAATCTGCTCGACACCCACACTGCCAGCGGCCGCCTGCGGCAGTTGCGCCGGCGTACTGGCGCGCCGGTGGTGGCCGGCTTCGGTATCAAGGACGCTGCCAGCGCCGCCGCAATGGCAGTGGATGCGGAAGGCGTGGTGGTCGGCAGCGCCCTGGTCGCGGCCCTGGCCGAAGCCACCGACGTAAGCACCGTCCGCGAACGCGCTGAAGCCTTCCTGACTCCGTTGCGCCAAGCCTTGGACCAATCCTGAAACTAAAGCCCCTCTCGCCCGGGCCAGGGCGAGAGGGAGAGGTAAGGGCGAAGCCTCGCGCCTTAACCAGAAAGCTTCATCGACAAAAATGTCGCCTAGTGCACGGCGAAACCAGCCCGCGCCCAGCGCTTTGAAAGAACATCACCCAAACGTTCGGCCGGCGAGATGCCAGCGGCCCTACTTCACATTCATTACTCCCGCTATCTCGGCATTCCCACAGCGCGTTAGACTATCGCCCTTCTGCGGCCCACAAGGTCGCCCTGCATGGATTGTCATACACGCATGAGTTGGCTCAGCAAATTGATGCCCTCTGGCATCCGTACCGAGAACACCCCGGCCAAGAAGCGCAGCGTCCCCGAAGGGCTGTGGGAAAAGTGCAGCAATTGCGGTAGCGCGCTGTACGGCCCCGAGCTCGAGGAAAACCTCGAGGTGTGTCCGAAATGCGACCACCACATGGCAATCCGCGCCCGCGCGCGCCTTGCCGCACTGTTCGATGTGGACAGCCCGCTCACCGAGGTCGCCGCCCAACTCGGCCCGGTCGACGTGCTCAAGTTCAAGGACCAGAAGCGCTACGGCGAGCGCATCAAGGCCAGCCAGAAGAGCAGCGGCGAGTACGACGCGTTGATCGCCATGCGCGGTACGCTCAAGGGCAATCCGCTGGTCGCTGCGGCATTCGACTTCGCCTTCATGGGCGGCTCGATGGGCTCGGTGGTCGGTGAGCGTTTCGCGCGTGCGGCCGAATTAGCGTTGGAAGTCGGATGCCCGTTCGTCTGCTTCTCCGCAAGCGGCGGCGCGCGCATGCAGGAAGGCCTGTTTTCACTGATGCAAATGGCCAAAACCTCCGCCGCGCTCGGCCGCCTGCGCGAAGCTGGCCTGCCGTACGTATCGGTGCTGACCCATCCAACCACCGGTGGCGTATCGGCCTCGTTCGCGATGCTGGGCGATATCAACATCGCCGAGCCGCATGCGCTGATCGGCTTTGCCGGCCCGCGTGTGATCGAACAGACTGTGCGCGAAACGCTTCCGGAAGGCTTTCAGCGCTCGGAGTTCCTGCTCGATCACGGCGCCATCGATCAGATCTGCGACCGCCGCGACATGCGCGACCGCATCGCCGATCTGACCGCGATGATGATGCGTCAGCCGCATCCGCAGGAGGATGCAGCGTGACGGTAGTAGTGGCGGTTGGAACCGGAACCCGCGACCGGGGACTCGGCGAAGACGCGTTTTGCCGGGCGATGCTTTCCGTGTCTGGCGGTTGCTCCTTGGTCCCGGGTTCCGGGTCCCGGGTCCCGGCCCCATGAGCGGCCGCAAGTATTTTGGAACCGACGGCATCCGCGGTCGGGTGGGGCAGGGCGTGATCTCGGCCGATTTTGTGCTGCGTCTGGGTAATGCGCTCGGCCGTGTGCTCACCCAGGGGCGCAGCAAGCGGCCGCTGGTGTTGATCGGCAAGGACACCCGCATTTCCGGCTACATGTTCGAAGCAGCCTTGGAAGCCGGCCTGGTTGCCGCAGGTGCCGACGTGCAACTGATCGGCCCGATGCCGACCCCAGCCATCGCGTTTCTGACCAATACGTTGCGCGCCCATGCCGGCGTGGTGATCAGCGCCTCGCACAATCCGCATTACGACAACGGCATCAAGTTCTTCTCGGCCGAAGGCGAGAAGCTCGATGACGCTACCGAAGCGGCCATTGAAGCCGCGCTGGATGAGCCGTTCCACACCGTGGAGTCCGAGCGTCTGGGCAAGGCGATCCGCACCCGTGATGCCATCGGCCGCTATATCGAATTCTGCAAGGCCAGCGTGGCACGTGGGTTCACCTTACATGGCTTGAAGATGGTGCTCGATTGCGCGCATGGCGCGACCTATCACATCGCACCGATGCTGTTCCGCGAGCTGGGTGCAGAGGTGGTGGTCATCGGCGCTGCGCCGGACGGTCTCAATATCAATGCCGGTGTCGGCTCCACGCATATCGATAATCTTGCCGCCCAGGTCCGCGAGAGTGGCGCGCACCTGGGTATCGCCTTCGACGGCGACGGCGACCGCGTGCTGATGGCCGACGACCAAGGTAATCCGGTCGATGGCGACGACCTGCTGTATGTGTTGGCTCGCTCATGGCAGGCCAGCGGCCGGCTCACCGGCATCGTGGTTGGCACATTGATGACCAACTACGGGCTGGAACAGGCGCTGGCCGCATTGAATATTCCGTTTCAGCGCGCAAAGGTTGGCGACCGCTATGTGCACCATGCCTTGGTCGAAGGCGGCGGCACGCTGGGCGGAGAAACCTCCGGCCATCTGCTGTGCCTGGATCGTGCCACCACCGGCGACGGCATCGTCAGCGCGTTGCAAGTGCTCGAAGCGCTGGGCCGCGATGGACAAAGCCTGCGCGAAGCGTTGAGCGGTCTGAGCAAGGTGCCACAGAAAACCGTCAACGTGCGCCTCGACGGCGGCGCGGCCAAGGCCATTGTAGAAGCAGCCGGCGTGCAGCAAGCGCTGCAGCAGGCGCAAGCCGCTGTGCAGGGCCGAGGCCGCGCGTTTCTGCGTCCGTCCGGCACCGAGGCGGTGGTGCGCGTGACCGTGGAAGCCGACGACGCCGGCCTGATGCAGGACACCCTCGACCGACTCTCCGGAGCTGTGCGTGACGCGGCGTGAGTCGGTGATCATCGGCATCTGCGTGGTCTTTGCGAAGGCCGCGACGTTCTACTTGTTGTATCGCCTGCTGATCTGAGCAGTAGGTGTTTCTCTCGGCTTTTTCGAGTTCGACTGCAGATGTCCGTATGAGCGCCAGCATCCCGACCCTGGACATCACCCGTTTCGACAGCGATCGCGACGCCTTCGTCGCCGCGCTCGGAGCGGCCTATCGGCAGTGGGGCTTTGCCGGCATCCGTAACCACGGCATCGCACAGGCTGACGTCGATGCGGCCTACGAGGTGTTCAAAGCGTTCTTCGCGCTGCCGGAAGCCGTCAAGCGCCGCTACCAAATGGAAGGTAGTGGTGGTGCACGCGGCTATACCGCGTTCGGTGTGGAGACCGCCAAGGATTCCAAGCACTTCGACCTGAAAGAGTTCTGGCACATCGGCCGCGAAATTCCGGATGATTCGCCCCACCGCGCGGTGATGCCGCCGAATTTGTGGCCTGAGCAAGTGCCCGGTTTCCGCGAGCGCGGCTACCGTCTGTATCAGCAGCTCGATCAACTCGGCTCGCGCGTGTTGTCGGCGCTGGCGCTACACATCGGCCTGCCGCAAGACTATTTTGTCGACAAGACCAACAACGGCAATTCGATCCTGCGTCCGATCCATTATCCGCCGATTACCAGCGACGACATTCCCAACGTGCGTGCCGGTGCGCATGGCGACATCAACTTCATCACCTTGTTGGTCGGTGCCAGCGCCGCCGGCTTGGAAGTGCGTTCCAACGATTGCGATTGGGTGCCGTTCACTGCCGACGCCGACACCATCGTGGTCAATATCGGCGACATGCTGCAGCGCCTGACCAACCATGTGTATCCGTCCACCATCCACCGCGTGGTCAATCCGCCGGGCGAACAAGCGCGCACGCCGCGTTATTCGGTACCGTTCTTTCTGCACCCCAATCCGGACTTCCTGATCGACGTGCTGCCCTCGTGCATCACTGCTGACAACCCCAGTCGATACCCTGAGCCGATCACTGCGCATGGCTTTCTGGAAGAGCGGTTGCGCGAGATCAAGCTGAAATAATTCAGCGCTCGTCAGCAATTGCCGCGCGCTTCGAATAGCCGCGTTCGCAACATGAGCAAGGACGGGCGCCACAGTTTCGTTCGCAAAGTTCCGCTCGCGTCTGATTAAAGCTTGCGTTCACTTGTGCCGATAATCCAGTCTGATCGCTAGCGCGACGTCGGACTTGCCTGACGCCCGCTGCCGATTGCAAAAGGTGGGGGCGCATGCGGACGCGATGGTTCAAATGGGTGAGTGTGGTCCCTGTGCTATTGGCGTATGCCGTTGCGGGGTCTGTCGCGGCGACGTCTGTCAGTGTCACCGTGGCCGATGCCGATGGTGTACTGATCGATGCGGTGGTGAGCTTGGAGCCGGCGCGTCCTGTCGCCGCCAGCGTATCCAAGACTGCGGAGATGGATCAGATCAATTCGCAGTTCGTGCCTGCCGTGCTGGTGGTGCGCGCCGGAACATTGGTGCGCTTTCCGAATAAAGATCAGATTCGCCATCAAGTCTATTCATTCTCTCCGGCCAAACGTTTTGAATTGCCCCTATTTCACGGCACCACGGCTGCGTCGGTTCGCTTTGATCAGGCCGGCCTGGTGACGGTCGGCTGCAATATCCACGACTGGATGCTGGGCTATATCGTGGTACTGGAGACGCCCTACTTCGGCAAGACCGGCAGCGCTGGCGGAGTGCAACTTGAGGCGCCCGCGGGCAACTACACGCTGCGCGTCTGGCATCCACGCATCAAGGGTGCTGCGGCGACCGAACCGTTGGTGCTTGCGCGCGCTGCAGTGCAACGCCGCGTGACCTTGCAGACCACCGGCGCTGCGCCGGCAGCTGCGCCGTCGGATGAGCGCGCGCGCGCGCTGCAGGATAAATTCCGCCGCGCCGATCCGAAGAAGACGCATCCATGAAGGCGATGCGCCTGCATACGCGCATCGCTGCCTTGCTGGTCCTTGTCGTGCTGGCCACGCAGGCGTTGACTTTCATCGCAGTGCAACTGGCGACCGAGCGCAGCGTCAAGGCACAGCTCAGCGAAGAACTGCAGATTGGCGAGCGCGTCTGGCAACGCATCAATGTGCGGCGCGATGAGCAACTGATGCAGTCGGCTTCCGTGCTGGCTGATGATTTTGGCTTTCGTGCGGCGGTGGCCAGTGGCGATGTGCAGACCATGCAATCGGCATTGCGCAACCATGCCGCGCGCATGTCGGCGCAGACCGCAGTACTGTTGTCGCCGGATGGCGAATTTTTGACCGGGTTGGCCGATCTGCCGCAAGCCGAACAATTGCGTGCGGTGCAGGCCCTGTTGCAGCAGGCGCAGCTTGATGGGCGCGCGGTGGGTGTGGTTGCGTTGGATCAGCACATCGTGCGGTTGGCGGTGGTGCAGGTGCTCGCGCCGAGCCGCGTGGGTTGGATCGCGATCGGCAACGAGTCCGGCGATGGTCTGGCGCAAGATTTCCGCAGCACCACCGGGTTGGATGCAACCTTCTTTACCGACGGCCCGCCCGTGCGCGTGCTGGCATCAACGTTGGAACAGGCGGCGCTTGCAGAGTTCGCTCAGCAATTGCCCAGTGCGGAGAAGATGCACGCTGCTTCGATCCCGTTGACATTGGGCCAGTCGCGCTATGTGGTCAAGCTGCAGTCGATTCAAGGCGGCCACGTGCGGGTCGCCTTGCAGGCATCGTTGGATCGCGCGGTCGCACCGTATCGCACCCTCAAACTGCGCATCCTGCTGCTTGCTGGGCTGGCCACCGCCGCGGCTTTGGGCGTGGCGATTTTCCTCGCACGCAGCGTCAGCAAGCCGGTCGCGCAATTGGTGCAGGCGGCGCGACGCATCCAGCGTGGCGATTACCACACCGCCGTGCAGGTGCCGCCCGGTCGCGAACTCGCCGAGCTGGCCGACAGCTTCGGGCGTATGCAGCAACAGATCGCCAGCCGCGAGCAGCACATCCTGCATCAGGCCCGGCACGACGCCTTGACCGGTCTACCCAACCGCATCTGGTTGCTGGAGCGATTGAAACAGGTGGTGGAGCAGACCATGGCTTCCGGCGGCACCGCCGCGGTGATGATCCTGGACCTTGAGCGCTTCAAGGAACTCAACGACAGCCTGGGCCACGACTTCGCCGACCAAGTGCTTGTCGAAGCCGGGCGCCGGCTGGTCGATGTGGTGCAGGAGCCGAACCTGGTCGGTCGCCTGGGCAGCGACGAATTCATGGTCGTGGTGACGCAGGTCGATGCGGCTAGCGTGCAGCAGGACGCGCAGCGCTTGCTGCTGCAACTGCGTCGCCCATTGGTATTGCCGCAGGCACGTATCCAACTCGAAGCCAGCATCGGCATTGCTTTGATTCCCGAGCATGGTGCCGATCCGGACACCTTGTTGCGTCGCGCCGATATCGCACGGCGTCAGGTCAGCGATGCAACCACCATTGGCGTGAGCGTGTATCGCATGGGCCTGGACGAGCAGCATTTGCGGCGCTTGCGACTCACTGGCGATCTGCGTCAGGCGATCGGCGGCAACGAGCTGACCTTGCGCTTCCAGCCCAAGATCTGTCTGCGCACCGATCACGTCGAACAGGTGGAAGTGCTGGTGCGCTGGCAACACCCGGTGCTCGGTCCGATTGGCCCAGACGAATTCATTCCGCTTGCCGAGCATTCCGGCGTGATCCATCCGCTGACCCGTTTTGTGCTGGATGAGGCGCTGCGCTGCCAGGCGCAATGGCGCAGGCAGGGCTTGGAACTGGGCATGGCGATCAATCTGTCCGCACTCGACCTCTCCGACCCTGGCTTGCCCGATTTCGTGCGTGACCGTCTGGAACAACACGCAGTGCCGGCGCAATCGATCACGCTGGAATTGACCGAAAGCGCCTTGATGCGCGATATCGAATCCGCGCTGCACATGTTGCACCAGTTGCGCAGTGTCGGTGTGCGCTTGTCCATTGATGACTTCGGCACTGGCTATTCCTCGTTGGCCCAACTCAAGCGCATGCCGGTAAACGAATTGAAGATCGACAAGAGCTTCGTCATGCAATTGGCCGAAGGCACTGACGATGCATTTATTGTGCGCAGCACGATTGATCTAGGCCATAACCTCGGCCTCAGCGTGATCGCTGAAGGTGTCGAGAACGCCACCGCGTTGGCGCTGTTGCGCACCTATGGCTGCGACATGGTGCAAGGCTATCTGTACGCGCCGCCGTTGGAAGACGCACCGCTGGTAGCCTGGTGCATGCGCCAGCTGGGAATGCCACCGGCAGCACAGGTAGGAGCGCAACGATGAAGTACTACCTACGCGTCGCGCTGGTTGCCGCGGTATTGGGCGGGGTGAGCACACCAACGTACGCAATTGCCGGGGACGGGCGTCTGCTCGCCACTGCCGGCGTATCGATGATTGAAGGCAGCAGCGGAGGTGGCATCGTGCCCTGGGCCACGTTGTCCGGCTATGGCACGCGCGATGAACTCGGCACCGTGCTGTTCGCCACGCATGTGGATAGCGGCGATTACCGGCTTGACGTGCAAGGTGCCGCGCTCACCGTCGGAAATCGGCTGGAACTCTCGCTTGCGCGTCAGCGTCTGGACCTGGGCACATTGCAGGATCGGCTTGGACTGCCGTGGAATGCGCTCGGCCAGGATGTAGTCGGCGCCAAGCTGCGTCTGTACGGTGATCTTGTGTACGGGCACGCGCCTCAAGTCAGTCTCAGCGTGCAGTACAAACGCCTGCGCGACGGCACGCTGCCCTTGGCCATCGGTGCGCGCGACGATCACGGCACCGATGTCTTCATCAGCGCCAGTCGATTGTTCCTGCAGGGGGCTGGCAGTTATCAGTTGCTGCTCAATGGCACGCTACGCGCAACGCGCGCCAATCAGACCGGCTTGCTGGGTTTCGGTGGCGATCGTCGCAACAGCTATCGGTTGGTGGCCGAAGCCAGTGCTGCCGTCATATTGTCGCCCTCCTGGGCGGTGGGCGTTGAATATCGCGACAAGCCCAATAATCTTGGCTTTGCGGGCGAACAGGCCTGGGCGGATGCCTTCGTAGCCTGGTTTCCCAGCAAACATGTGTCGTTGACCGCAGCCTGGGCCGATCTTGGCGATGTCGCTACGCTCAGTGATCAGAGCGGTCCTTATCTTTCCCTGCAGGTAGCGTTTTGATGAATCGATGGCTGCGCTGGTCTTTGTCGTGCGTGCTGGGTCTGATGAGCGCCTGCGCCACCACGCCACCGCGCCAGACGCTCTATGACGAGCTCGGCGGGCAGGCCGGGATCGAGTCGCTGGTGGAAACCATGTTGTCGCGCATTGCCGACGATCAACGCATCGTCGACAAGTTCGCGCGCGTTAACATCGTCATGCTCAATGAGCGCCTGGTGCAGAAGTTCTGCCATGTCGCCGATGGGCCGTGCCCGGATACCGCCAAGTCGATGAAACAGGCGCATGCGCATCTGGCGATTCGCGAGGGCGACTTCAACGCATTGGTCGAGGATCTGAACTGGGCGATGGATCAGCGCCACATCCCTCGTCGCACGCAGAATCGCTTGCTGGAGCGTCTGGCGGCCATGCATGGCGAAATTGTCAATCATTAACGTCGCCTGCGTGCGCGTTGTGCGATCACGCGTGCGCGACGTGCATGTCGAACTGGCTCAATTCAGCGGCCGGACGCGATGCGATGCGCGTGCCATCAGCCGCAGCGCAAACGCATGCGGCAACATGCGCAGCGCGGCGTTGACCAGCCGATAGCGCCAGCCCGGCACGGCCAGCACCTGGCCGCGTTCCAGTGCTTGGATGCCGTACTCGGCAACGTTATCGGCCTGCAACCACGCCCAGCGGGGCAGGGAGGTCATCGATGCGCGGGTGCCGGTCACGTCGTGAAATTCCGACCACGCAAATCCAGGGCACAGCGCGCAAACCTTGACCGCGCAATCGGCGTTTTCCAGCGCCAGCGATTCGCTGAAGCGCAGCATGAAACTCTTGCTGGCCGCGTATAGGGTTTGTCCATCGGCACCCGGTGTCAGCGCGGCAAACGAGGCTACGTTGAGAATGCAGCCCTGGCCACTAGCGCGAATCATCGGCAACAGTCGCCAGGTCAGCTCGCACACCGCGCCCACCATCACCTGCAGAAAGCGCGCATGCGTTGTCCAATCGTTGCGCTGGTAGCGGCCGGGAACGCCATAGCCAGCGTTGTTGACCAGGGTCCCGACCGTCCAGCCATTGCGCTGGATCTGCGCCACCAGAGCTTCCACCGCGGCTGGGTCGGCTAAGTCGGCCGGTAGCACTTTCACGAGGACCCTAGCACCCAATTCCTCAGCCAGCGCTTGCAGCCGGTCCACCCGGCGCGCGGTCAGGATCAGCGGTACGCCGCGCCTGGCGTAGGCACGCGCGATCTCGCGGCCAATGCCACTGGAAGCACCGGTAACCAGCGTGAAGACAGGCGAAACGGACATGGCAGGTTCCTGTTAAGTGAGAGATGGGACGCGCGGTGTACACAAGTGTGCCGGTTGCCGACAGGGCATGGGCTATCCTGTCTGCTGTCTTCAACTCAGGAGCCTGCGCCTGATGCGTCGAAAGATCGTTGCTGGAAATTGGAAGCTGCATGGCAGCCGCACCTTCGCCACCGAACTGGTGGCGAAGGTCGCCGCGCACATGCCCCTGGAGGGGGTCGATGTCGTCATCTTGCCGCCACTGCCTTACCTCGGCGACCTGATCGAGGATTTCGAGGCACATCACCTGTCATTCGGAGCCCAGGACGTCAGTAGCAATGAAAAAGGCGCCTACACCGGCGAGGTCTCGGCCTCAATGCTGGTGGATGTCGGTGCCGAGTACGGACTGGTCGGCCACTCCGAGCGCCGCCAGTATCACCAGGAGACCAGCGAACTGGTGGCGCGCAAATTCGTCGCCGCCATGCATGCAGGGCTGATCCCGGTGCTGTGCGTGGGCGAATCGCTGGAACAACGCGAGTCTGGTCAGACTGAGGCAATCTTACGTGCCCAGCTCGAGCCGGTGCTGGCGCTAGTGGGCAGCGAAGGCTTCGCCCGTGCCGTGATTGCCTACGAGCCGATCTGGGCCATTGGCACCGGCCGCTCCGCCAACCCGGAGCAGGCTCAGGCCGTGCATGCCTTCCTGCGTGGCGAAGTCGCGAAGGCGGATGCTAGAATCGCCGATCGGTTGCCCATCCTGTACGGGGGCAGTGTCAAGCCCGATAACGCCAGCGAGCTGTTCGCACAGCCCGACGTCGATGGCGGGCTGGTCGGAGGCGCTTCGCTGGTCGCCGAAGACTTCCTGGCTATCGCACGCGCGGCGGCCGCTTGCTAACTCATTAAGTTTTGTCCGGGGACGGATTTAGAAATGCTGATGTTGATCCTCAATGTGGTCTACGTGCTGGTCGCGCTGGCGATGATTGCGCTGATCCTGATGCAACGTGGCGCGGGTGCGGCAGCCGGTTCCGGCTTCGGCGCCGGCGCGTCCGGCACCGTGTTCGGTTCGCAGGGTGCATCGAACTTTCTGTCCAAGTCGACGAAGTGGTTGGCCGTTGTGTTTTTCAGCATCAGCCTGTTCATGGCGTGGTACGCCACACACGGTGCGCGTCCCACCGACCAGAACCTGGGTGTGATGTCGCAGGTGGCCACACCGGCGCCTGCTGCTGCCGGCGAGCTGACTCAGCCGCAAGCGCCTGCTGCCGGTGCTGTGCCAACCGCTCCGTCGCAGCCACCGCCTGCCGCCGCGCCAGCGCAGGCCGCACCCGCGCAACAAGCGCCTGCGGCGCGCGAAGAAAACGCTTCGGAACCGGCACAAAAACGCTGAAGCCGGTTACAATACGCCGCGCACTGGGATGCCCAGCGGCGCAAAGTATGCCCAGGTGGCGGAATTGGTAGACGCACTACCTTGAGGTGGTAGCGGCTTAGGTCGTAGGGGTTCGAGTCCCCTCTTGGGCACCATTGTTTGGCTGCAGTTCCTGCGCATCGCGACATGCCGCGCGCAGGGTCTGCCTATACCCCATCCGGCACGCGACGCGTGCGGGCAGAGGCAAGAGAGAATCGCTGTGCTGGCCGAATATTTGCCGAGTCTGCTGTTTCTGATCGTCGCCACCGGCATCGGCATTGCGTTGATGCTGATCGGTCGATTCCTCGCACCGCGTAGTCCGGATGCGCGCAAGCTCTCGCCTTACGAGTGCGGCTTCGAAGCGTTCGAAGATGCGCGCATGAAGTTCGACGTGCGCTATTACCTGATCGCGATCCAGTTCATCGTGTTCGATCTGGAAATCATCTTCATCGTTCCGTGGACACAGGTGTTCATGGAGATTGGCGCACGCTCGCTGGTCACCATGGGCTTGTTCGTCGGCATGTTGTTCCTCGGCTTTATCTACGTGTGGAAGAAGGGAGCGCTGGAATGGGAGTGATTCAGACCCTGGACCGTCTGATGACCAACCCGATGCCGGAAGGCCGGGTAGAAGACATCCTGCGCCCCGACGGCGAAAACCCGCTGCTCGAAAAGGGCTACGTAACCACCAGTGTCGATGCGCTGCTGAACTGGGCACGGACCGGCTCGATGTGGCCGATGACCTTCGGGCTTGCCTGTTGTGCGGTCGAGATGATGCACGCTGGTGCTGCGCGTCTGGATCTAGACCGTTATGGTGTGGTGTTCCGCCCGTCGCCGCGCCAGTCCGACGTGATGATCGTGGCCGGCACCCTGGTCAACAAGATGGCGCCTGCGCTGCGTAAGGTCTACGACCAGATGCCGGATCCGAAGTGGGTCATTTCGATGGGCAGCTGCGCCAATGGCGGCGGCTATTACCATTATTCGTATTCGGTGGTGCGCGGTTGCGATCGCATCGTGCCGGTGGACATCTATGTCCCTGGCTGCCCGCCGACCGCCGAGGCGCTGGTCTACGGCATCTTGCAGCTGCAGAAGAAGATCTGGCGTACCCAGACGATCGCGCGCTGACACCCGTCTTCTTCTACCGAGAGCAGCCAAGCCCCCATGGCAGAGCAAGCATCTTCCTTCACTGATCGACTTGCGGCACGTTTCGCCGGTGCGCAGATTGCCGTGGCACTGCCGCGCGGCGAAGTGACGCTGGAAGTCGCTGCGGCCGATTGGCACGCCACCTGTCTGGCCTTGCGCGACGAGTTCGGTTTCGAGCAGCTCAGCGATCTGTGCGGAGTCGATTACCTGGGCTACGGAAGCGGCGAATGGGACACCGCCGACGTGTCGTCGCAGGGTTTTAGCCGCGGCGTCGAAGGTCAGGCCGTCGGTCGTTTCGCCTGGGGCGAATTTCCCAGCCAGGAAACCTCCGATGGCGCGCAGCCGCAGCAGCTGCCGAAGCAACGCTTCGCAGTAGTCGCCCAGCTGATTTCTTATCGCCACAACCAGCGTCTGCGGGTACGTTGCTACGCGCCGGACGAACAGGTACCGGTAGTGGCGTCGGTGACCGATATCTGGCCGGGCGTGAACTGGTTCGAGCGCGAAGCATTCGATCTGTTCGGTATCGTATTCGATGGCCACCCGGATCTGCGCCGCATCCTGACCGACTACGGATTCGTCGGCCACCCGTTCCGTAAGGATTTCCCGCTGATCGGCAACGTCGAAGTGCGTTACGACGACGAGCGCAAGCGTGTGGTGTACGAGCCGGTGACGTCGGTCGAGCCGCGCGTTGGTGTGCCGCGCGTGATTCGCGACGACGCCCGTTATGAGACTGCCGCTGGTGAAGTGGGCAAGTCGGAGACTGCCAAGTGAGTGAGTTCCGCCAGGCAACCGATGCCTTCGCGAGCAATCCTGTCGAAAGCAAGCAGGAAATCCGCAATTACACGATGAATTTCGGTCCGCAGCATCCTGCGGCGCACGGGGTGCTGCGTCTGATCCTGGAAATGGACGGCGAAACCGTGGTGCGTGCCGATCCGCATATCGGTCTGCTGCACCGTGGCACCGAGAAGCTGGCCGAGTCCAAGCCGTTCAACCAGTCGATTCCGTATATGGACCGCCTGGATTACGTGTCGATGATGTGCAATGAACACGCCTACGTGCGCGCGATCGAGTCCCTGATGGGAATCGAAGCGCCCGAGCGTGCGCAGTACATTCGCACGATGTTCGACGAGATCACCCGCATCAAGAACCATCTGATGTGGGTTGGCTCCAACGCGCTCGACCTGGGTGCGATGGCGGTGATGCTGTACGCATTCCGCGAACGCGAAGAATTGATGGACGTTTACGAGGCGGTCAGTGGCGCGCGCATGCACGCAGCTTACTATCGCCCCGGTGGTGTGTATCGCGATCTTCCGGACTTCATGCCCAAGTACAAGGAATCCCGTTGGCACAAGGGTGGGGCATTGAAGAAGCGCAACGCTGCTCGCGAGGGCACGATGTTGGACTTCCTTGAGGATTTCACCAACACCTTTCCATCGCGCGTGGACGAGTACGAAACGCTGCTGACCGATAACCGTATCTGGAAGCAGCGTACCGTCGATGTGGGCATTATCAGCACGGATCTTGCGCGTGCCTGGGGCATGACCGGTCCGATGCTGCGTGGTTCGGGCATCGAATGGGATCTGCGCAAGAAGCAGCCGTATGCTAAGTACGACGTGGTGGATTTCGATATCCCGGTCGGCACCAACGGCGATTGCTACGACCGCTACCTGGTGCGTGTGGCCGAGATGCGCGAATCCAATCGCATCATCAAGCAGTGCGTGAAGTGGCTGAAGGCTAATCCTGGCCCGGTAATGGTGACTAATTTCAAGGTCGCTCCGCCAAGCCGCGAAGGCATGAAGGACGACATGGAAGCGCTGATCCATCACTTCAAGCTGTTCAGTGAAGGCTACTGCGTGCCGGCGGGCGAGACCTACAGCGCGGTCGAGGCGCCCAAGGGCGAGTTCGGCTGCTACTTGATGTCCGATGGCGCTAACAAGCCGTTCCGCGTGCATCTGCGCGCACCGGGCTTTGCGCATCTGTCGTCGATGGACGCGGTGGTGCGTGGCTATTTGCTGGCCGACGTCGTGGCGATGATCGGTACTTACGATTTGGTTTTCGGTGAGGTTGACCGATGAAGGCGACAGGTAATTTCGAGGCGGCGCGCGATGTCGATCCGCAGGTAGTGCTGAGCGAGAAGACGCGCGCGCACATCGATCATTGGTTGAGCAAGTTCCCGCCTGATCGCAAGCGTTCGGCAGTGCTGCAGGGCCTGCATGCTGCGCAAGAGCAGAACCAGGGTTGGTTGACTGACGAATTGATCGTTGGCGTCGCCAAATATCTGGAACTGCCGCCGGTGTGGGCTTACGAGGTCGCCAGTTTCTACTCGATGTTCGAGACCGAGCGCGTCGGCCGCCACAACGTGGCGTTCTGCACCAACATCAGCTGCTGGCTCAATGGCGCCGAAGATCTATTGGCGCACGCGGAAAAGAAACTAGGTTGCAAGCTGGGGCAATCGACGGCCGATGGCCGCGTCTACCTCAAGCGCGAAGAAGAGTGCCTGGCGGCCTGCTCTGCAGCGCCGATGATGGTCATCAACGGCCATTACCACGAGCACCTGACGAAAGAGAAGGTCGACGCGCTACTGGACGGGCTGGAGTAAGGCATGGCACATCATCACGCCTCCTCAGGCCCGGTCGGTTCGGCGCCGTTGCCGCATCAGGTCGTCTACACGACGCTGCATTACGATACTCCGTGGTCGTATGAGAGCTATCTGAAAAGCGGTGGCTACGCTGCGCTGCGCAAGATTCTCGAAGAAAAGATCGCGCCGGCCGATGTCATCGAGATGGTCAAACAGTCCAACCTGCGCGGCCGCGGGGGCGCAGGCTTTCCGACCGGTCTGAAGTGGTCGTTCATGCCCAAGGGCACGATGCAGAAGTACATCCTGTGCAACTCGGATGAATCCGAGCCGGGGACCTGCAAGGACCGCGACATCCTGCGCTACAACCCGCATTCGGTAGTAGAGGGCATGGCGATCGCCTGCTACGCCACAGGCTCGACCGTGGGTTACAACTACCTGCGTGGTGAATTCCACCACGAGCCGTTCGAAAACTTTGAACTGGCGTTGGCCGATGCCTATGCAAACGGCTGGCTGGGCAAAAACATTCTCGGCAGCGGCGTGGATATCGATATCTATGGTGCGCTGGGCGCTGGCGCCTACATCTGCGGCGAAGAAACTGCGCTGATGGAATCGCTGGAAGGCAAGAAGGGACAGCCGCGTTACAAGCCACCGTTCCCGGCCAACTTCGGCCTGTACGGCAAGCCGACCACAATCAACAACACCGAAACCTATGCGTCGGTGCCGGCAATCATTCGCAACGGCCCGGAGTGGTTCCTCGGGTTGAGCAAGACCAAGAATGGCGGTCCGAAGATTTTCTCGGTTTCTGGCTGCGTGCAGAAAGGCGGCAATTTCGAAGTGCCGCTCGGCACCACCTTCGACGAACTGCTAGAGATGGCCGGTGGCCTGCGTCCGGGTCGCAAACTAAAGGCCGTGGTGCCGGGTGGCGTGTCGATGCCGGTGCTCAAAGCTGAGCAGGTCGCCGATCTGCAGATGGATTACGACACCCTGCGTGCGCTGGGTACCGGCCTGGGTTCTGGAGCGATCGTGGTGTTGGACGACAGCGTCTGCTGCGTGCGTTTCGCTTGCCGCATCTCGCAGTTCTTCCACAAGGAATCCTGCGGTCAGTGCACGCCATGCCGCGAAGGTACCGGCTGGATGCATCGCGTGCTGGAGCGCATCGTCGCAGGCAAATCCACGATCGAGGATTTGCACCAGCTGCGCACCGTCGCCGGCCAGATCGAAGGGCACACCATCTGCGCCTTCGGTGAGGCAGCAGCGTGGCCGATCCAGGGGTTCTTGCGCCAGTTCTGGGACGAGTTCGAGTACTACATCGTCAACGGTCGTTCGATCGTCGACACGCAAGTCGGAGTGGCCGCATGAGCGCCCAACCAGTGAACCCGAACGTGCCACCAGACCATGTCACCGTCGAAATCGACGGGCAGTCCCTGGTAGTGCCGAAGGGCTCGATGATCATCCAGGCGGCAGACAAGGCTGGCATTCCGATTCCGCGTTTCTGCTATCACGAGAAGCTGCCGATCGCTGCCAATTGCCGCATGTGTCTGGTCGATGTCGAAAAGTCCTCGAAGCCTTCGCCTGCCTGCGCGACCCCGGTGATGGACGGCATGAAAGTCACCACGCGTAGCGAAAAAGCCCTGAAGTATCAGCGCAGCGTCATGGAATTTTTGCTGATCAACCATCCGCTTGATTGCCCAATCTGCGATCAGGGCGGCGAGTGCGAGTTGCAGGACGTCTCGCTCGGTTACGGCCGTTCGGTTAGCCGCTTCAACGAGCGCAAGCGCGTAGTGCCGGACGAGGACATCGGTCCGCTGGTCGCCACCGAAATGACACGCTGCATCCAGTGCACCCGCTGTGTGCGCTTCACTGCTGATATCGCCGGCACCTACGAGCTGGGTGGCATGTATCGGGGCGAGAACCTGCAGATCGGCACCTATGATGGTAAGCCGCTGACCACCGAAATTTCCGGCAACGTAATCGACGTTTGCCCGGTGGGCGCGCTGACCAACAAGGTGTTCCAGTTCCGTGCCCGCCCGTGGGAGCTGACCGCGCGCGAGTCGCTTGGCTATCACGATGCGATGGGCTCGAACCTGTTCCTGCACGTGCGTCGTGGCGAAGTGCTGCGCACCGTGCCGCGCGAGAACGAAGCGGTCAACGAATGCTGGCTGTCCGATCGCGACCGTTATTCGCATCAGGGCTTGTATTCGGAAGACCGTGCGGTCAAACCACTCAAGAAGGTCAACGGCGAGTGGACCGAGGTGAGCTGGTCTGAAGGGCTGGCTGCCGCCACTCAGATCCTGCGCGAGAATTCTGGTGATGCGCTCGGCGTGTTGGTGCATCCGTCCACCTCCAATGAGGAGGGCGCGCTGTTGGCACGCCTGGCCGAAGGCCTGGGCAGTGGCAATCTGGATCATCGCCTGCTCAATCGCGACTTCTCCGATGCTGCGGTGGCCGAAACTTTCGCCACGCCGCTTGCTGAAATCGAGCAAGCCGATGTAGTGGTGCTGTTCGGCACTAACGTGCGTCACGAGCTTCCGTTACTGCACGCGCGTTTGCGTAAAGCGCATATCCAGAACCGCACGCAGATCCATTCGGTCAATCCGGTCGATTTCGATTTTGCCTTTACCCAAGCGAGCCGTACGGTGGTAGCGCCGTCGCAGCTGGCTGGCGCATTGAACGATGCGTCCCTGCGCGATGCGGTCAAGGGCGCTACGCGCGCAGTGATCGTGGTCGGCGCACTGGCCGAAAATCATCCGCAGGCGGCCACGCTGCGTACTGCTACACGTGACTTTGCCGCCGCAACCGGTGCGTCTCTATGCCGGATTCCGCAGGGTGCCAACGCGGTGGGTCTAGTGTCGCAGGGTGTGCTGCCGACCGCCCGCGACGTCGCTGGCATGCTGGCGCAGCCGCGTCAGGCCTATGTGCTCTATGGCATCGAGCCGGGTCTAGATTTCGCCGATGCCGCCGCTGCACGCAGCGCGCTGGCCGGTGCCAAAGTGGTCGCTTTCAGTCAGTTCGCCTGCGCATCGACGCGCGATGTGGCCGACGTGATTCTGCCAATTGGCGCATTGCCGGAAATCGACGCATCGCTGACCAATCTCGATGGTCGCGTGCAGACCGCACGTGCCGCAGGCCGTTTGCCGGTCGAGGCGCGCGAAGGTTGGCGCGTACTGCGCGCGCTTGGTGGTGAGCTTGGTTTGGCCGGCTTTGAATTCATCGATCTGGTCGGCCTACGTGCCGGCATGCAGAACCGCAGCGTCAGCCCCGTAATGTCGGCACAGCCGGTGGCAGCGGGCGACGGACTGGAAGTGGCCGCAACTGTTGCGATCTACCGCACCGATGCCGTCGTACGTCGCGCTGCTGCGCTGCAGTCGCATCCGCTCAATATCGCGCCGTGTGTGGCAATGCACCCGGAGCAGGCTGTGCAGTTGCAGGTTGGCGAAGGCCAGATCGTCAAGATCGGTACCGATGTCGGTCGGGCGACGCTGCCGGTGGTGCTGGACAAGCGCGTCGCACCGGGCACGGTGTGGATTGAATGCGGCCATGGCGCAACCGCGCCGCTAGGTGCCGGTCGTGTAACGGTGGTGGCTGCATGAACGAATTGCTGTTGAACGTGGTCGACCCCCTCCACCAGTGGTTCCTCGGACTGGGCGATGGCGGCGTACTGCTTTGGACTGTATTGAAGATACTGCTGATTGCCGTGCCGGTGATCGTAACGGTTGCCTTCTATGTGGTCTGGGAGCGCAAGCTGATCGGCTGGATGCACGTGCGTCACGGGCCGATGTACGTGGGTATGGGTATTTTTCAGGCCTTCGCCGACGTGTTCAAACTGCTGTTCAAGGAGATCGTGCAGCCCAGCAGCGCGCATAAAGCGATGTTTATCATCGCGCCGCTGCTGACCCTGGCACCAGCCTTCGCGGCTTGGTCGGTGGTGCCGTTCGATGCGAAACTGGTGCTGTCAAACGCCAATGTCGGTTTGCTGTATCTGCTTGCGATGACCTCGCTGGGCGTATACGGCATCATCCTGGCCGGTTGGGCCTCCAACTCCAAGTACGCGTTCCTGGGCGCTATGCGCTCGGCTGCGCAGGTTGTGAGCTACGAAATTGCCATGGGTTTTGCGCTGGTAGGCGTGATGATCGCCTCCGGCAGTGTCAACCTTAGCCAGATCGTATTCGCGCAGGCAGGCAGCTCGGGCTTCTTCGACTGGTTCCTGATTCCGCTATTCCCGTTGTTCATCGTGTACTGGGTCTCCGGCGTCGCCGAAACCAACCGCGCGCCGTTCGACGTCGTGGAAGGCGAATCGGAAATCGTCGCCGGCCACATGGTGGAGTACTCGGGCGGTGCGTTCGCGCTGTTCTTCCTGGCCGAATACGCAAACATGATCCTGGTGAGCTTTCTGATCTCGATCTTCTTCCTCGGTGGCTGGCTGAGTCCGATTCAGGGCTGGGTCACTGCAGATATCTCGCCATGGATCGATTGGTTGTGGAACGGCGGTTGGCCTTGGTTGCTGATGAAGGTGTTCTTCTTCGCCAGCGCCTACATCTGGTTCCGGGCCAGCTTTCCGCGCTACCGCTATGACCAGATCATGCGTCTGGGCTGGAAGGTGTTCATTCCGCTCACGATCGTGTGGATCGCAGTGACGGCGTTGATGGTGTTTTACGGCGTGATCCAGAAGGGCGTGTAACTGATGAACAAGATCACCCATTACTTCAAGAGCTTGCTGCTGCTCGAACTGCTCGGAGGCTTGTGGCTGACGTTGAAATACACGTTCAAGCCCAAGTACACCGTGCTGTATCCGATGGAGAAGTTCCCGCAGTCGCCGCGCTTCCGTGGTTTGCACGCGTTGCGTCGCTACCCAAACGGCGAAGAGCGCTGCATCGCCTGCAAGCTGTGCGAAGCAGTGTGCCCGGCGCTGGCGATCACCATCGACTCAGCCAAGCGCGAGGATGGTTCACGCCGCACCACACGCTACGACATCGATCTGTTCAAGTGCATCTTCTGCGGCTTCTGCGAAGAAAGCTGCCCGGTGGACTCGATCGTCGAGACGCACATCCTCGAGTACCACTTCGAGAAGCGTGGCGAGAACATTGTCAACAAACCGCAGCTGCTGGCGATCGGGGACCGGTTCGAAACCGAGATCGCCGAACGTCGTGCTGCCGATGCTGCCTTCCGTTGAGGTCATGATGGACTGGGTTACTATTGCTTTTTACGCCTTCTCCGCCGTCTCGGTCGTGTCCGCCGGCGCGGTGATCAGCGTGCGCAACCCGGTGTATGCCGTGTTGTGCCTGATCCTCACTTTCTTCTCGATGGCGTGTATCTGGTTGCTGGTTGGCGCCGAGTTCCTCGGTGTCACACTGGTGCTGGTTTACGTCGGCGCGGTGATGGTGCTGTTCCTGTTCGTTGTGATGATGCTGGACATCGACACCAGCCGCCTGCGCGAGGGTTGGGTCAAGTACATGCCGGTCGGTGTCATCGTGGCGGTCGCCATGTTGGCGCAGATGGTGACCTTGATCGGCGTCAAGTCGCGCAGCGCTACGCCGTTCCCGGTCGACAACCCTGCTGCGCGAGCTGCCGATGTTTCGAACCTGACCTGGCTGGCCAGGAGCCTGTATACCGAGTTCCTGCTGCCGTTCGAGTTTGCTGCGGTGATCCTGACCGTAGCCGTGGTGGCTGCGGTGATGCTGACCCTGCGCAAGCGCACCGGCATCAAGATTCAGATTGCCAGTGAGCAATCCCGTGTGAAGGCTGGCGACCGCTTGCGCATGGTCAAAATGGCGGTTGAAAAGCCGGTACAGGTTGCGCCGCAGATTGATGCGGCGGACGGACAGGAGGTTAAGTCTTGATTACCTTGGGCCACCTGCTTGGACTTGGCGCGGTGCTGTTCTGCATCTCCTTGGCCGGCATCTTTCTCAACCGTAAGAACATCATCGTGTTGCTGATGTCGATCGAGTTGATGCTGCTGTCGGTCAACGTCAACTTCATTGCGTTCTCGCGCGAGCTCGGCGACACCGCCGGTCAGTTGTTCGTGTTCTTCATCCTGACCGTTGCCGCCGCGGAGGCTGCGATCGGCCTTGCGATCCTAGTGACTCTGTTCCGCACGCGCCGCACGATCAATGTGGCCGAAGTCGATACGTTGAAGGGCTGACCTGTAGATGGAAATCACTCTCTCCAAGAGTCTGTTGATTGCGGTGGTGCTTGCGCCGCTGATCGGCAGCATCATCGCCGGCCTGTTCGGTCGCCAGATAGGGCGTAAGGGCGCGCAATACGTCACCATTTTCGGTGTGTTGGTCGGCTGCGTACTGTCGTGCCTGACGCTGTATCAACTGGTGAAACAGGGCGCCAGCCCGTTCAACCAGAACCTGTACACCTTCTTCGATGTCGGTAACTACTCGGCGCATGTCGGCTTCATGGTCGACCGCCTGACCGCGATGATGATGGTGGTGGTGACCTTCGTGTCGTTGCTGGTGCACATCTACACCATCGGTTACATGGAAGAAGACCCGGGTTACCAGCGCTTCTTCAGCTACATCTCGCTGTTCACCTTCTCCATGCTGACGCTGGTGATGAGCAACAACTTCCTGCAGCTGTTCTTCGGCTGGGAAGCGGTGGGTCTGGTGTCGTACCTGCTGATCGGTTTCTGGTTCAAGCGACCGACTGCCGTGTTCGCCAACATGAAGGCGTTCCTGGTCAATCGCGTCGGCGACTTCGGCTTCATTCTCGGCATTGCCGGCGTGCTGTTGTGGTTCGGTTCACTGGATTACTCCACCGTGTTCGCCAACGCGACCACCTTGGCCGGTGCAAAGGTGCAGCTGTTCGCAGGCCACGAATGGAGTGTAATGACGCTGATCTGCATCTGCCTGTTCATCGGCGCGATGGGCAAGTCGGCGCAGGTGCCACTGCACGTGTGGCTGCCGGACTCGATGGAGGGACCGACTCCGATTTCGGCACTGATCCACGCCGCAACGATGGTGACCGCAGGCATCTTCATGGTCGCGCGCATGTCGCCGCTGTTCGAGCTGTCGGAAACAGCGCTCAATTTCATTCTGTTCATCGGTGCCACCACGGCCTTCTTCACCGGCCTGATCGGCATCGTGCAGAACGACATCAAGCGCGTGGTCGCTTATTCGACGCTGTCCCAGCTCGGCTACATGACCGTGGCGTTGGGTGTGTCGGCGTACTCGGCAGCCGTGTTCCATCTGATGACGCATGCCTTCTTCAAGGCGCTGCTGTTCCTAGCGGCTGGATCGGTCATCATCGGCATGCACCACGAGCAGGACATGCGCAAGATGGGCGGCCTGCGCAAGTACATGAAGGTGACCTACTGGACCAGCGTGATCGGTACCTTGGCATTGGTCGGTACGCCGTTCTTCTCCGGTTTTTACTCGAAAGACACCATCATCGAGGCGGCCACGCATCATGCTCATGAGTCGCATAGCTGGATCGCGACTTACGCTTACTGGGCTGTGCTCGGCGGCGTGCTGGTGACCAGCTTCTACAGCTTCCGTCTGCTGTTCCTGACCTTCCACGGCAAGGAGCGCTTCCGCGACGCCCATGCGCACGATTCGCATGGCCATCATGGCGGCGACAGCGTGCACATCGATGCCGAAGTGCAGGTCCACGCGCACGACAGTCACTTGTATGATGATCATGCACACGACACGCATGGCCACGATGATCACGGCCATGGTCACCACGGTGCCCACGAGCCGCATGAGTCCAAGTGGGTAGTGACGCTACCGCTCATCCTGTTGGCGATCCCCTCGATGGCCATTGGCTTCTTCACCATCGGTCCGATGTTGTTCGGTACCGATTGGCAGGGTCACCATGCGGCGCACGCGCTCAAGGGGCAGGCCGTGTCATTCTTCACCGGTATCGTCGATTTTTACGACCCGGCACGCGATACCGTTGGTGCGCTGGCCGAAGAGTTCCATGGCCCGGTCGCCTTCGCGTTGCACGGCATGATGGCGGCGCCGTTCCTCCTGACTGTTGCCGGTCTCTTGCTGGCCGCGCTGTTCTACCTGTGGAAGCCGGAGCTAGCCACCAAGTCGCGCAAGGCGTTCGCGCCGATCGTGTGGCTGCTGGAAAACAAGTACGGTTTCGACAAGCTCTGGATCAATGGCTTCGCCGGTGGCGGTGTTGTCCTTGGCAAGGCGTCACGTGCAATCGATACCTATGTGGTCGACGGCGTTGTCGTCAATGGTTCTGCCCGACTGATCGACCTGGCTGCAAATCTGCTGCGTCGCACGCAATCCGGTTTCCTCTATCACTACGCCTTCGCAATGATCATCGGTTTGATCGCCTTGTTGGCGGTACTGATGCATTTCTGGCGTTGACCTGTACGGAATAAGAAAACGTGTCGAACTGGCCTTTACTGTCTATCTTGATCTGGCTACCGATTATCGGTGGCGCCCTGATCCTAGCGTTGCGCAACGCCGAGACTGCCCGCTGGGCATCCCTGGCGGTGGCGGTGGCGACCTTTGTGCTGAGTCTGCCGCTGTTGGGCTACGACACCGCCAATGACGCCATGCAGTTCATCGAACTGCATGCCTGGATCCCGGCCTATAACATCGGCTACAACCTGGGCGTGGATGGCATCGCGGTCGCGTTGATCGTGCTGACCACGCTGGTGACGGTGCTGGCCCTGATCGGTGCCTGGCGTTCGATCGACAAGCGCGTCAATCAGTACGTGGCCGCTTTCCTGATCCTCGAAGGTGTCACGGTCGGTATTTTTGCTGCCACCGACGCGATGCTGTTCTACGTCTTCTTCGAAGCCATGCTGATCCCGATGTTCTTGATCATCGGTGTGTGGGGCGGTCCGCGGCGTATCTATGCGGCAATAAAGTTTTTCCTCTACACCTTCCTCGGCTCGGTGCTGATGCTGGTGGGCCTGGTCTACCTGTATTTGAAGTGCGGCAGCTTCCAGCTGGACGATCTCTACGCACTGCAGCTGACCACCAAGGAACAGACCTGGATCTTCTTCGCTTTCCTGATCGCCTTTGCGGTCAAGGTCCCGATGTTCCCAATGCACACCTGGTTGCCGGATGCGCACGTCGAGGCGCCGACTGCCGGTTCGGTGATTCTGGCCGCGATTGCGTTGAAGATCGGTGGCTACGGCTTCCTTCGCTTCAACCTGCCGATCGTGCCGGATGCGAGCCATGAGTTTGCCTGGCTGGTCATCGCGTTATCGCTGATCGCGGTGGTCTACGTCGGTCTGGTGGCGTTGGTACAGGAAGACATGAAGAAGCTGGTGGCGTATTCGTCCATCGCACACATGGGCTTCGTCACCCTCGGTACCTTCATCGCTTTCACGCTGGTGCGCGAGTACGGCAGCACCGACGCAGCTCGCCTGGGCTTGCAGGGTGCGATGGTGCAGATGATTTCGCACGGTTTCGTGTCAGGCGCAATGTTCTCCTGCATCGGCGTACTGTACGACCGCATGCATACGCGCCGCATTGCCGATTACGGCGGCGTGGTCAACGTGATGCCTTGGTTTGCCACGTTCGCCATGTTGTTCTTCATGGCCAATGCCGGTCTGCCGGGTACCAGTGGTTTCGTTGGCGAATTCATGGTGATCCTTGCCAGCTTCCAGAAGCATCCGTTGGTCGCCTTCGCTGCCGCCACCACGCTGGTAATCACTGCCGCTTACACGCTATGGCTCTACAAGCGCGTGTTCTTCGGCGAAGTGGCTAACGCACATGTGGCCGAGCTGAAGGACATCAATGGCCGTGAAGCCTTCGTGTTGGGGGTGTTCGCCGCTGGCGTACTGGCCCTGGGCCTTTACCCGAAGCCGCTGACCGACTTGATGGAACCATCTATCGCCAAGCTGGCTACCCAGATTGCCGCGACCAAGCTCTAACAGCTTGCCGTATGTTTTGATTTCCAGGATTTGATGATGACCACGCCAACGCTCGCGCCGTTGACCACCGCTGACCTTGCTCCGCTTGTTCCGGAGCTGGTGCTGATCGGCGGCGCCTTCGCTCTGCTGATGCTCGACCTGTTCGTGAGCCAGCGGAACAAGATCTGGACCCACCTGTTCTCTGTCGCCGTGCTCGCCGTGATGTTGGTGTTGTTGGCAACCGGCAGAGGTGGGCAGGGCGAAATCTTCCACGGCATGTTCGTGCGTGACACCGCTGCGGATGTCATGAAGACCGTGATCGTTCTGGTCAGTGGGTTAAGCCTGGTTTACGGCTGGACTTATCTGCGCGAGCGGAATCTCTATCAGGGTGAAATTCCGGTACTGGTGCTATTCGCGACCGCCGGCATGATGCTGCTGGCATCGGCCGGCAGCCTGCTGGTGGTTTACTTGGGCTTGGAACTGCTAGCGCTGTGTTCTTACGCCCTGGTCGCCTCGAACCGCGATAATGGCTTGGCCACCGAAGCTGCGATGAAGTATTTCGTGCTTGGCTCGCTTGCGTCGGGGTTACTGCTGTACGGCATGTCGCTGGTGTATGGGGCCACCGGCACCTTGAGCCTGTCTGGTATCCACGAGTCGATCGAAGGCACCAGCGAGCGCACGCTGCTGCTCACCGGCACCATCTTCATGATCGCAGGGGTTGCCTTCAAGCTGGGCGCTGCGCCGTTCCACATGTGGTTACCCGACGTCTATCAGGGTGCGCCCGCGCCGATTGCCTTGTTTATCAGTTCCGCACCCAAGTTGGCTGCTTTCGGTATGGCGTACCGCCTGCTGGAAGTGGGCATGGGGCCGCTATCGCCGCAGTGGCATTTGTTGATTGGCGGTTTGTCAGCATTGTCGCTGGTGGTCGGCAACCTGATGGCCATTGCGCAGAGCAATCTCAAGCGCATGCTTGCGTACTCGACTGTTTCGCACATCGGCTTTTTGCTGATGGGCATGGCTGGTGGTGGCGAAGAAGGCTACGCCGCTGCGATGTTTTATGCGGTCAGCTACACCATCATGTCCACCGCCTCGTTCGGCGCCATCATCGCGTTGTCGCGTAATGGCTTCGAAGCCGAGAACATCGACGATTTCAAGGGCCTCAGCGCGCGTAATCCGTGGATGGCCGGCCTGGTGCTATGCATCATGGCCTCGCTTGCCGGTATTCCGCCGTTCCTTGGCTTCTGGACCAAGCTGGCTGTGCTGGGCGCTGCGGTGAAGGGCGACATTCTGTGGTTGGCGCTGGTCGGCGTGATTTGCGCTGTAATCGGTGCCTACTACTACCTGCGCATCATCAAGGTCATGTATTTCGATGAGCCGGTGGGTGAGCCGTTGCCGGCCAATAACGATCGCGTGCTTGGCACCGTGCTCTGCGTCAATGCGCTCGCACTGCTCGCACTCGGTCTGGCCTGGAGCCCGATCATGGTGTGGTGCCAGCGCGCGTTTGCGGGCCTTGCGTAGGACCTGGGTCATGCATGATGTTGCATGCGTGCCTTACAGATCGCGCGTGACTGCATACTGAAATAAACTTGTGATTGGTGTTTCGTTTTTGTTGCACTGCGGTTATAATTTGCCGCTGCGTTGAGCAGCTTCAAGGGTTTCAACAGATGAAAAAACTAGGGCTTGCAATTGTTGCTCTAGTTCTTCATAATTTCGCTTCTGCTGCGGGGTGGAGCAGTCTGGCAGCTCGTCGGGCTCATAACCCGAAGGTCGCAGGTTCAAATCCTGCCCCCGCTACCAAGTTTTGAAGTATTGATTTAACGCGATCCGTTAGGGCATTACTTAAGATTCTTGGATCGCAAAGATGCATGTTCCCGTCTTTGTGCCGACCCTGAGAGGTCGGGCTTTTTAACGCAAGGGGCCCACTGGGCCCCTTGCTTTTTCCGGAACCGGAAAGTTTGCTGCCGGTTGCCGGGGTATTACTGGCAATCATCTGATCAGGGCAGTCTGTGAGCGAAAAAGCGACCGAAATCGCGCATCTGCTGAGTCCAACGGTTGAGTCCTTGGGCTTGAAACTGCTGGGTGTGGAATATCTTCCCGCTCCAGGTGGCGCCACTTTGCGCCTCTATATCGATGTGCCTCTGGCCGAGCATCCCGAGCGTGTCATCAACGTTGACGACTGCGAGCGCGTGAGCCGCGAAGTGTCGGCCCAACTCGATGTCGAAGACCCCATCACCGGCAACTACACGCTTGAGGTGTCCTCGCCGGGTGTAGATCGTCCGTTGTTCACACTGGAACAGTTCGCCCGTCATGCTGGCGAGTCCGCAAAGATCGTGTTGAAGCTGGCGCAAGAGGGGAGGCGCCGCTTCCAGGGTCAGATCCTGCGCATCGAATCCGAGGCCGACGCTGTGGTGTTCGCGATCGATGGCAACGACGTGCAGATCGGCTTCGACAACATCGACAAGGCGCGCATCCTGCCGGATTGGGTTGCCCTGGGCCTGGCTCCGCAGAAACCGAATAAGCCCGGCCCGAAAAAACCCGGGTACGAGAAGAAGAAACCATCCAACGAGTCGGCGGCTGGCAAGCTGCGCGCGGAGTGACGAAATGAGCAAGGAACTTTTGCTGGTAGTGGATGCTGTAGCCAACGAAAAAGGCGTGCCGCGCGAAGTGATCTTCGATGCGATCGAGGCCGCGCTGGCTTCAGCAGCGAAGAAGCGCTATCCCGACCAGGACGTGCTGACGCGCGTGACTATCGATCACAAGGACGGTAACTACGAAACCTACCGTCGTTGGGAAGTGGTGGCCGACGATGTGGTGATGGAATCGCCGGATCGCCAGGTGCGTCTGATGGATGCCATCGACGAAGCCGACGGCGTGGATGTGGGCGACTACATCGAAGAACAGATCGAGAACCCGGATTTCGGTCGTATCGCTGCGCAGGCTGCCAAGCAGGTGATCGTGCAGCGTGTGCGCGAAGCTGAGCGTCAGCAAGTGGTCGATGCGTGGAAGGATCGCGTCGGTGAGTTGATCACCGGTGTGGTCAAGCGCGCCGAGCGCGGCAATATTTTTGTCGACCTAGGTGGCAATGCCGAAGCCTTTATTCCGAAGGACAAG
Organism: Xanthomonas fragariae; assembly: GCF_900183975.1. Classification (NCBI taxonomy): domain Bacteria; kingdom Pseudomonadati; phylum Pseudomonadota; class Gammaproteobacteria; order Lysobacterales; family Lysobacteraceae; genus Xanthomonas; species Xanthomonas fragariae. The sequence continues at coordinate 1,678,194 of NZ_LT853882.1, forward strand.
GGCATTCCGCGCGATGCGCTGCGTTCGGGCGACCGCGTCCGTGGCTATCTGGCTGAAGTGCGCTCGGAGCCACGTGGCCCACAGCTGTTTATCAGCCGCGCCGCACCGGAATTCATGATCGAACTGTTCAAGCTCGAAGTCCCGGAAGTCGGTCAGGGCTTGGTCGAGATCAAAGCCTGCGCACGCGACCCGGGCGACCGCGCCAAGATCGCCGTGATCGCGCACGACACCCGTACCGATCCGATCGGTGCATGCATCGGTATGCGTGGTTCGCGCGTGCAGGCGGTGTCCAACGAGCTCAATGGCGAGCGCGTGGACATCGTGTTGTGGAACGAGAACCCGGCCAACTTCGTCATCAATGCGATGGCGCCGGCCGAAGTGCAGTCGATCATTGTCGATGAAGACAAGCATTCGATGGACCTAGCGGTGGCAGAAGATCGCCTGGCCCAGGCGATCGGCAAGGGTGGTCAGAACGTGCGTCTGGCCAGCCGCCTGACCGGGTGGCAGCTCAATGTAATGACAGCCGACCAAGTAGCCGCCAAGTCCGAGGCCGAACAGGCATCGGCGCGCCAACTGTTCATGGATCGCCTGGAGGTGGACGAAGAAATCTCCGCGATCCTGGTGTCGGAAGGCTTCAACACGGTGGAAGAAATCGCCTACGTGCCGGTCGGCGAGTTGCTGGCAGTGGAAGGCTTCGACGAAGACATCGTCGAAGAGCTGCGTGCCCGTGCTCGCGATGCGCTGCTCAATGCCGCGCTGGCCGAGGAAGAAGGCCTGGAAGGAACTCAGCCCACCGAGGACCTGCTGGCGCTGGAGGGGATGAACGAGGAAACGGCCTTCGCTCTGGCCGAGCACGGCGTGCGCACCAGCGAGGACTTGTCCGACCTGGCAGCGGACGAGATCGTCGACTTCGGCATTGAGGGCATGACTCAGGAGCGCGCCTCGGCGCTGATCCTGGCGGCCCGCGCCGAGGAGATCGCCCGTTTGGAGCGCGGCGAATGAGCCGGCAATGAACCGCGCCCTGAACCCATCAGGGCTTAGAATCAGCGTTTCCCTTGCTCTGGGCGAGGGGAGCGCCAACCAGATCATAGGATCCGAATGTCGCAGCAAACCACCATCCGCAAGCTTGCCGAACTGGTCAATACGCCGGTCGATAAACTGCTGGTTCAACTGGCCGAGGCCGGAATGAAGTTCAGCGGTCCCGACCAGGTCGTGACCAGCACCGAGAAGATGAAACTGCTTGGCTTCCTGCGTCGCACGCATGGAAAGGCCGAGACGCCTGCCGAAGCGGCGAGCGAAGCAGCCAAGAAGATCACGCTCAATCGGCGCAAGCTGCAGGAAGTCACGGTCAGCGCCGGTCGCACCAAGACCACGGTCAACGTGGAAGTGCGGCAGAAGCGCACCTACGTGAGGTCCGAAAACGAAGGCAGCGGTCGTCCTGAGCGGATGACGCCGGACGAAGAGCGCGCCGATATCCTGCGCAAGCTCGCCGCTTCGCGTCAGCGTAACCTCGACGAGCAGCAGGCGCTGGCCGAGAGCGACCGCGTGCGCGACGAAGCGATTCAGCGCAAGCGTGACGAAGAGCAAGCAGCACGTGATCGTGTCCAAGCCGAGCGCAAGGCTGCCGAGGAAGCCACTGCGGCTGCCAGCGCGCCGGCGCCGGTCGCCGCTACTCCTGCTCCGTCTGCGGCACCTCCTGCCGCACGTGCGCCGTCGTCGCCATCTTCTGCTCTGCGTCCGGCCCGTCCGGGCAGCGCTTCGCCCGCATCGCGTCCGGCTACGCCGGCCCGTCCAGAGGACCGCTCCAATGCAGCCAAGCACAAGACGCGCGGTTCGCACGCCATGGTGGCCGGCGTCGAAGACGACGATGCGACCAAGCGGTTCGCCGGGCAGTTGCATCTGTCCGCGGCTGACCGTGCGCGTCGTTCCAACGTGCGCGGCAAGCCGACCGGTCGTCCGGGTTCGTCCTCCTCGCGCCGTGGCAACGATAGCGGCCGTGGCAACCAAGGCAATAGTGGTCCGCATGGATTCGAGCGTCCGACCGCGCCGGTGGTGCGTGAAGTGGCGATCGGCGAAACGATCACCGTGGCCGACCTGGCGCAGAAGCTCGCGCTCAAGGGTGGCGACGTGGTCAAGGCGCTGTTCAAGATGGGCGTCATGGCGACCATTACCCAGAGCATCGACCACGACACCGCAGCGCTGGTGACCGAAGAACTCGGCCACAAGGCCCTGCGTGCCGACAATGCCGACTTCGAAGATGCGCTGTTGGCGCATGCCGAAGTCGCGCAGGGCGACACCACGCCCCGTCCGCCGGTGGTGACCATCATGGGTCACGTCGATCACGGCAAGACCTCGCTGCTGGATTACATCCGTCGCACCAAGATCGCCTCGGGCGAAGCCGGCGGCATCACCCAGCACATCGGTGCGTACCACGTCGAAACCGGTCGTGGCGTCATCAGCTTCTTGGATACGCCCGGCCATGCCGCGTTTACCTCGATGCGTGCACGTGGCGCAAAGATCACCGACATCGTGGTGTTGGTCGTTGCCGCCGATGACGGTGTGATGCCCCAGACCAAAGAAGCGGTGGCGCACGCCAAGGCGGCGGGCGTTCCGTTGATCGTGGCAGTCAACAAGATCGACAAGGCCGGCGCGGATCCGTTGCGGGTCAAGAACGAATTGCTGGCCGAAAACGTGGTGGCCGAAGAGTTCGGTGGCGATACTCAGTTCATCGAAGTGTCGGCCAAGGTCGGTACAGGTGTGGACACGCTGCTGGACGCGATCTCGCTGCAGGCCGAAGTGCTGGAACTCAAGGCTCTGCCCGAAGGCCGCGCCAGCGGTACCGTCATCGAGTCGTCGCTGGACAAGGGCCGTGGCCCGGTCGCAACGGTGCTGGTGCAGCAGGGCGCGCTGAAGAAGGGCGACTACCTAGTGTGCGGCATTCAGTACGGTCGCGTGCGCGCGCTGTTCGATGAAACCGGCCATCAGCCAGCCTCGGCTGGCCCGTCGATCCCGGTGCAGGTGCTTGGCTTGTCAGGTGTGCCGGAAGCTGGCGATGACTTTGTGGTCGTCGACGACGAGCGTCTTGCCAAGGACGTGGCGCAGCAGCGCGAAACCAAGCGTCGCGAGTCGCGTCTGGTCGCCTCGGCCAGCAACCGCATGGAAGACATCCTGTCCCAGATGGGCAAGGGCGAAGGCCAGCAGGTTTTGAACCTGGTGATCAAGGCCGACGTGCAGGGTTCGGTGGAAGCGCTCAAGCAGTCGCTGGTGGCGTTGTCCAACGACGACATCCGCATCAACGTGATCCATTCCGGCGTTGGCGGCATTACCGAGTCCGATGCGAATTCGGCGGCGGCCTCCAAGGCCACGGTGATCGGCTTCAACGTGCGTGCCGATGCGTCGGCGCGCAGAATCGTTGAGTCCAACGGTATCGATCTGCGTTACTTCTCGATCATCTATGACGTGATCGACCAGGTGAAGCAGGTGGCCTCCGGTCTGCTCGGCGTGGAAATCCGCGAAGAGATTATCGGTATCGCGCAGGTTCGCGACGTGTTTCGCAGTTCGAAGTTCGGTGCGGTTGCAGGCTGCATGATCATCGAAGGCGTGGTGAAGCGCAGTAAGCCGATCCGCGTGCTCCGCGACAGCGTCGTGGTGTTCGAAGGCGAGCTGGAATCGCTGCGTCGTTTCAAGGAAAACGTCGAGGAAGTGCGCAACGGTACCGAGTGCGGTATCGGCGTGAAGGCCTACAACGACGTCAAGGCCGGCGATCAGATCGAGTGCTTCGAGCGTATCGAAGTCGCCCGTACGCTGTAACGGCTGCCGGAGCCTGCGGGCCCCGGTCTTCCGCACAGCGGATTCTGTAACGCAAGTTCTGCGAGGCAAGGGCAGCATGGCCGCTCGCGTTCGTTTTTGGCTTCGGTGCCATCTGGCCCTCCGAATCAACTAGGTCCACGACCATGCCAACCAAATCATTCCATCGCACCGACCGCGTTTCGGCGCAGGTGCGTCGCGACCTCGGCACCATCGTGCACGCGGCCGTGCGCGACCACGGCTTGCCGTCGGTCAGCGTTTCCGATGTCGAAATCAGCCGCGATCTGGCGCATGCCAAGGTGTTCGTCACCGCGCTGCAGCAGGAGCGTTCGGTCGAAGCGATCAAGGGGCTCAAGGAAATTGCCGGTCAGCTGCGTACGCAGTTGGCGCGGGCCATGAAACTGCGTCACGTGCCTGAGCTGCACTTCCATTACGACGATTCGGTCGATCGCGGCGAACGCATCGACAACCTGTTGCGTGATCTGAATGATGTCCGCCCCGAGGCTGCTTCCAGCGACGAAGACGCCGAACAGCGCTGAGCGCTGTATCGGGCTTGCCGCCTGCGGCCTCCGTTGCGGCCCTGATTCCCGCGGGCGCGTACAGCGCCCGATTCGAGCACTGATCTTTTGAAACCCCGCATCGTCTATCGCCCGTTGCATGGCATCCTGTTGCTGGACAAGCCAGCCGGACTCAGCTCCAACAACGCGTTGCAGGCCGCACGCCGTTTGTTGCGGGCAGAAAAGGGCGGCCATACCGGAAGCCTGGATCCGCTGGCCACCGGCTTGCTGCCGTTGTGTCTGGGCGAAGCTACCAAGATCGCCGGTCTGCTGCTTGGCTCGGTCAAGGCATACGACGCTGAGGTCGTGTTGGGCATGACCACCGAGACTGACGATGCCGATGGCGAGCGGTTGCGCGAGCGTGCGGTGCCGGAACTGAGCGAAGAAGCACTGCGTGTGGCGCTGGCGTCGTTTGTCGGCCGTATCGCGCAGCAGGTACCGATCTATTCTGCGCTCAAGCAGGGGGGCGAGCCGCTGTATGCCAAGGCGCGGCGTGGCGAAGCGATCGACGCGCCGGTGCGCGAGGTCGATGTGCATGCGATCGAACTGATCGGCTACAGCGCGCCGCGCCTGCAATTGCGCGTGACCTGCGGCTCGGGCACTTATATTCGCAGTCTGGCGCGCGATTTGGGCGAATTGCTCGGATGTGGTGCGCATATCGCATCGTTGCGTCGGCTGTGGGTCAAGCCGTTTCATGCTCCGCAAATGATCACGCTCCAAGCGCTGTCCACAGCGCTGGACGCAGGCATCGATGCGCAGGAGTTGTTGTTGCCGATCCAAGCCGGTCTGGCCGATTTTGCGCGGATCGTACTCGACCAGGCCCATGCGACCCGTTTCCGGATGGGCCAGCGCTTGCGCGATGCAGCATTTCCAGTCGGCCAGGTGGCGGTGTTCGGGCCCGATGGAATCCCTTCAGGCTTAGGCATGGTGGACGCGGAAGGGCGTTTGTCACCGCAGCGTTTGTTCAATGGACTGAACGAAGTTCAGGCTTATTAATTTTTAGTCAACTTGTTCTCGGGGCCGCGCGACGTTACAATTTTGCGGCCCTGATCGTGGCACATTCAGCGCCAAGCGCGCTCATCCCTAGCAAACGGCGAGTCCGACGGTGCGTCACGCACGTTCCTGTCCACTACGCATCTCTTGAGAAAACACAATGTCTGTCGACACCCAGAAAGTTATTGAGAACAACAAGCGCAGCGCCCAGGACACCGGTTCGCCGGAAGTGCAGGTCGCTCTGCTGACAGCGCGCATCGAACTGCTGACCGGTCACTTCAAGACCCATAAGAAGGATCACCACAGCCGTCGTGGTCTGCTGCAGATGGTCAACCGTCGTCGCAGCCTGCTCGACTACCTGAAGAAGAAGGACAACGAGCGTTATAAGTCCTTGATCGAGAAGCTCGGCCTGCGCCGCTAATCGAGTCCTACCGCCGCGGCGCAGCGATGCGCCGCGGTTTTGTTTTGGTCAGTCGCACTACGTCATTTGCACCATGTAGTTAATGGCCCGGAGCATCCCGGCCGCCCGTTCTCGGCATGGGTCGACGACGGTCCATTTGAAGACAGCAACACCTAAGGGAAAAACCTCCGTGGCAAAAATCACCAAAACCTTCCAGTACGGCAAGCACACCGTCACCCTCGAGACCGGCGAAGTCGCTCGCCAGGCGAGCGGCGCGGTCATCGTCAAGATGGATGACACCGTACTGCTGGTCACCGCCGTCGCCGCAAAGACCGCGCGCGAAGGTCAGGACTTCTTCCCACTGACCGTTGATTATCAGGAGAAGTTCTATGCCGGCGGCCGCATCCCAGGCGGCTTCTTCAAGCGCGAAGGACGTGCGACCGAGAAGGAAACGCTGATCTCTCGCCTGATCGATCGTCCGATCCGTCCGCTGTTCCCGGAGGACTATAAGAACGAAGTACAGATTATCGCGACCGTGATGTCGATGAACCCCGACATCGACGGCGATATCGCCGCGCTGATCGGTGCATCGGCTGCGCTGTCGTTGGCCGGTACGCCCTTCAACGGCCCGATCGGTGCCGCCAAGGTAGGCTACAAGAACGGTGAGTACATCCTCAACCCGACCATCGCCGAGCTGAAGGATTCGCAGCTGGAGCTGGTGGTTGCCGGCACCGCGAACGCCGTGCTGATGGTGGAGTCGGAAGCGGCGCTGCTGTCCGAAGAAGTGATGCTGGGCGCGGTCACCTTCGGCCATCGCGAACTGCAGAAAGTCATCAACGCGATCAACGAGCTGACCGTCGAAGCCGGCACCAAGCCCAGCAGCTGGGTTGCGCCTGTCAAGAACACCGCGCTGATCAACGCGCTCAAAGAAGCCGTCGGCACACAGCTGGCAGATGCTTTCCAGGTGCGCGACAAGTTGCAGCGTCGCGACGCGATCTCCGCGATCAAGAAAGACGTGCTGGACTCGCTGGCCGGCCGTGTTGCCTCCGAAGGCTGGAGCGCTGCTGAGTTGTCGAAGGAATTTGGCGAGCTGGAATATCACACCATGCGCGACTCGGTCCTAGAGACCAAGGTGCGTATCGATGGCCGTGCACTAGATACCGTGCGTCCGATCGATGTGCAGGCCGGCGTGTTGCCACGTACCCATGGCTCGGCACTGTTCACCCGCGGCGAAACGCAGGCTATTGTGGTTACCACGCTGGGCACCGCCCGCGACGGCCAAGTGATCGACGCGGTCAGCGGCGAGTACAAGGAAAATTTCCTGTTCCATTACAACTTCCCTCCGTACTCGGTAGGCGAGTGTGGTCGTTTCGGTGCACCGAAGCGTCGTGAAATCGGCCATGGCCGTCTGGCCAAGCGCGGCGTGCTAGCCGTGATGCCGAGCCTGGAAGAATTCCCGTACACCATTCGCGTGGTCTCGGAGATCACCGAGTCCAATGGTTCTTCCTCGATGGCATCGGTCTGCGGCAGCTCGCTGGCGCTGATGGACGCCGGTGTGCCGATCAAGGCGCCGGTGGCAGGTATCGCCATGGGCCTGGTGAAGGAAGATGATCGCTTCGTGGTGCTGTCCGACATCCTGGGTGACGAAGATCACCTGGGCGACATGGACTTCAAGGTGGCCGGTACTGCCGAAGGCGTGTCCGCGCTGCAGATGGACATAAAGATCGAGGGCATCACCGAAGAGATCATGAAGCAGGCATTGCAGCAGGCCAAGGCGGGCCGTCTGCACATCCTCGGCGAGATGGCGCATGCCCTGACCACGCCGCGTCTGGAGCTGAGCGATTACGCGCCGCGTCTGCTGACCATCAAGATCCACCCGGACAAGATCCGCGAAGTGATCGGCAAGGGTGGCTCGACCATCCAGGCGATCACCAAGGAAACCGGCACGCAGATCGACATCCAGGACGACGGTACGATCATCATCGCCTCGGTCAATGCCATCGCCGCACAAGCTGCGAAGTCGCGCATCGAGCAGATCACCTCGGACGTGGAGCCGGGCCGCATCTACGAAGGCAAAGTCGCCAAGATCATGGACTTCGGCGCGTTCGTCACGATCCTGCCGGGCAAGGACGGTCTGGTGCACGTCTCGCAGATTTCCAGCGAGCGCGTGGAGAAGGTTGGCGACAAGCTGAAGGAAGGCGATCTGGTCCGCGTCAAGGTACTGGAAGTGGACAAGCAGGGCCGCATCCGTCTGTCGATCAAGGCAGTGGAAGAAGGCGAGGGCGTGCCGGCTTCGGCCGAGTAAGCGCTGCTGTTTGATGCGTTACGAAAAAGCGGGCTGCGGCCCGCTTTTTTGTTGTCGGCTGGTAATCAGTCGTGCTTTATTCCTTCTTTCTTCGGGACATTGTCCCCTTTATGGGGATAAGGGTGCGCACAGCGCGGGTTGAAGGGTACGATCAAAGCCGCGCATTCTCGACCGCCCGTAAATGAATTCCCAACTGATTCTCTGGTTAAGAGTTTCTATTAAGAACGTCTAACAAAACCCCTTGAATCTTGTCTCGCCGGTGGCAAAATTGCGGACATGACACGTCGCAAAGAGATCCCCATTGCGCTGTGGAAGCGCATCGAGCCGCTGATTCCGCAAGTGAAGCGTTCGCCCAAAGGTGGACGGCCGCGTATCAGTGATCAGCAAGCCCTCAACGGCATCGTCTATGTCCTGCGCACGGGCGTGCCGTGGGAAGACCTGCCTATGGAGCTGGGCTACGGCAGCGGCATGACCTGCTGGCGTCGGTTGCGTGATTGGCAGGCCGCCGGTGTGTGGCATCGTCTGCATCAGGTGTTGCTGGCCGAGCTATGTCGCGCTCAGACGCTGGACCTGAGCCGAGCTGGTCTGGACGCCGCTAGCGTAGCCTCCCCCCGGGGGCCCATACACCGGGCCGAACCCGACCGATCGCGGCAAACTCGGCAGCAAACGGCATCTGATCGTCGATCGCAACGGCATCCCCTTGGCGGTGTGCGTCACCGGCGCCAATCGGCACGACTCGGTCGTGTTCGAGGAGTTGATCGACGCCTTGCCGCCAATTGGTGGCAAACCAGGGCGCCCGCGACGTTGGCCAGACAAATTGCACGCCGACAAGGCTTACGACATCGACCGCTGTCGCGCCTTCCTCAAGCAGCGCGGCATCATTGCGCGGATCGCACGCAAGGGGATCGCGCGCAACCACCGGTTGGGCCGTCATCGCTGGGGCGTCGAGCGCACCCATGCCTGGTTCGCAGGCATGGGCAAACTGCGCATCCGCTTTGAACGCCGCATCGATCTCCACTTGGCGTTGCTCTCGCTTGCTTGCTCCATCATCTGCTTACGGCTTCTTCCTGGGTTTTGTTAGCCGCTCTAAGCCTCCTGCACTCACCGCCAATTGAGCGCGGCCGGTGCTCGGAATCGGCATGTGCCACGCGTACATGCCGATTCCTTCGCGCCGTCCGCACCCACTTGGCGACTGCTTTAGATCCTGTTAACACACCGAAGCCCATCAGCGGCGAGTACGAAGTTGAGGAATCCACGGAACATGACGTCCAGCTTCTCAAAGGGAGTGAAAATGCGGCGATCGCCTTTCAAGCAACGGAACAACCTCCTGCCAGCAACAGACAGATCCACGACCAATGTGGTGTTGCAGTGAGCGCAGATCCCGCACACAAACAATCACAGCAGGCTGCCAGAGCTGCTGTTCGCACGCGTGAAATCAGCGCGGTGGCGGCGGGCCGAGTTTGAGCGACAGGTCCACCGCCTGCACGTGTTTGGTCAACCCGCCGATGGAAATGCAGTCCACGCCGTCTTCGGCAATTGCGCGAATGCCAGCCAGATCCACGCTGCCAGAGACTTCGAGCGGAATGCGTTGGTCGTGCGGCAAAGCGGCAACGAGACGGACTGCTTCGCGACGCATCGCCTGATCGAAGTCGTCGATCAGGATGCGCGTGCAGCCGACCTGCAATGCCTCGCGCAGTTGCTCCAGCGTTTCCACTTCGACCACCAGCGGCAACTGTGGTTGCTGCGCGCGTGCGGCATGCACGGCTGCGCTCAGCGATCCGGCTGCGCGGATGTGGTTTTCCTTGAGCATCACCGTATCGAACAGCCCGATGCGGTGATTGTCGCCACCACCGCAACGCACCGCGTATTTCTGTGCGGCGCGCAGGCCCGGCAGCGTCTTGCGCGTGTCCAGGATGCGGGTGTTGGTGTCAGCAACTGCAGCGACGTACGCAGCCGTAGTAGTGGCCGTGGCCGAGAGCGTCTGCATGAAGTTGAGCGAGGTGCGCTCGGCACTGACCAGACTGCGGCTGCGCCCATGCAGCAGGGCCAACACAGTGCCGGCGCTGACGTGCTGACCTTCGTGCACGTGCCAGTCGATGCGCACCTGCACATCGAGTGCACGATGCGCCGCGTCGAACCAGGGGCGGCCTGCGATCACCGCATTCTGCTTGCACAGCAGGTACGCGCTGTCGGCCTGATCGGGCAACAGCGCTGCGGTCACATCGCCAGTGCCGATGTCCTCGGCCAGTGCGCGTGCCACGTCGGCGTCAACCAGCGCGCTCGGTGGCGCCTCCGGCACGGTCGTGCGCACAGGAAGACTCACTTCTCGGGGAGGTCGGCGATCTGCTCAGTGCCGATGGCTTCTTCGGCCAGCAGCACTGGAATGCCATCGTCGACGCGGAAGATCTGCTTGCGGTCGCGGGTGATCAGCGCCTCGCGCAGCGGCTGTGCCTGCAAGGTGCCATCGGCACGCTGCAGGTTTCCGCCGGCAATGGCGGTGTTGAGTGCTTCCAGGCCTTTGCCGTCGAGCAGCGAAAGCGGCTGGCGGGTGTCGGGCGAGCACAGCAGGTCGAGCAATTTGCGATCCATCGAAGTCTTGTCTTGCGTGGAAGTTGGCTAGAATACGTCTTTACCGCAAGGCAGGGCCATGACCTCCAACCACTCCGCGCCGCTGGTCGGCATCGTGATGGGCTCCCGTTCGGATTGGGAGACCATGCAACACACAGCTCAGAAGCTGGATGCGCTGGGCGTGCCTTACGAAGTCAAGGTGGTCTCGGCGCACCGCACGCCCGATGTGTTGTTCAGCTATGCCGAGCAGGCTGGCGAACGCGGCTTGCGCGCAATCATCGCCGGTGCCGGCGGCGCGGCGCATCTGCCGGGCATGCTCGCCGCCAAGACCGCGGTGCCGGTGCTCGGCGTGCCGGTGCAGTCCAAGGCGCTCAACGGCATGGATTCGTTGCTATCGATCGTGCAGATGCCAGCCGGGATTCCGGTGGCTACGTTTGCGATCGGCAATGCTGGTGCGGCAAATGCGGCGTTGTTCGCGGCAGCGATGGTGGCACCGGAACAGGCGCAGATCGGCCAGGCACTGGCACAGTTCCGTGCCAAGCAGACTGACGATGTCATGGCTAGCGACGACCCGCGGCAATGACCACCGTCGGTATTCTGGGCGGTGGCCAATTGGCACGCATGTTGGTGTTGGCCGGCGCGCCGTTGGGCTTGCGTTTTGCGGTATTCGACCCGGCGGTTGATGCCTGTGCAGGTCAGGTGGCGCCGCTGCAGGTCGCTGCCTTCGACGATGCCGCTGCGCTTGACGCATTCGCCGCACAGGCGGATGTGCTCACCTTCGATTTCGAGAACGTGCCGGCTGCCAGTGCGCAGCAGCTCGCCGCACAGGTGCCGGTCTTTCCGAGTCCCGCTGCATTGGCGGTGGCACAGGACCGGCTCAGCGAAAAAACCTTGTTTCGCGAGCTCGGCATTCCGGTGCCGGAGTTTGCGGCCATCGACGACCGCGCCGGGTTGGATGCGGCGCTGGCGCGTATCGGTACGCCGTGCGTGCTCAAGACGCGTCGCTTCGGCTATGACGGCAAGGGTCAGTTCCGCATCAAGACGCTCGCCGATGCCGATGCGGCATGGGACGCGCTCGGCGCGCAGGCGGCCAAGGTCGGGTTGATCGTGGAGGCGTTCGTGCCATTCCAGCGCGAGGTCAGCGTGGTGGCAGTGCGCGGCCGCGATGGCGAGTTCCGCGCCTGGCCGTTGACTGAAAACTGGCATGTGGACGGCGTGCTGTCGGCCAGCCTCGCGCCGGCAACTGGGGATGCCGGGCTGCAGTCTGCCGCAGCGGCGCATGCGCGCGCGATTGCCGAGCGCCTGGAGTATGTGGGCGTTTTCGCACTTGAGCTGTTTGTGCGCGAAGGCCAATTGCTCGCCAACGAAATGGCGCCGCGCGTGCATAACTCCGGACATTGGACTATCGAAGGCGCAGAGACATCGCAGTTCGAAAATCACGTGCGTGCCGTACTCGGCTTGCCGCTCGGCAGCACGGCGATGCGTGGGCATGCCTGCATGCTCAATTGGCTGGGCGCTGTGCCGGAAGCTGCCGCATTTCTGGCGGTACCGGGCGGACATTGGCACGACTACGGCAAGCAATCGCGTGACGGGCGCAAGGTCGGCCACGCAACGTTGCGCGCAGACACCTCGCAAAGGCTGGCACAGGCACTGAACGATGCGGGCACTGCGTTGCTGCGTGGCACCCAGGTTGAGCCGGTGGTCGCGCGCTTGAGCGAAGGGTGATTCGCAAGACGCATTAACGCGGATGCGGCTACATGGCCGAGGCGCTAGTCCTTGATGAAGCCTTATCGCAGCGCTTGACTGCTTTCCGATGCTTACTTGCAGCAGATGAGCGATCTCTCCTTTGCTGCAACAACGGCGTGGTTAGCCCAACCGGCTAGCCACAAAATCCCAGTTGATCAGTTTCCAAAACGCGTCCACGTACTGCGCGCGATCGTGCTGGTAATCCAGGTAATACGCATGCTCCCATACGTCGCAGGCGAGCAGCGGCGTGTCCGCCCCGGTGACCGGAGTGGACGTGTTCGGTGTGGCGACGACCGCTAGCGTGCCGTCCGGGCGCTGCACCAGCCACACCCAACCCGAGCCGAAGGTGCCCAAGGCGACGCGGTTGAATTCCTGCTTGAAGTGCACGAAGTCGCCGAACGATTTGGCGATGCTGTCGGCCAGCCGGCCAAGCGGCTCGCCTCCACCGCGTGGACGCAGGCATTGCCAATAGAAATTATGGTTCCACACCTGCGCGGCCAGATGGAACAGCGTGCCTTGCGCTCGCGCGATGATCTCTTCCAGCGTCAGCTCGGCAAACTCGGTGCCTTCGATACGCACATTGAGCCGTTCGACCTCGTTGCGGTCGTAGACGCCGTGATGCGCTTCCAATGTCGCGGACGACAAATGCGGCTCAAGGGCGGCGCGGGAGTAGGGCAGTGCAAGATGTTCGATCGGCATGATGGCAAGGGCAGCGAAGGGAGTGCGGCGATAGGTCGCGCTGAAGGCTTACAATGCGCGCCTTTGCGGAAGTCTATCCGACTCGGCGGTCGGGCTTGCCGCTCCCAGTCAGGAGAGTCCAATGCCGGAAATGGAACGGATCCAGGCCGAAGTCGAACACCACCCGATCGTGCTGTTCATGAAAGGCACCCCGCAGTTCCCGATGTGCGAATTTTCCAGTCGTGCGGTGCAGGCATTGGTCGCGGCAGGTGCCGACCAACTGCGCACCGTCAACGTGCTGGAAGAACCCGAGGTGCGCGCGAATCTGCCGCGTTATTCCAACTGGCCGACCTTTCCGCAGTTATTCATTCATGGCGAGCTGATCGGCGGTTGCGACATCACGCTGGAATTGTTCGAGGCCGGTGAGCTCAGGCGTATCGTCAGCGAGGCCTATCAGCCGTGAGCGCGTTGCAGGACCAGTCGGACGCGGCTGCGCTGGCCGGTCGAGTGGTATTGATCACAGGCGCCGGCGGCGGCCTGGGCGCTGCTGCTGCACGGGCGTGCGCGTCTGCCGGCGCGACTTTGGTGTTGCTTGGCCGCAAGCTGCGTCCGCTGGAGCGTATTTATGATGCAGTCGCCAAGCTGGGGCCGGAACCGTTGCTCTACCCACTGGACCTGGCCGGCGCCACCCCGGACGATTATGCTGCGCTCGTGCAGCGGTTACAGTGTGAGCTTGGTAGGTTGAATGGCCTGCTGCATTGTGCGGCCGACTTTGCCGGCCTGACTCCGGCCGAGCTCGCAGCGCCTGCGGACTTCGCGCGCACCATCCATGTGAATCTCACCGCGCGTGCTTGGTTGACCCAGGCCTGTTTGCCGCTGTTGCGCCAGCAACACGATGCGGCAGTGGTCTTCGTCGTGGATGATCCAGCGCGGGTTGGGCAGGCGTATTGGGGCGCCTACGGCGCAGCTCAGTATGCGCAGCACGGCTTGCTCACCAGTCTGCATCACGAAACCGTCGCCGGCACGGTGCGCATCAGCGGCCTGCAGCCCGGACCGATGCGTACCGCGCTACGCGCACGTGCCTTCACGCACCACGAAGACCGCGACGCGGTCGATCCCGCGCGCGCTGCGTTGGCCTGCGTCGCCTTGCTGTCCATGGCGGGTGCCGCGCACCGCGGTGCGATCTGGAGTCCTTCCGCATGACCATCATGTCGGCAGCCTTGCTGCTGTTCCTGATCCTCGACCCGCTGGGCAACATCCCGGTGTTTCTCAGCGTGCTCAAGCCGCTGCCGCCGCGTCGCCAACGCTTCGTGCTCGCGCGCGAGTTGCTGATCGCATTGTTCGTGTTGATGGGGTTTCTGTGGGGCGGCAAATACGCGCTGGAGTTGATGCATCTGCGTCAGGAATCGGTGGCGATCGCTGGCGGCATCGTGCTGTTCCTGATCGGCATCCGCATGATTTTCCCGCGCCCAGAAGGCCTATTGGGCGAGATCCCCGATGGCGAGCCCTTCATCGTGCCGCTGGCGATCCCTCTGGTGGCCGGCCCGTCCGGCATGGCTGCGGTGATGCTGATGGGCAGCAATGAACCGACCCGGCTATGGGATTGGAGCCTGGCACTGATGATCGCCTGGATTGCTGCATCCACGATCCTGGCGTCGGCCCCGCTGCTGTACAAACTGCTCGGTCATCGTGCACTTACCGCGATCGAGCGCCTGATGGGCATGTTGCTGGTGGCTATCTCGGTGCAGATGTTCTTGGATGGCTTGGGGACCTACTTCAAGTTGCCGGTGTCGATTTAAGTCGTTTTTCGGTGCAGGGCGGTCTGGTGCACGAGAGGTGGGAACCGAGAGTTGGCAGCGGCCCGCGGCGTCAGTCGGATGGTGCTTGGGCGTGCTTTACGATCCTGCTTCCAGGTCCCAATCCTGTCCCTGCTGATCCGAGACATATGTCTTCTTTTGCCTGCGACTTTGCGCAGCATGGCGTTTACGGCGGCACATGCGAAGTGCAGGTTGCACTGCGCGAACGTTGTCACGTTTCCGTCACAACCGGGCCTTAGCGTGTTAATCTGTTGTTAACCGTTGCGGCAGCAACCGGCCGCGCGGCTAGGGACCCCAGATCATCTGCAGCCCACCCCCGGCAACGGTTGGGCTGACTGCGCCTCTTTGTCACAGCCCAACCTGTCTCAAGGCTACTGAAATGATCCATTCCAGTTGTCTGCGCATGTCCAAGCTGACTCTCGGCCTTGTTGCCGCACTTGCCGCCGCCCCCGTGTTCGCTCAGAGCACCTCTGCCGGGGTCGCTGGCGTGGTCACTAGCCGCGGCGGTCAGCCGGTGCCGAATGCCGACGTGACGATCATCCATGTTGAATCGGGCACCGTCAGTCGCGTCACCACCGATGCCAGCGGACGCTACAACGCGCGCGGTTTGCGTGTGGGTGGGCCGTACACCATCACCATCACCGCTTCTGGCGCGGGCAACACCACGCGCGAGGGCGTCTACCTGAACCTGGATAAGGTCAATCAGGTCGATGCGGCCCTTGGCGGCGACCTGGCCACTCTGGGCATTGTGCAGGCGATTGCCGGCAACTACGGCTCGGCCATCCTCAGCGCCAACAAGATGGGCACTGGCACCAACGTGACCCGCGAAGAAATCGAATCGCTGCCGTCGATCAACCGCAACCTGCAGGACTACGTGCGTCTGGATCCGCGTGTCGCGCAGACCGACAAGGCGCGCAACGAAATCTCCATCGCCGGCCAGAACCCGCGCTACAACGCGATACGCGTCGACGGCATCAGCACCAACGACGCTTTCGGCCTGGAATCCAATAGCCTGCCGACCCCGCGCCAGCCGTTCTCGATGGACGTCATCGACGAAATCTCGGTGGATGTGGCGAACTATGACGTCACTATCAGTGGTGGTACCGGTGGTGTGATCAATGCGGTCACCAAGTCGGGCACCAACGAATTCCACGGCTCTGTCTATGGCACCTATCGCAAGAACGATTGGTCCGGCAAGAACCAGAACGACATCCGCCCGCACTTATTCGATAACGAAGCGACCTATGGTTTGACCCTGGGTGGCCCGATCGTCAAGGACAAGTTGTTCTTCTTCGCCAATTACGAAAAGTACAAGGGCAAGGGTGTATTTACCGGTAATAGCGGTTACGGCCCGGTGGGTTCTGGTGCGAGCAATGAAGTCGGCATCACCCAGGCGCAAGTCGATCAGGTCATCGATATCTCGCGCGACGTCTATGGTTTCGATCCCGGCACCTTGACGCTACCAGCGCTGGACTCCGATTTGGAAGAGAAGGGCTTCAAGTTGGATTGGAACATCAGCGACAAGCATCGTGGTTCGTTCCGCTACGGCAAGTCCGAGCAGAGCACGGCCAACCTCAACGGGTTCGGAAACAATACGCTGGCGTTGAACTCGTACCATTACGTGCGCGACTTTGAACTTGAGACCTACACCGGCCAGTTGTTCAGTGACTGGACCGACACGTTCTCGACCGAAGCCAAGGTGTCCTACCGCGATTACTCGGCCGTACGTACCGCCGCATCGCAGCTGCCGGCAATCGCCGTGCGCTTCGGCAACAACACCTTGAACCTTGGCACCGAGGCCAATACGCAGGCCAACGAGCTGCGTACCGAAACCTGGAATGCGTTCTTCGCTGGAACGCTGTTCTTGAATGACCACACGGTCAAGTTCGGCTTCGATTACGAAGACAACGACATCTATAACCTGTACGGACCGCGCGTCTTCGGTAACTACACGTTCAATTCGATTGCCAATTATCAGGCCAATCTGCCGAACGCATATCGTTATTCGTACTCGGCCACCGGTATTGACGACATTGCTGCAAAGTGGGGCATGCGCAACGTCGGCGTGTTCCTGCAGGATTCGTGGGCTGTCAACAGCAACCTGACCTTGAACTTCGGACTGCGCTATGACGAGCCGATGGTGAAGAATTCGCCGCAATTCAACCAAGCTGCCTTCAATGCCTTCGGCGTGCGCAACGATGAAACGATCGATGGCAGTGGTCTGTGGCAGCCGCGCTTCGGTTTCAACTACACCTTCGACGCAGATCGTCCGACTCAGTTGCGTGGTGGCGTCGGCCTGTTCCAGGGTGCGGCTGCCTCGGTGTGGTTGTCCAACCCGTATTCCAATACCGGCCTTGCGTTCATCGATTATAACTTCCCGAATGCGTCCAACAGTGGCATCCGCTTCACGCCGGATATCAAAAATCAGCCGCGCGGCGTGTTGGGTCAAACGCAGTCGGTCGACTTCGTCGACAAAGACCTTGGCCAGCCTGCGGTGTGGAAGGCAAATCTGGCATTCGATA
Source organism: Xanthomonas fragariae (assembly GCF_900183975.1). NCBI lineage: Bacteria > Pseudomonadati > Pseudomonadota > Gammaproteobacteria > Lysobacterales > Lysobacteraceae > Xanthomonas > Xanthomonas fragariae. Next base: position 1,695,587 of record NZ_LT853882.1, read on the forward strand.
CCGAGTTGCCGTGGTACGGCATCGTCGCGTCGATAGAAGGTGTAGTTACCAAGGTCAAGGAAGCGATCTATTACCAGCAGCTCAATCTGGGCGCCGCGACTGCAGTTGGCCAGGATGGACGCAATATCTATTGGAATCCCAACGGCCTTAACCCGGAAAACTGGAACGCCCTCGGTAACGCATGTCTTCGCGAAACCGGTGTGGCGCTGGATTCGTCATGTGAAAACAGCCGAACGGATATCCGCGCGCTGCGTGACGACCCTAACTTCAACGATGCCATTATCGCGCGTTCGACTGATCAAGGTGGCACGCAGAGCTTCACTGTTGGCCTGAGCAAGCCGTTCAACGACAGCGGCTGGTCTTCGAGCCTGGCGTATACCTATTCGAATGCGAAGGAAGTTAGTGGCCTGACCAACTCCACATCGAGCTCGCAGCTGCTCAACATGGCGACTTTCCAAGCCAACGAAGAAGTCAACGCGACGTCTGCATACCAAATCAAGGACAGCATCCTCGGTACATTGCAGTGGAAGCACAACTTGGTTAGCGACTACGCAACCAAGCTTGGCCTAATCTACCAGGGCCGCAGCGGTCGCCCGTACAGCTATACCTTCGACAACGACGCCAATGGCGATGGTCGCGCAAACGACCTGCTATACATTCCGGCAGTACGCGGCGATGTGTTGTTCCGCAATGCGGCCGAAGAAAATGCGTTCTGGAACTACGTCACTAACGACCAGTACCTTTCTACGCACAAGGGCCAGGTTGCGGGCCGTAACGCGGTGCGCAATTCGTGGGTCAACCAGTTCGATCTACACCTGGAACAGGAGCTTCCGGGCTTCTTCGACGGCAACAAGGCGCAGATATGGGTTGACGTGATGAATGTGGGCAACCTTCTCAACAAGAAGTGGGGCCGTGTCGACGAATACGCGTCCCCGGGCTTCAAAGGTGTGGCCGAGTACGGCGGTATCGACGCAGCGACGGGCAAGTACGTGTATCGCTTCAACCAGCCGGATGCCGCGACCGTCTACGACGACAAGGGCATCTCCAGCTGGGCGCTGCAGTTGGGCTTCCGCTACCAGTTCTAATCTCATTGGCGCGTCGAATGTTGCAAAAACGGCTGGGTTCTCCGTGCCGTTTTCTTTTGTGCGGGTGAGTACGCTAAAGTCCTGCAGACAAGACAGGAGCAAACTATGGAACTCAGCAGTACGGCAGCACGGGCGCTGCCGGTGGTGGATGCACGGATCTACCCACGTGGTGGTCTGGACGTATTGTCCAAGGCGGAAGTGGCCCGGTTGCGCGATGCATCCGGTGGCGGCATGCACGAACTGTTGCGCCGTTGCGCATTGGCGGTGCTCACTAGTGGCAGCGCCTCGGACGACCCGCGCGCCGCGCGCGATCTGTATCCGGATTTCGATATTCAGGTAAACCAGCAAGACCGCGGCATCCGCATCGATCTGGTCAATGCGCCGGCCATGGCGTTCGTTGATGGCGACATCATCCGTGGCGTGGCCGAACTGCTGTTCGCCGTCGTTCGCGACTTGGCCTACATGGCGATCGAGCTTCAAGCGCAGCGCGCCGATCTCGACACTAGTGAAGGCATTACCAATGCGGTGTTCGGTCAGTTGCGCAACGCGCGCATCCTGCAGCCGTCCGACCCTAATCTGGTCGTGTGCTGGGGTGGTCATTCCATCTCGCGCGACGAATACCTTTACACCAAGCAGGTGGGCTACGAGCTCGGTCTACGTGGCCTGGATATTTGCACCGGCTGCGGCCCGGGTGCGATGAAGGGGCCGATGAAGGGGGCCACGATTGCCCATTCCAAACAGCGCAAGCACCATACGCGCTACATCGGCGTCACCGAGCCGGGCATCATCGCTGCCGAGTCGCCCAACCCGATCGTCAACCACCTGGTAATCATGCCGGACATCGAAAAGCGCCTGGAGGCCTTCGTCCGCATCGGGCACGGCATCCTGGTGTTCCCAGGTGGCGTCGGCACGGCGGAAGAAATCCTCTACCTACTCGGCATCCTGCTACGCGAAGAAAACGCCGACCTGCCGTTCCCGCTGATTCTCACCGGCCCGACCATCGCCGCGCCGTACTTCGAGCAGATCGATCGCTTCATCCGGCTGACGCTGGGCGAAGCCGTCGCATCGCGCTACGAGATTATCGTTGGCGACCCGGTCGCGGTGGCGCGTCGCATGGCTGAAGGCATCAACGGAGTGCGCGCGCACCGTAAAGATCAGAAGGACTCGTACTACTTCAACTGGTCGGTGCACATCCCGCTTGAATACCAGCAGCCGTTCGAACCGAGCCACGAGGCCATGTCCGCGCTGGACTTGCACCATGGCCGCCCCGCACCTGCCCTGGCCGCCGACCTGCGCCGCGCGTTCTCTGGCATTGTCGCCGGCAACGTCAAGGAAGACGGCATGCGCCGCATCGAAGAGCTCGGCCCCTTCGAGATCCACGGCGACCCGGACATCATGCGGGCCTTGGACGAACTCCTGCGCGGCTTCGTCGAACAACGCCGCATGAAGATTTCGGGAGACTACCGGCCTTGTTATCGGGTGGTGACCTGACTGGAGGCCGCTTTGAGCGGCTATCAAAACGACTGCGCTCACCGCCAAGGCGGGCGCGGCCGGTGCTCGGAATCGGCATATACCATTCGCACATTGCGGTTGCTCCGCGCCGTCCGCACCCACCTGGCGAATGCTCGCTACGTGTGGTTGGCCACTCTTAATGCTTGGCGATGATCGGCAACTCCAAGGTACTGATGAAAGTTTCATCGGTCCGTTGGGTTGTCAGGCGTCCGCGGCCGGCTTCCTGGGTTTCCAGCCTGGCCTGCACGGCTCGCAGACCAAGGTGATGACCGCGATGTGCGTTTTCTTGACTCGGAGGGAGAGGGTTGGCGATTTCTACTAGTATCCTTTTTTCTTCCAGAACTACTTTGATGGAAAGGCGGCCACCATCAACCCGAGGCTCGATTCCATGCCGGATTGCGTTTTCTACCAATGGCTGAATCGATAGGGTTGGAAGCTGGATTGCCGGCAATGAAGAAGGCGCCTGCCAGTCGATTGTCAACCGACGTCCCAGACGCATCTGCTCGATTTCCAGATACCGCCGTGTCAGTCCCAGCTCTTGATTTAGGTCGATGTAATCCGAACTGCCCAACGCCGCGCGGAACAGGTCTGAGAGATCCAATAAAAGGCGTTCTGCTTGCTCTGGATGTACATGGACTAAAGCCGCTCCTGTATTCAATGTATTGAAAAGAAAATGTGGTCGGATGCGTGCGCGTAGCGCATCCAGCTGCGCCTGTTTCGCCTGCACAGCTAATTGTCGCGCTCTCCAGTGGTTGTGAAAGGCTAGCAAGCCCAAGGTCCCCACGGTCAAGGCAGTTCCTGTAATGCGGAGGACGCTCAACATCCACTCGCGCGAAGACATATTCCATGCCTCGTGCAACGCTACCCAAGAGGCGGCACATACCGCCCAGGTGCAGGCCAGCATGAGGCCGATTGAGAGTGTGGCGATATGAAGTGGCTTGAGATTCGTCAAGCGACGTCGCAACCCATAAAGGCATGCCAACGTCAATAGAGCGACCCATTGCACGGCCAATGAAGCAAGCCCGAAATAAACCCAGCGATTGCCGTCCAGCGTGGGCGCCAGAGCGAGCACGATCGCTACTCCCTCCCCGGCTAGCAGGGTCCAGACAATGACCGATGCTTGCCACAAGGTATCGAGAGGCTGCACGTGGGTGGGCGGACTAGACATTCGCTCGAAGACTCATGTTAAGGCGTGCGGACATGATGCACCGGTTCCATGGACGGCGGAGTGTCGTCCTTTCATTCCCCCATCGGTACCGTCCATCGGCCATCCGTTGCGTAACTCGATGACGGCCACTAGCGTTGGTCTGGGGAATAGAGAAGGCAGTCACAATGTGTGCGTCACGACGTAATCTGGGAGAAGTGCTGCGCCACGCTCGGTACAATGGCTTCAGTCTGATCGAATTGATGGTCACCGTGGCCGTGATAGCGATCGTAGCCGCGATTGCTATTCCAAGTTTCACGGGGTTGATCAACAGTAATCGGCTGACTGCGTCTGCAAACGAGGTGCTGGCATCGCTACAAATGACCAGGTCCGAAGCTGTGCGACGCAACCAGACAGTGCTCATGTGTCCCAGCAGCGACGCGTCCAGCTGCAGCAGCGGTTCATGGAATCAGTGGATCGTAATGGTCAAGGCAACCAACGAGGTCCTGCGAGTTGGCACAGCGAAGGCGCCAATGCTTGTGCAGGCCAGCCCTGCGATCGTCAGTAACGGAAACGCAATTGAGTTTCGGGCAGATGGCCTTGCACGCAGCGCGACAGGTGCCTTGCTCGTTGCTGCTGTTAGCTCCTGTCTGGTAACAACCAATCCTCCACAAAATGTCCGGATGGTTGTAATCGTCAGCGGAAGCCGTGCTTCGGTGCGTAGCAGTACCGGCGATGCTACGTGCGCAGCTCCGGTCGACACACCCACTACGCTGTAAAGCGGGGAAAATATGGAACTTAAACGTAAGTCGATGGCAGGCATTGGTTTGATCGAAGTACTGATCTCAGTCGTGGTCTTGGGGGTTGGTATGCTCGGTATCGCCGCAATGCAAGCAACAGCTCTGCGCAATAGTCAGAGCTCGCTGGAGCGGAGTCAGGCTGTAATACAGGCATATACCATCTTCGATGCAATGCGTGCCAATTCGGAGGTGGCGATATCTGGGGGCTACAACACTGCATCCTGTAGTGCATTCGCTGGGTCTAGCCTCGTCTCCAATGATATCAGTAGCTGGTTGCAAGGGTTAAAGGATTCAATTAACTCAACAGCATGCGGAACCATAACGTGCAGTGCTACGACCTGCGAAGCGATAGTCAAATGGGACGATAGTAGGGCAAAAAATGGAAGTGCTGTCCAGCAGTTTTCAATCAAGACAAGGCTATGAAAATAAATGTGCAAATGAACGCCAGACGCTCGAACATGCATGGCGTGACATTGATTGAACTGATGATTGCATTGGTACTGGGTTTGCTGGTTGTCGGTGCGGCTATTGGTATTTTTATTTCAAATCGACGCACTTATAGTGCGACAGAGGGGTTGGGCCGAGTTCAAGAAAACGTGCGAATAGCATTTGAGTTAATGGCGCGCGATGTACGCGAGGCATCTGGAAATCCATGTCTAAATAACGTGTCAATTGCAAACGTGGTGAATAACAAGGCTGCTAATTGGTACACGAATATCGATAATTGGACTTCTGGGATAACGGGGGTGGATGGTGCTTTTTCTTCTGGTTCGCCAAGTAATGGCACATCGGTGGGCGCGCGCGTCACTGGTACCGACGCGCTACAGATTCTTGGGGCTGGCTATGAAGTTGCGACAATCGCTTCGGATAACACCTCTGCTGCAACGCTGACGCTAAATATGACGGCTGCTGCCGCGGGAATTGGTACGGGCGACGTTGTTGTTGCCTGCAACGCACGACAATCTGCGATTTTTCAGGTCAGTTCGGTTGCTGGCTCAAACGTTGTGCACGCCGTCAGTGGTGTTTCTCCAGGTAACTGCTCTACAGGCTTGGCCATGCCGGTTTGTGCTGGCTCGCAGTTTGCATTCGTTGCTGCGGGTTCGGTGATTGCGAATCTGCATGCTGCTCGTTGGTTCATTGGGACTAATGCGCGCGGAACAAGATCTTTATATCAGTCGCAAATGATTTATTCGGGGGGAAGTCTGGCACAACGCAACGACGAAGTGCTGGAAGGGGTCAACAATATGCAGTTGCGGTATTTGATCAAAGGTCAAACGTCTTATGTGGACGCCAGTGCAGTCAGCGACTGGTCGAAAGTTACCGCCATCAGCATTCGCTTGGAGATGCTCGATTCAACTCGCGTCGGTGCTGGCGGCGAAACCATTAGTCGTACACTGAATCACGTTATTGCACTTCGGAACCGCAACGCATGAGGACTATCGGCCATACGCGCCAGCGCGGCGTCTCGCTCATCGTCGTTTTATTGCTTCTTTTGGTAATGACATTATTGGGATTGGCGGTACTGCGTAGTACAGTTCTTGAAGAACGAATGGCATCCAACTTGGTTGATCGCGGCCGAAGCTTCCAAGCTGCGGAAGGTGCGTTGCGCGAAGCCGAAGAACGTATCAAGGCCACAAAAACGCTAAGTGTGCCCAATAATGGATGCACAGATGGGATTTGTTCAACGCCGGTTTCTACAACCGCTGATCGCTGGCTTGTGGCGGATAGAGCCGGCTGGCGTACTGCCACACTGACGGTGACCTCAACAGCCTCACCGCAGTACATAATAGAGTATATGGGCGATGCACCTACTTGGCTTGCATGCGACCGCATTTCGCCAATACCGGCATTGTGCTTGGCACCAAGGTATCGCATTACCGCCGTCAGCGAAGGAGCTGGGCGTGCCCAAGTGCTTCTGCAGACCAACTACATTAAGCAGTAGGGCTTTAGCCATGAATACTCTCAAACATCCATTCCGTCGACGCCTGCATGCGTTGCACCAGATGCTCAGGGTGCCCATGTTGTCCATGGTTGCAACTCTACTTTCGTTGCCGGCCAATGCCGGCATTACATTGCCCACCGATCCGTTGACCACGGTAAGTCGCGTGCCTCCCAATATCATGTTTATTCTTGATGATTCCGGTTCAATGGCATTCGGGGATCTGGCCAACCCGGAGGTATCCGAAATCTGCCGACGTGGATCAGACGGTGCTTGCTTGACGAGTAATCGACAGGTGGTCTTTGACATTACCGACAGTGCTTATGTTGGAAATACTATTTACTATAACCCTGCTGTTGATTATAAACCCTGGATCAACGCTACGGGCGCATTGATGACTGGAGGTACCTCCTATGGAGCAGTCTACGGAGACTTTAATAAAGCCAGTGGAACGACAATCGATCTATCCAATAGCGCTAGTTGCGGAAGATTTGATCAAAACGGTAATGACAAAGGTACCGGTGCCAATGTGAATGTGTGTGGTGGTGTCCAGACATTCTATGTTCCAAAGGATGTCGGCAACAAGGCAATAAGCTATCTGGCTAATGCAGACAATTATTACCGGTATCAAATTTTTGATGCTAATACTGTCACTCGCAGCGAATTTGGTCCCGTTGGTGTGGTTGCCTCGGTGCCTGGATATCCTGTCTCTGATTCGGTAGCGTCAAATGCAGCCAAAACTTACAGAATTACAGTGCCGGCCAACGGGACTCTAACAGTTAATTTAAATACAACATCAAGTCGCGGCGTAATTTTGAGTGTTCGAAACATCTCTAATTCGATATTTGATTGCAATTCGGCCGTGGCGGGAAATTCATCTCAGTCATGCTCCGTTACTCCTGCATCAAACAGTACATATGAGGTGCGCGTTTCATTAATCTTCGGAGCGGCGACCTACTCTTTGTCTGCAAGTATCAATCGAGATAATAGATGCGTGTCAGGACCTTCTGCCGAAAATGATTGGATTAACTGCACTGCAGTAACTCCCACAGGCAGAAGCGCTTCTTTAGAAGCATCCAATTACGCTACGTGGTTTTCTTATCAGCGTACCCGCATCAAGGCGGCCAAGGCAGGTGCTGGCCTGGCCTTCAGCGATCTTGGCGCTAACGTGCGCGTCGGGTTCAGAACCATTTGGTCCAGAAATAACCTGGATATACCGGTAAATGACGGTAATCAAGGTCTGTTCATGGATCGCGCTGCTACCGGCGGCGGTGCAGTAATCAATGCGCGCACGAATTGGTATAACCGACTTTACGATGCGACTGGCTACAACGGTACGCCCTTGCTGAGTGCCTTGAACGGGGTTGGTCAGTATTATCAAAGTTCCGATGCGGCCGGTCCTTATGGCCCCGAAGCCGGTGTAGACCAGTATGCGTGCAGGCAGAATTTTGCGATCATGACAACCGACGGTTACTGGAACGGCGCTACCTCTGTCAATCCCGGTAACCAGGATGGAACCAATGGAGCCTCTTATAGCGGGCCCAACGGTGTGCCAGCTTCCTACGGTTACACGGCGAGTGCCCCGTATTCTGATTCTTACTCCAATACTTTGGCGGATGTCGCCATGTCCTATTGGAAAAGTGATCTGCGTGCAGATCTAGACAATGCTGTTCCTACGAGTAATGCTGATCCAGCGTTTTGGCAACACATGGTCACCTTTGGTATCGCCATCGGCGCGCGAGGCGTCCTCAATCCAGCGACCGATCTGGCGCGTTTGATGGCAGGGACTATCGGGTGGCCGGATCCCCAGCCATCTTATACGGGTAATAATGATATTTTGGCCCGAGTCGATGATCTGTGGCACGCTGCCATCAATGGGCGTGGAACATTTCTTTCAGCTGCCGATCCCAACGCATTCAAGGTTGGGCTGACTGCTGCGTTGTCAACGATTACCCAGCGCATTGGTTCTTTTTCAAATGTCTCTGCGACATCTAGCAGCCTTGATGGGGGAACACTTGTCTTTAGCGCCAGCTATGTTTCTGGAATTTGGACTGGTGAGTTAAGTGCTTATCCAGTAGTCGATGGGGCAGCGACGAGTGTTGCTACGTGGAGCGCCTCGCAAGGAATCCCTACTACCAACCGAAAAATATTTACCTGGAATGGCACAGCTGGCGCCGCTTTTCCGACGGCAGGTCAGATCACCTCATTGGCGCGTACCTCTGCGCCGGTTGTGACCGGTGAGGAGAATGCTGCCTACATTGCCGGCGATCGCAGCAAGGAGCAGATCAATAACGGTAATTTGCGTAATCGAACGTCCCTCTTGGGGGACATCGTGAATTCGTCGCCAGCGTATTCTTCGGAAACTGGGACGGTTTATGTCGGCGCAAATGACGGCATGTTGCATGCTTTTAACGCTACCACTGGAGTTGAACAATTTGCGTATATCCCGTCCTCAATCAACTTTCCCGACCTGGGGAGCCTAAGCACGCCCGCCTATAGCCATCGATATTTTGTTGATGGGCCTATCGTTCTTTCTACGCGCGCGCAAACGCCGGATAAGACAGTCTTGGTTGGAAGTCTCGGCAAAGGTGGAAAAGGTCTTTATTCCTTAGATGTGACAACGCCTGGCGGTTTCTCTGCAAATAGTGTGAAGTGGGAGCGCTACGGCGCGTCGGGTGATGCCGAAGCGGCAAATATTGGATTGGTCCAGTCCCGTCCTTTCATCGCCAAGCTTAACAACGGGTCCACCGCGCTGATCGTCGCCAATGGCATTAACAGCACGAACGACCAAGCGGTGATTTTGGTCTATAACCTGGAAACTGGTGCCCTTATCAAGCAAATCACTACTGCAGTGGGTTCATCCAGTGCGCCTAACGGGCTCTCCGGGGCAACAGGTTGGGATGCCGACGCCAATGGTTCTATAGATTATGTGTATGCAGGCGACGTGCGGGGCAACGTCTGGAAGTTTGACCTTTCTGGAGCTGCCGCGGCGGGTTGGGGCGTTGCAAACTCGGGTAGCCCAATTTTCACTGCGTCGTATCCCGTGGGTACGGGTAGTACGTTGCAGCCGATTACCGCCGACATGACGGTGGCATTGAATCCGCGGACCTATGAAACTTGGTTGTTCTTTGGGACCGGCCGTTTTATGACTGTTGGCGATCTGACGGATAAAAGTGGGCAATCGCTTTATGGAATCATAGATGCGACAACCTCCAATAGCTCTGCGACGTTGGCTCGAGCATCGCTGACAGCACGCTCTGTTAGGGTGGTGGGGACACAAAATGGATTTCCAGTGCGCGGCTTCGAGCGGAATTCGATCTTGCCGACTGGCTCCAAAGGTTGGTACATCGATTTGCTGAAGCCTGCTGCAAACGCCGGGGGCGTCGGAACCTTGGAGGGTGAACGGATCGTTAGCGAAGCGCAACTGTTCAGCAACACGCTAGTGGTGAGCAGCATTATTCCGACGGCGAGTGCATGTCAGGCCAATGGCATTGGTTATATCAACGCGTTGGATGCTTTCACCGGTACAAGCGGTACCGAGTCGTTCTTCGACCTGAATGGAGACGGCAGCTTCAGCGATGAGACGGTGGGCGGGGGCCCGGTGGGCTCGGTCAACCTGGGCGTGGGAATGCCGACGCTCGGGAAGGTCTTGCGCGGTAAGGTGGTTGTTGGTGGCTCAAGCGGAGGATTGGGTAGCCTGGACATTGCAGACAACCGCAATACGGGTCGGGTGTCATGGCGCGAAATTATCAAGGATTAATCCATGTATACGATGAGTCGCAAGTCTTACAAAATCGATTTTCCAAAATGTTCCGGTTTCAGTCTCATAGAGCTGATGATCGCTGTGGTAATTGTCGGCATTCTTGCAACGATAGCGATGAGCAGCTATCAATCATCCGTTATCAAGTCTCGCCGTGCAGTAGCGGCTGCTTGTCTGCAGGAGGGCGCCCAGACAATGGAGCGTTACTACACGATCAACACTACTTACGTTGGAGCCAGCATGGGCACCTGTAGTGCCGACGTCGCAAATTTCTATACGTTCTCTTCTGGTACGCCTACAGCGACAGGTTTTACACTGAGCGCGGCACCGGGTACACGGCAAAATGATTCTGCGTGCGGCACGCTGACGATCAATCAACTCGGTGTGCGGGGCGCTTCGGGCGCCGCCGGTGCAAGCCAATGTTGGTAATGAGTCGCCCCTGAAAAACCCCAACCACCCAACGACCGCAAGGCCTTGATGTCTGCACCGGCGTGCCAAAACTACCGGTGTTCGCTACGCTGAAGGCTGGTTTCTTGCAATTTTCAGTCATGCGTACACGCCGTCCTGCTGCCGAGCACATGCCTGCCGACGAGTTGTTTCGTTCGCGGCTGGAGAACCAGATCGATCTGCGTCATCCGCTGGCGCGGCTGAGCCAACGGATGCCGTGGACGGCGTTGGAGCAAGCACTTTCATCGCGCTTGCCGGCCACCCAGGCCGGTGGCGGTCGGCCGGCATTGCCGGTGCGGCTGATTGCCGGTTTGCTCTACCTCAAACACGCCTACGACCTGTCCGATGAAGCGGTGTGCGAGCGCTGGCTGGAGAATCCGTACTGGCAGTTCTTCACTGGTGAGGTCGTGTTCCAGACGCGTTTGCCGTGCGATGCCAGCTCGCTGACGCGCTGGCGGCAGCGCCTGGGTGAGGCCGGGATGGAAGAGCTGCTGGCGCACACCATCAACGCCGCGCATGCGATGCAGGCGGTGGACGCACGCGAGTTGTCGCGGGTGATCGTAGACACCACGGTGCAGGAAAAGGCGATCGCCTATCCGACCGACAGCCGTTTGCTGGAGGTGGCACGCAAGAAGCTGGTGTTACTGGCCAAGCGGCACGGCATCGGATTGCGGCAGAGCTACGCGCGGCAAGGCCCGGCCCTGAGCCGCAAGGCAGGTCGGTATGCGCATGCGCGCCAGTTCAAGCGGATGTGGCGCATCCTGCGACGTCAACGCACAGTGCTGGGACGGCTCGTGCGCGACATCCAACGCAAACTCGATCAGGTAAACACCGGCGTGCGCGAGCGCATCGCTGTCTGGCTGGAACGTACGCAACGGCTGTACACGCAGCGTCCGAAGGACAAACAAAAACTGTACGCATTGCATGCCCCGGAAGTGGAATGCATCGGCAAGGGCAAGGCGCGTCAAGCGTACGAATTCGGCGTCAAGGTCGGCATTGCAGTCACTGCCTGCAAGGGATTGGTCGTGGGTGCACGCAGCTTTCCGGGCAACCCGTACGACGGCGATACCTTGGCCGAGCAGCTGGAGCAGACACGCGGGTTGCTGCAGGATGTGAGCGTAGAACCGACGGTGGCGATCGTGGACCTGGGCGATCGCGGGCGCGAGGTCGATGGCGTGCAGGTCCTGCATCGCGGCAAGGCCAAGACGCTGACGCGACGGCAATGGCGCTGGATCAAGCGACGGCAGGCGGTGGAGCCGGTGATCGGACATCTGAAAGACGACTGCCGGTTGCGTCGCTGCAGGCTGAAAGGTGTCCAAGGCGATGCGCTGCACGTGCTCGGCTGCGCCGCCGGCTACAACCTGCGTTGGCTGCTGCGCTGGATCGCGTTTTTGCGTGCCTGGATACGGGCGATGGGATGGTCATCCTTGAGTGCCGTGCCGCTGTCACCGACGGCACTTGGCGGTTGAAGGGGATTTTTCAGGGACGACGAAAGAGTCATGGGCAACGTGTGTCCCGGTGGGAGTAGGGGGGCATCAGGCCGGGTCGCCCGAAAAATCAGCGCGGCGCGGCCGGGCTCTCCCAGGCGTCCTTGATCTGCAGGATCTGCGGCAATGCTTGGCGGAAATGCTGCACTAGGCGTGGTTCCAGCTGCTTGCCGGACATGCTGTCGAGCTTGCGCATGGCGTCTTCCACCGTCCACGCTGCCTTTGATGCGCGCCGCCCGCACAGCGCATCGAACACATCGGCCACCGCGACGATGCGCGCTGACTCGGGAATGGCGTCGCCGACCAAGCCGTTCGGATAGCCGCTGCCGTCCCAGCATTCGTGGTGATGCAGTGCGATTTGCGCGGCAAGTTGGAAGACCGGTCCGCGTCCGTGGCGCAGCAGGTCGTGGCCGACCTGGGGGTGCTGGCGCACCACCGAGCGTTCGTGTTCGTCCAGCGAATCGGACTTTTGCAAAATGCTGCCGGGCACTGCGATTTTGCCGGCGTCGTGCAAGGGTGCGGCGTCTTGCAGGGTTTGAGCCTGCTGCGGCGACCAACCTACTGCCTCTGCCAGGATGCGCGCATACACGGCCATGCGCCAGATATGCGCGCCGGTGTCGGCGTCTTGACCCTGGCCGGCGGTGCCGAGCAGATGGATCGCGTCGCGGTATTGCTGCGCCAGGCGCGCGTTTTCGGCCAGCTTCAACTGGGTGGCAATACGCACCTTGAGCAGCGCAGGCGAATAGGGCTTGCTTACATAATCGGCCGCGCCCGCTTCCAGCCCGGCGCGTTCGTCGTGCTCGCTGTTGCGCGAGGTCACGAACAAGATCGGGATGTTGTTGCTGGGCGGCTGCTGTTTGAGCGTGCGCGCCACCGCGTAGCCGTCCATGTCCGGCAATTCGACATCCAGCAGGATCAGTGCCGGCGTGTGGCGCGTCACTGCGTCCAGCGCTTCACCACCGGATTTGGCGAACACCAGCGCGAAATCGTCGCGCAGCAGCTGGCGCAGGGTCGCCAGATTGCTGGATTCGTCGTCGACACAGAGCAGGGGACGGGGTGGCATGGGTCGATCCTTGCCGATCGGCTCGGGGAGCGCGGTCAGCGTGGGTGAGTGGCTTGCCAGTCTCGCAGCGAGGCTTCGGCGCGACGGAAGTCGAAATCTTCGACCGCGCGTTGCAGTGCTTCCTGCAAGTTGCGCGATAAACGGGGCGCGCAGATCAGCAGCGCTTGGTCGATTTTGTCGGCATCGTCGCTGGCGAAGGCCGCTTCGAGAATCTGCACGCTGTCGGCGTCCAGTGCGATGCCCTGGTCTTCGGTTGCCTCGTCACTGTCGCTGCTGTGCAGAAACGCGTGGATTGCCTCGGCGGTGCGCTGCATGGTGTCCTTCAACGCAATCAATGAGCTGGTGATGTCCTGGCCTTCGTCGATACGTGTTTCCAGATCGCCGGCCGCACCAGCCAGCGCCGGTAGCGCCAGCGTGCCGGCGCCACCACGCAGCTTGTGCGCCATGGCGCCGATGGCCGATAGCTCGTTATTGCGTAGATGCTCGGCCGCCACCTCGGCTGGGTCCGGATTGTCGCGCAGCAACTTGAGCAGATAACGCGCGTAAGGCTCGCGTTCGCGCCACAGGCTGCGCGCACGTGTGGCATCCAGAAGTTCCGGATCGCTGTGCTCCCACTCCGGGCCGGCGTACCCCTCGGTCTCGTGGGGGAGCGACGGAATACGCGGCATGCCCGGTTGCAAAAAGTGGCGAATGGCGGTCACCAGTTCTTCGACGTTGAATGGCTTGGCGATAAAACCATTCATGCCGGCTTCCAGCGCTTTTTCCTGCTGCGGCCGGAACGCACCGGCGGTCAACGCGATCACCGGAAGGCTGGCCAGGGCAGGGATCTGCCGTAGCCGGCGCGTGGCCTCGTAACCATCCACCACCGGCATTTGTACGTCCATCAATACCAGATGGAACAGGTCCGGAGCGCGTTTGAGCGTGCTGACCGCCTGTTCGCCATCGTGCGCGACGGTGACCATGGCACCTTCGCCTTCGAGAATGCGCTGTGCTACTTCGCAGTTGATCTCGCTGTCGTCGACCAACAGCAGATGCGCGCCTTCCAGGCGACGCGCGGCAAAGGTGGGCGTGGCCAGCCGCGCGCCGGGGCGCTCGTCGACCAGTTGTTCGACCAGGCGATGCAACGCGGCGCTGGTCACCGGCTTGGTCATCACCGCATCCAGATCCTGTTGCTCGGGATGCTGTTCCAGCAGGCGGCGCTCGTAGGCAGTGACCATCACGATCACCGGATGCGGCCTCGGTACGGCACGTGCGCGGATCTGGCGCGCAATCGCCACGCCGTCGATGTCCGGCATGCGCCAGTCGAGCAGGAAGATGTCGTAGGGCTGGTTGGCCTGTTCGATCGCCTGCAACGCGGCCTGGCCGCTGGCCACTGCATCCACGCGCCAGCCGAGTTCGGTGGCGATCCTCACCAAGTTGTGGAGCGCGGCATCGTGGTCGTCGGCAATCAACGCACGTGGCATCGCTTCGGGCGGCAGCGCGGGCAGGTCGCGTTGTGCCTGCGGCGGCGCGGATTTTTCCAGCGTCACTACAAAATAGAACTCGCTGCCGCGGCCGGGCACGCTTTCTACTTCCAGCTCGCCGCCCATCAATTCGATCAGGCGCCGGCTGATGGTCAAGCCCAATCCGCTGCCGCCGTAGTGCCGGCTGGTGGAGGTATCGGCCTGAAGAAACGGGGAAAAGATCAGGCTCTGCTTTTCCTTGGAGATGCCGATGCCGGTGTCGCGCACCGAGAACAGCAGCTTGAGTTTGTTGGGATCGCCACTGGGGAAACGCCGCACCGACACCACCACTTCGCCTTGCTCGGTGAATTTGATCGCGTTGCCGACCAGGTTGACCAGCACCTGATTGATACGCAGCGCATCGCCAAGCAGCCAGCGGCTATCGCGCGGCAACGGTTCGACGATCATCTCCACCGGCTTGGCGCTGAGCGAGGAACGCATCAGGTCGGCGATGTTGTCGAACAGTTGATTGAGATCGAACGGTGCACGTTCCAGATCGATGCGGCCGGCTTCGATCTTGGAGAAGTCCAGGATGTCGTTAATGATTTCCAACAGCGTGCGCGCGGAGCGATCGATCTTGGTGACCATGTCCTGGGCGGCGCCGGGCAGTTCGCTACGCTGAAGCAGATACAGCATGCCCAGGATGGCGTTCATCGGCGTGCGGATCTCGTGGCTCATATTGGCCAGGAAATCGGACTTTGACTGGTTGGCGCTCTTTGCCGCATCCATTGCCAGACGCAGCTGTTTTTCGTGCAGCTTCTGCTCGGTGAGATCCACTGCCATGCCCAGGTAGCCGATTACCTGATCGTGATCGTCGCGCAAGGTGCTCAAGGTCAGCAGAACCGGCAGGCGGCGACCGTCCTGGCTGACATACGTCCACTCGCTGGTGTCGCTGCGGCCCAGGCTGGTCAGCGCGGCGACCGCTTCCAACGTATGCGCCACCGGGGTGCCGGTCTGGTCGGAGAGCATATGCGCGCGCTCCTGCAATTCTTCCGGCTCGACAAACTGGCTGGCCTTGCGCCGGCCAATGACGTCTTCGGCGTTGTAGCCCAGCAGTTTTTCTGCGGCGGGATTGAACAGTGTGACAAAGCCGCTGGAGTCGGTGGCGATGATGGCGTAACCGGCATGCGCCAGAATCGCGCGCTGCAGCACCGAAAACTTCACCAGCTCGCTGGTGCGTTCGGCCACCTGGTGTTCGAGTGAAGCGTTGAGATCGATGATGCGCTGATGCGAGCGCAGGCGTTCGGAGATGTCGCGGAAGAAATGCGAGTGCCCACTAAGCGTGCCTTCGCGTTCTATTATGGGCGCTTTGCTCGCTAGCACGTAGACTTGGTGGCCATTGCGATGACGCATGCTCTGCGCCGCAGCCACAGTCGCCGGATGCGCATCGTCGGCGTGGTCGATCTCCGGCACTGCATACGGTTGCGGCGAGAGTAGCGTCGTCAGGTCCTGGCCGATCGCTTCCTCGCAGGTGTAACCGAACATTGCCTCGGCAGCCGGGTTCCAATGTGTGATGCGCCCGTCCGGGGTTTCGGCAACGATCGCCTCGCTGGAATGGCTGACCAGTGCGGCCAGTTCCATCTGCTTGCGCAGCACTTCTTCGCGGCGCAGTCCGTTACTGAAATACAGCGCCAGCAAAGCGGCAAACAGCACCGATAAGGCCATCACCAACCCGCCGATCAGCCAGGGCGAAGTTTGATTGAGCGAGGCGACGAAGCTGGCGGTGGGGTGGGCGGTGATGACCCAGGTACGGCCGTAGATCCGCAACAACCGCACCACCGGCGGACGCCGTGCACTGTCGCTTGCCGGGGTGCCGCTGCGATAGAAATTGTGGGTCGGCTCGTTGCGGTCGGACAGATCCAGCGCCACATCATTGCGCTCGCCCAGCGCGCTTTGCACCATCTGCTCGACGCTGAAAGGCGCATACACCCAGCCGGTGGTGGCGACCATGCGGTTTTGCGGCGTCTGCAGCGGCATACCTTCGCGGTAGACCGCCAGCAACACCAGAAAGCCGGTCTCGCTGGGAACGCGGTAGCTAGACAGCGAGATCGGCGAGGTCATGATCGGCTCGCCGCTACGTGAGGCCTGCAAGGCCGCAGCGCGACGTCGGGGTTCGGAGGCGATATCCAGACCGAGCGGGTGGTTGCCCGAAGATTCCGGCTCGAAATACAACACAATGTAACGCTCGCCATCCCACGGCGCCAACGGACGCCGATGGATGTCCGGCGCGCCGTCGGCACGCGCGGCCTGCAGAAACGCCGCTTCGTCGGCGGGTGCGACACGATGGATATAGCCGTAACCCAACACCCCGGGAAACTCGCGCGGATAATCCCGCGAGCGGCTGTACAAGGTGAAGCGCTCTCGACTGATGACCCCGCTGCCGGCACCGATCACTGCACCGCGTGCGCCGCGCAAGCCGTGCTCGAACGTATACATGCGCTCGCTGATATTACGCGTCAGAGTGAGCACGACACGTTGAAAACGTTGCTCGCGCTCGAGCTCGTTATGCCGCTGCAGCGAAACCCCGGTGACGATGGCGGCAATCAAACCTGCGGTCAGGACCAGCAATGCACCAAAAAAAGACCGGCGCCCGTACTTCCTGTGCAGATCCCAGCTGCCATTCGGCATGTTCGATCCTTTGCCTTGCCTGTTGCGTGCCCAGTGCCTTGGCCGACAGTGATGTCGGCCTCGTGGTACCGCTTGACGATGATCTGTATGTGCGCAGCTTCCCCTATGCCTGCACACTAACCCGGTGTGCGATCAACGTCTTCAGTGAATCAGAACGACAGCCAGATCGACAGTGCGTGAAGAACAAGGCCAATCAATCCACCGACCAACGTTCCATTGAAGCGAATGTATTGCAGATCGCGTCCGACACCCAATTCCAATTGTTCGACGAGGTGACGTTCGTCCCAACTTTTCATCGTCGATGCAATATGTTTGGTCACCGATGTACGCAATCGTGCAGTGAGCTTGTCTGCGGCCTGCAACATATGCTGGTTAAGTGCTTCACGTAGAGACGGATCCTGCGACAAGGCCTGACCGAGCGATTGCATTGAGCGCTCCATGTGCGCGGCCATCGACGATTGTTCGCGCGCCAGGTCATTGCGCAGTGCGTCGCGAATCTCGCCCCACAGTCCTTGCACATACTCCTGCAGTGCCGGATGTTCGATCGCGCGTTGCTTGAGCTCTTCCACCCGCACGGCCATTTCCGGCTCATCGCGCAGGCGCGCGATGTAGCGCTGCAACCACGCTTCATAGTCGAGCCTGATCGGATGCTCGGGCGTTTTAAGGATGTCCTGCAGCTCTTCGATCGCAGCGCGCGCCATGCGATCGGCCAGGCTGTCGCCGATCTCTTCGATCGGCTTGACCCAGTTCACCGTGCCGACCAACTTGGGCCACTCGCGCCGCGCGTAACGCACGATCAGCGCAGAGGCGCGTGTCTTGACCTGTTCCTGGTCCAGCCATTCGCCCAGGCGCAGCAACACTTCGTCCAGCAGTTTCTGATGGCGCCCGTCAGTGGTGAGTAACGCCATGACATCGCCGACGGTGGCGGCAGCATTCCATTTGCGCAGACGGTCGACCACGAAGCTCTGAATGGCGCGCCGCACCGCCGCTTCGTCCAGCAGCTCCAGTGCCTGCAACATCCAGCTGCGTGCCATCTGCGCGAGCATGCGCGCCTGCTCGGGCTTTGCCAGCCATTCGCCCAAGCGGCTGGCTGGGTCGAAGATGCGCAGCTTTTCCATTAGTGAAGCCGGCGCCAGGAACTGGTCGCGCACGAACACGGCCAGGCCATCGGCAAGACGGTCCTTGCCACGTGGCAGGATCGCGGTATGCGGAATCGGCAAGCCCATCGGCCGGCGGAACAGCGCCACCACTGCAAACCAGTCGGCCAGTGCGCCGACCGTGGCCGCCTCGCAGAAGGCCGACACCCATGCCCACACGCCTTGTTCACCCATCAGGTGACTGACGACAAAGCCGGAGAACATCGCTTGCAGCAGAGCGACCGCCAACAGCTTCATGCGCTGCAGCTGGGCACGACGCGGATCGATGGGACTGGGAGTGCTAACGCTTGGTTCCATGCGCTAAGTGTACCTAGTCGCGTGCAGGCGGTATGTCCACGGCAGCGCGTTGCGCTGCGGGCAACACCCAACGGAAGCATGCTGTTGCCTCGCAGGAGCGCCCGTGACGCGATGGGGTGACCGAGTCGGCCTGGCAGCGGCTAGATGCGCTCCTACGAGCAGCTGCGTTGCTTGCGCCAGGCAGGCGATCGGTCGTGCCTAGCTGCGCAAACGCTCCAACTGCGATTGCAGCGCAGCAACGTTGGAGTGCAGTGCGGCGTTTTCATCTTCCAGCTCGGTGATGCGGCGCTGCAGGGCTTTCACGTCACAGTGTTCGGCTTCGCCACCGTCGGCCTCGTCCGGCTTGTCAGCGCCTCGTGCTCGTCGGGCGTCAGCGGGTCGATGTAGGCCTTGAGTTCTTCTTTGACAACGCTGTTCATGCGGCAACTGCGGTAAGTGCGGGGCGGGCATTGTAGTGAGCCACTACTTGATCCTGTCAGCTTCGGCGCGCATGCCGTTTGCGATGCGCTGGCGTCGGAGCCAAGCGGCGGTTCGGCTAGACTGGCGCCGGAACGTTCCATTGCGTTGCGCGAGGATGATGTTGGTATGGCAGACCCGTTCGATCAGGCAGTTCTCGACTATTGGCACAGCGTCGAATTTTTCAACGTCTACGATCTCGACGAGCAATTGGAGGAAGCCCGCAAAAGAGGGCCTGTGCATCTGCTTGGACCGGAACAAATGGTTGACGGCACGTGGCAATCGGCGAGCGATGCGCCGCGGCTGCTGTATCTGCTGCCTTTCCGCGCGACGGAAGCAACCCGGATTGTCGCAGCACAGCTTTCGGGGCCGGCACTGTCGTCCATTGCCCATGCGCGCGATAGTGAATTGTCTGCGGATGGCTACACATGCTTTGCGAAACTCAAGCTCAGTGCCGATGGGCGTCCGAACGTTGACGGAATCAGCTTTTCTGCATTGCCATGGGCCATGGGCCAGCTGCAGGCAGGATCGCTGGATCGTCTGTCGATGGATCAGTTCAAAACCGCCGCTGACGCGCTCACGTTCGAGCTGAAGCAGGTGCTCTGTGCCGGCACGGCGGTATTCGATGCGGCTGCGCTGTCGGCGTTGGTGGAGCGGCTGGTGCAGTGGGCGGGCTACCGGCCGCCCGCCGGCAGTGCATGGGCGTGGATTGTGGTGTTGCAGAAGCCGGCCCGGCCTGCCTCGTCCGCACCTCAGGCCGACTCCGCCGCTAACGACGACGATGCCTCGGGCGAAGACGAAGGTGAGGATCTGCCGATACTCAACAGTTTCTTCGTCCACGACCTCAATCAGGCCATGTGCGCGCTCAGGCAACCGGCGCCGCCGCGTGCATTGCGGGCCTATCTGGCTGATACCGATGTGCAAAAGCTGGATCTGGACAGTCCACAGGGGCAGTCGCACGTTCTGGAAACGCTGCGACCAGGCAATGCCATCGGCGGCCGTTGGCCATCGCTGCCGGGCCAATGCCAGTCGCTGATGCAGCAGTTCGCCTTGAACAAAATGAAGTCGCTCGAACCCGGCCAGATTCTGGCGGTCAACGGGCCGCCGGGAACCGGCAAGACCACGTTGCTGCGCGATCTGGTCGCGCATCTGGTGGTGGAGCGCGCCGGTGTGCTGGCAGGGCTGAGCAATGCTAGGCAGGGATTGTCGACCGAGACGTTGGAGATGGATGTGTTTGGCAAGCGCGCGTACAAACTGGCGCCCGCGTTGACCGGCTATGAAATCGTGGTCGCCTCCACCAACAACGGCGCGGTCGAGAATCTATCGTTGGAGCTGCCGCAATGCAGCGGCATCGATCCGGCGTTGCTTGACTCCTTGCGCTATTTTCAGCCGGTTGCCACCAAGTATGCCGGCAGTCATGCCAGCAAATGCTGGAAGGCTCCGCAGCCGTCGGTGTGGGGCCTGATTTCCGCTGCGCTTGGCAAGAAAGCCAACTGCGCGCGCTTCGAGGATATTTTCAGTTACCGCTCGGTCAAGCCGGACGAGCGGCCGCATAGCTATGTGCCAAAAGCCGCTGTGGATCATGCTGCCTGGGAGAAAGTCGATGCCCAGACCTATTGGCGCTACCGCAAAAAGCTCACTGCGCCAACGAGTTTCAGGGCTGCGCAGAAGAAATTCACCGACGCGCGGGCTGCATATGAGAAAGAACATGCAGCGCTCGTGCGCCTGGAAGCGGCACTGCGTCAGGTGCAGGCCGACTGGGAGCACGTGCGCGTTTTATGCGACGGTCTGCCAGAGTTTGATCCACTGCGCTTGACCGAACTCGCAGCAGCGGCAGGCGGTCTGGCGCAACGCGCGCAGGAAGACGCAGACAGTCTTGAGCGCCGCATGCCGCCGAAATGGTTGCGCTGGCTGTTGCAGATCTTCAACGCCAAGCGCTACCGGCAGTGGTGCGCGTATCGCGATCTTGCGCTGGCGCTGCGCCGGCTTGCGCAGGACACCGAGGTAGTGGCGCAGCAATGCGCAGCTGCCGATGTTGCAATCTGGGATGGCAATGCCCTGGACAGTCATGCCAATCAGGCCAACGCGTTCTGGCAAGGACCGCGCCTGAATCGGTTGCGCAATGCACTGTTCGCTGCTGCCATGGCCTTGCACGAAGCGTTCTTCCTGGAGGCGCAGCCATACATCGCCTCCGCGATTTCCGATCTTCCGTCACACCCGGCCGCATCCGGCAACGATGCAAAGGCGCTGTGGCAATGGTTGTTCATGCTGACACCGGTGGTGTCGACCACGTTTGCCTCGGTGCGTCGCCAGTTCGCCGGCATCGGCAGCGAAGACCTGGGCTGGCTGATCGTCGATGAAGCAGGCCAGGCGCCACCGCAGGCTGCGGTGGGCGCCATCATGCGCGCGCAGCGTGTGGTGGTGGTGGGCGATCCGCTGCAAATTCCGCCAGTGGTGACCCACAGCACGCGTTTGTTGCAGGTGCTTGGCGATCATTGGCTGAAGCAGCGGCATGCGCGGTATGCGATGGACAAGCATTCGGTGCAGACCTTGGCCGATCGAGGCTATGCCTTTGGCGTACGCCATCCCAACAGTCCGGAGAGTTTCATCGGCGTGCCGTTGGTGATGCATCGTCGCTGCGACGCGCCGATGTTCGGGATCGCCAATCAGATCGCCTATGCCAACCGGATGAAGCATGCCAAGAACGGCGGTGCCGCCGACCATCCGACGCTGGGGCCGAGCAGTTGGTGGCATGTCGATGCGATGAGCGAGGACGGCAGCAAATTCGTGCTTGCGCAGGCGCAACGACTGTTCGCTGCGCTGGTGGATCTGTACATCAGTCAGGCGACCACGCGCGATCAGCGCATACCGGATGTCTTCGTGATTACACCATTTCGGGAGGTCAAGCGAGGCCTGTGCGCGCTGCTCTGCGAGCGGGCCAACTGGGTCCAGGCGCTTGCCGGCAGATCGCTGCCGGCGCCGACGAAAGCAAATCTGGAGCAGCTGGCCTCTAACATCGGCACTGTGCACACCTTCCAGGGCAAGGAGCGCGACATCGTGTTCTTCGTGCTCGGCTGCGATTCAAGCCATTCCGGGGCGATCGATTGGGCCAGCAACGAGCCCAATATTCTCAATGTCGCAGTCACCCGGGCCAAGAAACATTTGTATGTGATCGGCGATCGCAAGCTTTGGGGCAATAAACGCTATTTCGATACCGCACTGGCCATGTTGAAGGACTTCCACGCTGGGTGTGCCGTTTGATTGCGGCATGCTGAACAGCAAGATCTGTTCGCAATCAAGTCCCTGCAATCGGAGCAAATTCAAACGGTCCTGCGCAGGATGGTGCTCAGCGTCTGGACCATCTGCCCGATCTGCTCGGGTGTGACGATCAGCGGGGGTGACAGCGCGATGACATCGCCAGTGACGCGCACCAGCAGGCCGCCGTCGTGGAAGCAGCGCTCGAACACCTCGTAGCCGCGTGCACCGGGTGCGCCGTCGCGTGGCGCCGGTTCGATCGCACCGATCAGGCCGATATTGCGGATGTCGATGACGTGCGGCAGGCCGCGCAGGCTGTGCAGCGCATCTTCCCACTGCGGGCCGAGCGAGATCGCGCGCGCGAACAGATCCTCTTCGGCATAGGTGTCCAGCGCGGCGATCGCCGCAGCGCAGGCCAGCGGGTGACCGGAATAGGTGTAGCCGTGGAATAGCTCGATTGCGTTCTGCGGCCCGTGCATGAAGGCATCGTGGATCGCATCGGCCACCAGAACCGCGCCCATCGGCACGGTGCCGCTGGTCAGCCCCGTGGCGGCGGTGATCAGGTCCGGCGTGACGCCGAAACGCTGCGCGGCGAAGGCCTCGCCAACCCGGCCGAAACCGGTGATCACCTCATCGAACACCAGTACGATGCCGTGGCGGTCCCAGATGGCGCGCAGCCGCTGCAAATAACCTTCCGGCGGCAGGATCACTCCGGCCGAGCCAGACACCGGTTCGACGAACACCGCCGCGATGGTGGACGCATCGTGCAGGGTGATCAGCCGTTCCAGACCTTCGGCCAGTTCCGCGCCATGGGTGGGCAGGCCGCGTTAGTAGGCATTGCGTTCGATGTCAGCGTGTGGCGCAGATGGTCGGTGCCGGCCAGCAACGCGCCGAACCACTTGCGGTTGTTGGGCAGCCCGCCGATTGACATGCCGCCAAATCCCACTCCGTGATAGGCCTTCTCACGGCCGATGAAGCGGGTGCGTTGCCCCTCGCCGCGCAGACGGTGATAGGCGAGCACGATCTTCATCGCGCTATCCACCGCCTCCGAACCGGAGTTGGTGAAGAACACATGGCCCCGGCCGGGTGGTGCGATCGCGGCCAGCCGCTGCGCCAGTACGAACGGCAACGGTGAGCCCATCTGGAAGATCGGGGCGAAATCCAGCGTGCCGGCCTGCGCGCGGATCGCCGCCACGATGCGTTCGCGGGCATGCCCGGCGTTGCAGCACCATAGCCCGGCGGTGCCATCCAGGATCTGGCGGCCGTCGACATCGCGGTAGTACATGCCGGCGGCCGAGGCCAGCAGGCGAGGGCGCGCCTTGAACTGGCGGTTGGCGGTAAATGGCATCCAGAACGCATCTAATTGCGCGGGTGTCTGCAGCGCGTGCGCTTCATCGTTGGGAAGGTGGTCGTGCATTGCAGACTCCATCGCTTGGGATGGCCCGACTGTACGGCAGCCATCGTGTCGGCTGTCACCACGGTGGACGCTGATTGCAGGTGCCGGTTTCGAGACGTATCTGGCGGGGTATGCGAGAACGCGTCAATGCATCGCAGCGTCGGCCGCTAACCTCAAGGAACGCTTGTGTAACGTGGGCTGTGGCAGTGCGTGCAACGCTGCGAAGCGGTGCCGAGCATTGCAAAGATGCGGGGATGGCCGATGATGCACCAGACCGCTGCCGGTCGGCGGCCGGTCGGGTCTGGTAGTCGCCGCTGCAGACGCGCAACACCTCGTTCGATCGCAGCTGCCAATCGTATCTAGAGCGACTGACAGCCCGTTGCCAGCGCCCGTGGGGCGGTCGCGTAGCCAAGGATGTCAGTTGCGATTATCGAAGTTCATTTTAGTTTTTTGGGGAATCACGAATGACGCAAGGGTCCACCGTTGCGACAGCCAACGGCACAGACGCCGGGTTGCTGTCCAAGGAGCGCATCATCGCGCGGCCGGGGTTCAATCGGTGGTTGGTTCCGCCGGCAGCGCTGGCGATCCACCTGTGTATCGGCATGGCTTATGGCTTCAGCGTGTTCTGGCTGCCGTTGTCCAAGGCGCTGGGTATCACCAAGGCGATTGCCTGCCCGGCCGATATGGGTTTGTTCGCGCGCATGGTCGCTACCACCTGCGACTGGAAGATCAGCGAGTTGCAGTGGATGTACACGCTGTTCTTCGTGCTGCTTGGCTGCTCGGCGGCGATCTGGGGCGGTTGGTTGGAACGTGCCGGCCCGCGCAAGGCCGGTGTGGTTTCGGCGATGTGCTGGTGCGGCGGTCTGGTGATTTCGGCGGCAGGCATCCACTTCCATCAGATCTGGATGCTGTGGCTGGGCTCGGGCGTGATCGGCGGCATTGGCCTGGGCCTGGGCTACATCTCGCCGGTGTCCACGCTGATCAAGTGGTTCCCCGACCGTCGCGGCATGGCGACCGGCATGGCGATCATGGGCTTCGGTGGCGGCGCGATGATCGGTAGCCCCTTGGCCGATGCGCTGATGCGCCACTTCGCTACGCCGATCTCGGTGGGCGTGATGGAAACCTTCCTGGTGATGGCGGCGCTGTATTTTGTTTTCATGACGGCCGGCGCGTTCGGTTACCGGGTGCCGCCAAGTGGTTGGACGCCGGCTGGCTGGACCGCGCCGGTGGCCAGTGGCAACGCCATGATCACCACCAACCATGTGCATGTGAGCAAGGTCTGGGGCATTCCGCAGTTCTGGTTGCTGTGGGGCGTGCTGTGCTTGAACGTCTCGGCCGGTATCGGCGTGATCGGCATGTCCTCACCGATGTTGCAGGAAGTGTTCGGTGGCCGTTTGATCGGTGTGGATGTGGGCTTCGGTAGCCTGGATCCGACCCAGCTGGCCAGCATCGCGGCGATTGCGGCCGGCTTCACCGGCCTGCTCAGCCTGTTCAACATCGGTGGCCGATTCGTCTGGGCCAGCATTTCCGACAAGCTCGGTCGCAAGAACACCTACACGCTGTTTTTTATGCTCGGCATCTGCCTGTACGCTGCGGCGCCGTCGGCTGGTGGCGTGGGCGGCATTGCGCTGTTCGCGGGCATCTTCTGCCTTATCCTGTCGATGTACGGCGGCGGCTTCGCCACCATTCCGGCGTATCTGGCCGACCTGTTCGGCACCCAGATGGTCGGCGCCATCCACGGCCGCCTGCTGACCGCCTGGGCCACAGCCGGCATTCTCGGCCCGGTGGTGGTGGGCTACATGCGCGAGTACCAGCTTGCTCACGGGAGCCCGCCGTCACAGGTCTACAACACCACCATGTACATCCTCGCCGGCCTGCTCGTGCTTGGTCTGATCTGCAATCTGCTGGTGCGCCCGGTTGCCGCGCGTCACTTCATGACGCCGGATGAGTTGGCGCGCGAGAAGCAGCTGGCTCACGAGAAGGTGGACCGCAGCGGGCATGGCGTGTTGCTACCGGAGCAACTGGCACGCATTGGGCACGGCGTCAATCCCGCATTGCTCGCGTTTGCTTGGTTGGCGGTGGGCATCCCCATGTTGTTCGGTATCTGGGTGACGCTGCAGAAATCCTTCGTGCTGTTCCATTGAGATGACCAGTCTGTCTTCCCGCTCCATGCGCCCCGGCAGTGTGCTGCGCACGGTTCGCCGCCATCGCGCAGGCCGTAGCACCACGGTGCAAGACATGGTGGCGGCCGAAATGCCGGTCGCCTTTATCTATAACGGTGTGCCGTTCGCGGTAATGATGGCCACCCCGGAGGACCTGGAGGATTTTGCACTGGGGTTCTTGTTGAGCGAGGGTATCGTCGATCACCCGCAGGACGTGCGTGTGATCGCGGTGGAGACGTTTCTGGAAGGTGCTTCGTTGCAGATCCAGATTCCACCCGAGCGTGCCGCCGTCTTGGACCAGCGGCGGCGCAATCTGGACGGACGCAGCGGCTGCGGGGTGTGCGGCAACGAATCGATCGAAGCGGTGCTGCGTGTGCCGCCGGTGGTGCAGTCGTCGCTGCAGATCGATGGAGATGCCTTGGCGCGAGCGCTGGATGCCTTGCACGCGCAGCAGCCGATTGCTGCGCAGACCGGCGCGGTGCATGCCGCCGGCTGGGCCGATGCGCGCGGTGTGGTGCAAGTGGTGCGCGAAGACGTCGGTCGGCATAACGCGCTGGATAAATTGATTGGTGCATTGGCGCGCAAACGTGTCGATGCATCGCAAGGGTTTGCGGTGGTTACCAGCCGCGCCAGTTACGAAATGGCCATGAAAGCCGCGCAGGCCAGGATTCCGCTGCTTGCAGCGATTTCGGCACCTACCGCGCTTGCGATCAGCCTGGCCGACAGTGCGGGACTGACCCTGATCGGGTTTGCCCGCGATCGCGATTGTGTTGTTTACAGCCATCCGCAACGCCTGAATCTGGGTGTTGCCGTGGGAGAGCCCGCATGAGCAAGAAAACCATCGAGCAGTACGACAATCCCGCGGGCGGCTGGGGCGCATTGCGCTCGGTGGCCAAGCACCTGATGGAACAGGACATCGCAGTGCAGGGCGCCAAGACGCTGCTGCACGCCAATCAGCCGGACGGCTTCGATTGCCCCGGTTGCGCATGGCCGGATCGCGATCACACCTCCACCTTCGAATTCTGCGAAAACGGCGCCAAGGCCGTGGCGGCCGAATCCACCGCGCGGCGTGCCGGGCCGGAACTGTTCGCCTCGCACAGCGTCAGCCTGTTATCGCAATACAGCGATTACTGGCTGGAAGGGCAGGGTCGCCTGACTCACCCGATGCGTTACGACGCAGCCACCGACCATTACGTGCCGGTGAGTTGGGATGACGCATTTGCGCAGATTGCCGGGCATCTCAACGCACTGGCGTCGCCGGACGAGGCGATCTTTTACACGTCCGGACGCACCAGCAACGAAGCGGCATTTCTGTATCAGTTGTTCGTGCGCGCGTTCGGCACCAACAACTTTCCCGATTGTTCCAACATGTGCCACGAGCCGTCCGGCATCGCGCTGCGTTCGCAGATCGGCGTCGGCAAGGGCACCGTGTCGCTGCACGATTTCGAACTGGCCGATGCGATTTTCATCTTCGGTCAGAACCCGGGCACCAATCACCCGCGCATGCTCGGCGAGTTGCGTCAGGCTTCCAGGCGCGGTGCGGCGATTGCCGCGTTCAATCCGCTGCGCGAGCGCGGGCTGGAGAAGTTCGCCGACCCGCAGGACACGCTGGAGATGCTGCATAACGGCTCCACGCGCATCGCTTCGGATTATTTTCAGCTCAAGATCGGCGGCGATCTGGCAGCGGTCAAGGGCATCATCAAGCACGTGCTGGAGCGCGACGCGCAGGCGCAGCGCGACGGTACACCGCGGCTGCTGGATCTGGAGTTCATCGACGCTCACACCGCCAATTTCAAGGCGTTTGCCGCCGATGTTCAGGCCGAAGCCTGGGACACCATCGTCGAGGAATCCGGTCTGGACGGAGCGGTATTGCGCAAGGCCGGCGAACTCTACCTAAACGCCGAGCGTGTGATCGCCTGCTGGGGCATGGGCATTACCCAGCACAAGCATTCGGTGGCTACCATCCACATGATCACCAACTTGCTACTGCTGCGCGGCCATCTGGGCCGGCCGGGCGCGGGCGTGTGCCCGGTGCGCGGTCATAGCAACGTGCAGGGCGACCGCACGATGATGATCTACGAAAAACCGCCGGCTGCGTTTCTGGACAAGCTGCAGGCGGTGTTCGGTTTTGCACCGCCACGCGAAGATGGCTTCGATACCGTCGGAGCGATAGAAGCGATGCTGGACGGGCGCGGCAAGGTGTTCTTCGCGATGGGCGGCAACTTCGCCGCGGCAACGCCGGATACCGATGCCACCCACCGCGCGCTGCGCAATTGCGAACTCACCGTGCATGTCACCACCAAGCTCAATCGCAGCCATCTGGTGCACGGGCGCGATGCGCTGATCCTGCCGTGCCTTGGGCGCACCGAAATCGACATCCAGGACGCTGGCTCGCAAGGGGTGACGGTCGAAGATTCGATGAGCATGGTGCACCTATCAGCCGGCATCAATCCGCCGGCTTCGCCGTACCTATTGTCCGAACCGGCGATCGTGGCACGCTTGGCCGAGGCGACGTTGGGCGCACGCAGTGCGATCCGCTGGCGTTGGCTGGTGGGCGATTACGGCCGCGTGCGTGACCTGATCGCGCAGGTGTTCCCTGACTTTGCCGACTTCAATGAGCGCGTGCGCACGCCGGGGGGCTTTCGTCTCTCCAACACCGCCCGCGATCGCCAATGGGTGACGCCGGAGCAACGCGCGGTGTTCAAACCGCATGCGGTGCCGACCGACAACCCGATCCACCGCGCCCGTCGCAGCCGCACCGATCAAATGGTATTCACGCTGGCCACCACGCGCTCGCACGATCAGTACAACACCACCATCTACGGCCTGGACGACCGCTACCGCGGCGTGTTCGGCGAGCGCCGCGTGCTGTTCATCAATGGCGCCGATATCGCGGCATTGAACATGAAGGCAGGCGATTGGGTGGACCTGGAAAGCCTGTGCGAGGACGGCGTGCACCGCGAGGCGCGGCGCTTCCTGCTGGTGGACTACAACATCCCGCGTGGCTGTCTGGCGGCGTATTACCCGGAAACCAACGCATTGGTGCCGCTGTCCAGTTTTGCAGACGAAGCGCGCACGCCGACTTCCAAGTCGATTCCGGTGATCGTGCTGCCGCATCGCGCCGAAACCGCCGACGCGGCGCCGCGCGACATCGGAGCGGTACTTGTCCGCTGACCCGCAACTCACCGCGCAGCTGCTGCGCGCGCTGGTCGACGCGCCTGGTGGCGTGTCGCTGCCGCGGCTGTGCAAAGAACTGGGCGTTCGCATGAGCGTGCTGCTGCGCACACTGGCCTGGCTGGGCGCTGCAAACCTGGATGGCCAACCTGGCCTGGACTGGATCCGGGTGGAAGAGCGCTGCGATCGGCAATTTGCGCTGCTGACGCCTGCCGGCGTGGCGGCGCATGTGCAGCGTGTGGCGAGATCGGAGCAGTCGCGCGGCTGAGTGACGCGTGCCGGCTGCGTGGTGCGCGCAAACCGCTGCGGTGATCTGCCAGAATCAGCCGCCTTGTTCTGGGATGCCGACCAACGATGACTGCCGACGCGCCGTTCGCCACTGCCACCAATTCGCCTGCGCGCGTGCTATTTGCCAGTCTGAATCTACGCCACTGCCGCGGTGTTGGTATTCCCCACGTTGTTCTTTCCCACAGGCGCTGGCAGTGCAGCGATGCTGCAGTCGTTGGCGACGTTTGCGGTGGCCTTTATCGCGCGGCCGGTCGGCTCGGGGGTATTTGGTCGCTTCGGCGATCGTGTCGGACGCAAGGCCACGCTGGTGGCGGCGCTGCTGACAATGGGCGTGTCCACGGTGGCGATCGGGCTGCTGCCCAGCTACGCACAGATCGGCGTGTTTGCGCCTGCGTTGTTGGCGTTGTGCCGCTTTGGCCAGGGTCTGGGGCTGGGGCTGCGAATGGGGCGGGGCGGTGTTGCTGGCCGCCGAAAACGCGCCGCCCGGCAAACGGGTCTGGTATGGCATGTTTCCGCAATTGGGCGCGCCGTTGGGCTTTTTGCTGTCTACCGGCACCTTTCTGGGCATGGGCGCGGTGCTTGACGATACTCAGTTCATGCAGTGGGGCTGGCGGGTGCCGTTTCTGGCCAGCGCGTTGCTGGTGCTGACCGGTCTGTGGGTGCGCCTGAGCATTACCGAAACACCGGATTTCCAAAAAGCCCTGCACCGCAAGACGCGCGTGCGGCTGCCATTGGCTACGGTAATTTCGCAACACTGGCCAGCATTGATTATCGGCACCTTGGGTGCACTCGCCACCTTCGTGCTGTTCTATCTGATGACCGTGTTCGCGCTAGGTTACTGATACGCCCAGGGTTTCCTAGACATCTCAAGGCCATGGAAAATGGTCAATTCGGAGGTGTCCATGAGCAGCAAGCGGTATACGGATGAATTCAAGATCGAGGCGGTCCGGCAAGTGACCGATCGTGGTTTCAAGGTGGCAGAAGTCGCGGAGCGACTAGGTGTCACCACGCACAGCCTCTACGCCTGGCTGCGCAAGTTCGGCAAGCCTGGCGTGGTGCAGCGCGCCGAGGTGGACCAGAGCGCCGAGGTTCGGCGGCTGAAGGCAGAGTTGCGTCGAGTGACCGAGGAGCGCGACATCCTAAAAAAGGCCGCCGCGTACTTTGCCAAGGGGTAAGGGCAAAGTACGCCTTCATGCAAGCCCACTGTGGGGAATTCAGGGTGTGTGCGATGTGCCGGGTATTGCGGGTCAACCGGTCGGGCTATTACGCCTGGTTGTGCTCGCCCAACAGTGAGCGCGCCAAGGAAGATGAGCGCTTGCTTGGACTGATCAAGCACCACTGGCTGGCCAGCGGCAGTGTCTGTGGGCATCGCAAGATCACCAGGGATCTGCGCGATCTGGGTGAGCGTTGCAGTCGCCATCGGGTGCATCGGCTGATGCGCACCGAGGGACTGCGTGCCCAGGTGGGCTATGGTCGCAAACCGCGCTTCCATGGAGGAATGCAGTGCAAGGCGGCGGCCAACCTGCTTGACCGACAGTTCGACGTGACTGAGCCGGACACAGCCTGGGCGAGCGATTTCACCTTCATCCGCACGCATGAAGGCTGGATGTACCTGGCTGTTGTGATCGATCTGTTTTCCCGGCAGGTCGTCGGCTGGGCGATGCGCGATCGGGCCGACACCGAGTTGGTCGTGCAGGCCTTGTTGTCTGCGGTGTGGCGGCGCAAACCCAACGCTGGTTGCTTGGTTCATTCGGACCAAGGGTCTGTCTACACCAGCGATGACTGGCGCAGTTTCCTGGCGTCCCATGGCGTGGTGTGCAGCATGAGTCGGCGTGGCAACTGCCACGACAACGCACCCGTGGAGAGCTTCTTCGGCCTGCTCAAACGCGAGCGGATCAGGCGGCGGACCTATTCCACCAAGGACGCCGCTCGCGCCGAGGTATTCGACTACATCGAGATGTTCTACAACCCCAACCGCCGCCACGGTTCAACTGGCGACCTGTCCCCTGTAGAGTTTGAACGGCGCTACGCGCAACGAGGGTCTTGAGTGTCTACGGAACCCTGGGCGTATCACCAGCCCCGATACCAGCAAGCAGAATTCTTCGCCGCCGAACCGCGCCACCAGATCCTGCGGCCGCGCATGCCCGGACACCGAGGCGGCCACCGCACGCAGCGCCTGGTCGCCTGCTTCATGGCCCCAGGTGTCGTTGATGTGCTTGAAGTGATCGATATCTACCATATCCACCATCGCCGCGGTGACCGTCTGGTCCTGCGTCAGCAATTCGGGGATCACCCGCTGACTCTGTTCCAGAAAGTAACGTCGATTCGGCAGGCCGGTGAGGAAGTCGCGGGTGGCCAGATCCTGCAACGTGCCGATCAACTCCAACTGGTCCACGTTTTGCGAGACGCGGCAGAAAAATTCTTCGCGCGAGAAGGGCTTGCGCAGGAAGTCGTTGGCGCCATTCTTCAAAAAGCGCGGGATCAGCGACGAGTCGCTGCTGCCGGAAATCCCAATCACCGCAACCTTGTCGCGTGAGCGGATCGCACGCAGCCGGCGGGTGAATTCCACGCCTTCCATGCCAGTCATTTCCTGATCGACGAGGGTCAGGCGGATGTCGGGGTCGCGTTCGATCGCCTGCAATCCGGCGGCACCATCGGCGGCGAGCACTACGCGGTAGCCATACATCGACAACAACGCCGCGGCATAGGTACGTGCAGACAGCGAGTCGTCCACCACCAGTGCAGCGATACTGCGATTGCGTTCCAGACGCTGTACCAGCCAGGCCAGATATTTGACGCTGCCCGGCGCGTTCTTGAGCACGTAGTCGATGATTTGTTGCTGCAGCACGCGCTGGCGTAGGTTCTCGTCATAAACGCCGCTGACCACCACGGTGGGCAGTTTGCGCGCCAGGAAAAATTCGACCACCTTATCGCGGTCGCCGTCGACCAGGACCAGGCCAGTCAGGACCAGGAACCAGCCATCTTCTTCGTCCAGCACGCGCGCCGCTTCGGCCAGGGTCGAAACGACCGTGACCGACAATTTCACGCGTTGCTCGATGGCTTCGCGCAGCATGCTAGTGAACGTGCGCGAGTTCTCCACCAGTAATACGCGTTGCGGCAGGACTGCGCTTTCACTGTCGCGGTGTAGAGGACCTGGGAATATCGGCTGGCCGTCTGAGTCGGTCTGTCAGGAGACTTAACTGCTTTGCTCGCCAAAGCTTGGGCACTTCATGGCAACGTGCGCAGAGCACGCACCGCTCACCACAGCGCATCACGCAGCCGATACCAACTCATCGCGGCCACCAACAGCGGCGTGCGCAGCCGCCGCCCGCCCGGGAAGGACCGGTGCGGGATGCGCTCGAATACGTCCAGCCGCCGGCTCTGGCCGCTGATGGCCTCGGCGATGACATGGCCGGCCAGCCCGGTGGCGGCGACGCCATGGCCGGAAAATCCTTGTGCGAAATAGACATTGGACGCCAGCCGGCCCCAATGCGGGGCCCGGTTGCGCGAGATATCGACATAACCGCCCCATAGCGTTTCCAGCGGCACCTCGTGCAGTTGCGGGAATACGCTGTGCATGCGCCGGGTCATCAACCGGTCCAGGCCGTGCGGCGGACGCGATGAGTAGCTGGCGCGGCCACCGAACAGCAGCCGGTGGTCGGCGCTGAGCCGGTAATAGTCCAGCGCCCAATTGGTGTCGGCGACCGCCATGTCGTTGGCGATCAACGCGCGTGCGCAGGACTCGCCCAACGGCGGCGTGGCGCCGACATAGGTGCCGACCGGCATGATGCGCTGCTCCAGCGGCGCGGCGATGCCCTGCAGCAAGGCGTTGCCGGCGATCACTCCGAAGTCGGCCGCGACACTGCCCTGGGCGGTGTGCATCACCACCGGCGTGCCGTCCTGCAGCCGGGTCACCGCCGAGTCTTCATGGATGCGCACGCCGGCCGCCAGTGCTGCACGTGCCAGGCCCAGCGCATAGGCCAGCGGATGCAGGTGGCCGCTGGCCGGGTCGAACATCGCGCCCAGATACAGCGGGCTGTCCAGCACTTGCCGGGTGCGCGTGCGGTCCCACCATTCCAGCGGGTAGTCGTAGCGCTCGGCCATGCGCACGATGCCGTGCTGCAAGGCCTGCACATGGCGCTGTTTCAATGGCACGTGCGCGTGCCCGTCGCGCCAATCGCAGGCGATGGCATGGCGCTCGATGCGCGCACGCAGCAGGCGCATGCCGTCGCGCGAGAAGTCGAACAGCAGGCGTGCGTCGTCATTGCCCACCAGTGCTTCCAGCGTTTGCTGCTCGCAACCGTAGCCGACGATGGCCTGGCCGCCGTTACGCCCGGAAGCGCCCCAGCCGACGCGTCTTGCTTCCAGCACGATGACCTTGTAGCCGGCCTCGGCCAGGGCGAGCGCGGCGGTCAGTCCGGTGTAACCGGCACCGAGGATGCAGACGTCGACTTGCTCGACGCCTTGCAGACGCGGCTGCTTCGGCAAGGCGGGCGTGCTGCGCGCGTACCAGCTGTCGGGATAGCCGTTGGCCGGCGCTTCGGTCTGCGGCAGGGGCGTGGCTGGGGTGCTCATCACACGGTCCGCAGGTACCGCGCGT
Organism: Xanthomonas fragariae; assembly: GCF_900183975.1. Lineage (NCBI taxonomy): Bacteria > Pseudomonadati > Pseudomonadota > Gammaproteobacteria > Lysobacterales > Lysobacteraceae > Xanthomonas > Xanthomonas fragariae. The sequence continues at coordinate 1,729,739 of NZ_LT853882.1, forward strand.
AATCCAGATCCGGTATCAGCGCCTGGTAGTCGAGCAACTCGCGCTGTTTCTGCTGGCCAAACACATGCTGGAACTGCGCGCCGAACTGCGCGCCGATGAAGTCGCTGCCAAGCAACGCATCGACTGCGCCTTGCCAGGTGCGCTGCTGGAACACCGATTGCGTGTAGGCATTACCGGTGATTGGTGCAGTGGGCTCGGTGGGGTGTTGCAGGCCGTCCAGCATGGCGGCAAGCACGGCGGCAGCGGCAAGATACGGGTTGGCATCGGCGCCGGCAATGCGGTGTTCGATGCGGGTATTGCGCGCATCGCTATGCGGGATACGCAGCGCCACGGTGCGATTGTTGAAGCCCCAGCTCGCATCCAGCGGCACGAAGGCGTTGCTGACGAAGCGGCGATAGCTGTTGGCGTGCGGGGCAAACAACAACAGCGACGCTTCCGCATGCCGCTGTAGGCCGGCGATGGCGTGGCGCAAGCTGTCTGCCGGCGTATCGGCAGTGCTGGCAAACACGTTGTGCCCGTCGACATCGAGCAGGCTCACATGCAGATGCAGCCCGCTGCCGGCCTGACCGGGGAATGGCTTGGCCATGAAGCTGGCAAGCTTGCCCTGCTGTTGCGCAATGGCCTTGATGGTGCGCTTGAGCAGGATTGCCTCGTCGCAGGCCACCACCGCATCGGCGCGATGTTGCAGATTGATCTCGAACTGGCCAGGCGCGTATTCGGCCACGGCGGTGTCGGCCGGGATGCCTTGCTGGCGGCATGCAGCGGTGACCGCCTCGGTAAAGCCGCGTTGGTCGTCCAGATCCTGCAGCGAATACACCTGGTTGCTCTCGCTGCGCTCGCCGGTGACCGGGTTGCGCGGCGTCTGCGGTCGCCCCTGTGCATCGGACACCACATCGAACAGATAGAACTCCAGTTCCACCGCCATCACCGGGGTCAGGCCGAGTGCGGCAAAGCCGTGCAGCACGCGTTGCAGCGCCGCGCGTGGCGCAACCTCGAACAGGCTGCCATCCGGGTTGTGCATCGCCAGCAACAGCTGCGCCATCGGTTGCGGCGCCCACGGCACCGGGCGCAGCGACCCTTCGATCGGCCGACAGATGCGGTCGGCATCGCCGATGGCATATCCCAGCCCGGTCTCTTCCACGGTATTGCCGGTGATGTCGGTGGCGATTAGCGACATCGGCAGGCACACACCATCGTGGTAGACCTTGCTCAGCGCCTCTCCAGCGATGCGCTTGCCGCGCAGCACGCCGTTGGTGTCAGGCAATAACAGATCGACCGATTCGCAGCCGGCGATGCGCGCCAGCGTGGCGGCATCGGCAGCGGGCAGGGACGCGACAGAGTTCTCGGAAGCCATGGGCAGCACCTGCAAAGTCGCCGCGCAGATTAGCAAAGTGCGCGTGAGCAATTGCACTTGGCAACGCGTGCGTCTGCACGGTAAGTTCGAGCGTATCGAGGTTCAACGCAACGCATCGGGATGTCTGCATGGTTGACGTTGCGCTGGTCGGGTTACCGACTGATCGCATCCTGCAAGGGCCGCACCCGTTGCTCGAAGCCACCGCGCCGGACGGCCTGACCGAAGCCTTTCGCGGCACCGGGCCCGGCTTTCTGCTCGCGGTGCTAATGGCATCCGGAGTGGCGTGTCACACCGCATCCGTTCTACCGTGGCATCTTTCAGGCCTTCGGCGAGGCCTGTCGCCAATACGCCGCTCAACGCGGCCAGTGAGGTCGCATGTCCATCCGCACACGTTCGCGTCAATCCACGCCCAAGCAGCCGGAGAGCGCGCTGCGCCGCTGGCTCAAGGAGCGCAACATCACCGAGGTCGAGTGTCTGGTGCCGGACATCACCGGCAACGCGCGCGGCAAGATCATTCCGGCCGACAAGTTTTCGCACGACTACGGCACACGGCTGCCAGAAGGCATCTTCGCTACCACGGTTACCGGCGATTACCCAGACGATTATTACGAGCTGACCTCCCCGTCGGATTCGGACATGCACCTGCGCCCGGATGCCACCACCGTGCGCATGGTGCCATGGGCGGTCGACCCCACCGCGCAGGTCATCCACGATTGCTACACCAAGGACGGGCAGCCGCATGAGCTTGCCCCGCGCAACGTGTTGCGCCGCGTGCTGGACGCGTACGCCGAGGTCGAGCTGCAACCGGTGGTCGCACCGGAGCTGGAATTCTTTCTGGTGCAGAAGAACACCGACCCGGACTTCCCATTGTTGCCGCCGGCGGGTCGCTCGGGGCGGCCTGAAACCGCACGCCAGTCGTATTCGATCGATGCGGTCAACGAGTTCGATCCGATTCTGGATCTGATGTACGACTATTGCGACGCGATGGAGCTGGACGTGGATACCTTGATTCACGAATCCGGTGCCGCCCAGCTGGAGGTCAACTTCACTCACGCCGATGCGTTGTCGCGCGCCGATCAGGTCTTCCTGTTCAAGCGCACCATGCGCGAGGCGGCGCTGCGGCATGGCGTCTATGCGACGTTTCTGGCCAAACCGATGGAAACCGAGCCGGGCAGCGCGATGCATATCCATCAAAGCCTGGTGCATGCAGGCACCGAAAAAAATGTATTCAGCGGCAAGCGCGAAGGTGGCTTCAGCGACACCTTCGCGCATTATCTGGGCGGTCTTCAGAAGTACATTCCGATGGCGATGGGGCTGCTGGCGCCCAACGTCAATTCGTATCGACGGCTGATGTTCGGCGAGGTGTCGCCGAGCAATGTGCTGTGGGGTTTCGACAATCGCACCTGCGGGCTACGCGTGCCGATCGATGCGCCGCAGAACATGCGGGTGGAAAGCCGGTTTGCCGGTTCCGATGCCAATCCGTATCTGGCGATGGCGGCAACGTTGGCGTGCGGGTTGTTGGGCATCCGCGAGAAGCTGGAGCCGACGGCGCCGATCAGCAGTAACGGTAAGGAGCAGGGCTACGATCTGCCGCGGTCGCTGGGCGAGGCGTTGGACGGGTTGGAGGCCTGCGAGGCGTTGCAGGAGATATTAGGCCGGCGATTTGTGCGGGCTTATATATCGGTGAAACGGAAAGAGTATGAGACTTTTTTTCGGGTGATAAGTTCGTGGGAACGGGAGTTTTTGTTGTTGAATGTGTGAGAAGTTTGCGCCCCGCAGCGTGCTGCTTTGTTTCCTTTTCTCTATCGGAAAAAGGTACGCGAAGGGTGGATGAGGTGACGCAGCTCCATCGGTGCATGCCTTGCCGAGATCTGCGCTTGGCCTCCAGGCATCAACCACGCATCTGCTACAACAACTCTCTACATCCTCCACATCACGCCCTACAGCCGCAGGTATGCTCTTGACTCCCCCCATCTGGAGCAAGCCGTGGACCCTTCTGTGCTGAGTTCGTTGCAGCAACTCGATGCCGCCCATCATCTGCATCCGTTCAACGACAGCGCCGCATTGGCCGAGAAGGGCACGCGCATCCTGACGCGCGGTGAAGGCGTGTATGTATGGCGCGCGCAGGGCAACAAGTTGCTGGGTGCGTTTGCTGGCTTGTGGTGCGTCAATGCGGGCTATGGACGCAAAGAACTTGCGCAGGCGGCGGCCCGGCAGATGGAGCAGTTGGTGTACTACAACAGTTTTTTCCACTGCACGACCGAGCCCACCATCCATCTTGCAGCCAAGTTGGCGGAGTTGACGCCTGGTGACTTGAATCATGCGTTTTTCGCCAATTCTGGGTCGGAAGCTAACGACACCATCCTGCGCTTGGTACGGCATTTCTGGGCAGTGCAGGGGCAGCCGGAAAAACGCATCTTCATCGGCCGTCACGATGGCTATCACGGCACCACCATGGCCGGCGCCAGCCTGGGTGGCATCGAAGGGATGCATAAGCAGGGAGGGTTGCCGATTCCGGATATCCACCACATCGCGCCGCCGTGTCATTTCGGCGATGGTGCGGAGATGGATCCTGAGGAATACGGGTTGCTCGCAGCGCGCCGCTTGGAAGACAGGATTCTTGAGTTCGGGCCGCAATACGTGGCGGCATTTATCGGTGAGCCGATCATGGGCGCGATCGGGGTGTATATCCCGCCGCGCGGTTACTGGCCGACGACACCGCGCAGGCACTGGGCAAATAGCTGGGCAAACACAACCGCGGTAGGTAGGCTGGACGCTAGACCCGCCGCAACACCGCCCCGCCCCCACTGCGTTGCTCTGGAGACCCGCATGAAGCTGCGACTGCTCGCCCTGACGCTGTCCACCACCTTGCTGGCCGCCTGCGGTGGCGGCAACGCGCCAGGTAATGCCCAGGCGCAGGCAAAGGTGCTCAACGTCTACAACTATTCGGACTACATCGCCGAAGACACGGTGCCCGCGTTCGAAAAGAGCACCGGCATCAAGGTCACCTACGATGTGTTCGACAGCGACGAGATGGTGGAAACCAAATTGCTGGCCGGTGGCAGCGATTACGACGTTGTAGTGCCTACGCTCAACTTCTTCGGCCGGCAGATCCAGGCAGGCGTTTTCCTGCCGTTGGACAAGAGCAAAATCCCCAACCTGGTCAATCTGGATCCAGATGTGATGCGCCGCATTGCCGCGCAGGACCCTAACAACACCTACGGTGTGCCGTACATGATCGGCACCACCGGCATCGGCTACAACGTGGACAAGCTCAAGGCGGTCTTCGGTAGCACCGAGGTCGCCAACAGCTGGGATTTGGTGTTCAAGCCGGAGAATCTGTCCAGGCTCAAGGGCTGCGGCGTCACCATCCTGGACACACCCTCGGACATTATCCCGATCGCGCTCAATTATCTTGGGCTGGATCCGCGTAGCAGCGTGCCGGCCGAGATCGAAAAAGCGGCCGCGCTGATAAAGACCATTCGCCCGTATGTGCAGAACTTCCACTCCAGCCAGTATGTGACCTCGCTGGCCAACGGCAATACCTGTCTGGCAGTGGGGTGGTCGGGCGACATCATCCAGGCGCGCGACCGTGCGGCCGAAGCCGGTAACACCATCAAGGTGGCCTATTCGATTCCCAAGGAAGGCGCGCCGCAATGGTTCGACATGCTAGCCATTCCCAAGGACGCTAAACACCCGGACAACGCCTACGCCTTCATCAATTATCTGCTGAAGCCGCAGGTGGCCGCGGCCAATACCAACTTCATCCATTACGCCAATCCAGTGCGCACCGCCACGCCGCTGGTGGATGCGGCGATTCGCAACGACCCCACCATCTACCTACCGCCGGAAGTGAGCGCCAAGATGTTCACCTACGCGATCAATCCGCCGGAAGTGGACCGGCTGTATACGCGGCTGTGGACGGAGATCAAGACCGGTCGCTGATGGCCAGCGTGATGACGGGGCGCGCAGCCAGGTTGCCGTGCACCAGGCCGGGCGGTCCTAATAAAGCGCCAACAAGCCCAAGTGGCGGCTGACCAGCCTAGTCACGCAATCTGTACTGGACGGTTCAAATAATTGTATGGTTGCGCCGCCTTCGCCGGAGCCGCTGATGCGGTACATGGTTGGCACGCCTAACCCACGACACAGGACGCCTCATTTTGAGCAACCAAGACCACCGGTCCAACGACGGCCACGTTTCTGCGACGGATGCGCAGGGCGCAGACGCGCGCGACGAGCAGCAGCAAGCCAGGCCCTCACCGTTGAAAAACCCCAAGGTGAAGTGGACGCTGATCCTGGTCGGCGTGCTGGTGGCGATCCTGCTGGTGGTGTGGCTGGCCGATTACCTGATCAGGGGTCGCTACATGCAGGACACCAATAACGCCTATCTGCAGGCCGATTCGGTGGCGGTGGCGCCCCGCGTCAGCGGCTATGTGACCAAGGTGATGGTAGGCGACAACCAGATCGTGGATGCCGGCCAGCCGCTGTTGCAGATCGACGACCGCACCTACCAGGCGACCCTGCAGCAGGCCGATGCCGCGATCGCCGCGCGCCAGGCCGACATCGCCGCCGCCACTGCCAACGTCTCGGCGCAGGAGTCGTCGCTGGTGCAAGCGCGCACCCAGGTGACGTCTGCCGCCGCCAGCCTGACGTTTGCCCAGGCCGAAGTGAAGCGCTTCGCGCCGCTGGCCGCCTCCGGCGCCGACACGCACGAACACCAGGAAAGCCTGCAGCACGATCTGCAGCGCGCACGTGCCCAGTACGAGGCTGCACAGGCGCAGGCCAAGGGCGCACAGAGCCAGATCCAGGCCAGCAGCGCGCAGCTGGAACAGGCGCGGGCTGGCGTGAAGCAGGCCACCGCCGACGCCGATCAGGCGCGCGTAGCGGTGGAAGACACTCGTCTGACCAGCCGCATCCACGGCCGGGTTGGCGACAAGACCGTGCAGGTGGGCCAGTTTCTGGCCGCCGGCACCCGCACCATGACCATCGTGCCGCAGGAATCGCTGTACCTGGTCGCCAACTTCAAGGAAACCCAGGTCGGCCTGATGCGTCCTGGTCAGCCGGCCGAGATCCAGGTCGATGCGTTGTCTGGCGTCAAGCTGCACGGCAAGGTCGAAAGCCTGTCGCCGGGTACCGGTTCGCAGTTCGCGTTATTGCCGCCTGAAAACGCCACCGGCAACTTCACCAAGGTGGTGCAGCGCGTGCCGGTACGCATCCGGGTGCTGGCCGGTGAAGAGGCGCGCAAGGTGCTGGTGCCGGGCATGTCGGTCGAAGTCACTGTAGATACGCGCTCGGCCAGGGACGCCAAGCAACGTGCCAAGGAGGAATCCGATCGCGTGCAAGCACAGGAGCGCGCGCGATGACTGCAGCGGCAGCCACCGGGCAGGGTGCCGGCGGCAGCGTCCAACGCGAGAAAGCCGAGCCGGGCGCCTGGCTGGCGGTGCTGGCCGGCACCATCGGCTCGTTCATGGCGACGCTTGATATTTCCATCGTCAATGCGGCGCTGCCCACCATCCAGGGCGAGGTGGGCGCCAGCGGCACCGAAGGCACCTGGATTTCCACCGCGTATCTGGTCGCCGAGATCATCATGATCCCGCTGACCGGCTGGTTCGTGCGCACGCTGAGTTTGCGCAACTTCCTGCTGATCTGCGCGGTGATGTTCACCGCGTTTTCGGTGGTGTGCGGGCTATCGACTTCGTTGACGATGATGATCATCGGCCGCGTCGGGCAGGGCTTGGCCGGTGGTGCGTTGATTCCGACCGCGCTGACCATCGTCGCCACGCGGCTGCCGCCGAGCCAGCAGACCATGGGCACCGCCTTGTTCGGCATGACCGTGATCATGGGACCGGTGATCGGCCCGCTGCTGGGCGGTTGGTTAACCGAAAACGTGAGCTGGCACTACGCGTTTTTCATCAACCTGCCGGTCTGTGTCGGCTTGGTGGCCTTGCTGCTGCTTGGCCTCAGGCATGAAAAAGGCGATTGGGCCGGTCTGCTCAACGCCGATTGGCTGGGCATCTACGGCCTGACCGCCGGCCTGGGCGGGCTCACCGTGGTGCTGGAAGAAGGCCAGCGCCAACGTTGGTTCGAGTCCAGCGAGATCACCATGCTGAGCCTGATCTCCTTGAGCGGATTCATCGCCTTGATAATTGGCCAGTTTCGCCGACGCGCGCCGGTGATCCGCTTGTCGTTATTGCTGCATCGTAGTTTCGGTGCGGTGTTCATCATGATCATGGCGGTGGGCATGATCCTGTTCGGGGTCATGTACATGATTCCGCAGTTTCTGGCGGTGATCTCCGGCTACAACACCGAGCAGGCCGGCTATGTGCTGCTCTTGGCGGGCCTGCCGACCGTGTTGCTAATGCCGGTGATGCCCAAGTTGTTGGAAGCGGTGGACGTGCGCATCCTGGTGATCGCCGGCCTGATCTGTTTTGCCGCGGCCTGTTTAGTCAATCTATCGCTGACCGCTGATACCGTCGGCATGCATTTTGTCGCTGGCCAGTTGCTGCAGGGCTGCGGCTTGGCGCTGGCGATGATGTCGCTCAACCAGGCGGCGATTTCATCGGTGCCGCCGGAGCTGGCCGGCGACGCATCGGGTCTGTTCAACGCTGGCCGCAACCTGGGCGGATCGGTCGGTCTGGCGCTGATTTCCACCTTCCAGGAGCGTCGCATGACTTTCCACACCGACACCATCGGCAGCGCGATTACCGCCAATTCCACGCGCGCGCAGGACTTTCTTTCTGGCTTGGCTGCGCAGGTGCAGGGCAGTGCCGGTGGCGAGGCGGCCATTCGCTCGCTCGCGCAACTGGCGCGGTCGGTGCAGCAGCAGGCCCTGGTGATGACCTATAGCGATCTGTTCTGGATCTTCGGCTTGATCGTGGTTTGCACGATTCCGCTGGCCTTTTTGCTCAAGCCGTTACCCAAGGGGGCGCACCTTGCAATGCACTGATTCCATGCGCCTGATCCGCATGCCGCTGGCTGCGGCGTTGAGCACGTTGTTGCTCGGCGGCTGCATGCTCGGCCCCAACTACACCAAGCCGCCGGCAGTGGCCGATGCGGCGATTCGAGCGTCCGCATTGCATCGCGCCAGTGGCGTCGATGTAGTCGCTGCTACGCCGCTGAACCACTGGTGGGAGGAACTGCACGATCCGACTCTCACCCAACTGGTCAGCCAGGCGCTGGCCGACAGCCCCAATCTGCGTGCCGCGCAAGCGCGGCTGCGCGCCAATCGCGCACTGGCCCGGCAACGCCGCGCCGAGCGCCTGCCCAAGCTCAATGCCAGCGCGGTGTACGCGTATGCCCAACCTCCGCAAACCATCGTCGATACGTTGGGTGGATTGCAGCAGGGTCAGCAAGGCCAGTCGCCTGCAGCGGGCAGCCAGGCCCTAGATCTGGAAAATACCGAGATCTATACCGCGGGGTTCGACGCAAGCTGGGAGCTAGATGTCTTCGGCCGCCGCCGTCGCGCCGCCGAAGGTGCCTTGGCACAGGCGCAAGCGTCCGAAGCCGAGCTGGCCGATGCGCAGGTGCAACTGGCCGCTGAAGTGGGGCAGGTCTATCTCAATTACCGTGGGTTGCAGGCGCGCCTGGCCATTGCCGATGCCAAGCTGGACAAGATTCGTCAAACCCTGAGCCTGACCCAGCAGCGCCGGGAGCGTGGTGCGGCATCGGATCTCCAGGTCGAGCAGATCGTTACCCAAGTGCAGCAGCAGCAAGCGCAACGCCTGCCGCTGGACATGCAATCGCAGGAAGCGCTCGACCAATTGGCACTGATGGTAGGGCGCGAGCCTGGCGCGCTGGATGCGCAGCTGAGCACCCCGCAAGCGTTGCCGATGTTGCCCACGCAGGTACGCGTAGACGATGCCGGTGCGTTGATCCGCCGTCGCCCCGACGTGCGCAAGGCCGAGCGCGAGCTGGCCGCCTCCAGCGCGCAGATCGGCGAGGCATTGAACGGCTACTTTCCGCAGGTGACCTTGCTCGGTGGCCTGAGTTGGGTAGCGGGCTCGCCAAGCGACTTCAATTCCGACGCGTTGACCACGTTGGCGGTGCCGATGTTGCGTTGGTCGATCTTCGATTTCGGCCGCACCAAAGCACAGGTGGAGCAGGCGCGTGCCGGCAATGCCGGTCGCCAGGCCGCTTACGAAGGCGCTGTGCTGGCTGCATTGCAGGACGCCAATTCCGCATTGGCGCGTTTCGGCTCGGCGCGCAAACAGTTGGTGGTGGCGCGGCAGGCCGAAGCCTCGGCCACGCGTTCGGCCGTGCTCATGCAGCAGCGCCGCGATGCCGGCGCCACGTCGTCGATCGATCTGCTCGACGTGCAGCGCCAGCAATTGTCTGCGCAGGACGCCGCCGCGCAGGCGCAGGCGCAACTGCTAGTGAACTACGTCGCATTGCAGAAGAGTCTGGGATTGGGTTGGAGCGAGGCGGCGCAGCAAGCGCGCTGACGTCTCGCCGCGGCGGGCGCCAGCGCTGTAGCCGCGGTCGCGGTTTGCCATGATGCATGATGACGGGGGTGGTCGCTGCTGCAGCGCCCGCCATCAGGTGGCCAACAGAGGTAGCGAGTCGTCGTCAGGGTAATGCGGACGACGTGCTCCAAATTGAAATGTACCAGTGGTACCGGTCGCATCGAGCACCGGCTGCGCTGGCTTGTCGGCCACTGCAATGGCTGCTTCGCTACTTTTCGCAATTGAGAGGTTTCATGGCACTTTCCGAGGCTGCACCGTCGCAGCTTTACGCGGACGACCATGCTTATCTGAGCATCCACGAGGTCCGCAAGGAATTCGACGGTGTCGTTGCGGTCGACGACGTCAGCTTGCAGATTCGCAAAGGCGAAATTTTTGCGCTGCTGGGCGGCTCGGGTAGCGGCAAGTCCACGCTGTTGCGATGCCTTGCCGGTTTCGAGCGGCCGACAAAAGGAAGCATCGTGCTCGATGGGCAACCGATCGACGCGCTGCCGCCGTACGAGCGCCCGATCAACATGATGTTCCAGTCGTATGCGTTGTTCCCGCACATGAGCGTGGAGCAGAACATCGCATTCGGGTTGAAGCAGGAAGCGTTGTCCAGGGCCGCCATTGCCACGCGTGTGGGCGAGATGCTCGAATTGGTGCAGCTGCGTGCGCTGGCCAAACGCAAACCGCATCAATTGTCCGGTGGGCAGCAGCAGCGCGTGGCGTTAGCGCGCTCGCTGGCCAAGCGGCCCAAGCTGCTGTTGCTGGATGAACCGATGGGTGCGCTGGACAAGAAACTGCGAGATCAGATGCAGCTGGAACTGGTCAACATCATCGAGACCTCCGGGGTCACCTGCGTGATGGTCACCCACGATCAGGAGGAGGCCATGACCATGGCCACCCGCATTGCGTTGATGGACCAGGGCTGGATCCAGCAGGTCGGCACGCCCGACGAAATTTACGAACAGCCGGCCAACCGCTTCGCTGCCGATTTCATCGGCTCGGTCAATCTGATCGATGCGGCCATCGTCGAAGACGCGCCGGATTACGTCAGCCTCAAAACCGCTGCGTTCAATGCCAATATCCGCATTGGCCACGGCATCACCGGCTTCCAAGGGCAGGCAGTCGCGTTCGCATTGCGTCCGGAAAAACTCGCCATCGGCAAGGACGAACCCACACAGGCCTGCAACAAGGCGCAGGGCGTGATCGAAGACATCGCCTATTTCGGCAGCCACTCGGTGTATCACGTGCGCCTGCCCAGCGGCTTCAAGCTGATGGCCAACTTCGCAAACCGCCAGCGCTGTGCAAGCGAAGCACTCACCTGGGGCGATACGGTGTGGGTGGGCTGGGGCGATGACGATGGCGTGGTACTCACCGCATGATGCGGCGCCTGCTCCGCGCACTGCCAGGCGCGCGCTGGGGCGTGATCGCCGCACCGTCTCTGTGGCTGCTGGTGTTCTTCGCGATCCCGTTCCTGATCGTGCTGAAGATCTCGTTTGCCGAGCGCGCTACCGCGATGCCGCCTTACACGCCGCTATTTGCATACGCCGCCGATGGCGCGGTGAGCGTCAAATTGCATTTGGGTAATTATCTGGCCTTGCTGCGCGATAGCCAATATGTCGCCGCTTACCTGAGTTCGATCAAAATCGCGTCGATCTCCACTGCGTTAGCGCTGTCGATTGGTTATCCGATGGCGTACGTGATTGCACGTCTGCCGCTGGCCACGCGCAGTGTGGCGATGATGCTGGTGGTGCTGCCCTCGTGGACCTCGTTCCTGATTCGCGTGTACGCCTGGATAGGAATTCTCGATGGCAATGGATTGCTCAACCAGGCACTGCTGGCGCTAGGTGTGATCCAGCAGCCGCTGCAGCTGTTGTATACGCCGATCGCCGCCTATATCGGCATCGTGTACTGCTATCTGCCGTTCATGGTGTTGCCCCTGTATGCCAACCTGGTCAAGCACGACCAGCGCTTGCTCGAAGCCGCGTATGACCTGGGCGCGCGGCCGTGGCAGGCGTTTGTGCGCATCACCTTGCCGCTGTCGCGTAACGGGATTGTGGCCGGCTGCATGCTGGTGATAATACCGGCGGTGGGTGAATTCGTGATTCCGGAAATGTTGGGCGGCCCCGACACCTTGATGATCGGCCGCGTGCTCTGGGGCGAGTTCTTCAACAATCGCGACTGGCCGGTGGCCGCTGCAGTGGCGACAGTGATGCTTGTCTTGTTGCTGGTGCCGATCGTGATCTTCCACCGCTATCAACAGCGCGAGCTGGAAGGACGGCTGACATGATGCGTGCCTTTCGCGGCGGACGCATGCTCGGCGGCAGCGTATTTGCGCTGGGCTTCGGTTTTTTGTATTTGCCGATTCTCTTGCTGATGGTGTACTCGTTCAACGCCTCGCGCCTGGCTACGGTGTGGGGTGGCTTTTCGACACGTTGGTATGGCGAGTTGCTGCGCGATCGGCAACTGCTGGACGCGGCCTGGATCAGCCTGGACGTGGCGTTCTGGACCGCCTGTGCATCGACCATATTGGGCACGATGGCGGCGATGGCGATGGTGCGCATGCGGCGTTTCCCCGGCAAAACGCTATTCGGCGCGCTGATCACCGCGCCGCTGGTGATGCCGGAGGTGATCATCGGCTTGTCAATCCTTCTGTTGCTGGTGTCGATGGGCGGCGTGCTCGGCATCGCGCCGCGCGGGGCCGTTGCCATTTGGGTTGCGCACGTCACCTTCACAGTCTCCTTCGTCACGGTGGTGATTTGCTCGCGCCTGCAGGAACTGGATCGCTCGCTGGAAGACGCGGCAATGGATCTGGGCGCGACACCGCTGAAGGTGTTCTTCCTGATCACCTTGCCGATCATTGCGCCGGCACTGGCATCGGGCTGGCTGCTTGCATTCACGTTATCGCTGGACGATGTGGTGATTGCCAGCTTCCTGGCCGGACCCAGTTCCACCACGCTACCGATCAAGGTGTTTTCATCGGTACGGCTCGGCATCAGCCCCAAGATCAACGCACTCGCCACCGTGATGGTGCTGGCGGTGTCGGTCGCTGCGGTGATCGGTTGGTGGCTGCTGGCACGTAACGAAAAACGCAGGCAGCGTGACATGCAGTTGGCGGCGCAGCGCGAGGGCTGAGCGCGGTTGGCTGCGTCATGAATGGCCAGCGATTAGCAGACGATGCTGCATCGTCAGATGGGTCGGTGGTCCTGTCGAATCGAAACGTCACACATCGCTGCGATAGAACTGCTCAGTCGTAATGGTAGTGATTGGAGCTGACGCGCGTGCTGTGCGCTGCCGGTGCCTCGCGCAATGATAGCGGCTGAAAAAACGTAGCGAGCAGTTATCGACGCATGCCGACTGCGAGCACCTGGCGCGGCTGTCTGCTGGCCGCGCCGTTGTTTTGTTGGTCGTTCTTGGGCGAAAGCGCTGGTCATTGCGACGTCTGGTCGCGCTGCAAGTAAACACAGCGTTGCACAGAGTTGAAGCGGTTGTGACGCAGCTGCAACTCCCCGGCCACTAGCATGGCGAGCCTGTAACAGGAGACCGTCATGCCCTACGACACCGTCAACCCGGCCAACGGCCAGGTCGAGCACACCCAGCAAACCCTGGACACCGCCGCCATCGAAGTGCGTCTGGCGGCCTCCGCGAACGCATTCCCCAACTGGGCAGCACTACCGTTAGCCGAGCGGGGCGCGCTGCTGCACCGGGTCGGCGAAGAGCTGACCAAGCGACGCGACGACCTTCAGCGCATCATGACCGCCGAGATGGGCAAGCTGCGCCACGAGGCGCTGGCCGAGATCGACAAGTGCGCGCAGGGCTGCAGCTATTACGCCGAGCATGCGGCCGACTATCTGGTGCCGCGCGACATCCCAACCGAAGCGCAATCCAGCTATGTGCGTTACGAGCCGCTGGGCTGCGTGTTCGCGGTGATGCCGTGGAATTTCCCGCTATGGCAGGCATTCCGATTTCTCGCCCCGGCCTTGATGGCCGGCAATGTTGCGCTGCTCAAGCACGCCAGCAATGTGCCGCGCTGCGCCGATGCGATGAAGGAGGTGCTGGATGCCGCCGGCATTGCGCCCGGCGTATTCGACGTTCTGCATATCGACAACGACCAGGCCGCCGGTGTGTTGCGCGACGGTCGCATTGCCGCAGTGACGCTGACCGGCAGCGAATGCGCTGGCCGCTCGCTGGCTGCAAATGCTGGCGATCAGTTGAAGAAGTGCGTCATGGAACTCGGCGGCAGCGATGCCTTCGTGGTGTTGGAAGATGCCGATCTGGAGTACGCCGTGCAGTGCGCGGTGCAGTCGCGCTTCGACAACAGTGGGCAGACCTGCATCGCCGCCAAGCGCTTCATCGTGGTGGACGCGATCGCCGATCAATTCATCGAACGCTTCGTCGCCGCCGCGTCCAAGCGCGTGCTCGGCGACCCGCAACAAGACGGCGCCACACTGGCGCCGATGGCACGGGCCGATCTGCGCGAGGAACTGCACAAGCAGGTGCAGGCCAGCGTGGAAAAAGGCGCAAAGGTGCTGCTCGGTGGTGAACCGGTTCCGGGCTCACACGCCGGCTATCCGGCCACCATTCTCGACCAGGTTGCCCCCGGCATGCCGGCTTACGACGAAGAGTTGTTCGGCCCGGTCGCCTCGGTCATTCGTGTAGCGGACCAAGCGGAAGCGGTACGCGTGGCCAACGACACCACCTTCGGTCTGGGCGGCAGCGTATGGACGGCAGACGCCAAACGCGGCGAGCGCGTGGCGCAGCAGTTGCAATGCGGTGCAGCCTTCGTCAATTCTGTGGTGAAGAGCGACGTGCGGCTACCATTCGGTGGCATTAAGCGCTCAGGGTTCGGCCGCGAATTGGCCGAGCATGGCATCCACGAGTTCATGAACATCAAGACGATCTATATCGCCTGACGGCTGGGATTGGGAATTGCGGAATTTGCAATGCGCAGAAGCTCCAGCCACCGCCGCACGGCGCTATCAAGCAAGTCCTGGTTGCGGCATAACTGCGCCACGCTCAGGCCCTGCTCCCGGATCCTGCGCAACTGCAGCTTGAATCGGCCAAGGTGTTCCCGTCATACGGGTTGCCCGGAAAACTGCGCACTCCCACGATCGAGCGCCTTGCAGGCGCTCACCGCAATCTTGACCTTGACGCCGAATGCGTACGGCTGACGCGCTTTGCCCTTGCCAATGCAGTCCACTTTCGGCGCGTGCTGCAATGCGTCGATTTTTCGCTTGTGTTTGGGACGTGGCGCATGCACCTGTTGTGCGCGCTGCAACCAGACAGCGATGCGCTCGCGCACGCCGGTGTCTACCTGATCGAGCTTGCGTTTGATGTTGCGCAACACTCGTCCCAGCACTGTGCTTTGACGTCGCAGCATGCACCGCATCCGCATGAACTGGCTTGCGTCCACCGCCTTCATCGCATGGGCGGTATTGATCGTGTGCGCTAGCAGCTCTTCCATCCCGGCCTTACCCAAGCGCTGCCGCCAGCGTGTCAGCGAGCTCGGATCGCACGGCAAACGCGTCCGGAAAACGACCTCGCCAGTGAAAAACTGCCAGTACGGATTTTCCAGCCATCGTTCGCAGACCGCTTCATCGGAAATGAGGGCTGGCCCTGGATACCAGCGGCTCGCCTTGGTATCGCGATGCCGTTGCCGTGAGCCTCCAGAACAGATCTCCTTTGAGAGCGGTCTGGCCCGGCGGTCGTTAGCCTTTAGCAAGCAGCTGACGCCTCATCAAGGCGGTGCTTGGACACGGGAATTGAAATCGTACAACGCACACCACCGGGTCCCAACGCATAGGTTGTTTTAGCATTGAGCTGATAGGGCATGGCTCTTTCAATCAATTCGCGGCCGTGGCCACCGCTTGGCGTGGCCGACTCGCTCGATTGCATCGAGACTCCACTTTCTTGCCACTCAATGTGCAGCCATGGGGCTTGGTCCTTGGTTTCAGTGACTGACCAATGGATATCGAGACGAGCGCCAACCTGGCAGAGCGCACCGTATTTCAAGGCGTTTGTGGCGAGCTCGTGCAGCGCCATTGCGAGCACCTGTACAGTGGACGAGCGAAGGCGGATGCCACTTGGACCCTGTAAGGAAATCTGTTCGAAGTTGCCGTGAAGTGCTTCGAGCTCACTACGAATGAGCTCATCGAAATGGACGCGATCATGCTCGCTCAGCTTTGATAGCAGTCCTTGAACACGTGCAAGGGCCTCCAGTCGGTCGCTGAACACGTCTCCAAACTCGGACAGGTCCTGGCTATGGCGCAGCGTCTTGTCCGCGATCGATCGGACAACGGCGACCAGGTTCCGAGTGCGATGTTGCAGCTCCCCCACGAGCACCTTTTGATGCTCTTGTAGCTCACGTAAATCATGGACATCGGTTGAGGTGCCTAGCCACTCAACGACTGTTCCTTCGTGGCTCCTGACCGGTGCTGCCCGCGTCTGAAACCATCGGTAGTCGCCAGTTTCCTGGCAGCGGATTCGGAACTCGGTGCTGAGCGCGCCGGTCCTTGTTGCGTGATGCCAAGCTTCCGCAGCAGTTGCTCTGTCGTCCGGATGTAGCGCAGCGAGCCATCCATTGCCCTCCGCTTCGCAGGCCTGCTGCCCAGTAAAGTTCATCCACTGGGTGCTGGCCCATGTCCATGCGCCGCCATCCTTCGCGCGCCACACCAACTGCGGTATGCCTTCAACCAGCGTTTGAAGACGAAGCTGGGTGTGGCGTGCCTCGGTGAAGTCGTGGCCGATACCACCGATCATCACGACATTGCCGTGCTGGTCGCCGATGGGAAAGTCGGTGTTGCGAAGCCAGCGGACGGCGCCGTCGCTCGGCCGTATCACCCGATATTCCACTTTCATATGTTGTCCATTACGCACCTTGCGGATGGCATCGGTTGCCCGCTCTCGATCTTCGGGAACGATGAGGTCAATCCAGTCGCGATAGCTGTCTCCACTGAAGGCTGTGCTTCTACTCAGCCCATAGATCGCTTCAAACGCTGGCGTGAGATATACCAGTTGCAAGCTCTCTGCATCACGGATCCAAAGAATGTCCTGCGACGCTTCACCAAACTGCCGAAGGCGCTCTTCGCTTTCGCGTAACGCGATGTCGGCTTTGCGGCGTTCGCTGACATCGCGGCCCACGCCGACCCACTCAAGGATCTGCCCATCAGCATCGCAAAGAGGGACTGCGTGGGAGAGAGCCCAGCCGACTGTGCCGTCGGAATGCACGACGCGATGTTCTTTATTGAAAGGCGATTTCGATGAGATCGCTGCGTTGATTGCGCCGAAAACTTCTGCGTGATCCTCTGGGAGCAGGTATTTTTTTGCCCATGAATCCAAGGGTGTACCTGTGTCCGCAAGCGTGCCTTGTCCATCAAGTTGAAACATCAATTTCCAATCGGAGCTCATGCGATAGACCATCTGACTTCCGGTTGTGACCAACGCGCGGAAACGTGCCTCGCTTTGCCGCAGCGCCAATTGTGCATGCTCTCGATCGCTGACTTCCTTCAACAGCTGAAGAATGCCTGCAATAGCGCCTGTTTCATTGCGGACAGGAGAAAACGATGTATCGAAGACATGCGTGCTAGACGTTCCGTCAGGGCCGCTAAGAAGAACGGGATAACTGTTGAGTAACGCAGGCACATCCGCATGGATTTGCCTGATCAACGGGACAACAACGTCTTCATGGGCGTCCGGCCACCCTTGTGCAACAGGGCAGCCGAGCAGGGTAGGGTGCCGATGGCCCGCAATAGCGATATACGCGTCGTTGTAGATCTGACAATGTTTTTCACCCCACAGAAGCGTTGCTGGAGTGGGCAGGCCGAGGGTGATATCTACCGCTGTGCGTAGGCATTGCGGCCAACGGTCGCTAGCGCCCAATGGAGTCTTCGACCAATCAAGCTGTCGCACGCGCTCTGCCATTTCGCCACTGGCAAATGGCCAAGCGTCATTCGAAGAATGCATTGCCATATCCGCAATGAAACGAAGAAATTCTTGATGCCAACATTACTTCAGCTCACTCATCGACCAATGAGCAATGTGCGCTGGCATCCGTGATAAAAGCGTTTTGCGCGCATAAGTGATCAAACAGTCAAGCCGTCGCTCACGTTTACTACACCGCTCTTCAGCGCTTGTAGGCTCACTTCGAATGGATGGGCTTGGCGCACAAGCTTCGGTTGGCAATCTCCACAATCACGTCGATGACATAAGCCCTGGACGGGTAGCAATTTGTTGTCACTCACTGGTGCGCTAAGCAGCGTCCACTGCAACCCATGTTGCGTTGATTGAGAGCAATTTATCGTTGGACACAGCGCATGCTGCCATCCACCGCTTTGCATAGTCCTGCGCAGCATTGATGAAATACCCATCAAAAATCCTCCTTGATCGATGGTCGGGCACGCGACGCGACTGTTTTTGCCGAGCACAGGCGAAGCCGAGCCGGTGGTTGCCTTCAAATGTGCAGGAAGTCGGCTCGTGAAGCTGTCGGTGAAAGCCGGCTGGAGCTCAAAGCACCGCTGATCAAGTGCGCCATCCGGCCATATCGTCTGGCTGATGCAACAACTCGATCAGCGGTGCCTTAAGTGAACAGCATTACCGCATTGCCGGGCTTTTCGGTTTGCAAACAACGCCTGACTCAGCGATCCGGACGATGGCTTCCGGCGTCGCCCTGGTTGGCCAGGTATTGCTTGGATTGTTCGTCCAGTTTGTCGCCCAGCATGCGGCGCACCACCACGAAGAACAGTGGGATGAAGATCACGCCCAGTACCGTGGCGAACAGCATGCCGCCGATCACGCCGGTACCGATGGAGTGACGCGAGTTGGCGCCGGCACCGGTCGA
The DNA here is from genome assembly GCF_900183975.1 of Xanthomonas fragariae. Classification (NCBI taxonomy): domain Bacteria; kingdom Pseudomonadati; phylum Pseudomonadota; class Gammaproteobacteria; order Lysobacterales; family Lysobacteraceae; genus Xanthomonas; species Xanthomonas fragariae. Next base: position 1,748,373 of record NZ_LT853882.1, read on the forward strand.
GATGGCCAGAGGCAAAACACCCAAGATGAAGGCAAACGAGGTCATCAGAATCGGACGGAAACGCAGATGCGCCGCTTCTAATGTCGCCTCGCGCAGAGTCTTGCCAGCCGCCCGCTGCTCTACCGCGAACTCCACGATCAAGATCGCGTTCTTCGCCGCCAGACCAATGACCGTGATCATGCCGATCTTGAAGTACAAATCGTTCGGCAGGCCACGCAGCATCGAGAAAGTGATTGCACCCAGCACACCGATCGGCACCACCATCAGCACCGCGACCGGAATCGACCAGCTCTCGTACAGCGCGGCCAGGCAGAGGAACACCACCATCACTGACAACGCCAGCAACAGCGTGGCCGCATTACCGGCAATAATCTCCTGGTACGACATGCCGCTCCAGTCGAAACCGAAGCCCGGCGGCAGATCGTTATTGACGATTTCTTCCATCGCGGTCATCGCCTGGCCGGAGCTGCCGCCCGGGGCCGGGTTGCCGACGATGTTCACCGCTGAATAGCCGTTGTAGCGATTCAGTGCCGGCGAGGCGTAGGTCCATTCGGCCTTGACCACATTGCTCAGCGGAATCATCCCCGGCTGACCATCGGCACCGGTGGCCGTGGCGCTGGGGCTGAAGAAGCTGCGCAGCGACTCGGGGCCGGTACGGAACTGGTCGTCGGCACGGATGTTGACGCGCTTGATGCGGCCTTCGGAGAAGTAGTCGTTGACGTAGACAGGCGCCAACATCAGCTGGATCGAACTGTAGATGTCGCTGACGTCCAGGCCCATCGATTGTGCCTGCACGCGGTCCACGTGCAACTGCAGCTGCGGCGAGTTTTCCAGGCCGTTCGGGCGCACGCCCGTCAGGGTGTCCTGCTTTTCCGCTGCCTTGCCGAGCACGATGTTGCGCGCCTGGGTCAACGCTTCCTGGCCCGCACCGGAACGGTCCTGCAGCCACATGTCGAAGCCGCCAAACTGGCCCAGGCCCTGCACGGTGGGCAAGTTGACCACGAAGATCTGCGCACTCTTGATGCCGTAGAAAGCACCGTTGAGTTGCTGGATCAGCTGCTCTGCAGTGACGTCGCGCTCTTCCCACGGCTTGAGCCGGATGAAGCCCATGCCGACGTTTTCGCCCGAGCCAAGGAAGCTGAAACCGGCGATCTGCAACACGCCTTCCACGGCCGGCTGCTTCTCCAGCACCGCACGCATCTGCGCGAACGCTTCGTTGGTCCGGATCTTGGTCGCGCCCGGCGGCAGCTGCACGATAGCCACGGCGAAGCCTTGGTCTTCTGCCGGCAGAAAGCTGCCCGGCATGCGCGTAAACAGGAAACCGCACAGTGCCACCAGCACCACGAATACGATCATCCAAGGCGGCGAGCGCTTGAGGGTGTGGCCGACCACGCCGATATAGCGATGCGCTAACTTGTCGTAGTACTTGTCGAAGGTGCGGTAAACCCAATTCTTCTTGGTCGAATGGGTCGACTTCAGGAACGCGCCGCACAAGGCCGGGGTGAAGCTCAACGCCAGGAACGCAGAGAAGCCCATCGACATGGCGATGGTCAGCGCGAACTGCTTGTAGATCGCGCCGGAGGCGCCGGGTTGCAGCGAGGAAGGAATGAACACTGCCGCCAGCACAACGGTGATGGCCACCACCGCGCCGGTGATCTGGGTCATCGCCTTCTGCGTGGCCGTCTTCGGCTCTAGGTGCTCCTCGCTCATAATTCGTTCGACGTTCTCGATGACCACGATCGCGTCATCCACCACGATGCCGATCGCCAGCACCATCGCAAACAGCGTCAGCTGGTTGATGGTGAAGCCGATCAAGTACATGCCGAAGAACGTACCCAGCAGCGCGACCGGAATCACCAGCGTGGGGATCACGGTGGCGCGGAAGTTCTGCAGGAACAGCAGCATCACAAGGAACACCAGCACGATGGCTTCCACCAGCGTGTGAATCACTTCCTTGATGGAGATGCGCACGAAAGTGGTCGATTCGTACGGCGCGAACCAGGTCACGCCCTGCGGGAAGGTCGGCTGCAGTTCGTCAAGCTTGGCGCCGACCGCCTCGGACACGTTCAGTGCGTTGGCGCCCGGCAACAGCTGGATACCAAACGCACCGGTCGGCTTGCCGTTGTATCGGGTATCGAAGCCGTAATTGCTCGGCCCGACGGTGACGCGTGCGACATCCTTCAACCGCACCGTGGCGCCGTTGCCGTTGGTGCGTAGGATGATGTTCTCGAACTGGTCCGGCGAGCTGAAGCGCCCTTCTGCCGAGACCGTGGCGGTGAAGCTGATGCCTTCGGGCGTCGGGTCGGCACCGACCGAACCGGCGGCGAACTGCACGTTCTGGTTACGTATCGCAGTCAGCACCTGTGTGGCCGACAGGTTGTAGCCCTGCAGCTTCTCCGGGTTCAACCAGATGTTCATCGCGTACTCGGCGCCGAACTGGTTGGTGCTGCCCACGCCGGGTACGCGCGAGATCTGCTCGAGCACGCGCGAACCGACGATGTCGTTGAGCGCGTCGCGGTCGATCGACGGGTTGTCCGAGCGCAGCGCGGCCACCATCAGGAAGCCGGCGTTGGCCTTGGCCACCACTACACCCTGCTGGGTGACTTCCGACGGCAGGCGCGGTGTGGCCAGCGACACCTTGTTCTGCACCTGCACCTGCGCGATATCCGCATCGGTGCCGGTTTCGAAGGTCAGCGTGATGGTCACGCGGCCGTTGGCAGCCGACGACGAGTTGAAGTACAGCAGATGGTCGATACCGGTCAGCTGCTGCTCGATGACCTGGGTGACCGCTTTTTCGGCGGTATCGGCGCTGGCGCCAGGAAAGTTGGCGGTGACGGTGACCTGCGGCGGGGCGATCGTCGGGTAGGACTCGATACCCAGATTCAGGATCGAGATCACGCCCGCAAGCGAGATCAGGATCGCCACCACCCAGGCAAAGATCGGGTGTTCGATAAAAAATTTAGGCATGTCCGGGTTCCGTCACTGCTGCTTGGACTGGGAGTTGGCCGGCTGCGCTGCCGCATCCTGCTTGGGCTGTTGCTGCGCGGCCTGCGCGTTCCCGGCCTGACCTGCTGCCGGAGCCGTGTTCGGTGCACCCGGCTGGCCGCCTTGCGCCGGCTTGTTCGGATTCCACGGCACGCCCTTGGCCGGCTGCCCTTCCTTGGCCTTCTGCACGCCATCGACGATGACCTGGTCGCCCGGAGCCACGCCGCCGGTCACGATCCACTGGCCCTTCTGCTGGCCATCGACGGTGAGATTCTTGCGCACCACGTTGCCGTCCTTGCCCAGCACCAGCGCGTAGGCGCCGATGGCATCGCGCTGCACCGCCTGCTGCGGGACCAAATAGGCATTATTGCGCTGGCCCAGGCTGGCCTTGAAGGTCACGAATGCGCCCGGCAGCAATACCTGTTCCGGATTGGGCAGGGTGGCGCGTAGCGACACCGCACCCGTGCTCGGGTCCACCGTCACTGCAGAGACGTCCAGCGTGCCGGGGTGCGGGTACTGCGTGCCGTTGCCCAGTTCCACGTTGATGGTGGACTTGCCGTCGCCACTGAGCTTCACGTTGCCGCTGGTCTGCGCTTGCCGCATCGCGGCCAGCTCTTCGCTGCTCATGGCGAAATTCACGTAAAGCGGGTCGATCTGATCGACCGTGGTCAGCAAGGTGGATTCACCGGAGCCGACCAGGGCGCCCTCGGTCACGCGCTGGATTCCGGCACGGCCGGTGATGGGCGAGGTGACGCTGGCAAAACCGAGCTGGATGCGGGCGGACTCGACCGTGCCACGCGCCTGCTGCACGTTCGCACTGGACGAGCGCTCGTTAGCTTCGGCGGTGTCGATGTCGGCGCGCGAGACGTATTGCTGCGGCGCCAGGCTGCGCGCACGCGTCGCGGCGATTTTGGCGTTGGCATAGGTCGCCTCTGCGGCGGCCAACTGGCCCTGCGCCTGCAGCAGCGTGGCCTTCAGCGGCGCCGGGTCGATCTCGAACAGCCGCTGGCCTTGCTTGACTTCGGTACCTTCGGTGTATAGGCGCTTGAGCAGTACGCCGTCCACGCGCGCACGCACGTCGGCCGAGCGGAACGCCGACAGGCGGCCGACCAGGCCGCGTTCCAGCGGCAGCGTCTGCGGCTTCATTTCCAGCACCGACACTTCCGGCGGCGGCGGAGCCTGCTGTTGTTCGGGCTTGCTGCAGGCAGCGAGCGCCACAGTGATGGCACAGGCCAGGCCGAATATGCGGAGTGGGGCAATCATTAGGATGAACTCCGTTAGGGTCTTGAAGTGAGACGAGAAAGCGGGACCAACGTAGGCGCAGCAGCAGCGAACGCACGCAAGAAGGTGTCGACAGCGAACTGCGCCCACTGCTGCCTGGCGGGAAGGCCGGAACGATGGGGAACCTGAAACCGTTGGCGATCGAAATCCAGCCCGACGATCATGCTCAGCAGCAGCTCGGCCATGAAGTGCGGATCGTCACGGCGCAGCTGGCCGGCTTCGATCGCCCATTCAAAGCGCTGCGCCAGGCGCTGCTGCATGCAGACTACGCCGTGGTGGAAGATCTGCTGCGACTGATCGGGGAACCGGTGCGATTCCGCTTCGACCAGACGGCAGATCTGTAACACATCGGGGTGATTGAGTCGGTCAAGATGGGCCAGCGCAAATGCCAGCAGATCCCCGCGCAGATCGTCCGAGACGGTGGCTAACGGCACCGTGGCCAGATGCGCGTGACCCTGGAGCACGCCGCGCAGCAAGTTTTCTTTACACCCGTAATAACTGTAGAGCGTCTGCTTGGAACAGCCGGCACGCTCGGCCACCGCATCCATGCTCAGCCGCATGCCGCGCTCGGCAAGCAATGCGTGCACCGCCGCATGGATGCGGCGGTCGCAGTCTGCGCGCCGGGCAGCACGGTGGGAGCGATCAGTCATGGCGGTAGACTATACCGTCCAGTTTAGTTTTTAAACAGGTTTGACGATCCCGGTTCGGTCTGTACAACCCCTTAAATGCCAAGCATCCGGCCAGACTTTTCCGGTTATGGCGATCCATCTGCAGCACCAAGCGACCTCGGTAGAGGCACTGCATAGCGGTAAAGCTTTTGCCCAGTGTCCAGGCCGGCAGCGGGCTGAGCGTTTGCGCTATGCAGCACTGCGCTGTCGTGGCACCGGTACAATTGAGGTTTTCCACCGAGCATCCTAGCTCTCTCATGACAGCCAAGAAAGCCGCTTCGAAATCGCCCACGACGCCGGTCAAACCAGTCGCCGAACGTGCAGTCCCCGTGCTTGCCACCGAACCGCAGGCGGTCACCCTGGAGCGGGTGTTTGCGGCCTTGCGTAAACGCTACCCGGCTGCCCGACAGTCCGAAGTGCAGCTGTTTGCGGCCGACTTTTACCGGCGTATGGAAGAAGACGAGTTTCCCAACCATCCGCCGGAGCAGTGGGCGGCGCTGGTGGCCGACATGTTGGAATTTGCGCGTACGCGCAAGGCCGGCACGGTCAACGTACGGGTGTTCAACCCGACCTTGAAGAGCCAAGGCTACGAGTCGCCGCACACGCTGCTGCAGATCGTCAACGATGACATGCCGTTCCTGGTCGATTCGGTAAGCATGACGTTGTCCAATCTGGGCATCGGCGTGCACGTGCTTGGCCACCCGGTGCTGCGCATCGCGCGCGACAAGGCGGGCAAGCTGACCGCAGTCGGCGAGGGCAAGAGCGAATCGCTGATGGTGCTGGAGATCGACCGCCAGCCGCCCGAAGAAATGCCCAAGGTGGAAGCGGCGGTGCGCCAGGTGCTGGCCGAGGTGCGCGCCATCGTGCACGACTGGGCGTCGATGCGCGAAAAGATGGTGATGCTGGCCGACGACCTGGCCACCCGCCGCTTGCCGATGGATGACATCAGCCGCCACGAGGCGCAGGAATTCCTGCGCTGGGCGGCGGCCGACCACTTCACTTTCTTCGGCTATCGCGAATACCGCGTGGAAAAGCAGGACGGCCAGGATATGCTGGCGCCGGTAGAAGAAACCGGCCTGGGCTTGATGCGCGGCCACGACACCTCGCCGGCGCGCCCGGTGACCACGCTGGCGGCGCATGGCTTGAACACCTCGGCCAAGCTCAAGGACGCGCTGATTCTGACCAAGACCAATGCACGTTCGCGCGTGCATCGCGTTGGCTATATGGATTACATCGGCGTTCTGGAATTCGATGCCAAGGGCCGCATTGTCGGCGAGCAGCGCTTCCTGGGTCTGTTCACCTCCAGCGCCTACAACCGCCGTCCGTGGGAAATTCCGCTGGTGCGTCAGCGCCACGAATACGTGATGAGCAAGTCCGGGCTGACCCCGAACAGCCATAGCGGCAAAGCGCTAAGCCACATTCTTGAAACGCTGCCGCGCGAGGAGCTGTTCCAATCCAACGAAGAAGAGCTGTATCGCACCGCGATCGGCATTCTTGGTTTGCAGGAGCGTGTGCGTAGCCGCATGTTCCTGCGTTGCGACAAGTACAGCCGTTTTATCTCGGCGCTGGTCTATATCCCGCGCGAGCGTTTCAACACCGATGTGCGGCTGCGCATCGAAGCCCTGTTGAAGGACGCCCTGCACGGCGAGTACATCGACTCCAGCGTGGTGCTGGGCGAATCGCCGCTGGCGCAGCTGCATCTGATCGTGCGCCCAAAGAGCGGCGAGGCGCTGGAATTCGACACCACCGAACTCGAATCGCGCCTGGCGCATCTGCTGCGCAACTGGCGCGATGCCTTGCGCGAAGCGCTGGTGGCGCGGCATGGCGAGGCCAACGGTCTGCGCCTGGCCGCCAACTTCGGTCGTGCGTTGCCGGCTGGCTATATCGAAGATTCGTCAATCGAATCGGCGGTGTCCGACGTCGAACATCTGGCCGCGCTGGATGGCCCGGACGATCTGCATCTGAGCCTGCAGGAAATCCGTCGCGACGATGGCGTGCGCCTGGACGCCGGTAAAGGCTTGCGCTTGAAGCTGTATCGCCAGCTCGACGACATCTCGTTGTCGGATGCGATGCCGATGATGGAGAACATGGGCTTGCGCGTGATCTCCGAGCGGCCATATCGGCTGCAGGTGGGCGAAACGCCGGTCTATATTCAGGATTTCGAGGTCGAATCGACGTCCGGCAAGATCAATGCGGCCAATGCCGATGCAAGCTTCGGCGAAGCGTTCGAGCGCATTTGGAACGGCGATGCCGAGAACGACGGCTTCAACCGTCTGATCCTGGCCGCCGGCCTGCATTGGCGCCAGGTCGCGCTGCTGCGCGGCTATTGCAAGTATCTGCTGCAGACGGCGGTACCGTTTTCGCAGGCGTATGTCGAAGCCACATTTACCCGTTATCCGCTGCTGGCACGCTTGTTGGTGGAATTGTTCGAAGCACGCTTCGACCCATCTACCGGAAACGAAACCAAGGCGCAGATCTTCGCCGGGCAGGAGCGTCTGCGCGAAGAGTTGTCTGCGCTGGCAGGTGGCGACGAAGCGAGCCTCAAGGCGCTGGAGCCGGCGTTGCAGGCACGCGGCGGGGATCGCGATGCGCAGCAGGAGGCTACCCGCGCCGCATTGTTGAAGTTGATGGATCGCGTCTCCAGCCTGGACGAGGACCGCATCTTGCGCAGTTTCATCGATGTGATCGATGCGACGCTGCGCACCAGCTATTACCAGACCGACAAGAACGGCAAATACCGCCATTGCATCAGCTTCAAGCTGGATTCGTCGATCGTTCCGGACCTGCCCAAGCCGCGTCCGTACCGCGAAATCTTTGTTTACGGACCACGTGTAGAAGGCGTACATCTGCGCTTCGGCGCGGTGGCGCGCGGTGGCCTGCGCTGGTCGGACCGTCGCGAAGATTTCCGCACCGAGGTGCTGGGCCTGGTCAAGGCGCAGATGGTCAAGAACACCGTCATCGTGCCGGTCGGCGCCAAGGGCGGCTTCTACGTCAAGCGCTCGCCGGTGGGCAGCGACCGCGATGCGATCCAGGCCGAAGGCATCGCCTGCTACAAGCTGTTTATCCAGGGCCTGCTCGACATCACCGACAACATCGTCGGCGGCAAGATCGTGCCGCCGCCGCAGGTGGTGCGCCACGACCAGGACGACCCGTATCTGGTAGTCGCGGCCGATAAGGGCACTGCGACGTTCTCCGATATCGCCAACGGGTTGGCGCTGGATCACGGCTTCTGGCTGGGCGATGCGTTCGCTTCCGGCGGCTCGGTTGGTTACGACCACAAGGGCATGGGCATTACGGCGCGCGGTGCGTGGGAGTCGGTCAAGCGCCACTTCCGTGCGATAGGGCGCGATTGCCAGAGCCAGGACTTCAGCGTAGCCGGGATCGGCGACATGTCAGGCGATGTGTTCGGCAACGGCATGCTGTTGTCGCGGCATATCCGCCTGCTGGCCGCGTTCGACCATCGGCATATCTTCCTCGACCCGAACCCGGATGCAGCTGCATCTTTCGCCGAGCGCGAGCGTCTGTTCAAGCTGCCGCGTTCCAGTTGGGCCGATTACGAGGCCAAGCTGATCAGCGCAGGTGGCGGCATCTACCCGCGCACTTTGAAGTCGATCGACATCAGTGCGCCGGTGCGCGCGGCGTTGGGTCTGGAATCCAACGTCAAGCAGCTCTCGCCCAACGCGCTGATGAACGCCATCCTCAAGGCGCCGGTAGATCTGTTCTGGAATGGCGGCATCGGCACCTACGTCAAAGCGTCTAGTGAATCGCATGGCGACGTGGGCGATCGCGCCAACAACGGTCTGCGCGTCAATGGCGGCGAGTTGCGCTGCAAGGTGGTGGGCGAGGGCGGCAATCTGGGCCTGACCCAGCTCGGTCGTATCGAAGCTGCGCAGACCGGTGTGCTGCTCAACACCGACTTCATCGATAACTCCGCTGGTGTGGACACCTCCGATCACGAGGTGAACATCAAGATCCTGCTCAACGATATGGTGCAGGCCAAGAAGCTCACCTACGACGCGCGTAACACGCTGCTGGCGTCGATGACCGACGAAGTGGCCGATCTTGTGTTGTGGGACAACTATCGGCAGAACCAGGCGATCAGTCTGATGGAGCGGATGAGCGTCAAGCGCCTGGGCTCCAAGCAGCACTTCATCCGCACACTGGAACTGCAGGGCCTGCTCGATCGTCAGATCGAATTCCTGCCCTCCGATGCAGAACTGTCTGCGCGCAAGGCGCGCGGGCAGGGGTTGTCGCGTCCGGAACTATCGGTGTTGTTGTCGTACTCCAAGCTGGTGGCGTTCCAGCAGTTGCTGGAATCGGATATTCCCGAGGACCCGTATCTGTCCAAGGAATTGCAGCGCTATTTCCCCAAGCCGCTGCAGAAAAAGTACGCCGATGCGATGGAGCGTCACCGGCTAAAGCGCGAAATCATCGCCACTGCGGTGACCAACACCACTATTAACCGCATGGGCGCCACCTTCCTGCTGCGCATGCAGGAAGACACCGGCCGCAGCATCGGTGAGGTGGCCAAGGCCTATACCATCAGCCGCGAAACGTTGGACGCGCGGGCGCTGTGGACGCAGATCGATGCGCTGGACGGCAAAGTGCCCGAGTCGGTGCAAATCGATGCGTTGGAAGTGATCTGGCGCCTGCAACGCTCGTTCGTGCGGTGGTTGCTGTTCCGCCCCGGCCCGATGCCCGGCATCACTGCCGCAGTGGAGCGTTACCGCGGCCCGTTCAACGACATCCGCGTGGCCTCGGGTGTGCTCTCCGACACGCAGCGCCCCCAGTACGAGGCCAGCGTGCAGGAGTGGCATGACAAGGGCTTGACCCCGGCCTTGGCGCAGCAGTTGTCCGAACTGCGCTATCTGGAACCGGCATTCGACATCATCGAAACCGCACGCACGCGCAAGCTCAAGCCGGTGGAGGTGTCCAAGTTGCATTTCCGTCTGGGCGAAGCGCTGCGCCTGCCATGGTTGTTCGAGCAGATCGACGCGCTAGAGGTCACCGGCCGCTGGCACGCGGTGGCGCGTGGCGTGCTGCGCGATGAACTGGCCGCGCATCAGCGTGCGCTGGTGGGCCAGGTGCTGACCATGCCCGGCAGCAACGCCAAGGACAAAGTGGCCAATTGGCTGGCACGCGACGATTCCGGCCTGCGCTTCACCCTGTCCATGCTCACCGACGTGGCCGAGCAGAAGACGCTCGATTACCCGACGGTTTCGGTTGCAGTGCAACGGCTGGGACAGTTGGCTGCACACGGGTTGTAAGCACGAGTTGCAAGGTGATGACGAAGCTGGGCTTCGTCATCACGATGGTTGAGCTGATGCAGTCACGTCGTTGTTTGCTCATGCAGGGCGCCCAAGGCGATGCGCTGCATGTACTTGGCTGCGCCGCGGGCTACGACCTGCGTTGGCTGATTGGCTGGATCGCGTTTTTGCACGCCTGGATCCGGGCGATGGGATGGGCATCCCTAGAGCACCGATCACCGATCACCGATCACCGATCACCGATCACCGCTGACGATTGGTGCTTGAAAGGGAGTTTTTCAGAGACGACTTAGAGCGTCTAACAAACCCCCTTGAATCTTGTCTCGCCGGTGGCAAAATTGCGGACATGACACGTCGCAAAGAGATCCCCATTGCGCTGTGGAAGCGCATCGAGCCGCTGATTCCGCAAGTGAAGCGTTCGCCCAAAGGTGGACGGCCGCGTATCAGTGATCAGCAAGCCCTCAACGGCATCATCTATGTCCTGCGCACGGGCGTGCCGTGGGAAGACCTGCCTATGGAGCTGGGTACGGCAGCGGCATGACCTGCTGGCGCCGGTTGCGTGATTGGCAGGCCGCCGGTGTGTGGCATCGTCTGCATCAGGTGTTGCTGGCCGAGCGACGTCGCGCTCAGACGCTGGACCTGAGCCGAGCTAGTCTGGACGCCGCTAGCGTAGCCTCCCCCCGGGGGGCCCATATACCGGGCCGAACCCGACCGATCGCGGCAAACTCGGCAGCAAACGGCATCTGATCGTCGATCGCAACGGCATCCCCTTGGCGGTATGCGTCACCGGCGCCAATCGGCACGACTCGGTCGTGTTCGAGGAGTTGATCGACGCCTTGCCGCCAATTGGTGGCAAACCAGTGGTGGCAAACCAGGGCGCCTGCGACGTTGGCCAGACAAATTGCACGCCGACAAGGCTTACGACATCGACCGCTGTCGCGCCTTCCTCAAGCAGCGCGGCATCATTGCGCGGATCGCACGCAAGGGGATCGCGCGCAACGACCGGTTGGGCCGTCATCGCTGGGTCGTCGAGCGCACCCATGCCTGGTTCGCAGGCATGGGCAAACTGCGCATCCGCTTTGAACGCCGCATCGATCTCCACTTGGCGTTGCTCTCGCTTGCTTGCTCCATCATCTGCTTACGGCTTCTTCCTGGGTTTTGTTAGCCGCTCTTAAAGTGGCTAAAAAAACGTAGCGAGCAGCCGCCAGGTGGGTGCGGACGGCGTGGAGGAACGGCAGTGTACGCGTGGTTCATGCCGATTCCGAGCACCGGCCGCGTCCGCCTGGCGGCTGCGCAGCAGTTTTGTTAGCTACTCTAAATACTCAACGACCTCACGCTATGCAATGATCCTAGACGAATATCGCAGCCATCTATAGCTCAACCGCACTGGAAGTCAGGCAAATGCGGCCGGTGCTTGCAACCGGGTCTTATCATTACAAATCCGGTTAAGGCTATACATTCGCCGTCCGCATTTGCCTGGTGAATGAGCGATGCCGTTGATCGCATTTCCGATCTTGCACAAGACCGTCGCTCGATAACAGCACTACCTACGGATCCCCCTCAAACTTCTGAGGTTTTGTTTTATGTCTGCCTGGAAATTGTCCGAAACCGACTTCGGGATAGTCAGTCTCCCCGCCGGCACTCCGCCCGCGATTTCCATATTCTGGCGGATATCGCCTTTTTTTGCCTCCTCGTCCAATCGCTTCTCTTCATAAGCCAAGCCTGCGAGCACCGGCGTTTTGAGGATTTCAACCGATCTGCTAATGCCAGTGCCTACTACATAACCTTTAAGCAAACCACTGGCATCTGGCCTCTTGGCTGTGCCTTCGGCTGTCCCTCTGGCTGAGCCCTTGGCTGAGCCCTTGGCTGAGCCCTTGGCTGAGCCCTTGGCTGAGCCTTCGGCTGTCCCCTTGGCTACCCCCTTGGCTACCCCCTTGGCTCCGAGTCTGGCCGTGGGTCCACCGACGCAACCCACCGCTGCCCCGGCCATGTTTATGCCAGCTAATTTTAGCGCGAGTGACATGTCGCCACCGGTTAGTTTGGTGTCGATAAGCTTTGCTGCCTGCGCTTCGCTCTCAAGTGCCACTGCTACCGCGTCGGCAGCCTCGCCGATCACGGGGATAAAGTTGAGTGAACTGATTGCGACCGAGGCCCAATCCAGGATCTGAGAGTCCAACTTGAGGAACTCATGCAATCCCTTGCCGAAGGTACCGATGTCCTTTTTTTTCTGTTTGATCTCGGGTTGATCGGCTTTGCCCATCGACATGTCCGCGGCAGCACTCTTCTGGTCGGGCGATGTGGCCGCGTGCGTGGGCGATTTCTGCACTGTCTTGTTGGCCGCCGTCATATGATCGTAGAACTGCTGAAAATCCTTCTGGCTGATTTTGCCCGAGTCGACAACGTGGCCACCGCCGAAGAAGCTGTGGGGCTTCTTGTAGCCAGTGATCGAGTTGTTCAATAAGCCGAACAGCAGCGGGTCGCCCTGTAGTTGTTTGGCTGCGTCGCGAACTGCGGGGTCGGCTTTTTTGTCTTTGACGATCTTGTCGAGTTTGTCGCGTGTCACCTCTTTGCCGTCACCGAAGAATGCGTCTTGGTGCTTGTTGACGGTATCGAGCGTCTTCAGTTCGGGCGCGGTCAGATTCATCGACGATGAGGATTTCTGCAGGAAATCCACAGTGCTCATCGACTCCTTGTCGCCAGCGAGCGCTTTCCACTTGTCCGGGTGCTCACGAAAATACTGTGCAGCAGCGATCACCTGCGGCGGGGACTTCTTGGTCTTGCTGTCGCCTTCGACTATGTCTTTGAACGCGTCCTGGCTTAAATCCTTCGGCAGATAGTCCGAGTAGCGATAGAGTTCGCGCATCGCATCGCTTTCGGTCATGACCGTTGGCTCGGTCTTGTCCGGGCTGTCCGACGCCACATAGTTTTGCGTGTAGCCCTTGGCTTTCTTGGTGCCATACTCCGCCACCTGCGAGTGGCTGGCCGAGAACTTGGTGAGATCGCCTGCCTTGATCTTGCCGCCACACTTGCCATCGCCCTGCGAGCCGATGGCGAAGAACAGGCGCGGATTTTTTTGTAGTTCTGTCAATGCTTTCTTCAGATCCGGCGGTGTCGCGGGATCGTTGATTTTGGCATCGAGATCGGTCCAGGCGATCGGGAGCTTGTCCTTGTGACGATCGAGCGTGGTGACGGTCTCCAATTCATTCTGGGTGAGCGTTCCGCCGTTCCAGGTGACCGATGAGCCGTCCACAGCGGGAGGCGGGGTCGATCCCTTCAACTTTTCCGGATTGTAGGTCGCGTTCTTGCCGCCCAACGCTGTCACCTGCGAATGGCGGTCGGCAAAGTCATAGAGATTAGCGGCGATGAGCTTGCCGTTGCACTTGCCTTGGTCGTCTCCGTGGTGCTTACCGTGCCCCTGAGCCGCAATGGCGAAGAACAGGCCAGGATCTTTCTGCAGGCCTTGCAGCGCTTTTTTCAGGTCGGGCGGGGTGGCCGGATCGTTGATCTTTTCGTCGAGCTTGGCGAACTCGATCGGCATATTGTCTCGATGCTGATTGAGCGTGGAGACGATCTCAAGCTGGGACTGATTGAGCGTGCCGCCGTCCCAGGTCACCGAAGAGCCTTCCGCAGCGGGAGGCGGGGTCGATCCCTTGATCTTTTCGGGATTGAACTCGGCGTTTTTCCCGCCTAGATCAGTGACCTGCTGATGATTGTCGGCAAAATCCCAGAGGTCCTTGGCCTTGATCTTGCCGCCGCATTTGCCGTCGCCCTGTGAGCCGATGGCAAAGAACAGACGCGGGTCTTGCTTCAATCCTTGCAGCGCGCTCTTCAGATCGGGAGGTGTGGAGGGATTGTTGATCTTTTCATCGAGCTTGGCGAACTCGATCGGCATCTGATCCTTATGCTGGTTCAGTGTCGAAACGATCCGAAGCTCAGGCGGGGTAAGCGTGCCACCGTCCCAGGTAACCGAGGAACCCTCCACAGCGGGTGGGGCGTCAGACCCCTTGATGTCCTTGGGGTCGAACGGGCTCTGCAGTGCCGGCCAGGAGCCGTGCTCATCGCTCGGCTGAGTGGCTGGTGCCTCATTGCTCGGCTGAGTGGCCGGTGCTTCATTGCTCGGCTGAGCGGCTGGTGCGTTGCCGTAGTTGGCCGCGATCAAGCGGTAAATCTGCTGGAGAAAGAGGGCGTCGATCGCCACTAAAATGTTGGATTCATCCAGGGAGGAACCAGACTGCTGCAACTCCGGGGACGGCGAACCATCTGTTGGAGTGGTCAGAAACAGACCTGTATTGCCTCTGTTGGAAAGCGTGTTAAGCGACATATAGGCAGCCTCGCGGTGACAGAGCAGCGGCGTATAAGTGGGTGCTCATACGGCCGCACGGGCATCTCTTATGCGGCCAGCGTAATTTCGCCAATCCGACCGTTGGGTGCGTGTACCAACGAACTATTTTGGCGAAAAAAACGCAAAAACTGACTCGCCCCACACGTTATTTTTCATGTTGGTGAAGCGATTGCCACTAGCTCCGAAAGCGCTGACAGTGCATGGATATAAGTCTCGTATTCGCACCAGGTCTTCTCGTTATGCCCGCCGGTGATGGGCGATGTAAGGTCCTTAGTCGTCCCTGAAAAATCCCCTTCAAGCGTCAAGTGCCGTCGGTGACAGCGGCACGGCGCTCAAGGATGACCATCCCATCGCCCGCATCCAGGCACGCAAAAACGCGATCCAGCGCAGCAGCCAGCGCAGCAGCCAGCGCAGGTTGTAGCCGGCGGCGCAGCCGAGCACGTGCAGCGCATCGCCTTGGGCACCTTTCAGCCTACAGCGACGCAACCTGCAGTCGTCTTTCAGATGTCCGATCACCGGCTCCACCGCCTGCCGTCGCTTGATCCAGCGCCATTGCCGTCGCGTCAGCGTCTTGGCCTTGTGCACCTTTCAGCCTGCAGCGACGCAAATCGCCACCGTCGGTTCTACGCTCACATCCTGCAGCAACCCGCGTGTCTACTCCAGCTGCTCGGCCAAGGTATCGCCGTCGTACGGGTTGCCCGGGAAGCTGCGCGCACCCACGACCAATCCCTTGCAGGCGGTGACCGCAATGCCGACCTTGACGCCGAATTCGTACGCTTGACGCGCCTTGCCCTTGCCGATGCATTCCACTTCCGGGGCATGCAATGCGTAGAGTTTTTGTTTGTCCTTCGGACGCTGCGTGTACAGCCGTTGCGCACGTTCCAGCCAGACAGCGATGCGCTCGCGCACGCCGGTGTTTACCTGATCGAGTTTGCGTTGGATGTCGCGCACGAGCCGTCCCAGCACTGTGCGTTGACGTCGCAGCACGCGCCGCATCCGCTTGAACTGGCGCGCATGCGCATACCGACCTGCCTTGCGGCTCAGGGCCGGGCCTTGCCGCGCGTAGCTCTGCCGCAATCCGATGCCGTGCCGCTTGGCCAGTAACATCAGCTTCTTGCGTGCCACCTCCAGCAAACGGCTGTCGGTCGGATAGGCGATCGCCTTTTCCTGCACCGTGGTGTCCACGATCACCCGCGGCAACTCGCGTGCGTCCACCGCCTGCATCGCATGCGCGGCGTTGATGGTGTGCGCCAACAGCTCTTCCATCCCGGCCTCACCCAGGCGCTACCGCCAGCGCGTCAGCGAGCTGGCATCGCACGGCAAGCGCGTCTGGAACACGACCTCACCGGTGAAGAACTGCCAGTACGGACTCTCCAGCCAGCGCTCGCACACCGCTTCATCGGACAGGTCGTAGGCGTGTTTGAGGTAGAGCAAACCGGCAATCAGCCGCACCGGCAATGCCGGCCGACCGCCACCGGCCTGGGTGGCCGGCAAGCGCGATGAAAGTGCTTGCTCCAACGCCGTCCACGGCATCCGTTGGCTCAGCCGCGCCAGCGGATGACGCAGATCGATCTGGTTCTCCAGCCACGAACGAAACAACTCGTCGGCGGGTCTGTCTTCGGCAGCGGGACGGCGTGTACGCATGGGCGGAAATTGCAAGAAACCAGCCTTCAGCGTAGCGAACACTGGTAGTTCTGGCACGCCGGTGCAGACATCAAGGCCTTGCGGTCGTTGGGTGGTTGGGGTTTTTCAGGGGCGACTAGCGAGGCACGAGCGGGAACGCCTGCGGCGTAGACGCCAACTCCATGCACTTCTCGCGTAGCTCACGTACAAAGGACAGCGCCCGATGCGGGTTGTCTTGGGCGATGTAATCGCCAATGCGTTCAAGGTCGTCTTCGGCGTCCGCCGACAATTGCACAATCATGCGGGCGTTAGCCGGCTTGCGCGCGGTACTTCGCTTCAAGGCGGTCAAACACTTCTTCGGCAGGCTTTGTCCGCCCAGCCTCGACATCGGCCAACCCACGAGCGATTGAGGCATCCGGCGCTGCAAGCCGGGTTTCCCGGTCTTGGATCAGGCGCCCCCCTTCGCGCAGCACCTCGCTTTTTGAGCCATAGCGGCCCAAGGCAACGAGTTTCGCTACATAGTGTTCAAGCTGTTGGCCGAGGTCCGCGCTGATCATGAGATTCACCTTCGCTGGGAGGCTGTATCAGTATAGTCGCTTTGATAACTGTTATCAACGTGGCCCCAGCCCTTGCAGTTGGCCGCCTTTGAGGGCTTTGGTCTTCGATGTCAAATCGGTGGTCGTAGCGCGCCGCGGAGCGGCGTAAGAAGCGGGGAGGCTGGGGCGGTGGGCGAAGTGTGGGCAGGCGGGCGGGCGGCGCTTGCGCCGTCCATCGCCGTCCCCGGCCTGTCCACACGGTGCCGCGTAGCGGCATCGTCCACGGGCCCGGCCGGGGCTAGGAGGGGCGGTTATCCCCAGAATCCAGCGGACAACTACCGGATTACGTACAGGAGCTTCTACATACAGGTTTAGGGGAGTGGCGATTTCACGCGCTCTGGTGCGGATGCACAGTGGCGATATCACTCATCGGGGAGTGGTGATTTCACTCGGATAAGTCATTGTATTCACATGGTTTTCCACAGCATCGCATCAGTTGGTCGATTGATCATCCGCTTCGATCAAGGCAAGAACGGCTTCGACGTGCTTGCGGGCCATTGCCGGGCCGGCATCTAGCCCGTGCCCGATGAGGGCCAGTCGCGTCCCAAGCTCAAGGAACACATAGCTCGCGATTGGGACGGGAATGCGCAGCCCTTCCCGCATGTGTCGTTCGGTGATCTCCATCAGCTCATTGCGCATGATGTTCGTCCATTCCTGGACCTGAGCGAATGAAGGTGCTTCGTCGTGATCACTGGCCATATCAGATAGGGAGGTCAAAGCGTGGAGCAACGGGAGGCGGCGACTTCCTCAGTAGCAAGCCGCCGGCGACGAGATTAACGTTTGCTTTCGGGTACCGCTTCATCACCTTGGAAAGTGCTTCGCGAAATTCTTTTTTGAAGTTACTGCTGTCCTTATATTCCTGGCCGAACTGCGCCTTGATAGCTGGCCATGGCAGCATGTAAGGCCGGTTGCTCTCGATCCTGTAAAGACGATGAGTCAGCCACGTATAGATGTCCATCGCCAATGCCGATCCTTGGAGCGCCAAATAGTCGCGCATATCGATGGGGACACCGAGAGTTCGCAGCGAATCGTAGTAGTCTGTTGTCAAGACAACTACGCCGGGCCATGCAGATCGTTGCAGGCTTTCGTGCGTTAGCCAAGTATCGAAGTGGCCTACAGGCTGTCCATTGAACGTGCGTCCTTTGTAGCCGAGTTGTAGCCGGCATGCGGCGAGGGCGTGCATCTGTGTCCGTAATGCACGGTAGCGATGGCCATCACGGTCCATACCAAGATGCTCCAAGAAATTATTGGCGCTGCGGCCGATGGGAACTTCGCGGGTATTGTGTCGCAGCGCATAGCTGGTCATATGCACCAGTAACAGCCGAGACAATGATCCGTAAGGGATGGCTTGCAGAACAGGGCCGTCCCCGAGATCGGCATAGCCTGATTGTGCAATGAGCCATGCATCGCCGCTGGTGCGCTTGAAGACAGTGCCTTGCACTCGTTTTCGCGGGAGCCCCACATGCGAAAAGACGGCATGCACGCATGCAAAATCGTCGCCGGTTGGAGAATCGCAATCGATCAAGATCGATCGTTCCAGTTCCGCTATGCGTGGTCGGCGCCGGAGGTATGTTTTCTTATGTTTGGAGATGCCTTGAACTATGGATTGTTCGATCTGTTCGGCATCCCGCGACTCCTGCTCGTCTTGATGCCATTCGGCATCAAGACGGCCGTTGAGTTTCCGAGGGTCGAATTTCGACCGATCTTTCGCGCGTTCGAGGAAGCGCTCAACGTGCGCCGTGACTTGCTCAGCGCTAAAAGGGGTGCTCATGTGGCATCCCCTTTTCCTTGGCTGGCTGCCCAGCGCTGACGTTCCAATTGCTCCCTTTTGGTTGGGCGGCCTCGACCTCGTCGCTTTGGGGGAGGAAAGACTGGGGTTGTTGCTGCAAGCCACTGCGCAACATCGTCTTCGTACCAAACGAGCCTAAGAGAGCCGGGCAGTTTGTACGGCGGAGGGATTAGGTGCCGGTAGCTATCGCGTCGGCTGACAAAAGTCCGGATGGTGCTGGGAGTCTTGCCGATCAGCGGCGCCAGGTCTTCGATGTAGAGCAGGCGGAGAGAGGGCTTTTGGCTTAGCGTTGAACGCTCGAACAGTGTGTCGCTCGTCTCTGGGAGATGAGGTGCAGACATGGGCAAGGGCCTCGTGCGCGAGCCGCCGAAGCGGCTCGAACAGCGATCTGCAATGAGGATGAGTGCAGGCTAGTTGGGACCCGGGAGCAGCGAAGGATGCTCACAACACGTACTGGTCCGACAACACTGTGATCAGTCAAGTCCCGACCAGCCTAGCCGGGAACTGTGCTTGAAGTGTCGCGCTATCGCTTGGTTGCGCGAGGGACTTGCTGACGCATCCTTCATTTCCGCCGGGCGAGGGCCACCAACCCACATCGCCACGCCAGCCACACAGTCTGATTCTTCATGAGTAATCTACGGACTCCTTAGAGCCTGTTCACGATCTTTTGAGTAGAAGCGCCAAGAAGGCCAGATGGATGAACTGCAAGCTGGTGTTGAGTTTGCGCTCGCAGTTCTTCCACAGCCTTCGGTTTTTCTCCAGCCAGGCAAAACTGCGCTCGACGATCCAGCGCTTGGGCATGACCTTGAAGGTGTGCAGTTCGCTGCGCTTGGCAATCTGCACCGTGAGCTGCTCGCCTAGAATCTCTCGCACGCCTTCGGCAAACGGTACTCCGGTGTAACCACTGTCGCACAGCAGGCTTTGTACATGCGTCAAGTTTGACTGACAGCGCTCCAGCGCCCGCAGCGCACCTTTGCGGTCGGTCACCTCCGCCGTCGTCACCGCGATGGCATGGAGCAACCCCTGGGTATCAACAGTGATATGCCGCTTGATGCCCGACACCTTTTTGCCCGCGTCATATCCCTTTTGCCCGGCTGTGTCCGTGTTCTTGACGCTCTGCGCGTCCACGATCAAGAACCTGCTGAAGATGTTGCGCTCCTGTTTCTGGCGGGCCACGCCAACCTGATTTTTTGAGCGCCCGCTCCAGCAGGCTCACTCCTTCATCGTCGCACTCGCTCCACTTGGCAAAGTACGAGTGCACGGTCCGCCACTTCGGAAAGTCGCTGGGTAGCGCTCGCCATTGGCAACCGGTTCGCAGCACGTACAACACTGCGCACCACACCTCATACATATCCACTCGGCGTGGTTTGGTGCGCTTGCGCGCTTGTTCTAGGATCGGGAGGATGTGTTCGAAACGCTCCCGGCTCATGTCGCTCGGATAGGTTTTTTGGCGCATCCGCAGAGTCTGCACCAATCAGGAAAGATCGTGAACAGGTTCTTACGCGCAGGTCAAGTGTCAGTGCCTTGCAAGTCAAGGGGTTAGCTTTCGGGAGGCGAGACATTCGCGAGACATCCAGAAGGTAAAAATACTCATTTCTGCTCATATATGAGCGATTGTGAGTAAAGATGGATGGATAGTAAAAAGGCCCGAAAAACCTTATATCAAGGGACTTCCGGGCCTTTTGCCGTACATCAATTGGTCGGGGAGACAGGATTCGAACCTGCGACCTCTACGTCCCGAACGTAGCGCTCTACCAGACTGAGCTACACCCCGAAGGAGCCAACCATGATACATGCTGAATGAGGAATCGGCAAGCATCTTGCGAATTTATTTTACTGACGTGGGAGACCTCGAAGCGCATTGCGACGGCAATGCATGCGGGCGCTACCTTCGCAGTGGGCGAGCTCAGTACGCGTTGTGAGATGACGCCGATGACAACGCGAACAGGATCAGAAGCATCTTGACCGCGATGACCAGCAGCGTGGTGTAGAGCGCGGTGAAGCCAAGCAGCGTCCACGATCTCGTGCAGCTCCAAGCCCGATGCAGCGTAGACGGCAGCACGCGCGGCACCGTGTCCATGGCGGCTTGCGCGATCTGTTCCAGCGTTGCATTCCCGATATCGTCGCGGTAACGCTTGAGCAGCAGGCCGTGGCCCAGATCCTGCCAGTGCGCGTCGAAGACCTTGCGTGCCTCGGCTCGTCCTTGTCTGCGCGGATGCATTGCAATGCGCCGTAGGCGATCTGACCGCTGCGTATGCGGTGCTCGGCACGCCCGACCAGTTCCAAAATGCCGGGAATCAGCTCATCCAGCGAACGCGTAGCGATCAAGCCAGTGGCGATCGTGATCCACAGCGCCGACAAGTTGCTGCCCGGTGCACGAGCCAGGTGGTGACCAGATGCGCCACCTTGGTCAGGCGGTTCCAGCCCAGCAAGAACAGGCCCAGGAAGGTCGCTTCTAGGAAGAACGCTATTCGCCTTCGTCGCCGGCGCCAGTGGTGTACCGACGATATCGCCGGCGTAGTCGCTGTAGTACGAGCAGTGCATGCCGAACTCGAAGTCCATGACGATGCCGGTGCTGACACCCATGGCAAAGTTGATGCCGAACAGCACGCCCCAGAGCATGGTCAGCCGCTAGGGAACCTCTGAACAACGCACTTCAAATGCGCGACACTACACACCTACGTTGAGGAGTCATCCATGCAACTGACGTTCGGTGACGCTGAAGGTTTGGGCAAGCGCAAGCAGACTCGCCGCGAGATCTTCCTGGCCGAGATGGAGCAGGTGGTTCCGTGGAGGCATTTGCTCGGACTGATCGCGCCGCACTATCCGGTGTCGGGGCGGCCTGGTCGACAGCCGTACGCACTGGCGACGATGTTGCGGATTCATTTGCAGCAGCAGTGGTATGCGTTGAGCGATCCGGCGATGGAAGAAGCGTTGCACCAGATCCCGACCTTGCGCCGTTTTGCCCGGCTCGGCGGTTTGGACAATGTTCCCGACGAGACCACGATTCTCAACTTTCGCCGCGTGCTGGAAACCCATGGCCTTGCAGCGCGGATGCTGGAGGCCGTCAACGCGGATCTGGTGCGCAAGGGTCAGAGCCTGCGGTCCGGCACGATCGTCGATGCAACCCTGATCGCTGCGCCCAGTTCGACCAAGAACACCGACCGCGCGCACGACCCTGAAATGCATCAGACCAAGAAAGGCAATCAGTGGTATTTCGGGATGAAGGCACACATCGGCGTGGATGAGTTTTCCGGGCTGGTGCACTACGTCCGTTGTACGGCTGCCAATGTGGCCGATGTCACGGTGACCCACGCATTGCTGCACGGCAAAGAAGACAGTGTGTTCGGCGACAGCGGCTACACCGGTGCGGACAAACGCGAAGAACTGCAGACCTGCAAGGCTGGTTTTTTCATTACCGCCAAGCGTTCGACGATTCAAGCCATTGGCAACAAACGCGAGCGCCGCCAGGAAGAACGTTGGGAATACTTCAAAGCAAGTGTGCGTGCGAAGGTGGAGCATCCATTCCGCGTGATCAAACGCCAGTTTGGCTACACCAAGGTCCGCTATCGCGGCTTGGCCAAGAACACCGCGCATGTGCTGACCCTGTTCGCACTATCCAATCTGTGGATGGTGCGCCGGCAGTTGCTGCCGGCCAGGGGATAATGCTGTCTGGCGCCAGCCAACGCCGCAAGAAACCGTAGAAATCGTATCGTACGCATCAACTCTGTGCGCTATTGGCACGCAGCAGGCTCGAATTTTAGAGGTCTGGTGCGTTGTTCAGACCTTCCCTAGATCTGCTTGCCGGTCATTACGTAGACGCTTTTCATGATGCCGAGCAGGAACGACAAGTCCATGGTGAGCGGCGTAAAGATGAAGTGGTACATCGCGACGACTGCGAACTGCAGCCGCGACAGTTAACAACTGATACGCCCAGGGTTTCCTAGACATCTCAAGGCCATGGAAAATGGTCAATTTCGGAGGTGTCTATGAGCAGCAAGCGGTATACGGATGAATTCAAGATCGAGGCGGTCCGGCAAGTGACCGATCGTGGTTTCAAGGTGGCAGAAGTCGCGGAGCGACTAGGTGTCACCACGCACAGCCTCTACGCCTGGCTGCGCAAGTTCGGCAAGCCTGGCGTGGTGCAGCGCGCCGAGGTGGACCAGAGCGCCGAGGTTCGGCGGCTGAAGGCAGAGTTGCGTCGAGTGACCGAGGAGCGCGACATCCTAAAAAAGGCCGCCGCGTACTTTGCCAAGGGGTAAGGGCAAAGTACGCCTTCATGCAAGCCCACTGTGGGGAATTCAGGGTGTGTGCGATGTGCCGGGTATTGCGGGTCAACCGGTCGGGCTATTACGCCTGGTTGTGCTCGCCCAACAGTGAGCGCGCCAAGGAAGATGAGCGCTTGCTTGGACTGATCAAGCACCACTGACTGGCCAACGGCAGTGTCTATGGGCATCGCAAGATCACCAGGGATCTGCGCGATCTGGGTGAGCGTTGCAGTCGCCATCGGGTGTATCGGCTGATGCGCACCGAGGGACTGCGTGCCCAGGTGGGCTATGGTCGCAAACCGCGCCTCCATGGAGGAATGCAGTGCAAGGCGGCGGCCAACCTGCTTGACCGACAGTTCGACGTGACTGAGCCGGACACGGCCTGGGCGAGCGATTTCACCTTCATCCGCACGCATGAAGGTTGGATGTACCTGGCTGTTGTGATCGATCTGTTTTCCCGGCAGGTCGTCGGCTGGGCGATGCGCGATCGGGCCGACACCGAGTTGGTCGTGCAGGCCTTGTTGTCTGCGGTGTGGCGGCGCAAACCCAACGCTGGTTGCAAGGACGCCGCTCGCGCCGAGGTATTCGACTACATCGAGATGTTCTACAACCCCAACCGCCGCCACGGTTCAACTGGCGACCTGTCCCCTGTAGAGTTTGAACGGCGCTACGCGCAACGAGGGTCTTGAGTGTCTACGGAACCCTGGGCGTATCAATCGCTTGGCAACGGATGATCACCGCCGCAATCAAGGAAGGCGTTATCACTGCCGAGGAGCGCTTCTCGATGCACGGACTCAAGCATCGCGGCATCACCTGACACGCATGGGACGCCGGCACACAAACAGCAAGCCGCCGGACATGTCACGCCTGCGACAATCAACCGATACGATCATGAGCTCCACGTGGTGCCGCCCCCTCAGCTGACCGAAAAGAAGAGCTGGCGCTAGCCTGTCAGCGAGCAGTGGAACACCGCGCGGCTCGCTATTTTTCCCACGAATTTTTCCACTGGCAACAAAAAAAAAGGGCTCGCGAAATTCGCAAGCCCTTGATTTTTATGGCGCCCGAAGTTGGACTCGAACCAACGACCCCCTGATTAACAGTCAAGTGCTCTAACCGGCTGAGCTATTCGGGCAAGGGAGACGAATTATAGGGAGTGGTTCGCTGCTCTGCAACCCCTACCTGACCAATTTTCAAACCGGACACGGCTGGGGCGTTGTCAGCAGCCGGGACCTAGGTCGGCCCGATGCGCTGACGATCACTTGGCCCCTGAGGTCACCGCGACTGCAGATATGGAAGGTCAGGTTGCTGCCTAGTACTCTGCCAAGTGAGCCATAGCGTACCTGCGCGCGCCCTGCGGTTGTATGGATCTTGAGTTCTGACGAGGTCCTCTGGGAGCTGGTCGAGATGACATCGTCGCTCTTGTCCGGTCTTCTATTGCCGTCTGTATCTGAATAGATGAGCCAGCCGTCAGTCCAGTCGCTTCCAGTGATGCAGTCCGATGCTGAAGAGCTTGGACACACGGCGACGGGAGCCCCTCGCGTGATGGATGCTGAGCGCGCGATTGCAAGGGTGGACGTAAGCTCGAACATGATCGCTCGCACGTGATTCGCTTGGCGAAGCTCAGCAAAGGACGGCCAAGCAATGGCAGTGAGTAGCGCAAGCAAAGCTGTGGTCACCAGGATCTCTATCAAGCTGATCCCCGAGTGATGATACGTCCCGTCCATGTTGTTCGGTGCCCCGTTCTGTGAAGTTGAAGCTTCACGTAAGTCCGTAGGCCCGACGATCAGTTCGTTGCCGGCAGTGGGGTAGGGGAACCACGAACATAGCCATCATCCAGCCTCGCTATACTGGCAAGTCGCCTGTAGGTAGCGACTCCATGACCGACCGTTTTCAGCTAGTCTCCCCATACGCTCCAGCCGGTGATCAGCCGGCGGCCATCGACAAGTTGGTGGCCAACTTCGAGGCCGGCCTGGCAAAGCAGACCTTGTTGGGCGTGACCGGTTCGGGCAAGACCTACACCATCGCCAATGTGGTTCAGCAGGTGCAGAAGCCGACGCTGGTGATGGCGCCAAACAAAACGCTGGCGGCGCAGCTGTACGGCGAGTTCAAGTCGTTCTTTCCGCACAACGCGGTGGAGTATTTCGTCAGCTATTACGACTACTACCAACCCGAAGCCTATGTGCCGTCGTCGGACACCTTCATTGAGAAGGACAGTTCGATCAACGAGCACATCGAGCAGATGCGGCTGTCGGCGACCAAGACCTTGCTGTCGCGGCGCGATTCGCTGGTCGTGGCCACGGTATCGGCGATCTATGGCTTGGGTGCGCCTGAGGACTATCTGTCGCTGCGTTTGATCCTTTCGGTCGGCGAGCACATCGATCAGCGTCAACTGATCCGCCATTTGACCGATCTGCAGTACACGCGCAACGAATTCGAGCTGACGCGTGGCGCGTTCCGCGTGCGTGGCGAAGTGCTGGATGTGTTTCCGGCCGAGTCGGATACCGAGGCGTTACGTATCGAGTTATTCGATGGCGACATTGAGCGGCTAACCTTGTTTGATCCGCTCACTGGTGAGACATTGCGTAAGCTGCAGCGCTACACCGTGTACCCGAAGACGCACTACGCGACTACGCGCGAGCGCACGCTAAGCGCGGTGGACACGATCAAGGAAGAGCTGAAGGAGCGGCTGGAGCAGTTGTATTCGCAGAACAAGCTGGTCGAGGCGCAGCGCTTGGCGCAGCGCACTCAATTCGATCTGGAAATGATGGCCGAAGTCGGTTTCTGCAACGGCATCGAAAACTACTCGCGTCACCTCACCGGCAAGGCGCCTGGCGAGCCGCCGCCGACGTTGTTCGATTACTTGCCGCCGGATGCATTGCTGGTCATCGACGAGTCGCACGTGACCATTCCGCAGATCGGTGCCATGTACAAGGGCGACCGCTCGCGCAAGGAAACGCTGGTAGAGTTCGGCTTTCGTCTACCTTCGGCATTGGACAACCGCCCGTTGCGTTTTGAGGAGTGGGAGGCGCGTTCGCCGCGCAGCATTTATGTGTCGGCGACGCCTGGGCCTTACGAGTTGCGCGAATCTGCCGGCGAGATTACGGAACTGGTGGTGCGTCCGACCGGATTGATCGATCCGGTAGTAGAGATCCGTCCAGTAGGCACGCAGGTCGACGACTTGATGTCCGAGATCCACGAGCGCATCAATCTCGGCGATCGTGTGTTGGTGACTACGCTGACCAAACGCATGTCCGAAAATCTCACCGAGTACCTGGGCGAGCACGGTATTCGCGTGCGTTACTTGCACTCCGATATCGACACCGTCGAGCGCGTGGAAATCATCCGCGACCTGCGCCTTGGCAAGTTCGATGTGCTGGTCGGCATCAACCTATTGCGTGAAGGTCTGGATATGCCGGAAGTGTCGCTAGTAGCGATCCTCGATGCGGACAAGGAAGGATTTCTCCGTTCGACCGGCTCGCTGATCCAGACCATCGGTCGTGCCGCGCGCAACCTGCGCGGCAAGGCCATTTTGTATGCCGACAAGATGACGAGTTCGATGCAAGCCGCAATCGATGAAACTGATCGCCGCCGTGAGAAGCAGGTCGAATACAACCTGGAACATGGCATCACACCGAAATCGGTGGTGCGCTCGATCTCCGACATCATGGAAGGCGCGCGCGAGGATGCGGCGGAGAAGAAGGCCGGCAAGGGACGTTCGAAGTCGCGCCAGGTGGCCGAAGATGCTCCCGACTACCGCGCCATGAAACCGGCAGAGATTGCTGGCAAGCTGAAGAGCCTGGAGCAGAAGATGTACCAGCACGCCAAGGATCTGGAGTTCGAGGCGGCGGCGCAGATCCGTGACCAGATCCAGAAGTTGAAGGCAGCGAGCTTGGGGTAGGGCACGTCACCATGCTGGTGCAGCGAAGGCTTGTGGCCGACGAAAACCTGCGCTACAATTCGCGCCCTGCATAGCGCAACGCTGGCGCAAGAAGCGGGCGGTTAGCTCAGCGGTAGAGCACTACCTTGACATGGTAGGGGTCACAGGTTCGAACCCTGTACCGCCCACCACTTTAAGTCCAGATAGCACAGCGACTTGAGTGGTTTTAACAGAATCATTTTATCTTGCAGCTGACTCAATATGGCATCAGCCCACATGTGAATGTCGTTGTTGCATGTTGTGGTCAATTCTCATTAGCTCTCAGCACCTCTGGCTTCAGCAGCAAGGCACACTTCCAATGTGGGTAGGGTGGCCAGCTTGTGGTGCCGTCTCACGGGAGGCATGGTCCACCCAAATCAGTACGTCTTAAAAGGTGGGCGATGGACGAGTATCAGCACACCGTGCTGACCAGGGTGGGCTGTAAGGTGTATGCGCCCGACGCAGTTGTGGCCCATGCCGTCGTGACGGATGCTGGGGCACGGATAACGCCAGACCTTTCTTCGAATCAAGCCAAAGTCTGGATCGACTCGCTCGTTGAAAGCGAAAGCGGTGGAGGCGAGTCCGAACCTAAAACTATCGCGATCGCCATAGCAGTGGCGGTGCTCGTCGGATACGTCCTGTCCGGATATCTGGCGCTGCTGTTGTAGCGGCGCGAAACTGGTGTGTACGCGTAGCCAGCTACTACCGCTACTTCAGCGCACCTGGGCTGCCAAAAGTTTCGCCTTATGCGACGAAGATCAAGATGTCCAGGTGCTTGGATTCGGTTTGCCGACATTTGTATAGGCCATCACAGTTGTTCTCATGGTGAAGATCCGGTGAAATGCGACAAGATCTGCTACTTATGAAGATCGGTATCCCACCGTGCAGCTGCTTCCCAAGACAGAAGTGAAAACGTTTCCTATAAAATAGTGACGGGCATTGCAAAAAAAGATATCAAGAGGCGCTGGTAATTCTTGACTCATGAGTCCGTTACGGGCACAGTTGCCTGGAATTCGCGTAATGTTGATTTTTTGTTAAGGACACGGCGCCGGGCAGGGTCGTATAGGAATTAAGGCTATGGATAGTGCTTCTGCGTATTCATTTTCACCGGTTGCGCGTCTGCGCGATGCTGACTGGCCTGTTTTGGCTAGCTCCGGCTTACACGCGCCCTCAAATGGTTTGTCAAAAGCACATCCCCTCCGTCACCTGCAGGTGATCGGGGCCGTAGTGCTGTCCGTCTTAAGCCCGAAATTTCATGAGTTGGAGAAGTCCAGAGTGAATCCGATGTATGTGTCCAAGCTGTCGCTGGTCTTGGTAGTCGCTGTGATGGTTGGCGCCTGCGCGACCAAGCCTGCTCCCGACTTTGGTGGACGTTGGAAGCACGTCAATCACTTTAACGAAGCCCCCACCGAAATTCCGCTCTACACCTCCTACACGTATCAGGCCACGCAGATGGACGGCACGCTGAAGACCATGCTGGAACGGTGGGCCGCGGATTCCAACATGCAGCTGTCCTACAACTTGCCGTCGGATTACACCCTGATCACCCCTGTCTCCAATATCAGTACTACCAGCGTGCAGCAAGCTGCCACCGAGCTGAGCGCGGTATATGCAGCTCAAGGTATTTCGGTGTCCGTCTCTGCTAACAAGCTGCTGGTACAGCCGGTGCCTGTGTCGTCCGGAGCCAAGCTCTAAGGGCTGACTGCTGATTTGATGCTCTCAAGCATTTGGTCGGCGAATCAGCTCAAGCTCCCATGTGTCCGCGCTCGTCGCGGCAATAGTTTCGGGCCTGACAAGGCCCCACGGTGACGGATCTAGACATGTTGCGTAAGAAGGTCAGTGAAAAGGACGGTTCTGCCCAGGTGGGCGCGGCCGTCCAGAAAGCGGTGAACTACGAGGTCAGCATTGCCGACCTCGCACGCCGCAGCGAAAAGCGTGCATGGATCGTGGCGATCGTTTCCATGCTCATTACCGTCATGACGGCGGGTGGCTACTACTACATGTTGCCGCTGAAGGAGAAGGTTCCGTATCTGGTGATGGCCGATGCATATTCCGGCACCAGCACCATCGCCAAGCTCGAAGCGAATTATGGCGGACGCACCATCAGTACCAGCGAGGCATTGGCGCGCAGCAATATCGCGCGTTTCATCCTGGCGCGCGAATCATTTGATGCGTCCACGATCCGTGATCGTGATTGGAACACTGTTGCCGCGATGGCAGCCACGAATGTGCTTGCCGAGTATCGCTCGCTGTACGCCGGCAATAATCCAATGAGACCTTTCAACACGTATGGAACGTTGCGTGCGATCCGTATCAATATCCTCAGTATCACCCTTATCGGTGGCGAGGGTAAGGCGTACACCGGTGCGACGGTACGTTTTCAGCGGAATGTCTACGACAAGAGCTCCACTGTAACCACGCTCCTGGACAATAAAATTGCGACGATGGGGTTTACCTACCAGGACAACCTTGAGATGAGTGACAGTCTCAGGGTGGAAAATCCCCTGGGTTTCCGGGTGACCGATTATCGCGTCGATAATGACTATTCGGTCTTGCCTGCAGCGCCTTCCTCGATCAGCACGCCGCCGCAGGCCGCCGCATACCAGCAGCAGATGACTCCAGGCATGGTCGATCCGAATGTAGCTGGCGCTGCACCGCAGGCCGGTGTCCCGGTACAACAGGGTATGCCGGTGGCTCCAGGTAGTGCGCCGGTGCAACAGGTGCAGCCTGGATATTCTGGCCAGGCGCAGCATGCCGGCCGAACTAAAGCTCAGCCCACGATCCAACCCCAAGGGATGCCGAACAATGTCAATGGAGCAAGCGGTCGATGAAACCCTCTAACCCCTACAGGGCGGCATTGGCTGCAGCATTGCCACTCGTATTGTGCGCATTCTCGGCCTCCGCTCAGGTCGTACAGGAATATGAGTACGCACCTGATCGTATCTATCAGGTGCGTACCGGTCTGGGTATCACAACCCAGATTGAGCTCAGTCCGAATGAAAAAATTCTCGATTACAGTACGGGTTTCACCGGAGGCTGGGAGCTCACGCGTCGTGAGAATGTCTTTTATTTGAAGCCGAAGAATGTCGACGTCGACACGAATATGATGATTCGTACGGCCACGCACTCCTATATTCTTGAGCTCAAGGTTGTTGCGACCGACTGGCAACGCCTGGAGCAGGCGAAGCAAGCGGGCGTGCAGTACAAAGTCGTATTTAGTTATCCAAAGGATACGAGTTTCAATAACGTCGAGGATGCAGCTGCTGCCAAGAATGGTCCCCTGTTGAATGCCAAGATTCTCAAGGATCGACGCTACTACTACGACTATGATTACGCGACGCGGACCAAGAAGTCCTGGTTGATTCCGAGTCGGGTCTATGATGACGGTAAGTTCACTTATATCAATATGGATTTAACGCGATTCCCCACGGGCAACTTCCCGGCGGTTTTTGCTCGGGAGAAGGAGCATAGCGAGGATTTTCTCGTAAATACGACCGTTGAGGGTAATACCTTGATCGTGCATGGAACTTACCCTTTCCTGGTAGTTCGTCATGGCGATAATGTCGTCGGTCTGCGAAGGAACAAGCAAAAGTGAACTCGAACATTCCAAACAGCCCTGATGAGCGCTCCCACGACAACCGAGGGGACGAACGCTCGACTAACGAGCACGACGAGCGCAGTAATCCCTACTTTGCACGTCAGCAGGCGGCTGCGGAGCCGGATCTCGATGCGAACGAGCCTGTACTGCGATCCAGCGATATCAAGCGGTTGAACCGGAAGGCATTGGTTTTTCTCGCGCTGATCGCCGGTGTATTGCTTTTGGCTATTTTTTGGTTGGCAAATCACGACTCTGGCGACTCAGCACCGGTCAAGCCGCGTGCCGAGACGGTCGTCGCACCGGCGCTTCCGCAGAATATGGCTGATCCCGTGGAGCCGGCTCCGGTGCCTCTGGCGCAGCAGCCGAATTTGCCGCCGTTGCCGCCCATGCCTACCGGTGACAGCGATAGCACGGCTTCCGCCCCGGAGCGTCCGCGCGGCCCGACCTTGTTGGAGCGCCGCATTCTGGCCGAGCAGTCCGCCGAGGCTGGTGGTTCTGGTGTTCCCGGCATGCCGGGCCAGCTTGGTGCACAGCCTGCTGCCCAAGAACAGGAGCAGGTAACGTTGGCCAAGCCAATCAGCAATCCTGACGGTTTGCTCGTGCGTGGCACCTACATTCGTTGCATTCTGGAGACGCGGATCGTTTCCGATTTCGGCGGCTACACGTCCTGCATCGTTACCGAACCGGTTTACTCGATCAACGGTCACAACCTTCTATTGCCGAAGGGCTCCAAAATGCTGGGTCAGTATGGTGCTGGTGAGCCAACGACCCGGCGTCTGCAAGTTGTCTGGGATCGAGTGACCACGCCCACAGGGCTCGATGTCACTCTGGTCGGCCCAGGCATTGACACGCTCGGCGGCGCTGGTCATCCGGGCCAATACAACGCCCACTTGGGAAACAAGATCGCTTCGGCGTTGTTCATTAGCCTCTTGAGCGATGCTTTCAAATACGCGGCTGCAGAGTATGGTCCTGAAACGACCACGATTGGCGTAGGCTCCGGGACCATCACGCAGCAACCATTTGAGAGCAACACCGCACAGAGCATGCAGCAGCTCGCCCAGCAGGCTGTGGAAAAATCCGGGCGTCGCCCTGCAACGCTGACGATCAATCAAGGGACAGTCTTGAACGTTTACGTCGCAAAAGATGTCGATTTCTCGGCGGTGCTACCCAAGTGAGCGCGACGACTGCCATGACAATCGACGATTCCCCGACTGCGCGGATCTCGAATGATTTCCTGGATTATCAGTACTCTGTGCTGGGAATCCTGGACTATCTGAATTCTCCCGAAGTCACAGAAATCTGTATCAATCGTCCTGGCGAGCTCTATCTGGAAACGATCACCGGTTGGCAGCGCATGGAGGTGCCGTCGCTGACCTTTGATCGGGCCAGGCAATTCTGCACCGCGGTCGTCAACGAAAGTAATACCGGGCAGCGCATCACCGATGCCGATCCGGTGGTCTCGCTGACCTTTCCCACCGGCCAACGTGCGCAGTTCGTCATTCCGCCTGCGTGCGATGCCGGTAAGATCTCGATCACGATTCGCCTGCCGTCCAAGCACACCAAGACGCTTGAGCAATACACCCGCGACGGGTTTTTCGACCAAGTGCTTGAGCAGGCTGCCGATGTCAGCGACCACGATCGCGAACTGCTTGAGTTGCGTCGCAATAAGGATTACTCGGAATTCTTCAAAAAATCGGTGCTTTATAAGAAGAATGTGGTGGTGGCTGGTGCGACCGGTAGCGGCAAGACCACCTTCATGAAAGCCCTTGTCAATCATATTCCGAACGAGGAACGCCTGGTCACCATCGAAGATGCCAGAGAGCTATTCATCAGCCAGCCCAATTCGGTGCACCTGCTTTACTCGAAAGGCGGCCAGAGTGCGAGTAATGTGACTGCCAAGACTTGTATGGAAGCTTGTCTGCGTATGAAGCCGGATCGGATCATCCTCGCCGAGTTGCGTGGCGATGAATCGTTTTACTTTATTCGCAACTGCGCGTCTGGCCATCCCGGTTCGATCACCAGCTGCCACGCCGGCAGCGTTGATCAAACCTGGGATCAAATGGCGCTGATGGTGAAGGCTTCCAATGAAGGTTCCGGCTTGGAGTTTGAGGTGATCAAGCGGCTATTGCGCATGACCATCGATATCGTGGTGCATATCAAGGCGCATGCCGGGCGCCGCTTTATCACCGGGATCGATTTTGATCCGGCAAGAACTCTGCGTGGCGGCTGACCAGCCGCCAATGATTGACGTTGATCTGATTTTTAAGGAGACCGCTATGCTGCCTGGCATGGAATTGATGGGGTGCACTGGACTTGCCGTTCCCGGCGAGGTCATGCAGCACGTCGTCCGCGTGGAGTCCTCGCGCAATCCGTACGCCATCGGTGTGGTCGGCGGTCGGCTGGTGCGTGAGCCGCACGGGCTGGAAGAAGCGGTTGCTACGGCCAAGATGCTGGAGCAGAAGGGCTACAATTTCTCGCTGGGACTTGGTCAGGTCAATCGCTACAACCTGCAAAAATACGGGCTGACCAGTTACGAAATGGCATTCGCCAGGTGTCCCAACCTGGTGGCTGCATCCAGAATTCTGGCCGAGTGTCACTCGCGGTCCGGCGCCAACTGGGGCAAGACTTTTAGCTGCTATTACTCGGGTAATTTCGAGACCGGCTTCAAGAACGGTTATGTCCAGAAGATCTATGCCTCCATTCGTCAGTCGGTGGCATCTTCGGGGGCTGAGCCCATCGCCTTGGTTCCGAATCGACCAATCAAGATACGTGTCGAAAATCCCATGCGGCAGGCAGCCGCCGAGCTGGCCGATGCGATCGTGGCGCGTCGGATTCGGGACCTGGCGAGCCCGGGGCGCACAGAGGCTTCACAGCAAGGCTCTATGCTTCCGTCTCTTGCGCCAGCAACGCTGCCGCCCCTGGCATCCCCGGCCCTTTCATCCGACGACGAGCTGTATGTCGTCAAGGCAATAGGGCAAGGACGCGGGGTCGCCGTTCCTGCTGCAGGGCAAAAAAATCCAGATGCCGGTAATCAGGCATCAGGTGTTGTGCAGACGCCGCGGCCAGCGCCTGTCACTCAGCCAACAGACACGGCTTTTGTTTTTTAGGATGCAAAACTGCCAAGGATATGGCTGCTAGATCCCCCCTGTTCTCAAGGAGTTAGACATGAAATTTGAAATCGACAAGAAAATGGCTGCCGATGCCAAGATGATCGGGACTCAAGCGATGAAGGCATTGCTCTTCACATCGTTGCTGTTGGTTGCAGGTGCTGCGGGTGCGGCCGACGAAGGTATTGAATTGACCAAAGGCAAAATGTGTGGCTTCCTGACAGGTGTGGAGAAGCTGCTGAATATTGGATCAGCCGTGGTGGTGACAATCGCAGTGATCGTTGCCGGCTACCAGATCGCCTTCGCGCACAAGCGTATTTCCGAGGTTTCCCCAATCCTTATCGGCGGTGTCCTGATCGGTGCAGCTAGTCAGATTGCAGCCATGGTGATCGGCGGTAGTGAAAGCAACGATACTTGCCGAGAGGCTGCCATGACGCTGCTGAATTTCACTCAGTATTATGCATAAAGACGTGCTCTTCCGTGGGTGCACCCGTCCGGCGATGTTTTTGGGAGTGCCCTATATCCCATTCTTCATCGGCGCGGGCGGTGGCCTGCTGTTGGGGATGTACATCAATCTTTGGTATCTACTGACGATTCCCGTCATCATCTTCGTCATGCAGCAGATGGCCAAGCGGGATGAGATGATTTTCAGATTACTGGGTTTGCGCTGGTTGTTCCGTATGCGTGTTCGGAATGCCCAGCGTTATTCGGGAATGTGGGTGTTTAGTCCCAACGAATATCGAAAGAATCCCCCGAAAAATCGTCAGTGAGCAAGTGAAAGTCTACCAACCCCACGCGCGCAAACCGCGTGGGGCTGGTGTTTGGCACGACAATATTGGTGTGATGCTTCCTTCTTAAAATGGTAAGACCATGTTCAGCCCAGATAGTCCGATCAGCGAATTTATCTCCGTTTCGACCCATGTCGCGCCGTCCGTTCTCAAAACGACTGATGGCGACTATCTGCTGATCTGGCATCTGGCGGGTCTGCCCTTCGTCGGACGCGATGAGATCGAACTTGAGCAGCGGCATAACACGTTCAACCGTCTGGTACAGACCCTGCGTGCGCCGGATTTCGCCAACGTGGCGTTTTGGGTGCACGATGTCCGTCGTCGTCGCAGGATCGGCAACTCCAGCCGTTTCAATCAGTCGTTCAACCAGACGCTGTCCGATGCGTATTACGCGTCGTTGTCGTCGCAGAAAATCATGCAGAACGAGCTGTATTTCAGCATGATTTATCGCCCGGTGGTCACTGGACGTCGATTGATGGAAAAGTCTGGCGATCCAGACAAGATTCGGATCGAAGAAGAGCAGGCGATCGCCAAGGTGATCGAGTTGGCCACCAACGTGGAGGCCGTGCTGAAGGATTATTCCCCCTATCGACTTGGCATGTACGAAGCCAAGAATGGCATTGTGTTTTCGGAGGCGCTTGAGTTTCTCGGCTATCTACTCAATCGCATCGACGAGCCGGTGCCGGTGCTGCAGGCGCCGGTTCCGGCGTATTTGCCTGTCAGCAAGCATATGTTTGCCAACAAGACCGGGGATTTTGTCATCCGCACGCCGGATGGGATCAATCATTTCGGCGCGATCCTCAACGTCAAGGAATACGCCGATGGGACCTATCCAGGCATTCTTAATGGTCTGAAGTATCTGGACTTCGAGTATGTGGTCACCCATTCCTTCAGCCCGGTCGGTCGCCACGACGCGCTGAAGGTGCTGGAGCGCACCAAAGGCATGATGATTTCCTCGGGCGACAAGTCCTCCAGCCAGATCCGCGACCTGGACCTGGCAATGGACGATGTGGCGTCGGGCAACTTCGTACTGGGCGAGTATCACTTCACCCTAGCAGTGTATGCCGACAGCCAGGACAAACTTGCCAGGCAGATCGCGACCACGCGTGCGGAGCTGTCCAACGCCGGTTTCGTGTCCTCCAAGGAAGACCTGGCGATCGCCTCCTCGTTCTATGCGCAGCTGCCGGGCAACTGGCGCTTCCGGACGCGCCTCGCCAACCTGAGTTCGCTCAACTTTTTGGGGCTGTCGCCGTTGCACAACTTCGCGCAGGGCAAGCAGTACAACAATCCGTGGGGGGAGTGCGTCACCACGCTGCAGACCACCAATGGTCAACCGTATTACTTCAACTTCCACGCCACGCACCCGGCGGAGAATTCGTTGGGCGAGAAGGCGATCGGCAACACGATGGTGATCGGCAAGTCCGGTACCGGCAAGACCGCGCTGATCAACTTTCTGTTGAGTCAGGTGCAGAAGTTCGACCCGGTTCCGACGATCTTCTTCTTCGACAAGGACCGTGGCGCGGAGATCTTCGTACGCGCCTGCGGCGGCAATTATCTGGCACTGGAAAACGGCGCACCGACCGGCTTCAACCCATTCCAGTGCGAGCGCAACGAGGCCAACACGCAGTTTCTGTCCGAGCTGATCAAGGTGCTGGGCGGCAAGGCCGATTACAGCTCGCGCGAGGAAGAAGACATCTACCGTGCAGTGGAAGGCATGCTGGACACGCCGATGCACTTGCGCAGCATGAGCAACTTTCGCAAGAGCCTGCCCAACATGGGCGACGACGGGCTGTATGCACGGCTGCGTCGCTGGACCGCCGGCAACTCGCTGGGCTGGGTGTTCGACAACCCGGTGGACACGATCGATCTGCAAAACGCCTCGATCATTGGTTTCGACTACACCGATGTGATCGACAACGCCGAAGTGCGGGTGCCGGTGATCAATTATCTGCTGCACCGGTTGGAAGCGCTGATCGACGGGCGTCCGCTGATCTATGTGATGGACGAATTCTGGAAGATCCTGGACGGCAAGGGCGGCTTGAAGGACTTTGCCAAGAACAAGCAGAAGACCATCCGTAAGCAAAACGGTCTGGGCATCTTTGCCACGCAAAGCCCGGAGGATGCGCTTGCCAGCGACATTGCCGCGGCGCTGATCGAGCAGACGGCCACGATGATCCTGTTGCCCAATCCGAGCGCCAGCCGCAGCGACTATATGGAAGGGCTCAAGCTGACCGATGCGGAGTATCGGGTGGTGGCGTCG
The DNA here is from genome assembly GCF_900183975.1 of Xanthomonas fragariae. Lineage (NCBI taxonomy): Bacteria > Pseudomonadati > Pseudomonadota > Gammaproteobacteria > Lysobacterales > Lysobacteraceae > Xanthomonas > Xanthomonas fragariae. Next base: position 1,784,861 of record NZ_LT853882.1, read on the forward strand.
TTGGACGAGCGCTCGCGCTGCTTTCTGGTCAAGCAGGGCCACGCCTCGGCGGTGTGCCAGCTCAACCTGCGCGGCATGGACGATGCGCTGTCGGTGATTTCGTCGTCGACCGACAACATCGAGATTCTGCATCAGGTGCTGGCGCGCCAGGCTGGCCAGCTGGGGGTGAGCGTGGAGCAGCTGACCCCGGAGCAGTGGCTGGAGGCGTTCTACGCCAACCGCAAGGGCTCGGGCAAGCGCACCTCGGCCAAGGACAAGGAGGTCGAAGATGCGTAATGCCCGCATCGATCGACAGGTTCACCCGGCAACCCATCCGTTAGTGTCACAGGAGGCGAAGAACACCATGACAACCAGGTTCAGACAGTTTTCTCGAGTATGTGCGGGCCTGGTGCTGCTGTGCCTTGCGGGCGCGGCCAGTGCGCAGTGGGAGGTGGTCGACAAGGCGCTCAATGAAAAGGCCGACGCAATTCGCAAGAACCAGGCGATCAATCATGGCGATGGAGAGCAGTCCAGTGGCGAAGAAGTCGCAAAGCCCAAGGAGAAGCTGGGGAGGATTCCGGACGATCAAGGCGTTGCGGCCTGTGCTGCCACCACCACTGGTACGCCGGTGTCCGGTTCGCAGAAAGAGTCCTGCGAGTTGGTCCAGCGCACGCTCAATGCGCAGTACAACTATGTGGTGGCGATGTATGAGATCACGAATGAGCGGCTGAAGCGGCTGCGCAAGATCGAGAAAAACCGGCAGGAGATCGGCGGGCAGAATATCGGCTTGCTGGAAAGCAACACCAACCAGCTGCTGGCGTTGAAAGCGATGATGGAGATCGACCGGCAGCAGATGGAATCGGCGATGTTCGCCTACGACAAGCGGGTAGCGTATCTGACCGGTCAACAGACGGCCGCGGCCAAGGCGGCGATGGCCGGCAAGGAAGCGCCGAATACGAATAATCGCCCCTTCTGGATTCCAACGTGGGTGCCGGATAACCTGCTGAATCTTGGCCAGACGATCGTGGCGGGTGTGGCGATGGAGGTGGCATTCAAAGCGATCAAATCCAAAAAGCCAGATGGAATGCGAGAACTGGCGATCGACAAGGACTGAGGCGCCTTGACGATGGCGCAAGCGCGTATGCAATGGACTCAATTTCGGGCAGCAACTGCCCTACGGCGCAGCCGTCTTAGTGGATGTGGTGACTTATGAGTATCACTGTTTCTGTGAGTATCACCGATTTTTTGACGAATATCGGCAATTACAAATTCTTTCGTCTGATCAACGATTACCTGCGCGACGAGATTGCGATTTTCCAGTGGGAATTGTTGCAGCGCACGACCGCATGGGTGGGGGTGATGGCGCTGACGCTGCTGACGCTGTGCATTCTGATCCAGGGGTATCGGATTGTGACGGGCCAGTCGCGTGAGGCGGCGATGGGGCTGGTGGTGACGGCCCTGCGTGCGGCGTTGATCATCGGTGTTGCCACGAGCATGGCCAAGGGCTCGCCGCAGCTATATTGGACGCTGACCGACGGGATCAGCGAGGCGATCACCCAGACGGTGACCGGCGACTCCGACAGCCCGTACGAAGCGATCGACAAGAACCTGATGCTGATGCAGGTGGCGATGTCGGGTCTTGACCAGATCAAGACCGGCGGCGATGCCGAAAGCGATAGCGCCAAGGAGCGTGCGCGCTGGTTTACGGGCATCGGCATGGCGGGGCCTGGCGTGGTGGCGGGCTCGATGCTGCTGCTGAACAAGATAGCGATGGCGCTGGTGGTGGGGTTTGGTCCATTATTCATCCTGTGTCTGTTATTCCAAGCCACGAAGTCGCTTTTCAGCAAGTGGTTGTTGTACGGGGTCGGCACGATGTTCTCGTTGTCGGTGCTGACCTTTACGGTAAGCTTGGCGACGAAGGTAGTGGGTGCGGTAGGCGCGGCATTTTTGATGAAGTTTGCAATAAACGGCGGCACCGGCGAAGGCATCAGCAGCATGGCGCTGCAACAAGGAGGATTAGGCTTGGTACTGACGACGTTGATCATCACCGCACCGCCGATGGCTGCATCTTTCTTCCAGGGCACGCTGGGCCAGTTCACGGCGTACTCGGCGCTGGGGCAGCTGGATCGGGCGAGCCAGGATGGTAGTAGTGGGCGGTCGCAGGCGGTGCCGGTGCCGGCTAATGATGATGTGCGTTCTGTAAATGACCAAAGAAGGGCCAGTCAAGTTAATACGAGAAGCAGTGGTAATGAGACGCCTACTTCCACAGTAAGTACAGGTGCTCGCGGAATAGCTTCCAATAATCAGAATACTTAAATTCAATAAGGCAAGATATATGCGAATTTTATATATATTATTTTTTTTATTGGCTTTTGTGGTTAATGCAGATGCTCAAACTTCTTGCCCTGTCGGCGTGGCGCCGGGTAGCCCGCAATGTGGACCCGATTCCGGGACTTCTAGGGGCGATAGCCCAATGCCTCCACCTAGGCCTATAGGCGAATGGATTAAAACTTGGGGAGCTATTGTCAATGCAGAAGATAGTTCCGAGGCTTGGGCATCCACAGGAAAGACATCAAAAAAAGATGCGGAGGCTGACGCAATAGATCAATGTCAGGTTGCAGGGTTTCATGGCTGTACTGTTACTTTCACTTATCGGAATCAATGTGTTGCACTTGCATCCCCAAGCTCGACGCAGGGTAGATCAGGGGTGGCAGGTGGGCCAAGTATGGCTCTTGCAGAAGGCGACGCAATAGATATGTGTAGGAAAAAGGGCGGATCAAATTGTTCTGTTATTTATAAAGATTGTACTAAGCCGATATTTAAAAACTTTTAGAGCTCTCCTTGATTTAACTGATTGTAAAAGAATTTTCGGTTTTGATGCGTCTGTTTTGCATTAGGGAAGGTCTGAACAACTCCCTCTGATCCTGCGACAATCGTATAGAGCCAACGGAACGATAACGATGCAACTGTCTTTTGGCGACGCGGAGTACAACGGCAAGCGCAAGCGGACACTGCGCGAGGTGTTCTTGTCGGAGATGGATCAGGTGGTGCCGTGGAAGGACCTGCTGACGCTGATCGCGCCGCACTATCCGAGGTCGGGGCAACCGGGGCGACAGCCGTATCCGCTGGAGACGATGCTGCGCATCCACTTTGTGCAGCAGTGGTACGCACTGAGCGATCCGTCGGCAGAAGAGGCCCTGTACGACACGGTGTCGATGCGTCGTTTCGCCAAGATCGGCAGCTTGGACGAGGTGCCGGACGAGACCACGATTCTCAACTTCCGTCAGTTGCTGGAGCGGCATGATCTGGCACGCAAGCTATTCAACCGGGTCAACGCTCACCTGTCGCGCAAGGGACAGCGCCTGCGAGGCGGCACGATCGTGGACGCCACGATCATTGCTGCGCCTAGAGCGTGTTATGAACTTTGAAAGAGGGTGGCTGCATTTCCAAGCATCAGGATCGTGAAGACGACGAAGTGCAAACCGGCCAAGGTTTCCGGCAATCGCTCGTAGTCGCGTGCCAGCCGTCTGAAACGATTGGCCCATCCGAAGCTGCGCTCGACAACCCAACGGCGCGGCAGCAAGACAAAGCCTTTTTTCGCTTCTTGCAGCTTGATCACTTGCAACTCAATGCCTTCTTCCGTGGCCGCCTGCGCCGGTTCTTGACCGGTGTAGCCCTGATCAACAAAGGCGATCTTGACCGTTTCACCGGTCACGTGTTGTACCTCTTGTGCCAACGATCGGACTTGCGCGCGCTCCTGCTCATTAGCCGGCGTCACCTGGACAGCGAGCAGATGTCCAAGCGTATCGACGGCCATGTGTACCTTGCTGCCTTTCTTGCGTTTATAGCCATCGTATCCAGCACGCGGCCCGCTTTCGCAGGTGGACTGCAGCGTGCGAGCATCGAAAATGACCGCGCTCGGCTGGCCTTTTTTCCCTTGCGCCACACGCAAGAGTGAGCGCAGATCACTGACCATGGCCTCAAAGCAGCCCGCTTGCAGCCAGCGCTGTGTTTGCTGATACACCGCTTCCCAGGGCGGAAAATCGTTGGGAAGCAATCGCCATGGTGCGCCGGCGCGCGCGATCCACCGCAGTGCGTTGAACATCGCGCGTAGCTCATACTTGCGCTGCGGTGCCTGCACGTCCATCAGCGTCAAATAGGGAGCCGCAAAGGCCCATTCTTCGTCGGAAATATCGGTGGAATAAGGCTTACGAGGCTTCATCCGTATACGTTAGCGTGACAAGGGCAAAGTTCATAACACGCTCTAGTTCGACCAAGAACAAGGCCGGCGAGCGCGACCCGCAGATGCACCAGACCAAGAAAGGCAATCAGTATTACTTCGGGATGAAGGCGCATATCGGGGTAGACGATGCGTCCGGCCTGGTGCACCACGTGGAATGCACGGCGGCCAACGCGGCCGACATCACGCAGGCACACAAGCTGCTTCACGGCAAGGAGGACACGGTGTGCGGCGATAGCGGCTACACCGGGTTGGACAAGCGCAAAGAGATGGCGAGCAAGCGCAAGCTGCGCTACCTGATCGCGGAGAAGCCCTCGAAGCTACAGCAGATCAAGAGCAAGCGCGAATTGAAGTGGGCCCAACGCTGGGAGCACACCAAAGCCAGCCTACGTGCGAAGGTGGAACACCTGTTTCGAGTGATCAAGCGCCAGTTTGGCTACGTCAAGGTGCGCTATCGCGGCCTGGCGAAGAATACGGCGCAGGTGCTGACGCTGTTTGCGATGTCGAACCTGTGGATGAAGCGAAAGCAGTTGATGCCTGCCGTGGGGAAGGTGTGCCTGTAACCCGGGCAACACCCCGCAAACGCGCCGGAAACGGCGAAAAACCGAGGATCTGAGCGTCGTTGGCGTGACCGATGTGGCTTGCCTCATCCTCTGACCGCGTTGATCAGACCATCCTTAGCTCAGTTGACGGCGTGCTCAATACTGGAAGGCGTGGGTTAGGATGGTATTGCCTTAAAGCCGTAGTCGGATGTGCCGGCCATAAACAATCGGCCTGCAAGTAATGAGGGTTAATATGGTGGGTGGCTCCTATACGCTAGGCTAATATCTATATAATTTTTATTATATTTTATCTATCTTAATTATATTGGCATTGATGAGGGGTTCGGAGTGATTGAAGTTTCAAGAAGCTTATACTTAGCATTAATTGTCGCGGTATTGTCGTGTCTGAGTGCATGCAAGCAAGAAAGTCTACAGCAGCAGAAAACCGTTGCGAGCCAATCGCAAAATTCGGGTGAAGGTGAAAGTAATCCTGTTCTTCAAGGTCAGAATCCAAAAGGAAGTGAAAATTCAGAAGCTTCTTCTGCCGCTAAGGAAAATGCAGGTACAGCTTCCAGTCCTGAATCGGTTGATATTGAAAAGCTCGCAGTTGGATTTAAAGAAGGTATGCCATACGGTGATCTACGCAGAAACGTGATTTCCAGCAACTGGAAGCCAAAGGTTCATCCGGAATGTAAAAAAAATGTAATTGGTGATGACTTTGAAAGTATATGCTCAAAGGACCCCCAGCAATGTATGGTCTGTGACGAATTACCGGAACTGAATGTCTGTAGCGGTGATGGTAACTGCATAACAGAATTCTCCAGTAACGATGGTCGTAAAGTCTTGAAAGTATCCACCTATGGTGAGATTCAGGACGGTTTGGTGGAAGGTAAAAAGTCCCGGCTTTTTGTTTCTTGGTGGGATGTTTCATCCAGTGGCAACTGATTGAATTCAGTTTTTTCAACTTCACAGGAGGTGCGAGATATGAGTAGTCCCTTAGCAGATTTGATTCAGCGCGGTGAGTCTGGGCGTAGCAACTACAATGCTTATAACCGAGGCACCTATGTTGGAGCTGATGAGCGAGAGCATATCCGCGGAAGCACAGGCTCCTTGGATTTTTCATCCATGACCGTTGGTGATGTCATGGATAGTCAGGCTTTGCCTAGAGGCGATGAAGATCGGCTTTTTGCGGTGGGGCGCTATCAGGTCATATCTTCTACAATGAGCGCTGCTGTAGATAAGCTGGGTCTTGATCGGTCTCATGCTTTTACGCCAGAGGTTCAAGATCAGGTATTTTCTGACTACCTGATAACGCACAAGAAGTCTGACGTTCGCAAGTACATTACCGGTGAGCCCGGTTCATCGTTACATGATGCACAAAATGCTCTCTCGCAAGAGTGGGCGAGTATTGCCGATCCAGATACTGGAAAAAGCTACTACGACAAGCCCGGTGGCTCGAATCATGCCTCGATCACCAGCGCAGAGACAGCGCAAGCCTTGAACACTATGCGCCAGTCATACCGCGAAGCAATTGAAAGCGGTGTGTCACCTGAGCAGGCTTGGAAGCAAATCAATTCCCAGCCTTCCCAGCAGCTTGCTGCACCTCAGCAGCCAAGACGCGACGCGTCGCACTCTGCACAGCTGGACAACGGCGAGCGCGGCCAGTCAATCAAGCAACTGCAAAGCCAGCTAGCCCAACTCGGCTATCAAGGCCGCGACGGCAGGCCGTTGCATGCCGATGGCGACTTCGGCGCCAACACCAAGCACGCCGTGGAGCAATTTCAGCGTGAGCACGGTCTGCATGTGGATGGTGTGGTGGGACGACAGACGCATGCTGCTTTAGGCCAAGCGCTGTCGCAGCACACCGCCAAACACGTCGAGCAGACCGCCGCTCCAACTGTGCCTGCACTGGCGGGCGTGCTTTTGCTGTCCGATCCGCGCCACCCAGACAGCGCGATGTATAACGGCGCGGTCAGCAAGTTGGAAGCACTGGGCGAACGTGGCGGTTTCTCCAACCGGCAAGAGCTCCAGCAAGCGGCTGGACAGCTGGTGTTTGAAGCCAAGGTGGATGGTCTAAAACGCATCGACCACGTGACGCTCAGCAAGAGCGGTGATAGGTTTTTTGCCTTGCAGGGCGAAATGACCGACCCGGCGATGCGCCTGGTATTTGTGGATCGCGATCAGGTGCAAACTCGGCCGTTGGAGCACAGCAGCCGGCAAGTGGCCGAGGAAAATCAGCGGCAGGCGCAGCAAGCGCAGACACAGCCGCAGACGCCAGACCCCGGTACGCGCGGCCTAACGCTCTAGAACGTCGTTACGCCAAGTCGTAACGCTCAACTGACAACTGATGGCCTTGGTATCTGCCAGGGCCATCGTGCTTTTGGCGCTTTTATCTGGCACTGGAAAACGGCGCACCGACCGGCTTCAACCCATTCCAGTGCGAGCGCAACGAGGCCAACACGCAGTTTCTGTCCGAGCTGATCAAGGTGCTGGGCGGCAAGGCCGATTACAGCTCGCGCGAGGAAGAAGACATCTACCGTGCAGTGGAAGGCATGCTGGACACGCCGATGCACTTGCGCAGCATGAGCAACTTTCGCAAGAGCCTGCCCAACATGGGCGACGACGGGCTGTATGCACGGCTGCGTCGCTGGACCGCCGGCAACTCGCTGGGCTGGGTGTTCGACAACCCGGTGGACACGATCGATCTGCAAAACGCCTCGATCATTGGTTTCGACTACACCGATGTGATCGACAACGCCGAAGTGCGGGTGCCGGTGATCAATTATCTGCTGCACCGGTTGGAAGCGCTGATCGACGGGCGTCCGCTGATCTATGTGATGGACGAATTCTGGAAGATCCTGGACGGCAAGGGCGGCTTGAAGGACTTTGCCAAGAACAAGCAGAAGACCATCCGTAAGCAAAACGGTCTGGGCATCTTTGCCACGCAAAGCCCGGAGGATGCGCTTGCCAGCGACATTGCCGCGGCGCTGATCGAGCAGACGGCCACGATGATCCTGTTGCCCAATCCGAGCGCCAGCCGCAGCGACTATATGGAAGGGCTCAAGCTGACCGATGCGGAGTATCGGGTGGTGGCGTCGTTGGACGAGCGCTCGCGCTGCTTTCTGGTCAAGCAGGGCCACGCCTCGGCGGTGTGCCAGCTCAACCTGCGCGGCATGGACGATGCGCTGTCGGTGATTTCGTCGTCGACCGACAACATCGAGATTCTGCATCAGGTGCTGGCGCGCCAGGCTGGCCAGCTGGGGGTGAGCGTGGAGCAGCTGACCCCGGAGCAGTGGCTGGAGGCGTTCTACGCCAACCGCAAGGGCTCGGGCAAGCGCACCTCGGCCAAGGACAAGGAGGTCGAAGATGCGTAATGCCCGCATCGATCGACAGGTTCACCCGGCAACCCATCCGTTAGTGTCACAGGAGGCGAAGAACACCATGACAACCAGGTTCAGACAGTTTTCTCGAGTATGTGCGGGCCTGGTGCTGCTGTGCCTTGCGGGCGCGGCCAGTGCGCAGTGGGAGGTGGTCGACAAGGCGCTCAATGAAAAGGCCGACGCAATTCGCAAGAACCAGGCGATCAATCATGGCGATGGAGAGCAGTCCAGTGGCGAAGAAGTCGCAAAGCCCAAGGAGAAGCTGGGGAGGATTCCGGACGATCAAGGCGTTGCGGCCTGTGCTGCCACCACCACTGGTACGCCGGTGTCCGGTTCGCAGAAAGAGTCCTGCGAGTTGGTCCAGCGCACGCTCAATGCGCAGTACAACTATGTGGTGGCGATGTATGAGATCACGAATGAGCGGCTGAAGCGGCTGCGCAAGATCGAGAAAAACCGGCAGGAGATCGGCGGGCAGAATATCGGCTTGCTGGAAAGCAACACCAACCAGCTGCTGGCGTTGAAAGCGATGATGGAGATCGACCGGCAGCAGATGGAATCGGCGATGTTCGCCTACGACAAGCGGGTAGCGTATCTGACCGGTCAACAGACGGCCGCGGCCAAGGCGGCGATGGCCGGCAAGGAAGCGCCGAATACGAATAATCGCCCCTTCTGGATTCCAACGTGGGTGCCGGATAACCTGCTGAATCTTGGCCAGACGATCGTGGCGGGTGTGGCGATGGAGGTGGCATTCAAAGCGATCAAATCCAAAAAGCCAGATGGAATGCGAGAACTGGCGATCGACAAGGACTGAGGCGCCTTGACGATGGCGCAAGCGCGTATGCAATGGACTCAATTTCGGGCAGCAACTGCCCTACGGCGCAGCCGTCTTAGTGGATGTGGTGACTTATGAGTATCACTGTTTCTGTGAGTATCACCGATTTTTTGACGAATATCGGCAATTACAAATTCTTTCGTCTGATCAACGATTACCTGCGCGACGAGATTGCGATTTTCCAGTGGGAATTGTTGCAGCGCACGACCGCATGGGTGGGGGTGATGGCGCTGACGCTGCTGACGCTGTGCATTCTGATCCAGGGGTATCGGATTGTGACGGGCCAGTCGCGTGAGGCGGCGATGGGGCTGGTGGTGACGGCCCTGCGTGCGGCGTTGATCATCGGTGTTGCCACGAGCATGGCCAAGGGCTCGCCGCAGCTATATTGGACGCTGACCGACGGGATCAGCGAGGCGATCACCCAGACGGTGACCGGCGACTCCGACAGCCCGTACGAAGCGATCGACAAGAACCTGATGCTGATGCAGGTGGCGATGTCGGGTCTTGACCAGATCAAGACCGGCGGCGATGCCGAAAGCGATAGCGCCAAGGAGCGTGCGCGCTGGTTTACGGGCATCGGCATGGCGGGGCCTGGCGTGGTGGCGGGCTCGATGCTGCTGCTGAACAAGATAGCGATGGCGCTGGTGGTGGGGTTTGGTCCATTATTCATCCTGTGTCTGCTATTCCAAGCCACGAAGTCGCTTTTCAGCAAGTGGTTGTTGTACGGGGTCGGCACGATGTTCTCGTTGTCGGTGCTGACCTTTACGGTAAGCTTGGCGACGAAGGTAGTGGGTGCGGTAGGCGCGGCATTTTTGATGAAGTTTGCAATAAACGGCGGCACCGGCGAAGGCATCAGCAGCATGGCGCTGCAACAAGGAGGATTAGGCTTGGTACTGACGACGTTGATCATCACCGCACCGCCGATGGCTGCATCTTTCTTCCAGGGCACGCTGGGCCAGTTCACGGCGTACTCGGCGCTGGGGCAGCTGGATCGGGCGAGCCAGGATGGTAGTGGTGGGCGGTCGCAGATGGTGGCAGAGCCGGTTCTTAGAAATGAACCTAGGGCCAATGAAATAGATAAGCTTGGTTATCGAGTGTCTGGAAGTCCACAGCAAGAAGTTGCTCACAATCAAGGCCGCTTAGGAAAAGCTAATGTTTGATTTAGGTATAATGAGCAGGCGTGCTTGCTTCTTGCTAATACTGATTAGTCTCAGCTGTTGTTTCGGTGCGCAGGCGCAAACTGCTTGCCCAAACGGTGTTGCTCCAGGTAGTCCGCAATGCGGGCCTGATTCTGGAACATCTAGGGCTGATTCTCCTCCGCCTCAGCCGACTGGTAAATGGATTAAAACTTGGGGTGCCCTCGCAAAAAATGCTTCTGGCGACATGGGTTTTGCTAGCGGAAAAATTAGTAAGAGCGATGCCCAAGCTGAAGCTGCAGAGCGCTGCGAGTCATTTGAATCGGGAGAGTGTAAAGTATTTGAAATATTTTATAACGAATGTATTTCTACGGCGGTTTCAGCTTCTGGACACGCGGGAATCGGAGTTGCGGGTAGTAAAGAGCAAGCTTCAACCTTAGCGATCAAAGAGTGCGAGGGTGGATTTGGAGGAGTATGCAAGATAACTCTTGCTGAATGCAGTCGGCCAGTTTTTCAGAATTTCTAGGGATGTGATGTATATGAGGCTTGGTGTCGCTAGTGACCGCCGTGCTAATTGGGTAGATTTTTTTCCCATCAATTTTTCTATGATGTTAATTGCTATATTATTAGCGGTTCTCATAAGTGGGTGTAATATCCAAAATCAGGGAAATATTGATGACGGGAATTTGAATCTAGAAAAATCTAGAATCGCCAATAAATTCGATGCTAACGTAAAGGGTAATCGAAGGGCTGCTGAAATTGAAAAAAATTCTGCTGTTGAAGCGGAACAAAGACGTATTGTTCGGGAGCAAGATAAGTTATTAGAGAAGGCGCTCAACGGCGAGACGCAGCAGCAGCGTGGCGAGCTGGCGAAAAGCGTGCAACTGCGCTTCTCCTATCGGCAGTGCGTTAAGAATTCAGACGCAGTCATGCCAGTATTGATGAACTGCAACAATGAAGAATATGAGTATCAGGATGCCCGTCTAAACAAGGTCTATCATCGCCTATTGAGTAAGTTGCCGGCGGACGAGAAAGTTGCACTCAAGCAGGAAGAGCGAGATTGGATCAAGCAGCGTGACGCGCTTTGCCAATCAAATGGATCACTTGGTGGTGGGCAGGCTGAAGAGTTGGAGGACAGGTCTTGCGAGTTGAACGCAACAGCGAAGCGTGCCGATGAGCTGGAGAGCCGTTAAATCCACTTGATTTATATAGCAAATTGAAAAAATTTGAGGATTCAATAATGGCGACTATGGATGGATGGCACTTGGGAATGACTTCTGCGCGGCGCGAAAGCGGCGGGTGCGGAGTCGAAGCAATTTCAACGGGTAAAGGTGATCACGGTGGCGTTTCTTATGGCGTTTACCAACTGGCCTCCAATTCTGGAACGTTGAGGGAGTATTTAGATCGGTCGCGTTATGGCAAGGATTTTTCCGGGTTGTCGCCTGCTACTGCCGCCTTCAATGAGAAGTGGACCCAGCTTGCACGTACCGACCCAGCGTTTGGGCAGGACCAGCATGATTTCATCAAAAGTACGCACTACGACAAGCAGGTTGCGTCCCTGAAAGCGGGTGGGCTTGATCTGAGCGACCGTGGGCCTGCTGTTCAGGACGCAATCTGGAGTAGCTCAGTGCAGTACCGTGGCTTGACTCCGTCGTTATTTCGGGAGGGGCTGACAGAGAAATTTGGCAAAAACTATCAACTCGCTGATTTATCGGATAAGCAGATCGTCGAAGCAGTACAAGACTACAAGTACTCTCATACCGAAACGTTATTCAAGAGTTCGCCCACTCAATGGGACTCCCTGCGTCATCGTGCTCTTAATGAAAAGCAGGATTTAGTTGACCTAGCCGAAGGTCGGCTGCCAACTCAAGGCTCGTCAGCTAGGCATTACAGCGCTCCACAGTCGCACGACGAAAAGCTGGACAACGGCGAGCGCGGCCAGTCAATCAAGCAACTGCAAAGCCAGCTAGCCCAACTCGGCTATCGAGGCCGCGACGGCAGGCCGTTGCATGCCGATGGCGACTTCGGCGCCAACACCAAGCACGCCGTGGAGCAATTTCAGCGTGAGCACGGTCTGCATGTGGATGGTGTGGTGGGACGACAGACGCATGCTGCTTTAGGCCAAGCGCTGTCGCAGCACACCGCCAAACACGTCGAGCAGACCGCCGCTCCAACTGTGCCTGCACTGGCCGGCGTGCTTTTGCTTTCCGATCCGCGCCACCCAGATAGCGCGATGTATAACGGCGCGGTCAGCAAGTTGGAAGCACTGGGCGAACGTGGCGGTTTCTCCAATCGGCAAGAGCTCCAGCAAGCGGCTGGACAGCTGGTGTTTGAAGCCAAGGTGGATGGTCTAAAACGCATCGACCACGTGACGCTCAGCAAGAGCGGTGATAGGTTTTTTGCCTTGCAGGGCGAAATGACCGACCCGGCGATGCGCCTGGTATTTGTGGATCGCGATCAAGCGCAGACTCGGCCGTTGGAGCACAGCAGCCGGCAAATGGCCGAGGAAAATCAGCGGCAGGCGCAGCAAGCGCAGACACAGCCGCAGACGCCAGACCCCGGTACGCGCGGCCTAACGCTCTAGGGAAGGTCTGAACAACGCACCAGACCTCTAAAATTCGAGCCTGCTGCGTGCCAATAGCGCACAGAGTTGATGCGTACGATACGATTTCTACGGTTTCTTGCGGCGTTGGCTGGCGCCAGACAGCATTATCCCCTGGCCGGCAGCAACTGCCGGCGCACCATCCACAGATTGGATAGTGCGAACAGGGTCAGCACATGCGCGGTGTTCTTGGCCAAGCCGCGATAGCGGACCTTGGTGTAGCCAAACTGGCGTTTGATCACGCGGAATGGATGCTCCACCTTCGCACGCACACTTGCTTTGAAGTATTCCCAACGTTCTTCCTGGCGGCGCTCGCGTTTGTTGCCAATGGCTTGAATCGTCGAACGCTTGGCGGCAATGAAAAAACCAGCCTTGCAGGTCTGCAGTTCTTCGCGTTTGTCCGCACCGGTGTAGCCGCTGTCGCCGAACACACTGTCTTCTTTGCCGTGCAGCAATGCGTGGGTCACCGCGACATCGGCCACATTGGCAGCCGTACAACGGACATGGTGCACCAGCCCGGAAAACTCATCCACGCCGATGGGTGCCTTCATCCCGAAATACCACTGATTGCCTTTCTTGGTCTGATGCATTTCAGGGTCGTGCGCGCGGTCGGTGTTCTTGGTCGAACTGGGCGCAGCGATCAGGGTTGCATCGACGATCGTGCCGGACCGCAGGCTCTGACCCTTGCGCACCAGATCCGCGTTGACGGCCTCCAGCATCCGCGCTGCAAGGCCATGGGTTTCCAGCAAGCGGCGAAAGTTGAGAATCGTGGTCTCGTCGGGAACATTGTCCAAACCGCCGAGCTGGGCAAAACGGCGCAAGGTCGGGATCTCGTGCAACGCTTCTTCCATCGCCGGATCGCTCAACGCATACCACTGCTGCAGCAAATGAATCCGCAACATCGTCGCCAGTGCGTACGGCTGTCGACCAGGCCGCCCCGACACCGGATAGTGCGGCGCGATCAGTCCGAGCAAATGCCTCCACGGAACCACCTGCTCCATCTCGGCCAGGAAGATCTCGCGGCGAGTCTGCTTGCGCTTGCCCAAACCTTCAGCGTCACCGAACGTCAGTTGCATGGATGACTCCTCAACGTAGGTGTGTAGTGTCGCGCATTTGAAGTGCGTTTGAAGTGCGTTGTTCAGAGGTTCCCTAGATGCGCAAGCCAAGCTCTATGAGCAAGAATACGATCCCGATACGAAAGTGGTGGCCAGAGCACAGCGGCGCTTGGCGCGAACGAAGAGGCATGTCTCCCCGCGCATCCAAGCGATCCAGCAGGGACGGATCAAGCGGGCTCGAAAAGCGATGGTGGAGGCGGGCGGAGCCTGTAAACGCCCTCAGACAACCCCTTGAACCTAAAGAAATTTGGGTCCAACAGATGTGCCTGCTTTGATACCTCGAATGATACCTCGAAATGGGGGGAGAAGATGCGCCCAGATGCCGCGAGGTGAGTAGACAATTCGACCGGCTCAGCAGACATCAGGTTTTTCCTACGACCCAACCGGCCAAATTGGTGGCACACTCGGGTGAACTGCCAAGGCGGAGCCTTGGGACACGGAGTCTGTGGCGTCATCCAGGGGGGAGAGACGTTCAGGGGGGAGAGACGTTGGCTACATTTACGATCTATTTGCTGCGTGAGTCTGTCAAAACGGCACGAGATGCTGTCATCGATGGTGCCAAAGAACATCCCATTGAAGATGGGCTTTCAAAATATGGACAGCTGTTCGTCAAAGACACAAAGCCTAAGCCACCCAAATGGGCTGAGCTGTTCGAAAGCTACATCGATAAAAAGCTTCTTGGGACCGTCCAGTCCTCTTCGGCAGCTTTTATAATTCCAGTCGATCAGCGTCTTTTTGCCCTAACTTTTGGACAAGGGCGTTTCTTGCTTCATCCGGATGCCTATGAAGAACGGTTCGGATTGATCGTAACGCTCAATTCAATTAATTCCGATGCGCTGCGAAGCATTGATAAGCGGGCATTTGTCGAAGACCAAAATAGCAGAGTCCAAACAGCACAAGCCGCGTCAGCGTTAAGTTTTGGAGTTGATATCGAACGCGATTTAGTTCGCGGCATTGTGGGTCGCCCAGTGGATTTCAGACTTGGGAGAAGGTTGGCCGGTGCTGATGCTTTAACCGTCACCTCTGACGTCAGAGTTCCTGGCCTCAGAGCTTTATTGCGGCGTTATCTCAAAAAATTCGAGTCCAAAGACTACCAAGCCAATTTCCCGTGGATTGACCAAGTCCGCCAGCTGATCCCCAAAGGAACAATTGCCACCAAGTTAGATGCCATGCTTGTCGATAAAGTAAAAGAAGCTTGGCACAACAACGGTGTTGTTGATGGTTGCTGGCTGGCAGTTCCCGATATTGTGGATTGGGAAAAGGTCGATGGGTTTAAATTCACAAGCGCAAAGGGAGAGGGTGTGTGGAGTGATCTACGTTTTCGGGCTCTGATTGCTGCGCATCCTGGCGAAGAGCCTAGTCTTTCTTTTCTCCGTAAACATTATGCGATGTCTGTTGATGAAGACGAAAAAACAGTGGACAGATGGGCGCTTTATCGCTGCATTCATTGTGAAATTGATGATGATGGGAAGTCTTACATTCTTTCAGCTGGGCGCTGGTTTGAAGTTGACAAAGACTTTGTAAGCGCAGTAGAGAGTTCCTTTAAAGACATCGCGAAATATCCCGGCTCTCTACCTGTCTATAATCATGAAGACGAAGGGCAATACAACGAGTCCGCAGTGGCTGGAAGTGGTGGCCGCTGGTGTCTGATGGATAAAAAGATGCTCCGCGTCGGAGGAATTCACGACAAGGTCGAGTTTTGCGATCTCTATGGCAGTGGAGAAATCATCCATGTCAAGCATTACGGAAGTTCTGCTGTCCTAGCCCATTTGTTCAATCAGGGCCTTGTATCTGGTGAACTACTTCGTTCGCATGAGCCGTATGTTTCCCTCGCCAACAAAGAGCTTTTAATGACTCACCAGCTTTCGCTAGATCCTGCTGGTGAGAAGTTCTCTGTTCGGGATGTAGCACCATACACCATTGTTTTTGCAATCATTAGCCAGTCGAATAAGCCAGACCTCCACCTACCTTTTTTTGCAAAGGTGATCCTAAAAAGCGTTCATGCAAGGCTAGTTGAGCTGGGATATGCAAATGTGATGTTAGCCAAGGTGGATTGCAGCACTGGTGTTTCCAGTGCAAAGGTCAAGCCTACTCCAATAAGAAAGAGGCGTGCCAAGCGATCCAGTCTACGTCGTGCAGGATAATGCTGTGAAAGAAGTAATCACTTGTGAGTTATTACGCTCGGGTTTAATTTATTTTCTACTTTCAGCCCTATCCAAAAACGACGCCATTCCATCCGCAAGGCTCTTTCGACCAGGAGCGGCGGAGGCACTTTTAGATATTTTAGCCTGAGCAGCAGTGACGTTTACAATAATTTTAGGTAAATTACTCTCAGAGAGGGCTATTTTAAAATCGTCCATTGAAGCGTAGCCCATTTTAGCAGCAAGAAAGTCTGTTGTTGCGCCCGCTACTAAGTCAGCGAGTTGAAGCCCTGGATGGTTCTTAGAGTCCTCAAATGAGAGGCTTGATACTCTAAGAGGAAGATCCATTTCTCGGCCGGGATAGCCAAAATTCGTTGGCGTTGCATCCGAATCCATTAGTAAACGAAGCATGTCCTCCTGTTTCCTAAGTGGTTTTGAAACATCATGGATAACGCTGAACCGATTAGGAGTTCGCATCATCAGATGGGAAACAAGCAAAACAAAGCTATCGACCGCAGGATCAAAGGCTGTATTGCTCTCGAACACTTGAAGACGTTCTTCAAGTGTTCCGAGGCCGGCAAGTAAAAATTTCTTGATGCTGAATCTTGGATTCTCGAACTGAACTATATCTAACAAGACTCTGTAAAATTTGTCATAGTATTCGGTGGAGTGATGAAGTAATGCATTGCCGAAAGCCCGAAGAAATTCATCCCATCTACTATCAGGGAATGCGTGGGGGCCAGCATAATGGAGCATCGCGGCTAAATTTGCGGCCATATCGTTGGCATACATGTCAATGCCATCTTTATGAAGCGAGGGTTCGATTATTTTATCTACGAACTGAGCGACAATAGTGAATCTTTTGTCCGCTGCTGATACCAAAAAATTTTCTTGTGAGATAATATCCAGGTTTAGAAAGTCGATAACGGATTTTCTTCCGGATGCAGAATGTTTGAGTTTTGAATATTTTACTTATGCCTGACTTTGCCTAAGCAAAGGCGGTGTCAGAGCTTTTGCACTGTCGGGACTAAGGGTTGTGCAGGCTAGCGCAAATATAGGCTGAGCTTGGTGTAAGAAATCCGCACCTGTGTTGCCAGATTCATCGAAAAAAGCGGTATTAATCATGGGCTCCACTAAATATTCAGAAATTAAAATTTCGATTTAGTATAATCAGGTCAAATCTTTAATGAATTTGGGTTCTACATAGACAGTATGGCAGCGTTTTTGGTAAGCCGGCCTGCCGATTTGGGCAACAACGCTCCAAACGGAATTGGCAGGTAGACCTGACTTACAGTATCATTTTTGAAATTGCTATGGACGAAATTTTTTGCCTTACCGCTGTTAAAATGAGTGGTGCAATCAATTTTGAATACTTTTTAATCACACTGGATATCAGCAAATGATTAAGCAAACCCTCGATTCAATTGCCTCAGCCAAAGCCAAGCTTGCGGAAGAGCTAAGAAAGTTGGAAGAGCAAGAGGCCAATCTGCTGCAAGAAGAAGCAGCGAACGCTTTTCAGGAAGTGTCAGATCTGCTGAGCCGCTTCGGCCAGCACTTTACCGCCAAGCAGAAAGCAGATCTCGCAGCTCAGCTTGGAGCTTCTGCTGGCGGACCTGGCCGTCCGAAGAAAGCAGCCGGCACTCGTAAGGAAGTGGCTCCCAAGTATTGGCTTCCCCACACGCAAGAAACTTGGTCTGGTCGTGGTAGGACCCCACGTGCTTTTGCAGCTTACGAAGGATCGGCGGCTTATAAAGAATGGAAGGCAAAGCATCCGGACGAAAAATTCCCGAAGTTTCCGGGATAACGAAGAGCCCCGCATCGCGGGGCTATTTTTTGAAGCATTTTCTGTCGGATAGCGCTTTTGCAAATTGCCCTGGCGTATAGATCGGGATCTCAATGCCGGGATTGAACTTGGCAAGTGTCTCCGCACACGCGCGTAACTCGGGCGGGCATTCGTTCCGATCAATATACGACTGCAAGCCCGGAACCAGAACACTTTCTGACGCAGAACCGATCACCTTGTGTCCGGTCAACGCCGCGATTTGAACTGCTCCGACTTTCTCACGAGTCAAATTTGTGGCGAAGGTGTGTCGGAAAATATGAGATCCGATGCCCGTCTTAAACCCTCGTTTTTTCAGATATCGGCCAAACTGTTGAACCATCGCGCTCCCGTAACCCTTCATGTATGCCTCGCCATCGTAGACTGAAATTGTAAGCGGCAGATGCGGGAATAAGCGGTCTTGCCCCGTGGATTTGACCTCATTGACGTAAGTAAGAATGCCGGCGTCGAGAAGCGGTTGAGCAATAGGGATGACTCGAATTGACGAAGCGTTTTTAATGCGCTGATCTTTGGTCGTCACGCGGAAACAAAAACAAGAAATGCCGTCGATGGTGACAATGTCTGAGATTTTAAGCTGTGCAATTTCGCCTGCTCTGGCACCGCTATAAAGCGCGATCATCGGTGCCCACCATCGGTGGGGCATATCCTTGCTCCATTGGGCGTAGGGTTCTAATTCGAAAATGCGGGCTAGGTCATCTCTGCTGAGAGGTCGGCGAGTTTTGACCAATGTCGAGGTATCCACCTCAACAGCAATGCCTTTCGCGGGTGAGCGTTCAATGTGTTCGGCATCAAGCTGCATATTGAAAAAGGCATTAATCCGCTTAACGTGATTGTTGTAGGTTGCAGCGTTTATGGATGAATGCTTTTCCTTTCTGCCTATTTCCAGAATTTCCTGGAAGCTTAAATATTTGTAGGCTTTTTTTCGCCTGGCATTTTTGGGCCAAAACTTATAGCTGTCCAACGCGGCACGAATATCGGTGTCTGTGACTGACGCTATTTGTTTATCGCCAATGGCCGCAAGCATGACACCAAGCGTTTGCTCATTGGATTGAATGTGTGTGAGCGTCATTTTTGTCCGTTTCAGATCGGAGATATATCCCGTGATCTCATCCGAAAGCATGCGCACTTTGAGAGTTGGCTTTTCTTCGCTGTAATCAGACTTCTTGCGCCTAGCTCTTCGCGTGAGCGTTTTCAGCACTTTGTCAAAGCACTCGGCTGCATCTACCCCCTCAACAATAATCTCACCGATGACGGTATTTCCGAGGGGCAAATTTCTAATGATGCATCTGCAAGATGTGCTTTGTTTTGTATGATCGGGCATGGAGTTTCCTTCTGCACCCGACACTAACGTCGAGCAGATGGCTGTCAATACCCATGTCGAAAACACTATTTTTGATGCAGTTTGTTTTGTTGCGCTAAATTTAAAATCCCCAGCAGTGTAAGGAGTCGCGAACAATGTTATATAAGTGGGTTAGATTTGTTGCGCTGTTCAATCACTTTGAAGTGAGAGCGTTCAAGAGCACGCTTAGCTCTTTATCGCTAATCAGGCCATCGACATAAAGCTGGGAGAGGTGCTTCACGCGCTTAGGCGGGCGGACCTTATTGGCTTTGAGGACTTGATAAGTTGTTTCTACCATTTTAGTGCGGAACGCGCGCTCTTCTTCGTCAAGAAGAGGCTCGGCGAGGTGATAATCAGTCGATGTTGTTTTTTTACCCATGCCACATTTATAATCGGGGATCAACTTCAGTCAAGGTGATTCCTGAGCCAGTATAAGAATCGCGGGGGAGCAGCACGCCCAACCTGATTCTTATGGATTAGGTATCATCTACGGCCCTCTACGGAGCTTTCATATCTTGGATACCCCGTGCTCCCTTTATCAATTTCTTGAAGCTGCTTCCGATTGCGCAAAAGACGCAATTCAATCGAATGCAAGCGCGGTAAGGCGATGCGCTGAGCTGGACGCCTTCATCGAGAAGTCAGCAGCAGCTCGTTTGCAAGTGCCCGTTGCGGCCCTTCTGCGGTTGAGTGCCAGAGGCATGTTTTGTGCATCGGTCAACACTGCTCTCATTGGATACCGTGCAGCGATCTTTCCGACTCTCAGAGCGTGTCTTGAAGCGGCTTGCTACGCACAACTCATCGAACAGAAGCCAGAGCTTGGCGACGTATGGGTTAAACGGCATCGAGACCAGGATGCTCGAAAAAGGTGCCGAGTTGAGTTTAACGATGCAGTCAAGAAAACATGCAAGCGTTTCAGTAAGTTGATGCCAGAAAATGCGGGTCTCATCACTGCCATGTATGACTCAATGATCGATGACGGTGCTCATCCTAATGTCAGGTCGATCGTTCCTTCCATCAAAATGGAGGAAACAGACACACATTTTGAAGTAGGGCTTGGCTTAGTTTTGCCTAGTAGAGTTGAGACTTCTCTCTTCTGCTGCTTTGAGATTGGCCTGTTTACATCATGGCTTATGACCGACTTGAACGCGGTAGATGAGAATTTTTGGATTGAGGCTGCAAATTTGAACGACATGAAGAACGAGTGGGAGAAAGAAATACTAGGCGGCCGTGCGGGTTGACGACCTTGTTCAAATTAAAAGAAAGGCCCCGACTGGGGCCCACTTTTTAATGCGTCAATTTAAATTAAAGCTTCAAGCCCTCATTAACGGCTTGTCGAATAAGCTCATACCACTTATCCATCTCGCGTTCATTTCCAAAACTGATCGTCCAACTCGGGTGGTCAATGTCTCGAACACTCACGCTGATCGTTCCCTCGTGCTTCGAACGATGCCAATGCTTATCCCAGGAGCGAATGTCTGAGAATTGATAGGACTTAATGGTGCTACCCATTTTAAATTTAATGGAAGAGCGAGTAGTTGAAATGGCAATCGCAGTGCGCTTGTTGAAATGGGTCCGCTGATAATTTTCTTTGAAGGCCGCACGCTCACCATGCAGCTTCAAGGCCACCACAGATCCAATCATAATAAAAAGCGCACCACCAACCAACAGGAGAAGGAGGAAAGTCCAGATCGTCATCGAAGTTCCAAGGCGGGGGAGGGCATACCAATGAGAAGAGGATTACTGGATGCGACCGGTGACCTTCCAAACTCCGCCAATTTCGGAAAAGGTGTAGACACCATCCATCTCATGGCCAAACTTTCGGCCCATGGCTGTGACTTCTGCACTTACGTCACAGACATAGCTCGGAGCGCCTTCTGCCTTCGTGCATTTGCCACTCTTGAAGTCTTCAATCCGGGCGTCGTCACTGCCGTTGTCTTTCACATATTGCAAGAACGCATGCTCTCTCTCCGTCTCTGCTGGGCCGCCTGAGCAGGCCGTCAGACCGGCAATGAGCAGGATGATGAGTGCGACACGAAGCTTCGACATGGTTGGGTCCTTTGCCTTGGGTGGGTGCAACCACAAGGGTTGCAACGAAGCAAAAGATACGCTAAACGTAACATACGGGCAACGTAATTTACGAGCAACGTAGCTTACGTTCATCCTTGGGGTATGACTTCTCCCAACGCCCGCAGTGTTCGTGTCGTCTTCGCCGCCCGCATGAAGAAGCGGAGGAAGACACTTCGGCTTAGCCAGAAGGCGTTAGGAGTGCTCATGGGACTACCAGAAGATGTTGCAGCCGTTCGAATCAATCGATACGAGCGGGCAGTGCACGAGTGCGACAGCGAGACCGCCCAGAAGATGGCTGATGCGCTGGGCGTCTCTCTTGCCTACCTCTATGCAGAGACGGAAGAACTAGCAGAACTCATCCAGGAGTTCATGCAGCTTCCCACCAAAGATCAGCACGCGCTTTTGGCTGACATCAAGTCACGCTCGCAACTGTCGCGGAAAAAATAGTCCAGGGACGGCTGGCGCATCGTTGGGTAGGGGAATTCTGATAATCGATAGGATTTTGGATCAAACGTGAAGATGGTCACGTTACCCTCGATTGCAGACTTGTGGGACATCACCATACATTTTGTTAAGCCGACGGTGATTGCGCGGTCTTATGGTGACACCGCTCGGAACTTCACTATACTGACGACGGGCGCAGCGTCAGGACAATAGCGCGACCCATCCCCCGAAATCGTAGTCCACTGGAAGGATATCGAAATGAAAGTTGGTCTTACAAAAGCCTCGCTGCATAGCATTGCCGTTGTTTTCATGCTTTCCCTGAGTGGCGGCGTTTTTGCTCAGGAAAAGGTGTTGCAAGAAAATATGACCACAGGACAGAAAAGGCAATTGGAGTCGGATCTGACTGGGTTGGTGCAAGACGTATTAAATGAAAATAATTTCAAGTATGGGCCTTCAAGAAAAACTAAATTTAAGCTGACTTACGACCAGCTGAAAGATACGATCTATATCGATTTCGATAAATCTGCGATCCCTAAAGAACACACCCCTTCATTCGACGAAGATTTGCAACTCATTTTTCAAACCGTCAGTGATGCCGTAGGCCAATCTGTTCCCGTGTCCGAGATTAAGTTTCTCTTCGGCGGTTTTGATATCTATCATTATTTTCCCGAAGATCGCATTCCGGTGGAAAATCCAGGCAAAGGCATGGCGGCTCGCTCACAGAAATCTGCCGCAAACCCAGTGATGCTCATTTCAGCAGGGCATGGGCTTGTGCTGGTCAATGCCACCAATCCTGCCAAAGCCGCGTGGGCATACCAGCGGCCTACAATCAACAATCAGATTGAAGATCTGCAAACATCTGTTCTTGCATCAGCAGTTGCAACGAGCGTTTCTGCACGCAGTAGCAACGTCACACAGTATCTTGCAAGATCTACTTCAAACGACGCTTATAACGAGGCATGCTCTGGGACCCCTGTGGTCTGCCCGCCTTTCAAAAATATGGCCGGCAGATACTATATCAAGAGTTTGCTGCCGGATAACCCGGAGATCTGGAACAGCTATTCTGCGGAAAACAAGCGGAACTCCAAAGATCATGAATATGATGACATCCGTTCGCGAGGCTTGTATGCGAATCATGTTCAAGCTGACCAGATGATCACCATTCATACGAATGCAGCATCCAAGGAAGGCACTCCCCAGACCACTGCCTCAGGTAGTCGCTTATTTTATAATAGTAGTAAAGCCGGTGCTTCCACGTTGGCATCAAATCTTACTTGTGCCATGAAAGAGATCATCAATTCGAATTCGACATATGCAAATTGGGCTGTTACGACTCAACAGCCGACGACTCTTTACGGTGAGAATAACTTCGCAAATCTTCCGGCAGTGGTCGTTGAGGTAGGCTTTAAAGATAATGTCAACGACGCAACTGCGATGGCCGACACAGTGTTTCAAGGGCTGATGGCTAAGGGTATTGAGAAAGGTGCGCGCCTTTCAAGAGAGTCAAAAGTCTGTAAGCCATTTAAGTTGCTCAGCGCTGCCAACATTAGTGGTCCCAATAGAACTCGTCCGCCGGTCGTAGTAAAGTTCGAAGGCTTTCCACAATATCCGATCAAAGTCCATGCCCATGTGGCCAGCTGTCCGACTGGCACTTGCAATGATGCAGACTTTACTATTAATTCAACAACTGATAATACGTTCACTTGGAACTTCGGGTGTAACTCATCCGCGTCGGCTGCATCCATCACCTACGGCGTCGAAACAACAGCGGTGGATGCTGATGGCGTCAAGGTGGCTGCCGTTAAATCCAATGTCACGTGTCAAAAAGTTGTCGCTAGCAGCTAACAAAAGATGTTGGGCTTGCAGCGCCTCGACTGACACCGCGTCTAAAAGCCGCATAGTTTGGACAGTGCTACGCCCTAAGCTGAATTAGAATCAGAAATATAAAATGAGGAGGCGAGGCCCTCCTCATTTTTTTGCGCGGGTTTAAGCTAGATGCGATGCTATTGGCTTGTGCCCAGCTGACGCTCTTCTAGAAGATCTCTAAGTTTATTTGCAGAGATCAACTCTCTACATATGGTATAGAAGAGCCAAGCGCACCATAGCAAGACCGGGAAGGCAAACAGTGACGCACGCTTTTGCTTAGGCACTTCTTTCGCTAAATGTGATTTGAGGACAGGGTCTTTCCACACCTCGCAAAGGATTTTAAGATCTCTCGGGTCGAATGTGGGCGGGATGACTTGTTTGTCGGCAGTGTTTTTGCACTGTTCGATAGTTAAAGTGTCGCTCCTGCTTGAAAAAAGCCCTGTCGTTTTTGCCTCAGTTTCTGAAATATATAAATCGGTCCCTGTCTCTTTCAAGCTAACCAATAAGCTATCTTTTGTTGCAATCACACCCAAGACGACAGCAAGAAAAATCGATGCTGCGAGAGGGATGAATGGAAGAATCACCCACCACTTAGAGTGAACTCGCTTCGGGTGGATGACATGGCTTTTGAGATCAAATGCCCAGCCGGCATGCCCAATGAGTTTGAGCGGGATATTGTGCAAATCCGAAAAACCAATCAGGGCCTTGGCGTCTCTAAGCGTTTGGACGCGAATTTGATGTGCCATTCGAAATCCAGCAAGTGCGGAGTGATCCGCCAAATTCTTCCGAATGACTTCGTCTTCGATGTCGTCTTTACTGATAAAAAGACGTAGCACACGGGTGTTGATAGGATGAAGAGAGCCCGAGCGCCAGGATGCAAATACAGCTGCCGAAAGAAGAGCAATGATGGAGCCAGCAGCGATCTCGCCTGTTAAAAATTTAAGCCATTCCATTTTTTGTAGCTGCCTTCTGGTTGTGATTGGCGGTCTTTGTTTGCCGTTTGATTGCGGCAATTGGGATCACATTATACCCAGTCCGTACAGGTTTGGTTCATGTTCATTTCATCTTGGACGCTGGCCATCTGCGCCCTGTGAAATATGTTTTAAATTCACACCTAATATTCCCTAGGACAAATACCTAAAAAAGAGAAGGTCAAGGGCCCACATATGGTTATTTGCTCCGCAAAAACCGTGGGCATCGCTTTCGCGATGAAAAGCCGCTGCTTGCGCATCGAGTTGGCCTAGAAGCTCTGCTTAGAAATGACCAAAACCCCGTGATTTATCTCTCAAAAACGGGTCGAGTGGTTTGATCTGGACAAAAGAAAGTTTAGCCATTTTGTTATTCCCACTATCAACCAACCTCAACCGGGAAATCAATGGCAATTTATCATGTCAGCATCAAATCGTTTAGTCGTGGAAAAGGTCAATCGTCAGTCGCAGCGGCTGCTTATCGTGCAGGGATCAATCTGCGGGATACAGCTCACAAAACGACGCACAAATATGGGAAAAGATCGGGCGTTGTCTCACAACAAATGCTTGCTCCCGATGGAGCACCGAGATGGTGTTTCGATGTTCGAAGCTTCTGGGATATTAATGAGCAACAAGAAACGAGAGCAAATGCTCGGGTGGCGAGGGAAGTCGAAGTTTCCTTACCCAACAGTCTAGATGCTCCACAGCGCAGAATGCTTGCCCTCGATCTTGGTCAGCTTCTTGTCGATCGCTATCAAGCGGCTGTGCTGGTGGCTGTTCACTTACCAGGGAGAAGGGGAGACCAACGCAATCATCATGTGCATCTACTCATCTCCGCCAGGAAGGTCGATGCCAACGGGTTAGGGGATCGAGCTTGTGCTGAGTTCGATGCAAGGCGGGGAGCAGGGGCAACGGAGATGAAAGTCCTGCGTGGGAAGATCGCATCAGTGATCAATGCGCATCTCATCATGGCCGGAGTTGAAGCACGAGTGGACCACCGAACACTGAGGGCCCAAGCGCAAGATGCGTTCAAACAAGGCGATTACGAGAGGGCCAGAGCGCTCACCAGAGCACCTAAAAAGCGCATCTCGCGGGGAGAGTTCTTCCAAGCCAAGCGCCATCAGAAAGCTGTGGCCTTGGGGGAAAAGGTCTCGCCAGCGGATCGGCGCTTTGCTCAAATTTTAAAAGAGTGCCAGTCTTCCCGGGAAAACCGTCTAGTCCATGATGTGCCTGCCAGCCACAATCATGACGCAGCGCTCCGTGATCGAGCCAGAGAGAAAGGGCAGAGGAGCTTTGCCGAACAGGAGAATCGTCGCTTCGATGATCAACTCTATCCCAACGGCCAGAGGCCAAGTCAGCAGGTTCTAAACCGCATCCATACTCGATACAGCCCATTGACCAGACAAGCCAGTAAAGTCACACGACTGGCAAGAGCCACAGGCAAAGATGCAGAAATTTTAAATCAACAAGCGGAGCTGATTGAGCAGTGGTTAGAAGCTCAGCATGAAACCGCTCGGCAAGCGTTGGACATTCTCAACAGCCTTCCGGGCATCCAAATTGAAGATTGCTTTAACCAAGCCTATGAGGTCCTAATGTGTCGCAGAGTAGATCACTACGCGACAAAGCCATTTCTCTTCGAGGATACGGAGCTGTTGGGTAAATCCATGCTGCGCTATGCGCGTATGCTCGTGAGTCCATACCGTGCGCAATGTGACTACCTTGCCGCAAAGGCTAGGCTCTCGGAGTTCGATGGTGAAGCGCCAACGGCTGAATCTGCGTTGGCCGCTCGACAAGCTCAAAGGGCAAAGCACCTGATCTCCAAGCGAGTGATGAAGTTAAGGGAGTGGCGGATTAAAAAAGCACGATGTGCCATGGATGAAGCGAGAAAAAGTTTCGAGAAAAACTTCAAAATTGATTTGCCAATCGCGCCGGGTCCTCAAGATCATTCATCAAACAATACGTTAGATTCTAACGAGTCCGGCCAGTGGCAACTTAGGTTCAAGCCGCCGCGATTGTGATTTTTGTGATGGCGAATAACGGCGAGGCTCAACGCCTCGCTTTTTTGCGATTGGCACTTGACCTTTCGAGCCAGCGGCTTACTGTATGCTCTTACTTGCACGGCGATATGACATGTCTAATAAAATGCTGCGTTGCGGTGATGATATCGATAAAAGCTGTCACGATATTTGGCTAGCGGTCTACATCAAAGAGGTCGCAAGCCAAGATCAACAGCGTGCGGAAGAACTGGCTCAAAGCGCGGTGGAAAATTATCTAAGTCGTTGGGTTCTTGATGTTCCATGTGGCGAGGACAAGCAGCTTTATTTAAATTCAATCTTGGCGATGGAATATGCTAAAAATCGACACCCGGAGTGGCTGAGGGAACAGGCTGCCCGATCCGCGGAATAATTTATTTTAGTTCTGATTTTAATTTTGCATTAGGGTTGGGCTCGATTTCCTGGAAGGAAGCAACCAGCTTATGGAGGGAATTTGTTTTTCCTGAGAATGCTATTAGTTTCCCGCTCGTTGTTTTAATTAGCGTCTCAATTTCTTCAGTTTTGCCGTCACATAGAAAATCCACGTATATCTGAAATTGCTTCAAAGGGACGCCTAGGGAGATGATGGTATTGGGCGGGCTTACTTCGTGTATTTCAACGGTTTTTTGATAAAGTTGCTGTATCAGGAAACGACTGATTTTTTTGCTAAAAATG
This sequence comes from Xanthomonas fragariae, assembly GCF_900183975.1. Classification (NCBI taxonomy): domain Bacteria; kingdom Pseudomonadati; phylum Pseudomonadota; class Gammaproteobacteria; order Lysobacterales; family Lysobacteraceae; genus Xanthomonas; species Xanthomonas fragariae. The sequence goes on from NZ_LT853882.1 coordinate 1,812,060, forward strand.
CAATCGAATAACTCAAATTTTTTAGATGCTCGCAGGCCACGGAGGAGTCTAAGCTTTTGCTGGTCCGTTCTTGTTACTCCATATTCTGCTCCTTCATTTTCTTCAAAACCACCTCTTATTTGAGTGGCTAGAGCATAGGGTTCCATGGCAAGTTCATGCTCCCCGGCCGCAAAGGAGTAGTAAAGAAAATGATGGGCTGCTAATGAAATATTAAAGAGATTGAGGTAATCTGGCGAGGATTTTCCTGGCAATCCCTCAATGATTTCGCGGACTTTCCTGTGTGCATGTTTCCTCGGAGTCGAGGAGCCCCTCTGCCATTCCTCCCATATTTCAACTGATGTAGACTTGGCCTCTATCAAATAAAATTTTTCATCTCTTGAAAATTTGACATCGCCAAGCTTCTTATCAGTGTTGCCTGATAACGATACAAATAGATCAGGTTTGCAGCCATGGGCTTGGGCTATATCCCATTGTGTGTCTCTGAGTGCAATAACAACGGAGCTTTCGGCAAGACGGGCCATTTTCATACTCGCGAGATTGGTAACGGGGTTTTGCTGAATCTCAGATATCCAGCAGCTTGAAGGGATGTGATTTAAATTCAATTTTTTTCAATAAGTTGTTGCCTATATGGCCACATGATTAGCCGCAGTAGTGCCCACCAAAGCACGATCGTTGCTGTTGATGCAAGGTGCTCATCTTTAATTAGCCCATGGCCATAGAGATTTCTTAAATTGTGACCCGATCGGTGCGTGAGAATGGCTTTTAGCTCGATTACGATGTCTTCGTGGAACACCTGAGCAATGTCTTCATGGCCTAACAAATCACTCAAAGATTTCTCTTCCTCTATCCCATCTTTGACGGCAAGCGTGTTGATGTTTCTACGTTTAAACGCTGCACGCACAAAAGGCTCAGCTTGTGGGATAAGAAAGATGGCTGCTTCTTCCCAGTCGTGTTCCAGTCCCGCCAGAAGGCCTCTTGCCAAGGACCACTCGTGCCCCTCCGGAACCATAGGGGACGCATGAGTAAGGGCCAGCAGATCATTGAGCGTGGGCTCACACCGATTGCGAACCAAGCTGGTGGCATGCATGACAGCAACATTTGCAAGCAGCGGATGATAATATCGGCAGATGTTTTCGATCATGTGTTGCTCTAAATTAGCTGGATCTTTGGCATCGAACGCATCTCCTCGTTCGACTGGCACGCCTTCATCGTTGTAGACCACCCTCGCAAAAAGATGCTGGAAAACATATTTCTTGGACGTCTCGATGACTTCCGCTTTGATTTTCTCGACCGAGGTGAAGGTTGAGAATGCAAACGCGAGTTGGAAGAGTGCCGTAGGCAGTTCTGTGCTGGTGACTTGCTGCTCGATGAAAGCAATCAGACCTCTGGTGTCGATCTCGTGGCTGACTGAGTGCATCTCATCCGAGATCGTCCTTCGGATCTCGGCTAACTCCGATTGCAGCTCTTTAATTTTGGTTCGGTCGCCTCTGTGCCGGCGAAGCAAAGCAATGCCTTCTGCCATCCAGTCCGCTCGCACCATGGCCTGTCGGTCGCCACGAGCTTTTTTTATCAGTGCATCGGCAGATTTGTGATAGCACGCCTCAGATCGAGCAGTGTTCTTGGCGGCATGCCACAGTCTTGCGGCTTTTTTATAGAAGCTTGGAATGTTATCGACCACTGCTTCTTGGTCATCGCCAAACCATGAATCGGCAGCTTTCTCCAACTTTTCAGCGATTGTTCCAGCTAGGGAATGTTGTCTTTGGATAATCTCTTCTGCAAGTGTTGAAATTATACCAAGCCGTTTTTTATTAATTGCATGGTCGATTGCGTTGGTGGCCGTCATCCACACATCTTCTCGGAACGCGTCATCCTTTCGACGGTATTTCCAACCCAAATGCATCGCTCGTTGCAGACATTGCAAAGAGTCCATTGCTTTAATTGACTCATTCCCAGCGAGAAATTCCTTCGCATGATCCAAGTATGCTTGGGCGGCGACTGCTCCCATTTCTCCCATTCCCCGGCCCTTTAAGCCAACCGATGGCCCTGCCACGCACGCCACATCCGCCAAGCGCGCTTTAAGCCAAGCATTTCTCGCGGACTTGGCCATGGCTTGAAGAAACTGCACATCCAGTTGTCCAAGGTGCTGCGGAGCGGGTGTGCAGCGATTACCATCCTGCCACATTGGTCCAAATGGCTCTGGCAAGTTTCCACGGAAGTGCATTGATATGACTGCACTAAGCAACTTCAAAACCAATGCTTCTTCTTCATGGCCTTCCTCAGCCAAATTTTTAGATCTTTGATCCGTCAGCTGGGATGCACCCCAGCGGTGATTTGTCCAGTCGTGATCGGCGAGATGGGCCTCCCAATCCAGATCATCCAAGATTGTCAGCGGAACAGGCTTGTCGATGATTGATGGCAGTGTCTCGGATTCGCTTGCCGCTTCCTCTTTTGCCGCTTGATCTTGACCGTCCATGCGCAAATCCTCGTGTCTAATTTTTCCAACCAGTTTTATTTTTCACCGCAATAGCTTCTTGCTTTGCAGTCTGTCGTCGCCGTTCCATGTGGCGAACCTGTTTAAACGAAAGATCAAATTGCTTAGGCTGATAGGCTGGCAAATCAACGGGTGGACCAAACTTTTCCAAGGCTTGCAAACGGGCTGGGACCGTGGGCGGATCAACATAATGTTTAAGCCCCGGTGGGAGCGTCAGATCATGCCCTGTGATCTGCTGAGCTGTCATCACCGAAACGCCATGCTCATTGATCAACGCATTGGAAAGGGTGTGGCGGAAGCAGTGGAAGCTTTTGAGCCGTTGTGTTAATCCGCATTTCTTGGCATACGTTCGGAATTGGTCGCCCAACGCATCCCCGTAACCATGTTCACTGTGATACGGCAGATGGGGAAACAGTCTGTCAAAGCCAGCTGCCTTGACCTCATCTCGATAGACCAAAATTCCTGCTTCAATCAGTGCAGAGGGAAGTGGCACAAAGCGGGAAGAATGCGGATTTTTCAAGCGCTGATCGGCTCGTGCTGCACGAATGTGGATGCCCCAACATCCTCCCACTTGATCGAGATCATCCACATAAAGTTGCGCAACTTCATTGATGCGGGCACCTGTTGTTAATCCCAACAAGGTGCCAAACCAGCGATGGGGATACTTCGAAGCCCACATTTTAAATTTTGAAGGCTCAAACAACGCGTTGAGTTCTTCTTTTGAAAATGGATTGCGACTTGGCTCATCGGTGGTTGCCTTCGACCGATTGAGGATTGCCTTATGAGGAGCTTTGCTGATCAGATCTTCGCTGGCCAACGCATTAAAAAATGCTGCCAAACGATCTCGATGCTTTTCCTTCGTGCGCATCCCAAGTTTGGCGTAGCTGCCTTTTTTGGCTTTCTTCAAGATGTCGGCAGGGGCCAGCTGCGCAAACTCTGCCTTCTTGCTCGCGTTGCTGGGGTAGTGCTCGATGGCTTCCAGGAAGCTCCGCACATCATCGGCTTTGTAGTCTTCAACAGGCTTGTCACCGACCAAAGCAACGAACAATCCGAGGCTGTATTCGGTGTCGAAGATGTTGGTCGCACTTCGACCGACTCTTTTCATCTCACGAACATGGATGGCTGCGCGTTCAGAAAACAACGGCCCGGCCTTCTTCCTCACTTCGGTGGAAGAGGGCAGCGGGAGATTTTTCAACGCTTCGAGCAGCCGAGCATGGTCTTCGGCTCCGTCAGCAGACAGTTCCATCCCACCCACCTTGATGGTGTAGGGCTGAGCTTCGTTGCCTTGCAATGCGGCCAAAGCCTGGCTCAGCAAATCGTCCTTCATGCTGCTTGCCCCCCGCCGCATCCGATCGAATGCTTCCGAGAGTGCCACAGCAGTTCGAGCTACGGCCAGTCGGGCAGCATCACCCAGGGACAAGCGAACGGGACGGACAAGGTAGCGCGAGCCAATGATGGCTTGCAGGTCGGTCGGGACGAAGAAGCGCACGTAGAGCCCAGCAGGGCGGCGCAGAAAATAAGGCTTCGGCACGGGGTTTGATACCTCGTTTGATACCTAACGCAGGCTCAAACTGAACATCAAACCCCGGGCCGAACCTTCGCAGAATCAAGCACTTACTGCTCTCTTCCGCGTTCAGATGGTGGAGGTGGGCGGAATCGAACCGCCGTCCGGAAGCACTCCATCCCCAGCACTACATGCTTAGCCCTCCGTTAGATCTCATCTCCAGGCAGCACGGCTGGCAAAGCGCACCTGGAGACCAGCCTGCTTTATCTAACCGGTAGCTGACAGGCAGCCACTACCGATGGTTCCGTGATAATGACCCTACACCTACGAGCACGGGCACAAGTAGGTTCGGGGGTTCGCCTTAGGCGGCTGTAGAACTACAACTAAAGCTGATTAAGCAGCGATAGCGAAGTCCGAACCGTAGTTGTCATCGTTGGCAACTAAAAGTTTGCTGCTGGATTAACGAGGAAAGCTGCCCCCTCGGCATGCGCCAAGCGACTTCGCGACCCCCGTCGAAACCAGTGCACCCCCGGGGAAAGCATCAAAACGCCGACAAGACCAGTGTAGGGAACGGCGCGCCCTGTCACAAGTGGCGAGATACGCAGCGCTTACAGTGGCTTCAGTGCCGTGCCGGGCGGCACAATCTATAAATGAAGGAGCGAAGCGATGGCGACAGGCAAGCCCCCCCCGTCCACGGCCCGCGCGCGCTGCGCCGCGCAAGTCAGCAAAAAGCGCTGAAAAACCGGTGCGTCAGCGTGAAAAGCATCTACCGCAGCCGGGGGCGCAGGCGCCCGCGTTGACCCGGGTGCAGGGCAGGGCGCGCACCGTGATCTACATCCACGGCATCGGCAACAAGCCGCCAGCCGAGGTGCTGCGCTGCCAATGGGACCAAGCGCTGTTCGGGCGGCCGATGGGCGAGCGTACGCGGCTGGCGTATTGGGTCAATCGCGAGCGTTATCCGTTCGCCGAGCCGGGCAACTGCGATGCGCGCGACGTCGGGCCTGCGATCAACCAGAGCGTGCAACGCACCTTGAGTACGCTTGGGTTAGTGCCGGGCGAGCAGGATCTGCATCTGCTGGCCGATGCGTTGGCGCAGAACGAACAGGAACGCGCGGATCTGCATCGGCTGCTGGATGAGTTGGATGGCGCGCGTGCCCTCCGCAGCGTGCATGCCAAAGGATCCATCGATGCGATCAACCGGCTGCTGCTGCGGCTGATTTCCGCTGCGTTGCTGCAGGACGTGCACGACCTGTTCTTCGTGCCGGAGCGCGCGGCGCTGATGCGCGAAAGCCTGGCACAACGGTTGCGCTCGGGCGGCGGGCCATTCGTGGTGGTCGCACACAGCCAGGGTTCGATGATCGCCTACGACGTGCTGCGCCAACTACAGGCCGCGGACTGCGAGGTCACCTTGTTCCTTACCCTGGGCTCGCCACTGGGCTTGCCGCAGATGCGCAGCATGTTCAAGCGCTGGACAGGTGCGCGCAAACTGCCGTTTCCCGACTGTGTGCAGCGCTGGTTCAATGTGGCCGAAACGCGCGACCCAGTCGCGCTTGATTCGGATCTCACCGGCGACATTGCCAATGCCAAGGGGCGCTTCGAGAATCTGTCCGGCGCACGCCTGAATCCGGATTGGCCGTACAACGCGCATTCGGGTTCGGGCTATCTAACGATTCCGCAGGTGCGTGCCGCAGTGCGCGAGACGGTTGGTGTCGGCTTCGATCAGCCAGTCTCCAATGTGGTGTTGATCAAGGATCTCAGCGAGCAACTCGAAGCGCACGGTCCAGAGTATCGGCATGAGGTATTGATCTAGCTGGATCGGCGGTTGCCGGGCAACGACCCGGCTGGTGTTCGCGTGCTGCTGTTGTCGGAGTTACGCGATACCGCAGCACGTAGCACCGGCCTGGGTGGCGACGCGTTGGATGAAGTGATCGAACTGGAAGACAGCTTGCAGCGCTTCGTGTCGGTGCGGCTGACGCGCTTCGAGATTGAATCGCTGCAGGATCGCTATCGCGCATTGGGGTTCCGGCGCGTGTGGCGCGATGCTGGCAAACGTGCGCTGATCCACGCCTCCGGCAACGTGTTGCATGCCGATGCCGCACGCACCGCGTATCACGCGCGTGGGCAGCAGATCGGTTGGGCGGTGCTGGATACAGGCATCGCGGCTGACCATCCGCACTTTTTCGTCAAGGGTGAACGCGACAACGTGGTGGCGCAATGGGATTGCACGCGACGTGGTGTGGCCAAGCGGCTTACGCGCGCGGATGGCGATGCGTTTGCCAAGCTCGATCGACATGGGCACGGCACGCATATCGCCGGAATCATTGCCGGCCAATGTCGTGCTGTGATTCCTGATGCACAGAGCAATCCCGGCAGCCCGCTGGAGTTTGCCGGCATGGCGCCAGATACCCAGTTGTACGGCTTCAAAGTGCTCGACGATGCAGGAAACGGCCGCGATTCGTGGATGATCAAGGCGGTGCAGCAAGTGGCCGCGATCAACGAGCGCGCCAGCCAGTTGATCATCCATGGCGTGAATCTTAGCCTGGGCGGCTACTTCGACCCGGAGAGTTGTGGCTGCGGCTTTACGCCGTTATGCAACGAATTGCGGCGGCTGTGGCGGCTGTGGCGGCAGGGCGTGTTGGTGGTCGTCGCCGCAGGCAACGAAGGCCTTGCCTGGTTGATGCGCAACGATGGCGATGCCCATCCGGTGAATATGGACCTCTCGATCAGCGACCCGGGCAATCTTGAAGACGCCATCGTGGTCGGCTCGGTGCACAAGAGCAGTCCGCACAACTACGGCGTGTCGTATTTTTCGTCGCGCGGGCCGACAGCCGATGGCCGTGGCAAGCTCGATGTGGTCGCGCCAGGCGAGAAGATCCTGTCGGCCTATTACGGCTTCGATCCAAAAGATCCGGCTAGCCTGATGGTGGAGATTAGCGGCACCAGCATGGCTGCGCCGCACGTCTCCGGCGTACTGGCCGGCTTTTTGTCGGCACGCCGCGAGTTCATTGGTTTCCCGGATCGGGTCAAGCAGCTGCTGCTGGAAACCAGTATCGACCTGGAGCGCGATCGCTATGTGCAGGGCAGGGGGCTGCCGAATTTGATGCGGATGCTTGAAAAGACGTGAGGAATCGGCACTAGGGAATCGGAAATCGTAAAAGCACGGCGCCGCGCGCGGACCCAGTTCGTGCTCCGGCAGCAATATGAGCTAAGCACGAAGCAGGCAACGAACCCGGCTCTTGCGATTCCCCATTCCTGATTCATGCATCGCGATTATGCCGGCGCATCACGCGCTGCTTGTCGCGCTGCCAGTCGCGGTCCTTGGCGGCGTCGCGCTTGTCGTGATTCTGCTTGCCCTTGGCCAGGGCGATTTCCAGCTTGATCTTGTTGTTGCTCCAGTACAGCGCGGTGGGCACTAGGGTGTAGCCGTCGCGTTCGACGCTGCTCAGCACCTTGTCGATTTCCCGGCGGTGCAGCAGCAGTTTGCGGGTGCGTCGCTCCTCGGGAATCGTGTGCGAGGAGGCCTGGATCAGCGGGGTGATCTGCGCACCGATCAGGAAAATCTCGCCAGACCGCACGTACGCGTAGCCGTCGACGATATTGGCGCGGCCAGCGCGGATCGCCTTGACCTCCCAGCCCTGCAGGGCCACGCCGGCTTCATAGCGCTCTTCCAGGTGGTATTCGTGACGCGCACGCTTGTTCAGCGCGATCGTTTTGGTGGCCGTCGCGCCGTTTGCTTTATCCTTGGATGGTTTCTTGCTCATGCCGCTATTGTCGCCGATTCGGTGTCGTCAAACGATCTTCTGTCTTTCACAAGTTAGAGAATGCCTACCATCCGTCGCAGCGCCCTGGTCGAACACAGTACCTCCCGCATGTTCGATCTGGTCAATGATGTCGCCGCCTATCCGCGCCGCTTCGGCTGGTGCGACGCTGCCCATGTGCTCGAACAGGACCGGGCGCATATCGTGGCACGCCTGGATCTTGGGCTGGGGTCGTTCCGCACTTGGTTCACCACCGAGAACATCCTGGAGCGCCCCGGGCGCATCGTCATGCATCTGCGCGACGGCCCGTTCAAGCGCTTGGAAGGGCTATGGGAATTTCAGTCGTTGGGCGAGAATGCCTGCAAGGTCAGTCTGACGATGGAAGTGGAGACCAGCTCGCGGCTGTTGGGACCGGCGCTCGCACTGGGTTTCCAGGGTTTGGCGGATCGCATGGTCAACGATTTTGTGCGGGTCGCCGATCGCGGCGACGTTTAGGGCGCGCCTGAGTCATGCGCGTTGAAGTTGTGCTGGCCTGGCCGGACCGTTGTCATTCGGTGCTGCTCGATCTGCCCAAAGGCGCCACGGTTGCCGAGGCGGTTGCAGCGTCTGGCTTGGCGATTGAGCAGGCGCCTGCAGCGCATGCGATCTACGGCTTGGTCGCTAGACCAGAGCAGGTATTAGGCGAAGGAGACCGGGTCGAGTTGCTCAGGCCGCTATTGCTGGATCCAAAAGAGGCGCGTCGCCGACGTGCTGGGCCCGGTAACAAAGCCGGCCGCGACGTTTAGCGATCTTGGGTAGTTGCAGCATTGGTGCACGTCAATGAGCGGACTCTTTCAGCAGCGGCGCTGAAAAAAAACTTCTGTTTTCTAGCGGGCTCAAGCAACAAGCAAGGCGCTGTTCGCGTAGAGTGAAGTGCAGTCTTGCGCAGGTCGTGCACGCACAGCAGATCATGCACATCCAAGCTGCCGCCGAGCGGAGACAATCGCACGCGCATTTGCTCAACAACATTATCGACGTAAAAGCCTGACCCACCAGCACTATTGGCGTAAGCAAAAGCAATGGTCTATAGATCAGGCCTCAGCAACAGCCAGCTGATCGCAGGCGACTGACCGCATGCATCAACGGCCGCGCTGCTTCTTTTTGTCGCGTGTCAGATTGCGGCCGAACTGCTTGGGGGCCGATTTGGCCAACTGCTCGTCCTGGGACGGGAAATAATCGCCTTCCCAGCGCGCAACCTGCTCATTCTCGAAGAACACGGTGAAGTTCTTGACCTCAGTGTGCGCCAGACGGTCCACGCGCTGGGTGGACGTATAGTCCCAACGCTGCGCATGGAACGGATCGGGGATCGAGGGGGTACCCAGCAACGCGCTGACCTGCTGCTTGCTCTGGCCTACCTGCAGTTGCTCCACGGCGTTCTGTTTGATCAGATTGCCCTGGTAGATCGGCTGCTTGTAGATGATGCCGCAGCCAGCGGTGGAGAGAGCAACGGCGGCGACCAGCAGGAGATTGCGCATCGGGGAGTAAGTGCTGAGGAAATCATGCCGATGATACACTCCCGCCGGTCGCCGCGACCCGTTTGAAGGCAGCTGGCGCTAAATCGCCAATGAACGGAGAACGTATGGAAACCCACGACCTGCGCAAAGTCGGGCTCAAGGTCACTCACCCGCGTATGCGGATCCTGGAACTGCTCGAGCAAAAGAGCAATCACCACCACCTCAGCGCAGAAGACATCTATCGCCAGCTACTCGATCACGGCGACGAAATCGGTCTGGCCACGGTCTACCGGGTGCTGACCCAGTTCGAGGCCGCCGGCTTGGTGCTGAAGCACAATTTCGAAGGTGGCCAGGCTGTATACGAGCTGGATCGTGGCGGCCATCACGACCATATGGTCGATGTGGATACGGGTCACGTCATCGAGTTCGAGAGTGAAGAGATCGAAGCGCTGCAGCGTCAGATCGCGGCCAAGCACGGCTATGAGCTGGAAGAGCATTCGCTGGTGCTGTACGTGCGCAAGAAGCGTCCACGCTAAAGGCAACGCGTAGCAACTGCGACGACGACAAGGCGGCTTCGGTCGCCTTGTGCGTTTGAGAAATCGCTTGTATTTACGCCGGCGGCAGCGGCCGTGCCGTTGTTGCACTGCTGTCATCGGTTTGGCAGCTGGCCGTTAGCAGTTAGCGCGTTCCACTAAACTACGTGTCCCAAGTCGCCCACGATATCGCGCCTTTGGTGCCAGAATTTGCAAGCCGCCTCACGCGCAAATAGGCCACGGCTCAGTATCTGGTCACGCCAGCCGGTCACCTGAGCCAGCAAGGCCAACCGGGCGCCGGAACGCCGACCCTGGCCGACGAACCTTGCCGATCAAGCGCTCTGCAATAGCTTGCGTGCTGCGGCGCGGGCCTGTTTGCTGACTTCCACGCCGCCCAGCATGCGTGCCAGCTCTTCTTGGCGGGCCTGCGGGCCGAGCAGTTCGACCGCGCTCTGCGTCATGCCGTCCACCGGCGCCTTGCTGACCCGGTAGTGGGCATGGCCCTTGGCAGCGACCTGCGGCAAATGGGTCACGCACAACACCTGGCGCTGTTCGCCCAGGGCGCGCAGCTTCTGCCCGACGATGTCGGCCACTGCGCCGCCGATGCCGGAATCGACCTCGTCGAACACCATGGTAGGCACGCTGTCCAAGCCGAGCGCGGCCACCTCGATCGCCAACGAAATCCGCGACAGCTCGCCACCGGAGGCGACTTTTCGCAATGCGCGCGGCGGCTGCCCTGCATTAGCGGCGACGAGGAATTCCACCCGCTCGGCGCCGTGCGGGTCCGGCCGCAGTGTTTCCTGCGGCAGCAACTGGATCAGGAACTGCCCGCCGCCCATGCCTAGCTCGCCGATCAGCGTGGTAGTAGCGGCCGAGAGGGCTTCGGCAGCGGTCTTGCGGCTGTCACTGAGGACGTCGGCGGCGCTGCACCACACGCCGGTGGCGGTGTCGATGTGCTTGTCGAGTTGCTGCAAGCGTTCATCAGCGCCGCGCAGGCTCTCGACCTCGGCGCTCAGATGGTCGCGGTGCGAGGCCAGTTCGTGCGGAGCGACGCGGTGCTTGCGCGCCAAGTCGTGCAGGCGGCCGAGTCGGCGTTCCATGGCCTCGAACTGTGCCGGGTCGGCTTCCAAGTCGTCGCGCACGCGGTCGAGCAGGGCCAGCGCTTCTTCGATCTGGATCACGGCGCTGTCCAGCAGTGCCTCGACGTCGCCCAGCCGCGGTTCGTGCTCGGCAACGCGGGCCAGGTCGTGGCGGCTGTCTTGCAACAGGCCAAGCGCCGAGGCGCTGTCGTCGCCATTGAGTTGCTGGGCGACGCTGTCGCAGGCAGCGATCAGTGCGGTGGCATGCGCCTGACGACGATGGTTGACGTCCAGCGCGGCGATGGCGGCCGGGTCGAGGTCTTCGCGCTCCAGTTCGCCGAGCTGATGTTCCAGAAAACCGATGAGATCGGAAACATCGCCTTGCGCCGAAAGCGCATCGCGCTCGTCCAGCAACGCCTGCCAGCGTTGGCTGGCCTGACGCACCTGGTCGCGTTGTGCGCTGTTACGGGCGTAGGCGTCGAGCAGGGCGAGCTGGCTGTGACGCACCATCAATGCCTGGTGCTCGTGCTGACCGTGGATCTCCACCAGTCGCGATGCCAGTTCTGCCAATTGCGACGAGGTGACCGGACGGCCGTTGATCCAGGCCCGCGAGCCGCCATCGGCGCGGATGATCCGGCGCAGCTGGCATTGCGCGTCGTCGTCCAGTTCGTTGTCAGCCAGCCAGCTCAGGCCTGGATGCGCGGCCGGCAACTGGAATTCGGCCGACAGCTCGGCGCGGTCGGCACCATGGCGGACCACGCCGCTATCGGCGCGCAGGCCGGACAGAAAGCCAAGTGCGTCCACCATCAGCGACTTGCCGGCGCCGGTTTCGCCCGACACCACGGTCAAGCCTGGCCCGAATTCGAGTTCGCTGGCGCGAACAACGGCGAAATCCTTGATCGAAAGATGTCTGAGCATGGGGTCGAGTGTGAACGCTATAAGCAAGCTTTAGGGTGGGAGAGCGCAGGCGGGGAATTGGACGCTTGCCATCCCCGGGGCCAGACATTATCTATGCCCAGTCTCACCGGATGATCCCATGCGCGCGTCCCAGTCCCCAATGCTCGACCCCCGCGCTCGCCAATTGCTGCGCACCTTGATCGCGCGCTACATCCGCGATGGCGAGCCGGTGGGCTCCAAAACGTTGGCCCAGCATGCGGGGTTGGACGTCAGCCCGGCGACCATCCGCAATATTCTTGCCGATTTGGAAGACGCGGGTCTGCTCAGCTCCCCGCATACCTCGGCCGGGCGGGTGCCCACCGCGCATGGCTACCGGGTGTTCGTCGACAGCTTGGTGCAGATGCAGCCGCCGGGCGAAGAAGAAGTGCGCCGCCTGCGCGCGGAGCTGGCCAGCGGCAACGGCACGCAGTCGTTGCTGGGCAGTGCCTCGCAGATGTTGTCGGCGATGAGCCATTTCGTCGGCGTGGTCAGCGCGCCGCGGCGCGAGCAGTTCGCGTTTCGGCATATTGACTTCGTTTCACTGGACGCACGGCGGGTGCTGGCGATCTTGGTGTTTGCCGACAACGAAGTGCAGAACCGGGTGATCGAGCCGCGCCGCGCGTACGAGCCGGCCGAATTGGAGCGGGTGGCCAATTATCTGAATGCGCAATTCGCCGGGCGCGCGCTGTCGGACATCCGCGCCTCGCTGCTGCGCGAGCTGCGCATGGCCAAGAACGAGATGGAACAGTTGCTTGCGCATAGCGTAGATCTGGCCAGCGAGGCGCTGGTGCCCGCCGAGGCCGACGACATGGTGATGGCCGGGCAGACCCGGCTGATGGGTGTGCAGGACTTGTCGGACCTGGACCGGCTGCGCGAGCTGTTCGAGGCCTTCGCCAGCAAGCGCGAGATTCTGCAGCTGCTCGAACGCACCATCCAGGCGCCGGGCGTGCGCATCTTCATCGGCGAGGAAACCGGCATGGTGTCGCTGGACGACGTCTCGCTGGTCACCGCGTCGTATACCGCCAATGGCCAAGTGCTGGGCGTGCTGGGGGTAATCGGACCCAAACGCATGGCCTACGACCGGGTGATTCCGCTGGTGGAGACCGCTGCGCAGGTGCTGGGCGCGGCTATGGATCCGCCCGGCACGCGATAACCGGGATCGATCGGCATGATCGTTTTGTCGGCGTGATCGTTTTGCTTGAAACGCGCGCGAGCGCCCATATACGGGGTGACGTTGGGGCGGGCGTTCCGCTTGCCCGGGAACTGCATATGAACCAAGACCACCCGGAATTCGACTCCGAAGACCTGTCGAAGAACCCACCCGAGGCCGATCCGCTCAAGGCTGAGATCGAGTCGCTGCGCAGCGAGATCGCGCTGGTCAAAGCCGAGGCCCTGCGCGAGCGCGCCGACCTGGAAAACCAGCGCAAGCGCATCGCGCGCGATGTCGACAACGCGCGCAAGTTCGCCAACGAGAAGCTGCTAGGCGAGCTGCTGCCGGTGTTCGATAGCCTGGACGCGGGCCTGACTGCTGCTGGTACCCAGCCCAGTCCGCTGCGCGATGGCCTGGACATGACCTACAAGCAGTTGCTCAAGGTCGCTGCCGACAACGGCCTGACCCTGCTCGATCCGGTCGGCCAGCCGTTCAACCCGGAGCAGCACCAGGCGATCAGCCAGGGCGAGGCCGAGGGCATTGCACCTGGCCACATCGTGCAGGTGTTCCAGAAAGGCTATCTGCTCAACGATCGACTGCTGCGCCCGGCCCTGGTGGTCGTGGCTAGACACGACTGAGTGGCAGTGCCCGGCTGAACTGCCAGGCGCTCGCACGGAACCCAGATTCGCACAGGTGGCTTGAACACCTGCGCACCACCCCCACATCTCAGCCAGGCCCGGCGTTGCCGGACACAGCTAGAGAATCATCAGGAGCGTATCCATGGGCAAGATCATTGGTATTGACCTCGGCACCACGAACTCGTGCGTGTCGATCATGGACGGCGGCAAAGCCCGCGTCATCGAAAACTCCGAAGGCGATCGCACCACGCCTTCGATCGTCGCCTACACCAAGGACGGCGAAGTGCTGGTCGGTGCCTCGGCCAAGCGCCAAGCGGTGACCAACCCGAAGAACACTTTCTACGCGGTGAAGCGCCTGATCGGCCGCAAGTTCAACGACGCCGAAGTGCAGAAGGACATCTCGCACGTGCCGTACGGCATTCTGGCGCACGACAACGGCGATGCATGGGTGCAGACCAGCGATGCCAAGCGCATGGCGCCGCAGGAAATCTCTGCGCGCGTGCTGGAAAAGATGAAGAAGACCGCCGAGGATTTTCTGGGTGAGAAGGTCACCGAAGCGGTGATCACGGTGCCGGCGTACTTCAACGACAGCCAGCGTCAGGCCACCAAGGACGCCGGCCGCATCGCTGGTCTGGACGTCAAGCGCATCATCAATGAGCCGACTGCTGCGGCCCTGGCCTATGGCCTGGACAAGAACGGCGGCGACCGCAAGATTGCGGTGTACGACTTGGGAGGCGGCACCTTTGACGTGTCGATCATCGAGATTGCCGAAGTCGACGGCGAGAAGCAGTTCGAAGTGCTGGCCACCAACGGCGACACCTTCCTGGGCGGCGAAGACTTCGACAACCGCGTCATCGAGTACCTGGTTGACGAATTCAACAAGGATCAGGGTATCGATCTGCGTAAGGATCCGTTGGCACTGCAGCGCCTGAAGGACGCTGCAGAGCGCGCCAAGATCGAGCTGTCGACCAGCCAGCAGACCGAAGTCAATCTGCCGTACGTCACCGCCGATGCGTCAGGCCCGAAGCACCTCAACATCAAGGTGACCCGTGCCAAGCTCGAAGCGCTGGTGGAAGATCTGGTCAAGAAGTCGATCGATCCGTGCCGCACCGCGTTGAACGATGCCGGCCTGCGTGCCAGCGACATCAACGAAGTGATCCTGGTCGGTGGTCAGACCCGCATGCCTAAGGTGCAGCAGGCGGTTGCCGATTTCTTCGGCAAGGAACCGCGTAAGGACGTCAACCCGGACGAAGCCGTGGCTGTCGGCGCTGCGATCCAGGGCGGCGTGCTGACCGGCGACGTCAAGGACGTGCTGCTGCTGGACGTGACCCCGCTGTCGCTGGGTATCGAGACCATGGGCGGCGTGTTCACCAAGATCATCGAAAAGAACACCACCATCCCGACTAAGGCGTCGCAGACCTTCTCCACTGCCGAGGACAACCAGTCGGCCGTGACCGTGCACGTGTTGCAGGGTGAGCGCGAGCAGGCCCGCTTCAACAAGTCGCTGGCTAAGTTCGATCTGTCCGGCATCGAGCCGGCACCGCGTGGCATGCCGCAGGTAGAGGTGTCCTTCGACATCGACGCCAACGGCATCCTGCATGTGTCGGCCAAAGACAAGAAGACCAACAAGGAACAGAAGGTCGAGATCAAGGCAGGTTCGGGTCTGTCGGATCAAGAGATCCAGCGCATGGTCGCCGACGCGGAGGCTAATCGCGAAGAAGACAAGAAGTTCCAGGAGCTGGTGCAGACCCGCAACCAGGCCGATGGCCTGATCCACTCCACCCGCACCGCGATCACCGAGCATGGCAGCAAGGTCGGCGGCGATGTGATCGGCAAGGTGGAAGCGGCGTTGTCGGATCTGGAAACCGCCATGAAGGGCGACGACAAGGCGCAGATCGAAGCCCGCAGCAAGACTCTGGAAGAAGCCGGTCAGGCGTTGTACGCAGCGGCTGCGGCAGCAGAACAGGGCGGCGCTGCAGATACAGCGAGCGGCAATGCGCAGGCCTCCAAGGCAGCCGATGACGTGGTGGACGCCGAGTTCACCGAGGTCAAGGACGACAAGAAGTAAGCCGTGATTTGGGAGTCGTGAGTGGGGATTCGCACGCCGTTGTGCGTGTGGGTCCCCGCCCGATGTCCTCTACGCGTCGCGTCGCCAAGGCGGATCAGCGCACGCTGTCCGCTTTCGCGTTTTAAACGAATCACGAAACCCAAAATCCCCGCTTATGAGCAAACGCGATTACTACGAAGTGCTGGGCGTGGCCCGTGGCGCCAGCGACGATGAGCTGAAGAAGGCGTATCGGCGCTGTGCGATGAAGCATCACCCGGACCGCAATCCGGGCGACGCTGCTTCCGAGGCGATGTTCAAGGAGTGCAAACAAGCCTATGAAGTATTGTCGGACGGCCACAAGCGCCGCGCCTACGATACGCATGGTCACGCTGCGTTCGAGCACGGCATGGGAGGCGGTGGTGGCGGTGGGCCGGGTGGCCCGGATATGGGAGATATCTTCGGCGATATCTTCGGCAATATTTTCGGCGGTGGTGCCGCCGGTCCGCGCGCCGCGCGCCGTGGCGCCGACGTCGGCTACGTGTTGGAGCTGGATCTGGAAGAAGCCGTCGCCGGCATCGAGCGACGCATCGAGATTCCGACTCTGATCGAGTGCGAACCCTGCCACGGTAGCGGTTCGGAAGACGGCAATGTCGACGTGTGTGGCACTTGCCATGGACGCGGCCAAGTACGTATTCAACGCGGCATCTTTGCGATGCAGCAGAGCTGCCCGCATTGCGATGGGCGCGGCACGTTGCTCCAGAATTCTTGCAAGACGTGCCATGGTGCCGGTCGCGTGGAAGAACACAAGGTGCTGTCGATCAAGGTGCCCGCCGGTGTGGATACCGGCGACCGCATCCGCCTGGCGGGCGAAGGTGAGGCCGGCCCGGCCGGCACGCCGCCAGGCGATCTGTATGTGGAAGTGCGCGTGCGTGAGCATGCAATCTTCCAGCGCGATGGCGACGATCTGCATTGCGAAGTGCCGATCCGCATTTCGCAGGCGGCACTTGGCGACACCGTGCGCGTGGCGACCTTGGGCGGCGAAGCGGAAATCCGCATTCCGGCCGAGACGCAGACCGGCAAGTTGTTCCGTCTGCGCGGCAAGGGCGTGCGTTCGGTGCGTAGCCGTGGCGAAGGCGATCTGTATTGCCGCGTCGTGGTCGAAACGCCGGTGAATCTGACTGCCGATCAGCGAGAGCTGCTGCAGCAGTTCGAGGCGACGTTCACCGGTGAGGATGCACGCAAGCATTCGCCCAAGTCGGCCACGTTTATCGATGGCGTCAAGGGGTTCTGGGATCGGATGACGTCTTGATCCAGGCGTCCTGATCCAACAATGGCCCGGCATGCAGCAAGCTGCGCACCGGGCCATTTCATGTTGAGCTGCGTGCTGGCATTGCGCCTGGCAATGCAGCGATGTGCTGCTTTGGCATGGCACTGTTTCGACGTCGTGCCGTTTTCCTCCGTGCCGCCTTCCGCCATTCTGTTCTAGTGCGTAGGGTTTTTATGGTGCGTTGTGTTTACAGCATGCTTTCGGCGTTGCGCGGATAATGGCGCCATCTCTTCCAACACGACCGCCACCATGAGCGATGCAACCGATAGCCACCTTGTCCACGGTCGCCGTCAGCGTCCGGATGGTCCTTCGCCGATCGATGTGATTTCGGTGCAGTCGCAATTGGTTTATGGCCATGCCGGCAACAGCGCTGCCGTGCCACCGCTACGTGCGCTCGGGCTACGCGTGGCGGAAGTGCCGACAACGCTACTGAGCAATGCGCCGTTCTATGCGACCTTGCGCGGCCGCGTCCTGCCTGCCGACTGGTTGGCTGATCTGTTGCTCGGCGTTACCGAACGCGGCCTCCCACAGCGTGCGCGCATGCTGGTGTCCGGCTACTTCGGCAGTCTGGCCAATGGCGAAGTCTTCGCCGATTGGCTCGAACAGACCTTGCCGCAGACGCCGCAGCTACGTTATTGCCTGGATCCGGTGATCGGCGATACGCACACCGGCCCGTATGTCGAATCCGGACTGGAGCGCGTCTTCGCCGAGCGACTGTTGCCGCATGCCTGGCTGGTCACGCCCAATGCTTTCGAACTCGGGCGATTGACCGGATTGCCGAGTCTGGAGCAGCACGATGCCATCGTCGCTGCACGCGCTTTGCTGGCGCGCGCCCCGCAGTGGGTACTCGCGCACAGCGTCGCCGGTGCGCCGGGGGAGTTGGTGACCTTGGCGGTCAGCAATGATGCGGTGTATCGCTGGGCCACGCCGCATTTGCCGGTGGATGTCGCCGGTACCGGCGATGTGTTGATGGCGCTGCTGATCGGTTTCCTGCTGCGCGATATGCCGTTCGATCAGGCGGTGGGTTACGCGCTCAGTGGCGTGCATAGCGCATTGGAAGCAACATTGGCTGCCGGTTTCGAGGAGTTCGATGTGCTGGCTGCTGCGCCGGCCGCGCTCGCAGGTGCACCACATTTTGCAGTCGAGCGCTTGGCATGATGGCGCAGCCGGTGGTCGGTATTGTCGGCATTGCCGGCGCTTACGGACGTTGGTTGGCGCAGTTTCTGCGCACACACATGCAGCTGGAAGTGATCGGTTTTGATCCGACCGATGGCGGGGGCATGGACGAGGCCACGCTGGCGCAGCGTGCGGATGTGCTGATTTTTTCTGCGCCGATTCGGCATACCGCAACGTTGATCGAGCGCTATGTCGAACTCGCCGGCCCACGCGCGGCATCGCAGTTGTGGATGGATGTCACCTCGATCAAACAGGCGCCGGTCGCTGCAATGCTGGCATCTCAGGCAGAGGTCGTCGGTTTGCACCCGATGACCGCACCGCCCAAATCACCGACCTTGAAGGGGCGGATGATGGTAGTCTGCGAAGCGCGCTTACGGCACTGGTCAGAATGGGTGCAAACGCTGTGCGCCGCGTTGCAAGCCGAATGCGTGTACGCCACTCCCGAGCACCACGACCGCGTCATGGCCTTGGTGCAGGCGATGGTGCATGCCACCCATCTGGTGCAGGCCGGCACCTTGCGCGATTACGCGCCGCTGCTCGGCGAACTGCGCGCGCTGATGCCGTATCGCTCGGCATCGTTCGAGCTGGATAATGCGGTGATCGCGCGCATCCTCTCGCTCAATCCGTCGATCTACGAAGACATCCAGTTCGGCAACCCGTATGTCGGCGAGATGCTCGATCAGATGCTGCTGCAATTGCAGCAGCTGCGCGCACTGGTCGCACAAGGCGACGACGCGGCGCGCGCGCAGTTTCGCAGCCAGTTCCTGGATGACAACGCACAGGCGCTGCAACGCGAGTCGCTCACTGCGGGCAACTACACCTATGAGCGTGTGGGCTACCTGCTGGCCGATCTCACCGAGCCGCTGGCGCTAAGCGTGTATCTGCCGGAAGATCAGCCCGGTTCGCTACGCGCGCTGCTGCATGTGTTCGAGCAGCACGGGGTCAATCTGTCGTCGATCCATTCCTCGCGTACGCCAGCGGGCGAGCTGCACTTCCGCATCGGCTTTGAGTCCAAGAGCAATCGCGCGGCAGTGGCGAAGGCGGCAAATGAGATCGACCGCAGCGGCATCGGGCGGGTGCTGGAACGTTCTGGCCAGGTTGATTGACGGTGTCAAAGAGTGTGCGGCGGAGTGGACCACTCAGGGCTGTGGGCACACGCGCGTGCGGTGAAGCTGTGCAGTCACGCACCGGCAAGCGGGCGCTGCCAGCTCAGATCGATCGACTATCGTGCCGTGCCGCACCTTGACGAATTCATCCACACCCGATGTGGATGAAAGTTGCACGAGCAGGTGGATAACCGAGCACAGTCCTTGCAGTGCAAGGGCTGTGCTTTGAGTGGTTAAAAATGACGAATGTCATTTCAGGGCGTGGAAAGGCGCAGTTCCCCACCTTCGGTAACAAAGCGCTGGCCTTGCCGTCGCAGGTAGCGGCCATCTGGAAGTTCGTAACGTGGCGCGGCCTGCGCGTGCAAATGGGGTTGCTGTTCGTCGCGAAATTCGATGATGACGTAAGGCTCGCCATCTGCATCGATCGCGGGAAATTGCCGGAAAGACATAGGCACCTCCGAATGATCCAAGGTTGCAGTGCGGATCGCTAGGGATCCCACCACCGGCGCCGGGCCGGTGAGGCGAGCATGTGCGCGCAGGTGTTACCCAGGCGTCATTGCGGGATGGACTGCAATTCGGGCGGTTCAAGTCGAACTCGTCAGCATGCAGTGCGTCTTCGGCAGTAGTTGCGCGCGTGTTCGATGCGTCATGTGCCATTGAGAATCGGAGCGTGCTGCACCGGATGAGAGCGGGTCTAGCATGCTCAAACAGACAAACTAGGTTCACCAACCCAGTGCAGCCGGTATCGCGCTTGGCAATACCGGCCTTAAGCAATTTTGCGCAGTGATACCTGCTTGTCGCGATAACAACAGCTCGCTTGGAGCGAGGATCGGAGTTAGGCGTCGCTGATAACCAGAGTAACCAACCACGCTCAGTTAACAACACTCAGCTAACCAGCATCTACTGCTCTGCAAGGCAGTCACTGACCACTCAGCGACTCAGCTGCAGCGCATCCCTGTCGGCGGTTGCCGCTGCCAGTTCGGCGCGTGCCGAGGCAATGCGCGCCTGCGCATCGATCAGGCGCAGGCGGGCGTCGTTGGCGGTTTCTTCGCGTTGGTTGACCAGAAAAAAGTCGCCAGATCCCAGTTCGAAGCGGCGTCGTTCGGCCGCAGCAAGACGGTCTGCCAAGCTGCGTTCTTCGTCGGCGATCTTCGCCAGCCGCTCGGCTGCGTTGAGCGAGATCACGACCGACTCGACCTCTACCGAGATCTGGTCGCGCAAGAAACGGCTGCGTTGATCCAGTGCTTCGATCTCGGCGCGCGCTTCGGCAACGCGACCTTTGGCGGCACGGTTTTCCAGCGGCACGCTGAAACGGAAGCCGATGACGGCATCGGTTGGCGAGCGGTTCGGGCCGCCGACGCCGGGTGCGCCCAGATCCTTGCTGACTTCGACACTCACATCCAGCCGTGGTTTCAGATCGTTCTGCGCCAACATCAGCCGCGCGGTGGCCTGGTCGATTCGGGTCAGCACGGCACGGTAATCGGGGCGTTCTACCGGCGCGGTGATCTTGCTGGCGCCGGCTAGGCCCTCCAATGACGAGGTGTCGGCCGGAAGGCGCTCGGCGGAGACGATCAGCGGCATACCGGCTTCGTCGCGCAAATATAGCGACAAGGCATTGGCTGCAGTGGCGAACTCCTGTTCCGAACGCACCACCAACGCGCGTCGACGCACCAAGTTCTGGTCGTTTTCGGTCAGCAGGATGGTGGGCCGCGCGCCCAGCGTCACCTGCCGGGATATGGCGTTGCGGCGTTGCTCGGCCAATTGCAGCAGGTCGTTGTATGCGTGCAGCTTCAGGCCCGCTGCAACCCAGCTCTGGTAGGCGTCCACCGCGCGCCGCTGCACGCCGATGGCAACCATCTCCGCTTCGTATTGGGCGACATTGATATCGGAGCTGGCGACGCTGCGGCGGCTGCGGCGTTCGTCGACCACGCGGTCGCGCAGTAGCGCGTACAGCGCGCCCACTTTTACTTCGCCGCCGCGGTCGGTGTAGGACTTGTCTTCGTAGACCGGGAATGCGCCACGCGAGGACCGATAACCACCGTAGTAATAGCCACCGTTGTTATCGAACGGTCGCTTGATGCTGCTTTCGATCGCTGCGCCGTCATAGTAGCCAGCCTCGCGCGAGCGAGCGTCGATGTCGAACACGGTGTCGAATGCGCCATTGGCCGACATCCCTTTGCCTTGGGCCTGACGGACCTTCGCCAGCGATTCGACAATCTGCGGCGCGGTGCGGGCCGAGGACTGCAGCACCTCGGCTAGGGTCAGCGGAGTGGTGTGGGCGAGCGCCACGCCTGGCGCGAGCGCGATCAGCAAGACGACAAGACGGCGAATCATTTCTTGCCCGTCGCGTCGTCTTCGGCCTTGGACGCTGCCGGTTTGGCCTTGCCCTCATCCTGCGTGGTCGCGGTGGGGCGCCGGCCGAATTCGAGCGGGAAGTTGTTGAGCTGGCGCCATAGTTCGTAGCCGACCCGTACCGTCTCGCCCTGCACCCAGCCGCGCACCCTGCCGCCCTGGCGGGCGAACTCTTGCGCTGGCCAAGCCGGCTTGCCCGGTGCAGGCTCGACCAGAATGCGGAACAGGCCATCGTGCGCGGCATTGGGGTCGATCGCGCGCACGCGGCCGTCGAACATGCCGTGCGCCACCGACGGCCAGCCGCTGAACTGGATTGCTGGCCAGCCTTCGAACTCCAGCCGCACTGGGTGGCCAGGGCGGATCAGCGGCACGTCACGGCCGTCGATATACAGCTCTACCGCGCGCTCCACCCGTTCCGGGGCGATGACTGCGAGCACAGTGCCGGGCGAGACCATCGCGCTGCCGCTGGCGGCGTTGAGCTGCTGCACGCGGCCGTCGCGCGGTGCACGCACCAGCTGTGCGGATTGGCGGTTCAATTGGATGTCGATGCGGGTCAGTTTGGCGCGCGACTCGGCCAATTTCGCATCGGTTTCGGCGACCTTGATCTGGGTCAGCTCGTAGTCGCGGCGGCCGGCCAGCCCTTCGGCAAGCAATTGCCTGCTGCGTGCCACGTCGATGCTGGCGATCGCGCGCGATTGCTGGATGGCGGCGATTTCGGCCTGTACCTGCGCACGTTCGCTGGCCAGGCGGGTGAGCAGGTCCGGATCCAGATCGCCGACGCGCGCGATCGGGTCGCCGCGCGAGACATGCTGACCATCGTGCACGTACCAGGCCTCGACACGGCCGGGAACGAAGGCGGTGACTTGCTGCTGCCGATCGCCCGGGTCGAGCGACACCACTTGGCCCTTGCCGCTGGCGGTCTGCACCCACGGCGCCAGCGCCAGAATCGCACCGGCGATGCCGATACCGATCAACAACATCCACGCCACTGCCTTGGCGATGCTAGGCGGTCGCATTGCGGCCAGGGTGGGGAAGTGCGCGATCCGATCAGGGGCCTGCCGCATCGTTGGCCTCCTGTGTCGACGCGATCAGTTCGGCACGCGTGGCATAGCGCTGCTGCCGCTCGGGCTCCAGGCGGAACCAACCATCCAGGGTGATGTCTTCTGGTCTGCCGGTGCACAGCAGCGCGGTGGTTCCGGTCTCCTTCAAACGGCGCAGCACCCTGGTCAGGCGCTCGGCCGGAATTAGGTCGTACAGCTGCGACAGCATCAGCACGCGCGGGCGCACCAGCAGCGCATTGGCCAGCTTCAACGCCATGACTTCGCCGATCCACAGTGGATAGCCCGACGCCGCCAACCGCGTATCTAGACCGTGCGCAAGCGCAGCGATGCGGCTGCGCAGCCCGACCGCATCGATCGCCTCCAGCATCGCCTCGGAGCTCACGTCGGCCGAGGCCATTGACAGATATTCGCGAATGGTGACCTCGACTATAGTCGGTCGGTCCAGCACCGTCACTTCCGAGCGCAACAAGTACATGTCAAAGGTCGCCATGTCCGCGCCGCCCACCATCACCAAGCCGCGATCGGGTACCACGTGGCGCTTCAGCACCATCGCCAGCAGTCGCTCCGCGCCGCCGTCGGCCAGCATGACCAACTGTTCGCCGGCAGCCAGCGAAAAGTCGAAACGCGCACCGTCGATCACCACGCCATCCAGCCGCACCGCACTGTTGCCCGGCGTCTTTCCCGACGCCACCACAGCGCGTTCCTGCGGGATAGCGAACAGCAGCGACAGCTCTTCGGAACTTGCCACCAGGTCGTAGAACGCGTCCAGATACCCGCCAAGTTGTGAGATGCCGTAGAAGACCGCGCTCAGGATCAGCTCAGCCGCCACCAGCTGGCCGATCGATAGTTCGCCGCGAAGGATCAGGTTGCCACCCAGCGCCAGTAACGCGGCGCTGGCGATCGCATAGACCAGCAGAAATGCCGCCGTCTGGGTGAAGCTGTAGCGGAAATGGCGCCGATGCCGATCCACATACGCGGCAGTGACGGCCTCGGAGCGATCCATCGCGAAATCGAGATGACGGCTGGATTTGTAGAAACCATTCGAGCCGCCAACACTTTCCAGCCAATGCGCGGCCTCGTGTTTGGCATGGCTCAGATCGACTGCGGTGCGAATCGAGCCCCGCGACCAGATCATCCAGATGCCAAGGATAACCAGCAGCAGCAGCGCGTTGAAGCCAAGAAAGAACGGGTGGTAGAAGCTGGTGACGATTAACCCGACCGCCGATTGCAGCACGATGGTGAAGGCACCAATCGCCAGGCTGGGCACGGCTTTCTGCACCACCACCAGATCGAAGTAGCGGTTGAACATGTCGCCGCGGTTCTGGTCGGCGAAGAACGGGTTTTGCGCATGCACCGCGCGCACCGTGATCTCGGCCACCACGCGCGAAAACAGCCGGCGCTCGAACAGCGCCATGATCCACACCCGCGTCGCGCTCAGGCCGGCGACCAGCAGCAGCAGGCCCAGCAACAGGCCCGATAGCGTCCACAGCGGCGTTGGCAGTGCGGTGTTGGCAACGCTGTTGATCAGCAGCTGCACCGAGATCGGTGTGGCCAGTGACAGCAGGCTGATCGCCACGCCATACACCATGGCCAGGCGCACATAGGGCATGTCCGGCCCGACGATTTCCGCCAGCCAGCTTCCCGCTTCCCGCCATCCGATCCGCTTCGCTGCCATTCGACTTCCGTTGATGAGTTCAGTTAAGCATTGACCAGTTGCAGGTATTGAACAAGGCCGGAGCGCTTATTCGACGCATAGGATTTTCCTGTGTGGCGACCGCACGCAGTAGATTGGCGATCAAACCGGAGGCCGGCGCGCGTCCTGCGCCTTGCGGCCACAGCAGACCCATCTCCCTATAGTAGCGTCCGCCGTTGATGGGCCAGACGACCACATCGTCGGCCTCGCGGATTTCCAGGCGCAGATGCAGGGCTGGCAATAATGCAAGGCCCATGCTCCTACCGGCCATTTTGACCGATCGCATCCAGACTGGTGCCTTCGTAATTGCGCAGGACGTTGGCGCCGACTTCCATGGCGATTGCGGCGACCTGTTTGGCCAACCGGTACTCGGGCGGCAAGGTGGGCAAATTGGCGCCGCGCAGATCGGCCAGGGTGATGAAGGCTTTGGTGCGCAGCGGGTGATCGGCGGCCATAGTGACATGCAGCGGTTCGCGGAACAGCCGTTCACTGTGCAGGCCGCGGCCGGCCACCGGCAGTTGCGCAAGGATCAGACCATGCATGCCGCTGGCCAGACCGCTGACGAGCGCGGTTGGCAAGCTTTCGCGCGCATGCACGCGCAATGCCGGATGTTCGCGGTGCGAACGCCACCATGCCAGGCATCAGGTAGGCACTGAGTGTGGGCGGCGGCGGGTGTCAGCCGGGCGTCATTGATCGATGAACTGCAAGCGCGCCAGTTCTGCATAAAGCCCTCCCTCGGCAACCAGTTGCGCGTGCGTGCCCTGCGCGACGATGCGGCCGGCATCCATCACCACGATGCGGTCGGCCTTGAGCACGGTCGCCAGACGATGCGCGATGACCAGCGTGGTACGCCCCTCCATCAGTCGGTCCAGCGCCTGCTGCACAGCGCGCTCGCTCTGCGCGTCCAGCGCGCTGGTGGCCTCGTCCAGTAACAGGATCGGCGCGTCCTTCAGCAACGCCCGCGCAATCGCCACACGCTGCTGCTGGCCGCCGGACAAGCGGGTGCCGCGCTCGCCGAGTTCGCTGGCGTAGCCTTGGGGCAGGGCGCGGATAAAGATAGCGGCTTCGGCGGCTGCGGCTGCGGCTTCCACCTCGGCGTCGCTCGCTTCCAGCCGCCCGTAGCGGATGTTGTCGGCAGCGCTGGCGGCAAACAGCGCGGGTTGCTGCGGCACCAGTGCGATCCGTTCGCGTAGCAATACCGGGTCGGTGTCGCGCAGATCCACATTGTCGATGCGCACCTTGCCGCTGACCGGATCGTGGAAGCGCAGCAGCATCGACAACACCGTGCTCTTGCCGGCCCCCGATGGGCCAACCAGCGCCACGGTTTCGCCGGGGCGGACATGCAAGTCGAAGCCATCCAGCGCCGGCGCATCGGGACGCTGCGGATAATGGAACACCACCTGATCGAATTGGATTGCACCGCGTAGCGGTTGCGGCAACGGCTGCGGTGTGGCTGGCGCCACGATCGCCGACTGCTCGTCGAGCAAGTCGCCGACCCGGCCCATGCCGCCGGCAGCACGCTGCAATTCATTCCACACCTCGGCCAACGCACCGACCGAGCCACCGCCGATCAAGGCATACAGCACGAACTGGCCCAGCGTGCCGGGCGTCATGCGCCCACCGATCACATCGTGTGCGCCCAGCCACAGCACAGCGACGATTGCGCCGAAGATCAGCATGATCGCCACTGCTGTCACGGTGGCCTGGGTGCGGATACGCAGCTTCGCCGTATCGATCGCTGCGAACAGCGCCTTGTTGAAACGCTGGCTCTCGTAGCGCTCGCGCGCATGCGCCTGCACCGTGCGCACTGCACCCAGTGTTTCGGCTGCCAGCGTATTGGCATCGGCTACGCGATCCTGGCTTGCGCGCGAAATCTTCTGCAGGCGCCGCGCGCCCAGCACGATCGGCAGCACCGCAAGCGGAATGCCGATCAGGGTGAATCCGGCCAGACGTGGACTGGTGACGAACAACATCACCATGCTGCCGATCACGGTCACCGAACTGCGCAACGCCACCGACATGGTGGTACTGATCACCCCGCGCAGCAATTCGCTATCGGCCGACAGGCGCGAGACCAGCTCGCCGCTGCGGCTGCGATCATGAAAGCCGGCATCCAGCCCGATCAGATGCGCATACAGGCGGCCGCGCAGATCGGCAACGACTTTTTCGCCCAGCAATGCGACAAAGTAAAAACGCGCGGCGGTGGCCAGTGCCAGTACCACGGCGACCGCAAACAAAAGTGCGAACGCCTGGTTGATCTGCGAGCCACCAGAGAAGCCGTGGTCGATCATCTGTTTGACCGCTGCCGGAAGGCTCAGCGTGGCGGCGGATGAAATCGCAAGCGCAATCAACCAGGCGGCGAACAGACCGCGCTGGCGTTGTACGAACGGCCAAAGGGTGCGCAGGCTGCCAAGCTTCCTCAACGGGTTGTGGCTAGCAGCGGCTGGCTGATTCATGCAGCTTCCGGTGTTGAGATGTGTACACGATTGCCAGTGGCGTCGCACAGGCGGGTTTTAAAGCCGGCGAGCTGATCTGCAGGCAATTGCACTTGCAATGCAGCAGCGGTCGCGTCGAAATGTTCACCCAGTTTGTCGGCATGGAAGGCAGCAAGCGCCGCGTGCACCAGGCTTAGGTTGTCGAACCGGCATTGCAGCTCGGTCAGCGACAAGGCGATCAATGGCTGCAGTGTTGCCAGCCGCAGCCATTCGGCTGCCGTGCCTGCGTAAGCACGCACCACGCCGCCGACACTGAGCTTGATTCCGCCGTCCCAGCGCGTATCAACCACGACCACACGGTCATCGCCCTGGCCGTCGGCGGCCGCCAGGATCGGCCGGCAAGCGGTGCCGCTGTACTCGCCATCGTCGCTGGCGCGGTCGTCCTGACCAAACCGGGATGACCGGCAATCGTGCGTGGCGCCCGGCACCGACACGCGCTGCACGGTCTCCCGCGTATGCGCGGGATCGTCCAGTGCAGCAGCGTGGGCCAGAAAGCGACTGTGCTTGATGTCCAGGCTATGGTGCGCGTCAGCGGCGAGGGTATCGAGCATCGCCGCCATTCTATGCGAGTCTACGCGAGGCGGTGATGCCGATTGCTGCGGTCACCGTGACTGCCGTTGCAAGCTGGCAGATCAGCGCTGTGTAGGCCGGCTAGATGGCGCGCTCTGCGGCGTGGTGAGTGCGCGATAGGCGCCATGCGCAAGTGCAGTCTGTCGCACAGTCGCAAGGTCGCGCTGTCGTCGGCATCGGTTCGTTGACTATCCAGCATCGCGCAGCCTGTCTGTGTCGTGACATGCCCCGCCGCACGCGGCATCTCAGTGCGGTGATCGTCTCTGAAGTGTGCAACGACTACCGCTTTCTCCGACCACGCCTCACATCGTGGAGTACGCACAGTGATGCAATAGCCGGCATTGGCTGCTGAAAGCACACAACGCTTTAAGAAAGTAGCTGCACGACGCGAAGGTGAAGTCTTGCTGCAGCATCGATGTACGGCTGCTGGTACGCGCCTTACAGGACGCGTGACCCCGCGTAACCCGCAGTGGGGCAGGTAAGCGTTATTCGCCCGGGATTACACCAAAGTGGAACGACGCTTTTCGTCGATCCACTTCGAGGCCTGAGCCGGCGTGTAATGCTGCATCCACCTCAGCATCTGCTCGATATCGGCGCCGTACCACAGGTCGGTGCGCTGATCCGGATGCAGGAAGCGCTCCTCCACCATGCGATCGATCATGCCGATCAGCGGGGCGTAAAAGCGGTCGACATCCAGAAACGCACACGGTTTGTTGCCGATGCCTAGCTGACGCCAGGTCAGCATCTCGAAGATCTCTTCCATCGTGCCGAAACCGCCGGTCAGGGCGACGAATGCATCGGACAGCTCGAACATGCGCATCTTGCGCTCGTGCATGGAGCCGACGATCTCCAGCGTGGTCAGCCCACGATGCGCTACTTCCCAATCGGCCAACTGCTGCGGAATCACTCCGGTGACTTCGCCACCTGCGGCGAGTACCGCATTGGCCACAGTGCCCATCAGCCCGACGTTGCCGCCGCCATAGACCAGCCGCAAGCCTTGCTCTGCGATGCGCTGCCCCAGCGCAGTGGCGCGTTGGGCATAGGCGGGTTTGTCGCCGGCATTGGAACCGCAGTAGACGCAGATGGATTTCTTGGGGGATGGGAATCTGGAGTGGGGGAATCGGGAATGGATTAAAGCAGAAACGGAGGCCGGAACGCATGACGCCGGATCTAGGTACGGCGTCATGCATTGGGAGCTAAGTGATGGGAATGCTCTTACGATTCCCGATTCCCGATTCCCGATCAGTTAGCCTTGTGGATCGCGCGCTTGCTCACCGCCATCGCGGCATCATGGATCGCTTCGGATAGCGTCGGGTGCGCGTGACAGATGCGCGCCAAGTCGTCGGCGGAGCCGTTGAACTCCATCGTCAGCACACCTTCGTGCACCAGCTCGGAAACGCCCACGCCGACCAGATGCATGCCCAGCACGCGATCGGTTTCAGCATCGGCGATGACCTTGACCAAGCCGGCCGGCTCGCCCATGGCAACGGCACGACCGATCGCCGCGAACGGGAAGCTGCCGGACTTGTAGGCGACGCCTTCGGCCTTCAACTGCTGCTCGGTCTTGCCGACCCAGGCAATCTCAGGCTCGGTGTAAATGACCCACGGAATGGTATCGAAGTTGACGTGACCCGGCAGACCGGCGATCAGTTCGGCCACTGCAATACCTTCCTCGAAGCCCTTGTGCGCCAGCATCGGGCCGCGCACACAGTCGCCAATCGCCCACACGCCGTCGACGCCGGTGTGGCAATGCGCGTCCACTTCGATCTGGCCACGCTCGCTGAGCTTGACGCCGGTGCCCTCGGCCAGCACGTTTTTGGTTGCCGCCTTGCGGCCCACGGCGACCAGCAGTTTGTCCACGGTGAGGGTCTGTTCGCCGGCGGCGTCGGTGTAGCTGACCACCACCTGCTTGGCATCGCCGCTGCCGGTGATCTCGGTCTTGCTGACCTTGGCGCCGAGCTTGATGTCCAGGCCCTGCTTCTTGAATTCCTTCAACGCGGTCTTGGCCACTTCCGCATCGGCCAGCGACAGGAAGTCCGGCAACGCTTCGAGGATGGTGACCTCGGCGCCCAGGCGCTTCCACACGCTACCCAGCTCCAGCCCGATCACGCCAGCGCCGATCACCGCCAGACGCTTGGGAACGGCGGTGAAATCCAGGCCGCCGACGTTGTCGACGATGGTGTCGCCATCGAACTTGGCAAACGGCAGCTCGATCGATTCCGAACCCGGTGCCAGCATCACGTTGGTGCCCTTCAGCTCGATCTCGCCGCCTTCGTGCTGGGCAACCCTGACGACGTTGCCCGGCAACAGCTGGCCGAAACCGTAGTACGGGGTGATCTTGTTCGCCTTGAACAGCATCGCGATGCCGCCGGTGAACTGCTTCACGATCTTGTCCTTGCGGCCGATCATGGTGGGCACGTCCATCTTGGCGTCGTTGAAGCTGATGCCGTGGTCGCCGAACAGGTGGCCCATGTTCCAGAACTGGCGCGAGGAATCCAGCAGTGCCTTGGAGGGAATGCAGCCCACGCGCAGGCAGGTACCGCCAAGGGCCGGCTTGCCGTCCTTGCCGATTGCTGCGTCGATGCAGGCAACCTTCATGCCAAGCTGGGCCGCGCGAATCGCTGCGTGATAACCGGCCGGACCGGCACCGATGACGACGACGTCGAATTGTTCTTGTTCGCTCATTCTTCGCTCACGAGATTAGGAATTGGGGATTCTTGAAAAGCAGGATGCCTCGGGACCGGGTCGCTCTCGCCAATCCGCAATCCCGAATCACCAATCCCGGCTTTCATCACAGACCGAACAACATCCGGCCCGGGTTTTCCAGCTGATTCTTGATGTCCACCAGGAACTGCACCGAATCCTTACCGTCGATGATGCGGTGGTCATAGGACAGCGCCAGATACATCATCGGTGCGATCACGACCTGGCCGTTCTCGGCGATCGGGCGCTCCTTGATGGCGTGCATGCCCAGGATGGCGCTTTGCGGCGGGTTGATGATCGGGGTGGACAGCAGCGAGCCGAAAGTGCCGCCGTTGGTCACGGTAAAGGTGCCGCCCTGCAGCTCTTCCAGGCTCAGCTTGCCGTCGCGCGCCTTCCTGGCGTAGTCGGCGATGCCTTGCTCGATCTCGGCGAACGACTGGCGCTCGACGTTACGCAGCACCGGCGTGACTAAGCCCTTCTCGGTCGATACGGCGATGGAGATGTCGCTGTAGCCGTGATATATGATGTCTTCGCCATCGATCGAAGCGTTGACCAGCGGAAAGCGCTGTAATGCATTGGCAGCAGCCTTGACGAAAAAGCTCATGAAGCCGAGCTTGATGCCGTGCGTCTTCTGGAACTCGTCCTGCAGTTCCTTGCGCGCAGCTGAAACCTTGGCAAGGTTGACCTCGTTGAAGGTGGTCAGCATTGCAGTCGAGTTCTTCGACTGCATCAGACGCTCGGCGATGCGCTTGCGCACGCGGGTCATCGCCACGCGCTCTTCAGGACGTGCACCGCCGGCCCTGCCGACGCCGCCATTTTTGGCAAAGTTGACGATGTCTTCCTTGGTCACTGCGCCACGACGGCCGGTGCCTTCGACCTGCGATGGATCCACGCCCTGGGTGATCGCGGAGAAGCGCGCACCCGGGGGTAGGGCATCGGCCGACGACTTGGAAGCGGTCGGCGTAGCGGCAGCAGCTGGTGCTGAAGCCGCGGCTGGCGCAGCAGCGGCAGGCGCCGGTGCACCAGCCTTCTTCTCTTCTTCGGCAGGTGCAGCAGCAGCCACAGCGCCTTCTTCGATGATCGCCAGGATCTGGTTGCTGGTGACCGTGCTGCCGGCTTCGAACCTGATTTCCTTCAGCACGCCGTCGACCGGCGAAGGAACTTCCAACACGACCTTGTCGGTTTCCAGGTCGACCAGATTCTCGTCGCGCTTGACCGCTTCACCAGCCTTCTTGTGCCAGCTGGCGATGGTGGCGTCGGAAACGGATTCGGGCAGTACCGGAACTTTGACTTCGGTGGCCATTCGGGGAGCGTCCTAGGGTGTTCGTTTTTTGGGAAGAGGAGTTATTCAGCGACTTGGTCGTTGAACGGATTGAGTAGCGCATCGGCGACCAGCTTCTGCTGTTCGGTGATGTGGTCGGCCATATGGCCGGCAGCAGGCGAGGGCGAACGGGCACGGCCGGCGTAGTGCAGGCTCTGACCGCTGGACAGGCAGGAGTTCAGATGGTGGCGGATCTGGTACCACGCGCCCTGATTCTGCGGCTCTTCCTGACACCACACCACGTCGGTGGCATTGGCATAAGCCTTGAGTTCGGCGGCCAACTGCGCACGCGGGAACGGATACAGCTGCTCCGCACGAAGAATGGCAACGTCGTCCTGGCCACGCTTGGTCTGGTCTTCGAGCAGGTCGTAATAGACCTTGCCCGAGCACAGCACCACCCGCCTGACCTTTCCGGCATCGGCCTTGGCATCTGGAATCAGATGCTGGAACTCACCGTCGGCCAGTTCTTCCAGGCTCGACACCGCCAGCTTGTGGCGCAACAGCGACTTCGGCGTCATCACCACCAGCGGCTTGCGGGTCGTCATGCGCATCTGACGACGGATCATGTGGAAGCACTGCGCCGGGGTGGTCGGCACGCACACCAGCATGTTTTCCAGCGCGCACAGCTGCAGGAAGCGCTCCAGCCGCGCGGAGCTGTGCTCCGGACCCTGGCCTTCGTAGCCGTGCGGCAGGAACAGCGACAGGCCCGCGATGCGGCCCCACTTGGCTTCGCCAGCGGCGATGAACTGGTCTATCACCACCTGCGCACCATTGGCGAAGTCGCCGAACTGCGCTTCCCATATGCATAGCGCATTCGGGTCGGTGGTGGAGTAGCCGTATTCAAAGCCCACCACCGCTTCTTCGCTGAGCAGCGAATCGATCACGGTGGCGTCTTCCGGGTTCTGCACCAGCTGGCGCAGCGGCAGGTAATAGCTGTCGGTCTTCTGATCGTGCAGGATCGCGTGACGGTGGAAGAACGTGCCACGACCGGCGTCCTGACCAACCAGACGCAGCTTGTGGCCTTCGGCAAGCAAGGTGGCGTAGGCCAGGTTTTCGGCAAAGCCCCAGTCGCCTAGCTGATTGCCGGCGGCCATCTTGACGCGGTCCTCGTAGATCTTGGACACGCGTGCATGCAGCTCGACGCCTTCCGGGATTGTGGTGATCAGCTTGGCCAGACGGTCCAGCTGATCGCGCTTGACGCGCGTGTCTACCGGATTGGCAGGGGTGCCGACCAGATACCTGGACCAATCGATGGCGAATTCGTCCGGCTTGCGCTTGGCTAATTCGGTGGTGTATTCGCCCGAATCGAGCTTGTTGCGGTAGCCGTCGACCAGCGCCCTAGCCTCATCAGCACTCAGCACGCCGTCGCTTTCCAGCTTGGCGGCATAGAGCTCGCGGGTGGTCTTGTGTTTGCGGATGGTCTGATACATCACTGGTTGGGTCGCTGCCGGTTCATCGGCCTCGTTATGGCCCCAACGGCGGTAGCAGACCAGGTCGATGACCACATCTTTCTTGAACTTCTGGCGGAATTCGTACGCCAGCTTGGACACGAACATCACCGCATCCGGGTCGTCGCCGTTCACGTGGAAAACCGGCGCGCCGATCATCTTGGCAACGTCAGTGCAGTACAGCGTGGAACGGGCGTCGTCGCGGGCGCTGGTGGTGAAGCCGATCTGGTTGTTCACCACGATGTGCACGGTGCCGCCAACCGCGAAACCACGTGCCTGCGACATCTGGAACAGCTCCATCACCACGCCCTGGCCAGCGAATGCGGCATCGCCGTGGATCAGGATCGGCAGCACGGTCTTGCGCTCTGCATCCCCGAAACGTTCCTGACGTGAACGCACGCTGCCGACCACGACCGGGTCGACGATTTCCAGGTGCGACGGGTTGAACGCCAGCGCCAGGTGCACCTGCGTGTCGCTACCGACGGCGATGTCGGCCGAGAAGCCCATGTGGTACTTGACGTCGCCGGTGTGCGCGCGGTCGTCGTGGGCGTGCTCGAACTTGCCTTCGAACTCGTCGAACAGCTTGCGCGGGTTCTTGCCCAAGGTATTGACCAGCACGTTGAGGCGGCCGCGGTGGGCCATGCCGATCACGATGTCCTTGACCTGATCGTTGCCGGACTGGCGAATGATCTCGTCCATCATCGGGATCAACGCATCGCCGCCTTCCAGCGAGAAGCGTTTTTGACCGACGTACTTGGTATGCAGGTAGCGCTCCAGGCCTTCGGCGGCGGTGAGCCGCTCTAGCGTGCGCTTGCGGCTGGCAGCGTCGCTGGCGATCTTGCCGCCGGCATCTTCCAGGCGCTTGTAGATCCATTGGCGCTGGTCGAATTCCTGAATATGCATGAACTCTGCGCCGATGGTGCTGGCGTAGGTCGCTTTCAGGCGAGCCAGCAGATCCTTTAGCTTCATCCGCGGCTGACCACCGACACCGCCGGTACTGAACTCGCTGTCCAGATCCGCCTGCGACAGGCTGTGGAACGGTAGATCCAGATCGGGCGGATTGACCGGCGGAGTCAGACCGAGCGGGTCGAGCTGCGCGCCGAGATGACCGCGTGCGCGATAGGCAGTGATCAGACGGCCGACATTGCGCTCGCGCTCGTCACTGGCGCCAGTGCCGGTCCCCGCATTGGTTGCTTGCCTGGAAGCAGTGAGGATGTGGGCAATAGCCGCCGAATGCGGTACATCACCAGCATCGCGACCTTTGAAGCCATCGAAATAGCTCTTCCACTTCGGATCGACACTGTCTGGGGCGACGAGGTACTGCTCGTACAGATCCTCGATATAGGCGGCGTTGCCGCCGGCGAGCTGCGATGACTGCGCGAACTGCTTTAGGAGATTATCCACGATGGTAAGTCGGGTCTGCTGTGGGGATCATTGTGCGGAAGCGGCAGGGCGAGACGCCCTATCGGTCGGTATCAAATCTCGAAAAAGTATACCCCCTTGCGCCAGTTAGCGGGCGTCTGCGAGCTGACCGGCGGAGTAGACCAATTGGCGTCACGCCAATGTGCGAAGGGAGCTGCGGTGTCAGATACCGAGTGCGCGCGGTT
Organism: Xanthomonas fragariae; assembly: GCF_900183975.1. Lineage (NCBI taxonomy): Bacteria > Pseudomonadati > Pseudomonadota > Gammaproteobacteria > Lysobacterales > Lysobacteraceae > Xanthomonas > Xanthomonas fragariae. The sequence goes on from NZ_LT853882.1 coordinate 1,846,548, forward strand.
CGCTCCAAAGCGCGCTGCGCTCCCATATCTGAGCGAATTCGCGCTCCAGCTGGCGACTGCGCGCCGCGCCGGACAGCCAGGTTTCACCACCGTCAAAGCGATGACCTATTGGACGAAAATAGTAGGCGTCATCGCCCACGACATAGGCCGACGCATGGCTGGTATCGACCGGATCGCTGACCGCACGGAAGCGAAACACGCTGGGTAAACGCTGCGCTAGGCGCAGCATCGCGCTGCTATTGGCGCTCGCGCCTGCGGTGTCCTGCACCAGTACACGCAAGCGTTTGTCGTGGCGGTCGGTGGCGAAGCGGCGCAACGCATCGAGCACTGCGGCGCTGTCGAACAACGGCGGATCCAGTGTGCGGGTATAGATCAGCACCTGGCGACGTGTGGCGCACAGCAGCGCGGTGGTGGCGGCCACGGCCGCGCTCAGGTCGTCTACCGCCATTGGGCCGTCGAGGCGACGGTGCAGGGGGTTCCCAAGTGGATTGCCCGCATCGCGCTCAGTGTGAAATTCGGAAGCGGTATCCGGCAAGAAACCGAGGCGTGCGAACACGGCCTCTGCGTTTGCGTTGACCCGGGCCTGCAGGCTGGGCCAGCCGCGTTGTCGGGCGTTGTCGACGGCAGCTGCAACCAGTTGGTCGGCCAGGCCGCGGCGGCGCCAGTTGGGCAGGACGCCGAGTTTGTCGATGCGGCGATCTGGGGTCAGCCGCACCGAGGCGATCAGCTGGCCGTCCTCGCAGCACGCGGCCAATTGCAAGCTGAGCGGGTCCAGTGCATCCCACTCGGCATCGCCGGTGTTCCCAGCGGTGTCGGTGGTGCAGGCCAGGCGCAGCGCACGCAGAACCTCAGCGTCGGAGGCCGGGTGCAGCGAGACGATCTGCGTCCTGGCTTGGGGGGTCATACGCGTTTGGGAGCCTCGTCGCTGTCGTCTGATGCCTCGTCGTCGGCGATGTCGCTGTCATCGTCCTGCTCTGCGTCGACTGCTTCGGCCGGGCTGTCTGCCGTGTCCGGCACCTCCTCGACGTTGGCCTCGGCGTCGATCTCCTCGTCCGTATCCGGTGTGTCGGTCTCGGCATCGTCGTGGCTTGTCGACAGCCTCAGCGCATGTGCCTGGTCGTCCTCGATGTGCTCGATGTCGTCGTCCGCCTCCTCGTGGGCGCGCTGGTAGTGGCCTTGCGCCAGCAACTCCAGCACGGCCTCGCGGCCGCGCGTAGACAACTGGGCGTATAACGCGCCGTCGACCTCTTCGGCCGCTGCCAGGCGGGCCGCGTCCTTGGTCGATAACGCAAATTCCAGGCCGCTGCAGAACAACGTGGCACCTCGCTTGGCACGACGCCAAGCCAGTCGCGACCACGGATGACGATGCAGCAGCACGCCTTCTTCAAGTGCTTGTTCGACCGCTTCGCGCGGAATCGGCTCCGCTGCCGGCACCACGTCGCCGGAGGCGCGGTAGGTGGTTATGAAGCGGCCGAACCAGTCGCCCAGGCGATCCGGGTCGTTCATGCGCAGCGCGTTGAGCGCTTCGACCACGCGGTTCATCGCGGTAACGTCGATCTCGTACGGATCGGCCGGCACTTTGAGGTCTTCGTCGTGGTAGCGCACGGCCTCGTCGGCGTCGGCGATCAAGGTGTCCAGATAGTCGCCGATCAACTCGGCCGATGACGGCGCGCGGGTGCCGATCGAGAAGGCCAGGCAGGCGTCTTCGGCCACGCCGTGGTGCGGCACCAGCGGCGGCAAATACAGCATGTCACCCGGGCCCAGTACCCAATCGTGGGTGGGCTTGAACTCGCGCAGCAGCTTGAGCTCGACATCGTCGCGGAATGCCAGCGGCGCGGCCTTGCGGCCCAATTGCGCACGCGCATCGACCTGCCAGCGGCGGTGGCCCTGGCCCTGCAGCAGGAACACGTCGTAATGATCGACATGCGCGCCGACCGAGCCGCCGGTCGCGGCGAAGCTGATCATGATGTCGTCGAGGCGCCAGCGCGGCAGGAAGTGGAACCGCTCCAGCAATGCGCGCACATCTGCATCCCATTTGTCCACGTCCTGTACCAATAAGGTCCAATCATGGTCGGGCAGGTCGGGGAAATCGGTTTCCTGGAACGGGCCGGTGCGCACGTTCCAGTTGTCTTTGGCGCGGTCGTGGCTGATCAGTCGCGCCAGCACACCATCTTCGCAAGCCAGGCCGGCCAGGTCTTCGGGCTGCAGCGGCGACTGGAAATCGGGGAACGCATTGCGTATCAGCAGCGGGTACTTGTGCCAGTAATTGCGTAGGAAGCGCTCCACCGGCATGCCCAGCGGCTGGTCGCGCGTGGCATGGATCTCGAAGGGCAGGTGCGCGCGCTTTGGGGCGACAATCTTTTTTGCGGTGGTTTTTTTCATTGCGTCACGGTTCCGACCAGGAAAGCCGGCGCTGCGCGTCCGGCGAAGTGATTGAGGCTAACAATGGAGTGAGCAGGTGTCAGGCGGTTGCAGATGGTGCGCTCAGGATCGCAGCGTACGAGTGATGCAGTGGGCGCAACGCCAAGCCAATCTCCGGACAGTTGGATACAGCACAGTGGTGTGGTTTGCAGTGATGCGGGCCGATTAAATGCCGCGCGCCAGTTGCTCGGCCAGACCGGTGTAAGTGCCCGGGGTCAGCGCACGCAGGCGCTGCTTGTCGGCTTCCGGCAACTGAAGGCTTTCCACGAAGGCCTGCATCGACGCTGCAGTAATGACCTGGCCGCGCGTCAATGCCTTCAATTGCTCGTACGGATTGGGCAGGCCATGACGGCGCATCACCGTCTGCACGGCCTCGGCCAGCACTTCCCATGCCGCATCCAGATCGGCGTCCAGACGCTCGGAGTTGACGGTCAGCTTGCCCAGACCCTTGGCCAGTGAATCCAGTGCGACCTGGGTATGGCCGAACGCGGTGCCCAGCGCGCGCAGCACCGTGGAGTCGGTGAGGTCGCGCTGCCAGCGGCTGATCGGCAATTTGGCGGAAAAATGCTCGAACAGCGCATTAGCGATGCCGAAATTGCCTTCGGCGTTTTCGAAGTCGATCGGGTTGACCTTGTGTGGCATGGTCGAGGAACCGACTTCGCCTTCTTTGAGCTTCTGCCTGAAGTAGCCCAGCGAGATATAGCCCCAGATGTCGCGCGACAGGTCGATCAGGATGGTGTTGGCGCGGCGGGTGGCATCGCCGATTTCGGCCATGTTGTCATGCGGCTCGATCTGGGTGGTGTACGGATTGAACACCAGGCCCAGGCTTTCGACGAAGCGCTGCGCGAACGCCGCCCAGTCCAGCTCCGGATACGACACCAGGTGCGCGTTGTAGTTACCGACCGCGCCATTGACCTTGCCGGTGAGCTCGACCGCGGCGATCTGCTTGCGCTGGCGCTGCAGCCGCGCGACCACGTTGGCGATTTCCTTGCCTAGGGTGGTCGGCGAGGCGGTCTGGCCATGCGTGCGCGACAGCATCGGCTGGGCCGCTTGCGCACGGGCAAGATTGCGCAGCGAGGCAGTGATGCCGTCCAGCGTCGGCAGCAACACCTCGCGGCGGGCCTGTTCCAGCATCAGGCCGTAGCTGAGGTTGTTGATGTCCTCACTGGTGCAGGCGAAATGCACGAATTCCAGCGCCGGACCCAATTCCGCATCGTCTTTGAGCTGCTCCTTGATGAAGTACTCCACCGCTTTGACGTCATGGTTGGTGGTGCGCTCGATCTCCTTGACCCGCGCGGCATGGGTCACGCTGAAGTCGTCGGCCAGCCGGCGCAGGGTCTGCGTGGAGGCGGTCGAGAACGGTGCCAACTCGACGATGCCCGGCTCGGCGGCCAGTGCCAGCAGCCATTCGATCTCGACCTTGACCCGCGCCTTGATCAGTCCGTATTCGGAAAAGATCGGGCGCAGCGCATCCACCTTGGAGGCGTAGCGGCCGTCGAGCGGAGACAGGGCGAGCAGGGCGGAATCCGACATGGGCAGGGCACTGGGAAGCTGGGGGGGTGCATATTCTACGCTGCCTCGGCGCTCGCTTCCCCCAGTTGGCGGACCGTGATCGCCTTGCTGCGGCGCACGGTCAGTGCGTGGCCGTCCAGTTCGAGGGTTTCGCTTTCTTCGGGCAGCCGTTGCTGAATGCGCGTGTGCGGCGTTGTGGATATGTAGCGAAGAAAAGCGCAAGCGGTGCGTTTCTACAGTGAGGGCCGTCGCTCATCGCAGCGTGGTACCTCATATGGATCGAGTGTGAATCTAGCCCACGGCTTGCAACGACATGGTTGCAACGCCGCGAGCGAGTATCGTAGGTGTCCTCGCCAGCGTGGGTACGCCCGTTGCCAGCCACCCATCGCCACGGATCAACAATGTGCGGAGAGTGCAGATGAGCGAACGTTTCAGGACCGAACACGACAGCATGGGCGAATTGCAGGTGCCTGCCGACGCGTTGTGGGGCGCGCAGACCCAGCGTGCCGTGCAGAATTTCCCGGTGTCCGGCCAACCGATGCCGCGTGGGTTTATCTGCGCGCTGGGGTTGATCAAGGCGGCTGCGGCCGGCGTCAACGCCGAGCTTGGGTTGTTGCCGAAATCGATCAGCAAGACGGTGCAGGATGCCGCATTGCAGGTGGCTGACGGTACGCACGATGCGCAGTTTCCGGTCGATGTCTATCAGACCGGTTCGGGCACCTCGTCCAACATGAATGCCAACGAGGTGATCGCAACGCTGGCCACGCGCGCCGGCAAGGATGCAGTGCATCCAAATGATCACGTCAATCTCGGGCAGAGTTCCAACGATGTGGTGCCGACTGCCATCCGCGTGTCTGCATTGCTCGCGGTGCAGGAACAGTTGCAACCGGCGCTCAAGCATCTGCGCAAGACCATCGACAAGCGTGTCAAGAGCCTGGACAAGGTGGTTAAGACAGGTCGCACCCATCTGATGGATGCGATGCCGCTGACATTTGGGCAGGAGTTCGGTACGTGGTCGGCGCAGCTGAGTTCGGCGCAGGATCGCATCGACGATGCGCTCAAGCGCTTGCGGCGGCTGCCACTGGGCGGCACTGCGATCGGTACCGGCATCAATGCCGATCCACGCTTCGGCGGCAAGGTGGCAAAGGCTTTGTCGAGCTTGAGCGGGGGCAAGTTCGAGAGTGCAGAAAACAAGTTCGAAGGCTTGGCCGCTCAGGACGATGCAGTGGAATTGTCCGGCCAACTCAATGCGCTGGCAGTTGCGCTGATCAAAATCGCAAATGACCTGCGCTGGATGAATGCCGGTCCGTTGGCGGGCTTGGGCGAGATCGAATTGCCGGCGTTGCAGCCGGGCAGTTCGATTATGCCAGGCAAGGTCAACCCGGTAATTCCAGAAGCCACCGTGATGGCGTGCGCGCAGGTGATTGGCCACCACACCGCAATCACTGTGGCCGGGCAGACCGGTAACTTTCAGTTGAACGTGACGCTGCCGCTGATTGCCTACAACCTGCTGGATTCGATCACGCTGCTGAGCAATGTCTCGCGCCTGTTGGCAGATACCGCAATTGCCGGCTTGAGGGTGCGTCAGGAGCGCGTACGCGAGGCATTGGATCGCAATCCCATTCTGGTCACCGCGCTGAACCCGATCATCGGCTACGAAAAGGCTGCTGCAATCGCCAAGCGTGCCTACAAAGAGCAGCGCCCGGTGCTGGATGTGGCCATGGAGGACAGCGGGCTCAGCGAAGCCGATCTGCGGCGGTTGCTAGATCCGGCCGCGTTGACCCGTGGTGGGATCCAGGCGGGCGGCGGCGGTGGAGGCGGTGGCTGATCACTGCTTTTGTAGGAGCGCACTGGTGCGCGATGGGCCGTTATTAATCCCGCTTCATCGCGTACAGGCGTACTCCTAGGGAACCTCTGAACAACGCACTTCAAATGCGCGACACTACACACCTACGTTGAGGAGTCATCCATGCAACTGACGTTCGGTGACGCTGAAGGTTTGGGCAAGCGCAAGCAGACTCGCTGCGAGATCTTCCTGGCCGAGATGGAGCAGGTGGTTCCGTGGAGGCATTTGCTCGGACTGATCGCGCCGCACTATCCGGTGTCGGGGCGGCCTGGTCGACAGCCGTACGCACTGGCGACGATGTTGCGGATTCATTTGCTGCAGCAGTGGTATGCGTTGAGCGATCCGGCGATGGAAGAAGCGTTGCACGAGATCCCGACCTTGCGCCGTTTTGCCCAGCTCGGCGGTTTGGACAATGTTCCCGACGAGACCACGATTCTCAACTTTCGCCGCTTGCTGGAAACCCATGGCCTTGCAGCGCGGATGCTGGAGGCCGTCAACGCGGATCTGGTGCGCAAGGGTCAGAGCCTGCGGTCCGGCACGATCGTCGATGCAACCCTGATCGCTGCGCCCAGTTCGACCAAGAACACCGACCGCGCGCACGACCCTGAAATGCATCAGACCAAGAAAGGCAATCAGTGGTATTTCGGGATGAAGGCACCCATCGGCGTGGATGAGTTTTCCGGGCTGGTGCACCATGTCCGTTGTACGGCTGCCAATGTGGCCGATGTCACGGTGTGATACGCCCAGGGTTTCCTAGACATCTCAAGGCCATGGAACATGGTCAATTCGGAGGTGTCTATGAGCAGCAAGCGGTATACGGATGAATTCAAGATCGAGGCGGTCCGGCAAGTGACCGATCGTGGTTTCAAGGTGGCAGAAGTCGCGGAGCGACTGGGTGTCACCACGCACAGCCTCTACGCCTGGCTGCGCAAGTTCGGCAAGCCTGGCGTGGTGCAGCGCGCCGAGGTGGACCAGAGCGCCGAGGTTCGGCGGCTGAAGGCAGAGTTGCGTCGAGTGACCGAGGAGCGCGACATCCTAAAAAAGGCCGCCGCGTACTTTGCCAAGGGGTAAGGGCAAAGTACGCCTTCATGCAAGCCCACTGTGGGGAATTCAGGGTGTGTGCGATGTGCCGGGTATTGCGGGTCAACCGGTCGGGCTATTACGCCTGGTTGTGCTCGCCCAACAGTGAGCGCGCCAAGGAAGATGAGCGCTTGCTTGGACTGATCAAGCACCACTGACTGGCCAATGGCAGTGTCTATGGGCATCGCAAGATCACCAGGGATCTGCGCGATCTGGGTGAGCGTTGCAGTCGCCATCGGGTGCATCGGCTGATGCGCACCGAGGGACTGCGTGCCCAGGTGGGCTATGGTCGCAAACCGCGCCTCCATGGAGGAATGCAGTGCAAGGCGGCGGCCAACCTGCTTGACCGACAGTTCGACGTGACTGAGCCGGACACGGCCTGGGCGAGCGATTTCACCTTCATCCGCACGCATGAAGGCTGGATGTACCTGGCTGTTGTGATCGATCTGTTTTCCCGGCAGGTCGTCGGCTGGGCGATGCGCGATCGGGCCGACACCGAGTTGGTCGTGCAGGCCTTGTTGTCTGCGGTGTGGCGGCGCAAACCCAACGCTGGTTGCTTGGTTCATTCGGACCAAGGGTCTGTCTACACCAGCGATGACTGGCGCAGTTTCCTGGCGTCCCATGGCGTGGTGTGCAGCATGAGTCGTCGTGGCAACTGCCACGACAACGCACCCGTGGAGAGCTTCTTCGGCCTGCTCAAACGCGAGCGGATCAGGCGGCGGACCTATTCCACCAAGGACGCCGCTCGCGCCGAGGTATTCGACTACATCGAGATGTTCTACAACCCCAACCGCCGCCACGGTTCAACTGGCGACCTGTCCCCTGTAGAGTTTGAACGGCGCTACGCGCAACGAGGGTCTTGAGTGTCTACGGAACCCTGGGCGTATCAGTGACCCACGCATTGCTGCACGGCAAAGAAGACAGTGTGTTCGGCGACAGCGGCTACACCGGTGCGGACAAACGCGAAGAACTGCAGACCTGCAAGGCTGGTTTTTTCATTGCCGCCAAGCGTTCGACGATTCAAGCCATTGGCAACAAACGCGAGCGCCGCCAGGAAGAACGTTGGGAATACTTCAAAGCAAGTGTGCGTGCGAAGGTGGAGCATCCATTCCGCGTGATCAAACGCCAGTTTGGCTACACCAAGGTCCGCTATCGCGGCTTGGCCAAGAACACCGCGCATGTGCTGACCCTGTTCGCACTATCCAATCTGTGGATGGTGCGCCGGCAGTTGCTGCCGGCCAGGGGATAATGCTGTCTGGCGCCAGCCAACGCCGCAAGAAACCGTAGAAATCGTATCGTACGCATCAACTCTGTGCGCTATTGGCACGCAGCAGGCTCGAATTTTAGAGGTCTGGTGCGTTGTTCAGACCTTCCCTAGCTGGTTTTGCACGAAGCTGGGGTTTCCGCGCAGCTTCGCTTGCTGATCAATGCCGCTCGCCCTGCACGTTGCTGAAGCTCTCGCGATACGGTTGCAACGATGGGATTTCATCCAGCAATTCGCCGCTGAGCTTCTGAATCTCAGGCGTGGCTATCAGCTTGATCGACTTGTATTCGGGGTCCGGGTCAGCCTCGTTGACCGCCTGCTGACGCAGTATCTGCAGATGCCCGAACAGCAACTGCAACTTGGCGCGCGTCGGCTCTTTCTGCGGCAACGCGATATCGTCGATTTTGAGCGTGCCGTCCGGAGTGATTTCCGCATTGGCAGCCGGTGGGCGGCGGATCATCACCGCTTGGGTGGTGATCGCAACGCGTGGCTTGCCGCGTTCGGCGCGCCGGGACGACTGGTCGCCGCAGGCGGCAAGGGTGCACAGCACTAGCGCCATGCAGAGCATCACGAACTTGTTCATGGGGTCGACGGGTCGAGTGGAGCGCATTAGTGTAATCCCGCCCCGGTCTAGTGGCCGGGGCGGGCGGTATGTGAAATCGCAAGCGTGTGTCGCACGCCAGCCTCAGGTGCGTGATGGGGCGCCGAAACCATCGTGATCATGCGATCCATCCAATAGCGATCAGCGGCTGCGCAATTGCGATAACGACCGTGCTTATTTACGGCAATCGTCGACGTCGTGCTCCGTGAGGATTGAGTGCGGTACAAATGCCGGCAACAGTTGCGCGGTCGCATCCTGTGCGGTGCGCTGCCTTAGTGCCTTAGTGCCTTAGTGCCTTAGAGCGTCTAACAAAACCCCTTGAATCTTGTCTCGCCGGTTGCAAAATTGCGGACATGACACGTCGCAAAGAGATCCCCATTGCGCTGTGGAAGCGCATCGAGCCGCTGATTCCGCAAGTGAAGCGTTCGCCCAAAGGTGGACGGTCGCGTATCAGTGATCAGCAAGCCCTCAACGGCATCGTCTATGTCCTGCGCACGGGCGTGCCGTGGGCAGACCTGCCTATGGAGCTGGGCTACGGCAGCGGCATGACCTGCTGGCGCCGGTTGCGTGATTGGCAGGCCGCCGGTGTGTGGCATCGTCTGCATCAGGTGTTGCTGGCCGAGCGACGTTGCGCTCAGACGCTGGACCTGAGCCGAGCTGGTCTGGACGCCGCTAGCGTAGCCTCCCCCCGGGGGGCCCATATACCGGGCCGAACCCGACCGATCGCGGCAAACTCGGCAGCAAACGGCATCTGATCGTCGATCGCAACGGCATCCCCTTGGCGGTGTGCGTCACCGGCGCCAATCGGCACGACTCAGTCGTGTTCGAGGAGTTGATCGACGCCTTGCCGCCAATTGGTGGCAAACCAGGGCGCCCGCGACGTTGGCCAGACAAATTGCACGCCGACAAGGCTTACGACATCGACCGCTGTCGCGCCTTCCTCAAGCAGCGCGGCATCATTGCGCGGATCGCGCGCAACGACCGGTTGGGCCGTCATCGCTGGGTCGTCGAGCGCACCCATGCCTGGTTCGCAGGCATGGGCAAACTGCGCATCCGCTTTGAACGCCGCATCGATCTCCACTTGGCGTTGCTCTCGCTTGCTTGCTCCATCATCTGCTTACGGCTTCTTCCTGGGTTTTGTTAGCCGCTCTTAGTCATTAATCGCCTGATCGCAGATTTGCCTGGTTTTCTGCTTGAAGGTTTCTGCCTTGGCTCGGATGTTGTCGCCCATCTGAAATGCGAACAGGATGGCCAGACTCAAATGCAGGCCCATGGTGTGTCCTCAGGCGTCCGAGCGCCGACGACGCAGATAGATGGACGCGGCAATCAGCGCGCTACCGATTGCGGCACCGATCCAGATATCCGGGCTGCCGTAGACCCGCGCGCTGTCGGTGTGCAGCAGCGCCCACTGCACCAGATCGCTGGGGTGTTGCATGCTACTGCTGTCCAGATTGCCGCTGACGGCAAGCGGCGACCAGCTGCCGGGCAGGGCGCTGAGCAGGCCGCGATAGCCGACGATGTACCAGATCCAGCCTATCGGCAGCGACACGCCCGGCATCGCCGAGACAATGCTCAGCATCACGCAGGCCAGCAGCGGAAACAGCGCCGCCCACAGGAACGGCTTGCTGTTGGCCCAGGCCGAGCAGAACATCAGCCAGCCGATGGTCGGCAACGCCCACAGCAAGCTCATCGGCACGGTTTTCAGCAACAACCACAGCAGCGAGAACGGGTGCGAATGGGTCGCCATCGCCCAGGGGGCGGGGACACCGGCGATCAATGCACCACCGATCGCGATCAACCACAGCGCCAGCCCAACCGCCGCACCGATCACGATGGCGATCAACGGCGCAAGCAGCAGCGCCCACGTGGCCTTGGACAGCACGGTCTGCACGTCCGATACAGGCAGCGATTTCCAGAACAGCACGCTGCGGTCGCGGCGGTCGTCGTACAGGCTGCCGAGTGCGTAGAAGAACACCACAAACGCCAGCACCACAGAGGCGATGCCGATGCCGCCGAGCAGCAAGCTGTCACCGACCTGGCCCAGCGTGTGCGTGTATTTGGCCATGTCCGACATCGACATGCTGTTGCCGAGCGTGCTGCGGCGGGCGGTGATCCCACCGATGACCGCGCCCAGCAGCGCGAAGAACACCGCGATACCGCCGGTGATGATCTGTGCCCACACGAAGCCGCCACGGTGTTCCCAATATTCGCGTTTGAGCAGCCAGGCGAAAATGCGTGCGGGAGATGCTTGGTTGGTCACTGCATTCATGCGTAGGTCTCCTTCATGACCGCAACGAACAGGTCGGCTAAGCCGGGATTGCGGGTTTCACCGAAACGGGCGAGCTGCTCTTTCGGCACGCCATCGAACAGCATCACGGTCTTGCCGAACGGCAGGCTGCGCTCGTCGGTGGGTTTCAGTTCCCGGGCCGCATCGAGATGTTCGGCACTGACCAAGACTTCGGTGTAGCGCTCGGCCACGCCCTCCATGTCGGTGGTCAGCACGATGCGGCCCTCGCGGATGAACATCACATCGGTGAGGATGTGTTCGATCTCTTCGACCTGGTGAGTGGTGACGATGATGGTCTTCTGCTCGTCGAAGTAATCCTCTAGCAGGCGCTGGTAGAACTGCTTGCGATAGAGGATGTCCAGGCCGAGAGTCGGTTCGTCCAGCACCAGGATGCGTGCGTCGATCGCCATCACCAGCGCCAGGTGCAGCTGCACGATCAAGCCTTTGGACAATTCGCGCACCCGCGATTTGCGGTTGAGCTGCGTGTTGGCCAGAAAGCGCTCGCACTTGGCGCGATCGAAGCGCGGATGCACGCCGGCAACGAAATCCATCGCCTCGCCAACCCGCAGCCAGCGCGGCAGCACCGCAACATCGGCAATGAAGCAGACCTCGTTCATCAGTGCGTTGCGCTGGATACGCGGATCCATGCCCAGCACATGCAGATCGCCGTCGAAATCGGTCAACCCCAGCACCGCCTTCAGCGCAGTGGTCTTGCCAGCGCCGTTGGGGCCTATCAATCCAACGATGCGGCCGGCGGCAATGGTGAAGCTGGTGTTGTCCAGCGCGAGCCGATGCTTGTAAGCCTTGCGCAGGCCACGCGCGTCGACCACATGGTCGGAGGAGACGGCGGTCATGATATTTTTCCCTGTGGCAACAGATCGTCGATGGACAGGCCAATACGCTGAATACGTTCCAGCACCGCGGGCCATTCTTCGTTCAAGAAACGCTCGCGTTCGCTGCTGCGCAATTTCTGTGCGGCTTCTGTGGTCATGAACATGCCCAGGCCGCGCCGTTTCTCCACCAGGTTCTCGTCGGCCAATTCCTGATAGGCGCGCGAGACGGTGATGGGGTTCAATTGATAGTCGGCCGCCACTTGCCGTACCGAGGGCAGGGCGTCGCCAGGCTTGAAGATTCCGTCGAGCATCATGGCAATGACCCGTTCCTTGAGTTGGCGGTAGATGGGAGCGCCGTCGCTCCATTGAATGTCGTTCATAGTCAGCTCCGTGGGCGCAGAACTTGCGCGAAGGAGAAGTCGGGCATCCACAGTAAAGCGCGCAGATGCAGGCCAGCCCAGGTGCGTGCACCGGAGAAAGTTGTCTCGTTTTCCGTAACCGCCTGCGGCACGTCATAATCGGCGCCGGACTTCGTCACCTGGCTGGAAGCAGCTCCCAGGCAACCAATGGCAAACAGGGTGTTGCCGAACAGCAGCAGAACTGGTCGCGTGAAGCGTGGGCTGTTCATGCTTCCCCTGCGTTGGATTCCTAGTGTAGTATTAAACTATAACACCGGCGCGCGGGCAGTCAACTGTCTGTCGTACCCACTGATGGCACCCCGCAACGGCGGGTGGCCTCAACCTAATTGAAGGGCGTTGCTCATGTTGCTCAAGCGTCTGCTCGTTGTTGTATTTGTTGGATTTTTTTCTGCCTCGGCGGCAGCTGCCGGAAACCCGTTGCTGGACCTTGACTATCGGCCGCTGGCAGGCAAGGCGCCAATCAACCTGAACCGTATCTACGGCGGCAAGGTCGTGATGGTGGTCAATACCGCCAGCAAGTGCGGTTACACCCCGCAGTACGAGGGGCTGGAGGCGCTCAACCAGCGCTTCGGCAGCCGCGGTTTTGTGGTAATGGGCTTCCCGTCGAACGATTTCCAAGGACAGGAACCCGGATCTGAGAAGCAGATTCAGGAATTCTGCACGCTGACCTATGGCGTCAAGTTCCCGATGTTTGAGAAGGTGCATGTGCTTGGTAAGGAAGCAACGCCGCTGTATCAGCGGTTGACGCAAGCCACGGGTGTGGCACCGGGTTGGAACTTCCACAAGTATTTGATTGGTCGCGATGGACGAGTGGTGGCGCAGTTCCCCAGCAAGATCAAACCGGACGATACGAGCGTGTTGGCCGCAATCGAACGCGAACTCAAAGCGCCGTCGCGCTGAGCGCGGTTCTCGCATCGCCGCGCGCGCATGCGACAATGCGCATTCAGCGCCGTCGGTGGCGCGTCTTTTCACTCTCGGGAAGTGCATCGAATGAAGATGGGAAAGCGCGGCGCGGCGGCGTCGCTACTGATGGTAGCAATGTCGACATCGCTGCCGGCGATGGCGCAGCAACCGGCCGCAGCGGCTACCAAGGAGAAGCCAGTTTTGAACGCATCGTCTGAGAAAAGCACGCGCGACAACGTGAGCTACGCCATCGGTATGGACGTAGCGCGCTCGTTCGAGCCGATTGCCCAGGACATCGATCTGAGCGCCATGCAACGCGCCATCGAGAATGCATTCAACGGCGGTAAGCCGCTGTTGTCGGAAGAGCAGACCCAGGCCACCGATACCGGGCTGCGCACGGCAATGGCGGCGCGTAACGGCCAGCAGGTACCGGGCATGGCGCCGGGCAGCGCGCCAGTCGCGCCATCCAAGGAAAATGTTGGCCTGATGCTCGGCGATCGCGCTATCGGCCCTTCGTTGGCCGGCATCAAGGATGAGATCGATCTGTCTATCCTGATGGAAGCGGTGCGTACCGTATTTGCCAAGGGGACCACGCGTCTCACCCAGCAGGAAGCCGCGGCCACCATGCAGGCGTTTGCCTCTGCCAAACAGGGCGCTGCCGGTGCCAAGAATCGCGAAGAAGGCAACGCCTTCCTCGCCAAGAACAAGGCCGAGAAGGGCGTGATCACCACCGCGTCGGGCCTGCAGTACATGGTGATGCGTCAGGGCAGCGGCGACCGCCCGATGCCCACCAACAAAGTGCGCGTGAACTACGAAGGCAAGCTGCTCAACGGGCAGGTGTTCGACAGTTCCTATCAGCGCGGTCAGCCGGCCGAGTTCGGTCTTGATCAAGTCATTCCCGGATGGACCGAGGGCGTCGCGTTGATGCCGGTCGGTTCGAAATATCGTTTTTGGATTCCATCCAACTTGGCCTATGGCCCGAACGGCACGCAGGGGGGGCCGATCGGACCAGATGCAACGTTGACGTTCGATGTCGAACTGATGGGTATCCTTCCCTGATCCCCCACAGGAGTACCACCACCCATGCGAGTTGCGATCTTTGGTACCGGCTATGTTGGTCTTGTCACCGGTACTTGTCTTGCCGAAGTAGGTCATCACGTCATCTGCGTGGATATCGACCAGGCGAAAGTTGATGGTCTCAATCGTGGGGTGATTCCCATCTATGAACCCGGCTTGGAGCCGATGGTGAAAGCCAACCATGCCTCTGGCCGGTTGCGCTTCACCAGCGATGCCGTCGAGGCGATTGCGCACGGCGAAATCACCTTTATCGCCGTGGGCACGCCGCCGGATGAAGACGGTAGTGCCGACCTGCAGTACGTGCTGGCTGTTGCGCGTACCGTGGGTCGCCACATCGAAGGCCCGTCCGTGATCGTCAACAAATCCACCGTGCCGGTCGGTACCGCCGACAAGGTGCGCGTTGCAATCCAGGAAGAGTTGGATGCACGTGGCGTGGATCACGAGTTTGACGTCGTCTCCAACCCTGAGTTCCTCAAGGAAGGCGACGCGGTGGCCGACTGCATGCGTCCGGATCGCATCGTGATCGGAGCCAAGAAGCCGGCAGCCATTGCACGCATGCGTCGTCTGTACGCGCCGTTCAATCGCAACCGTGATCGTATCGTCGAGATGGATGTGCGTTCGGCCGAGCTGACCAAGTACGCGGCCAACGCGATGCTGGCAACCAAGATCAGCTTCATGAACGAGATCGCCAACATTGCCGAGCGTGTCGGTGCGGACGTCGAGCACGTGCGCAACGGTATCGGCTCGGATCCGCGCATCGGCTGGCACTTCATCTATCCAGGTGCCGGTTACGGCGGCTCGTGCTTCCCGAAAGATGTGCAGGCATTGGCCAAGACCGCCGAGCAATACGGCATGGAGCCGACCCTGCTCAACGCGGTGGAAAGCGTCAACAACGCGCAGAAGGGGCACTTGTTCGAACTGGTGCAGCGTCACTACGGCGCCGAAGGTAACGGCAGTATCGCGGGCAAGACCTTCGCGGTATGGGGCTTGGCGTTCAAGCCCAATACCGACGATATGCGTGCAGCGTCCAGCCGGCGTTTGATGGCGCAGTTGTGGGAGGCCGGTGCCACTGTGCGTGCTTACGATCCGGAAGCCACGCATGAAGCCAAGCGCATCTTCGGCGAGCGCGACGATCTGACCTTCTGCGACGACGCATTTGCAGCACTGGAAGGTGCCGATGCACTGGCTGTGGTTACCGAGTGGAAGCAGTTCCGTAGCCCGGATTTCGGCAAGATCAAGCAGGCATTGAAGGACGGTGTCGTGTTCGACGGTCGCAACCTGTATGACCCGCAAGAAATCGAAGCCGCAGGTCTGGCTTACTACGCCATCGGACGAGGCCGTTCGTTGCATGCATGAGCGACTCTCGCCGCGCGACCAGGAACTGGACGCGCGGTTGGTGGAACTGGAAACGCGCCTCTCCTTTCAGGAGCAGGCGCTGAACGAACTGAGTGAAGCGCTTGCGGACGCCCGTTTGACGGGCGCCCGCAATGCCGAATTGATCCGCCACCTGCTCGAGGATCTGGGCAAGGTGCGCTCAACGTTGTTTGCCGATGCAGCGGATGAACCGCCGCCTCCGCACTATTGATTGCAGATTGCCGCCGCCATGAGCGATACCTTACGTGACCAGTTGCTTGGGTTGGGCTTCAAGTCCTCACCCAAGCCCGAACGCAAAACCGACGCACGGCCTGCCGCGCGTCCGCATGGCAACAAGCCGGGCCAGCGCAGGGGGCCGCAGCGGCCACATGCCGCTGCGGCGACCGATGGCAGGAGCGAGCGCAAAAACGATGGCCGGCCCGATCGTGGCAACGACGGCAAGCCTGCAACGTCGACGCGTCCGCCGCATGCCACTACCGACCGGCGCGGTCCCAAGCCGGCCCGCATTCGCGAAGACATCGATCTGGCCAAGGCCTATGCGATCCGTGCGCAGCGCGAAAAAGACGAGCGCATCGAAGCCGAGCGCGTCAAGCAGGAAGAAGCACGCCTGCGTCGCGAAGCCAAGGCCAAGCTCGAAGAGCTGCTCAAGGACAAGGGCTTGAATCATGCCGATGCAGATATCGCCCGGCATTTCCCATACGGCGGCAAGATCAAGCGCATCTACGTGACCGTCGATCAGCTCAAGGCGCTCAATGCAGGCGAACTGGGTGTGCTGCAACTCAAAGGTCGCTATCTGTTGGTTACCGCCGAGGTGCTGGCCGAAGCCGAAGCGGTGTTCGCACCATCGGTGGCATTGAAGGTGGACCCGAACGCGCCTGCAGGCGACGACCCGTATGCAGACCCTCAGTATCAGGTGCCCGACGACCTAGTTTGGTAACACCGAATTATGCCCTGTCGACTGCCCGTGGCATGGTCAGCTAAGTGTTCAAATACTGATTTTTCCAAGTATCAGCAAATATTCAGAATGACGCCACTGATCGACGCAGTCGGGCTTATGGTCTGTTGCGTTGTCGCTCCCTCCCTACCGATGGTGCCGCGCATGTCCATGTCGTCGAAAGTGTTGAAGTCCTGCGCCGCTACGTCGGTAGCGTTCGCCGCGCAGAACGTTTGGCGTTTACACGCAGCTCGCTCCATGGCGTTGGTCGCAGCCATGCTCGCGTTGTGCGTCGTGAGTCAGCAGGCGGCTGCGCAGTCGGAAGACGCGCTGGCGTTCGATCGCCCCGGCATTCCGTTTGCCGCCGACGTTCTGCAGCCTGGCGCGTTTGCCTGGGAGCAAGGCTTGCCGGACGCGAGCACCGATCGCAGCGACGGGCAGCGGACCACCCAATACACCGCCGATACGTTGCTGCGTCTGGGCGTGTTCCAGAACGTCGAGCTGCAGGTAGGGAGCGATAGCTACAATTGGCAGTACGGTGCTGCGCGTGTACGCAGCGGTGGCGACAGCCATGTCGGACTGAAGGTGGCATTGCCATCGCGCTCGGACAGTTTCCATTGGGCCGCGCTCGTCAGCTACAGCGTGCCGACCGGCAGCCCGGCTTTCAGCAATGGCTACGCGCGCGAACTTGGCGTGACCGCATCCTGGGATCTTGCGCAGGAGCGCGCGTTGGCGGTGTACGTCAACTATGCACGCAACGATGACGGCCACAACTGGACGTTTTCGCCCAACTACACGTTCTTTTCCGGCGAGCATTTCAGCAGCTATGTAGAAGCGGGCTTTGACACCGATAGCGAGCATTCGCGCGTCGCTGGCGCTGGCGGCGCGTGGCAGCTTCCGCATGCGATGCAACTGGATGTTTCGGTGTTGCGCGGACTGACATCGGAAAGTCCCGAGTGGCAAGGTGGTATTGGGTTGTCTATCGCGTTTCAGTGACGTGTCTGCGGTTGGAGTCGATGGGCGGGCGCCTAGTTACAGTGTTGCCCTACGCGTTGATGGCTCATGGCGGGCCTCCGGTATGTTGCACTGCCGCATGCATTGATTGCCCGGAAAAGGCTTAATTGGATCGATCCAATCAACGCCGGATGCATGCGCATGTTTTCCCCCGCAACGCCTACAACGTGACGCATGCCAAACCGACGCCCGATGTTCCGGATAATGCCGATGCGCGTCGCGTGCGTCGCGGTGCGGTGACGTTGCGCGATATCGCCGGAGCGATCGGCGTCTCCCGCGCGACGGTGTCCCTGGTGCTGCGTGGCAGCCCGCTGGTGCATGCGACCACGCGCGCGCGCGTGGAGGCCGAACTGGATCGGCAGAATTACGTTTACAACCGTGCCGCAGCCAATCTGCGCCGCCGTACGTCTTCCAGCATTGCGTTGGTCATCAACGATCTGTCCAACCCGTTCTTCGCCGAATTTGCCGCTGGCGTGGACGAAGCACTGGGCGCGGCCGGTTATGTGACCTTGCTCGGCAGCACCGGCGAATCCACCGAGCGTCAGCAGGCGGTGCTGAGCTCGCTGATGGAACACACGCCGGCGGGGATCATCTTGTCGCCGGCCGAAGGCAGCCAGGCGCAGGCGCTGACGCAGGTACTCGGGCGCCAGCGCAACGTGGTGTTGTTCAACCGCGAAGTAGAGGGCGCGTCTTGGGATCTGTTGGCGCTAGACAACGCGCAGGGCGCATTGCTGGCCGGCGAGCATTTGATCGCGCAAGGTCACCGGCGCATCGTTTTTTTCGGCGGACATGCCGAATCCAGTTCCTGCCGCCAGCGTCGGGCCGGCTATGCACGTGCGATGACGGATGCAGGGCTGGCCGTGCATTACGTTGAATCTGCGCCCAATCGTCAGGACGCCGCACTGTGTGCTGCGCGCATGCTCGACAGCGCTGCGCAGAATGCTACTGCCGCGGTTTGCTACAACGACAGCGTTGCGCTGGGGTTGATGGCCGCGCTGACGATGCACGGGATTGTCCCCGGTCGTGATTTTGCGGTGACCGGCTTCGACGACATCGCCGAGGCTGCCTTGTTCACTCCTGCATTGACCACGCTTGCCGCCGACCCGCGTGCGCGTGGCGGGCAAGCCGCACAACTGGTGCTGCAGCGAATCGGCAGCCCTGAGCTTGATTCTCGGCGTTTGACCGCTGCCGTCGAATTGAAGATGCGTGCGAGCAGCGCCTACGCGCCAACAAAACTGCGTCCGCTTCATCCCGCGATCGATTCTACCGCCCATTCTCCCACCAAGGCCTCAGGCCGCTGACCAGGCAATTTCTATGGTTTCCCTTTCCACGCAATCCGCTGTGCCCAGCGGCCACAAGGCGCCCGTCAAAAACGGTGTCGCGTTGTCGGTCGTCACCACAATCTTTTTCATGTGGGGCTTTCTTACCTCCCTCAACGACATTCTGATTCCACATTTAAAGGCCGTGTTCGAACTCAACTTCGCGCAGGCGATGCTGGTGCAGTTCACCTTTTTCGGCGCGTACTTTCTGATGTCGGTGCCGGCCGGTTGGTTGGTGGCCAGGTTGGGCTACAAGCAAGGCATCGTGGCCGGTTTGGCAGTTGCTGCGGTCGGCGCACTGGGCTTCTGGCCTGCAGCGGAATTGCGTATTTACGGCGCATTTCTCGGTGCGTTGTTCGTACTCGCCACCGGCATCACCATCTTGCAGGTGGCGGCCAACCCGTATGTCGCGCTGCTGGGGACGGAGCGTAGCGCGTCCAGCCGCTTGACCCTGGCGCAGGCGCTCAATTCACTGGGGACCGCGATCGCGCCGCTGTTCGGTGGCTGGCTGATCCTTTCCAACGCCGTGATGAGCGGCGATCAGCTCAAGGTGCTGCCGGAAGCCAAGCAGCTGGCCTATCGCGTGCAGGAAGCGCAGGCAGTGCAGGGTCCGTATATCGGCCTGGGCATCGTGCTGTTCCTGTTGGCGATCGTCGTGTTTCTGTTCCGTCTGCCTGCACTGATCGACGCAAACGCGCAGAGGGACGAGAGCAAGCATTCATTACTCGATGCGTTGCGTCACCCGCATGTGCGCTTTGGTGTGCTGGCGATCTTTTTCTATGTCGGTGCGGAAGTGGCGATCGGCAGCCTGATGGTCAATTACTTCTCGTTGCCGCAGATCGGTGGTTTTACCGAACGCGAGGCGACCCATTACGTGTCGGCATACTGGACGCTGGCGATGATCGGTCGCTTCATCGGCTCGGTGTTGCTGGCCAAATTGTCGCCACGCGTGCTGCTGTCGGTGTTCGCTGCGATCAATGCGCTGCTGTTGGGCCTGACCATGGCCAGCGGCGGCATGCTGGCCGTGTACGCACTCGTGGCGATCGGCCTGTTCAATTCGATCATGTTCCCGACCATTTTCGCCCTGGGCATCGAGCGCCTCGGCCCGTTGACCGACCGTGCTTCCAGCCTGTTGATCATGGCCATCGTCGGCGGCGCCATCGTGCCGTATCTGCAGGGGCTGCTTGCCGACAACGTCGGCCTGCAGGGGTCGTTCGTGCTGCCGCTGCTGTGCTATCTGTACATCGTGTTCTACGGTATCTGGGGCTCGCGTCTGCGCGGCGCACTGGCGGAGGCACGCGCATGAATGCAGCCAAGAATCAGGTCGTGTGTTTTGGCGAGGCCTTGATCGACATGCTGGCGTTGCCGTCAGCTGGTCTGGACGAGGCGCGCACCTTCGCGCAATACGCTGGCGGTGCACCGGCCAATGTCGCCGTTGCGGTGGCGCGACTGGGCGGCGCGGCGCACTTTGTCGGTATGCTCGGGCGCGACATGTTTGGCGATTTCCTGCTGCAGAGCCTGCAACAGGCCGGGGTCGTCACTGACGGCATCGTGCGCACAGATCAGGCCAAGACCGCACTGGCCTTCGTTGCGTTGGACGAGGCGGGCGAGCGCAGCTTCAGCTTCTATCGCCCGCCGGCAGCGGATCTGTTGTTCCGCCCCGAGCATTTCGCCGCGGACGGTTTTGCGCAGGCAGCCGTGTTGCATTTGTGCTCCAACAGCATGACCGAGCCGAAGATTGCGCAGTGCACGCTCGATGGCATGCGCCGTGCGCGCGCCGATGGCGCTATCGTCAGCCTGGATTTGAATCTGCGCCCGATGCTGTGGCCGCAGGATGTGAACCCCTCACCGTTGCTCTGGGACGCGTTGGCGTTGGCCGATGTAGTCAAGCTCTCGCGTGAGGAGCTTGATTACCTGGCTGGCACACTCGATGGCGATGCCAGCGCGGTCACGCAAAAGCTGTGGCAAGGCAAGGCCAGCTGGTTGCTGGTCACCGATGGTGGCGGGCCGGTGCATTGGCAGACGCGCAACGATTCCGGCCAGGTGCCGGCATTCCACGTGCAGGTGCGCGATAGCACAGCAGCTGGCGATGCATTCGTTGGCGGCTTGCTGTATCAGCTGGCTGCGCGCGCATCCACGCTTGAGCAATTGAGTGCCGATGCGGCCGCGATCACCGAGGTGATTCGTTTCGCCGCTGCAGTTGGTGCGTTGGCGGTGACGCGCAAGGGCGCGTTCGCCGCGATGCCGAGCGTTGATGAGGTCCATTCCTTGATCCAGGAACAATCATGAGTCGTTTGCCTGCGACCCCCGCCCCCAACTTCCGCTCGGCTGATGTAGTGCGCCAGCATATCGCCGACACCATGGCGTTCTACCATCCGCACGCGATCGACCTGAAAGGCGGATTTTTCCAGTATTTCCGCGATGACGGTTCCATCTACGACGCCGGGCACCGGCATCTGGTGAGCAGCACGCGCTTCGTTTTCAACTACGCGATGGCCTATCGCGAATTCGGCAACGCCGAGTACCTGCAAGCTGTACGCCACGGCCTGGACTATCTGCGTAATGTGCATCGCAATCCGGGCACCGGCGGCTATGCATGGACCTTGCGCGATGGCGTGGTCGAAGACGCTATGAATCATTGCTACGGCGTTGCGTTCGTGCTGCTGGCGTATTCGTGCGGATTGAAAGCCGGCGTCGATAAAGCACGCACGTGGATGGGCGAAACCTGGCAACTGCTGGAAAAGCATTTCTGGGAGCCGGAGTTCGGCCTGTATCGTGACGAGGCCGACGCGCAGTTCAACTTCACCAGCTACCGCGGCCAGAACGCCAACATGCACATGTGCGAGGCGATGATTGCTGCGTACGAAGCGAGCGGTGAGCAGCGCTATCTCAACCGCGCGTTGTTGCTGGCCGACAACATGACCCGGCGTCAGGCGGCCAAGGCAGATGGCCTGGTGTGGGAGCACTACGATCTGCAATGGAACATCGACTGGGACTACAACCGCGACAATCCCAAGCATCTGTTCCGCCCGTGGGGTTTCCAGCCGGGCCATCAGACCGAATGGGCCAAGCTGCTGATGCTGCTGGATCGCTACGCACCGGCAGATTGGTTGCTGCCGACAGCGCAGCATCTGTTCGATGTGGCAGTGGAGCGTTCATGGGATGCGCAGCGTGGCGGTCTGTATTACGGCTTCGACCCTGACGGCAATGTCTGCGATGACGACAAGTATTTCTGGGTGCAGGCAGAGTCGTTGGCCGCTGCCGCGTTGTTGGCGCAGCGCAGCGGCGAAGAGCGTTATTGGCACTGGTACGACAAGCTTTGGGGTTATTCCTGGAAGCACATGATCGACCACCGCTATGGCGCGTGGTATCGCATCCTGGATGCAGACAACCGCAAGTACAGCGATGAGAAAAGCCCGGCCGGCAAGACCGACTACCACACCATGGGCGCATGCTACGAAGTTTTGAACGTGTTGCGGCCGGCTGCGTAATACGATGAGCTCGGCAAGGTGTGATGACCTTGGAGTTGAGATCGCCGAGTTATGCTCGGCGATCTTTCGTCAGGGTACACGGACGCAATTTGCTGTTTAGCTTGCAGCTTGCGAGCGACCGTCGCAATCCCTGCAAGGCATTAATGGATACGCTTGTGTTGGTGTCTTGCCGGCGCCCCCGGTCGCGCCGAAAGGCAGTCAGCGCACCGGAAGGGTGGCGCATCAATAGCAGGCTCGCATACCAGCGAGCCTGCGCATTGCAGACGATTGATTATTCGGGGTCGTAGTCCAGATTCGATGCCAGCCAACGTTCGGCCAATGCCAGCGTGATGCCCTTGCGTTTTGCGTAGTCGGCGACCTGTTCCTTGCCCAATCGCCCGACCACGAAATACTGGCTTTTGGGATGGCTGAAGTAATAACCGGACACCGCTGCGGTGGGCAGCATCGCGAAACTTTCGGTCAGTGTCATCGTGGTGTGGCGCTCGGCATCGAGCAAATCGAACAATGTGCGCTTCTCGCTGTGCTCGGGGCAGGCGGGATAACCCGGCGCCGGACGGATACCACGATAGCGCTCGGAGATCAGTGCTTCGTTGTCGAGGCTTTCGTCGTCGACATAACCCCAGAAATCGGTACGCACGCGTTGGTGCAGGCGCTCTGCCAAGGCTTCGGCCAAGCGGTCGGCCAGCGCCTTGAGCAGGATGGAGTTGTAGTCGTCGTGCGCTGCTTCGAAACGGGCAACATGCGGGTCGATGCCGATGCCGGCGGTGACCGCAAACGCGCCGATCCAGTCCTGCTTACCACAGCTCTTGGGCGCGATGAAGTCGGCCAGGCAGAAGTTGGGGCGGTCGATGGGTTTGTCGACTTGCTGGCGTAAGAAATGCAGGGAATGGGGAATAGAGAATCGGGAATGGTCGAGCGCTTGCGCACTGCGTTGCGATTCCCGACTCCCACTTCCCGATTCCGCAGGCTCGGTCAACAGCTCCACATCATCACCGACACTATTCGCCGGCCACAGCCCGACCACTGCTTTGGCGGTGAGCCACTTCTCTTCGACGATGCGCTTGAGCATGCGTCGCGCATCGCGATACAACTCACTCGCCTGCGTGCCGACCACTTCATCGCTGAGGATTGCCGGGAACTTGCCGGCAAGTTCCCAAGCCTGAAAGAACGGGGTCCAGTCGATCAGCTCGATCAACTCCTGCAGCGGGTAATCGTCGAACACGTGCACGCCTGGCTGACGCGGAGTGGGCGGGGTGTAGGTGTCCCAATCGCCATCGAAACGTTGTGCACGTGCTTTCTCCAGCGACACCAGTCGCTTTGCATCGCCGCGATTGCGGTGGCGCGCGCGAATCTCTGCGTAGTCGGCATTATTGGCGGCGACGAAGGCCTGGCGCAGGTCGCGCGAAATCAGCGATTGCGCAACGCCCACCGCACGCGAGGCGTCCTTCACCCACACGGTCGGCGCGGCGTAATGTGGGTCGATCTTCAACGCGGTGTGCGCCCGCGAGGTCGTGGCACCACCGATCAACAACGGAATCTCGAAACCTTGCCGCTGCATTTCGCGCGCCACATGCGACATTTCTTCCAGCGACGGCGTGATCAGGCCGGAAAGACCAATCAAATCCGCATTTTCCGCACGCGCACGGTCCAGGATCACCTGCGCCGGTACCATCACACCCAGATCCACCACGTCGAAGTTGTTGCATGCCAACACCACCCCGACGATGTTCTTGCCGATGTCGTGCACATCGCCCTTGACGGTGGCCATGATGATCTTGCCGTTGGACTTGCCGACATCGCCGGTGCGCAGCTTTTCCGCCTCGATATACGGCAGCAGATACGCCACGGCTTTTTTCATCACGCGCGCGGATTTGACCACCTGCGGCAGGAACATCTTGCCGGCACCGAACAGGTCGCCAACCACGTTCATGCCGTCCATCAACGGACCTTCGATGACATCCAGCGGGCGCGTGGATTGCTGACGAGCTTCTTCGGTATCGGTTTCCACGAACGCATCGATGCCATGCACCAGGGCGTGCGCCAGGCGCGCACGCACCGGCTTCTCGCGCCAGCCCAGGTCCTTGATTTTCGCCGCTCCCTTGCTGCCCTTGTAACGTTCGGCGATTTCCAGCAGACGCTCGGTGCCATCCTTGCGGCGGTTGAGGATCACGTCCTCCACGCGCTCGCGCAGCTCCGGGTCCAGTTCGTCGTAGATCGGCATGCCGCCGGCATTGACGATGCCCATGTCCATGCCGGCCTTGATCGCATGGAACAGGAATACCGAATGGATCGCCTGGCGTACCATCTCGTTGCCGCGGAACGAGAACGACACATTCGAAACGCCGCCGGAAATATGGCAGTGCGGCAGCGTGCGCTTGATCGCGCGCGTGGCTTCGATGAAGTCCACCGCGTAGTTGCCGTGCTCCTCGATGCCGGTGGCAACGGCAAAGATATTCGGGTCAAAAATGATATCTTCCGGCGGAAAGCCGACCTGTTCGGTCAGCACCTGGTAGGCACGCGTGCAGATCTCGACCTTGCGTGCGCAGGTATCGGCCTGGCCCACTTCATCGAACGCCATGACCACTGCAGCGGCGCCATAGCGCAGCACCTTGCCTGCCTGCTCGATAAAGACCGCTTCGCCTTCCTTGAGCGAGATGGAGTTGACCACGCTCTTGCCTTGCAGACACTTCAAGCCTGCTTCGATCACGCTCCACTTGGACGAATCGACCATCACCGGAATGCGCGCAATGTCCGGCTCGGACATGATCAGATTGAGAAAGCGCGTCATCGCCTTTTCGGAGTCGATCAGGCCCTCGTCCATGTTGACGTCAAGAATCTGCGCACCACTGGCGACCTGCTGGCGGGCCACGTCCACCGCTTCTTCGTAGCGTTCTTCCTTGATCAGCTTGCGAAACTGCGCGCTGCCGGTGACGTTGGTGCGCTCGCCGACGTTGACGAACAACAGGTCCGGGGTGATGACCAGTGGTTCCAGGCCGGACAGGCGGGTGTAGCGGGGAGTACTCATGTAATGCCCAAACAGGAAGGCTGCCGCGCGCGCAGCCGGACAAAGAGTGATCGGCGCTGCCGGCTGGCCCTCATCCGGCGCTGCGCGCCTGCTACAAGCGGCGTCGCGCCGTTTCCTTCTTCGGCGCGCGCGAGAAGGTGCCCGCAAGGCCGACGGTGGCGTGCGTGCTGCATCACGCCGCCAGGTCCTGCAAACCAGGCAACTGCCGCGGCGGCAGATCGGCCACCGCTTCGGCGATCGCGCGGATGTGGTCGGGCGATGTGCCGCAGCAACCGCCGACCAAATTGAGCAAGCCGGCTTGGGCGAATTCGCGCAGGGTTTCAGCCATTTCTTCCGGCGTCTCGTCGTACTCGCCGAATGCATTCGGCAGGCCGGCGTTTGGATGTGCGCTGACGTAGGCGTCGGCAATCTGCGACAGCGTCTCCACGTGCGGGCGCAGATCCTTGGCGCCGAGCGCGCAGTTCAGGCCTACCGATAACGGCCGTCCATGCGCCACCGATGCATAGAATGCTTCGGCAGTCTGGCCGGACAAGGTACGACCGGACGCATCGGTGATAGTGCCGGAGATCATCACCGGCAAACGTCCGCCGCGCGCTTGGAACACTTCTTCGATCGCATACAGCGCAGCCTTGGCGTTAAGCGTGTCGAAGATGGTTTCCACCATCAGTGTGTCCGCGCCGCCGTCGATCAAACCGTCGATGGCTTCGCGATAGGTTTCGCGCAAGGCATCGAAACTGGTGTTGCGGTAACCGGGGTCATTGACGTCGGGGCTGATCGAGGCGGTGCGGCTGGTGGGACCCAGCACACCAATCACAAAGCGCGGCTTGTGCGGCGTCAGCGCTTGGACTTCATCGCAACACGCACGAGCGACCTGTGCGCCGGCCTTGTTCAATTCGTAGACCAAGTGTTCCAGATGATAGTCGGCCTGGCTCACCGAGGTCGCATTGAAAGTGTTGGTTTCCAGCAGATCGGCACCTGCATCCAGATAGGCGCGATGGATACCGGCGATGATCTCCGGGCGCGACAGCAATAACAGGTCGTTGTTGCCCTTGAGATCGTGGCCTTCCGGGGCATGCGCGTGATCGCAACCGGGGCCATGCACATGCGCGCTGTCGTAGCCATCGGCAAACCTGGTGCCGCGGTAATCGGGCTCCTGCAGGTCGTGGCGCTGGATCATGGTGCCCATCGCGCCATCGATGATGAGGATGCGTTCGCGCAGCGCAGCGTTGAGCTCGGCAGCGCGCTCGGGATGTAGCCAAGGTAATGAGAATGAGATTGGGGAGTGGGCATTAGGGAGTTGTGCAGGCGTCATGATCCGGTTCTCTGCGAGGCAATGCGCTTGTTTTCATCCAATCCAGCATCTCGATTTCCGATTGCCGGCTTCGTCGCAATCAACGAGATCACTTCGAAATGCGGTGGACGCTTTTCGCGCGTCACCGTCTCCAGGCTGGACACCTCCAGCCCGGCTTTCTCGGCGAACTTGCGCAATTCCTTGGCCGCAAAGCCGAGATTGACGTGGCCATAGGCATGCACGGCCGCGCGATGTTCGTGTTTGGCCAGGCTGCACAACAGCAGCCGGCCGCCGGGGCGCAGAACGCGCGCGGATTCGGCCACCGCCTGCGCTGGTTTGGCCGCGTAGGTGAGCGCGTGCATCAATACCACCAAGTCGAAGCTGGCATCCGGGAACGGCAACGCATGCATATCGCCTTCGCGCACTTCCACATTTCGCAGCTTGCGCAAGCGCTCGCTGGCGGCGGCAACAACGCGCGCGCTGGTATCGATGCAGATGTAGCGGGTGGCGTGCGGTGCCACCAATTCCGCCAGCACGCCGTCGCCGGAGGCGATGTCGAGCACGTCGCCGGTTTCCAGCAAGGGTAGTGCAGTGCGCGCCAGCGCTTCCCAGGTGCGGCCCGGGGAGTAATGCCGCTCCATGTCGCCGGCCACCGAATCGGCCCAGTTCTGGTCGGCGGCGCGGTTGGCCAGCACCGCGGCCACGCGCTCGGCGTCCTGGCGCAGCAGTGGGTCGTCGCTGCCTGTGCTCAGCGCCAGCCACAAGGCACGCTGGGCCGGGTCCAGCGACACTTCGTCGAACCGGTAATAGGCCGACACGCCAGCGCGGCGGTCGCGCACCAGCCCGGCTTCCTTGAGCTTGGCCAGATGCGTGGACACGCGTGGCTGGGCCAGACGGGTTATGGCCGACAGCTCGGCCACGGTGAGTTCTTCCTGCTCCAGCAAGGTCAGCAGGCGGACTCGGGTGGCGTCGGCAAACACTTTCAGGCGGGCCGACCAGTCTTCCAGATCCATGAATATCTCTATATCGCGATATGGAGATATTTTCGACCGGGCAGCAGGTGCGGTCAACTGCATACGCATGCGAATGGTTGGCGTTACAATGGGGCTCAGCTCAAGCCTGGAGGGGTGCGCCGTGGATTTCAGCTTTACCGAAGAACAATTGATGATCCAGGATGTGGCGCGCCGCATCGCGCAGGAAAAGATTGCCCCCAGCGCCGAGCAGTTCGACCGCAGTGGCGAATTTCCGCTGGATAACATTCGCCTACTCGGCGAAAACGGCCTGATGGGCATTGAAGTACCGGCCGAGTACGGTGGCGCCGGCATGGACCCGATCAGCTACGCGCTGGCGATGATCGAGATCGCCGCTGCCGATGGCGCGCACTCCACCATCGTGTCGGTCAACAACTCGCTTTTCTGCACCGGCATTCTCAAAAACGGCAGCGAGGCGCAGAAGCAGTTGTACGTGCGCGCGATTGCCGAAGGCACGCATATCGGCGCATTCGCCCTGACCGAGCCGCAGTCTGGTTCGGATGCGTCGGCCATGCGTTGCCGCGCGGTGAAACACGCCGACGCCAGCTTCGTGATCAACGGCAAGAAAAGCTGGATCACCTCCGGCCCGGTGGCCAGGTACATCGTGTTGTTTGCGGTGACCGCGCCGGACGAGGGCACGCGCGGCATCACTGCGTTTATGGTCGACACCGACCGCGCCGGTTTTCACCGCGGCAAGACCGAGCCCAAGCTGGGCATCCGTGCCTCGGCCACCTGCGAAATCGAGTTTGCCGATTACATCGCTCAGCCCGATGAGGTACTTGGCGTGGAAGGCGAGGGTTTTAAGACCGCAATGAGCGTGCTGGATGCTGGACGTATCGGCATTGCCTCGCAGGCGGTGGGGATCGCGCGTGCTGCATACGAGGCCACATTGGCCTACGTGAAGGAGCGCAAGGCCTTCGGTGCGGCGATCGGCACTTTTCAGATGACCCAGGCCAAGATCGCCGACATGAAGTGCAAGCTGGACGCAGCGTTGCTGCTGACGATGCGCGCGGCCTGGTTGAAGGGTCAGGGGCAGAAGTTCGGTACCGAAGCGGCGGTGGCCAAGCTCACTGCCTCGGAAGCGGCGATGTGGATTACTCATCAGGCGGTGCAAATCCACGGCGGCATGGGCTACTCGAAGGAAATGCCGCTGGAGCGTTATTTCCGCGACGCCAAGATCACCGAGATTTATGAAGGAACCTCGGAAATCCAGCGGCTGGTGATTGCGCGCGGCGAGACCGGTCTGCGCTAAATGCGCATGTTCCAGCGCACTGCGGAGGTGGTGTTGCTGGAGCGTGCTGCCTGATGGTGTGAGGCACGTGTTTCTGCACATGCATGTGGACGACCCAGTGATCGGCTGATCGCCTGCCGAAATCGATCAGCGTCGAAGTGCTCGCTCACAAAGGGGCCAGGGCGGCGGGGCGGTATCGACACATGTACGATGCGCTTATCGGCGCGCGCCGCCGCCGCTTGTGGCCGCGCACAGAGGCAGACCATAATCGGCTGGCTCCCGATCAGCCGGTGTGCTCATGTCCCTGCTCTCGTATTTGCTTCGTCGCCGTGTGCGGTCGGCCGTCTTGGCGGGCTTCGCCGCATGCATATGCTTTTTGGGTATCGCCATGCCGACACTTGCGCACCCCCTGCCGCCTTCGATTGTTCCGGCCGACCGTTTGCAGGAAGCCTGGTGGGCGCAGCGGCATGCGCAGGTGCTGGAAGAGGTCAAGCGCCATCCAGACACGCCGCTGCTACTGATCGGCGATTCGATCACCCAGAACTATGAAAAAGCCGAAGCACCTGACGAAGACTTCCAGCCGACCTGGCAGACTTTTTACGGCAGCCGTGGCGCACTCAATCTGGGCTTCAGTGGCGACGGTACCGAAAACGTGTTGTGGCGATTGGCCAATGGTGAAGTCGACGGTCTGCAACCCAAAGTTGCGTTGGTGCTGATCGGTACCAACAACACTGGCCATCTTGGTCAGACGGCAGAGCAGGCCCAACTCGGCATCGACGCGGTGGTCGCGGCGATCGAGCAAAAATTGCCGAGCACGCACATTCTGTTGTTGAGCGTGCTGCCCAGCGATATTTCTAGCGAAAAGTCGCGCCGCGATGCGCAGATCAACCAGGGCTTGGCCGTGCGTTACGGCGACAACCCGCGCGTGAGCTATCTGGATGTCGGGTCGGTCTTTTTGCGCGACGGCAAGCTGCGCACTGAATTGTTCTACGACACCCGATTCCGCCCACCAGCCGGCGCCTTGCATCCGGACACGCAAGGTCAACGCATGCTGGCCGAAGCGGTCGAGCCGACCTTGGCACGCTTGCAGGGCGAACCGCCGGTCAAGCCGGTCGCCGAACTGGGCCGGGATTTTGCGACCTCGCTGTTGCCGGTCGATTGGCTGGAGCGGGATTCCTACGATTGGTATGCACGCCACCATGCTGCGCTCGCCATAGCGCTTACGTTGAAGCCTGAGGTGGTGATGATCGGCGATTCGATTACGCACTTCTGGGCCGGCCCGCCGCAGGCCACCCGGGTCAGCGGCGCGCATTCTTGGCAGTGGTTATACGGCACGCGGCCGGTACTGAATCTTGGCTTTGGCTGGGACCGCACCCAGAACGTGCTGTGGCGGATTCGTCAAGGTGAGCTCGACTGCCTGGATCCGCGCTGGGTCGTGCTGCAAATAGGCACCAATAATCTCGTCGGCACTGCGCAATCGCGTGCGAGTACGCCGGCCGAAACCGCACAGGGCGTGGAGGCCGTGGTAAACGAGGTGCACCGCCGCCTGCCTAATAGCAAGCTGATTTTGATGGCGATTATGCCGCGCGGCCGCAACGCCAGCGATCTGCACCGCGCGCCGATCACCGAAACCAATCGGCTGCTGGCCGCGCGTTACGGCAATGACCCGTCTGTGCGTCTGGTCGATATCAGTAACCAATTGCTGCAGCCTGACGGCACCTTGTCCGAAGCGCTGATGCCCGACGGCACGCATCCTAGCGAGGCGGGCTACAAGATCTGGGCACAGGCGCTGCGTGAGGCGGGGATCACGGCCTCGCCGTAAAAAAAGTGACCGCAGCGTGGTATACGGCGTTGTTGTCGCGCTGGGCCGCATTCGGCGGCGCGGTGACTAACCCCGGCAGTCCTAAGGTCGAATCTTTGCCTTCTTGGTCGATCAGGTCGCTCCAGCAGACCGGCGACACATGCAGCCCAACTATTCACACCCCAGAAACCAGAAGACCCCCGATCGCTCGGAGGTCTGTTTAAGCTGGTGCCCAGGAGAGGACTCGAACCTCCACGAAGTTACCCCCGCTAGCACCTGAAGCTAGTGCGTCTACCAATTCCGCCACCTGGGCAGGTGAGCCGCAAATCTTGCAGGCTCCTGGTGGGCTTGTCAACGGTTTGCGAGCGGCAATCGTCAACGGCTAAGCCGGCCTTGCTGCCCATGTCGCTGCTGCAAGGGTTACCATGTGGGCAATGACAAAGAAAAATATTCCAGATTCCGATCGGCCCAGTCGCCGCACATCCACCAGCCCGGGCGAGTCCACCACCGCCGAGAAACAGAAGTTGCCGGGCTGGATGCCGGACTTCCTGGTCCGTGCCGCCGCTGGCGCGTCGACCAAGTCCGCGAACAAGCGCGCTGCCGACAAAGCCTTGAAAGCCGCCTCGCCGGAGCTTCCGGCAATGCCGCCGCTGCCGCCAGCGCCACGCGCACCGCATCCGCGCAAGAGCGGCCCGCCTGCACCGCCGCCGGAAGGGTTGCAGCCCGCTGCTGCGGAATTCAAAGATCCGCACGCTGACCGCGAGGCATTGCGTTACGCCGAGCCGATCGCAAGCCGTGAAGCCATTCTGCAGTTGCTCGAAGCCTGCGATGGCCCGCAGACCGCCGAGGAAATTGCCGAGCAATTGAATCTGAGCGACCGCATCGATGCCCTGGGCAAGCGCCTGGCTGCGATGGTGCGTGAAGCGCAGCTGGTGCAGAACCGCCGCGGCGGCTACGCGCCGGTGCAGCAGACCAGTTTGATTGCCGGTGTGGTGATCGCCAATCCGGAGGGCTTCGGGTTCCTCAAGCCGGACGAAGGTGGTGACGATCTGTTCCTGCCGCCGTTCGAAATGCGCAAGGTGATGCACGGCGATCGTGCACTTGCCAACGTTACCGGCATCGACCGCCGCGGCCGTCGCGAAGGCGCAATTGCGCGTGTGATCGAGCGCCGCATGTCGCGCATGATCGGGCGCTTTTTCTATGAGCACGGCGTGGCCTACGTTGACCCGGACGACAAGCGTGTGCAGCGCAACGTGCAGATCGCCCCGGATGGTATCGGCGAGGCGCGCGAGGGCCAGTTGGTGGTGTGCGAACTGATCGCGCCGCCGGACGCGCGTCGCCCTGCGATCGGCAAGATCATCGCGGTGCTCGGCGACAAGCTGACCCCGTCGCTGGTGGTGGAAATGGCGATCCATGGCCACGAACTGCCGCACGAATTTCTGCAGGAAGTGCTGGACGAAGCGGCCGCCGTGCCGTTGGTGGTCGAGCCCGGCATGATCGGCGGGCGCGTGGATCTGCGGCAGATGCCGCTGGTCACCATCGATGGCGAAGACGCCAAGGATTTCGACGACGCGGTGTATTGCGAACCCAACGCCGACGGCTTCCGTCTGGTGGTGGCGATTGCCGACGTGTCCAACTATGTGCGCCCGGGTACGACGCTGGACGACGAAGCACAAAAGCGTGCCACCTCGGTGTATTTCCCGGGTTTTGTGGTGCCGATGCTGCCGGAGACATTGTCCAACGGCATCTGCTCGCTGATGCCCAAGGTCGATCGCATGTGCTTCGTCTGCGACATGCAGGTGGGACGCGATGGTGAAGTGACCGGCTCGCGCTTCTACGAAGCGGTGATGAATTCGTATGCACGGCTGACTTACACCCAGGTCTGGAAGGCGGTCGGCGAAGACGACGCCGATACCAAGGCGTTTATCGGCCCGTTGTTGCCGCAGGTACAGCGTTTGCATCAGCTGTACAACGTGCTGTCGAAGGCGCGCGCACATCGCGGCGCGATCGAGTTCGAAACCTCCGAAGTGCGCTTCGTGCTCGACAACACCGGTGAGGTCACCCAGGCCGGCATGCTGGTGCGCAACGATGCGCACAAGCTGATCGAAGAATGCATGATCGCCGCCAACGTCGAGGCGGCGCGCTATCTGCTGAGCATGCATGTGCCTGCACCATACCGCGTGCATGAGCGACCGCCGGAGAGCAAGTTCGAAGACCTGCTGGAATTCCTCAAGGAGTTTCAACTGAGCCTGCCTGCGTGGAGCAAGGTGCGCCCTGGCGACTACACCAAGCTGCTGAAGAAAGTGCGTGCGCGTCCCGACGCGGCGTTGCTGGAATCGGTACTGCTGCGCAGCCAAAGCCTGGCGGTGTATTCGCCTGAGAATAACGGCCACTTCGGTCTGGCGTTGGAGGCGTATGCGCACTTCACCTCGCCGATCCGGCGTTATCCGGATCTGCTGGTGCATCGCGCCATCAAGCATGCGTTGACTGGGGCCAGCCCGGAGAAGTTCATCTACACCCCGCGCCAGATGGCGGCATTGTCGCTGCAGTGTTCCGAGCGTGGGCGGCGTGCCGACGAAGCCGAGCGCGAAGTCGACGAGCGCTATCGCGCCGCGTGGATGGAGAAGCATGTTGGTGGCCAGTTCGATGGCGTGATCAGCGGTGTGACCGGATTCGGTCTGTTCGTGGAGCTGACTCAGTCCAAGGTCAACGGCCTGGTGCATGTCACCCAGTTGCCGCAGGACTACTACCAGTTCGATCCGATCCGCAAGACACTCAGCGGCGAGCGCCGTGGCCGCGCGTTCCGTCTGGGCGACCCGGTGCGTGTATTGGTGCTCAAGGCCAGCATGGAAGAGCGCAAGATCGACTTCCGTCTGGCAGAAGATCGTGGCGACGCGCCCGAGCCGCCGCCGCTACCGCGCGCGCAGCCGTCCAAGCGCAAGAAGAAGCCATACTGATAGATCGCATTGCGAGCAGCTAGGTAACGGCTGCTCGTCGCATGCTGGAGTGTTGAGTACGCTTTCATGCCGATGCGAGCACCTAGCTCGCATCGGTTGCCGTACTAGGTATCTCGCATCGAGATCACGATGGACACACAAGCCGAATACAGCGATGGCTGCCAATGCGGCGCAGTGCGGTTTCACGCGCGCGGCACGCTGTCAGACGCCTCGATCTGTCATTGCCGCATGTTTCACACATACAGCAGCGCTGCGCAACACGAGGTAGCCGCCAGTGCGTGACATAGCTTGGGCGCGTCCACCGTGGCATTCGACAGTTCCTCTTTCGCGTGCCTTCTGTCACTGCGCACAGGTTCGCAAGCCCTGGCCGTGACGTGGCCGGCTGCAAGCCCTACCATTCCCGTTTATCTCTTTGTATACGCGCGCAATGAGCAAGCAGAATCAGTGGATCGTCGGTGTCAACGCCGTCGCCTCGTCCGTCGAGAACGACGCCGACAACGTGCGTGAGGTGTTGATCGAGGCCGGTAGCAAGAATCCGCGTCTCACCGAGATCGAGGAACAGGCGCGCCGCAAGGGCATCGATGTGCGCCGGGTCAATACCCAGGCGCTGGACGGTGTGGGTGGGCAGGTGCGCCATCAGGGCGTGGCTGCGCGCTACGCTGCCGCGCGTCTGTGGGCGGAGAACGAACTGGAGGGCCTGGTCGAGGCAGCAGAAGGCCGTGCGTTGGTGCTGGTCCTGGACGGCGTGCAGGATCCGCACAACCTCGGCGCGTGCCTGCGCAGCGCGGCGGCAGCCGGTGTCACTGCGGTGGTGATCCCCAAGGACAAGTCGGCGACGGTCAACGCGACGGTGCGCAAGACCTCGGCCGGTGCAGCCGACCGCATTCCGGTGGTGGCGGTGACCAATCTGGCGCGCTGCCTGCGCGATCTCCAGAAACAGGGCGTTTGGCTGTATGGCCTGGCTGGCGAGGCTGAGGCGTCGTTGTATAGCGTCGATCTGCACGGCAATGTCGGGCTGGTGCTCGGTGGCGAGGCCGATGGTCTGCGTCGTCTCACGCGCGAGCATTGCGATGGTCTGGTCAAGATTCCGATGCCGGGCGATATCGAAAGCCTCAACGTCTCGGTCGCGGCCGGTGTGACCTTGTTTGAAGCCGTGCGTCAGCGCCTGGGCGCCTGATCGCGCTTGCGCGCGATGGCTAAGGCGCACGCGCGCATCGACCGGCATATCGAAAGCGCATCGTCCGGCCGAGCGCTGGTCTACACGCTTCTACAAACCACCCACACAGCGCGGATTGTCTTGCCGATGCATTGGTACTCGCACGCGCAGGGCGTTTCATAAAAACTTTCGACAGCGTGCGCATCGGTCGCCGAACGCGTGCCCGCGTTTTTGCCTACCGTATCGCTAGCAAACGGCGTGGTGTGTCTGATGAACTACGGGCTGGGCGCTTGGCAAACGGGCGAGGGCAGATGCGATGTCCAGGCGTCAGAACGACGAGATAGGCCGTGGCGGCGTTGGCTCAGCGTTGGCGCCTGCCTGCTGTTGGCGTTGTGCTCGCTTGCTGCACCCGCACCCGCACGATCATGCGATCACGCGAGCGACAGCTGGAGCTCGCACAACGGGTTGCCGCACAACTCTATACGCGATATCGCGCAGACCCGCGACGGCAACCTATGGTTTACCACCTGGGAAAGCCTGGTGCGCTGCAACGGGATGGAATTCAGTGTCATCGATCGCAATACGCGCCCAAGTCTGCCCGCGCATGTGACGTGATTACGCATCAAGTCTGACATCTTCGAGCGCCAAGCGCACGAAGATGCGTTGACCGGCCTGCCCGATCGTCGTCACTTCGACCAAGCACTGGCGCGCGACATCAGTCATGCACGTCGCAGCGGTCGGCCGTTAGCGTTGGCGATTCTGGATATCGATCATTTCAAGCGCATCAACCACCATTAGTCGCACGCCAGCGGGCGACCGCACGCGCCTGGGCGGCGAAGAGTTCGTCTTGCTGTTGGCCAACACCACCCTGGACGAGGCAAAGGTGCTGTGCCTGCGTATCCGCACGCTATCCCATAAGCGCCACGACTGGAGCGGCGTGGACGAATTGCAGGTGACGTTTTGCGCCAGCCTGGCTGAACTACACGATGACGACACCGGAACGTCGTTGATGCAGGGCGCCGACCATGCCTTGTACGACGCCAAGTGTGCAGGGCGCGACCGGATTTGCGTGGACTAGGCTGGGAAATCGGAAATCGGAAATCGGAAATAGTAAAAGCGAGGTGCCTTGCACCCCCTCCTGCGGGACATTATCTCCTTATGGGGAGAAGGTGCTCGGAGGGCGGATGAGAGTACGGCCCAACGGGGCGGTGCAGCCCAAAGCCAACTGCTATTCGGTTGCAGCTTCAGCAGGAAGGTATTTCAACCCGTAAAAACACCGTGCCTTTGTCAATCTCCAATGCCAAATCCCAGCTCAAACAGACCCCGGCCAGGCATTGGCGATCGTGCAGAACAGCCGTGCGGTCTGTTCGGTGTCGTAAACCGCGCTATGCGCATCGGCCGCGTTCCAGTCCAGCCCCGCTGCTTGCGCTGCGCGTGCCAGCACAGTTTGTCCATACGCCAGACCGGCCAAGGTCACCGTATCGAACACGCTGAACGGATGAAATGGATTGCGTTTGTGACCAACGCGCGCAACTGCCGCGTTGAGAAAGTTCAGATCGAAATGCGCGTTGTGGCCGACCAGGATCGCGCGCTGGCAGCCGTACTTCTTCACCGCTGCACGCACTGGCGCGAACACATGATCCAACGCGTCTTTTTCGTGCTTGGCAAAGCGGAACGGGTGATCGAGCACGATGCCGGTGATTTCCAGCGACTTCGGGTCGATTTCCAATCCAGGCGCGGGCACCAGATGCGCACTGGCGGTTTCGCCAGGGAAAAAGCGCCCCTGAGCATCCATTTCGATCGGCACGCAGGCAATTTCCAACAGCGCGTGCTTATTCCAGTCGAATCCCCCCGTTTCCACATCCACCACGACGGGTAGATAGCCGCGAAAGCGCCGCGACATGGGTAAAAAGGAGGTGGCAGGCTGCAGATCGACCGGTTCGTTCATCCACATAGCCTAGCAGGTCGCACGCCGGGCTCTGCCATAGCTACATAACCAGCCGCATTAGACATCCGTCGCTGCCGCGATGGTTCAGTTGCCAAGCGCTCGCAGCGACGATAAGGAGGGGGCATGGCGGTAGTTACTGGAAGCTGAAATACGTGATGAAATAAAGCGTGGTAGCCGGTTTTGTCGCGTGCCGACAACGTCATCGACACGCCGCTGTCGGTCAGATGACGCCAGTTGTGCTGGTGTCGTCGCGCTTCAGTCGCGGCGGCAGCGGCTGCTCGCCATGCACCAGGAACCAGACGTTCTCGGCGATATTGGTGGCGTGGTCGCCGATGCGTTCCAGATTCTTGGCCATGAACAGCAGATGCGTGCACGGGGTGATATTGCGCGGATCTTCCATCATGTAAGTCAGCAATTCGCGGAACAGCGCAGTGTATTGCGCGTCCAAGCGCGCATCTTCGTCGCGTACACGGATGGCCGCATTGGCGTCCTTGTCGCGATATGCCTGCACAGCGTCGCGCACTGCGGTGGCAGCCATCTGACCAAGTGCCCGAAGGCCGACCGTCTGCGGCAGGGGCGGTGCGGAATTGAGCGCGATCGAGCGCTTGGCCACGTTGGCCGCGTAATCGCCGATGCGTTCGATATCGGCCGGAATGCGCAGGCCGGCGAGAATTTCGCGCAGGTCGCGTGCCATCGGACCACGCAGGGCCAGACGCATCACGTCATGGCTGATCGCATGCTCGAGCGCATCGATCGCTTCGTCGTTGACCACAATGCGATGCGCTGCATGGTCATCGCGACGTTCCACCACATCCAGTGCGGCCTCCAGCTGCGCCACCGCTGTGTCGCCCATGCGCAGGATCTCGGCGACAAGACGGTGCTGCTCCTCGTCGTAACTTTTGACGATATGGTCGTTGAGGTGCTGGGTCATCGTGATCTCGATTCGTGGCAGTGGTGGATGTCCGCCGCTATCTTGGCGACATTGCACGCGGTGGGCGTTGTGCAGGCGAGGGTGCGGCGGAGCTGCTTCAATGCAACGCTGCGATGAATCGCCTTACATCAACCGAAGCGGCCGGTGATGTAGTCCTCGGTTTGCTGCTTGGACGGTTGGGAAAAAATCGTTCCAGTGCGGTCGTGTTCGATCAGATCGCCCAGATACATGAAGGCAGTGTAGTCGGACACGCGCGCAGCCTGCTGCATGTTGTGGGTCACGATCACGATGGTGTACTCGCGCTTGAGCTCTTCCATCAACTGCTCGATGCGGCTGGTAGAAATCGGATCCAGCGCCGAGGTCGGTTCGTCCAGCAACAACACGTCCGGACGCAGCGCAACCGCACGTGCAATGCACAAACGCTGCTGTTGACCGCCGGACAGCCCCAACGCACTTTGCCCCAGCTTGTCTTTGACCTCGTCCCACAGCGCGCCTTGACGCAGTGCCTGCTCGACACGGTTCTGCATGTCGGCCTTGGACAGTTTTTCGTGGTGACGAATGCCGTAGGCGACGTTTTCGAAGATCGTCATCGGAAACGGCACCGGCTTCTGGAACACCATGCCGACCTTGCTGCGCAAGCGGTTCATCGGGTACTTCGGCGACAGGATGTTTTCGTTATCCAGCAGCACTTCGCCACGCGCCTCCATCTTCGGATACAGCGCGTAGATACGGTTGAAGATGCGCAGCAACGTCGACTTGCCGCAACCAGAGGGACCGATCAACGCGGTGACGCGCTTTTCCGGAATCTCAATGTTGATGCTCTTGAGCGCGTGGTATTTGTCGTAATAAAAATCCAGATTGCGTGCGGCCACCTTCACCGGCGCCTGCGCCGTCGGCGCCCCCTTGGCGGCCCGAACAGCGATGCGATGCATCGGCTTGGCGTTTTGGAGATCGTTCATGTCTGGTGTCCGGAGGGAAAGGTCAGTCATTGGAAATCTTGTTGCGCAAGAGCAGAGCACGTGCACCCAGGCTCACCAAGAACACGAACACCGTCAACACCAGTGCACCGGCCCAGGCCAGGGTTTGCCAGGTTTCGTAGGGGCTACCGGCGAACTGATTCATGATCACCGGCACGCTGGCCATCGGCTGAAAGATATTGCTGTTCCAGTATTGATTGCCGAAGGCGGTGAACAGCAGCGGCGCGGTTTCGCCGCTGATGCGTGCCAGCGCAAGCAGGATGCCGGTGAGGATGCCGGCCGAGGCGCTGCGATACAGCACCTGCACGGTGACCTTCCACTGCGGAATGCCCAGCGACAACGCCGCCTCGCGCATCTGCGCCGGCACCAGCCGCAGCATTTCGTCTGTGGTGCGTACTACTACCGGCAACACGATAAAGGCCAGCGAGAGCGCGCCAGCAAACGCCGAAAAGCGCCCGCCGGTCTGCATCACGTACAGCGTGTACACGAACAGGCCGAGCACGATCGACGGCGCCGACAACAGAATGTCGTTGACAAAGCGCACCACCAAACCGGCCTTGCGTGCATTGCCGTACTCGGCCAACCAGGTGCCTGCTGCAATACCCAGCGGCGTGCCGATCGCCAGCGCCAGGCCGCACATCACCGCACTGCCGAAGAAAGCATTCAGCAAACCGCCTTCCTGCATCGGCGGCGGAGTCATCTTGGTAAACAGATTGAGGTCGATGCCCGGCACGCCTTTGGACAACAAGGTCCACAGAATCCAGGCCAGGAACAACAACCCGAACAACGCGGTG
Source organism: Xanthomonas fragariae (assembly GCF_900183975.1). NCBI lineage: Bacteria > Pseudomonadati > Pseudomonadota > Gammaproteobacteria > Lysobacterales > Lysobacteraceae > Xanthomonas > Xanthomonas fragariae. The sequence continues at coordinate 1,886,065 of NZ_LT853882.1, forward strand.
ACGCACGACAGCAGCAGCGCAACGACATTGGTCACGCGGCGGCGGTTGTAGAGGGATTGCGAGACAGACGACATCAGTTGCCCTCCCGACGCGACAGCTGCATCAACATGAAGCGCGCAATCGCCAGCACGATAAAGGTCACGATGAACAGCACAAAGCCCAGCAGCAACAAGGCCGAACGATAGGTCTCGGTAGCCTCGCCGAAATCATTGGCGATCAACGCAGCAATGGTGGTGCCGGGCTCCAGCAGCGACGGCGACAACCGCACCGTGTTGCCGACCACGAAGGCCACCGCCATGGTTTCGCCGAGCGCACGGCCTAGGCCCAGAAATACGCCGCCGATCACCGCAGAGCGGGTGTAAGGCAGCACGATGTCCCAGCTGACTTCCCACTTGGTCGAACCCAGCGCATACGCCGATTCCTTCAAACGCGTCGGCACTGTCAGGAACACTTCGCGCATCACCGAAGAGATAAACGGAATCACCATGATTGCCAGCACGAAACCTGCGGTGAGCAAACCGATCCCCAGCGGCGGCCCTTGAAACAGCGGGCCAATCAACGGCAATGTTCCGAGGTGATCGTTGAGCCATGGTGTCACGTGCTCTGTCATCACCGGCACCAGCACGAACAGGCCCCACATGCCGTAGATGATCGAAGGGATGCCGGCCAGCAATTCGATCGCCGTGCCGACCGGGCCGCGTAACCAGCGCGGCGAAACTTCGGTGAGGAAGAATGCGATACCGAAACTCACCGGTATCGCGATTACCATCGCGATCAACGCGGTGACCAAGGTGCCGTAGATCGGCGCCAGTGCGCCGTATTTGTTTTCGACCGGATTCCAGTCGGCAGAATAGAAAAAGCTCAGGCCCTGCATCTGCAGGACATGGCGCCCGCCCCACAGCATCGATAGCGCAGCGCTGCCGAGCGCCAACAGGACGAAAACGACCGTGGTGGCCAGCGCAAGCTTGAACAGGCGATCTGCGCGTGCATCGCGCAGATCGCGGCCGCGTGGCGCGGTCATCGCTTCAGGAATTGCGGTGGCATTCATTCGATTGGACTCGTCACCGCGCAACGGCGGGAGCGTGAGACAGCAGGCACGGTGAGGCACCTGCAGGTACCTCACCGCAGCGCAACCCGCCGCATCGGCGGGTGCAGGGCATCACTTGAACTCGCTGCCCCAGTAGGCCTCGATCTGCTTCACCAGCTCTGGCGGCAGCGGCACGTAATGCAGTTCGCTGGCCTGGGCTTGGCCGTTTTCCAGCGCCCACTTGAAGAAGTCCAGCGTCGCCTTGCTGCGCGCGGCATCCTTGGGTTGCTTGTGCATCAGCATGAAGTTGGTCGCGGTGATCGGCCATGCCTTCTGGCCTGGTGCGTTGGTGATCACCAGGTTGAAATCCTTGGCGTTGGCCCAATCGGCGCTGGCAGCCGCGGCTGCAAAGCTCTCGGCATTCGGTTCGACCCACTGGCCGGCTGCGTTTTGCATCGAGGTATACGGCATCTTATTCTGCAGCGCGTAAGCCAGTTCGACGTAACCGATTGAGCCCTTGATCTGCTGCACGTACGAGGCCACGCCTTCGTTACCCTTGCCGCCAACGCCACCCGGCCACTGCACGGAGGTGCCTTCGCCGACCTTGCTTTTCCACTCCGGGCTGACCTTGGACAAGTAGTTGGAGAAGTTGAACGTGGTGCCCGAACCCTCCGAGCGATGTACCAGATTGATCTTGGTGGCCGGCAGGGTCACGCCCGGATTGGCTGCGACAATCGCCGCGTCGTTCCACATGGTGACCTTGCCCAGGAAGATGTCGCCCAGCAGCGCGCCGGTCAGCCGCAGCTTGCCCGGTGTGATGCCTTCCAGATTCACCACCGGCACCACGCCGCCGATCGCCGACGGGAACTGGCCCAGGCCGGCCTGCTGCAATTCGGTGCTGTCCAGCGGCTTATCGGTCGAACCGAAATCCACGGTGCCGGCCTTGATCTGCGCAATTCCGCCGCCGGAACCGATCGACTGGTAGTTCACCTTGTTGCTGGTGGCGGCGTTGTAGTCGGCCGACCACTTGGACATCAGCGGGTAGATGAAGGATGCACCGGCGCCGGAGATTTCAGCGCTCTTGCTGTTGCTGGCAGTGGTACCTGCGCTTGGAGCACCCTTTGCGGCGTCGCCGGACTGCGCGTCCTTGCCGGGCGAGCACGCGGCCAGGGCGAGGGCGATGGTGAGAGACAGGGCGGTCAGGCTGGCCGACTGCAGTTTCATAGAAGCTCCGAGGCTGGATTGGCCGGATGTCCGGCAGACCACGCTATGAAATGATGTTTTTGTTACGCGTGCATGACAGTGCCTTCTGGCGAAGATATCACAAAAGAAGACGCGGCCCCGTAAGGCCGCGTCCCGGTGCCAATGCCGGTGGGAGAGACGGCGTCGTTCTGTACGTAGTCGCCCCTGAAAAACCCCAACCACCCAACGACCGCAAGGCCTTGATGTCTTCTCCGGCGTGCCAGAACTACCAGTGTTCGCTACGCTGAAGGCTGGTTTCTTGCAATTTCCGCCCATGCGTACACGCCGTCCTGCTGCCGAAGACAGACCCGCCGACGAGTTGTTTCGTTCGCGGCTGGAGAACCAGATCGATCTGCGTCATCCGCTGGCGCGGCTGAGCCAACGGATGCCGTGGACGGCGTTGGAGCAAGCACTTTCATCGCGCTTGCCGGCCACCCAGGCCGGTGGCGGTCGGCCGGCATTGCCGGTGCGGCTGATTGCCGGTTTGCTCTACCTCAAACACGCCTACGACCTGTCCGATGAAGCGGTGTGCGAGCGCTGGCTGGAGAATCCGTACTGGCAGTTCTTCACCGGTGAGGTCGTGTTCCAGACGCGTTTGCCGTGCGATGCCAGCTCGCTGACGCGCTGGCGGCAGCGCCTGGGTGAGGCCGGGATGGAAGAGCTGTTGGCGCACACCATCAACGCCGCGCATGCGATGCAGGCGGTGGACGCACGCGAGTTGTCGCGGGTGATCGTGGACACCACGGTGCAGGAAAAGGCGATCGCCTATCCGACCGACAGCCGTTTGCTGGAGGTGGCACGCAAGAAGCTGGTGTTACTGGCCAAGCGGCACGGCATCGGATTGCGGCAGAGCTACGCGCGGCAAGGCCCGGCCCTGAGCCGCAAGGCAGGTCGGTATGCGCATGCGCGCCAGTTCAAGCGGATGCAGCGCGTGCTGCGACGTCAACGCACAGTGCTGGGACGGCTCGTGCGCGACATCCAACGCAAACTCGATCAGGTAAACACCGGCGTGCGCGAGCGCATCGCTGTCTGGCTGGAACGTGCGCAACGGCTGTACACGCAGCGTCTGAAGGACAAACAAAAACTGTACGCATTGCATGCCCCGGAAGTGGAATGCATCGGCAAGGGCAAGGCGCGTCAAGCGTACGAATTCTGTGTCAAGGTCGGCATTGCGGTCACCGCCTGCAAGGGATTGGTCGTGGGTGCGCGCAGCTTCCCGGGCAACCCGTACGGCGGCGATACCTTGGCCGAGCAGCTGGAGCAGACACGCGGGTTGCTGCAGGATGTGAGCGTAGAACCGACGGTGGCGATTTGCGTCGCTGCAGGCTGAAAGGTGCCCAAGGCGATGCGCTGCACGTGCTCGGCTGCGCGGCCGGCTACAACCTGCGCTGGCTGCTGCGCTGGATCGCGTTTTGCGTGCCTGGATGCGGGCGATGGGATGGTCATCCTTGAGTGCTGTGCCGCTGTCACCGACGGCACTTGGCGCTTGAAGGGGATTTTTCAGGGACGACTACGTATCTCAACGTCCTGGAGTGGCTCACAAACCGTAGCGAGCAGTAGTCTACTGGGCGCGAACGGCGCTCAGAACCGCAGTATTACGAGCCCTAAATAACGATTAAGGACACCCCGAGCCGCGTCCGCCTGGCGGTGGTGCAGTAGTCCTGATGGCCACTCTTAGTGGGGCAGATTCTTGGCCCAATAGCCTTCGATCTGGGTCACCAGGCTGGCCGGCAGTGGCACGTAATCCAGCTGCCTGGCCTGCGCATCGCCCTTGCTGTAAACCCAGCGGAAGAACTCCAGCGTGTTTTTGAGGCCGGCCGGGTTCTTCGGTTTCTTCTGCACCAGGATGAAGTTGGTCGCAGTGATCGGCCAGGCGTTGTCGCCTGCGGCATTGGTCATCACCAGATAGAAGTCCTTGCTGTTGCCCCAATCGGCGCTATTGGCGGCGGCGGCAAAGGTCTCATCGGACGGCTGCACGAACTTGCCGGCAGCATTCTTCATCGCGGTGTAGGCCATCTTGTTCTGCAGCGCATACGACAGCTCGACGTAGCCTATACCGCCTTTGATCTGCTTCACGTAAGCGGCCACACCCTCGTTGCCCTTGCCGCCGATGCCGGTCGGCCACTGCACGGTAGTGCCTTCGCCGACCTTGCTCTTCCAGTCCGGATTGACCTTGGACAGATAGTTGGTCAAGTTGAAGCTGGTGCCCGAACCATCGGAGCGGTGCACCACGGTGATCTTGCCCTCCGGCAGCTTCACGCCCGGATTGAGCGCGGTGATCGCCGGATCGTTCCAGGTGCTCACCTTACCCAGGAAAATGTCGCCCAGGGTTTTGCCATCCAGCTTGAGCGCGCCGGCTGCGATACCAGGCACGTTGACCACCGGCACCACGCCGCCGATGACCGAAGGGAACTGCGCCAAGCCGGCGGCGGCCAATTCTTCCGGTTTGAGCGGCGCATCCGACGAGCCGAAATCCACGCTGGCCGCCTTGATCTGGGCAATGCCGCCGCCCGAACCGATCGATTGATAGTTGACTTGCTTCTTGGTGGCGGCGTTGTAGTCGGCCGACCACTTGGACATTACCGGATAAATAAACGAAGCACCGGCGCCGGTCACATCGGCGGCTTGGGCGCACAGTGCCAACGAGGCGGCGAGCACGCCGACGGCCAGACGGGTCTTCAAGGAGTGGACCACGGAACAGCTCCTGTAGCGTAGGGATGAGAACGTCCAGCAATCGTGCCATTGCAGAGCAGCGGCATGACCGCTCGGTGTCGGAGAGATGACAGGGCAATGACGGCGTGGCGTGAGCGCGCCTCCACGGTCGGGCAGGGCGGTGCAGCTGCCGCAAGCGCTCAGCCAAGCGCAACGCGGCGGCCGCGCCGGCACTCATGTACCAATAAATATTGCGCACGTGCTTCGGTGATCGACGGGTTGTCGTCGATCAGGCCACTTGTGGCGCTTTTGTAACGGGGGCTTGCCACCTTCTTCGCGTAGTTGAGCGGGAACGTGGCGTTGGAGCGCCAGTATCAGTTGGTGCCGATCGTCCACATGTCATCTTGCCGCCCAGTACGCCGTCCGCGAACGCAGTGGCGCCGTTGGGACCAGGTGACCATCGTTGAGGTCCATGGTGTCGTAGCGCATCGCCAGCTATCACAGGCCCGAGGCCGGCTCGTTCGGCAGTGGAGTGGTCGGCACGCCGGCCTTACGCTCGGGTCGTAACCGGCGGCCCACTCAAAATTTCCTGGGCCCTTGACACTGAGCAGCAGTTCGGCGCGACGGGTGCTGAATTCGGAATTGTCGCCATTGGAGCCGATCGGGCTGTTGAGGGCTCGCATATCGTTGTGGGACCAATTGCCGCCGTCGGCCTGGACCAAGCTATCCAACGAGATCTCCGAGCCGCCGATCACATCAATGGCGGTTTCAGCCTGGGCGGCGGGCGCGGCCAATGCCAGCAGCACGGCGGAGCCGAGCAGGGTAGAAGGAAGTTTCAAGTGTGCCTTGCGGCCTGAAAAAGTGAGTGCAGGCTATAGTGTGAAATTTTCGTTAATACGGCAACTTCGCGTCGCTCGGCCCATCAGGCCCTGTGCGCGCACCACTTGCGCAGGCGCGTTCTAAATTGTTAGCTTCGAGGCTATGCTTCTTCGATTATTCCACTCGCTGTTAGTCTGCCTGTTCGCGCTTACCGCGTGGTCGGCAGCCAATGCGCACACGCGCATCCATGATGCGTTTGTGGGCGAGGGCATGGCAGTGATGGTCGATGCTGGCGAACAACGCGATGCAGCAGACAATCTTCAGGACGACGCAGACGCACAGACCGAGGTCGATACACATCCTGCAGACGACATCCCCTTGCTTTCCCAAGCGTGGTTGATGTTCGCTTGGTATTCCCCCTGTTGGTACGCGCACTACGCGCCGGCATCTCAAAAACGCGACCTGATCCCGCAACTGCGCCCTCCTAACGCACTGCGCGCCTGATCGTCCGTTTGTCGCGTCAACCGGTGCTGCGCACCGGATCCTTTTAATTTTTTCGTCTTTGCCATTCGCGGTTTGCGACGCGGATGGCACCGTATTGCCTAGAGCGTGTTATGAACTTTGAAAGAGGGTGGCTGCATTTCCAAGCATCAGGATCGTGAAGACGACGAAGTGCAAACCGGCCAAGGTTTCCGGCAATCGCTCGTAGTCGCGTGCCAGCCGTCTGAAACGATTGGCCCATCCGAAGCTGCGCTCGACAACCCAACGGCGCGGCAGCAAGACAAAGCCTTTTTTCGCTTCTTGCAGCTTGATCACTTGCAACTCAATGCCTTCTTCCGTGGCCGCCTGCGCCGGTTCTTGACCGGTGTAGCCCTGATCAACAAAGGCGATCTTGACCGTTTCACCGGTCACGTGTTGTACCTCTTGTGCCAACGATCGGACTTGCGCGCGCTCCTGCTCATTAGCCGGCGTCACCTGGACAGCGAGCAGATGTCCAAGCGTATCGACGGCCATGTGTACCTTGCTGCCTTTCTTGCGTTTATAGCCATCGTATCCAGCACGCGGCCCGCTTTCGCAGGTGGACTGCAGCGTGCGAGCATCGAAAATGACCGCGCTCGGCTGGCCTTTTTTCCCTTGCGCCACACGCAAGAGTGAGCGTAGATCACTGACCATGGCCTCAAAGCAGCCCGCTTGCAGCCAGCGCTGTGTTTGCTGATACACCGCTTCCCAGGGCGGAAAATCGTTGGGAAGCAATCGCCATGGTGCGCCGGCGCGCGCGATCCACCGCAGTGCGTTGAACATCGCGCGTAGCTCATACTTGCGCTGCGGTGCCTGCACATCCATCAGCGTCAAATAGGGAGCCGCAAAGGCCCATTCTTCGTCCGAAATATCGGTGGAATAAGGCTTACGAGGCTTCATCCGTATACGTTAGCGTGACAAGGGCAAAGTTCATAACACGCTCTAAAGGTATCTCTCATGAAAAGTTTGCTAGAAGGTTTTCGTCATTTCCGCAAGGAAGTGTATCCGCGCCAGAGTGCGCGTTTTCAGGAACTGGCCGGCGGCCAAAGTCCGCACACCCTGTTCATTACCTGCGCCGATTCGCGCGTCATGCCGGAACTGATTTTCTCCGCGCAGCCCGGCGAATTGTTCGTCTATCGCAACATCGGCAATGTGGTGCGGCCTTACTCCCAGCACGTCAGTGGCGTGGTTGCAGCGATTGAATACGCCATCGCGGTACTGGGCGTGCGCCACATCGTGATCTGCGGTCATACCGACTGCGGCGCGATGAAGGCTGTGCTCAAGCCGGAATCGTTGGAAGACGTTCCTTCTGTGGCAGCGTGGCTCAAGCACACCGATGCAGCGCGTCATGTCACTGCCCATCACGGGCACGATCCGCACAGTCAGGAAGCGCTGAGCTGCATGACCGAAGAGAACGTGGTCTCGCAGCTGGACCATCTGCGTGCGCAGCCGGTGGTTGCAGCACGTCTTGCTGCAGGCACCTTGCGTATCCACGGCTGGATCTACGACATCGCCCATGGCGAGATCAGCGCCTTCGATGCCGAGAAGGGGGGCTTCCGTCCGTTATTGGCGGACGACACCCCCGAAGCCACCCCACGTCCGCGACTGCAGCAAGTCGCGCGCGCCGAACTCGCCTGACGGAGCCGATCATGAATGCATCAGATATCGGCGGATATTTCCGTCAGGGACTGTTCGGGCGCGATTTGTTGTCGTCTGTCGTGGTCTTTCTCGTCGCGCTCCCGTTGTGCATGGGTATTGCGATCGCATCCGGCATGCCGCCGGCCACAGGCCTGATCACCGGCATCATCGGCGGACTGCTCGTTGGCTTTCTGGCGGGCTCTCCTTTTCAGGTGAGCGGGCCGGCCGCCGGCCTGGCCGTGTTGGTGTTCGAACTGGTGCGTGAGCACGGCGTCGCCGTGCTCGGGCCGGTGATCCTGGTCGCTGGTGCGATCCAGTTGGTGGCCGGCCTGTGCCGGGCAGGTGTGTGGTTCCGAATGACATCGCCGGCCGTGGTGGCCGGCATGTTGTCGGGTATCGGCATCCTGATCGTGGCCTCGCAGGCGCACGTGTTGATGGATGCCGCCCCCAAGGCGCGCGGTCTGGAAAACTTCGCTGCATTGCCGGCCGTGTTATGGCAGGCGATCACCGAGGGCACCGGCCGCACCGCATTATTTGTGGGTCTGGCCACCATCGGCATCATCGTGGCGTGGGACACGCTGCGTCCGCAGCGTCTGCGGTCCCTGCCGGGTGCATTGATCGCGGTGGTCGTGGTCACAGCAACCGTGCAGCTGCAGGGTGTGAACGTCAACAAGGTCGATGTTCCGGCCAACCTGTTCTCTGCGATCACCATCCTCAGCTTCTCCGACATCTTTGGCGTATTCAACGCCACATTGTTGGTGTCTGCGGTGACCTTTGCCTTTATCGCCAGCGCCGAAACGCTGCTATCGGCGGCGGCGGTGGATCGTATGCATCAGGGCGCACGGACGCAGTACGACCGTGAGCTGGCGGCGCAGGGCGTGGGCAACATGCTGTGCGGTTTTCTGGGTGCCTTGCCGATGACCGGCGTGATCGTGCGCAGTGCGGCCAATGTGCAGGCCGGTGCGGCAACGCGCATGTCTACCATCCTTCATGGCAGCTGGTTGCTGGTGTTCGCCTTGCTTGTGCCGTGGCTGTTGCGGATGACGCCGGTGGCGTGTCTGGCTGGTATCCTGGTCTACACGGGCGTGAAGATGATCAAGATCGGGCAGGTCAAGGAGCTGGCGACCTATGGTCGTGGCACTGCGGCGATTTACCTGGCGACCACCTTTGCGATCGTGGCAACCGACCTGCTGACCGGTGTGCTGATCGGTTTTGGTCTGTCGCTGTTCCGTCTTGCGCTGCATTCCTCGCGTTTGAAGGTGCACGTGAGTGAGCACGCGGACAAGAAGGACGAGATGCATCTGACCCTGCAGGGTTCGGCAACGTTCCTGAAGGTGCCGGCGATGGCGCGTACGCTGGAAAGCGTGCCGCCGAACACCGCACTGCATCTGGACGTGGCCAAGCTGCACCATGTTGATCATGCCTGCATCGAGTTGTTGCGCGACTGGAGCCGGAATGCGGCCTCGCGCGGGTGCGAGCTGGTGGTGGACTGGAAAGAGTTGGATCGACGCGTCGAAGGTCAACCGACGCTGGAAAACGCGCTGGTCGAACAGCGCGTCGAGCAAGCGAAGGCTGCGTAACCTACTGATGCATGGCCCCGAAAGACGTATTGCCCGGTCGCGATTTTTCGATGGTCGGGAATCGGGAATCGGGAATCGTGAACCGCAAAAGCCCGGCTCGGCGTTAGCCGATGCGATGTGCCTAAAAAGCTCACGGCTGTGCGCTGCGCAGTCGTTGTGATGACCTTCCAGATCGTATCAGCCACGTTGAGTTGTCGGCCGTTCGAAGGGCGAAACGGTCTTGTCGCGATAGCGGCATAGATCGTGGATCACGCAGCCCGGGCAATCCGGTTTGCGTGCCTTGCATACGTAGCGGCCGTGCAGAATCAGCCAGTGGTGTGCGTCGTGCAAAAACTCGGCGGGAATGACCTTCACCAGTTTGTCTTCGACCGCGCGCACGTCTTTGCCCGGTGCAAGGCCGGTACGATTGGAGACGCGAAAGATATGCGTGTCCACTGCCATGGTGGGTTCGCCGAACGCAGTATTGAGCACCACGTTTGCGGTCTTGCGGCCCACGCCAGGCAACGCTTCCAGCGCAGTGCGGTCGTGCGGCACTTCGCCACCGTATTGCTCCAGCAGAATGCGGCAAGTGGCGATGACGTTTTTGGCCTTGGCGTTGAATAAACCGATGGTGGCGATGTAGCGCTTCAGGCCTTCTTCGCCGAGATCGAGAATGTCGCGCGGCGTATTGGCCACGGGATACAGCTTGCGGGTGGCTTTATTGACGCCGACATCCGTGGCCTGCGCCGAGAGCAGAACGGCGATCAATAACTCGAACGGCGTGGTGTATTCCAGTTCGGTGGTCGGGTGTGGATTGAGTTCGCGCAGGCGCGCGAACATTTCCTGTATTTCCGGTTTTCGCATGCTGCTGCCGCGACGTGCCGGCGGGGTCGACGTTGTCGCGTTCATGGCTGCGCTCCACCGGCGGCCTTGGCCTTGGCACGCGCGAGGATGGCAGCAGCCAGCGGCGGCAGCGCAGGCGCCGCTGGTTGGCTTGGTGCGGGCGCGGGTGTGCGGCCGGCATCGCGTTCGGCAGCACGGCGTTGCAGGCGCGCAGCGCGCGCGCGATAACGTTCGCGTGCGGCCCAGGCGTCGTGTAGACGCTGTTGTGCAGCGAGCAACACAGCGCACACATGCGGGCAGGTTGCGTCCAGCGCGTCGTGGTGCGGATCGGGCAGGTAATCCATTAGACCTAGTGCCAATGCGCGATCGAGATCGTCTGCTTGCACGCAGTCGAATAATTGCAGCGGCAGTGGGCGCGGTGCCGGTGTGGAGTCGAGCGTCATGGCGATGATCGGCGATTGCGGAACTGGGCGGGCGCTTATCGAGAAACGGGCGGGTACCTTCGCACATGTCGTCGCTGGCGAACAGCAGCGCAAATTCCGCTGTTTCCAGCTGCAATCCTTCTTCGATCGCGCACTGGCCGCCGAACACCACCGCGTCCAGAATGCCGCCCAGGGCCAGTGGTGCGGCGGCAGCCAGACGCTGAGCCAACCGCCAGGGTGTCTGCCTGCAATGCCTCTGGCTCGAGGACACGATGGACCAGGCCCGGCTGCAGCGCGCGCGCTGCATCAATCCGCATGCCGAGCAGGCACAGCTCCAACGCTACGGCGCGTCCGGTCAGGCGCAGCAGGCGCTTGGTGCCGCCGGAGCCAGGGATCACGGCTGAATTGATTTCCGGCTGTCCCAGCCATGCGGTTGCCGCTGCGATGCGCAGATGGCAGGCCATTGCCAGCTCCAATCCGTCGCAGAGCGCAACGCCGTTGACCATCGCGATCACCGGCTTGGGCATGCGTTCGATCCGGCGCATCAGCTGCTAGTTCAGCAAACAGAATTTGCGGCCCTGCATCGCCGAAAGGTCGCCCATTTCAGCGATGTCTACGCTGGCGCCGGAGGCCTTTGGGCCGGCGCCGGTGAGAATCGCTGCGCGCACCTCGTCGTCCGAGGCTGCCGCTTCCAGAAAGGCTTGGTTCAGCGCATGCATAATTTCCCGGTTCAAGCAAGCGTTCAGTTTGTCCGGCCGGTTGACCGTCATCGTGCGCACACTGGCTCGGTAGGCAATCAGACTGACGTGAAATGACGTGATTGGACACGGAAATCTTTGAGAACGTAAAAAATTAGTAAATACGGAACGTCCGAAAGCCTTGCGGTTCCTAGCTTTCGCGATAAGTAGCGGTTCCGCATCGCGGCCGCTATCCTAGCCCGTCATCTCAGGCGGCAGATCCGTCCTGTGCCCCCACCCTGGAGAATTGTTTGATGAAGTTGCGTTCTATTGCGGTCGCCGTGGCGGCCCTGGCCCTGACGGGCAATGCACTGGCCCAGGACACGACGTCCGAAAAGACTAACTTGAGCTACTACTTCGGCTATGAGTACGGTACCAACATTGCCGAGCTTACCGGCCGCGGCGAACAGATCGACATCAACTCGGTGGTAAAGGGTCTGCAGGACGCCTATGCCAAGAAGAAGCCGGCGGTCACTGCCGACCAGCTCAAGCCGGTGGTCGAAGCGTTCCAGAAGCGTGAGCAGGGCCGCGCCCAGCAGGCCAAGGCCGAATACGACAAGGCCGCTGCTGCCAACAAAACCAAGAGCGACCAGTTCCTGGCCAAAAACAAGGGCACCGCTGGCGTGCAGACGCTGCCGAGCGGCGTGCAGTATCGCGTGATCGAAGCGGGCAAAGGTGCCAAGCCGACTCAGGCCAGCACCGTGCAGCTGGAAGTGGCAGGCCCGTTCCCCTTCGGAGACCGCGAGAAGGCACGTCCGGCGCAGCAGATCCCGGCCATCAAGGTCAGCGAAGTGGAAATGCAGGCCATGCGCGACACGCTGCTGCAGATGCCGACCGGTTCCAAGTGGGAGGTGACCCTGCCGCCTGAGAAGGCCTACGGTGCCGACCCGCGTACCCCGTTTCCGCCGAACGTGGCTGTGCAGTTCGAGATCAAGCTGGTCAGCGTCAAGTAATTGCGTCTGATGTTGCTGTGACAACGCCGGCCACCAAGCCGGCGTTGTCGTTTTGGTCCACTGATTGCCTGGTTTGTCTGAAGAAATTGATGAGACGACGCGGCAGCTGCAGGAGCGGGCGATGACCGATACCAAGTCAGGTTGCAACACTGGTGTGCTGCCCAGCCCGTGTATCGGTGTATGTTCTTTGGACGCGCAGTCGCACTGTGTCGGCTGCCTGCGTAGCCTGGATGAAATTGCACGCTGGATGAGCATGAGCGACGCCGAACGCCGGGAGTATCTGCACACGGTCCTGCCTGCACGCGCCTTGACCGCGCGGCTGCCGGAATATATGCAGCTGCGGCGCGCGCTGTATCCATTGGATACCCCGCCGGACGGGCCGGGCTGGAACCATGCCGAACTGATCGACCTCACCGAAGGCGGCGCGTCTGCCGAAGCGGCCGTGCTGTGCGGCCTGGTAGCGCGCGAACACGGCACCATGGTGCTGCTGACCCGGCGCACCGAAAGCCTGCGTCATCACGCCGGGCAGGTCAGCTTCCCGGGCGGGCGCATGGAGCCGTACGATGCCGATGCGGCCGCTGCCGCGTTACGCGAGAGCTGCGAGGAAATCGCACTGAGCGCACAGCATGTGCATGCGATGGGCTACCTGGATCCGTTTCTGACCGTCAGTGGATTTCGGGTCACGCCGGTCGTGGCGGTGATCGACCCGGCGTTCGTGGCAGTGCCGCAACCAGACGAGGTGGCCGATGTGTTCGAAGTGCCGCTGGCCTACCTGATGGACCCGGACAATTTGCGCAGCGTGGAGCTGGAATTTCACGGCCGGCCCCGCCGCGTCCTCGAATACGACTGGCCGGGGCATCGCATCTGGGGCGCCACTGCGGCCATTCTTCTCAATCTTCGTCGTCGCCTGGAGCAGGTTGCATGAGCGCCGATCCGAACTGGACCACACTGGTCGATAGCGCCACCTTGGCGGCCATGCTGCGGCATCCGCATGTGCGTCTGCTGGACGCGCGCGCTGCGCCGCCGACCGCACCGGACCCGGATGCGGCACGCAAGGCTTACGCGAAGGGGCATTTGCCCGGCGCGTATTACGCCAATCTCGACCACGATCTGGCCGATCTGTCGCGGTCTGCACAGGGGCGGCATCCGTTGCCGCACAGCGAAACGTTCGCGCAGCGCCTGGGCGAGTGGGGCATCGATCCGGACCACCAGGTGGTGGTCTACGACGCGGGCGATGGCAGCATGGCGGCGGCGCGTGCGTGGTGGATGCTGCGGCTGATGGGACATCGTCGCGTGGCGGTGCTGGATGGTGGATTGGCCGCCTGGCGCGTTGCCGGATTGCCGGAGAGCACCGAGCAACCTGACGTAAGCGACAGTCCCGCCTATCCCGCTTGCTTCGACACCGATGCCGTGGTGGACGCCGAGCAGATTCTGGCGCGACTGCAGCAGGCGCCTGGCTGGCTGCTGGATGCGCGGGCCGGCGAGCGCTTTCGCGGCGAGATCGAACCGATCGATCCGGTGGCCGGGCATGTGCCGGGTGCGGTGAATCGCCCTCTGGGTCTGAGCATCCGCGATGGCCGCTTCAAGCCGGCAGACGAACTGCGCACCGAGCTGTCTGCGCTGCTTGGCGCGTATCGACCCGAGCAGGCGGTGGTGATGTGCGGATCGGGCGTCACTGCCTGCCATCTGCTGCTGGCCCTGGAAGTGGCGGGGTTGTGTGGCGCGCGCGTTTACGCTGGTTCCTGGAGCGGTTGGTTGCAGGACCCGGCGCGTCCGGTCGCGACCGCTCCCTGATTGCGGGCACAATAGCCGAAGGAGCGGTGACCTGTGGGGACGCAGGGTCGCTGCGCGGAGCGCAGTTTATTGCAGTGCTGGGTGACTCATGCGGTTGCAGTTACAAATCGGCGTTCTTTGCGTCGCGACGTGGTTGATGGCTGCCTGTTCGGCGGGGTCGACCGCGGGCGTCAACGATGCGCGTATCGCCGGTCGTGGACAAAGCGATGAGCACGCGGCGTATCAGGTCGAGCTGGAGCGCGCGCGTGCACAACGACTGACGCGTTTGCGCGCACCCGATGGTTGGTTGAGCTATACCGGCTCCGGTCGCGTGCGTGCGGGCCATTACCAGGTGGGCAGCGATCCGCACAGTGATATCGTGCTGCCAGCCGGCCCTGCGCAATTGGGGCAGCTGACGCTGGATGCCGACGGTCGCGTGCAGTTCCAGGCCGGGGCCGGTACGTCGGTGACCTTGAACGGGCAGCGCGTCGATCGTGAGCGGCTGGAACCAGAGCGGGCAGGGCAGCGCGGCGATCGCCTGGACGTGGACGGCCGGCAGTTCTATCTGGTGCAGACCGGCAGCGTGTACGGATGGCGTTTCCGCGATCCCGCAGCACCGGCGCTGACGCAATTCGATGGGTTGGAATACTTCCCGAGCGATCCGCGGTGGCGCATCCAGGCGCAGTGGCATCCCTATTCGACGCCACGCACAACGACCTTGTTGACCTCGATCGGTACGCCGCTCACGGTCGATGTGCCAGGTGAGGCGGTGTTCTCGCGCAATAGCCATGAATATCGCTTGCAGCCGCTAATGCAGGAGGATGGGAACGGTTTGTTTTTCCTGTTTGCCGATCGCACCAGCGGCAAGGAAAGTTTTGGCGGCGCACGCTATCTCTACACCGCATTGCCGCACGATGGCCACGTCGTGCTTGATTTCAATCTGGCCGAAAATCCGCCGTGCGCATTGACGCCGCATGTGGTCTGCCCAATCGCACCGCCTAAAAACCGGCTGGATGTAGCGGTGACTGCCGGCGAGAAGACCTATCGCGCGGCGGAGCGTTGAGCACTCTGCAAACCCGGAAAGACATGCATTGCGCATAGCGATCTGCCCAAATATCCAGTGCAGCCAACAACGCTAACCTACTTGCTTGGCGGCTACTGCAGTCGTTCGAGGGCAGTGCGCTTAGGTGCTCCATCAACGCTGCGCTCTGAGGGCAAACACAGTGTTGGGTGTTGGTGCTGAGCAGAATCGCTTCGATCTTTTGCCTGCGGCTCGCGTCGCGGCCAGCAGACATCGCTTGCCTGCTCAGTCGCTGTGCAGTCGTCGAAAAGAAATTCTCAGCGCGGCGTATGCGACCAGCTCACCGCAGCTTCAATCCGCGGCCACGGAAACAGCGGGCCGGGATCGAGTTTGCGTTGAATCTTGCGCGCTGGATCGTCGCTCGCCGCTTCCTGGGTGATATCCAGTGCCTGATGGCCGGCGATGCTGCGTACCGACGGAAGCTGCTGTTGCAACCATTGCAGCAGCGTGATCAGTCCGGCGATCTGCGCCTCAGGATACGGCTCGGTCATGACTTGATGGCGCGAGTCCAGCCAATGCGGGTAACGGCCGCTATTGACCAGCTCGATGCCCAGCGTGTGCGGGTTGTGGCCGCGCACATGATGCGCAACGCGCTCCAGCGCAATGTAGTGCTGGATGCTGCCGTTGCGGTCGATATAGTAATGCCCGCTGTTGCCGGTGCCGCTGTCGTAGAGCACGCGCTCGCCGTATTCGCGCGCCATCGCCATATCCGGCAATTCGGTGCAATGGATGACCACCATGTCGATCTGGGTGAGCGCGCGTCGCGCCAACCGTGATTCGTAGGACAACGGTGCGTAGGTGATCGGTGGCGACGGCAGGACGGCATCGGACATGGGGCGGATGCTAGCATTCGACGATGGCTTTGAATCCCGACAGCCCTTTGGGCAAATTTATGGCGACGCTGCCGCGGACCGGTCAGGTGACCTGGATCGGTGTGCGTCCGGCGCGCGACGTGGAGATGCTGGAGGTGGATGCGGCGCAGGCCACCACTGGCATTGGATTGGTGGGAGACCGCTACAAAGGCGGCAGCGGCAAGCGCGGCGTGACCTTGATCCAGGCCGAGCACCTTCCGGTGATCGCGGCGCTGGCGGGGTATGCGGCGATCGCGCCGGCCACGCTGCGACGCAATCTGGTGGTGTCCGGCATTGCGCTGATCGCTCTGAAAGGGCGGCGGTTTCGCATTGGCGATGTCGAGCTGGAAGGCACCGCTCCCTGCGACCCGTGCTCGCGTATGGAAGCTGCGCTGGGCGCGGGCGGCTACAACGCGATGTGCGGCCATGGTGGGCTGTGCGCGCGCATTCTGCGCGGCGGCGTGTTGCGCATCGGCGATACGGTGCAGGCGCTATGAGTCGCGGTCATTGCATCCTCTCGCATGGCTTCAAAAGTAGCCCAGGCGCACTGAAAGTCACCGCATTGGCTAACGTTGCCGAGCAGTTGGGCTGGACCCACGAGCGCCCCGATTACACCGACCTGGATGCGCGCTGCGCGGTGAGCACGCTCGGGGATGTGCCTGGCCGGCTGCAACGCCTGCTCGAGATCGCGCGCGCGGCGGCCGACAAGGGGCCGCTGGTGCTGGTCGGCTCCAGCCTGGGCGCGTATATCGCCGGGTTGGTATCACTACAGGTGCCAACGCGCGGGTTGTTCCTGATGGTGCCGCCGCCCACGATGGGCCCATTGCCTGCGCTGGATGCGGCGCCGGTGCCGATTTCGATCGTGCATGCCTGGCGCGATGAGCTGATTCCTGCCGCCGACGTGATCGCTTGGGCGCAGCCGCGCGGAGCACGCTTGCTGCTGGTCGATGACGAGCATCGTCTGGCGTTGCACGTGGATGCCTCGGCGCGCGCGTTTGCCGAACTATTGCAGAGCCTGTGATGCGCCTGCACCCGACCGACTATTGCGTGCGGGATTGCCGATGGATGTGCTGATTCGCGAAGCGACCGAAGGCGATGCAGCTGCCATCGACATCCTGACGATGGTCGCGTTCATGCGCGCCGAACACAGCCGCCACGATGAGCAGTACGTGATTGCGGCCTTGCGCGATGAAGGCGCCCTGGCGTTGTCGCTGGTGGCAGATCACGACGGCTATGTGGTGGGCCATCTGGCGGTGTCGGCGGTGTCGCTGTCGGATGATTCGCCCGGCTGGTATGCGCTGGGGCCGCTGGCGGTCGGCCCTGGACATCAAAGGCAGGGCCTGGGCACCCGATTGGTCCAGGCGGCGCTGGCCAGCTTGCGCGAGCGCGGCGCAGCCGGCTGTCTGGCGCTTGGTGAGCCGGCGTTTTTCAGGCGCCTGGGCTTTGCGGCCGAACCGGGCTTGGTAGTGCCCAACGTCCCGATATCGGAGCTGCAGGCGCTCGCATTCGGTGACCGACTGCTGCCGCTGGCCGATGTGGCATACCACCCGGCATTCGGCTTGAGCTGAGCGTGTGGCAAGCGCGTTCACTGCTTTAGCGCAGTTCCGGCAGCCGTGCTTCGTCTGGCATCGTGCATTCCGACGTCCGTTTTTCTCGCGGAAATTAAGATGAAAATTCAAAACGAACTCGTGGACCAGGCCACTTCTCCTGACCTTAATCGACTGATTTCCCATGGCACCGGTGCCGAGCAGGACTACGCTGCGTTACTGGAATCCATTAAGGCACGTCTGCGTGAGGCCGGCGACCTTCCCGATGCGACGGTCGACCAGCAAATTCGCTTGCTCAAAGAATTGTCGGCTTTCGAGCTTGGCCGGTTCCTGATCGCCAATCGTGGATTGAACGCGTACTGGACACATCAGTTGGTGACCTACCGCCCTGGAACTGTGCCGCAAGGGTCGGTTCCGGATCTTGAATATACCTTCTACGAGAAACTACCGGCGGTGCTCGCAACCCGCGAGCGTTTCGGGATTTTCCGCCAGCAACTGCAAGCGTTGCTACGGCCTGGCCTGACCCTGGCATCGGTTCCTTGCGGATGGATGGGGGAATTGTTGCTGCTCGATTATGCGCAGCATCCGGATACCACGTTGATAGGCATCGATCTGGATCCAATGGCGCTGGAGGGAGCGGCCCAACTCGCGGCAGAACGCGGACTGGCCGAGCGGTTGTCGCTGCATCGCGCCGACGCATGGGCTCCTGGCCTGAAAGCCAGCGTCGATGTGTTGACCAGCAATGGTCTCAATATCTATGAACCCGACGATGCGCGCGTGACTGCACTGTATCGCGGGTTTTTCGAGATGGTGAAGCCTGGGGGCTCGCTGGTTACCAGTTTCCTGACTCCACCAGCAGCGTTGTCGGATCAATCGCCGTCGGCGTCAACGCAAATCGATCAGGAAACGTTGTCGCTTCAATATCTCATATTCGTGCGCCTGATCGATGCGAAATGGAGCGCATTTCGAACCCATGCGCAGACGTTGCAGCAACTGGAGGATGCCGGTTTTTCCGACATCCGGTTCATCGATGATCGCACCTGCATGTTTCCGACCGTCATTGCGCAAAAGCCCCTTTGACACGTGTCGGAAAAGTTTGCGGGCCGGGTTGCTGCGTGTCGCTGCAGCAGGTGGAACGGTGCGGCTACGCTGACGTGCTGGTCCTGATTGTCACGCTGCCGCTCCTGTCGCGGTTTGGCCGACGGCTGCGCACGGATACCACGCAGGCACGCTGCCAGCGGGCGGCGGGATGAACCACCGATAGGCAATCGGGACGACGGGCTGGTAAAGCCGGCCGCGATGGCCGACCATTTGCGCCCGCCCGTGGCGGCACGGCATTGCCTTCCAAGGCGCCGGCCCGCCGTCCTGCTCTCACGCTCGCCACCGCGGCCAGCGTCTCCACCGACACCTGCCGACGTGAAATTCTTCGCATCCTGTGCCAAGGGCCTGGAATACCTGCTTGCCGACGAGCTGCTGTCGCTCGGTGTCAGCAAGGCCACCGCCACCATCTCCGGCGTTAACGTCGAAGGCGAATTATGCGATGCGCTGCGCGCGGTCATGTGGTCGCGCCTGGCCAGCCGCGTGCTGTGGCCGCTGACCGAGTTCGATTGCCCGGACGAGGATGCGCTGTACGCGGGTGTCGCTGAACTGCCGTGGCACGAGCACCTGTCTGTCGGCCACACGCTGTCGGTGGACGCGCATGTCTCCGGTACCGCGATCACGCACGCCCGTTACGCGGCGCAGCGCATCAAGGACGCCGTGGTCGACACCATGCGCCGGCAGGGGCTGGAACGCCCCTCGGTAGACGTGGAGAGTCCGGACCTGCGTCTGAACTTGTCGCTGCGCAAAGGCCGCGCCACCATCTCGGTGGATCTGGGCGGTGGCCCGCTGCATCGGCGCGGCTGGCGCATGGCGCAGAACGAGGCGCCGTTGAAGGAAAACCTGGCCGCAGCCGTACTGCTGCGCGCCGGCTGGCCGCGCGCTTACGCCAATGGCGGTGGCCTGCTGGATCCGATGTGCGGCAGCGGCACCTTGTTGATCGAAGGTGCGTTGATGGCCGCCAATGTCGCGCCCGGTCTGCAGCGCTACGGCAGCGATATCCCCAGCTGCTGGCGCGGCTTCGACCGCGAGAGCTGGCAGCAATTGGTGAGCGAAGCGCGCGAACGCGATAGCCTCGGCCGCGCTGCGCTCAAGCAGGTCATCCACGGCAGCGACATGGACCCGCACGCGATCCGCGCGGCCAAGGAAAACGCCCAGGTGGCCGGGGTGGCCGAGGCGATCTGGTTCGGCGTGCGCGAGGTGGGCGATCTGCAGACCCCACCGCAGGCTACGGGCGTGGTGGTGTGCAATCCACCCTACGACGAGCGCCTGGCGGCCGATGCAGCGCTGTATCGCCGCCTGGGCGATGCCTTGCAGCGCACCGTGCCGCAGTGGCGGGCCAGCCTGTTGTGCGGCAATGCCGAATTGTCCTATGCAACGGGCCTGCGTGCGGGCAAGAAATACCAGTTGTTTAATGGTGCGATTGAGTGTGCGTTGATCGTCTGCGACCCGATCGCGGTGCCGCGCCGCACCCCATTGGCCGCGCCGATCGCGCTCAGCGAAGGCGCGCAGATGGTCGCCAACCGCGTGCGCAAGAATCTGCAGAAATTCAAGAAATGGCGCGCGCGCGAAGGCATCGAATGCTTCCGAGCCTATGACGCCGATCTGCCGGAATATTCCGCCGCCATCGACGTGTATCAGGAAGCCGACGGCGCGCGTCGGGTGTTTGTGCATGTGCAGGAGTACGCCGCGCCAGCGACGATTCCGGAAGCCGATGTGCGCCGCCGTCTTACCGAATTGCTGGCCGCCACACGCGAGGTGTTTGAGGTGCCGGCCGAGCAGGTTGCGCTGAAATCGCGCGAGCGTGGCAAGGGCGGCAGCAAGTACGGCCGCTTCGAGCAGCGCAACGAGTTCATCAACGTGCGCGAGCACGGTGCGTTGCTGCGGGTGAACCTGTTCGATTATCTGGACACCGGGCTGTTCCTGGACCACCGCCCACTGCGCGGCACCATCGCCACGCAGTCCAAGGGGCGGCGCTTGCTCAATCTGTTCTGCTACACCGGCGTGGCCAGCGTGGAAGCGGCGGTGGCCGGTGCGACCTCCACCACCAGCGTGGATCTGTCCGGCACCTATTTGCAGTGGTGCGCCGACAACATGGCCTTGAACGGCCAAGCCGGCGTGCGCCACACGCTCGTGCAAGCTGATGCATTGGCCTGGCTGCAAGCCGAGCGCGCGCACTTTGACGTGATCTTCTGCGACCCGCCGACCTTCTCCAACTCTGCGCGCGCGGAAGACTTCGATATCCAGCGCGAGCACGTTCGCTTGTTGCGCCTGGCAGTTGCGCGTCTGGCACCGGGTGGCGTGTTGTACTTCTCCAACAACTTCCGTCGCTTCAAGCTGGATGAGGAAATGCTGGCCGAGTTCGCGCACTGCGAGGAAATCAGTCCGCGCACCATCGACCCGGATTTCGAGCGGCATGCGCGTATCCACCGTGCGTGGCGGTTGACGGCTTGAGGTAAACCCAGGTCGCGTCTGACCGACTGGTGTGCGCAGTTGCGATGTCGGTAACGCCCGCGTTCGCCTGGCTGCCGTGCGTCAGTGCGTCAGTGCGTCAGTCGCGCTTGATCGCGCAGGCGCGATCGCAGCCGCGCGTGCCAGGGCAGGGTGCGGCCGCAACAAGGCCACCACGGGGCTGCGGTATGCTGGTTCGCACGCTTTGGAGTCAACGATGACCGCACCGCCTCGCATCGCCTTTCTCGCCAGTCCCGCCGAGCCGGCAGTGGCCGCGCGCGCGCGCCTTGTGCAGCGCTACGGCGATCATTCGCTGGACACCGCCGACATCGTCTGCGCCCTGGGTGGGGACGGGTTCATGCTGCAGACCCTGCATCGGCATGGTGCCGCCGATAAGCCGGTGTTCGGCATGAAGCTGGGCTCGGTCGGGTTTCTGATGAACCAGTACCGCGACGATCAAGACGACTTGCTCGCGCGCCTGCAACGTGCAGGCCCGGCCCATCTGCGCCCGCTGGAAATGCTGGTGCTGACCGAATCCGGCGCCAGTGCCGGTTCGTTGGCCTACAACGAGGTCTCACTGTTGCGGCAGACCCGTCAGGCCGCGCATCTGAGCGTGAATCTCAACGGCCAGACCCGCATCGCCGAGCTGATTGGCGACGGCGTGATGGTCGCCACGCCGGCCGGCAGCACCGCCTACAACTACTCCGCGCACGGACCGATTTTGCCGCTGGGCTCGTATACCTTGGCGCTGACGCCGATCGCACCGTATCGCCCGCGTCGCTGGCGTGGTGCCATCCTCAAGGCCGATACAGAAGTGCGCTTCCGCGTGTTGGACCCATACAAGCGCCCGGTCAGTGTCACCGCCGATTCGCACGAAATCCGCGACGTGGTCGAAGTGACCATTCGCGAGTCCACCGAACGTCAGGTCACGCTGTTGTTCGACCCCGAACACAATTTGGAAGAGCGCATTTTCAGCGAACAGTTTGCCGTGTGATTGGAACGGGATTTGGGAGTGGGGATTGGTAACATCGCGAGCGCGGCATGAGGTCGGCGAGAGCGCGCGCCGACCCGGTGCGATGCGGCGCAAGTCATCCAATCCCGAATTTCAAATCCCCAATCCCTGCTCCAACTCAATCCCAATGCCAATCTCCAATGCCAATCTCCAATGCCAAATCCTGGCTCCACAATGACTGACAACCCGCCAAGGTTATTGACCGTCGCGGTGACCTCGCGCGCCCTGTTCGATCTTGAAGAAGGCCATGCGCTGTTCGAGGCCGATGGGGTGGAGGCATATTCGGCGTTTCAGCGCGAGCACGAAGACGACATTCTCGAGCCCGGCGTGGCATTCCCGGTGGTGCGCAAGCTGTTGGCACTCAACCACGATGTGCCCGAAGAGAGCCCGCGTGTGGAAGTGATTCTGCTGTCGCGCAATTCCGCCGATACCGGCTTGCGTATTTTCAATTCGATCCAGCACTACAACCTGGGCATCGTGCGTGCCACCTTCACTTCAGGCGAGCCGACCTGGCCGTACGTGAAGCCGTTCGGCACCGATCTGTTGCTGTCGGCCAATCCGGAGTCGGTGCGCCGCGCGCTCACGCATGGCATCGCGGCGGCGACCATCATGCCGCGCGCACCGGGCGAACGCGCTGAGGCTGCAGCGGCGATCGTTGACAGCCACGAAAGCCGCTTGTCCACACAGCTGCGCATTGCCTTCGACGGCGACGCGGTGATCTTCGGTGACGAGAGCGAACGCATCTCGCGCGAGCATGGCGTGGAGGCGTTCGGACGCCACGAGCGCGAGCGTGCACGCGAGCCGTTGTCGGTGGGGCCGTTCCGCAATTTCCTCCGGGCGTTGCACACGCTGCAGGCGGCATTCCCGCCCGGCGAGGCCTCGCCGATTCGCACCGCGCTGGTCACCGCGCGTTCGGCACCGGCGCATGAGCGGGTGATCCGCACCTTGCGCGAATGGGGTGTGCGTCTGGATGAGGCATTGTTCCTCGGCGGCCGGCACAAGGGGCCGTTTCTGGAAGCCTTCGGCGCGGACATCTTCTTTGACGATTCGCAGCACAACATCGACAGTGCGCGCCAACATCAGCATGTAGCGGCCGGTCATGTGCCGCATGGCGTGGCCAATGATCCGCCAAACAGATGACTGACGCATCCAGGACGCTGGCGTTGTGCGATGCCTTCGCCGCGCCGCTCACTGTAGGTGGTTGACGCTGGGCACGGCATGGATCGATCAATCAATCGATCGACTAAGGAACCTCTGAACAACGCACTTCAAATGCGCGACACTACACACCTACGTTGAGGAGTCATCCATGCAACTGACGTTCGGTGACGCTGAAGGTTTGGGCAAGCGCAAGCAGACTCGCCGCGAGATCTTCCTGGCCGAGATGGAGCAGGTGGTTCCGTGGAGGCATTTGCTCGGACTGATCGCGCCGCACTATCCGGTGTCGGGGCGGCCTGGTCGACAGCCGTACGCACTGGCGACGATGTTGCGGATTCATTTGCTGCAGCAGTGGTATGCGTTGAGCGATCCGGCGATGGAAGAAGCGTTGCACGAGATCCGGACCTTGCGCCGTTTTGCCCGGCTCGTCGGTTTGGACAATGTTCCCGACGAGACCACGATTCTCAACTTTCGCCGCTTGCTGGAAACCCATGGCCTTGCAGCGCGGATGCTGGAGGCCGTCAACGCGGATCTGGTGCGCAAGGGTCAGAGCCTGCGGTCCGGCACGATCGTCGATGCAACCCTGATCGCTGCGCCCAGTTCGACCAAGAACACCGACCGCGCGCGCGACCCTGAAATGCATCAGACCAAGAAAGGCAATCAGTGGTATTTCGGGATGAAGGCACACATCGGCGTGGATGAGTTTTCCGGGCTGGTGCACTACGTCCGTTGTACGGCTGCCAATGTGGCCGATGTCACGGTGACCCACGCATTGCTGCACGGCAAAGAAGACAGTGTGTTCGGCGACAGCGGCTACACCGGTGCGGACAAACGCGAAGAACTGCAGACCTGCAAGGCTGGTTTTTTCATTGCCGCCAAGCGTTCGACGATTCAAGCCATTGGCAACAAACGCGAGCGCCGCCAGGAAGAACGTTGGGAATACTTCAAAGCAAGTGTGCGTGCGAAGGTGGAGCATCCATTCCGCGTGATCAAACGCCAGTTTGGCTACACCAAGGTCCGCTATCGCGGCTTGGCCAAGAACACCGCGCATGTGCTGACCCTGTTCGCACTATCCAATCTGTGGATGGTGCGCCGGCAGTTGCTGCCGGCCAGGGGATAATGCTGTCTGGCGCCAGCCAACGCCGCAAGAAACCGTAGAAATCGTATCGTACGCATCAACTCTGTGCGCTATTGGCACGCAGCAGGCTCGAATTTTAGAGGTCTGGTGCGTTGTTCAGACCTTCCCTAACGTGGCCGCTGTCTGCCGTCTGCGTCACTGGACGACTTCGCGTTAAATTTTGCTGGTTACTTTCCAGGCCGCTTTGATCGATGAGCGATCGTGGACGTTTCGGAGTCGCCAGCAAGCGCAGCGTTACGGTGCGGGCGGATTGCCGGTATCTGCCAGCGGCAACCGGATATCGGTCAGCCGCCAATCTAGGCCTTGCCGGGTCAGCACAAACACCACTGGCGCCCCGGTCGCGGTACGCGTGGTGGCGGTGAACCGGCGCGTGGATTCGAAGCGCTGTTCGGCACCTTGCAGCGGCCGCGCGGGTGCCGGGGCTGCATAGGTATCCGGGCTGACGGTGTCGCCGATGACTCGATTCCACACGCTGTGGCCTTGCAGTAACGCACTGATGCCGACTGGGGTGACCAGCGTGTCCATGCCCGCGCCGCTGATGCCACTGGCAAGCTGCAATGCGAATCCGCCGAGCAAACTCGATTGCATGCTGCTGCCGGCCTGGCGAATCAGATAATCGTCCAGCTGCGCTTTGAGGTTGACCCGCAAGCTGGGGAAATCCACGTGGCGTTCCAGCTGTGTAGCGTCGCGATTGGCGAGCGCTTCGCTAATGCCGCGGATGGCCAGATACGGCCCGGCAACAACATAACTGCCCAGCAACAGCACGGCGATTACAGGTAATAGCAACCAGCGCTTTTTCATGGTTCGCATTGCCTTGCTGTTGATGGCAGGTCAGTCAGGTTGGCACGCCGTCGAGCGGTGCAACCACAGTGCTGCACACCGATTGCCGGCGCAGCACCGATCGCTGTCTGCTCCGCGCGCCGCATCAGAATTCAAGATCCAGCGCGGCGCAGAGATAGTCGACAAACGGCGCCAGCACCACCAGATCCGCCTCGATGGTCTGACGCAGGCGAGGCCCGGTCATGATGGCGTCGTCGAGATGGCGCAGATAGGCCCAGTTGCGATGCTTGAGATCGTCGATGAACTCGAAATCGTTGGGGAAGCCGCGGGGCGCGCGTACCAGCTTTTCGCTGTCGTCCATGGCGAACTTCCGGTGCAGCTTGGGATCGTGCGCGGCGGCCTTCCAGCTGCCGGGGTTGTCGAAGATGAACTGTCGCAGCTTGCGTTGGGTATCCGGCTCCGGATGCCACAGCCCCGCGCCGACAAAGCTCTCGCCCGGCTGCAGATGGATGTAAAACGACGGTGCCGGGACTTGGCGGCGGCGCGCATGGAACAGGCGCGCGCCCTGCCAGTTCTTGTACGGCGATTTGGCGTTGGAAAAGCGCGCATCGCGATAAATGCGAAACAACGCCCCCCCTGGGTCTTGGGATCGGCGCGATAGTGCGCGCTGACGTCGGCCAGCGCCGGCTGCAGGTCGGTGATGAGCTGCAGAAACGGCTGGCGCACGTGCGCCTCGTACCGATGCCGGTGGTCGTTGAACCAGGTCTTGTCGTTGTGGCCGGCCAGGGCGCGCAGGAACTTGAAGCTGGCGTCGGAAAAATAGCTGGTCATAGCGTGCGTTGGAGCTCCCAACCCCAGGCGGCGAGCTGATCAAGCAGGGCTTGTTTGGTAGCATCGGCGGAGTGAGCAAGCCGTAAATCCGCAATCTGCGCCTGGAATTGATCGAGCGTTACTTCGCCCAGGCCGCGGTCTTCGAGCAGACGCTGGCGGCGGTACACATTCCAGCGTTCCTGCTCCTCGAACGATAGTGTCTGCGGCCAGTTGCGCGCGCGGTAGCGGAACAGCAATTCGATCAAGCGCGGGTCGCGAAAGCGCGATTCCAGCGCGCCCAGTTCGGCCGGCGCGCTGGCGCGGACCTGCGCAAGCAAGCGCTTGTCGCCTTCGGCCAGGAAGCCGTCGTAGAGCGAGGCATCGGCATCGTTGACCGCCGCCGCAGCGGCGCGCTCATTGCCGTACACCTGGCGCACTTTCTCGGCCAGTTCAGGGCCGAGGTCGCGCAGACGCGCGGCTTTTGCCAGCACCACCTCGTGGTCGATGCCCAGGCGCGCAAAATCCGGTGCGCGCAGATGCTGCCAAGCCACAAGTGCCGGCGACTTGTTCAAGTGCACTTCTTTGAGCGCAATGCGTTGCTCGCCTTCGGGCAGATCGCTGGCGCGGATATACAGCCGGTCGACGATTTCGTCCGGGCTCAAGCGCAACAGCACCTCCGGATCGCCGTCCAGATCGAACACGATGACGCGGCTGTCGATGCGCGGATGGCGCGTCAACGGCAGCACTGCCGCTGCGCACAGGCGCGATGCGGGGTAGCGCTGCGAGATATGCAGCACCGGCTGCATCGCGATGACGCCCAGCAACGTTGCAGCAAAACGCTTGTCGCGCAGACGCAGCGCGTATTCCCACAATTTCGGCTGACATTGCTGAAATTTGCGCGCCAGGCCGATGGTGGCGTATACGTCAGACAACGCCTCGTGCGCATCGCCTTCGCGCACGCCGTTGGCATCGGCCAGGTGTTCGAGCTTGAACGAAGTGGCGCCGTCTTCGCGCTGCGGCCAGACGATGCCATCCGGGCGCAGGGCATGCACCAGCCGCAAAACGTCCAGCAGATCCCAGCGCGAATTGCCGCCGCGCCACTCGCGCTCGTACGGGTCGTAGAAATTGCGGAACAGGCCGCAGCGCACGAACTCGTCGTCGAAGCGGATCGAGTTGTAGCCCAGCGTGCAGGTCTGCGGGCGGCTCATTTGCTCGGCGATACGGGCGAAGGCTTCGGCCTCGGTGACGCCTTCGCGCAGCGCGTGTTGCGGGGTGATACCGGTGACCATGGTCGCGTAAGGGGAGGGCAGCAGATCGTCGGCCGGCTGCACGAAGAAACTGATCGGTTCTTCGATCACATGCAGTTGCGCATCGGTGCGCACGGCGGCGAACTGCGCGATGCGCGTGCGACGCGGATCCTGCCCGAAGGTTTCCAGGTCGTAAAAGAGAAAGCTTTCAGCCATGCGCTATCGAAATCCGAATCCGCGGAGCGCTGCGGGCGAGCGCCGCCAGTGTTGCCTAGTATCTCTCATCCGCGCGCCGGCACGCTGACGCGGCAGGTTCAATGCGCGCCTTCGAGCGGCTCCAGACGCGCATGCACGGCTGCTTCCAGCGCCGCCCAGTCGATGCGCGACAAATCGGTGTGCCCGCGCGTCGCCTCGTCCAGGATTTCGCGCTGGATATCGCTGCGCCTCAATACAATCGAATAGCGCGTGCGCAGAAAGGTCACCATCGTGTAATGCGGGACAAAGCGCGTGGGCCAGCGTGCCTGCAATTCCTGTTCGAGCGCGCGCTGCAACAGGAATTGCGGATCATCGACGCGGTCGCGCATTTCCAGATAGTTTTCCAGCGCCATCTGCTGGATGGCTGCCGCATCGTCGCGACGTGCGGCTTCGAACGCGGCAAACGCGCTGCCGAGGTCTGCGTGCGCATCCAGTTGTTCTGCCAATGCCACGCAATCTTCGAACGCGCAATTCATGCCCTGGCCGTGGAAGGGCACCATCGCGTGCGCGGCATCGCCAATCAGCAGGGCGCGTCCGTGCAGATGCCAGCGGTCCAGCGTCAGGGTGCCGAGCAGCCCGGGCGGATGTTCTTCCCAATGTTCCTTGAGCTGTGGGATCAGCGGCAATGCATCCGGGAAGTCGCACGCGAACAATGCCAACGCTTCATCGCTGGTGCGCGTGGTGGCAAAGCTCGGCTCGCCGGCGTTGGGCAGAAACAGCGTGACGGTGAAGGTGCCGCCGTCGTTGGGCAACGCGATGCACATGTAATGCCGGCGTGGCCAGATGTGCAGCGCATTGCCTTCGATGCGGAAACCGCCGCCGGGCAGCGGCGGAATTTCCAGCTCTTTGTACGAGTGGTCGAGAAATTCGGTGCGCTCGCCCAGTGGCGCTTTGCGTTGCATCGCCGCGCGTAATGCCGAGCCGGCGCCATCGCTGCCGATCAGGCTCTGAAAATGGATTTCATGCGGCTGGTCGTCGCGGTCATCGATGAAACGCGCGTAGCCGGCATCGAAATCCACGGTGTGCAGGCGGCGATAGAAATGCACGCGTGCGCCGGCTTGTTCGGCCAGATTGAGCAGGGCGACATTCAACGCGGCGCGGTGGATCGACCAGATCACTTCGCTGTCGTCGCGCCCGTAGCGCTGCAGCTGCGGCTCCCCCACAAGCGGATGCACCATGCGCCCGCGCATCATCACTGCCTTGGCCATCACCGCATCCTCGGCGCCAGCCTGGCGCAATGCGTGGCGGCCACGTTCGGCCAACGCCAGGTTGATCGAGCGGCCGGACTCGTAGCCCTTGATGCGCGGATCGCCGCGGCGCTCGTAGACAGTGACCTGCCAGCCGCGACGCGACAGCAGAATGGCCAGCAGGCAACCGGCCAAACCGGCACCGATCAGTGTCAAAGAACGAGGAGAAACTTGGTTCAATGCAGTATCCGGCAGCGCCGGACGCGGATGCCGGCGCAGATGGAGGGAGTGAAGCGGCTAGCGACGGCGTAAGCCGCAGTCAGCCAGGTGCGG
Organism: Xanthomonas fragariae; assembly: GCF_900183975.1. Lineage (NCBI taxonomy): Bacteria > Pseudomonadati > Pseudomonadota > Gammaproteobacteria > Lysobacterales > Lysobacteraceae > Xanthomonas > Xanthomonas fragariae. Next base: position 1,915,197 of record NZ_LT853882.1, read on the forward strand.
GTGCGGAGTGTACGTCGGCGTGTAGCGGTTACGGCGACGCGCACACCTGTTCGACGGCACAGTCTGTGTCGCGCGCTCAGGCGGCGGCCCAGGTTTCCACGTGCTCCACGAACTGGTGCAGATCGCAGAAGCGGTTGTACAGCGGCACCGGAGCGATGCGTATCACGTCCGGTTCGCGCCAATCGCCGAGTACGCCGACCGAGTGCAGGTACTCGAACAGCGAGCGTCCCTGCGCGCCTCCACCGGCCACCCGCAACGACAATTGACAGCCGCGCTGCGAAGGCTCGGCCGGCGTCACGATCTGTAGCACCTGCGGCACGCGTGCATGGATCAGCTGTTCCAAGTAGCCGGTGAGTTGTTCGGACTTGGTGCGTAGCGCGGCCATACCGGCGTGATCGAACAGCTCCAACGACGCACGCAACGGAGCCAGTGCCAGCACCGGCGGATTGCTCAGCTGCCAGCCTTCGGCGCCAGGCGAGGGCACGAACTGCGGGTCCATGCGGAAGCGCGTTTGCTGCGCGTGCCCCCACCAGCCAGCCATGCGCGGTAAATCGCTGTGGGCGTGGCGTTGGTGAACAAAGCAGCCGCCCACCGCACCTGGACCGGCGTTGAGATATTTGTAGTGGCACCACACCGCGAAATCGACGCCATCGTCGTGCAGCGTCAGGGGAAGATTGCCGACCGCATGCGCCAGGTCCAAGCCCACCGCAGCGCCCTGTGCACGCGCCAGCCGCACGATTTCGCCCAGATCGAAGGCTTGGCCAGTGCGGTACTGGACGCCTGGCCACAGCACCAACGCAAGACGCGGGCCGTGCTGTGCGATGGCATCGGTAATCGCCGCCATCGATAACGTGCCATTCGGTTCATCGGCGTCCACTTCGATCAGGTGCGTGGCCGGATCCAGCCCGTGCAGTCGCAGTTGCGATTCCACCGCATGTCGGTCGGACGGAAACGCGCCCGCTTCGATCAAGATCGCGCCGCGCTGCGGCGTGGGGCGATAAAAGCTGACCATCATCAGGTGCAGATTGACGCTTAGCGCGTTCATTGCCACCACTTCGCCTGGCAGTGCGCCGACCACGCGTGCCAAGCAGTCGCGCACCAGTTGGTGATAGGTCAGCCATTGTGTGGGTCCGGTAAAGTGACCTTCCACCCCAAGTGCGCCCCATTGGTCGAGCACCTCGGCGACCATCGCGCGCGTGGCGCGCGGTTGCAGGCCGAGCGAATGGCCGACGAGATAGGTCTGCTCCTGGTCGCCATGCTGCGGGAACACGAAGTCATCGCGCAGGCTGCGCAGCGGGTCGGCGACATCCAGCGCAGCGGCATGGGAGCGGGACAGAGGGTCGATCATTGTGGTGCTCGCAACGCAGGTATCAGCGCTGCAGTTTACCTGCCGGCGCCCTGTGCACTGTCATGTACGGCCGGCGGCTCGGTCGAAGCTGGTCGGGCAGGGCGCAGCAGATGGGTCAGTGTGCCGATGCTGTCGGTGATGCGGTCCACGGTGTCGGCCACTGCGGCGGTAGTCGGTGAGCCGTCCGGCAATGCGGCCAATGCGTCGGACAGCCGGCGCTCGGCGCTGCGCAAGGTGGTCGCGGCGGGGATGCCGCCGTTGATCAGGCAGTCGATCAGTTCGGACAGCGCCTGGTCGGCCTGTTCTGCGAACGCGAACAACGCTTCCAGCGTAGGTAACGGGTGGCCGTCGCGTAGCACCGCCTCCAGCGACAACGTGGCGCGGATCAGCCGGTTACCGTTGGCCAGCAGCGATTCGGCGAGTTTGAGTTCCTGCAGATTGCGCTGGCTGCGGGGCTCGCCACGCAAGCGTTCGATCGAGGCCTGCGCATTGGTACGTGCTACCCGTGCGGCGGCGCGAGTATCGCTCAGATCATCCATCTTGCCGAGCAACAAATTGCGCAGATGATCGCGATAGGCGCTGAGCAACTGCGCCAGCGAGGCACGGATATGCCGGCGTTCGCGCGTCGGCCATAGCGCGTAAGCGATCAGCGCCAGTGCGCTACCGGCCACAGTGGCTTGCAGGCGCGCGCCGACGGCCTCGCCCGGGGACACGCCTTCGAACGACAGCAACAATACCAGCATGCCGGTCACAAACGCCACGCCAATGCCGTAGTTCACCTGCGTCAACAAACGAAAGCCCAGGCAGAGCAACGCCAGCAAGGCCATGCGGATGTTGACGCCATCCATCGCCAGATGCGCCAGCAACGTGGCCACCAACAAACCGACGAAGGTGCCGGCCACACGCAACGCACCGAACCTGAAAGTGCCGCCGAAATCCGGCTTGAGCACGATGGCGGTGGTCATCGGGATCCAGAACCCGTGCGGGATCTGCTGCCAGCGTTGGAAGGCGATCGCCAGTGCAAGACACGCGCCGCAGCGCAACGCATGCCGGAAGGCCACCGACGACAGATCCAGGTTCGCCCGCAAGGCCGCCCAGGTCGCGGCCGGACGCAGCGCCGCCGGCAAGCGTGCTTCGGCCAATTGCGCCTGGATTTCGCCACGGCTGCTGGCCCAGTGCGCGTTGCGGATCAATGCGCGCAGCTGGCCGCCCAACCCTTGCGCACGCGCCACCGCCACACGCACCAACCGACGCTCGCGGGTATCGGCGTTGTCGTGCTGAAACTGCGCGAGGGCGCTGACCAGATCATCGAAGCCGGTCATCGAGGCATTGGCGGCGGCCGGGTCTTCGCCGACCGTCATTGCGAGGGCTAGTTGTTGCAGCACGATCGCGCTGCGTTCGAGCACCCGCTCGATTGCCGGGCGCGCTTGCGAGTCGGTCAGGCGGGTGTCGGCATCGGCCAGCGACAACAATTCCAGCCGCACGCGATCGCACAGCTCGGCGATGATGCGAAAGCTCTGCACGGCAATCGCTCGCGAACGATGTTCGCCGTGCAGCATCACCATCGCATCGAGCACTTCCTGGGTCGCGGGCGGCGGGGCGCTGGCTTCCGGGCGCTGGCGTGCGATGCCTGCCAGTTGCCGCATCAGGTCGGCCAGCGCAAAACGTTCGGGGCGATAGCGTTGCAATGGCCACGCGGCTAACGCCAACACCACTTGCAACAGACCGCCGGCGAAGATCAACGCCGCAACGCTCGGTGCCTGCTCCGTCGGCAATCGCATATCGGCACTGACCACCAGCAGGATCATGCTGGTCAAGCCCACGCGCGCGGCCACCGGGCCGAGCGCCACCAGCAAGCCGCCTCCCAGTCCGAGCAATAATCCGGCGACCACCAGCGCGGGTGTGTCATGGCCGACCCAGATGCCGAGCAACGCGGCCAGGCCGGCTGCCAGCGCGGCCATCAACATGCGCTGCAGGCGTGCACGATACGGACCGGGCTGGTCGGAGAACATGGTGTTGAGCGCGCCGCTGCACACCGCCAGGCCGGCGGCGACATGCCCGGTCACCACACCCACCGCCAGCGGCAGCACCACCGCAGCGGTATTGCGCAGGGCAACGCGCAACGGCACGTCACGCGGTTTGAGATCGATCAGTGCGCGCAGCATGGTGCGGACTGCAGTGGGTTCAACTGGCGTGTGCACTGCGTGCGCCCGCGCCAGCCCCACTTACGCCTGGACCGTGACATACCGCTCGGGCGCTGGATGCACGTGCCCGCACTGCGTGCAGGTGCGTAGCGCAAGCGAGCGGTAGAAATGATCGAATACCGGCGGGAAGTCGGTTTCGATGTTCTGCAGCTGAAACATCGCTTCATACAACTTGTGATTGCACTGCGGGCAATACCACTGCAGGCCATCGCGCTCGTGCGGGAGCCGTTCGCGTTCGATGACCAGGCCGATAGAGCCGGCGGCGCGTTGCGGCGAGTGCGGCACCTTTGGTGGAAGCAGAAAAATTTCGCCGGCGCGGATCGGGACGTCACGCGCGACGCCTTCGTCCTGCACCTTCAGCACCATCTCGCCTTCGAGCTGGAAGAACCACTCCGGGCCTTCGTCGTAGTGATAGTCGGTGCGCGTATTCGGCCCGCCGACGATCATAATGATGAAGCCGTCCTGCTGGATGCACTTGTTGCCGACCGGCGGCTTGAGCAGGTGGCGGTGTTGCGCGATCCAGGCATGCAGGTTGATCGGCGGGATCAGCATGGACGTTCCTCGGCGAAGAAGACGTCCAGCATAGCCAACCGAAGGCGCCGATGGGCGCCCCCTAGTGTGCGTCGTCGGGTACGGCTCAGCGTTCGGCGTGATCGGCCTGGATCTGCGCCAGCGCTGTGTCGTAACGTTCCTGCAGCAATTCGGGGCGGTCGATCGACATGCCCAGATCGTGCACGCGGCCATCGCGCAGACTGTAGACCCAGCCATGCACGCACAGCTCCTGGCTGCGTTCCCAGGCATCGCGCACGATGGTTGTACGGCAGACGTTGACGACCTGCTCGAGCACGTTGAGCTCGCACAAGCGTGCGTGCTGCACCGGCAGGTCGCCGGCGTGGTGCAGGCAGGCCGCGTGCTTGTCGGCCACATCGGTGACGTGACGGATCCAGTTGTCGACCAGGCCCATGCGTTTCTGGGTGAGGCTGGCGAACACGCCGCCGCAGCCGTAATGGCCGACCACCAGCACGTGACGCACCTTGAGCACGTCCACCGCGAACTGAATCACCGACAGGCAGTTCAGATCGGTATGCACCACCACATTGGCGACGTTGCGATGGACGAACACCTCGCCCGGCGCCATGTCGATGATCTGGTTGGCCGGCACACGCGAGTCCGAGCAGCCGATCCACAGATATTCGGGGGTCTGTTGGGTGGACAGCTTGGAGAAGAATTCCGGGTCTTCGCGACAGATGCGCTCGGACCAGGCACGGTTGTTTTCAAGTAAATGGTTGAGCTCGTTCATGCGCGCAGTATTCCAGATGGTGCAGGGGGGGGAGGCAAGCGGAAAGAGGAGCCATAAAGCGGTAGTGCAGACATCCGGCGTAAGCGGTGCCGTTCAGGCCGTGCCATCGCGTGCACGCAGGGCATCGCGCTTTAGCGCGGCGACTTCTTGGGAGTTGGTGGACGCTTGCAATGCCAGCGCATCGCTTACCGCTGCAACATGACCGGCTATAACGACCATGCAGATGCGCGACGGCGTAATTCCAGGTCGGCACGCGCGCAGTGGCTTCCTTGTCCGTATACCAGCTCGGCGAAACGTAGGCATGCGGCCCTTGCACCACGATCACCGCATCACCAGGCTGGCGTGCCTGCGGGTTGGGGCGCGCCCAGTGGCCTTCGATGATCACTGCCTGCGCATCGCGCCGATACAGCACCGGCAGATGCGAGATCGCCGGCTGGCCGTCGTCGCCCTGGCTGATCAGGGTGACGAACGGGTCGCGTACGAACAGCCAGTCCAGCAAGGCCAGATCGGTCTGCGCAAACGCGCGTGGGGTGTACATGTCAGGCGCGGCCGCCCAAGGTCAGCACCATGCACTCGCGCAAGTGCGCATCGTCCTCGGCACGCGGCGGCGTTACCTCGCTCAGGGAGAAACCGCGCATCAACGCGTCTTCTTCGTCCAGTCCATCGAGCGAAACGAATTCGGCATCGAACAACGCCGCGCGTGCGCCGTCTTCGCTGTCGTAAGGCAGCGTCTTGCCATCGCTGTCCAGAACCTCGGCGGTACCGGCCTGCTTGACGCGCAGACGTGCCCAGATCAGCGTGCGGCCGATCGTGGCCAGCCACCACGAATCGTGGTCGTCGTGTGCAATGTCGTGCGGTGCGTTCATGGCATTACCTTGGAAAGCAGGCTGAGCAGGGCCGCCATGCCCAGGCCGAGGAAGATGGTCAGCAGCGACAGCCAGGCGGGTGTGGCCAGACCGGACAGCGCACTGTCGCTGTGGCTGCGGTAGCGGCGCGTCAGCAACCAACGCAGCGCGGCAGGGCTGATGAAGGCCGGGTCGCCGAAGCTGGCCAGCGCCTCGGGATGGCGGTCGCGCATGTGCACCAGCGTCAGGGGCCAGAAGATCAGTAGAGCGGTGAGCCCGGCCACTGCGACACCGACAAAACACAGCGCGAAGAACAGGGTCATGTGCCCGCCATCCTCAGTGCGAATTTGGGAAGTACCGCGCCAATGACGATCGCAGCGCTGGACCGCCACAGAGCGGTGATGGCATTGCCGATCGCCGCGCGGGCGGGTTCGTTCTGCCACCACGTGGCGCGATCGGGCTGGCGTGCCGACACGCGTGCAAGCCGTACGCCGTGCAGGCAGGCAATCCCGGCTGCGACCAGTGCCAGCACCAAAGCCAACACCTGCAACGTGGAGGCGACCAGCAGGCTCACCTCAGAATTCCGCGCTGCCCGGCGCGCGCGGGTAGGCGATGGCGTCGCGGATGTTGCTCAGCCCGCACACGTACACCACCAACCGCTCAAATCCCAGGCCGAAGCCGGCATGCGGCACCGAGCCGTAGCGGCGGAAATCCCGGTACCAGCTGTAATGATCCTTATCCAGGCCGAACTGCGCCATACGTGCGTCGAGCACATCCAGGCGCTCTTCGCGCTGGCTGCCGCCGATGATCTCGCCGATGCCCGGCGCCAGCACGTCCATCGCCGCGACGGTCTTGCCGTCGTCGTTGAGGCGCATGTAGAACGCCTTGATGTGCTCGGGGTAGTTGGTCACCACCACCGGGCGACCGATGCGTTCTTCGGTCAACCAGCGCTCGTGTTCGGTCTGCAGGTCCAGGCCCCATTCGACCGGGAAGTCGAACTTTCTGCCGGAGTTCTGCAGCAGCTTTACCGCCTCGGTGTAATCGATCTGCTCAAACGGCGCATTGATGAAGGCTTCCAGCTTGGTGATCGCGTTCTTGTGCACGCGCTCGGCCAAGAAGGCCAGATCGTCGCCGCGCTCTTCGAGCACCGCGCGAAACAGATACTTGAGAAATTGCTCGGCCAGGCGCGCGTCTTCGGCCAGATCGGCGAAGGCGATTTCCGGCTCGATCATCCAGAACTCGGCCAGATGGCGGGTGGTGTTGCTGTTCTCGGCGCGGAAGGTCGGGCCGAACGTGTAGACTTTGCTCAACGCCAGGCAGTACGCCTCCACATTGAGCTGACCGGACACGGTCAGGAAGGTTTCCTTGCCGAAGAAGTCCCGGCTGAAATCCACCGCACCGCTGGTATCGCGCGGCAGGTTGACCATGTCCAGCGTTGAGACGCGGAACATCTGCCCTGCGCCTTCGGCATCGGAGGTGGTGATGATCGGGGTGCTGATCCAGTTGAAGCCGTTCTGATGAAAGAAGCGGTGCACCGCCTGCGCCAGACAGTTGCGAATGCGGGTGACTGCGCCGAACAGGTTGGTGCGCGGGCGCAGATGCGCCACTTCGCGCAGGAACTCCGGCGACATGGGCTTGGGCTGGATCGGGTACGTCAGCGGGTCTTCGACCCAGCCGACGATGTCGACACCACTGGCCTGGATCTCGTAGGACTGGCCCTTGCCCTGCGACTTCACCAGCACGCCGTTGGCGATCAGCGAGCAACCGCTGGTCAGACGCTTGATCTCGTCGAAATTGGGCAGCGTGTCGTTCGCCACTACCTGGATCGGAGCGAAGCACGAGCCATCGGTCACGTTGATGAAGGCCAGTCCGGCAGATCCGCGCAGCGTGCGCACCCACCCCCGTACAGTGACTTCGCCGCCTTCTGGGAGCTTCCCCGTAAGCGCATGTTCAACGCTGACCACCGTCATGACTTTTCCTCGCCGTAGCGACCTTGAATGGCCTGCGAGTTTACTGGCTGCGGCCGCGCTGGCGCGAGCGTCTGAATAGCTTGCTGCCGTGCCGTGCCGTGCCGTGCTTGTCTGGCGCGACGCGTGCCCCCATCTGCCGAGAACGTCGATGCTGCCGTTCCGGCCTCGCTATACTTGCCACCATTGTTTTGGAGTGTCTCCATGGCCATCAGCCTTACCCCCGCCGCGCTGGAGCGTGTGCAACGTTTCGTGCAGCAGACCCCGGGCGCGCTGGGCCTGCGCTTTGGCGTGACCAAGACCGGTTGCTCCGGCTGGGGCCACATCACCGACCTGGCACGCGATCAGCGCGACGACGACGCGGTGTTCGAGCAGGGCGGGGTGCGCATTTTCGTCGACCCCACCAGCCTGCCGCTGGTGGACGGCACTTGCATCGACTTCGGCAAGCATGGCCTTGGCGAGACCTTCACCTTCAGCAATCCCAATGCTACCGCCGAGTGCGGATGTGGGGAAAGCTTCACCACCGAGGCCGACAAGGCGTAAAGGATGACAGAGGCTGGGACATCCGGCCTTGAATGGAGTTGGCGCTTGCGGCATTGCGGAGCTCCTCCCGCCGCCGCCCGATTGCCGGCGGGTTTGGGCGCGTTCGAGAACTGCCTTGCTGCCATGCGCTGCGTTGTCTGTTGGCCACAGTCGGGCTGAAGACGCGTCTGCCTGGAGCCAGTTGCAGCTAACTAGCTGAACTGCCATACTTTCTGGCTTCCTGCCCGGTTCCGGGTGGGAGCCCTTGCTCCACCGGCCCGCTTTGCGCGGGGTACCGGGGAGCTGTCCGGCCCACGTGGCCACATCCGAAAGGTAAAAAACAACATGAGTCGTCATTACGAAGTCGTGTTCCTGGTCCACCCGGATCAGAGCGAGCAGGTCCCGGCCATGATCGAGCGCTACAAGTCGCTGATCGAGGGCGGTAACGGCAGCATCCACCGTCTGGAAGATTGGGGCCGTCGTCAGCTGGCCTACCCGATCCAGAATCTGGTGAAGGCACACTACGTGCTGTTCAACATCGAAGTCGACCAGGCCGTGCTGAGCGAGCTGGTGGAAAGCTTCCGTTTCAACGATGCGGTGCTGCGTCACCTGGTCGTCAAGCGCGATGGCCCGGACACAGAGCAGTCGCTGATCATGAAGAGCAAGGACGAGAAGGGTGACAAGCCCGAGCGTAGCGAGCGTCGTCGTCGTGACGACGAGGAAGGCGATGCTGCACCTGCTGCCGCCACCGATACCGACGGCGACACCGCCGAAGCCGCTTAAGGAGCGCTGTCATGTCCAAGTTCTTCCGTCGTCGCAAGTTCTGCAAGTTCACCGCCGAGGGCGTCAAGGAGATCGATTACAAGGATCTCAACACCCTGCGTCAGTACCTCACCGAGAACGGCAAGATAGTGCCGAGCCGCGTGACCGGTACCAAGTCCAAGTACCAGCGTCAGCTGGCAACGGCCGTCAAGCGCGCGCGTTTCCTGGCGCTGATTCCGTATACGGACAATCACGACGTCTAAGTAACTGCGCGCGGGAATCCGCCAGTTGTGCGGGTTCTTCTCGCAAAGCCCGCACGTCCATGTGCGGGTTATCAAACTGATAGAAGCTGGTGATTCGGGGATGCGGTGTTGATCGTTGCTTTGCTTTTTACGATTACCGATTCCAAATCCCGATTTCCGGCCTCACCTATTCGGACAGCAAGCGTTGCGCCAGCGAAGTGCCGGCGCTAACGAATAACGGAGCACCACCATGGATTTGATTCTTCTGCAGAAAGTGACCAACCTGGGCAACCTGGGCGACAAAGTCAGCGTCAAGCCGGGCTACGGCCGCAATTTCCTCGTGCCGCAGGGCAAGGCCGTTCCGGCCACCGCTGCCAATGTCGAGGCGTTCGAAACCAAGCGTGCCGAGTACGAAGCCAAGGCCAACACCATCCTGGCCGATGCACAGAGCCGCGCCGGCAAGTTCGAAGGCGCCAGCGTTACCATCGGTGCGCATGCGTCGGCCGAAGGCAAGCTGTACGGCTCGGTTGGTCCGCGCGACATTGCCGAGGCGTTCACCGCCGCCGGCCTGCCGCTGGAAAAGAGCGAAGTGATCTTGGGCGAAGGCGCATTCCGCAATGTCGGCGAGTACGACGTTGTGCTGCACCTGCACGCCGATGTGGAAACCATGGTCAAAGTCATCATCGAATCCGACGCCTGATCCACGCCGCATGCACTATCCAAAGGGCGCCTTGTTAGGCGCCCTTTGCCTTTGCATCGGGCGCCGCCAGTGATGGCAGGCCCGTTATACTCGTGTTCCATTACCGGTGCCACGGTCCAGAGATCTTACCGATCAATGGGTTAGATCCCGGCTTCACAGGAAAACGCGCCTGCCGGCTTTGTCCGCGCGGTGCCCGGAACCCTCCAGTCCCATGCGCCTGTCCACGATCAAACTGTCCGGTTTCAAGTCGTTCGTCGACCCGACTACCTTGCACCTGCCCACCAACATGACCGGCATCGTCGGCCCCAATGGGTGCGGCAAGTCCAACATCATCGATGCGGTGCGCTGGGTGATGGGCGAAAGCTCGGCCAGCCGCCTGCGCGGCGACTCGCTGACCGACGTGATCTTCTCCGGCTCCTCGGCGCGCAAGCCGGTGTCGCAGGCCACGGTGGAGCTGATCTTCGACAATTCCGATCACACCATTACCGGCGAGTTCGCCTCGTTCAATGAGATCTCGGTCAAGCGTTTGGTCAGCCGCGACGGCACTAGCGCGTACTACCTCAACGGCACCAAATGCCGGCGTCGCGACATCACCGACCTGTTCCTTGGCACGGGCTTGGGCCCGCGCAGCTACTCGATCATCGAGCAGGGCATGATCAGCCAGATCATCGAAGCGCGTCCGGAAGATTTGCGCGTGTATCTGGAAGAGGCCGCCGGCATTTCCAAGTACAAAGAACGCCGCAAGGAAACCGAAACGCGCATCCGCCATACTCGCGAAAACCTTGATCGTCTGGGTGATCTGCGCGAAGAAATCACCAAGCAGTTGGCGCATCTGCAGCGCCAGGCACGGCAGGCCGAGCAGTATCAGGCCTTGCAGGAAGAACGCCGGATCAAGGACGCTGAGTGGAAAGCGCTGGAATACCGCGGCCTGGATGGCCGTCTGCAGGGCCTGCGCGAAAAATTGAATCAGGAAGAGACCCGCCTGCAGCAGTTGATCGCCGAACAGCGCGATGCCGAAGCGCGTATCGAAACCGGCCGCGCGCGCCGTGAGGAAGCGGCCGAAGCGGTGGCCAAGGCGCAGGCCGATGTCTATGAAGTCGGTGGTGCATTGGCGCGCATCGAACAGCAGATCCAGCATCAGCGCGAACTCTCGCATCGCCTGCACAAGGCGCGCGATGAAGCGCAGAGCCAGCTGCAGGAACTGACCCAGCACATCAGCGGCGATTCGGCCAAATTGGCGGTGTTACGCGAAGCGGTCGATGCCGCCGAACCGCAACTGGAACACCTGCGCGAAGACCACGAATTCCGCCAGGAAGCGCTGCGTGAAGCCGAAGCGCGTCTGGCCGATTGGCAGCAGCGCTGGGAAACCCATAATCGCGACACCGGCGAAGCGTCGCGTGCCGGAGAAGTGGAGCGCACGCGTGTCGATTATCTGGACCGCCAATCGTTGGAAGCCGAGCGCCGCCGCGAGGCGCTGGTCAACGAGGGCGCCGGGCTGGATCTGGATGCGCTGGCCGAAGCGTTCGAGCAGATCCAGCTACGCCATGAAACGCAAACGACCTCGCTGGATGGACTGACCGAGCAGGTCGAGGCGCGTAAGCACGCGCTCGGTGGCCTGCAGGAACAACAGCGGGCAAGCCAGGGCAAACTAGCCGAAGTACGCAAGCAGGCGCAGGCCGCGCGCGGTCGGTTGTCGTCGCTGGAAACGTTGCAGCAGGCCGCGCTTGGTCAGGAGCAGGGCGCGGCAGTGGCATGGCTGAAATCGCGCGGGCTGGATTCGGCCGCGCGCGTCGGCGAGCGCATTACGGTCGAAAGCGGTTGGGAAAACGCCGTCGAAGGTGCGTTGGGGCAGTTGATCGAAGGCGTGCTGGTCGATGCGCCGGAGCAACTGGTCGATGCATTGGGGGAATTGGGCGACGGGCGCATTGCGTTGGTGTCCAATGCCATCGATAGCGCGACCTTCCCGGCGACGTCGCTTGCGGCCAAGGTGCAGGGGCCGATCGCGATCCGCCGCCTGCTAGCGCGTCTGCACGCGGCCGAGGATCTGGACACCGCGCGCGCGCTGCAGCGCAGCCTGTCCGAAGGCGATTCGGTCATCACCCGCAGTGGCGAACGGCTGGGCGAGGGCTGGGTACGTGTATCGCGCTCCGGCGCCGCCAAGCAAGGCGCCTTGCTGCGCGAGCGCGAGATCCAGCAGCTACGTACGCAGATCGAAACCCTGCAGGAGCGCGAAACCGAGCTCGAGTACCAGCTCGCCGGCTTTCGCGAGCAACTGCTGGCTGCCGAACAGCAGCGCGAAGATGCGCAGCGTCAGCTGTATATGGCGCACCGCAGCGTCTCTGAACTAGCTGGTCAGTTGCAGAGCCAGCAAGGCAAAGTCGATGCGGCGCGCACGCGTATCGAGCGCATCGAAAACGAGTTGTCTCAGTTGCTGGAAACGCTGGACACCAGCCGCGAGCAGGCACGTGAAGCGCGTGCCAAACTCGAAGACGCGCTCACCCTGATGGGCGACCTGCAAGGCACCCGCGAAGCGCTGGAAAACGAGCGCCGTCAGCTCACCGATGCGCGTGATCGGGCCCGCGATGCCGCGCGCGGCGTGCGCGATGCGATGCATGCACTGGCGCTCACGTTGGAATCGCAGCGTACCCAGATCACCTCGCTCAGCCAGACGCTGGAGCGCATGGACAGCCAGCGCGGCCAGCTCAACACGCGTCTGGAAGACCTGGTCGCCCAGCTCAGCGACGGCGACTCGCCGGTGGAAACGCTGGAACACGAACACCAGGCCGCATTGAGCGAACGGGTGCGCACCGAGCGCGCGCTTGGCCAAGCGCGCACTATGCTCGAAAGCATCGACAGCGAACTGCGCAGCTTCGAACAAACGCGTCAGCAGCGCGACGAACAAGCGTTGGCGCAGCGCGAGCGCATCTCGCAGCGCAAGCTCGATCAGCAGGCCTTGGTGCTCAGCGCCGAGCAATTGTTGGCAGTGGTGGCGAAAGCCGGCTTCGTGCTGGAGGACGTGGTCAACGGCCTGCCCGAGTCGGCCGATGCTGCCGAATGGGAAGCGGCGGTCGACCAGATCGATGGGCGCATGCGCCGATTGGAGCCGGTCAACCTGGCGGCGATCCAGGAGTACGGGGAAGCCGCGCAGCGCTCGGAATATCTCGACGCGCAGAACCTCGATCTCAACACTGCACTGGAGGCGTTGGAAGAAGCTATCCGCAAGATCGACCGCGAAACCCGCGGCCGTTTCAAGGACACCTTCGATCGCGTCAATTCCGGCGTGCAGGCGCTGTATCCGCGCCTGTTCGGGGGGGGCATGCGTATCTGGAACTGACCGGCGAAGACCTGCTCGACACCGGCGTGACCATCATGGCGCGCCCGCCGGGCAAGCGCGTGTCCAGCATCTCGCTGCTGTCCGGTGGAGAGAAGGCGATGACCGCGGTGGCGCTGGTGTTTGCGATCTTCCAGCTCAACCCGGCGCCGTTCTGCCTGCTCGACGAGGTGGACGCACCGCTGGACGAAGCCAATGTCGGCCGCCTGGCCAATATGGTCCGCGAAATGAGCGAGAAGGTGCAGTTCCTGTTTGTCAGCCACAACAAGGCGACGATGGAAGCGGCGCGTCAGCTCTCCGGCGTGACCATGCGCGAGCCGGGCGTCAGTCGCCTGGTCAGTGTGGACCTGGAAGAAGCTGCACGTTTGGCGGGTGCGGCATGACGTGCCATGCTTGCCGGAATGATGACACCTGTCACTCTTATGCGGAGGCACGCTGAATGTCCGACATGGCAATGATCCGGATCGGAATCCTGATTTCTGGACTGCTGCTGGTCGCGGCCATCTTCCTGTTCGGTCGCCCGAAAAAAACGCCGCAAGGGCGCCGGGTCGACAAGGACGACGGAACGCTGCGCGAGCGTCGCGAGCCGGTGATTTCCGGCGACGTCAACGGGGACGGCGAGCCGTTCGAGCGCACTGAAAGCGCCGAGCAGAACGCGCTCGACCTGGATGATCCCGATGCCGTCGGCGGTAACGATGTCGGCAAGCGTCCGAACCAGGACTTCGACAAGATCGTGTCGTTGTTCGTGGCCGCCAAGGCGGGCCAGGTCTTGCGCGGCGAAGATGTGGTGGTCGCTGCCGAGAAGACCGGGCTCGTCTTCGGCCATATGAATGTGTTTCATCGATTGGTCGAAGGACACCCTGAGCGCGGGCCGATCTTCAGCATGGCCAGCATTCTCAAGCCCGGCAGTTTCGACATGGCCAATATCCGCGAGATGCAGACGCCTGCGATTGCGTTCTTTTTGACCTTGCCCGCACCGATGACCGCGCTGGATGCGTGGGAAAAAATGTTGCCCACCGTGCAACGCATGGCTGAACTGCTCGACGGTGTGGTGCTGGACGACAGCCGCAATGCGTTGGGTCGCCAACGCGTTGCGCATATCCGCGACGAACTACGCGCCTACGATCGCCAACACCAGGCGCCGCCGCTGACCAAGTCGCCGCGCTGGTGACTGCGCACTGCTGGTGATGCGCAGGTTGCTGGCGCCGACGCCGATCATGACCGTGTTCCTGCCGCACGTGATTGCACTGTTCGATGCCAAGTGCTGCGCTGAAGTCAGGTGTCCGTCGGTCCACCACTTGCGCCTCGGCATCGCCCGTTAGAATGGGCGGCCCAGAGCAAGCCCAGCGAGCGTATGACTGCCAGCCCGGATCCCGTTCAGCGCATCGATGCCTTGCGTCGTCGTCTCGAGGACGCGAACTATCGCTATCACGTGCTCGACGAGCCGCAGATGGCCGACGTCGACTACGACCAGTTGATGCGTGAACTGGAGGCGCTGGAAGCGGCGCATCCAGAGCTGGCCAGCGCCGATTCGCCAACCCAGCGCGTCGGCCATCTGGCTGCCTCGCGCTTTGCCGAAGTCCGGCATGTCTTGCCGATGCTGTCGCTGGACAAGGCCTTCAGCGATGAGGAGGTGGCCGAGTTCGTGCGCCGCATCAGCGAGCGGCTTGGAGTCAAACAGCCGCGGTTTTCGGCCGAACTCAAGCTTGATGGTCTGGCGATCAGTCTGCGCTACGAAAACGGCCAGTTCGCGCAGGGCGCCACGCGTGGCGATGGCGTTACCGGCGAGGACGTCAGCGCCAATCTGCGCACTGTCAAGGCGATTCCGCTACGCCTGCGTGGCGAAAGTTGGCCGCGCGTGTTGGACGTGCGTGGCGAGGTATATATGCCGCGCGCCGCATTCGAAACCTACAACGCGCAGATGCGCCTGCACGGCGGCAAGATGCTGGCCAATCCGCGCAATGGCGCGGCCGGTTCGCTACGTCAGCTGGATGCGCGCATCACCGCGCAGCGCCCGCTGAGTTTCTTTGCCTACGGCGTTGGCCAAGTCAGCGACGGCGCATTGCCACAAACGCATTCGGCCATCCTGAGGCAGTTACGCGAATGGGGTTTCCCGGTCAGCTCGCTGGTTGATGTCGTGCAAGGCACCGACGGTTTGTTGGCGTATTACCAGCGCATTGGTGCCGCGCGCGATGGCTTGCCATTCGACATCGATGGCGTGGTCTATAAACTCGACGATCTGGCCGGGCAGCGCGAAATGGGTTTTGTCTCGCGCGCACCGCGTTGGGCGATCGCGCATAAATTTCCGGCGCAGGAGCAGTCCACCACGGTGGAGGCAATCGAGATCCAGATCGGTCGTACCGGTGCGGCAACGCCGGTGGCGCGCTTGAAGCCGGTGCATGTGGCTGGGGTAATCGTCACTAATGCCACGCTGCACAACGCCGACCAGATTGCGCGGCTGGGTGTGCGCGTGGGCGATACGGTGATCGTGCGGCGTGCCGGCGATGTGATCCCCGAGGTGGCCAGCGTGGTCGCCGATCAACGGCCGCCCGGCACGCAACCATGGCAGATGCCCACGCAATGCCCAGTGTGCGGTTCGGAGATCGTGCGCGAGGAAGGCGAAGCGGTCTGGCGCTGCTCTGGCGAGCTGATCTGCCCGGCGCAGCGCAAGAAAGCGTTCCGGCATTTCGTGTCGCGTCGTGCGATGGACGTCGATGGCCTGGGCGAAAAATTCATCGAGGTGCTGGTCGATAGCGGCGTGGTGCAGGGCGTTGCCGATCTGTATCTGTTGAGCGTGGATCAGCTGCTGCAATTGCGCCTGATCAGCACGGCCGAAAGCCCGCATGCGTTTCTGCGCGAAGCGCGCGAGCATCTGGCCACCGGTGCGTATGCACAGCTGGAAACCACCGTGGCCAGCATCGGGGTGGATCTGGCCGGCGAGCGTGAGGTGCCGCCGGCCTGGCAGGCCGATCTGCTGCGCGCCGGCCTGCCGAGGTTCGACTGGAACCGCAAGAAGATCGCCACAAAGTGGGCCGAAAACCTGATCCAAGCGATCGAACAGTCGCGCGACACAACGCTCGAACGCTTTCTGTTTGCGCTGGGCATCGCGCATGTGGGGGAGAGCACGGCCAAGGCGCTCTCGGCCTGGTTCGGCGATCTGCAACTGATCCGCCACCTGCCGTGGCCGCTGTTCAAGCGCGTGCCGGATATCGGTGGCGAAGTGGCGCGCTCGCTTGGGCATTTCCTCGATCAGCCCGGCAATCAGCAGGCCATCGATGATTTGTTGCAGCATGGCGTGCGCATCGGCGATGCGCATCCGCCATCGCCCAGACTGCGCGACGCGCTGAGTTTTGCCAGCGTGCTGGAAGACATGGAGATACTCAAGGTGACGCCGGTACGTGCGCAGCAGTTGGCCGCCGCGGTGGCCTCATTCGATGCGCTGCGCGGCGCGGGGTCCGATGCGTTGTTGCAGGCCGGCATTCCTGCGCCGGTCGTGGACTCGCTGCTGCACTGGCTGGAGCGCCCGGAAAATGCCGCATTGGCCAGTGCTGCGCAACACGCAATGGAGACGGTGCTGTCGCGTCTGCCAGAAGCCGATGCGGAGCAGACCGGCCCGCTCGATGGACAGACGGTGGTCATCACCGGCACCTTGGCTGCGTTGACGCGTGACGCTGCCAAGCAGCGACTGGAAGCGTTGGGCGCCAAAGTCGCCGGCAGCGTCTCGAAGAAAACCGCGTTTCTAGTGGCTGGCGAAGAGGCCGGCTCCAAGCTTGACAAGGCGCAGTCGCTGGGCGTGGAGATCTGGGACGAAGCGCGCTTGCTGGCGTTCCTTGGCGCACACGGCCAACAGCCATGAGAGCGGCGCAGATCGATCTGGCCGCATTGCAGTTACGCGCGCGGCTCAACGCCGCGATCCGTGATTTCTTCACCGAACGCGGCGTGCTGGAAGTGGAAACGCCGGTGCTCTCGGAGGCTGGCAACACCGAACCGAATATCGAAAGTTTCAGCACGCGTTTTACCGGCCACGTGGATGCCGGCGCACCGCTGCGCTGGTTGCGGACCTCGCCGGAATACCCGCTCAAACGCCTGCTCGCCTCTGGCGTGGGCGATTGCTATGAGTTGGGGCGGGTGTTCCGCAACGGCGAAGCCGGCGGCCGCCACAATCCCGAGTTCAGCATGCTCGAGTGGTATCGGGTGGGTTGGGACGATCGTGCGTTGGCGCAGGAAACCATCACGTTGGTGCGTCAGGCGCTTACATTGGTTGGGCGCGAAGCACAGGTGCAGGTACTGACGTATCGCGAGCTGTTCGTGCAGCAACTGGGCATCGACCCATTGCGCGACCCGATAGAAACGCTACGCGCAGCGCTGCACGATATCGCCATCGATCCGCAGGGGTTGACCCGCGACGATTGGCTGGATTTGCTGATGACCCATCGCATCCAGCCGGGCTTCGCTAGCAACACGTTGACGGTGGTGCACGACTGGCCGGCCAGCCAATGCGCGTTGGCGCGTATCCGCCACGACGATCCGCCGGTGGCCGAACGCTTCGAGCTGTATCTGGGTGCCTATGAGGTGGCCAACGGCTACCACGAATTGAACGATGCGCAGGAGCAGCGGGCACGTTTTGTCCACGACAACGCGATGCGTGAACAGCGCCGATTGCCGCAGCTGCCGCCCGATGAGCGCCTGCTCGCGGTGTTGTCGCAGTTGCCCGACTGCGCCGGTGTGGCGGTGGGCGTGGATCGGCTGTTGATGGCCTTGCGCGGCACCGCACAGATTGCCGACGTGTTGGCATTCGAGTTCGCTCGCGCCTAGCGCGGGCGCCGCTTATCGAGCATCGCGTTCGATTCGATGCCGTATCGCACACTGCGGGTGCAACCCCGTTGTCATCGGCGCTGTATTGCTTTCTTCACATCGATGGTGCTCTCATCGTCGCGTCCACGGGGGCGCGACGTACATCGGTTCGGGTGAGGATTGTCGGCATGAAGTGGCTGATCAGCTTATGCGGTTTGTGGTGCTTGCCGCTGCTGGTGCTCGCCGATGCGCGTGCCTCCGAGCGCGCCGCCGGCGTGGTGCGTTGCCAGTCCAGGGACATGGCGCGCGTGCACTGTGCGATGGACACCGCGCATGGCGTGCAACTGGTGCGTCAGCTGTCCGAAACCAGCTGTATCCGCGGCAGCGAGTGGGATGTGGAACGCGATGGCGTGTGGGTCGAACAGGGCTGCCGCGCAGAATTCGCATCGGCCCATGTGCTGGCTGCACCGCAAATGCGCCGCGTGGTGCGTTGCGATTCCAATGGCGGCAAGGTGGCGTGCCCAGTGGTGCTGCGCGGCCTGCCGGTGCGTCTTTTGCGTCAGCATTCGTTGTGGCCATGCAAGGAAGGCCGTACATGGGGCGCCCGCCGTAACGAGATCTGGGTGTCGCGCGGTTGCGAGGGCGAATTCGAGGTCGGTGCCGAAGACGGCTCCGGCTTCGTGGCGGTGCCGCGTATGGTCACCTGCGAATCCAAGAAGAGCTCACGCCGCACCTGCGGCGTATCGGTAGAGAGCGGTGTGCGCGTTGGCCGGCAGATGTCCAGAACGCCATGCGTGGAAGGCCAGACCTGGGGCTGGAGCCGCGACGGGGTGTGGGTCGACGACGGTTGCCGTGCCGAGTTCATCGTCGACTAAGAGCGGCTAACAAAACGACCGCACTCACCGCCAGGCGGGCGCGGCCGGTGCTCGGAGTCGGCATGCATCACTCGTGCACTCCGGTTCTGAGCGCGCCGTCCACACCCGCCCTGACGACTGCTCGCTCGTTTTGTTAGCCGCTCTGAATATCGTCGACGCAATGGGGTTCAACGCATTGCTATGTGCGCTGGGCGGGTTGGAGCACTGCCTGTCCACTGACTGCGCTGCGCAGGCGCCTTACAATGGCCGGATGAACGACAGCGTCCACATCGATTACGCCCGCTACGACCATATTCGCCCACTGCTGTGGACCGGCGACGCCCTGGAATTGCTCGACCAACGCAAGCTGCCCTTCGTGGTGGAGCATGTGCACTGCGAGAGCAGCGACGCGGTAGCCGAGGCCATCCATTCGTTGGTCGTGCGCGGCGCGCCGGCGATTGGCATTGCGGCCGGGTGGGGGGTGGTGCTGGCGGCGCGCGACATCGACGCCAGCGACGGCAATGCAGCCTTGCAGAAGCTCGAGCCGGCGTTGCTGCGGCTCAATGCCGCGCGTCCGACCGCAGTCAATCTGGCTTGGGCGCTGATGCGCATGCGTCGTGCGCTAGGCACAGCCGATGCCGATTGGCGCGAGGTCATCGCACGCCAAGCGCACGCCATCGCGGACGAAGATCTGGCCGCCAATCGCCGTATGGGCGCGCTCGGAGCCGATCTGATCGCGCCGGGCAGCGGCGTGCTGACCCATTGCAATACCGGCTCGCTGGCCACCGCCGGCTTCGGCACCGCGCTAGGCGTCATCCGCGCCGGCGTGGCGCAGCAGCGCATCGCCAAGGTGTTTGCGGGCGAAACCCGCCCGTGGTTGCAGGGCGCGCGCCTGACCGTGTGGGAACTACAGCAGGATGGCATCGATGCCACCCTGATCGCCGATTCGGCCGCTTCGCATCTGATGAAGTCCGGGCTGGTGCAGTGGGTGATCGTCGGCGCCGATCGCATTTGCGCCAATGGCGATACGGCCAACAAGATCGGCACCTATCAACTGGCGATTGTCGCGCGCCACCACGGCGTCAAGTTCATGGTGGTGGCGCCGTCGTCGACGGTGGACATGGCAACAGCCAGCGGCGACCAGATCGAGATCGAACAGCGCGATCCGGGCGAATTGTTCGGCGTCGGCGGGGTCAGAATGGTCGCCGACGGCATCCTCGCCTGGAACCCGGTGTTCGACGTCGCCCCTGGCAGTTTGATCGATGCGATCGTCACCGAACGTGGTGTGATCGAGCAGCCGAACTTGACCCGAATGCAGGCCGCCTTCGGCGCCTGAGCCCCGCGTGGCGCAGGCGTGCCGTCAACGCCGCTCAAACGCCCTGCAAGTGCTTGTTTCTGGATGGTAAACCGGAGCCATCGGGTTGCCTTGCCGTGGTACAATCAGACACTTGAATCGATCGGCGGGAGCGTGGGGTCGGCAGCCTGTCACAGGGCGCCTCCGGCGCGGCTTTCCGGCTCGCCCGCCACCTCACTTACGGAACCCGAATGGCAGAAACCGCCAAGGAAATCATCCAGGTCAATCTGGAAGACGAGATGCGCAAGAGCTATCTCGATTACGCAATGAGCGTGATCGTGGGCCGCGCACTCCCCGATGCCCGTGATGGCCTCAAGCCGGTGCATCGCCGCGTACTGTTCGCGATGCACGAGTTGGGCGCACACAGCAACAAGGCCTACTTCAAGTCGGCGCGTATCGTCGGCGACGTCATCGGTAAATATCACCCGCACGGCGACCAGTCGGTGTACGACACGCTGGTGCGCATGGCGCAGCCGTTCTCGCTGCGTTACATGATGGTCGATGGCCAGGGTAACTTCGGTTCGGTCGACGGTGACTCAGCCGCAGCAATGCGTTACACCGAGTCGCGCATGTCGCGGTTGGCGCATGAGCTGATGGCCGACATCGACAAGGAGACCGTCGATTTCCAGCCCAATTACGATGAAAAGGAACTAGAGCCGACGGTCATGCCGACCCGGTTTCCGAGCCTGTTGGTCAACGGGTCGGCCGGTATTGCGGTGGGTATGGCCACCAATATTCCGCCGCACAATCTGACCGAAGCGATCAACGCATGCATCGCGTTGATCGACACGCCAGAGTTGGATGTCGAAGGCTTGATGAAGTACATCCCCGGCCCGGATTTCCCCACCGCCGGCATCATCAATGGCACTGCCGGCATCGCTGCCGGTTACCGCACCGGCCGTGGTCGGGTGCGCATCCGTGCCAAGGCCGATGTGGAAGTGGCCGACAACGGTCGCGAAGCGATCGTCGTTACTGAGATCCCGTATCAGGTCAACAAGGCGCGGCTGATCGAAAAAATCGCCGAGCTGGTGAAGGAAAAGAAGCTCGAAGGCATCAGTGAGCTGCGCGATGAGTCCGACAAGGACGGTATGCGCATCTACATTGAAATCAAGCGGGGCGAGTCTGCCGAGGTTGTGCTCAACAACCTGTATCAGCAGACCCAGATGGAGTCGGTGTTCGGCATCAACATGGTGGCGCTGATCGATGGCCGCCCGCAGTTGATGAACCTCAAGCAGATGCTGGAGGCGTTCATCCGCCATCGGCGCGAGGTGGTCACCCGTCGCACCATTTACGAGTTGCGCAAGGCGCGGGCACGTGCGCATGTGCTGGAAGGTTTAACCGTCGCGTTGGCCAACATCGACGAGATTATCGAGTTGATCAAGACCTCGTCCAACCCGCAGGAAGCCCGTGAGCGCATGCTGGCCAAGACTTGGGAACCGGGTCTTGTCGGTGCGCTGTTGGGTGCGGCCGGTGCCGAAGCCTCCAAGCCGGAAGATCTGCCGCCGGGTGTGGGCCTGATCAAGGGTTTCTATCAGCTCAGTGAAGTGCAGGCCTTGCAGATCCTGGAAATGCGTCTGCATCGCCTCACCGGGTTGGAACAGGAAAAGCTGACCGACGAGTACAAGCAATTACTCGGAGTTATCGAAGGACTGATCCGCATCTTGGAAAACCCCGACGTGCTGCTGCGGGTGATCCGCGATGAGCTGATCAATATCCGCGAAGAGTACGGCGATGCGCGTCGCACCGAAATTCGTCACAGCGAAGAAGATCTGGATATTCTCGATCTGATCGCGCCGGAAGACGTTGTGGTGACGCTCTCGCACGCCGGTTATGCCAAGCGTCAGCCGGTGAGTGCGTATCGCGCGCAGCGCCGTGGTGGCCGTGGTCGTTCTGCTGCAGCGACCAAGGAAGAAGATTTCATCGATCAGCTGTGGTTGGTCAACACGCATGACACGCTGTTGACCTTCACCAGCAGTGGCAAGGTGTTCTGGCTGCCGGTGCATCAGTTGCCGGAGGCCGGCTCCAACGCGCGCGGCCGCCCCATCGTCAACTGGATTCCGCTGGAACCGGGCGAGCGTGTGCAGGCCGTGCTGCCGGTGCGCGAATATGCCGACAACCGCTATGTGTTCTTTGCCACGCGCAACGGCACGGTCAAGAAGACCCCGCTGAGCGAATTCGCATTCCGTCTGGCACGCGGCAAGATCGCCATCCACCTCGACCAGGGCGATGCGCTGGTGGGTGTGGCGTTGACCGATGGCGATCGCGACGTGTTGTTGTTCGCCTCCAACGGGAAGACCGTGCGCTTTGGCGAATCTACCGTGCGTTCGATGGGCCGCACCGCCACCGGCGTGCGCGGTATTCGTCTGACCAAGGGCGAAGAGGTGGTCAGCCTGATCGTTTCCGAGCGTGCTGGCGTTGTCGAAGAGGGGGGCGAGCACGAGGACGTGGACGAGGTGGTCGAAATTACCGACGGCGCCGACGCCACGTTGATCGAGGTCGCCGAGAGCGACGACATGGCCTACATCCTCACCGCAACCGAAAACGGCTACGGCAAGCGCACGCCGCTTGCGGAGTATCCGCGCAAGGGCCGCGGTACGCAGGGCGTGATCGGCATTCAGACGACCGAGCGTAACGGTAAGTTGGTGCGTGCGGTGCTGTTGGGCGCTACCGATGAAGTGCTGCTGATTTCCGATGGCGGTACCTTGGTGCGCACACGCGGTTCGGAGATTTCGCGCGTCGGTCGCAACACGCAGGGCGTCACGCTGATCCGTTTGTCCAAGGGCGAAAAGCTGCAGGCGGTCGAACGGTTGGATGCCTCGCTGGACGAGGTGGAAGATGTGGTGGACGAAGCGACAGCAACCACCGCAACCCCAAGCACGTTAGCGCCGCCGACCAGTGCGTGATTGTTCCATATGATCGACGTAGTCGAAGAAAGTTGAAAAAATTCCGACGCATTCGCGCAATGCTGTTCACTTAATCTTCCAATCGAGGGTTTTTGCAACTCCAAACAGTCGCAACGTCTACTAAAGAGGCGCCTCCCCGACGGAGGTAGACGCCATTGGAAGTGGTCTTCCACACCTATAATTTGTCGAGCAAGCAAGGGGCTATACATCGCACCCAGTGTTCAACCGATATTCGCTGCAACGGTGTCCTCCATTAGCGCATCCTGCACGTCCTTGGCCAGCGTTGCCTTGACGATGATCGAGCGGATAGCATCGGTTGCCTCGGACAGTGGCACGTCGTTGCTCAGACGTTGGAACGTGTCGCGGCTGTTGTAACCGGAGCTATCGTTCAAATAGTGATCGTACATCGACAGCAGATCCTGGCATGCCGTGACCAACGCGGCGATATTGCTGCCGGTCAAGGCATGGCCGATGTGGTCGAAGCTGTGCAGGCAATCTGCCAGCCAATGCAGGTCGTAGCGGGCGGTGCTGGGCTCGGGCGCATTGTGGCCGCGGCTGTAAGCACTGTAGCGGCGCAGGCTGCGCGCCACGCGCGCTACGTGTGCAAACAGTGTTCCGATCTCGTTGGCGATGTCCAGCCGCTGCACCATCACCATCGGAATCACTGGGTTGGCAGCGGCGGTCTGCTGCTCCGACGTCTTCTGCTCTTGTTGTTCCAGCAACTGCTTGAGATCGGCATAGCGACGCTGTACCGCCTCCAGTTCAAGTGCGCTGGCGGCCGCGCGCGCCTTCAGCTGCGACAATGCAGCCTGGTAACGGGCAAGCCTATCCTGTGTGCTTGCGTGCTGGTTGTACTCGGCATGCAGCTGACGGCCACGCATAAAAGCCATCGCCGATGCGATCATCGCCCACAGCGCAAAGGCCGGCACTAAGTAGATCAGGATGCCCATGTAGGCTCCTCCAAGCGTTACATACGTTTTCGACCTGCCAGCGGCGTTCTTGAGGATGATTGTTGAGCAGTCTGGCGCTTGACCTTACGGTGCAGGGCAGGCAATCCGAGCCCAGATCGAGGTCTTGCTGAGTGAGGACTTCAGTCCGGAACAGATTGCCGGTCGCACCGGATTGGCCAGTCATGAATGGATCTATCGGCACATTGATGCCGACAACGGTAAGCAGTTCGCTGATCATCGGCTCATTGCTGCTTGCTTGCAGAGCGATTTCTATTTTGCAGATCCGTACTGTGCACGGCAGCGTGGCAGCAACGAAACTGCCAACGGATTGACCCGCCAGAATCGTCTCCGCAAGATACTCGGATTCAAAACGCCCCTCGACCGTCTTCTCCAAGGAGATCATCAACAGCGTTGCAGATCGGAGTTGAATTCGCTCTGAAAATTTTGAATCGGTGGTTCGGCCGCTTCCCTATGAAGGGCTGGGATGTCGGTTGCGCGATAGGGCTTCGATGACAGGCATCGGCTCGCCAAGAATTCCAGGTAAGTCCAAGCCCTTCTCCTTAGCGCACTCGGTGGCGATCTCATAGCTGGCATCGGCATGCCGCATCACGCCGGTGGCCGGGTCGTTCCAGAGCACGCGCTCGAGGCGCTTGTCGGCGGCGTCGCTGCCGTCGCAGACGATGACCATGCCGGTATGTTGCGAAAAGCCCATGCCGACGCCACCGCCGTGATGCAGCGACACCCAGGTGGCGCCGCTGGCGGTGTTGAGCAGTGCGTTGAGCAGTGGCCAGTCGGAGACGGCGTCGGAGCCGTCGGCCATTGATTCGGTTTCGCGATTGGGCGAGGCCACGCTGCCGGAATCCAGATGGTCGCGACCGATCACCACCGGCGCTTTCAACTCGCCGCTGCGTACCATCGCGTTGAATGCCAGGCCGAGCCGGTGCCGGTCGCCCAGACCGACCCAGCAGATACGTGCGGGCAGCCCCTGGAACGCGATCTTTTCGGCCGCCATGTCGAGCCAGCGGTGCAAATGCGCATCGTCGGGAATCAGCTCCTTGACCTTGGCATCGGTCTTGGCGATGTCGGCCGGATCGCCACTGAGCGCGACCCAGCGGAACGGGCCGATGCCGCGACAAAACAACGGGCGGATATAGGCCGGCACAAAGCCGGGAAAGTCGAATGCGTTATCGATGCCGGCTTCCAATGCCATCTGGCGCAGGTTATTGCCGTAGTCCACGGTGGGCACGCCGAGCGCGTGGAAGCCGAGCATGCTTTGGATGTGCCTGGCCATCGATGCGCGTGCAGCATGTTCGACTTCCTTCGGCGCGCTGACACGCTTCTGGTCCCACTGCGCAACGCTCCAACCCTGTGGCAAGTAGCCGTTGACCGGGTCGTGTGCGGAGGTCTGGTCGGTCAGCAGGTCCGGTTTGATGCCGCGCTTGAGCAGCTCTTCGAGCACGTCGGCGACGTTGCCGAGCAGGCCGATCGAGCGCGGCGTTTTGTTCGCGCAGGATTCTTCGATCAAGCGCAGCGCTTCGTCCAGCGAATCGGTCCAGGTGTCCAGGTAACCGGTGCGCAGGCGCATATCGATGCTGGAACGGCGGCATTCCACCGCCAGGCATGAGGCGCCGGCCATCACTGCGGCCAGCGGTTGCGCGCCGCCCATGCCCCCGAGGCCGCCGGTGAACAACCAACGCCCCGACAGATCGCCGCCGTAATGTTGGCGCCCCATTTCCACGAACGTTTCGTAAGTGCCTTGCACGATGCCTTGGGCGCCGATGTAAATCCAACTGCCGGCGGTCATCTGGCCGTACATCGCCAGACCCTTTTGATCGAGTTCGTTAAAGTGGTCCCAGGTGGCCCAGCGCGGAACCAGATTGGAATTGGCGATCAGCACGCGTGGCGCATCGGTGTGGGTGCGAAACACGCCGACCGGCTTGCCGGACTGCACCAGCAAGGTCTGGTCGTCATCCAGACGCGTGAGCGTGGCGACGATCGCATCGAAGGACTCCCAATCGCGCGCGGCGCGGCCGATGCCGCCGTAGACCACCAGTTCCCGCGGGCGCTCGGCCACGTCCGGGTCGAGGTTGTTCATCAGCATGCGCAGCGGTGCTTCGGTTAACCAGCTTTTGGCAGTAAGCGTGGTGCCGGTGGCGGCGTGGATAACGCGGGTTGCATCGTGACGGTTCATGCCGGTGTCCTTGCAGTCAACGGGTCGCCGCATGCGGCGTGTCGGTGGGGGCGTGATCGGTCGTCGTGGCGAATTGCAGACAGACCAGCAGCACGTGACGCAGCACTGCGCGTAACGCCGCTGCATGCACGGGTTGCCACGGCGTGGGCCAGTTTTCTGGCGTGATGGTGTCCGGCTCGCGCATATAACCGCGGCAGGCCAGTTCCATCTGCAAGCTGTGCACACCGTGCTCGGGCTGCGCGTAGTGGCGGGTAATCCAGCCGCCCTTGAACCGCCCGTTGCGCACCGTGCTGGAACCACTGCTGCGGCATAGGCGTTCCACCGCATCGACCAAGCGCGGGTCGCAGCTGCGATCGTCGTTGCTGCCGATGTTGAACTGGGGTAGCTCGCCATCGAACAGATGTGGGATGAAGGAGCGTATCGAATGCGCGTCGTAGACCACGACCTTCGCGTGCTGCTTGCGCAAGCGCGCAATTTCCTCGGCAAGCGCAGCGTGGTACGGGTCGAACCAACGCGTGCGGCGCAGATCGATCTGCGCCTGATCCGGTGCAGCGCCATCGGCATACAGCGGCTGATTGTCGAAGGTGGTCAGCGGGCACAGGCCGGTGGTGTTCTGGCCGGGATAGAGCGATGCGCCACTTGGGTCGCGATTGACGTCGATCACCGAGCGCGAGATCGCGGTGCGCACCGTGGTGGCGCCCAATGATTGCGCGAAGTCGTAGAGCTCATGCACCCACCAATCGGCATCGCGACGTGCCAGCCATGGCGATACGAATTGATCGGCAACCTCGGCGGGCAACTCGGTGCCGGTATGCGGGAAGCTGATGATGAGCGGCGCATCGCCGCGGTGCAGTTCAAGCCAGTCGGGCAGGGGGCTCATCGCTGTGCTCCTGTCGCAAGTGCAGCAAATGTGCCGCGCTGCTCGCACGCGTGCATGCGCACTCCGTGATTGGTGTGCACTGCGCTGCCATTGCGTACGGGTGCGCACAGCAATGCTGCGCAACGTCGCGTACTTGAACGCCGCGCTGCGAAGCTCAGTGCATTGGTCGCAGCCTGCCGACTCATGCCTCCTGCTCCACACCCGGTAATGCAATCGCCACCGCCTGCGCCAACGCACCCGAACGCACCACTGCACTGGCGGCCAATATGTCCGGATGGAAATAGCGGTCGTCCTGCAGCGTCGGCACCTGCGCACGCAACAGTGCGCGTGCGGCTTCCAGCGCGGTGCTGGAGCGTAGCGGCGCGTGGAAATCGCAACCTTGCACCGCAGCGAGCAGTTCGATGCCGATGACGTGCGCGGCGTTTTCGGCCATTGCCAGCAAGCGTCGCGCGCCGTGCGCAGCCATCGATACATGATCTTCCTGATTGGCCGAGGTCGGAATCGAATCGACACTGGCCGGGTACGCGCGCTGTTTGTTCTCCGATACCAAGGCCGCGGCGGTGACCTGCGCGATCATGAAGCCGGAGTTCAAGCCCGGACGTGGCGTGAGAAACGCCGGCAGGCCCGACAACGCGGGATCGACCAGCATCGCGGTGCGGCGTTCGCTGATCGAGCCGATTTCGCAGACCGCCATCGCCAACATGTCGGCTGCCAATGCCACCGGTTCGGCGTGGAAGTTGCCGCCCGACAACGCCTCGCCGGTATCGCTGAACACCAAGGGATTATCGGACACGCCATTGGCTTCGATCTCCAGGGTACGTGCTGCCTGACGCATGATGTCCAGCGCGGCGCCCATCACCTGCGGCTGGCAGCGCAGACAGTACGGATCCTGCACGCGCACATCGCCGAGCCGATGCGATTCGCGGATCGCCGAATCGGCCATCAACGCACGCAACGCCGTAGCGGTAGCGATCTGCCCCGGTTGTCCGCGCAATGCATGGATACGTGCATCGAACGGTGTATCCGAGCCCTTGGCTGCCTCCACTGACAACGCGCCGGTGACCAGCGCCGCCTGCAACACGGTTTCGATCTCGAACAAGCCGGCCAATGCGCAGGCGGTGGAGAACTGGGTGCCGTTGAGCAGTGCCAAGCCTTCTTTTGCACCGAGCACGCGCGGCTGCAGCTGCGCCTGTGCGAGCGCGTCGGCAGCCGGCAAACGTTGCCCGCCGACGAGCGCTTCGCCAACACCGATCATTACCGCGGCCAGATGCGACAGTGGCGCCAGATCGCCGGATGCGCCGACCGAGCCCTGGCAGGGCACCACCGGCGTGATGCCAAGGCGCAGCATCGCGCCCAATAACACCAGTGTGTCTGGCTGCACACCCGATGCACCTTGCGCCAGGCTGGTGAGCTTGAGCGCCATCATCAAGCGCACCACCGGCACCGGTGTGGGCTCACCAACGCCGGCCGCATGCGAGAGCACGATATTGCGCTGCAGGGTTTGCAGATCTTCGCGCTCGATGCGCACGCTGGCCAACTTGCCGAAGCCGGTATTGACGCCGTAGACCGGCTCGCCACGCGCGACGATCGCTTCCACCGTTTGCGCACTGCGCAGCACGGCGGCCGCGCAAGCGTCGTCGAGTGCGACGTCGGCGCCGCGATAGAGCGCACGCCACTGCGCCAGAGTGACCTGGCCGGGTTGCAATACAACAGAAACAGGCATGACGGCTCAGGATTCAGCACAGATGCCCGCGCCAGACGCGGGCATGAAGAGGGTTGAAGCCCATGCGGTAGAACAGATCGGCCGGCGCATCGATGTCCCAGATCGTCAGGTCGCAATCCATGCCGGCACGCAGCCGGCCCAGGCGCTCGCTGCGTCCGAGCGCACGTGCGGCTTCGCGCGTAAAGCCGGCGATGCACTCGTCCACGGTCATACGGAACAACGTGGCGGCCATGTTCATCGTCAGCAGCGGGCTGGTCAGCGGCGAGGTGCCTGGATTGCAGTCGGTGGCCAAGGCCAGCGGAACCCCGGCAGCGCGCAACGCGGCGATCGGCGGCACCTGGGTGTCGCGGGTGAAATAGAATGCGCCCGGCAGCAACACTGCCACCGTGCCGGCACGAGCCATCGCGGCGATGCCGGCCTTGTCCAGATATTCGACATGGTCGGCCGACAACGCGCCGTAGCGGGCGGCCAGTGCTGCACCGTGCTGATTGCTCAGTTGTTCGGCGTGGATCTTGATGTTCAACCCTTGCGCTTGCGCAGCAACGAAGACTTGTTCGGCTTGCGCGGGCGAAAACGCCAGATGCTCGCAGAACACATCCACCGCCTCGGCAAAACCTTGTGCGGCGATCACCGGAATCATCTGCGTGCAGACGGTATCGATATAGGTCTGCGCATCGCTGCCCGGTGGCACCGCATGCGCGCCGAGAAAGGTCGGCACTACTTCGACCTTGCGCAGCGCGGCGAGTTGGCGGGCCACGCGCAATTGCTTGATTTCGTCATCCAGCGTCAGCCCGTAGCCGGATTTGATTTCCAGCGTGGTGACGCCTTCGGCAAGCATGGTGTCCAGGCGGGGCAGGCTAGCTGCGAGTAAAGCCGCCTCGTCGGAGGCGCGGGTCGCGCGCACCGTAGACATGATACCGCCGCCGGACGCTGCAATCTCGGCGTAACTCGCACCGCGCAGACGCTGCTCGAATTCGTTAGCGCGATTGCCGGCGTACACCAGATGGGTGTGGCAATCGATCAGGCCGGGGCTGATCCAGCGGCGTTGGCAATCGTGCGCGGTTTCTGGCTGTAGCGTTGGCGCCTGTCCGGCCGGTCCGGCGTAAACGATGCGGCCGTCCTGGCAGGCGATTATGCCATCGTCCATGCTGCCCAGGCCGCCATCGGCGGCGTCCAGGGTCATCAGTTGCGCGTTGTGCCAAAGAACGTCGCAATGCATGGCGCAGGCTCGTGGTGTCTGATATGTATATACAATAAAGTCGGTGATTGAGGGTGTCCAGTGGCGGACCAGCAAACGCACACACAGGTGATATGGGCAGCCCGGGCGCTGTTGCCGGAGGGCTGGGCCAGCGATGTACGCATCACGCTGGCGCAAGGGCGTATCGCCGCAGTGCAGCCCGACACGCCGGCCGCTGCCACCGATGTGCGCAGCGAGGTACTGCTGCCGGGCTTGTGCAACCTGCACAGCCATGCGTTTCAGCGCGGCATGGCTGGTCTGGCCGAAGTAGGCGGGCGCAGCGGCGACAGTTTCTGGAGTTGGCGCGAGTTGATGTATCGCTTCGTCGACCGGCTCGACCCGGACAGCCTGCAAGCGATCGCCGAGCAGGCCTATGTGGAAATGCTTGAAAGCGGCTTTACCCGCGTCGGCGAATTCCATTATCTGCACCACAGCGCTAGCGGCGCGGCATATGCGCACGCTGG
The DNA here is from genome assembly GCF_900183975.1 of Xanthomonas fragariae. Taxonomy (NCBI): domain Bacteria; kingdom Pseudomonadati; phylum Pseudomonadota; class Gammaproteobacteria; order Lysobacterales; family Lysobacteraceae; genus Xanthomonas; species Xanthomonas fragariae. The sequence continues at coordinate 1,945,768 of NZ_LT853882.1, forward strand.
CGAAATGTCAGAGCGCATCGCCGCCGCCGCCGCCAATACCGGCATCGGGCTGACCTTGCTGTCGGTGTTCTACGCACATTCGGATTTCGGTGGTGTTGCGCCGAGTGCCGCGCAGCGCCGTTTGATCCACGACATCGACGGCTTCGCACGTTTGCTCGACGACTGCACGCACAGCCTCAAAGCGCTGCCGGACGCGGTGCTCGGGCTCGCTCCGCACAGCCTGCGCGCGGTCACGCCTGAGCAATTGGCCGCGCTGATGCCGCTCACCATCGGCCCGGTCCACATCCACATCGCCGAACAGCAGCGCGAGGTCGACGCCTGCATCGCATGGTCGGGTCAGCGTCCGGTGCAGTGGCTGCTGGCGAACGCACCAGTGGATGCGCGCTGGTGTCTGGTGCACGCCACGCATGTGGATGCACGCGAGCTGCAGGCGATTGTCGATAGCCACGCGGTGGTCGGGCTGTGCCCGATCACCGAGGCGAATCTGGGCGACGGGCTGTTTCCGATGCAGGCATTTGCTGTTGCGGGTGGGCGCTTCGGCGTGGGCTCGGATTCGAATGTGCTGATCGATGCGGCCGAAGAACTGCGCTTGCTCGAATACGGCCAGCGTTTGAAGCAGCAGGCCCGTAATGTGCTGGCGCAAGGTGAAGTTTCCAGTGGGCGTTGGCTGTTCGACCAGGCGGGTAATGGTGCAGCACAGGCGCTGGGCATTGCGCAATGTGGAATCCGTGCAGGCGCAGCGGCCGATCTGATCGAATTAGACCTCATCCATCCGGCATTGCTGGCACGCAGCGACGACGCACTACTCGATAGCTGGTTGTTCGCCGCACGCGGCAGCGCCGTGCGTACTGTCTGGCGCGGCGGGAAGCGGGTGGTGCGCGATGGGCAACATGTCGATCGCGCGCGCATTGCCGCGCGTTTTGCCGGCGTACTGCAATCGTTGCTGAGCAACTAAGCAGATGCCCGCACAAAACGGTGCTTAGAGTGGCTGATCACACCTGGCCAGCTGTCGTCAGACATGGGGGAGTGCGCTCGCAACCGCGGTGTGCCAATGGCACACACCGCATCGAGCACCGGTCGCCACCCCAGGCGGCGATGCACCATTTTTTGCATAGCCGCTCTTTCCGGAGACCTGAGCTTTGACCGCCACCGCCGCGCCCGGCACCTTGCATCAACGCATCCGCCAGGATCTGGAACAACGCATCTACAGCGGCGACTGGCCGCCGGGTCACCGCGTGCCGCCCGAGCACGAGTTGATGACGCAGTACGGGTGCTCGCGCATGACCGTGAACAAGGTGCTCGGCTTGCTGGCCGATGCCGGCATGATCGAGCGCCGCCGTCGCACCGGTTCGTTCGTGGCGCGGCCGCATCTGGAGCAGGTCGCGCTGTCGATCCCGGATATCGAAGTGGAAACGACCAAGCGTGGTCAGGTCTACCAGTTTTCGTTGATGTCGCGGCAACTGCGCAATCTGCGGCAGCGCTTGCCGCAGGAACGTGCGTTGGGCAGTACCGGCAAAGTGCTCGCGTTGGAAAGCGTGCACTTGGCCGGTGGCCGCCCGTTCGCGCTGGAGCAGCGAGTGATCGACATCACCACCGTGCCCAAAGCGTTAGCGCAATCGTTCACCGACGTAGCGCCGGGCAGTTGGTTGTTGCGCAACGTGCCGTGGACGCGCGTCGAGCACTGCATCAGCGCGGTCAACGCCAACGCTGCGCAAGCAGAGCGGTTGCAAGTGGATGATGGTGCAGCCTGTCTGGTCATCGATCGCCACACCTGGCGCGGCGACCAACCGGTCACTTATGTGCGTCAGTTGTTTTTGGGTGGTTCGTACGATCTGATCGCGCGGTTCGCGCCCAGGATGCGTTGAGGTTTGGCGTAATGTATCCGAGTCGCGCGTCATCCGATCGCCCGTAAGCATCATCAACCCGATCAAATCCTGGTGCACTTCGGTTGCCATCCGCGTTGATCCTGCAAAACACGCAACGCCATGGCGGAAAAATCGCCCCAGCGCATGGCGGCCAGGGCGGGTACGCCTTTTCGTCAATGGATCGCGGGCGCCGGATGTCTAGAGCTGTGATCCAGATAGCGAAAGACCCGCCAGTCCGAAGCCGTGAAAAGAGCGAAGCAAACGGACTTGGTGTTGCAGGACTGGCGAATCCTTTCCCGATTGCCCAAAAATCATGTTGCTTTGCAGCGTTGGCCGACGAGGCATTCAGAACTGCTGACGGCACCCATGACGGTACGCAGAAATGGGCCACATAAGGACGTGGAAAATGTGGGATACCAGAACGTGCGACACAGATGAAATCCCAGCACTGACCGCGCCCACCTACGCGATGACGCAGCCGTGTCGATCGCCGCTTTATTCGCCGTCAAAAGCGCCGGCGTTGGTGGGCGTCGAACCGGTTCCGGACGTTGTCGACGAGCTCTGGCTGGCCGAATCGCTGCCGGCCGCCTGCGCTGCTTGATGCGCAGTGCGGTTGGCACGCTTGGTGGTAGCAGTATTGGCGCGCATCTGGGCCTTCAAGGATTCAACCTCGCGACGCAGGTTCTCCAACTCTTCCTGTTCGGGGATGTTAAGCGTGCGCAGCACTCCCTTGACGCGGTCGTCGAAAGCCTTGCCCAGCTTGTCCCAGCCACGCACCGCCGTGTCGCGTGCCTGCTCGAAGTGGGTTTCCACTTCCTCGCGCAGCTCCTCGACGCTTTCGGCCGCCTTGCGCTGGCCGGTGCGCTCGTAGGCGGCGCCTTCGCGCACCAGCGAGTCGAACAATTTGCCGCCTTCACTCTGGACGCGACCCAGCGCGCCGAGTCCTGCCAGCCACACGGTTTGCGCCGATTCGCCGAGCCGGCGCGAGATCTGTTCCGCCTGCGCCTGAAAGCCCTGGGCCGCGTTGTCGCGGTTGCCGTTCCGATCGTATCCGGTGGTCATGCGATGCTCCTGTAGGTTGCCAAAGTGACGTTGCGTTCACCCTAGTGCCGACCCTGCATCGGGCAGGTGAAACGCTGCCTGATAAGGCGTGCTGCAAGCATCCGCCCATCAAGTCCAAGGTGGGTGACTTGGCGCTGAAGCGTCGCATTCGCAGATCTAGCGACTCAGTTGAGCTTTTCGGACAGCAGGCGGCGGATTTCCGATTCCACCATCGGCTGCACCGCCGACAACAGAAAACCGAGTTCGGCCGTGACGTGGACTTGCTGCGGCAGCAGCGTGATCGCTCCATCCACGCCAGCACGCGAAATGCGCAATGTGTCGCCTTCCCAGTGCGAGGCGATGCCGTAGCGATCGGTCAGCTTGCGCGCCGCCTCGTCGATTGCCGCGCGGGCCTGGGCCGGCGTCAAGGAATGGTCGTGGCGGATATCGATGCTGGACATGGGTTAGATGGGTCATGCGAAAGGAGGGGCGCATTGTGCGCATGCGCGAGCCAGGCTCCAAGTGCAGCGGCGTGTTGCCGCACCGACAACACCAGGAAAAATGTCTGTGCGGCGTCCGACTCGCAAGCGCGCGCGTTCGATCGGCACGGACTCACACTGCCGTTTCGGCGCGTCACGCGCATCCACTGACGGCAGCCGGTCACGTTTTGATGGGCGCTCTCGATAGCAAACCTGCTAGGCTACCGCGGGTGCGCGATTTGCAAGTTCATTTCACCCACCGGCAGCAGCCGGATCATTTCCTCAAGCCCGGTGTCCACCGGATCGTACGTCATGCCTCCGGCAGCGTACTGGTGGTGGACGATGCGCAGGGCGCGCTGCTGTTGGCGCAGTTCTGCCTGGATCGGCGCGGCCTGTGGCTGCAAGTGGCCAATGGCATCCGCGGCATCCGAGGCATCCACGTCAACGGACGTCCGGTGCGCCGCATGGCGCTGCTGCGTCCGGGCGATGCGATCTACGCCGACGGGGTGGAAATGCTGCTGCGTAGCGCGCCGTCGAGCGCGCCGGCCAACGATATCCAGGACGAGACTGCCGGGTTGAGCGAGGTCTGCTTGTTGCTGCGCGGTCTGGGCGGTCGCCACCACGGGCGCAGTTTCACCTTGGATCGCTCGCGGCTGGTCGGCAGCGACGCCGCATCCGACATCGTGATCGACGACCCGGCGTTTGCTGCCCAGCACGCGCGCCTGGAACGCCATGGCGACCGTGTGCTGATCCGCGATCTCGGCTCCGAAGAAGGCAGCTGCATCAACGGCGTACAAGTACGCGACGGCTGGCTGCAGGCCGGCGACCAGGTCGTGTTCGATGCCCGCCACCGGTTCGTTGTGGAGGTGCCACGCACCCATCACGGCACCACTTGGGATCTGCCCGACATCGAGCCGCTGCCGCCACAACGTGCCATCACCGAGCCGACGCGTGCGCCGATGAAGGTCGCGCGCTGGCCGTGGTTGCTGCTCAGCGCGGTGTTGCTGGCGGCGGCGCTGAGCGCTTTGCTGTGGTTTGGCGCGCGCTGAGTTTTTTCCAGGCCCGCCACCCGAGCAGCACGGCCAGGATGCCGGCATACAGCGCCGGCTCGCGGAGATCGGATTTCACCAGCCACCAGAAGTGCAGCACCGCCAACAGCCCGATCGGATAGATCAGCATGTGCAGGCGGCCCCAGTTACGCTTGAGCCGGCGCATCCAGCCCTGGGTCGATGTGATTGCCAAGGGGATCAGCAGCAGCCATGCCGCGAAGCCAACCGTGATGTAAGGGCGCTTGAGGATCTCTTCGAAAATCTGCGTCCAGAAGCCGCGCAGATCCAGCGTGAGATACGCGGCCAAGTGTGCGGTTGCGTAGAAGAACGCGTACAAGCCCAACATACGGCGGAAGCGAATCAGTACTGCCTGCCCGGTGAGCTGCCGTAGCGGGGTGATCGCCAGCGTGATCAGCAGGAACCGCAGCGCCCACAGCCCGGTGCGATGCTCGATCTCGGCCACCGGGTCGGCGCCCAGCGCATCGCTGCCGGCCTGCCACACCTGCCAGAACTGCCAGCCGAGCAACGCAATCGGCGCTGACCCGGCGGCATGCACCAGCGTCTTGGCGGCGATCAGGGGGGCGGAAGGCTTGGCCATGCGATCTCGAAAGATAAGGAAGACAGACTGCGCGGGAATGCGCGTCAGCTCACTTGCCGGCGTGCGAGCGCTTGTCCCAGCCGAACCGAAGTCTCTGCAGTCAGTCCGCCATCAAGCGTGGCGACACCCGCAGGCAGCAGCACGATTACGGTCGAGCCGTAGTTGAAGCGTGCCATCTCCGCAAACCGCTCCAGCACGATGCCCTTGCCGCGGTAATCCTTGCGCGTAATACGATTAGCATAGCGCGGAATCTCCACGCCGCTCCATACCGTCTCCACGCCGGATACCAGCAGCGCGCCCACCATCACCGATGCCATCGGGCCGAACTCGGTGTCGAAGTGGCACACCAGGCGCTCGTTGCGCGCGAACAGGCGCGGCACGTTGCGCACCGCATCTGGGCCCACGCTGAACAAGCGGCCGGGCACGTGCACAGTTTCGCGCAAGGCGCCGGTCCACGGCATATGCACGCGGTGATAGTCCTTGGGCGAAAGGTAAACGGTGGCGAACAGTCCGTGGTCGAACGGTAGCGCCGCCTCCGCATCGCCAAGCAATTCCGCTGCGGTGAACGACTGCCCCTTGGCCTGGAAAATGCAGCCGTTGTCGATCTGGCCGAGCTGGCTGATACGGCCGTCGGCCGGCATCAACAGTGCCGCAGGATCGGGGTCAGCAACGCGCGCGCCCGGCTTCAGGGCGCGGGTAAAGAACGCATTGAAGGTAGGGTAAGTGCGCGGGTCCGGTTCCAGCGCTTCGCTCAGGTCCACGCCGAATTTGCGCGTCACCGTGTCGATCAACCATTGCTTGGTGGAAGGGGTGTCGGAATAGGCCAGGGCGCGCGCCAGCGAGGACAGTAGCCGGTGCGGCAGCACGTAGGTCAGGGAAGTGACGAGACTCACGGAGCAGTTACCTTGGTCAGCTGTTGGAGGTCGGCGGCGATCGCCTTCGGGTCGAGCGGGGGACGCATCAAGCCGGCCAAGCGGCCTTGCGGATCGAGCACGGCGATGCCGGCCGAGTGATCCATGCTGTAGTCGTTGGGATTCTGCGCAAACCCTTTGCCCGGCACCTTCTGAAACACGAAGCCCAGCGCGGTGGCAAAGCGCTCCAGCGCGGGCACATCGGCGGTGGCCGCCAACGTGTCTTTATGGAAGGCGTGTGCATATTCGCCCAGGCGCGCAGGCGGGTCGCGCTGCGGGTCCACCGAGACAAACAGCACGCGTGGGCGTAATCCATCGGGAATGCTTTCCCACTGCTGCTGCGCCACGGCCAGATCGGTCAGCGTCGTCGGGCAGACATCCGGGCAGAACGTGAAGCCAAGAAACACCAGCGTCCAATGCCCCTTCAGCTCACCGGGCACTAACTGGGTGCCGTCGGACTGGCGCAAGCTGAACTGCGGCAACGGACGTGGTTGCGGGTAAAACCTGATCGTTTGGGTGGGTGGCCAAGGCGAGCTGGGCGCACCGCCAAGGAACTTCTGGCACAGCAACAGCCCCAGGCCGGCGGCCAGCGCCACCAGCAGCACGATGCCGGTATTGCGATTGAACATGGCGGTTTCCGGTGCAACGGACGCTCATAATACCGATCCGACCTCTATAATCGGCGGCCGATTCATCATTTAGTTGTTGCCATGACTGCCGCTGCGGCCGACGAACTGCACACCATCATCGACCTGATCCGCTACGGCACCAGCCGTTTCAACGCAGCCGGTCTGACTTTCGGCCACAGCTACGACAATGCGCTGGACGAGGCCACCCAACTGGTCCTGCACAGCCTGCATCTGCCGCATGATCTGGGCCCGGCCTACGGCCAGGCGCGCCTGCTGCGCTCGGAAAAAGAGCAGGTGCTGGGCTTGTTCGAGCGCCGTATCGTCGAGCGTGTGCCGGCTGCGTATCTCACCGGAGAGGCCTGGTTTGCCGGTCTGAGTTTCAAGAGCGATGCACGCGCGCTGGTGCCGCGTTCGCCGATCGCCGAGCTGATTGAGGCCGGCTTCGAACCCTGGCTTGGCGGCCGCGAAGTGACTCGCGCGCTGGACCTGTGCACCGGCTCCGGCTGCATCGCAATTGCGATGGGCCACTACAACCCGCATTGGCACGTGGACGGCGTGGACATCAGCGACGATGCGCTGGCACTAGCCGCCGAAAACAAGGCGCGCCTGCACGCCGACAACGTCACCCTGCTCAAGTCGGACCTGTTCACAGGTCTGGCCGGCCGCCAGTACGATCTGGTCGTCACCAATCCGCCATACGTCACCAATGACGAAACCGATGCGCTGCCGCAGGAGTATTCCTACGAGCCGCAACTGGGTCTGCGTGCGGGCGACGATGGTCTGGATCTGGTGCTGAAGATATTGCGCGATGCGCCGCAGCACCTCAGCGAAGATGGCCTGCTGATCTGTGAGGTGGGCGATTCCGAGCAGCACCTGATCAAGCTGCTGCCGGAAGTGGATTTGGCCTGGGTGGAATTCAAGGTCGGGCAGATGGGCATTTTTGCGGTCGAATGCCGCGAGTTGATCGCGCATGGCGCACGCATCACCGAGTTGGTCAGTGCGCGCTGAGCCGCACGCAACGCGGCCGCAGCTGACCGATATCGTGCTGTTGGTGCCGGTCTCGATGTTCGGTGTGTGCATTGCGCTCGGTTTGATGGATGTGGCGTCGCGTTTGTTCGACCTGGTGTACGCCGGCGTGTCTTTACCGCGCTGGTTGAGCGCAGCGGCGGAGTTTTGGTTCGGCTTGATGGCGTTTTTCGGCCTGGTGTGGGCCTGGATCGTGGTCGCCAGCTCTGAGGCGTCCTTGCGTGCGCACCGGCGTCGCACGCTGATCGAGGCACTCGGCTTGCTGGACGGGATTGCTGTTGCGCTGTATCTGCTCGCCGATTGGCTGCTCAGCGGGCGCATCGAGCTGGGTATGTTTCTGGTGGTGGTCAGCGGTTCGTTGGCCGTGGCACCGATGCTGGTGGCGGCACGTCGTCTACCGCGCAGCGTGCGCGCGGTGCCGCCTGCCACGATGTTGAGAGGATACCGATATGGGCAGTAACAGTTTCGGCCGCTTGCTAACGGTCACCACGTTCGGCGAATCGCATGGGCCGGCGATCGGCTGCGTTGTCGACGGCTGCCCTCCGGGGATGGAAATTACGCCGGAAGAATTCACCCACGATCTACAGCGCCGCGCCAGCGGCAAGAGCCGGCACACCTCCGCGCGCCGCGAGGCCGACGCCATCGAGATTCTGTCCGGCGTCTACGAAGGCCGCACCACCGGCACGCCGATCGGGCTGCTGATCCGCAACACCGATCAGCGCAGCAAGGACTACAGCAACATCGCCCAGCAGTTCCGCCCCGGGCATGCGGACTACACCTACTGGCAGAAGTACGGCATCCGTGATCCGCGTGGCGGCGGTCGCTCGTCGGCGCGCGAGACCACCATGCGTGTGGCCGCTGGCGTGATTGCCAAAAAGTGGCTCAAGCAGCGTCATGGCGTGCTGGTGCGCGGTTTCCTGTCGCAGCTGGGCGACATCCGCCCGACCGGTTTCGATTGGAACGCGGTCGAAGACAACCCGTTTTTCTGGCCACATGCCGACCAGGTGCCGGAGCTGGAAGCCTACATGGATGCGCTGCGCAAGTCCGGCGATTCGGTCGGTGCACGCGTGGACGTGGTGGCTGGCGGCGTGCCCGCGGGCTGGGGCGAGCCGATCTACGGCAAGCTAGATGCCGAGCTTGCTGCGGCGCTGATGAGCATTAACGCGGTCAAGGGCGTAGAAATCGGCGACGGCTTCGCCAGCACCGCGCAGAAGGGTACCGAACACCGCGATCTGATCACCCGGGAAGGCTTCCTCAGCAATCATGCCGGCGGAATCTTGGGCGGCATTTCCACCGGTCAGGCGATAACCGCTTCGATGGTGCTCAAGCCGACCTCGAGCTTGCGCCTGCCCGGTGCGACGGTGGATGCCGATGGTGCAGTAGTCGATGTGATCACCACCGGTCGGCATGACCCGTGCGTGGGCATCCGCGCCACCCCGATCGCCGAGGCGATGATGGCGCTGGTGTTGATGGATCAGGCGCTGCGTCATCGTGCGCAATGCGGCGATGTCGGCGAGGTGTCGCCGCGTATTCCCGGTCAGATCGATGTCTGAGTCGCGGCGCGCCAAGGTGTGGGTCAGCCAGCCGCTGTTCGACGATGTCCTCGCGCAGCTGGGTGAGCATTTCGAGCTGAACATCACCGAGCGCGTCACCGCGTATTCGCCGGCCGACCTGGCTGCGCGTTTGGCATCGCAGGACGGTGCCTTGCTCACCCTCAACGAGCGTATCGGCGCTGCGCAAATTGCTTGCGCACCACAGCTACGCGCGATCGCCAATGTCGGCGTCGGCTACAACAATCTCGATATCGATGCGCTGAGTGCTGCCGGCATTCTGGCCAGCAACACGCCGGATGTGCTGACCGAAACCACCGCCGATCTCGGCTTTGCCTTTTTGATGGCCACCGCGCGCCGCATCACCGAATCCGAGCGCTGGTTGCGCGACGGGCAGTGTGGGCAGTGGTCGTTCAAGACCATGCTCGGTGCCGATATCCACGGCAGCACGCTCGGCATCCTGGGCATGGGCCGAATCGGGCAGGGCATCGCACGCCGCGGCGCGCACGGCTTCGGCATGCGCGTTCTGTATCACAACCGCAGTCAGTTGCCGGCCCACACCGAACAGGCGCTCGGCGCCCAGTACGTGGATGTCGAGACACTGCTGGCGCATGCCGATCATCTGGTGCTGGCATTGCCGTCCACCAAGCAATCGCACCACATCATCGATGCCGCAGCGTTGGGCAAGATGCGCCCGACCGCCACACTGGTGAACATCGCGCGCGGCGGCCTTGTCGATGAACTTGCGCTGGCCGATGTGCTCGCCGACGGGCGCCTGGCCGGTGCCGGCCTGGATGTCTACGAAGGCGAGCCTGCGGTACGTCCCGAACTGCTGGCCTTGCAAAACGTGGTGCTGACGCCGCACATCGGCAGTGCCAGCCTGGCCACGCGCCGCGCGATGGTGCAGCTGGCGGTGGATAATCTGATCGCCGCGCTGGGCGCAGGCCCCAATGCCGGCCATCCGCCGAGCGCGCTCAATGCCGATGCGGTTGCCGCTGCCAAACAGGGCGGTAAGGCCGTGGGCACGATCGATAGTGACGCGATCAACGCCGGCGCGACCGAAACCATCTTGACCAAACGATAGGGAACCTCCGCGGCCAGCTTTGGAGGTTCCCCGAACCCAGTCTGCAGCGCGTTCCTCTTTTCACTACTCTCGATAAAGACATCCTCATGAGCAACGAAAACCGTCGTTTCAACGTCGCGGTCGTGGGCGCCACCGGCGCTGTCGGCCAGACCATGCTGAGCATCCTGGCCGAGCGCCAATTTCCGGTCGCCACCCTCTACGCGCTGGCCTCGTCGCGCTCGGCGGGCGGGCAGGTCGAGTTCAATGGCGGCAGGACCGACGTGCTGGATCTGGCCGATTTCGATCCCACCGGCGTGGACATCGCACTGTTCTCCGCAGGCGGCAGCGTGTCCAAGGAATACGGCCCCAAGTTCGCCGCTGCCGGCACGGTGGTGATCGATAATTCCTCGGCATTCCGTTACGACGACGACGTGCCGCTGGTGGTGTCGGAAGTCAACCCCGAAGCGCTTAGGCAGCGCCCGCGCGGCATCGTCGCCAATCCCAATTGCTCGACCATGCAGATGCTGGTCGCACTCGGCCCGATCCATCGCAAGTATGGTATCGAGCGCATCAATGTGGCGACCTACCAGTCGGTGTCTGGCGGTGGGCGTTCGGCGATGGAAGAGTTGGGCAAGCAGACCAGCGAGTTGCTGAGCTTCCAGCAGATCGACCCGCAGCGTTTCCCGGTGCAGATCGCCTTCAATCTGATCCCGCATATCGACAATTTCCAGGACAACGGCTACACCAAGGAAGAGATGAAGCTGGTCTGGGAGACCCGCAAGATTCTGGGCGATGAGTCGATCCAGGTGAATCCCACGGCAGTGCGCGTGCCGGTGTTCTACGGGCACTCTGAAGCGGTGGCGATCGAGACCCGCGACAAGATCACCGCCGAAGAAGCGCGCGCGTTGCTGGCAGCCTCGCCCGGTGTGGAAGTGGTAGACGAGCGCAAGCCCGGCGGCTACCCCACCCCGGTCACGCACGCCTCCGGCAAGGACGCAGTGTTCGTCGGTCGCATTCGCGAAGACTTGTCGCATCCGCGCGGTCTGAATCTGTGGATCGTCTCGGACAACATCCGCAAGGGCGCAGCGCTCAATGCGGTGCAGCTGGCCGAGCTGGTCGCACAGGAAGGTTGAGCAGCTGGAACCCGGAAGATACCTCTGCCTCTCAGCAGGCAAACGCTCCTTGCGGGTCAGCGGTATCCCGGTGCGGAGTAGAGGCGGGTTGGAATGTAGAAGCCATGGATATAGCGCGCGAAAGCGCGCGTCGCAGTGTTGGCGCGTCACAGGCCACTTCCCGGGCGAGGTTGACGGTCAGCGGCACGGCGTGTGCGCCGCAGCGTTTGCATTGGCGCCAGCCACGCCGGTGCCATGCATCACCCGCTCCGCACCGCTGCCATCCATGCATCTCATCCCGAAGTGCATAACACGCTCTAGTGGTTTAACCGAGATGTCCAACTGCCGGGCGGCGCCAGCACAGCCGATGCACTCGGCCAGCGTCACGGCTCTGAGTGGCCAGCAAAATGACTGCACTCACCGCCAGGGTGGGCGCGGCCAGTGCCCCGAATCGGTATATACCATGGATAAATTTCGGTTCCTCCACGCCGTCCGCACCCACCTGGCAACTGCTCGCTACGTTTTATCAGCTACTCATAGGCCTTGAAGTCATCGGTGTCACGACGAGCCATGGGGTGCATTAGCACCTCCAGGCGCGATGAAAAGTAGCGCTTCTTGGCGTCCGTTTCGGTAGGGCGGGTTCAGCCGAACTGTCCGGCGAAATCACATCACCGTCGGCTTGACTTTGAACACTTCAACGGCTCGTGTGAGTTGTGTGGAGTGCTCCTCGAGGGAGCGTGCGGCGGTACTCGCTGATTCGACCAAGCCGACGTTTTGCTGGGTGGTTTCATCCATCTGGGCGATGGTGTGGTTGACCTGTTCGATGCCGCCGGCTTGTTCCTGCGAGGCGGCGGAAATGTGGCCAATGATGTCGGTGACGTGCTGGACGCTGTTGACGACCTCGCCCATGGTGGTGCCAGCCTTGCGTACCAGTGTGGCGCCATCGGCGACGCGTTGCACGGAGTCGTCGATCAGCCGTTTGATTTGTTTTGCCGCGTCCGCGGAGCGGTGCGAGAGGGTACGCACTTCCGATGCGACAACGGCGAACCCGCGGCCTTGTTCGCCGGCGCGTGCAGCTTCGACCGCGGCGTTGAGGGCGAGGATGTTGGTCTGGAACGCGATGCCGTCGATAACCGAGATGATGTCGGCGATGCGCTTGGACGAAGCTGCGATGCCGGACATCTGTTCGATGACCTGGCCGACCACGTCGCGTCCTTCCGAGGCAATCGCGGCGGCGCTGAGCGCGAGCTGATTGGCGCGGCCCGCGTGTTCGGCATTCTGCTTGACCGTTGAGGTCAGCTCTTCCATTGAGGCGGCGGTTTCTTCCAAATTAGCGGCCTGTTGCTCGCTGCGGCGGGCCAGCTCCTGATTGGCACTAGTGATGTCTTCGGCGGCGAAACTAATGCTGTTGGAGGTGGTCTGGATGTGCGTGACGATGTCGGTAAGGCGGTGCACGGTGCTGTCGGCATCGTCGCGCATCGAGGCGAACACGCCATGGAAGTTGCCGGACATGCGCACGGTCAGATCGCCCTCGGCGATGGAACGTAGCAGGCCGGAGAACTTGGCCAGATTAGTGTCTGAAATGGCCATCATGGTATTAAGGTTTTCGACCATCAGGCGGAAGTCGTGCTCGAACTTTTCCGGTGGGCCACGTAGCGCGAAGTTGCCGGCGCACGCAGCCCGGGTAAGTTGCTGGATCTGTGCGTTGATAGCGTACAGGTTCTGTCTGACCTGCTGCATGGTGGCGGAGATGGCGGCTTTTTCGCCGGGATACTGTTCAATCTCGGGTGCGAAGTTGCCGATGGCGTAGTTGCCCATGACCTCGGTCATGCGCAATTGGGTCTGCACGTGTGCATGCACCAAAGCGTTGGTGTCTTGCACCATGTCACCGTATTCACCGGGAAAGCGCTGCGCGTCGGTGCGATAGCTGATCTCACCGGCGTCGTGGCGTGCAGCCATGGCGCGCTGTGCGGAGATCACATCCTGCAGGCGACGCTGCATCTGCTGCATGGCACGCAGCAGTTGACCGGATTCGTCGTCGCTGGTCGGAGTGTCCTGACTACGCAGATCGCCTTCGTTGATACGCTCTGCCAACCGTAGCGACAGGCGCAACGGCAGCACCACGCTGCGCGTCAGCAAAAACGCGATCGCCGCGCCCAGCAACAAGGCGATGATGGTGGAGATCACCATCAGTATCGCAAAGCCGCGTGCGATAGCCACGGCGTCCTTGGCGGCCTCGCGGTTCTTGGCTTCCTGCAGATCGATGAAGGCATTGATACTGGCCAGCCAGGCGATGAAGGCCGGGCGCGCGTCTCGCAGCAAGCGTTGTTCTGCCTGCGGTTTATCGGCGGCATTGCGGAACGTGCGCACCTGAACAATCAACGGCATGGTGCGCTGCTCGACAGCCTTGATTTGCTGGAGGATGGCCTTTTCTTTCGCATCCGAAGAGGCCGCGATCATGTCATCGAGCGGCTGCGCAGAGCGCGCATAGTCTGCGGCGAGCTTGTCGATCGATTGCTCGGCCGTATGGCGGCCTGCCGGATCGTCCATCAGTACGACATCACGCAAGGCGATCGCGCGGTCGTGGACGCTGCCACGGAAGTTGATCGCATAGCGTTGTTTGACGCTGTTAACCTCGTTGATGGCGGTGAGCTGTTGGTCGATGCTGCGAACGCGTTGGATGCCGACCACGGTGAGGATCACCATCAGGACGATGATCGCGAGGAAGCCCAGAGCCAGGCGCTGACCAATGCGCAGATTCGAAAAGAAATGCATAAGGGTTCGATCGGTGATCCGACTAACGGAGGAGTGGATAGGCCCGGCAACAGCAGGAGGACGGAAGTGCTCGGGATACCGCTGGAATCAGCCCAACCGCCGCTGCTCCGATCGTGTCTCGATGCAGTCATTAGCGACCCCAATCATTGGAGCTGAAACCCCAGCGCCTGCCGTATTCAGGTGCGGGTAGGCCTAGTCAGGGCGCCCAATCCGTCCGGCAAGTGGTCTGTGGCGTACGCTTTACCGTCGATGCAGCGACCGCTGCGGTAAGTGCAGGGCAGCTCGACGAAGGCATGGTGGTTGCGACTAATCCGTCTCTGGCGGTCGACCTGGAGCGGCGTGTCGTGCAGTTGCTGGAGTGGCAGCCGCAGTGCGTGCAAGAGCCGTCGCGCGTTGTCGGCCAGGTTGCGGCGATTCAGTCGTGCACACCGGTCTCTCACATACGCGTGATAAGTTGTGGGTTATGGGAAATTTGAAGCCGACGATCGCAAAGCGCATTACCACGGGCAGCGAAGGGCTGGATAGAATTCTCCGCGGGGGCCTCCCGCCCAATCGACTGTATCTGCTTGAAGGCCAGCCTGGGTCGGGCAAGACAACGGTGGCGCTGAAGTTCTTGCTCGACGGTGCGGCCAAGGGGGAGAGCTGCCTGTACGTGACCTTGTCGGAAACCATCGACGAGCTCAACGAGGTGGCTGCCTCGCATAACTGGGTGCTGGACGGCCTGCATATTTTCGAGCTGGCCTCGGCCGAGGCGTTCCTGAGCGACGGACGTCAGCAGTCCATCCTGCATCCGTGGGAAGTGGAGCTCGATGGCACCATCAAGCTCATCCAGTCCGAAGTCGATCGGGTCAAGCCGACGCGCGTGGTATTCGATTCGCTGTCCGAACTGCTTCTGCTGGCGCAGGATCCATTGCGTTACCGCCGCCAGATGTTGGTGCTCAAGCAGTTCTTCGCGCCGCGCAATATCACCGTGTTCTTGGTGGACGATCTGACTAGCGAAAACGGCGAGCGCGATGCGCATCTGCACAGCCTCTGCCACGGCGTGATCTCGCTGGAGCGCATGACGCTGGACTTCGGTGCGGCACGTCGGCGCATGCAGGTGCAGAAACTGCGCGGCGTGGATTTCATCGCTGGGTATCACGATCTGACCATCACCACCGGCGGCATGCGGATCTATCCGCGCCTGATCGCGTCCGACCACCACGTGCCGTTTATAGCCGACAAGGTGTCCAGCGGCGTGGAACGCATCGATGCGCTGTTGTACGGCGGCCCATTGCGCGGCACCAGCACGCTGCTGACCGGGCCGTCTGGCTCGGGCAAGACCAGTATCGCGCTGCAGTACGTCAGTGCAGCCTGCGAGCGTGGCGAGCACTGCTGCATCCTGGAGTTCGATGAGCGCACTGGAACGTTGTTGACGCGCGCCGAAAGCCTGGGCATCGATCTGCGCAAGCACCTGGATTCAGGCTTGCTGGAACTGCATCAGATGGACCCGGCCGAGCTGACCCCGGGCGAGTTCGCCTGGGCAGTGCGTGCCAGCGTGGAAGAGCGCAACTGCCGTATGCTGGTGATCGACAGTCTCAACGGCTACCTGTCGTCGATGCCACAGGAAAAGCAGCTGATGCTGCAGATGCACGAGTTGCTGTCCTATCTCAATCAGATTGGCGTCACCACGTTCTTGATCAGCCCGCAGCACGGTCTGGTCGGCACCATGCCGACCGGCAACCTCAACATCTCCTATCTGGCCGACTCCGTCATCCTGTTCCGCTTCTTCGAAGTGAAGGGACGCATTCGCAAGGCCTTGTCGGTGATCAAGAACCGCAGCGGTGCGCATGAGGATTCGATCCGAGAGTTGCGTATCGGCGACAGTGGTATCCACCTGAGCGAGCCGCTGGAAAAACTCCACGGTGTGCTGACCGGTACTCCACAGTTCATTGGAGACGATGCGCCGTTGCTGGATCGTCCACTTGACCACCAGTGATCCAGACGGCTCGATCGTCCACATCATCGCTCCATTCGGCCGCGATGCGGAAACCATTGCCGACATTGTCGGCCAGCGTGGACTGACGCGCAGAGTCTATAGCGCGCTTGCTGCATTGGCGGACGATCTGCTCGAAACCTCGGGTGTGGTGGTGTTGACCGAAGAAGTGGTCGGCGGCGATCTGCACCAGCTCTCGCATATCTTGCAGGGCCAGGCCGCGTGGTCGGATATTCCGTTCGTGCTGTTGCGTGCGCCGCGCGGCACGCGTAGCGGGCGGCAAGCCAGCCTGCCGGCCGAGATGACCAACGTTATCGAGCTGGAGCGGCCGCTGAGTTCGGCCTCGTTGCTGAGCGCGATCTCCAATGCGTTACGCTCGCGGCAGAAGCAGTTCGTGATTCGCGACCAGATGGCACAGCTCGCCGAAAGCCAGGCCGCGCTGGCACTGAGCGAGGCCGAGCTGCGTCGCGTTACCGATGCGTTGCCGGTGCTGATCGTCTTCATCGACAAGAATTTGGTGTATCGCTTTGCCAATCGCTCGTACGAGGATTGGATCGGCATCCCACCTGCGAATGTGATCGGGCGGTCATTATTGGAGGTGGTCGGCCCGGACGTGGTCGCCGAGCGCCGTGCCTGGGTCGACGCCGCACTGGCGGGGCAGGCATTGACCGTGGAAGCAAGCTGGCCGCACGTCGACGGGCGTCGCCGCGATGCGGAGATTCGCTACATGCCGCGCTTCGATGCGGATGGCAAGGTCGATGGCTTTCATGTATTTGCGACCGATGTGACCGCACGCGCGTTGGCGATGGAATCGATCCAGCAGCAGGCCAACCTGCTCGAGGTCAAGGTTGTCGAGCGTACTGCCGAGTTGCAGCAGCAGATGCTGGCGCGCGAATCCAGCGAGGCTGCACTGCGCCAGGCGCAGAAGATGGAAGCGGTGGGCCAGCTGACTGGCGGTATCGCACACGATTTCAACAATATGTTGACCGGAATTTTGTCGGCGCTGGATCTGGCGCGGCTGCGCATCGATCAGGGCCGCACCGAGGGGCTGGGGCGCTTCCTGGATGTGGCCTCGGCATCGGCCTTGCGCGCAGCTGCATTGACCCAGCGCCTGCTCGCGTTTTCGCGCCGGCAATCGCTGGAAGCGCGGCATTTGCATTTGAACGATCTGGTGGGGTCGCTGCAGGAATTGCTGGCGCGCACCTTAGGCGAGTCGGTGCGTCTGGAAACCGATCTGCAGGCAGATCTGCCGCAGGCCTACGTCGATGAAAATCAGCTGGAAAGCGCATTGCTCAATCTGGCCATCAACGCGCGCGATGCAATGCCCGATGGTGGGCAGTTGCGCATCGCAACGCGGCATCTGCAAGTAGAAGATCAGCCACTCGAACTCGGTCACGGCGTTACCCTGCCGCCGGGCACTTACGTAGTGGTGTTGGTGACCGACACCGGTACCGGCATGCCGGTGGATGTGCTCGAACGCGTGTTCGAGCCGTTTTACACGACCAAACCCATCGGGCAGGGCACTGGCCTGGGCATGTCAATGATCTACGGCTTCATGCAGCAGTCCAATGGGCAGGTGTGGGTGGAGTCGCAGATTGGCGTGGGCACCACGGTCAGCCTGTACCTGCCGGCCGGCGTGAGCCCGCACAGTGTGTTGCCTCAGCCGCAAGCCGGTGCGGTGGTGGCCGGGCATGGGCAGGGCCAGCAGGTGTTGGTGGTGGAAGACGACGAACAAGTGCGGCTGTTGGTGACCGAGCTGCTCAACGAACTGGGCTACCAGACTGCCGTGGTCGCCGATGCCGTCGCGGCACTACCGATTCTGGCCTCGCCGCGACAGATCGATTTGCTGGTCACCGATGTCGGGCTGCCTGGGCTCAATGGACGCCAATTGGCAGAGATCGCCCGGCAGTCACGTCGCGATCTGCCGGTGATCTTCATGACTGGCTACGCGGAGACTGCGCGCGACCGCGGTGAATTTCTTGCCGAAGGCATGAGCATGATCGTCAAGCCATTCACGCTGGGCGAGTTCAGCGGAAAGCTGCATGAGGTGTTGGGGCCGTCGTCATAGGGCAGACCCGACGTCCCCCCGATTTTGAGTAGCGCCTCAGTTTGGAGTCCAATTCCCTACCCCGAGGAGATTGGACGTGAAGAAGCGCTTTACCGAAGAGCAGATCATTGGCTTCCTGCGTGAGGCCGAAGCAGGCGTGGCGATCAAAGACCTGTGCCGGCGCCATGGCTTCAGTGAGGCCTCGTACTGCCTGTGGCGCAGCAAGTTCGGCGGGATGAGCGTGCCCGATGCCAAGCGACTCAAGGACCTTGAGTCCGAAAACGCGCGGCTGAAGAAGTTGTTGGCCGAGCAGCTGTTCGAGAACGACCTGATCAAGGATGCGCTGCGAAAAAAGTGGTGAGCGCACCGGCGCGTCGTGCGCTGGTGCGCGAGTGGATCGGGTGCGGTGCCAGCGAGCGTCGCGCGTTGGCCGCGATCGGCATGAGCGCCAGTGAGTTGCACTACTGCCCGCGCGAAGATCGCAACATCGAATTGCGTGAGCGCATCTGTGCGTTGGCGCATCGTCATCGCCGCTATGGCGTGGGGATGATCTATCTCAAACTGCGACAGGAAGGCCGCATCGTGAACTACAAGCGTGTGGAGCGGCTGTACCGCGAAAAGCAGTTGCAGGTCCGGCGCCGCAAGCGCAAGAAAGTGCCAGTGGGCGAGCGTCAGCCGCTGCTGCGGCCATTGCGAGCCAACCAGGTGTGGTCGATGGACTTCGTGTTCGACCGCACTGCCGAAGGCAGGGCGATCAAGTGTCTGGTGATCGTGGACGACGCAACCCACGAAGCGGTCGCCATCGAGGTGGAACGCGCGATCTCCGGCCACGGCGTGACGCGGGTGCTGGATCGGCTGGCGGACAGTCGCGGTTTGCCGCAAGTCATCCGTACCGAGCGCGAAGCCTGCCCTCGGGGCACAACGGCAAGGAGTTTTGCGGCAGGGCGATGGTCGCCTGGGCGCACGCCCGTGGTGTGCAGCTACGGCTCATCCAGCCGGGCAAACCGAACCAGAACGCCTACGTCGAATCGTTCAACGGCCGACTACGCGACGAATGCCTCAACGAGCACTGGTTCCCAACACTGCTGCATGCACGCACCGAGATCGAGCGATGGCGACGCGAATACAACGAGGACCGACCCAAGAAAGCAATCGGCGGCATGACGCCGGCCGCTTATGCCCAACATCTGGCAAACACCGATATCATCAGGCCCGGACTCTAAACCCGGCCGCTACTCAGGGCGGGGGGACGTCGATCCCTCGCACGCGGGATGGACTGAGTTTCGAGAACGATCCTGGATTTGCCGAAAGCAAGGCCGAGCAAAAGTGGCTTGACCGGCATGGCTATCCGAACGAGAAGCAACTAGAAGCTTACATGCCCGCCCCTGAGACGCTTCTCAAGCAAGCTGCCGAGACGGGTGATATGGCAGCGCAAGCAATGCTCGACGCAAGGCTGCTGCCAACTGACCAAAAAGCTCAACAACGTCTTGTGGATGCAGGAGCAGAAGGCAATCTTTTCGCATTGAATATGCTTGCGTCTTATCAGGGGGGCAGTGCCAGTGGAGATCCTGTGGCGGCCTATGCAGTGTCGCGTGTGGCGGAAATGCGGGGCGACACCCGAGCTGGAATAACCAGGGAAGTTATGATCGCAAAGTCTCTTACGACTGAGCAAAGAATGCTTGGTGAGTCTGAGGCCTTACGGCTGAATCAGGCAATAAATCAAATCTACATTTCAAAGCACGGCGCTGCGCCGATTTTGGATAAACGTCCCATCGGGGGGTAATAGTTTTTCTGTCGGCAGAAATGTCCAGAAACCAGTACTCAGCGTAACGAAAACTGCTAGTTCTGGCACGCACCTGGAACCATCAAAGCGTTGCGGCGATTGGGTGTTGGGGGTTTTACAGGAGAGACGAATTAACACTTTTACTCAAACCCAGCGTGCCATTGCGCTCAGTGCGAGGCACACTTTGACTGACGCGCACTGACCATCGATTCCGCCACGGCGATCTTGTCGGCTACTGCTTTCTGCATTGGCGAGCCGGCGTCCAGCAAGCCATGCAGGTGGCGCCAATGTTCGGTGGCGGCGCTGTAATCATGCTGTTGGAAGTCGCTGATGCCGAGCAGCCACAGACCGCGTTGATTCCCCGGCTCGCGTGCGACCACCTGTTGCAGACGTGTGCGTGAGGCGGCATCGATAGCGAAGTCGCTGCGCGTTGCCAGGTCTGCCGCCACCCAGCCGACGATGGCGGCACCGATGTCGGGTGCAATCTTGAGTGCTTGCGCGTAGGCCTGGCGTGCGTCGGCGGGGCGATTTTCCTGCTCGTGCGCTTTGGCCTGCTGCATCCACGATTCCAACGCCTGCTCCTGCGCATCATCGGCGGCGTGGGTGTCCTGCGTTTGCTCACCACCGGCAGTGGAAGAGAGTGTGGCTACCGATTGCGCAGTGGACTGCGCCGCCGCGTACACACGCCGTGCGATCGCATCCGGCGCACCGACCAGCCGATACAAACCGGCCGTGGCGATCGGCAAGGCGAGCACTAATAGAATCGGCAATGTGTAGTGTGCATCGCCATTGCGCGTGGGTTGGCGCACCAGCGGCATCAGCCACAACAGCAGCGCAATCGCCACCATTGTCGCGCTTGCGTAATAGAAAACTGTCATCACCACTGTTCCTCTGCTTGGGGCGCCACTGGCGTGCCGGCACACGCACGTTTGCGCCCTGTATGGATCACCACGCCCGCACCCGCACCCAGCACCAACAACGGCCCGAACCACAGCAGCCAGGTGCCGCGCTTGACCGGCGGATCGTACAACACGAAGTCCGAATAGCGATCGACCATGTACTGCTTGATCTGCGTGTCGCTGTTGCCGGCCTGGAGTTGGGCAAACACCTGATGGCGCAGATCGCGCGACGGCTCGGCTTTGGAGTCGGCCAGGTTCTCGTTCTGACACACCAGGCAACGGGGCTGCACTGTCAGCCGTTGATAGCGTGCTTCATCGCTGCGGTTCTTGAACGGTAACTGGGCCACCGCCTGCGCAGCCAGTGGTGGCGCAAACAACACGCCCAGCAGCAACAGCACGATCAAGCGCAGTTGACGACGCCACGGCATCACGGTGCGCCCTTGGGTCGCGCGGCGATGGCAGGCAGCAACTCGTCGTCGATGACATCGGGCGTGAGCACGCCGATGTGCTTGTAGCGGATCAGGCCTTGCGCGTCGATAAGGAAACTTTCCGGCACGCCGAGCCGGCTGGCTTGCGCCATCAATACAGGATGTTCGTGCACGCACTCGACGCACCAGCTGCCGAAATCATTGAGCACGCAGGGCTTGCCCAGCAGTTGCTCGCGGCTGACGCGTAGCTCGGGCTGATCCAGCCGCGGCAACGAGAACGCCGGTGCCGGTTCGCCGACCAACGGCGAGGGCACATCGCGCAGGTTGTGCTGCATCGTCCAGTAGATGCCGAAGCCGAACAGTGCCGCCGGCAACAAAAAGCCCAGCAAGGGCAGCATGCGATTCACGGGTGCGATGCCGATATACAGCACCGGCGGGTGGAAGGTCATGCCCGGATCCTGCAGCACCGGATTGAGTTCGTTGCCATCCAAGGGAATCGGCGACAGCCGCCCGAATGGGTTGGAGGTCCGCAGGACGAAAGCCGGAAAGCCTACCGACACCAGCCCCAACACCGCCAGGACACGCGCGGCAAGGTGCTGCGGCAAATGCCGGCTGAAGGCGGCCAGCAACAGCGTCCAGGTGGCGGGTATGGCGATCCACAGCAGCAACGAGCCTTCGTGCGCGCCCCACAACGTGGCAAACCGGTAATACCAGGGCAGGGCGATGTTGGCGTTGTCGGCGACAGAACGCACCGAAAAATCCAGAAAATCCAGCCAGAGCAGCGACCACGCGAGCAGGCCGAACGCCATCCATACAAACACCGCTTGACCCACCGCCGCAGGCCGCGCGATACCCATCAACGCGGTGTTGCCGCGCCAGGCACCGATCAGCGGCAACACGCCTTGAGCAAGCGACAGCAGTAATGCCAGGATCAGTGCGATCTGGCCGAATTCAGGCGTCACGGGCCATTCGCACGGTGCCACGAAAAGAGACTATCAAGGTGATTGAACGCAACCGGCATCGCATCAACGCGGTGCAGTCAGCAGTACAGCGGCGGCAGGAATCGGCTTGCCGACATGGCCTTCTGCCATCGCGTCTTTGGTTCTTTCGGCATGTAGGTTTCGTCGTGCTTGGCTATCACTTCGTTGGCGATAACGCGCCTGCCTTGCATGCGTCCGTTGGCGATCACCGATTGGTTGTTGCGAAACAGATCCCCAGATGCGGAAGAATGCCGGTGTACTCGCCTGCGTTGCCGCGTGCTTGTCGATGACGGTGAAGTTGACTTTCAGGCGATCGGTTGCGCGCTGGATCGAGCCAGCCTTGACCATGCCGCCTAGCCGGATTCGCCATACCAATGCGATAAACGCCGACACTCCCATCGCTGCGTAGATGAAAAGACTCATCCAGGCGCTAGGCACGTGGATGAAGATGATGCGGTATGCGTCGTGCTGCTGATAATCCGGCGGCGCCAACACCAGCCCGCCATACGCGGCGACCACGCCAAGCAGCAACGCCAGACCCAACGCCCACGGGCGCACGATGCCGGCGAAGCGATAAAAGACGGGCGGCGAGCTGAGTTTATGCAGCCACAAGTGGACCCGCTTGGCCATACCGATGCCGTCAGTTGGAATGTCTGGCGGGAGGCGCCAGCACTTCGACCGCTGCGCCGGCGTTGACCTGCAGCTGGCCGTTGGAGACCTTACTGGTGCGCTGCATCAGCTCGCGCAACGCAGTGGCATCCATCGATGGCGACAGCGACAACAGCAGCGCGGCCATACCGCTGACATGCGCAGTCGCCATCGACGAGCCGGAGGTAAAGTCGTAGCGGCCGTTCGGCTGCGTGGTCAGGATGTCCTTGCCGGGCGCGCTCAGCACGCCGGGCATGGCGGCAGTGGCGCTGCTGCTACGCACGACCAGCACGCCGGGTACATCGTTGGGAAACCCATCCAATCGCCCGTTCGGCGGCATCGCCGCCACCACGACGCGGCCCTGTTGCACCAGCCGCTGCAACATCTTGCTCAGCAGCGGATCGGCCGGGCCGCCCAGGCTCAGATTGATCACGCGTGCGGAGCTGTTGTTGATCGCCGCCAGCGCCTTGGCCAGGGTGAAGGTGTTGCAGCGCGCCGTTGCGCCGACTGTCGGCGCATACCAGCACGCTTTGTAGATGCTCATCATGGCCTTGGGCGCCATGCCGACGATACCTTGGTTGTTGTTGCTGGCGGCGGCAATGATTCCGGCCACTTCGGTGCCGTGCGAATCGGTGCTAGCCATGACCGGCGTGTCATCGACTAGATCGTGCACATCGCGGATGCGTGCCTTCAGATCGGGATGGTTGGCATCCACGCCGGTATCGACGATTGCGACCACGACGCCGCGGCCCTGAGTGGTGGTCTGCGCGCTGGCGGCATCGATGGCGATGAAGCCGCGCTGCATGTCCACATACGGATCGTTGTAGCTAGACAGCGGTGTGGTTTTTTCCGCCGCATCGGCGGAAAAAACCGAGAAATCCTGCACCGGTTGCACCAGCTCCACGCCTTCGTCGTCGGCCAGCGCGCTGACCAGCTCATCGCGCGACACGCCCGACGGCGGTTCGAGCACGGCGCAGTACAGGCCCAGCGAAGTGATCGGCCAGCCTGAGACTTGGCGCAGTTTGTAGCGCTGCTTGATGGTGTCCATACGCGCGGCCGCATGCTGGCCGGCGCCGTAGTAACTGGATGCGTAACCGATCAGGCTGGAGCCGGCGCGGGCCGGCGGTGCGGTGAGCGGATTGGCAACCGCCAGCAGGATGTCGCGGCTGCTGTCGGGCGTATGCGCATCGGCCGGCGGCGTGATGGCGACATCGGGCGTGGGTTTCTGCAGTGCCTGTTCGGCGCTCGCATTGGCGTGCGCGCCCAGGCCGAGGAGCGCAGCGATCAGGCCGATAGCAAAGAAGCGACTCATGGGGCCGAGACGATCTCGGCCAGCCGGATGCCCGGATTGGCGCGCAGCTGTTGCACGGTCTGCCGCGGCTGGGCCGGTGGCTGCGGTGCGGCAGGGACCACGGTGTAGGCGCCCATTTCGTTGGGGCCACCGACGACCTGCAGCTGCTGCGCATGTAGCAAACGGTCCCAATCGGCGACGCTCATCCTGGCGTCCGGCACCACGCGGATGGCACCTTGCGGCACCGGTAATGCCGTGGCGCTGCTGAGCGTGCGGTAATCGTGCGCCGGCACCGGTGCCGGCGACGCCAGCTTGACGCCCATGACGCCTAAACCAATTGCCTGCACCAAGGCGGCGGCGGCCAGTGCGCGCACCGTCCAGCTGCCGGAGCGGCGTGTCGCCGCGACCGGTGCAGGTGCGGCGTGCTGCTCCGGCGCATCCAGGCGCCCAAGCAGGCGTTGCAGCCCGGTGTTGGCGTCCAGCTTGACCGTCGATGGCAGCGCCAATGCCTGGCGCAGGCGGTTCTGCTGAGCAAACTCGGCGCTGCACGAGGCGCACTTGGCCAGGTGCGCGATCAGCCAAGTGTTCTCTTCTTCGGTGGCACTGTCCAGCAGCACTGCCGGCATCAGCTCCCAGGCGTGCGAGCATTCCTTGCCAGGTGCGATGAAAAAAGTCTTCATTGCATGGTCTCCGTGTAAGGGGCGCCGTCGGCCAAACCGGGCAGCACATTGCGTAATTTAACCCGCGCATGGAACAGGCGGGCTTTGATCGTGCCGACCGGGCACTGCATGATGTCGGCCACTTCTTCGAGCTTGTGGCCGACCCCGTAGACTAGCTCGATCACCAGGCGCTGATCCGGCGACAGCCGTTGCATGCCTTTATCGAGCCAATCGCGCAGCTCGCGGTCGTCGTTGTCGTCGGCGCTGGGGGCGTGCTCTTCCACCACGGCGGTATCGTCGATGGCTTCGCCGTCATGCTGACGCAGGCATTTGAGCCCGCAGCGGTAGGCGATGCCCATGATCCAGGTTGACACCTGCGAATCGCCGCGGAAGTCGCCGGCTTTTTGCCAGGCGATCCAGAAACAGTCGTTGATGGCTTCTTCGATGATGTCCGGGCGGCGGGTCAGGCGTGACAGGAATCGGCATAGCCGGCCGTGATAGCTGTGGTACATGCTCGCAAGGGCGTTGCGATCGCCCGCAGCCATGCGGCGCAACAGCATGCGGTCGGTGGCATCACTTAAGGTGTCGGTGTCATTCATCAAAGCGGGTACGGCTCAGGACGCATGTCAGTGCCCACGAGCAGGCAAAAGGTTGCGGGCGAATCAAAACGTCTTGGCCAGCATGCCCAGCCATGGCGTTTCGCCGGGCCCACCCTGCATGCGTGGCGTATTGTCGCTGGTGAGGATACGTTCCATTTTCAGGGTCCATCCGGCGCGGCTCCACTTCAGGCCCAGTTGTCCGTACCGATAAAGGCCTGCATTGGCGGCGCCGTAGGCCATCGCCGGAAACTGCGAGACGCCCGCGCCAGCCGAGAGGCTGAAATCCGCCGAGATCGGCACGTTGGCAGTGACGTCAATGGCCATGATCCAGGGCGAGCGCTGCGCACGGGGAAAATTGAAGGTGGAGAACGAGAACGTGAGCACGTCGCGGTACGACCAGGCCAGGCTGGCCTCCTGGCGGTCGAACGTGCGCGACTGGCGGTCGGCCGGGTAGGCGTAGTACAGCGCGCTGGCCTGCATCTGCCAGCGATCGTCCAGCATCCATGCACGGCTTACCTGAACCGTGGCGGCCACCGGCTTGCTCAGCGATGGAGATTGCAGCGCGGCGGAGACCGACACCGACCAGCCAGGCGATGGCAGCCAATCACCTGCAGCCTGCAGGGTGACCTTGTTGGGGGCGATGGAAATGCCGCGATCGATCAGCTCCGAAGCGACTGCAACCGTGCCGCCTACGTTGTCCGCAAGCGCGCTGCCACAAGGGCTCATGACCAGAGCGAGCAACAGCAAGTGGCGCAACCGGGCACGTCGCTGCGCCCCCCGCAGATACCCGCAGCGCGCATGCATACAGGGCATCACCAGCGAACGCCCGAAGCGAGGACGCTGCAAGGGTGATCTTCCCTTGCGGCCCATGGATGTCCGTCGCAAGCGCAGCTGCGTCGCGTTCGGCATGGGAACGACTTGGCGGACAAAACATTCGGCAAGGGTGCGAGGTCTCTACACGGAGCGGGGCGCATTGGTGACCCATTACGCTGGGCGAGACCGCCGTAGTTGCGGCAGTTTCCGTATACGCGAAGGAGCCGCGTTAGGCAACGCGGCTTGGTGACCGAGGACTGAGACAGAGAAGTCTTGAGCTGGGCCGGTGTCCATTGCCACTTGCTGGCCTTGAGCGCATCGGAGTCGTTGCTATAGTCCGGCAAGCTGGCGGCGGTGCGCCCGGCCACGCCGAACGGGGACCGGCCTTTCTTGCTTCTTGCCCTGGGCGGCACTTTGGCATTCGGCGCATTCGGTTAGGAAGATGCCTTTGCCCGGGCCGTCGGCGGAGCGGGCGGGGCCAGTGCGGCGCCGGCTAACAGCAGGCCGGCCAACGATGCGCACAACAGGGTCTTGTTGAGTGACTTCATGGGGAAGGACCTTACAAGTGCGGGGGAATCAGAACGACACATTCATCGACAGCGCGACGCTGTCGAGATCGCGTGGGTTGGTGATCGGATTGCCGGCACCGAACACATTGGTGGTGCTGCCGTTGAACTTGTCGAAGCGGAACCAGCTGGCCGAGAAACGCACGTTGGCGTTGGTGGTATGGGCGCCTTCCTTACCGAACGGCATCCAATACAGCAGGATCAGATTGGCGGTGGTATCGGGGATGCCGTACGGCAGGTAACGCGCGGCATCGAACGCGCCGCTGTTGATCAGGTGCGCCGCCAGCACGCCATAAGAGCGGGTAACAAAACCCAGGAAGAAGCCGTAAGCAGATGATGGAGCAAGCAAGCGAGAGCAACGCCAAGTGGAGATCGATGCGGCGTTCAAAGCGGATGCGCAGTTTGCCCATGCCTGCGAACCAGGCATGAGTGCGCTCGACGCCCCAGCGATGACGGCCCAACCGGTCGTTGCGCGCGATCCCCTTGCGTGCGATCCGCGCAATGATGCCGCGCTGCTTGAGGAAGGCGCGACAGCGGTCGATGTCGTAAGCCTTGTCGGCGTGCAATTTGTCTGGCCAACGTCGCAGGCGCCCTGGTTTGCCACCAATTGGCGGCAAGGCGTCGATCAACTCCTCGAACACGACCGAGTCGTGCCGATTGGCGCCGGTGACGCACACCGCCAAGGGGATGCCGTTGCGATCGACGATCAGATGCCGTTTGCTGCCGCGTTTGCCGCGATCGGTCGGGTTCGGCCCGGTATATGGGCCCCCCGGGGGGGTAGGCTACGCTAGCGGCGTCCAGACCAGCTCGGCTCAGGTCCAGCGTCTGAGCGCGACGTAGCTCGGCCAGCAACACCTGATGCAGACGATGCCACACACCGGCGGCCTGCCAATCACGCAACCGGCGCCAGCAGGTCATGCCGCTGCCGTAGCCCAGCTCCATAGGCAGGTCTTCCCACGGCACGCCCGTGCGCAGGACATAGACGATGCCGTTGAGGGCTTGCTGATCACTGATACGCGGCCGTCCACCTTTGGGCGAACGCTTCACTTGCGGAATCAGCGGCTCGATGCGCTTCCACAGCGCAATGGGGGATCTCTTTGCGACGTGTCATGTCCGCAATTTTGCCACCGGCGAGACAAGATTCAAGGGGTTTTGTTAGACGCTCTTAGTCTGCTTGAACGCGTAGTTCATGCTGATGTTCTGGTTGCGCACGCTTCTGCGGTCGCGCGGGGACATGGTTGGGTCGGTCGGCTGCCAGCCCGGATGGTCCTGCGCATCGCTGGACCGCGCGCTGTAGGTGCCCACGTCGCCGTACCAGTTACGTTAGGCCGTATAGGCTGGCGCCGATCACGCGGTTGGAGAGTGCCGACGCACTGAGCATGGCTGCGCACTGACGCCGACGCCGCACCGGCTGTCCGCAAAGGTGCTGCGTGTCTATGTCGCGGCTTCCCACGCGATGACGTGGCGTGCCTGCGTTCACGCGACGACGAAGATCGCATGGGGCGCCCGAGCGCATATCAGCTTGGCGATCGCTATCTGATGTATTGCATTCGCGGCGACACGCATGGCGGTTACTTCCCCGGCGTTGCCTTTAGGAGCAATGCTGTAGTTATCGGAGCACGGCTGGTAGGCGCAGACACTGTGCTACCCGGCCTTGGGGTGGCTAGCAAAACGACTGCGCTCACCGCCAGACGGGCGCGGCGGGTGCGCGGAATCGACATTTACCAAGCGTACCTTGCGGTTCCTCCGCGCCGTCCGCACCCACCTAAAGACTGCTCGCTACGTTTTGTTAGCCTCTCTAACCTGCAATCTCTTCCAACGCACGATTGCGCGTGGGTGGCCCAAACAGTGCAATCACACTGGCCACGATCGACAGACTGATCACGATGAAAGCCAGCACGCCATGGCTGCCGACCTGGGCAAGCAGCCAGCCGATCAGTACGCTGCTTGCTGCC
This sequence comes from Xanthomonas fragariae, assembly GCF_900183975.1. Taxonomy (NCBI): domain Bacteria; kingdom Pseudomonadati; phylum Pseudomonadota; class Gammaproteobacteria; order Lysobacterales; family Lysobacteraceae; genus Xanthomonas; species Xanthomonas fragariae. Next base: position 1,974,509 of record NZ_LT853882.1, read on the forward strand.
GTCGAAAGGCGACTGAACGAATAGCAGAACCCAACCGCCCGCGCGCGCGATTCAGTCGGGAACAACTCGGCCTGGTAGCCATGATATGCAAAGCTCATCCAGGCATTGCAGAACGCGATCATCGCCCCGCATAGCACCATGCCAATCGCCTGATGCTGCAACGAAAACAGTACGCCGAACAACACTGCGCCCAGCGCCGACGCGGTGATCTGCCATTTGTTTTCCCAGCGCTGCGCAAAGCGCAGCAACAGCAACGGTGCCAGCGGATACGCCAGCGAAATTGCAAACGCATAGCTCAGGCTCTTGCTCACGCCGGTGCCTTGCGCCGAGATCAACGCCGGTAGCCAATTGCCGAAGCCGAAGAACCCGATCGCTTGAAAAATATGGAACACCACCAGCATGCCGATACGCCCGCGATATGGCACACGCCACAATATCGAAGCCTGCGCGTCGCCCAACTGCGAGGATGGGGCCGCCTGCGGCGCAGGCACAGGCAACGGCGCGCCCACATCGTGTGCGCAACGCGCTTCGAGTTGGTTCAACACGGCATCGGCTTCCGCATGGCGGCCTTGCGTGGCCAGCCAGCGTGCCGATTCCGGCAAACGGCTGCGCAGCCACCAGATCGCCAGCGCAAACACGCCGCTGAGCAACACCACCCAACGCCAGCCGCTCACGCCCAGCGGCGCATGCGGCACCAGCAGCCAGGCAGTCAGCGCGACCGTGGGAACCGCCAAAAACTGCACGAAGAACGCAAACGCAAACGCCGCACTGCGCATGTGCCGCGGAACCAATTCGGACAGATAGGTATCGATGGTCACCAGCTCGATCCCCAGTCCAATACCGACCACAAAGCGCAGCGCGATCACACCGAAGGCCGTGCTTTGCAGACCCATCGCCACGGTTGCGGCGGTGTACCAGATCAAAGCGAAGGTGAAAACAGGCCGTCGACCGAAACGGTCTGCAAACGGGCTCAACAGTACGGCGCCGACAAACAGGCCCAGAAACGTTGCCGCCGCGAATGCGGCCTGATCGGACATGCCAAACGCACCATCCGCGCCGCTGCCAAAGATGCCATCGCCGATCAGCCCAGGGCTGATGTAGGCGGTCTGGAACAGGTCGTACAACTCAAAAAACCCGCCCAGCGCAAGCAAGCCAACCAGCCGCCACAGCGTGGCGCTGGCCGGCAGCCGATCAATGCGCGCAGCGATCTGTGCGGAGTGGGAGAGTGCAGATGTTGCGTTCGAAGACATTCGTCGTACAGGCGCAGCCAAACCAACGGCTATCATAATCAGCGGCCCGATCCCGCAGCGATGACGCTTCGCGGCACGGTCGACGCATTCGCGCACGAACCCGACATACTCAGCAACAACAACTGAGAGCGGCTATTAAAAACACTGCGCTCACCGCCAGGCGGGCGCGGCCGGTGCTCGTAGTGGTTTTGATAGCCGCTCTCAGGCTCTGTCTGTAAAGAAGCCTTAGTAACCCCCCCCAGTGTTCGACTGCTGGAATGCTGTAATCCCTTCAGCGTCGGCCGAACGGCTAGCAATGCTGCCCGGTCAGCCCCATCTAGTAGAGATAAACTTGTTTCTCTGGAGTCATCTGATGACGCCTATTTCCGTGCTCGACCTGGCGCCGGTCTGCGAAGGCAGCGACACTACGCATGCATTCGCCAACATGCTCGATCTGGCCCGGCACGCCGAGCGCTGGGGCTATCGGCGCTATTGGTTGGCCGAGCATCACAACATGCCGGGCATCGCCAGCGCGGCCACCGCCGTGCTGATCGGTCACGTCGCCGGCGGCACCAAGACCATCCGTGTCGGCGCCGGCGGCATCATGCTGCCCAACCACGCGCCGCTGCAGGTGGCCGAACAGTTCGGCACACTAGCCTCGTTGTATCCGCAGCGCATCGATCTGGGTCTGGGCCGCGCGCCCGGTACCGATCAGCCCACTGCGCGCGCGTTGCGTCGCTATTTCGATAGTGCCGATCAGTTTCCGCAGGACGTTGCCGAATTGTTGCGCTACTTCGCACCTGCCGTGCCGGGCCAGTTGGTGCAAGCGGTGCCGGGCGCCGGGCTCGATGTGCCTTTGTGGTTGCTGGGCTCGAGCCTGTTCAGTGCGCGCCTGGCTGCGGCGATGGGCTTGTCGTTCGCGTTCGCCTCGCACTTCGCGCCCGATGCGATGGACGAGGCGGTAGCGATCTACCGCCGCCAATTCCGCCCGTCCGCACAGTTGGCCAAGCCGCACGTGATGCTGGCCCTGAATGTGGTGGCAGCGGAAACCCAAGCGCAGGCGCGCCGCCTGTTCACTACCCAGCAGCAGAGCTTCGTCAATCTGCGTCGCGGCAAGCCGGGCAAGATCCCACCGCCGATCGATCACATCGACAGCTTCTGGCAGCCGCATGAGCAGGTTGGCGTGGAGCGTGCATTGGCGTGCACCGTGCTTGGCGATGCCGAGCAGATCGCCCAAGGTGTTGCAGACTTCATCGACCGCCACACGCCGGATGAGTTGTTGTTCACCGCCAACATCTACGACCACGCCGCGCGTCTGCGGTCGTTCGAGATCGCCGCCGCCGCATGGCGCGAGCTGGAGGTGAGCACTGCATGATGCACGTCGCTTCGCGCGGCGATCCGCTGCGATGCGTGCACATCCATTGGGGACACGCGCATGCACCTGCAGGAACCTAGCAAAAGCATCAAACAGTTAGCCGAATTGATCCGCGGCGTGGACACGCCGTGACCGACGATCCGGGCAGCCCGCCGAACAACCGTGTGGTCGATCTGACGTAAGCGCGATGATCCAGGTGACTGGTCGCCTCGCACTCAGCCCCACGCGACCGGCCACCACCCGCGAATCAGATTTACCAACTGGTCGGAGGTGAAGCCAAACACAGCGACCGATATCAGCGCCGCCGACCACCCCACCAGCATCAGGGCGCCATCGCGCTCAAGCAAGGCGAGCGCGAACAGCAGCAGAATCAGGCCAAAAATGTAGTTGGTGAATGGGATCGGCAGCGTCAGCAAGAAACCGGTTAACACCAGCAGCAACCCGGTAAACACCTGCGCCGGTCTCCGATCCAGCATGCTGTGCAAACGCGGCTTGAGCAGCCGATCCAGGCGTTGCAGCGTCGGCGCTAATTTCGCGACAAAGCGCTGACTGGTCCTGCGACGCGGCCCGCGCTCGCCGATGAAACGCGGCACCCATGGCTTGCGCAGGCAGCACATTATCTGCACGCCGATCAGCATTGTCAGCGGACCGCTGATACCACCGGCCACGCCGGGAATCGGCATGAAGGACGGCAGGATCGCCAGGAACAAAAACACGCCGAAGGCGCTCTGTTGCAGATCGGCCAGAATCTCGCGCACACGCAGCACGTGCTCCGGGTCGCCTTCGCTGAAGGCCGCCAGCAAACGGCGGATACCTTCATTGCGATAACGCATCTGTTCGCTGCCGGTGTCGTCGGATGGCGGCGCGTGGTTATCCGACGATGTCATCGCTGTCCTCGTCGCCGACGCGGCTCAACAACAACTTGTCCACGCGTGCGCCATCCAGATCGACGATCTCGATGCGCCAGCCGGCCCAATCGAAAAATTCGCCGGCCTGCGGAATGCGTCCGAAGTAGTAAATGCACAGGCCGGCAAGCGTGTGGTAATCGCCTTCGTCGGCTTCTGGCAGCTCGGCGCCCAGCACTTCGCGCAGTTCTTCCACTGGCAGCGAGCCATCGATCAGCAACGAGCCGTCGGCGCGTGTCACGACCAGCGCGTCTTCGTCGGTGTTTTCCACTGCCTGCAGACGGCCAACCACCGCCCCCATCAGGTCGCTGATGGTCACCAGCCCGCGGATTTCGCCGTATTCGTCGACCACCAGTGCCATCGATTGCTGTTCTTCGCGGAAGATCTCCAGCAGCTTCATCGCATGCGTGGATTCGGACACGAACAAGGTGTCGCGCAAAGCCTGGAACAGGTGCGCGCCATGCCCATCCATACGCGTGACCAGCGATTTGACTTCCAGCACGCCGGCAATGTCCTGGTCGCTGCCGCGATACACCGGATAGCGCGAGAATTCGTGCTCGCGCATCACCTGCAGATTGCGTTCCGGCTCGGCGTTGGCATCCAGCCAGGCGATGCGGTTGCGCGGCGTCATCAGGCTGTCGGCGGTGCGGTCGCCCAGCCGCATCACGCGGTTCATCATGTCGCGCTCGTACGCATCGATCACGCCGGCTTCGTGGCTTTCGGCCACAAGCATGCGGATCTCTTCTTCGGTCACCGATGCCGATTCGTCTTTGCCCATGCCCAGCATGCGCAGCACCAGCCGGGTCGAGCGCGCCAGTACCCACACGCCTGGTGCGGCGATCTTGGCCAACCAGGCCATCGGCACTGCGACAACGCCAGCGATGTCTTCGGAATTGCGCAGCGCCAGCCGCTTGGGCACAAGTTCGCCGAAAATCAGTGTCAGGAAGGTGATCAACGCGACTGCCAGCGTGCTGCCGATGACCACCGAATACGGTTTGGGCTCGCCGATCAGGGCGAAGGTGGCTGACAGGGTGGGGAACACCTGCTGCAGCCAGACGCCGATGGCCTCGCCAATGGCTTCGCCGCCAAACAGGCCAGTCAGGATGCCGATCGAGGTGATGCCGATCTGTACCGTGGACAGAAAATTTTCGGGGCTTTCGGCCAATGCCAGGGCCCGCGCGGCGCGTTTGCTGGAGCCAGCCATCTGCTTCAGGCGGCTTTTGCGGGAGGTCATCAACGACATCTCCGACATGGCGAAGAAGCCGTTCACCAGGATCAGGGCGATGACGATCAGAAACTCAATCACGGGCGTCTTCCCCGGTCGGTGAAGGGAAGGGCGGGGGGGGGGGGGGCGGCGCGCGCAAAGGCTGGGCGGTAACGGGGGGGATAGGGTCGTCTTCCATAGGGTGCACCCGAGGGCGCGCTGCCATGTTAGCAAACCGAAGGGTGGTTCGAGCCGGGAAATGCCGATGTGAAGGCCCGTCCTGGCAGCAAGATACCCAGACAGGCGATGGAACGGTCATAATTGTTGCTTGGCGTCCGTCTCTCTCTTACGGCAGGAAGTGGTCTACCCATGTTCTCGTTGCAGACCATCTTCGGTTCAGGCAAGCAGCTTTATTGGCTTCTGAACGAAGCGGCGCAGGCCGCCTACGACAGTACCAAAGCGTTGCAAGTCATGATGCGCGAGTCCGACCGCCAACCCGTGCTGGACGCCTTCAAGCTGGCTCGGCTGCGTGAACGCGCCGCCTCCGACAAGATCGGACAGGCGCTGGTGGACAGTTTCATGACTCCGATCGAGCGCGAAGACATCGAGGCGCTTGGCTCGGCGCTGTACAAGATTCCCAAGCAGGTCGAAAAGTTTGCCGACCGTTATTCGCTGGCCATCCAGCACCTGGAGCACATCGACTTCGCCCCGCGCGCGGCGATGCTGGAACAGGCAGCCGCGGTAGTGGTGGACATGGTCAACGACCTGCCACGCATGAACGTCGATCGTATGACCGCGCTCAACGACAAGCTGCGTATGCTGGAAAACGAGGCCGACCGGCTGATGCTGGAGCTGTATCGCGACATCTATTCCGGCCGCCTGGACACGCTGCAGATGTTTCTGCTCAAGGAGTTCTTCGAGATTCTGGAAAAGGCCATCGACCGTTGCCGTGAGGCAGGGGTGGTGGTTTATCAGATCGTGCTGAAGAACAGCTGAGGTCGCCGCGTGTTTGCCCTTGTCCTGGTGGTGATTCTGGCTGCGTTGGTGTTCGAGTTCATCAACGGCTTTCACGACACCGCCAACTCCATCGCCACCGTGGTCGCCACCAAGGTGTTGTCGCCGGGTTGGGCAGTGATGCTGGCCGCTGGCATGAACCTGATCGGCGCACTCACCGGCTCGGCCGTGGCGCTGACCATCGCTTCCGGGCTGCTCAACACCAACGTGGTCGACGTCACCCCGCAGGTGATTTTGTGCGCGTTGCTGGGCGGCATCATCTGGAACCTGATCACCTGGTGGAAAGGCCTGCCGTCGTCCTCCTCGCACGCCTTGATCGGTGGCCTGTGCGGCGCCGGCCTGGCTGCCGCGCACAACGACTGGGACGCGCTGATCTGGTCGGAGAACATCGGCAACTGGGCCGGGAACAAGGGCTTGTTGTGGAAAGTGTTCGTGCCGATGATCACCTCGCCGATTGCCGGCTTCCTGCTCGGTATTGTGGTGATGCTGTTGCTGTGGGCGATCATCGCCGGCATGGCCGAGCTGGGCGGCGCGATCGGCCGGCTCGCGCGTCCGCGCTGGGTCAACGCGTTCTTCGGCAAGGCGCAGATCGCCTCTGCCGCTTACATGGGGTACGCGCACGGCCATAACGACGCACAGAAGACCATGGGCGTCATCGCCATGACTTTGATCGGCGCGCAGTCGGCCGGTGCGCTGGACGATCTGCCGAGCTGGCTGGCGTTTTTGCATCCAGGCACTGGGGTGGCTACGGGCGCCGGCATCCCGATGTGGATCGTGCTGACTTGCGCGGTGGTGATTGCCGCAGGTACTGCCTCGGGCGGTTGGAAGATCATCAAAACGCTCGGTCACAAAATGGTCAAGCTGCATCCCATCCACGGCTTTGCCGCAGAAACCAGCGCGGCGACGGTGCTCACCGTCGCCGCGCATTTCGGCATGCCGGTGTCGACCACGCACAGCATTTCCACCGCCATCATGGGCGTGGGCTTTGCCAAGAATCCGCGCTCGCTGCGGCTAGGCGTGATCGAACGTATCGTTTGGGCCTGGATTCTGACCATTCCGGCGGCCGGTGGTGTGGCGTATCTGATCCTGCGCTGCTTGGAAGCGTTTGGCTGGACATGAGCCTTGTCGTCGCGCGGTCAGCTTGGCCGGCGGCGCTGCGCCTCTGCCGCTGCGGGTCAGCCCGTTCGGCGTGCTTGTGTGATTGGCTAACACGTCCTGCTCAAGGAAAACGCAACGATGATGCTCGCCTTGGTATGCCTGCTGTTTCTGCTGTCCTGGCTGATTGGCCGTCGTGGTTGGTTGCGCAGTGCACCGATACTGGCGGCGGCCACGTTGTTGTTGTTGCTGGTCGGCTGCGGCCCGTTGCCGGCCTGGATGCTGCATGGGTTGCAGCAGACTGGGGTCAACGATTTCAATGATTGGCGCGCCCGTAACATGATCGTGTTGCTGGGCGCAGGCACCGTACGCCCGGATGGCCCTGATGCCACCGCCGAAGCCAACATGTTCGCTTATGGCCGCATCGTTGAGTCGGCGCGGCTGTACCGGCAGTGCCGTACGCACGGCGGCGACTGCAAGATCGAGATCAGTGGCGGCGATGCGCGCGGCCTGGGGTTGTCCGAGGCGGTGGTGTATCGGCAGGTGCTGATCGGGCTGGGTATCGATAAAGCCGATCTGATCATGGAGCCATCCAGCGTGAATACCTGGCAGAACGCGCAGTTCAGCCAGCCATTGCTGCGCAAGTACCGCCCCGATCGGGTTTTGCTGGTGTCGTCGGCTACCCATCTGCGTCGCGCCGAGTTGTATTTCCGGCACTTCGGCATCGATGCCACGCCGGTACGTTCGGACTGGTTGACCGCCTCCTGGGCATGGTTGCCGCAGAGCTACAACTTCACCGTGGCCGATGTCGCCTTGCACGAGTATCTCGGCATCGCGCGTTATCGTGTTTACGAGTGGATGGGCTGGAATCTCAAGGCCATGCAGCCCGGTGCGTTGTGAGCCGGGATTGGGAATTCGTAGTAGCCGGCGCGCGTCACCGCATACGCGGTTAGTTCACAACGGCGCCTGGCGCGGTTTCCAACTCGGCAATGGCTGAAGGACGCGCGTGGTGGCTGGAAGGTCAGCAAGAGCAGGTCCGGTAGCTCTGCAATCACACGTGCACTCGCTCGCAGTTGGTCCGATGCATCGCCGACCGCTGCTGCGGCCGGCGATGTTTGTGCTCAACGCGTTTCGTACATCGCCTTGACGTCGTTGCGGAACGCGGCCTGGCTGGCGGCGCGGTTATAGAACATGTGGCCGCCCGGATACTCGCGCACCTGCACGCGTTTCGGGTCGCTGCCCATCGCCGGCATCTGATCCACCGTCAGCACCGAGCCCATGAATGGGCAGGAGAGATCGTTCCAGCCGTGCGCGATCAACACGTGTAGCTTGGGGTCGATGGCAACCGACTGACGCAGTTGTGTCACCGCTCCCTTGCGTAGCTCGTCGTTCCAGTCCCACAGTTTGTTGACGTCGTAATTGAGCGCCTGATAACGCGCATCGATTTTCCAGCCGACCACACGGGTAACGAAGTCCACCATCGCGGTGGTTGTCGGCGCGATGATGCTGTCCAGCAGCGGGTCGTTGGCGCGTTGCTCGGGGTCGTTGGGGAAAGGGTCGAATGCGGTCACGTTGGAGTCGTAACGGCTGCCCAGCTCACCCTTGTCGCGGAACACTTCGCGTAGGTACGCCTGGGTTTCCAGCCGTCCACCAGAGCGTCGCACATAGGCTTGATCCAGCCCGGTCATGCGAGTGACCTGTTGCAGCATCGCTTCAGTCGCTTGCGGGTCGGTGCGCCCCTTCATCAGCGCCACCGCGTAATCGCTGCGGGTGTAATCGATCACCTGACGCATCGCTGCGTCGCTCAGCTGGCCCTGGCGCTCCAGGTGCGCGGCGGCAATCGACGGCAGCGTCATCATCCACGCCAGCGGTGACACATCGCTGTTGTCGTCCAGGGTCGGATTGAGATACGGTGAAACCAGCACCACGCCATTCATCGCCACGCCCAACCTTGTCTGCAGGTAATGGGTGATGCGCGGGCCACGGAAGCCGCCATAGCTTTCGCCAACCAGATACTTGCGTGCCTGCAGACGACGGTTTTTGAGCAGCCAGTCGTAGACCACGCGCGAGAGATATTCCACATCGGCCTGCGGGTTGTAGAACTGCTTCTTCGCGTCATCGTCGCCGATCAAGGCGCGGCTGAAGCCTGTGCCGACCGGATCGATGAACACCAGATCGGTGAAATCCAGCCAGGTGCCCGGATTGTCGCGCAGCGCCGTCGGTGCCGAAGCGCTATCGCCTTCGGCGCCAAAGCCCACCACCTTCGGCCCGATTGCGCCCATGTTCAGATACACCGACGAGGCGCCTGGTCCGCCGTTCAATGCAAAGGTCACCGGGCGGTCCTTGCCATCGACGGTGTAGGCGGTAAACACCACTTCGCCAGTGGTCTTGCCCTGCGCATCGCGCACCGGCAGCGTGCCGATGGTTGCGGTGTATGTCAGCGTTCGGCCGGCCACGCGCGTACTCTGGCGCAGGCTGGCATCGGCCGGCAACGGTGCGGGTTTGGCAACGGCGCTGGCATCGGGTTTAGCGTCGTTTTTACTCTCGTTTTTATTTGGCGCATCGGCCAGCGCCATCCCGCTGAGCAGGACACAGGCCAGCAAACTGGCACGGACAAAGAAGGGCATGAGCATCGACGTCAGCGTAGGGAACGACGATGGTAGGCCGTTGCAGAGTGCGTTGGATGTGCACAAAGGCATGTCTGTCGCGCCGACCGATGTGGCCTGCTGAGCGTGCTTCCTTGTCCCGCTCGGGAGAAGGTGTTCGGTAGGGGTGATGAAGATACGGGCGAAGCCTTCGCATCATTCCTTACCGAGTGGCTTAGCTCTGTAACTACCCCAGCGCCGCGGGCCGGGCGCTCGAATGCACGCGCGCCTGTAGCGCGCACGCTGCCTCATCGCCACGCAAGAGAGGAACTCTAGAGCTCTTCGGTGGTTTTAGACTTCCAGCGAAGCTAGATCGCCCTTGGTTTCCAGCCACTGCTTGCGGTCGCCAGCGCGCTTCTTGGCCAGCAGCATGTCCATCAACAATCGGGTCTGTTCGCCGTCGTCGATGGTCAGCTGTACCAGGCGGCGCGTGTCCGGGTGGATGGTCGATTCGCGCAACTGTTGCGGATTCATTTCGCCCAGACCCTTGAAGCGGGTGACGCTGACTTGTCCCTTAATCTTCTCGCGCGCGATCTTGTCCAGCAGCGTGGCCTTTTCTTCTTCGTCCAGCGCGTAGAACACCTGCTTGCCCACGTCCACACGGAACAGCGGCGGCATCGCAACGAAAACATGGCCGGCCGCAACCAACGCCGGGAAGTGCTTCAAAAATAACGCGGTCAGCAGCGTGGCGATATGCAGACCGTCGGAGTCCGCGTCGGCCAGAATCACCACCTTGCCGTAGCGCAGCCCGGTGATGTCGTGCTTGCCCGGGTCGCAGCCGATCGCGATCGCCAGATTATGCACTTCTTCGGAGGCCAGCACGCTGCCCGATGCCACTTCCCAGGTGTTGAGGATCTTGCCGCGCAACGGCAGGATCGCCTGGAAATCCTTGTCACGCGCCTGCTTGGCCGAGCCGCCGGCGGAGTCGCCTTCGACCAGAAACAGTTCGGTACGCGATAGATCCTGGCTGATGCAATCGGCCAGCTTGCCGGGCAGTGCAGGACCTTGGGTGACCTTCTTGCGGACGATCTGCTTTTCGGTCTTCAAGCGCGCACTGGCCCGATCGATGGCGATCTGCGCGATTTTCTGGCCGATCTCAACGTTCTGATTGAGATACAGACTGAAGGCATCGTGCGCGGCGCCTTCGATGAAGCCTGCCGCCTGGCGTGAAGACAAACGCTCCTTGGTCTGCCCGGAAAATTGCGGGTCGGTCATCTTCAGGCTGAGCACGAAGGTGACCCGGTCCCACACGTCTTCCGGCGCCAGCTTAACGCCGCGCGGCAGCAGATTACGGAAATCGCAGAACTCGCGCAGCGCATCGGTCAGGCCCGAACGCAGGCCGTTGACGTGGGTGCCGTGCTGCGCGGTGGGAATCAGATTGACGTAGCTTTCCTGCACCAGCTCGCCTTCCGGCACCCAGGCCGCGGCCCAGTCGACGATTTCGGTGTCCTTCTTCAGGCTGCCCGCGAACAGATCAGCCGGCAGCATCTCGTGCTCGGCCATCTCGCCTTTCAGGTAATCGCGCAGGCCGTTCTCGAAGTACCAGCTGTCCTGCTCGCCGGTGGCCTCGTCATGCAGCTTGACGGTCAGGCTCGGACACAACACCGCTTTGGCACGCAGCAAATGACGCAGCGCACGCACGTTGAATTTTGGGGTGTCGAAATACTTCGGGTCGGCCCAGAAGCGCAGCCGCGTGCCGGTGTTTTTTTTTCCGACAGTGCCAACCACTTCCAGCTTGGAGGCGGCGATGCCATCGCGGAATTCCATGCGGTGCTCGCTGCCTTCGCGCTTGATGAACAGCTCGACCTTGGTCGACAGCGCATTGACCACGCTCACGCCCACGCCGTGCAGACCGCCGGAGAAGGTGTAGTTGCGGTTATTGAACTTGCCGCCGGCATGCAGGCGGGTCAGGATCAGTTCGACACCGGGGATCTTCTCTTCCGGATGCATGTCCACCGGCATGCCACGGCCATCGTCGGACACCTCGCAGCTGCCATCCTTGTACAGGGTCACTTCGACTTGTTTGGCGTGACCGGCTAGCGCCTCGTCGACCGAGTTGTCGATCACTTCCTGCGCCAGATGGTTCGGGCGCGCAGTGTCGGTATACATGCCAGGGCGGCGTTTGACCGGGTCCAGGCCCGACAGCACTTCAATATCGGCGGCGTTATAACGGGTGTTCATGCATCTCGTTGGCACGTGAAACGACGCGCAAGTGTGGGGGCTGTAGCAACTTTTTGCACGCGACAGACGTTCAGTGCAGGGCCGGGTGCCACTGGCTACCCTGATGTTTAATTCGGAACCAAATGTCCCCACCTGAGGATGTAACCGAAACCGGAGGACACCATGAAGTTCAAGCACATCCTGATGCTCACCCTGGGTGCGGCCGCAGTGGCCGCGCTTCCTGCCCTGACCCAGGCGGCCCCGCAGCAGACCGGGCAGGGCGCCATCGCGCAGAAGGCCGACGACGCAAAGGCCAAGACCGAAGCCGAGCGCAAGGCCGAGCGCCGCGCCGCCGCCGCTGCGCAGAAGCCGAAGGGCGACGTCGCTCCGCGCGAGGAAGAAGAAGAGAAGCCGGCGCGCTGATGACGCTGCGCCTCGGGCACTCGTGACACAGACGCCCCGGCTTTGGCCGGGGCGTCTGCATTTTGCGGCCTGCACCGCTGGCGTTCTTCACTGTGGGATGACCTCGTCCTCACACAACCCTTGGGCATTCGCCCGGCACCCGTTAAACTATGGCTTTCCGGGAGGCTTCAAGCCCCATGACCCCCCTGATTTTTGTTACCGGCGGCGTAGTGTCCTCGCTAGGCAAGGGCATTGCCGCCGCTTCGCTTGCCTCCATTCTGGAAGCGCGTGGCCTCAAGGTCACGATGATGAAGCTGGACCCGTACATCAACGTGGACCCGGGCACGATGAGCCCGTTCCAGCATGGCGAGGTTTACGTCACCGATGACGGTGCCGAAACCGATCTGGACCTGGGCCACTACGAGCGCTACGTGCGCACGCGGCTGTCGCGTAAAAACTCCGTCACCACCGGCCGAATCTACGAAAACGTAATCCGCAAGGAGCGTCGCGGCGACTATCTGGGCGCCACCGTGCAGGTGATTCCGCATATCACCGATGAAATCCGTCGTTGCATCGACGAGGCCACCGCTGGTTTCGATGTCGCGTTGATCGAGATCGGCGGCACCGTGGGCGATATCGAGTCGCTGCCGTTCCTGGAAGCGATCCGCCAGGTGCGCACCGAGCGCGGCGCCGAAAAAGCCATGTTCATGCACCTTACGCTAGTGCCGTACATCGCTGCGGCCGGCGAGTTGAAGACCAAACCGACCCAGCATTCGGTCAAGGAACTGCGCTCGATCGGTATCCAGCCGGACGTGCTGCTGTGCCGTTCCGAGCAAACGGTACCGGACTCGGAGCGTCGCAAGATCGCTTTGTTTACCAACGTCTCCGAGCGCGCGGTGATCAGTTGCCCGGATATCGACGTGCTGTACGGCATGCCGCTGGAATTGCGTCGCCAGGGTCTGGACGAACTGGTCATCGATCAGTTCAAGCTGCGCGACAAGGTAGCTGCGGCTGACCTATCCGAGTGGGCGGCGGTGGTGGATGCGGTCAAGCATCCGCTGGACGAAGTCACCATTGCGGTGGTCGGCAAGTACGTCGATCACCAGGACGCCTACAAGTCAGTGGCCGAAGCGCTCCGTCACGGCGGCCTGCGTCAGCGCACCAAGGTCAATTTGAAGTGGCTGGAAGCGCAGGACCTGGAGGGCAGCGACATGGAGGCGCTGCAGGACGTCGACGGCATTCTGGTGCCCGGCGGCTTCGGCGATCGCGGCTTCGAAGGCAAGGTGCAGACCTCCAAATACGCACGTGAGCACATGGTTCCTTACTTCGGCATCTGTTACGGCATGCAGGCCGCAGTGGTGGACTATGCCCGCCACGTCGCCGACCTGGACGCGGCCAACAGCACCGAGAACGATCGCCAGTCACCGCATCCGGTAATCGGTTTGATCACCGAGTGGCGCACCGCCACCGGCGAAGTCGAAAAGCGCGACGAGAAGTCCGATCTGGGGGGCACGATGCGCTTGGGTCTGCAGGAGCAGCGCCTGAAGCCGGGCACGCTCGCGCGCGAAGTGTACGGCAAGGACGTGGTGGCAGAGCGTCACCGTCATCGCTACGAGTTCAACAACCGCTACCGCACCCAGCTGGAAGATGCGGGTTTGGTGATCTCCGGCAAGTCGATGGACGACACGCTGGTGGAAGTAGTGGAACTGCCGCGCGAAGCGCACCCGTGGTTCCTGGCCTGTCAGGCGCATCCGGAATTCCTGTCTACTCCACGCGACGGGCACCCGCTGTTCATCGGCTTCGTGCGCGCCGCGCGCGAGAAAAAGGCGGGCGGCAAGTTATTGAAGGAAGCGCGTGCGTGAGCGTTGCCTTTTTCCGCCGTGACCTCGCCTCCCTTCCTGGGGAGAAGGTGCCCCGAAGGGGCGGATAACGGTCGCCGCAGCACGCTGAAGGATGGTAGCCATGCCGAACGCGCCGCCACGCGCCATCCAAAGCAAAACCATCGGGCTCCTCTCAAGCGCTTCGCAACCGTCCCCTCACCCAACCCCTCTCCCCTTAAGGGGGACAATGTTCCGAGGGCAGAGGGGCATACCTCAAATAGGTGATCTGATGAAACTCTGTGACTTCGAAGTTGGCCTGGATCAGCCGTTGTTCCTGATTGCCGGACCCTGCGTGATCGAGTCGATGCAATTGCAGCTCGACGTGGCTGGCAAGCTCAAGGAAATCACCGGCAAGCTGGGGATCAACTTCATCTTCAAGTCGAGCTTCGACAAGGCCAATCGCACCTCCGGCACCAGCTTCCGTGGCCCTGGCCTCGAAGAAGGTTTGAAGGTGCTGGATGCGGTGAAGAAGCAGATCGGCGTGCCGGTGCTCACCGACGTGCACGAGTACACCCCGATGAACGAAGTTGCCGCCGTCGTCGACGTGCTGCAGACCCCGGCCTTTCTGGTGCGCCAGACCGACTTCATCAAGAACGTCTGCGCTGCCGGCAAGCCGGTGAACATCAAGAAGGGCCAGTTCCTGGCGCCTTGGGACATGAAGCCGGTGGTGGACAAGGCCAAGTCGACCGGCAACGAGCAGATCATGGTCTGTGAGCGTGGCGCTTCGTTTGGCTACAACAATCTGGTCAGCGACATGCGCTCTCTCAGCGTCATGCGCGACACCGGTTGCCCGGTCGTGTTCGATGCCACCCATTCGGTGCAGTTGCCGGGCGGGCAGGGCAGCAGTTCCGGTGGCCAGCGCGAGTTCGTGCCGGTGTTGGCGCGCGCTGCTGTTGCGGTGGGCATTTCAGGTCTGTTTGCGGAAACCCATCCGGATCCGTCCAAGGCGCTGTCCGATGGTCCCAATGCCTGGCCGCTGGACAAGATGGAAGCCTTGCTTGAAACGCTGCTCGCACTGGACACCATCACCAAGCGCAGCAGTTTTCTCGAACAAAGCGTCTGATGGCATCGGCAGTAGGCGGTCAAGCCTGCTGTGCGTTATGCGCTCTGCAACCCTCCACCGCTGCAGCCACGAAGGTCGCCGCACAGTCCCGCCATTTGGCAAGCCGAAGTCTTGCGGCGATAATCCGGCAGCTTGTTTCCGGTTTACTTCCTCCTTACTGGTAACCGATCGACCTATGACCACTATCGCCAAGATCCTCGCCCGCGAAATCCTCGACTCCCGCGGCAATCCTACGCTGGAGGCCGAAGTCACGCTGGACGACGGCTCGTTTGGTCGCGCTGCCGTGCCATCGGGTGCCTCGACCGGCACCAAAGAAGCAGTGGAGCTGCGCGATGGTGACAAGACCCGCTACTTGGGCAAGGGCGTGCGCCACGCAGTAGACAACGTCAACGGCACCATCGCCGAGACGCTGAAGGGCTTCGATGCGGCCGACCAGCAGGGTCTGGACCGTCGCCTGATCGATCTGGATGGCACCGAGAACAAGGGTCGCCTGGGCGCCAATGCGCTGCTGGGTGTTTCGCTGGCCACCGCGCATGCCGTGGCCGCCTCGCGCAAGCAGCCGCTGTGGCAGTACCTGTCTACCATCACCGAATCCGATGTGGCGTTGCCGGTGCCGATGATGAATATCATCAACGGTGGTGCGCATGCCGACAACAACGTCGACTTCCAGGAGTTCATGGTGCTGCCGGTGGGTTGCAGCTCGTTCTCCGAAGCGCTGCGTGCCGGCACCGAGATCTTCCATTCGCTCAAGTCGGTGCTCAAGGGCCACGGCCTGAGCACGGCAGTCGGTGATGAAGGCGGCTTTGCGCCGGATTTCCGCAGCAACGTCGAAGCGTTGGACAGCATTCTCGAAGCGATTGGCAAGGCCGGCTATACCGCGGGCGAAGACGTGCTGCTGGGTCTGGACGTGGCCTCCAGCGAGTTCTACGACAACGGCAAGTACAATCTGGTTGGCGAGAACAAGCGTCTGACCAGCGAGCAGTTTGTCGATTTCCTGGCTGACTGGGTGGCGCAGTATCCGATCATCAGTATCGAAGACGGCTTGGCCGAAGACGACTGGGCGGGCTGGAAGCTGCTGACCGACCGCGTCGGCAAGAAGGTGCAACTGGTCGGCGACGATCTGTTCGTCACCAACCCGAAGATCTTCAAGCAGGGCATCGACTCGGGCACCGCCAACGCGATCCTGATCAAGGTCAACCAGATCGGCACGCTGACCGAGACGCTGGAAGCCATCGCGATGGCGCATGCGGCTAATTATGCTTCGATCGTCTCGCACCGTTCCGGCGAAACCGAAGACACCACCATCGCCGACATCGCCGTGGCCACCACCGCCACGCAGATCAAGACCGGTTCGCTGTGCCGTAGCGATCGTGTCGCCAAGTACAACCAGTTGCTGCGCATCGAGCAGGCGCTGGGGTCTAGCGCCCGTTACGCCGGTCGCGACGCGTTCGTCTCGATCAAGCGATAAGCCGTGCGCAACTGGCGCTGGCTACTGCTGGTGCTGGCGGTTCTGCTGGCCTGGCTGCAGTACCGCTTCTGGTTCGGGCCTGGGAATTCCGGTGAAGTCATGATGCTGGAATCCCAGGTCGCGCATCAGACACAGGACAACGAAGGTCTGCGCCAACGCAACCAGGCGTTGGCGGCAGAGGTGAAGGATTTGAAGGACGGCGAGGCGGCAATCGAGGAACGTGCACGTAGCGAGCTGGGCATGATTAAGCCGGGCGAGACGTTTTATCGGGTGGTCGAGGATGCACTGCCGCTGCCGCCCGCAGTGGCCGCACCGTCGGCCGAGCCAACCGCATCTGCTGCTCAGGTGGAAAGGCCATGACCGGTTCGATCTGGGCGATCGTGCCGGCCGCCGGGCGCGGCACGCGCTTTGGTGGGCGGATTCCCAAACAATATCTGCCTGCCGCCGGTCAGCCATTGATCGCCTACACGCTGGCGGCTCTGGCAGTGCATCCGGCAGTGGCTGGCATCGTGGTGGCGATCGCGCCCGACGATGCCGACTGGCCAGGCTGGACGGCGGTACAGTCCAAACCGGTGCTGACTTGTGTGGGAGGAGCGACGCGTGCCGCGTCGGTATTGGCTGGATTGCTGGCCTTGCCTGACAGTGTGCGTGCCGACGACTTTGTGCTGGTGCACGATGCGGCGCGTCCGAATTTGGCATCGGCCGATCTGGACCGACTGCTAGAAATCGGTCGCGGCGACCCGGTCGGCGCCATTTTGGCCGCACCGGTGCGCGACACGCTCAAGCGTGCCGGCGACGATGGCGGAATCGATGCCACCGAGCCGCGCGAACGCCTGTGGCGCGCGTTGACCCCGCAACTGTTTCGTCGCCATCAATTGATTCGTGGCCTCACCGAGGCCTCGGTGGCGGGTGTTGACGTCACTGATGAGGCGATGGCGATGGAGCGGCTGGGATTGCGCCCACTGCTGGTGGAAGGTGCCGAGGACAACTTCAAGGTAACCACACCAGTGGATCTGGCACGCTTCGAATTTGAACTGGCGAATCGGGATCGGGGACCGGAGGCCGGGGATTGGGTGCAAGCCAGTCCGCAGAGTTCGGCCTCCGCTTTCTCTGGTCCTCGGTCCCCGGTCCTCGGTCCCGAACAGGCCTGATCCATGTCTTTCAATTTTCGAATCGGCCAAGGCTACGACGTGCATGCGTTCGGTCCCGGCGACCATGTGATGCTGGGCGGCGTGCGCGTGGCCCATAGCCATGGCGTGCTCGCGCATAGCGATGGCGACGTGGTCCTGCATGCGCTGTGCGATGCGCTGCTGGGCGCGTTGGCGCTGGGCGATATCGGTCAGCACTTTCCGCCCTCCGACGAGCGTTGGAAGGATGCCGATAGCGCGCAGTTTCTGCAGCACTGCGATTTCTTGCTACGCGAGCGTGGCTGGCGCGTCGGCAATGCCGACATCACCGTGGTCTGCGAGCGGCCCAAGGTCGGCCCGCATGCCTTGGCCATGCGCGAACGGATTGCCGCTCTGCTGGCGATCGAGCTCGACGCGGTCAGCGTCAAGGCCACCACGAGCGAAAAGTTGGGCTTTACCGGCCGCAGCGAAGGCATCGCCGCACAGGCGGCGGTGTTGCTGGGCAAGATCGCTGCGTAAACCGCAGCGATCCACGCCGGAGCGCTGCCGGCGTTGCGACACGACATCACCGCGCCGAAAGATTCGGCACACAGCGCGCGACACACAGGCGCGAAGGCGAACGACACCATGACCGATACTTCCTTCCTGCCACGCGCGCACGGCGCTGCGGTACTCAGCGCGGCAATGCGCAGCGCGCCGGAAGACTTTCAAGTCGACGAGCTGCCGGCATTCGAGGCGTCGGGCGAAGGCGAGCACTTACTGTTGACCGTGCGCAAGCGTGGCCAGAACACTGCATATATCGCCAGGAAACTCGCTCAGTGGGCCGGCATCGCAGAGATGGGTGTGAGTTATGCGGGTTTGAAGGATCGCCATGCGATGACCACGCAGCGTTTTAGCGTGCATCTGCCCAAGCGCATTGCACCGGACATCGCTACGCTCAATGATGCCGAGATGCAGGTGGTCGACCGCACTTGGCACAACCGCAAGCTGCAACGCGGTGCGCTGCATGGAAATCGTTTCGTACTTACCTTGCGTCAAGTGAAGGGCGAACACGCTGCGATCGAACAACGGCTGCAAGCGATCACCGTGCGTGGCATTCCCAACTGGTTCGGCGAACAACGTTTCGGCCGCGACGGCGCCAATGTAGCTTCCGCGCTGGCGATGTTCGGCTATGTGCAGAATGCCGATGGAACGTTTGCTGCGGCGCCGGTATCGAAGCGGCGGCTACGGAACGATCAACGGTCGATGTTGCTGTCGGCAGCGCGCTCGTCGTTATTCAATCGCGTGCTCAGCGCACGTGTGGAGCAGGGCAGTTGGGACGCTGCCCTAGAGGGTGAAGTGTGGATGCTGGATGGCTCACGTAGCGTGTTCGGCCCGGAGCCGTGGAGCGAGGTGCTGGCAGAGCGCCTGGCGCGCTTCGATATTCATCCCAGTGGCCCGTTGTGGGGTGCCGGCGAACTGCGTTCGACCGATCAGGCTGCAGCGGTGGAGCAGGGTGCCTTGGCCAATCCACAATCCGAGGCATTGCGGCAGGGCCTGGAAGCGGCTGGACTGAAGCACGAACGCCGCGCATTGCGCTTGCGTCCGCAATGCATGGACTACTGCTGGCTCGACGCGCAGAGCTTGCAAATCGAATTTGCGCTGCCGCCAGGCTGTTACGCCACCGCAGTGTTGTGGGAATTGGGCGAGGTCAGCGACGCAGGTCGCTTCAACGCCAACGTGCGCTCTGAAGAGTGAAGTGGTAGGTCCGCTGTCGGCCGCACAGCGTGACGCGAGCGACGATCTCCAAGGTACGCGGGGTAGTAGTAGTAGCGGCCTTGGCCGCGATGAGCGTTACCTATAAAGCGCCGCCATGCGCAGGGGCGCCTTGGCCGCGATAGGCATCCCCGATACGCCTAACCTGGCGCAAACGCGTCCCTACGACCCCAGATCTTTGTCGCGCAATCGGCTTATCGCCGTGCCAGCAACACCAACAACGCACCGGTCCCACCCTGTGTCGGCGGCGCCGAATGAAACGCCAGCACATCGTTGCGCTGGCGCAGCAGCCGGTCCATCAGATTCTTCAGCACCGGCGCGCCGTTGTCAGACTGCAACCCCTTGCCGTGGATGATGCGCACGCAGCCATGTTCGTGCGCGTGCGCCTCGAGCAGGAACTGCCGCAATAACGACTCGGCCTGCGCCGCAGTGGCGCCATGCAGATCCAACTCGTCCTGGATCGAAAACTGCCCGCGCTTGAGACGCTGAAACAATCGGGTGGGAAGATTCTCGCGCCGATAGCTGGCGGTATCGCCCGCTTCCAGCGGCGTGCTGCCGCGTAGCGAACGCGCGAATTCGGTGTGCGCCTCGGCATCGTCGCGCTCGGCCATACGCGCGCGGGGCTTGGGGCGCGGTTTGGCATTGGCCGGTGGTGCGACTTCACGCATCGGCTTGACAGCGCCGATCGCTGCGCGGAACAGCGCGCCGCCGTCTTCGTCTTTGGGATGCGACATGCGCACAGCGTAACGTGACGGACCTCAGGTGCAAGCGAAGATCAAGCGCGAAGGGCGCTGACGCATCCGGTATCATAGTTCGGTTTTCCGAGGAGTCTCATGCGCGTACTGGTTAGCAATGATGACGGTGTCGACGCCCCCGGCATCCAGATATTGGCCGAGGCGCTGCGCCATGCCGGTCATGAAGTGATGGTGGTCGCCCCCGACCGCGACCGCTCCGGCGCCAGCAATTCGCTGACGCTGGATGTGCCGATCCGCACCCGCCGCATCGACGCGCAGACCTGCGCGGTTGCCGGTACACCCACCGACTGCGTGCATCTGGCACTGACCGGCATGCTGGATGACGACCCGGACATCGTGGTCTCCGGCATCAATAACTCGGCTAATCTTGGCGACGACGTGATCTATTCGGGCACCGTCTCTGCCGCGATGGAGGGTCGCTTCCTTGGGCTGCCGGCGGTGGCGGTCTCGTTGGTGACGCACAACCACCAAGCGCATCACTACGACACTGCCGCGCGCGCGGCGGTGGAGATCGTAGCGCGCTTGAAGGACGACCCGTTGCCTGCCGACACCATCCTCAACGTCAATGTGCCGGATCTGGCCTGGTCGGATGTGCTCGGTTTCGAAGTCACCCGGCTCGGCAATCGCCACCGTTCCGAGCCATGCGTGCCGCAACGCGATCCGCGCGGCCGCACCGTGTACTGGATCGGCCCGGCCGGACCAGAGCAGGACGCCGGCGCCGGCACCGACTTCCATGCCGTGCGCACCGGGCATATCTCGATCACCCCGATCCACGTCGATCTCACCCGCTACCAAGCGCTGGAGACCGTGGCTGGCTGGGTCGGCGGGTTGACCGCTGCATTGGACGCATCGGCATGACGCCGAGGCTGCGCCTGCAACCGGAGTCGGTGGGGATCGGTATGACCTCGCAACGTGTGCGCGACCGTCTGGTCGAGCGCCTGCGTGAGGCCGGCATCCAGGATGAAGCCACGCTAAACGCGATGCGCACCGTGCCGCGTCATTTGTTCATCGAGGAAGCGCTGGCTTCGCGCGCATATGAAGACACTGCGCTGCCGATCGGCCACGGCCAGACCATCTCCCAACCTTGGGTGGTCGCACGCATGACCGAAGCGGTGCTGCGGGTCACACCGACAAAAGTGCTCGAAGTGGGCACCGGCTCCGGCTATCAGGGCGCGATTCTTGCCGCGCTGGGTCTGGAGGTTTACACCGTCGAGCGCATCGGCGATCTGCTGCGGCAGGCGCGCAAGCGCTTCCGGCATCTGGGCATGAATGTGCGCAGCAAGCATGACGATGGCCGCATCGGCTGGCCCGAGCACGGCCCTTACGACGCCATCGTGGTCACGGCTGCTGCGCCTGCGCTGATCGATGCCTTGGTCGATCAATTGGCTGTCGGCGGGCGTCTAGTTGCTCCGGTCGGTGGTGCCTCCTCGCAGTCGCTGGTGCAACTCACACGCGGTGCCGACGGTGCGATCGAACAACAGGTTCTGGCGCCGGTCACGTTCGTCCCGCTGTTGTCGGGCATGCTGGATTGAATCCATGAGAGTTCCTCGATGAAGATATTCGGGCCGTTGTACGACGTGGCCATTCGTTGGTCCCGCCATCGCCGCGCACCAGCGCTGCTGACCGGCCTCAGCTTCGTGGAAGGCTTCATCTTTCCGGTGCCGCCGGAAGTGATGCTGGCTCCGATGTCGCTTGCCGAACCCAAGCGTTCGTTGTGGTTTGCCACCTTGAGTCTGATGGGCTCGCTGTGTGGCGCTTTGGTCGGCTACCTGCTGGGCCACTTTGCGTTTGCCGCGTTGCAGCCGCTGATCGAATGGCTGGGCTGGAGCGTGAAGATTCATGCGCAGATAGAGACGTTGCGCGCGCTGGTGGCCGAATCGCCGTGGAAGGCGTTCTGGGCTCTGGTGCTGGTGGGTTTTACCCCGATCCCGCTGAAAATCTTTACCTGGGCGTCCGGTGTGGTCGGCGTGCCGATCCTGCCGTTTATCGCCAGCATGTTGGTAGGGCGCGGCAAGCGCGTGTATCTGGTCGCAAGCGCGATACGCTTGGGCGGTGCGCGTGCCGAAGCGGCATTGCATCGATGGATTGAGCCACTGGGCTGGGTTGCCATGGCCGTATTGGCGGCGGGTGCGGGTTGGTTGGTGTGGAAGACGATGAACGGATGAGCAAGACCCAGATGAATTCGGTAGGCAAGACTGCAGTCATGCTCGCGATGGTCATTGGGTTGACCGCCTGCAGTAGCGCCACGGTAGTGCGTTCGCCTGGCCCAGGCGGCGGCGGTTCGTCGTCTTCGCGTCCGGCAGCAGCGCCGCGACCGTCGGTGCCGCGCCCAGGTGCGACTGTCACCGTCCAGCGTGGCGACACCCTGTATGCGATATCGCGCCGAACCAACATCACCGCACCGGATCTGGCCGCCTGGAACGGCCTGGCGTCGCCGAACACGATCTATCCGGGCCAGACCCTCAAGCTCTATCCGCCTGGAGCCAGCAAGCCGGGCGCCAGCGCGCCGATCGCCGGCACGGTGGTTCCGTCGCGTCCGGCCGCGACGATCGTCGCACCGGTCGGTAGCGGGTTTCCGTGGCGTTGGCCGGCCGAAGGCGTGGTGGTTGGTACCTTCGTGACCGGCGAGACCACCAAGCAGGGCGTAGACATCGCAGGTGCCAGCGGACAGGCGGTGCGTGCCGCAGCCGATGGTGTCGTCGTGTATTCGGGCGCTGGCTTGGTCGGCTATGGCGAGTTGATCATCATCAAGCACAACGACCAGTGGCTATCTGCCTATGGGCACAACCGCAAGCGCTTGCTCAACGAAGGTCAGAGCGTGAAGGCAGGCCAGCAGATTGCCGAAATGGGGCGCAGCGGCGCTGCCCGCGACATGCTCCACTTCGAAATTCGCTACAACGGCAAGCCGGTCGACCCGTTGCTGTATCTTCCGAAGAAATAACAGCACGGCCATCGAGATCGACAGCCATGTAGTGATTGGTCTGGCAACCAGGCATCGTCGAACATCGGGGGCATCAGCAAGTCGGCTGTGAATCGGTCAGGCCAGCCTTCCACAGAGCCTCAAAGACAGCGCCTCAAACAAGCCCGCAGCTTCCCATTCCAGGAAGCGCTTATGGATGGCGCTAGCACTGCCGAAGCGATCCTTGGGCAGCGCCTTCCACTGGCAGCCGGTGCGCAGTCCGTAGACGATGGCCTCCAACACCAGTCGAGTCGAGCCGGCTTCGCGGGTCGGCCCGCACCGGGCTTGCGTACGTAGACCCTGTCAGCCACTGCACGCGTCAGGAATAAGCGGTTCTACCCGCTGCCAACTCATCGGTTACCACCCAGGACGCTACACGTTTGGCCATGATCTCGATCCAGCGCTGCTTACCATGCGGCTCGAATCGATAGTTTGCGTATTTGCGGATACATTCTAAGTTGATCTGGCCCAGCCTGCCCGGCACAAAAAAAGTCGCAAAATGCGCGGCTATGGGATACGCCTGCGTTGAAGACGCGCCTCAACGCACCTTGCCCAGCGCCACACGGGCATCGGCCGTGAAGCGCTGGGTTTCTTGCGGGGTGGAGAGGTTGGCGCCAAGCTGATTGAGCACCTGTTCGATATCGCTCGATGCTTCCCACGCTTTGTCGCAGAGCATGCCGGCGATCGGGCCGAGATAGTTTAGGCGACCTTTTCCAAGCCCTCGCGCACGCGTTCGTCGGGTGCAGATCCACCACCAGCGGAGGCAAGCGCTGCGCTCGGTGCCGTGACAGGCACTGCTGCTGCCAATACTGGCGCGACCGGTGCACGCGGCGCGGCCGAAGCACCGCCCAGATCCTGTTCGGAACTGCCCATCAGCCACTGACGCGAGTCATCGCTCAGCAGCGAAGGCTTGCCCATGCCGGCGCCGGGATCGAACTGGAAACGGGCCTTTGCGGCATTGACCATAGTGAGGCGTTGCACCGCCTCATCATTGCGCAGCATGCGCAACACCACTTCGTCGATCTGCCCGGCGTTATGCGGACGATGCAGGAATGGTTCTCCTCGGTGACGATGAACAGAAGGCCGGACGCCTTCTTCAATGCCAGCGCGTTGAGCTCGCGCAGGATGTCGATCAGCGCACGGAATTCAGCGGACATAGCATCTTTCTTGAACCATCTGGTGCGCAATGGGTGACAGCGGCTCAGCGTTTGCTGAGGCGCTCCATGGCTAACCGGACGCTGTTGGACAGGCGAGAGATGGCGCGTGCCAAAGTACCAATTTCATCTTTGAAATCGACCTCGGCGATGGTGTGGTTCCATTTGCCCAGGCTTAGTTCTTCGGCCACGGTGGTCAAGTGCTGGATCGGGCGCAACACGCGGTTCCAGATCAACGCCCACTGCATGCCGAACAGCAAGGCGCAGACCAGCAAGCCGATGCCGGCGATCCACAGCGACTGGCGCACGATCACGCCATTGACATCGCTCTTGGGATACGCCGAGACCAGGGTGAAGCCCCAATCGGGCACTTCCTGCTTGATCACGACCCAGTCGTCGGGGCTTTTCTTGACGATGCGCTCGATGGTGGCGGCGTCGGTGGTGGCGCCGGTGGTCGACTGGAAACGCAGCTTGTTCTTGCTGTCGAACACGGCGATGAAGCCGGAGTCGAGCACGCGACGGCTGCTGACCACGTTCGCCAGCGGCTGCGTGTCGGCCTTGTAGCTGACGTACCAAGCACCGATGACGCGCTTGTCGTTGCCGGCGAAGATAGGCTCGTAGCCGGTAACGTACGTGTTGCCGAGGATGTCCACCACGCCGTAGAAGCTTTCGCCGTTGCGCAGCTTGGCGGCGGCTTGGCCGTTCGGATCAAGCACGATGCCGATGGCGCGGCTGCCGTCATCCTTCTTGACGTTGGTGGAGATGCCCACGAAATCGTCGCCGGTGAGCGAGAACAGCGTGGCGGTGCCTTCATGGATGGCAGTGATGTCGTCAAGCATGCCGAACACGTTGGCCTGTGCTTTCTGGCCCAGCAGCAGGTCGTTGGCGTAGCGGTCGGCGACGCGCACCTGGCTGCCGACGCTTGCCACGCCCTGTGCACTGGCTTCCTTTTGCGCAGCTGGCGCATGGATGAATTGACGCGGTCGAGCATCATCGAGCGGGTGACCGCAAACAAGGTCTGCAAGGACGCCGACTGGCGCTCAATGAGGCCGCTGGCCTCGAACTTGACCCGGTACGCTTCGGTAATCGCCAGAATGGCCGTCAGTGCCATCGCCACGGCCAGCACCAAGGCCATCACCGGCAGCAGCAGGCGCATCCGCACAGAGTGACGAAGCATCGCAATTCCCCCGGAAGCGTTTAAATGATTGAGTCGAGTGCCGCCGCAGCGCAATGCTTCCATTGGACACAGCATTTATCGGCGTTCACACAAGATACTGAAGCGGCCCCTGTGCCGCTTGGCGGTGCAGACGATAACAAGTCGCCCCTGAAAAACCCCAACCACCCAACGACCGCAAGGCCTTGATGTCTGCACCGGCGTGCCAGAACTACCAGTGTTCGCTACGCTGAAGGCTGGTTTCTTGCAATTTGCGCCCATGCGTACACGCCGTCCTGCTGCCGAAGACAGACCCGCCGACGAGTTGTTTCGTTCGCGGCTGGAGAACCAGATCGATCTGCGTCATCCGCTGGCGCGGCTGAGCCAACAGATGCCGTGGACGGCGTTGGAGCAAGCACTTTCATCGCGCTTGCCGGCCACCCAGGCCGGTGGCGGTCGGCCGGCATTGCCGGTGCGGCTGATTGCCGGTTTGCTCTACCTCAAACACGCCTACGACCTGTCCGATGAAGCGGTGTGCGAGCGCTGGCTGGAGAATCCGTACTGGCAGTTCTTCACCGGTGAGGTCGTGTTCCAGACGCGCTTGCCGAGCGATGCCAGCTCGCTGACGCGCTGGCGGCAGCGCCTGGGTGAGGCCGGGATGGAAGAGCTGCTGGCGCACACCATCAACGCCGCGCATGCGATGCAGGCGGTGGACGCACGCGAGTTGTCGCGGGTGATCGTGGACACCACGGTGCAGGAAAAGGCGATCGCCTATCCGACCGACAGCCGTTTGCTGGAGGTGGCACGCAAGAAGCTGGTGTTACTGGCCAAGCGGCACGGCATCGGATTGCGGCAGAGCTACGCGCGGCAAGGCCCGGCCCTGAGCCGCAAGGCAGGTCGGTATGCGCATGCGCGCCAGTTCAAGCGGATGCGGCGCATCTTGCGACGTCAACGCACAGTGCTGGAACGGCTCGTGCGCGACATCCAACGCAAACTCGATCAGGTAAACACCGGCGTGCGCGAGCGCATCGCTGTCTGGCTGGAACGTGCGCAACGGCTGTACACGCAGCGTCCGAAGGACAAACAAAAACTGTACGCATTGCATGCCCCGGAAGTGGAATGCATCGGCAAGGGCAAGGCGCGTCAAGCGTACGAATTCGGCGTCAAGGTCGGCATTGCGGTCACCGCCTGCAAGGGATTGGTCGTGGGTGCGCGCAGCTTCCCGGGCAACCCGTACGACGGCGATACCTTGGCCGAGCAGCTGGAGCAGACACGCGGGTTGCTGCAGGATGTGAGCGTAGAACCGACGGTGGCGATCGCGGGCGCGAAGTCGATGGCGTGCAGGTCCTGCATCGCGGCAAGGCCAAGACGCTGACGCGACGGCAATGGCGCTGGATCAAGCGACGGCAGGCGGTGGAGCCGGTGATCGGACATCTGAAAGACGACTGCCGGTTGCGTCGCTGCAGGCTGAAAGGTGCCCAAGGCGATGCGCTGCACGTGCTCGGCTGCGCGGCCGGCTACAACCTGCGCTGGCTGCTGCGCTGGATCGCGTTTTTGCGTGCCTGGATGCGGGCGATGGGATGGTCATCCTTGAGTACCGTGCCGCTGTCACCGACGGCACCTGGCGCTTGAAGGGGATTTTTCAGGGACGACTAACCACTGTCGCACAGCAGGCTTTGTACATGCGTCAAGTTTGACTGACAGCGCTCCAGCGCCTGCAGCGCACCTTTGCGGTCGGTCACCTCCGCCGTCGTCACCGCGATGGCATGGGGCAACCCCTGGGTATCAACAGCGATATGCCGCTTGATGCCCGACACCTTTTTGCCCGCGTCATATCCCTTTTGCCCGGCTGTGTCCGTGTTCTTGACGCTCTGCGCGTCCACGATCAAGAACCTGCTGAAGATGTTGCGCTCCTGTTTCTGGCGGGCCACGCCAACCTGATTTTTTGAGCGCCCGCTCCAGCAGGCTCACTCCTTCATCGTCGCACTCGCTCCACTTGGCAAAGTACGCGTGCACGGTCCGCCACTTCGGAAAGTCGCTGGGTAGCGCTCGCCATTGGCAACCGGTTCGCAGCACGTACAACACTGCGCACCACACCTCATACATATCCACTCGGCGTGGCTTGGTGCGCTTGCGCGCTTGTTCCAGGATCGGGAGGATGTGTTCGAAACGCTCCCGGCTCATGTCGCTCGGATAGGTTTTTTGGCGCATCCGCAGAGTCTGCACCAATCAGGAAAGATCGTGAACAGGTTCTAAGACATTTCGAACGATGAACCGTTGCGATATCCACGCTATCTGACGGTGCGTTCGTGACGATCGGAGGTAGCAACGGTTGATCAGTATCCCGTGGGGCTGATCACTGCGCGCTCAGCGCCACCTTGTAAGCATTGAATGCTCGGGCAAACTCGCCTGCCGCGATAGCGTCAGAAAACTGATGCTCCTCTTGAACGCCTCCCGGGCTGGTGAACAGCAAGCGTCCATACTGGACGATCGGGATTTGGTTGTTGTCCCGGAAGCGCATGTCGCGCGAGCCGTTCTTATTCACCTTTGCCCATGTCTGCCCCACGACGGCAGCGTCGGGTGGCACGACCTCATCCTCAATGAAGCGAACGACGTGGCATTGAGTCGTCCCTGAAAAATCCCCGTCAAGCGCCAAGTGCCGTCGGTGACAGCGGCACGGCACTCAAGGATGACCATCCCATCGCCCGCATCCAGGCACGCAAAAACGCGATCCAGCGCAGCAGCCAGCGCAGGTTGTAGCCGGCCGCGCAGCCGAGCACGTGCAGCGCATCGCCTTGGGCACCTTTCAGCCTGCAGCGACGCAACCGGCAGTCGTCTTTCAGATGTCCGATCACCGGCTCCACCGCCTGCCGTCGCTTGATCCAGCGCCATTGCCGTCGCGTCAGCGTCTTGGCCTTGCCGCGATGCAGGACCTGCACGCCATCGACCTCGCGCCCGCGATCGCCCAGGTCCACGATCGCCACCGTCGGTTCTACGCTCACATCCTGCAGCAACCCGCGTGTCTGCTCCAGCTGCTCGGCCAAGGTATCGCCGTCGTACGGGTTGCGCGGGAAGCTGCGCGCACCCACGACCAATCCCTTGCAGGCGGTGACCGCAATGCCGACCTTGACGCCGAATTCGTACGCTTGACGCGCCTTGCCCTTGCCGATGCATTCCACTTCCGGGGCATGCAATGCGTACAGTTTTTGTTTGTCCTTCGGACGCTGCGTGTACAGCCGTTGCGCACGTTCCAGCCAGACAGCGATGCGCTCGCGCACGCCGGTGTTTACCTGATCGAGTTTGCGTTGGATGTCGCGCACGAGCCGTTCCAGCACTGTGCGTTGACGTCGCAAGATGCGCCGCATCCGCTTGAACTGGCGCGCATGCGCATACCGACCTGCCTTGCGGCTCAGGGCCGGGCCTTGCCGCGCGTAGCTCTGCCGCAATCCGATGCCGTGCCGCTTGGCCAGTAACACCAGCTTCTTGCGTGCCACCTCCAGCAAACGGCTGTCGGTCGGATAGGCGATCGCCTTTTCCTGCACCGTGGTGTCCACGATCACCCGCGACAACTCGCGTGCGTCCACCGCCTGCATCGCATGCGCGGCGTTGATGGTGTGCGCCAGCAGCTCTTCCATCCCGGCCTCACCCAGGCGCTGCCGCCAGCGCGTCAGCGAGCTGGCATCGCTCGGCAAGCGCGTCTGGAACACGACCTCACCGGTGAAGAACTGCCAGTACGGATTCTCCAGCCAGCGCTCGCACACCGCTTCATCGGACAGGTCGTAGGCGTGTTTGAGGTAGAGCAAACCGGCAATCAGCCGCACCGGCAATGCCGGCCGACCGCCACCGGCCTGGGTGGCCGGCAAGCGCGATGAAAGTGCTTGCTCCAACGCCGTCCACGGCATCTGTTGGCTCAGCCGCGCCAGCGGATGACGCAGATCGATCTGGTTCTCCAGCCGCGAACGAAACAACTCGTCGGCGGGTCTGTCTTCGGCAGCAGGACGGCGTGTACGCATGGGCGGAAATTGCAAGAAACCAGCCTTCAGCGTAGCGAACACTGGTAGTTTTGGCACGCCGGTGCAGACATCAAGGCCTTGCGGTCGTTGGGTGGTTGGGGTTTTTCAGGGGCGACTCCTAAGAACTTGTTCACGATCTTTCCTGATTGGTGCAGACTCTGCGGATGCGCCAAAAAACCTATCCGAGCGACATGAGCCGGGAGCGTTTCGAACACATCCTCCCGATCCTAGAACAAGCGCGCAAGCGCACCAAGCCACGCCGAGTGGATATGATCGATACACGTTAGTCGCGTAGTGCAGCATGCGCCAGAATGGCTGCCGCGTATCTGAAGCATCGCTCGCCCGCACGGACTCAGCGCAGCATCGGTCACAGTGCGTCGAGGAAGGTCCGCAATGCCGGCCCGAAACGAGCGAAATCGACCAAGAAGGCGTCGTGGCCTTGGGGCGAATCCAGTCCGAGGAAGCGCGCGTCGGCACCGCCAGCGCGCAGGCCTTCGGCGATCTGTCCCTGCTGCTGCACCGGAAACAGGATGTCGGTGTTGGCGCCGATTGCCAGCGCACGCGCGATGCGGATCTGCGCCAGGCCAGCCAGTACGGCGGCTTCGGTCGAAACGCCGGTGTCTTGCCGGACGGCGACACACGAGCCGTCGGCCTGCTTGTCATCGACACTCGCATCAGTGGCCGGCGCCTGATCGACATGCTCGGCCACATCGAACCAGTCCATCGAGCGACTCAGATACAAATAGCAATTGGGATCGAAGAAGCGCACGAAGCGGCGCGCATGCCCCTCCAGATAGCTTTCGACCTGAAATTCCAGGCCGAACGGATCATCGGCGGCCTGTTCGGAATCCAGGCGCACGCGGCCGAAGCGGCCATCCCATTCCAGTGCCGAGCGATAGGTGATCACGCCGAGTTTGCGGGCCATGCGCATGCCCGATTCCGGGTAACGGGAATCGTCGTAATGGCCACCGTCCCAATGCGGATCCAGCCGGATCGCTTCGCGCTGCAGCGAGCGGATCGCGATCGAAAACGGCAACGCCTGTGCGCTGCCGGAAATGTTGATGTGGCTACGCGCAATGCCGGGATGACGCAGCAACAGCGCCAACGCGGTCATGCCGCCCATTGAGTTGCCGATCAGGCAGGCTAGTTGTTCAATACCCGAGGCGCGCACGACATCGGCCGCGGCATCGGCGATATCTTCGATCGACAGCTCCGGGAATGTCAGGCGATACAGCTTGCCGGTGGACGGATCCACCGAGGCCGGCCCGGTCGAGCCTTTGCAACTGCCCAGCGAGTTGACGCAGAGCACGAACCAGCGGCTCGTATCGATCGGCTTGCCCGGCCCGACCATCCCCTCCCACCAACCTGGCTCGGGATTGGCCTGATTCGCAGCGGCATGCGCATCGGGCGACAAGCCGGTGACGATCAGCACCGCATTGTTGCGATCGGCGGCTAGCCTGCCCCAGGTTTCATAGGCGACGTGCGCTTGGTGCAGCACGCCGCCACGTTTCATCGGGAACGGCGAGCGCAGGGCATGGAACAGCGTGCCGGTGGGGATGAATTCAGTCATGGGCCAATTTTAGCCGCCATCGCGCGAGCCAGCGTGGGGAATCGGGAATCGGCTTGAGCCCCGTGCTCTCACGCATTGGGGCTTTGCGTTGCCGGCGACGCGTTGCCGACGACCTGTGTAGGCCGGCGCATTTGTGCTCGCTGTGTTCTTCGAGCGCGTGCCGGCTTTAGAGAGTCGCCCCTGAAAAACCCCAACCACCCAACGACCGCAAGGCCTTGATGTCTGCACCGGCGTGCCAGAACTACCAGTGTTCGCTACGCTGAAGGCTGGTTTCTTGCAATTTCCGCCCATGCGTACACGCCGTCCTGCTGCCGAGACAGACCCGCCGATGAGTTGTTTCGTTCGCGGCTGGAGAACCAGATCGATCTGCGTCATCCGCTGGCGCGGCTGAGCCAACAGATGCCGTGGGCGGCGTTGGAGCAAGCACTTTCATCGCGCTTGCCGGCCACCCAGGCCGGTGGCGGTCGGCCGGCATTGCCGGTGCGGCTGATTGCCGGTTTGCTCTACCTCAAACACGCCTACGACCTGTCCGATGAAGCGGTGTGCGAGCGTTGGCTGGAGAATCCGTACTGGCAGTTCTTCACTGGCGAGGTCGTGTTCCAGACGCGTTTGCCGTGCGATGCCAGCTCGCTGACGCGCTGGCGGCAGCGCCTGGGTGAGGCCGGGATGGAAGAGCTGCTGGCGCACACCATCAACGCCGCGCATGCGATGCAGGCGGTAGACGCACGCGAGTTGTCGCGGGTGATCGTGGACACCACGGTGCAGGAAAAGGCGATCGCCTATCCGACCGACAGCCGTTTGCTGGAGGTGGCACGCAAGAAGCTGGTGTTACTGGCCAAGATGCGGCGCGTCCTGCGACGTCAACGCACAGTGCTGGGACGGCTCATGCGCGACATCCAACGCAAACTCGATCAGGTAAACACCGGCGTGCGCGAGCGCATCGCTGTCTGGCTGGAACGTGCGCAACGGCTGTACACGCAGCGTCCGAAGGACAAACAAAAACTGTACGCATTGCATGCCCCGGAAGTGGAATGCATCGGCAAGGGCAAGGCGCGTCAAGCGTACGAATTCGGCGTCAAGGTCGGCATTGCAGTCACCGCCTGCAAGGGATTGGTCGTGGGTGCGCGCAGCTTCCCGGGCAACCCGTACGACGGCGATACCTTGGCCGAGCAGCTGGAGCAGACACGCGGGTTGCTGCAGGATGTGAGCGTAGAACCGACGGTGGCGATCGTGGACCTGGGCGATCGCGGGCGCGAGGTCGATGTGGCGTGCAGGTCCTGCATCGCGGCAAGGCCAAGACGCTGACGCGACGGCAATGGCGCTGGATCAAGCGACGGCAGGCGGTGGAGCCGGTGATCGGACATCTGAAAGACGACTGCCGGTTGCGTCGCTGCAGGCTGAAAGGTGCCCAAGGCGATGCGCTGCACGTGCTCGGCTGCGCCGCCGGCTACAACCTGCGCTGGCTGCTGCGCTGGATCGCATTTTTGCGTGCCTGGATGCGGGCGATGGGATGGTCATCCTTGAGTACCGTGCCGCTGTCACCGACGGCACTTGGCGCTTGAAGGGGATTTTTCAGGGACGACTAGAGAAGGTCTGAACAACTCTTCCATCCAACAACTGAAGCAGTTGCCTTTATATGTAAGTGCTTGATTTTCAGCATGGACGCTCGTCGCGTTTGAGCAAAATTCTACGTTCACTCGCAATGTCGCGAGTTATTCACAATTTCCCCAGGACGGCGAATGAAGCGTGGAGCGTGATCGCTGGACACGATGGACCGCGCGCTTCGAACCGGAGTGTGCGAGTGGTATTTAAGGATCCACGGCACCGTTAGAGCTCGCTTGGCGTAGCAGCTTTGTTGTTGACATTTAGCCCAGTGCACGCAGTTGCAGCCATGCAACACGGCGGGCGGTCAACGCCCAAGAACCAGCTCCACCGGCGCGTTTACTGGCAGTTCCAGCATCACCGGTACGCTTTCCACATCGTCGGTCTGGCGTATCGCGTTGCCGCTGCGCGACAGGCGCGCAACGACCTGCACCTTATCCAGCGACGACAGCGTGCGGGTCGGCATCGGGCTGTCGCCATCGTCTAGCGTGATGGTCAAGGGGAGTTTGCTGAGCGCGTGTTTTTCCACCGCCACTGGCATCGGCGTGTCTGCGGCGCGTGCGATGACGAACACACTGGTATCGGCGGGGAATTCGGCGCGTTTGGCGAACTCGGTATCAAGTCGCAGGTGCACTCGGATGCGTCTGTCGCTGGCGGCATCGGCAGCAGGCGCAGACGATGCGTGAATTGGCGACAGATTGGCTTCATGCCGTGCGGCATTGATCTGTTCGAGCAGGCCGGGGCGGGTGTTGGAGTCGACCACGCTGAGCAAGGGCGTCCAGGTGTCGCTGGCCTTGGCCGGCTGGCCGGCCTGACGTTGCACCACACCGAGAAACCAACGTGCGCGCTGATGTTCCGGTTGCACCGCCAGCGCATGTTCGAGCAACCGCATGGCCTCCGGGTCCGGGCGCCCGCTGTTGTCGGCGAGCATGCGCGACTGCGCGGCAGCCACCAGCACATCCGGCTCGTCTGGCCGTAAGGCGACCGCGCGCGCAAACGCGTCGCGCGCTTCGGCGAATTTCTGCTGGCTGGACAGCGAACGTCCCAGCAGCACCCAACCTTCGGGCTGATCGGGATTGCTTGCCAGCGCAGCGCGTAATTGCACGATGGCCTCGTCCAACGAGCGTGGCGTGGTTGAGCGATTGGCCGGCTGTTGAATCGCACTCGGCGTGCCGACCAACCCATACAGCGCCGCACTCGCGGCCAGCAGCAACACCGCGACGCTGGCGGCAAGGCTGCGCGTGCCGCGCCATAACGGCCGCAGTGCGAGGCCGAAGGCGAGCAACGCGACCACGACCACCGCAATGACGAAGCCGACCATCACCACTCCTGCTCATCGGCGGGCAAGGCGGGCGCGGCAGCACTGCGTCGGCGCACCACGAAGACTACGGCAGCACCACCTAGCAGCAGCACCAGTAGCGGCCCGAACCACAACAACCAGGTGCGTGATTCGACGCGTGGGCGATACAGCACGAACTCGCCATAGCGCGCGACCAGGAACTGGCGGATCTGCGCATCGCTGCGGCCTTCGTGCATCAGCGCCAGCACTTCGCGACGCAGATCCTGCGCGATCTGCGCATTGGAATCGGCCAACGACTGGTTCTGGCACTGCACGCAACGCAGTTCAGCGGTCAACGCATGGAAGCGTGCTTCTTCTTCGGCTGACGCGTAGCGCGGCGGC
This sequence comes from Xanthomonas fragariae, assembly GCF_900183975.1. Classification (NCBI taxonomy): domain Bacteria; kingdom Pseudomonadati; phylum Pseudomonadota; class Gammaproteobacteria; order Lysobacterales; family Lysobacteraceae; genus Xanthomonas; species Xanthomonas fragariae. The sequence continues at coordinate 2,008,718 of NZ_LT853882.1, forward strand.
GCCGGGTCGCCGACCGGCTGGGCCAATGCCATCCAGGGCAACAACAGCAGCGTCAGCAGCCAGGCGCGCATTATTTTTTGGCGTGCAGTTCCGGTGCGGCGGTAGGCGAGCGTTCGATCTTTGTCAGTGCTGGAATCAGCTGCGCGTCGATGATGGATTGAGTGAGCATGCCGCTGTATTTCCAGCGCACCACGCCGCGCCCGTCGATCAGAAAAGTCTCCGGCGCCGCGGCGATACCGAAGTCGATCGCGGTGCGGCCATCTTTATCGGCGACCACCAGCAGATACGGGTTGCCGAGTTGTTCGAGCCAGCGTAGTGCATCGGCGCGCTCGTCCTTCCAGTTGTAGCCGATCACGCGCACCCGCTTGGTCAGCGCAAAGCGGCTCAGAACCGGGTGTTCTTCGCGGCAGGCCGGGCACCAGCTGCCCCACACATTGATGATGTACGGCGCGCCACGCAGCTCGCGTGCATGCACCACGATGCTGGGATCGTGCAGCAGTGGTAGCGCGAATTCCGGCGCAGGTTTGCCGATCAGTGCGGAGGGCAGGGCGTCGCGATTGTCCTGACCGGAGCGCAACACCGCATAGACCAACAGCGCTGCAAGTGCGAGCAGAAGCGCGATGGCGCCCACGAGTACCGCAGTGGGCAGGCGGGGTGAACGTGACTCAGACATCTTGGATCTCCGTAGAACGACGAAAACGCCGGTCGGCCGCAGTGACCAGACCACCAAGCGCCATCAGCAGCGCTCCGAGCCAGATCCAGCGGACAAACGGTTTGAGGTGAACGCGCACCGCCCAGGCCTGATTACCCAGCGGTTCGCCAAAAGCGACATACAGATCGCCGAACGGACCGGGACGGATCGCCGCCTCGGTCAAGGTCTGCCCGCCGCTGGCGTAGCGGCGTTTTTCTGCGTGCAACATACCGACCGGCGCATCGTCCTTGAATACCTGTAGGTTGGCACGATCGGAGACGTAATTGGGCCCGTGCAGTTCTTCGACATTCTCGAAATGCAGCGCATAACGGCCGATCTGCACCTGCTCACCGGGCGCCAGCGCGACCTCGCGTTGCAGGCTCAGCGATTCCACCAACAATGCACCGGCCAGGAACACGGCCACGCCAAGATGCGCGAGCACCATGCCCAGCATTTCGGCAGTGAGGCGCCGTCCCTTGGCCGCGCGCCGTGTCCATAGGAAGCGCAACGTGCCGAACAGCACCCAGGCCGCGCCCGCCACCCCAATGGCCGCTTTCAACTGCCCTTGCGGTGCAGCGAACCATGCCAGCAAACCTGCTGCAATCGCCAAGCCAACCCAGGGCGCCAGCATCGCCAGCGGACGCGATGCCTGCTCGCGTTGCCAGCGGGTGAGCGGACCGAACGGCAGCAGCGCCACCAGCGGCACCATCAACACCACGAACAGCGTGCCGAAGTAGGGCGGGCCGACCGACAACTTGCCCAGGCCCAACGCGTCGGCCAGCAGCGGATACAGTGTGCCCAGCAACACCATCGCGCAGGCGCAGGTGAGCAGCAGATTGTTCAACAGCAACAGCGTCTCGCGCGAGCTGCCGGCAAACGCGCGGCGCGGGTCGTCGACCAGCGACAGGCGCGGTGCACGGATTGCGTATAGCAGCAGCGAACCGCCGACGACCGTCAGCAGGAATACCAGAATGAACATGCCGCGCGATGGCTCGGCAGCAAACGAATGCACGCTGGTCAGCACGCCCGAGCGCACCAGGAATGTACCGAGCAGCGACAACGCAAACGCGGCAATCGCCAGCAACAAGGTCCAGCTCGCGAAGCTGCCGCGCTTTTCGGTAACCGCCTGCGAATGCAGCAACGCGGTGCCTACCAGCCATGGCATGAAGCTGGCATTTTCCACCGGATCCCAGAACCACCAACCGCCCCAGCCCAGTTCGTAATACGCCCACCAACTGCCGAGCGCGATGCCGACGGTGAGCATCGACCAGGCGATGTTGGTCCACGGCCGCGTCCAACGCAGCCAGCGTGCATCCATCCGCCCTTCCAGCAATGCGGCGATGGCGAACGCAAATGGCACCGCAAAGCCGACATAGCCGCAATACAACATCGGGGGATGGATGATCAGGCCGGGGTCCTGCAGCAGCGGATTGAGATCGGCGCCTTCCAGCGGCACCGGAAACAGGCGCGCAAACGGATTGGAGGTGAACAATAAGAAGGCCACAAAGCCGATGCTCACCAGCGCCATCACCCCGAGCACGCGCGCAATGATTTGCGCAGGCAACTGCCGCGACCAGGTCGCCACTGCGCCTGTCCACAACGCGAGTATCAAGGTCCACAGCAGTAACGAGCCTTCGTGGGCTCCCCATACCGCCGAGTAGCGATACATCACCGGCAGCAGGCTGTTGGAATTCTCGGCGACGTAGCGCACCGAAAAGTCCTGCACTAAAAATGCATGCGCCAACAGCGCGAATGCCGCCGCGATCAGGGCCAATTGCACCAATGCCGCCGGCCGTGCGACCGCCATCCAGCTGCTGCGCCCGCGCTGTGCGCCGGCCAGCGGCAACGCGGCCTGCACCAGCGCCACCAGCAAGGACAGGACCAGTAGAAAGGTGCCCAGTTCAGGCAGCATTGGCGAGCCGGGAGCGGGGATCCGGGATTTGGGACCCTGGAAAAGTGAAAGGCCGGAACCCTGGAAAAGCAAAAGATCGGGTCCCAAAACACATTGTCCGGTGCGTCCCGGTCGTACGCTTCCTGGCGGCTACGTCCCGCTTCCCGGCCCTGGCAAAAGACCCAGCACTCGGCTTTGCCTGGGTTCCCGGTCGGTGGTCCCCGGTCCCGATCTTCATTGTGTCTCCTCCACCCGATACTTGCGATGCGCGCTGCCCATCTTGTCGGCGACTTCTTTCGGCATATAGGTTTCGTCATGTTTGGCCAGTACATCTTCGGCCATGAACACGCCTTGCTGCATGCGACCGGTTGCGACCACGGCCTGCCCCTCGCGGAACAGATCCGGCAGGATGCGGTTGTAGTGCACCGGCAGCTGTGCGTCGCCATCGGTGACGCGGAACTGCGCTTCTAGCGAGCCGGACGCACGTTTGAACGAGCCTTTTTCCACCATGCCGCCAAGCCGGAACCGCGCATGCTCGCCGGCATCGCCGCGCAGCACTTCCGATGGCGTGTACAGATAGGCCACGTTGCGCTGCAACGCCATTGCCACCAGCGTGGTCGCCAACCCGCCCGCCAGTACCAATGCAATCACCAGCCACATCCGGCGGCGACGTTGCGGGTTCACCGAATCAACTCCGCATCCGTGGGTACCGCGGGCTTGCGCTCACGCAAACGGTGCGCCTGCGCCATCTTTAATGCCCGACGCACCTGCCAACGACCGGCGATCAGATCCCAAAGCAGCACCAGCACGAACACCGCATAGGCAGCTATGACATAGGGCAGGTAATTCATGCCGCGCCCTCCTGCGCGTCGCGCACGATCCATGCCTTGCCGGCCTCGCGTTGCAGATTGTCGGCACGCGCGCGCGTCAACAGCGAACCGGCGAACCAGAACTTGGTGCCGATCACCATCAACCACAGCGGCAGCAGCATGCTGGCGTCGATGGTCGAGGGGCCGAGCAAGCGAATGCTCTGGCCTTGATGCAGCGAGTTCCACCAAACCACCGAATAGCGGATCACCGGCAGCAGCGCCACCCCGACGATCGCCAGCAGCGCGGCCGCGCGCGCAGCCTGACGGCGGTCATCGATGGCGTAGTACAGACCGATCACGCCCAGATAGAGAAACAGCAGGATCAACTCGGCGGTCAGGCGCGGATCCCAATCCCACCAGGCGCCCCACATCGGCTTGCCCCAGATGCTGCCGGTCAGCAGGGTGATGACGGTAAACGCGGCACCGATTGGCGCGCAGGCCATCGCCAGGATCTCGCAGATTTTAATGCGCCAGATCAGCGCGATCGCCGCATACAACGCCATCAGCCCGAACACGAACAGGCTCATCCACGCGCTCGGCACATGGATATAGAGAATGCGGAAACTATCACCTTGCTTGTAGTCGGCCGGCACTGCAAACAAGGCCTGCCAAATGCCGACTCCCAGCAACAGCGCAGCCAGCGCGTAGCACCACGGCGCCCAGCGCGCAGTGAAACGGTCGAAGATCGGGGGGGAGGCGAGTTGGTGGAACCAGCGGACGACAACGTTCATGCGATGGCAGTAGCCTTTGGAATGGCGTTGGCTCTCGAAACAGCAACAACGCGCTGAGCGGAGCGTCCTATCGACAGCGCATCGACTGCACGGCTCAACTCAACGAAATGCGGATCGCGGCAGCTGCCGCCAGCGGTGCCAGGACCACCCCGATTACCAATCCGGCGCTCAACAACAACAACGCACCCACCGCATCCTGGCCTTGTCCGCTTGCCGCCACGCTACCGGCACCGAACACCAACACCGGCACATACAGCGGCAACGCTAGCAACGCCACAAGAATACCAGAGCGTTTCATTGTCACCGTCAGCGCTGCAACCACCGCGCCGAGCAGGCTTAGAAGCGGTGTTCCCAGCGCCAACGATGCCAGCAATACCGGGAGTTGGTCATGTGGCAGGTGCAGCAATTCGCCCAGCAGCGGCGTCACCGCGATCAACGGCAACGCACTGGTCGCCCAATGCAGCAGTACGCGCACCGCGATCAGCCACGCCAGCGGCACCGGTGCCAGCAGCCATTGCTCCATCGAGCCGTCTTCCACATCGCTACGGAACAGCGCATCCAGCGACAGCAAACCGGCCAGCAGCACCGACAACCACAGCACCGCCGGCGCAGCCTGCGCGAGCAGGTCCGGGCGCCCGCCCAGGCCCAGCGCGAACAAGACCACGATCAGCAGCGCGAACAGGGCAGGCTGCAAGGCATCGCTGCGACGGCGCCACAGCAGTTGCAGGTCGCGACTCAGTAATGCGCGCGCCGCCTGCCAGAGCGAGGGCTGTGGCGAATGGGTGCTCACGCCGCAGCCTCCAACGTGAGCATGCGGGTGCGCACCGGCGGCGCTGCGTAGGCGCCGTGAGTGGTCACCAGCGCCGCACCGCCACCGCGCAGATGCGCGCAGATCATCCGGTTGACCAGGGTGATGCCGTCCAGATCCAGGTTGGCGTAGGGCTCGTCCAGCAGCCACAGCGGCGCCGGCGACAGCCAGATCCGGGCAAGCGCCAGGCGCTTGCGTTGGCCGGCCGACAACTGCCGCACCAGTGCATCTTCGTAACCGGCCAGACCGACGATCGCCAGCGCGCTTCCAGGCATCTGCTTGGCCCGGCGGCCATGCAGGCCACACAGGAAATGCAGGTTCTCCAGCGTGCTGAGGTCGGCCTTCAGACCGGGTAGGTGACCTAGATAGACAATGAAGCGGCTGCGGTCGCCGCGCCGCACGGTCTTGCCGTCGATCTGGATCTCGCCACGCTCCACATGCAGCAAGCCGGCCAGCACGCGCAATAGCGTGGTCTTGCCGGCGCCGTTGTCGCCTTGCACCAGCAACGCCTCGCCCGCATCGACGTGGAAATCCAGCGGGCCGAACACCGGCTCCTCGTTGCGGCTGAAAGCCAGGGCGCGCGCCGCCAGCAGCGGTGGCGCAGTGAGCAGCGGTTCGATCATCGGTGCAGCGGGCTCCCGTCGCCGGACGGTAGTAAGGGGAAAAGGCTGGCGCATGACGCGCTCCACACAGGACGCGCATTGTAGCGACGATGGCCGCGTGCCGGGAGCGCGTCGCGCGGGGTGATGTGTCCGGGCACGCCGTTTTACACCGGCCGGGCGCATCGGCATGGCGGCTTTGCGTACACTCGCGGTCCTCCGTTTCTTGTCCGGACAGGCACGATGCTCCTCACGACCAAGTTGCCCAAGGTGGGCACCACCATCTTCACCGTCATGTCGCAGCTGGCGGCCGAGCACGGCGCGGTCAACCTTGGCCAGGGCTTTCCCGATTTCGAGGTGCCGTTGCGGCTGGTCGAAGAGCTCGAACGCGCCATGCGCGCCGGCCACAATCAGTACCCGCCCATGACCGGGGTGGCGGCGTTGCGTCAAGCCATCGCCGGCAAGGCGCAGCGTTGCTATGGCGCGCAGGTCGATGCCGATGCCGAGATCACCGTCACCAGCGGCGCCACCGAGGCGATCTTCAACGCCATCCACGCGGTGGTGCGGGCGGGCGAAGAGGTCATCGTGCTGGACCCGGCCTACGACTGCTACGAGCCGGCGATCGATCTGGCCGGTGCGCGCGCAGTGCACGTGGCGCTAGAGCCGCAGACCTTCGCTGTCGACTGGGATGCATTGCGCGCAGCAATCACACCGAACACGCGCTTGTTGATGATCAATTCGCCGCATAACCCGTCCGGCGCGATGCTCTCTGCCAGCGACATGCAGACGCTGACCGAGTTGCTGCATGGCACTGATATCTTCCTATTGTCGGACGAAGTTTACGAACACATCGTGTTCGACGGACGCCGTCACGAGTCGGTCCTGTATTGGCCGGAACTGCGCGAACGCGCATTCGTAATTTCCAGCTTCGGCAAGACCTATCACTGCACCGGCTGGAAGATCGGCTACGCCATCGCACCGCCGGCACTGAGCGCTGAATTCCGCAAGGTGCATCAGTACAACACCTTCACCAGCTTCGGCCCGGCCCAGCACGCCTTTGCCGCGATGATCCGCGACGAACCCGAACACGACCAACACCTCGGCGCTTTTTATCAAGCCAAGCGCGACCGTTTCCGCGAGCAGTTGCTGACCACGCGCTTGACGCCATTGCCAGTACCCGGCGGTTATTTTCAGTTGGTCGACTATTCGGCGATCAGCGATCTGCCCGATACCGAGTTCGTGAAGTGGCTGACGGTGGAGAAGGGCGTGGCTGCGATTCCGTTGTCGCCGTTCTACAAGACCGCCCCCGCCAGCCAGCGTTTGGCCAGGCTGTGCTTCGCCAAAAACGAGGCGACATTGGATGCGGCAATCGCGCGCTTGCAGAAGCTCTGACGAGCTGGGATCAGTGAGTCAGGATATGGAATTTGCAACGGCGGTTGGTCATTTTTTGATGTGAATCCGCAGAAAGCACGATGACTTGAAGCCGCACCAAAACCCGCTGTCCGAATCCCGATTTTCCATTCTCCGTTCTCCATTCTTGAGCTTCCCATGCACGAGCTCCGCATCTCGCTCATCCAAGGCGACACCCGCTGGCACGACCCCGCTGGCAATCGCGACTACTACGGCGCACTGCTGGAGCCATTGGCGGGGCAGACCGATCTGGTGATCCTGCCGGAGACCTTTACCACCGGGTTCTCCAACGATCTCATTGACAAAGCCGAGGGGATGGACGGGCCGACCGTAGCCTGGGTGAGTGCCCAAGCCGCCCGTCTGGGCGCGGCGGTGACCGGCAGCGTGCAGCTGAGCACCGAACAGGGCGTATTCAATCGGCTGCTGTGGGCCACACCCGATGGCGCGCTACAGTATTACGACAAGCGCCATCTGTTCCGCTTCGGCAACGAGCACCTGCGCTATGCGGCCGGGCGGGAGCGTCTGACGGTGCAATGGAAGGGCTGGCGGATCAATCCGCAGGTCTGTTACGACCTGCGTTTTCCAGTGTTCTGCCGCAACCGCTTCGATGTCGAGCGACCGGGTCAGCTGGATTTCGATCTGCAGTTGTTCGTGGCCAACTGGCCGTCTGCCCGTGCGTATGCTTGGAAGACGCTGCTACGCGCACGGGCGATCGAAAACCTGTGCTTTGTCGCGGCGGTCAATCGCGTCGGCGTTGATGGCAACCAGCTGCACTACGCCGGAGATAGTGCGGTGATCGATTTCCTCGGCCAGACGCAGGTGGAGATCCGCCAGCAGCCGCAAGTGGTTACCACCACCATCAGTGCAGCGGCATTGGTAGAACATCGCGCGCGTTTCCCGGCGATGCTGGATGCCGATGCCTTTGCGCTGACGGAATAAGTCGGGAGTCGGGATTGAGGATTCGCAACAGCGAGCACACTATCGCCTGTGTCAATAACGCTTGCACTAATCCCCGATCCCGGCTACTCAGAGCCCGAGTTGACCGCAGCCGGCAACAAAGGCTCCAGCTGGATTTGGTAAACCTTCGGCCAGCGCTTGCCGGTCACGAATAGTCGATCGTGCTCGGTGTCGTAGGCGATGCCGTTGAGCACATCGTTAGTGGGGTTCGTCAGCGTGTCGGCATCCGGTACCAGCGCCTTCAGATCGATCCATGCAACCACTTTGCCGCTGGCCGGATCGATGCGTGCGATGCGCGTGGTCAGCCAAACGTTTGCCAATAACTCGCCTTTGACCCATTCCAACTCGTTGAGATTATCCAGCGGTTTGCCGCGCTCTGTGACCTTGATGCGGCCGACCTGCTGCAACGTCTGCGGATCCAGCCGGCGGATGCTGGCGGTGCCATCGCTCATGTACAGGCTGGTGGCGTCGCGGGTCAGTGCCCAGCCTTCACCGGAATAGGCGAACTGCGATCGCGGCTTTAGCGTGGCCAGGTCGTAGAGAAAGCCACGCTGATTGCGCCAGGTCAGCTGGATCAGCCGGTCGTGCCAGGCCACGATGCCTTCGCCGTAATAAGGCGGTGGCGTAGTGACCTGCTGCAGGACTCGACCGGTCTCCAGATCGACCTTGCGCACGCTGGACTGGCCAAGTTCGCCGGTACCCTCGTACAGATGTCCGTCGAGATAAAACAGGCCTTCGGTAAAGGCAGCAGTGTCGTGCGGATAGATCCTGACGACGGTATAGCCCTGAGTCGGAATCGCCTCGCTGCAATGGGCGAGAGACGGAAGCAGCAGGGCGACGAAGAGTAAGCTGTAGGCGGTGCGTGACATGCCGTGATCATCCCATGCCTATGCTTAGGCAGTGGGTCGCAGCGTTGCAGACCTGTAGCTTGCGAAGTAGTGATTCGCTGAACAGTCGCATGCGCCACGCCGTCACGTTGTCGCGGCTGCCCCATGGGCGCTGCTAGGCTCGGCGCCACATCCGCTATGGGAATACTCACATGATCAAGTCGCTCTGTCTTCTCGCGCTGCTTGGCGCCGCCATGCTTGCACCGCAGGCGCAGGCCGCAGGCAATATCGACTGCAAGCTGTCATTCGACCTGTCGAGCTGGTCGGTGTTCTACAAGACTGCCAAGGGCACCGGCACCATCACGTGCGACAACGGCGCGGTGATCCCGATCAAGATCTCCAGCAAGGGCGGTGGTCTGACCGTCGGTAAGTCGACGATCGTCGGCGGCCGCGGCACCTTCTCCGGCGCCTATAGTCTCAATGATCTGTTCGGCACCTATGCAGCTGCCGAAGCGCATGCCGGTATCATGAAGTCCAGTACCGCGCAGGTGGTCACCAAGGGCGATATCTCGCTGGCCCTGGCCGGTACGGGTGAGGGCGTCGATCTGGGCATCAACGTCGGCAACTTCGTGATCGAGCGTCGCAAGTAAGGCACGGCTTGCCGCATGTCCTCGCCGCATGTCGTAGAGGTTGCAGCCTGGGTGCGAGACGCTTGCGATACAGCCTCATCGCACCCTGGTCTACTCGGTCCGGGTAGCTGTCGATGCGCTTGCTATATGCGCTTCGCAACACGACCTCAGCACCACTAAAAACGGCCCCATGCAGGGCCGTTTTTAGTGCGCGTGTCGCAGCTTAGCGCCCGCGATTGCCACCGCCACCGGGCGGTCGACGGTTTCCGCCTGGCGGACGGCTACCCGGGCCACCTGGACCGCGGGGTGCACCACCCGGACCGCCGGGACAGCGATTATCGCCAGGGCCACGGTTGCCACCAGGGCCGCCAGGACGCGCACCGGTCGGACGACCGTCCGCCGGGCGTGCCGTACCGTACGGGCTGAATCCCGGATTGGCATGATCGGACGGGAAGCTCGGTGCATTGCCCGGGTGACCATAGGGGTGCTTGCGCTGACCCTGGCCTTGACCCTGCGACTGACCCTGGCCGCCACCGGCGCCGCCACGACCTGGGCCGCCCGCACCGGGACGTGGGTTGCCCTGACCGCTGGCGCCTGGACCCTTCTTCGCATACGGGCGTGCCTGGCCAGTGCCCGGGCCGCTGGGGCCGGCATTGCGGTGGCCACTTGGGCCGGTACTCACGCCATCAGGCACATACCAGCTACGGAACGCGGCCGGGTTGCCATCTGGCAGCGCGCGGTCGCCCTTGCCGGGCGCGCGCTGCTTGAACGGCCGCTGCTGCGACTGTCGGGCGGCGGCTTCGCCGCTGACGGTGAGGCCACCGTTGTAACCGCCGGGCTTACCGCGACCACGGCCGCCGCGCTCTTCGCGCGGGTTGTCGAAACGGCGCAGCTCGCGGCCTTCATCGGCGCCGGAGGTCTGGCCGTTGACATAAGCGTTACTGCGGCCCTCGCGTGAGACATGCACGGTGGACTTGGCCGCGCGACGCTGGCCGATCACCGGCTGTAGCGTCAGTGCCGACGGCGCGCCTTCTTCCAGCTTGAGTTCGGCGCGTAGCGCGTCGACCTTTTCCTGCGGCACTTCGACCGATTTGCCACGCAGCAGTTCGCGCGGCAGCGAGATCTTGCCGTAGCGGCTGCGCTTGAGGCGACTGACCTGGCAGCCTTGTGACTCCCACAAGCGGCGCACTTCGCGGTTGCGGCCTTCCTTGACCACCACCCGGAACCAGTCGTGCGAGTCGGTGCCGCCGATGCGTTCGATCTGGTCGAACTTGGCGCCGCCGTCTTCCAGCAGTACGCCGCGCGACAGGCGCTCGATGATGGCGTCGGAGACTTTTTCTTCGTTTTCCGGGGCGCGCACGCGTACCACGTATTCGCGCTCGACCTCGTAGGAGGGATGCATCATTGCGTTGGCCAACTCGCCGTCGGTGGTCAGCAGCAACAGGCCGGTGGTGTTGATGTCCAGGCGACCGATCGCGATCCAGCGCGAGCCTTTCAGTGCCGGCAGCGACTCGAACACGGTTGGGCGGCCTTCGGGGTCTTCGCGCGTGGTCACTTCGCCTTCGGGCTTGTTGTAGATCAGCACGCGCGAAGGTTCGGTCAGCGCGCTGGCTACGAAACTGCGGCCGTCCAGCTCGATCTTGTCGCCGCTGCGCACCGACATGCCGGTCTGCGCAACGGCGCCATTGACCTTGATCAGGCCATCGGCAATGCGCTGTTCCAGCGCGCGACGCGAACCCAGGCCGGCCTGGGCCAGCACCTTGTGCAGGCGCTCTTCCAGCTTCGGTACTTCGGGCGCGCTGTCGCGCTTGAGGGAAAGCTTGTTCAACGACAGCTTGCGGGGGGTGTCACTCATGTGTCTGGCTCCGGCCGGCGCGTTCTGCGTCGGCCTTTGGGTCGGAATCGGCTTCGTCAACAGCCAAGGTCGTCGTCGCGACTGCGTTGTCTTCGTCTTCGTTCACTGCATCCGCGCACGTTCCCGGCGCGGTGTCGGGCTTGCCCTCACAGGCGTCATCTGGGTCCTGCGTGTTGGGGTCTTGCGCCGAGACATCCTCGGAGCGCTGCGGTGTTTCGTCGATCAACTCTTCGGCGTCAGCGGCATTGTCTGCATCGCCGGAGTCGTGGTGGTCTTCATCGGCATCGGCATCGGCATCGGTGCTGGATGCCTGGTCGCTCTGCTCAGCCTCGGCATCGACCGCCGACTCTGCATCAAGATCAACGTTCGCCTCATGGTCGGTGTCGTTCGCTGCGTCGGCACTGCTGTTCGGCTCTGGCAAGGTGTCGGCCTCGCGGTCTTCCGGACCGTTGTCGTTTTCGTCAGCGTTGGTGCCGACAGCTGCATCAGCGCCCGCATCCTTCGCGTCGCCAGCAACTGCATCGGCGCTGGCGCTGTCAGCGTTTGCCGCATCGGCATCGGCTTGACCCTGCGTTGCATCAATTGCCGCCGACGCCGGCACTGCGCCGTCCAGTTGGCCGTCTCGGTCCAGCGGCAATTGCGGTTCCAGCTCGGCAATGTCCTTCAGCTCAGACAATGGCGGCAACTCGTCTAATCGCTTGAGTCCGAAGTAATCCAGAAAGCCCTTGGTGGTGCCGAACAAGGCTGGCTTGCCGGGTACGTCGCGGTGGCCCACCACGCGGATCCACTCGCGCTCTTCCAGTGCCTGGATGATGTTGCTGCTGACCGCCACGCCGCGCACCTGTTCGATTTCGCCGCGGGTGATCGGCTGGCGGTAGGCGATCAGCGCCAGGGTTTCCAGCGTGGCGCGGGTGTACCTGGTGCGGCGCTCGGTCCACAGGCGTGCGACCCAGCCGTGCACATCGGCCTTGACCTGGAAGCGGAAGCCCGACGCCACCTCGACCAGTTCCACGCCGCGCTCGGCGCAGCCATCGCGCAGTAATTCCAGCGCACGCTCGACGCTGCCCGGCGGTGCAGGCTCTTCATCGGGAAACAAACCCTGCAGCTGCGCCAGCGTCAGCGGCTGGCTGCTCGCCAACAGAGCGGCTTCGAGAATGCGGGTGATCAGCGCTTGATCCATTCGGTGATCGGCTTCAGATAGGTTCGTTGGCTGCATCGCTGTCGTCGAATTCGCTGGAGAACTGCAACGGCGCGTTGGTATTGCCCAACGCAAGCGACTTCACGTAGATCGGCGCCAGCGGCGCTTCCTGCACGATGTCCAGCAACTGCTCCTTGGCTAATTCGAGCAGCGCCAGGAAAGTGACCAGCACGCCGAGCTTGCCTTCTTCGGCAGTGAACAGCGATTCGAATCGATAAAACTTGCCATCGTCCAGACGGCTCAGCACATCGCCCATACGCTGGCGCACACTCAGCGCCTCGCGCTTGATCGCATGGCCGGTGAAAAGCTCGGCGCGCTTGAGCACGTCGTACAGCGCCATCAGCATTTCTTTCAATTCCACCGGCGGTGGCAGCTTGACCGCGGCCCGCTCGGGCAGATGCACCTGCACCGGCGCGCTATCGCGGCCCATGCGGGGCAGGGTGTCCAGATCCTCGGCCGCTTGCTTGAAGCGTTCGTATTCCTGCAGGCGGCGCACCAACTCGGCGCGCGGGTCGTCCTCTTCGCCTTCCTGGCTGGGTGGGCGCGGCAACAGCATGCGCGACTTAATCTCGGCCAGAATCGCGGCCATGACCAGATATTCGGCTGCCAGTTCAAAGCGCAGTTCCTGCATCACATTGATGTAGTCCACGTACTGCCGGGTGATCTCGGCGACGGGGATGTCCAGAATGTCCAGATTCTGGCGGCGGATCAGATATAGCAGCAGATCCAGTGGACCTTCGAAGGCATCCAGTATGACTTCCAGCGCGTCCGGTGGAATGTACAGATCCTGCGGAATCTGCAGCACCGGTTGCCCATGCACGACCGCCAGCGGCATTTCCTGCTGCTGTGGCGGCTCGCTCGTGGCTGGCGGATTCGCGTCGTGCGCGAGTTCGGAATTCATCAGGTCGACATCAGGTCTTACGGTCGCTGGCAGCGGTCTGACGCCGCGCCTGCAGGGCTTTGCTTTGAGTTATTGCGATCAATGTCGTGCCTGTGCCGGCACGATCCCATAAATCCACATACCAAACGTTCGCCGCGTGGCATGCGGCGACGGAACAGCGAGGAGGTCGTCTACGCGAGCCGGCGGTAGACAGCGAATCGGTCGTCGAGTGAGGCGTGGAACCAGAGACGACGTGCCGCTGCGTCCGGTTGCGCGTTCAGTGGTCTTAAGGGTAATGCGTGTGCGGGGGCAGTGTCCAGCGCTGGCGCGGCTAGAATCCCTGCGGTGATCTTCAAGTCTTGGCGAGGTGGCGTGTGTGGTACGTAATCGAAGGGTATGACCTGGCCGAGGCGTTGGCTGCGCGGCAGCATGCGCGACCGGCGCATCTGGCGCGTTTGCAGGCGCTTGCGGCGGCCGGCCGTTTGCTGGTGGCGGGGCCATGTCCGGCTATTGATGCGGAAGATCCGGGCCCGGCCGGTTTCAGCGGCAGCGTGGTAATTGCCGAGTTCGACGCGCTGGAAGACGCGCGCGCCTGGGCCGATGCCGACCCGTATGTGGATGCGGGCGTATATGCGCGCACCGAGATCCGCCCGTTCTGCCGGGTGTTGCCATGAGCCGGGTCGAGCGGATCCGTATCGCATTGCAGACCGCGTTGGCGCCGAGCGAGCTGGAAGTGGTTGACGATAGCCATCGGCATGCCGGCCACGCCGGTGCGCGTGATGGTCGCGGACATTTCAATGTGCGCATGGTAAGCGCCGCCTTCGCCGATAAGCCGCAAGCTGGCGCGCCATCGTGCGATCTATGCCGCGGTCGGCGAGATGATGCAGACCGATATCCACGCCTTGTCGATCAAAGCACTCGCGCCGGGCGAGGCTGGATAGGCCGGAGGGCAGAAAGGCCAGAATGGCAGGTCTGGTGGACGGGCAGACACGCGTGCGGCCGCCCGCTTTTAGCAGCTCATCGGCCAAGCCAATATCAGAAAGTCCCGAAACTACCAGAAAAGCTGTCCATTCTTGTCCAGCCGTCAGCGTGCGAGCAATCCAACTCAGCGACCGTGATTGCCGGTTCTGCTTCGCTCGTGGACACGTGGGCAAGTGATTGTTGCGACGCAGCACATTCATTCACGTATCCATCACTTGCAGATGCTTGATCTGTAAGCGTTTCCATGGCGGTCGCAACAGGGGTTTACGCTCCTGTGTGAAAACGCTTACAGTCCGCGCCAGTTGTGGGAACTCGGTCCCAGAGGGTGACACGAATGGCCAAGGGTGCGGTGACCATCAAAGATGTTGCTCGGGAAGCACAGGTCTCTGTTGCAACCGTGTCGCGTGCGCTCAATGGTCACCATAACGTTGCCGTGTCGGTGCGCCAGCAGGTGCTCGAAGTGGCTCAGCGGCTGCGTTACAGCCCCCATGCGGCCGCACGCAGTTTAAGCAGCCGGCGCACGCAGACCCTGGGCGTGGTACTGCCCGACCTGTACGGCGAGTTCTTTTCCGAATTGATCCGCGGTATCGATGGCGCCGCGCGTGCCGCCGGTCAGTATTTGTTGGTGTCCAGTTATCACGGCGACCCGGAAGCGCAGGGCAGGGCGCTACGCGCGATGCGCGGACGCGTAGATGGACTGCTGGTGTTGTCGCCGTATGCCGAGCAGCCGGGGTTTCTCACCGACAACCTGCCGCAGGCGTTGCCGACGGTGCTGATCAACGCGCATCTGCCAGGCGCGGATTACCCGGTATTGAGCATCGACGACCATACCGGCGCAATGACCATGACCGAGCACCTGCTGCGTGCCGGCCACCGGCGTATCGCCTTCATCGGCGGCCCAGCGCTCAATTTCGATGCACGCGAACGCCTGCGCGGTTTTCGCGATGCGCTCGCTGCGCATGGCGACCAGGCGCAAGGCATCGAATATCCGGGCGACTTTGATGAAGCCTCTGGTTACCGCGCCGGGCTGGCGATGCTAGCCGATGGCGCGCTGCCCGATGCGGTGTTCGCCGCCAACGACATGACCGCGCTGGGTTGTCTGTACGCGTTTGCTCAGGCCGACGTGTCGGTGCCCGGCGACGTGGCTCTGGCCGGTTTCGACGATATTCCATTGGCCCGTTTCGTCCATCCGGCACTGACCACGATGCGGGTCAGCATTGCGCGCCTGGGCGAGCAGGCGATGACCCGGCTGATGCGGCTGGTGGACCAGCCTGGCTGCGACGACGGAATCCGCCAACTGCTCGCACCCGAGCTGGTGATTCGTGCCTCCTGCGGTGCCGACGAGCCAGGCCCCTGACCCTGATCCTGATCCTTTTCGCGGGCGGTCTGTCCGCTCCCGTTGCCCCCGAAGTGGTCGTTTCTACAAGACCGCAACGCTACAACACAACACACTGTACTGATCCCTGGAGGGACCAATGCGCCACGACCACCCCCATTTCGCCAGTCCGGCGCGCAAGCTGCTCAGCTGCGCCTTGGCCAGTTGTCTTGTCCTTAGCGCCGCACCCGTGTTCGCGCAGAGCACGGCCGCGACCATCCGCGGCCAAGTCACGGTCGACTCGGCACCTGCGGCCCAGGCCCGAGTCACCGCGACCAATCTGGCAACAGGCCTGACCCGCACCGTGCAGGTCAGCAACGGCGGCTATTCGGTCGGTGGCCTGCCGCCGGGCGCGTACCGCATCGATGTCACGGCCGACGGCCAGACCAGCTCGCAAAACGTCACTGTGCAGGTCGGCCAGACGGCAACCTTGAACCTCGGTGTCGGCGGCACCCCGGCCACGGCCGACGGTGGTAAAGCCACCACGTTGGACGCGGTGCAGGTAAAGGCGCCGCCGGTGCTGGTCGAAACGCGCACCTCCGAAAACGCCACCTATATTTCCAACGTACAGATCCAGAACCTGCCGCGTGCCACGCGCAACTTCCTGGAAGTGGCCGACACCGTGCCAAACGTGCAATTCACCCGCGAAGCCAACGGCACCACCAAGGTGCGCTCTGGCGTCACCTCGGCCGAAGGCACCAACGTCTACATCGACGGCGTGAGTCAGAAGAACTATGTGCTGACCGGCGGCGTCAGCGGCCAGGATTCCAGCCGCGGCAACCCGTTCCCGCAGTCGGCGATCGGTGAGTACAAGGTCATCACCTCTAACTACAAGGCCGAGTTCGACCAGGTCAGCGGTGCGGCCATCGTGGCCTCGTCCAAGTCTGGGACCAACGATTTCCACGGCAGCTTCTTCTGGGACACCAGCAACGACGGCTGGCGCGAGGAAAGCCCGCTGGAAAAGACGGCCGGTGTGCGCGACGACTTCAAGGAGACCCAGTACGGCGCCACCTTCAGCGGCCCGATCCTCAAGGACCAGGCGCACTTCTTCATCGCCTACGAGGCCAAGGAATACACCACCCCGAACGTGGTGATTCCCGGCTCGATCTATTCCGACCGCGTCGATCAGCTGCCCGCGCAGTTGCAGCCGCTGGTGGTCACTTCCAGCACGCCGTTCAAGGAAGACCTGTATTTCGGCAAGATCGACTGGACCATCGGCGAGAACAGCCTGTTCGAACTGACCGGCAAGTACCGCAAGGAAGATGAGCTCAACGACGTCGGCGGCACCTCGACCTATGAACACGGCAGCATCAACGGCCAGGAAGAAAAACGCGCCAATCTGCGTTGGCAGTACAGCGGCGCCAACTTCCTCAACGAAGCTAACCTGAGCTACGAAAGCGCGTTCTGGAATCAGGCGCCGCTCAACAATGGCAGCGGTTACGTGCTGAGCTACGCGCCGGTGCCCGGAATCGACGATGAAGTGCTGTCTGCAGGCGCCGGCAGCAGCTTCCAGCGCAAGGGCCAGAAGGGCTCGACCTTACAGGACGACCTGACCTTGAACAGCCTGGACTGGCACGGCGCGCACACCATCAAAATGGGTGTGAAGTTCAAGAGCATCGATCTGGATTCCACCCAGTTCAACCCGGCCAACCCGCAGTACCACTACAATATCCTCACCGACTTTGACACGCCGTTCCGGGTGCGCTTCGGTGCGCCGCTGGTCGAAGGCGGCGGTTCGGTGATGTCCAAGAACAAGCAGTACGGCATCTACCTGCAGGACGATTGGGAGGTCAACGAGCACTGGACCTTGAACCTGGGCGCGCGCTACGACTACGAAGAAACCCCGGCGTTCCTGGACTTTGTGACCCCGTCCGACATTGCCGGTGCGCTGCAGAACTGGACCAACCTGCGCAACGCCAACTACGACATCAACAACTTCATCAGCACCGGCAATAACCGCAAGGCGTTCAAGAATGCCTGGCAGCCACGCCTGGGTGCCTCCTACGACCTGTTCGGGGATCAGGCCCATGTCATCTACGGCGGCGCCGGGCGTGCCTACGACCGCAACATCTTCGATTACCTGGCGCTCGAGCAGCTCAATAGCTCGTTCAATTCCTATAGCTACTATTTCACCAGCGCCAACAACCCCAACTGCCTGGGCGACCCGTGCACCGCATGGAACCCGGCCTACAACACCCAGGAAGGTCTCGATGCGCTGGCGGCGACCAGCAGTGGCGGCGGTGGGCGTGAGATCTATCTGATCGACAACAACATCAAGACTCCGTACTCGGACCAATTCAGCATCGGCATGCGCAACATGGTGCCGCTGTGGGGCCAGGACTGGTTCACCGATGTGACCTTGAGCCGCATCGAAAGCCATGACGGTTTTGCGTTCGTGCGCGGCAACCGTTTGCCGGATGGCTCGTTCTTCGAGCCGGGCACCACCTCCGGCTCGCCGACCGACGGCCCGGACGGCTACAGCGCCATCGTGCTGGGCATCAATGGTGTGGAAACCCGCAACAATCAGCTCGCCCTGCAGGTCGAAAAGCCCTATGACGAAGAGTCCGGTTGGGGGCTGACCGTGGCCTACACGTACTCCGACGCCAAGGAAAACCGTCAGTTCGGCGAGCACTACGCCCTGGATCGCGAACGCATCGAAGACTACGGCTGGCGCGAGGCCGGCGGCATTCCGAAGAACCGCCTGGTGGTCACCGGCATCTACGGGTTGCCGTACGCGATCAAACTGTCCGGCAAGCTGTCGCTGGCCAGCCAGACCGCGCGCTACGGCCAGAATTGTCTGGCCGGCGACAGGCAGTGCGAGATCATCCAGTTCAAGCCGGACGGTACGCTGGGCTACAAGGAATTCAGCATCGCAGCCAGCAAAGAATGGGACACCGGTGGAGGTGTTAAATTCAACGTGCGTGCGGATATCCTCAACGTGTTCAATTGGGTGAACTACGCCGAGTTTAACGGCGAGACCGGGACACTCGGAAACTTGAACACGGCTTACGGCACACCGACCGGTGTGCTGGCGTCGCCGATGCGTACCTTCCGTCTGGCCTTTGGTCTGAACTGGTGAGGTGCTCGACCGCTTTGGCAGCGATGCCAGGGCGGTCGAACTTGGCGTTTGGAGAGTAGGGTAAGTTGGCGTGCAAGATGTAATCGATTACAGAGTTGGGGAGCGGATGGACAGGGGCAATACGTCGCGTTGGTTGACGATTCCGCTATTGCTGGGCGCGCTGGTGCTGGCGTCGTGCAAACAGGCTGAGCAACCCAAGGTGGCCGAAAAGAAGGCGCCGGTAAACGTCATCCTGATGGAGGCGCAACTGCCGCCCAAGCCGGTCAAGCCGCCGCTGCCACCGCTGTTTTCGGACATCGAGCGCCGCACCTTCCAGTTTTTCTGGGATACCGCCAACGAACTCAACGGACTGTCGCCGGATCGGTTTCCGTCGCGCCCGTTCGCCAGCATCGCCTCGGTCGGATTTGCGCTCACCGCGTATCCGATCGGTATCGAAAACGGCTGGGTCAGCCGCAATCAGGGGATCGACCGCACCTTGACCACACTGAGGTTCTTTCGCGACGCGCGGATGGGGCCGCAGCGGACCGGTAGGGCCGGTTACAAGGGCTTCTACTACCACTTTCTGGACATGCAGCAGGGCAACCGGTACGACAGCTGGGTCGAGCTGTCGAGCGTGGACACCGCAATGCTGATGATGGGCGTGTTGTTCACACAGTCGTATTACGACGGCGAGGACCCGCGCGAAAAAGAAATTCGCCAGATCGCCGACATGCTGTACAAGCGCGTGGACTGGCGCTGGCTGCAGCAGCGTGCGCCGTTGATCTCGATGGGCTGGTTTCCCGAGAGCGGTTTCATCGATCACGACTGGATGGGCTACAACGAGGCGATGATGCTGTACATCCTTGCGCTCGGCTCGCCCACCCACGGGGTCGATCCGGACGCGTGGACCAGCTGGAGCCGCACCTACAACAACGACTGGGGCGTGTACCAGGGACAGGAATACCTGTCGTTCGGCCCGCTGTTCGGTCACCAATACAGCCATGTCTGGATCGACTTCCGCGATATCCAGGACCATTACATGCGCGAACACGGCATCGACTACTTCCTCAACAGCCGCCGCGCCACGCTGGCACAGCGCGACTACGCCATCGACAACCCGATGAAGTGGAAGGACTACGGCGAGAACGTCTGGGGCCTCACCGCCGGCGACGGCCCGCAGAACACCAGTCAGGACTACCGCGGCGAACAGCGCCAGTTCCGGCATTATTCCTCGCGCGGCGCCGGCCTGCGCGAGAACTTCGACGATGGCACCATCGTGCCATCTGCGGCAATTTCCTCGATCGTGTTCGCGCCGGAAGTGGTGATCCCTGCCACCGAGGAAATGCACAAGCGCTACGGCGACTTCCTGTATTCGAGCTATGGCTTTCTGGATTCGTTCAACCCCAGCTTCAACTACGATATCCCGCTCAAGACCGGGCGGATGGTGCCCGATCGCGGTTGGGTAGCCAGCGACTACATCGCCATCGATCAGGGCCCGATTCTGGCGATGATTTCCAACTATCAGAACGAATTCGTCTGGAATGTAATGAAGAAAAACGCTTACATCCGCTCCGGTCTGGAACGCGCCGGTTTTACCGGCGGCTGGCTGACGCACGAAGGCGAGCCGCAGCCGTTGCCCAAGAAAGATGAGCAGGCCGCCACTGCGCGCGCGCTGGGCATTGCCGAGTCGCGTGCGGCTGCTGCCCAGGCTCAGCACGACCCCTCGCAAAACTTGAAACCCGAGTAATCCGTGCGCCTTTTAAAACTGTTGATGATGGCCGTCGCCCTGTGTGCAGGCGCGGCGGGATGTGGACGTTCCGACCCCGCCAAGACCACGGTGCGCTTCTGGGCGATGGGCAAGGAAGCCGAAGGAGTCGCCGAGCTGGTGCAGGACTTCGAAAAGCAAAACCCCCGCATCCAGGTCGATGTGCAGAACATCCCGATGACCGCCGCACACGAGAAACTGCTGACCGCCTTCGCCGCCGATGGCCTGCCAGACGTGTGCCAGCTAGGCAATACCTGGCTGCCGGAGTTTGCGTTGCTGGGCACGCTGGAGCCGATGCAGCCGTACGTGGCGCGCTCCAGGGTCATCGACCCACAGGATTATTTCTCCGGCGTGTGGGACACCAATCTGGTCGATGGCACGTTGTACGGAGTGCCGTGGTATGTGGATACGCGGCTACTTTTCTATCGCAAGGATCTGCTGCGCGAGGCCGGCTACAGCCAGATGCCCAAGACTTGGGCCGAGATGGAGCAGGTGATGGCGGCGATCAAGCGCAAGGTCGGGCCGGGCCGTTACGCCATCCTGATGCTGCTCAACGAGTTCGAGCCGCAGTTGTCGTTTGAGCTGCAACAGGATGATCGTTTGCTGCGCAACCACGACAGTTACGGCAACTTCCGCGGCGAAGGCTTCCGCAAGGCGCTGGGCTTCTACGACAACATGTATCAAAAAGACTGGGCGCCGAAGATTTCCGAGAGCCAGTTGTCTAACGTCTGGTACGAATTCTTCAACGGCTATTACGCGTTCTATCTGTCCGGGCCCTGGAACGTGCGCGAATTCAAGCTGCGCCAGCCGCCGGGCATGGAAGGCAAGTGGGGCACGGCACCTTTGCCGGGTCCCGATGGGTTGGGCGCCGGTATTGCCGGCGGTTCCAGCCTGGTGATCTTCAAGTCGTCCCAGCACAAGGACGCCAGCTGGAAGCTGATCGAATATCTGTCGCAGCCGCGGGTGCAGGCGCGCTTCCACGCCATCATCGGAGACCTGCCGCCGCGTCGCAGTACCTGGAAGTTGCCCTCGCTGGCCAACGACGAATTGGCGCATGCATTCGGCGATCAGCTGGAGCGGGTCAAGGCCACGCCCAAGGTGTTGGAGTGGGAGCGCATTGTGCAGGAAATGCGCCTGGTGACCGAGCGGGTGGTGCGTGGAGGTCAATCGCACGAAGCCGCCGTGCAGGAACTGGACAAACGCGTGGACAAGATTCTGGCCAAACGCCGCTGGATTTTTGAGCAGAATCGCGGGCATGTCAGTCCGGCTGGTGAATCGCCCAAGCCTGCCGCCGCGCCGGCCGCGGCAGCGGGCGAGGGAGCTGCACAATGATGAAGCGTAACTCCGTCGCCGGCTGGGTGTTCGTCGCGCCGTCGATTATGATGCTGGGCATGTTCTTCGGCGTGCCGGTGTTGGCCGCGCTGGTGCTCAGCGTCACCGACTTCGACCTGTACGCGCTGGCCGACAGCAGCCATCTTCGCTTCGTCGGCCTGGGCAACTACATCGAATTGTTGCGGACGCCGTTGTTCTGGAAGTCGTTGTGGAATACCACCTACTTCGCGCTGCTTGGCGTGCCGATGTCGATCGGCGTGTCGTTGGGTGCCGCACTGCTGCTCAATGCTAAAGCCTCGCGCTTCAAAGCGTTGTTCCGCACCGCCTTGTTCGCGCCGGTGGTCACCACGTTGGTGGCGGTGGCGGTGATCTGGCGCTACTTGTTCCATATCAAGTACGGCTTGGTGAACTTCGGCCTGAGCCATCTGGGGATTCAGCCGATCGACTGGCTGGGCGACCCGCGTTGGGCGATGCCGTCCATCATACTGTTCGCGGTGTGGAAGAACTTAGGCTACAACATGGTGATCTTTCTGGCCGGCCTGCAGGCGATTCCGCAAGACCTGTATGAGGCTGCGCGCATTGATGGTGCGTCGCGCTGGAAGCAATTCCTGCACATCACCTTGCCGATGCTCGGGCCGGTGCTGATGGTAGTCGGTGTGATCACCATCTCCGGCTATTTCCAGCTCTTTGCCGAGCCATACGTGATGACCCGCGGCGACCCGCTGCAAAGCACCGTGAGCGTGCTGTATTTCATGTTCGAGGAAGGCTTCAAGTGGTGGAACCTCGGCCGCGCCTCGGCGGTAGCGTTCCTGTTGTTCCTGATCATTCTGGCGGTGACTACCGTGATGCTGCGCTTTGGCCGCAAGAAGGAGCTGATATGAGTCGTGATGTTGGCCAATCGCGCTGGCATGCCTTGCTGATCAACGGCGGCTTGCTGTTGCTGGCACTGATCAGCCTGGCGCCGCTGCTGTGGATGCTGTCGGTCTCGTTAATGCCGACCGGCGAGGCCAGCCGTTTCCCGCCACCGATGCTGCCCTCGGCCTTCACCACGGCCAACTACCGCGAACTGTTCGCACGCACCCGCATGGCGCGCAACTTCGCCAACAGCCTGATGGTATCCGGGCTGATCACGCTCGGCTCGCTGCTGATCAACACCATGGCCGGTTATGCGTTCGCCAAGCTGCAGTTCGTCGGCCGCGAGCGCATCTTCAAGATCCTGATGGCCGCGTTAGTGATCCCGGCACAGGTGGCGATGTTGCCGCTGTTCCTGCTGATGAAGCAGTTGCATCTGGTTAACAACATCGGCGGGGTGGTGGTGCCGGCGCTGGCGACGGTCTTCGGCATTTTTCTGGTACGTCAGTACGCCCGCAGCATTCCCGATGAGCTGATCGAAGCCGCGCGCATCGACGGCGCAAGCGAGATGCGGATCTTCTTTCAGATCGTGCTGCCGATGCTCAAGCCGGTGCTAGTTACCTTGTCCATCTTCACCTTCATGGGCTCGTGGAACGACTTCATGTGGCCGCTGATCGTGCTGACCG
This sequence comes from Xanthomonas fragariae, assembly GCF_900183975.1. NCBI lineage: Bacteria > Pseudomonadati > Pseudomonadota > Gammaproteobacteria > Lysobacterales > Lysobacteraceae > Xanthomonas > Xanthomonas fragariae. Next base: position 2,032,112 of record NZ_LT853882.1, read on the forward strand.
ACCAGGAGCAACACACCTTGCCGGTGGCGCTGGCGGCGCTGTCGCGCGAGCACATGATGGACGTGGAATTGATGATGGCTGGCGCGGTGGTGACGGTGATTCCGGTGCTACTGTTGTTCCTGCTGCTGCAGCGTTACTACATTCAAGGTCTTCTGCTGGGGAGTGTGAAGGGGTGATGCCGATGATCCGGGCAGTGCTTTCCATGGCTGCGGTCGCTAGCGTTGCGGGCGTGGCGCAGGCGCAGGAGCGCATGCTCGACGGCTTCGACGACATCGGCGCCTGGCGCTTGGTGGTCTCCAATCAGGTCAGCGGCTCGCTGCGCCCGGTGGCCACCACTTCTGGCGGACATGCGCTGTGCCTGGACTACAACTTCAACGGCGTGTCCGGTTATGTCGGCATCCGTCGCAATTTGCCGATCGAGTATCCTGAAAACTACCGCATCGGCTTCGCGCTGCGCGGCGAGTCGCCGTCCAACGATCTGCAGGTCAAGCTGATCGATGCCAGCGGCGACAACGTGTGGTGGGTCAACCGGCCGGGCTTTAATTTCCCGAACAACTGGACCACCGTCAGTTACCGCAAGCGCAACATCGAAAAGGCCTGGGGCCCGGGCCAGGACAAGCAACTGCGCAGCAGCGCGGATGTGGAATTCACCATTTACAACAAGGTCGGTGGCAAGGGCACGGTGTGCTTCGACCACCTGACCCTGACCCCGCTAGCGCCGGAAGACACCTTGCCGCTCAAGGCCGAGGCCATCACCGATACTGCACCCGCATTGGAACAACGGCTGGCTGACGGCAAACCGGACACCTTCTGGCTCAGCGGCGCGGTCAAGCAACAGACGGTGACGCTGGATCTGGGCAAGGTGCGCGAATTCGGCGGCGCGGTGGTGCAGTGGGTGCCGGGCCTGCAGGCCTCCCAGTACACGGTGCGTGCGTCCAGCGACGGACGCGGCTGGCGCGATCTGCGCACCGTCACCGCCGGTGCCGGCGACACCGATTGGCTGGCGCTGCCGGATACCGAAGCGCGCTATCTGCGTTTCGATCTCAAGGACGGCCCCAACTGGCGTTACGGCATCAAGGATGTGCAGCTGCAGCCGCTTGCGTTTGCGGCAACGCCAAACGATTTCATCAAGTCGCTGGCCGCGCAGATGCCTCGTGGCAGTTATCCGCGCGGCTTCTCCGGCGAGCAGCCGTACTGGACCATTCTGGGTCTTGACGGCGGCACCGAGCAGGGTCTGATCGGCGAAGACGGCGCGGTGGAAGTGGGCAAGGGCGGTTTCAGCATCGAGCCGTTCGTGGTGACCGGTGGCAAGCTGCTGCATTGGTCCGACGTCAGCAGCGAGCAAGGCCTGCAGGACGATTGCTTGCCAATTCCCAGCGTCGATTGGCATCACGATCTGATGAATCTGCGTGTCACCGCATTCGTGCAGGGCACACCCGATCAGGCACAACTGGTCGCACGCTATCAACTGCATAACACCGGCAAGGAAGCGCGCGACTTCACCCTGGCACTGGCGGTGCGCCCGTTCCAGGTCAACCCGCCAGCGCAGTTGCTGAACACCTTGGGTGGCGTCAGTCGTATCGAGCAACTGGCCGTGGATGGCGCGCAGGTCAGTGTCAACGGCAGACCGCGCGTGTTTGCCGCGCAGCGTCCGGATGCCGGTTTCGCCAGCGCTTTCGACAGCGGTATGGATGTCAGTCATCTCACTGCCGCCACACCGCCCACGATCACCCAGGTGAAGGACGAAACCGGCCTGGCATCGGGCGTGCTGCTGTATCGCTGGAAGCTGCAGCCCGGCCAGCGTCGTGAAGTGGCACTGGTGATTCCGCAGACCGGCACGGCGCAGTTGCCAGCAGGTTTCGATGCCGACACGGCGCAGCAACAGGTTGCCCAGCAGTGGCGCAGCAAGCTCGATCGCGTGCGCATCAGCGTGCCGGCCGAAGGCAAGCCGATGGTCGATACACTGCGTACTGCCCTGGCGCATATGTTGATCTCGCGCATCGGCCCGCGCCTGCAGCCCGGCACGCGCTCGTATTCGCGCAGCTGGATCCGCGATGGCGCGATGATTTCCGAAGGCCTGTTGCGGCTCGGCCATGAGGATGTGGTGCGCGAGTACGTGGACTGGTTCGCGTCGTATCAGTTTGCCGATGGCATGGTGCCGTGCTGCGTGGACGATCGCGGCAGCGACCCGGTGCCGGAAAACGATAGCCATGGCGAGCTGATCTTCAACATCGCCGAGTACTACCGCTACACCGGCGACAAGGCGTTCCTGGAAAAGATGTGGCCGCACGTCACCGGCGCCTACGACTACATGGAAAAGCTGCGCGCCAGCGAACGCACCGAAGACAACTTCATGCGCAACCCGGCCTTCTACGGAATGATGCCGGTGTCGATCAGTCACGAAGGCTATTCGGCCAAGCCGGTGCATTCGTATTGGGACAACTTTTGGGCGTTGCGCGGCTACAAGGACGCGGTGATGCTGGCCGGCGCGCTCAACAAGCCCGACGACGTTACCCGTTTCACTGCCGCACGCGATGAGTTCAGCGGCGATCTGATCGCTTCGCTAGGTGCGGCCGTGCGTCAGCACAACCTCGCTTTTCTGCCCGGTTCGGCCGAGCTCGGCGATTTCGACGCGACCTCCACGACCATCGCATTGGCCCCGGGTGGCGAGCAGCAACGTCTGCCGCAAGACCTGCTGACCAATACCTTCGAGCGCTATTGGAAGGAGTTCTCCGATCGTCGCGACAGCAAGCGCGAATGGAAGGTCTACACGCCGTACGAGTGGCGAAATGTGGCTGCATTTGTGCGCCTTGGCTGGCGCGACCGCGCCTGGGACGCCACCGCGTTTTTCTTCAAGGACCGTGCACCGCAACCGTGGAATCAGTGGACCGAAGTGGTCTCACGCACACCGCGCACACCGTTCTTTGTCGGCGACCTGCCGCATGCCTGGGTTGCCTCGGACTTCGTGCGCTCAGTGCTTGACATGTTTGCCTATGGGCGCGAATCCGATGCCAGCCTGGTGATCGCCGCGGGCGCGCCGACGCGCTGGTTCGAAGGCAAGGGCATTGGCATCGCCGAACTGCGCACGCCGTACGGGCGCCTCAACTACACCTTACAGCGTGCCGACAAGCAACTGGTATTGCAGCTGCAGCCCGGCCTGATCCTGCCGCCGGGCGGCGTGGTGTTGCCCTGGCCTTACCAGGGCACGCCGGGCAAGGCCAGCATCAACGGCGAGTCGGCTGAGTGGCATAACGGTGAGCTACGCATCCAGCAACTGCCTGCCAACGTGCAGATCGATGTGCCCAGCGCGGTGCGGCGCGCCGAGCGCGCCACGCAATGAGAGTGGTGCGTCGTGTGGCCGAGCCGTCCGCACGACGTGTTGCGCGCTTGTTTGTATGGTCGGTCGCGCTTGCGCTGTCGTGCGTGGCATTTGCACAGAAACGCAAACCTCTGCAGCGCCTGCACGTCAGATGAGCCTGGCTAGGCGCCCCTGAAAAATCCTTAACACCCAACCACCGCAACGCTTTATAGGCTGCACAGGCGTGCCAGATCTGACGGTTTTCGCTACGCTGAGGCCTGCTTTCTTGCAATTTGCGCCCATGCGTACACGTCGTTCTGCTGCTGAGCGCGTCTGCGCCGACGAGTTGTTTCGTTCGCGACTGGAGAATCAGATCGACCTTGCGTCGTCCGATGGCGCAGCTGAGCCAACGGATGCCGTGGACCGCGTTGGAACAGGCGCTTTTGTCGCGCTTGCCGGCCACTGCTGCCGCTGGCGGTCGTCCCTCACTGCCAGTGCGTTTGATGGCAGATTTGCTTTATCTCGAGCATGCATACGACCTGTCCGATGAAGCGGTCTGCGAACGATGGATGGAAAATCCGTATTGGCAGTTCTTCGCATGCGCCGGAAGTGGACTGCATCGGCAAGGGCAAAGCGCGTCAGCCGTACGCATTCGGCGTCAAGGTCGGTATTGCAGTCAGCGCCTGCAATGGGAGCGCGCAGTTTTTCGGGCAATCCGTATGACGGGGACACCTTGGTCGAGCAACTGGAGCAGACGCGCGGGTTGTGGGCATCCAACCAACCGTGGCGATCGTTGATTTGGACTATCGCGGGCGCGAGATGGATGACGTGCGGGTGTTGCATCGTGGCAAGGCCAAGACCCTGACGCGACGGCCATGGCGCTGGATCGAACGACGTCAGGCAGTGGAACCGGTGACCGGGCATCTGAAAGAAGACTGCCGGCTGCGTCGTTGTAGGCTCAAAGGCGCCTAGGGCGATGCGCTGCACGTGCTTGGTTGCGCCGCCGGCTACAACCTGCGTTGGCTGATGCGCTGGATCGCGTTTTTGCATGCCTGGATCTGGCCATCCTTGAGCAACGTGCACCTATCACCTATCACCGCTGGCGATTGGTGCTTGAAAGGGGTTTTTCAGGGACGACCGGTAACGCTCAACCTGCATTTCCTCCAACAGCAAACAGGCACCGGTAGCAATCGCCGACGATTTCAACACCGCTGCTTAGTCGTCCCTGAAAAATCCCCTTCAAGCGCCAAGTGCCGTCGGTGACAGCGGCGCGGTACTCAAGGATGACCATCCCATCGCCCGCATCCAGGCACGCAAAAACGCGATCCAGCGCAGCAGCCAGCGCAGGTTGTAGCCGGCGGCGCAGCCGAGCACGTGCAGCGCATCGCCTTGGGCACCTTTCAGCCTGCAGCGACGCAACCGGCAGTCGTCTTTCAGATGTCCGATCACCGGCTCCACCGCCTGCCGTCGCTTGATCCAGCGCCATTGCCGTCGCGTCAGGGTCTTGGCCTTGCCGCGATGCAGGACCTGCACGCCATCGACCGCGCGCCCGCGATAGCCCAGGTCCACGATCGCCACCGTCGGTTCTACGCTCACATCCTGCAGCAACCCGCGTGTCTGCTCCAGCTGCTCGGCCAAGGTATCGCCGTCGTACGGGTTGCCCGGGAAGCTGCGCGCACCCACGACCAATCCCTTGCAGGCGGTGACCGCAATGCCGACCTTGACGCCGAATTCGTACGCTTGACGCGCCTTGCCCTTGCCGATGCATTCCACTTCCGGGGCATGCAATGCGTAGAGTTTTTGTTTGTCCTTCGGACGCTGCGTGTACAGCCGTTGCGCACGTTCCAGCCAGACAGCGATGCGCTCGCGCACGCCGGGTTCCACCTGGTCCAGCTTGCGCTCGATATCGCGCAACACCCGCCCCAATACCGTGCGTTGACGTCGCAGCACGCGCTGCATGCGCTTGAACTGGCGCGCATGCGCATACCGACCTGCCTTGCGGCTCAGGGCCGGGCCTTGCCGCGCGTAGCTCTGCCGCAATCCGATGCCGTGCCGCCTGGCCACTAAAACCAGCTTCTTGCGTGCCACCTCCAGCAAACGGCTGTCGGTCGGATAGGCGATCGCCTTCTCTTGCACCGTGGTGTCCACGATCACCCGCGACAACTCGCGTGCGTCCACCGCCTGCATCGCATGCGCGGCGTTGATGGTGTGCGCCAGCAGCTCTTCCATCCCGGCCTCACCCAGGCGCTGCCGCCAGCGCGTCAGCGAGCTGGCATCGCACGGCAAACGCGTCTGGAACACGACCTCACCGGTGAAGAACTGCCAGTACGGATTCTCCAGCCAGCGCTCGCACACCGCTTCATCGGACAGGTCGTAGGCGTGTTTGAGGTAGAGCAAACCGGCAATCAGCCGCACCGGCAATGCCGGCCGACCGCCACCGGCCTGGGTGGCCGGCAAGCGCGATGAAAGTGCTTGCTCCAACGCCGTCCACGGCATCCGTTGGCTCAGCCGCGCCAGCGGATGACGCAGATCGATCTGGTTCTCCAGCCGCGATCGAAACAACTCATCGGCAGGCATGTCTTCGGCAGCAGGACGGCGTGTACGCATGGGCGGAAATTGCCAGAAACCAGCCTTCAGCGTAGCGAACACTGGTAGTTTTGGCACGCCGGTGCAGACATCAAGGCCTTGCGGTCGTTGGGTGGTTGGGGTTTTTCAGGGGCGACTGCTTACACTCTACGATCTGGAAGCCTTGTGCAAAGGCTACGGTGGCAGTTACGGCAGCGTGCATCGCAACAGCGACAGCACGGTCAGCGTCTTGAACCTGCATGTTTTCGACAGGCCGGCATGCATCGACCACGTGCTTCTTCCAGCAAGACCGTCTGCTCGCCGGCGAAGCCCGCATCCTGTTCGACGCGCCTTATGCGGAAGGCCGTTGGGCCTCAGACCACGACGGCGTCCGGGTACACCTGCAGTTGTAGCTTTGCGCGGGCGTGACCGGCAAAGGACCGGCTATCGGATGTCGTAGGAGATGGGAATTTACCAGTACAGCCCCATCGCGCCCAATGGCGCTCCCACGGAAGGTGAAAGATGTTTGCGGATGCGCCCCAACAACTCGGCACCGCCGCACTCACCCATGCAAGCGCTGAAAAATCTGCACGCCTGCCAACCCCACACCGGCCATGCTGCCGAAGTTGGTCAACAGGAACGTCAGCACCACACGCGACACGCGATTGCGGTACCAACCGCGCAGCGTCTGCGCATCGTCGCGTAGCGACAGGAAGTCGCCATAGGCCGGCTTGCGCATATGCACCTCGACCAGCGCCGCAAACGCGCCGGTCGGCACGCTCAAGCGGAACGGTTTAAATGGCGCCACCACGGCGGCGGTAAGAATGCTCAGCGGGTGGCTGCCGGCCAATAAACAGCCCAGCGCGGCCAGGCCGCCGGTATACATCGCCCACTGCAACAGCAGGTCGGCGCCCATGCTCAGGCCGCCGCGCCAGAAGCCAATCGCGATGCCGGCGATGACGACGGTCAGAATGCCCAGCGTGATCCACGGAACGCGTTTGCGCTGCTGCACGTATTCCAACGACTCGCGCAGCGGGCCGGGCGCATCGGTGTCCTGTTCCAGATGCCGCGCCAGGCCGGCCAGATGCCCGGCACCAACGACCGCTAATACTTCGTGCTGGCTGGCAGTGGCTTCTTCGCGCAGACGCGTGGCCATGTACTGATCGCGCTCGGCAATCACGGTCTCATACAACTCGGGGCTTTCGCTGGCGAAGTCGCCGAAGCTCGCTTCCAGCATGTCGCCTTGTTTGAGCTTTTCGATTTCTTCCTCGCCCACCTCATCGGCCGCAAACAGGCCGCCGAGCAAGCCGCCGGCCAACTTCATCTTGCCGAAGAACCCAAGCCGCCCGGACGCACGCTTGAAGGTCAGGCCGACCTCGCGATCGATCAAGTGCACCGGCAAGCCTTGCGCGCGCGCCAGATTGACCGCTTCCTTCAACTCCGCACCCGGCTCGATACCGAGCTGCTTGGCCAGGCGGCGCTGATAGGCAGCCAGTGCCAGGTTCGCGGCAAACAAGGCCACGCGGCCCTTGCGGATCACCTGCACCAGGTCCAGGCGGGCGAGGGCGTCCGGGTCGCTTAGCGCTTGTAGACGTTGCGCATCCAGCTCGACCGCCACCGCGTCGTAGCGTCCGCTGCCGATTGCCCGCTGCACTGCGGTGACACTTGCGAGCGACACGTGCGCAGTGCCGAGCAAGGTGTAGCGCACGCCATCGCGTTCGACGATGCGGTGCGGCTGGCCGGACAGGGCATCGTCCAGAACGTAGGTAGTCTGCTCAGTCATGGAGTCATTCATCAGAAGGAGGGGCGGTGTCACCGGTGCAGAGCGCGCTTTGCATCTGCACGCTGTCCAACCAGCGACTATGTTTGCGGTCGATTCCGGTGAACACTCCGACCGTGCGAAAACCAAAACGTTCATGCAGTCGTTGCGATGCACGGTTGCCGGCATCGCCGATCACCGTAATCATTTGCCGACGCTGCGGCCTTGCATGCCGGCAGCGAGATAGATCGAGTTCAGCGATCAGACACGGATATCCCGCATCCACGATTACACGCACGCGGATGCGTATTTCATCGCTCGATGTCGCGTTGTATTCGTAGGTATTGACCCCGGCGATCTGCTCCGTATGAATTGCAGTGATCGCCGGGATGTCCGCGTCGCGGACCGCACGCAACTCGACGGGCATGCGGTCAGTCGATGTAGCGCTTGAGCAGATCGCCGTACGCATCGATGCGCCGATCGCGCAGGAACGGCCAGATGCGCCGCACATGTTCGCTGCGCTGCAGATCGACATCGCAGACCAGCAAGGTCGGGTCCTGCCCGGCTTCGGCAATGAACTCGCCTTGCGGCCCCACCACATGGCTGTTGCCCCAGAACTGGATGCCCGATGCACCCATCGGTGAAGGTTCGTGGCCCGCGCGGTTGCACGACAGCACCGGCACACCGTTGGCAACGGCATGGCCGCGGTGGCTAAGCACCCACGCATCGCGCTGCCGTTCCTGCTCGGGCTGCTCGTCGTCGGGATCCCAGCCGATTGCGGTGGGGTAAAGCAACAGTTCCGCACCGGCCAGCGCCATCAGGCGCGCAGCTTCGGGGTACCACTGATCCCAGCACACCAGCACGCCGAGACGACCGACCGATGTATCGATCGGCGTGAAGCCCAGGTCACCCGGCGTAAAATAGAACTTCTCGTAGAAGCCCGGATCGTCGGGGATATGCATCTTGCGGTATTTGCCGAGCAGGCGGCCGTCCTTCTCAAATACCACCGCCGTGTTGTGATACAGGCCGGCGGCGCGTCGCTCGAATAACGACGCTACCAGCACCACACCATGCTGTTTGGCCAGCGCGCCCAGATACTCGGTGCTTGGGCCAGGAATCGGTTCGGCCAGGTCGAATTCGTCCACCGACTCGTGCTGGCAGAAATACGCGCCGTTGTGCAGTTCCTGCAGCAATACCAACTTGGTGCCCTGCGCGGCGGCTTCGGCCACGCGCGAGGCGATGACGGCCAGATTGGCCGCAGCGTCGCCGTGGTTGCGCTCCTGGATCAGCGCGACGGGAAGGAGATGATGGGTCATGGCAGCATCCGACTAGGTGGCACGCAGGTTAGCGCGCCATGGCATAACACCGGCCTGCCGGCCGGAACAGAAGCGGCTCATGCGGCCAGCAGGCCGGCGGGTAATTGCATGGTCAGGCAGTGCAGGCTGCCGTTCTGCCAGATCAGTGGACGGCACGGCACCGGCACGATTTCGTGCTGCACAAACGCCTCGGCCAGCACGGCCTGCGCGGCCGCATCGGCCGGATCGCCGTAGGCTGGCATCAGCACTGCACCGTTGACGATCAGGAAGTTGGCATACGACGCCGCCAGACGACGGCCGTGGTCGAGAATCGGCTCGGCCCACGGCAGTACGAACAGGCGGTACGGCTGCCCATCGGCCTTGCGCAGCGCAGCCAGCTCGGCACCCATCGCCTGCAATTCGCTGTAATGCGAATCGGTAGGCACATCGCAGCCCTGATAGACGATCGCATCCGGGCCGGCAAAGCGCGCCAGCGTATCGATATGCGCGTCGGTGTCGTCGCCTTCCAGATAGCCATGATCCAGCCACAACACCCGTTCCTGCGACAACCACGCCGCAAGATCTGAGCTCAGCGATTCGCGCGTGCGCTGCGGATGCCGCTCGTGCAGGCACTTCCAGGTAGTGAGCAGCGTGCCTGCACCATCCGTCTCGATCGCACCGCCTTCAAGTGCAAAGTCGACGGTCTGCACCGACGCCGGCACGAACACCTGCGCCGCATCCAGCGAGGCCACCAATTGGTCGTCCAGGCTCGCTTCGAACTTGCCGCCCCAACCGGTGAAACGGAAATCCATCAGCCGGAAGCCACCTTCCTGACGCAGCGTGATCGGGCCGGAGTCGCGCAGCCAGGTGTCGTTGTAGGCCGCGACAACGAAGTGCACGCGCTCCATGTTCAGCCGCGCTGAACTCAGCCGCGCCTCGGCGTAGATTTGCAGATCGTCATCAGCCACGCAGATGATCACCGGCTCGAAACGGGAAATTGCCGTCGTCAGCGCGATGTAGGTCTCTTCCACCTCGGCCAGACGCTCGGCCCAATCGGTGTCCGCATGCGGCCACGCAATCAACACGGCGTCTTGAGGTTCCCACTCGGCGGGAAAGCGAACACTGTTGGTCATAACGAGCAACTACCTATCAATACCAAGATAACGCCAGGCTGTTAACCAAATCCCCGCACACGGGTGTGCAGGCTTTACAGAAGGGCCCGCATTGAATCGGATTCAGCGAGGGACTTGTAGTGAACCGGCGCTCACGAATCCAGTGCGTCAAAACCCTGTTGCAAGAACTTAATTAAATAAACCGCTCAAATACCCAACTCACCTGATCGGCGGCTTTGGCCCGATCTAGTTGGCATCGGCCTGATTGGCCACCACGTCGATCACCCGGCTTTTTTCGAAGTACACGGTGAATGCCGGATACACCCAGCGATGGATCGTCGGCCACTGGCGCTTTTGACCACCGCGCGGATCGAGCTTTTCCTGTGGCGCGCCATAGCGGCCTTCGACCTGACTCATGCTCTCGCCGCGCAAGGGCAGGGCAGCGGCGGGCTTCTGCTGTGCACGATCGACCAACAGCGTCTCGGCCGAAGTAACAGCACTGATCCCCATCAGTGCGATCAGCGACAGGACAAACAAACGGTTGCGCATGTCACCTACTCCCCAGTGGACAAGATTCGGATGGTGATTACAGCGAAGAACCAAGACAGACGTAGCTGCGAAACCCGGTTATCGAAGCGGTGTTGGGCTTCGGCCAGGTCGGCCTACTCAGAGCGGGTCAAGCCATGGCTAGCCCAAGCGCACCACAGCCTGCATGTAGCAACAGCTGGCGTGACGCATCGACCAAGAAAAAACCGCCCGGAGGCGGCTTTCTCGGGCCTTGCCACGGCGTCGGCTTAGCGCTGACGCGCCTTGAAGCGCGGGTTCGACTTGCAGATGACGAAGGTCTTACCGTGGCGGGTGATCACCTTGCAGTCAGGGTGACGGGTCTTCGCAGACTTCAGGGAAGACAGGACTTTCATGGCATACCTCGGCGTAAACAGTTGGATTCGATGAGTATAGAGTGCCCACGGTCGAGGGCGCACCCGGAGTGTAAGTCGGTAATTTTAACCGGCTTTTCGTCATGCTTTCAAGTGGTTGCATCTGAATCGCAGCGGGCGGCGCTACACTACCGCTTGATGACCTTACCGGAAACCTGAATGACCGACCTTTCGCCCGTCCTCACCATCGATGGCCCTTCCGGTGCCGGCAAGGGGACCGTGAGCCGGATTGTGGCTGCCCGGTTGGGCTGGCACTACCTCGATTCGGGCGCACTGTATCGCGCGGTCGGCGTGTCGGCGAGCTGGGCCGATCTGGACGTGTCAGACCCGGCGGCGCTGGTGCGCTGCACCTTCGATACTAAAGTGGAGTTCGACGATGCGGGCGATGCCGGGCTGCGGGTGCTGGTCAACGGAGTGAATGCCACTAGGGAATTGCGCCTGGAAACCACCGGTGCGCTGGCTTCGGCGATTGCCGCCATTCCAGAGGTGCGCAGCGCCTTGAAAGAGCGTCAACGTGCATTCAGACGGGCGCCCGGATTGGTCGCCGATGGCCGCGACATGGGTACGGTGATCTTCCCCGACGCTGCCTTCAAGGTCTTTTTGACCGCCAGTGCCGAAGAACGTGCGGGCCGTCGCCATAAACAGTTGATGGAAAAGGGTGTTTCGGTTACCTTTGGCGATATGCTGCGCCAGATCATGGCCCGTGATGCACGGGATGCGCAGCGGGTGGTGGCGCCATTGCGGGCGGCCGAAGACGCCGTCCGGATCGATACCAGTGGAATGGGAATCGAGGATGTCGTCAAGCGTGTGGTTGGGTTGTTGGCAGACCGCACGCCGTCGTAAGCGTTCCGCAAGCGGGCCTGTCCCGCCGACCGTAATGCGTTCCAAGGCTCCGTTGCACATCCCGTGTGGCGGTTCTATGACTATTTAACCGACTCGCTTTTCGGAGTCGATCAACAGGCTGGGCGGCTGGTATCTGTCGCAATCCGACGATCAACGCCCGTGTGTTCAACCGAGTAGAATTCAAATGACAGAATCTTTTGCTGAACTGTTCGAAGCCAGTCAAACCAATCTGGCGAAGCTGAAGCCGGGCTCGATCGTCACTGGTACCGTGGTGGAAGTACGCGGCGACGTGGTGGTGATCAACGCTGGCTTGAAGTCCGAAGGCATCGTGCCGATCGAGCAGTTCCGTAATGACGCTGGCGAGATCGATGTTGGCGTAGGCGACCAGGTCAAGGTTGCCCTTGATTCCATCGAGAACGGCTTCGGAGAGACCGTGCTGTCGCGCGAGAAAGCCAAGCGCGCAATGGTGTGGGATGAGCTGGAAGAGGCGTTGGAAAAGAACGAAACCATCACCGGCCGCATCAGTGGCAAGGTTAAGGGTGGTTTCACCGTGGATATCAAGGATGTCCGCGCGTTCCTGCCTGGTTCGCTGGTGGATGTGCGCCCGGTGCGCGACCCGGCCTACCTAGAAGGCAAGGAACTTGAGTTCAAGCTGATCAAGCTGGACCGCAAGCGCAACAACGTGGTGGTTTCGCGTCGTGCAGTGGTCGAGAGCGAGCATTCGGAAGAGCGCGAGCAGCTGATGGACAAGCTGCAGGAAGGCGCGATACTGAAGGGTGTCGTCAAGAACCTGACCGACTACGGCGCATTCGTGGACCTGGGCGGTATCGACGGCCTGCTGCACATCACCGACATGGCCTGGAAGCGCGTGCGCCATCCGTCCGAAGTCGTCAACGTTGGCGATGAGCTGGACGTTCGCGTGCTGAAGTTCGATCGCGAGCGTAACCGCGTCAGCCTCGGCCTGAAGCAGCTGGGCGAAGATCCGTGGGACAACATCGCTCGTCGTTACCCGGCCAACAGCCGCGTGTTTGGCAAGGTCTCCAACGTTACCGATTACGGCGCATTCGTCGAGATCGAGCCGGGCGTCGAAGGTCTGGTGCACGTCTCTGAGATGGATTGGACCAACAAGAACGTCAACCCGTCCAAGGTTGTGCAGGTGGGTGACGAAGTCGAAGTGATGGTGCTGGATGTCGACGAGGAGCGTCGCCGCATCTCGCTGGGCATGAAGCAGGTTGCCGCCAATCCGTGGGAAACTTTCGCTGCCACCCACAAAAAGAACGATAAGGTGTCCGGTCAGATCAAGTCGATCACCGACTTCGGCATCTTCATCGGTCTGGACGGCGGCATCGACGGTCTGGTCCACCTGTCCGACATCAGCTGGAACACCACCGGCGAAGATGTTGTGCGCAACTATAAGAAGGGCGACACGCTGGAAGCCGTGGTGCTGGCAGTCGATCCGGAACGTGAGCGCATCAGTCTGGGCGTCAAGCAGCTGGAGCAGGATCCGTTCGGCCAGTACATGGCTTCCAACCCGAAGGGTTCAAAGGTCGAAGGTGTGGTCCGAGAAGTCGATGCCAAGGGCGCCATGATCGACTTGGCCGATGGCATCGAAGGCTACGTCGCTGCACGCGACATCGCCAACGAGCGTGTGGACGATGCGGCCCAGCACCTGAAAGTCGGCGACAAGATCGAAGCCAAGTTCGTGGGCATGGACCGTAAGGGCCGCACCCTGCAGCTGTCGATCAAGGCCAAGGACGACGCCGAAATGCGCGAAACACTGGAGGAATACCAGTCCTCCGCCGCATCCGGTGGCATGACTCAGTTGGGCGCGTTGCTGCGTGCACAGTTGAACAGCAACAAGTCCGAGTAAGCGCGTAGCGCTCGCAAGAGCGTGATGGATCGGCCCGGGCTTGCCCGGGCCGATTCCGATGTGTCAGTCGAAAAAAGCAAGTTTTCCCATGACAAAGTCCGAATTGATTGAAATCCTGGCGCGACGCCAAGCGCATCTGAAGTCGGACGACGTGGATCTGGCAGTGAAGTCGCTGCTGGAAATGATGGGGCAGGCGCTCTCGGATGGTGATCGGATCGAAATCCGCGGGTTCGGCAGTTTCTCGCTGCATTACCGTCCACCACGCCTGGGCCGTAATCCAAAGACCGGCGAGTCGGTCGCCTTGCCTGGCAAGCATGTTCCGCACTTCAAGCCGGGCAAGGAATTGCGTGAGCGTGTGAGCTCCGTGGTCCCGGTCGATCTGGCCGATGCAGCGGATTGAAGGCTGTTCTGGCGCTGCGTTTATGTTGTCTCGGTTAAGCTAAGCCCCTTCCCGACGGAGTTCTCGCCATGAAGGTGTTTCGTTTGCTGGTGATGTTGGCCTTCCTGCTGGTCGGTCTGATCATCGGTGCGGTCAATTCCCAGGACGTCACTCTCGATTTCCTATTCTCTAATGTGCATACCACCTCCGGGATCGCGATCATCGTCGCGCTGCTGGTCGGTGTGTTGATTGGTGCCGGCATGGTGCTGGTCAGTGTGGTCATTCCCATTTATTCCAAACTGCGCCAGGCCAACAAGGCTGTTGCTGTCAGTCGCGTCGACGCTAGGCCCATTCCGCCTGGCTCAGCCGAGCCCCGCCCCTTTGACGGGATGTAAGTACGTATGGACTTTCTGACCGAATGGATCTGGTTCTTCCTGTTTGTACCGGTGGCAGCGCTAGGCGGCTGGATCGTTGGTAGCCGCGGTGGTCAACGCCACGGCGATACTCAAGTCAGTCGCTTGTCCAGTACCTACTTTCGCGGCCTGAACTATCTGCTCAACGAGCAGCCGGACAAGGCGATCGAGCTATTTCTGCATATCGCCGAATTGGATAAAGAAACCTTCGAGACGCAGGTCGCGTTGGGCCATCTGTTCCGTCGTCGCGGTGAAGTCGACCGTGCGATCCGTTTGCACCAGGGGCTGGTGCAACGCGCCGACCTGACCGATCAGCAGCGCGTCCAGGCCTTGCTGGCACTAGGCGAGGATTACATGAAGTCCGGTCTGCTGGATCGTGCCGAAACCGTGTTCACCGAACTGGCGCAACTCGATCAACGCGCACCGCAGGCGCTGCGTCATCTGATCGGTATTTATCAGGCCGAGCGCGATTGGGAAAAGGCGATCGACAACGCGACTCGCTACGAAGAGGTGACCGGCGAGCCGATGGGCAAGCTGATCTCGCAATTCGAATGCGAATTGGCCGATCGCTATCGCAGTCTGAACAAGAGCGACGAAGCGCTGCAGGCGATCGCACGCGCTTATCAGGCCGATGGCACTTCAGTGCGTGCAGGCATCCTGGAAGGGCGCATCGAAGCCGAGCGCGGACACGACGAAGCGGCGGTACGCGCGTTCGAGCGTGCGGCCCGGCATGACCCCGAATACTTGCCGGAGATTATTCCGGCATTGATGGCGGCGTATCGCCGGGTCGGCGATATTCCAGGTGCGCGCAATTTCCTGTCGGAGATGACCGAGCACTATCGCGGCATTGCGCCGGTGCTGGCGCTGACCCAGTTGATGGAAGCGCAAGACGGTGTGGCGCCTGCGCTGGCCTACCTGGGGCGTCAGCTCAAGGATCGGCCGTCGGTACGCGGCGAGTCGGCATTGATCGATCTCGCCCTGGCCGAAGGCAGCGATCCGGTTGGCACGCTGCAGAATCTCAAACACATTACCGATCAGTTGCTGGTGCGCAACCCGAGCTACCGTTGCACCCGTTGCGGCTTCGGTGCCAAAACGCACCATTGGCAATGCCCGAGCTGCAAGGAATGGGGTTCGGTCAAGCCGTTGTTGAACTACGCGGTGGTCTGATGGTCTGGTTGTGGTGCGTGCTGCATCTGGTGGCTTCAGCGCTGGGGACGTGGTTGTTGCGGCGTTATGCGTTGCACCGCCGCTTGCTCGACCAACCCGGTGAACGACGCAGCCATGTGGTCGCAACGCCGCGGGGCGGCGGTATGGCCATCGTGTCGGCCATCCTGCTGGGTTGCTTTGCCGCAAGCGCGTTATGGCCGGCGGCAAACCTGGTCGTCGGTTGGTTCGCTGCAGGGTTGGTGTTGGTAGCTGCTGTGGGTTGGTGGGACGATCATCGCCCGTTGTCGGCCAAGCTGCGTTTTGCGATCCATCTGGCCGCATCGGCGTCGTTAGGCTGGTTGGTCAGCCACTACACGGGCAATGTGTGGGATGGCGTTCTTACCGCAGCGGCGTCCGTGGTGCTGATCAACGTCTGGAATTTCATGGACGGCATCAACGGTTTGGCAAGCAGCCAGGCTGCGCTGGCTGCATTGGCATTTGCGGCCGTGGCGCCAGTTGCATGGTCTTGGGCGGGTCTGGCGATTGCCGCCTCCTGTCTGGGATTTCTTCCATTCAATTTTCCGCGGGCGCGCATTTTCTTGGGGGATGGCGGCAGCGGTGCGCTCGGATATGTGCTGGCCGCTTTGCTGGCGGTCAACGTGGTGAGCGGGCAGGTGAGCTGGTGGATCAGCTGGTTGCCGCTCACGGCATTTCTTGTAGACGCCGGTTTTACGCTACTGGCTCGCATGCTTGCCGGGCAACGCTGGTGGGAGCCGCATGCCCAGCACGTCTATCAGCGTCTGGCACGCCGGCTTGAGACGCACGTTCCGGTAACGGGTGTTTACTTTGCTTTCAGCCTCGCTGCGGTCTGCTTGTATGTGTTGAGTCGTCATGATCTGTTTTGGCTGCAGGTGTCCGAGGCTCTGGCATGGGGTGTAGGCGCTACCGCGATTTGGCATTTTCTGCGCGATGGACTGCGCAATTCCTGAGTAATGGACTTTTATGATTTCCTTGCGTGATCGTTTGACCAAAGCATTGCCGCAGACGGCAGTAGTAGTGCACGACCTGCTGATGGTGTGGGTGTGTTGGCAGCTACTGCATGCCGGCCGCTATTCCATGCTGCGTGAAGCGCCCGATCTGCCGCTATCGGACTGGCGCACCGCAGTAGTACTGGTGGCGCAGGGGTTGGTATTCTGGAAGATGGGCCTTTATCGCGGGCTGTGGCGGTTCGCCTCGGTGCCGGATCTGTGGAACATCTTCAAGTCAAGTTTTCTCGGCTTGGTCGCGATCGTGTTGGCGCTGTCTTACGACCGCCTGGACGGTGTGCCGCTCTCGGTGCTGGTCGTTTACCCGTTCGCGCTGTCGGCATTGCTGGGTACGCCGCGCCTGCTGTATCGCGCCTGGAAGGATTATCAGATCGCACACTCCGGCGCTGCTGCGCAGCGCGTGCTGATCCTGGGCGCCGGTCGCGCCGCCGAAGGATTGGTGCGCGATCTTCGTCGTAACGGTGCGTTTGTGCCGGTGGGTTATCTGGATGACGCCAGCAATCTGCATGGCGCCAAGATCCAGGGTCTTAACGTGCTTGGCAATCTGGATCAGGCCGCAGCCATCGCTAAAGAGACAGCGGCCAAGTTGCTGGTGATCGCGATTCCGTCCTTGGATGCCTCCGGCATGCAGCGCGTGGTGGCGATCTGCGAAAGTACCGGCTTGCCGTTTCGGATGGTGCCCAAGCTGATCAACGTGCTGGAAGGGCGCTCGTTGCCGGGCGAGTTGAAAGAAGTCGCGATCGAGGACCTGCTCAATCGCAAGCCGGTCACGCCTGACTGGCGCTTGATTCGAGACTGGCTGACCAACAAGACGGTGATGGTGACTGGCGCTGGTGGTTCGATCGGCTCGGAGGTTTGCCGCCAGTGTGCGCGTCACGGTGCGCGTCGGATCGTGCTGCTGGAAATCGACGAGCTGGCATTGCTGACCATCGACTCGGATCTGCGCCGGTTGTTCCCCGATATCGAAGTGGTGCGCGTACTGGGCGATTGCGGCGACCCGGCCGTCGTTGCGTATGCGCTCAACACCGCAACGCCGGATGCGGTGTTCCATGCGGCCGCCTATAAGCAGGTGCCGTTGCTGGAAGAACAGTTGCGTGAGGCGGTGCGCAACAACGTGTTGGCGACCGAGAATGTGGCGCGTGCCTGTCAGCGTGCGCGGATCGAGACCTTCGTCTTCATCTCCACCGACAAGGCAGTCGAGCCGGTCAACGTGTTGGGCGCGAGCAAGCGCTACGCCGAGATGATCTGCCAGAGTCTTGACGCACGCGATGCGCCGACCCGCTTCATCACCGTGCGCTTCGGCAATGTTCTCGATTCGGCCGGTAGCGTGGTGCCGTTGTTCCGCGAGCAGATTCGTCAGGGCGGCCCGGTCACGGTGACGCACCCGGATGTGACGCGTTACTTCATGACGATTCCGGAAGCCTGCCAGCTGGTGGTGCAGGCCGCTGCATCCGCGTCGCACGGCGCGATCTACACGCTGGACATGGGCGAGCCGGTGCCGATTCGCTTGTTGGCCGAACAGATGATTCGCCTTGCCGGCAAACAGCCAGGCAAGGACGTGGCGATTCTCTATACCGGCCTGCGTCCCGGCGAAAAACTGCATGAGACGCTGTTCTATTCCGACGAAGACTATCGCCCCACCGCGCATCCCAAGATCCTGGAAGCCGGTGTGCGCGAGTTCTCGCACGAGCAGGTGTTGCAGTTGGTGACGCGCCTGCGTGAGGCAGTTAACCGCTATGACATCAAGGTGATGGAGACTGTGCTGGGCAGTCTGATGCCGGATTTCGCGGCTGCTCGACGGAAAGTCGACGCGCGATCTGATACGGTCGTTCCATTCCCCGCACGTGAGGTCAGAAGACTTTAATGAGTAAGCGTATTCGCAAGGCCGTTTTCCCCGTTGCAGGTCTTGGGACCCGCTTTCTTCCGGCAACCAAAACGGTTCCGAAAGAAATGCTGCCAATCATCGACAAACCGCTGATCCAGTACGCCGTCGACGAAGCCATCCAGGCTGGTTGCGATACCCTGATCTTCGTCACCAACCGCTATAAGCACTCGATCGCGGACTACTTCGACAAGGCCTACGAGCTGGAGCATAAACTCGAGCGCGCAGGCAAGCTGGAGCAACTGGAGCTGGTGCGTCATGCGTTGCCGAAAGGCGTTAGCGCCATTTTTGTGACGCAGGCTGAAGCACTGGGTCTGGGCCACGCAGTTCTTTGCGCCAAGGCGGTGGTGGGTGATGAGCCGTTCGCTGTGTTGCTGCCAGACGATCTCATCTGGAATCGCGGCGCTGGTGCGCTGACGCAGATGGCTGATGTGGCAGAAGCCTCCGGTGGCAGTGTTATCGCGGTCGAAGATGTGCCGCACGACATGACCGCGAGCTACGGCATCGTGGCTACCGACGTGTTCGATGGCCACAAGGGTCGCATCACCGCCATTGTTGAAAAGCCCAAGCCGGAAGTGGCGCCTAGCACTCTGGCCGTGGTCGGGCGCTATGTGCTCAGCCCGAAAATCTTCGAACTGCTCGAACAGACCGATGCAGGAGCGGGTGGAGAAATTCAATTGACTGATGCGATTGCTGGGCTGCTGCAGCAGGAAACTGTCGATGCGTATCGTTTCGAGGGCCGTCGCTTCGATTGCGGCGCGCATATTGGTCTGATCGAGGCTACGGTGCACTTCGCGCTTGAGCACAAGAAGCATGGGGGACTTGCGAAGGAAATCCTGCGCGCTGCGTTGGCCGAGGCAGACGCTCGCAGCTGATTGCCTCGCACCGTTTGCATCCACGAACGACGCCACCTGGCGTCGTTCGTCGTTTTGGGGCGTCACTGATCAGGGCCGATCTGCTGTTTGGGATCGATCCAACAGGGACGACTGATCGACAGACGCGCATCCAGGTGCAGGCCAGTGCAGAGCGTGTACGGCTGGGATCCCTGGCATGAGCAGCCTGCCGAATACAGTGAATTGATCAACGTGGTGGCCCTGCTGGGCGCTGCCGTGGTTGCGATTCTGCTATTTCGTCGCCTCGGCCTGGACTCGGTGCTCGGTCACCTGGGCGCCGGATTGGCTATTGGCCCATTCGGGCTGGGCTTGTTCGACGAGCCGCAGGCGATCTTGCATGCGTTCGAATTGGACGTGTTGATGTTCCTGTTCTTGTTCGGGCTGCAAACGCAGCCGTCGCATCTGTGGAGTTTTTGCAAATAGATCTTCGGTCTGGGCACTGTGCAGATCGTGGTCTGCGCGACGTCCCTCCGATTTTGAGTAGCGCCTCAGTTTGGAGTCCAATTCCCTACCCCGAGGAGATTGGACGTGAAGAAGCGCTTTACCGAAGAGCAGATCATTGGCTTCCTGCGTGAGGCCGAAGCAGGCGTGGCGATCAAAGACCTGTGCCGGCGCCATGGCTTCAGTGAGGCCTCGTACTGCCTGTGGCGCAGCAAGTTCGGCGGGATGAGCGTGCCCGATGCCAAGCGACTCAAGGACCTTGAGTCCGAAAACGCGCGGCTGAAGAAGTTGTTGGCCGAGCAGCTGTTCGAGAACGACCTGATCAAGGATGCGCTGCGAAAAAAGTGGTGAGCGCACCCGCGCGTCGTGCGCTGGTGCGCGAGTGGATCGGGTGCGGTGCCAGCGAGCGTCGCGCCTTGGCGGCGATCGGCATGAGCGCCAGTGCGCTGCGCTACTGCCCGCGCGAAGACCGCAACGTTGAGCTACGCGAGCGCATTCTTGCGCTGGCGCATCGCCATCGCCGCTATGGCGTGGGGATGATCTATCTCAAACTTCGTCAGGAAGGACGCGTCGTGAACTACAAGCGTGTGGAGCGGTTGTACCGCGAACAGCAGATGCAGGTCCGGCGCCGCAGGCGCAAGAAGGTGCCGGTGGGCGAGCGCCAACCATTGTTGCGGCCATCGCAGGCCAACCAGGTGTGGTCGATGGACTTCGTGTTCGACCGCACCGCCGAATGATACGCCCAGGGTTCCGTAGACACTCAAGACCCTCGTTGCGCGTAGCGCCGTTCAAACTCTACAGGGGACAGGTCGCCAGTTGAACCGTGGCGGCGGTTGGGGTTGTAGAACATCTCGATGTAGTCGAATACCTCGGCGCGAGCGGCGTCCTTGGTGGAATAGGTCCGCCGCCTGATCCGCTCGCGTTTGAGCAGTCCGAAGAAGCTCTCCACGGGTGCGTTGTCGTGGCAGTTGCCACGCCGACTCATGCTGCACACCACGCCATGGGACGCTAGGAAACTCTGCCAGTCATCGCTGGTGTAGACAGACCCTTGGTCCGAATGAACCAAGCAACCAGCGTTGGGTTTGCGCCGCCACACCGCAGACAACAAGGCCTGCACGACCAACTCGGTGTCGGCCCGATCGCGCATCGCCCAGCCGACAACCTGCCGGGAAAACAGATCGATCACAACAGCCAGGTACATCCAGCCTTCATGCGTGCGGATGAAGGTGAAATCGCTCGCCCAGGCCGTGTCCGGCTCAGTCACGTCGAACTAGGTTGGCCGCCGCCTTGCACTGCATTCCTCCATGGAGGCGCGGTTTGCGACCATAGCCCACCTGGGCACGCAGTCCCTCGGTGCGCATCAGCCGATGCACCCGATGGCGACTGCAACGCTCACCCAGATCGCGCAGATCCCTGGTGATCTTGCGATGCCCATAGACACTGCCGCTGGCCAGCCAGTGGTGCTTGATCAGTCCAAGCAAGCGCTCATCTTCCTTGGCGCGCTCACTGTTGGGCGAGCACAACCAGGCGTAATGGCCCGACCGGTTGACCCGCAATACCCGGCACATCGCACACACCCTGAATTCCCCGCAGTGGGCTTGCATGAAGGCGTACTTGAAACCACGATTGGTCACTTGCCGGACCGCCTCGATCTTGAATTCATCCGTATACCGCTTGCTGCTCATGGACACCTCCGAATCGACCATTTTCCATGGCCTTGAGATGTCTAGGAGACCCTGGGCGTATCAAATCCGTACTGGCAGTTCTTCACTGGCGAGGTCGTGTTCCAGACGCGCTTGCCGTGCGATGCCAGCTCGCTGACGCGCTGGCGGCAGCGCCTGGGTGAGGCCGGGATGGAAGAGCTGCTGGCGCACACCATCAACGCCGCGCATGCGATGCAGGCGGTGGACGCACGCGAGTTGTCGCGGGTGATCGTGGACACCACGGTGCAGGAAAAGGCGATCGCCTATCCGACCGACAGCCGTTTGCTGGAGGTGGCACGCAAGAAGCTGGTGTTACTGGCCAAGCGGCACGGCATCGGAGTGCGGCAGAGCTACGCGCGGCAAGGCCCGGCCCTGAGCCGCAAGGCAGGTCGGTATGCGTATGCGCGCCAGTTCAAGCGCATGCAGCGCGTGCTGCGACGTCAACGCACGGTATTGGGGCGGGTGTTGCGCGATATCGAGCGCAAGCTGGACCAGGTGGACCCCGGCGTGCGCGAGCGCATCGCTGTCTGGCTGGAACGTGCGCAACGGCTGTACACGCAGCGTCCGAAGGACAAACAAAAACTCTACGCATTGCATGCCCCGGAAGTGGAATGCATCGGCAAGGGCAAGGCGCGTCAAGCGTACGAATTCGGCGTCAAGGTCGGCATTGCGGTCACCGCCTGCAAGGGATTGGTCGTGGGTGCGCGCAGCTTCCCGGGCAACCCGTACGACGGCGATATCTTGGCCGAGCAGCTGGAGCAGACACGCGGGTTGCTGCAGGATGTGAGCGTAGAACCGACGGTGGCGATCGTGGACCTGGGCGATCGCGGGCGCGAAGTCGATGGCGTGCAGGTCCTGCATCGCGGCAAGGCCAAGACGCTGACGCGACGGCAATGGCGCTGGATCAAGCGACGGCAGGCGGTGGAGCCGGTGATCGGACATCTGAAAGACGACTGCCGGTTGCGTCGCTGCAGGCTGAAAGGTGCCCAAGGCGATGCGCTGCACGTGCTCGGCTGCGCCGCCGGCTACAACCTGCGCTGGCTGCTGCGCTGGATCGCGTTTTTGCGTGCCTGGATGCGGGCGATGGGATGGTCATCCTTGAGCGCCGTGCCGCTGTCACCGACGGCACTTGGCACTTGAAGGGGATCTTTCAGGGACGACTATGTAGTCGCCCCTGAAAAACCCCAACCACCCAACGACCGCAAGGCCTTGATGTCTGCACCGGCGTGCCAGAACTACCAGTGTTCGCTACGCTGAAGGCTGGTTTCTGGCAATTTTCAGTCATGCGTACACGCCGTCCTGCTGCCGAAGACATGCCTGCCGACGAGTTGTTTCGTTCGCGGCTGGAGAACCAGATCGATCTGCGTCATCGGCTGGCGCGGCTGAGCCAACGGATGCCGTGGACGGCGTTGGAACAAGCACTTTCATCGCGCTTGCCGGCCACCCAGGCCGGTGGCGGTCGGCCGGCATTGCCGGTGCGGCTGATTGCCGGTTTGCTCTACCTCAAACACGCCTACGACCTGTCCGATGAAGCGGTGTGCGAGCGCTGGCTGGAGAATCCGTACTGGCAGTTCTTCACCGGTGAGGTCGTGTTCCAGACGCGTTTGCCGTGCGATGCCAGCTCGCTGACGCGCTGGCGGCAGCGCCTGGGTGAGGCCGGGATGGAAGAGCTGCTGGCGCACACCATCAACGCCGCGCATGCGATGCAGGCGGTGGACGCACGCGAGTTGTCGCGGGTGATCGTGGACACCACGGTGCAGGAAAAGGCGATCGCCTATCCGACCGACAGCCGTTTGCTGGAGGTGGCACGCAAGAAGCTGGTGTTACTGGCCAAGCGGCACGGCATCGGATTGCGGCAGAGCTACGCGCGGCAAGGCCCGGCCCTGAGCCGCAAGGCAGGTCGGTATGCGCATGCGCGCCAGTTCAAGCGCATGCAGCGCGTGCTGCGACGTCAACGCACAGTGCTGGGACGGCTCATGCGCGACATCCAACGCAAACTCGATCAGGTAAACACCGGCGTGCGCGAGCGCATCGCTGTCTGGCTGGAACGTGCGCAACGGCTGTACACGCAGCGTCCGAAGGACAAACAAAAACTGTACGCATTGCATGCCCCGGAAGTGGAATGCATCGGCAAGGGCAAGGCGCGTCAAGCGTACGAATTCGGCGTCAAGGTCGGCATTGCAGTCACCGCCTGCAAGGGATTGGTCGTGGGTGCGCGCAGCTTCCCGGGCAACCCGTACGACGGCGATACCTTGGCCGAGCAGCTGGAGCAGACACGCGGGTTGCTGCAGGATGTGAGCGTAGAACCGACGGTGGCGATCGTGGACCTGGGCGATCGCGGGCGCGAGGTCGATGTGGCGTGCAGGTCCTGCATCGCGGCAAGGCCAAGACGCTGACGCGACGGCAATGGCGCTGGATCAAGCGACGGCAGGCGGTGGAGCCGGTGATCGGACATCTGAAAGACGACTGCCGGTTGCGTCGCTGCAGGCTGAAAGGTGCCCAAGGCGATGCGCTGCACGTGCTCGGCTGCGCGGCCGGCTACAACCTGCGCTGGCTGCTGCGCTGGATCGCGTTTTTGCGTGCCTGGATGCGGGCGATGGGATGGTCATCCTTGAGTGCCGTGCCGCTGTCACCGACGGCACTTGGCGCTTGAAGGGGATTTTTCAGGGACGACTATGTAGTGTGGGTGCTGGAGCATGCTCAGCACAGCTGCTGTGCCGGCTGGTCGCACCAAATTTTTGTACTGGTCGCGCCAACTTTTTCGCATACGCGCTGTGCGAGCGTGTTGCCTGCCGCAATCCACGAGATACGAGCGCTGAAGCTTTGGCTGTGGTGCGCACCGCATCTGCCGCAGCCTCGTTTCGCATTCGTGCGTAAGAGCGCTGGCACAGACGCTTATGCCGGTGGACTGCGGCCACGCAGCAATATTGCTTGGTGCCGGCCGTACGCAGGTTGGCAACGATGTAACGAATAAAAAAGCCGGCGCCGATAAGCCCGCTGGCGCCTATCCAGTCAGCCGTGCTTGCGTTGAGCCGCGGCAAAGGCCTCCAGCTGCTCGGGCGTGGCGTCTTTCTGATACTGCTGCTTCCAGTCGGCGAACGACATGCCATAGACCGCTTCGCGTGCCTGGTCCTTGCTCATCGTTTGACCTTGCGCTTCGGCCGCTTCGCGGTACCAGTCGCTCAGGCAATTGCGGCAGAAGCCAGCGAGGATCATCAGATCTATGTTCTGCACATCGCTGCGATCCTGGTTGAGATGCTGCAACAGACGGCGAAATGCGGCCGCTTCGATGGATGTCGTGATTGAATCCGGCGTTGAGGTGGTGTCGGTCATGACAGAATCGGGGACAATAGACGGCCTCCGACTCTACACCTGACGCCACATGACCGCTTCCGCGCCAGCTGCATCTGCTACGGCCCGCCTTCTCGATGGTCGCCGCATTGCCGAGGACCTGCTCGACGGATTGAAGCTGCGGGTGGACGCGCGTCTGGCAGCCGGCAGGGTACGCCCCGGATTGGCGGTGGTGCTGGTCGGCAGTGATCCAGCCTCGTCGGTGTATGTGCGCAACAAGCGGCGTGCGGCCGAAAAGGTCGGCATCGAAGCCTTCGATTACGACTTGCCGCAAGGTACCAGCGAAATCGAATTGGCGAAGCTAGTCGACCAACTCAATGCAGACCCCAAGATCCACGGCATCCTGATCCAGCTGCCGTTGCCGGGGATCTCCGATGCCAATCGTTTGATCCAGTGCATCGACCCGTGCAAGGACGTGGATGGTTTCCATCCGCAAAATGTCGGGCATCTTGCGTTGCGCGAATTTGGCCTGCGTCCATGCACGCCCCGCGGCATCGTGACTTTGCTCGGTCATACCGATCAGCCGGTGCGTGGCCGCAACGCGACCATTGTTGGCGTGAGCAACCACGTCGGTAGGCCGATGGGCCTGGAGTTGCTGATCGCCGGTTGCACGGTCACCAGCTGCCACAAATTCACCCCGCCCGAGGTGCTGGAAGCCAGCGTGCGCAATGCCGATATTCTAGTGGTGGCGGTGGGCCGTCCGGGCCTGATTCCTGGCGAATGGGTCAAGCCGGGCGCAGTGGTGATCGATGTAGGCATCAATCGTTTGGAAGACGGCCGTTTGGTAGGCGATGTCGGTTTTGACGCCGCAGCGCAGCGCGCGTCCTGGATCACGCCGGTGCCGGGCGGGGTAGGGCCGATGACGGTGGCCACGCTGATGCAGAACACGTTTGAAGCCGCCGACGCGTCTGATTGAGGCGCAGTCGTAACGCAGCATTGCGGCTGTAGCCACGCACCGCAGTGTCTTCGTGACGTCTTTCAGGGTAAAATGTCGCGCTTTCCCAAACTCGGGTCCGCCGATGCTGCGCATCCAGGCTGAAGCTCTTACCTACGACGACGTTTCGCTCGTCCCTGCTCATTCGATTGTCCTGCCCAAGGACGTCAGTCTGGAAACTCGGCTGACGCGCGATCTGCGCCTGAAGCTGCCGATTCTCTCGGCTGCGATGGACACAGTGACCGAGCACCGCCTGGCGGTGGCCATGGCCCAGCTGGGCGGCATCGGCATCATCCACAAGAACCTCACGCCGGCCCAGCAGGCTGCTGAAGTGGCCAAGGTCAAGAAGTTCGAGTCAGGCGTGATCACTGAGCCGTTTACCGTCAGTCCGGACACGACGATCGGCGAGGTGCTTGCGCTGACCCGCGCGCGGAATATCTCCGGTGTGCCGGTGGTGGATGGCACCGAACTGGTCGGCATCGTCACCAGCCGCGACATGCGCTTCGAAAAGAAGCTCGACGATCCTGTCCGGCACATCATGACCAAGAAGGATCGCCTGATCACAGTGCGCGAAGGTGCCAGCGATGAGGAAGTGCTCGAGCTGCTGCATCGCAACCGCATCGAAAAAATCCTGGTGGTCAACGACAGCTTCGAGCTGCGCGGCCTGATCACGGTCAAGGACATCCAGAAAAAGACCGACAACCCGAACGCGGCCAAAGACAACGCCAAGCGATTGCTGGTGGGCGCGGCGGTGGGCGTGGGCGGCGATACCGAGCAGCGCATCG
This sequence comes from Xanthomonas fragariae, assembly GCF_900183975.1. Classification (NCBI taxonomy): domain Bacteria; kingdom Pseudomonadati; phylum Pseudomonadota; class Gammaproteobacteria; order Lysobacterales; family Lysobacteraceae; genus Xanthomonas; species Xanthomonas fragariae. Next base: position 2,058,765 of record NZ_LT853882.1, read on the forward strand.
AGCTGCTCGCCGCAGCCGGCGTTGACGTAGTGATCGTGGATACCGCGCATGGCCATTCGCAAGGTGTGATCGACCGCGTGGCCTGGGTCAAGAAGGCCTATGCACAGCTGCAGGTGATCGGCGGCAACATCGTCACCGGCGATGCTGCGCTGGCGTTGATGGATGCCGGCGCCGATGCGGTCAAGGTCGGCGTCGGTCCGGGCTCGATCTGTACCACGCGTATCGTTGCCGGTGTCGGCGTACCGCAGATCACTGCGGTCGATATGGTGGCCGAAGCGCTGCAGGACCGCATTCCGCTGATTGCCGATGGCGGCATCCGCTATTCCGGCGATATCGGCAAGGCGCTGGTTGCCGGTGCGTCCACAGTGATGGTCGGCGGCCTGTTGGCTGGTACCGAAGAAGCGCCGGGCGAGGTCGAATTGTTCCAAGGTCGCAGCTACAAGAGCTACCGCGGCATGGGCAGCCTGGGTGCGATGGAGAAGGGGTCCAAGGATCGTTATTTTCAGGACGCCAGCGACGCCGACAAACTGGTGCCGGAAGGCATTGAAGGCCGCGTGCCGTATCGCGGCCCGGTCGGCGGCATCGTCCATCAGCTGATCGGTGGTCTGCGAGCGACCATGGGTTATGTGGGCTGTGCCACCATCGAAGACATGCGCACCAAGCCGAAGCTCGTCAAGATCACCGGCGCCGGCCAGCGAGAGAGCCACGTCCACGACGTGCAGATTACCAAGGAACCGCCGAACTACCGCGCTGGGTGAAACAGTGCGCGGGATTGGGGATATGGCATTCGGGATTCGTAAGAGCCTACCGCTTCCTCATCCGGCAGCGGTCGCCACCTCCGCTTTTGCGAATCCCCAATCCTAACTCCCGATTCCCGGCCCCAATGACCAATATCCATAACGACAAGATCCTTATCCTCGATTTCGGCGCGCAGTACACCCAGCTGATTGCGCGGCGTATCCGTGAGATCGGGGTCTATTGCGAGATCTGGGCGTGGGATCATGATCCGTCAGAGATCGCCGGCTTCGGTGCCAAGGGCATCATCCTGTCTGGTGGTCCTGAGTCGACCACGTTGCCGGGTGCGCCGTTCGCGCCGCAGGAAATCTTCAACAGTGGCTTGCCGGTGTTCGGCATCTGCTACGGCATGCAGACGCTTGCCGCGCAATTGGGTGGTGCAACCGAGGCGGCGGATCAGCGCGAATTCGGTCATGCCGAAATCGATGTGGTTGCCGCTGACGCCTTGTTTTCCGGGCTGACCGATCACGCTGGATCGTCGCGTTTGAACGTGTGGATGAGCCACGGCGACCACGTGTCACAAGTGCCACCGGGCTTCATCATCACTGCAGTGACCGACCGTATTCCGGTTGCGGCGATGTCCAACCAGGACAAGCGTTGGTATGGCGTGCAGTTCCACCCTGAAGTTACCCATACGTTGCAGGGCCAGACCTTGCTGCGTCGTTTCGTGGTCGATGTCTGCGGTTGTCAGACGCTGTGGACGGCGGCCAACATCATCGATGACCAGATCGCGCGCGCGCGCGAGCAGGTGGGCGATGACGAAGTCATTCTCGGCCTGTCCGGTGGTGTCGATTCGTCGGTGGTCGCCGCGCTGTTGCACAAGGCGATCGGCGACAAGCTGACCTGCGTGTTCGTCGACACCGGGCTGCTGCGTTGGCAGGAAGGCGACCAGGTGATGGCGATGTTCGCTGAGCACATGGGCGTCAAGGTGATCCGCGTCAACGCGGCCGATCGCTATTTCGCCAAGCTCGAAGGCGTCAGCGACCCGGAAGCCAAACGCAAGATCATCGGTAACCTGTTCGTGGATATCTTCGATGAAGAATCCAACAAGCTGGCCAATGCCAAATGGCTGGCGCAGGGCACGATCTATCCGGACGTGATCGAGTCGGCCGGCAGCAAGACTGGCAAGGCGCACGTGATCAAGAGCCACCACAATGTCGGTGGCCTGCCCGAGCACATGAAGCTGGGTCTGGTCGAGCCGTTGCGCGAGCTGTTCAAGGACGAAGTGCGGCGCCTCGGCGTCGAGCTCGGCCTGCCGCGCACGATGGTGTATCGCCACCCGTTCCCCGGCCCCGGCCTGGGTGTGCGGATCCTGGGCGAAGTGAAGCGCGAATACGCCGAACTGCTGGCCAAGGCCGATGCGATCTTCATCGACGAACTGCGCAAGGCCGATCTGTACGACAAGACCAGCCAGGCGTTTGCGGTGTTTCTGCCGGTGAAGTCGGTGGGCGTGGTCGGCGACGCGCGCGCCTACGAATGGGTGATCGCACTGCGTGCGGTGGAGACCATCGACTTCATGACCGCGCACTGGGCGCACCTGCCGTACGATTTCCTAGGCACAGTGTCCAACCGCATCATTAACGAATTGCACGGCGTCTCGCGCGTGGTCTACGACATCTCCGGCAAGCCGCCTGCGACGATCGAGTGGGAATGATCCGGTGTCTGGCACCGGCTGGCATCTGGTAGCAGGAGAACATACCTAAGCCCGCGTCATTGCGGGCTTTTTTGTGTTTTCATTCGGCACCGGCTGGCAATCTTTGGCATCCCCGAGCACCGTTTTTTCATGGCATGATGAATGGCATTGAATGCTTCGATGCCATGAGGTGCCACCGATACCATGTAGCTACCCTTCTACCTATCATGGTATTTATCTGACGTAGTGCAATGATTCCATTGTGTTTTTACGCCAGGATTGGGCTGATTTTCGATCATGGTATTTGAGCCGACCTAGGGCGAGAACCATGCTTACCGATACCAAGCTGCGCAACCTCAAGCCGAGAGACAAGCTCTACAAGAAGAACGACCGTGACGGCCTCCATGTGGCCGTCACGCCGGCTGGGGCGATCTCGTTCCGCTACAACTACTCGATCCACGGCCGCCAGGAAACCATCACCTTCGGCCGCTATTGCGTAGGCGGCATCACGCTGGCCGAGGCCCGCCAGCGGCTGGGCGAGGCCAAGAAGATGATCGCGGCCGGGAAGTCGCCTGCCAAGGAAAAGGCGCGAGACAAGGCCCGCGTCAAGGATGCGGAGACGTTTGGAGCCTGGGCAGAAAAGTGGCTGCGCGGCTACCAGATGGCCGATTCCACCCGCGATATGCGCCGCTCAGTCTACGAGCGAGACTTGAAGCCGAAATTCGGCAATCAGAAACTGGTGGAGATTGCCCACGAGGACTTGCGCGCGCTGACCGATGCCATCGTGGAGCGAGGCGCACCGGCAACCGCGGTGCATGCCCGCGAAGTGGTGTCGCAGGTCTATCGTTGGGCTATCGAGCGCGGCCAAAAGGTTGAGAACCCGGCAGAGCTGGTGCGCCCGACGAGCATTGCCAAGTTCGAGCCGCGCGACCGTGCGCTGAACCCGGACGAAATCAGCTTGATGTACCAATACATGGAGCGCATCGGCACAACGCCATCCATCCGGGCGGCGGCCAAGCTGCTGCTGCTGACGATGGTGCGTAAGAGTGAGCTGACCAATGCGACCTGGAGCGAGATCAATTTCAGTGATGCGCTTTGGACGATCCCGAAGGAGCGGATGAAGCGGCGCAATCCGCACCTGGTGTTCTTGTCCCAGCAGGCGCTGGATATCTTCATTGCCATGAAAACCTTTGCGGGGGGATCGGACTACGTGTTGCCGTCGCGGTATGACTCGGACTTGCCCATGAGCAGCGCCACGCTCAACCAGGTGCTGACGTTGACGTATCGACTGGCGCAGAAGGAAGGGAAGTCACTCGCCAAGTTCGGCCCACATGACTTGCGGCGCACGGCCAGCACGTTGCTGCACGAAGCTGGCTACAACACCGATTGGATCGAGAAGTGCCTTGCCCACGAACAGAAGGGCGTCAGAGCCGTCTACAACAAGGCTGAGTATCGCGAGCAGCGCACGGCGATGTTGCAGGATTGGGCGGACATGATCGACGAATGGACGCTGAAACGGCCGAAGGGATCGGTCAGTTGAAGGCAGGGTAGGCAGTAGCCGCCCACGCATCGAGGCGTCGCCTCGGGCTTTATTGACACTTGAGGGGCGCAGCGTTTTAGCCGCTAAAAAGCGGCGACGGAACCGCCTGCTACTGGCGATGGAGTGAATCCGGGGCGCATGGCCTGAGTGCCAGACGCCTTGCGCGCCTCAATCCATTCCTCGATCTCGGTCAAGTCCCAGGCGACATTTCGGCTGGTGAGTGCGATCCGGCGCGGGAACTCCCCGCGCTGCTCCATGTTGAAAATCGTGCGCTCAGACAGCGGGATCATCGCCAGCAGTTTCTTGCGATTGATGAGCGTCTTACTTGTCGTTGCCTGCATCCCCTGGCCTCTTTCAGTCAATTGCGAACATGTGCCTGATGGTGCCCGGCAATTCAGATCAGATCGGCCTAATAAGTCGCCCCTGAAAAACCCCAACCACCCAACGACCGCAAGGCCTTGATGTCTGCACCGGCGTGCCAAAACTACCAGTGTTCGCTACGCTGAAGGCTGGTTTCTGGCAATTTCCGCCCATGCGTACACGCCGTCCTGCTGCCGAAGACATGCCTGCCGATGAGTTGTTTCGATCGCGGCTGGAGAACCAGATCGATCTGCGTCATCCGCTGGCGCGGCTGAGCCAACGGATGCCGTGGACGGCGTTGGAGCAAGCACTTTCATCGCGCTTGCCGGCCACCCAGGCCGGTGGCGGTCGGCCGGCATTGCCGGTGCGGCTGATTGCCGGTTTGCTCTACCTCAAACACGCCTACGACCTGTCCGATGAAGCGGTGTGCGAGCGCTGGCTGGAGAATCCGTACTGGCAGTTCTTCACCGGTGAGGTCGTGTTCCAGACGCGTTTGCCGTGCGATGCCAGCTCGCTGACGCGCTGGCGGCAGCGCCTGGGTGAGGCCGGGATGGAAGAGCTGCTGGCGCACACCATCAACGCCGCGCATGCGATGCAGGCGGTGGACGCACGCGAGTTGTCGCGGGTGATCGTGGACACCACGGTGCAAGAGAAGGCGATCGCCTATCCGACCGACAGCCGTTTGCTGGAGGTGGCACGCAAGAAGCTGGTTTTAGTGGCCAGGCGGCACGGCATCGGATTGCGGCAGAGCTACGCGCGGCAAGGCCCGGCCCTGAGCCGCAAGGCAGGTCGGTATGCGCATGCGCGCCAGTTCAAGCGCATGCAGCGCGTGCTGCGACGTCAACGCACGGTATTGGGGCGGGTGTTGCGCGATATCGAGCGCAAGCTGGACCAGGTGGAACCCGGCGTGCGCGAGCGCATCGCTGTCTGGCTGGAACGTGCGCAACGGCTGTACACGCAGCGTCCGAAGGACAAACAAAAACTCTACGCATTGCATGCCCCGGAAGTGGAATGCATCGGCAAGGGCAAGGCGCGTCAAGCGTACGAATTCGGCGTCAAGGTCGGCATTGCGGTCACCGCCTGCAAGGGATTGGTCGTGGGTGCGCGCAGCTTCCCGGGCAACCCGTACGACGGCGATACCTTGGCCGAGCAGCTGGAGCAGACACGCGGGTTGCTGCAGGATGTGAGCGTAGAACCGACGGTGGCGATCGTGGACCTGGGCTATCGCGGGCGCGCGGTCGATGGCGTGCAGGTCCTGCATCGCGGCAAGGCCAAGACGCTGACGCGACGGCAATGGCGCTGGATCAAGCGACGGCAGGCGGTGGAGCCGGTGATCGGACATCTGAAAGACGACTGCCGGTTGCGTCGCTGCAGGCTGAAAGGTGCCCAAGGCGATGCGCTGCACGTGCTCGGCTGCGCCGCCGGCTACAACCTGCGCTGGCTGCTGCGCTGGATCGCGTTTTTGCGTGCCTGGATGCGGGCGATGGGATGGTCATCCTTGAGTACCGCGCCGCTGTCACCGACGGCACTTGGCGCTTGAAGGGGATTTTTCAGGGACGACTAATAATTGTTCACTTTGGTTGACAACGAAAAAGGTCGGGGAATGAGCGCGCCTACCGCTTCTTCAGGTGAAACGTTGCAGGGATTGATGCCAGCGCCTTAAGGGTTTTAGATACTGCTTGGCGCGTCAGCGGCCGTTGATCGTTACTTGAAAGCTGTTCTGCAATCTCTGACTGATTAAGCCCGGAATACTGGAGCAACAAAATCTTCTTCTTGGTGTCCGACAGCTTCGAGTCCACCATCAATCGCGCCAGGTTGCGTAGCTCAGTCAGGTTGGCTGGCTGTAAGGTCTGACTCAGCATGTAGTGAAAGAAGTAACCATCAACCAGTTTGTCGCCTGATGCCGCTGCATGGGGTCTGGATCGCTTCGCGCATTGCCGGGTAAGTCTTGCCAATTCGAGATCGAATTGCGCGATGGATCGTGTTACTTGTCTATAGGCAGGGTTCGCTGCGCCGTTCAGCAGCTTGGGCTTATGAGCTACGCAGTACAGGCTGCTCAAGCGAAGTGAGTCAGCGGCTCCGCGCAATTGAGACTCATCGCCTGCAAACGAAGCCAGCTCGGTAAGCGCTCCGCAAAATCGGCAAAATCCTTGCCGGCGTCTTCCATTCAAGCCGCGTGCCTTGCCATCCGAGCCGCGCAGTGGCGATTCGACTGGTTGCTTGCGGGCGCAGGCCCATATCAGCTCAAACAGCGATTCGAGGGTAGCTGTAAACCGTTTGTCCCTTGCGCTTGTGCAGTCCTCCTGGCGGATGAACTTCCGGAGTAGTTCCCGTTGCAGGAGAACCATCGCATCAAGTCCCACCAGTCGGATGATTCCGCTGAAACTCACCCCTGTTCCTGCTCCGGGGATATGGCCCAAGCAGCGTTGCGGCAGCGTCGCCGTGTACGCAGCCACGGCGGGGTCAATGAGTTCCTGTATCAGCCCAACGATGGGGTAGCGCCGCGAGGAGGCGGAATACGGCCGCCAGCGATCCTCGAACTGCTCGATGGCTTCCGAGACAGTGGGGTCGCAGCCTTCCCAGGTGACAATGGTTGTATCATTCTTCATGTCAACCATTTTGGACAACTAATAAGATGTAGGTAATCCCCATAAAACCTAACCTTCGTAGCAATTCGGTTGATAACGGAGGTTTACGCAATGATGATAGAAGACACGCTGCTGCAACGCTTCGGCCCGCTGCTGAGCATGGCGCAGCTCGCCTCTGTCCTGGATCGATCACCGGATGGACTGCGGGTCAGTTTGCGCACGGCGAGCGAATGGGCGGGGCGAATCAACAAGGCTCGCTTCAAGATCGGTCGGCGCGTCTACTTCCGAACCTCGCAGATCGCCGAGGTGTTGAGCGACGAGTCCCTATACGGAACGGGGAACTGAGGCGTGGCGATTGACGTCCTCGCGGCGTTCGAGTGCGAACCGCCGGTGCTGGACTTCATATGGCCGGGCTTCCTGGCGGGAACCGTGGGCGCGCTCGTTGCTCCAGGAGCCACCGGTAAGAGCTTCTGGGCGCTGGAAGCGACCATGAGCATCGCATGCAGCGTTGCCGGCGGCGACCTCGTGGGCCTGGCTCCCGCACACTCCGGGCGCGTGGTTTATCTGGCTGGGGAAGACCCGCCGTCCGCGCTTGTGCGGCGCATTCACGCCATCGGCCAGCACCTCGGACACGCAGCACGCCAAGCCATCGCAGAGAACCTTGCGCTTGAGCCAATCATGGGTAAGCGCTTGAACGTCATGGACGAGGCTCACTTGCGCCGCGTCATTGAGTACAGCGCCGGGGCCAGGCTGATCGTGCTGGACACCCTGAGCCGCATCCACGCCCTCGATGAGAACAGCAATGGCAGCATGGCCAACCTCGTGGCCGTGTTCGAGCAGGTCGCGGCTACCACGGGCGCATCCGTGCTCTACCTGCACCACGTCAGCAAGGGAAGTGCCCGCGAAGGCCAAACCGACCAGCAGCAGGCCGCGCGTGGCGCTTCCGCGCTCATCGACAACGCCAGGTGGTGCGGTTACGTCGCGCGCATGACTGAGGACGAGGCGAAGCGCCTTAGCGACCGCGCCCATGACCGGCAGCCCATCGGCAATGAGCGCCGCGGCTACTTCGTGCGTTTCGGCGTTAACAAGCAGAACTACGACGCTACGACGCTTGATCGCTGGTACATGCGGCACGCAGGCGGCGTTCTGGTGCCAGTGGAGCTGCATGAAGCCAGCAAGAATGAAGAAAAGGGACGTGATGGCAGGAGGCGAAGCGATGGCTTTTAACCTTACCCATGCCCGGCACGATCCGATGCATTGCCTGGTCCCCGGTTTGTTCCGCAGTCTTAAGCGCGGCGAACGGAAGAGGCTCAAGCTCGATGTGACGTATCACTACGCCGAGAATGAACAAGCGCGGTTTGTCGGCCTCGAGCCTCTTGGCGCTGATGACATGCGACTGCTACAAGGTCTTGTGGCTCTTGGAGGGCCGAAGGGCATCATCCTGACGCCAGATCCAACAGCAGAGTTGCCGAGGCAACTGCGTCTATTCCTTGAGCCGAAGTTCGAAGCGGTAGGGCAGGATGCGCTTGTCGTGCGAGAGAGCATGACAAGCCTGCTAGCCGAAATCGGCTTGACCGATGGCGGCGACAATATCAGGGCGATCAAGGCGTGTTTGCTGCGCATGGCAAACGTGACGGTGGTAGTCACCAATGGGATTAGGCAAAGGTCTTTTCACTTGATGAGCTACGCCTTCGACGAAGAGGACGGACGGCTATTCGTCGCGTTGAATCCCCAGATTGCAGAGGCGATTCTTGGGCGGCGCCCGTATACCCGCATCGAGATGGCCGAGGTGCGGGCGCTACAAACCGACCCGGCCCGCCTTATTCACCAGCGGCTATGCGGCTGGATCGATCCTGGCAAAGCCGGGCGCGTGGAACTCGATACGCTTGCTGGCTACGTCTGGCCGGACCAGGCGAACGCCGAGGCTATGAAGAAGCGCCGCCAGAAAGCGCGCAAAGCTCTGGCCGAGCTTGCTACCGTGGGCTGGAAGGTGAGCGAGTATGCAGCAGGGAAGTGTGAAATTTGCAGGCCGAAGCCCGTAGTAACGTTCCCCAAGCTCCGTAGCAATGTTCCCCTTTACCCGTAGCAATGTTCCCCTTTACCCGTAGCAACGTTCCCCTTTATCCGTAGCAACGTTCCCCGCCTCAAACCGGAAAACACAGCAACGGCGCGGGCTTGCGGCTAGTTCGCAAGTTCCATCCATGATCTTCCAGGATCATCTACTAGGCGCGGTACTTGCCGCCGCCATGTAGGGCGACGCCAGGCCCTTGCCATGGTCGGCTTTCAGCCGTTGAGTTGTACGCCAGGAGGGGTGGCTCGGCCGCACCATTTTTAGCGGCTAAAAACTAAGCGCCCCTCAAGTGTCAATGAATCGGTTTTTTATGTTGTAGCGCACTACAACATACAACAAGCGCCATTCGCGGCCTGGCCGCGAACGTTAGACCCGTCTTTGGCGGTGTTTCAGGATCGTCATCCCAGGCAAGGCTTGCGTCTAACGCCGCTTTCTACGATGGCGGCCGAACGGTTCATTGACACTTGAGGGGCCACCTCGCTGCCGATTATCTATGGACCAACTCCCTTCTTGGCGTTCAACTTGTCGGTGATGCTGAATGGCTGCCGTCGCTGTCTTGGGGCACGCTAGTGGCACCAGCTTCATGTCAACCATTTCGGCCAATTATTGGAATGTTGCGCAGGCCGACACTCCTTAAGCTTCGCAGTAGTTCAGTTGATAACGGAGGTTTACGGACATGGCGACGACAGACAGCAGCTACCCTGCCGAGTTGGCCGCACGGCTCGCTCTTGAGCAGCAGACCTCGCAGATCAAGCGCCGGGACTACCTGGCCGCTTTCATGGCGGCGCGCTCAGACGTTAAGAAAGCGATGGAGGCCGGCTACACGCTCAAGATCATCTGGGAGCACATGCGCGATATCGGGCGCATCCCTTTTCGATATGAGACGTTCCTGAAATACGTTCGCCAGCACATCACCAATGCGCCGCCTGGGTCCATGAGTCACGGCAGCGCGAAGTAAGGAAAGCCCCGTGTTCAATCGCTGCAAGTGCGTGGCTGAAACACTGCTATCGGTTGTTGGATCGCTGCAAACGCGCGGAAATGGGGCGTTTTTGTCGATCCTCGCGCTGCTGGTGCGCTGTTGCGAAACAACGGTGCGCTTACAGCGCGAAATTCGATGAGTCATACGAGGCAAAAACAAGGCCGTAAGGCGGGCAGGATAGGTGAAGTAGGCCCACCCGCACGCGGGTGGGCCTACTTCACTGTCCCTTATTCGCACCTGCGGTGCTCAACGGAAATTCTGCTCTGCGAGGCCGGGCCGGCTACCGCCGAAGACTTGGAACGCCAGAGAGATAGGCCGCAGCCGCCCTTGCCTGGATGATGTCATTTGTGCGATATTGAAGTCAATGAAGTCACATATGAGGTCCTGACTATGGCAATCCTGACAGTGCGGAATGTGCCCGACGAGGTGCATCGCGCTCTGCGCTTACGGGCCGCCGAGCATGGCCGCAGTACAGAGGCGGAGGTCCGCGAGATTCTGGAGAGTGCAGTTAAGTCAGAAAAGCGCATCCGCATGGGCGACGCGTTGGCGGAGCTTGGCCGCCAAGTAGTGCTGACAAACGATGATTTCGCAGTGTTGGACCAGGTGCGCGACAAGGTGCCGGCAGAACCGATGAGGTTTGAATGATTGTCTTGGATACGAATGTAGTCTCCGAGGCGATAAAACCCGAACCCAACCCGGCCGTGCGAGCTTGGTTGAATGAGCAGGTAGCGGAAACCCTCTACCTGTCCAGCGTGACGCTTGCCGAACTGCTGTTCGGCATCGGCGCGCTGCCGAACGGGAAACGTAAGAAAGGCCTGGGCGAAGCACTGGACGGCTTGCTCGAACTGTTCGGCGAGCGGGTGCTGATGTTCGACACCGAAGCGGCTCGCCATTATGCCGAGCTGGCGGTGAAGGCCCGCACAGCCGGGAAGGGTTTTCCAACACCTGACGGATATATTGGGGCTATTGCGGCCTCCAAGGGATTTATCGTAGCAACACGCGACACCAGCCCTTTCGAAGCGGCTGGGCTTACTGTTATCAATCCTTGGAACCATCAGTAAATCCAATCACTACTTGACACCGTGATCTGATCAAAAAGGCCGGGCTTCGGTGTCGCCCAGGTCAATCACCGGTAGCTCCGTGGCGCAGCTACGCGATGAACCCTTGAACAAGAGCGCTTGCTCGAGGGTGCAGCCATTTATCGCGAGGTAATGACCATGAAGCAGCATGTTTTAGCGGCTAAAATCGCTTTCTCCATAGGCCTCACTGTTGGCGTCGCCTCGATGCCTGCGCACGCGGGCATCCCGGTCATTGACGGAACCAACCTGTCGCAAACGACCGTCACCGCGATTCAACAGGTTGCGCATGTCCAGAAGCAAATCGAGCAATACCAGACGCAGTTGCAGCAGTACGAAAACATGCTGCAAAACACGGTCGCGCCCGCGGCCTACATGTGGGATCAGGCACAAACCACCATCAACGGCTTGATGCAGTCCATCGACACCCTGAATAACCTCACCAATCAGGCCGGCAGCCTGGACGCTTACCTAGGCAGGTTCCAGGACGTGTCCTACTACAAATCCTCGCCGTGCTTCACCTCGACCGGCTGCTCTGACACCGAACGCGCGGCGCTGGAAAAGACCCGCGCCTTGGCTTCACAGTCTCAAAAGGCTGCAAATGATGCGCTGTTTAAGGGCATCAAAGATCAGCAGGAAAATCTAAAGTCGGATGCGCACCAGCTCGAACGGCTGCAATCGCAGGCGCAGGGCGCAAAAGGGCAGATGGAAGCCATCGGATATGCAAACCAGATTGCCAGCCAACAATCCAACTAGCTCCTGCAAATCCGTGGCCTGCTGATACGCCCAGGGTTTCCTAGACATCTCAAGGCCATGGAACATGGTCAATTCGGAGGTGTCTATGAGCAGCAAGCGGTATACGGATGAATTCAAGATCGAGGCGGTCCGGCAAGTGACCGATCGTGGTTTCAAGGTGGCAGAAGTCGCGGAGCGACTGGGTGTCACCACGCACAGCCTCTACGCCTGGCTGCGCAAGTTCGGCAAGCCTGGCGTGGTGCAGCGCGCCGAGGTGGACCAGAGCGCCGAGGTTCGGCGGCTGAAGGCAGAGTTGCGTCGAGTGACCGAGGAGCGCGACATCCTAAAAAGTCGCCCCTGAAAAACCCCAACCACCCAACGACCGCAAGGCCTTGATGTCTTCACCGGCGTGCCAGAACTACCAGTGTTCGCTACGCTGAAGGCTGGTTTCTTGCAATTTCCGCCCATGCGTACACGCCGTCCTGCTGCCGAAGAGATGCCTGCCGATGAGTTGTTTCGTTCGCGGCTGGAGAACCAGATCGATCTGCGTCATCCGCTGGCGCGGCTGAGCCAACGGATGCCGTGGACGGCGTTGGAGCAAGCACTTTCATCGCGCTTGCCGGCCACCCAGGCCGGTGGCGGTCGGCCGGCATTGCCGGTGCGGCTGATTGCCGGTTTGCTCTACCTCAAACACGCCTACGACCTGTCCGATGAAGCGGTGTGCGAGCGCTGGCTGGAGAATCCGTACTGGCAGTTCTTCACCGGTGAGGTCGTGTTCCAGACGCGTTTGCCGTGCGATGCCAGCTCGCTGACGCGCTGGCGGCAGCGCCTGGGTGAGGCCGGGATGGAAGAGCTGCTGGCGCACACCATCAACGCCGCGCATGCGATGCAGGCGGTGGACGCACGCGAGTTGTCGCGGGTGATCGTGGACACCACGGTGCAGGAAAAGGCGATCGCCTATCCGACCGACAGCCGTTTGCTGGAGGTGGCACGCAAGAAGCTGGTGTTACTGGCCAAGCGGCACGGCATCGGATTGCGGCAGAGCTACGCGCGGCAAGGCCCGGCCCTGAGCCGCAAGGCAGGTCGGTATGCGCATGCGCGCCAGTTCAAGCGGATGCGGCGCGTGCTGCGACGTCAACGCACAGTGCTGGGACGGCTCGTGCGCGACATCCAACGCAAACTCGATCAGGTAAACACCGGCGTGCGCGAGCGCATCGCTGTCTGGCTGGAACGTGCGCAACGGCTGTACACGCAGCGTCCGAAGGACAAACAAAAACTCTACGCATTGCATGCCCCGGAAGTGGAATGCATCGGCAAGGGCAAGGCGCGTCAAGCGTACGAATTCGGCGTCAAGGTCGGCATTGCAGTCACCGCCTGCAAGGGATTGGTCGTGGGTGCGCGCAGCTTCCCGGGCAACCCGTACGACGGCGATACCTTGGCCGAGCAGCTGGAGCAGACACGCGGGTTGCTGCAGGATGTGAGCGTAGAACCGACGGTGGCGATCGTGGACCTGGGCTATCGCGGGCGCGAGGTCGATGGCGTGCAGGTCCTGCATCGCGGCAAGGCCAAGACGCTGACGCGACGGCAATGGCGCTGGATCAAGCGACGGCAGGCGGTGGAGCCGGTGATCGGACATCTGAAAAACGACTGCAGGTTGCGTCGCTGCAGGCTGAAAGGTGCCCAAGGCGATGCGCTGCACGTGCTCGGCTGCGCCGCCGGCTACAACCTGCGTTGGCTGCTGCGCTGGATCGCGTTTTTGCGTGCCTGGATGCGGGCGATGGGATGGTCATCCTTGAGTGCCGTGCCGCTGTCACCGACGGCACTTGGCGCTTGAAGGGGATTTTTCAGAGACGACTAAAAAAGGCCGCCGCGTACTTTGCCAAGGGGTAAGGGCAAATTACGCCTTCATGCAAGCCCACTGTGGGGAATTCAGGGTGTGTGCGATGTGCCGGGTATTGCGGGTCAACCGGTCGGGCTATTACGCCTGGTTGTGCTCGCCCAACAGTGAGCGCGCCAAGGAAGATGAGCGCTTGCTTGGACTGATCAAGCACCACTGGCTGGCCAGCGGCAGTGTCTATGGGCATCGCAAGATCACCAGGGATCTGCGCGATCTGGGTGAGCGTTGCAGTCGCCATCGGGTGCATCGGCTGATGCGCACCGAGGGACTGCGTGCCCAGGTGGGCTATGGTCGCAAACCGCGCTTCCATGGAGGAATGCAGTGCAAGGCGGCGGCCAACCTGCTTGACCGACAGTTCGACGTGACTGAGCCGGACACGACCTGGGCGAGCGATTTCACCTTCATCCGCACGCATGAAGGCTGGATGTACCTGGCTGTTGTGATCGATCTGTTTTCCCGGCAGGTCGTCGGCTGGGCGATGCGCGATCGGGCCGACACCGAGTTGGTCGTGCAGGCCTTGTTGTCTGCGGTGTGGCGACGCAAACCCAACGCTGGTTGCTTGGTTCATTCGGACCAAGGGTCTGTCTACACCAGCGATGACTGGCAGAGTTTCCTAGCGTCCCATGGCGTGGTGTGCAGCATGAGTCGGCGTGGCAACTGCCACGACAACGCACCCGTGGAGAGCTTCTTCGGCCTGCTCAAACGCGAGCGGATCAGGCGGCGGACCTATTCCACCAAGGACGCCGCTCGCGCCGAGGTATTCGACTACATCGAGATGTTCTACAACCCCAACCGCCGCCACGGTTCAACTGGCGACCTGTCCCCTGTAGAGTTTGAACGGCGCTACGCGCAACGAGGGTCTTGAGTGTCTACGGAACCCTGGGCGTATCACCTCCGTAGAAACGCTCCCCTTCACCCGTAGCAACGTTCCCCGGCCCAAACTGAGAAACACAGCAGTGGTGCGGGCTTGCGGCTAGTCCGTGAATTCCATCCATGATCTTCCAAGATCATCCACTAGGCGCGGCACTTGCCGCCGCCCTTTAGGGCGACGCCAAGCCCTTGCCCATGGGGCGGCCATTCGGTCTTTAGTCGTCCCTGAAAAATCCCCGTCAAGCGCCAAGTGCCGTCGGTGACAGCGGCACGGCACTCAAGGATGACCATCCCATCGCCCGCATCCAGGCACGCAAAAACGCGATCCAGCGCAGCAGCCAGTGCAGGTTGTAGCCGGCGGCGCAGCCGAGCACGTGCAGCGCATCGCCTTGGGCACCTTTCAGCCTGCAGCGACGCAACCTGCAGTCGTCTTTCAGATGTCCGATCACCGGCTCCACCGCCTGCCGTCGCTTGATCCAGCGCCATTGCCGTCGCGTCAGCGTCTTGGCCTTGCCGCGATGCAGGACCTGCACGCCATCGACCTCGCGCCCGCGATCGCCCAGGTCCACGATCGCCACCGTCGGTTCTACGCTCACATCCTGCAGCAACCCGCGTGTCTGCTCCAGCTGCTCGGCCAAGGTATCGCCGTCGTACGGGTTGCCCGGGAAGCTGCGCGCACCCACGACCAATCCCTTGCAGGCGGTGACCGCAATGCCGACCTTGACGCCGAATTCGTACGCTTGACGCGCCTTGCCCTTGCCGATGCATTCCACTTCCGGGGCATGCAATGCGTAGAGTTTTTGTTTGTCCTTCGGACGCTGCGTGTACAGCCGTTGCGCACGTTCCAGCCAGACAGCGATGCGCTCGCGCACGCCGGTGTTTACCTGATCGAGTTTGCGTTGGATGTCGCGCATGAGCCGTCCCAGCACTGTGCGTTGACGTCGCAGGATGCGCCACATCCGCTTGAACTGGCGCGCATGCGCATACCGACCTGCCTTGCGGCTCAGGGCCGGGCCTTGCCGCGCGTAGCTCTGCCGCAATCCGATGCCGTGCCGCTTGGCCAGTAACACCAGCTTCTTGCGGGCCACTTCAAGCAAACGGCTGTCGGTCGGATAGGCGATCGCCTTTTCCTGCACCGTGGTGTCCACGATCACCCGCGACAACCGCGACAACCGCGTGCGTCCACCGCCTGCATCGCATGCGCGGCGTTGATGGTGTGCGCCAACAGCTCTTCCATCCCGGCCTCACCCAGGCGCTGCCGCCAGCGCGTCAGCGAGCTGGCATCGCACGGCAAGCGCGTCTGGAACACGACCTCACCGGTGAAAAACTGCCAGTACGGATTCTCCAGCCAGCGCTCGCACACCGCTTCATCGGAAAGGTCGTAGGCGTGTTTGAGGTAGAGCAAACCGGCAATCAGCCGCACCGGCAATGCCGGCCGACCGCCACCGGCCTGGGTGGCCGGCAAGCGCGATGAAAGTGCTTGCTCCAACGCCGCCCACGGCATCCGTTGGCTCAGCCGCGCCAGCGGATGACGCAGATCGATCTGGTTCTCCAGCCGCGAACGAAACAACTCGTCGGCGGGTCTGTCTTCGGCAGCAGGACGGCGTGTACGCATGGGCGCAAATTGCAAGAAACCAGCCTTCAGCGTAGCGAACACTGGTAGTTCTGGCACGCCGGTGCAGACATCAAGGCCTTGCGGTCGTTGGGTGGTTGGGGTTTTTCAGGGGCGACTTGTTAGCCGCTCTTAGGATGCGCTGGCGGCAAGGGATGGGTAGCCGCGTGGAGCACAATAGCCCTGAGTCTCAGCCAGCTTTCAGGCATTGGGCTGCATACGGCGCCATTTGTCCAAAGCTTCCTATCGTTTCAGCCTCAAGCTCTGCCTGCGCAAAGTGCCGAGGCGACTTTTTGCAGCCATGATGCGCTGCCAGCATTGATTGCGGCCAATTTTGCGAGAAAATCGCAATTTTTCCGGCCGAGGGCCAGGGCTAATCAGGAAATCTCATCCACGGGTCATAAGGCCTATCTATACATCCACGGGTCATAAGGCCTATCTATATCTGAATCTGAATCTGAATCTGCATATGGATCTGCATATGGATATCGATATGGATATCGATATGGATATCGATATGGATATCGATATGAATCTGCATCTGAATCTGCATCTGAATCTGAAAAGGCTTCTGGCAGCCTCGATAGATTGCGTAAATAATGTGGGGCTTCAATGAATTGCCGTTGCGTAATGGAGCCGGCATTTGAAGCGGCTTCTGGCAGCCTCGGTAGATTGCGTAAATAATGTGGGGCTTCAATGAATTGCCGTTGCGTACTGGAGCCGGCATCTGAAGCGGCTTCTGGCAGCCTCGATAGATCGCGTAAATAATTTGCAGCTTCAATGAATTGCAATTGCGTAATGGAGCCGGCATCTGCTCGATTTCGATAAATGTCTAGTAATGTCGAAGCGCGGGCATGCGTTAAATTGGTGTGGCGTGGTGAGTTAGATCCTCGCTGGGTGGGAAGATCGGCAAGGATCCTATCGGCCTGAGCGTTCAACCGATTGGTCCTTTCCTGTGTTCTCTGAGGGCGCGTAGACTCTTCGGATGAACTGTAGTCATCGTCCGAGGGATGGACAGAATAAGAAGCAGTAAGCGTTGGCTCCGGATGGCCCATGTCTTCGGCTTCTGGCGGCACCGCTAGCGGCTGCAAATATAGCCGCTGCAGATGATTAGCGGCTTCAATGAATTGCCCTTGCACAATGGAGCCGGAATTTGCTTGATTTTCGTAAATGCCTGGTAATGTCGAAGCGCGGGCATGCGTTAAATTGGTGTGGCGTGGTGAGTTAGATCCTCGCCGGGTGGGAAGATCGGCAAGGATGCCATCGGACTGCACGTTCAACCGAGCGGTCCTTTCCTGTGTTCTCTGAGGGCGCGTAGACTCTTCGGATGAACTGTAGTCGTCGTCCGAGGGATGGGGAGAATGAGAAGAGCCGATCGAATTGGGGCGCATTGCAAGTTTCCTAGATGTAATGTGTCCAGATTAGCCGTCAGCGGTGTGTGCAACCTCGCATGAGCGAACCATGGTGAACGAAAACGAATACCGCTGCTTTCAAGACTCCGCAGCGCGCTTGTGCATCAACAGGGATATGCCAGGTCACGGGCGAAGTTGAGGGCAGGTAGGAATTCGCCAGGGAAAAGATTGCATCATCAATACCTCGGGTCCAACATCTTAGAGCCTGTTCACGATCTTTTGAGTAGAAGCGCCAAGAAGGCCAGATGGATGAACTGCAAGCTGGTGTTGAGTTTGCGCTCGCAGTTCTTCCACAGCCTTCGGTTTTTCTCCAGCCAGGCAAAACTGCGCTCGACGATCCAGCGCTTGGGCATGACCTTGAAGGTGTGCAGTTCGCTGCGCTTGGCAATCTGCACCGTGAGCTGCTCGCCTAGAATCTCTCGCACGCCTTCGGCAAACGCTACTCCGGTGTAACCACTGTCGCACAGCAGGCTTTGTACATGCGTCAAGTTTGACTGACAGCGCTCCAGCGCCTGCAGCGCACCTTTGCGGTCGGTCACCTCCGCCGTCGTCACCGCGATGGCATGGGGCAACCCCTGGGTATCAACAGCGATATGCCGCTTGATGCCCGACACCTTTTTGCCCGCGTCATATCCCTTTTGCCCGGCTGTGTCCGTGTTCTTGACGCTCTGCGCGTCCACGATCAAGAACCTGCTGAAGATGTTGCGCTCCTGTTTCTGGCGGGCCACGCCAACCTGATTTTTTGAGCGCCCGCTCCAGCAGGCTCACTCCTTCATCGTCGCACTCGCTCCACTTGGCAAAGTACGAGTGCACGGTCCGCCACTTCGGAAAGTCGCTGGGTAGCGCTCGCCATTGGCAACCGGTTCGCAGCACGTACAACACTGCGCACCACACCTCATACATATCCACTCGGCGTGGCTTGGTGCGCTTGCGCGCTTGTTCCAGGATCGGGAGGATGTGTTCGAAACGCTCCCGGCTCATGTCGCTCGGATAGGTTTTTTTGGCGCATCCGCAGAGTCTGCACCAATCAGGAAAGATCGTGAACAGGTTCTTAGCTGGATCTCAGCGCACTGCATCGACTATGACCCGTGCGATGTGCCCACCCGGATAGGGTAAATCGCTCAGCCACTTCGAAATTTTTCTGGATTAGAGCGTGTTATGAACTTTGAAAGAGGGTGGCTGCATTTCCAAGCATCAGGATCGTGAAGACGACGAAGTGCAAACCGGCCAAGGTTTCCGGCAATCGCTCGTAGTCGCGTGCCAGCCGTCTGAAACGATTGGCCCATCCGAAGCTGCGCTCGACAACCCAACGGCGCGGCAGCAAGACAAAGCCTTTTTTCGCTTCTTGCAGCTTGATCACTTGCAACTCAATGCCTTCTTCCGTGGCCGCCTGCGCCGGTTCTTGACCGGTGTAGCCCTGATCAACAAAGGCGATCTTGACCGTTTCACCGGTCACGTGTTGTACCTCTTGTGCCAACGATCGGACTTGCGCGCGCTCCTGCTCATTAGCCGGCGTCACCTGGACAGCGAGCAGATGTCCAAGCGTATCGACGGCCATGTGTACCTTGCTGCCTTTCTTGCGTTTATAGCCATCGTATCCAGCACGCGGCCCGCTTTCGCAGGTGGACTGCAGCGTGCGAGCATCGAAAATGACCGCGCTCGGCTGGCCTTTTTTCCCTTGCGCCACACGCAAGAGTGAGCGCAGATCACTGACCATGGCCTCAAAGCAGCCCGCTTGCAGCCAGCGCTGTGTTTGCTGATACACCGCTTCCCAGGGCGGAAAATCGTTGGGAAGCAATCGCCATGGTGCGCCGGCGCGCGCGATCCACCGCAGTGCGTTGAACATCGCGCGTAGCTCATACTTGCGCTGCGGTGCCTGCACGTCCATCAGCGTCAAATAGGGAGCCGCAAAGGCCCATTCTTCGTCGGAAATATCGGTGGAATAAGGCTTACGAGGCTTCATCCGTATACGTTAGCGTGACAAGGGCAAAGTTCATAACACGCTCTAAGGCAAAGTTTGGGCTTGTTCAACCCGTTGACCTTGAGCTGTTTGGTGACGACGCGATACTCAATGCCGCAGATACCAAAGATACCAACCATCTGCCAATCGTAAACCCGACGATGCAATAGCCATTCGGAAACACGCTATACATCATTTTTCCAGTTGGCCCCAATATCATTCTCGTCGAAGGTCGGTAGTGACGCTTGCGACATACCGGTGGTGCGCTGCGGCACTGCAGCGTCTGGATGCAGTGCATCCCGGTCCAATGCAAAAGTGGAATTCGACGCCCTGAGCTAGGCTGACCACGAAGGTCCCATCACCTCCACCTCTTCGTGCGTATCGGGAATCCAGATGCCTTCAGCCACCTGCGGCCAGCCATCCGGAGGAGCGGGTGGAAACATGGAGTAGTCAGAAAACTCCGCCGGTTCGGCTCTACTTCGTCGCACCTGAAAAACCCCAACCACCCAACGACCGCAAGGCCTTGATGTCTGCACCGGCGTGCCAAAACTACCAGTGTTCGCTACGCTGAAGGCTGGTTTCTGGCAATTTCCGCCCATGCGTACACGCCGTCCTGCTGCCGAAGACAGACCCGCCGACGAGTTGTTTCGTTCGCGGCTGGAGAACCAGATCGATCTGCGTCATCCGCTGGCGCGGCTGAGCCAACGGATGCCGTGGACGGCGTTGGAGCAAGCACTTTCATCGCGCTTGCCGGCCACCCAGGCCGGTGGCGGTCGGCCGGCATTGCCGGTGCGGCTGATTGCCGGTTTGCTCTACCTCAAACACGCCTACGACCTGTCCGATGAAGCGGTGTGCGAGCGCTGGCTGGAGAATCCGTACTGGCAGTTCTTCACCGGTGAGGTCGTGTTCCAGACGCGTTTGCCGTGCGATGCCAGCTCGCTGACGCGCTGGCGGCAGCGCCTGGGTGAGGCCGGGATGGAAGAGCTGTTGGCGCACACCATCAACGCCGCGCATGCGATGCAGGCGGTGGACGCACGCGAGTTGTCGCGGGTGATCGTGGACACCACGGTGCAGGAAAAGGCGATCGCCTATCCGACCGACAGCCGTTTGCTGGAGGTGGCACGCAAGAAGCTGGTGTTACTGGCCAAGCGGCACGGCATCGGATTGCGGCAGAGCTACGCGCGGCAAGGCCCGGCCCTGAGCCGCAAGGCAGGTCGGTATGCGCATGCGCGCCAGTTCAAGCGGATGCAGCGCGTGCTGCGACGTCAACGCACAGTGCTGGGACGGCTCGTGCGCGACATCCAACGCAAACTCGATCAGGTAAACACCGGCGTGCGCGAGCGCATCGCTGTCTGGCTGGAACGTGCGCAACGGCTGTACACGCAGCGTCCGAAGGACAAACAAAAACTGTACGCATTGCATGCCCCGGAAGTGGAATGCATCGGCAAGGGCAAGGCGCGTCAAGCGTACGAATTTGGCGTCAAGGTCGGCATTGCGGTCACCGCCTGCAAGGGATTGGTCGTGGGTGCGCGCAGCTTCCCGGGCAACCCGTACGACGGCGATACCTTGGCCGAGCAGTTGGAGCAGACACGCGGGTTGCTGCAGGATGTGAGCGTAGAACCGACGGTGGCGATCGTGGACCTGGGCTATCGCGGGCGCGAAGTCGATGGCGTGCAGGTCCTGCATCGCGGCAAGGCCAAGACGCTGACGCGACGGCAATGGCGCTGGATCAAGCGACGGCAGGCGGTGGAGCCGGTGATCGGACATCTGAAAGACGACTGCAGGTTGCGTCGCTGCAGGCTGAAAGGTGCCCAAGGCGATGCGCTGCACGTGCTCGGCTGCGCCGCTGGCTACAACCTGCGCTGGCTGCTGCGCTGGATCGCGTTTTTGCGTGCCTGGATGCGGGCGATGAGATGGTCATCCTTGAGCACCGTGCCGCTGTCACCGACGGCACTTGGCGCTTGAAGGGGATTTTTCAGGGACGACTAACAAAACCAGTTCGCAGCCGCCAGGCGGGCGCTGCCGCTGTTGGGGCCAGGCCTCTGAAGTTCTGAGCGCGCTGGGCGGGCGCGCAGTAGCCCGTGCCAGCGTGCGTACCATGTGCAGCGCGCTGGAGTTCAGAGTGTATGTAGACGTGATGGCGCGTTTCGCCCGCGCGCACCACGCAGTTCACGCTGGGGTCCCAAAGTTGCGGGTGCATGAGCCACGCACTGCTGGGACGCGTTGGATGACACGCCATGCGGTCAGCGCGGCCGGCAGCCGGTAGAATTGTGTGTTCGCCACATTGCCTCGCAGGAGTTTCGCTCGTGATCAAGCCCCGTACGCCGCCCGGCATCATGGAATTGCTGCCGCGCGAGCAGATCGCGTTCCAGCACATGCTGGACGTCATCCGCCGCAACTACGAGCGGTTCGGGTTTCTGCCGGTCGAAACCCCGGTGTTCGAGCTGTCCGATGTGTTGCTGACCAAATCCGGCGGCGAGACCGAGCGCCAGGTGTACTTCGTGCAATCCACCGGCGCGTTGGCCAATGCCGCTGCGTCCGCTGACGAGGGCGGCTTGCCGGAGCTGGCGCTGCGCTTCGACCTGACCGTGCCGCTGGCACGCTATGTGGCTGAGCACGAGCACGCGTTGAGCTTCCCGTTCCGCCGCTATCAGATGCAGCGCGTGTATCGCGGCGAGCGCGCCCAGCGCGGCCGCTTCCGCGAGTTCTATCAGTGCGATATCGACGTAATCGGCAAGGATGCGCTGAGCATCCGCTACGACGCCGAAGTGCTGGCGGTGATCCACTCGGTGTTCGCCGAGCTGGGTATCGGCGAGTTCAAGGTGCAGTTGAACAATCGCAAGCTGCTGCGCGGCTTCTTCGAAAGACTGGGCGTTGCCGAAGGCGAGCTGCAGCTGGCGGTGCTGCGTGAGATCGACAAGATCGACAAGCGCGGCGCCGATCATGTGCGCGATACGCTGGTTGGCGAAGGCTTCGGCATCGCCGCCGAGCAGGTCGACAAGATCCTGGCCTTCGTGGCGGTGCGCTCGAACGGGCATGCCGATGCGCTGGCGCAGCTGCAGGCGCTGGAAGCCTCGGTCGGTGCAAGTGCGACCCTGGGCGAGGGCATCGCCGAACTGCGCGAGGTGCTGGAGCTGGTCAAGGCGTTGGGCGTGCCCGAGAGCGCGTATTGCCTGAACTTTTCGATCGCGCGCGGGCTGGACTACTACACCGGCACCGTTTACGAGACCACGCTGACCGACCAGCCGCAGATCGGCTCGATCTGTTCGGGCGGCCGTTACGAAAGCCTGGCCAGCCACTACACCAAGTCCAGGTTGCCGGGCGTGGGTATTTCGATCGGCCTGACCCGCCTGTTCTGGCAGCTGCGCGAGGCCGGGTTGATCCAGGGCATCGCCGAAAGCAGCGTGCATGCGATGGTGGCGCTGATGGACGAGTCGCGCCTGGGCGATGCGCTGGACATCGCACGCCGGCTGCGCATCGGCGGCATCAACACTGAAGTGCAGATGGAGCCAAAGAAGGTCGGTAAGCAATTCCAGTACGCCGCACGCGCCGGAATCCGCTTTGTAGTGCTGGCCGGTGACGACGAACTGGCGCGCGGCGTGGTGGCGGTCAAGGACCTGGTGCGCGAGCAGCAGTTCGAAGTCGCCCGCGACGAGCTGGCCAGCACTTTGTTGGTGGAGCTTGAGCAGGCCAAGGCGATGCTGGTGGCCGGGGGTGTCAAGGGCGGCTGAGGTCTGTCGGCCGGCAGGTGATCGCTCGCCGTGTCGGCCGCAGTGCGCTAGCCGGACGCATGCATCCACTTTAAACCTGACCCACAGACACATCGATGTCTGTGGATCTTCCGCTTGTGTCGGTGAAACATAACCGTGCGCTTCTCTGAACCCATTGAGCCGGTACGCTTGCTTCGCTGACTCTGCTTGCGTTAATGTACTAACACGCTATTACGTTAACGCAATGAAACAACTACCAGCTCCGCGCGAAATTACAGAAGTCGCCGCCTCCCTCAAGAGGCTGGCCGACGCGTTGGCATGCCTGGACGAGCCGGGCTCAGTCGAGGCGTTCCTGCGCGATCTGTGCACCCCAGCCGAGCTGGAAGCGATGGCCGATCGCTGGCGGGTGGTGCCGCTGCTGGTCAAAGGCGTGCCCTACCGCGAAATCCACGAGCTGACCCGGGTCAGCGTGACCACCATCGGGCGCGTTGCGCGCACCCTGGACCACGGCGCCGGCGGCTATGCCGCTGCCCTGCGCGAGCAATCCTCGCGCCCTGTCGAATCCCACTGAGAGATCAAGATGAGTGCTTCCACGGCAGCGCCGGCACGTGACCGGTTGCGTATCGCCATTCAGAAGAGCGGCCGTCTGGCCGAACCGGCGCGCAGCCTGCTGGCCGCGTGCGGGCTGAGCTGGCGGCAGAGCCGCGACAAGCTGTTCTGCTACGGCGAATCGTTGCCGGTGGATCTGCTGCTGGTGCGCGACGATGACATCCCCGGCCTGATCGCCGATGGTGTCTGCGACCTTGGCATCGTCGGCCAGAACGAGCTGGAAGAACAGGCCGCAGAGCGCCGCCGCAACGGCTTGCCGGCCGCGTATCACGCGATGCGTGGGGTCGGTTTCGGCCAATGCCGGTTGATGCTCGCAGTGCCGGAAGAATGGAAGTGGCAGGGTGTGGCGCAGCTGGCCGGCAAGCGCATCGCCACCAGCTATCCGGCAATCCTGGCCGATTGGCTGGAGCGCCAGGGAATCGATGCGTCAGTGGTTGAGCTGTCCGGTTCGGTGGAAATCGCACCGCGCCTGGGCACCGCCGACCTGATCTGCGATCTGGTCTCCAGCGGCGCGACTCTGGCTGCCAACCAGCTCAAACCGGTGGAACTGGTGATGGAAAGCGAGGCGGTACTGGCGGGCGCAGTGCGCGAGCCGGCCGATGCACGCGCCGCGTTGTTGGCGATGCTGCTGCGGCGCATGGATGGCGTGCTCAAGCTGTGCGACAGCAAGCTGCTGATGTTCCGTGCTGAGCAGGACAATGTGGATGCGTTGCGTCGCTTGCTACCTGATGCCGACCCGTTGGTGCAGCTGCCCGACGATGGCAACGGCGCGTTGCGCCTGCAGACGATGTGTCACGGCGCGGTGACTTGGCAACGCCTGGAAGAACTCGAACGCGCAGGTGCGCAAGGTTTGATGGTGTTGACGATGGAGCGCTCGCTGGCATGAACATGCTCGATTGGTCCCAACTCGATGCCGCAGCGCGCACCCAGGCATTGACCCGCCCGGTGCAGACCGTGGCCACGCAGACGCGCGATGCGGTTACCGCATTGATTGCCGATGTACGCACGCGCGGCGATGCGGCATTGCGCGAGATCACCGTGCGTTTCGATGGCGTATGGCTGGACAACTTGGCCGTGAGTGAAGCCGAATTCGCTGCGGCCGAAGCCGCTGTGGCGCCGGAACTGCGCCAGGCCATGCAGGACGCCGTGGCGCGGATCGATACCTTCCACCGCGCCGGCATGAGCGAAGGCTATGCGGTGGAAACCGCGCCGGGTGTGGTGTGCGAAAAGATCGTAAGGCCGATTGGCCGGGTGGGCTTGTACGTGCCTGCCGGTAGCGCGCCGTTGCCGTCGACCGCCTTGATGCTCGGCGTGCCGGCGCGCTTGGCCGAGTGTCGTCAAGTCGTGCTGTGTACGCCGCCGCGCAAGGATGGCAGCGTGGATCCCGCGGTGTTGGTCGCTGCGCAGCTGACCGGCGTGCGCCGCGTGTTCAAGCTCGGTGGCGCACAGGCGATCGCGGCAATGGCGTACGGCACTGAATCGGTTCCGAGTTGCGACAAGGTGTTCGGTCCGGGCAATAGCTATGTCACCGAAGCCAAGCAGCAGGTGGCGCAGTCGGGTGCTGCAGCGATCGACATGCCGGCCGGCCCTTCAGAAGTGCTGGTAATCGCCGATGCCGGAGCGCAGCCGGCCTTCGTTGCCGCCGATCTGTTGTCGCAGGCCGAACATGGTGCGGATTCGCAGGTGTTGCTGCTGTCCGACAGTGATGCGTTGATCGCGGCGGTACACGTGCAGTTGGATGCGCAGCTGGCGCAACTTTCGCGTGCCGACATCGCGCGTCAGGCCTTGGCGCAGTCGCGCCTGATCAAGGTGCAGACGCTGGAGGAGGCGTTTGCAATCAGCAACCGCTATGCACCGGAACATCTGATCCTAGCGCTGCGCGAACCGCGCGCGTGGTTGAATCAGGTCGAGGCGGCCGGCTCGGTGTTTCTCGGCGATTACACGCCCGAAGCGCTCGGCGATTACTGTAGCGGCACCAACCACGTGTTGCCGACCAGCGGCGCGGCGCGCGCCTACAGCGGCGTCAGCGTAGCCAGCTTTCAGAACATGCTCAGCGTACAGGCGGCGAGCAAGGCCGGCATCGACGGCATCGGCGAATGCGCATTGATTCTGGCCCGCGCCGAGGGTCTGGACGCGCACGCAAATGCAGTGGCATTGCGCATGGGAGCGGCAGCATGAGTGGGGCATCGATTCTGGATCTCGTGCGCGAAGATCTGCGCGCCTTCGCTGGCTATTCGTCGGCACGGTCAAGTGGGTTGCAAGGCGATGTGTGGCTCAACGCCAACGAGTCGGCATGGGCAAATCCGGCCGACCCAGGCGCGAGCACGCGGCGTTACCCGGATCCACAACCCAAGGGTTTGCGCAGCGCGTTTGCGGAGTTGTACGGTTGCGCGCCCGAGCAGCTGCTGATCGGCCGCGGCAGCGACGAGGCGATCGATCTGCTGGTGCGCGGCCTGTGCGTGCCCGAGCGCGATGCGGTGGTGGTGACGCCGCCGGTGTTCGGCATGTATGCGGTGTGCGCGCGGCTGCAGAACGCACCGCTGGTTGAAGTGCCGCTGGTGGATGGGCTTGAGAGTTTCCACGCGGACATCCCGGCGATTGTGGACGCGGCGCTGGCCTCGCATGCCAAGCTGGTATTCCTGTGCTCACCGTCGAATCCAGCCGGCTCGGCAATCCCGTTGCAAGCCGTCGAGGAGGCTTTGCAGGCATTGCAGGGCAAGGCGTTGGTGGTCGTCGACGAAGCCTACGGCGAGTTCTCCGATGTGCCATCGGCGGTTAGTTTGCTCGCGCATTACGACAATCTCGCTGTGCTGCGCACGTTGTCCAAGGCGCATGCACTGGCCGCAGTACGCATCGGCAGCCTGATCGCCAATGCCGATTTGATCGCTCTGCTGCGCCGCTGCCAGGCGCCATACCCGGTGCCGACGCCGTGCGCGGCGATGGCCGAGCAGGCCTTGTCTGCGCCAGCGCTGGAAGTTACCCGTCGGCGCATTGCCGAGGTTCGCAGCGAGCGCGAGCGTGTACACAAGGCGCTCGCACAACTTGCCGGTGTGCGTCAGGTGTATTCCTCGCAGGGCAACTTTCTGCTGGTGCGTTTCGATGATGCCGAAGCTGCGTTCCAGTCGCTGCTGCAGGCCGGCGTGGTGGTGCGCGATCAACGCGCGGTACCCCGTCTATCCGATGCGTTGCGCATCACTTTGGGCACGCACGAGCAGAACGAATGCGTGCTGAGCGTGCTGCAACGCAATCAGGAGGCCGCCGCATGACCCCGATTCTTTTCGTCGATCGCGATGGCACGTTGATCACCGAGCCGGCCGATTACCAGATCGATGCGTATGAAAAGTTGCGTTTCGTCGACAACGTGATTCCGGCAATGCTCAAGTTGCGCGATGCCGGCTATCAGTTCGTCATCGTCAGCAATCAGGATGGGCTGGGCAGCGAAAGCTATCCGCACGCGTCTTTCGATGGCCCCAACAATCTGATGCTGCAGATCTTCGCCAGCCAGGGCATCGAGTTCCGCGAAGTGTTGATCGATTGCAGCTGGCCGGACGATAACGCGCCCACGCGCAAACCGGGCGTCGGTCTGGTGGTGCCGTATCTGCAAGACCGCACCATCGACTGGACACGCTCGGCGATGGTGGGCGACCGCATCACCGACATCCAATTCGCGCAGAACCTCAATATCCGCGGCTTCCAGCTGCGCACCGAAGAGTTCGGAGGCGAGTGGGATTGGCACGGTATCGCACACGAGCTGGCCGATGCGCCGCGACGTGCTGTGGTCCAACGCAACACCAAGGAGACCAGAATCCGCGTCGAACTGGATCTGGACCGCGTGGCCGAACCGAAGACCGCCACCGGTCTGCCGTTCTTCGACCATATGCTGGAACAGATCGGCAAGCACGGTGGATTTGCGCTGGATATCAGAGCTGAAGGCGATCTGCATATCGACGAGCACCACACCATCGAGGACACCGGTCTGGCCCTGGGCCAGGCATTGCGCGAAGCCTTGGGTGACAAACGCGGCATCGGCCGTTATGGCTTCGATCCGATCGAAAGCCCGTGGCGTGTCGCCGGCGACACCGCGCAGCATGGCTTTACGTTGCCGATGGACGAAGCCGTCGCCAGCGCCGCACTGGATTTCAGTGGCCGGCCGTACTTTGTATTTGAAGGCGATTTCAAGCGCGAACGCGTGGGCGACATGCCTACCGAACTGGTGCCGCATTTCTTCCGCTCGATCTGCGATGCGTCCGGCTTGAACCTGCACCTGAGCGTGCGCGGCGACAACGATCACCATAAGGTCGAAGCCTGCTTCAAGGCTTTGGCACGTGCGCTGCGTCAGGCGATTCGCCGCGAAGGCACCGCGTTGCCGTCCACCAAAGGTGCGTTATGACCGACGTTGCGCTGATCGATGCCGGTGGCGCCAACCTCGGGTCGGTGCGTTATGCATTGGAACGGTTGGGCGTGGAAGCACGTGTGGTGCGCGATGCGGAAGAATTGCAAGGCGCGCAGCGCGTGATTCTTCCCGGCGTCGGCGCCGCGCCCGAAGCGATGTCGCGCTTGCGCGCGCAGGGCCTGGTGGAACCGCTGCGACAGCTGCAAGTACCGCTGATCGGTATCTGTCTGGGCATGCAGCTGTTGTTCGAACATTCCGAAGAAGGCGATGTCGATTGTCTCGGGCTTTTGCCTGGAATCGTGCGCCACATGACCCCTGCGCTTGGGATTCGCGTGCCGCACATGGGCTGGAATCAACTGGTGCCGATGCGTGACTCAGCGCTGCTGGCCGGTCTTCCGGAACGCGCCAGCGCCTATTTCGTGCATGGTTATGCGGCACCGGTAACGGCCGATACCGTGGCCGCCTGCGATCACGGTGGCCTGTTCACCGCGGTGGTGCAGCACGGCCTGCGCTGCGGCGCGCAGTTCCACCCCGAGCGTTCTGCCGACACCGGCACACGCATCCTGCGCAATTTTCTTGAGATGAGCTTCCCATGAGTTTCACCGTATACCCGGCGCTGGATATCCGCAATGGCCGTGTGGTGCGCTTGCTGCAGGGCGATTACGCGCGAGAAACCCGGTACGGCGATGACGTGTTGCTGCGTGCGCAGGCATTTGCCGATGTCGGCGCGCGGTGGATGCATCTGGTCGATCTGGATGCGGCAAAGGCGGGCGGTTACACATTGGCCACGACGCTCGGCGAGATTGCACGTGCCACCGGTTTGCAGGTGCAGACCGGCGGCGGTGTGCGCTCGCGCGACGATGTGGCGCGCATCCTCGATGCCGGTGCTGCACGTGTGGTGATCGGCTCGTTGGCAGTGCGCCAGAGCGACACCGTCATCGGCTGGTTGCAAGAGTTCGGCGCTGATCGGCTGACCATCGCGCTGGACACGCGCCAGCGCGCCGATGGCGTGTGGCAACTTCCGGTGCACGGCTGGACCGAGCCGGCAGAAGCGACGTTGGATCAACTGGCGGTGCGTTACGCGCAGGCCGGTCTGCAGCATCTGTTATGCACCGACATCGCGCGCGACGGCATGTTGTCCGGCCCCAACATGGATTTGTACGCGTACTTGCGCGTGCTGGCGCCGCAGCTGCAGATACAGGTCTCCGGTGGCGCGCGCAATCTGGCCGATGTTGCTGCCGCCAAGGCGGCAGGCTGCGCCGGCATCGTGCTCGGTAAGGCATTGCTGGAAGGGCACCTGGATCTGAAAGAGGCAGTGGCATGCTGAGCCGCCGGATCATTCCATGCCTGGACGTGCGCGGTGGCCGCGTGGTCAAAGGCGTCAAATTCCGCGACCACATCGACATGGGCGATATCGTCGAACTGGCGCTGCGCTACCGCGCGCAGGGAGCCGATGAGCTGGTGTTTTACGACATCGGTGCCAGCCCCGAAGGGCGCTCGGTCGATTACACCTGGGTCGAGCGGGTTGCGCGGCTGATCGATATTCCTTTCTGCGTCGCTGGCGGTATCGGTGACGTCGAAACCGCACGCGCGGTGCTGCATGCCGGTGCCGACAAGATATCGATCAACTCGCCGGCACTCGGCCGCCCACAGTTGATTTCCGAGCTGGCCGATACATTCGGTGTGCAATGCGTGGTGGTCGGTGTCGACTCGGTTCGTGAGCAGGATGGTGAGTGGCGCGTGCGTCGCTATACCGGCGATCCGAGCAAGACCCAGGCACTGCCGATGCGCACGCTGGATTGGGTGACAGAAGCGCAGCGCCTGGGTGCCGGCGAGATCGTGCTCAACTGTATGGACAACGATGGCGTGCGGCGTGGTTACGACATCACGCAGTTGCGCCAGGTGCGCGCACTCTGCCGCGTGCCCTTGATCGCCTCCGGCGGTGCCGGCGAGATGCAGCACTTTGCCGAAGTATTCGACCAGGCCGATGTCGATGGCGCGCTGGCGGCCAGCGTGTTTCATAGTGGTGCGATTCCGATTCCGGAACTCAAGCAATTCCTGCGTACGCAACAGATCGAGGTACGTGATGGGCAGTAACGATGTGGTCGCGAGCGACGCGCTCGCAGCGTTGGACTGGAGCAAGGGCGAGGGGTTGTTGCCGGTGATCGTGCAGGACGCCGACAACCTGCGCGTGCTGATGCTTGGCTATATGAATGCCCAAGCATTGGCGGTCACGCAGCAACGCGGCGAGGTCACCTTTTTCAGTCGCAGCAAGCAGCGTTTGTGGACCAAAGGGGAAAGCTCGGGCAATGTCTTGCGCGTGGTGTCGATCGAGACCGATTGCGATGCCGACACGCTCCTGATACAGGCACGCCCGCATGGCCCGACCTGTCACCTTGGCCGTACCAGCTGTTTCCCGACCGCACCTGGTCAGTTTCTCGGCACGCTGGATGCCTTGATCGCCGCACGCGAACACGATCGCCCATACGGCAGTTATACCACCAAACTATTCGAGCAAGGTATCCGCCGCATCGCGCAGAAAGTGGGTGAGGAGGGCGTGGAAACAGCACTGGCCGGTGTGGCGCAGGGCGATGCCGAGTTGCTCGGCGAGTCGGCCGATTTGCTGTATCACCTGATCGTGCTGTTGCGCGCGCGTGGCCTGGCCTTGGGCGATGCGGTGGCGTTGTTGGAGTCGCGGCACAAGTAGCATGGTTGGCAAGAGCGGCCTAGGGCGCGACGGGAATGACCGATAACGCCTCATCGCGCCCAAGGCCACTCCTGCAACGATGTGTCGTTGTTATGTGTCTACGTCTTTCGGTATCCAGGCCTGCGCCGTGCGGCTTGCCAGTACGGTTACAATTTCAGCTGATCTTGGCACGGGAAAACGCATGCAGCTTCGCTTCGCTCTTCTGGCACTGGGCTTGCTCGCGGGAAGCGCACGCGCACGCGACGCCGTGGTCAATGGAATCGTCTACGAAGAGCGCGACGGGCGTGCCGGACGCAGCGCCGATGAGCCCGGCATTGCCGATGTGACGGTTTCCAACGGCGAGCAATTGGTGCGCACCGATGCGCAAGGC
Organism: Xanthomonas fragariae; assembly: GCF_900183975.1. Classification (NCBI taxonomy): domain Bacteria; kingdom Pseudomonadati; phylum Pseudomonadota; class Gammaproteobacteria; order Lysobacterales; family Lysobacteraceae; genus Xanthomonas; species Xanthomonas fragariae. Next base: position 2,090,082 of record NZ_LT853882.1, read on the forward strand.
CGCTACCGCTTGCCGGTGCGCGACGGGCAGACGGTATTCGTGATCAAGCCGGGCGACCGCAGTTTTGTGCCTGCCGCCGATGGCTTGCCCGGCTTTTGGCGCCACTACGCACCAAGCGGTTCGCCCAAACGCAATTACAGAGGAATCGCTGCGACCGGTCGCAATACGCATCACTGGGATTTCGCGCTGACCGTGCGTGCCAGCGCCGCGGCTGATGGCTTCCAGATGCTGGTGTTCGCCGACAGCCAACCCGCCAGCCTCACTGATGTGGGCTACTACCAGCGCGACATTGTGGCGCCGATCATCGGTAAGACCTCGGCGAAGCTGGGTACCACGCTGGGCGATGTCGTCAGCAACGATCTGAGCCTGTATCCCACGTTGAACAAGGTCACCGCGCAGTTGGGCGTGCCGTGGTTCCATGTGCCGGGCAATCACGATCTCAATTTCGATGCGGGCGACGATGCGCATTCGTTAGACAGCTGGCGCGCGATCTATGGCCCCGACACCTATGCGGTGGAAGAGGCCAACGCCAGCTTCGTGTTCCTAGACGATGTGATCTACAAGCCAGGCGGCAAACCGGCCTATGTCGGTGGCCTGCGCGAGGATCAATTCGTGTTCTTGCAGGCGTATCTGGCGCAGCTGCCGCGCGATCGGCTGCTGGTATTGGGGATGCATATTCCGCTGTTCGATGCAGCGCCGGGGCAGGAAACCTTCCGGCATGCCGATCGCAGCCGCCTGTTTGCATTGCTGAAAGAGTTCCCGCATGCGCTATTGCTCAGTGGGCACAGCCATACGCAGCGGCAGGTGGATCACGGCGCGGACGAAGGCTGGCAGGGCGCGCGCCCGTTGCACGAATACAACGTGGGCGCGGTCTGTGGCGCGTTCTGGTCGGGCGCCAAGGATGCGGCAGGCATTCCCGATGCGACGATGAGCGACGGCACGCCCAATGGCTACGCGGTGTTGCAGGTCGCGCCGAGCGGCGACTATACGTTGGCGTATCACGCCGCGCGCGCGGCAGATGATGCGCAACTGTTGCTGTACGCGCCCAAGGTGCTGCGCCAGGGCGCGTATGCTGCTTGGGGCATCTACGCCAATGTGTTCATGGGCCAGGACGGCACTGTGGTTGAGATGCGTATCGACAATGGCCCCTGGCAGCCGATGACGCGGGTGGAGCGCGCCGACCCGCGTCTGCTTGCCGAGAACGTGCGCGATGATGCGGCCGAGCAATTGCGCGGCTATGACCGCTCGCCGGAGGCCACGCCGTCCACACATCTGTGGCGTGGCGCTTTGCCGACAACGCTCAGTATCGGCAAGCACACTGTCGAAGTGCGCGCTTGGTTGCCCAACGGGCAGTACAACGCACGCACGGTGTATCGCTTGCAGCGTGCCGATCCTTGATGGTGGGCGTGCATGCGCCGCGTGGGGCATGGGTCCTTCCGGTGAAGCCTGGCGCGCATAGGTACGCTCCTACGGCATCGCCGGGTCGGATCGTCCGCGTCTCGGGTGCGCTGCATAAACCTTATTATCAGATACACACACGCCTCCACAGGGGAGGCGGTTTGGGATCCAGGCTGGCTGGTGTGATGCTTGCTGGCTACGTGAGTGTAACGATGCCGGGACTGAACACCTAGATGAGTTCAGTGGATGAAGTAGCGACGGAACGCAGCGCCAACATTGGTGGGGAAGTGATCGAGCTCACAGACCCGAGCTTTCCCTCGCTCTCCGCAGCAATGGCGCACTATGCACAAGTGACCGAGCAGAGCCGCGCCGGTCCAGTCGAGCGCTGGAGCTTGGCGATTGGCCTGATCGGTGCGGGCGTCGGGATCTTGTCTGGCACCCTGCTAGATGGCAAAACTGGTGTTTATTTAGCTGTTTTCGGCCTCGTAACTGAGCTGACGGGCTTTCTAGTGTCGGCAGCGCTAACCGTCAAGCGCGAATGGCCAGGGTTCTGCCGCCCCTATGTCGAGCACGCAGAACAGATGGAGCAGGAATTCCACCAGTATCAATCGATCGTTGCGGCGCTTCGGAGGTTTCCGCTGGAACAACGACGTCGACGCGAGGCATTCATGCGTGACCGCCGCACCAACATGCACGACCGCTTGGGGCTGTTCACCGGCGGCATGGAGAAGCTGGGCTTCATGCCCGTCCTGCTTGCCCTCTATCTGCAGCTGAAAGACTGGCGTTTAGGGGACTGGACGGTGTTGAGCAAGATCACGCTGATGCAGGGCGTGCTGGCCTTTACCCTCCTGTTTGCCTTTGCGATGTCATTGCATCTCATTCGCCTACGTATGCGCCTGCAGTCGTAGGAGCAATTAATTGCTGAGGCGAATCGGCAAGATAGCGCTTCCAGCAAGTAAGTGGCAGCCAACTAGAGAAAGTCAAGCTCCTGGTCAACAAGCTAATAGCGTCAGGCTGCCGAGCACATGTCTGCAGAGGAGTTGTTTCGTTCGCGGCTGGAGAACCAGATCGATCTGCGTCATCCGCTGGCGCGGCTGAGCCAACGGATGCCGTGGACGGCGTTGGAGCAAGCACTTTCATCGCGCTTGCCGGCCACCCAGGCCGGTGGCGGTCGGCCGGCATTGCTGGTGCGGCTGATTGCCGGTTTGCTCTACCTCAAACACGCCTACGACCTGTCCGAGGCAAGGCGCGTCAAGCGTACCAATTCGGCGTCAAGGTCGGCATTGCAGTCACCGCCTGCAAGGGATTGGTCGTGGGTGCGCGCAGCTTCCCGGGCAACCCGTACGACGGCGATACCTTGGCCGAGCAGCTGGAGCAGACACGCGGGTTGCTGCAGGATGTGAGCGTAGAACCGACGGTGGCGATCGTGGACCTGGGCGATCGCGGGCGCGAAGTCGATGGCGTGCAGGTCCTGCATCGCGGCAAGGCCAAGACGCTGACGCGACGGCAATGGCGCTGGATCAAGCGACGGCAGGCGGTGGAGCCGGTGATCGGACATCTGAAAGACGACTGCCGGTTGCGTCGCTGCAGGCTGAAAGGTGCCCAAGGCGATGCGCTGCACGTGCTCGGCTGCGCGGCCGGCTACAACCTGCGCTGGCTGCTGCGCTGGATCGCGTTTTTGCGTGCCTGGATGCGGGCGATGGGATGGTCATCCTTGAGCGCCGTGCCGCTGTCACCGACGGCACTTGGCGCTTGAAGGGGATTTTTCAGGGACGACGAATTAGTCTCAGCCAGTCTATGCTGTCAGGGTCTGAAGGACCGGGGCAAAGAGGAGGACCTGTATGCCGAATTCGCTGGCGTTGGCACTCTTGCGCGTGTCGAATCGTCCGCTGGCCCGTCACCCGCGTTGGCTTTCAGCTCAACTTCTGAATCCGCATCAGGATCCAAGTCCAGCGCCGGATACGGATAGGTAACCGCAGGACCCATATGTAGCCCGGCGCGCCAGCGTGCCAACACCGGCGCAATGCGCTTGCCGAGCGATTGCTGCGGCAACGACGGCAGTTCGCCGTCGTGTTTTTCGCGCGCGGTGATCGCTGCCTTGGCGATGTCGAACGCAGCCAACGGGTCATCGCTCTCATTCATCGCATCGACCAACCACGCCTTGCCAAAGTAGGTTGCGTTGAAGGTATTGCCGCAGCCGAACGACGGCCGATCGGCGCGTGCGGCGGTGAGGATAAGCGTATCCGGCGAGCGCAGCGCGGGGATGAAGCCACCCGAATAGCAGGCAGACAACACGATGATGCGATTGCCGATGCCGGCATCTTGCAGCGCCTTGCGCAGATCTTGCGGGCTGATGAAATCTTCTTCGTTCTGATCCACCTGCACGTACAACGTGTGGTCTTCAGTGCCGTGCGTAGTGACGAACAGCAGCAATGCGTCTTCTTTGCGGTCCATGCGCTTGCCGATCGCGGCGAGCGTGTCGTAGAGATTGTCGTAAGTCGCCAGCGGCGCGTACGGCTGCTCGCCGAGATTGTCCGGGTTGTTGACCAGCGTGATCACGCGGCCACGTGCATCGAAGCGTTGTTCGAATAGCTGCTTGAGGTAGAGCGTCTCGTTACGGAATACATCGTCGCTGGCATCACCGGCAAAGCCGACCACGTACAGATCGGTGACGCCAGGCCGTTGCGGCTGCAGCGCTTTGATTGCCTGCGCGAGCGCGACCTGATCGACCTGATCGACTTCATCCTGGCTCGCAGCCGCTTTGGTCGGCAGCGCGGCGCCGGCATCCGGATGACAGCCGGCTATCAGCGCAGCGATGACGATCAGCAACAAGAGGCGCCGCAGCAAAGCGTTCGATCCGAATCTGGAATGAAGCGACATGAAGAACGCCGAAGGCTGAAAAATGCAGGGGGAGCGCAGCAGCTCGATCATTGCAACCAGCCCGAGTTGCATTGTGTCTTCCGTAGACACCACTGACCGAATGAGCCGCATGCCGTGTCGCTGCGTTGGTCTGCCATCACGGCACGTGTTGGCGCCTAATAGATGGAACGCATCCTCCATCGTGGCGTATGCCCACACGCGGCCGGGCTTGCAGAGAGCAACAACATGGAGCAGGCGCCGCCGTCATATCGGCGCTGCTCTCTTGCTTACAGCACCAGCTGGGCAAAGCTCTCCACGCGCTGATGACTGCCGACATCGTCCGCCGAACGGGGAGTGGGGTAGTCCTCCAGCCGGTCCAGCAGTGCGGTGCGCATGCCGGCGCGCTTGGCCGCGTCGAGTTCTTCGATCACATCCGACAGAAACAGAATCTCGGGCCCCGGCACACCAATGTGCTCGGCGATGCGGCGGTAGCTGGCGCTCTCGCGCTTGGGGCCGACCTCGGTATCGAACCAGTCGGTGATCAGCCCGCTCAGATCGCCGGCATCGCTATGCGCGAAGAACAGCTTCTGCGCCGGCACCGAGCCGGATGAGTACACGTACAGCGGAATGCCTTGGGCGTGCCAGGCCTGCAACTGGATCGCGGCATCGGCATAAATATGCGCGGTGAAATCGGCAGTCTTGTAGCCGTCTGCCCAGATCAGCCCCTGCAGCGCCTTGAGCGCAGTGTGCTTGCGATCTTCGTCGATCCAGGTCTGCAGTGTGCTGATCAAGATTTCGTCCGGCACGTCCTCGCCGATCTCGTCGGCCACCTGGTTGAGCCAGTGCCGCACCTGCGGGTGGTTGCCGTGCTCGCGCACGTAGGCCGGCATGGCGCGATGCGCATACGGGAACAGCACGTCCTTGACGAACGAGATGCTGCTGGTAGTGCCTTCGATATCTGTGAGGATCGCGTGCGGTCGTGTCATCGTCAGCTGGCCTTGTGAGGTTTCTCGGGGGCGTAGCGGGGAAATTGTTTGGCGATTTCGGTGCCGGTGAAGTGGCCGACCCAGCCGTCCGGCTCGGTGAAGAAACGGATCGCCACAAAGTGCGGTTCCGGTCCCATGTCGAACCAGTGCAAGGTGCTGTCGGGCACGGCAATCAGATCGTCCTTGACGCATTCGATCTCATAGACCTTGCCGTCCACGTGCAGCGTGAACAGCCCCGAGCCGGCAACGAAGAAGCGCACTTCGTCTTCCTTGTGGAAGTGCTCATCGAGGAACTTGGCGCGCATCTGTTCGCGCTTTGGGTTGTCCGGCGCGATGCTGACCACGTCCACGGTCTTGAAGCCGCGCTCGGCGCTCAGACGATCGATGTCGTCCCGGTAAGCAGCCATCACCTGCTCAGGTGTAGCGCCCGGTTCGATCGGCTGATTGGCCTGCCAGCGTTCGAAGGTCACGCCGATCTTGACCAGCTCGGCGGCGATCTGATCGCCATTGCGGCTATCGAATTCCGGCGTGGTGGGATTGGTGTCGGCAAAGATACGCAGTCGGCTCATGACGGTCTGGCTCACGAATGGGGTCGGGCGGTACTCAGCGCGTGCTGCGCAGTTTCAACAGCTCGAGTTCGCAATGGAGCAGGAATTCGAAGGCCTCCAGGTGACGGCGTGCCTCGGCCATGTTGCGGCCCCAGGCATACAGACCATGTCCTTCGATGAGATACCCCCACATGCTCTGTTTGTCCAGCAAGGCATCGACCTGCGCGGCTAGCACCTGCATGTCCTGGGTGTTGGCGAATACCGGCACGTCTACTGCAGTTTCATGGGTGGTGTTGCCTTCGAAGGCTTTCAACAGCTCATAGCCTTCCAGCCGGATCACGCCGCTGCCGGCATACAGGCGCGAAGCGATGGTCTGCACTGGCGAGTGCGTGTGCAGCACGCAGCCGATCTCCGGGAACCGACGATACAACTGGGTATGCAGCAGCGTTTCTGCGGACGGCCGCAACAGGCGGCCGACGGCCAGGCCATCGAAGTCCACCACCATGATGTCTTCTTCGACCAGACGACCCTTGTCGCGGCCGGACACGGTGATCGCGGCGTGCTGTTCGTCCAGACGATGGGAAAAATTGCTACTGGTGGCAGGCGTCCAGCCGGCCTGGGCAAGCTCGCGGATGTTGCTGATCAGCAACTGCGCTAAGTCGTGCAGACGCGTGGTGCTATAGGGCAGGGGAGCAGTGGTCGCGTTCATGGGCCTATTCTACTGCCCCACTCGATGACGGCCAGGTGCGGCGCAGCAGGTTGTGTTCTCTGCCATGCGCGTGCTCAGCAACCGTCGCGCAGGCGGCTGTGCCGATAGCCATAGCCGAAATAGATCACCAGCCCGACCAGCGTCCACAAGCCCATCAGCATCCAGTTGTGCAGGGTCATCGCCGACAGCAATGCCAGGCAGCTCAACACGCCGGCGCTGCAGATCAGCCAGGCCACCGGCATGCGGAACGGACGCGGCAGTTCCGGGTGGGTGCGGCGCAAGATCAGCACGCCAGCGCACACTGCCGCGAAGGCGATCAGCGTGCCCATCGAGGTCAGCTCGCCCAGCACATCCAACGGGAACACCGCCGCCAGTAAAGCGATGCCGATGCCGGTGATGACGGTATTGACGTGCGGGGTGCGGTACTTGGGATGGATGCGAGTGAAGATCGACGGCAGCAAGCCATCGCGCGCGATGATCATGAAGATGCGCGGCTGCCCGATGATCATCACCAGCACCACCGACGACAACCCGATCAATGCACCCACTTCCACGATCACGCGCAACCAGGCCAGTTGCGGATGCGCCGCCACGGCGGTCACCACCGGCTCGTCGGTGCCGAGCAAGGTGTAGGGCACAAGGCCGGTCATCACTGCGGCCATCGCGATGTAGAGCACGGTGCAGATGACCAGCGACAGAGCCATGCCGATCGGCAGATCGCGCTGCGGGCGATGCGATTCCTGCGCCGCCACCGACACCGCCTCGAAACCGATGTAGGCGAAGAACACCATCGCCGCGCCGCGCAGCACGCCTTCCATACCGTACTTGCCCGGGCCTTCGTTGGCTGGGATGAAGGGGTGCCAGTTGGCGGTGTCCACATACTTCCAGCCCACCGCGATCACCAGCAAAATCAGTCCGGTCTTGAGGATCACCATGGCCATGTTCATCGCCGACGACTTGCGGATGCCCACATAACACAGCCAGGTCAGTAGCGATACGATGCCGGCAGCGGGCAGGTTGGCGATCGCGCCGGTGCGCTGCAGCTTGCCGTCCAACGGAGCGCTGACCAATGCGGCCGGCAAGTGGATGCCGAGGTGTTCGAGCAGGCTGAGGAAATAGCCGGTCCAGCTGACCGCCACTGCGGACGCCGAGACGCCGTATTCGAGCACCAGCATCCAGCCGATGAACCACGCCGCCAGTTCGCCGAAGGTGGCATAGGTATAGGTGTAGGCGCTGCCGGATACCGGCACCATCGCGGCGAATTCGGCGTAGGCCATCGCGCAGAACGCGCAGCACACCGCGGCGAGCACGAACGAGAGCATGATCGCCGGGCCGGCATGATCGGCCGCGGCCTGGCCGGTGATGACGAAGATGCCGCCGCCGATCACCGCGCCGATGCCAAGGGCGGTCAGTCCCCACGGCCCGAGCGCGCGTTGCAGGCCCAGCCCGTCGGCCGCCTCATGACTGGCGTGCGGGTGCTTGGTGGTCCACAGTTGTTTGAACATGGAGCGGTTCCGGCCTTGCGCTGCGTGCGATCACTGAACGAGAAGACCGGCGCGAACGCCGGTCTTGGAAGACTCAGGCCTTGGCCAGACGGCTGTGGCGGATGCCGTAGCCGAAATAGATAAACAGACCGATCACGGTCCAGCCCACAAATACCTTCCAGTGCTCCTGGAACGCCTGGAAGAACAGGAACACACAGGCCAATGTACCCAGCGGGCAGATCAGCATCGCCAGCGGCACACGGAACGGACGTGGCAGATCCGGCTTGGTAAAGCGCAGCATCATCACGCCGGCACAGACGGTGGCGAAGGCGAGCAGGGTGCCCATCGACACCAGTTCGCCCAGCACGTTCAACGGAATCACCCCGGCCAGCAGCGCCGCGACCGCGCCGACAAAGATCGTGCCGACGTAGGGAGTGTGGAACTTAGGATGCACCTTGCCGAACAGTGCGGGCATCAACCCATCCTTGGCCATGGTGTAGAAGATGCGTGGCTGCGCCATCAGCATCACCAGCACCACCGAGGACAGCCCGGCGATTGCGCCGATTTCCACCGCGGTTTTCAACCAGATCAGTTGCGGGTGGGCTTCCAGCGCAGTGGCCACCGGTTTGGCGGTGCCGAGCTGGGTGTAAGGCAGCAATCCGGTCAACACCGCGCAGACGATGATGTAGATGACGGTGCAGACCGCCAGCGACACCAAGATGCCGATCGGCATGTTCTTCTGCGGATCCTTGGCTTCACCGGCGGAGGTGGACACCGCGTCGAAGCCGATATACGAGAAGAACACAATGGAGGCCGCGCGAAACACCCCGCTCCAGCCGAACTGGCCCGGCCCGGTGTTCTCCGGGATGAAGGGGTGCCAGTTCGCCGGGTCGATGTAGGCAATGCCGAAGCCGACAAACAGGCAGATCACCACCACCTTGATCGCCACCACAATTGCATTGGCGACCGCCGATTGGGTGACACCGATGTAGCACAGCACGCTCACCGCAGCGACGATCAGCACGGCCGGCAGGTTGACGATGTTGCCGGAGCTGACAAAGCCATGGCCGTCCCAGGCCAACGGCGCACCCGCCAGCTCCACCGGGAACGGAAATCCGAGGGTGCCGGTCAGGAAGCTGATCAAGTAGGCGGACCAACCGACTGCGACGCTGGAGCCAGCGAATAGGTATTCCAGCACCAAGCACCAGCCGATGAACCAGGCGATGCCTTCGCCGAGCGTAGCGTATGAATACGAATAGGCACTGCCGGAGACCGGCATCATCGCCGCGAACTCTGCATAGCACAGGCCGGCGAAGGCGCAGGCCACGCCGGCAAACACGAATGAGAGCATCACTGCCGGGCCTGCATGGTTGGCAGCGGCCTGGCCGGTGAGGACGAAGATACCGGCGCCGATCACCGCGCCGATGCCGAGCATGATCAGGTGCTTGGCGGTAAGGGTCCGTTGCAGCGTGGCCTCGCCTTGCAGGCTGCCTTCGACCGGTTCGCCCGCATCGACACGTCCAGCGGGTTCGATCGGTTTGACCCTCAACAGAGACTTCAACATTCGGTACATCCCTAAATGACAATGCCAAGGCGCTGGCGCCTGGACCAAGGTAGTGCGCCGCATCCCGGTAGGGCAGGCAAGCCGCCTACCTTGCCAAAGCTACGCGCTCTCGACAAGCACGTACGCAGCATGAATGACGATAATTGCCACCTATCCTACGACTAGAGACCAGGAACGATAGATGGCGGATGCAACTGTGCAACAGCAATTGGCGGCCTACCGCGTGCGCTGGCCAGATGAGGCCGAGCTCGCCGAGCAGTTCGCGCAGCTGCTGGACGATGCCACCGATCCGTTCGTGCGCGAGCGTGTCGAAGGGCATTTCACCGGCTCGGCATGGCTGGTCAGCGCCGACGGAACACGCACGCTGCTGACCCATCACCGCAAGCTGCAACGCAAGCTGCAACGCTGGCTGCAGCCGGGCGGACACGCCGACGGCGACCGCGATCTGGCGCAGGTCGCGTTGCGCGAAGCGGAAGAGGAATCAGGCTTGAACGGTTTGCGCCTGCTCGATGCGGATATCTTCGATTTGGACCGCCACTGGATTCCAGCGCATGGCGAGGTCGCCGGGCACTGGCATTACGACGCGCGCTATGTCGTGGTGGCCGGTGCAGACGAGGAATTCGAAGTCAGCGAGGAATCGCTGGCGTTGGCCTGGCGCCCGATCGCCGAGTTACTTGCAGAGCCAGCGCTGGATCCATCGATGCGGCGCTTGGCGGAGAAGTGGGTGGGGCGTGGGTGTCAAGCAGCTGGATTGAGCAAAACGTGCTGAATGCCCCAACCCCTCTTGCGCGGGGAGGGGGCTGGGGTGAGGGTATGGGCGACTGGAATTCTCGATGCGCCTCTACCTTCTTCTCTCCATGAGGGGGACCAATGTCCCCGCAGGAAAAGGGATTCAAATTCAAAACAAAATTCGCGTCCGCAACGTTCCCTGGATTAACGCCAGCGCTTGTTTCAATGCAATGGCTTGCGTCTCGCTGGCGCTGATGTCGATCACCACGTAGCCAACCTTGGGGTCGGTGCGCAGGAACTGGCCGTCGATGTTGACATTATGGCGCGAGAATAATTCGTTGATCTGCGACAGCACGCCCGGCACGTTGCGATGGATATGCAGCAAGCGCAGGCTGTCGGGGTGCTCGGGCAGGGTGACTTCGGGGAAATTCACCGCCGACAAGGTGCTGCCATTGTCGCTATAACGCACCAACTTGGCGGCCACTTCGACACCGATATTGTCCTGCGCCTCCAACGTGCTGCCGCCCACGTGCGGGGTCAGGATCACGTTGTCGTGCGCGGTCAACGGCGATTCGAATGCATCGCCATTGCCCTTGGGTTCGATCGGGAACACGTCCACCGCCGCGCCGCCGATCTGGCCTGAGGTCAGCGCGGCATCCAGCGCATCGATGTCGATCACAGTGCCGCGCGAGGCGTTGATCAGATGCGCGCCGTGCTTCATGCGCGCCAGCTCCGCTGCGCCGATCATGTCCTTGGTCGACCGCGTCTCGGGCACGTGCAAAGTCACCACGTCCGAGCGTGCCAGCAGATCGTCCAGGTCGATCGCCGCGCGGGCGTTGCCCAGCGACAGCTTGGTTTCGATGTCGTGGAAGATCACCTGCATTCCCAACGATTCGGCCAGCACGCCGACCTGGGTGCCGATGTGTCCGTAACCGACGATGCCGAGCACCTTGCCGCGCGTTTCGTGGCTACCAGTAGCCGACTTCGACCAACCACCACGATGGCATTGCGCATTCTTCTGCGGGATGCCACGCAGCAACAGAATCGCCTCAGCGATGACCAGTTCGGCCACGCTGCGGGTGTTTGAGTAGGGTGCATTGAACACAGGAATGCCGGCCAGTTCGACCGCATCCAGATCGACCTGATTGGTGCCGATGCAGAAGCAACCCACCGCGATCAACCGCTTGGCATGCGCCAGCACCTCGGCGCTCAACTGCGTACGCGAGCGGATGCCAACGATGTGCGCGTCGGCGATGCGCGCCTTGAGTTCGTCTTCCGGCAACGACTTGGCATGCAGTTCGATCTGCGAATAACCGGCGGCGCGGAACACGTCCACGGCGGTCTGGCTGATGCCTTCCAGCAACAGAACGCGGATGTCCTGCTTGGGAAACGAGGTTCTTTTCGGCGACATGGGGGAGCGCGCATTGCAGCAATCGGGTCGGCAACTATGCCAGATGGGGTGCCCGATTGGGCGGCCACACTGCCGCGTCTGCACAGGCAGAGTCCTTGCGGTGCAACGGTTTCAGCTGAATCCAACCCCGCTTCGGCACCACGCGCCGCAACTGGACGAAGCTGGCGCACACTGGCACGCTGTGCGGTTCCTCCTGCAGCGCCGCGTGCCATGACCGATCCCCGCATTGTTTCCTTGCAACAGGCCGTGCCCGCGTTGCGTTTGAAGACCGAGCCGGCCGACCTGGAGCATTACGGCCGCGACTGGACGCGGCGCTGGACGCCGAACCCGCTCGCCATCGCGCTGCCTGGTTCGGTGGACGAAGTCCAAGCGGTGGTGCGCTGGGCAAATGCGCAAGGCGTGGCGGTGGTGCCATCGGGCGGACGCACCGGCCTGTCTGGCGGTGCAGTGGCCGCCAACGGCGAGCTGGTGCTGAGCCTGGAGCGCTTGAACAAGCCGCTGGATTTCAATGCCGTGGATCGCACCCTCACCGTGCAGGCTGGCATGCCGCTGGAAGCGGTACACAATGCCGCGCGCGAGCATGGTCTGGTCTATCCGGTGGACTTCGCAGCGCGTGGTTCGTGTTCGATCGGCGGCAATATCGCCACCAATGCCGGCGGCATCCGCGTGATCCGCTATGGCAATACGCGCGAATGGGTGGCCGGTTTGAAAGTGGTCACTGGTGCAGGCGAGCTGCTAGAACTCAACAATGCGTTGTTGAAAAACTCCAGCGGCTACGATTTCCGCCATCTGATGATCGGCTCCGAGGGCACGCTCGGTATCGTGGTAGAAGCGACGTTGCGGCTGACCGACCCGCCGCCGCCAAGCAACGTGATGCTGCTGGCGCTGCCCTCGTTCGAGGTGTTGATGCAGGTGTTTGCCGCGTTCCGCGCGCAGCTGCGTCTGGAAGCGTTCGAATTCTTCACCGACCGCGCGCTGGAGCACGTGCTTGCGCACGGGGCGCAAGCGCCGTTTGCCGAGGTCCATCCGTATTACGTGGTCACCGAATTCGCCGCAGGCGATGAGGCGCAGGAAGCCTCTGCGATGGCCGCGTTCGAGACCTGCATGGATCAAGGCTGGGTCAGCGATGGAGTGATCAGCCAGAGCGATGCACAGGCAGCCCAACTATGGCGGCTGCGCGAAGGCATCACCGAGGCGCTGGCGCGCTACACGCCATACAAGAACGATGTGTCGGTGCGCATCTCTGCGATGCCGGCATTTTTGGCCGAAACGCAGGCGTTATTGCACGATGCCTATCCGCACTTCGATGTGGTGTGGTTCGGCCATATCGGCGATGGCAACTTGCATATCAACGTGCTCAAGTCCGACGACACGACGCGAGCCGATTTCGTGGCTGCCTGCGATCAGGTGACCAAGTTGTTGGCGCAAGCCTTGCAGCGTTTCGATGGCAGCATCTCCGCCGAACATGGCATCGGCTTGGTCAAGAAGGCGTACCTGTGGAGTACGCGCTCTGCGGCCGAAATCGCGTTGATGCGTGGGATCAAACATGTGCTTGATCCTCATCTTTTGCTGAATCCCGGCAAGCTGTTCGAGATGGACGACGCGCCGGTTACCACGCGTGCCGGTTAGTCTCTCAACACCTTCAACGGAATCGATACGCCAATGATGCGCTCTCTCGTGTTTTGCGCTTTGACGCTGCTGCCGCTGGCAGCATTCGCATCCAGTCTGGCCGGTACCTCAGCGGGGGCATCGTCTGCTGGTTCGTCCGATAGCAGCAGTTCCGGTGACGATAAAGTGGTTGCCGACGCACGCGAAGACGCGGCCGGTTTTGTCGCCAGCGATGGCGTGATCCGCGGCGCGCGTCTGGAGGCGGCGCTGTTGCAGTTGCGCAGCCGTAGCGATGCAGCGCGGCTGTCCAGTGACCTGGAACTGGCTCAGTCCATCCTGGCCCAGTGAACCTGCGCTGGCGATGCGGTTGGGTGTTGCTGGCCGCAATGATCGCACCGCAAGCGCATGCCCAATTGCTGATTGAAGTCGCGCCGCTGGACCTGACTCCGGCGGAGATCGATGCTACTCACGCGCTAGTGCGACAGGTGGCACAGCGTCTGCCGCAGGGCTGGACGCAGCGGCTTACGACGCCGATCCAGCTGCAATGGCGCACCGATCTGCCGGCGCAGGTGCATGGTCGTGCGATCGGTCAGCGCATTCTGCTCGATCGTAGATTGCTGCAAGCATGGAGCGCGCAGTCCGAACACGCGCGCACCGATATCGACACGCCCGCCACGCGGGCAGCGATGGCAGCGCTCGTGCACGAGCTGGCGCATGTGCTCGATCGCGGCGCACACAGCGCATTCTCACGCGATGGGCGCTTGCGCGATCTTGCCGGTTGGCAGGTGCGGCCCTGGCGGATCGGACGCAGCGCAAACCAGTTCAGCGACCGCATTCCAGACGACTACGAGCGTCGCAGTCCTGCTGAGTTCGTTGCGGTCAATCTCGAACATTACGTACTGGATGCCGACTATCCCTGCCGACGCCCCGCGCTGGCTGCGTGGTTTGCCGAGCACATCGGTGCATCACGTGAGGTGCTGCCGTGTGGGACGACACTGCCGTATCTGCAGGCCGACAACGACGCCGGTGCGATGTCACTGCTGACGTTGGACCCGTCGCGCGTGTACGCGGTGGACTATCTGCTCGCCGAGGGCAACGAACAGCCGATGAGTCGCTGGGGCCACAGCATGTTGCGTCTGGTGATCTGCGCGCCCGGTCGCACGCCTGGGCCGGAATGTCGCCTGGATCTGCAATATCACCGCGTGCTGTCGTTCCGCGCCTTCGTCGGCGATGTGCAGATTTCCAGCTGGCGCGGGCTCACTGGCTCTTATCCATCGCGATTGTTCGTGCTGCCGTTGAATCAGGTCGTTGACGAATACACCAAGGTGGAATTGCGCGCGCTGTCGTCGGTGCCGCTGAAGCTGACGCCTGACGAGATCGCCGCACTGCTCGCACGCGCCGCGCAAGTACATTGGAGTTACGACGGGCGTTACTACTTCATCGGCAATAACTGTGCGGTGGAAACCTTCAAGCTGCTGCACGACGGTGTGCCACGGCTGGCTGGGGCCGGATTGTTGTCGATCACCCCGCGCGGGCTGCGACATCGCTTGCAGCGCGCCGGCATTGCCGACATGCAGGTGCTGGACGACCCGGCGCAGGCGATCCGGCAAGGTTATTACTTCGAATCGGCGGCCGCGCATTACCAGGCCATGTTCGCGGTGATTCGGCGCAGCATCCCGGTGCCGCAAACGCGCGTGGCGCAATGGCTGGACGCGCAGCCCGCAGCCCGTGCACAGTGGTTCGAGCAAGGCGGCCTGCGCGAAACAGCGGCGGCGTTGTTGCTGGAGCAGGCGGCATTACGACGCCAGCAATTGCTGACACGCGATGCGCTCAAGCGGTTGTTGCGCCCCGGCGTGGCCGAGCGTGAGACGGTACAGGGCCAGCTGCAATCGCTGTTCGCGCGGCAGGCGCAGCTCAGTCACCCGGCGACATTGCTAGGTATCTCCAGTTACGGACTACCGCAGGCAGAGGAGCAGCGAAAATTGACCGCGCGCGTGGCGCAGGAAAGCGCAGTGTTGGTCGACGGTTGGAAACAACTACAAGCGCTGGGTCGGCAGCAATTACCGGCCGAGGTGCGTAACGGATTGGAGCAGGGCGAAGCCAACATCGCGCAGTTGCAGGCCCGGTTGCGCATGCTCGCGCGTGGCGCCGCGGCCGCCGACAAAATGCAGTTGGACATGCGCATACCCTTGCGGGCGCAATAGCGGCCCGGACCCACGCGGATAGGTGAGCGGTGCGGAGTGGCCAGCTGACGCCTCAGTCGGCGCGACCGGCAAATTCGCCCGTGGTGGTGTTGACCAGCACGCGCTCACCGTTGGTGATGTACTCGGGCACCATGATTTCCATGCCGGTAGTGAGCTTGGCCGGCTTGGGGCGCTTGGTGGCGGTGCCGCCCTTCAATTCCGGCGGAGTTTCGACCACTTCCAGCGTCACCGTTTGTGGTAATTGCACGGCCACCGGCTGGTCGTCGATGACCTGCACGTAGATGCCGGTCAGGCCGTCGGTAATGTAGCCTACGTCGGTGCCGATCACATCCGCGTCCAGCGTGTAGGGCGTGAAGTCTTCGTCGTCCATAAACACGAACGCCTCGCCATCCTTGTACGAAAACGTAGACAGACGACGCAGCAGTTCCACTTCCGGCAGGTTGTCGTCGGCATCGAAGCTGGCGTCGGTTTTCACGCCGCCCGGCACGCTGTACATGATGAAACGGAAGCGCACATTTCCACCGCGGCCCTGCGGCGAGCTGCGCTCGATGTCGCGGATCTGGTAAATGCCGCCGTTGTATTCGACGACGTTGCCTTTCTTGATGTCGTTAGCTTTCATGGATTAAGTCAGACATGGATTAAGTCAGAGATTGGGGATTAGGGGATTGGCAAAAGCCGGTGGGGCACGGCAGCATTTGCTGCTACCAATCCCCAATCCCGACGCACCAACCCCAGCTACTTCGGCGCCAACCGCACGCCGCCGTCCAGACGAATCACTTCGCCATTGAGGTAGCGATTGCGCAGGATGAATGAGACGGTGTCGGCGTATTCGTCCGGCTGGCCGAGGCGTGAGGGGAACGGGATCGAGGCGGCCAGCGATTGCTGCACGGTGTCGGGCATGCCGTCGACCATCGGGGTCCAGAACACGCCAGGCGCAATCGTCATCACGCGGATGCCGAAGCGTGCCAGTTCGCGGGCCATCGGTAGGGTCATGCCGACCACGCCGCCCTTGCTTGCAGCATACGCGGCCTGGCCGATCTGGCCCTCAAAAGCGGCGACCGAAGCGGTATTGATGATCACGCCGCGCTCGCCGTCGTCACCAGCCGCGTTGTGCTGCATCACCTCAGCCGCTGCCTTGGCGACATTGAAGCTGCCGACCAGGTTGACCAGCACGGTGTGACGGAAGCTCGCCAGCGGCATCGTCGCTTCCTTGCCTAGCACCCGGCCCGTACCCAGGATGCCGGCGCAATTCACCGCAAGGTTGAGCCCGCCCAGTGCCTGCGCGGCCTGCGCCACATTGGCGGCGACCTGGGCCTCATCGGTGACATCGGTGGCGAAATAATGCGCGTTGCCGGCACCCAGCAGCGCGAGCGCGGCCTCAGCCTTGTCGGCGTTGACGTCGAACAACGCGACCTTGCCGCCGTCGGCCACGATGCGTTGCGCCACGGCCAGGCCCAGGCCGGAAACGCCGCCGGTGACGATGGTGAGGACAGAGGATGGCTGCATGCGGTGGTTCCCTGAGTAGCGTTGGAGGCCGATGGATACCGGCGAGCGAGTGAACGGCCAAACAGTCGGCAATTCTAGCCGAAGCCTCTGCGTGGTCGCGGTGGTGGATGATGCGGGCGTGGGGAATGCAGTGACGTGTCAGCCTGCAGCCGCCAACGCCTTACCGACCTTGCTGCCGGTGTCGCGACCGAGCAACTGCGCCAACCAGCGGCCGGTGCGGGCAAGGGCAGGTAGGTCGATCCCGGTCTGCATGCCCGATCCATGCAGCAGATAGACCACGTCTTCGCTGGCGACGTTGCCGCTGGCGCCCTTGGCGTACGGGCAACCGCCAGCGCCGGACACCGCCGAATCGACCACGCGCACGCCCTGTTCCAGGCAGGCGGCGATGTTGGCCAGCGCCTGGCCATAGGTGTCGTGAAAATGCACGGCCAACGCCGACATCGGCACTGCCTGCGCCACAGCGGCCAACATCTGGCGCGCCCTGACCGGCGTGCCGACACCAATGGTGTCGCCCAGCGAAACTTCGTAGCAGCCCAGCGCGTACAGCCGTTGCGCGACATCGACCACGTCGGCCACCGGCACCTCGCCTTGATACGGGCAACCCAACACGGTGGAGACATAGCCGCGCACGCGCACGCCATCGAGGACGGCTTGTTCCAGGATCGGGCGAAACCGCTCGATCGATTCCTCGATGCCGGCATTGGTATTGGTGCGATTGAACGTCTCCGACGCCGCGGTGAACACCGCCACTTCCTGCGCACAGGCCGCGCGTGCACGCGTATACCCCTGCAAATTCGGCACCAGCACCGGGTAGGCGATGCCCGGCACTTGCGCGACGCCGGCGAACACCTCGGCCGCATCGGCCAGCTGCGGCACCCAGCGTGGGCTGACGAAACTGGTTGCCTCGATGGTGCGCAAGCCGGTGGCCGACAGCTGATCGATCAGCGCGATCTTGTCGGCAGTGGCGATCTGCTGCGCCTCGTTCTGCAAGCCGTCGCGCGGGCCGACTTCGACAATACGGACGAAGTCGTTCACGCCACACTCTCCTGCACCCAGGCCGGCGTGCGTTTGTCCAGGAACGCGCTCAGGCCCTCTTTGCCCTCGGGCGAGACGCGCAAGCGTGCGATCCACGCCGCGTTAGCCGCATCGATGGCGTCACGGTCGGCTGCCGGCAGTACCGAACGCACCAGGGATTTGGCGTTGCTGGCTGCCAGCGGGGCGGCAGCCAGCAGCAACCGAATCTGCCGTTCCACTGCGATGTCCAGCTGATCGGTGGCGACCAATTGATGCAACAGCCCCATCAGCTGCGCGGTGCCGGCGTCGAAGATCTCGGCGGTGGCGAACCAGCGCCGCGCCTGGCGCGCGCCGATCGCCGCGACCACGTAGGGCGAAATGACCGCTGGTAGCAAGCCAAGCTTGCTCTCGGTCAGCCCGAAGCGCGCTTCCGTGCAGCCGATGGCGATATCGCAGCACGCCACCAGGCCCACACCGCCGCCGAACGCCGCACCGTTGACGCGCGCGACGGTGGGCTTGGGCAATTCGTCGAGAGTACGCATCAGTCGCGCCAACGCCAGCGCATCGGCAGCGTTCTCGGCCTCGCTGGCAGTCGCCATGCCGCGCATCCAGTGCAGGTCGGCGCCAGCCGAAAAGGCGCCACCATTGCCGGTCAGCACGACGACACGAACATGCGATGCCTGGCCGGCCTGTTGCAAGGCTTCGGTGAGCGCGGCAATCAGGGGTGCGTCGAAAGCGTTGTGCACCGCCGGGCGGTCCAGTCGCAAGGTGCGGACCGGTCCCTGGTTCTCGACGATCAAGCCGGTGTCCTGCATTGCGCATACGTCCATGAATGGGATGCGAACCATGATAGCGGGCCGGGTTGCTGGAGGCATGACGCGGTGCGTCGATGCTAGAATTGAGAACCATTCCTAACAATCAGGCCGTCTTTGTGACGCTGTCCGACATGCCTTTGCATCGCGCCGCCATCGTGAACTCCGTGGAGGATCGCCTCCCCAACGACACGATCGCCCGGCGCCTGCGGGAACTGGGCTTTGTCGCGGGCGAGGAGGTCACCGTGTTGGCGACCGGGCCGGTCGGGCGCGAGCCGTTGCTGGTGCAGGTGGGCTATACGCGGTTTGCCCTGCGTCGCAGCGAGGCTGCGCGTGTGCAGGTGCGCGATGACGGGGTGCAGACATGAACGCTGTAAGCGTTCCGCTGCGCCTTGCGCTGGTCGGCAATCCCAATAGCGGCAAGACCGCACTGTTCAATCAGCTGACCGGCAGCCGCCAGAAGGTGGCCAATTACACCGGCGTCACCGTCGAGCGTAAAGAGGGACATTTCCGCGCACCGTCCGGGCGCGATTTCGCGGTGCTGGATTTGCCCGGCGCCTACAGCCTGCAGCCGGCCAGTCTGGACGAGGCGATCACCCGCGACCTGTGCCGCGGCTTCTATCCTGGCGAACCACCACCGGACGTGCTGGTCTGCGTGATCGACGCGACCAATCTGCGCCTGCACCTGCGCTTTGCGCTGGAGCTGCGCGAGCTGGGCCGGCCGATGATCGTGGCGCTGAACATGGCCGATGCAGCGCAGCGCCGCGGCATCCTCATCGACCTGACGGCACTGGAGCAGGCGCTCGGGGTGCCGGTGGTCGAAACTGTGGCGGTGCGGCGCGGTGGTGCCAAGGCCCTGGTCGAGCGGCTCGATGCACAGGCCGCCAGTCTTGTTGCGGCCAATGCCACGCCGCCGGCCGACGGCAACCATCATGCTCAGGTGCGGCAGATCCTGAGCGTGGCGGTCACCATGCCGACCCGCACCTCACGCGTGGACGACGCGCTGGACCGTTGGCTGCTGCATCCGATCTGGGGCCTAGTCACGCTGGCTGTGGTGATGTTCCTGATCTTCCAGGCGGTGTACGCCTGGGCCACGCCGGTAATGGACCTGATCGATGGGGGCACCTCGGCGCTGGGCGAGTGGGTCGGCGCCACCTTGCCGGAAGGCCCGCTCAACAGCCTGCTCAAGGACGGCATCATCGCCGGCCTGGGCGGGGTGGTGATCTTCCTGCCGCAGATCCTGATCCTGTTCGCCTTCATCCTGGCATTGGAAGAATCCGGCTACCTGCCGCGCGCGGCGTTTCTGCTCGATCGCATGATGGCAGCAGCCGGCTTGTCTGGTCGGTCGTTCATCCCGTTGCTGTCGAGCTTTGCGTGTGCGGTGCCGGGCATCATGTCAACGCGCAGCATTCAGGACCCGCGCGACCGGCTCGCCACCATCATGGTCGCGCCGCTGATGACGTGTTCAGCGCGGTTGCCGGTGTACGCCTTGCTGATCGGTGCTTTCATTCCGCAGAAGACCGTGTGGGGAATCTTCAATCAGCAAGGGCTGGTGTTGTTCGCGTTGTATGCCGCAGCCATCGTCAGCGCGCTGCTGGTGTCGTGGACGATGAAAAAGTGGCGTCGCGACAAAAGCGAGCATCCGCTGATGTTGGAGCTGCCGTCCTATCGCGTTCCGCATCTGCGCGACCTGGCGTTGGGTCTGTGGGAGCGTGCGCTGATCTTCCTCAAGCGTGTGGGGGGCATCATTCTCGCGCTGACCATTTTGCTGTGGTTCCTGCTTTCGTTTCCGGCTGCGCCCGCCGATGCAACCTTGCCGGCGATCGACTACAGCTTCGCTGGCCGCATCGGGCATGCCCTGGCGATTTTCTTCGCGCCGCTGGGCTTCAATTGGCAGATCTGCATCGCGCTGATTCCCGGCTTGGCCGCGCGCGAAGTGGCGGTGGCGTCGCTGGCCACCGTATACGCACTGTCGGCCGCCGATGACGATGCCGCCGCGCAGGCGTTGTCGCCATTGATCAGCGATGGCTGGTCGCTGGCTACCGCACTGTCGTTGCTAGTCTGGTACATCTACGCACCGATGTGCATCTCCACGCTGGCCACCATAAAGCGAGAAACCAACTCGTGGAAGCAGATGACCATGAGCGCGGTGTATCTGTTCGCGCTGGCGTACCTGGCCTCGCTGGTGACCTGTCAGCTGGCGATGCTGCTGGGAGCCGGCTGAGGTGGATCTCTCGCTCACGCTGCAATACGTTGTCATCGCGCTTGCGGTGTTGCTTAGCTTATGGGTAGTGATGAAGACGCAATTTCCCGGCACCTTGCGGCGCCTGCGCGGTGCGCTTGCGCTTGGTCTGGTGCGCGATGGGTGGCCTGCCTGGATGCAGTCGTTGGGGCGCCGCATGGCACCGCCAGCGGTGCAGAACGCCTCGGCTTGCGGCGGTTGCGAGAGTTGCGGCCCGACACCTCCGCGCAGCCACTAACCTCAGCGGCGTCGGCCACACCTGCGCGGGCGCAGGATGCGGCGATTCAATAGACAGGCGATCACCAAGATCCAGATCGCATTGAAAGAACTCGGTAGAGAGCGCCGCGACGAATGTGGGGATGACCGCGTGTGCAGACAGGCTCGGCGCACGCGAACATCTGTCACGCAACGCAGCCGCCAGGCACGCTGCAGTGCAATGCGCGTCGGCCACTGGCGTTCGCTATGCTTGCGCGACGGCGACCTCCTTCCAGATCTCCCGACGTGCGCAGGCGCTGACCAGTTCGGTGATTGGCGAAATCCTCAAGCTGACCGAGCAGCCGGAGGTCATTTCTTTCGCCGTTGCTTGCCATCGCCGGCGACCTTTCCGGTGGAGCGCATGCGTGCGGCCAGCGATCAGGTGCTGTGCGATGCGCCGCAAGCGGCGCTGCAATACGGCCCCACCGAAGGCTATGCGCCGCTACGCGAATGGGTGGCCGCGCGGCTGAGTCGCGATGGCGCCAGCATCCGGCCCAGCCAGGTGCTGATAGAAACGCCGAGCTATCTCGGTGCGTTGCAGGCGTTCTCGTTGTTTCAGCCGGCGTTCGTCGGCATGTCTTCGGACGACGATGGCGTGGTGGTAGACGCGCTGGATCCGGCGTTGCTGGCCGATGCGCGCTTTCTGTATTGCCTGCCGAATTTCCAGAACCTTACCGGCAGCCGTCTGCCGTTGGTGCGACGTCACGCGTTGGTGGCGCACGCGGCAAAGGCAGGCGTGCCGATCATCGAAGACGACCCGCACGGTGAGCTGTATTACAGCGGGCAGCCGCTGCCGAGCCTGTTGTCGCTCAATCCGGAGGGTGTGATGTACATGGGCTCATTCTCCAAGGTGCTCGCGCCTGGGTTGCGGCTGGGCTATGTGGTGGCGCCGGAAGCGGTGCTCGGCAAGCTGATCCAGGCCAAGCAGGCGGCTGACCTGCATACGCCGTCATTCACTCAGCGCATTGTGTACCAGACGCTGCGGGACGACTTTCTCGATGCGCATATTCCGCAGATCCGCGCGCTGTATGCAAGCCAATGCCGCTCGATGCTGGAGTCCCTGGACCGCCATTTCCCGGAGCAGGTGCAATGGAATCGTCCCGAAGGCGGCATGTTCCTGTGGGTGACATTGCCACTCGGGTTGGACTTCACCGCACTGCTGTCGCGGGCGATCGCACGCAACGTCGCGTTCGTGCCGGGCGCGCCGTTCTTCGCCAGCATGCCGCAGGCCAATACGTTGCGGCTATCGTTCGTCACCGTGCCGGGCCAGAAGATCGATGCCGGTATCCAAGTGTTCGGCGAGGTGCTGGGCCAGTTGCCAGGGCAGGTCGCCTGACCACGTCGACCTCAGCGCAGGATGCGTCGATCGCAACACGGATCGACAGCGTCGCGATCGGTATCGCGCGACGTCACCCGCCCCGGCAGCCGCAGTGCGATCGACGAACGTGCGGTGCAAGGCCCGGTGCGTGTCGGCATAAAGGCCCGGACGGCGACGAGCAGGCCGCCACCGTGTGCATGGCGCGCCAGACAAGGCGCTCCATCATTTCCCAGACCGACCTTACGGCTGCTCGCGATGTTGTGTCAGCCGCTGAGCAGCGATCAATCACAGCGCGGCAACCACGCAGACGCTGACAAGACGCAGCACATCGGGAAAATGCCCATCCGCACATCGCTTTTGCGATTCCTCGATCCCGATTGCCCATTCCCGGCTATCTTGTACAACCGACACAGCCTAGTGAGCCTGCAGCCATGACAACCTCTCCTGTGAAAGTTCTGATCTACGGTGCCTCCGGACGGATGGGCAAGGCATTGCTGCGATTGGCTGCCGAAGACGAGGCATTGCACGTCGTCGGGGCAGTGGTAGGGCGCTCGCCGTCGCAACGTGTCGTGGAAGGTGTGCCTTACTTCGCCGCGAGCGAACTGGGCGGTGCCCCGGCCTTCGATGTGGCGATCGACTTCAGCTTGCCACAGGGCTTCGCACCGATCCTGGCGTTATGCGCGCAGCGCGGCAAACCGCTGGTATCTGGCACCACCGGATTGGACGAAGCGCAACGCGCGGCGTTGCGCGATGCAGCGCAGCATATCCCGTTGCTGTGGGCGTCCAATTTCAGTCTTGGCGTTGCGGTGTTGACCGAGTTGGTGGAACGTGCCGCCGGCAGCTTGCCGGGCTGGGATTGCGACATCCTCGAAGCGCATCACGTGCACAAGCAGGACGCGCCCTCCGGTACCGCACTGACGCTGGGCGAAGCGGCCACTGGCAGCGGCGCGCAGCCGCGCTACGCCAGCTTGCGTGCCGGCGACATCGTCGGCGAACACACGGTGCAGTTCACCGGGCTGGGCGAGCGGGTCGAGTTGGTCCACCGCGCCACCAATCGCGACATCTTCGCGCGCGGTGCCTTGCATGCGGCCAAGCGACTGATCGGCAAGCCGCCCGGCAGCTACCGGGTGCGCGACCTGGTGCTGTAACCCGGCGCGCCACCGCGCATGAACGGCAGCTAGCAGCACCGGCCGATTCATGCCGCCGCTGCGATGACGGCGCGGCATCCGCCATTCTTCAGGCTGGCATGCAGGCGCACTTGCCTTTACAATTCTCGCTTGCCCGAACCAGCGTCGGACCGGTCCTCCACACCGAGTCCGCGCTTTGCTGCAACCGGAATTTGGCCGGAAGCGCATCGGAGTCCCAGGCAGCCAGAGCGAGACCCCACGTGACCCAACCCGCAATCCTTGTCCTCGAAGACGGCACCGTGTTCGAGGGCGAATCCGTAGGCGCCAACGGGCTTTTAGGCGCCAACGGGCTTTCCGTCGGTGAAGTGGTGTTCAACACCGCCATGACCGGCTATCAGGAAGTCCTGACCGATCCCTCCTACGCCCGCCAGATGGTCACGTTGACCTACCCGCATATCGGCAATACCGGTTTTACCGATCAGGATGACGAAGCCAGCAAGATCTGGGCCGCCGGCCTGATCGTGCGCGATGTGCCGCGTCGCCCCAGCAGCTGGCGCAGCCAGGTGGCCTTGCCAGAGTGGCTGCAGGCCCGCGGTGTGGTCGCCATTTCCGGCATCGACACCCGCAAGCTGACCCGCCTGCTGCGTCAGAAGGGCGCCCAGAACGGCGCGTTGATGGCCGGCGAGATCGACCTTGAAAAGGCGCTGGAAGCCGCACGCAATTTCCCCGGCCTGAAGAGCATGGATCTGGCCAAGGTGGTCTCCACCAAGGCGACTTACGGTTGGCAGGAAGGTCAGCTGGATCTCAACTCCGACACCTTTCTTGGCCTAGGTGCGTTGAATGTTGGAAAGTCCGCACGTGGAACTGCGGGCTCCGGCGAGGGACTCGCATTCAATGTTGTCGCGTACGACTACGGCGTCAAGCTCAGCATTCTGCGCATGCTGGCCGAACGTGGTTGCGACGTCACCGTGGTGCCGGCGCAGATGCCGGTGGCCGAGGTGTTGGCGATGCAGCCTGACGGCGTGTTCCTGTCCAATGGCCCGGGCGATCCGGAGCCGTGCGATTACGCCATCAGCGCGATCCAGGAATTGATCGCCAAGAAGGTGCCGACCTTCGGCATCTGCCTGGGCCATCAGCTGCTGGCGCTGGCCGCTGGCGCCAGGACGGTCAAGATGACCACCGGCCACCACGGCGCCAATCACCCGGTGCAGGATCTGGACGGTGGGCGGGTGATGATTACCTCGCAGAACCACGGCTTTGCGGTCGACGAAAGCACGCTGCCGGCCAATGTGCGTGTGACCCATCGTTCGTTGTTCGATGGCACCAATCAGGGCATCGCGCTGACCGATGCACCGGCGTTCTCGTTCCAGGGCCACCCGGAAGCCTCGCCGGGCCCGCGCGATGTGGGGCTGTTGTTCGATCGGTTTGTGGCGCTAATGGCTGAAGCGAAAGCTTGAACCCCGTCCCGGGCCACATGCTCGCTCTGATGACTGCATCGCATACCGTCGGCCCCAGTGGAGATCCCAATGCTTGATCGCATCGACATCGAAGGTTTGAAGGGAGTTGGCAAGGTAGAGCTGCAGTTCGACGCCTCCAGCCGGGCGCGCGTGCTTTTTGGTGTCAACGGCGTTGGCAAGACTAAATCGTTAGAGGCCATCTATGGTGTATTGCTATTCACCAATGAGGAGCTCTTGCGGGTCAAGGGTGAGCGGTTAGCCAATCTAGAGAAATGCGTGCCCGCGTCCAACGTCCTTATCGACGATGCGCAGTACCTTCTTGATAAGCCTTCGCAGCAGGTCGTAGAAGTAAGAAGTGTTGCTTCACAGGCGGTGCGTCACTCGCGTCCCTTGGTTTACATCGGGGCGGGTGGGCGGTCGTCGGTGGGACGTCAGCCTACATCCATTGCGGCACTGGGAAACTTTGAAGAACGTAGGTCTCAGCATTTTGATGTGTTGTTACAGGAGTGCGAGAGCGGCTCGTTGCGCTCTGCCGGCATGGATGCGGACATCCGCGTGTGGTTCATACAGCGTGCGCAGTCGGTCAATCCTTTTCAGGTTGAAAAGGACAACCTGCGTAACGAGATCGAATCGGTATTGAAGCTGTTGCATCGCATCGATCAGCGCGTGCATGCGGAGCGCTTGCAGATTGACGGCTCGCAGCGCGTTTATCTGAGTGTTGAAGGCCGGATGGTCGAGCTGGGGGAGCTCAGTTCGGGTTTTGCCTCGGTGGTGAAGCTTTTCCAGGCGATCATCTCCGGGTATGCCGGTTTCAGCAATTCCAAGGATCTCCAAAACCAGCCAGGCGTGGTGCTAATCGATGAAATCGAAAGTCATCTCCACGTTGGTTGGCAGGTAAGTATCGTCAGACATTTGAAAGCGCTTTTCCCGAACACCCAGTTCTTCATCAGCACCCACTCGCCGCTCGTGTTGACCCAGCTGGAGCAGGGAGAGGCCTATCTGCTAGAACGCGACGCGGAAGACGGAGTCGTCAGATCGTCTGTTATCGACTCGCCCAACATGAAGGCATTTGCGGATGTGCTTGAAGAGACCTTTGGGGTCGATCTCAATGCGCTCAAGCGCGATGCGCTTGTTAGCGAAGACCAGTCCGCCACCAAACGTGCACTGCTGGATCTGATCAGGCAGCGCAGCGATCGCCAGGGTGGGGAGCAAGCATGACCCGTCTGGTACTACTGGATGCCAACCTGCTGATCGGCGCACTGGACGGGGAGGAGGGAAGCGCGGCTCACGAAGCCTCGCTGTCGACGTTTGAGGCGCTGGTCGCCGATCCGGACGTCAAGATAGCGATCTCCCCGCTGATTCGATACGAAGTGCTGCGCGGTATGGACCAGGCGGATGTCGAGGCGGTGAACGCCATCCTCAACGATATGAAGGAGTTCGAGGTACGGGGCCAAGAGGCCATACGTGCTGCGGAAGTATTCCGGAAAGCTCGCCAGACCAATGTAAAGCTGGATAAGCGCAAGTTCGACGTATTCCATTGCGTCTGCGCGGAAATCAATGAACTCGAGATGCTCAGCAAGGATGAGGATGTCGAGATGATTCAAAAACTTATGAAGGCCTGAAGAAGAAAATGCCCAAGCGCAGTGATCTCAAGACCATCCTCATCATCGGCGCAGGCCCGATTGTCATCGGCCAAGCCTGCGAGTTCGATTACTCCGGCGCGCAGGCGTGCAAGGCGCTGCGCGACGAGGGCTATCACGTGGTGCTGGTCAACAGCAATCCGGCCACGATCATGACCGACCCGGACATGGCCGATACGGTGTACATCGAGCCGATCAACTGGCAGACGGTCGAGAAGATCATCGCCAAGGAAAAGCCCGATGCGCTGCTGCCGACCATGGGCGGACAGACCGCGCTTAATTGCGCTCTGGATCTGGCCGAACACGGCGTGCTGGAGAAGTACAACGTCGAGCTGATCGGCGCCAAGCGCCAAGCGATCCGCATGGCCGAAGATCGCGAGCTGTTCCGCGTGGCAATGGGCGAAATTGGCCTGGATTGCCCCAAGGCCGAAGTGGCGCACACGCTGGAAGAAGCGCTGGATATCCAGACCCGCGTCGGCTACCCGACCATCATTCGCCCTAGCTTTACCCTGGGTGGCAGCGGCGGCGGCATCGCCTACAACCGCGAAGAGCTGATCGAGATCGTCGGCCGTGGCCTGGAGCTGTCGCCGACCACCGAAGTGCTGGTGGAAGAGTCGGTGCTGGGCTGGAAGGAATTCGAGATGGAAGTTGTCCGCGACACCGCGGACAACTGCATCATCGTCTGCGCGATCGAAAACCTCGACCCGATGGGCGTGCACACCGGCGACTCGATCACCGTGGCGCCGGCACAGACGCTTACCGACAAGGAATATCAGCGCCTGCGCGATGCCTCGATCGCGGTATTGCGCAAGATTGGTGTGGATACCGGCGGCTCCAACGTGCAGTTCGGCATCAGCCCGACCACTGGCCGGGTGGTGGTGATCGAAATGAATCCGCGCGTGTCGCGTTCGTCGGCGCTGGCGTCCAAGGCCACCGGCTTCCCGATCGCCAAGGTCGCCGCCAAGCTGGCGGTGGGTTACACGCTGGACGAATTGAAGAACGAGATCACCGGCGGTCTGACACCGGCCTCGTTCGAGCCGTCGATCGACTACGTGGTCACCAAGATTCCGCGTTTTGCGTTCGAGAAATTCCCGCAGGCCGATGCGCGTTTGACTACGCAGATGAAGTCGGTGGGCGAGGTGATGGCAATGGGTCGCACCTTCCAGGAATCGCTGCAGAAAGCGCTGCGTGGTCTGGAAACCGGCAAGATCGGCCTGGACCCGACCGGCCTGGATCTGAGTAGCGAAGACGATATCGCCGCGCTCAAGCGCGAGCTCAAGGCACCGGGCCCGGAGCGCCTGTTCTACGTGGCCGATGCGTTCCGCGCCGGGATGACGGTGGCCGACGTCTACGCGCTGTCGTTCATCGATCCGTGGTTCCTGGATCAGATCGAAGAACTGATTAGCCACGAGCAGCAGCTGGCCCACGACGGCATGGCGTCGCTGGATGCGGCGCGGCTGCGTACGCTCAAGCGCGCCGGTTTCTCCGATGCGCGTCTGGCCGAGCTGACCGGCACCAACGAAGAGTCGGTACGCACGCTGCGTCGCGCGCTGAAAGTGCGCCCGGTCTACAAGCGCGTGGACTCGTGCGCTGCCGAGTTTGCCACCAGCACCGCCTATATGTATTCGACCTACGAGGACGAGTGCGAAGCGCTGCCAAGCAATCGCGACAAGATCATGATCCTCGGCGGTGGCCCCAACCGTATCGGCCAGGGCATCGAGTTCGATTACTGCTGCGTGCATGCGGCGCTAGCGCTGCGCGATGACGGTTACGAAACCATTATGGTCAACTGCAATCCGGAGACCGTCTCCACCGATTACGACACCTCCGACCGTCTGTATTTCGAGCCGCTGACGCTGGAAGACGTGCTGGAAATCGTCGAGCTGGAGCAGCCCAAGGGCGTGATCGTGCATTACGGCGGCCAGACCCCGCTGAAACTGGCGCGTGCGCTGGAAGCCAACGGCGTGCCGGTGATCGGCACCTCTCCCGATTCGATCGATCTAGCCGAAGACCGCGAGCGTTTCCAGCAGCTGGTCGACAAATTGGGCCTGAAGCAGCCGCCGAACCGCATCGCCCGCAATGCCGAAGAGGCGTTGGTGCTGGCGCGCGAAATCGGCTACCCGCTGGTGGTGCGCCCGAGCTATGTGCTGGGCGGCCGCGCGATGGAAATCGTGTATGGCGAATCCGACCTGGCGCGCTATGTGCGCGATGCGGTCAAAGTCTCCAACGATTCGCCGGTGTTGCTGGATCGCTTCCTCGATAACGCGGTGGAAGTGGACGTGGACATCATTGCCGACAAGGACGGCAAGGTGCTGATCGGCGGGCTGATGGAACATATCGAAGAAGCCGGCGTGCATTCGGGCGATTCGTCCTGCTCGCTGCCGCCGTACTCGCTTTCGCCCAAGACCCAGGCCGAGCTGCGCCGCCAGGTGGTGATGCTGGCCGAAGGATTGAACGTGGTCGGCCTGATGAACACCCAGTTCGCAGTGCAGGTCAACGAGGCCGGCGACGATGTGGTGTTTCTGCTGGAAGTAAATCCGCGCGCCTCGCGCACCGTGCCGTTTGTCTCCAAGGCGATCGGCATTCCCTTGGCCAAGATCGCCGCGCGCTGCATGGCCGGCAAGACGTTGGCCGAGCAGGGCGCCACCAAGGAAATCGTGCCGAACTACTACTCGGTGAAGGAGGCGATCTTCCCGTTCGCCAAGTTCCAGGGCGTGGACCCGATTCTTGGGCCGGAGATGCGTTCCACCGGTGAAGTGATGGGCGTGGGCCGCAGCTTCAGCGCTGCGTTTGCACGGGCCCAGGAAGCCGGTGGCATCAAGGCGCCGCCGGTGGGCAAGGCATTCGTGTCGGTACGTGACCCGGACAAGCACCGCGTGCTGCCGGTGGCGCAGGCATTGGTGGAGCGTGGCTTCACTCTGGTTGCCACCCGCGGCACCGGCGCCTGGCTGCAGCAGAACGGGCTGACCTGCGACATCGTCAACAAGGTGGCCGAAGGTCGCCCGCATATCGTCGATTCGATCAAGAATGGCGACATTGTGTACATCGTCAACACCACTGAAGGTCGCGCCGCCATCTCGGATTCGTTCTCGATCCGGCGCGAAGCGCTGCAGCATCGCGTGACCTATTCGACCACTGTCGCCGGCGCCAAGGCGCTGGTGCATTCGCTGGAATTCCGCGGCACCGGCCCCGTCTGGTCGCTGCAGGAACTGCACAAGGAGCTGGAAGCATGAGAGCACCCATGACGTCGAAGGGCGCGCTACGTTTGCGCGAGGAACTTGATCAGTTGAAGTCGGTCAAGCGTCCAGCAGTGATCGCGGCGATCGCCGAAGCGCGTGCGCACGGCGATCTGAAGGAGAATGCCGAATACCACGCCGCGCGCGAGCAGCAAAGCTTTATCGAAGGCCGCATCAAGCAGCTGGAAGGCGAGCTCTCGCATGCCGAGATCATCGACATCACCAAGCTGTCGGCCGGCAGCAAAATCGTGTTTGGTGCGACGGTGACGCTGGCCGATACCGAGACCGATGAGGAAAAACGCTACCAGATCGTTGGCGATCTGGAAGCCGACATTAAGATGGGCCTGATCGCGATTTCCTCGCCACTGGCACGTGCGTTGATCGGCAAGCTGGAAGGCGATTCGGTCACCATCGATGCACCGGCCGGCCAGCGCGAATACGAAGTCGTCAGCGTCGCGTATTTAGATTGATCGGCGCGATTGGCCGATGACCACTGCAACGCTGCTGCTGCCGGAAAAGCGCCGTCTATCCGGAACATTGGGCAACACGGTGGTGGCGCGTGCGCTTGCGCGCGCGGCGCAGCACAGCGCGGAGGCTGGCGAAGTGGCGCAATTGCAGCGCCATTTCACTTTGACGCCTGCGCATTGGCCGGTCGCCGCACTGACCCGTCAGCTGGATGCCGGCGATGCGGCCGGCGCAACCTGGGTGCGTGCCGATCCGGCCTATGTGGTGCCGGATATGCAGGGCGCACGCTTGATGGGCTACGGCGAGGCGCTCGGCTCCACGGCGGAAGACATGGCGATGCTGTTGCCAATCCTTAAGCCGATGTTCGGCGATGCGGGGTTTTTGCTGGATGCGCCGACGCCGTCGCGCTGGTATCTGCGCCTGTCGCCGGATGCCAAGCTGCCGGACTTTGCCCCTCCGGATGTTGCGATCGGCGATGACTTGCTCGAGCATCTGCCCGCTGGCGATCTCGGTCGGCGCTGGCGTGCGTTGTTGACCGAAGCGCAGGTGCTGCTACATCAGCATCCTTGGAACGCGGGCCGCGTTGCCAGCGGCAAACCGGCGATCAATTCGCTGTGGTTCTGGGGTGGTGGTGTGTTGCCGCATGCGGTGACTTCTCCACATCGCCAGGTGCGTAGCCGCGAGTCGCTATTGCGTGCGCTGGCCTTGGCGGCCGGTGCCGATGCGCAGCGCGAACAACGCGTCGATGCGCTGGTCGATCTGCGTCATTTGCGTTCGCTGCAGCAGTTCAGCGACGACGCGATGGCACCGCTGCTTGCGGCAATGGCAAGCGGCGAACTGGATCGGTTGGTGCTGGATTTCCAGGACGGCGAAACCGTGTCGCTCACGCACGCGCAGCGCTGGCGGTTCTGGCGCAAGCCGCGGTTGCAGCTGGCGCAATGACGTCGAGCCCGCGGATCGTCCGGCGCCCGTCTGGGCAGGCAGGAAGCTGGCCCGATGCCATGTTGCCGCTGCTGCGCCGCATTTACGCTGCGCGCGGTGTCACCGATGCGCAGGGCGCGCAACCGCGGCTGGGTCAGTTGCTGTCGCCGGACCTGCTGCACAACAGTGGCGTTGCCGCCAACTTGCTGGCCGATGCGATCGCACAGCAGCGACGCATCCTGATTGTTGGAGATTTCGATTGCGATGGCGCAACTGCCTGCGCGGTCGGCGTGCGCGGTTTGCGCATGCTCGGCGCGCCGGACGTGCATCACGCGGTGCCCAATCGCATGGTGCACGGGTATGGCCTGTCGCCCGCACTGGTCGACGAACTGGCTGCGCTGCAGCCGGATGTGCTGGTCACCGTCGATCACGGCATCGCCTGTCATGCGGGTGTCGCCGCGGCCAAGGCGCGTGGCTGGGCGGTGCTGGTCACCGACCACCATCTGCCGGGCAAAGTATTGCCGCCGGCCGATGCGATCGTCGATCCGAATCTGGCCGACGATCCTTTTCCGAGCAAGTCTTTGGCCGGCGTCGGCGTGATCTTTTACGTGCTGCTGGCATTGCGCGGCGTGTTGCGCACGCGCGGCGCATTTGCCGGGCGTACCGAACCGGATCTGTCGGTGTTGCTGGATCTGGTTGCCGTAGGCACCGTCGCCGATCTGGTGCCGCTGGACACCAATAACCGTGCGCTGGTTTCGGCTGGTCTGCGTCGCTTGCGCGAGGGCAAAGGGTGTATCGGTCTGCGTGCCTTGATCGATGCCAGCGGTCGCGACGTGGCGCGTTTATGTGCCAGCGATATCGGGTTCGCACTTGGTCCGCGTCTCAACGCGGCCGGTCGGCTCGAAGACATGGCTTTGGGAATCGAGTTGTTGCTCAGCGACGACTGGAGCCAGGCGCGCGCGATTGCCGGCACCCTGGAAGAGATCAACGCCGAGCGCCGCGCGGTACAGCAGTTGATGACCGACGATGCCGAGCAAGCCGTCACCAAGGTGATGTTGGATGCCCACGGCGAACTGCCGATCGCCGCGTGCCTGTTCGATGCCGAATGGCATCCGGGCGTGATCGGCCTGGTGGCGTCCAAACTCAAGGACCGGCTGCATCGTCCAGTGATCGCGCTGGCGCCAGCGGAGCCGGGCAGCAGCCAATTGCGCGGCTCGGCGCGGTCGATTCCCGGCCTGCATATTCGCGATGTGCTGGCCGCAGTGGATGCGCGCCATCCCGGCGTGATCCAGAAGTTCGGCGGCCACGCGATGGCGGCCGGCCTGAATCTGGATCATGCCGCGCTGGCCACGTTTGAACAGGCGTTCCGTTCGCAAGTGCAAACCATGGTGGATGCCTCGCTGCTGCATGCCGAATTGCATAGCGATGGCGAACTGGCTGCGCACGAACTCGATCATGTGCATGCCGAGGCGCTGCGGGTGGCCGGACCGTGGGGGCAGGGCTTTCCCGAGCCGCTGTTCGATGGCCACTTCGAGGTGCTGCAGTGTCGCGTGCTCAAGGAACGCCACCTCAAGTTGACGCTGCGTTGCCCCGGTCGCGCCGAACCGCTCAACGCCATTCACTTCAATGGTTGGCGCGGCAGCGAACCGGGACGCATGGTGAGGCTGGCCTATCGTCTGGTCAGCGACGATTATCGCGGCGGCACCGCGGTGCAATTGATCGTCGAGCACTGCGAACCGGCGATGGCGAGTGCTTGATCGATGCGTCGGTGGGTTGGGTTGCTTGCAGTTGGCGATCAATCGGCCGCGTGAGGTGAGGACCTTGATCACCAGCGTCGGCAATTTCCACGCAACATCTTGCCGCTGTCCGGCACGGGCCAGGTGTCATGCAGTGGTCGCTATCTGTCGCCGCTCCGCCCGGCTGCCGGCCACGCCGAGGCGCCGGCGATGCTGAGAGTGGCGGGCTTAACAGTGCCGCCACCGCGTTCCGCCGCGCGCTTGCTAAACTAACGCGCTCGTTCCCCGGAAGTCCTTCATGATCGAAACCAATCTGATCCGCCAGCGCATCACCGATCTCAGCGATCGCGTGCTCTCGCTCAGGGGGTATCTTTGACTACGACGTCAAGAAAGAACGTCTAGAGGAAGTTGGCCGGGAGCTTGAAAGTCCCGAGGTGTGGAACGATGCCGAGCGCGCGCAGGCGCTGGGTCGCGAGCGCTCCATGTTGGAAAAGACCGTCATCGGCATTGCCGATGCGCTGGCTGGTCTGGCTGACGCGGGCGATCTGCTGGAACTGGCCGAGAGCGAACAGGACGAAGACACCGCAGTGGCGGTGATCGCCGATCTGGATGCATACCAGGCGCATGTAGAAAAGCTGGAATTCCAGCGTATGTTCTCCGGCCAGATGGACGGCGCAAACGCGTTTGTCGACATCCAGGCTGGTGCGGGCGGCACCGAAGCGCAGGACTGGGCTGAGATTTTGCTGCGCATGTATCTGCGCTGGGCCGAGTCGCGCGGCTGGAAAACCGAGTTGATGGAAGTGTCCGGCGGCGACGTGGCGGGCATCAAGTCGGCCACGATCCGGGTCGAAGGCGAGTTCGCCTATGGTTGGTTGAAGACCGAAATCGGCGTGCACCGGCTGGTGCGCAAGTCACCATTCGACTCGGACAATCGCCGGCATACCAGTTTCACCTCGGTGTTCGTGTCGCCGGAAGTGGACGACAACATCAAGATCGACATCAATCCGGCCGATCTGCGTACCGACGTGTATCGCTCCTCCGGCGCCGGTGGCCAGCACGTCAACAAGACCGAGTCGGCGGTACGTATCACGCACATTCCGACCAATACCGTGGTCGCCTGTCAGACCGGGCGTAGTCAGCACCAGAACCGCGACAATGCGATGAAAATGCTGGCCGCCAAGCTATACGAACTGGAAGTGCAAAAGCGCAACGTCGAGCGCGACGCGCTTGAAGCCACCAAGTCCGACATTGGTTGGGGCAGCCAGATCCGTAACTACGTGCTCGATCAGAGCCGCATCAAGGATCTGCGCACCGGTGTCGAACGCAGCGATACGCAGAAAGTGCTCGATGGCGATCTGGACGAATTCGTCGAGGCCAGCCTGAAAGCAGGTCTGGCGGCGGGTTCCAAACGCCTGGATGCCTGATCGCAGCACGACGTGGAGGTGTCTGCATCGACGTCGCGCAGCGCACTGCGGCGATGCTGGCTTCGCAAAGGCTGCAGACAGCGCGGCAATCAGGCATACCGCTGACCGCCTACACGTCCCAGTTCCATCGTAAGAGCAGGGGCCGGCAACGCCGGTTCCTCATTCCCCACCGGGCACGCGCCCGACCCACAGCAGATCGATTCCCGCCATGACCGAGCAGACCCCCGCGACGCAGATCCCCGCCGACGAGAACAGCCTCATCGCCGAGCGTCGCGCGAAACTGGGCGCGTTGCGCGGCCTGGGTATCGCCTATCCCAACGACTTCGTACGCGAACACTTCGCTGGCGACTTGCAGACCGAATTCGCCGATACCGAGACCTGGACGCCCGAGGCGCTGGAAGCCAGCGGACGCACCGTCAAGATGGCCGGCCGTTTGATGGCCAAGCGGGTGATGGGCAAGGCCAGCTTTGCGCAGATCCAGGACGAATCCGGGCGCGTGCAGCTGTTCTTGCAGGGCAATGTGCTCGGCGATGCCTACGTTGCGTTCAAGGGGTGGGATGTGGGCGACATCGTGGCGGTGGAGGGTGGCTTGACCCGCACCAAGACCGGCGAACTGTCGGTCAAGGCCACGGCGCTGCGGCTGCTGACCAAGTCGCTGCGTCCGCTGCCGGACAAGTGGCACGGGTTGTCGGACGTGGAGCAGCGTTATCGCCAGCGCTATGTCGATCTGATCGTGACCCCGGAAGCGCGCGAGGTCTTCATCAAGCGCTCCAAGATTATCCGTGCGATACGCGCCTGGCTGGATGCGCGCCGTTTCCTTGAAGTGGAAACGCCGATGATGCATTACATCCCTGGCGGCGCCACCGCCAAGCCGTTCACCACCCACCACAACGCGCTGGATCTGGATCTGTACCTGCGCGTGGCCCCGGAGCTGTATCTCAAGCGCCTGGTCGTTGGTGGGCTGGAGCGCGTCTACGAAATCAACCGCAATTTCCGAAACGAAGGCGTGTCGACCCGGCACAACCCCGAGTTCACCATGCTTGAGCTCTACGAGGCGTATGCCACCTATTACGAGATCATGGCGCTGACCGAGCAGATGATCCGCGACACCGCACAGTCGGTGCTCGGCACCACGCAGGTGAGCTGGGACGGTGCCGACATCGATCTGGCGCCGGCTTTCCGGCGCTGGCGTATGGATGAGGCCGTTCGGCATCACAATCCGGAGATCAGCGCGGCCGATTGCACCGATCGCGAGGCGCTGCTGCGGCATTGCGAACGGCTGAAGATCCGGGTCAAGCCGTCGTACGGCTGGGGCAAGCTGTTGCTGGAAATCTTCGAAGCCACGGTGGAACACACCTTGGTGCAACCGACCTTCATTACCGACCATCCGATCGAAGTGTCGCCATTAGCGCGTTCCAGCGACACCGAGCCGGGTTACACCGATCGCTTCGAGCTTTTCATCAACGGCAAGGAGCTGGCCAACGGCTTCTCCGAGCTCAATGACCCCGAAGATCAGGCTGCGCGCTTCCAGGCGCAGGTGCAGGCCAAGGACGGTGGCGACGACGAAGCGATGCATTACGACGCCGACTACATCCGTGCGTTGGAGTACGGCATGGCGCCGACCGGCGGCTTGGGTATTGGCATCGACCGTCTGGTGATGCTGCTGACCGGCAGCACCTCGATACGCGACGTCCTGCTGTTCCCGTACATGCGTCCGGAAGCCTGACTTTTTTGTGCTGTCGGCGTGCCGAAGGCACAGTTACTGCATATGCTAGGACAGAGCCGCGAACAGCGTACTGTTCGGGGAGTCGGCACAGGGGGCGGCATCACCGCTTTTCCGTTCTCGAGATAGAGGAGCAACGGCTATGCAGGATGTTTTAGGAACTCCGGGCGGCGTCTCGTCGACGGATACATGGGAAAGCTGGTCGGAAAAGGCGGATCTGGGATTGAACATCGTCATTGTCGATGACCAGATGTCTGCGCGGACGATGCTGCGCCATGTCATCGAGGACATTGCGCCGGAATTGAAGGTCTACGACTTCGGTGATCCGCTCGACGCGCTGGCGTGGTGCGAAGCCGGGCGCGTGGACCTGTTGCTGCTCGACTACCGCATGCCCGGCATGGATGGTCTGGAGTTCGCACGCCGTCTGCGCCGTCTGCCCAGCCACCGCGATATTCCGATCATCCTGATCACTATCGTCGGCGACGAGCCGGTTCGCCAGGCCGCATTGGAAGCCGGTGTGATCGATTTCCTGGTCAAGCCGATCCGCCCGCGCGAACTGCGCGCGCGTTGCTCCAATCTGTTGCAGCTACGTCAGCAGAGCGAGAGCGTCAAGCAACGCGCGCTGTCGTTGGAACAGCGCCTGCTGGCCAGCATGAACGAGGTCGAAGAACGCGAACGCGAAACGCTGTCACGGCTGGCGCGCGCGATCGAATATCGGGACTCCGGTACCAACGCGTTTTTGGAGCGCATGTCGCATGTCGCTGGACTGATCGCCGAGCAACTGGGGCTGCCGGAAGAAGAAGTGCGCATCATCGAGATGGCCGCGCCGCTGCACGACATGGGCAAGATCGCCATTCCCGATTCGGTGCTGCTCAAGCCGGGCAAGCTCACCGAAGACGAGATGAGCATCATGAAGCGCCATCCCCGCATCGGCTATGAGCTGCTCAGCGGCAGCCAGAATCGTTTTATCCAGGTCGGTGCGTTGATTGCACTGCGTCACCATGAGCGCTACGACGGCACTGGCTATCCGGACGGCTTGTTCGGCGAAGCGATTCCGCTGGAAGCGCGCATCGTGGCGGTGGCCGACGTGTTCGACGCCCTGCTGTCGCAGCGCCCGTACAAGGAGGCTTGGACGATGGATGCCGCGCTGGCCTATCTGTATGCACAACGCGGCCGCCTGTTCGACCCTCGCTGTGTGGACGCGCTGTTGCGTGGCCGCGCGCAGCTGGATCAGATCTGCGGGGAGTTCTCCACCGCATCGGCGCGGCCCGGGGTGTGAGGTGAGGTTGGCGCGTGGTCAACTGCGTGATCAACTCGCCAAGCGTACCGACAGCGAGCACGGCCAGGCGTCGGTACGCATCGCGATGATCTTGGTAATCGTCGCGTACAGCGTGCGGTCTGCCAGCCAGTGGCAGGTCTTCCGACACCAATTGCATCAGCTGTTCTGGCTGATCGCGATCGGCAAGAAGGTGGCGCTGCTGATCGTTGTGTGGAGTGTTGCCATGCCGAAAAAATTATACCTGCGTCGCACGCTGGGGATGCAGTCGGACTACGGTCTGGTTGCGCTGGCGATGACCCGGCTGGGTGCGCCCATGGCCTGTCTGTCTGTCTTCCTGCTGTGGGTGACGATCGGCGATGGCTTGCACGTCGACCGCCAGACCCTGCACATGGCCATGGCCATGGCAGCACCTAGCGTCGGCATGACCCTGGCCGACAGTGCCGATTGCCAACAGCAGCTCGGGCTTGCGATCGCACTGTTGAGTGCGCTGATCGTCATTCCCATGTCATTGTTGCGCCTGCTAAGCGAACAGGCCAACGCTCCTGCCGCGCCGCATCCCGTCGGGGGCGATGACGCTGCGTCAGCGCACGGCCGAAATCCCTCATCCAGCGACGCGACCGCGCGTCTGAGGCGCCTATGAAGTCTCCATTGCCACGGTTAAAGCGGCGCCTCTCGGGGCGGGCGGATACGGAACACGCGCAAAATCTGATCCGTATCATCATCACCACATTGTTTATTTCCTACCTAGGCTGGCGCTATCAGCACACCCATGGCGACACGCTGATGGCCACCTGGTTCATTCTGGTCGGTGAGCTGCTGGTGTCGCTGGGCCTGATGGTGGCAATTTTGGTACGGCCGCAGGTGTCGCATGTGCGGCGACTGATCGGCATGCTGCTGGATTACACCTGCACCGGCGCGATCATGGCTATCCAGGGCGAACCGGCGTCGCCGCTGTATGCGGTCTGCATGTGGGTGACTATCGGTAACGGGCTGCGTTACGGCAGCAACTACCTGCGTGCCGCCACTGCCATGGGCAGCCTGTGTTTCCTCAGCGCCATCCTGATTTCGCCCTATTGGAAGGCCAATCCCTACTTGAGTTGGGGCTTGTGGCTGGGCCTGATCGCAGTGCCGCTCTACTTCGATTCGTTGCTACGCGCAATGACGCGCGCGGTGCGCGAGGCGCGGCATGCCAACCAGGCCAAGAGTCGCTTCCTGGCCAATATGAGTCATGAGTTCCGCACGCCGCTCAACGGTCTGTCGGGCATGACCGAAGTATTGGCGACCACGCGTCTGGACGCGGAGCAGAGGGAGTGCCTCAACACCATCCAGGCTTCTTCGCGCACGCTGCTGTCGCTGGTCGAAGAGGTGCTGGACATTTCGGCGATTGAGGCCGGCAAGATCCGCATCGAGCATCGCGACTTCTCGCTGTGCGAGCTGATCGACTCGGTCAACATGATCCTGCAGCCGCAGTCCAGGGCGCGGGGGCTGGAGTACTTCACCCAGGTCGGCACCGACGTACCGGATTTGCTCAAGGGCGATACCAGCCATCTGCGTCAGGTGCTGCTGAATATCCTCGGCAATGCGGTCAAGTTCACCGAATACGGGCATGTGCTGCTGCGGGTCACCAGGATGTCCGGCGGTAAGGGCAAGACGGTACGGCTGCGCTTCGTGGTGGAAGATACCGGTATCGGCGTGCCGATGGACATGCGGCCGCGGCTGTTCGAAGCCTTCGAGCAGGCTGATGTCGGCTTGTCGCGTCGTTACGAAGGGACCGGGCTGGGCACCACGATTGCCAAGGGTCTGGTCGAGGCGATGGGCGGCAGCATCGGCTTCAAGGAAAGTCCGTGTGGCGGCAGTGTGTTCTGGTTCGAGCTACCGATTGCAATCGGTGAACCGGTGCAGACGGCAAAGACGGCGCTGGCGCGTGTGCCGACCGGTGCGCTGCTGGACACGTCCGACAAGTTGGAGGCGTCCAACGTCATTGCCTTCTCCAACCCGTTCCTGCGTCACCGCGCGCGCGTGCGCAGCATGCGCATGCTGGTGGCCGACGACCACGAAGCCAATCGCATGGTGTTGCAGCGCCTGCTGGAAAAGGCCGGGCACAAGGTTCTTTGCGTCAATGGCGGCGAACAGGTGCTGGATGCGATGGCCGAGGAGGAGTTCGATGCGGTGATCGTGGATCTGCATATGCCGGGCATGAGTGGACTGGACATGCTCAAGCACTTGCGCGTGATGCAGGCCAGCGGCATGCGGTACACCCCGGTGGTCGTGCTTAGCGCCGATGTCACGCCGGAAGCGATTCGCAGTTGC
Organism: Xanthomonas fragariae; assembly: GCF_900183975.1. Lineage (NCBI taxonomy): Bacteria > Pseudomonadati > Pseudomonadota > Gammaproteobacteria > Lysobacterales > Lysobacteraceae > Xanthomonas > Xanthomonas fragariae. The sequence continues at coordinate 2,130,047 of NZ_LT853882.1, forward strand.
GAACAGGCGGGCGCACGGGCGTTTCTGGCCAAGCCGGTGGTGGCTGCCAAACTGCTGGATACCCTGGCGGATCTTGCCCTCAGCACACGGCCTCTGGCCACGCCGGCGACCAGCGTGCAGATTCCCGCCGGCTTCGACGGTGTGCTCGATTCCAGCGTACTTGATGAACTGGCGTCACTCGGGATGGGCGACGAGTTCGAACGTCAATTCGTGCGGCAATGCCTGGAAGACGCGCAGAACTGCATCGACGCAATCGAGCGCGACGGCACTCGTTCGAATTGGGAGCAGTTGCGCGAAAGCGCGCATGCGCTGCGTGGGGTCGCCAGCAACCTGGGCCTGGCCCAGGTCGCTGCCAATGGCGCTGAGCTGATGCGCATGGCCGACCGGCAATTGCAGTCGGAATGGCGACAGCAGCTGTCTGCGTTGCGCGAGCAATTGACGTCCGGAAAAGACGCACTTGACGTACGTATGCAGCGTGTCGGGCACGGCGAGCGCTCCCCGCGGAGTAGCGAATAAGCCCCCAGGCACATCAGATTGCCTCGCGTCCAGAACGGCGTGACTGCGCGCGTCGCAGGCGGTCCATGGTGCGCAGCGATTTTTCGCCGAGCTGCATCGCAGTGTCCACCCAGATTTCGGTGATGCGCATCATTTCCTGCAGCGGCACGGCGGTGGTCATTTCACGCATTTTCTGCATCGCCGCCCACGCGTGCGGGGTGCGCTTGCTCTCGCGGATCACCTGTTCCACCGCGGCCACACCTTGACCACGCGGTACGACGAGATCGACCAGGCCCATTCCCAGCAGATCTTCGGCCGAATACAGATTGCCTTCGAGCATGATCTTTTGCGCCAGTTGCGGGCTGACGCGCTGGCACATGAAGGAGTAGGCACCCATGCCAGGGAACAGATCGAACAACACCTCGGGCAAGCCCATCATCACGCCTTCCTCGGCGATGATGGTGTTGCAGCTCAGTGCCGCCTCGAAACCGCCGCCGAGCGCATTGCCCTGGACCAACGCGATGCTGTGTGCGCCGGCCCCGAGGCCGACATGGAAGGCATGCACGCCACGCACGCAGCGCTGCGCGTAATCCAGCAGGCGTGCACGGTCGCCTTCGCGGATCAGCTGGCAAAACAATGCCAGATCGCCACCCAGATTGAACACGTCGGTGTCCGAGGCCAGCACCACGTGCGGGGACAGTACGCCGGCGCTGTTCAAGCGCCGCCCCAGGTTGACCTGATAGCCGGTGATGTCGTCGACCAGGCGCGATGAGAAGCAGGCACGTCCCGGATTGACGGCCAGGTCGGCATGCATGTGGATCCAATACACGTCACGCTGCGGTTCTTCGATGATGCGCAGGGTTGAGCCGATGTTGGTGCGAATGAAAGGTTGAACTGCAGACATGGTGATTCTCCGTGAAGACCGTCCGGCCGGCCGCCTTACGGACGGAGATGAGTGAACAAGGAGCGTGCGCCGACCTCCGATTCTATGCGTACCAAAGCGAACACCCGCAAGGCCTTGCGGCATTGCGGGTGCTGGATGACGGCCGGATGGCCCTTAGCTCTGCAGGGGCGCCGAAGGACTCACTCCTTGGCCGCATCCCGCAATTCGCGGCGCAAGATCTTGCCGACGTTGGTTTTCGGTAGTTCCTTGCGGAATTCGATCACTCGCGGCTGCTTGTAACCGGTCAGGTTGGCGCGGCAGTAAGCCTTCACATCCTCGGCGGTCAGGGCGGGGTCCTTCTTTACGACCACGGCCTTGACGATCTCGCCGGATTTTTCGTCCGGTACGCCCACGGCTGCCACTTCCAGCACGCCGGGCAACTCGGCGATCACGTCTTCGATCTCGTTGGGATACACGTTGAAGCCGGACACCAGGATCATGTCCTTCTTGCGATCGACGATATAGACGAAACCTTGCTCGTCCATTCGCGCGATATCGCCGCTGTGCAGCCAGCCCTCGGCATCCATGACATTGGCGGTTTCTTCGGGCTTCTTCCAATAGCCTTTCATTACCTGCGGGCCCTTGATGCACAGCTCGCCGATCTCGCCCTGCGGCAGCACTACGCCAGCGTCGTCCTTGATGCAGGCATCGGTGGACGAAATCGGCAGGCCGATCGAGCCGTTGTAGTCCTTCAGATTCATCGGGTTTATGCAGGCAGCCGGCGAGGTCTCGGTCAGGCCGTAGGCCTCGACCAGGGTCAAGCCGGTGACCTTCTTCCAGCGTTCGGCGACCGAGCGCTGCACCGCCATGCCGCCGCCCAGAGTCATCTTGAGCGAGGAAAAATTCACCGCGTCGAAGCCGGGCGTGTTGAGCAAACCGTTGAATAGCGTGTTGACGCCGGTGATCGCGGTGAAGCGTGTCTTTTTCAGTTCCTTGACGAATCCGGGCATGTCGCGCGGGTTGCTGATGAGATGATTGCAGCCGCCGATCTTCATGAAGACCAGGCCGTTCGCCGTCAACGCGAAGATGTGATACAGCGGCAGCGCGGTGATCACCACCTCGTTGCCTTCTTCCAACTTGCCAGTGCCCGCGAGCCACTGGTGCGCCTGTTGCATGTTGGCCACCAGATTGCGGTGCGTCAGCATCGCGCCCTTGGCCACGCCGGTGGTGCCGCCGGTGTATTGCAGAAAAGCGATGTCGTCGGGCTCGATCTGCAGCGTCGGCACCGTGTGCTTGCGGCCCAGTGCCAGCGCCTCGCGGAAACGCATCGCGCCTTTGATGCGATAATCCGGCACCAACTTCTTGATGTACTTGACGACGAAGTTGACCACGGCCGCTTTCGGGAACCCGAGCATGTCGCCCAGGCCGGTGGTGATCACCTGCTTGACCGGCGTGTCGGCAATGACTTGCTGCACGGTAGTGCCGAAGTTGTCGATGACCACCAGCACAGTGGCGCCGGAGTCGACCAATTGATGCTTGAGCTCGCGCGGGGTGTATAGCGGATTGACGTTCACCACGGTCAAGCCGGCACGCAAAATGCCGAACGTGGCGATCGGATATTGCAGGCAGTTGGGCATCATCAAAGCGACGCGGTCGCCTTTCTTCAACTGCAGTTCGCCGAGCAGATAGGCGGCGAATTGATCGACCAACTGATCCGCTTCGCGATAGGTAATGGTCTTACCGTAACTGTGGTAGGCGGGGCGGTCGGCAAAACGCGCAACCGAGGTGGCGAACACCTCTGTCACGGTGCGGAACTGCTCCAGATCGATCTCCGCGGCGACGCCGGACGGATAGCTTTGCAACCAAAGACGTGCCTGCTGATTCATCTGCCCACTCCAGGATATTCGGTACGTGACGCGGTATGTTCCACGGCACTACATCAGCTGGCAGCATATCGTCATGCATGGAAAAGGCGAAGCGCGCTGCAGAGCAGCATTCAAGCGCGCAGACGTTTCTGGTCGGTTGCGGTTTGTCTCGTAGTCTTGGTCGGTTGCACGCGTGCTGCGCCGGCACAACGTCTGCGCGCGACGTTGGCGTAGATGCCTCGCGAGATCGAAGCACGCGGCATCGGCGATGTGATGGCGCCAGTGGCGGTGGCGGAAGATTCCGTCGGCGAAAACGGCCCCGATGCAGCCGGATTGCGGCGGTTGATGCAGCTGCAGATGCTGTGCAACCGACAGATTAGCGTGACGATGGGGCCGGTCGATTTCGAGCTGCGTGGCGAAATGGCCAACGTGCGCTTTACGGCGTTGCTGACCGGCGGCAGGGGTGGGTGGCCGATCGGGCGCCGACCTGTCAGGTCACCACTGGCTGGCGATTGCAGGGCGGCAACTGGCAGCTGTACCACGCGCAATGGGCGCCAGCCAGGCGATAGAGTGGCCTTCAAGACGATAGAGCGGCCATCAAAAGTGCTGCGCCCCGGGCGCACTGGCGGATGAGCGCGACCGATGCACGGTGCAGCATTTACCGCTCGTGCACTGCGATGCTAAGCGAGCTGCAACAGCCGAACGACTTTCGTTACGTGTTGTCAGCCACTCCTGGCGAGCGCCCGAAACGACTCTCCCGCCAAGCTGCGGGAGGGTCGTTACACAGGTAAAAGGCGATGCGCGCGATCAGGCCGCCTTGCGCGCGGCCAGTTGGCGCAACACGTATTGCAGCAGACCACCGTGCTTGAAGTATTCCACTTCCTTGGGCGTCAGCAGCAGCACCTTGACCTGGAATTGCGTGACGCTGCCATCGGATTTCTTCGCATCGACTGTGGCGCGGCGGCTGGCACCGTCCTGCAGGCCGGTGATGTCCAGCACTTCCGAGCCATCCAGGCCCAGGGTCTGCGCGTTTTGGTTTTCTAAGAATTGCAACGGCAGCACGCCCATGCCGACCAGATTGGAGCGGTGGATACGCTCGAAGCTTTCGGCGATCACGGCTTTGACGCCGAGCAGGTTGGTGCCCTTGGCCGCCCAGTCGCGCGAGGAGCCGGTGCCGTATTCCTTACCGGCCAGCACCACCAACGGCACGCCATCGGCCGTGTACTTCACCGCGGCATCGTAGATCGCCAGTTTTTCAGGCGCGGCGCCGTCCTTGCCGTAATACAGCGTGTTGCCGCCTTCTTCGCCACCGAACATCAAGTTCTTGATGCGGATGTTGGCAAAGGTGCCGCGCACCATCACATCGTCGTTGCCGCGGCGACTGCCGTAGCTGTTGAAGTCGGCCGGCTGCACGCCGCGTTCCTGCAGGAAGCGACCTGCTGGCGAGTCCTTTTTGATGTTGCCGGCGGGCGAGATGTGATCGGTGGTAATCGAATCGCCGAACAAGCCCATGATGCGCGCGCCATGCACGTCCTCGACGTGGCCGACCTGCATGGTCATGCCATCGAAGTAGGGCGGATTCTTGATATAGGTCGAGGCCGCATTCCATTCGTACAGGGCGCCATCCGGGGACGCAATCGTGTTCCAGCGCGTATCGCCCTTGAACACGTCGGCGTAGTTCTGCTTGAACATCTCCGGGCCGACGGTGGCGGCGATGGTGTCGCCGATTTCCTTGTTGCTCGGCCAGATGTCGCGCAGGTAGACCGGCTGTCCATCACTGCCGGTGCCTAGCGGCTCAGTGGTGAGGTCGATGTCGGTGGTGCCGGCGATTGCATAGGCCACCACCAGCGGCGGCGAGGCGAGATAGTTCATCTTCACTTCGGGGTGCACGCGGCCCTCGAAGTTGCGGTTGCCCGACAACACCGAGGCGACCACCAGATCGTCCTTGGCGATTGCGGCAGACACGTCTTCCGGCAGTGGGCCGGAATTGCCGATGCAGGTGGTGCAGCCGTAACCGACCACGTAGAAACCGAGCTTTTCCAGATCGGCCATCACGCCGGCCTTGGTCAGATAATCGGTGACCACGCGCGAACCCGGACCGAGCGAGGTCTTCACCCACGGCTGCGCCTTCAGGCCCTTGGCCGCCGCATTGCGTGCGAGTAGGCCGGCGCCCAGCATTACGGCCGGGTTGGAGGTATTGGTGCACGAGGTGATCGCGGCAATCACCACCGAGCCATCGCGCAGCCGCCAGCCGGCACCGCTGTCGTTGGCACTTTTCGCCTGCGAAGCCTTGGCGCCCACCGCAGTGCCGCCGCCGCCTTCGTTCTTCAGGCGGTCTTCCTGCTTGAGATCGGTGATGCGCTTGCTGCGCGCCTCGACGAACGGCTTGAGACTTTCGCGGACGTTGGCCTGCATGTCTTCCAACAACACGCGATCCTGCGGGCGCTTGGGGCCGGCCAGCGAGGGCTTGACCTCGCCCATGTCCAGCTCCAGCGTGGCGCTGTACTGCGCTGGCGGGGTGTTGGCGTCGTGCCACAGACCCTGTGCCTTGGCATAAGCTTCGACCAGCGCGATCTGCTCTTCGCCGCGGCCGGACAGGCGCAGATAGGTCAGCGATTCTTCATCGACCGGAAAGATGCCGCAGGTGGCGCCGTATTCCGGCGCCATGTTGCCGATCGTGGCGCGATCGGCCAGCGGCAGATGCTGCAGACCTTCGCCATAGAACTCGACGAATTTGCCGACCACCCCGGCCTTGCGCAACATCTGGGTGACGGTGAGCACCAGATCGGTAGCGGTGGCGCCTTCGGGCATCTTGCCGCTCAGCCTGAAGCCGACCACCTGCGGAATCAGCATGGACGAAGGTTGCCCCAGCATCGCGGCCTCGGCCTCGATACCACCCACGCCCCAGCCCAGCACGCCGATGCCGTTGATCATGGTGGTGTGGCTATCGGTACCGAACACAGTGTCCGGGTATGCGATCCGGGTGCCGTCCTCGTCCGCGCTCATCACCACGCGCGCCAGATTTTCCAGGTTCACCTGGTGGACGATGCCGGTGTTGGGCGGCACCACCTTGAAGTTTTCGAACGCCTTTTGGCCCCAACGCAGGAAACCGTAGCGTTCCTGGTTGCGCTGGAATTCAATCTTGCCGTTGAGGTCGAGCGCGTCGGGCTTGCCGAATACGTCCACCTGCACCGAGTGGTCGATGACCAGTTCGGACGGAATCTGCGGGTTGATCTGGTCAGCGTTGCCACCCAGCTTGACTACTGCATCGCGCATCGCAGCCAGATCGACCACGCAGGGCACGCCGGTGAAATCCTGCAGCACCACGCGTGCCGGCATGAAGGCGATTTCGATATCAGGCTCGGCCTTGGGGTCCCACCTGGCGACCGCCTCGATATGGTCCTTGCCGACAGTGATACCACCGTCTTCGTGCCGGAGCAGGTTCTCCAGCAGGATCTTCATCGAGTAGGGCAGGTGGCCGATATCGAAGCGTTCGCCCAGCTTCGGCAGGCTGTAGTACGCGTAGCGTTTGCCGTGGACCTCAAGCGAGGTGCGGGTGCAAAAGGAATCGCTCATGCATCACTCCTATGGCGTCTAGGCTTAGGGAGCCACACATACTGAGCGATTCAGTGTACACACGGTGTGTCCGAGGCGGTCGGCCGACTTGAGTACGACAGCATAAGTACGTATGATTTTCGCATACTTTCTGGAGCATGCTCATGGAAGCCACAGTTGCCGAACGCGGGCAGATCACGCTGCCCAAGGCCGTGCGCGATGCCCTGGGCCTGACCAAGGGCACCACGCTCAAGATCGAACTCGACGGCGGGCGCATTATCCTGCGCAAAGATGTTAGCGAGGCGCTGCGCAAAGTGCGCGGCAAGTTCAAGCTGGTCGATGGCCTGACCAATACCGACGAGGCCATGCGCGCTATCCGCGGCCGCGCTCCCGGCGATCCGTTCGACCCATGATCGCCCTGGATTCCTCGGTGTTGCTCGACATCCTGATCGGCGACCCGATGTACGGTGAAGTGTCGGAGATCTGCATCGGCGACGCCTTGGCGCGTGACGAAGTCGTGGTCTGCGACGCCGTTGTGGCTGAGGTGCTGGCCATGCTGGACACCCAGGTCGACCTGATGGAAACGCTGGCTTCGATCGGGGTGCGCTACGAAGCCACCCAGGAAGCGGCGGCAGCGCGCGCCGGCCATATGAACAAGCGTTTCCGCGCACGCGGCGGCAAGCGCGAGCGGGTGGTTGCCGACTTTCTTATTGGTGCCCACGCAATGCTCCAGTGCGACGGGTTGATCACCCGCGACGAGGGCTTCTTCCGCGATTACTTCAAGGGTTTGAAGATCGTCGTTCCCACACCCGCACCTTAGATTCACGTTACGCGTTTACACATTCACTGCTGTCCTTTGGAGAATCCGCATGTTGGAAGCCTATCGCCACCACGTTGAAGAGCGCGCCGCGCTCGGTATCCCGCCGCTGCCGCTGACTGCGCAGCAGACCGCCGAGGTCATCGAGCTGCTGAAGAACCCGCCTGCGGGCGAAGAAACATATCTGGTCGAACTGCTCAGCCAGCGCGTGCCGGCCGGCGTCGATGACGCCGCCAAGGTCAAGGCCTCGTACCTGGCCGCGGTGGCCTTTGGCGCCGAAAAAACCGCACTGATCAGCCCCAAGCGCGCGACCGAGCTGCTCGGCACCATGCTGGGTGGCTACAACATCCAGCCGCTGATCGATCTGCTGGATAACGCCGAGCTGGGCGCCACTGCCGCCGAAGCGCTCAAGCACACCTTGCTGGTGTTCGATGCGTTCCATGACGTGCAGGAAAAAGCTGGGGCCGGCAATCCGCATGCCAAGTCGGTGCTGCACAGCTGGGCCGATGCCGAGTGGTTCACCAGCAAGCCGGAAGTGCCGCAGAGCATGACCGTCACCGTGTTCAAGGTGCCGGGCGAAACCAACACCGACGACCTGTCGCCGGCCCCGGATGCCACCACGCGGCCGGACATCCCGCTGCATGCATTGGCGATGCTGAAGAATACCCGCGAAGGCGCGGCGTTCGTGCCGGAAGAAGACGGCAAGCGCGGCCCGATCCAGGCCATTGCCGACCTCAAGGACAAGGGCCATCTGGTCGCCTACGTGGGCGACGTGGTCGGTACCGGTTCCTCGCGCAAGTCGGCCACCAACTCGGTGCTGTGGTGGACCGGCGAAGACATTGCGTACATCCCCAACAAGCGCTTCGGTGGCGTGTGCCTGGGCTCGAAGATCGCGCCGATCTTCTACAACACGATGGAAGACGCCGGTGCGTTGCCGATCGAGCTGGATGTGTCGCAGATGGAGCACGGCGATGTGGTCGAGCTGCGTCCGTATGACGGCAAGGCGTTGAAGAACGGGCAGGTAATCGCCGAGTTCGCGATGAAGTCGGACGTGCTGTTCGACGAAGTGCGCGCCGGTGGCCGCATTCCGTTGATCGTCGGCCGTGGCCTGACCGCCAAGGCGCGCGAGTTCCTGGGCCTGCCGGCATCGGACCTGTTCCGTCTGCCGATGGACCCGCCGGACACCGGCAAGGGCTTCTCGCTGGCGCAGAAGATGGTCGGCCGTGCCTGCGGCCTGCCGGAAGGCCAGGGGATGCGTCCGGGCACCTATTGCGAGCCGAAGATGACCTCGGTGGGTTCGCAGGACACTACCGGCCCGATGACCCGCGACGAGCTGAAGGACCTGGCCTGCCTGGGCTTTTCGGCCGACCTGGTGATGCAGTCGTTCTGCCACACTGCGGCCTATCCGAAGCCGGTCGACGTTAAAACCCACCACACCTTGCCGGAGTTCATCTCCACCCGTGGAGGCGTGTCGTTGCGTCCGGGCGATGGCGTGATCCACAGCTGGCTCAATCGCATGCTGCTGCCCGACACCGTCGGCACCGGCGGCGATTCGCACACACGTTTCCCGATCGGCATTTCGTTCCCCGCCGGCTCGGGTCTGGTGGCGTTTGCCGCCGCCACCGGGGTGATGCCGCTGGACATGCCCGAGAGCGTGCTGGTGCGCTTCAAAGGCCAGATGCAGCCGGGCGTGACCTTGCGTGACCTGGTCAACGCCATCCCGCTGTACGCAATCAAAGACGGTCTGCTGACCGTGGCCAAGCAGGGCAAGAAGAACATCTTTTCCGGCCGCATCCTGGAGATCGAAGGGCTGCCGAACCTCAAGGTTGAGCAAGCGTTCGAACTGTCCGATGCCTCGGCCGAGCGTTCGGCGGCCGGTTGCACCGTGCACCTGGACAAGGTGCCGATCATCGAATATCTTACCAGCAACATCACCCTGCTGCGCTGGATGATTGCCGAAGGCTATGCCGATGCGCGCACGCTGGGCCGCCGCATCAAGAAGATGGAAGAGTGGCTGGCCGATCCGCAGCTGCTGCAACCTGATGCCGACGCCGAATACGCCGCCGTCATCGAGATCGATCTGGCAGACATCCATGAGCCGATCGTGGCGTGCCCGAACGACCCGGACGACGTCAAGACGCTGTCCGAGGTTGCCGGTGCGGCGATCGACGAGGTGTTCATCGGTTCGTGCATGACCAACATCGGTCACTTCCGTGCCGCCGCCAAGTTGCTGGAAGGCAGGCGCGATATCCCGACCCGGTTGTGGGTTGCGCCGCCGACCAAGATGGATGCCTCAGAGCTGACCAAGGAAGGCCATTACGGCACCTTCGGCGCAGCCGGTGCGCGCATGGAAATGCCGGGTTGCTCGCTGTGCATGGGCAACCAAGCGCAGGCACGCGAGGGCGCCACGGTATTCTCCACCTCCACGCGTAACTTCCCCAACCGCCTCGGTCGCAACACCAACGTGTATCTCGGGTCGGCGGAGCTGGCGGCGATCTGTTCGCGGTTGGGCCGCATCCCGACCAAGGACGAGTACATGGCCGATGTGGGTGTGATCAAGACCAGTGGCGATCAGATCTATCGCTACATGAACTTCGATCAGATCCAGGAGTATCAGGACGTGGCCGAGACAGTGGCTGCCTGACACAACTCATCGATCGCCTGTTTCTGAACGCCCGGCAGTGCCGGGCGTTTTTCGTTTTTCGAGGAATTGCTTCGTTTTCAGCACTTAAGGCTGGAAGTTAAGGCGGTCGCAGTCAACCCGCTTGTTGCGTTACAACAAAAATCTTGAGCGCGGAGGTCTAAAGTAGCGCTGCTTCCCCTACATAAGTTCTATGCCGATGCCCACTTGCACGATCGCTGGTCAAACGCTGCACTACATGCAACACGGTCAAGGTTTTCCGGTTCTGCTTGGCCACAGTTATCTCTGGGATGCGGCCATGTGGGAGCCGCAGATTCAGGCCCTTTCGCCGCATTACCAGGTCATCGTTCCCGAGTTGTGGGGACATGGGCAATCGGCGGCGCTGCCCGCAGACACACGACAAGTCGGTGATCTTGCATGGCAGATGCTGACCTTTCTGGATGCGCTGGAATTGCCGCAGTGCGCAGTGGTCGGTCTGTCGGTCGGTGGCATGTGGGGTGCGGAGCTTGCGTTGCTTGCACCGGAGCGCGTGCGTAGCTTGGTGTTGATGGACACGTTTCTGGGGGCCGAGCCGCAGGCGACGCGGACGCGTTACTTCGGTCTGCTCGATGCGATCGAAGCGGCAGGGCAGGTGACGCCTGCATTGATTGATGCGATCGTGCCGATCTTTTTCCGTCCAGGGATCGATTTGAATTCTGCATTGCCGTCCGCGTTTGCGCAGCGCCTGGCCGCGATGTCTGCCGAGCAGCTGCGTGCATCGGTTGTGCCGTTAGGGCGCCTGATCTTTGGGCGTGACGATCGGTTGGAGGCGTTGTCTGCGTTGGATCCTGCGAGGACGTTCTTGCTTGGTGGCGAATACGACATTCCACGCCCGCCGGAAGAGTTGTGGATGATGGCCGAGGTGATCGGCTGCGATTACGAACCGGTACCCGATGCCGGGCATATCGCACCGCTGGAGAATCCGGCGTTCGTCAATGCGCAGTTATTGTGTTGGTTGCAACGTACGGTCGGGTGATGGTTGGCGCAGGTCTTGGGTAGAGCGCCCGCGGGTTGACGACTGCAAGGGTGAGGCCCGTGTCCTCGCCCCAGCCCCTCTCCAGTACTGCAGGCAGAGGGGCTTTGCTTCCAACTCCGAGTGCTACCAACAATTCAGGCGCTACGCGCAGGCAAATACATTTCAAAGCCGAACACGCCAGTAGGCTACGGCTGCGCACTCAGCCACGCTTCCAGCGCCGCAGCCGGCAACGGGCGTGAGAACAGATAGCCTTGTAGGACTTCGCAGCCGAGATCGGCGAGAAACAACCGCTGCGCTTCGTTTTCCACACCTTCGGCAACCACGTGCTTGCGCAGATGCGCGCCGATGCGTAGCACCGAGGTGATGAGCGCGCGTGCGTCTTCGCTGTGTTCGATGTCGCGTACGAAGCTCATGTCCAGTTTGAGTTCGTCAATCGGCAGGCGATGCAGATGGCTCAGGCTGGAGTAGCCGGTGCCGAAGTCGTCCAACGACAACGAGATGCCGGCTTCGCGAATGGCGTGCAGATTTTCCAGTACGTCGGGTTGCCCGGAAAGCATCACGCTCTCGGTCATTTCCAAGGTCAGGTCGGACGGCAGCACGCCCATGTCGGAGATCAACCGGAGCAGATCGACGAGCATGCGCGGGCTTTCGAAACTGCTGGCCGACAAGTTCACCGAGACGCGCGCTACCGGAACGCCGCGATGGCGCCAATCGGCGATCTGCCGACACGCACTGCGCAGCACCCAATCGTTTAGCTGCGGCATCATGCCTTGTTCTTCGGCAACGGGCAGAAACCGGGCCGGCGAAATGGTGCCAAGCTGCGGATGATTCCAGCGCAGCAACGCTTCAACACCATACAGCGCGTGCGGCGCGGCGCTAAGCAATTGCGGTTGGTAATGCAGTTGCAGCTGATTGCGACCGATCGCCTGGCGCAGTTCCGCTTCCAGCGCGACGCGCTCCTGCGCCATACGGTTCATGTCGGAGCTGAAAAAACGGAAACGTCCGCCGCCTTCCTTCTTGGCGCGATTCATTGCCAGATCGGCATGCCGCAGCAGGATGTTGATTTCGCGCCCGTCTTCGGGAAACATCGCCACGCCGATGCTGGCCGACGGATGCACGGTCATATGTCCGACCGGCAGCGGGCCTGCGATGGTGCCAAGCAGGCGCTCGGCTACGGCACCGGCCTGCTCTGCACTGCACTGCGGCAGTGCAAGTGCGAATTCGTCGCCGGCCAGGCGCGCCAGCATTGCGGTGGCGGAAAGTTGGTCGCCAATACGCAGCGCGATGTCGCGTAACAAACCATCGCCTGCGGAGTGGCCCTGACTATCGTTGATCAGCTTGAAGCGATCGATATTGATGAACATCAACGCGGCCGGTTCGCCTGCGTATTCGGCCTGTGTCAGTGCCTGTTCGGCGCGCGCGCTGAACATGAGGCGGTTGGGCAGGCCTGTGAGCGTGTCGTAGAACGCCAATTGATGCACGCGTTGGCGGATCTGCTCGCGTTCCAGTGCCAGTGTGCACAGCTGTTGGCATAACTCGGTGAGTCGCACATGCCAGGCGTCGGCGCGCTGCGGCTTGCGGTAGTACAGCGCGAAGGTACCGAGCACGCGCGAGCTGTTGGAGCGGATCGGGGTGCTCCAGCAGGCGCGTAATCCCATCTGCAACAGGGTGTCGCGATACGGCGCGAACAGCGGGTCGGTGGCGATGTCTTCCACCATCACCGCACGGCCGCGCCAGGCGGCAGTCCCGCATGCGCTGGCGCCAGGGCCGATCTTCAATCCGTTGACCGCGTCGGCATATTCGGGTGGCAGGCTGGGGGCAGCCAGCGTTTGCAGGCAGCCATGATTGTCGGCACTCATCACCGTGGCCAGCACGTCCGGTGCGATGCGTTCGACCTCGGTGCAGATCAGCGTCATCACTTCGATCAGCGGCCGCTCTTGTACCAGTGCTTCCAGCACGCGGTGCTGCAATACCTCATGCACCTTGGTATCGGTGATGTCGGTCAGCACCGTAACGTAATGCGATGGATTCTGGTCGGCGTCGTAGATCGGATTGAAGTTGAGCGAAATCCATAGCGGTGTGCCGTCCTTGCGATAGACCAGCAAGTCGGCCTGGCTCTGCTGCAACGCATCGGCGCGTTCGCGGATGCGCGCCACTTCGCTATGGTCGCTTTGCGCCCGGGTCAGCACATGCGATGGGATCTGACCGACCAATTCGGCTTCGGTGTAGCCGAACATGCGCTGGAAACCGTCGTTGGCGAAGAGCAGACGCGATTGCAGATCGCAGATGAGGATGGCGCTACTGCTGCCATCCAACGCTTCGGCCAGCAGGCGCGAACGGCATTCTTGGGGCTGCTCGCCGGCCTTCGCCACGCCGGCAGTGACGGGGCCCGGCTCGATCGCGCCAGCAGTGATCGGGTCGGTCTTGATTGGGCCAGTGGTTGCTGCTGCGCTATCGGCCAGCACGTCCGCAGCGATAGCTGAGACGGGTTCACGCATGCCGGGAACCTCCGCCGGGTCGGTCGGGTGCGGGTGCGGGGGCCGGGCGGTCATGCGGGATCAGCGCGCCTGCGCCGACAGCGCGATCAGGCGTTCTGCAACGCGATCCAACGGCACCACTTCCTGTGCGGCACCAAGTTTGTAGGCAGCGCCGGGCATGCCCCAGACCACGCTGCTGGCTTCGTCCTGCACCAGCGTAGGTGCACCGGCCTGCAGCATTTCCAGCAGGCCGCGTGCGCCGTCGTCGCCCATGCCGGTCAGGATGGCACCGACCGCGTTGGGGCCGGCGTTGGCAGCCACGGAACGGAACAGCACGTCCACTGCCGGCTTGTGGCGATTGACCGGCTGGCCGTCGTCGATGCGGCAGCGCCAGCGGGCACCGTCGCGGATAATGCGCAGATGCTGGCCGCCTGGTGGCAGATAGGCGTGGCCGGGCAGGATCGCTTCGCCGTCGCTGGCTTCGCGCACCGACATCGCCGAATGACGATTGAGGCGTTCGGCAAAGGCGGTGCTGAAGCTGGCCGGCAGATGCTGGGTCATCACCACCGCCGGGGCATCGGCAGGCATATGTTCGAGCACCACGCGCAACGCTTCGGTGCCACCGGCAGAGGCGCCAATCGCTATCAGGCGATCGGTGGTGCGGAAGCGCAGCGCGCTGCCGGGCACCGGTGCGGAGTGCATGTCCAAGATGACCTTGGGCGCGCTTGGGCGATTAAGCGCGCTAACCTTGGCTTTGGCGGCCATCTTGACTTTGCTGACGATCTCCTCGGCATAGTCTTCCAGCCCGCGCGCGAGGTCGATCTTGGGCTTGGAAACGAAGTCCACTGCGCCCAGCGACAAGGCTTGCAAGGTGGTGTCGGCGCCGCGTTCGGTCAGCGATGAAATCATCACTACCGGGGTTGGGCGCAGGCGCATGAGGTTTTCCAGAAACACCAGACCGTCCATGCGCGGCATTTCCACATCCAGCGTGATCACGTCCGGATTGAGGCGCTTGATTTTTTCGCGTGCCAGGATCGGGTCGGCGGCCGAGCCGATGACTTCGATGCCGGGGTCGCGCGAAAGAATTTCGGTGAGCATCTGGCGCACGACCGCCGAGTCGTCGACGATCAATACGCGCACAGGGGTTTCCAGCGTCATTCGAACAACTCCACTCCACCGGTGATCGGTGCTTTGGACAGACGGGCATGCACGGCCGATTCGGCGACGGCGACTTCGTGTGCGTGCGGCAAACGCTGCACTACGACGCGGCCGGTCGTCGGGAAGAACCACACCTTACGCGGATGGATGCCGCACAGATCTTCTGCAATGATGGGAATGTGTTCGGCCTGCAGATATTGGCGTACGAATTCGGCGTTGCGCGTGCCCACCGGATTGCTGGTGAACCCCTTGAGCACGTTGGCGCCACCGAAAACCTTTGCTTCGATCCGCTTGCGATGTGCGCCGCGCTTGAGCATGTCGTTGATCAGCAACTCCATCGCATAGCTGCCGTAGCGCGCAGGTGCGCCATCGCCGACCTGGCCTTCCGGCAGCAGAAAGTGGTTCATGCCGCCGATTTTCAGCACCGGGTCGCGAAGGCAGGCGGCAACACACGATCCCAAGGTGGTCGTCAACGCGGTGTCGTCGTCGACCACCAGATACTGGGTGGGCAGCAGCTTGGCGGTAATGGTCTCGAACCGCGAATCGCGGTAGCGCATGACATCGTCGACCTGCACGGCAGTACTCATGCAGATGCTCCCGCGCGCGGGGCGCGCCGATACAGCGTGCGTCCGCACGGCTGGATCAGATCGGCCGCGTGCAGGTAGTTCTCCGAGTGCCCGGTGTACAGCAGGCCGTCGTCGCCCATGTGGCTGACCAGACGCGACAGGATGCCGCGCTGGGTGGGCTTGTCGAAATAGATCATCACGTTGCGGCAAAACAGCGCTGCGTACGGGCCGCCGACGTCGTACCGCGGCGACAGCAGATTCAATTGCCGGAATTCGATGAGCTGGCGCAGCGCTGGAATGACCCGGCACTTGCCGTCGTTGGGGCCGCTGCCGCGTTGGAAGTACTTGCGCTTGATCGAGGCATCCAGCGAGGCGAGGCGATCGATGGCGTAGACGCCGCGCGAGGCGGTTTCCAGCACCTGGGTATCAACGTCGGTGGCCATGATACTCACCGGCGGAGTCAGCGAACCGAAAGCTTCGCACGCGGTGATGGCAATCGAATATGGCTCCTCACCGGTGGATGCCGCGCACGACCAGATATTGAGCGGTGCTTGCGAAGCGCGCTTTTGCAGTTCTTCGCGCAGCTTGTCGAAGTGGTGCGGCTCACGGAAGAACGAGGTCAGGTTGGTGGTTAGCGCGTTGGTGAACGCCTGCCATTCTTTTTCGTCATGGCCTGCTTCCAGTTGGTCGAGGTAATCGCGGAAAGAGCGCAGACCAAGCGCGCGCAAACGACGCGACAGACGGCCATACACCATGTCGCGCTTGGCCGGAGCCAGTGAGATGCCGACACGCTGGTAAATCAGGTCGCAGACGCGCTTGAAGTCGCGATCGCCGAAATCAAATTCGCGTGTGTCTGAGGCGGAAGTCGTAGTCGTCATATCCGTACACGTCGTTAACTATCACCTGGTATCGGCCATGTGGTCGCGCAACTGAAGGGCCAATGCATCGATTGACTCGGTTGGGTCCGGTTCTGGTGTGCGACGCGGCGGCGCTGGTGTAAGTCGGCCCGCGTCGCTGCAACAACACATCGCCTCGCGTGGAGGCATGGCGATGTGCGAGGCGATTACTTGATGGTGACGGGCTTCAGGCTGGCCGAGAAACTGACTTCGATTCCGGCACGCGAGCTGTCGCGCTGGATCTTGCAGAGGACGCAGACGTCTTGAATCCGAAAAAGGTGATTCATGCCGCACTTCAATCTGGTTGTGCCTCGCGTGTCGGGAACTTCCTGACACGCGAGGGTCGTGGAGCAACCGATAAAAACCAATGCCGCCGCCAGATGGGTGTGGCCGGCGTCGGTGGCTGCCGTATGCACGTTATACATGGCAGCTTCCGCACACCCTCAACACCTCCGTCGCGACCGCTGGCGATGTTGAAGTCGGCCGTTCGAATCAGGCTGCTTCTTCAACCAGTTGCTGCCCCAGCTCGGTACTATCCAGCAAGGTCTCGATATCCAGCAGGATCAACATGCGATCGTCCTGGGTGCCGATGCCGGAGATGAAACGGGTGTCGACCGCAGCGCCGAACTCGGGCGTCGGGCGGATCTGATCGTCGTTGAGCGGAATCACGTCCGAGACGCTATCCACCACGATGCCGACCACACGGTCTTCGACGTTGAGCACGATCATTACTGTAAAGGCGTCGTAGCGCGCTTCTTTCAGGCGCAGCTTCAGGCGCAGGTCGATCACCGGCACGATGGTGCCGCGCAGGTTGATCACACCCTTGATGTAGTCGGGGGCGTCGGGCAGGCGAGTGACCGAATCGTAGCCGCGGATTTCCTGCACTTTCAGGATGTCTACGCCGTAGTGTTCTTCGCCCAAAGCGAAGCTAAGGAATTCACCACCGGTGCCGGTGGCAGTGCTCTTGTCGTTCATGGAAACTCCAGGCGTTGCTGCTGAGTGTCAGGTTGCGGCAGAAGATTGCGGCAGAAATAGGGTTGCCCTAGCAACATCGGCGCAGCGGGCAGCAACTTTAGGTGCATGCTCCGCGCCGTGCGGTCAGGTTCAGAACGTGCTGCTCTTGTGGGCGTTGCGTTGGCGGTCTGCCCGGAGGATGTAGCGCTGGATAGTTTCGTCGGCGCCGCGTGGCAAGTCGCTGAACCTCATACTGACGCGGACGCTTTCGCTACCGTTGGGCAGTGTCTGCTTGTACTGGCTGCACACTGTGAGCGGCAGCGTGATCGGCGCGGCGTCGGGCAGCTGCAGTGTGCAGTTGCGGTAGGTGTGCTGCGGTTCGAGCAACGGCATGCCGTCGGTGAGCGACACCGCAACGCCGCCGCTGCTGATGTCGATCACGCGTAGCTGCAGGTCGAATGCGCCGCCGTGGGCCTGGTCCTAGTGGATGATGCAGATGGGCGATTCGGTGATCGGCGTTTCCAGCCGGTACGACTCGCGCCGCTGCATGTGGTACATCGCGTCGGGCAGGTCGGCGCGGAAGGCGACATGGATGTCGCGCTCCATCCGCTTTGCTTTTTTCAGCCGGAAACGGATGTTGACCCGTTCCAGCTGCGCGTAGCACAGCAGGTAGTTGGCGCCTTCGATAGCGCGATTGGAGGCGTCGCTGTGGCTGCAGTCAAGAATCACGCAGTTGTCGTCTTCGTCCACTTCCAGTACGGCGGTGGCCACGGCCATGTCGCGGCCGGCCACATGCATGGTTACCACGGCGCGTTGGTCGAGCAGCTGGCGCAGCAATCTACGGATCTGCCGCTTGTTGCGCAGCAGATAGCGCTCGTCACTTTCGGCCAGGTGGTCGTCGTTGTGGTCCAGCGCCGGGGTATCGCCTTGGGACATGGGCATAAGCACAGTGAAAGCTGGAATTCGCCAGGACGGTCGTCCCGATATTGCTTTGATATCGGCGGACAGACCGAATCTTTAAGTGTTGCGGCAATGTTCCGTGCGATTTCGTTGCGGCGCGGCGCTCGGAAGCCAGCCCAGCGCCATTGCCGATGCGGGTTGCCGGGTCTTCGATGAAGTGTTTGATCTGCTTGGCCGCGCCGGCCGAGCACTGTGCCGCCGTGCGCATTTCGGAGGCGACCACCGCAACGCCACGGCCTTGTTCGCTGGCGGACGGGTTGATTGCCGGCACGCAGCGAAGGCGTTTGCTGCCCGCCGATGGTCACGGTGCTCCAGTGGACGTGCAAAAAAAGGGCCGCTTTCCCCTCGCAAAGGAAGCGACCCGCAAGACCCGCGCACAGCGAATCGAACCACTTTCGAATGGTGGGTGTTGCTAACTGCGGTATTACTCGAAACGGTGATCAGTGCGCCCGCGCAGGCAGAAGGCGGGGTGCAGCCGATGCAAATTGGCGCATCGGCCGCGCCCACTGCGATTCCTGCGCGCCGTTCCTACCTGCTCGGTAACTGCCCGTTACGTGCTGCAGCCGCGCTTAAAACTCCCGCCAGTCGCCTGATTCTGCAGCCGATGCCAATGCACCGGTCGTGCTGCGACGTGGCGCTGCCAGGGCGGCAGTTGCACGTGCCGCCGGACGCGCCACCGAGCGTGCATTGGTCGGTGCACTGGCAATCGCCGACAACTGCCGCGCCACTGGTGCCTGCGCGACGATCTTGAACACCGCAACCGTTTCGGTAAGTTGCTGGGCCTGTTCCTCCATCGCGCGTGCGGCGGCGGTGGCTTCTTCCACCAGCGCGGCGTTTTGCTGCGTCGTTTCGTCCATCTGGGTGACGGTCTGGTTGACTTGTTCGATGCTAGCCGATTGCTCCTGCGAGGCGGCGGAAATTTCGCCCATGATGTCGGTGACGCGTTGCACCGACGACACTATCTCGGCCATGGTCTTGCCTGCTTGGTCCACCAGCTGCGAGCCGTCGGCAACGCGTTGCACCGAGTCGACGATCAGTTCCTTGATCTCCTTCGCTGCGGCGGAGGAGCGCTGCGCCAGCGTGCGGACTTCGGAAGCCACCACCGCAAATCCGCGGCCTTGTTCGCCGGCACGTGCGGCTTCCACCGCCGCGTTCAAGGCCAGGATATTGGTCTGGAACGCGATTCCATCGATGACGCTGATGATGTCGGCGATTTTCTTGGACGAGGTTTCGATCCCGGCCATGGTGTCGACCACCTTGCCAACGACTGCGCCGCCCTGCGAGGCCACGCTGGCTGCGCCGATCGCCAGTTGATTGGCCTGACGCGCGCCCTCGGCGTTCTGCTTGACTGTGGAGGTGAGCTCTTCCATCGATGCAGCGGTTTCTTCGAGATTGGCAGCTTGTTGTTCGGTGCGCTGCGATAGGTCCTGATTGCCCGCTGCAATCTCGGTGGCCGCAGCATTGATGGAGACCGCCGAGTGCTGGATATGCCCGACGATGCCTGCCAATTGCGTAACGGTGGCATTGGCATCGTCGCGCATCTGTGCAAACACGCCCTTGAACTCGCCCTCCATGCGTGCGGTTAGGTCGCCTGCGGCAATCGCCTGCAACATGCCCGACAGTGACTGCAGGCTGCCGTCGGCGGTGGCCATCAACTGGTTCAGGCTGTCCACCATCACCCGGAAGTCGTACTGGAACTGGGCCGCGTCGCCGCGAGCGCTGAAGTCGCCATTGGCGGCGGCTTGCGCCAGGTGCTTAATCTGCTGATTCATCGACGCCAGATTGGCTTTGACCTGCGCCATGGTGTCGGTGAGCTTTGCTTTTTCGCCGGGCAGGGTGTCCATGTCCTCGCTGAGGTCGCCGATTGCGTAGCGGCCCATGATCTGCGCCAGGCGCAGTGTGACCTGGATGTGGCTGTCGACCAAGGCATTGGTGTCGTCGGCCATGCGGCCATAATCGCCTGGAAATGCGCTGGCATCCATGCGGAAACTGACTTGGCCGTCATCGTGGCGCCTGGCCATGTCCACCTGTGCGGTGATCAGGTTGCGCACCTGCAACTGCATCTTGTCCATCGCCTGCAATAAGCGGCCGGTTTCGTCGTTGGCGTCGGTATGCACGGCGTTATCGAGCCGGCCCTCGGCGATTGCTTCAGCGGCGCGGGTGGCACGGCTCAATGGTTGGGTCAGACTGCGGGTGATCAGCAGGCCCAATGTGCCGCTCAGCACCACCACCAGCAGCGACCCGCCGATCAGCAGCTTGCGCGAGTCGTCCATCGAGTCCAGTGCCACGGTGGCGACTTCTATGGCCAGCTTGTCTTGCAGCGTAATGTTCTCGCCGATCTTGTCCTGCCATTGCTCCAGCGCCGGTGCGGCCTTGGTCAGCAGCAACGGGAGCGCTTCATCGCGATGGCCCGCCTTCACCAGCTCGATGACTTTATTGTTCAACTCTCTCACCGCGAGAGTGCGCCGATCGATGTCGTCACGGATGGCTTGGCCCTGCGCCGACGTCGGCATGGCATACAAGGCTTCGCGTGCCTTGCCGTAGTCGGCACGCCCGGACTTGATCGCCTCGATAAATTTCAGGTTTTCTTCGTTACTTGTGGGTAGCACGACGTTGCGCACTTGCGCGGCGATGGCGTAATTGGCATTCATCATGTCATTGGAGAGCCGGATCTTCACCATGTTCTGGTGCACCAGCTCGTCGACAAGTGCGCGTGCCGAGGTCAGCCCGCGGTAACCGATGAAAGTGATAAAACCCGACAACAGAATCAGCACGGTGAATGCCGCAGCCAATCGTGGCCCGACCTTGAAACGCAGCAAAAGAGAGTTCATTGGATCGCTCGACTCGATGAGGATGGGCAGGGAAGGCCGACTGATAGCCACGCTTTTTGTGCTTGCGTCTGCTCGTCGTACTGCAATTGATAACGGCACAGCCTGTGGCGAATTGAGTTGGCACCGATGTATTAGTAAAGCGCGGTTTCACACAGGTGATGAACAGGTGCGGATGGCATCGGCAGTCGGTCTGTGACTGTGCTGCTTTGCATGTTCTATCGGCTGGAATACGCCTTTTTTTCCGAAATCTTCGAATTTTCAGCAGTCGCGAGCTTGCCCTGAGTTTCACGTGCTGTGCGCTGATCGAGCGTGTGCGTATGCAGGTAAATAGCGTAATGCTTACGGTGCACGCGGCGGCGCATATCGGCTGCCCGGCGCAACGACAAGTGCAGAATAAAAGTGCCCTGCACCTGATCCATCTGCAACAGGTCTTGCCTGCCAGACAAACTCAAGGCTGGTGCAATGACGCTGGGCCAGCCTTGCTTTCATACGTCGTGTTGTAGCGGGACGCTGGCGCGCGCGCGGCACGTTCAGCCGCGCTCAGAACTGCTTCCACTCCCTCAGGTCAGCGGTCGATGCCGATTTGCCGACGGCACTGCGCCGTGACGGCGCGACCGTCGTGGAGCGTGCTACCGGACGCGCCGCGAAGCGCGCGTTGGCCGGTGCACCAACCATGGCCGGCAACTGACGTGCTACCGGTGCATTTGCGGAGACCTTGAACACCGCCACCGCTTCGGTGAGCTGCTGCGCCTGCTCTTCCATCGCACGTGCGGCAGCGGTGGCTTCTTCCACCAACGCGGCATTTTGCTGGGTGGTTTCGTCGATCTGGGTCACGGTCTGATTGACCTGTTCGATGCCTGAATATTGTTCCTGCGACGCCGACGAAATCTCGCCCATGATATTGGTGACATGCTGCACGCTGGCGACGATCTCGGCCATGGTGGTGCCAGCCTGATCGACCAGCACTGTGCCTTGGGTGACCTTGTCGACCGAGTCGTCGATCAGGCGCTTGATCTCTTTGGCGGCGCTGGCCGAACGCTGTGCCAATGTGCGCACTTCGGAGGCGACCACCGCAAAACCACGGCCTTGTTCGCCGGCACGCGCTGCTTCCACCGCAGCGTTCAAGGCAAGGATATTGGTCTGGAACGCGATACCGTCGATGACGCTGATAATCTCGGAAATCTTCTTCGACGAGCTCTGGATGTCCGACATAGTGGTAACTACTTTGGCCACCACATCGCCGCCCTGCGAGGCCACCGCAGCCGCGCCGATGGCGAGCTGGTTGGCCTGGCTGGCGTGTTCGGCATTCTGCTTGACGGTAGAGGTGAGCTCTTCCATCGATGCTGCGGTTTCTTCCAGATTTGCAGCCTGTTGCTCGGTGCGCTGCGATAGATCCTGATTGCCGGAGGCGATTTCACCCGATGCCAAACCGATCGAATCGGCGGCAGTCTGGATGCGGCCCACGATGTCGGCCAGCTGTTCGGTGGTGGCGTTGGCGTCGTCGCGCATCTTCGCAAACACGCCTTGGTACTGGCCGCTCATGCGTGCGGTGAGATCGCCGGCGGCGATCGACTGCAACAGACCGGACAGCGACTGCAGATTACCGTCGGCGGTGGCCATCAGGTGATTGAGGCTCTCCACCATGACGCGGAAATCGAACTGGAACTGCTCGGCGTTGCCGCGTGCAGTGAAGTCGCCGTTGGAGGCGGCCTGCGCAAGATGCTTGATTTCCGAGTTCATCGTGGACAGATTCAATTTGACCTGGTCCATCGCCGCGGTGATGGCGGCTTTTTCGCCGGGCAGGCGCGGCATGTCGTCGCTCAGGTCGCCGATGGCATAGCGCTCCACCAGATGGATGGTCTGCATCTCGACCGCGATGTGAGCAGCAACCAGCTCGTTGGTGTCATTGGCCATGCGGCCGAAGTCGCCAGGAAAGGCGCCGGCATCCATGCGGAAGCTGATCTGGCCGTCGTCGTGGCGCTTGGACATGTCCAGCTGCGCGGTGATGAGATTGCGCATCTGGTCCTGCATACGGCCCATAGCGTGCAATAAACGGCCAGTTTCATCGTTGGACTGCGTGCGTACATCGTTGTCGAGATTGCCGTTGGCGATTGCCTCGGCAGCACGCGTGGCCTGCGTCAGTGGGCGCACCAAGCTGCGGGTAATCAATAAGCCAAGCAGGCCACTGATCAGCACCACGGCCACACCGCCTGCGATTAGCAGACTACGGCCTCGTACCATAGCCGCGTTCGACTCTGTATAAACCTCCTGACTGCGCTTGCGCTGCAGTTCGGAGTAGCTGGCGAGCGCATCCTGCCACTTCTGGGTTGCCGGTCCCGCCTGTGTCAGCAGCAGTGCCTGCGCCTGGTCGAGCTTGCCGTCGCTGTCGAGTGCCATCACTTTTTCATTAGTCGCACGCGCAACCGCATTGGCGGCATCGATGTCGTTGCGGATGGTGGTGCCGGTCGGCGATGACGAGAATTGATACAGCGCGTTGCGCGTATCTTCGTAGCGGGCGCGTTGCTGTTTGATCAGCGCAATAAAGCGCTGATTGTCTTCTCTGGTATCGGCCAGGACGAGATTGCGCAGCTGCACGGCGATGCTGGCGCTGGCGTTGGTCATGTCCTGCGACAGCTGGATGATCTTGATCTGGCGATTGACCACGGTGTCCATGCGCTCGCGCGCCTGCGCCAGCGTGTAAAGGCCGGTGGCGACCAGTCCGCACGACAGCAGAATCAGCGTGCCGAAGGCAAAGGTCAGGCGCTTGCCGACGTTATACCGTTGTAGAAGAGCGATCATGTTGAGTCTCGTGCAAGGGGCAGGAAGGGCAATGCGCAGTGGTTCGCGCGCGGTGGCGGTCTATTGGCGAACCGGAAGCGGGCATGCAGCGAGCCGATCCATCGCCGCGCGTGAGGTCTGCTCACCGTACAAGCGATTACAAGGCGGGTATGTATGCTTGGAGCCCATAACGGCCGCTGTCGCTACGACTGAAGCCGCCGTGCCGACTTCGGACGGATGACCGTTACCGAGGCGACGGCGGTTTGGACAAGTAGGACGAAGACCCTTGTAGACGCGCTACCAGATCGCTTGGCAGGAGGCGCCGGTCACGGCTTGCCTGCGCGCCCGGAGCCGGACTCAGACGGGTGACGGGGTGTGCAATCAGAAGCCGGGCACCGGCTGCAGCGGCGACGCATGGTTTCAACCAAGGCCGGCCGATGTTCGGGACGCATGGATGTGTCGGCGTTCTGGAGCGTGTTATGGACTTCGGGAGGAGGTGCGTTGGTTGTCAGCGGTGCAGAGCGGCGGATGCGTGGCGCCGGCCGGGCACGCCACGACCTTGCCGCGCTGCGTGCACGTATGCGGGGGCATCAGGCAGCATACCCCAGACGGACCGGCGTCGAGCTGGCTTGCAACCGGAACACCGTCACCGCATCGCGCAGCTGCTGTGCCTGTTCTTCCATCGTGCGTGCGGCGGTGGTTTCTTCCGCCACCCCGGCGTTCTGTAGGGTGGCCTGATTCATCTGCGTGATGGTCTGGCCGGCCTGCGCGATGCCTTGCCACTGTTGCGGCGACCGTGCGGGCGAGGTGGTCGTAGGTGCTTCCCAAATGCGTACGCAGCTGTCGGCCGTGTACGCTTTATCTTGAGCCGGCCGACATCGCTGTTGGCTGGCGCGGCTCAGTCAGAACTCCTGCCAGCTGCTGTCGTTGCTCGGTGCGGTTACCACCGCGCGCGGCTTGGAAGCCGGGGCACGTCCGGCGGCGACGACTTTTGCCTTGATCGCAGAGCTCACCACCGGCCGTGGCGCTGCTACCCGCAGCGCTGGTTGCGTATTCGCCGCGTCAGTCTTGAACACCGCTACCGCATCGGTGAGCTGGATGGCCTGCTCTTCCATCGCACGCGCGGCGGCGGTGGCTTCTTCCACCAGTGCGGCGTTCTGCTGGGTGGTTTCGTCCATCTGGGTGACGGTCTGGTTGACCTGCTCGATGCCGCTGGACTGCTCCTGCGAGGCGGCGGAGATCTCGCCCATGATGTCGGTCACCCGCTGCACGCTGGAGACGATCTCGCCCATGGTCTTGCCGGCGCTGTGCACCAGCAACGAGCCGTCCGATACGCGCTGCACGGAGTCGTCGATCAGGCCCTTGATCTCCTTGGCCGCAGCCGAAGAACGCTGGGCGAGGGTGCGCACCTCACTGGCAACCACCGCAAAGCCACGGCCCTGTTCGCCGGCACGTGCCGCTTCCACTGCGGCATTCAAGGCCAGGATATTGGTCTGGAACGAGATGCCGTCGATGACGCTGATGATGTCGGCGATCTTCTTGGACGAGGCTTCGATCCCGCTCATGGTCTCGACCACCTTGTTGACGATCTCGCCACCTTGCGCGGCCACACCGGCCGCGCCAATGGCGAGCTGATTGGCCTGGCGTGCGCTTTCGGCATTTTGCTTGACGGTAGAGGTGAGCTCTTCCATCGAGGCGGCGGTTTCTTCGAGGTTGGCCGCCTGTTGCTCGGTGCGCTGCGACAGATCCTGGTTGCCGGCAGCGATCTCGCTGGCAGCGCCCTTGATCGAAATCGCCGACTCCTTGATGCCGCTGACGATCTCGGTCAACTGCGTGGCAGTGGCGTTGGCATCGTCACGCATCCGCGCGAATACGCCGCGAAACTCGCCGCTCATGCGTACGGTGAGATCGCCCGCAGCGATCGACTGCAACAGCCCCGACAGCGATTGCAGGTTGCCATCGGCGGTGGACATTAGGTTGTTGAGGCTCTCCACCATCACGCGGAAGTCGTACTGGAAACGCTCGGCGTCGCCGCGTGCGCTGAAGTCGCCATTGGCGGCCGATTGCGCCAGCTGCTTGATCTCCGTGTTCATCGTGGACAGATTCGATTTGACCTGGTCCATCGCCGCGGTGATGGCGGCTTTTTCGCCGGGCAGACGCGGCATGTCGTCGCTCAGGTCGCCGATGGCATAACGCTCCACCAAGCGGATGGTCTGCATCTTGACTTTGATATGGGAAGCAACCAGCTCGTTGGTGTCCGTGGCCATGCGGCCAAAGTCACCGGGGAACGCGCTGGCGTCGATGCGGAAGCTGATCTGCCCTTCATCGTGACGCTTGGCCATGTCCAGCTGCGCGGCAATCAGGTTACGCAGCTGCAGCTGCATCTTGCTCATCGCCTTGAGCAGGCGGCCCGCCTCGTCGTTGGAGTGGGTTTCGACGTCGTTGTCAAGATTGCCGCCAGCGATGGATTCGGCTGCGCGGGTGGCACGGCTCAGCGGCTGGGTGAGGCTGCGGGTGATCAGCAGGCCCAGGGTGCCACTGAGCAAAACCACCAGCAACGAGCCGCCGATGAGCAGCTTGCGCGAGTCGTCCATCGATTCCAGCGCGGCGTCCGATGCAGCGCTTGCTATCTTATCCTGCAACGCGATGTTCTCGGCAATCTTGTCTTGCCAGCCCTGCATCGGCGGCGCGGCTTTGGTCAGCAGATAGGGCAACGCTTGGTCACTATGCCCGGTCATCACCATATCGATCACCTTGTCGTTCAACGCCTTGACCTCGGCGCGGCGTGCATCTAAGTCTGCGCGCAACTGTTTTTCCTGCTCGGATGGCGGCATTGCGTATAGGGCATCGCGTGCCTTTGTGTAATCGGCACGTGCAGACTGGATCTGCGCGATGAACTTGAGATTGTCTTCATCAGAAGTGGGCAGCACCACATTGCGCACCTGCACGCTGATGGTGAAGTTGGCATTCATCATGTCGTTGGACAGACGGATCTTTACCATATTCTCATGTACCAGCTGTTCCAAAAGCGAACGCGCCGAACTCAGGCCGCGGTAGCCGATAAATGCGATGACGCCGGACAACACGATCAGCACAGCAAAAGCCGCTGCCAGCCGTGGACCGATGTTGTAACGCTGGAGAAGTGCAGTCATGACAGAGTCCTTGAAGCGTTGTAATGAAAAGGGGCAACCCGTGCTTCACCCCGCATTGCGTAACATGTCGCTGAGAGGAATAACGGCGGCATATCGCGATCACTTAACTCATCGACACAAAAAACCTATAAATCAAGTCATTTTTGTGAACTGGATGCACAATCGGTGCAGGCGTAGTCTTCCTTTTGGATCGGCCAACAAAACTACTACACAGCCGCCAGGCGGGCGCGGCCGGTGCTCGAAATCGGCATGTGCCACGCGTACACTGCGGTTTATTCGCACTGTCGGCACCCACCTGGCGACTGTTCACTACGGTTTGTTGGCCACTCTTAGAATTCCGCCCAATCCGATTCATTGGACTTTGCTGCTGTAAAGGCAGTGCGTGCTGCCGGCCGAGCGGGCAGCTTGGCGACGTTGGTACGGGCCGGAGCCGTCGGCTTGGCAGCGATATGACGCACCACCGGCTTGGCACGCGTCACTGTTTCCAGCTCGGCGGACAGGCGGAACAGCGCTACCGCTTCGGTAAGCTGCTGCGCCTGCTCTTCCATCGAACGGGCAGCGGCAGTGGCTTCTTCCACCAACGCGGCGTTTTGCTGAGTGGCCTCGTCCATCTGCGTAACGGTCTGGTTGACCTGCTCGATGCCGGACGACTGCTCTTGCGAGGCGGCAGAAATCTCGCTCATGATGTCGGTGACGCGCTGCACCGAGGAGACGATCTCGCTCATGGTGCTGCCGGCCTGATTCACCAGCGCCGAGCCTTCGGCGACCTTGCTCACCGAGTCGTCGATCAGGCTTTTGATCTCTTTCGCTGCGCCGGCCGAACGCTGCGCCAGCGTACGCACTTCCGAGGCGACCACGGCAAAGCCGCGACCCTGCTCACCGGCACGTGCGGCTTCCACCGCGGCGTTCAAGGCCAGGATATTGGTCTGGAAGGCAATACCATCGATGACGCTGATGATTTCGGCAATCTTCTTGGACGAGGTCTCGATGCCGGACATGGTGGTAACCACCTTGCCGACCACGCTGCCGCCGTGCGAGGCCACACCTGCCGCGCTGATGGCCAGCTGGTTGGCCTGGCGTGCGCTTTCGGCATTTTGCTTGACGGTGGAGGTGAGCTCTTCCATCGAGGCGGCGGTTTCTTCCAGATTGGCGGCCTGCTGTTCGGTACGCTGCGAAAGGTCGTTGTTGCCGGCCGCAATTTCGCTCGCGGCAGTGTGGATTGCCAAGGTGGAGTGCTTGATGCGGCCGACAATATTGGTCAGCCGCTGTGTCGTCGCATTGGCATCGTCACGCAGACGCGCAAATACGCCGTGGAATTCGCCATCCATGCGAGCGGTTAGGTCGCCGTCGGCCACTGCGCCGAGCAATTGTGACAATTTGCCCAGGTTGCGATCGCTGACTTCCATCATCGAGTTCAGATCCGACACCATTACCGCGAAGTCGTACTTGAAGCGCGTCGCGTCACCGCGCGCACTGAAGTCGCCCGCCGCTGCGGCTTGCGCCAGCTGCTTGATCTCGGTGTTGATCGACAACAGGCCGGCCTTGGCCGCATCCATCGCCTCGTGCAGGATCGCGCGGCTGGCCGGCAGACGACGTGCGTCCTGGCTTAAATCGCCCTGGGCATACTGGTTGAGGATGCGCACCGAATCAGTAATGGCATCCAGATGCTCGAAAATCATCGTGTTGATGCCGCCGGCAAGCTTGCCGTACACGCCAGGGAAATCTTCCGGCATGCGATGGGTGATGTCTTCGGCGGCGTGCAGGTGCGACATGCGCACAGTCTCGTCGGAGAAGCGGCGCAGCATCTGGGTCATGCCGCCGGTAGCCTCCAGCATCTGGCCGATCTCATCCTTGCTAGTCTTTCCGATCTGCGCGCTCAGATCGCCACGCGAGACCGCCTGGATGGCGCCCAATGCCTTGGACAGCGGCGTGGTAATGCTGCGTGCGATCAGCCAGCCAAAGGTCACCGACAAGGCAGCCATCAACAGCGTGCCAAGCAGTAGCACGGCGCTGGTCACTTTGAACGAGGCGTTGCTTGCGTCTACCAGGTCGCCTAGCGCTTTGGACTGCTGTGCGTACAGCTTATCGACCGAGGCGAACAGTTCCTTGCGGATCTCGCCAGACTGCTTGCGCGAAAATTCCATCGCTGCGGTGCGGTCGGGTTTTGCATAGAGCTTGCGCAGCTGCTGGTTGGCGGCAAAGTAACGCGCACTGGCATCGGCCAGTTTGGCGTATTCGGCCTTCAACGGTGATGCGGCGCCGATCTTGGCATCCAGGGTTTTCTGCGTTTCGACGTACTTGGTCTGGATTTCGTCCATGCGTTTGAAGAAGTACGCAAAGCGTTCCGGGTCGTCGAGATTGACGAACTGGCCCACTTCGTAGACGCGGAATTCGCCAGCGAAACCACGCAGCTCGGACAGACGACTCAGCACCGGCACCACGTCCTGGTTGATCAGGGTGGTTTCCTGCTGCATCTGCTTCATGCGCGAAAAACCCAATCCGCCCAGCAAGGCGGTGAGCACTGCACTCAGGCAGAAAGCACACATCAGTTTGCGGCGGATCGGCCAGTCGTTGAACTTGTTCATCACTTACTCCGAGTGTTGTGTCTTGACGCTGTCATGCAGGCTAACGGCTGACGGGCGTGATTCTTTATCCTTGGACGGTGAACGCTGCGGCGAGCGGTCTTGGCATGGTGCGATCAACCAGCTCGACAGACAGTCGTGCCGGGCAGGGCGGCCCAGGCCGCTGAACGATATCCACCAGGGTGAGCAAGGTGGGCCGCATGCATCGCGCGGGTAGCTCAACCGTCCTGCCACTGTCTGTCGTTGCCAGCGGCGAGCGCAGGCGCGCTGGCCAAGGGACGGCGCGTAGCCGGTGCGGGCATGCTGGCTGTGGCGACACGGCGGACCGTAGCGACAGCCAGTTTCCTGGCGGCAGGCGTCATGTCACTGGAGTTCTACGCATCGGCAAGCCTGAAGCGCGACACCGCCTGCGCCAGCCGACTGGCCTGGTCTTCCATCGTGCGGGCAGCAGCGGTGGCTTCTTCCACCAGTGCGGCATTCTGCTGGGTGGCTTCATCCATCTGGGTGATGGTGAGATTGACCTGTTCGATACCGGACGACTGCTCCTGCGAAGCGGCGGCGATCTCGCCCATGATGTCGGTAACGCGCTGCACGCTGGCCACGATCTCGGCCATGGTGGTGCCGGCCTGATGCACCAGCTGCGAGCCTTCGGCAACCTTGCTGACCGAGTGGTCGATCAGGTGCTTGATTTCTTTCGCCGCAGCGGCCGAGCGTTGCGCCAATGCGCGAACCTCGGTGGCGACCACGGCAAAGCCACGGCCTTGCTCGCCGGCACGCGCGGCCTCTACCGCTGCGTTCAGAGCCAAAATATTGGTCTGAAACGCAATGCTGTCGATGACGCTGATGATCTCGGCAATCTTTTTCGAAGACACTTCGATGCCGGACATGGTGGTGACTACGTGCGCCACAACCGCGCCACCTTGCGAAGCGACACCGGCTGCGCCGATGGCTAGCTGATTGGCCTGACGTGCGCTCTCTGCATTCTGTTTGACCGTGGAAGTCAGTTCTTCCATCGAGGCGGCGGTTTCTTCCAGATTGGCGGCCTGTTGTTCGGTGCGCTGCGACAGGTCGTTGTTGCCGGCGGCGATCTCGCTGGACGCTGTGTGGATACTGCCGGCCGCCTGCTGGATGTGCCCAATCACCAGCGCTAGCTGCTCGGCGGTGGTGTTGGCATCGTCGCGCATGCTGGCGAACACGCCGTGGAAGTTGCCGTGCATGCGCGCGCTCAGATCGCCTTCGGCCAGCGCACTGAGCAGGCGCGAGACCTCGGCGATGCTGCCTGCGTTCGCATCGAGCAATGCATTGAGCTGTTGCGCAAGTTGCAGGAAAAAGCCCTGCTTGCCGTTGCTGTCGATGCGCTTGGAAAGGTCGCCGGCAGCCGCGCTGCGCACCACATCGGCCACGTCAACTTCGACCCGCGCTTCGGCGGTGCGGTCGCGCCATTCGCAGACAAAACCAAGATGTGCACCGGTGCCATCGCGAATGGCCGAGACGTCCTGGGTAATGCAAGCGGCGCGATACTGCACCTCACGCTGAGCAGAGCCTTGGTGGTCGAGGCGTTGATAGATTTCCGCATCCTGCGCGTTGCCCACTTCCAGTAGCGACACCGATTGGCCGATCAGCCGCTTCGAGCGGTCGAATGCCGGTACGCAGGCGTGGATGTCGTCGGCGTAGGTCTGCACCAGCGTCTGAAATGCGTTGTTGGTGTAGATGATGGTCAGGTCTGGGTCGGCGATGTACATCCCGGTGGAGGCGTTGTCGAGCGCGGTGCGAATGCGCAGGTTTTCGGCGGCGATGCCGCGCTCGCGCTCCAGGCGTTCGCGCAGGTCGCGCTGCATGCGCGCCAACGCCCCCATCAGGCTGCGCGCGTGGTTTGCCGCAACCGGAATCGGTTGGTCCAGGCGGCCTTCGGCGATGTGTTGTGCGGCGGCCATGGCCAGCTGCGGCTCGCCGCCAAGCAGGCCGAACACCGAGCGCAGGATCCAGCCGGCGGCCAGTGCCAGGCATACCAAGGCAAGCACCATGGCGCTGCCTTGCTGCCACATCACGCGTTTGCTGTACTGCTCGGCCTGGCTGCGCGCGGCTGCGTTCAAGGCCAGGATGCGCTCGCTGATCGCGCCCATGCGGGTTTCGAGCTGGCCGAATTTTTCAGTGAAATCGGCGTAGCCCGCGCCGCTGTCGGCGTGCGATTCGGCCAGCCTTATCACGTGGTCGGCGGATGCGATGTAGGCCTGCAGTGTGGGAGTGACCGCGTCCAGCTCGCTGCGCAATGCCGGGTCCAGCGGCAATTTGCGGTTGGCCTGCAGGGATTTGCGGAATTCGCCGGCATGTTCGCCAAGTGCGGTGCGTGCTGTGGCAATGCCGGCATCGTCGTGCCTGGAGGCGGCGAGCAGCGCGGCAGTGACATCGCCGCGCAGCGCATCGTGCATCATGTCGGCCTGCATGTGGTTGCGCAGTGCATCGGAGGAGGTGACCTGTGCGGCAATCGCGTCGAGCAAACCGCGTTGGCCGTTGTAGCCGACGCCGCCCAGGGTGAGCAGGGCCAGCGCCGCCACCAGCACCAGAATTGCCAGCATGTGCATGATCTTCATGGTGGGGCCTGTATCAGAAGCGGAAGGACAGACCGACGCCGAGCGCGTGATCCGGTGAGCGGTCGTTGAGGCCGCGGCTGTACACCGCATCCAGTTGCACATCGTTACTCAGCAGCCAGGCCGAGCCGACATCGAGCAGCGCGACCGTGCCGCCGTTGTCGCGCTTGGCGATCTGCGGCAGCGCCAATTCCACGAAGGAGCGCACGCGGTCGTTCCACGCCTTGCCGAGTACCGCGCCGAAAATACCTGCGGTGTAGCGATGGCCTTGCCCATCGTCGTCCCGGATCACGCCGGGCATCATGCCGGCCGAGATACTGTCGCTGAGATCCCACTCGGCCACCAGCCGGAACGATGGCCTTGCGCCATGACCGCGCACGGCATGCGCGCCGCTGGGCAGATCCACGTGCAGCAGCCAGGCCAGCGAGGTCTTGCCGTCGTCGGAGCTGACTAGGTGGTGTTTGATGCCGAGCGACACATCGGCCATGCCGCTGACTTTGGCTTGGCCCGGTGCATCAATGCGCTGCCAGCCATCGGTTTCCAGACGCAATTCCCATGTCTGGCCAAGGCCGTAGCGAAACAGCGTGGGCGTGGAATAAGTCGCCACAGACGCATCGCGTTCCCACGCGACGCTGGTTTCCACCTGTACCCAATGGTTGCCTACAGTGAGGCTGGACTCGACAAAATCCGGTCGATCGGTCGCGATCGAATCTTCGGCGCGGGCATGGCCGGCAACTCCGAACAGAACAAGGCAGCTGGCAAGAACACGTGACTTCATGGCGACCCCTGGAACGACCGAACATCCGGACGCATGCGGTTGTCTGGCGACGGTGCCCATGCGGTGTTGAACCGGCGACCGCCGCGGGGGAGCGGTCGACCGATATCACCCTCACTAACGGCAGCGGCGCATGAATCTTGATGCGCGCCCGATGGACGGCGCGTGTGAGGGGGGCACGAGGTTGGAAGTCATGCACCGTGTGCACGATCAAGCTGTAGTGCACGACGCACGACGGCTTGAGTGGCAGCCCGCGCGATCGGTGCACTGGGACCTGGTCGAAAGGCTGTGGCCAGCCGATGCAACTAGCGCCGCAGCGCCGGCGTTCGCTCAGTGACGTTGCGGGCCGCTCACGCTGGCGACCGATTGCTGCAGATTCTGCAGTTCGGTCCACAGCAGGTGGCGCGTATCGCCGGTGTGACCCAGCGCCAAGGCTTGTGCGTACTGCAGATCACCGTCGTGCATGGCGCGATTGGCCAAGCGGTGCTGCGCCAAATACTGGCCCAACTGCTGCTGCACCAATGCAAACTGGCGTGCCTGTTCGCCCTGCGGCGCGGTGGCCTGGAAGTAGCCTGCGTGCCGGGCGATGCGTTGACGCAGGTTGCCCAGGCGCTCGTCGTAGGCATCGATGCGTTCCATGTCATGGGATGCGGCAAGCTGCGCACGCTGGTCGTGGCGTAATTGCACCAGATCCAGCGCAAGCGACTGCAACGCGGTGACCGGTACATTGTCCAGAAGAACGCAGACGGGCGCCGCCGGTGCGGCGAAGGAGGGGGGGAGCGAAACGCCGGCAGCCAGCAGCGCGACGGCGAACACAGAGCCCAGCATGGTGCGGGCGGAGCGGATGGATTTGGCGGTGTGCATGCGGACTTCCTTCAACGTAGCGCGGGCATGGCAGCCCTTATGGCGTTGTGTATCGGCCGCAGCGGCTTGCGCTTGATCACCTTTCGATCAACGGTAAAGATATCGGTGAAAGGTTGGGTCCATGTGGCGAGTTGGTTAGGTTCTTTGCACAGCAAAACGCCCCGACAGGCAGGGCGTTTTGGAAGCAGCAGAGTGCGACTATGGAGTGGTCGATGCAGTGCGCCTGCACCTTAGTCCTACCTCAACCTCTCGCCAGCAGGAGACACGCTTTAGCTTCCTGTCCCTGTCAAATTGGCAGGCCGCTGACCCCCGCTCAACACAGCATCCATGCCCGCCGAGTTGGCGTGCGCAGCCGTTGCAGGTGGCCATCGCTATGCGCCAGCCGGGGCTTTGTTGACTGCTTTGTCATTCGACCTTCGCACCGTGCCCGGTTGCCGCTTTTACGCAGCTTGCGGCACGCGCAGTGAGCGCACCAGCCCACCGATGTCCACGATTAGCGAAACCCGACCATCGCCGAGAATGGTGGCGCCAGAAACGCCCGGGATACGGCGATAGTTGTTTTCGATGTTCTTGACCACGACCTGTTGCTGGCCAAGCAATTCGTCCACTTCCAACGCGATCTTCTGGCCGTCGCCTTCGACCACCACCACCAGCGGTTCCTGCGAGGACTGTTGCCCGCCGAAGCCGTAGTAGTTGGTGAGCGAAAGAATCGGCAGATACTCGCCACGCACCCGCAACACACGGCCGTCGCCAGCCATCGAGCGGATGTCTTCCGGCGCAGGCTGCAGTGCTTCGAGCACGTAGGCCAGCGGCAGGATCAAGGTTTCGCCAGCCACCGACACGGTCATGCCGTCGAGAATCGCCAGCGTCAGCGGCAGACGGATGAGCACGCGGGTTCCGCTGCCGGCGTTGCTTTCCAGCTGCACTTCGCCACCCAGCCCCTGGATGTTGCGGCGGACCACGTCCATGCCCACGCCACGACCGGAGAGATCGGTGACTGCGTCGGCGGTAGAGAAGCCTGGTGCGAAGATCAGATCCCACACCTGCGCATCGGTCGGGTTGTCCGGCACGGCAATGCCGCGTTCGGCCGCCTTTTCCAGGATCTTGGCGCGGTCGAGGCCGCGGCCGTCGTCGCTGACTTCGATTACGATGTGACCGCCTTGGTGCGATGCCGCCAAGGTAATCGTGCCGGTCTCGTCCTTGCCGGAGGCGCGACGTGCATCGGGCATTTCCAAACCATGGTCGATCGAGTTACGCACCAGATGCACCAGCGGATCGGCGATCTTTTCGATCAAGCCCTTGTCCAGCTCCGTGCCTTCGCCAATCGTGCGCAGACGCACCTGCTTGCCGAGACGGCTGGAGAGATCGCGGACCAGGCGCGGGAAGCGGCGGAACACCGCGTCGACGGGCAACATGCGCACGCCGATGACCGCTTCCTGCAGGTCGCGGGTGTTGCGCTCAAGCAGATCCAGGCCGGCAAACAGACGCTCGGCATGTGCCGGGTCCAGATCGGCGGAAACCTGCTTGAGCATGGCCTGCGTGATCACCAATTCGCCAACCAGATTGATCAATGCATCAACCTTGTCGACGCTGACGCGGATCGAGCTTTCGGCTTCGGCAGCAGCAGCCTTGGCAGGCGTCGCAGCGGCGGTAGCAGTCCCCGCGACAGCAGGGGCTGCAACAGGTGCGGCTGCGCCGGCGTCGATCGCCAGGCTGGCCGGCGGGCCGGGGACCGCCATCGGGCGGATGTCCAGTTCGCAATCGTCCACCACCCAGGCAAAGGTGTCTTCGATCTTGCTGCGCGGAATCTTGCCGATCAGGCCCAGATCCCACGCCAGGTAGGCTTCCAGTGGATCGATGTTTTCAAAGCCCGGCATGCGCTCTAGACGTGCGGCAATCTGCAACGGGCCCAGATGTTCGAGCTCGCGAATGATGCGCAGCGGGTCGTTGCCGCTCATGAACAGCGACGGCGCGGGCGTGAAGCCGATGTGCCAGGCGTCGGGTTCTTCTTCCTTGGGCATGGCGACCGCGGCGGCCACAGGCGCTTCGCCAGCCAGCACTGCGTTCAAACGAACGTGCACGGCCTTGACCGCAGCCGGCTCGGCAGGAGTGCCGTGTTCGGCTTCACGCAGCAAGGCGCGCAGCACATCTACCGAGCCGAGCATGGCATCGACTGCATTGGGTTCGAGCTGGCGCTTGTTGGAGCGCAGTTCGTCCAGCAGCGTCTCCAGCACGTGGGTCAGGCCGGCGACGGCCTCGAAACCGAAAGTGGCAGCGCCACCTTTGATCGAGTGCGCGGCGCGGAACACCGAGTTGATGATTTCCGGGTCGCGGTTGCCCTCTTCAAGGGCCAGCAGCCCGGCCTCCATCGCGTCGAGCCCTTCACGGCTTTCCTCGAAAAAGGTCGCGTGGAAACGTTGCAGGTCCATGCTCATGGGCGTGAGATCCGATGGTGAAGCGAAAAGGAATTAACCCAGAACTTTCTGGACGGTGGCGATCAACTGTTCTGGATTGAACGGCTTCACCAACCAACCCGTCGCACCCGCCGCCTTGCCTTCGGACTTTTTATCGGCCGCCGATTCGGTGGTAAGCATGAGCATCGGGGTGAACTTGTAGTCCGGCAGCTGGCGCAGTTCGCGGATCAGAGAAATGCCATCCATGTTGGGCATGTTCACGTCGGTCACCACCGCATTGAAGCGCTGGCCCTTCGCGCGGCCCAGTGCAACGGCGCCGTCTTCGGCTTCTTCGACGGCAAAGCCGGCCGAGGTGAGGGCGAAAGAAACCATCTGGCGCATCGACGCCGAATCGTCCACCACCAAGATACGTGCGCTCATGCGGCGTTCTCCACAGATTTCAGGTTGTCATTGGATGCGGAAAGTCCGAGCGCGTCGGTGACGCCGAGCAGACGAGCCGCATCTCTAAAGGTGTCGTTGCAACCATCGAATTCGATGTGCAGGCCGGCTTGGCGGCGAGCCTGCACAAAGGCGTAGAGCACCTGCACGCTGGCAGTGTGGATGCGCCGGACGTCGCCGGCATCAAGCAACAACTGGCCGTCCTGCTCGAGAAATCCGACAAGTTTCTGCTTGAGTTCGGCGCTGGTCTCGATGCCGAGATCCTCGCCCAATGTCACTGTGCTCATGGTTGCTCCGAACAGATTGTTCTATGCGTACTAACGGCGGGGGGCGGAAAAGCTTTAATGCTGAATCGTTGTGCGTGCAGGTGCGCGTCGGTTGCGCATCAATGCAGCAGGTGGCTGGCGTCTAGCAGGATCATCGGCTGGTGGCCCAAACGTGCCACGCCACGGAATAGGTTGTTGGAAATGCGGCACAGGCGTGCGTTGTCCGGTGGCTCGATCTGCTGATCGGTGAGGCTGGTGACGTCTTCCACCGCCGACACACGCAAGCCCATGGTTTCGCCATTTTCTTCCAGCACCACCACACGCGTCTGCAGATCCATGTCCACCGGCGACGAACCCAGATGCACGCCCAGATCGATCACCGGCACCACTTGGCCACGCAGATTCATGATGCCGAGCATTGCGCTGGCGGTGCCGCGCAATGGCAGCAGCGGCACAGGCAACACCACTTCCTGCACCTTGAGCAATTCCAGCGCGTAGGTCTGTTCGCCGCAGCGCAGGCGCAACCAACGTGTGCTGCGTTCGCTTACGCGTCGTTCGGAATTGATGCGTTCGGCCTGGCCGGGCGCCAACAGTGCTTGCAGGCCTTGCGGATAGGCCGGTGCCGGTGGCGCGCGGTGGGGTGCCTGCATCGGTGTCGGCGCAGCGCGTGCAGGTGCAGGTGCAGCCGGTGCGGCAAGACCGAAGGCTGGGTCCGCGTCCATTTCGGCCATCAGATCGGCCGTGCTCATAAACGGGCTGGGTGCGGCCGTGGCGAAGGCCGGGTCGGCATCCATTTCGGCCAGGAAATCGGCGGCGATATCTACGGCACTCGGTGCGGCAACCACTGGCGCACCGAAGGCCGGATCGGCGTCCATTTCGGCCAGGAAATCGGCGGCGATGTCTATGGCCCTTGGTGCGGCAACTACTGGCGCACCGAAGGCTGGGTCGGCATCCATTTCGGCCAGGAAATCGGCGGCGATCGCTTCGGCACTGAGGACTGTGGCAGCGGCTTGAGGTGCGGCGGCGATCTGCACAGGTGATTCGGCTAATGCGACGTCTGCATCGGCAAGTACCTGTGCAGCGGCGATGTCGGCAATCGCGGGGGGGGCAGGGATCTCGATACCGGCATCGTGCAGCAGCCCTTCCAGATAATCGTCCATCTCACCGTTGGCGCTGTGGTTGCTCATGCGGCTTGCTCCATGCGCATCGCGTCTTCGGCCAGCACCCATTCCAGCGCACGGCGATAAGCGGACAGGCCGCGGCCCTGATAGTCACTGCCGGTGGCGGGGAGGGTCAGTGCAGCGGCATTGCAAATTCGGGTATCCACCGGCACTGCGTCTTCCCAGACCACGGCGCCGTAGGTGGCCTGCATTTCCTTGAGTGTGTCGGTGCCGGCGCGCGTGCGTCGGTCGAACAAGGTCGGCAGGATCGACACCGGGAGTTCGCGACGACGCGAACGCTGCACCATGTCGGCGGTGCGCACCATGCTGGCCAGACCATGCAGCGCGAGCGGCTCGGCCTGAGTCGGTACCACCACGCGGTCGCAGGCGGCCAATGCATTGATCATCAACAGGCCGAGCGTGGGCGGGCAGTCGAGCAGGATGTAGTCGTGCTGGCCGGCATGGCGGCTCATGGCGTTCTGCAGGGCCAAGCCCAGACCTGGCTGCGTGGCGCTGCGACGTTCCAGCGTGGCCAGTGCGGCTTGCGCGCAGACATAGGACAAGCCGGGGATGGCGCTTTCGTGCAGCAGGTTGGCCAGATCGCTCGGCGGAGTGCCGAACAGGTCCAGCACCCCGCGCGGCGGCGGGTCCACCGCCACGCCGAACGAGCGGGTGAGCGAGGAGTGCGGATCGAGGTCGATCAGCAACACCCGGTGGCCGAGCGCGGCCAGACCACGACCCAATGCCAGCGTCGTAGTGGTCTTGCCTACACCGCCCTTTTGGTTGGCGATTGCCCAGATACGCATCTCACTGCACTCCTTGAATTACGGCGGGGACGGAATTTGTTCCGCTTACGGTGGTAACGGCCGTTTGGCCGCCGCCAGACTTGGGAAGCTTGGGCGCCCCGGCAGCGGTCGCATGCATCTGCGATGGCGGATCGGGAGCGAGTGAGCCAGCCGAGTCAGCGAGGATGATCAACACCACACGCCGGTTCGCATTCCGTCCCGCCTCAGTACTGTTATCGGCACGTGCGCGGAATTCTCCATAGCCCACCATCGCCAATCGCTGCGGGGCGATGCCGTCATCGGCAAACAAGTGCACAACGCTGGCTGCGCGCGCGGCCGATAGCTCCCAATTGGAAGGGAACTGCGCGGTCGCGATCGGCTGATTGTCGGTATAACCCTCCACGCGCACGCCGTTGGGCGCATCGCGCAGCACCGAGGCCAGCGTGGACAACGTGGCGCGCGCCGTGCTGGCTAGTGCGGCCGAACCGGTGCCGAAGAGAATGTCGCTGTTGATCTCCACCTCGATCCACAGATCGTTGCGGCGGATGGTGATGAGTTTCTTGTCGATCAGCGGCGACAACGTCTTGCTCAGCTGTTGCGCCACCGCAT
The DNA here is from genome assembly GCF_900183975.1 of Xanthomonas fragariae. Lineage (NCBI taxonomy): Bacteria > Pseudomonadati > Pseudomonadota > Gammaproteobacteria > Lysobacterales > Lysobacteraceae > Xanthomonas > Xanthomonas fragariae. The sequence goes on from NZ_LT853882.1 coordinate 2,169,571, forward strand.
CCATCTGCCGCTGCGCGCGCGCCAGCTGCGCCTGGTTGCGCAACGACACCGGCATGCGCATCTGCGCGGCTATGGAGGGCAACAGGGTGGGGTCGGTCGGCCTGTTGGGATCGGCCATCGGCGCGTCGGCCTTGATCACCGACGGGCGGTCGTAGTCGGCGCCCTGCGTCTGGGTCTTGCCGATCTGCACCGGGCTGGCCGCATTGGACGAGCCACCGAAGGCAGTGGTGAACGCCTGTGCCACGACTTTGTACTTGCCTTCGTTGAGCGAGGAGATGGCGTACATCACCACGAAGAACGCCAGCAGTAACGTCATCAGATCGGCATACGGGATCGCCCACGCTTCGTGGTTGCCATGTTCTTCGTGATGTTTGCGACGACATGCCATGGCGGACTAATGCAAGTATCCGGCCAGTTTCGATTCGATGTTGCGCGGGTTCTCGCCCTGGGCGATCGCGATCAAGCCTTCGATCGCCATTTCACGCTCGTTGGTACTGCACTGGATGACGCTCTTCAGCTTGGCAGCGACTGGGAGAAACAACAGATTGGCCGAGGCGATTCCGTAGATGGTGGCGGTGAACGCTGCCGCGATGCCGTGCCCAAGCATGGCCGGGTTCGCCAGATTCTTCATCACTGCCATCAGCCCCAGCACCGCACCGATGATGCCCAGCGTGGGTGCGTAAATGCCCATGCCTTCGAACACCTTGGCTGCGGCAAGATCCTGACGCTCCTGATTGTCGACTTCGATCTCAAGCATATGCCGCATGGATTCCGGCTCAACACCATCGACCAACATCTGCAGGCCCTTGCGCAGGAAGGTGTCGTTCTGCCGCGGTAGCTGGTCTTCCAGGCCCAGCAGGCCCTGGCGACGGGCAATGTTGCTCCACTCCACGATACGCGCCAGCAGCTGCGGCCGATTGCTGGCCGGCGGCTGGATCACCCAGCGCAGGATCTTGAACGCGCGCCGGAAGACTGCCGGCGAGGTGTGCAACAGGATCGCCGCCACAGTACCGACGATCACGATCAAGAAGGCCGCCGGCGACCACAGCGACGAAATGCCGGCACCTTTCAAAACGCTGCCGCCCACGATCGCCACGATCGCGAGCACCAGTCCGATTACGCTAAGTCTGTCCATGCAGGCGGTATCGGCCCAAGCGCGGCGGACTTGATAGAAACACACGCGCGCTGCACCAGAAAGTTGTCGTGGGCAGTCCCAAAGGGCCTCTCTAGTCGTCCCTGAAAAATCCCCTTCAAGCGCCAAGTGCCGTCGGTGACAGCGGCACGGTACTCAAGGATGACCATCTCATCGCCCGCATCCAGGCACGCAAAAACGCGATCCAGCGCAGCAGCCAGCGCAGGTTGTAGGCAGCGGCGCAGCCGAGCACGTGCAGCGCATCGCCTTGGGCACCTTTCAGCCTGCAGCGACGCAACCTGCAGTCGTTTTTCAGATGTCCGATCACCGGCTCCACCGCCTGCCGTCGCTTGATCCAGCGCCATTGCCGTCGCGTCAGCGTCTTGGCCTTGCCGCGATGCAGGGACCTGCACGCCATCGACTTCGCGCCCGCGATCGCCCAGGTCCACGATCGCCACCGTCGGTTCTACGCTCACATCCTGCAGTAACCCGCGTGTCTGCTCCAGCTGCTCGGCCAAGGTATCGCCGTCGTACGGGTTGCCCGGGAAGCTGCGCGCACCCACGACCAATCCCTTGCAGGCGGTGACCGCAATGCCGACCTTGACGCCAAATTCGTACGCTTGACGCGCCTTGCCCTTGCCGATGCATTCCACTTCCGGGGCATGCAATGCGTACAGTTTTTGTTTGTCCTTCGGACGCTGCGTGTACAGCCGTTGCGCACGTTCCAGCCAGACAGCGATGCGCTCGCGCACGCCGGTGTTTACCTGATCGAGTTTGCGTTGGATGTCGCGCAACACCCGCCCCAATACCGTGCGTTGACGTCGCAGCACGCGCTGCATCCGCTTGAACTGGCGCGCATGCGCATACCGAACTGCCTTGCGGCTCAGGGCCGGGCCTTGCCGCGCGTAGCTCTGCCGCAATCCGATGCCGTGCCGCTTGGCCAGTAACACCAGCTTCTTGCGTGCCACCTCCAGCAAACGGCTGTCGGTCGGATAGGCGATCGCCTTCTCTTGCACCGTGGTGTCCACGATCACCCGCGACAACTCGCGTGCGTCCACCGCCTGCATCGCATGCGCGGCGTTGATGGTGTGCGCCAGCAGCTCTTCCATCCCGGCCTCACCCAGGCGCTGCCGCCAGCGCGTCAGCGAGCTGGCATCGCACGGCAAACGCGTCTGGAACACGACCTCACCGGTGAAGAACTGCCAGTACGGATTCTCCAGCCAGCGCTCGCACACCGCTTCATCGGACAGGTCGTAGGCGTGTTTGAGGTAGAGCAAACCGGCAATCAGCCGCACCGGCAATGCCGGCCGACCGCCATCGGCCTGGGTGGCCGGCAAGCGCGATGAAAGTGCTTGCTCCAACGCCGCCCACGGCATCCGTTGGCTCAGCCGCGCCAGCGGATGACGCAGATCGATCTGGTTCTCCAGCCGCGAACGAAACAACTCGTCGGCGGGTCTGTCTTCGGCAGCAGGACGGCGTGTACGCATGGGCGGAAACTGCCAGAAACCAGCCTTCAGCGTAGCGAACACTGGTAGTTTTGGCACGCCGGTGCAGACATCAAGGCCTTGCGGTCGTGTGGCAGAAGGCCGTGGCGGCTCCGCACCGAATCTCAAGCCCAAGGACATCATTGCCGGCTTGATCAAGGCAAAGGGTACGTCGCCGGTTAAAAGCGGCAATCGCTTGACCTTGTTGCGCGATGCCAACGGCGATGGCACTTATGAGTTGAAGACCGTGTTCGCCGACAAGCTCAACGCGCCGTACGGACTTGCGCTGATCGGCAACGCGCTCTACGTCGCCAATCAGGATGCGCTGGTGCGTTTTGCGTATCGCGATGGCCAGACGCAGGCGAGCAGCGCGCTGGGCAAGGTCACCGACCTGCCATCGGCGATCAATCACCACTGGACCAAAGCGCTGACTGCGAGCGCCGACGGTCGCTATCTGTATGTGGCGATCGGCTCCAACAGCAATATCACCGAGCACGGCATGATTGCCGAAGTGGACCGTGCTCAAGTGTGGCAAGTGGATGCGGCGACCGGCGCGCACAAGCCGTAGGCCACCGGCCTGCGCAATCCCACTGCGCTCGCTATCCAGCCGGGGACCGGCGCATTTTGGGCCGTGGTCAACGAGCGCGACGAAATCGGCCCGAACCTGGTGCCCGACTATCTGACCTCGGTGCACAAAGACGGATTCTACGGCTGGCCCTACAGCTATTGGGGCAAGAACGTTGACAAGCGCGTCATGCCGCAGGATCCGCAGAAAATCGCATCGGCTATCGTTCCTGACTACGCGTTGGGCTCGCATGTGGCCGCACTTGGTGTGGCATTTTCGTCTACAGCGATGGGCTCAAAATTCGCGGACGGCGTGTTCGTCGGCGAGCACGGCAGTTGGAATCGCAACCCGCCAGCCGGCTACAAGGTGGTGTTCGTGCCGTTCCGTGACGGTCACCCGGCAGGCGACCCGATCGACTTCGTTTCTGGCTTACATGGCGAAGACGGCAAGACCCGCGGCCGACCGGTTGGTGTCACCGTCGACCCACGTGGCGCATTGATCGTCGCCGATGACTTGGCCAACATCATCTGGCGTGTCACGCCTGAGACGACCACTGCTTCGCCGCAGTAACACGCTGATGAGGCAGTGGCCGCTGATCATGCCTCCCTCCAGGACGCCCGAGAAACCTTGGAGCGAGGCCGGCAAACTATGCAGGCCACGTGGAGGTCGATCGGGCACGTCAGCCAAGTAGCAGCTGGCTACCAGCCAGAGAGAGCAGCGGTGACTGAGCGCCGATTTGAGGAAGCACTTACATTTCGCATAATGTATAGAGGGTTGGCGTTATGGCGACCGGAGAGAAGGCCGCCACTACCGCCTCATGGCTTCCTGCGTGGATCCCTAGTGCGACTAGGCCCAGCACCCCGACCACCGCGGTGATCGGGGCCAGTCTGTCCAGGATCGATTGCCACAGAGCACGTTCTGTCGCGGACGCTGCACGCTCGGTGTGAATCCTTGCCATCCAGCTTGCCCCGTCTAGCGTTGCAAGCGCACAGAGCTGCGCAATTTGATCGTCCGGCAGCACATACCTGCCCGAACGCCAAGAGCTAACCATCGCCCTGGTCACCCCCAGCTTCTGAGCTAACTCATTGTCTGAACTGAACTTTCCTCCTGCTCGCACAAGGTTGATCAGTTCGTTTTCCGCGCTCATGTTTAGCTGACCTTTACATTCTTGTTTCGCTGAACTATACAAGCGTCTGCGTTTAGCGTGGCTAAGCGTCCCGCCCCCCGGCACCCCCCGGGGGTCACGGGTCAGGGTAGGGGACATGTCAAGGGGACATTTCGTGACGCATCACTTTATGCTGGCCGGCTTGCTGGTGCTGATCGCCTGCGCATACCTGCGCGGCGTGATCGGCTATTACATGATCGGCAACACCCCGGCGGTGGTTCTGTGACCCCGCTCCTCGCCCTTTGTTTACCCTTTTCACCGGCGCAGCTGTGCAATCGGCCGGCGCACCCGGTTGGCCCGAGCAGTAACACGGGCCAAAAGTCTCAGACCCTCGAATGTCTCTCGAAGCCGATCATCGATTTCTGCACCCTCGTTTTTGACTCTGACAAGGCCGTCAATTTCTTCAAGCGCATGAACGCACAGCAGATGGTGGCCTACGTGTTCGGCACCTCCAGCAGCATCGTTGCTGGCCCCCTCGCTGATCGCTTGTGGAACTTCCGCTATCAGCGCAGCGCAATGCTGATCGATGAGACTTCTAGCGTCTGTGGTCGCCTCGGTCTCTCCGACGATGGTGAGGTCATGATCAGCCTCACAGGGCAGGGCTGTAGCCACGTCCCCAGCTGGCCGTTTGTCGAGCGCATCGCCGAGGATCTCGGTGCGCATTTGACTCGCGTCGATATCGCCATCGATGACCACAGCGGTGAGATTTTCGATGTCCAGCAGTTCCGTGAGGCATACCACGAAGGACTGTTCACAATGAACGGCCGGCCTCCGCACGCTAAGTCGATCAACGACGAGGGCACCAACAAGGGGTCATCGTTCTACATCGGCCAAAAGGGCCACAAAGAGCTGTGCATCTACGAAAAGGGCAAGCAGCTCGGCGACCCGGAAAGTGATTGGGTTCGCTGCGAACTCCGTCTCTACGCCAAGCGTATCAATCTTCCCCTGGCCGCGTTGTCTAACCCTGGCAAGTACTTCGCCAGCGCTTACACCGTTCTCGCTGATCTGGTCATTGGTGAGTTGACCAGGCTGGAATTGAAAGAACGCATGGTTAATCCGTCCGTCAAAGCCATGGTCGATTTCATCGACACGCAAGCCGGCACAGCGCTCCGCGTCCTCTGGAACGCGTTGAACAGTCGCAGCCCCGAATACGCCGTGTCTGTCCTGCAGCGCTACCTGTCGCACGACGGCGTACCAGGGCGTTTCAAGAACCTGCATCAGCTCGACTTAGAGGTTCGCATCAGCAACCAGCTGGATGAGCTGTTCCCCGATTGCGCCTACTAGGGACCGTGTCGCTTGCGGCGCGGGCCCCACCAACACCGCATTCGTGACTCTTCACGAAACTAATTTATCGCAACCGCACCGTGACGCATCACGGAATTCCATCACAGTCAAGGTAACAATCGCAATGAAGATCACGATCACAAGCCAGCACGTCAATGAAAAGCACTGGGAGAAGCAGGGCCGCAGCGGAATCATCCGCACGCAGGAAGCCAGCGCCGAAACCCCGAAGTTCCGCCAGACGGTCCGTCTGGATCTTGGCAAGGAACCGCCCTATGAAAACGGCGTCTACGAGTACAACCTCGAAGACAACGTGGCTGTCAATCGCTATGGCGATTTCGAGCTCCCGCGTAAGCCGACCCTGGTGCGCGTCGACAAGCCCGCCCAGGGCGTCCAGCAGCCGCCCAAGGCTGCATAAGGAATCCTCATGGCCGTCTTTGTCCTGCACTGCAAGGAAGCCGACTACGACGCTTCTACGGGGCAATGCGCGGTCCCCTTCTACGGACCTGCATCGAGTTTCCCGCCGCCGATCGATGCAACCGAAGGCCTAATCCTCAGTGTCGCTATTGCTGGCATGTGGGGAGTGGGTTTCATGATCCGGCAAGCACGCCGGGCAGCAGGCGGATAACCCGATTCACCATCACTCAACCAAGGCACAAGCAAATGAAGAAGAACACCACCAAGCGTTTCACCCTTGCCAAGATCGGCACCGGCCTGGCCGCTGCTGCAGCTGCAGGCGCTGCGACTGCGGGCGAACTGGCAGAAGCTGCCGTCGGCTCGATGGACAAGAGCGAGCTGACTGCCATCGGCGTCGGCGTGCTGGTCCTCTGCGGCGTCGTGGCCATCATCAAGTCGGGCAAGCGCGCAGCGGCTTGATCGCTGTAGGGGGGCAGGGCATAGGGCAGGGAAACCTGCCCTTTTTTTCAACGTGACGCGTCACGAAATAGGGGAACGAAATGGAATACGCAGGTTACTTCGTCATGGTCGGCATCCTGGGGGGTCTATGGCTCGCACTGGATTCCTAACCTTTCTCGGTCGCGTGTTCGCGTCCTCGATCGCTCGCAGCCTTGCTTACGCGGTAGCAGCGATCGTCCTTGCGACACTTGGCATTGGCAATGCCCGGGCTGCAACAACTGCGCAGGAGGCTTATGCGCGATGCATGCAGGACGCTTCTGTGCATGTACCCAATGACACGAACTTGATCACCAAGGCGGGTAGTTGCCCTCAGAAAACATCACCAAACGGCGGCAAGTTCTATCAGTGTCAATACGAAGCTGCTGAGTACTACCAGGGACCTGTCCGCATCGTTACGTGTGGCGATTTTGCATTCGACGACGACGCGAACACTTGTCCCTCTAAGCCTGATGAATTCGGTTGGCTGGTCGATGATCTCGGCACCAAGTGCCACGATGGCTGTACCTACGCGTACAACCCTACCGCAGGCGGTTACTCAACAACCGGCACGACGTGCACGCCGAATCCCGACCAGCCGGAGCCACAGCTAGACACTGATCGCGATGGTATGCCAGACGACAAGGACGCGTTTCCTAACGATCCCAACGAATCTAAAGATACTGATGGCGATGGCATTGGCGATAACAGCGACGTCGCACCTGACGACCCGGAGAATGGCAAGGACGACAAGGACGGCGATGAGAAGGACAACCAGGCCGCCGGGGGTGGAACCTGCGGTGCACCGCCTAGCTGCTCGGGTGACGCGATCGCATGCAACACAAATTGGCAGATCTGGCGCCTACGCTGCCAGGGCACTGCGACCGGTTCCGTGACGGGTGACGTAACTAACTGCTCGGCCGGCATCAACGTCACTAGCCCCGATCCACTCGCCAACGCGAACATCATCCTGCAGCGCAAGATTGCGTGCAAAACCGGCGATAGCAACGGCAACCAGGGCGACGGCGAGCAACCAGCCTGGACGAAGGTCAACGGCATGTCGCAAGACCCTGGCAAGGGCGGTAGCAACAGTGACATCCCTGGCATCAACGAAGTGCAGGTGACAGCAGACACCCTCGATCAATCGGGTTTCGGCGGCGGTGCCTGCGTTGGTTTTGTCGGTGCCAGCAGTGGCACAGGCGTGTCTTCTGGGTTCACGCAATCGCTTGCATCACCACCCGCGTTTTTCTGCGACTACATTGGCTGGCTCAAACTCGCAATCATCACCGGCGCTGCTATTTATTCCGTCATCACGATTTCAAAGGGACACGCCTAAATGCCCGCCATTCTCGGTGCACTCATCGCAGGCTTGTTGCAGGCCCTGCGCACGTATCTCCCCGGCATCGTCGGCCGGATCTTGTTGGCGTTCGGCATTGGCCTCACAACGCACGCGGTGGCGCTTCCAGCGATGAAGGCGGTGATTCAAGGCTTTCTCGGTCGGCTGCCCAACGTGCTTTATGCCTACTTCGAGGCGAGCGGCTGCGGCATTGCGACAACCATGGTTCTTTCCGCTGTGATCGCTGCGCGGTCGCAATCTGTGATTCTCACGAAATTGTGGAGCAAGTAATGGGCGTCTATCTCGTCACCGGCCAGCCTGGCCACGGTAAAACAGCCTATGGCCTTGACAAGGCCTTCCAGTGGCAGAAAGAGGGCCGCAAGATCTACGCCAACGGCGTCAAGGATCTGGACTACGGCAAGGCGGATTTCACCTACCTTGATGACCCCACCAAGTGGGAACAGCTGCCCGATGGATCCGTGGTGCTGCTCGATGAGTGCTACACCATCTTTCCGAACCGCAACCCAGGTGCCAAGGTGCCTGACCACGTTGAAGCGATGGCCCGGCATCGCCATCGCGGATTCGACTTCATCCTGATCGCGCAGCAAGGGCTGCAGCTCGACCCGTTCCTGCGTGGCCTGTACGAGGAGCACGTGCATGTGCGCCAGACCTCGATCATGAAGAGCAAGACGAAGTTGAAGCGCTGGAACATGTACCAGGGCAACGTCCAGGGCGCATGCAACGACATCGTGGATTGGGTGCGGCCTAAGTATGTGTTTGACTACTACACGTCCACCACGCTGGTCACCACGCGCCGCCAGATTCCCACCTGGATTCGCAACATCGGTATCGGGGTTGTACTGCTCGCAGTGGTCCTCTTTTGGCTGCGCTGGCACTTTCAATCCAAGATCGCCGGATTCGAAGCAGAGCACAAGGCACTGACCGCGAAACAAGGTGCGACACCGACTGCCCTGGGAGGTACGACGGGGGCGGGCGGTGTCGCCGTTACACGCGCACCACTCACGCCCCTGGAATACGCACAGGCGCATCGCCCACGCATTGCGTCCATGCCCTGGACAGCGCCCATCTATGACCAGCGTCCAGTCGTCTCTAATCCGCAGGTGTTCTGCATTGCAAGCAACGCCGGCATTGACGGGCAGGGCAAACACCACGAAGCCGGTTGCAGGTGCATGACAGAGCAGGGCACGCGTTACGTTGTACCGCCGCATGAGTGCCGATTCATGGCGGAGAACGGGCCGGCCTACAACCCGTACAAGATGCCTCCCACCGAGCTTGCCGCAACACTGCGCGACCAGCTCAACACGACGCCAGCTGCGGATGCTCCTTTGCCTTCCCTGACTGGGACCGTCCTGCAGACAAAACCGCGCAGCCTCGGCACCATGCCCGAGAACGAACCGTACAAGTCAGAGAGCTTTATCACCGCGCCAGCCCGCGAAGGAGTTATGTGATGCGTGACGAAAATGACAGTGCAACCCTGCAGCTCGCGCTACCTTGTCGACCAGGTCGGCCACCGGCAAACGGGTTATGTGCAATGACAGATGCCGAGCGATCCAAGCTCTACCGCGAACGCCAGGCCAAACGCCTTTCGACAGCCCCGCCAGGGGCGCAGTCACAGGGGAGTCGGCTTTCGCCTTACGCCCAACCGATTTAGCATGGGTCGTTAGTCAGTTCTTGCCATCCGTTGGATAGCCGGCCAAAGCGTTTGCCTTGAATGCATCGTTCGTCCGATTCTAGGGGGCGTAGCTTGGCTGCTTCTGATTGGTGCCGCTGGGCGTGTGGCGTGTATAGCTCTCGAGCATTTGGTTGAGGCACCGAACCTGCAATGCTGCGCACGGTCAAGTAGCCCAGGCATAGTGCTACCACGCCTGCGAATGCGGCGATCATTAGCTGTCCTACGAAGATGCCCAGTGCGATTTCCCACCAAAGCCCATCGTGGTTGTTTTGCGGTCTGTAGCCCATACGGCCCCCGATGACGATGAGCGGGCATTGTAGGGGTGTAGGGGCATAGCCCCTACGGATACTGCCTCACCCGCGCCGTGGACGTCTCGGCCCTCGCGTTCTATGCACAACCTGTGCCCTGTCGGCGAACTCCGCGCCAGCCACCACAGAATGAGCCGTATAAGACCGAGAGCTATATCACTTCAGCAGCCCGCGAAGGAGTTATGTGATGCGTGACGAAAAGGATTTGGGAACCCTGCAGCTGCCGCTACCTGGTCGACCAGGTCGGCCACCGGCGAACGGGTTATGCGCAATGACCGACGCCGAGCGATCCAAGCTCTACCGCGAACGCCAGGCCAAGCGCCTTGTCAAGGGCCGCTGCAACCTGCAGGAGCTGACCGACACCCTCCTCGTCGAACAGATCCGCCAGGCGATCGCCAACGGATCTGCCAAGCGCACGGTGGCCAGGTACGTCACCGAGCTGGCACGCCGCTATGCGTAACGGCCTGGAACCACCCGAGCGCCCTGGGTGTAGGGGCAGCGCCCCTACGGATACGCTCCACGCTTCACCCGCGCCGTGGACGTCTCGGCCCTCGCGTTCTATGCACAACCTGTGCCCTGTCGGCGAACCCCGCGCCATTCACCCTGCAGACCGCTTTTCGCGTCTGTGCCGGAGTATGTCCCGCAGGTAGATCACCTGGCAGGGCTCAGACTTCCTAGCGTCTGGTGTCCTTGTGGCCACAGGCGTTCCCGGCACGTCTCGCCGGCTTTGCCGTTCCTCGGCCATCATCAATGACCACTCCCGCGCGATGCAGCACGTCAGCGACCAGAACGCCATATCGGCGGGGTGCAGGTCTCGACCCTCGGGAGTGAAGAATCGGTCTCCCTGAAAACCAAAACCGGCCCAAGGGCCGGTCAGGTCTACGCGATCGTAGGTGTCTAGCTTCATTGTCCAGTCCGCTCCCTGTGGAGTGGCCGGCAGTAATAGGCCATCAGCACGCACAGGAGCGTCAACACGGCCACTTCGCATAATGTATAGAGGGTTGGCGTTATGGCGACCGGAGAGAAGGCCGCCACTACCGCCTCATGGCTTCCTGCGTGGATCCCTAGTGCGACTAGGCCCAGCACCCCGACCACCGCGGTGATCGGGGCCAGTCTGTCCAGGATCGATTGCCACAGAGCACGTTCTGTCGCGGACGCTGCACGCTCGGTGTGAATCCTTGCCATCCAGCTTGCCCCGTCTAGCGTTGCAAGCGCACAGAGCTGCGCAATTTGATCGTCCGGCAGCACATACCTGCCCGAACGCCAAGAGCTAACCATCGCCCTGGTCACCCCCAGCTTCTGAGCTAACTCATTGTCTGAACTGAACTTTCCTCCTGCTCGCACAAGGTTGATCAGTTCGTTTTCCGCGCTCATGTTTAGCTGACCTTTACATTCTTGTTTCGCTGAACTATACAAGCGTCTGCGTTTAGCGTGGCTAAGCGTCCCGCCCCCCGGCACCCCCCGGGGGTCACGGGTCAGGGTAGGGGACATGTCAAGGGGACATTTCGTGACGCATCACTTTATGCTGGCCGGCTTGCTGGTGCTGATCGCCTGCGCATACCTGCGCGGCGTGATCGGCTATTACATGATCGGCAACACCCCGGCGGTGGTTCTGTGACCCCGCTCCTCGCCCTTTGTTTACCCTTTTCACCGGCGCAGCTGTGCAATCGGCCGGCGCACCCGGTTGGCCCGAGCAGTAACACGGGCCAAAAGTCTCAGACCCTCGAATGTCTCTCGAAGCCGATCATCGATTTCTGCACCCTCGTTTTTGACTCTGACAAGGCCGTCAATTTCTTCAAGCGCATGAACGCACAGCAGATGGTGGCCTACGTGTTCGGCACCTCCAGCAGCATCGTTGCTGGCCCCCTCGCTGATCGCTTGTGGAACTTCCGCTATCAGCGCAGCGCAATGCTGATCGATGAGACTTCTAGCGTCTGTGGTCGCCTCGGTCTCTCCGACGATGGTGAGGTCATGATCAGCCTCACAGGGCAGGGCTGTAGCCACGTCCCCAGCTGGCCGTTTGTCGAGCGCATCGCCGAGGATCTCGGTGCGCATTTGACTCGCGTCGATATCGCCATCGATGACCACAGCGGTGAGATTTTCGATGTCCAGCAGTTCCGTGAGGCATACCACGAAGGACTGTTCACAATGAACGGCCGGCCTCCGCACGCTAAGTCGATCAACGACGAGGGCACCAACAAGGGGTCATCGTTCTACATCGGCCAAAAGGGCCACAAAGAGCTGTGCATCTACGAAAAGGGCAAGCAGCTCGGCGACCCGGAAAGTGATTGGGTTCGCTGCGAACTCCGTCTCTACGCCAAGCGTATCAATCTTCCCCTGGCCGCGTTGTCTAACCCTGGCAAGTACTTCGCCAGCGCTTACACCGTTCTCGCTGATCTGGTCATTGGTGAGTTGACCAGGCTGGAATTGAAAGAACGCATGGTTAATCCGTCCGTCAAAGCCATGGTCGATTTCATCGACACGCAAGCCGGCACAGCGCTCCGCGTCCTCTGGAACGCGTTGAACAGTCGCAGCCCCGAATACGCCGTGTCTGTCCTGCAGCGCTACCTGTCGCACGACGGCGTACCAGGGCGTTTCAAGAACCTGCATCAGCTCGACTTAGAGGTTCGCATCAGCAACCAGCTGGATGAGCTGTTCCCCGATTGCGCCTACTAGGGACCGTGTCGCTTGCGGCGCGGGCCCCACCAACACCGCATTCGTGACTCTTCACGAAACTAATTTATCGCAACCGCACCGTGACGCATCACGGAATTCCATCACAGTCAAGGTAACAATCGCAATGAAGATCACGATCACAAGCCAGCACGTCAATGAAAAGCACTGGGAGAAGCAGGGCCGCAGCGGAATCATCCGCACGCAGGAAGCCAGCGCCGAAACCCCGAAGTTCCGCCAGACGGTCCGTCTGGATCTTGGCAAGGAACCGCCCTATGAAAACGGCGTCTACGAGTACAACCTCGAAGACAACGTGGCTGTCAATCGCTATGGCGATTTCGAGCTCCCGCGTAAGCCGACCCTGGTGCGCGTCGACAAGCCCGCCCAGGGCGTCCAGCAGCCGCCCAAGGCTGCATAAGGAATCCTCATGGCCGTCTTTGTCCTGCACTGCAAGGAAGCCGACTACGACGCTTCTACGGGGCAATGCGCGGTCCCCTTCTACGGACCTGCATCGAGTTTCCCGCCGCCGATCGATGCAACCGAAGGCCTAATCCTCAGTGTCGCTATTGCTGGCATGTGGGGAGTGGGTTTCATGATCCGGCAAGCACGCCGGGCAGCAGGCGGATAACCCGATTCACCATCACTCAACCAAGGCACAAGCAAATGAAGAAGAACACCACCAAGCGTTTCACCCTTGCCAAGATCGGCACCGGCCTGGCCGCTGCTGCAGCTGCAGGCGCTGCGACTGCGGGCGAACTGGCAGAAGCTGCCGTCGGCTCGATGGACAAGAGCGAGCTGACTGCCATCGGCGTCGGCGTGCTGGTCCTCTGCGGCGTCGTGGCCATCATCAAGTCGGGCAAGCGCGCAGCGGCTTGATCGCTGTAGGGGGGCAGGGCATAGGGCAGGGAAACCTGCCCTTTTTTTCAACGTGACGCGTCACGAAATAGGGGAACGAAATGGAATACGCAGGTTACTTCGTCATGGTCGGCATCCTGGGGGGTCTATGGCTCGCACTGGATTCCTAACCTTTCTCGGTCGCGTGTTCGCGTCCTCGATCGCTCGCAGCCTTGCTTACGCGGTAGCAGCGATCGTCCTTGCGACACTTGGCATTGGCAATGCCCGGGCTGCAACAACTGCGCAGGAGGCTTATGCGCGATGCATGCAGGACGCTTCTGTGCATGTACCCAATGACACGAACTTGATCACCAAGGCGGGTAGTTGCCCTCAGAAAACATCACCAAACGGCGGCAAGTTCTATCAGTGTCAATACGAAGCTGCTGAGTACTACCAGGGACCTGTCCGCATCGTTACGTGTGGCGATTTTGCATTCGACGACGACGCGAACACTTGTCCCTCTAAGCCTGATGAATTCGGTTGGCTGGTCGATGATCTCGGCACCAAGTGCCACGATGGCTGTACCTACGCGTACAACCCTACCGCAGGCGGTTACTCAACAACCGGCACGACGTGCACGCCGAATCCCGACCAGCCGGAGCCACAGCTAGACACTGATCGCGATGGTATGCCAGACGACAAGGACGCGTTTCCTAACGATCCCAACGAATCTAAAGATACTGATGGCGATGGCATTGGCGATAACAGCGACGTCGCACCTGACGACCCGGAGAATGGCAAGGACGACAAGGACGGCGATGAGAAGGACAACCAGGCCGCCGGGGGTGGAACCTGCGGTGCACCGCCTAGCTGCTCGGGTGACGCGATCGCATGCAACACAAATTGGCAGATCTGGCGCCTACGCTGCCAGGGCACTGCGACCGGTTCCGTGACGGGTGACGTAACTAACTGCTCGGCCGGCATCAACGTCACTAGCCCCGATCCACTCGCCAACGCGAACATCATCCTGCAGCGCAAGATTGCGTGCAAAACCGGCGATAGCAACGGCAACCAGGGCGACGGCGAGCAACCAGCCTGGACGAAGGTCAACGGCATGTCGCAAGACCCTGGCAAGGGCGGTAGCAACAGTGACATCCCTGGCATCAACGAAGTGCAGGTGACAGCAGACACCCTCGATCAATCGGGTTTCGGCGGCGGTGCCTGCGTTGGTTTTGTCGGTGCCAGCAGTGGCACAGGCGTGTCTTCTGGGTTCACGCAATCGCTTGCATCACCACCCGCGTTTTTCTGCGACTACATTGGCTGGCTCAAACTCGCAATCATCACCGGCGCTGCTATTTATTCCGTCATCACGATTTCAAAGGGACACGCCTAAATGCCCGCCATTCTCGGTGCACTCATCGCAGGCTTGTTGCAGGCCCTGCGCACGTATCTCCCCGGCATCGTCGGCCGGATCTTGTTGGCGTTCGGCATTGGCCTCACAACGCACGCGGTGGCGCTTCCAGCGATGAAGGCGGTGATTCAAGGCTTTCTCGGTCGGCTGCCCAACGTGCTTTATGCCTACTTCGAGGCGAGCGGCTGCGGCATTGCGACAACCATGGTTCTTTCCGCTGTGATCGCTGCGCGGTCGCAATCTGTGATTCTCACGAAATTGTGGAGCAAGTAATGGGCGTCTATCTCGTCACCGGCCAGCCTGGCCACGGTAAAACAGCCTATGGCCTTGACAAGGCCTTCCAGTGGCAGAAAGAGGGCCGCAAGATCTACGCCAACGGCGTCAAGGATCTGGACTACGGCAAGGCGGATTTCACCTACCTTGATGACCCCACCAAGTGGGAACAGCTGCCCGATGGATCCGTGGTGCTGCTCGATGAGTGCTACACCATCTTTCCGAACCGCAACCCAGGTGCCAAGGTGCCTGACCACGTTGAAGCGATGGCCCGGCATCGCCATCGCGGATTCGACTTCATCCTGATCGCGCAGCAAGGGCTGCAGCTCGACCCGTTCCTGCGTGGCCTGTACGAGGAGCACGTGCATGTGCGCCAGACCTCGATCATGAAGAGCAAGACGAAGTTGAAGCGCTGGAACATGTACCAGGGCAACGTCCAGGGCGCATGCAACGACATCGTGGATTGGGTGCGGCCTAAGTATGTGTTTGACTACTACACGTCCACCACGCTGGTCACCACGCGCCGCCAGATTCCCACCTGGATTCGCAACATCGGTATCGGGGTTGTACTGCTCGCAGTGGTCCTCTTTTGGCTGCGCTGGCACTTTCAATCCAAGATCGCCGGATTCGAAGCAGAGCACAAGGCACTGACCGCGAAACAAGGTGCGACACCGACTGCCCTGGGAGGTACGACGGGGGCGGGCGGTGTCGCCGTTACACGCGCACCACTCACGCCCCTGGAATACGCACAGGCGCATCGCCCACGCATTGCGTCCATGCCCTGGACAGCGCCCATCTATGACCAGCGTCCAGTCGTCTCTAATCCGCAGGTGTTCTGCATTGCAAGCAACGCCGGCATTGACGGGCAGGGCAAACACCACGAAGCCGGTTGCAGGTGCATGACAGAGCAGGGCACGCGTTACGTTGTACCGCCGCATGAGTGCCGATTCATGGCGGAGAACGGGCCGGCCTACAACCCGTACAAGATGCCTCCCACCGAGCTTGCCGCAACACTGCGCGACCAGCTCAACACGACGCCAGCTGCGGATGCTCCTTTGCCTTCCCTGACTGGGACCGTCCTGCAGACAAAACCGCGCAGCCTCGGCACCATGCCCGAGAACGAACCGTACAAGTCAGAGAGCTTTATCACCGCGCCAGCCCGCGAAGGAGTTATGTGATGCGTGACGAAAATGACAGTGCAACCCTGCAGCTCGCGCTACCTTGTCGACCAGGTCGGCCACCGGCAAACGGGTTATGTGCAATGACAGATGCCGAGCGATCCAAGCTCTACCGCGAACGCCAGGCCAAACGCCTTTCGACAGCCCCGCCAGGGGCGCAGTCACAGGGGAGTCGGCTTTCGCCTTACGCCCAACCGATTTAGCATGGGTCGTTAGTCAGTTCTTGCCATCCGTTGGATAGCCGGCCAAAGCGTTTGCCTTGAATGCATCGTTCGTCCGATTCTAGGGGGCGTAGCTTGGCTGCTTCTGATTGGTGCCGCTGGGCGTGTGGCGTGTATAGCTCTCGAGCATTTGGTTGAGGCACCGAACCTGCAATGCTGCGCACGGTCAAGTAGCCCAGGCATAGTGCTACCACGCCTGCGAATGCGGCGATCATTAGCTGTCCTACGAAGATGCCCAGTGCGATTTCCCACCAAAGCCCATCGTGGTTGTTTTGCGGTCTGTAGCCCATACGGCCCCCGATGACGATGAGCGGGCATTGTAGGGGTGTAGGGGCATAGCCCCTACGGATACTGCCTCACCCGCGCCGTGGACGTCTCGGCCCTCGCGTTCTATGCACAACCTGTGCCCTGTCGGCGAACTCCGCGCCAGCCACCACAGAATGAGCCGTATAAGACCGAGAGCTATATCACTTCAGCAGCCCGCGAAGGAGTTATGTGATGCGTGACGAAAAGGATTTGGGAACCCTGCAGCTGCCGCTACCTGGTCGACCAGGTCGGCCACCGGCGAACGGGTTATGCGCAATGACCGACGCCGAGCGATCCAAGCTCTACCGCGAACGCCAGGCCAAGCGCCTTGTCAAGGGCCGCTGCAACCTGCAGGAGCTGACCGACACCCTCCTCGTCGAACAGATCCGCCAGGCGATCGCCAACGGATCTGCCAAGCGCACGGTGGCCAGGTACGTCACCGAGCTGGCACGCCGCTATGCGTAACGGCCTGGAACCACCCGAGCGCCCTGGGTGTAGGGGCAGCGCCCCTACGGATACGCTCCACGCTTCACCCGCGCCGTGGACGTCTCGGCCCTCGCGTTCTATGCACAACCTGTGCCCTGTCGGCGAACCCCGCGCCATTCACCCTGCAGACCGCTTTTCGCGTCTGTGCCGGAGTATGTCCCGCAGGTAGATCACCTGGCAGGGCTCAGACTTCCTAGCGTCTGGTGTCCTTGTGGCCACAGGCGTTCCCGGCACGTCTCGCCGGCTTTGCCGTTCCTCGGCCATCATCAATGACCACTCCCGCGCGATGCAGCACGTCAGCGACCAGAACGCCATATCGGCGGGGTGCAGGTCTCGACCCTCGGGAGTGAAGAATCGGTCTCCCTGAAAACCAAAACCGGCCCAAGGGCCGGTCAGGTCTACGCGATCGTAGGTGTCTAGCTTCATTGTCCAGTCCGCTCCCTGTGGAGTGGCCGGCAGTAATAGGCCATCAGCACGCACAGGAGCGTCAACACGGCCACTTCGCATAATGTATATTATGTCAAATCGCAGGGCGTGCACTGGGCTACTACGCCGGCTTGCTAAAGCTGCTGTTAGCATCTTTCTTTCCCGGACGGAAGTCCCCTACGAAAGGAAGCATCGACGCATGTGTGAGTATCTAAGCGGGCGTTTCGCCGGATGGCGTGTTGCAGGCAACTACCTCGTAAGTCCTGATGGTGATCGGATGACGCCTGAGCGGCTGAAAGGATTGGTGTGGCGAGACCAAATGGAGCTGCGACTTGCGGGATTTGCGACACGTAGAAAAGCGGAAGCGGCGAAAAAGCGGTTTCGGCAGCAAACAGTCAAAGTGGTCGTGGTCAACTTGAGTAGCTGGCGCGATAGGCACTTCGGAACGATTGCAGGATAAGCGTATCCGCAGGGGCGCATGCCCCTGCACCCCCACTCAAGAGATCTATACGAACTAGGCGAAAAGCCGACCCCTGCGACCACGCCCCACAGGGGCTGTCGAAAGACGCGAAAAGCGGTCATCAGTGGTGGCTGGCGCGGAGTTCGCCGACAGGGCACAGGTTGTGCATAGAACGCGAGGGCCGAGACGTCCACGGCGCGGGTGAGGCAGTATCCGTAGGGGCTTTGCCCCTACACCCCTAGAATGCCGGCATCGAGACAGATAGGGGGCGAAATGGATAAGGCTGGATGGCAGATATCGACCTTCGTAGCAGGCCTGGCGCTGCTAGGAACCACGTTGGGCATGGTCGCCAACAAGAGCGCACTGACACAGGAGCGCAACGATAGGCAGCCCTGCCCCGCGGCTGAAGTACAAACGCACGTCATCACCGAGACTCGGAGCATGGAGCTACCGAAAGACGTCATGTATTGGCCGGACACGGTGCGATGCCAGGGCGGACGGTTGCTGATCAAAACAGAACACGGCTTTGAATCACTGACGCGCCAAGGCTCAGCAATGCGCTGCGACAATTAGCTATGTGACGCGTCACGGAATTACATTTCCAAGGTCGTTGCCTTGGTGTAGCTCTGCGCCTGGTAACCAGGCGATTCCGAGAACGTGCCCTGGACACGCTGGCCCTTGGGAATGACCTGACCAGGCTGCGCATGCGCCTGCTGCTGGCTCACTGAGGCGTGCTGACGCTCCTCGCCACCCTGCTCCACCTTCGCATACTCCCGGCGCTCCTGCGGCGGCTTGTACGGGTTGTACGGCTCACCCCACCGCGCAACATCGCGGCACACATCGTCCCGCACCACGACGCGCGTGTTTTGCTCGGTGACGCAGCGGCAGCTGTTCTCGGTACTCATGCAGAACATGTGCGGATCTGCACGGAACTCGCGGCCCGCAAAGCCAGGCGCTGACCACGGCACATCCTGGACCATCGGCGTGATCGCACGCATGTAATCCTCACCGCTTGCGATAGCCGGCCTGGCGTTGCCTCCCGAGGTCGCTCCAGCGGAGGAATGGCCCGGCTGCGCCACAGGCGCAGTCTTGGCCATTTCCTCCGCTTCCGCTTGTCCATGGATGCCCTTCCAGAATAGCCACCCGAAAACGCTGAGCATCATCACGATGGCGATAGGTCCGGTGATCAGGATCTTCTTCATCAACGACGGCATGCGGTACTTGACAGTGTGCAGCTCGGCGCTCTTGTAGTACTGGAAATATTTCTCCGGCAGCTTCCACAGCTCGTAGTCGTACAGGCCCTTGATGCGCTTAAGGCCCAAGCGGACCTCATCCATCACCTGATGGTTGCGGAAAATAAAGGTCTGATCCTTACCGGACTGCCGCAGCAGATGCTCGTGGAAGCCCACCAACCCGCGCAGGTGCGTGTCGAGGTAGTTCGGCTGCTGAGTTGCCAGCACCAGGCGCACGCCGAGGTGACGGATAGTCTCCATGGCCATGATGTAATCCGGCGGCTCACCACCCCGGCGAGCGCGAAAATACTGCTGCGCCTCATCGACGAAGAGCACCGCGCCGGCCGGCAGATCCCTCCACTTTGTCGGGTCTTCCCAAGGCGTCACGCCCGGAACGCTGATGCCGTTGATGTTGCACGTGTAGACGTGCGCGCCCTTCTCAACCAGCTCCACAATGCGCTGCGTCATGCGTAGCGACTTGCCGGAGCCTGGAAGGCCGGTCAGCAGAGAAATAGAGGCAGTGTCACCGATCATTCGTCGCGCGCCTGGTTTGCACGAGTGAGGAAGACACGCTGCACACCTTGGATGCCGTACGCGCTGAGGAGGATTGAAATCGCTGTGTCCAACCCGAGTGCATGCACCCAATTGGCGGCAAGCGGCGGCACCAGCTGCCACGCACTCACGGCCTGGTCAATCAGCGGGTCATAGACAAATGCTTTGCCGGCGAAGCCGAGACCGAGCGCACCCAGCGCCTTGGCCGTCCACAACGCCAACTTGAGCTTCATGAGCTTGTTGAGCAATCCGCCCAGCGCGCCCAGCCACGGAACATCGAACGAGAACCACGACATTAGGACCTCCACAAGATCACGAACGCAGCCACCATGGCAGACGCGATGATGATTTTTTTGATGATGGCGAGCGCATCGTAGAACTGGGCGTTGAGCGTGAATGACGTGCCCATGATGTCAATGTTGCCGCCGAGCAAGTCGCCACCACCAATGCTCAAACGGTTCTGATCAAAATGCGGGCCCGGCTTGCCATCAGACGCCCACAGCTTGGCAACCTCGCCCTTTTCGTCATCACCAGCGGCATCGGCCGCACCGCGGGCAGCATCGGACTTCGCTGCGTCGCGATCCTTGTCAATCCCGCAACGTGTACGCCAGGACTGCAATACCTGCGTGTATTCGGCCGCCTTACAGCTCTTGCCGGCGCACATTGGCACGTCACCATCGCTGCAGGTGGTTCCGCCAGTGACTTCGCCACGTTCGGTGTTGCATTGCGTTTTCCATGTGAATTTCAGATGCAGACACTTAAGCGTGTCGCCAATGCACACCGGCGGCGTCGTGCAATTACCGCTATCGGTTGCACTGTCCTTACTCTCGTTTTCTTTGTCGCCGGATCCGCTCTCAAAGCCGTTACCGGACGTATTGCCAGAGCCATCTTGGCTGTTGTCACCGCTGGAGTTCTTCGACGTGCCTCCAGGGACGCTCGAATAGTTTGTGACGTTGTTCGTGTTGCAGCTGCCATTGGTGCACGTCGTCTGCTGATGCCCCTCTTTGCGCTGCCACTCGCCGTCCGCAGGCGGCACGTTCGGTGGCGTCACTGCCTCACCCTTAGGAGTTCGCGTCTGCGCATCTGAACCCTCAGTTTTCTTGCCGGTCTCCGCTGGACCCCAGCAGAACGTCTTGCCGGTTGAAGCAGTGGCACAGTAGTCACCATTGGGCTTTACACACGCTGTCTGACCGGCACCAAGTGAGGTGCATTCTGGCGACTTCGGTTGCGTCGCATCCTTCTTGTCATCCTCCGCCTGACCGATATCCTGAGTCGGTTTTTGTGGTGTGCACACCTGCCCGTTATAGGTGCGCTCCTTGATTCCATAGACCGTAACAGGTCCTTGCGCACTGCTAAACGGCGTACCTTGCACCTGACAGCCGCCAACGCAGGTTGAGGGTGCCGAGTAACCCAACGCGGCATCTGCGAGCTTGGTGCTATTACGCGCCGCGCACGTCTCATTTGAATTAAAACTGTAGTCGTATGCGCCACCTTGAGGCGGGGCGAAATTCTTAGCGAACGCAGCGCAACCGCCCGCACCGTTATTGACCGTACACAGATAGGTGTAATTGCCGGCCTGCGAGGGATCAATGACGCACGCAAAGGCGACTTTCCAATACTGGTCTCCGCGCTCAGAATTTTCTGACTGCACACGTGCTTGAGCAGCGGCCAAATGCGCCTGACACACCGCGTTCGCAATGCCCTGATCGCCGTAATTGGCAGCACGTGCGCCACCAATCCCGAGAGCTGCGAAAATCAACGCGACAAGCAAATAAACCACGCGTCGCACGACAGTGCGTGCAAAATATCGGCCTAGCCAACGCATCAGCGGAGACCATCGGCCATGATGCGACCGGCCATGAAATAGAAAATTAGGAGGACTGTTCCAGTCATATAAAAAAGGGCGGGTTTCCCCGCCCTGCCCTGTCGATGATTTGCTTACTTGCCGCCGATCAGGCCGAAGGCCTTCATGGTCCAACGACCCACCGCAAACGCGGTGTAGATCAACACGCCAGCCGCAGCCATGGCGGCCACCGCTGCCAAGATCGTTGACGGATCGAAACCGGCTGCGGCCTCCGCGAATGCAGACGGAGCGGCCATGGCAAACGCACCACCAACCGCGATGGCTTTCGGCTTGTTGCCGAGGGTGGACATGTAAGCGCCCAGGGCGCGGATCTTCTTGCTGTTCATTCGTCTTCTCCTTTACTTGGGATGATTAGCCGTAAGGCTGCGAGTGTTACGAAACCGACTACAATCGCTGGCCCCACGACATTGGCCTGTTCCGCCGTGGGCAGCATTTCCACCCAGCTGGATTGATCCAGCCAAGCAGTTTGGGAACACGTGCCGTCCTGCGCGGGCACTGGATCGATGCAGGTAAGGACACGTGTCATGAGGCTATTTCCGGGTTGCGCCGAACCACATCGCACCGACCGTCAGAGCGCCCAGGACGAAGCCTGATGCGAGGACGATGTAGGGATGCGTGGTGTAGATGAGGACGGCCATGGATTAGGCCGCAGCGCGTGCAGGCTTAACAGCGCGCAACACGTGAAATTTGCTGTAATTGATAGCACCCTTGTTGACAGTGACCATGGCTTCCAAATCAAGCTCATATTCACCCGGCTGATATGCGGCCTGGCCCTTCTCCAAGCGCACGTCCAGCGGGTACGCAAAGCCACCGGCTTCGAGCTTAGCTTTCTGCTTGCGCGTGGTGTATTCCCGGTCCTTGCCCTCGTCATCCTTGAACGTGCCGCCACGCTCATCGACTTCGGCGCTCAACACGGTGACTTTGATTCCGCTCATGGTGTTACCCCTTCTATGATTTGGTTAACGCCGGCAATTTCCGGCCAAAGGTCCGCTGCTTCCTGTGTTGCCCACGCCGGCAGCTTGTTCGACGTGCAGGTACTGATGACGGCATGCGCCGCTTCGGGCGTTGAGCAATGCCGCAAGATGAAATTGAGCGTTGCGCCGTACTGACGTTTAATATGCCGGCGCGCACTTTTCCAAGTGGCATCAACGGCAGCTTTTGTAATGTCAATGCGTAGCGCTACGCACTTAAGGAAGTTGAGGACGGGATAAGCGCCGAGCAGATAGGCAGCAGGGTCACGCAAAATATCGAGCGACAAATCTTTGCGGTTAGACGCCTTAAATTGCGCTTCGTAGCGCACCCAGGGCGATTCACGATCACCCTGCTCCCTGCCCTTCTCATAAACACGCAACTGCTTTTCTGATTTCTTGGTGCCAACATACAGGGTCTTGCCATCACCGCTGTCGTAGTCATCAATCAGCTGCGCCTTGGGACGCTGACCACGGTTGTCGAACTCACCATCCGAATACCACGTCTGCGCGAGTTTCAGCGGGTATTTGCCCAGAAGATCGTCGGCAGCGGTATCCACACGGGTCAATCGTCCTGCGCAGCTTTCGAGCTTCGCTCGAAGCTCCAGCCACCGCTTCGCATGGCCGCAGCGCGCTGCGCTCACCATGGCGCAACCTGTACCGGTCAACTCGATACGCGAGGTGTAGGTGCCATCTTTGCGCCGGCACTCTTCGCCACCGAACTCGATGATGCCCACGTGCTTGCCTTCGCGATCAAGTACACGCACACGCCAGGTGTAGAAGCTGCCGGGGCCTACCTGCTTGTCCAATTCCATGCCGAGGCCGGCGAAGAAGAACGTAAACAGGTTGATCGCAATGACCATGGCATTTTCGGCACATGCGTCCGACCACTGGCGAACCTCTTCGGCGTCGTCGAGGTCGAGGTAGCCGACCTGGCGCAGAACAGCGAATAGATCTACAGACGCAGAAAACCAGTCAATGATCACCGTCAGGGTGCCATCACTGTTCCTGAATTCACTGACTCCCCTGTTAGACGAGGGGAGTCCCGACACCGCGAGCGATCCATCAGCCATGAGCGTAGAACTCCACGGCAGCGGTTTCACACGCCAGAGCAGCACGGCGCGAGGCGTACTCGCTCTGCTCTACCAAGCGGCCAGCAACGCGGACGGTCAAGCGGAAACGCCGGGTGCGACGGCCACCAATCACGGTGTGGTAGGTGTCGATGTGGGAAACGATCGAGGCACTCATGCGATCACGTCCATTTCGCATTCGGCGCTGGAAATCGTGACGCGTCGCGAAATTGCCGGAGCGGCAAGTTCAACGTAGCTTTCGATGATGAAGACCTGTTCGCGGTGTACGCGCAGCGCAGCTTCGGCGCGACGGTCAAGAATCCAGGCGACCAATCGGGCGAGGCCGACGATCACGGTCAGCGCAGAAGCGCCGAGCAATGCAAGTGTGTTGGTGTCCATGAAGCCCCTATCCCCTACCCTGACCCGTGACCCCCGGGGGGTACCGGGGGGCGGGCGCTTACGCATGAGTAAGCATGTTCAGCTTATGGTAAGCGATACCGTACGTAAAGCGAAAGGTAAGCGAAAATGCACGTAGAAACCCTCATGCAGCTAGCAATTCAGCGAGCATTAAGGAAGACAATGAGGGGCCTAGCAGAGCAGATGGGAGTAACTAGCGCTGCGCTCAGCGAATGGAATAAAGGACACAAGCCGATCCCCGACGAGAGGATCAGGCAATTGGCAAAAATTGCTGGCCAGGACCCGGGACCGTGGCTACTTCTGATCCATTCAGAACAAGATCAGGGAGAGCTAGGGCGCGAATGGGCCAAGCTATACAAGCGACTGGGCATAACAGCAGCTGGAATTTTATGCGCAATAGGAATTGCTGCTAACCCACTGATTGCGAAAGCTAAAGCGGCTGAGCCGAAATCGGAAACGCGCGTAGCCTGTATATTATGTCCAAAGAAGGCTGGGGACGAACTATTTTTTGATCCCATTGTCTTCCTGCAGCTCCCGCTTGAACGGCACATCAGGTGGCGGTCTTGCAGTGGCCGGTTGATCGTTGAGGTTCGGGTCGCTCAGGCCGCAGCCACCGCCGAACTGCAGTAACGAAACTACGCAGCTGATCTTGGTGGTCGTTCCCGGGATTGGGATCTCAATCTTCTTCAAGCCGCGGCGTACCCATTCCTGCAGCAGCGACTGGTTCGGTATCCAGTATTTGTCCAGCGATGTCGGCTTGTAGCCATACGGCGGCCGCTTGAGCCAGGTGCCGCCTTGGGCGATCTGATCGCGGGTCCAAGTGTCGGTTTGGCTGCCTGGTGGTCCGCGGTCGCTGGTGCCGTTACCTGCATCACCTGCATCGCCGGTTCCGGCGGCCACGTGGACGCTGCCATCGGCGTCGAACATGCCGTTGCGCTGCCCGTTGGCGCTGGCTGATTCACCGTCACGGTTGCGGTTGGATTTGCTCCAATCGTCGGCACTGGCTGCCACATTCCATCCGCCGCTGCGGTCGGCAGGTTTCGGGCCAACATTGCTGCTGGTGGTCGGCTTGGACGATAAAGACCTGGCCGCTGTCGTGCTGTTGGATTGCTCGGATTTAGATGGATTGGCCTGCGCTTGCGTGGATGGCGCAGCAGTTGCCGCCGGCTGCGCGGCGGCGACAGACGAAGACGGCGCAGGCGCTGGATTTGCCGGCACCGGCACGCTCGGCAGCTCTGCGGTGCGGACCGCTAACTCGGGCATGCGAGCGATTGGCGTAATATCGCGAACGCGTGCGGTCGGCGCAGCGACTTGAGGCCGATCCGGTACAACGATAAGTTCGCGCTCACGAACCGCTGGCGCATTGGCAGACCGCACCGCAACCGTTGTGTCGGGACGTTGCAGCTCGCGCACTTGCGGCCGTTCGATCACGGTCTGGATGTCGCGTTGACGTACCTCGATCTGTGGCGCTGCCGGCTCGATCGGCCGCGGCGCCACCGTGATCGTTGGCGGTGGGGGCACGACGAAGTCGTTAGTTGCGACCGGCGTTTCGGTCACCTGCAACGGCGATTCGATCGTCACTGTCGGCACCTGTATCGTCACTTGCGGAACATTCGGTTTCATCGGTTCGCTGGCGGCCGCGATCACTGGCTCGGGCGCGATGTCCTGCGCCTGCGTAGCACTGGAACTGTCGACAGGATCAGCAGTTGGCTGTGGCGGCATCGGCGGCGATGTTTTCGGCTTGCCGGTCTGAGACGATGCACTGGACTGCGCCGAAGACGCCGCGTCACTTGAAGCCGCCTGCGTTGACGTTGCAGCAGCAGGTTGCCCTCCACTACTACCCTGCTCTGCCGCACCTTCACCAATAAAGGTCATGCGCACTCGCGATTCGTCGTCCGGCTTCGTTTCATCCGGTGCCCAACGTACCGTCACCACCCAGATCAGCATTGCAATGAGACCAAGATGGATCAGAAAACTGCCGAGCAACGCCAGCCAATGCTGCGAACGTTGATCTTTTGGACGCGGTTCCCAGTGCTGCCACCAGAGGCTGCAAAATGCCTGAAATGGCGACAACACGGCGGCAGTGCCGACACGGTGCAGTGGCACCGGCCGTGCCAGCAGCACATCCACCACCTGGTCGTCGTTGAACGGCGCAGCCGCGTTATCGCGATTGCACAGCCAGGTCGCCCAGCCATAAGGCAAGCCGGTGTGCGGATCGAGAACGAGCTGGCCCGGCATGCGCGCGCGCAGCGCATGCAGCAGATCGGCGGCGGTTGTCACCGGTGACGCGAAATCAGGCCGCGCTGTCGCGCGGGATATAAGGTGCGTCACCTGTGGCGTGATCGGTCGCATCGCGTACCGCGATCACGCCGGGCACACGGCCCATCAAGGTCTTTTCGATGCCCTGCTTCAAGGTGACATCGGCCATGCCGCAGCCGTGGCAACCGCCGCCAAAACGCAGCAGCACCACGCCCTCGGCCGAGACCTCTTGAACCGCCACACGTCCGCCATGCGAGGCCAGCTGCGGATTGATCTCGTTTTCCACCACCCAGCGCACGCGCTCCACCATCGATGCCGAATCTGTCGGCGCTTCGCCCTTGATCTTGGGCGCCTTGATGGTGAGCTGCTGGTTGCCGGTGGATTGGGTGACGTAGTCGATTTCGGCACCATCCATCCACGGCACGCTGGCGGCGACGACGTATAAGGTAAAGCCGTCGCAGTCGATCGCCCATTCGTCACCGCTCAACTCCGCCGGTTCGGCGAACTCGAGCCGGGCATCAGCACGTGGCGTACCTGCATCTACCGCGCTCAGGCGCACGCCCATACCGGGCACGCCCTCGCGTTCGATGAGCTTGCGGAAATAGGTTTGGGCTTTGTCGGATATCTGGATCATGCGGGTTATTCTACCGCTCAATGCGCCCTCGCTCATGGAACACCGTGATCCTGATAGGTGCGCTGTCCGCCACCCCTGCGAGACCGTCATGACCGATCTGATTCCCCTGGAACAGGCTCATTGCCTTCCGCGCAAAGGCAGCGACCACAAGCTTGGCGAAGCGCGCCTGGCCGAACTGCTGCCGCAGGTACCCGGCTGGGAACTGGCCGAGGCCGGTACGGCGATTACGCGCACGTTCCGCTTTGTCGACTATTACCGCACCCTCGCCTTCGTCAATGCACTGGCCTGGATCGCCCACCGCGAGGACCATCATCCAGACCTGGGCGTGCACTACGACCGCGTGGTGGTGCGCTATTCCACCCACGACGTCGGCGGGCTGAGCGAAAACGACTTCATCTGCGCAGCCAAGACCGCACAACTCTACGATCAGGGAGCCACTGCATGACCATCTATCGCGCCACCCTCGCCGGCTTGTTTATCGCCGCCGGCACCAGCGGGTGTAGCAAGTCGCAGCAGCAGGTGTCCGCGCCTGCTGTCGCGCCGACCGAGCTTGCTGCATTGAAGACGCCGCCGCCGGAATATTCGCCGCAACTTGCTTGCGCCGACATTGGCGGGACCACCGTGCTGCGTGTCGTGATCGGCGTCGAGGGCGCGCCCACCGATGTGTCGGTGTTGCAGAGCAGCGGCCAACCGGTGTTGGACGAAGCGGCGCAGAAGCGCGTGCGCGAATGGAAGTTCAAGGCCGCCACGCGCAACGGCCAGGCTGTGCCGCAGACTATCCAGGTTCCGGTCGCGTTCAAGCCGCCGGTGCCACGTCCGGACGACTGCTTCGCCATCGAAGAACGCGCGCGTCGCGGCGGCTAAGCACGGCTGATAAAAGGTCACCGTCCTTTTCGGCCAACGGGGGCGGCAAACAGGATCACGCTGCCCAAGCACTACACGCAGATCCTGGCACCGACCGCGCTCGCTTGCTGATCGCGCAACCACCTTGGTCGCTGCAAATACCACGCGTTCGTCATCTATGCATGGCCATCCTGCACCCGCGGATGGTCGTGCGCATATCGCGCAACTGCAGTCGCGACGCTCTCCGCAGGATAGCTTTCAATCCCACGAGGTCGTCGCGTCACATGCTTGAAGTGTCATCACACAACGTCTGGACCGCGCTTGCGGTCACCCTAGCCGCCGGACTTGCGACCGGGCTCGGCAGTCTAATGGTGGTGTTCGCCAAGAAGCCCAATCCGCGCTTGTTGGCGTTCGGGTTGGCATTTGCCGGCGGCGCAATGGTGTATGTGTCGTTGTCGGAGTGATACGCCCAGGGTTTCCTAGACATCTCAAGGCCATAGAAAATGGTCAATTCGGAGGTGTCTATGAGCAGCAAGCGGTATACGGATGAATTCAAGATCGAGGCGGTCCGGCAAGTGACCGATCGTGGTTTCAAGGTGGCAGAAGTCGCGGAGCGACTAGGTGTCACCACGCACAGCCTCTACGCCTGGCTGCGCAAGTTCGGCAAGCCTGGCGTGGTGCAGCGCGCCGAGGTGGACCAGAGCGCCGAGGTTCGGCGGCTGAAGGCAGAGTTGCGTCGAGTGACCGAGGAGCGCGACATCCTAAAAAAGGCCGCCGCGTACTTTGCCAAGGGGTAAGGGCAAAGTACGCCTTCATGCAAGCCCACTGTGGGGAATTCAGGGTGTGTGCGATGTGCCGGGTATTGCGGGTCAACCGGTCGGGCTATTACGCCTGGTTGTGCTCGCCCAACAGTGAGCGCGCCAAGGAAGATGAGCGCTTGCTTGGACTGATCAAGCACCACTGGCTGGCCAGCGGCAGTGTCTGTGGGCATCGCAAGATCACCAGGGATCTGCGCGATCTGGGTGAGCGTTGCAGTCGCCATCGGGTGCATCGGCTGATGCGCACCGAGGGACTGCGTGCCCAGGTGGGCTATGGTCGCAAACCGCGCTTCCATGGAGGAATGCAGTGCAAGGCGGCGGCCAACCTGCTTGACCGACAGTTCGACGTGACTGAGCCGGACACAGCCTGGGCGAGCGATTTCACCTTCATCCGCACGCATGAAGGCTGGATGTACCTGGCTGTTGTGATCGATCTGTTTTCCCGGCAGGTCGTCGGCTGGGCGATGCGCGATCGGGCCGACACCGAGTTGGTCGTGCAGGCCTTGTTGTCTGCGGTGTGGCGGCGCAAACCCAACGCTGGTTGCTTGGTTCATTCGGACCAAGGGTCTGTCTACACCAGCGATGACTGGCGCAGTTTCCTGGCGTCCATGGCTTGGTGTGCAGCATGAGTCGGCGTGGCAACTGCCACGACAACGCACCCATGGAGAGCTTCTTCGGACTGCTCAAACGCGAGCGGATCAGGCGGCGGACCTATTCCACCAAGGACGCCGCTCGCGCCGAGGTATTCGACTACATCGAGATGTTCTACAACCCCAACCGCCGCCACGGTTCAACTGGCGACCTGTCGCCTGTAGAGTTCGAGCGGCGCTACGCGCAACGAGGGTCTTGAGGGTCTACGGAACCCTGGGCGTATCATCGCCACGTTTTCCAGCACCTACAACGACAAGCTCGGTTTCACCTTCGGTACACTGACTTTTCTGGCCGGCATGCTGTTGATCATGGTGATCGACCGCCTGGTCCCCAATCCGCACCAGAGCCTGTCCAGCGATGATCCGCAGTTTCGCGACGATAACCGAGCCTACATCCGCCGGGTCGGCTTGATGACCGCAATCGCGATTACCGCACACAACTTTCCCGAAGGCTTGGCGACCTTTTTCGCTACGCTGGAAAGCCCGGCCGTCAGCATGCCGCTCGCGTTTGCGATAACGAAGTGTTCGGCACGGTATTCGGCCTGATTTCCGGCATCATGGTGTTCTTGGCATTGGACGAATTGTTGCCGGCTGCCAAGCGCTACGCGCAAGGCCACGAGACCGTCTACGGGCTGGTGTCGGGTATGGGGACGTTGGCGATCAGCCTGGTGCTGTTCCGCTTCGCAACGCCTTAGAGCCTGTTCACGATCTTTTGAGTAGAAGCGCCAAGAAGGCCAGATGGATGAACTGCAAGCTGGTGTTGAGTTTGCGCTCGCAGTTCTTCCACAGCCTTCGGTTTTTCTCCAGCCAGGCAAAACTGCGCTCGACGATCCAGCGCTTGGGCATGACCTTGAAGGTGTGCAGTTCGCTGCGCTTGGCAATCTGCACCGTGAGCTGCTCGCCTAGAATCTCTCGCACGCCTTCGGCAAACGGTACTCCGGTGTAACCACTGTCGCACAGCAGGCTTTGTACATGCGTCAAGTTTGACTGACAGCGCTCCAGCGCCCGCAGCGCACCTTTGCGGTCGGTCACCTCCGCCGTCGTCACCGCGATGGCATGGGGCAACCCCTGGGTATCAACAGCGATATGCCGCTTGATGCCCGACACCTTTTTGCCCGCGTCATATCCCTTTTGCCCGGCTGTGTCCGTGTTCTTGACGCTCTGCGCGTCCACGATCAAGAACCTGCTGAAGATGTTGCGCTCCTGTTTCTGGCGGGCCACGCCAACCTGATTTTTTGAGCGCCCGCTCCAGCAGGCTCACTCCTTCATCGTCGCACTCGCTCCACTTGGCAAAGTACGCGTGCACGGTCCGCCACTTCGGAAAGTCGCTGGGTAGCGCTCGCCATTGGCAACCGGTTCGCAGCACGTACAACACTGCGCACCACACCTCATACATATCCACTCGGCGTGGCTTGGTGCGCTTGCGCGCTTGTTCCAGGATCGGGAGGATGTGTTCGAAACGCTCCCGGCTCATGTCGCTCGGATAGGTTTTTTGGCGCATCCGCAGAGTCTGCACCAATCAGGAAAGATCGTGAACAGGTTCTAAGACATTTCGAACGATGAACCGTTGCGATATCCACGCTATCTGACGGTGCGTTCGTGACGATCGGAGGTAGCAACGGTTGATCAGTATCCCGTGGGGCTGATCACTGCGCGCTCAGCGCCACCTTGTAAGCATTGAATGCTCGGGCAAACTCGCCTGCCGCGATAGCGTCAGAAAACTGATGCTCCTCTTGAACGCCTCCCGGGCTGGTGAACAGCAAGCGTCCATACAAGCGTCCATACTGGACGATCGGGATTTGGTTGTTGTCCCGGAAGCGCATGTCGCGCGAGCCGTTCTTATTCACCTTTGCCCATGTCTGCCCCACGACGGCAGCGTCGGGTGGCACGACCTCATCCTCAATGAAGCGAACGACGTGGCATTGAGTCGTCCCTGAAAAATCCCCTTCAAGCGCCAAGTGCCGTCGGTGACAGCGGCACGGCACTCAAGGATGACCATCCCATCGCCCGCATCCAGGCACGCAAAAACGCGATCCAGCGCAGCAGCCAGCGCAGGTTGTAGCCGGCGGCGCAGCCGAGCACGTGCAGCGCATCGCCTTGGGCACCTTTCAGCCTGCAGCGACGCAACCGGCAGTCGTCTTTCAGATGTCCGATCACCGGCTCCACCGCCTGCCGTCGCTTGATCCAGCGCCATTGCCGTCGCGTCAGCGTCTTGGCCTTGCCGCGATGCAGGACCTGCACGCCATCGACCTCGCGCCCGCGATCGCCCAGGTCCACGATCGCCACCGTCGGTTCTACGCTCACATCCTGCAGTAACCCGCGTGTCTGCTCCAGCTGCTCGGCCAAGGTATCGCCGTCGTACGGGTTGCGCGGGAAGCTGCGCGCACCCACGACCAATCCCTTGCAGGCGGTGACCGCAATGCCGACCTTGACGCCGAATTCGTACGCTTGACGCGCCTTGCCCTTGCCGATGCATTCCACTTCCGGGGCATGCAATGCGTACAGTTTTTGTTTGTCCTTCGGACGCTGCGTGTACAGCCGTTGCGCACGTTCCAGCCAGACAGCGATGCGCTCGCGCACGCCGGTGTTTACCTGATCGAGTTTGCGTTGGATGTCGCGCATGAGCCGTCCCAGCACTGTGCGTTGACGTCGCAGGATGCGCCACATCCGCTTGAACTGGCGCGCATGCGCATACCGACCTGCCTTGCGGCTCAGGGCCGGGCCTTGCCGCGCGTAGCTCTGCCGCAATCCGATGCCGTGCCGCTTGGCCAGTAACATCAGCTTCTTGCGTGCCACCTCCAGCAAACGGCTGTCGGTCGGATAGGCGATCGCCTTTTCCTGCACCGTAGTGTCCACGATCACCCGCGACAACTCGCGTGCGTCCACCGCTTGCATCGCATGCGCGGCGTTGATGGTGTGCGCCAGCAGCTCTTCCATCCCGGCCTCACCCAGGCGCTGCCGCCAGCGCGTCAGCGAGCTGGCATCGCACGGCAAACACGTCTGGAACACGACCTCGCCAGTGAAGAACTGCCAGTACGGATTCTCCAGCCAGCGCTCGCACACCGCTTCATCGGACAGGTCGTAGGCGTGTTTGAGGTAGAGCAAACCGGCAATCAGCCGCACCGGCAATGCCGGCCGACCGCCACCGGCCTGGGTGGCCGGCAAGCGCGATGAAAGTGCTTGCTCCAACGCCGCCCACGGCATCTGTTGGCTCAGCCGCGTCAGCGGATGACGCAGATCGATCTGGTTCTCCAGCCGCGAACGAAACAACTCATCGGCGGGTCTGTCTCGGCAGCAGGACGGCGTGTACGCATGGGCGGAAATTGCAAGAAACCAGCCTTCAGCGTAGCGAACACTGGTAGTTCTGGCACGCCGGTGCAGACATCAAGGCCTTGCGGTCGTTGGGTGGTTGGGGGTTTTCAGGGGCGACTAGCGAGCGTCCGCAACAGTTGCCGCCCGCACCGCGCCCGGAGTCGCGCCCGACAATGAGGAACGAGTCTCAGCAGCACACGCAGCGAATGGCTTCCCTCACCCCGCCGCGTGCTGCCCATTGCCGGCCAGCCGATCCACATCCACCGCGGCCGTATGCACCACAGCAAGCGCGCCATCACGACAGCTGAGCGATCGCGCTGGCGCAGCTGCTACGGCTGCGTCAGCGCGCCAGTTGCTCAAATACCTCTGCCAGCTCCGGCGCTAGCGGTGCACTCAACACGTACGGCGTTTTGCCGGCATCCAGCGTGAACTCCAGCGATGCCGCGTGCAGAAACAGCCGCTTCAAACCGAGCTGATCGCGCAGGCGCTTGTTCACTTCTGCCTGGCCGTATTTGTCGTCGCCCGCCACCGGATGACCCAGATGCTGGGCATGCACGCGGATCTGGTGCGTGCGGCCGGTTTCGATGCGGACTTCGCAATACGAATGCCCGCCGCGACGTTCCAGCAACGTGAAGTTGGTCAACGACGGCTTGCCGATCGCATTCACCTGTACATGCCGCTCGCCGCCCTGACGCAGCCCGATATGCAGCGGCGCATCAACGGTCATCACCCCGTCCGGCAAACGGCCGACCAACAAGGTCAGGTAGCGCTTGGTGATGCCGCGGCCTTCGACACGGTCGTCTTCGCGCATCAGCGCCTGCATCTCGGTCAGCGCCGAGCGCTTTTTGGCCACGATCAATAGACCGGAGGTATCGCGGTCGAGCCGGTGTACCAGCTCCAGGCTCTGGTTCGGTCGCAGCGCTCGCAAGGTTTCGATGGCGCCGAAGCTGATCCCGCTACCGCCATGGCTAGCGACCCCGGACGGTTTGTTGAGCGCTAGCAGGCGCGCGTCCTCGAACACGATCGCCGCTTCCAGCCGCGCCAGGAACGACGACGGTGGCGCCGCCTTGTCGCTCTCTTGGTTGACATTCACCGGCGGGATACGCACTTCTTCGCCACCCTCGAGCTTGCGCTCGGCCTTTGCCCGCCCGCCGTTCACCCGCACCTGACCACTGCGGACCAGCTTGTAGATCAGGCTGCGCGGTGCGCCCTTAAGCTGACCAAGCAGGAAATTGTCCAGCCGCTGCCCAGTACGGTCTTCCGGAACTTTGAGAATGCGCACGCCCACACGGTCGGCGGGCGGCTTGGGGGACTGTGGGTCGGTCATC
This sequence comes from Xanthomonas fragariae, assembly GCF_900183975.1. Classification (NCBI taxonomy): domain Bacteria; kingdom Pseudomonadati; phylum Pseudomonadota; class Gammaproteobacteria; order Lysobacterales; family Lysobacteraceae; genus Xanthomonas; species Xanthomonas fragariae. The sequence goes on from NZ_LT853882.1 coordinate 2,203,641, forward strand.
CGGCTCTTTAATTCTGTTACACTCGGCGAGCGAGATAAGGGTCTGATTTCGTTGGAAGTTGATTGGCCAGAAGCCTGCCTTCCGATGATTCCGGCACAGTGCGCGACCACCGTCCCCGGGGCGGCCATGTTAGCGGCTCACCGGCCTACCCAGCCATCGCCTGCGGTCTTTGGCCGTTGTGCTGAACATGTCCCGCGCGCTGCCCCGGTTTGTCCGGACTCGGCTGCCGGCCCTGAAACACCTAGAAAACTTAAGATAAGCGCTCCCGCGGCCTGCCGTGGTGTTGCAGCGCTGGAAACCCTGGTCAGGCCTGTCCGCGCGTTGCGCGAAGGGCCGACAAGCTGTTCCAGAGGCGAAACGTCACGGCGTTCCGCGCGGTAGAGCGCGTGAGGAACGCAACAATGAAGCGAATGCTGATCAACGCAACGCAGGCCGAAGAGCTGCGCGTGGCGATTGTGGACGGCCAGACCCTGTACGACATCGACATCGAACAGCCGTCCAAGGAACAAAAGAAGTCCAACATCTATAAGGGCCGTATCACCCGGCTCGAGCCCTCTCTCGAGGCGGCGTTCGTGGACTATGGCGCTGAGCGTCATGGCTTCCTGCCGTTGAAGGAGATCTCCCGCGATTATTTCCAGGCTGGCGTCGACCACACCAAGTCGACCATCCGCGAGCTGTTGCGCGAAGGCCAGGAAATCGTGGTGCAGGTCGATAAGGAAGAACGGGGCAGCAAGGGCGCTGCCCTGACCACGTTCATCTCGCTGGCCGGCCGCTACATGGTCCTGATGCCCAATTCACCGAGCGCCGGTGGCGTTTCGCGCCGGATTGAAGGCGAAGACCGCGCGGCGCTGAAGGAAGCGCTCGACAAGCTCGACATTCCGGACGACATGGGCGTGATCATTCGCACTGCCGGTGTCGGTCGTGACGCCGAAGAACTGCAGTGGGATCTGGATTATCTGCTGCAGACCTGGAAGGCGATTGCCGAGGCTGCGCTGAGCAAGCCGGCCGCATTCCTGATTTACCAGGAATCGCGCCTGATCATCCGCGCCCTGCGCGACTACTTGCGCGCCGACGTCGGCGAGATCCTGGTCGATACGCCAGAGCTGTATGCCGACGCCCAAGAGTTCATAAAGCAAGTGATGCCGCAGAGCTTGCGCAAGCTCAAGCATTACACCGATGACATTCCGCTGTTCAATCGCTTTCAAATCGAGTCACAGATCGAAGGCGCCTACGAACGCAATGTCCGCCTGCCTTCGGGTGGCTCGATCGTGGTCGACCAGACCGAGGCGCTGACCGCCGTCGACGTGAACTCATCGCGAGCCACTAAGGGCAGCGATATCGAAGAAACCGCCTTCCAGACCAACTTGGAAGCAGCCGAAGAAGTCGCGCGTCAGCTGCGCTTGCGCGATCTTGGCGGCTTGGTGGTGATCGACTTCATCGACATGGCGTCGACCAAGCACCAGCGCGAAGTCGAAAACAAACTGCAGAACGCGCTCAAGTACGATCGCGCACGCGTGCAGCTGGGCCGTATTTCGCGCTTCGGCCTGATGGAAATGAGTCGCCAGCGCCTGCGCCCAAGTCTGGGTGAATCCAGCCAGATCGTGTGCCCGCGTTGCGAAGGCCATGGCCGCATGCGCAGCGTCGAATCGCTGTCGCTGTCGATCATCCGCGTGGCCGAAGAGCACGCCATGAAGGAAAATACCGGGCAAGTACTGGTCCAGGCACCGGTGGAGATCGCCAACTACCTACTCAACGAAAAGCGCAGCGCGCTGCGTGAGATCGAAAATCGGCATGCCTCGCCGATTATCATCGTCGCCGACGAGCAACTGCACACCCCGCACTACGAAGTCACGCGCTTGCGTGAAAACGAGCTGGGCGAGGACAGCGGCAAGCCGAGCTACCAGCGCGGCACCCCGCGCAAGTTGCCGGTGCACGCGCTGACCAACGCGCAGTTGAATATTCCGGTTGCCCCGGCGGTGACTTCGATCAAGCCGAGCCAGCCGGCTCCGGTGCGTGAGGAGGCCCCTGCCTCGGTCGCTGCAGCACCTGCGCCGGCTGCGGTCGTCGCATTGCCACTGCCTGCGCCGGTGACCGGCGTGGTCAGTTGGTTGAAGCGCATCTTCGGTGGTGTCGAGCCGGTCGCTCCCGCGCCTGAACCGCCCCAGCGCCCGCGCCAGAACGATGCCGGCCGTGGCAACCGTAACGAGCGAGGCGGTCAGCGCCGCGATGGTCGCGATGCACGGAATGGCGGCAATAGCGGCAATAGCGGCAATCAGCAGCGTGGCAATGGCGGTAACGGCGGCAATGGCAACGGTGCCAACAAGGAGCGTCGTGACGAGCGTCGCCAGCCGAGCAACAGCCAGAGTGCGCAAAATGGCGCCCAGGTACAGCAGCAGGCGCAGGTCGCCAAGCCACCGCGCAATGAGGCGCAGGCACCAAAGCAGCAGCAACAGCAGCAAACTCAGAAGCAGAAGCAGGCGTCGCGTTCGCTGCGTGCACCTGCACAGCACGATGGCGCGTCGTCCGAGAAGCAGCAGCGTCCTGCGCGCCAGGACGAAGGCACTACAGCGGCACAGACGCTGACCTCGACTGCTGCAACGGCAACACAATCTAGCGTGGTTGGGGCAATAGCCGAGACTGTGGCTCCGGTGACGACGCAAGTTCCAGCGGAAGCGACCCAGGCGCATCCGGCTGATGTGATCGTGAGCGAATCGCCTGCCGACCGCAGCATCGACGCGACTGCGGATGGTCAGACCACGGATGCCCCGGGCGATGATTCGACCAATGGCGAAGGTGGAAGCCGTCGTCGTCGCGGTCGTCGCGGCGGACGTCGTCGTCGTCGCGGTGCTGGCACAAATGGTGAAGGCGGTACCGGCGTCGATGGTCTGGAAACGGACGATCTGGACGGCGATGCCGAAGGCGATCTCGACGGCGACAACGAGCACGACGGTGACGCCGCCACGCAGACACAGAAGCCTGCCGCACCGCGGGCCGGCCAGCCGGAGTTCGACTTCGACGACGAGGCGCCTGCCCCGTGTGCCAAGCCCGAGCCCAGCGCTTCGTCAGCGGTGAAGCCGCGTCCGGTTCCGAAGGAACGTTTGGAGACGCAAACCGATGCCGATACGTACTCGACCACCGCACCGGTCTCCAACGCCACGCCGTCTTTCGAACAGCAGGCCGCGGCTCCCGGTGCCGCAGCAGCTGATAGGGCACGTAGCGATGCGACAGTACTAGCTGCAGCATCTGCTGCATCGACGCCTGTTACTTCCCCCGTGTCGGATACAACTCCGGCTCCGGTTGCAGCTCCGGCTCCGATCGCTCATCAGGCGCCGGTTGCCACTTCGACTCCGGCGGCCGTGTTGAGTCCAGCACCTTCGACTCCAGTGACAGCACGTGATGCGGCAGCGACGTTGGCTCCTGCAGCCGTGCCTACAGCTCCCATTCCTGCCACCAAGCCGGTCGAGCATACTGGCACTGGTACAGCTGCAACCGCGGCGGAACCGGCTGAAGTCAGTCAAGAACGCGCTGTACATGCCACTGCTTCGACCTCTGCAGCGCAAGCCGAGCCGGTAAAAGCCGACACGGCGCCGATTGCCGTTGACGTGCAGAGGCCTGTAGCAACGCCGTCGAATGTCCCGGCTGCGCAGGCCACCGTGGTGACCGTCAATGCTTCGCATGCAGAGCCCACCAGCGCTGCGAGCCCCGCCGCGGATATCGCAGTGACGTCCACAACAACCGAGCCGCAGCGGACCCAGGCTGCGGATACCGCACCGATTGCTCCGGTGAAGCCATACGCCCCTGTGCAAACGAAGTTGCTCGATGTGCTGGCTACCGAAACCGCAGCAGCCCCGCCCTCGGCACCTGCCGAGACACTGGCGCCTTTCAAGGCTTCCGAGCAGTCAGCAACGGTGGCATCTGTCACGCCCGCAAGCGTCCAGGAACAGGCAGCCGACAAGCCGACGTCCACAGTCGTCGTCTCCGAAGTAGTCAAACCGGCGGACCCGGCAAGTCCTGCGGTCGACACTAAAAAGCAAGAAGAAGACGTCAATAAGCCGCGTCACGATCACTGATCGTGAAAGCCTAGCCTGCGAATAGTCCGGGCTAGGCCAGTGTCAAACAAAGCAGCCTTCGGGCCGCTTTGTTTTCGCCTACGGTGTGCTTGAGCAAGAGTGGTTGCGATATGGTGAAGAATAGCGGGACGTAGCTATTGGGTACGTCAAACAAACGAGGAAAACGCGCTACGCCTTACGTTCCGGCCATCTTTGCTGTGATGCCGCTGAGCTCTGCAGGATCAGCCCGATCTTGAAGGCTTTTTCTAACCAGTGTTCTTTAGACAAACGCAGCTGCCACTCGAACCGGATGCTTTTGATGGCGCACGCTTGCGCGCAAAGCCTCTGATCAATACTTTGCAGTCGAGAATTGATCCGCATCAATCGACAAGCACTTCTCGTAGACATCCGGTACCGCGCAGGAGGCATCGCGCGAAGACGTCATCGTGATGAACATGTGCCTGGCCGGACGCGCTTCCGCTTTTAGATCTCGCTCTTAACGAGGCGCAATTGCAACATGTGAGACTTGAAAAGCCGTGCATCTGCCAGTGCCGTTTTGGCGCATTCCGAGCTTTGAAGTACTCGACTTTTAATCGCCATCGAATCTCTGCACTGATCGCACAGACGGAAAATGAGGCACTTGCTCGCCTGCATGGAAACCCAGGCAGGGTTAGCCGACCAGCTCAAACCCCAATAGCGTGCTGCACACAGAAATCGGACAAGCCCGAATCGCGCATTACAGCGTTCGAGCAGGATCTGTAAGCCCATACTGATTGGCCAGGCGCGCCAACGCGATGTTGTCCTGGATGCCGACCTTCTCGAACAGACGCGCCTTGTGCGTGTTGATTGTCTTAGCGCTGAGATTCAAGCGCTTGGCGATGTCTTCCTGTCGTAGACCCTGGGTCAGCAGCAAGGCGACTTCCAGCTCGCGCGGGGACAACGCATCGAATGGCGAACCGCCGCCTTCAAGACTGGAAAGTGCCATGTTCTGTGCGATCGTATTGCCCAGATAGCGGCGACCCAGTGCGACCTCGCGCACCGCACGCAACATCTCGTGCGCATTGCCGCCCTTGCCTACATAGCCAGATGCGCCAGCTTCTAGCAGACGCTTCGGCAATGGGCCATCTTCTAGCACCGACACGATGATGACGCGCGTTCCGTAATCGCCCTTGACGATGCGCTCTGTGATTTCCAGGCCGCTAACACCGGGCAGATGCAGATCGCATAGCACGATCCCGGGCTTGATCTGACGAATCTGCGGTAATGCCGCTTCGCCGCTCTCTGCTTCCCCTACCACATCGATGTCTACTTCCTTGGACAGGATCATCTTCATGCCTGTACGCACGAGTGCATGATCGTCAATCAGAAAAACTCTGATGGTCATCCTTGTTGTCCTCGCTATGCGGCTGGCTGGTGCAGCCTATCTCCGTGAATAATTCAGGGCAAGCTCGATGCGACGTATTACATTTAAGTTAGAGCGAAAAACGCCTTGTTACATGGCACTTCACGACGCGCGCTCGGTGCAATATCGCGACGTGTTCCGATGATGCAGGCACCGCAGTATCTGATGTATCAGGCAATCCAGTCGCACTCGGTCAGATTTTTCCTGTCTCGACGGCACGCTCGGCGCCCATCAAAGGGCGCAGGTCGGGATCCAGCGCGACGCGTTGGTCGAAGACGAAGCACCGGCCATCGTAGCCTTCGCCACCGACTTCTTCGAAGTAGCCAAGAATCCCGCCTTCGAGTTGCAGCACGTTGTCCATGCCATCGGCTTGCATCCACAGTGCAGCCTTCTCGCAACGGATACCACCAGTGCAGAAGCTCACCACCGTGGCATCGGCCAACGCGGCGCGATGCGGTTCGAGCGCGCCTGGCAATTCGGTGAACTTGTCGATCGGCAGCGTCAATGCGCCCAGGAAGGTGCCGTGGGCCACTTCCTGTGCATTGCGGGTGTCCAGCAATACCAGCGGGCGACCACGGTCGTCTTGCCCGTTGCGCATCCACTCGCGTAGCACGGCGGGCGTCACCGCCAGCGCACGGCCTTGCAAGGGCGATGCATCGTCGCGACGGAAACTGATGATCTCCGGCTTGACCTTGACCTTGAGCCGTGCGAACGGCCGCTGCACGCTGAGGCTGAACTTGATGCGCATCTGCGCGAAGCGCGGATCGGCCTGCAACCAGGCGTAAAACGCGTCGATCTGCTCGGCCTCACCAGCCAGAAACAGATTGATGCCCTCCTCGGCCACCAGCACCGAGCCCTTGAGCGCTTGCTGCTCAGCGTGAGCCAGCACGCTGTCGGCAAGTTGCTGCGGGTCCAGGATGGTGACGAATTGATAGGCGGCGGTATTGGTAATCATCCGGCTATTTTAGCTGCTGGCAGAACGTAGCAAGCATGGTCAGACTAGGTTCGGCGCGCAGCCCCCCAGGCGCGAGTGAATGCATGTCAATTTCGAGCAACGGCCGCATCCGCTTGGCAACCGCGCACGCTTGGCAACCGCGCAGTGAAGGCGTGGCACCTTTTAACCCCGATACGGCCACGGGTAGGTCAGCCGCGCAGCAGCAAAAACGGCAGCAATACCAACGACGCGACAACCAACATGCAGATCAGCGTGGCGATCACAAACATCGGTCGCTTGCGCAGCAGCGCGCTGAAGGTTTCCGCAGTGCCCGCAGCGAGCGCGCCCTGACGCTGCGCGCGTGCGATGGCGCCGCGCTGGGCCTGATAGGCATCCATTACGGCCTTGGCGCGCGGGTAGTCGACATCCTCGCTAAGCCAGATACCTCCAGCAGAAATGCCCCAGTTGCTTGGTCGTGTTTCGTAGATCTGCACGAGGTGCTCGCGCATCAACGCCCGCACCTCGTCGGCTTCGTCATCGGGAACATTGCGCAGATTGAGCAGTAGCTTGGCCATGCGCACGATGATACCAGGAGCCAGGTGCGATAATGGCGCATCATCTTAAGAGACCATCTCATGCGCCTTCTATTGACGCTCTATGCCGCCTTGTTGCTCGCAAGTTGCGCGCCTGCCCTGCCGCCGTCTGGTGGCACCATCGCCAGCTTCCAGCGGATCGACCGCACCGTCGGCACAGGCGCAGAAGCCACAACGGGCTCGATGGTCACCGTGCACTACAGCGGCTGGCTGTACGACGAAAAAGCAGCCAACAAGCACGGCAAGAAGTTCGATAGCTCATTGGATCGTGCCGAACCATTCCAGTTCGTGCTGGGCGGCCATCAGGTCATCCGCGGTTGGGACGATGGCGTCGCCGGCATGCGCGTGGGCGGCAAGCGCACCTTGATGATTCCACCGGACTACGGCTATGGCGACAACGGCGCAGGCGGCGTGATTCCGCCGGGCGCCTCGTTGGTGTTCGATGTGGAATTGCTCGGCGTGCAGCCGCGCTGAGTGCCTGAGCGATGACCGATCTGAGCATGCGGCGGCTGACCGTCATTGGCGGTGGGACGGCCGGTTTGATGGCAGCAGAAGTCGCATGCGCGGCAGGTCTTGCGGTGGATCTGTACGAGGCCAAGGGTTCGGTGGGACGTAAGTTTCTAATCGCAGGCAAAGGCGGTTTGAATCTCACCCATTCCGATCCGATGCCACTGTTTGCGCAGCGCTACCGCGAGCGCACAGAACAGGTTGCGTCGTGGTTGCAAGACTTCGACGCAGATGCGCTGCGCGCATGCGCGCATGGGCGCGTGGGTTGGGCGTCGAAACCTATGTCGGCACTTCGGGGCGTGTATTCCCGATGGATCGCAAGGCTGCGCCATTGCTGCGCGGCTGGGTGCGACGGCTCAAGGACCATGGCGCAGCGTTTCATATGCAGCATCGCTGGCGGGGTTGGAACGAGAACGGTGCGTTGCGCTTCGATACACCATGCGGCGCAATCGAGCGCCCTGCAGGTGCCGTGGTGCTGGCGCTCGACGGCGCCAGCTGGCCGCAGCTCGGCTCCGATGGGCTATGGCAAGGCCTATTGCAAGAACGCGGCATTGCGGTTGCGCCATTGGTACCGCCGAACTGCGGTTTCGATATCGATTGGAGTGCGCACTTCGTCAAGCGGCACGCTGGCGCGCCGCTTAAACCGGTGGTGGCACATTGGCATGATCGAGATGGTGTGCAACACGAATTGCAGGGCGAATGCGTCGCCACGGCCACCTGCATCGAGGGCAGCCTGATCTATACCGTAGGCGCCGATTTGCGCGAGCAGATCGATACCCATGGCGTAGCCGAACTCGGCCTGGACTTGGTGCCTGGACGTTCGCTGGAACGGGTGAGCGCCGAGCTGGACAAACCACCCAAGGGACGCAGTTTCAGCGAGCATTTGCGGCGCCAGGTCGGTATCGGTGGCGTCAAGGCTGCATTGCTGTACGAACACCTCGGCAAGCAGCCCGGCGACGATCTTGCACTTGTGGCACGCACGCTCAAGTATTTGCCATTGCGCTTGTTGAGGCCGCGCCCGATTGCCGAAGCGATTAGCTCAGCAGGCGGCGTGCGGCTGGAGGCGCTGGACGCGCATCTGATGGCGCTCGCGCAACCGGGCGTGTTCTGCACAGGCGAAATGCTCGACTGGGAAGCGCCGACAGGTGGGTATCTGCTCACCGCCTGCTTCGCCGGCGGCTTACGTGCAGCGAACGGCGCGGTGCACTGGCTGCAGCGGCAGGGCGCTCGCGTTACAAGCGATCATTGACCGCTGCACGCGGCCACACCGATTTGACGTCGTAAACCACAGCGCCAGGCTTGCCGAGTGCGGCGATGCGCTCCGCGTCGTAGCCGCGATATTGCGCGTGCGCCACCGCCAGCACGACGGCATCATATGCACCTTCGTCTGGCGCCTCGCACAACTGCACGCTGGCATGTTGCAGCGCTTCGCCAGGGTCGGCCCATGGGTCGCAGGTGTCGACCCGCACACCCACGGCCTGCAGCAGCTGCACCAGCTCCAGCGCACGGCTATTGCGCAGGTCCGGGCAGTTCTCCTTGAAAGTAGCGCCAAGCACCAGCACCCTGGCCTGCGCGAGCACCACACCACGCATGGCCAGCATGCCGCATACCCGCTCGGCGACATGCTGGCCGACGCGATTGTTGACCTGACGCGCGGTGTAGATCAGGTCCGGGTGATAGCCCACGCTTTCGGACTTGTGCATCAGGTAATACGGGTCCACCCCGATGCAATGACCACCGACCAAGCCGGGTCGGAATGGCAGGAAATTCCACTTCGTTCCGGCCGCTTCCAGTACATCGAGCGTGTCGATGCCCAGCTTGTCGAAGATCAGCGCAAGCTCGTTGACCAGAGCGATATTGACGTCGCGCTGGATGTTTTCCACGACCTTCGCCGCTTCGGCCACGCGCATCGATGAAGCGCGCCAGGTGCCGGCCGTGATGATACCGGTGTAGAGCGTATCGACCGCGTCGGCCGCCTCTGCCGTCGAGCCGGAAGTGATCTTGCGGATATCGCGCAGACGCCGCTGACGGTCACCCGGGTTGACCCGCTCAGGGCTGTAGCCGCAGAAGAAATCTACGTTGAAACGTAGTCCGGATGCTGCTTCAAGCAAGGGAACGCAGACTTCTTCTGTGGTGCCCGGATACACGGTGGATTCGTAAATCACCAGGTCGCCTGGTTTGAGCGCGGCGGCGATCAAGGTAGTGGCGCTGCGCAGCGGTTCCAGGTCCGGTTGCTCGAAGCTGTCGATCGGCGTCGGTACGGTGACGATGAAGATACTGCACGCGGCCAGGTCCGCAGAATTGGCCGTGTAGTGCAAGTGCGTCGCAGCGGCCAATTCGGCGTCGTCCAGTTCCAGCGTCGTATCGTGGCCATCGCGTAATTGCCCTACCCGCTTCGCATCGATGTCGAAGCCCAAGGTGTCGCGCTGCTGACCGAATGCAACTGCCAGCGGCAGGCCGACATAGCCCAGCCCGATGACAGCGATGCGCGCCTGGAGCGGTTCGAAGAGCGTATTGCCGGACATGCAGTTCCTTGAGATTGTGCGCATTTGGTGGCCTAGCGCCGTGCGGCGGCAGCATAGCGCAGCTGCACCTGACCGGCAGCGCACAGCACCGTCGAACAGAGATTCACAATCGCCGCGCAATCAGGCACGCTATCGCAATGCCCGGGTGGCGAAATTGGTAGACGCAAGGGACTTAAAATCCCTCAGCTGCAAGGCTATGCGGGTTCGACCCCCGCCCCGGGCACATTTTCGATCGATCGGCATCCACCCAGGTGCGCCCCTTAGCCTGTGTCGCTGCCTGGGCAGCGCTAGGGAACCTCTGAACAACGCACTTCAAATGCGCGACACTACACACCTACGTTGAGGAGTCATCCATGCAACTGACGTTCGGTGACGCTGAAGGTTTGGGCAAGCGCAAGCAGACTCGCCGCGAGATCTTCCTGGCCGAGATGGAGCAGGTGGTTCCGTGGAGGCATTTGCTCGGACTGATCGCGCCGCACTATCCGGTGTCGGGGCGGCCTGGTCGACAGCCGTACGCACTGGCGACGATGTTGCGGATTCATTTGCTGCAGCAGTGGTATGCGTTGAGCGATCCGGCGATGGAAGAAGCGTTGCACCAGATCCGGACCTTGCGCCGTTTTGCCCGGCTCGGCGGTTTGGACAATGTTCCCGACGAGACCACGATTCTCAACTTTCGCCGCTTGCTGGAAACCCATGGCCTTGCAGCGCGGATGCTGGAGGCCGTCAACGCGGATCTGGTGCGCAAGGGTCAGAGCCTGCGGTCCGGCACGATCGTCGATGCAACCCTGATCGCTGCGCCCATTTCGACCAAGAACACCGACCGCGCGCGCGACCCTGAAATGCATCAGACCAAGAAAGGCAATCAGTGGTATTTCGGGATGAAGGCACCCATCGGCGTGGATGAGTTTTCCGGGCTGGTGCACCACGTCCGTTGTACGGCTGCCAATGTGGCCGATGTCACGGTGACCCACGCATTGCTGCACGGCAAAGAAGACAGTGTGTTCGGCGACAGCGGCTACACCGGTGCGGACAAACGCGAAGAACTGCAGACCTGCAAGGCTGGTTTTTTCATTGCCGCCAAGCGTTCGACGATTCAAGCCATTGGCAACAAACGCGAGCGCCGCCAGGAAGAACGTTGGGAATACTTCAAAGCAAGTGTGCGTGCGAAGGTGGAGCATCCATTCCGGGTGATCAAACGCCAGTTTGGCTACACCAAGGTCCGCTATCGCGGCCTGGCCAAGAACACCGCGCATGTGCTGACCCTGTTCGCACTATCCAATCTGTGGATGGTGCGCCGGCAGTTGCTGCCGGCCAGGGGATAATGCTGCCTGGCGCCAGCCAACGCCGCAAGAAACCGTAGAAATCGTATCGTACGCATCAACTCTGTGCGCTATTGGCACGCAGCAGGCTCGAATTTTAGAGGTCTGGTGCGTCGTTCAGACCTTCCTTAGCTCAGACAGAAAGGTCCGAGGAATTGAAGACCTCCATGATGTCCGATACGCGGGACGATGAAGGTCTTGACGAGCAAGCCTGCGCTTCTTTTTTGGCCAGGAGCGCGCTAGCGTCCTTCGACACGACGACCTATGCAATGGCTGCCATCCGCATGCGTTGGCAATACTCCCTGCCCTGCCCGGATGCCAGTACGCTGATCGTGCAGGTGATCGCATTCGAGTTCGAGCGCTTCTCACTCGATGCGTTTAGCCTCTGCGATATTGTCTGCCCTGACACGATTGCCCGCAGCGTTCGCAAGCGTCAGGCGGAATTTTTCTTTGGCCGGCTAGCTGCGCGAGAGGCCTTGCGCCAGCAGTCGCTGATTCCTGCCGACAGCTCACTCCAGATCGCCATCGGCGGCTTGCGCGAACCGCTCTGGCCGGCTACGGCGATTGGCAGCATTTCGCACACTCCCCATCTTGCTGCGGCTGCGGTAGCGCCACTTGGCACCTGGCGTGGTATCGGGATCGATCTTGAGCATGTTATCGATGCTGGCTCACGCGAAGCCTTGCTGAGTACCGTTGTCGACCGCTCGGAACTGTCACTACTGCAGTCGATCTGCACATCCACCGATTACCCATTGTGATACGCCCAGGGTTTCCTAGACATCTCAAGGCCATGGAAAATGGTCAATTCGGAGGTGTATATGAGCAGCAAGCGGTATACGGATGAATTCAAGATCGAGGCGGTCCGGCAAGTGACCAATCGTGGTTTCAAGGTGGCAGAAGTCGCGGAGCGACTGGGTGTCACCACGCACAGCCTCTACGCCTGGCTGCGCAAGTTCGGCAAGCCTGGCGTGGTGCAGCGCGCCGAGGTGGACCAGAGCGCCGAGGTTCGGCGGCTGAAGGCAGAGTTGCGTCGAGTGACCGAGGAGCGCGACATCCTAAAAAAGGCCGCCGCGTACTTTGCCAAGGGGTAAGGGCAAAGTACGCCTTCATGCAAGCCCACTGTGGGGAATTCAGGGTGTGTGCGATGTGCCGGGTATTGCGGGTCAACCGGTCGGGCTATTACGCCTGGTTGTGCTCGCCCAACAGTGAGCGCGCCAAGGAAGATGAGCGCTTGCTTGGACTGATCAAGCACCACTGGCTGGCCAGCGGCAGTGTCTATGGGCATCGCAAGATCACCAGGGATCTGCGCGATCTGGGTGAGCGTTGCAGTCGCCATCGGGTGCATCGGCTGATGCGCACCGAGGGACTGCGTGCCCAGGTGGGCTATGGTCGCAAACCGCGCTTCCATGGAGGAATGCAGTGCAAGGCGGCGGCCAACCTGCTTGACCGACAGTTCGACGTGACTGAGCCGGACACAGCCTGGGCGAGCGATTTCACCTTCATCCGCACGCATGAAGGCTGGATGTACCTGGCTGTTGTGATCGATCTGTTTTCCCGGCAGGTCGTCGGCTGGGCGATGCGCGATCGGGCCGACACCGAGTTGGTCGTGCAGGCCTTGTTGTCTGCGGTGTGGCGGCGCAAACCCAACGCTGGTTGCTTGGTTCATTCGGACCAAGGGTCTGTCTACACCAGCGATGACTGGCGCAGCTTCCTGGCGTCCCATGGCGTGGTGTGCAGCATGAGTCGGCGTGGCAACTGCCACGACAACGCACCCGTGGAGAGCTTCTTCGGACTGCTCAAACGCGAGCGGATCAGGCGGCGGACCTATTCCACCAAGGACGCCGCTCGCGCCGAGGTATTCGACTACATCGAGATGTTCTACAACCCCAACCGCCGCCACGGTTCAACTGGCGACCTGTCCCCTGTAGAGTTTGAACGGCGCTACGCGCAACGAGGGTCTTGAGGGTCTACGGAACCCTGGGCGTATCAGCCGTCGCTGACCACGATCGCACTCAGCGTGCCCACGACCGTCGGCTTGGGATGCAGGTGCACGCCATGGCCGTCCTCGGTCTGCGGCCGGTACGTCGCCGTGGCCGGCAACGCGGTGAAGTGGTTGCGATAGAACTCCACTTCAGCGTCTTCCTGTACCGGCGCATCGCCGCCGCTCAGGCCCGCCAGCGCCGGCGGCAGTGGCGCGCCGGCCACCGCCACCGCGCCCAGCGACTGCTCCAGCGCATCGAATACGTCCGCGCCCAGGTTGTTGCGCGCCTGGTGCCGCACCTGCAGGCACAGGAACGCCGCATCGGCCGCCACCCCGGCATGCTGGCTCAGCGCGAAGCGCGTGCCCGGCGCCAGCTGGCGCCAGCTGCCCTGGCCCTCGATGGTCTGCGCCGCCACCTGCTGCGCATCGAGCTGCTGCTGCGCGCGGCGCTGGCCGCGCGTGCTGTCCTGCCAACCGTAGGGGCCGGCGGTGTCCACGTCCTCGGCGCCGATGTCGCCCAACGGCGTGGCGTCGGCGCCGGCCGGGCTGCGAGCGCTGGAGGTGCTGCACTATATTGGCTCCACTGCAAACTATTTGTAGAGGTTTTTATAGGATTCCCACAAATCCCCCAAGAAACTCTTGTCGGGCTTGGTCTCGATCTTCTGCATCGGACGGCGGTTCATATAGTGCTTGGATGCGACGAACGAACCATATGCACCCTCAAAGCTGCTCTCTGCCATGCTGTCGTGTACATATTTAAGAAAGCCACCATACAGCGCCTCAACCTCTGGCAGTCGCTTACCAGGGTTGTTCCATATCCAATAAAGCGCTTGGCCTTGCGGATCGGTGACAAAGATATTGGATGCGACCTCTCCGTCGATCTGTTTCTTTGCCTGTTCCATGTTGAAGGTATCGACCGAACGCGCGTTGCGTTCCAGGTAGCTCAGTTCGGCCGCGAGCTTGTCGTACCGGCCTTTGGCGGCGGGATATTTCGGGGCACCCAACAACCAGGAGCCTGTATGTTCATTGGCAGTCTTGGCGAATTGCTCGTACCACATACGCAGCCACTGGATGTAGATGATCATATGGCCCTTCATCTGCCCCTGGATGTCCTTGGGCAGCGTGCGCACCACCAGCGGCTCCGGCGGCACATAACACTGACTTTCCTGTTCGGCCGTGCGTTGGCCGGGCTTGGTGTAGGTGCAGACGTATGGAAGGTTCAGGCGGATTACTGCGGGGCTGATTTCTTTGACATCCTCCACAAGCGTAGTAACGGCTCGTCTGTATTTGCGCTGGAATTCGTCAATTTCAGGAGTCGATGTCAGTTGCGAATGCAGCGCCGGGTTAAGTCCTCTCAACTCTGTCAAACTAGGCATCGGAATACCAGCTCCGTAAGCCCGGTTGTACATCATCTGAAGCGGATAACGTGCAAGTCCATCCAGCACACCCGCTTCCTCGGCTTCGGCACCTCCCCCCACATCCACCTGGCTGCCGGGGAAAAGCAGCTCCTGTCGGCTGCCCGTGGCGCTGGCAGTGCCACCGATAATCGTCAATGGCTTGTAGAAGCGTAGTTCATGTGCCGCCGCATAATGCACGCAGCGTTCGACCTCCGGCAGCAACTTCATCTCCGACGACACCTTGTTGCTGAGCGGGATGAATCCGGTCAGCAGGTTGTCGTCGTAGCGATTCGTCACGCAATCGAACAGGCCCATAAAGCGGATCTTGACCTCGACCGCTTGGTAGCGACCACTCGCACAGATGTCGTCGATCAGCAGCTTGCTGAACGCAAGCGCGATCCCGCCGCCCATGTCGTAGCCAAAGATCGCCACGTTGACCCTGTGCACCGGAAGCTTGGCCTTGGCCAGTGCGAACGCGGCCTTGAAATCGGTCTCGGCCGACTTCAGGCGCGTATCCGCGCCCGTGTTGAACAGCGCCGCACCGAGGGTCGAGTCGCGGATCAGTCCGACGCTTTCGGCCCCATAGCCAGCGGTATTCTTGGCCACGGCCGCGCCAGCATCCTTGGCTGCGCGCCACGGGTGCCTGACTACGTCCTTCCAGAGCCCACGCCATTCCTTGCGCAATTTTTTCCAGCCTTCCTTAGCTACGGTGGTAACGGGCTTCTGGGCCGTCTTGACGATCTGCTTCGCTTGCTTCTTGACGCGATCTATCGTCCAGGCCGCACGATTCGCATAGGACTTGTCACGCAGCCGTTCGCTTTCCTTCCAGGCATCCGTCACCGCGCCCTTGGCAGCGTCCTTCGGTGCGGAGCTGACCTTGTCCTCGATCTCCTTGCCGGCCTTGTCGCCCAGGGCGGCAGCAAGTGCGGCGTTCTCGGGGTCGAATTCTGCGCCAAGACCAGGGTAGTAAAAAGCTCGTGCACCGTTTGCCGGATCTTCGCGTAAGGCTGCATGAATTTTCGCGATGTTACTTGCAGGACCACTCTTGTCTGTGAAACCAAAACCGTCAAAGGAAAAACTCAACCAGAGCACCTGCTGGCAGGCCGGGCATCGCTGCTCAGCCTCGACTTTTGTGCGATCAAGAAATGCGCGCTTTTGGTCTGCATCTTTACTTTCTTTTCTCACCTGACTCACTTGGACTCTCCTTTTCCACCGGGCGTTGCGGGCAACTCTTCTGCCCCCATATCATCCACCCATTGCAAAGACGCCGTTCCATCTTTCCGGAAATAGACCCTAAAATAACGAGAATTCCTTGATTGCGGCTGAGGGATGGTTACCTTCGTAGTGTACTCCTTAGCTTTTTTCCCGGCGTCAAACTCCTCTACAGACTGCACAAAAGACCACTGCAAATTAACGGTCTTTCCAGGCGTAACATTACATCCGCAAGAAAACTTCCCACCACCTCCCCACAAAGTCCCAGCAGTCCGACCTGGAGGATTCCCAAAGCAGCCAGATTTTGACTCGTTATCCAGCCAAAATTCATAAATCTGCTTTTCGTATTCATTATATCCAGTCACGCAAACGGTTCTCGACTGCGAGAAACCATCCTTGCAACCGCCCAGCAAGAAGATAAACGCCACCATCAAAAATCTACGCATGCTCATAGGTGCCTCAAAGATCATACTTCTTTAGCAATAGATGGGGTTGGAGGAAGCTCATCCGCGCCCATGTCGTCTACCCAATGCAGCGAGGCAGTTTCATTCTTTCGAAGATAGACTTCGGTTCTCATGTCAGGCGCTCTTGCGTGCTCGCCGCGTCATCGGCCCAGTCGAACAGTTCCTCGCCGAGCGCGTCGTCATCGGCGCAGTGATCGTGCACGATGGAGGACAGCTGTGCGTGCCAGCTGTCATCGACATCCCGGTGCACGACCGCGGCGCAGCAGCGATAGAGCAGCGGTTCCGCTTCCAGTCCCGCCTCCAGCAGCACGTCCTGCATCACGGACAGTTTCTTCCACGTCTGGAAGGGATCGGCATCGACCGGCAGCGCGCCGTTGCGCTTCAGGTCCGCGGCAATGCGATCCAGCCGGCCGAGCGCGTCCAGCCGTTGCAGCTCGGGTGGGGTGAGCGCAAGGCGCGCGGCGGGCCGGCCGGGCCTGCGTTCCGGCGAGGGGCGCAGTTCCAGCGGGGTGGCGTCGCGACCGATACAGACCCATGCATCGGCGCAGGACAGGAAGGCATCCAGCTTGTTGGCCTCCACCGCCCTGGGCAGCGCCTGCAGCACCGCCGCATCGTAATAGCGGAGCAATCCTTTCTTGCCGCCGGGCAGGGATACCTCGGCACGTTTCGCCAATGCCTGGGCCAGTTGGACGATGGGAAGCGCGCTGGAAAGTGCGACGAAGGCGAACGGCCTGCGCGGCAAATGCCTGTTCAACAACGCATCGACCCAGGCGGCCTCGTAGTCCATCAGCAGCGCGCACACCGATGGATCGATGCTTTCGGGTTGATCTCGCAGCACATTGTAGACCCGCTGCTCGCCGATCATCTCCTTCCACGGCATCGCATTGATGGGCAGCTGCGCGGCATCCAGCAGCAGGAAAGCCCCGGTGCCCTCACGGTGGCGATGGGGGGCGAGGAAGGTGGACCACGATTCGAAGAGCGGATGCATGACCGATCATCCGCGAGATGCGACGGCTTCGTGCCGGGACGCCAGATCGCGCATGCATTCCAGGCACACCGGCTTGTCCGCCGAGGGCAGCTGCACGCGGGTGCTAAAGCCCTGCGGCCCCGTCCACACCTGCTGCCCGCCCTTGAACTCGATCGTCCCCGGCGCGCCCAGTTCGATGTCGTCGCCTTCCAGCTTGATGTAGGCGCCGGCCGCCGTGGCCAGCAGGTGCTTGGTCGGGGCGGCGATCTGGACGTCGGCGGTGGTGCTGACGAGTTTGACCTGCGTCTTGGCCGCGAGCTTGGCCAGGTTCTTGTGCGCGCGGGCGCTGAGCGTGCCTTGCGCGGCGTGCAGGGCGATGCCGCGCTCCTGGTTGGGACTGCCGGCATCCGGTGCGCTGCCCTGGGTGTATAGCACCAGCCCGCCGGCCACTGCCAGCACCAGCTGCGCCTGGCTGGCCCAGTTCAGTGCGGTGCCGGCCAGCAGTGTGGTCTGCGTGCCCGACACCCACACCTGGTCGGCCGGGGTCAGGCTCAGCAGGCCCGCGCTGCCGCTGCCCAGCAGCGCCGGGTGGCTCCAGCCCGGCGCCTGGCCGTCGCCACCCTGGAGCTGGCCGGCCGCGCTGCCGCGCTGGGTCGCCTGCAGGCTGGCCTGCAGGGTCTTGAGTCCTTCCTGGGCGGGGAGGCTGTCCGGGTCATTAGGCAGCTGCGCCTGCTGTTGCCGGGCCGCGTCGGCCAGCGCCTGCAGCAGCTGCTCGCCCTGTTCCAGCTGCGACAGCGCCTCGCTCGCCGCCAGCTGCTGCTGGCCCGGCTCGCTGCTCAGCAGCAGGCCCTGGCCGGCGCGCACCGCGCCGTAGGCCTGGGTGGACAGTTCCGCCCCGAATCCGCGCTCGCCTTCGCGCAGGTTGTCGCTGCCGCCCTTCAGGTGGCCCAGGGTCAGCGTGCTGGCGTGCTGGGTGGTCGACAGCTGCGCGCGGCCCTGGCCGGGGGTGTCGTCCAGACGCAGCTGCTGGTAGCCGCCGGTGCCGTCCTGGCTCTGCGCCAGCGCCTGGCTCTTGAACCCGGTGAACACCGCGCCGTGCGCGTTGCCCTGGAACCACGCCGGCGCATTGCCGGTGGCCCCGGCCCCGCCGCCACCGACCTGGTTGTGCGCCGCATCGGCCTGGCCGCGCCCGTTGTAGACGCTGCCGATCACCACCGGCCGGTCGATGTCCCCTTCCAGGAACCCCACCAGCACTTCCTGGCCCTTGCGCGGCAGCACCACCCCGCCCCAGTTGTCGCCGGCCCATGGCGTCATCACCCGTACCCAGGTCCACGCCGACGCGCTGCCCGGCGCGTTGTCCTCCCCGGCCGGGTGCGCCAGCGCGCTGCTGGCATCGGCACCGCGCTGGAACGGGAACTGCACCTTGATCCGGTGGTCGCGGTCGGACTGCACCGGGTCGCCGTCGCTGACCACGATCGCGCTCAGCGTGCCGGCCACCGTCGGCTTGGGATGCAGGCGCACGCCATGGCCGTCCTCGGTCTGCGGCCGGTACGTCGCCGTCGCCGGCAACGCGGTGAACTGGTTGCGATAGAACGCCACCTCAGCGTCGTCCTGCGCCGGCGCATACCCGCCGCCCAGGCCCGCCAACGCCGGCGGCAGCGGTGCGCCGGCCACCGCCACCGCGCCCAGCGACTGCTCCAGCGCGTCGAATACGTCCGCGCCCAGGTTGTTGCGCGCCTGGTGCCGCACCTGCAGGCACAGGAACGCCGCATCGGCCGCCACGCCCGCATGCTGGCGCAGCCCGAAACGCGTGCCCGGCGCCAGTTGGCGCCAGCTGCCCTGGCCCTGGATGGTCTGCGCCGCAACCTGCTGCGCATCGAGCTGCTGCTGCGCGCGGCGCTGGCCGCGCGTGCTGTCCTGCCAGCCATAGGGGCCGGCGGTGTCCACGTCCTCGGCGCCGATGTCCCCCAGCGGCGTGCCCTCGGCGCCTGCCGGGCGCAGGCTGAGGCTGCGGTAGTCCCAGCTGGCCCGCGACAGCGTGGTCGGGCGCCAGCGACACGACCGCACCCACTGCTGCACGCTGTCCTGCTGCTCGGTGACGTCGGTGCGGTGATAGCGCACCGTGCCCAGCTCGGCGAAGGCGTGGTTGTGGTCCGACAGCACCAGGGTGTGGCTGCCCAGGCGCTCGCTGCCGGCATCGCCGGCATGCGCGAACCAGACATAGATCCCTTCCTCGGCCAGCAGCCGCTGCACGAAGGCCAGGTCGGTCTCCTCATACTGCGTGGTCAGGCTGCGCTTGGCGTACACGCGGCGGTCGGCCAGCTCCCAGCGCCAGGCCGGCGCCAGCGCGCCCTGCTCGGCGTAGTCGGCGAACACGCTCTCGACGATCTCCACCACGCTCAGGTCCTGGAACACGTAGCTGTCCACACGCTGGCCCAGCAACGCCAGCCACGGCTCGATCGTCAGCCGATAGCGCGCCAGCCCGCCGTTGCTGCCGAGCCGCTCGAACGCGGTGACGTGGCCGTGGAACGGGCGCAGCGCGGTGCGCGATTCGGCGGTGAGCAGTTCCAGCAGCACCGGCTGGCAGAGCAGCGCGTCCAGCGGCAGGCTGGCGTTGGCCGATAGCGCGCTCACTTCGAAATGGAAGCCACCGCCGTCGACCGACTCGCGGCCGTCCAGGGTCTCGGCGACCAGCACATCGGGGCCCAGCGGGGTGTGCAACCGCAGCAGGCGTTCTTGCTGCTGCGGGGCGGCGCTCAGGGCGGAAAGTACTGTGGCGACCGGGTCCATAGGTGCTCCTTGCGATTACAGATCGGCCGCCCGCGCCTGGCGGCCAAAGGCCGCGCGAGCGCGGCCTGGAAGTTGGCGCGTGGTGAAACGGCTCAGGCGGCGATGATGCGCTCGAGCTGCAACGCCGGGCTTTCGGTGCACTGCAGCTTGAACTCACGGCCGGCGGCTGTGATCGCCACTTCGCGCACGTTGCTGACCAGTTGGTTGGCCTTGCCCTGCGTCGGCACCTGCATATTGATGCGCCAGCAAGTGCGCTCCATCAACGAGGCCAGCGCGCGCGCATCGGCGCGCGCGTCGGCGGCGGCATTGCTCAGCAGTTCGACCACGTGTTCCGGGCGCAGGCGGTTCCAGCTGCGAAGGCTGTCGGTCTCGCGGCTTGCCCGTCCCACGGCCAGGCTGTCGCAATGGGCAATGGCTTTGGCGCGGTTGTATCCGTAGAAATCCATGGTGTTCCTCCTTGGTGATGGACTGCGGGGTCAGGATAACTTGTATTTGAACGCGCCGTTCTTGCCGGCGCCTACCTTGATGGCGTTGATTTTGCCGCCTTCGGCCATCGCCGCGAGCACGCTCTCGGCGATTTCCGGCAACAGCGTCCCATTCAGAATGTGGTCGACGTTGCGCGCGCCCGAATCCACCTCCGTACAGCGCGCCAACACCGCCTCCACCAGGCTCTGGTCCCACTGGAAGGCGGCCTTGTGGTTGGCGGCCACGCGGTCGCGGATGCGGCCGAGCTTGAGCGCGATGATCTGCGCCAGCACGTCGTCGCTGATCGGGTAGTACGGCACCACCTTCAGCCGGCCGAGGAAGGCCGGCTTGAAGCTGCGCATCAGGATCGGGCGCAACGCCTCGGCCAATGCGTCGGCGGCCGGAATCTCCTCGGCCGGCTTGTTCAGGCAGGCCTGCATGATCTGCGAGGAACCGACATTGGACGTGAGGATGATCAAGGTGTTGCGGAAGTCGATCTCGCGGCCTTCGGCGTCGTCCATCACGCCCTTGTCGAACACTTGGAAGAACATCTCCAGCACGTCCGGGTGTGCTTTCTCCACCTCGTCCAGCAGCACCACGCTGTAAGGATTGCGCCGCACCGCCTCGGTCAGCACGCCACCCTCGCCGTAGCCGACGTAGCCAGGCGGGGAACCCTTCAGCCCGGACACGCTGTGCGCTTCCTGGTACTCGCTCATGTTGATGGTGATCAGCTTGCGCTCGCCGCCGTACAGGATGTCGGCCAGCGCCAGCGCGGTCTCGGTCTTGCCGACGCCGGACGGGCCGACGAACAGGAAGACGCCGCGCGGCTTGTTCGGGTCTTCCAGCTTGGCGGTGGCGGTGCGCACGCGCTGGGCGATCGCGGCCAGCGCATGGTCCTGGCCGATGACGCGCTCGACCAGCAGGCTGTCGAGGTTGCGCACGGTGCGGATCTCGTCCTTGACCATGCGCCCCAGCGGCACGCCGGTCCAGGCCGAGACGATCTCGGCGACCACGCCGCCGTCGACCTGCAGCGGCACCATCGGGGTCTCGCCCTGCAGCTCGCCCAGCGCGGCGAGCAGCGCGTCCAGCTGCGCGTGCTGCGGCGAAGCCGCCGCGGCGGCCTGCTTGGCCGCGCCGCGTGCCGGCTTGGCGGCGGCGCTGGCGGCCGCGGGTTCGGCGGCGGCCGGCGCCGCTTCCATCTGCGCGCGCAGGGCGACGATGCGCTCGGCTAGTTCGCGCTCGCGCACCAGCCGCGCCTCGTTGTCGGCCAGCACCTTGCGTGCGCGTTCCTGCGCCTGCAGTAGCTCGGCCACGCGGGCGTCGTGGTGGCGGGCGCCGCCGGAGGTCTCGCGGTTCAACGCGGCCAGCTCCGCGGCCAGCCGGTCCAGGTGCTTGCGCGTGTCCTCGATGATCGCCGGCGTGGCGCTCTGCCCGAGCGCGACCTTGGCGCAGGCGGTATCGAGCACGCTGACCGCCTTGTCCGGCAACTGGCGGCCGCTGATGTAGCGGTGCGACAGGCGCACCGCCTCGGTGACCGCCTCGTCCATCACCCGGATGCCGAAGTGCTTCTCCATCAGCGGCACCATGCCGCGCAGCATCGCCGCGGCCAGCGTCTCGCTCGGCTCCTCGACCTTGACCACCTGGAAGCGCCGCGCCAGCGCCGCGTCCTTCTCGAAGTACTTCTTGTATTCGCTCCAGGTGGTGGCCGCGATGGTGCGCAGCTCGCCGCGCGCCAGCGCCGGCTTGAGCAGGTTTGCCGCGTCGTTCTGGCCGGCGGTGCCGCCGGCGCCGATCATCGTGTGCGCCTCGTCGATGAACAGGATGATCGGATGCGGGCTCTTCTTGACCTCGTCGATGACGTTCTTCAGCCGGTTCTCGAACTCGCCCTTGACGCTGGCGCCGGCCTGCAGCAGGCCCATGTCCAGTACATGCAGTTCCACCCCCTGCAACACGTCCGGCACGTCCTTCTCGGCGATGCGCCGGGCCAGCCCCTCGACGACCGCGGTCTTGCCGACGCCGGCTTCGCCGGTGAGGATCGGATTGTTCTGGCGCCGCCGCATCAGGATGTCGATCACCTGGCGGATCTCGCCGTCGCGGCCGATCACCGGGTCGATCTGCGCATCGCGGGCGCGCTGGGTGAGGTTGGTGGTGAACTGGTCCAGCGCCGGGGTCTTGGTCAGGCCGCCCTTGCCGTCCGGCGCGCCGGTGAGGCCATCGACCGGGTCGCCGCCGGCGTCGGCCTGGCCGGCATCGGCGAAACGCAGGCTTTGCCCGGCTTCCTGCGAGCCTTCGGTGAGGCGGGCGAAGTCGTGCTTGAGCGCATCGAGTTTGATCTTCACGAACTGCTTGGAACCGCGGTAGGCCAGCTGCGACAGGTCCGGCTCGGTCAGCAGCGCCAGCAGCAGATGACCGCTGCGGATGCGCGTGGTTTCCGAATCCAGCGAGGCGATCAGCCAGGCGTGCTCGAACAGCGTGGGCAGGTGCTGGGAAAATACCGGCGTGCGCGTATTGCCGGCCTTGAAGCGGCCGACCTCCTCGCTGAGATCGCGTTCCAGCGTCTCCGGCGAAATGCCGCAGCGGCGCGCGATCAGCACGAAATCGCTTTGCGGTTGCTCCAGCAGCGCCAGGAACAGATGCTCCAGGTCGACTTCGTAGTTGCCGCGCGCCATGCACAGATTGGCCGCGCGCTCGGCCGCCTGCCGGCAGGTGTCGTCGAGTTTGCTGATCAGGGTCTTGAGATTGATGCTCATGCGAAAACAGGACGCTCCATGCTGGCGGTTTCATGATGTGGCGCCGACGTCACTGCCTGCCGTCGGCGTTGGGCTCGCGCCCGGGCTATTGAAGGGTATGCAGACCGTAGGTGGTGTCGGCGCGCGGCTGGGTCTGCGCGCGCGAGCATAGGTAGCTGTCCCAGCCCAGGCGTACGCCCAGTGCTGCGCCGACGCCGGAGCCGCGTACGTCCTCGGCGCGCAGCACCAGCTTGACCTCGTATTCCAGCCCGCCGCCGGTGAGCAGCGTCAGCCATTTCGACAAGGCCTTCGCGGCGCTGCCTCCGGGCAGGAACTGGTCGAAAGCCTCACGCTGCAGCGGACCGAAGCGCAGGCGCATGCGCAGGTCGCGCTGCCACACCCGCTCGCCGGCCAGCGCACTGGACCCGAGTGTGGCGTTGGCCTGGCCCAGCCGCGTGGCCTGTTGCGCCGGCACCTTGTACCAGGCGCCGACGAACTGCTCCAGCTCCACCGGCACCTTGAAGTAGTCGGCCAGCACGCGCTGCAGCAGCTTGGCCGAGATCGGCCGCTGGCGGATGGCGCCGGCGTAGTACGCCACCGCCTGGTCGAAGACGCCGCCGCCGCCGTCGACCATGCGATCGCGCAGTCCCGGCATGCCCATGCCCAGCAGCGACAGCACCAGCGGCAGGAAGCGTTCGCGCCGGTCCAGCTCATACTGCAGCGCCAGCCGGTGCTTCTTCCACGCGGCGTAGTGCAGCGCCACCGCGCGGTTGGAGAACATGTCCAGGAACGCGCGTGGGGTACGGTCGCGCTGGTACAGCTCGCGTTCGTGCAGGGTCTCGGTGTAGTGCAGCGGCAATGCGCCGGAGGTGCCCAGCAACCCCATGAAGTTCGGGGTCAGATGTACTTCGCCCAGGCTCTCGGTCTCGATCGCGAACGCCAGCGCCGCATCGCTTTCCAGGCGCTCGCCGTCCTGCGAATAGGCCTGGCCGACGGGGTCCAGCTCGGTCGCCGGAAAGGCCAACGACAGCGAGTTGTGGAAACGCACGCGCGTGGGCAGGGCCTGACCGGCCTTGACCCCCTGGCGCTGGAACACCCGCTCCAGAATCCGCATCGCCTGGAAGAACTGGAAGCGATGCGGCTCGGCCAGCAGTTGCAGCGCTACGCCAGGATCGATTCGCCGCTTCGCGGTAAGCATCGGACGAGTTCCTCCCCTGTGTCGCTGGAAATGAGCACCAGCCGGGTAAAGCTGTTGGCGTGGACGTACAAGCCGAAGAAGTGGTCGAGCACATGCGCGAACGCGGCCACGCCGGTGCCGACGAAATGGTTTTCTCTGATGGTCAAACGCACTTCCAGGCCGCGCACCACCGATGCGAAATGCTTGCCGGACAGCCAGGTGGTGACCGGATGCTGCTCGATGCTGACGATGCCGTCGATCTGCCGCGACGACACGCTGCTGCCGGAAATGTCGTACAGCCGCAGCATCTCCTTCAACGCCGGCAAGCCGCTGCCGGTCAGCGACAGCTGATTCAACGACAGGTGCGAGATCAGCCGCCATTGCGCGCCGCGCCCGTGGCGGAACCGCAGTGGCCGGCTCGGCTTGCGCAACAAGCTGATCGCGCGCGCCGGGGTTCCGCCCTCGATCGACAGGTCACCGCCGGCGATGCCGTAGGCGAGCTGGCTGGGCAAATCGCGATTGCTGCAGGTGAGCTCGACGCTGACCACATCGGTCTGCGGCAGGGTCGGATTGAATTCCAGGTCAACGAAGCTCAATTCGGTTTCGTAACCGGGACTCTGCCGCGCCACATCCTCGTCGCGCCGCGCCACCCAATACTGGCCGGCGCGCTCGGGGTCTTCGCCATGGTGCAGCGAATAGAACGGGCGGAACTCCTGGATCAGCTCGCCCTGCGGAGTCTGCCGGATACGGTGCACTGAGTCGATCGAATGCACTTCGTAGGCGAAGGCGCGGCGCCCGTCGGCGATCACCGGATAGGTGACGCTGCGATGGGTGATCCGGATCGGCTCGCCGTGCTGCGCAAACAGGTTCACCACCGGGGTGCAGCCCAGGCGGATGTTCTTGCGATCCAACTCCTCGAGCACTTGGTTGGCGGCGCGATCGGGCGGCGTCGCTTGTAAGACCAGGTGCAACGTGAACCAGCGGCTGGTGCCAGCGATCACCGGCTTGAGCTGGAGATCGAAGAAGCCGAACTTGTCCGGGTAGCCGAACAGCTCGGTCAGCAGGCGGTAGGCCGGGTGCGAACGCGCCGGGAAATCGATCAGCGATTCGTCGTCGGCGAATCCCACTGGCGCCAGCGGGGTTTCCGCCAGCCGGCGCCAGCGTCCGCTGCCGTCGGACTCGACATAGGCCGCCTTGACCCCCAGCGCCAGCGCATCGCGCATCGCCGAGCATAACGACGGCTCGCCGTCGACGAAGAAACGCAGCGCGTCGGTGCCCAGGCCGGCGAACGAGGCCTGGTCGGACAACAGCTCGAAGCTGATCGAGATCTGTGCGCCGGTGCCCGGCGGCAGGCTGACCGCCATTGGCGCTTCGGCCACGCCGCGGTAGCTGGCGGCCTTCACCGCCACCGGCGCCAGTATCACGTCGTAGGCGGTGCGGAACCGGCAGTTGATCCCGCGCACCGGGCGCGACTGCAGATAGCTGCCGCGCGGCAAGCGGATCGGCGCGCTGAGCTTGGCAGCCACGCCTTCCATGTCGAAATAGGCGATGGAGCAGGACGGAAACGGCCGCAGATAGTGCGGATACAGCACTTCCAGCAGCGCGTCGGTGAACTCGGGGTAGTCGTCCTCGATGCGCTTGGAGATGCGCGCGCCCATCAGCGCGAACGCCTCGATCAGGCGCTCGACATGCGGATCCTGGCTGCCGTCGGCCGACAGCTGCAGGCGCCCGGCAATCTTGGGATAGCGCTCGGCGAACTCGCGCCCGTAGCGACGCAGATAGCCCAGTTCGCGTTCGTAGTAGGGAAGCAGGTCTTGCATGGTCAGGGCGCCGCCTGGCGCCGCAGGCGGCTGACCGAGTATTGCAGCGTGGAGGGTTGCAGCATGGCGTCGAAGCTCACCGGCTCGCGCGCCGGCTCCATGTCCAGCAACGCATGGATGGTGAAGTGCAGGCCGCCACCGAACTGGCCGGCGGTTTCCAGCTTCACGTGCACGTTGCGCAGGCGCCGCTCATGGCGCGCGATCGCCTGCTCCAGCGAGCGGCAGATCATCGTGCGGTCGTAGCCATTGGCCAGGCTCATCGCGGAAAAATCGCTGAGACCGTAGGTCAGCAACGACTGCTTGCAATTGGGAAATTCGGTGAGGCCTTCTTCGCTGAAGGCCGAACGGGTGTTCAATAGGCCTTCCAGGTCGCGAGCGACCGATTCCTTGTACTGGTCGATGGAGATGGCCTTGAACACATGCGATCCACCCGTGGACTTGGGCGTGTCGTCGAACAATTTTTCCAACAGACTGGGTTCGAGTCCCTTCATTGACCGCCCCTACGTGAAGTCGTCCTTGAGCCTTGCTGCCAACTAGGCGCGACCGGCGGATGGCGCGGCCCTGCTGTGCGTCGGTCCTGTGTCTGCGCGCGGCGCGGAAATGCGATGGCGCGCGAAGGCGCCATCGCAAAACAAACATCAAACGGTGTAGTTGGGAATGTTCTTGGTAGCACTCCACTGCGCAACCGCTTTGCCGCCGACTCCGCCTTCCGGCTTCTGCTGGTTGTAGGTCCACTTGATCGCGCCGAAGCTCAGCTGGACGACTTCCTGCGGCATGCCGTCCTCGTCCACCGTCGTGGTGACGCGGTGTACCAGCACGTTCATCAACTCAACCAGGTAGTAGTTGATGGCATTGCCGTCCTTGTCGGCGCGCATGAACTCGATGCGGGCTTTGGGGAAGGTGGTGCCGTTGGCGCACGCCTGATTCAGCGCGGTGGTGGACAGATCAATCGCCTTGACGATCTCGATCGGCGACAGGTTCACACGAGCGGCCGACTGACCGCCAGCGGTGGATGCGGTGGCCGAGCGCGGCTGCAACAAGTCCTGGGAGAACGACTTGATCTCCACCCAATCCTTGTGCTTATCGTCGTGCGATTCACCCTTGATGGTGTCGATAGAAAGAAACGCGTGCTGCATATCTGGTCTCCTAAATTCCGGTCTTCCGTGAGATTGTTTTGCCAGGAGCGGCCTGGCGGTTATTTGCCTGTCCCGAAGGACATTGCGTCAACTGCAAAACAGTGGGATCTCCGTCCCTACGACAACAAGAAACGCTACGCCTTTTTAGTACCAGCCGGCAGTTCGGCCACCAGACGCAACGAAACAGACAGCTCATCGAGCTGGAAATGCGGCCTGATGAAGGCCACCGCGCGGTAGACACCGGGTTTCCCCGGCACTTCCGAAACTTGGACAGACGCTTCCCGCAAGGGGTATTGCGCCTTTGCTTCCTGACCGGCGTTGTCGTCCAGCAACACGTACTGTGAAATCCAACGGTTCAGGAAATCCTCGACATTGCGCGCCGAGGCGAAACTGCCGATCTTCTCGCGCATCATCGCCTTGAGGTAATGGGCGATACGCGACACGGCGAACATGTACTGCAGCTGCGCCGACAGGATCGCGTTGGCATTGGCCGAATCGGTGTTGTACTTCTTCGGCTTCTGCGCGGACTGCGCGCCGAAGAACGCCGCATAGTCGGTGTTCTTGCAATGCACCAGCGGGATGAAGCCAAGGTCGCTGAGTTCCTTCTCACGGCGGTCGGTGATTGCGATCTCGGTCGGGCACTTCAGCGCCACTTCGCCGTCGTCGGTGCGGAAGGTGTGGGTTGGCAGGTCTTCGACCAGGCCACCGCCTTCCACACCGCGGATCGCCGCGCACCAACCGTAGTCCTCGAACGCCTTGGTCAGGCGCGTGGCCATCGCATAAGCGGTGTTGCACCACAGATACTTGCTATGGTCGGCAGCGTCGACGTCTTCGACGAAGTTGAAGCCTTCGACCGTAGTGCCGTCCTTCGGGTTGTACGGCAGCCGCCCGAGAAAACGCGGCATGGTCAGGCCGACGTAGCGGCTATCCTCCGACTCACGGAACGACTTCCACTTGGCGTATTCGACAGTGTCGAACACCTTGGCCAGATCGCGCGGTTTGCCCAGGTCGGTGAAGGTTTCCAGACCGAACATCGATTCAGACGCGGCAGAGATGAAGGGCGCGTGCGCCGCGGCGGCCACATGCGACATCTGCTCGACGAAGTACATGTCCTCCGGCTGGCGGCCGATGTAGTAGTCGCCGACCAATGCGCCGAATGGCGCACCGCCGAAGGTGCCGAACTCTTCCTCGTAGACCTTCTTGAACAGCGCGCTTTGATCGAAGTCGATCGCCGACTTGAAGTCGCGCACCAGATCCCGCTGGGGCGAGTTGAATACCTTGATCTTCATCGTCACGCCGGTGGACGTCTGCTCGCACATGTAGTGCAGGCCGCGCCAGCTGCTCTCCAGCTTCTGGAACTCCGGCGCATGCATCACAGCGCTCAGCTGCTCGGAGATGATCCGGTCGATCTCGGCAATGCGCGCGTCCAGCGTCAGATTGAGGTTGTCCGACACCACGACGGTACCTTCTAGCACCTCCTTGGCCAGCTCGGAGATGATGTCCTTCGCACGCTGGTGCTCGGTCTCCGATTTGGCGACCTTGCTCTGCTCGACGATCTGGTCGAGCAAGCCTGTTTCTGTCAGCGTGGCCGGCGCCGAATTGTGGGTGGCACTCGAAACCTCTGCGGCCATGGCTTACTTCTCCTTTTCCCGACCCAGCTTCTTCAGCTGTTCGGTGTTGTTCAACACGTCCGTTAGCAGGTCTTCGAGCTTCTCGTTGCCGGCCAGCTTGTTGCGCAGGTCGGCCAGCTTGGTGCGCGATTCGAGCAGCTTGCGCAGCGGTTCCACCTGATCGACCACAGCCTCGGGACGGAAGTCGTCGATCGACTTGAACTTGAGTTCGACGCCGAACTCGCCCCCGGCATCGCTGATCTTGTTCGGCACGCGGTAAACCGCGCGCGGCGCCATTGCCTCCATCACCTCGTCGAAGTTGTCGAGGTCGACGTTGACGAATTTGCGGTCCTTGACCTTGGCCAGGGGCTGTTCGGGATTGCCGCTGAAATCCCCAAGCACGCCTACCACGAACGGCAGTTCCTTCTGTTCGATCGCGTCACCCTTTTCCACGTCGTAGGTCAGTTGCACGCGCGGCGGCCGAATCTTCTGCAGACGTTTCTGGATGCTTTCCTTCTTAGCCATGGGTGTCTCCTGACGTTAAGGCTTTAGGGGAGTCCGGATGACCGGTCAGTTGCCGCCCAAGTTCTGGAACGGATCCGCCGACGCATTGGGCGTTTCCTTGGGCGGCGCGGCGTCTTTCGCAGCCGGCGGCGCGGCGCGGCGGGTGTTGCGGACGGGCTTGCGCTTCTTCGGCTCTTCAGGCTGAAGGATATCGTCGCCCATAGTCGCGCGCAGCGTGCTAGCCAGCGTCTCGGCCTCCTTGCGAGCTGTGCCCGAAGCCAGCGCACCGCGGTTCTGTAGACGCTGCAGCGACTGGTTGGCGATACGGAAGCCTGCGACAGTCAGCACGCCATCGGCGACAAGGTCGTCGGGATCGCGCTGTAGCACTTCCTGCGCCGCGACGATGGCACGCGCGTAATTGGCGCGGTCGAACTGCAATTGCGCGATACGCACCCACGGCTCCTTGCGGGTAGGGTCGGCGCGGCCGGCGTCTTCGAAGGTTTTCAGAGCCTGCTCGGCCCCGCCGCTAGTGACTTCGGCTTCGGCGCGCGACATCGTGGCGTCGAACGACGACGGGGGCGGAGCCTTCTTCGGCGCGGAAGCGCAACCGACGAGGGCGGAGAGCAGAACGAGTGCGAACATCGTCCGGAATGTGACCAGCCCCTTGACTACCGTCATCATGACTTCCTCTGAAAACCAATCCTGGAGTTAACCTGGAGACCCCGATGTGAAGGCGGGGTGAGCCAAGCCTGTGCGTTTTTTCGTTAGTGTACAGCCACGAATAGGACCGGGTATAGTGGGCTCCCACGACCGCGTCAAGCCGGCCAGAGTCTGTCCTATGCTGCGTCTCTGCACGGGCGGTCGGGCGCACGGCACAGGGGCGAACACTCCTGAGTGGCTGGATGCGGATCGCCCTTCGTCCGCCACGTCAGAGCAAGCATGAATATATCCGCTCACCGTTTCGGTTTTCTGTTGGTCCTTGTTGCGGCCACGCTGGCTCTGTCCGGCTGCGCCAGCGGCGGCATCGGCAAGGCGATGGACAAGACCCTGCAGGCAGTGGGCATCAAGGACGCCAAGCCCGAGGCGCCTCCGCTGATTCCGCTGCGACTGTTCGCCGGCAGCAACCTGAATGCGGGCACCGACATGCACGCCACCGCCGCGGTGGTCAAGGTCTATCACCTGCGCAGCGCGCAACGCTTCGAGCAAGCACCGTTCAACGCGTTCCTCGATCAGGCCGGAGAGCAGGCGGCGCTGGGCGCGGACCTGCTATCGGTCAACGAGATCGTGCTGACGCCAAGCGCCCGCCAGGAACTGAACGAGCAGATGTCCGAAGGCACCACCACCCTGGGCGTGGTGGCCTTGTTCCGCGCGCCGGCCGAGGGCCGCTGGCGCATGGCCTTCGATACGCGGCGCAAGGAATTGCCGACCCAGGGCATCACCATCGGCATTCACGCCTGCGCGCTGACCACCGATAGCCCGGCGCTGGTCACCCGCCTGGCGGGCGATCCCAGCAGCCTGGCGTCGGTGCGTTGCGCCGCTGCGCGCTAGCGCCCGCCTGCGGACGCGTGCTGTAGTATCCCGTCCGTCGGCAAGGAATCTGCGGTATGGGCGCGAGGCCTTGCCTCTCGCGGCCGGCCTTATCGGTGCGGACCGACCTCTTCAATCCAGGGATAGACCCGTGTCACATGTAAGCAGGATGTCGAAAGTATTTTGGGGCGAAGGGCTGTTTTTGCGGCCGCAGCATTTCCAGCGCCAGGACACCTACCACGAAGCAAGGCTGCAGGATCTGGCGCAGACGCTGCATCCCTATGGCTGGGGAACACGCCGGATCCGCTTCGATCCGCAGAGCATGGCCAGCGGCAGCCTGCGCGCGCTCGACCTGTCGGTGGTCTTTCCCGATGGCGAATCCTACGACGCGCCGGCGCACGACGCGCTGCCCGATGCGCTGTCGCTGAATGACCTACCCGCCGGCATCCAGACCACCATGGTGTACCTGGCGCTGCCGTTGCTGCGCGACGACGGCGGCAACTGCAGCGATGCGGAGGGCTCGCAACTGGCCCGCTACCAGCAGCTCAACCGGCCGACCAGCGACCTGTACACCGACGCGGCCGAATCGGAACTGGCGTACCTGAGCAAGGCGGTGAAGCTGCTCACCGACGACACTCCGCGCGATCCGTACGTGACCGTGCCAGTGGCGCGTGTGCGCCGTACCCCGACTGGCGGCTTCGAGCTGGACGAGGACTTCATCCCGCCATGCGCGCACATCGACGCCTCGCCGACGCTGTATCGCGCACTGCGCGGCCTGCTCGACTCGCTGCAGGCCAAGGTCGATGCGCTGTACGGGCTGCATCGGCAACCGTCGCAG
Source organism: Xanthomonas fragariae (assembly GCF_900183975.1). NCBI lineage: Bacteria > Pseudomonadati > Pseudomonadota > Gammaproteobacteria > Lysobacterales > Lysobacteraceae > Xanthomonas > Xanthomonas fragariae. The sequence continues at coordinate 2,235,587 of NZ_LT853882.1, forward strand.
CACATCATCGAATTCCGCTCCGGCGACATCGCCTCGTTCTGGCTGCTGCATACCGCCTGCTCCTCGTTCGGCGCGCTGTCGCACCTGTTCCATCATCCGCAACTGCACCCCGAGCGCCTGCACCAGGAACTGCTGCGCATGGCCGGCGCGTTGCTGACCTTCTCCAACGCCTACCAGCTCAACGACCTGCCCAGGTACAACCACGCCGCGCCGGAAGTCTGCTTCCAGCGCCTGTTCCAGATCGTGCGCGACCTGCTCGACACGGTGATCTCGGCGCGCTACTTCAAGATCGCGCTGAGCGAGGTCAAGCCGTCGTTCCACCTGGGCCGGATCGATTCGCAGCGGATCGACGAGAACGCCGCGTTCTACCTGAGCGTGTCGGCCGACATGCCCGGGCCGGAGCTGGTGCAGACGGTGCCGGTACGGTTCAAGGTCGGTGCGCCGGACGACGTCGAGAAGTGCGTGCTGTCGGCCCTGCCGGGCGTGAAGCTGACCCACGCCGCGCAGGTGCCGGCGGCGATCCCGGTGCGTCCCGGCAGCTACTATTTCGCCCTGGAAGCGCGCGGGCCGCTGTACGAGCGCATGCTCAAGGCGCAGTCTATGATGCTCTATGTGCCGTCGGGCATTGATGACCTCAAGATGGAACTTGTCGCGGTGACCTCATGATGAACCCACTGCCCCCCACCCCCGGCCCGATGCCGTCGCTGACCTCGCAGGCGCCGCATGGCCTGGCGAGCGCGCCTCCCTCGACGCCGCAGAGCCTGCTCGACCTGATGGCCGACGGCTTCTACCTGTTGCTGCTGCTCAAGCGCGCGCAGATGCCTGGCGACACCGAATCCTTCGTGCAGTCGGTGCAAACATTCCTCGATGGCGTGGAACGCAGCGCGGTCAAGCTCGGCATCGCGTCCGAGGACATCTACGCGGCCAAATACGCGTTCTGCGCGGCGGTGGACGAAGCGATCCTGTCACAGCCCTCGGCCCTGCACGCAACCTGGGAACGCAATCCGCTGCAGCTGCGCCTGTTCGGCGAACACCTGGCCGGCGAGCATTTCTTCGATCGCCTGGAAGAGCTGCGCCGCCAGGGCGCCGTGCGCCTGCCCTCGCTGGAGATCTACCACTATTGCCTGCTGCTTGGCTTCGAAGGCAAGTATCGGCTGGAAGGGCCGGAGAAGCTCGGCTACCTGACCGCGCGGCTGGGCGACGAGATCATCTATTTCAAGGGCAAGCGCACCGGTTTCGCACCGCATTGGCCGCCGCCGGACACCGTGCGCCATGCATTGCGCCGTGTGGTGCCGCTGTGGCTGCCGGCCGCGCTGGTGGCCGGCTTCGGCCTGCTCGGCTTCTTCGGTCTGCGCCTGTCTCTGGACCATCAGACCGAGCAGCGCATGGCCGCCTACAACCAGGTGGTGCAGATGCCGCAACGCACCGCGCACATTACGATCACCCTGCCGTGAGGACGTCGATATGGATATGCCGACGCTGGCCGTCGCCCTCGCTAGTCTGGCGCAGCCGTCCCAACATGCCCGCCTGATCCAACTGCGCGCCCCGGTCGAGGGGCTGGTGGTGGAACGCTTCCACGGGCAGGAGGCGGTGTGCGGCGCCACCGTGCTGCAGATCGAGTGCCTGGCCACCTCGGCGTTTCTCGATGCCGAGGCGCTGCTGGAGCAGCCGCTGGACCTGCAGCTACGCCAGGCCGACAGCACGCAACGCCACTGGCAGGGCCTGTGCACCGAAGTGGCGCAACTGGGCGGCGACGGCGGCCTGGCCCGCTACCGGCTGACCCTGGCGCCGTGGACGGCGCTGCTGGAGCTGCGGCGCAACGCGCTGGTGTTCCAGGACCTGGACGCGCGCGCGATCTGCGAACGGATCTTCGCCGACTACCCGCAGGCGGCGTTCCGCTTCGACGTGCAAGCCGCGTTGCCCGCGCATCCGATCACCACCCAATACCGCGAGACCGACTGGGCCTTCGTCACCCGCCTGCTGGCCGAGGCCGGCCTGGCCTGGCGCTACGCGCACGCGCAGGACGAGGACAGCGAGGCGACCGCGGCCACGCTGGTGATCTTCGACCCGCAGGCGCAGGTGCCGGACAGCGGCACGATCCGCTTCCATCGCAGCGACGCGGCCGAGGCCGACGATGCGATCGGCGCCTTCGGCGAGCGCCGCAGCGTGGTGCCCACCGCCAGCACCGTGACCAGCTGGCACAGCGAGCAAGTGCGCGCGGTCGCCGCGCAGGCCCAGGCCGAGGCCGGCGCGCTGCCGCCGCTGGAGGTCTACGTGCAGCCGCGCGCCGGGCGTTTCGCCCAGGAGGCGACAGCGCAGGACCAGGCGCAGGCGCGGCTGGACGCGCTGCGCGTGCCGCACACGCTGCACGCCGGGGCCGGCAGCGCCCGCGTGCTGGCGGCCGGGGCGGCGTTCACCTTGCGCCAGCACGCCCAGCACGACGGCCAGCGTTTCGTTGCGGTGGCGATCGAGCACGTGGCGGTGAACAACCTGGGCCAGGGCATCGTCGCCCTGCTCGATGCACCGGACCTGGAGCACGGCAGCTACCGCAACCGCTTCCTGGCAGTGCCGGCGGCCACGCCGCTGCGCGCGCTGCCGCAGGACCGCCCGCGCATGCCCGGGCCGCAGAGCGCGCGCGTGGTCGGCGTGGCCGATGCGGCGCTGAGCCCGAGCCGCGACCACCAGGTGCGGATCCAGTTCCCGTGGCAGCGCGGCGCCCAGCCCACTCCCGGCGGCTTGACCGACAGCGCCAGCGCCGCGCCCGGCCACGCGCCGGGCGACCAGAGCGCCGGCACCTGGGTGCCGGTGGCCGAGTGGGTGGCCGGTCCCAACTGGGGCAGCCACTTCCTGCCGCGCATCGGCAGCGAAGTGCTGGTGGAGTTCCTGCACGGGGACATCGACCAGCCGCGCATCACCGGCCAGCTGTACAACGGCGAGGTCGCCCCACCCTTCGGCGGCGGCCTGGACGCGCGCGCCAGCCACCCCGGCACGCTCAGCGGCCTGCACACCCAGTCCCACGATGGCGGCGGCACCCAGCAATGGCTGCTGGACGACACCCCCGGCCAGCTGCGCACGCGCCTGCACACCTCCCTGGCCGACACCCGGCTGGAACTGGGCTACCTGGTCCAGCACAGCGACAGCGCCCGCGGCGCGCTGCGCGGGCAAGGCTTCGAACTGGCCTCGCAGGGCTGGGGCAACGTGCATGCCGCGCAAGGCCTGCTGCTGTCCAGCAGCGCCCGCGGCCAGGGCGCCTCGACCGCGCTGGACGTGGCCGAGGCGGTGGCCCAGTTGCACGGCGCCGAACGCACCGCCCAGGCGCTGCACGACACCCTGACCCAGCAACAGGTGCCCGGCCTGGACGCCCACCCCAGCGTGACCCGGCTGCGCGAGGCGATCGACCCGCAGGCGCAGGGCAAGTACGCCGGTGCGGTCGGCGGCCAGCCAGCGACCAAGCCGGCCGATGGCGGCCGCGACGGCCAGGCGCCGGTGGAACGATTCGCCGAGGCGCGCCTGCTGGGCGAGTCGCCGGACCACATCGCCTGGACCACCCCGGCCAGCGGCGTGGCCTATGCCGGGCAGGCCCTGCAGGTGACCGTGCAGCACGATGCGCAGCTGAGCGCCGGGCAGACCCTGTCGGCGGTGTCCGGCCAGCACACCGCGCTGTTCGCGCAACGCGGGCCGATCACACTCATCGCCGCCGCCGGCCCGGTGAGCCTGCAGGCGCACACCGGCGCGCTGGAACTGCTGGCCGACCAGGCGCTGACCGTCACCGCCACCGACACCCGCATCGACGTGCTGGCGCAGCAGAAGATCGTCCTGCAGGCCGGGCAGACCCGCCTCACCCTGGAAGGCGGCGACATCACCTTCGCCTGCCCGGGGCAGTTCACGGTCAAGGCCAGTCGGCATCCGTTCTTGGGTGGGGAGATGAAGACCGTCGCCATCCCCCCGCTGCCGGAAGAACGCCTTCCCCTGCAAACGTTGTCGCTTGATCATCGCTACCACGACGATCAGGGCCTGGCCGGTGCCGACTACGTGGTCACCCTGGCCGATGGCAGCAAACGGCAGGGCACGCTCGACGCGCAGGGACGCGCCGAGGTGGCGCATGTGCCCGGCGGCTCGGCCGAGGTGGTGTTCTCGCCGATGCCGGGCCTGTTCGGCCGCAAGGACATGACGCCCACGCCCGATCACGCGGCCAATCCTGCCGATGCAAGGCTGGACGGCGTGGTGGACAAGTATCTGGCCGCCGCCACCGCCGATTCCGGCAAAGGAGTGCAGTAATGGGCGCTACACCCGCGGTCTCTCCCCCAGGCGGGCTCAGTTGGAGCCAGTTCCAGGCGATGGCGGCCGATGTCGGCAGCTGGACCTGGGGCACGGTGCAAGGCGCCTTCAACGAGAAGGCCTCGCTGTCGCAGATCCTGGTGGATGCGGTGATCGGCATGATCCCGCTGGTCGGCGACGTCACCGCTGCGCGCGACATCATCGCCGTGGTCATCCGCCTGATCGACGATCCCGAGGCGCGCGAACGGGTCTGGGAATGGGTGTTGCTCGTGGTGCTGGTGCTGGCCTTGGTGCCGGTGATCGGTGGCGTCATCAAGGGCGTGGGCCGCATCCTGTGCAAGGTGTTCAAGGCCGCCGCCGAACTGCGCGGCGCCGCGCGTGCCGCGCACCTGTTGCAAGGTGCCAAGGACATCATCGCCTTCCTCAACCGCATCGGCACGCGCAACGCCGAGGCGTGGCTGCTGCGGCTGAAGTTTGCCGACTATCAAGCGCAGATACTGGAGCGGTTCGCCGCGCTCACCAATACCCTCGCCTCGGTGCTGCGCAAGGCCAAGGCGCGGATGGGGGCGCTGATGCCGCAGATGCTGGCACAGCGGATCGATGGACTGATCGGCGGCCTGGGCACCTTGCGCACGACAGCCGAGCAGATGATCCCCAAGGCGATCAAGGAACTGGACCAGAACCTGCGCGAACTGCAGGCCTACGTGCGCAGCGGCGGCGAGACGACCAGCCGGGTGGCGCTGCACCGGGTGGCCACCGGCGAGCGCGTCATCACCCGCGCCGACGAGGCGCGCCTGGTGGAAGATGGTGTGTTACCGGTGCGGTCGAGCCGGGGCGGGTTCAAGCAGAATCCGGCGCTGGTGAAAAGGCCTGAGCAATGGGAACACTTGTACAAACCGGAAGACGGGTATCCGAACTTGGCGGACCCTGCTCGGGCAGAGGGTGAGTCGACTTATCGCAACGTCCAGGCTTACTCGGGAAGGATGGTCAATCGAAGGTTGCACGATGGCGAATACTTCTTTCGTGCCTTTGGGGAAGAGGGCGTCACGCACGGCCTAGAAATAGGCGAGACTTGGGCAGGAGGGGCTTGGTGGGGCATCGGCGAAGCGCCGAAGAGTGCGCAGGAATGGCGCCCGCCAACGGCCGTACTGGACGAATTCAACCGCAATGGATTTATCGTCACCGGCAAGGTAAGCGGCGGCAATGGCCCCAAGGCGGTGGTCGGCACGGTGGCCGAGCAAATGGGTAAGGACCTCCCAGGTCAGTACCTGCCAGGTGGCGCCACGCAGGCATTTTTCTTGCTGGACAAACCGGTGGCGGACCAGCTGACAGACTTGGGCAAGCGCGCCATTGCAGAAAACAAGCCGTTTGCGTGGATCGACCCGGCGAGTGGCATGCGTTTCGAAGTGAAGCCGACCGGCTGGAAGGATGTCAACGGCATCATCGGTTACTTCCATACGCCTGGCCCGACCAGCGTCACAACCGTCCGACTTGCCGAGCGCGAGCAAGCGACCAAGGAGCATCGTCAAGTGGTGGTATCGCCGTGAGCAGTAATTTTCCTGAAGGCTTGAAACTTCCCAACGAACTCGAACGTCGGCAGATGTTCTACCAGCTGAAGAAGGAATCTTCGTTCACCGCGTGGAACCGGATGCTTGAGCTGTATCAAGCGTGGGCGGGTGTGACAGAAGAAAGTGTGCGACAAGCCGATGCGAAGGGGTGGCTGGATAAGAGCGGGATCCGCGAGTCTCATTACGTGCGCATCTTGAAAGGATTGGCACACCAGGAAGAAGGCGTGCGCAGGCTGCGCAAGGGCGACAAGCGCGTCTTCAAGTTCGATGCCAATGGCGAGTTCGTCATGGGGCATCGGACTGTCAGTCATTGGCTTGAGTTGGTATGGCGAATCGAGATTGGCGAGAACGGGATAAATGAAGCGCTGACTCCGTTGTGGAATGAGTTTTGCACTCGATTGAGAGAAATAGCGAATCTCAGAGCAGAAATCTGGTCAGATATCATCGAAAGTCCTTACTTTGAAGATTCTGCGCCCAGTATTTATGGCAGATGGTTCCAGGAAAATGTAGCAAGAATGCATTTTCCTCCGGTCATCCCGGAGGTGCCCAACCCTGTTGAGAACACGTTGATTGCCACCGGTAGTCGTATCCCCTGCTCGGGCATCTGGGAGCCCGTGGATGCGCCGAAGCCAAAGAAATTCAGCCTGTTTTCCAAGCCGGACGTGCCGACTGGCTTTTTGCCATATATAGGCGCACTCAATTATCTTCATGGTGGTTCGCCTGCGCCACAAGCCGGGCAAATTGTGAGGGACACTAACATCGACATTGATGTCGTCTGGCGCCTGATCTGGCGCGACGACCGCTACGAGGACGGCACCATTCCGGACGAAGAGGCCGGCTATGTTTTCATGAAGTCCGAGCCACCGCCTGTTCCGCAGGAGGCAGCAACGGACGCAGCGCGTCGGCAGGTCAGTGCCATGAGCGGTCAACGCGCATCCCAGGCCGGCCGTTGGCTGGTGATGGAAGATCTCAACGCGGCCGCGCAGTTCAACGCGGGCGACGAGCTTCCATTGCACGAGGGCCGCAAAGTGCAATGGGTACTCGCCGACCATTGAAGTGTTGATGTGGGTTCGAACTCGACGGGTGGCTTTTGGTGGGGCATCGGCGAAGCGCCCAAAAGCGCCCAGGAATGGCGCCCGCCAACGGCCGTACTGGACGAATTCAATCGCAATGGATTTATCGTCACCGGCAAGGTAAGCGGCGGCAATGGCCCCAAGGCGGTGGTCGGCACGGTGGCCGAGCAAATGGGCGTCAAATTGCCAGGACAATACCTGCCTGGTGGCGCCACGCAGGCATTTTTCTCCCTGGACAAACCGGTGGCGGACCAGCTGACGGCTCTGGGCAAGCGTGCCATTGCAGAAAACAAGCCGTTTGCGTGGATCGACCCGGCAAGTGGCATGAGTTTCGAGGTGAAGCCGACCGGCTGGAAGGATGTCAACGGCATCATCGGTTACTTCCATACCCCCAGCCCGACCAGCGTCACAACCGCCCGCCTTGCCGAGCGCGAGCAAGCGACCAAGGAGCATCGTCAAGTGGTGGTATCGCCGTGAACAGTAATTTTCCTGAAGGCTTGAAACTTCCCAACGAACTCGAACGTCGGCAGATGTTCTACCAACTGAAGAAGGAATCTTCGTTCACCGCGTGGAACCGGATGCTTGAGCTGTATCAAGCGTGGGCGGGTGTGACAGAAGAAAGTGTGCGGCAAGCTGATGCGAAGGGGTGGCTGGATAAGAGCGGGATCAGCGAGTCGGATTATGTGTGCATCTTGAAAGGATTGGCGCACCAGGAAGAAGGCGTGCGCAGGCTGCGCAAGGGCGACAAGCGCGTCTTCAAGTTCGATGCCAATGGCGAGTTCGTCATGGGGCATCGGACTGTCAGTCATTGGCTTGAGTTGGTATGGCGAATCGAGATTGGCGAGAACGGGATAAATGAAGCGCTGACTCCGTTGTGGGACGAATTCCGTGCGCGCCTGAATGATGTAGCCACTTTAAGGTCGGAAATATGGGGGGATATCATCGAAGGTCGTTACTTTGAAGATTCTGCGCCAAATGTATATGGAAAATGGTTTGTGGAAAATGTCTCCAAGATGCATTTTCCTCCCGTGCTTCCAGAGGTCCCTAACCCAGTCCAGAACACCTTGGTCGCCACGGGTAGCCGAATTCCTTGCTCAGGCATCTGGGAGCCGGTGGATGCGCCGAAGCCAAAGAAATTCAGCCTGTTTTCCAAGCCGGATATACCGACTGGCTTTTTGCCATATATAGGCGCACTCAATTATCTTCATGGTGGTTCACCCGCGCCGAAAGCCGGTCAAATTGTGAGGGACAGAAGCATCCACATCGATGTCGTCTGGCGCCTGATCTGGCGCGACGACCGCTACGAGGACGGCACCATTCCGGAAGAAGAGGCCGGCTATGTGTTCATGCAGCGCAATGAACGTGCGGGCGCCGCCGCAGCAAATGACCAGCCGCAGCGCCGACAGGTATCGGCCATGAGCGGTCAACGCGCATCCCAGGCCGGCCGTTGGCTGGTCATGGACGATCTCAACGCGGCCGCGCAGTTCAACGCGGGCGACGAGCTTCCATTGCACGAGGGCCGGAAAGTGCAATGGGTACTCGCCGAACCTTGATTCGCAACTGGCCCGCTACCAGCAGCTCAACCGGCCGACCAGCGACCTGTACACCGACGCGGCCGAACCGGACACCGCGCGCCATGCATTGCGCCGTGTGGTGCCGCTGTGGCTGCCGGCCGCGCTGGTGGCCGGCTTCGGCCTGCTCGGCTTCTTCGGTCTGCGCCTGTCTCTGGACCATCAGACCGAGCAGCGCATGGCCGCCTACAACCAGGTGGTGCAGATGCCGCAACGCACCGCGCACATTACGATCACCCTGCCGTGAGGACGTCGATATGGATATGCCGACGCTGGCCGTCGCCCTCGCTAGTCTGGCGCAGCCGTCCCAACATGCCCGCCTGATCCAACTGCGCGCCCCGGTCGAGGGGCTGGTGGTGGAACGCTTCCACGGGCAGGAGGCGGTGTGCGGCGCCACCGTGCTGCAGATCGAGTGCCTGGCCACCTCGGCGTTTCTCGATGCCGAGGCGCTGCTGGAGCAGCCGCTGGACCTGCAGCTACGCCAGGCCGACAGCACGCAACGCCACTGGCAGGGCCTGTGCACCGAAGTGGCGCAACTGGGCGGCGACGGCGGCCTGGCCCGCTACCGGCTGACCCTGGCGCCGTGGACGGCGCTGCTGGAGCTGCGGCGCAACGCGCTGGTGTTCCAGGAGCCTGGACGCGCGCGCGATCTGCGAACGGATCTTCGCCGACTACCCGCAGGCGGCGTTCCGCTTCGACGTGCAAGCCGCGTTGCCCGCGCATCCGATCACCACCCAATACCGCGAGACCGACTGGGCCTTCGTCACCCGCCTGCTGGCCGAGGCCGGCCTGGCCTGGCGCTACGCGCACGCGCAGGACGAGGACAGCGAGGCGACCGCGGCCACGCTGGTGATCTTCGACCCGCAGGCGCAGGTGCCGGACAGCGGCACGATCCGCTTCCATCGCAGCGACGCGGCCGAGGCCGACGATGCGATCGGCGCCTTCGGCGAGCGCCGCAGCGTGGTGCCCACCGCCAGCACCGTGACCAGCTGGCACAGCGAGCAAGTGCGCGCGGTCGCCGCGCAGGCCCAGGCCGAGGCCGGCGCGCTGCCGCCGCTGGAGGTCTACGTGCAGCCGCGCGCCGGGCGTTTCGCCCAGGAGGCGACAGCGCAGGACCAGGCGCAGGCGCGGCTGGACGCGCTGCGCGTGCCGCACACGCTGCACGCCGGGGCCGGCAGCGCCCGCGTGCTGGCGGCCGGGGCGGCGTTCACCTTGCGCCAGCACGCCCAGCACGACGGCCAGCGTTTCGTTGCGGTGGCGATCGAGCACGTGGCGGTGAACAACCTGGGCCAGGGCATCGTCGCCCTGCTCGATGCACCGGACCTGGAGCACGGCAGCTACCGCAACCGCTTCCTGGCAGTGCCGGCGGCCACGCCGCTGCGCGCGCTGCCGCAGGACCGCCCGCGCATGCCCGGGCCGCAGAGCGCGCGCGTGGTCGGCGTGGCCGATGCGGCGCTGAGCCCGAGCCGCGACCACCAGGTGCGGATCCAGTTCCCGTGGCAGCGCGGCGCCCAGCCCACTCCCGGCGGCTTGACCGACAGCGCCAGCGCCGCGCCCGGCCACGCGCCGGGCGACCAGAGCGCCGGCACCTGGGTGCCGGTGGCCGAGTGGGTGGCCGGTCCCAACTGGGGCAGCCACTTCCTGCCGCGCATCGGCAGCGAAGTGCTGGTGGAGTTCCTGCACGGGGACATCGACCAGCCGCGCATCACCGGCCAGCTGTACAACGGCGAGGTCGCCCCACCCTTCGGCGGCGGCCTGGACGCGCGCGCCAGCCACCCCGGCACGCTCAGCGGCCTGCACACCCAGTCCCACGATGGCGGCGGCACCCAGCAATGGCTGCTGGACGACACCCCCGGCCAGCTGCGCACGCGCCTGCACACCTCCCTGGCCGACACCCGGCTGGAACTGGGCTACCTGGTCCAGCACAGCGACAGCGCCCGCGGCGCGCTGCGCGGGCAAGGCTTCGAACTGGCCTCGCAGGGCTGGGGCAACGTGCATGCCGCGCAAGGCCTGCTGCTGTCCAGCAGCGCCCGCGGCCAGGGCGCCTCGACCGCGCTGGACGTGGCCGAGGCGGTGGCCCAGTTGCACGGCGCCGAACGCACCGCCCAGGCGCTGCACGACACCCTGACCCAGCAACAGGTGCCCGGCCTGGACGCCCACCCCAGCGTGACCCGGCTGCGCGAGGCGATCGACCCGCAGGCGCAGGGCAAGTACGCCGGTGCGGTCGGCGGCCAGCCAGCGACCAAGCCGGCCGATGGCGGCCGCGACGGCCAGGCGCCGGTGGAACGATTCGCCGAGGCGCGCCTGCTGGGCGAGTCGCCGGACCACATCGCCTGGACCACCCCGGCCAGCGGCGTGGCCTATGCCGGGCAGGCCCTGCAGGTGACCGTGCAGCACGATGCGCAGCTGAGCGCCGGGCAGACCCTGTCGGCGGTGTCCGGCCAGCACACCGCGCTGTTCGCGCAACGCGGGCCGATCACACTCATCGCCGCCGCCGGCCCGGTGAGCCTGCAGGCGCACACCGGCGCGCTGGAACTGCTGGCCGACCAGGCGCTGACCGTCACCGCCACCGACACCCGCATCGACGTGCTGGCGCAGCAGAAGATCGTCCTGCAGGCCGGGCAGACCCGCCTCACCCTGGAAGGCGGCGACATCACCTTCGCCTGCCCGGGGCAGTTCACGGTCAAGGCCAGTCGGCATCCGTTCTTGGGTGGGGAGATGAAGACCGTCGCCATCCCCCCGCTGCCGGAAGAACGCCTTCCCCTGCAAACGTTGTCGCTCGATCATCGCTACCACGACGATCAGGGCCTGGCCGGTGCCGACTACGTGGTCACCCTGGCCGATGGCAGCAAACGGCAGGGCACGCTCGACGCGCAGGGACGCGCCGAGGTGGCGCATGTGCCCGGCGGCTCGGCCGAGGTGGTGTTCTCGCCGATGCCGGGCCTGTTCGGCCGCAAGGACATGACGCCCACGCCCGATCACGCGGCCAATCCTGCCGATGCAAGGCTGGACGGCGTGGTGGACAAGTATCTGGCCGCCGCCACCGCCGATTCCGGCAAAGGAGTGCAGTAATGGGCGCTACACCCGCGGTCTCTCCCCCAGGCGGGCTCAGTTGGAGCCAGTTCCAGGCGATGGCGGCCGATGTCGGCAGCTGGACCTGGGGCACGGTGCGAGGCGCCTTCAACGAGAAGGCCTCGCTGTCGCAGATCCTGGTGGATGCGGTGATCGGCATGATCCCGCTGGTCGGCGACGTCACCGCCGCGCGCGACATCATCGCCGTGGTCATCCGCCTGATCGACGATCCCCAGGCGCGCGAAAGCGTCTGGGAATGGGTGTTGCTCGTGGTGCTGGTGCTGGCCCTGGTGCCGGTGATCGGTGGCGTCATCAAGGGCGTGGGCCGCATCCTGTGCACGGTCTTCAAGGCCGCCGCCGAACTGCGCGGCGCCGCGCGTGCCGCGCACCTGTTGCAAGGTGCCAAGGACATCGTCGCCTTCCTCAACCGCATCGGCACGGGCAACGCCGAGGCGTGGCTGCTGCGGCTGAAGTTTGCCGACTACCAAGCGCAGATCATGGAGCGGTTCGCCACGCTCACCAATACCCTCGCCTCGGTGCTGCGCAAGGCCAATGCACGGATGGGGGCGCTGATGCCGCAGATGCTGGCACAGCGGATCGATGGACTGATCGGCGGCCTGGGCACCTTGCGCACGACAGCCGAGCAGATGATCCCCAAGGCGATCAAGGAACTGGACCAGAACCTGCGCGAACTGCAGGCCTACGTGCGCAGCGGCGGCGAGACGACCAGCCGGGTGGCGCTGCACCGGGTGGCCACCGGCGAGCGCGTCATCACCCGCGCCGACGAGGCGCGCCTGGTGGAAGATGGTGTGCTACCGATGCGGTCGAGCCGGGGCGGATTCAAGCAGAATCGGGCGCCGGTGAATCAACCTGAGGAATGGGAACACTTGTACAAGCCGGAAGACGGGTATCCGAACTTGGCGGACAGGCAAAAGAAAGGTGTCTATCAAGCGGTCCAAGCCTACTCCGGAAAAATGATCAACAGGCAACTCCATGACGGCGAAAACGTCTTCCGTGCATTTGGCGAGGAAGGAGTCACGCACAGTGTCGCCGTGGGTTCGACCTCGCCGGGTGGCTTTTGGTGGGGTGTCGGCGAGGCGCCGAAGAGTGCGCAGGAGTGGCGCCCCTCCACCGCAGTGCTGGACGAATTCAACCGCAATGGATTTATCGTCACCGGCAAGGTGAGCGGCGACAATGGGCCCAAGGCGGTGGTCGGCACGGTGGCCGAGCAAATGGGCGTCACATTGCCAGGGCAATACCTGCCTGGTGGCGCCACACAGGCCTTTTTCCGCCTGGACAAATCAGTAGCGGACCAGCTGACGGCCCTGGGCAAGCGTGCCATTGCAGACAACAAGCCGTTTACGTGGATCGACCCGGCCAGTGGCATGAGTTTCGAGGTGAAGCCGACCGGCTGGAAGGATGTCAACGGCATCATCGGTTACTTCCAGCCCCCCGGCCCGACCAGTGTCACAACCGTCCGCCTTGCCGAGCGCGAGCAGGCGACCAAGGAGCATCGTCAAGTGGTGGTATCGCCGTGAGCAGTAATTTTCCTGAAGGCTTGAAACTTCCCAACGAACTCGAACGTCGGCAGATGTTCTACCAGCTGAAGAAGGAATCCTCGTTCACCGCGTGGAACCGGATGCTTGAGCTGTATCAAGCGTGGGCAGATGTGACAGAAGAAAGTGTGCGGCAAGCTGATGCGCAAGGTTGGTTGGAGAAAAGCGGCATTAAAGAGTTGGATTACGTCGGAATACTGAAGGGACTGGCCCATCAGGAAGAAGGCGTGCGCAGGCTACGCAAGGGCGACAAGCGCGTCTTCAAATTCGATGCCAACGGTGAATTCGTAATGGCCGACCGCCAAGTGAGTCATTGGATCGAATTTGTATGGAGAGTCGAAGTCGGGGAAATGAATATAAATCAAGAGATGACGCCGCTGTGGCATGAATTTTCTGAATGCCTCGAAAAGATGCGCCATCTCGGAAACGAAATCTGGGCAGATATCATCGAAGGTCGTTACTTCGAAGATCCTGCGCCAAATGTATATGGAAAATGGTTTGTGGAAAATGTCTCCAAGATGCATTTTCCTCCCGTGCTTCCAGAGGTCCCTAACCCAGTCCAGAACACCTTGGTCGCCACGGGTAGCCGAATTCCTTGCTCAGGCATCTGGGAGCCGGTGGATGCGCCGAAGCCAAAGAAATTCAGCCTGTTTTCCAAGCCGGATATACCGACTGGCTTTTTGCCATATATAGGCGCACTCAATTATCTTCATGGTGGTTCGCCTGCGCCACAAGCCAGCCAAATTGTGAGGGACAGAAGCATCCACATCGATGTCGTCTGGCGCCTGATCTGGCGCGACGACCGCTACGAGGACGGCACCATTCCGGAAGAAGAGGCCGGCTATGTGTTCATGCAGCCCGATGACCGTGCGGCCATCGTCGCAGCAAGCGATCAACCGCAGCACCGGCAAGTATCGGCCATGAGCGGTCAACGCGCATCCCAGGCCGGCCGTTGGCTGGTCATGGACGATCTCAACGCGGCCGCAGAGTTCAACGAGGGCGACGAGCTTCCGTTGCACCAAGGCCGCAAGGTGCAATGGGTGCTGGCCGATCAATAACGCGCCAAATGGATGCGGCGCTCGCCCCATGCTAGCCGATACCGGGCTGGCGCAATGGATGTATCGTCACCGGCAAGGTGAGTGGCGAAAATGGACCCAAGGCGGTGGTCGGCACGGTTGCCGAGCAAGTGGGCGTCCAATTGCCAGGACAATACCTGCCTGGTGGCGCCACGCAGGCATTTTTCTTCCTGGACAAACCGGTGGCGGACCAACTGACGGCTCTGGGCAAGCGCGCCATTGCAGAAAACAAGCCGTTTGCGTGGATCGACCCGGCGAGTGGCATGCGTTTCGAGGTGAAGCCAACCGGTTGGAAGGATGTCAACGGCATCATCGGTTACTTCCATACGCCTGGCCCGACCAGTGTCACAACCGCCCGACTTGCCGAGCGCGAGCAAGCGACCAAGGAGCATCGTCAAGTGGTGGTATCGCCGTGAGCAGTAATTTTCCTGAAGGCTTGAAACTTCCCAACGAACTCGAACGTCGGCAGATGTTCTACCAGCTGAAGAAGGAATCTTCGTTCACCGCGTGGAACCGGATGCTTGAGCTGTATCAAGCGTGGGCGAATGTGACAAAAGAAAGTGTGCGGCAAGCCGATGCGAAGGGATGGCTGGATAAAAGCGGGATCAGCGAGTCGGATTATGTGTGCATCTTGAAAGGATTGGCGCATCATGAAGAAGGCGTGCGCAGGCTGCGCAAGGGCGACAAGCGCGTCTTCAAGTTCGATGCCAATGGCGAGTTCGTCATGGGCAATCGAATCATCAGTCATTTCATTCAGCTGATTTGGCGAATCGAGATTGGTGAGAACGGGATAGATGAAGCGCTGACTCCGTTGTGGGACGAATTCTCTGAATGCCTTGAAAAGATGCGCCATCTCGGAAACGAAATATGGGCAGATATCATCGAAGGTCGTTACTTCGAAGATCCTGCGCCCAATATCTATGGGAAGTGGTTCCAGAAAAATGTTTCCAGGATGCATTTTCCTCCGGTCATTCCGGACGTGCCTGACCCTGTTGAGAACACGCTGGTTGCCACTGGCAGTCGTATTCCCTGCTCAGGCATCTGGGAGCCGGTGGATGCACCGAAGCCAAAGAAATTCAGCCTGTTTTCCAAGCCGGATGTGCCAAGCGGTTTCCTGCCGTACATCGCGGCAATGAACTACCTGCATGGTCAATCTCCCGCACCAAAAGCACGGCAGGAAACTCAGACCGGCAGCGTATACCCCGATGTCGTCTGGCGCCTGATCTGGCGCGACGACCGCTACGAGGACGGCACCATTCCGGACGAAGAGGCCGGCTATGTTTTCATGAAGTCCGAGCCACCGCCTGTTCCGCAGGAGGCAGCAACGGACGCAGCGCGTCGGCAGGTCAGTGCCATGAGCGGTCAACGCGCATCCCAGGCCGGCCGTTGGCTGGTGATGGAAGATCTCAACGCGGCCGCGCAGTTCAACGCGGGCGACGAGCTTCCATTGCACGAGGGCCGCAAAGTGCAATGGGTACTCGCCGACCATTGAAGTGTTGATGTGGGTTCGAACTCGACGGGTGGCTTTTGGTGGGGCATCGGCGAAGCGCCCAAAAGCGCCCAGGAATGGCGCCCGCCAACGGCCGTACTGGACGAATTCAATCGCAATGGATTTATCGTCACCGGCAAGGTAAGCGGCGGCAATGGCCCCAAGGCGGTGGTCGGCACGGTGGCCGAGCAAATGGGCGTCAAATTGCCAGGACAATACCTGCCTGGTGGCGCCACGCAGGCATTTTTCTCCCTGGACAAACCGGTGGCGGACCAGCTGACGGCTCTGGGCAAGCGTGCCATTGCAGAAAACAAGCCGTTTGCGTGGATCGACCCGGCAAGTGGCATGAGTTTCGAGGTGAAGCCGACCGGCTGGAAGGATGTCAACGGCATCATCGGTTACTTCCATACCCCCAGCCCGACCAGCGTCACAACCGCCCGCCTTGCCGAGCGCGAGCAAGCGACCAAGGAGCATCGTCAAGTGGTGGTATCGCCGTGAACAGTAATTTTCCTGAAGGCTTGAAACTTCCCAACGAACTCGAACGTCGGCAGATGTTCTACCAACTGAAGAAGGAATCTTCGTTCACCGCGTGGAACCGGATGCTTGAGCTGTATCAAGCGTGGGCGGGTGTGACAGAAGAAAGTGTGCGGCAAGCTGATGCGAAGGGGTGGCTGGATAAGAGCGGGATCAGCGAGTCGGATTATGTGTGCATCTTGAAAGGATTGGCGCACCAGGAAGAAGGCGTGCGCAGGCTGCGCAAGGGCGACAAGCGCGTCTTCAAGTTCGATGCCAATGGCGAGTTCGTCATGGGGCATCGGACTGTCAGTCATTGGCTTGAGTTGGTATGGCGAATCGAGATTGGCGAGAACGGGATAAATGAAGCGCTGACTCCGTTGTGGGACGAATTCCGTGCGCGCCTGGATGATGTAGCCACTTTAAGGTCGGAAATATGGGGCGATATCATCGAAGGTCGTTACTTCGAAGATCCTGCGCCAAATGTATATGGAAAATGGTTTGTGGAAAATGTCTCCAAGATGCATTTTCCTCCCGTGCTTCCAGAAGTCCCTAACCCAGTCCAGAACACCTTGGTCGCCACGGGTAGCCGAATTCCTTGCTCAGGCATCTGGGAGCCGGTGGATGCGCCGAAGCCAAAGAAATTCAGCCTGTTTTCCAAGCCGGATATACCGACTGGCTTTTTGCCATATATAGGCGCACTCAATTATCTTCATGGTGGTTCGCCTGCGCCACAAGCCAGCCAAATTGTGAGGGACAGAAGCATCCACATCGATGTCGTCTGGCGCCTGATCTGGCGCGACGCCCGCTACGAGGACGGCACCATTCCGGAGGAGGAGGCAGACTATGTCTTCATGGAGTCCGAGCCACCGCCTGTTCAGCAGGAGGCAGCAACGGACGCAGCGCGTCGGCAGGTCAGTGCCATGAGCGGTCAAC
The DNA here is from genome assembly GCF_900183975.1 of Xanthomonas fragariae. Lineage (NCBI taxonomy): Bacteria > Pseudomonadati > Pseudomonadota > Gammaproteobacteria > Lysobacterales > Lysobacteraceae > Xanthomonas > Xanthomonas fragariae. The sequence continues at coordinate 2,252,719 of NZ_LT853882.1, forward strand.
GCGCATCCCAGGCCGGCCGTTGGCTGGTCATGGACGATCTCAACGCGGCCGCGCAGTTCAACGCGGGCGACGAGCTTCCATTGCACGAGGGCCGCAAAGTGCAATGGGTACTCGCCGAACCTTGAGGTGTTGACGTGGGTTCGACCTCGACGGGTAGCTTTTGGTAGGGCATCGGCGAAGCGCCCAAAAGTGCCCAGGAATGGCGCCCGCCAACAATTTTATTTAATAAATATCATTAAATGATCAACTGACGGCCAAACAGATAATCTGGAGAGCTCCATGGAGTCAGCACGCGACAAGTACACGGGCGAGATCATCGACGCCGAACAGCTATGGATCATGAATTCAGTCAACGATTCCGGATATATGTGCATAGGATGCATTGCTAGCGTAATTCCTTGCTCGTATCTGCCTGAGAACAAAGTGCGTGCTCATTTCAGAATCAAAGACAAGCACGAAACTGACTGTGACATTGATGGTGATGAGAGATTGGTCAAACGCGCATTGAAACAGCGCGTAACGACCAAGGATGGTTTCCCTGGAAGATTTCCAAACCGTCTCGTCCTTCGTGATGCGCGCCCTGTCACCGGATCAAATGGTTCCCCTGCTGTTTCCACAGCAAGTAATGGAACAATAAAAAATGTATCGGATGTGTTGAGCGAGGCACGCCGGGAGCGCCGTTGGGCAGCTAATACTATTCGACCAATTTGCCGTACTTTCATAAATTTTCCGTTTGATCGTGATCTATCTCTGGCTATTTCAGGGATTGCAGCCAACACCTATCAGCGCATTTTTCTGTGCCTCAACAGGGATAAGGTTGTCAAGTACAACGAACCACATATCTTCTACGCACCCATCGCTTGGAAAGCACCAGCCTCAGATGATAATCAAATAGAAATCCAGCTCAGCTATGGCGAATGGAAAGATCGTAAACTCGTAAACCCATATCGGCTGAGGGTTAATTAGAAAAACTGGAGTGCCGCGAAGAGAAATTATTTTTCCAAAGATATTGAAATATCCAGATTGGAATCTATAGCAGCAAAAAATAGTGATTCCAAAAAGAAGGGATGGTTATTTTTCATAGGAAGACAAGATGAAGAGGATCTTACCCTTTTTCATGTTGACGATCATCGGCTCATCTGTTGCTTTGTCGTCGAAATGGTTTACCCGCCTCGGCCAACTGAATCTACTGCAAAGAAGTGGCCTCCCCGTCGTCTCGTTCGAAAAAATTATTGAAACCGCGCCTACAGCGTTCATGGTGCTGTAGCCGTAGTCGCTGGCGGCCGGGGCGGCGTTCACCTTGCGCCAGCACGCCCAGCACGACGGCCAGCGTTTCGTTGCGGTGGCGATCGAGCACGTGGCGGTGAACAACCTGGGCCAGGGCATCGTCGCCCTGCTCGATGCACCGGACCTGGAGCACGGCAGCTACCGCAACCGCTTCGTGGCAGTGCCGGCGGCCACGCCGCTGCGCGCGCTGCCGCAGGACCGCCCGCGCATGCCCGGGCCGCAGAGCGCGCGCGTGGTCGGCGTGGCCGATGCGGCGCTGAGCCCGAGCCGCGACCACCAGGTGCGGATCCAGTTACCGTGGCAGCGCGGCGCCCAGCCCACTCCCGGCGGCTTGACCGACAGCGCCAGCGCCGCGCCCGGCCACGCGCCGGGCGACCAGAGCGCCGGCACCTGGGTGCCGGTGGCCGAGTGGGTGGCCGGTCCCAACTGGGGCAGCCACTTCCTGCCGCGCATCGGCAGCGAAGTGCTGGTGGAGTTCCTGCACGGGGACATCGACCAGCCGCGCATCACCGGCCAGCTGTACAACGGCGAGGTCGCCCCACCCTTCGGCGGCGGCCTGGACGCGCGCGCCAGCCACCCCGGCACGCTCAGCGGCCTGCACACCCAGTCCCACGATGGCGGCGGCACCCAGCAATGGCTGCTGGACGACACCCCCGGCCAGCTGCGCACGCGCCTGCACACCTCCCTGGCCGACACCCGGCTGGAACTGGGCTACCTGGTCCAGCACAGCGACAGCGCCCGCGGCGCGCTGCGCGGGCAAGGCTTCGAACTGGCCTCGCAGGGCTGGGGCAACGTGCATGCCGCGCAAGGCCTGCTGCTGTCCAGCAGCGCCCGCGGCCAGGGCGCCTCGACCGCGCTGGACGTGGCCGAGGCGGTGGCCCAGTTGCACGGCGCCGAACGCACCGCCCAGGCGCTGCACGACACCCTGACCCAGCAACAGGTGCCCGGCCTGGACGCCCACCCCAGCGTGACCCGGCTGCGCGAGGCGATCGACCCGCAGGCGCAGGGCAAGTACGCCGGTGCGGTCGGCGGCCAGCCAGCGACCAAGCCGGCCGATGGCGGCCGCGACGGCCAGGCGCCGGTGGAACGATTCGCCGAGGCGCGCCTGCTGGGCGAGTCGCCGGACCACATCGCCTGGACCACCCCGGCCAGCGGCGTGGCCTATGCCGGGCAGGCCCTGCAGGTGACCGTGCAGCACGATGCGCAGCTGAGCGCCGGGCAGACCCTGTCGGCGGTGTCCGGCCAGCACACCGCGCTGTTCGCGCAACGCGGGCCGATCACACTCATCGCCGCCGCCGGCCCGGTGAGCCTGCAGGCGCACACCGGCGCGCTGGAACTGCTGGCCGGCCAGGCGCTGACCGTCACCGCCACCGACACCCGCATCGACGTGCTGGCGCAGCAGAAGATCGTCCTGCAGGCCGGGCAGACCCGCCTCACCCTGGAAGGCGGCGACATCACCTTCGCCTGCCCGGGGCAGTTCACGGTCAAGGCCAGTCGGCATCCGTTCTTGGGGGGGGAGAGCGGAACTGCACTCATCGACAAGCTGCCACAAGGCACGGTCGATGGTGTCAGGAAATTATCTTTCTCAAGGTAGAGACATGATCATCAGCCCTCCGTTTCTGATTGCCCGCAATGCCACTGAGGCCGAAGATTCATGGCTGGCACGCGCCATGCCATTGGCCGACAGTGGTACCTATCCGGTCAGCGAGCTACTTGGCTGGCATGGAGGCATTCACCTTCGCGCACCAAGTGCAGGAACCGGTACCGAGCCGATCCGGGCCATTGCCGATGGCACAATCGCCTATGTCCGCCAACCTACCCAACAGAGCGATAGCCATGCCCTCAACTATCTGGGATGGACAGATGATGGGTGTGTTGTCCTACAGCATGACACTTCGATTGGGGCCGATGACACCACTGAAACTGATACGCCCAGGGTTTCCTAGACATCTCAAGGCCATGGAAAATGGTCAATTCGGAGGTGTCTATGAGCAGCAAGCGGTATACGGATGAATTCAAGATCGAGGCGGTCCGGCAAGTGACCGATCGTGGTTTCAAGGTAGCAGAAGTCGCGGAGCGACTAGGTGTCACCACGCACAGCCTCTACGCCTGGCTGCGCAAGTTCGGCAAGCCTGGCGTGGTGCAGCGCGCCGAGGTGGACCAGAGCGCCGAGGTTCGGCGGCTGAAGGCAGAGTTGCGTCGAGTGACCGAGGAGCGCGACATCCTAAAAAAGGCCGCCGCGTACTTTGCCAAGGGGTAAGGGCAAAGTACGCCTTCATGCAAGCCCACTGTGGGGAATTCAGGGTGTGTGCGATGTGCCGGGTATTGCGGGTCAACCGGTCGGGCTATTACGCCTGGTTGTGCTCGCCCAACAGTGAGCGCGCCAAGGAAGATGAGCGCTTGCTTGGACTGATCAAGCACCACTGGCTGGCCAGCGGCAGTGTCTATGGGCATCGCAAGATCACCAGGGATCTGCGCGATCTGGGTGAGCGTTGCAGTCGCCATCGGGTGCATCGGCTGATGCGCACCGAGGGACTGGGTGCCCAGGTGGGCTATGGTCGCAAACCGCGCTTCCATGGAGGAATGCAGTGCAAGGCGGCGGCCAACCTGCTTGACCGACAGTTCGACGTGACTGAGCCGGACACTGCCTGGGCGAGCGATTTCACCTTCATCCGCACGCATGAAGGCTGGATGTACCTGGCTGTTGTGATCGATCTGTTTTCCCGGCAGGTCGTCGGCTGGGCGATGCGCGATCGGGCCGACACCGAGTTGGTCGTGCAGGCCTTGTTGCCTGCGGTGTGGCGGCGCAAACCCAACGCTGGTTGCTTGGTTCATTCGGACCAAGGGTCTGTCTACACCAGCGATGACTGGCGCAGTTTCCTGGCGTCCCATGGCTTGGTGTGCAGCATGAGTCGGCGTGGCAACTGCCACGACAACGCACCCGTGGAAAGCTTCTTCGGACTGCTCAAACGCGAGCGGATCAGGCGGCGGACCTATTCCACCAAGGACGCCGCTCGCGCCGAGGTATTCGACTACATCGAGATGTTCTACAACCCCAACCGCCGCCACGGTTCAACTGGCGACCTGTCCCCTGTAGAGTTTGAACGGCGCTACGCGCAACGAGGGTCTTGAGGGTCTACGGAACCCTGGGCGTATCAGCTACAATTTGACGAAATTTAGCTTTGCTGGGGTTCTTGACCGGTCCCACGCAAAGCATCGTAAAGATGAGGTCTTCCCGATCTTGAGCCGTGTGGCCACCTCACGCACATTCAGCCCCGCTCCAACAGTGTTCTCGCTTGTTGCAATTTATCGCCAGTGACGACGAGTTTTCTCCCGCCTTTGCGGCCATGTGCGGCGGCAGCCGCCACTCCTGCTTTCGTTCGCTCTCGGATGAGATCAAGGTCGAATTGTCCAAGCGCCCCGAAGACGTGAAACTGTGGAATACCGTCTATCTGGAGCGAACCGTGAAGGCCTTATGCAATCACCGCCAAATAACGACGCGCTGTTGCAGTAACTATCCCCGCTGGGCTGGGAGCATATCAACTTGACCGGTGACCACCTGTGGCGCAGCCGCACCAGGGTCGGTGCGGGGAAGTTCAGGCCACTGCGAGCTCTGCCACCCGCTTAACGTGCTTTAAATTACCTTTTCTGAGATGCCCCCAATGTAAAACACGCTAGTCCGGTTGCAGCGGTCGAAGCTCCGCATGCCGCAATGCATCCACGCAGACAAAGCCCCGGCATGCCGGGGCTCCCTGCTTTCAACCACGCAGGCGAACGATCAGAAACTCACCCCCCAGGTCACCTGTCCGCCATACGCGGTCTGGCCATCGCCGTTGAGTCCTTGCAACGACAACGACAACCGGCTGCCGGGCGAGGTAATCAGGTTGACGCCCAACTCGCCGATTACCGCGTTCTTCGCCAAGGTGACGCTTTGCACCGAGAACTGCGAGCCGCTCCCGACAAAGCCCGTCGAGCGCTGCACGGAGCGGTCGCCGAATGTATGCCGCCAGCCGGCCGAGGCGTACAACGCCGCTATCCGACCCAGCTCCCAGTGCCCGCGCGCACCCACCGTGCTGGTGGTGAACGTGTCGGTGGCGCTATCCACTGACAGCACGGTAATGCCGCCGCGCTCGTTGAACCCATCGGTCTTCAGGCGGGTGTAATCGGCCGCAATGAACGGGCTATACACCGCATTGCCGCTACGCAGATTCCAGGACGCTTCCAGCGACACGGTGATCGCGGTTGCATCGTAGTCGCTGGTCAGCCGCTCTTCGAGCACGCCGGGCAACCTCACCCGGCGCGTGCTGTCCACGCTGTTGCTGGCGTAGTCGACGGCACCTTGCAAGGTGAACGCGGACCAGTCGGCATGGCCGTACACGCCAACGTGGGTGCCATCGACGTCGGCACGATCGCCCGACTGGCGCGACCAGCTTTCGATGTCCTGGTTGCCCACTGCGATGCCGACCACGCTGCGCTCGCCGAAATGCCGCTCGGCACCGGCCATCAGCCCGTTGTCCTCGCGGCGCACCGAAACCGTATTGGCATCGCCATCGACGTGGTTGGGCAGGCTACGCCCGGTGATCCACACCGTGGTGTCGCCAACGCGCGTGTCCTGGCTATCGCCACGCAGATGGTTGCCGATGCCGCTGGTGAGAAAGCGATTATCCAGCAATGCGGTCGCGGTGCTGGCATGGCTTTCGCCCGACAGCGACGCAAACGCGGTGCGGATCGCTTCCGGATCATCGGGCAAGCGCACCACTGCCTGGTAGACCGGGCTGGTGGTCGGCAAGCCGTCCACGGCAGCTGCAGCTGCCTGCTGGTTGGGCGCGGTGACCGCATCGACCATTGCCTCGGTATTGCGCCCCAGCGTTACCGACAACACAGTGGCGGTGGTGCGGACATTCGGCTCGACGAAGGCATAGTCGGAGACGACACTGGTGAACTGCCCGGTGAGCCCGCCAGCGGCCGTGATCACCGAAATCTCGGTAAACAACGGCATGTCGAATGCGCGCACCAACTGCAAGATGGTGCCGGTTGCCACCGTGGCCACACCGCCCACCATCACCTGTGTAACCACGCCGCTGGCAATGGGCGTGACCTGCAAGATGGAGCCGGCCGCGAAGATGGCGTTGCCGCCAACACGGATCGTGCCGGTGGTACCACCGATCGCCACGGTGCCAGCCGAGATCAAGCTGCCGACAATGCCGTCGCCGGTCAGCGTGCCCTCCGGACCCACCGTCACCGGCCCACCCAATGCAGCGCCCGGATTGGCTGAGTTGCCGACACTCAAAGTGCCTGCATTGACCTCGGTCAGCCCGGTGAAGCCACTGCTGTCTGCGGTCATCAACAGGGTCAACGCACCCGCACCGTTCTTGACCAACGTACCGCTACCGGTAACGTTGCCGGAAAACGTGCCATCGTCCGCCTGATCGAACACTATTGTCGCGTTGTCGACGATGCTGCCTTGCAGGCTGGTGGTGTTGCCGATCAGGCTGCCGCTGGCAATCGTGGTGCCACCGCTGTAGGTGTTGGGGGCGACCAGCGTCAATGCACCTGCACCCTGCTTGATCACACCGCCCGTGCCGCTCACCGCCCCGGCAAACACGCCGTCGGTGGCCTGATCGAATACCAGCGTGGCGTTATCCACCACGTTGCCTTGCAGGCTGGTGGTGTTGCCGATCAGGCTGCCGCTGGCAATCGTGGTGCCACCGCTGTAGGTGTTGGGGGCGACCAGCGTCAACGCACCTGCACCCTGCTTGATCACACCGCCCGTGCCGCTCACCGCCCCGGCAAACACGCCGTCGGTGGCCTGATCGAATACCAGCGTGGCGTTATCCACCACGTTGCCTTGCAGGCTGGTGGTGTTGCCGATCAAGCTGCCGGCGCTGACCACGGTACCGCCGGTGTAGGTATTGGCACCCACCAACTGCAAGACGCCGGTGCCGGCTTTTTCCAGCGATCCGGTGCCGCTGACCGTGCCGGCATACACGCCGCCGATGGCCTGGTCGAACACCAATGCTGCGTTGTTGGCGATGTCGCCCTGCAGGCTGGTGGTGTCGCCGATCAACGTACCGGCAGCGATGCTGGTGCCGCCGGTGTAACCGTTGGCGCCGTTGAGCTGTAGCGCGCCTGCGCCGTCTTTTATCACGCTACCGGTGCCGGTGATCGAGCCGGTGAACACCTCATTGGCTGCCTGATTGAACACCAAGGTGGCGTTGTCGACGATCGCACCTTGCAAGCTGGCGCTGTCGACCACCAGCGTGCCGGCGTTGAGCGTGGTGCCACCGGTGTAGCTGTTGCTGCCGTCCAGCGTTAGCGTGCCGGTATTGGTCTTGATCAATGCACCGCTGCCACTGATGTCGCCAGCAAGGGTCAGGTTTGCCGGGTTGTCGACGGTGAGCGCAGCGCCCAGCGTGACCGCATTGCCCAGAGCGGCAGCAATGGCGTTGCTCAGCACCGAATCACCGGTCACCGCCAGCGTGCCGGTGCCCAGTGCGTTATTGCTGCCGACCGCCAGCGTGCCATCGCTGAGGACCGTGCCGCCGGCATAGCTGTTGGTGCCGCTGAGCGTGAGCGTGGACGTACCGTTCTTGATCAGGCTGCCGGCGCCGTCGATTGCACCGGTCAGGCTCAGATCGTTGCTGCCGGCCAGACTCAGCGCACCATCGAGCACCACCGCATTGGCCACCGTCAGTGCCTGATCGGTGTCCAGCGTGGTGCCGGTTGCTGCGGTCAACGTGCCGGTGCCCAATGCCTGCGCATCGCCCAGGATCAAGCTGCCGCCGCCCAGTGCAGTGCCGCCGGTGTAGGTGTTGGCTGCACTCAGCACCAAGGTGCCGGTGTCGAGTTTCTGCAGCGTGCCGGTTCCGCCGATGGTCACATCGATGGTGCCGGTGACGCCGGGATCGACCCGGATGATGGTGGTTGCTGCATCAGTGCTCAGCGCACCGGCGCCGGCATCGCTCAGCACATACCCGTCGCTGGCGAACTGGATACCGGTAATGCCTTGGGTGCCCTGCACGCCCACGTTGCCTGCGGTGCCGGCGAACACGGCGAAGCTGTTCTGCCAATCGCTGTTGCTCAGCCCATCGATCGAGGTCCAGTTGGTGGAGCCTGCGCTCCACACCCCTGCGCCGCCATCGATGCTGCCATTGGCCAGCGTCTGCGTGCCATCCCAGAACTGCACATTGCTGCCGGGCAACGCCACCACCACGTTGACTTGCTGGGCCAGTGCGGTTTGCAGCGTCAGCTGAGTCGGATCGATGCTGCCGGGAAGCGTGCCGATGCCCAAGCCGTTATTGGTCAGCGCGCCGGTGTAGTCGATCAGGCGATACACACCGGTGCCGAAGCCACCGATGTCGGTGATGTTGAGGGTGCCATCCAGGGTGAGATCGCCGTTGACCGCCAGCACGCCGGTCTGGCTGGGCACTCCCAGGAACGCATCGAGCGTGGCGTTGGGGGCAAGGCTCATGCTGCCGGTGGTCAACAATGCCCCACTGGTCACTACCAGACGGCCGCCGTCGTTCACCGTGACCGGCGCACCGACCACACCGCTGCCGCTCAGGGTGCCACCGGTGCCCACGGTCAAGCCGCCTGCACTGGTCAACGTGCCATCGACATCCAGGGTGCCCGCAGTCACCTGCGTGGTGCCGCCCAGCGTGCTGGTGCCGGTGAGCTGCAGCGTGCCGGTGCCCACCTTGTCCAGATTGCCCGCATCGCTCAGGCTGCCGGCAAAGGTGCTGCCGACGTTATTGAGGCCGAGCTGCAGCGTGTTGCCGCTCAGGACCGCCACATTGCCCAGCCCGGTCACTGCGCCCAACGCCGTATTGCTGCCGAGCGAGAGCCCGGCGCCTGCCGCGACATCCACTGCGCTGGTGGTCCCCAATGCACCGGGTGCTGCGGTGGCCAGTACGCCGGTCTGCACCGACACCGGGCCGGTGAAGGTGTTGCTGCCGGACAGGCTCAAGGTGCCGAGTCCGGTCTTGGTCAAGGCGCCCGCGCCGCTGAGCGTGCCGGTCAGTGCCAGGTCATCCGCACTGGCGATGGTCAGATCGGCGCCAAGGTTGACGTTGTTGCCCAGTGCCAACGCAATCGCGTTGCTCAAGGTGGAATTGCCCAGCACAGACAGGCTGCCAACACCCAACGCGGTGTTGCTGCCCACCGCCAAGGTGCCTGCGTTCAACACGCTGCCACCGGCATAGCTGTTGGTGCCGCTGAGCGTGAGCGTGGACGTACCGTTCTTGATCAGGCTGCCGGCGCCGTCGATTGCACCGGTCAGGCTCAGATCGTTGCTGCCGGCCAGACTCAGCGCACCATCGAGCACCACCGCATTGGCCACCGTCAGTGCCTGATCGGTGTCCAGCGTGGTGCCGGTTGCTGCGGTCAACGTGCCGGTGCCCAATGCCTGCGCATCGCCCAGGATCAAGCTGCCGCCGCCCAGTGCAGTGCCGCCGGTGTAGGTGTTGGCTGCACTCAGCACCAAGGTGCCGGTGTCGAGTTTCTGCACGCCGCCGATGCCAGAGATGGCGACATCGACGGTGGCGGTTGCACCCGGGTCCACGCGAATTGCGGTCAACGGGTCGGTCACGTCCAGCGCCCCCGCGCCGGCATCGGTCAACTGATAGCCGTTGCTGACGAACTGCAGGCCACCGATGCTCTGCGTGCCTTGCACACCCACCGTGCCGGCGGTACCGGCAAACACCGCAAAATCGCCTTGCCAGGTGCTGTTGGCGCTGCCGTCCTGGCCGGTCCAGTTGGTGGCAGCGCCCCACGTTCCTGCCCCGCCATCGACGGTGCCGTTGGCGGTGGTCTGCACGCCATCCCAGAACTGCACGATACTGCCCGGCGCAGTGACTACCAGATTGAGTTGCTGGCCGATTGCGGTTTGCAGGGCGAGCTGGCTGATATCAACGCTGCCGGGAAACAGGCCGATGCCCAAGCCGTTATTGGTCAGCGCGCCGGTGTAGTCGATCAGGCGATACACGCCGGTGCCGAAGCCACCGAGGGCGGTGATGTTGAGGGTGCCATCCAGGGTGAGATCGCCGTTGACCGCCAGCAGACGCGTGTTGCTCGGCGCTGCCAGCGCCACATCGATAGAAGCGCCCTGCGCCAGCGTCAAACCAGCCACGCTGAGTGAAGAGCCACTGGTCAATGCGAGCCGGCCGCCATCGCCGATGGTCACGCCACTGGCCACACTCCCGTTGGTTCCGGTGCCGGTCAATGTGCCGCCGAGCCCGACATTCAACGCGCTGGTGCCGAGGCTGCCGATCACATCCAAGATGCCGCCACTGACTTGCGTGGCGCCGCCGATCGCACTGTTGCCGAGCAAGCGCACCGTGCCCGCACCGACCTTGTCCAGGTTGCCGCCACCGCCCAGGCTGCCGGCAAAATCGCCGCCGCCCAGCTTCAAGGTGGCGCTGGCATCGGTGTCGATATCGCCTGCGCCGCTAAGCGCGTTGATTAGCCCACCGTTGGTCAGATTCAACACCGCGCCTGCAGCGACATCGACGTTGCTGGCGTTGCCCAGCGACGCAGCGGTGCTGGCCACCACGGTGCCAGCCTGAATCGCCAGCGGCCCGGTGTAGCTATTGCTGGCGCTCAAAGTCAAGGTGCCCGCGCCGGTCTTGATCAGATCGCCCGCACCGCTGATGGCGCCGCTGGCCAGCATGTCGGCCGCGTTGTCGACGGTGAGCGCCGCGCCAAGCGCGATGTCGTTGCCCAAGGCCACCGCAACCGCATTGCTCAGTACCGAATTACCGACCACCGACAGATTGCCGGTGCCGAGCGCATCGTTCGCGCCCACCGCAATGGTGCCTGCCGTCAGCGTGGTGCCGCCGCTATAGCTGTTGCTTGCAGTGAGCGACAACGTGGTGGTGCCGTTCTTGATCAAGTTACCAGCGCCGCTGATGGCGCCGTTCACGACCAGATCGTTGCTGCCGACCAGCGTCAGTTGATCGTTCAACTGCACTGCGTTGCCGACCGTCAGCGCTGCATTGGCATCCAGTTCGGCAGCACCGCCGACCAGCAAACCGCCCACGCCCAGCGCAGCGTCGTTGCCAAGCACCAAGCGGCCTGCATCCAGTGCCACGCCACCGCTGAACGTATTGGCGTTGCCTAATGTCAGTGTTGTTGTGCCTTGTTTGTCGAGGCTGCCGATGCCGCTGATCACGCCATTGAGCGCGATGTCCTGCGTGCCGGGGAGTGTGAGTTCGCCGTTCAATGCAATCGCATTGCCCAGTGCCACTGCCGTGGCCGCATCCAACGTGGTGCCGCCGGCCGCGGTCAGCGTGCCAACGCCCAACGCGGTGTCGCTGCCCGCCAGCAATGCCCCGCTCTGCAACTGCAGGCCGCCGGCCCAAGTGTTGTTGCCGTTGAGCGTGAGGGTCTGCGTACCGTTCTTGACCAGACTGCCGGCACCGTCGATCGCGCCATCGAGCGTGAGATTCTGTCCATCGATGCTGAGCTGACCATCCACTGTGACCGCGTTCTGCAACGTCGCTACAGTGCTGGCAGTGAGCAGCGTGTTATCGGCGGCGGTGAGCGCACCGCTGCCGAGCGCTGTGTTGCTGCCCACTACCAACGCACCGTCGTTCAATAGCGTACCGCCGGTATAGACATTATTGCCGCTGAGCGAGAGCGCCCCGGTGCCCTGTTTGACCAGGCTGCCCGCGCCGCTCACGGTGCCGGTCACGCCCAGGTCGTTGTTGCCGGTGAGCGACAGCGCGCCATTCAAGATGACATCGTTGCCTACCGTGGTCGCCGTGGTGGCTTGCAGTTGCGTGCCGTCGGCAGCCGTCAACGCGCCGCTCCCCAATGCAGCGCCGTTGCCGATCAGCAAACTGCCTGCATTGAGATCCACACCACCGGCAAACGTATTGGGTCCACCCAGGGTCAATGCCGCGGCGCCGCCCTTGGTCAAGCCACCTGCGCCACTGATGCCGCCATTGAGGGTGAAATCCTGGCTACCACCGAGTTGCAGGTCCGCATCCAGTACGACAGCATTGGCGAGAACGCGTGCCGCGGTGCTGTCGAGCAAGCCGCCACTCACGCTCAAGGTCCCGGCACCCAATGCGGTGTCGCTGCCCAGGATCACGCTACCTGCGGTCAAACGCGTGCCACCGGCATACGTGTTGTTGCCGGCCAAGGTCAGACTGGCGGGGCCGAGTTTGTCCAGGCTGCCGGCGCCGGTGATATCGCCGGTGAGCGTGAGCGCATTGCTGCCGCCCACGTTGACCAGCCCCGCCAGTGCGATCGCATTGGCGAGCGTGCTGACCGTCGCGTTGTCCAGCGTGGTGCCCGCTGCTGCGGTCAATGCACCGACGCCTAGCGCGGTATTGCTGCCCACCGTCAGCGTGCCGGCGCTGAGCGTAGTACCGCCGCTATACAGATTGTTACCGCTCAACGTGACATCGCCGCTGCCGGATTTGACCAGGCTACCGGTACCGCTGATAGCACCGCTCAACGTCAGTGCTTGCGCCGCGTTGAGCGTCAGTACACCTGGAGTCAGCGCAATCGCATTGGTCAGCGAGGTAGCTGCAGTGTTTTGCAGAACCGCATTGCCGGTGACGTTCAACGCACCCGTGCCCAGTGCAGCGCCGTTGGTCACCTGCAAGGTGCCGGCGTAGAGGCTGGTACCACCGGTGTAGGTGTTCAAGCCGCTCAACGTCAGTGTGCCGGTACCGAGTTTGTTCAATCCACCGGTGCCGCCGATCGTGCCAGCTAGATTCAAGCCGTTACCGCTGCTGCCGACGCCCAAGGTGCCGGTGAGTGCAATCGTGTTGCCCAGGGTTGCTGCAGTGGTCGCATCGAGCTCACCGCCGCTGGCAGTCAGCGTGTCGGTGCCTAATGCTGCGTTCGAGCCCACCACCAGACGCCCGGTGCTCAGCGTGGTGCCGCCTGTATAGGCATTGGTGTTGGTCAGGGTGAGATCGCCTGCACCGCTCTTGATCAGGCTGCCGCCACCGTTGATGGCACCGCTGAGCGTAAGCGCCTGCGCACCGGTCCAGTTCAACGGACCGGCAAGGCTGACGGCGTTGGTCACCGTCAACGGCGCACTGGTACTGAGGTTGGAGGCGCCGGTGACATTCAATGCGCCGGTGCCCAGTGCCGAAGCCGTGCCCAATTGCAGCGTGCCTGACGCAAGCGTGGTTCCGCCGGTAAAGGTGTTGGTGCCGTTAAGGGCCAACGTGCCGGTGCCGGTCTTGTTGATGCCACCAACGCCGGCGAGAATTCCGGTCAAGGTGAGCGCGTTTCCGCTTGCACCCAGGCCAAGGGTATTGGTCAGCGCAAACGCATTGCCTAGCGTCAGCGGCACGGTGGTATCCAGCAACCCGCCTGCTGCAGTCACCGTGCCGGTGCCGAGCGCACCGGAGGTTTCCAGCACGACGCTGCCCGCACCCAGTGTTGTGCCACCGCTATACGTTTTTGCGCCGCCAAGTGTGAGCGTGCCGGTACCGATCTTGTTCAGTACACCGGTTCCTGTCACTGCGCCGCCGATTCGCAGATTATTTGCGCCGCCGATGCCGATGGTGTTGCTGAGCACAAATGCATTGGACACGTCGACGGCAGCACCTGCCAGCACGCTGCCGCCAGATGCGTTGACGGTGCCGCTTCCCAACGCGCTGTTGGTGCCGATCGTCAGCGCGCCATTGATCAGATTTACGCCACCGGTGAAGGTGTTGGCGCCGGTCAGCCCCAATCCACCGGTACCGGTGATGGTCAGCGCACCGGTGCCGGTGATTGCACTGCCGATGGTCAACCCATTGGCGCCCTGCAAGATCAGGCCACCCGTGCCAAGCGCGATGCCGCTGGCAGGTGCCAGGGTCAGACCTGCAGCAGTGGCTTGAAGCGCACCGCCGTTGGCCGTGATGGCGGTGCCGAGCTGCGCAGGGTTGGCGAATTGCAATACACCGCCATTGAGCGCGCTGTTGCCGAAGTTGCTTGCGCCGTCCACCGACCAGGTGCCGCTATTGACGCGCAAACTGCCGAAATTGATGTACTGCGCGGTGCTCAGCGATCCGACACCGGTGCTGCCGCTGCCGGTACCCGTGGCCGAGTTCTGCAGGATCAACGTGTTGGTGCCGCCTCCCCCCCCGTCGACCACGCCGGTCTGCGCGAAGCGCAGCAAACCGCCAGGGCCAAGCAACTCCAGAGCAAGTCCACCAGCACTGTTGACGCTGCCACCGGTCACTGCAGTAAAGCTGTTGGTGCTGCCTACACCCATCGACACGCTGCCGTTGATAGTGCCCGCGTTGACGAAGGTGTTGCCGGTGGCCGAACTCTGAAAGCCCACTCGCCCATTGATGGTGCCGGTATTGACGGCATTGACGGTGCCGCCACCGCTCACTGCGATTACCGGTGTGTCCGAGCCCAGTACCGACAAGCCCAACAACGCACGGCTATCGATCGTGCCAGCGTTGTTGATCTGCACAGCGCCATTGCTGGCCGAGGTGATGCCAAGCGCCATGCCATCGAGATTGAGCAGGTTGACACCGAGCAAACCGCCGGTGCCGTAAATCGTGCCGGAGGCAAGATTGTTGACGGTGACCGCGGTGGAACTGGCATTCCCCATGGTGACGCCGGTGCTCAGCACCGAGAGCAGCCCGAGCGCGGAGGGATCGACCGTGCCGGCGTTGTTGAGCGTGGGGTTGGTGCCGCTCAGCGCGATGGCGGTGCCGCCCAGCAATCCGGCGGTCATCTGCGTGCCGGCTGCAACATTCACGGTTAAATTATTCGCGCTGCTTGAGAAGCTATTGCTGATGATCGGCACTCCCGTGCAATTAACCGTTGCGCCCGCTGCCGGCGACGCAGGCGTGCATGCTCCCCAGGCCAGCGCGGGCGCGGCGGCCCCCACCGCCAAGATAACCAGGCTCGGCAAACTACGACGGGTCGCTCCGGATTTGCGCCGCCGACGCACTAGCTCGTGCGTTACGACCCAATTACCGATCGCTGCGTTCCAGACCAGCGCAAATGCACGATTCATTTTGATGTCCCCTGATTGCCGCACACAGACAGACGCGCACCCATGCGCGCGCCTTCAAAGACGGGATTGGAATGACGGTTGAGTTTTTTTAAACCAGCGGGCTCGCCTCAGCCTGATCATTTCAGGCTGAGGGCGTTTAATTCCATTCCCCGATTGCGCTCCTGGCCGATTAATAGGCTAAGCGACAAGAATGAAACCGTGCTTAATATCACCAAACTGAAAATTACCGATGATACAGACGGAATATGCGAACTAGATTACTGGTGCTCGCTACACCAGCTCGTCCTGCCTTATCCATAGCCGAGAACACCGCAGATATGGCTTGCTTCTCCGAAAAAACGGGTTTTTTCCAAGGCCGTATGCCGAATACGACTGGATGAGTCCGGATTGCCCAAAGCGGACTGATGCAATGCTTGTTGACAGTTGGCGAGCCCAACGATGAAAGAGCAGAGGCACCGGATCTTAGTTAATTCCATGAAAGCGAAATTCGAAATTTTCGGCTTTCCATCGTCTTAATGAGCTCGCCTCCGCGATTAAGACCATCGCTTACGATCGACATCGGTCGATGGACCGCGGCATTTTTCTGTCGCGGCCTCATCAGAGGAATTATTGTCGGGTTCGTTGCTGCGACACGGTATTTAGCGTGGCGGGCGGTTACCGTTAAGACCATATATACGATGCTCGTCACCCATCGATAAGCTCGGTTTGTTTCTGGTAGCGGTGCAGTGTGTGATCTTCCACACGGCAACTGACGGCATGCCGCTTGCTCCGGACGAAAAAACGCAGGAACGCCACTTCGACTGTTCGGGCGTGGCGATTGATCTTGGTGGCATGGAGCTGCTCGAAACACAGTATGCGGGCGCTGTACCACGCGTTGGTTGCACCCGCCGCGGCGCTGACCATTACCCAGGGCGGCCGCTTGCGCGTACTGGCCACACGCTGAGTCTGCCGGCATTGTCTGCAGCGCGTTGCTGCAAGAACTCTAGCGCGCCTTGCACGCCACCGGTTTCGTAACCATGTACGCCGCCGGTGACCAAGGCACACGGCAGCGTGGTATCCCGGCTGGTGGCAAACCTACCGTGCCGGTTTGGAGCGGCGCTTCCTTCAGGAGCAACTGAGCGTGCGCGCGCAAGCGATCACGCTGCTGTAATCGTGCAGCGTGAGTGATCGGCTGGGTGGCTCTGCTCTATGTATTGATAGCGCTATCCAAAAACCGGAGCGATGCCATCACATGAGGTAAGGCAGGAGTGCAAGATTTGCGCAGCGAGCGCAGCTGTTTTTTCCTGCATCTGCTTGTTCTGCACCGTATGGCCTCGCTTTTCGGGTTGGCACGATTGTTGCGTTAAGCCCATTACCAATGTCGTAACCGAAGCATCGAGAGGAGGCACAGTGGAAGACCTACAAAACAGTACTCGTAGCCGGCGCGGCTTTGCCGCATTGGATCCCGAAAAGCGCCGTGTGCTGGCTAGCAGCGGCGGAAAGGCAGCGCATGCCAGCGGAAATGCGCACGAATTTACCAGCGACGAAGCACGTGAAGCTGGCCGCAAGGGTGGCCAGGCAGTGAGCCGCGATCGCGATCATATGTCGCGTATCGGCAGCAAGGGTGGGCGCTCCAAGCAGACAAAGCCGCAAGAAGAATCCGCGTAATCGAGTCTTCGGCACGCCGATGACGTGCCGGTCTTGATGAGCTGGAATGCAGGCTCTGCGCCAATGCGGCGCAGAGCCTGCGTCGTTTTGCGAGCAATTGGGCGTTGCAGTTGTACGCCGGGAGGAGCAATCGATTGCACGCGGATGTGGTTGATGCATCGGCGCAGACCGATTGCCACGCCTGAAGTTTCGATAAATTGTTGATGCGCAATGATCATGGGCGAACAGGAAATTTTTGCAGCTCTGGCGACGTGCGCCGTCTACTGCAGAGAACATTTACACCTTCGCCGCGCTGCAACATCGGTTGTCGGCGTGATGTGCAGGCACCACCCGATCGTTTGCCTGATCGCCGTGTTGTCGCGTACATATCTGGCGCCGCTGTGGCTGCGTCTCAGTGATCTGCTTAATCCAGTCAGCGCCAATGAACAGTATTTGTAGATGTCATGCGCTTGTAGCGCGGCCGCCGATGACCGATGAGTCACCCACCGGTTCGCTACGTGCGCGAATCGATCCCAGGTGCAGCAGACCTGCCTGCGGTGTCGCTGTGTCAATGCCATGTGGATACCACACACCCCGCTCACCTGAAACAGCCGTGGTTTTCATGCGTGGCACGCCAGCCTGGACGCATCGCACACAACAGGAGAATCCGCATGGCCGAACCCCAAGAAAATTTGATGGACTGGTTGCGCGATGCGCACGCGATGGAGCAGCAGGCCGAGCAGATGCTCAAGGCCCAGGCGGCCCGCATCGAGCACTATCCGCAGCTCAAGGCACGCATCGAACAGCATCTGGAAGAGACGTTAAGCCAACAGCGCCTGGTCGATTCGTGTATCGAACGTCTGGGCGGTTCGCCGTCGGTGCTCAAGGACACCATGGGCAAGGTGGCTGCGTTTGGTCAGGCCATGGGCGGCATGACCACCTCCGACGAAATCGTCAAGGGTGCGATGGCCAGCTATGTGTTCGAAAACCTGGAGATCGCCGCTTACACCGCGTTGCTAAGTGCTGCCAAGACCGTCGGCGACATCCAAACGCAGCGCGTGTGCGAGCAGATCCTGCCGCAGGAGCAGGCGATGGCCGACTGGCTGCTTGCCCATCTGCCGGCGCTGACCGAGGAATTCCTGGTCCGCGATGCAACCCCAGGCGTCACCGCGAAGAATTAACCGGCTGCTGCCAGTATCTAGTAGGCATGTTGAAGGGCCCTGCGGTGCGGGGCCAACCGCATTGGCATGGTCGCTCCTGCAGCGTGGCATGACAGGCTACGCACATCGCGCGCATGTCGATGCGTTGACGCACGCTAGGTGTTCAGTCCAGGCATTAGATGGATCGGATTCACCTTGAACCGCGCCGGCTTGAATGTGCACTGCCTGCTGAGGAATTCGTACGCTGTCACGTCCTTCAGGACGTTGAGCCTGCGACCGACCTCGTAGGCGTCGATGACGTTGGCCAGCTGCTGTCGCAGTTGCGTGTGATCAACGTCCCCCGACGTTGCGTAGCGCCCCAGTTCGGAGTCCAATTCCCAATCCCAAGTAGATTGGACGCGAAGAAGCGTTTTTCGAAGAACAGATCATCGGTTTCCTGCGCAAAGCCGAAGCCGGCGTAGCAATCAAGGACCTGTGCCGGCGCCAGGGCTTCAGCGAGTCCTCGGCCCTAGCTGTGGCGTAGCAAGTTCGGAGGGATGAGCGTACCCGGTGCCAAGCGGCTCCAGAACCTGGAGGCCGAGAACGCCCGGCTGAAGAAGTTGCTGGCCGAGCAGCTGTTCGAGAACGATCTGATCTAAGGATGCGCTTCGAAAAAGTCGCTGTATCAGCTTGCCGTAGTCGTCGTAGACGTTCTCGGCGGAACTAAGCTAGAAGACAACCCTGCTAAAGCAGCCAGTGCCAATCCGAACGCGTGCACCTGGCGCGGCCTTGTGCCCAATTCCATAGCAACTTCCAAATTGATGAATGACCAAGGTCCAGGCGGACCTCATCGCTCCCGCGAACTCGCGCTCATGCACAGACAAGGCAAGATAATGCATGCCCAGTGAGCGCTATCTGCCGGTGTTCGTGATTAAGAAATCTAGGGAAGGTCTGAACAACGCACCAGACCTCTAAAATTCGAGCCTGCTGCGTGCCAATAGCGCACAGAGTTGATGCGTACGATACGATTTCTACGGTTTCTTGCGGCGTTGGCTGGCGCCAGGCAGCATTATCCCCTGGCCGGCAGCAACTGCCGGCGCACCATCCACAGATTGGATAGTGCGAACAGGGTCAGCACATGCGCGGTGTTCTTGGCCAAGCCGCGATAGCGGACCTTGGTGTAGCCAAACTGGCGTTTGATCACGCGGAATGGATGCTCCACCTTCGCACGCACACTTGCTTTGAAGTATTCCCAACGTTCTTCCTGGCGGCGCTCGCGTTTGTTGCCAATGGCTTGAATCGTCGAACGCTTGGCGGCAATGAAAAAACCAGCCTTGCAGGTCTGCAGTTCTTCGCGTTTGTCCGCACCGGTGTAGCCGCTGTCGCCGAACACACTGTCTTCTTTGCCGTGCAGCAATGCGTGGGTCACCGTGACATCGGCCACATTGGCAGCCGTACAACGGACGTGGTGCACCAGCCCGAAAAACTCATCCACGCCGATGGGTGCCTTCATCCCGAAATACCACTGATTGCCTTTCTTGGTCTGATGCATTTCAGGGTCGCGCGCGCGGTCGGTGTTCTTGGTCGAACTGGGCGCAGCGATCAGGGTTGCATCGACGATCGTGCCGGACCGCAGGCTCTGACCCTTGCGCACCAGATCCGCGTTGACGGCCTCCAGCATCCGCGCTGCAAGGCCATGGGTTTCCAGCAAGCGGCGAAAGTTGAGAATCGTGGTCTCGTCGGGAACATTGTCCAAACCGCCGAGCCGGGCAAAACGGCGCAAGGTCGGGATCTGGTGCAACGCTTCTTCCATCGCCGGATCGCTCAACGCATACCACTGCTGCAGCAAACGAATCCGCAACATCGTCGCCAGTGCGTACGGCTGTCGACCAGGCCGCCCCGACACCGGATAGTGCGGCGCGATCAGTCCGAGCAAATGCCTCCACGGAACCACCTGCTCCATCTCGGCCAGGAAGATCTCGCAGCGAGTCTGCTTGCGCTTGCCCAAACCTTCAGCGTCACCGAACGTCAGTTGCATGGATGACTCCTCAACGTAGGTGTGTAGTGTTGCGCATTTGAAGTGCGTTGTTCAGAGGTTCCCTAGCGTGTGCGCAAAGCGCGGCCGCAAGATCATTCCCAATATGCTCACGTAGATCGACTTTTCACGGCACAAAAACGATGTCAACTGTCCACCATCGCTTATATCTCGGTGCTTGCGCACCGTGTAGCCGGTGCGCGGCATTGCCTGGCACAGTTCGCCAATCGGCGTTTCGGTCTCGTTGACCAGCAAAACACGCAATGGTCGCAGCGAGGCGTGGACGTGGCCTGATGGCGCCATGCAGTATGCCGCCCGTGCGTGCCATCTTTTGGAGTATGTCTGATGCCGTTGTTTCCGTTGTTCGCGAATCTGCAAGGACGCGCCGTGCTGGTGATCGGCGGCGGCGAAGTCGCCACGCGCAAGGTGCTCGCCTTGCTCAAGGCCGGCGCGCATATCCGTCTGTACGCACATGCGCTGTCGCCGGAGCTGGCGGTACTGATGCAAGCCGGCCGCTTCGAGCAGCTCGGCGATGAATTCGACCCGGCCTGGATCGACACGGTGTGGCTGGTGGTCGCCGCCACCGACGATGCCAACTTGAATCAACGCGTCGCCGCTGCAGCCGGCGCGCGTCAGCGCCTGGTCAATGTGGTGGACGATGCGGAGCTGTCGACGTACCAGGTGCCGGCCATCGTGGACCGCGACCCATTAGTCATCGCCATTTCGTCTGCGGGTGCCGCCCCGATGCTGGCACGGCGCCTGCGCGAGCGGCTGGAGCGCGAACTGGATGCATCGGTGGGCCGATTCGCCGCGCTATTCGCGCGTCACCGCGAGCGGATCCGCAGCCAGTTCCCGGATATGAATCGGCGTCGGCGCTGGTTCGACCGCGTCATCGATGGCGAGGTGCCGCTGTTGCTGCAAGCCGGCAGCGATGACGCTGCCGAAGCCGCATTCACTGCCGCGTTGGACAATGCAGGCACGGTACCGGCGCGTGGCAGCGTGCAGTTGGTCGGCATTGGCCCGGGCGATCCGGGCCTGCTTACCTTGAAGGCGCTGCGTGCGATGAATCTGGCCGATGTCTTGTTGGTCGGCGAAGACATCCCGGATGCAGTGCTCGAACTGGCACGGCGAGATGCTTCGCGCCGCGCTTTGCCGCAAGCGCCCGATACACAACAGGCTTTATTACTGGAGCTGGCCAGCGACGGCCTGCATGTGGTGGCGTTGCGCAGTGGCGCAGGCTACGACGACACTGCCGCCGAAGCGATCGAAGCAATCCTACAGGCGCACGGCATTGCCTGCGACCGCGTGCAAGGCATTCCAGCGAACACGCAGGCGATTGCCTGAGTGGTGCCAACACCCGCCGCCGCAAGCTCACGCTTTTGGAAACCGCTTGCGCGCACTGTCGCGTACATCGATATCGAAGGTCACGCGCAGCGTCATGAGCTCGGCATGGCCGGCGCCCGCATCGAAGCTGAAGCTCAATCCGTCGCGGCTGGGCAGCTGCCGCGCATGTTCTTCGAGCGCATCGCGTGACACCGATAGCTGCCAATGGTCGGTAGCGCAATTGCACGCTGGATGACCGCTGGTAAGACGCACGCTATGCCGCACCAACCGCGCGCCCTGTACGCTCGGCAAACGACTCAAATTATCGACGCTGCGCCCGTCGAGCAGTTCGGCCAGTTCGGCCTCGTCGATGCGGAACCGCAGGTGCTGACCTTCAATCTGGATTTTCATGAATGAGCCGACTCCATTGCTCGGGCGTATTGCAATTGACGAACGCGGCACCTTCGCTGGCGGTGACAGCCACGCGATGGCACTGCAGTGAACGCTGCAAGGCGCGCAGCGAGCGTGACGATGCATCGCCAACCATCAGCACCGACAACGCCTCACGCAAGGTGGTATCGATGCGCAGGCGCATCGGCAGGATGTGGTCCTCGAAGGTCGCACAGCAGTACTGCGATGGAGCCAGCAGCTTTTGCAGCAATGGTGTGGACAGCAACGGCATATCCACCGGCACCACCACCAGGATGCTCGCATCGGCCACATGGTCGATTACGCTCGCAAGACCACCGAGCGGACCCAGATCGGGTTGGATATCGGCAATGCCGGGGTAACCGGTACGATCACCGCTGATCAGCACCTCCTGCGCGCCGGCGTCGCCCAGCAGCACCTGCATATGCGCGATCAACGGACGCCCGCGCCACAGCAGCAGCGCCTTGTCGTGCCCCATGCGCGAGGAACGCCCGCCGGCCAGCACCACACCTGTCCACGGGTATGCGGCACTCATGCAGCGCACTCACACGTAACGCAGTGCAGGTACATGCTCATAGCGTTGTTGCCGGCGCAGCCGGTTGCAGATGGCCCAATCCGAACACCTCCGCCATCGTGCTCGGCGCTGCGCCGACGTCTTGCGGTTCCAGCACCGCCCAGACATTGGCCTGCAGCAATGGCGCCACGCGAAAGGACTCTTGCTGCGGCAGGATGTGCACCGACAGCACGCCAGCTTCGCTGCAGCGCAGACGGGCGCGCAGATGCTGTCGCCAAATCGGCCGAGCCTGCAGCGGCGTCTCAAATGCGACACGCAAGCCGCGCTCCACTGGCATGCCCAGCAAACCGCGCAACGCTGGTTCAACGAAGAAACGTAACCCCGCAGCGCTCGCCATCGGATTGCCTGGCAAGCCGACGAACAAGACCCCATCGGCAAAGCGTGCCAGCAGCATCGGCTTACCCGGCCGCACGGCGACCTTTTGAAAAATAAACGCGGCAGCGTGCCGCGCCAGCGCATCAGGCACGAAGTCGTAGCGACCACGCGACACCGCACCCGTGCTTAAGATCACATCGGCACCGGCCTGGCGCGCCCGCGCGAGCGCTCTATCGAATGCCGCATCGTCGTCGCCAACCTGCCCCCGCCACACCAGTTCTGCGCCGGCTGCCTGCAACTGACTGAGCAGATAACTGCTGGTGCCGTCGCGAATCTGGCCCGGCTGCAATGATTGCAAGGGATCACTGACCAACTCGCGCCCGGTGGCGATCAAGGCCACGCGCGGGCGACGTACTACCTGCACCCGCGCACATCCCAAACCGGCAAGCAGCATCAGATGCGCGCCGCGCAGCACGGTACCGGAATTAATCGCCTGATCATGCAAGCTCACGTCTTCACCGCGACGACGAATATGCTGCCCGGCACGCACCTCGGTGCGCAGACGAATGCGGCTGAGTCGCGTGCGCTCATACGCGAGGATCTCGACTTGCTCGATCGGCACTACCGTATCGGCACCTGGTGGTATGCCGGCACCGGTCATGATTTCCCATGCCGTGCCCGTCGCTGCAGCGCCAGCATCTTCGCCAGCTGCAACGGTACCGATCACGATGTGTTCGCTGCCTGCAGATGCGCCGAGCCCGGCGGTGGCCAGCGCAACGCCATCCATTGCACTGTTATCAAAGGACGGCAACTCGGCCGGGCTCGACAATGCCTCGGCTAGCACGCGGCCTTCCGCAGCGGCGCTATCCACCCACTCGCTGGTTAGCGTGGCGACCTGCTGATGGACAAGCGCGAGTGCTTCGGCATAGCTGATCATGAAAGGCACTGCCAACCGTTGGATGACCTGGCCAGGATACTGGCCCCCAGCGCAGCAGGTACAGGCGCGGCCTGGTCGGCAACGCGGTGTTTATCGCCAGCAATTGCCGATGCTGGCGACCGCCATCACGTGCGATGTGCTGCAACGGATCAAGCGCTGGCGGCTGGATAGAGCCGATGCTCAAGCGAGGTGAAGCTGCGCTGCGTGCACCTGCACATACTCACGCTTCGCAGACCGCTGGCGTTCTTAGCTTGGGGTACCTCGATGTTTGGAACTGGCATGAGATATTCCGCGTTATTGATTGGCCTTGCGTTCTGCGTCAGCTGCTCGCGCAGCCCGCCATCGGTGACCCCGCCCGGCGCACCGGAAAGCACCAAAACCAATGTACTGGAAGCCGGCGCCAAGATGCTGCAACCCAGCGGCCCGGTCGGCAAGCTCGACATCTATCTGGTCGGCTTCCATCCGATGAAAGACGCGCCGGACGAACAGATGGAAGCGCATCACTATTGCCAACAGGTCAACGAAGACCTCGCGCAATGCGCGCTTTACGACGGCAATACCGATAGCGCCAATCTCATCGGCATCGAGTACATCATCTCGGAGAAGTTGTTCGCGCAACTGCCAGAACACGAGCGCGACTTCTGGCATCCGCACAACGGCGAGATTCTATCCGGCCAGCTGTCGGCTCCCAATCTGCCATTGGTGGCCGAAAAGGAATTGATGCGCAGCAAGATCAACACTTACGGCAAGACCTGGCACACCTGGCATTCGCGCAAAGGCGCTGCGCCAGGCGATGCGCTGCCGCTAGGCAAGCCGATGTTGGCATGGTCGTTCAACCGCGATGGCGAACTGCAGCAGCCGCTGATCGCGCAGCGCGATCAGGCTATGTCCGTCTCCACCGCCGAACGTCGCACCAACCGCCAGGACCTTACACCGCTGGCAAAGCCGCAACACGGTGTGGACGCGTTGCACGCGCATTTTGCCGATGCCAAACCCATCCCCGGTGTGGTCGACGCAAACGCCGCCCAGCCCTGACTCGCCAGGACGAAAAAAGCACTGCCGCAACGCCCACATCACAGACGGAAGCGAAAGCCCAGCGTGTAGGTACGCTCGGGCGATGCGATCTCACGTGGAAAATCGCCATTACGTTGACCGAAGTAGTTGTTGGTCGTCGTCCCCAGCAGATTGGTGGCCTCTGCAAACAGCGTCAGTTTCTTGCTGAGCTCGTAGTTGAACGCCACATCCAGCCACTTCTCGCTTCCTTGGTTGATCTGTTCGGGTTGATCGCCGGAACTATTGAAACTCACCGCGTAATCACCGCGCCAGTTATAGGCCAGCCGCGCAGAAAAACGTGCGTACTCGTACATCAGGATCGCGTTGCAGGAGTTCTTTGAAACATTGGTCAACGGCTGGCTGATCCCTTCCGGCGAATCGACTTCGGCTGAAATATAGGTGTAATTGAGCTGGCTACCGAAGCCGGACCACCAGCCCGGCAGGAAATCGTAGAACTGCGCATAGCCCACTTCAACACCCTTCAGTGTGCCCTCGCCTGCATTGCGTGGCCGGCTGATCGAATAGACGATGCCGCCGATGACCTCTTCGGCCGCGTAGTTCTGGATGTATCCGTCGATCTTGCGATGAAAAGCGGCGACCGAAAGCAACGAGCCGGGGCGGAAATACCACTCCAACGACACATCGGCATTGCGCGATTCCACCGCGCGCAGCTGCGGGTTGCCGCCATTACCACGCGCCGGCAACGACTCGGTGGATTGATACAAGGCCAACTGCGGGTTCAGATCGGCAAATTCCGGCCGGGTGATCGTGGTGCTGCCGGCCAGCCGCAGCATCAGGTTCTCGAGCAAGGCCAGGTTGGCGCTGTAATTAGGCAACACCTTGTCGATACGGCGATCGATGCTGAGCGGGCTCAGTATGCCATCCAGCGACTGGCTGCCCTGCAGACTGGAATCCAACCGCGTCGCACGCGCGCCCAAGCGTCCATCGACTGGAATCGACCCAAGCGAGAATCCGTAGTTGAGCTGCGCATAGACGGCATAGTTATCTTCGCGATCATCGAAGAACAGCGCAGGATTCTCATCCGGCAAGTCCGGTGTCTGGCCCATCAAGGTGCGCACCTGCGTGCTTTGCTGCAGCAAAAAATCCTGATTGGCCGACGCCCAACGGTCGCTGGTGAACGCACGCGCGCCATCGATCATGTTGCCCGGCGTCACCGATGCCAGACCCGGCACATCGCTCAAATAAATTGGCTTACCAGTGATGTTGTCACGTGCGCCGGTATCGCCAGAATGATTGGTCGCGGTACGCCGGCTCGCACGTGCACCGACATCCAACGAGCGCAGCGGCCCGACGTCCAGATCGATATTCGCATCGCCTCGCCAGGCCCACTCCTCGCCTTTTTGTTTGTTCCAGCTGTCATAGTACTGGCTCAACTCCCAATTGCCGGGAGCCGTGATGTCGTACGCGCTGCCGTCTGCCTGGGTGATCCAGATATCGGCCGCACCGCCGCCCGAACGCATGTTGAGCAACGGCGCCTGCGTGTTCATATCGAGCGTAAACGAACGATTCCTGGCGCTGCTATAGGTATAGGCCAGCTCGCTACTCAAACGCATGTGCTCACCGGTCCAACGCCCGCCCAGCGCGGCCTGATAGGTGTCCGATGCGTTCTTGTGCGCCTGGGTGCTTGATAGCGCAAGCATGTCGCGCGCCACCAGGCCATCCAGCACATTGGTGCCCGGACGCATACTTACCGACTCGGTGTTTTCAGCCGTTGCCAGGCCCGGGAACGGCAACCAGTAGTTCACCTGCGGCCGGTTGTCGTAACCGATATACAGCGTGTCGAAGTAGACTTCGCTGTTCTCGCTCGGCGCCCACTGAAACGAAAAATTCGCCGACTTACGCTTGCGGTCGCCGCGCGCCATCAGCCCGCCTGCGCTGTACGGCACATAGAGTTGCTGACTCGCATCGACCGGATTCGGTTTGAGATCGTAGGTGCCGTATAGCGTGTTGGACTCCTGATATGGGCGACGCTGATAAGACACGCTGCCCATCCAACCGATGCGGCCAAAATCGGTATCCCTGCGCTGGCTCATGGTGAGGCTGCCGTTGGGAACGGTCTTCTCGGACTGATCGCCACGCAACGCACTCACGCTGCCGGCGATCGTGCTGTCTTCCACGAAGTCGAACGGCCGCCGCAGATGCACGTCCACCACACCGGCAATGCCGCCTTCCTGGAATTGTGCGCCGGTGGTTTTGTACACATCCACGCTGCGCAGCAACTCGGCCGGCACATCGGCCAGTTCCACGTCGCGGCCCACAGTGGTAAACACGTTGCGCCCATCCAGAGTGGTGATGACATTCGGCAAACCGCGCACCAGCACTTGCCCCACCTCGCCGCCCGCACGCGCCACCTGCACACCGGTCACACGCTGCAATGCGGCCGCCACGCTGTTGTCGGGCAATTTGCCGATGTCTTCGGCCACGATCGAATCGCTGATCTCAGAATTGGACTGCTTCGTCGCAATGGCGCTTTCCACGCTGCTGCGCACGCCTTTGACCTGCACCGCGTCCAACGTTGAGGTAGGCTGCGTGGCATCGGGCTGGGCCGCGTCGTCGGCATTGGGCGCGGCTTGCAGCGCCTGCGCGCTGCAGCTCAAAGCCAGACCGATCCACAAGGTCAGCGGTCGATGCGCTATGGCACGGCGCGCGAAGGGCGCGTGCTTGGATGAGATGAACATGTGTTTCTCCTGAGTCGGTCGCTGCGATGACGCGCGGCTGGGCGCGCTGCGCAAGACGGCAAACCGGGCCGAACCAGCCGCGGTGCCGTGTGTGACGACGCCGAATTACAGCGGTGCCGCTCGCAGTGCGGCGTGATTGCACACGCGACATTGCCGCGACCATGACGTGCCTTTCATCGGCCGACCTTGCCGCTCGGCTGCCACAAGGACACTGCACATCGAAGCGCTCTAGCGTTTGCGCGACAATAGCTGCATGAGCAGCCAAGACATCTCCCCCACCGACGCCCGCGCCCTTGCTCTGCAGGGCGCCTTGCTGATAGATATCCGGCAACTGCACGAGCGTGCCGGCGGCCAGGCCGAAGGCGCGTTAGCGATTACGCAAAACGCGTTGGAAACTGCGCCCGCACAGCATCTGCCCGAGCAAACGCGCGAGATCGTGTTGATCTGTCAGAGCGGCAAGCGCTCCGCGCACACGGCCGAGGTTTTGCGTGCGCAGGGATATGCGCAAGTTTCTTCGGTGGTTGGTGGTACCAGCGCGTGGTCGACTAACGGCCTGCCGTTGGTGCGCCCGACGCTGCTACCGGACGAACAGGATTTTCTCGAGCGCTACTCGCGCCATCTGCACTTGCCGCAGGTTGGTCTCGAAGGACAGCAGCGCCTGGCGCGTTCGCGCGTGCTCCTGATTGGCGCTGGTGGGCTGGGCTCGCCAGCGGCGTTCTATCTCGCTGCGGCAGGCGTTGGTCACTTGCGTCTCGCCGACGACGATGTGGTGGATCGCAGTAACCTGCAGCGCCAGATTCTGCACACTGAAGACAGTGTCGGTAGCGCCAAGGTCACATCGGCTGCGCAGCGCCTCGCCGCGCTCAATCCACGTGTGCAGATCGATGCAGTGCAGGCGCGCGTCAATTCCAGCAATATCGAAGCACTGCTACAGGACGTGGATGTGGTGGTCGATGGCGCTGACAACTTTCCTGCGCGCTATCTGCTTAGCGATGCCTGCGTCAAACTCGGTAAGCCGCTGGTGTACGGCGCGGTACAACAGTTCGAAGGCCAGTTGAGCGTGTTCGATGCCGGCCGCAACCGCGGCCGTGCGCCCTGCTATCGCTGCCTATTCCCCGAGCCGCCGCCGCCGGAGTTCGCACCCAGCTGTGCCGAGGCCGGCGTGCTCGGCGTCTTGCCCGGCGTGATCGGGCTGTTGCAGGCCACGGAGGCGTTGAAATTGCTGCTTGGCATCGGCGACAGCCTGGCCGGACGCTTGCTCAGCTTCGATGCGCTGGCCATGCGCTTTCGCGAAATCCGCCTGCCGCCCGATCCGCAGTGCACGGTGTGCGCGCCCGGCGTCGCATTCCCCGGGTATGCCGACTACGCCGCGTTGTGCGGCAGCGCAATCGGCTGAGGGCGGCGCTCAAATCGACTGCGCAGCGTCAACCAGCCCGGCCTGACCGGGCGCCCTTTACGTGGCACATCGCTCGACCGCTGTACTCCGAAATTCTGCCACACACGCTTGCTGCAAACGCACCTGAGGTCTATTCGCTACGTATCGGTCGCCACCTGATTCGGTGAGCGATCAAAGCGCGTAAGGAATCACCCGTACGATCTCGCCCGCATCGAACCGTCGCGCCTGCTCCGGCAACACAATCAAGGCATTGCTATCGGCCGCGCCACGGAGCAGATGCGAGGCATCGCCACGATGCGGTAGCGCCGTCAGACGTCCGTCTTCGCCGCACTCCAGTCGCCCACGCAGAAACTCCAGGCGCTCGTGGCGCTTTTCCCACGGGCTTGCCAAGGCCGCATGCCATACCGGACGCGGCTCGCTACGTCCCTGCAAGCTATCCAGCAACGGCACGCCGTAAGCGATCAAGGTCGCCAGTACCGACACCGGGTTGCCCGGAAGACTCAACACCAGACAGAGGCCGATCTGACCTAGCAACGCCGGCATGCCCGGGCGCATGCGCACGCGCCAGAAATGGATACGGCCCAGTTCGCCGATCAACTGGGGCAGATAATCCTTTTCGCCCGCCGAGACACCGCCGCAGGTGATCACCACATCAAACGCCGCTGCCGCATCTTCCAGCATAGTGCGGATGCGCTGCGGATCGTCGGGCAAGGTCGGCCACGCCGTCGGCGCGTAGCCCAATGCCCGCAGCTGCGCCATCAACATGTCGCGATTGCTGTTGTAAATTTGCCCGGGACCGAGTGGCATGCCCGGCTCGACCAACTCATCGCCGGTAGCCAGGACCGCAATGGTCGGCCGCGGTGCTACCGCCAGCCGCGATACACCAAGCGCAGCGGCCAGGCCGATGCGTGCGGGGGTCAGTACCTGCCCGCTCTGGATCACCAGATCGCCAGCACGCACATCGCTACCGGCAAGCCGCACTGCGGCCCCCGACACAGGCATGGTGCGACAGCGCACCACACCATCGCGCTCGTCGGCGTCTTCTTTGGGGATCACGGTATCGGCGCCATCCGGCAGCGGCGCACCGGTGGTAATGCGCAGGCACTGCCCAGCACGCAGCGCGCCGGTCCAGAGATCACCAGCAAATTGTTCGCCGACCAATTGCAACGACGCATCGCCGCCAGCGACATCGGCATGTCGGAAAGCAAAGCCATCCATCGCGCTATCGGCGAACGGCGGCAGCGCGAGTGGAGCAATCAGATCGGCGGCGCAAATCCGCCCATCGGCACGCGAGGTAGCGATGTTTTCATCGGGCGGACGGCTATTGGCCGCGACGGCCTGCAGAATCTGCAGCGCATGTGCATAGGGAATGCGTGAGGGATAGTCAGTCATGGCGCACAGGATACCAGCGCGCCACGACAGCCAAGAGCGATCGCCAAAACGCGCATCTAGCTGACAACCGCGCGGCCACTGCGGGCAGCGATCTGCCGACGCCCACATCCGATCCCTACCCGCCTCCCCCAACACCTGACAACTGATTGCCAGGGCTCCCGGGGGCACGTTTACTTGCCCTTGACGTGCCGCATCAAGCGCCGCTTGCGCGCAACCTGCCGGTCGGAGAGCGTGTTCCTCTTGCCTTCGTACGGATTGGCACCTTCGCGGAAGATAAAACGCACGGGCGTACCAACCAGCTTGAAGCGCTTACGGAAGAAGTTTTCCAGGTAGCGCTTGTACGACTCCGGCAACACCTTCAACCGCGTGCCATGCACGATGAAAGTCGGCGGATTGGCGCCGCCCGGATGAACGTAGCGCAGCTTGGAAACATGTCCACGGATGCTCGGCGGCGGATTGGTCCCGTAGGCGATTTCCAGCGCCTGATTGACTTCGCTGGTGCTGAATTCATGCGTGGCCGATGCGTGTGCACGATGGATCGCCTGGAACAACTCGCGCATGCCCGAGCCATGCAGCGCAGAAATCCGCACCGCCTCGGCCCAGCTGACGAAACCCAGCTTGCGCGACAGCAGATCTTCGGCCTGCGCACGCTGGTATTCGGTCTGCCCATCCCACTTGTTGATCGCCACGACCAAGGCACGACCAGCGTCCAGAATCGCGCCAAGAATGGTTGCATCCTGGTCGGTCACGCCTTCGCCCGCATCGAGCATCAACACCGCAACCTGGCATTGCTCGATTGCCTGGAGGGTCTTGAACGCGCTGAACTTCTCTACCGCCTCTTCGACCTTGCCCCGACGGCGCAGGCCGGCCGTGTCGATCAGTCGGTATTGGCGACCATCGCGATCCATGTCCACGGCGATCGAGTCGCGCGTGGTGCCCGGCACTTCGGAAGCGATCATGCGTTCCTCGCCGAGCAGACGGTTCACCAGGGTCGACTTGCCCACATTTGGACGGCCAACAAAGGCGATGCGCACACGCGCCGGATCGGTATCGAGCAACTCGCCGGCGCCTTTCTCAGGCAGGCGTGCACCGACTTCTTCGAGCAATTCGTCAATGCCCTGCCGATGCGCGGCAGACAACGCCACCACATCGGAGAAGCCGTAACGCGCGAATTCCGAGCGCACGGTTTCTTCGTCGGTGCCGTCGATTTTGTTGATGACCAGCACGGTCGGCCGTGCCAGCTTGCGCAGCCAGGCCAGAATCTCGTCATCGAGTGAGGACGCGCCTTCGCGGCCATCGACCACAAATAGCACCAGATCCGCTTCGCCAGCGGCAGCACGTGCCTGACGCGCGGTGGCGCCGGCAAGGCCTTCCTCATCGCCGCCGATACCGCCGGTGTCGACGACAATGAAGGGGCGCTCCCCGTCGAGACGGCAGACCCCGTAATTGCGGTCGCGGGTAACCCCAGGCTGGTCGTGGACCAGCGCGTCACGGGTACGCGTCAGCGCGTTAAAAATGGTGGACTTGCCGACATTGGGCCGTCCAACCAGGGCGACCAGGGGCAGCATTACGAAGTCCTTATTGTGTCAACCGGAAGGCGGTCAGATCGCCATCGGTGTTTTGTACCAGCAGAATGCCATCGACGACCACCGGCTGCGCCAGCAGCGTGTCGCGTCCAGCGCGCTCGCGCGCGGCCAATGCACCGTCGCTGAGTTTCAGCCAGTGCAGATAGCCCTTGTAATCGCCAACCACCGCATAATCGCCCTGGATGGCGACACCGGTCAGCGAGCGGCGAGCCAAGGCAGCCTGCGACCACATCGCCGCACCACTGCTCTTGTCCAAGCCCCAAACCGAACCGGCGTTGTCCGACACCACCACCACGCTGGACGACACGCCAACACCACCAGCGCCGCCGTGATCGCGCGTCCACAGCGGCCGGCCGCTCGGGCCTTCCAGTGCGAGGGTTTCGTTCTTGAAGCTGGTCGCATACAGCGTGGTGCCGTCCAGTACCGAAGCACCGTCCACGTCGGACATCCGCTCCAGCTCGGTGCGGCCTTCCGGCACCCCGATGGCCTGCTCCCACAAGGAGCGACCATCCTGCAGTGCCAGCGCGCTCAAGGTGCCGCTGTCGTTGCCGACAAACACCACGCCCGGGCCAGTCACGATCGGTGCGTTGCCGCGCACCGACAAGGTCGGACCTTCTTCGGCATGGAACCAGCGGCGCTCGCCGGTCGCCGAATCGAATGCAGTCACGCGGCCGTCGTTGCTACGCACCAGCACCAGATTCTGCGCGATGGCCGGCGCGGCGATCACTTCGTTGGGCACCTTGGCGCGCCACTTTTCGGTACCGTCGGCCTGGTTCAACGCAATCACATCGCCAGACAGCGTACCGATCACGACCAGGCCTTCGCCAACGCCGGGTCCACCGGACAAGCGCTGCTTGAACTTGTGATCGTTGCGCTCTTCCTTCTTGGGCTTGTATTCCCACACGCGCTTGCCGGTCTGCAGGTCCAGCGCCTGCACGCCACCAGTAATCGCCGAGGCATATACCTTGCCGTCAGCCACTGCCGGACGCTGACGCACACCGATGTGTCCTTCGCCCTTGCCGATGCCGGTGGACCAGATCTTGTCCACTTTGACCGACGGCTCGAACTTGACCAGTTCGGAAGGTTCCTGCGCCTTCTTGGCAGCAGCATCTTTACCAGCAAACCAACCCTTGACGGTGCTGCAGCCAGCCAACGACATGCCCATCAGGGCAATCAATGCAACGCGCTTATACATGTCAACCTGCTTCATCAAATCTGCTCCGCCGGATCGGGCACTTTGCCGCCCACATCCATCAACTTGGTTTCCAGCAACCGGCGCTGCGGCGAGGCCACATCCACCGTGGTCAGGGCCTTGGTGTAAAGCGCACGCGCTTCATCCGGCTTGCCCTGCACGACCAGCGCATCGGCCCGGATCTCCAGGCTGGTGTGGTCCTGGGCATCGGCCAACAGCTTGATTGCCTCATCCGGCTTGCCGCTCTCGGTCAGCACGCGCGCAAGGCGCTGCCGCACGATCTGCTTGAGCTCCCCTTCGGCAGGTACGTCACGCAGGGTCTTGATTGCTTCGGCATTCTTGCCGGCGTCCAACTGGGCCTTGGCCAAACGCAGCGCGGCCAGCTCGGCGTAAATACCGCCCTTGCCGTTATCGAGCACCACGATGTCCTTGGCTGCCTTGTCCAGGTCCTTGGCCTGGATGGATTTGACCACCGCCTCGTAACGGGCGTTGGCTTCGACCAATTCGGTGTTGGTGAGCTTCTGCCACCACTGCCAGCCTAGAATCAGGGCCAGGCCAACCACAACGCCGCCTACCAGGCCCGCGCCATTTTTTCTCAACCAGGAACGAACGCGTTCGCCTTGTTCGTGTTCGTCCAACAGATCGTCGATCGCCATGCGTAATCTCGCTCCGTCATCCAGGAGGCGCGGAACATCTATAGGGAAAAATGAAAAACCGCAGTCCGCTTCACTCGGAAGCAGGTACCACGGAACCGTCGGAGGATACCGCAAAACGCGCCACGTTAGCGCGCTGGAACGGTTTCACATCGACGATACTGCCGCCTTGCTGAACCTGTACCGCCGATGCATTGCCCAGCACGACGCGGCCCACCTGACCCGGCGAATAGCTGCGACGTTCGCCGGCACGCACGAGTGCTTTTTCGACTGCGCTGCCATCCGGTGCCAGGATCTGCACCCAACTGTCGCCGCTGAAACTCAACGACAAACTGCCGCCACTGGTAGCACTAGCCGCAGTAGCCTCGGGCTCAGCAGTGGCGCGCGGCACTGGCGTCATCGACGCGATATATGGCGCCGGCTGCTCGCGCGGCGCGCTGGCCGGTTGAGCTGCAGCATTGCCCGGCCTGCCAGCCTTTGCGGCCTCCGGCATGCTATCCAGCGACACCATACTCGGCGCCCCTTTGCCGTCCAGATGTGAGCGGGTCGCGTACCAGACCGGCACCGCGAACACGCCGGTTATGACAACGTACATCGCCTTGCGCGCGGTGCTTTCGAGAATGCGACGCGCACGCGGGGTGTGAGTGTGGCTGATCAGCTTGACCGGTTCGATCGGTGCGATGTCTGCCTGCTGCAGCAGCGACTCCAGGTCGACCTGCAGCAAGCGCGCATAGCTGCGCAACTGACCGTGCACGAAGACCGGCGCACCGAGGCGCTGCCATTCTTCCTGCTCCAATGAGCGCACCACATGCGCCGGCATACGCAGCTTGCCGGCGACATCGTCCACGCTCAGACCTGCTGCTTGGCGCGCTTCGCGCAAATGCTGTCCGCAGCCCTTTTCCTGCTCGAAAAGGTTCGAATTGGAATCACTGATCACAATGCATTGGCCCCGGGAGTAGCGGTCGCTGCGTCAGGGAATTCCTTGACCAACCGCTGTTGGTAACGGCCGGCGGCTACCTTGTCGCCTAGCCCTCGCTCAATCTGAATGGCGAGTTGTAACACGGAAGCTGTCGCCGGTGCAGCCGCCAAACGTCGTTCGATAAAAGCACGGGCTTCGAAATAATTGCGACGCCCTGCTTCCGACCGTGCCATCGACTCAAGCGCGTACGGGTTATTCGGATCCAGGTCGAGCGCTTTGCGCAGATCGCTGACTGCACGCTCGGGCTGACCAGCCTCAAGTGCACAACCGCCCGCGTTGCCTAGTGCAGAAGCAGGAGATGCGTAGTTTCTGTCGATCAACGCGCGATCGAACCAGATCAACGATTCGGCAGGCGACCCATTCGCACACAGCCACGCACCGTAGTTGTTCAATACATCGCCACGCTGCGGCGCCAGTTCGGCAGCCCGGCGGTAGGAGGCGCCAGAACCCGTCACATCGCCCTTGGCTCCTTGGATCAACGCCAGCATGCCGATGGCATCCACCGACTGCGCGTCATTCTTCAATGCCGCACGGACCTGCTCTTCGGCACCGGCATAATCGCCGGTCTGCAGTCGATTGCTGGCCAACCCAAGCTTTTCCTGTACAGCCAGGCGGCTCTTGGTCGCCTTGCTGTCGCGGAACGAATACACCGGCGCGACTTCTTCCACGGTCTTGACCGAGCTGGCCTTGGCATTGCGACCACCGCAACCGACCGCGCCCAGCGCGATCGCCATGGCCACCATTAACGCGATATCACGCTGCCGCATCTCGATCGGCCTGCCCTTCCAATATGCGGCGGAACTCCGCCTGGCGACGGGTACGGTCCATGACCTGCCCTTTAAGCTGCCCGCACGCTGCATCGATGTCGTCGCCACGGGTGCGGCGAACCATCGTCAGCACCTGCGCGTCGAGCAGGATCTTCTGGAATGCGCGAATCTGTGCCTCGCCCGAGCGCTCGTAGCGCGTACCCGGGAACGGATTGAACGGAATCAGATTGACCTTGCCAGCGTCCTTGGACTGCACCGCATTGTCAAACTGACGCATCAATCTGGCCAGCTGGCGCGCATGCTCCGGCTGGTCGTTGATTCCTTTCATCAAGGTGTATTCGAAGGTCACCGAATCGCGCTTCTTGCTGCCGCGCAAATAGCGCGCACACGATTCCATCAACTCCGCAATCGGATATTTCTTGTTTAACGGCACCAGGCTCTCGCGTAGCGTGTCGTCGGCAGCATGCAGCGAGACCGCCAGCGAGACATCGCTTTCGGTCGACAACCTGTCAATCATCGGCACCAGACCCGAGGTCGACAGCGTGACCCGCTTGCTGGCCAAGCCGTAGCCCAGATCGTCGCGCATTACGCTCATCGCGCGCACGACGTTGTCGAAATTCATCAACGGCTCGCCCATGCCCATCATCACCACGTTGGTAAGACGGCGCTGCTGGTGCGGTACGTTGCCCAGATGGCGCGCCGCCGCCCACACCTGCCCGACGATCTCGGCCGTGGTGAGGTTACGGTTGAAGCCCTGGGTAGCGGTCGAACAGAAGGTACAGTTCAAGCCGCAGCCGACCTGAGAGGACACGCACAACGTACCGCGCCCCTTATCGGGGATGTATACCGTCTCGATCGCATTCTTGCCGTCGGTGCCCATGGCAAGTAGCCACTTGTGGGTGCCGTCAGTGGAAGGTTTGTCGAACACGATGTTCGGGACGAGAACCTCGGCGTGCCGGTGCAACTTCGCGCGCAGCGCCTTGCCGAGATCGGTCATCTGGTCGAAATCGGTGACGTAGCGATGGTGAATCCACTTCATCACCTGATGTGCACGGTAACGCGCCTCGCCGAGCGTCTCGGCGAAAAAGCGCTCCAGTCCCTCGCGATCGAGGTCGAGCAGGTTCTGCTTGCGCAGTTCCGGGGTGCGGACGGGAACGTCCTGCAACACGGAGGGGATCACGACCTCATTCACGATTCGACTCTCTCGTCCTCAGCGCGATACCACTTCGGTCGCGGCAAAAAAATAGGCGACTTCGTTGGCAGCATTCTCGACCGAATCCGACCCGTGCGCGGCATTGGCATCGATCGAATCGGCGAAGTCGGCGCGGATGGTGCCCGGCGCAGCGTCCTTGGGATTGGTCGCGCCGAGCAGGTCACGATGTGCGGCTACGGCATTCTCGCCTTCAAGCGCCTGGATCATCACCGGGCCGGAGATCATGAACTCGACCAGCGCGTTGAAGAACGGACGCTCGCGGTGCACCGCATAGAAACCTTCAGCTTCGCGACGCGACAGCTGCTTGTATTTGGCGGCCACAACCTTCAGGCCAGCCTTCTCAAAGCGGCTGTAAATTTCACCGATGACGTTCTTGGCGACGGCGTCAGGCTTGATGATGGATAAGGTGCGCTCCAGCGCCATGGGAAAATCTCCGTTGGGCGGGCCACTGAAGGCCCGAGGTTATCATGAAAAAAACCCACGACAAAACGCGGGCTTAGGCTTCTTTTTGATGATCAAGTCTATACTCTTCGCCGCTTCATTTGCACACCGCCCTCCGAATCGTGCTGCGTTGCCGCATGACCCGCGCGACGCCGAGCCCATAAGCTCAAACAATCGTTTGATTGAGCTCCATCTCCTCGCATGCCCAAGCCCGCTCACTTCTCCACCAAGTACCGCATCCTCG
Organism: Xanthomonas fragariae; assembly: GCF_900183975.1. NCBI lineage: Bacteria > Pseudomonadati > Pseudomonadota > Gammaproteobacteria > Lysobacterales > Lysobacteraceae > Xanthomonas > Xanthomonas fragariae. The sequence goes on from NZ_LT853882.1 coordinate 2,289,980, forward strand.
GCGCGGCCGAGGAGCTGTTCGCCCAGCACGGGTTCGCTGGGACTTCGCTGCGTCAATTGACCACCCAGGCCGATGTCAACATCGCTGCAGTCAACTATCACTTCGGCTCCAAGGAAAATCTGGTCAACGAAGTGTTCCGCCGCCGCATGGACGAAATGACCGCCGCACGTCTGCAGCAGCTGGAGGTGGCAAAGAAGTCGCAGCCGGGTGAGCTCACTGCCGTGCTCGCTGCATTCGTCGAGCCGGCCCTGGCGATGGCGCAAGACCGACAGAGCGGCGGCGCCTTCGTGCGCGTGATCGCACGTGCCTACGCCGAAAAGAACGACAACCTGCGCAAGTTTATGTCCGACCACTACGGACATGTGCTACGCGAATTCGGCAAGGCCATCGCCGCCTGCGTGCCGGGCCTGAGCAAGGAAGAGCTTTACTGGCGCCTAGACTTTCTGGCCGGCGCGCTGACCTATGCCATGGCCGATTTCGGCCTCATCAAGCGCCCTGCGGGCGTCAGCGAGGCCGACCACCGCGCGCATGCCGCGCGCGAACTGATTCGTTTTGCAGAACCCGGTTTCCATACCCATTCCACACCGTAGTCGCTCACACCAAAGGCTCATCGCTATGTCCAATCCGTTGCTAGTCCGTCGTGCCGCCGTGCTCGGTGCCGGCGTCATGGGTGCGCAGATCGCCGCGCACCTCACCAATGCTGGTGTCGACACCGTGCTGTTCGACTTGCCTGCCAAGGAAGGTCATGCCGAAGGTGTCGTGCTCAATGCCATCGCCAACCTCGGCAAGCTCCGCCCTGCCCCGCTCGCCAGCAAGGCGTTGGCCGAGGCGATCACGCCGGCCAATTACCAGAGCGGTCTGGAACAACTGCGCGACTGCGATCTGATCATCGAGGCGATCGCCGAGCGCATGGACTGGAAGCAGGACCTGTACAAGAAGATCGCTCCGTTCGTGGCCGATCATGCCGTGCTGGCATCGAACACCTCGGGCTTGGGCATCAACAAGCTCTCCGACGTGCTGCCCGAGCAATTGCGCCACCGTTTCTGCGGTGTGCATTTCTTCAATCCGCCGCGCTATATGCACCTGGCCGAGCTGATCCCGGCCAAGGGCACTGACAAGGCCGTGTTGGGGGGCCTGGAGAGCTTCCTGGTCACCACGCTCGGCAAGGGCGTCGTGTATGCGAAGGACACGCCGAACTTCATCGGCAATCGTATCGGCGTGTTCTCGATCCTGTCCACCATCCATCACACCGCCGAGTTCGGTTTGGGCTTCGATGAAGTCGATGCGCTGACCGGCCCGCTGGTTGGGCGCCCGAAGTCGGCAACCTACCGTACTTCGGACGTGGTCGGCCTGGACACCATGGCGCACGTGATCAAGACCATGGGCGACACCCTGCCCAACGATCCGTGGCACCAGCATTTCAAATCGCCGAAGTGGCTGGACGCGCTGATCGCCAAGGGCGCGCTAGGCCAGAAGGTCGGCGCCGGTATCTTCCGCAAGGACGGCAAGGACATCGTGGTGCTGGATCTGCAAAAGCAGGATTACAGAAACGCCGATCGCAGCGCTGCGCCGGACGTGGTCGAAATCCTCGAGATCAAGACCCCGGCCGAAAAGTTCGCCAAGCTGCGCGAAAGCCAGCATCCGCAGGCACAGTTCCTATGGGCCACATTTCGCGACCTGTTCCACTATAGCGCCTTCCATCTGGCCGATATCGCAGAAACTGCGCGCGACGTTGACCTGGCGATTCGCTGGGGTTACGGCTGGTCGCTGGGCCCGTTCGAAACCTGGCAGGCCGCAGGCTGGAAGCAGGTTGCTCAGTGGATTGCCGAGGATATTTCCAGCGGCAAGAGCATGAGCAGCACGCCGTTGCCTAACTGGGTGTTCGACGGCCGCGATGGCGTGCACGCCGCCGAAGGCTCTTACAGCCCCGCGCGTGATGCCCAGCTGCCGCGCTCGGCGCTGCCGGTGTACAAGCGCCAGCGCTTCCCCGATCCGTTGTTGGGCGAGCAGTTCTCGGCGGGCGAGACCGTATTCGACAACGATGGCGTGCGCATGTGGCACGACGGCGACGACATCGCGGTGGTCAGCTTCAAGACCAAGATGAACACCGTCTCCGATCACGTGCTCAATGGCTTGCAGGAAGTCATCGGACGGGCCGAGAAAGACTTCGCCGGGCTTGTGATCTGGCAGCAGAAGGAGCCGTTCTCCGCCGGCGCCGATCTGGCCGGCGCGCTGGGTCTGCTGCAGGCCGGCAAGGTCGATGCATTCGATGCCATGGTCGCCAACTTCCAGGCCACCAGTCAGCGCATCAAGTATGCGCAGGTGCCGGTGATTTCGGCAGTGCGCGGCCTGGCACTGGGTGGCGGCTGCGAGTTCCAGATGCACAGTGCCAAGGCTGTGGCATCGCTGGAAAGCTATATCGGACTGGTGGAAGCCGGCGTCGGTCTGTTGCCGGCAGGTGGCGGTTTGAAAGAAATCGCGGTGCGTGCCTCCCACGCCGCTGGCGCTGGCGGCGATGTGTTCGCCGAACTGAAGAAGACCTTCGAGACCGTGGCGATGGCCAAGGTGTCCAACTCGGCAGTCAACGCCCAGGAACTGGGCCTGTTGCGCGCGACCGACAAAATCGTGTTCAACAGCTTCGAAGCGTTGCATATCGCCAAGGCCGAAGCGCGCGCACGAGCCGAAGGCGGCTACCGCGCACCGCTGCCAGCACGCCGCATACAGGTCGCCGGCAATGTCGGTATCGCCACCTTCAAGATGCTGCTGGTCAACATGCTGGAAGGCCGTTTCATCAGCGAATACGACTATGAAATCGCCACCCGCATTGCAACGGTCATGTGCGGCGGTGAAGTCGATCGCGGCGCACTGGTCGACGAAGAATGGCTGCTCAAGCTGGAGCGCACGCACTTCGTCGAACTGGCCCAGCAAGAAAAGACCCAGGCACGGATTGGGCACATGCTCAAGACGGGCAAGCCGTTGAGGAACTGAGATATGTGATTGGTGATTGGGGATTGGCAACAGCGATTTCCCGTCTCTCTAACGATTTGTTTCGCCGGATAGTCAGCGCCGGCATTTGTGATCAGGGATTGGGCACGCGCAACGGCGTTTCCTCTGCCTCCAAACATTCCATCCCGCCGGGCGGGAACATTCGGACACCGGGACTCGTTCTGACCAATCCCCACTCCCGAATCCCCACTCCCGGCTTTCGGATAAAGCCATGAGCAAGCAGATTCAAGAAGCCTACATCGTTGCCGCCACCCGCACCCCAGTCGGCAAGGCGCCGAAGGGCGTGTTCCGCAATACCCGTCCAGATGACATGCTGGCGCACGTGCTGCGTGCGGTGGTTGCACAGGCGCCGGGCATCGATTTGTCGCGGATCGACGACGCCATTATCGGTTGCGCGATGCCAGAGGCCGAGCAAGGCATGAACGTGGCGCGCATCGGCGTGCTGCTGGCTGGCCTGCCGATTACCGTAGCCGGTCAGACCATCAACCGTTTCTGTTCGTCCGGCATCCAGGCCGTGGCGATGGCCGCCGACCAGATCCGTCTTGGCAACGCCAACCTGATGCTGGCCGGCGGTACCGAGTCGATGTCGATGGTGCCGATGATGGGCAACAAGGTCGCCATGTCACCGAGCGTGTTTGCCGACGACCATGTCGCCATTGCATACGGCATGGGCATCACCGCCGAGAAGGTCGCCGAGGAATGGAAGGTCTCGCGCGAGGATCAAGACGCGTTTGCCCTTGCCTCGCATGAGAAAGCGATTGCCGCCATTGCTGCCGGCGAGTTCCGCGACGAGATCACCCCGTACGAGATTCTGTCGCACCATCCCGACTTGGCCGGCAATGTGATTGCGTTGCGCAAGCGTCTGGTCTATACCGACGAGGGGCCGCGCCCGGATAGCTCGATCGAAGGCTTGGCCAAGCTGCGCCCAGTGTTCCGCAACGGACAGTTCGGCGGCAGCGTCACCGCCGGCAATTCCTCGCAGATGAGCGATGGCGCCGGTGCAGTGCTATTGGCCTCCGAGCAGGCGATCAAGGACTACGGCCTGACCCCGCTTGCGCGCTTCGTCAGCTTCTCGGTAGCAGGCGTGCGCCCGGCAGTGATGGGCATCGGCCCGGTCGCGGCGATTCCCAAAGCGCTCAAGCAGGCCGGTCTGAGCAAGGACCAGCTCGACTGGATCGAGCTCAACGAAGCATTTGCCGCGCAGGCATTGGCAGTGATCCGCGACAGCGAATTGGATCCGTCCAAGGTCAACCCACTCGGCGGCGCAATCGCACTCGGTCACCCGCTGGGTGCTACCGGCGCGATCCGTGCTGCCACGCTGGTGCACGGCCTGCGTCGTCGTCAGCATAGGTACGGCATGGTCACCATGTGCATCGGCACCGGTATGGGCGCGGCGGGCATTATCGAAGCACTGTAAATGCCACATGGTTGCCAACCCTGCCGGCAGCCATGGCAAAACCAATGAAGGCCAGAGAGCAACCGCTCGCCGGCCTTTTTGCAGGCTTGATGTATCGGGATGGGCCGACTGTCTGGACAGGGGGGGCGGAGCGGGATTAGTCTAGATGCTCGGAGATGGCGTTCCTCCGCGCTGTTCCATCAACCGTAGCGATCGCTACTGATGACGCCTACAAAAACTCTGGCCCGGCCCAGGGATTGTAGGCGTTTAAATGCTCACATCTCCCTGCCGTGCCAGCCATCATGTCACTAAGCGACAGGCTGCCATGTCACGATTTCGGCCCTTTGAACATCTCGACCTTTTCTCCCATCTTGCCAAGTGGCTGGTGATTGCCAGCGTGGCCGCCGTACTGGCCGGCACTGCTTCTGCATTTCTCTTGTTGGCCCTGGATTGGGCCACCAGCTGGCGCCTGGCGCATCCGCGCGCGATCTGGCTGCTGCCGCTGGCCGGCTTTGCAGTCGGCCTGGTGTATTACCTGCTGGGCAAACAGGTGGACGCCGGCAACAACTTGGTCATCGAAGAAATCCACGACCCCAAGAAGCTGGTGCCGCTGCGCCTGGCGCCGCTGGTGCTGGGGGGCACGGTGATCTCCCATATGTTCGGCGCCTCGGTCGGACGCGAGGGCACCGCCGTGCAGATGGGCGCCGCGCTTGCCGACCAACTCACGCGGCTGCTGCGCTTGTGCAACGAAGACCGGCGCATTGTGCTGATGGCAGGCATCAGTGCCGGCTTCGCCTCAGTGTTCGGCACTCCGTTAGCCGGCGCAATCTTCGGGCTGGAGGTACTGGCCATCGGTCGATTGCGCTACAACGCGCTGCTGCCGTGCGCGGTGGCCGCCATCGTGGCCGATCAGGTCTGTTTGGCCTGGGGCATTCACCACACCCAGTATGCAATCGGCCCCATCGTTCCGGTCGGGATCAGCAGCGTGCTGGCCGTGCTGGCGGCCGGCATGCTGTTTGGTCTGGTCGGCATGCTGTTTGCCACCGTCACGCATCGCCTGGGCAGCTTGAGCAAAAGCGCCATCGGCTACGCTCCACTGCGTCCGTTGCTCGGGGGATGCGTCATCGCGCTGGCGGTGTGGCTGCTCGGCACGCAGCGCTACATCGGTTTGGGAATTCCGGAGATCGTCCGCGCCTTCCACGAGCCGACGGCGCCATGGGATTTTCTGGGCAAGCTGTGCTTTACGACAGTCTCACTGGGGGCCGGTTTCAAGGGCGGCGAGGTTACGCCGCTGTTCTACATCGGTGCCACGCTTGGTAACGCGCTTGCACCGCTGCTGCACCTGCCCTTTCCGATGCTAGCCGGGATCGGCTTCGTGGCGGTATTCGCCGGCGCATCCAACACCCCGATCGCGTCCACGCTCATGGCGATCGAACTGTTCGGTGCCGATATCGCACCGCTCGCCGCACTCGGTTGCATCACCGCCTATCTGTTTTCAGGCCATACCGGGATCTACCACGCACAGCGCATCGGTCACGGCAAGCACCGATCGACGTAGCGCCGGGCTGTCCGAAACCATACGCCTTGCCGACCTGCCCGCGCGGCGGCGGCAACCTAGTGCCGACACACGCAGCAGCGCTCCCAGCCAGGAGCGATCATGACCCTGCCGCATCGCACCTGTGTGCTGCTCGGTGCGGCGCCCCCCCCCCCGCCACTTTACGGAGTCGCCCCTGAAAAACCCCAACCACCCAACGACCGCAAGGCCTTGATGTCTGCACCGGCGTGCCAGAACTACCAGTGTTCGCTACGCTGAAGGCTGGTTTCTGGCAATTTCCGCCCATGCGTACACGCCGTCCTGCTGCCGAAGACAGACCCGCCGACGAGTTGTTTCGTTCGCGGCTGGAGAACCTGCGTCATCCGCTGGCGCGGCTGAGCCAACAGATGCCGTGGACGGCGTTGGAACAAGCACTTTCATCGCGCTTGCCGGCCACCCAGGCCGGTGGCGGTCGGCCGGCATTGCCGGTGCGGCTGATTGCCGGTTTGCTCTACCTCAAACACGCCTACGACCTGTCCGATGAAGCGGTGTGCGAGCGCTGGCTGGAGAATCCGTACTGGCAGTTCTTCACCGGTGAGGTCGTGTTCCAGACGCGCTTGCCGTGCGATGCCAGCTCGCTGACGCGCTGGCGGCAGCGCCTGGGTGAGGCCGGGATGGAAGAGCTGCTGGCGCACACCATCAACGCCGCACATGCCATGCAGGCGGTGGACGCACGCGAGTTGTCGCGGGTGATCGTGGACACCACGGTGCAAGAGAAGGCGATCGCCTATCCGACCGACAGCCGTTTGCTGGAGGTGGCCCGCAAGAAGCTGGTGTTACTGGCCAAGCGGCACGGCATCGGATTGCGGCAGAGCTACGCGCGGCAAGGCCCGGCCCTGAGCCGCAAGGCAGGTCGGTATGCGCATGCGCGCCAGTTCAAGCGCATGCAGCGCGTGCTGCGACGTCAACGCACGGTATTGGGGCGGGTGTTGCGCGATATCGAGCGCAAGCTGGACCAGGTGGAACCCGGCGTGCGCGAGCGCATCGCTGTCTGGCTGGAACGTGCGCAACGGCTGTACACGCAGCGTCCGAAGGACAAACAAAAACTCTACGCATTGCATGCCCCGGAAGTGGAATGCATCGGCAAGGGCAAGGCGCGTCAAGCGTACGAATTCGGCGTCAAGGTCGGCATTGCGGTCACCGCCTGCAAGGGATTGGTCGTGGGTGCGCGCAGCTTCCCGGGCAACCCGTACGACGGCGATACCTTGGCCGAGCAGCTGGAGCAGACACGCGGGTTGCTGCAGGATGTGAGCGTAGAACCGACGGTGGCGATCGTGGACCTGGGCGATCGCGGGCGCGAAGTCGATGGCGTGCAGGTCCTGCATCGCGGCAAGGCCAAGACGCTGACGCGACGGCAATGGCGCTGGATCAAGCGACGGCAGGCGGTGGAGCCGGTGATCGGACATCTGAAAGACGACTGCCGGTTGCGTCGCTGCAGGCTGAAAGGTGCCCAAGGCGATGCGCTGCACGTGCTCGGCTGCGCCGCTGGCTACAACCTGCGCTGGCTGCTGCGCTGGATCGCGTTTTTGCGTGCCTGGATGCGGGCGATGGGATGGTCATCCTTGAGTACCGTGCCGCTGTCACCGACGGCACTTGGCGCTTGAAGGGGATTTTTCAGGGACGACTACGGAGCGTGCCGACCACAACGTCTGACGACCGCACTGCGTTTGCTGGCCGCTTTAAGCCTGGCTCTTGGATCCGTGCTTTTCCGCGCGCGCTTGTTCCCTGGCCTGGCGTAGCCGGTCGAGCTTTTCCTTGAGCTTGATCTCAAGTCCGCGCGGGACCGGGTTGTAATACACCCGCTCGCCCATCGCATTCGGAAAACCGGTCTGGTCCAGCGCGATCCCGCGTTCGGCATCGTGGTCGTACTGATAGTCCTGCCCATAATTGAGCGTCTTCATCAGCTTGGTCGGCGCATTGCGCAGATGCAACGGTACCTCTTGGGTGCCGGTGGCGCGCACCTCGGCCTTGGCCTGATTGAAGGCGACATAGCCAGCGTTGGACTTGGCAGTGCTGGCCAGGTACAGCACCAGTTGCGCGAACGCCAGCTCGCCTTCCGGGCTACCGAGACGCTCATAAATATCCCAGGCTTCCAGCGCCATGCTTTGCGCGCGTGGATCGGCCAAGCCGATGTCCTCGATCGCCATACGGGTGAGTCGCCGCGCCAGATAGGCTGGGTCGCAACCGCCGTCGAGCATGCGCGTCAACCAGTACAGCGCCGCATCTGGATTGGAACTGCGCACGGATTTATGCAGCGCCGAAATTTGGTCGTAGAACTGCTCGCCATTCTTGTCGAAACGGCGCGTACGGTCGGCCAGCACCTGCAGCAGCGTCTGCGGAGTGATCTCGCCGCCCTCGCCCGTCGCCAGTTCCGCAGCGATCTCCAGCAGCGTCAATGCGCGGCGCACGTCGCCATCGGCGGCGCTGGCGATTTCCAACAGCGATGCGTCAGTGACCTGAATTGTCTCCTGCCCCAGCCCGTACTCCGAATCATGCAAGGCCCGCTGCAATGCTTCGACGATATCCTGCGGCGAGACGCCTTCCAGCACGTGTACACGACAACGCGAGAGCAACGCAGAGTTCAATTCGAAGGACGGATTTTCGGTAGTCGCGCCGACGAACAGAATCGTGCCGCGCTCGATATGCGGCAGAAACGCATCCTGCTGTGCCTTGTTGAAGCGATGCACCTCATCGACGAACAACACCGTACGGCGCCCGCTGGCGAAGCGCTGCGCGGCTTCGGCCAGCACCTGACGCACCTCCGGCAAGCCCGACAACACCGCCGAAATCGCTTTGAAGTCGGCATCGGCGTAATGCGCCAGCAACAGCGCAAGCGTGGTCTTGCCGCAGCCGGGCGGTCCCCAGAGAATCATCGAGTGCACGCGGCCGGATTCAACCGCGCGTCGCAAAGCGCTGTCGGGCGCGAGCAGACGTTTTTGCCCGACCATTTCGTCGAGGGTGCGCGGCCGCATACGCTCTGCCAGCGGGCGCAGATGCTCACGGTCTACGCTGAGCAGATCGGCTTCGGGAGCAATGGGGAGCTTGGTTCGTGCCACGCATCATTGTATCGCGTCAGCAAACGGCCTTCTGCCAAGAAGGCCGTCATCAGCGCGGATGCCTGCGAGCGACTGTTTAGTGCGCGTCGCCGACCACGTCCACGCCTTTGCCTGGGGTGTAGCGAAAGGTGTCTGCAGCAAACGCCGGATTACGCTTCCAGCCGCTGAAGCTGATTGCAGTGTGCTGGCCCACCGCATCCACCACTTCCATACTGGCCAGGCCGTCCTTGCCGAAGCCAAGCAAGGCCATCTGGAAGCTGGCTTCAGTGTCGACTTTCGGTGTCAACGACAACCACTGCAGCCCGTCACGCGGCGCGGCTTCTTCGCTGACGTCGTACTGCTTGTCCAGACGTGCCGGGTCGATCAATGCAACCAGCGGACTGTTTTGTTCTTCGCTGCCTTGCGCGCGCACGGTCACCTGTTGCAAGTCGGGATCAAACAACCACACCTTCTTGCCGTCGGCGACGATGAGCTGCTTGTATGGTTTGGCGTATTCCCAACGGAATTGGCGCGGTGCCGACAATGCCACGCGCCCGTTTGAGCGCTCCTTGACCCGGCCATTGGCGTCGGACACCTGCTGACTGAATTCACCATCCAGGGCTTTCAAGCCACGCGTGAATGTGTCCAGCTCCTGGCGCGCCCCTGCAAACGCGGTGCTGGCGAACAGAGCAGTGGCAAGGACGGCATAACGGAGCTGGCAATGCATCGCGGTCTTCCAGAAAGGGCTGCATCGATTCTGATGCTTCATTGATGAATGGGCGCGCGCTATCGCACGAGGCGTTCAGATGGCGACTCTCACGCAACGAGTAGGCTTACCGCGCAGTCTGTACCTTGGTTAGATCGCCATAGACGATCTGACCGCGAAAACCGCGCCGCACCCGCTGGTAGAGCTCGCGGAATGCGCGGTAGTCCTGCGGCTGACACAGCGCCTGCGGCCCGCGGACTGCAGTGCGTTGCAGACGATGTACGGCGGTCACGGTCTGCCCCTGGCGCGTCCAGCCCACTGCGTATTCGCCAGCCGTATTGCGAAACCTGGTGCTGCGCGGAATTGCGATGATCGGCACCGTGTCCGGAAAGGTCACCACGTAGGTTTCCTCGCGCACGCTGTCGTTGCAGTAGAACGGGGTCAGATTGTTTTCGGCCGATGTCGTCGTATAGATCGCGCGCGTCGACTCGGCACCCGGCATATCCGGCAAGGTCATGCCCCCAACCACCGAAAAATCCACCGCGTCCTTGGCCTCAAACGTGTAGCGATAGTTGAACGGCGCATCCAGATCCAGCGGATCGCCCTGGATCAACAGATCGCCGGTGCCGTCGAAACCAGACTGCGCAATGATCGACTCCTCGATGCGATTACGATTCTGCGCATTGAGCTGCACGAACATCGCACGCAAGCCAACTTCGCCGGTCTGTCCGCTGTCCAACGAGGTTAACCCGTGCAGCCCGCCCTGCGGCGTGAAGCGGTATTCGGTGCGCGCCACATAGCGATTGAGCTTGCGATCGTTCGGCGGCGTCTGCGTGAGCTTGCCGTCGCGCGTGTGCACCACCGGCGCGCCGAGGTCGCCCGCCGGCAGCTGGCCGAAGCGTGCGTAAGAGTTGGTCGAATCGACGTACAGATCGAACGCCGGAATATAGGTGATGGCGTGATTGAAGCGGCCGAGCACCGGAATCTCCGGCAGCGTCGGGCCGCCCTCGGCGCCGATCAACACCGGCGTGCTGTCGATGCCCTTGGCCGCCAGCAGGGCTTCCAGAATCACGGTGTGATCTTTGCAGTCGCCGTAATGGTTGGCCAGGATGCTATCGGCACTATTGGGCTCCAGCCCGCCGTTGCCCAGGTACACCGCCACGTAGCGGATATTGCGCGCTACCCAGGCGTACAACGCCGCCGCCTGCGCGCGAGGGTCGTCGGTGCCCTTGGTGACTTCATCGGCCAGCGACTGTATCGCCGGAGTCACCGCAGCGGCGCGTCCGCTTTTGAGGTGATATGCCAAGCCCATCTGCGACCAGCTGTCGAAGGTGCTGGCCATCAAGGTGGGGCTAAACTCCCAGGTCGCCGCGCTCCAGTTCTGATTCTTCTTCGGCGCGGCGCGCTGGTAGTGCCATTCCCAGCGCGCTTGATTGCCACGCACCACCGGCTTAACGCTGCCCTGCAGCCCGCGTGCGGACAGATGCATCGGCAGCGACTTTGGCGCCACCAGCGTGACCACAGCATCATCGTATTGCGCGAATACGCTGAAGGTTTCCCACAGGCTGAAATAGCCCGGGAAATACGGCGTGTTCTGCGCCCGACGCACGCGGTAGACGACGCGCGCGCCCGGCGCCAGATTCGGGAACACCACGACTTTGACCTTGCGGTCGGCATACATCGCCGCCGACGCGCCGGAGTAGCTTTCCTGGGTATAGATCTTGTCGGTCGACACGTCCCGGCGCAGTCCTTCCGCGGTCACCGTGTAGGCCTCCAGCACGTCGAGGGTTTCCATCTTCTCGCTATAGCTCAGCCGTACCTGGCTGAACCGCTCCACCGCCGACTTGGTTTTGAGCAGGATCTCGTATTCGTCGGTCACCACGCTGCTGGCATCGGCTCCCACTTCGTAGTCGGCGCGATAGCGCACGAAGCTGTAGTTGGTGTCGGCCTGCGTGCGCGCCGCGGCTGCAGCGGGCGCGGCCTGCTGCCGAGCCTGGACCAGCAGCGGCATGGAGGTCAGCAGCACGAGCAACAACAGGAGACGACGCAACATGGGTCTGGATCGCAACGAGCCGGGGCGGCTCTTGCTCAACAGGGTAGCCGTTGTGACCGACAATGGCAGGCACCTGGTTCCAACAAACGCCGCGCCATCCGTGAAAGCGGCTGACAACCACCGCGCAAACGCCGGGCAGACGTTCGCTATGCCTGTCGGTTGCTCCCAGGCAGCGTTTGCCACTGGCGCTTCGAGCTGCCCTTACTTGGGTGGCGGCGGTGCCAACACGGTGCGGTCGCCATTGTGCTCTGGCTGGCTGACCACACCGGCCGCTTCCATCGCTTCGATCAAGCGTGCGGCCCGGTTGTAGCCGATCTTCAAGCGCCGCTGCACGCCCGAGATCGACGCACGCCGGGTCTCGGTGACGATGCGCAGGGCCTCGTCGTAGAGCGGGTCGGATTCGTCGCCGCCACCGCCGCTGCTTTCCGGTAAGCCGGTCGCGCCGACCACGGTGCCGTCGCCCATGGTTTGCACTTCGTCCAGCACGCCTTCGACGTAGGACACCGGCCCGCTGGCCTTGAGATGTTCAACCACGCGGTGCACTTCTTCGTCGCTGACGAAGGCGCCATGCACGCGATCCGGTAGCGCCGTGCCCGGCGGCAGATACAGCATGTCGCCGTTGCCGAGCAGCGCTTCGGCGCCGGACTGATCCAGGATGGTGCGCGAATCGATCTTGGAGCTGACCTGGAACGCCACGCGGGTCGGAATATTGGCCTTGATCAGGCCGGTGATAACGTCCACCGACGGGCGCTGCGTAGCCAGAATCAAGTGGATGCCGGCCGCACGCGCCTTCTGCGCCAGACGTGCGATGAGTTCTTCGACCTTCTTGCCGACGATCATCATCATGTCGGCGAATTCATCGATGAAGATCACGATGAACGGCAGCGTTTCCAGTGGCCGCGGCGCCTCGCCCAGCTCCGGATTCGGCTTGAACAGCGGGTCCATCATCGGCTGGCCGGCGTCTTCGGCGTCCTTGATCTTCTTGTTGAAGCCGGCCAAGTTGCGCACGCCCACCGCACTCATCAGCTTGTAACGGCGCTCCATCTCGGCCACGCACCAACGCAGGCCGTTGGCGGCTTCCTTCATGTCAGTGACCACCGGCGCCAGCAGATGCGGGATGCCCTGGTAGACACTCAGCTCGAGCATCTTCGGGTCGATCATCAGCATCCGCAGTTCCTTGTGCGACGCCTTGAACAACAGGCTCAACACCATCGCGTTGACTGCCACCGACTTACCCGAGCCGGTGGTCCCGGCCACCAGCAAGTGCGGCATGCGCGCCAGATCGGCCACCGTCGGGCGCCCGGCGATGTCCTTGCCCAGCGCAAGCGTCAGCGGGCTGGGCGACTTGTCGTATTCCTTGGAACGCAGCAGCTCGGACAGGAAAATCATCTCGCGGGTGACGTTGGGGATCTCCAGACCCACCACCGACTTACCCGGAATCACGTCCACCACACGCACCGATTTGACCGACAGCCCGCGCGCAATGTCCTTGTCCAGCGAGCTGATCTGGCTGACCTTGATGCCCGGCGCCGGCTCGATCTCGAAGCGCGTAATCACCGGACCGGGATAGGCCCCGACCACTTGCGCCTCGATGCGGAAATCCTTGAGCTTGAACTCGATCTGCCGCGACAACGTTTCCAGCGTCTCTTCCGAATAGCCCTTGGCCTGCGGCTTTGGGTCGTCCAGCAGCGCGAGCGGCGGCAAGTCTGATCCGTCGGTACTTACGCCCTGGAACATTGGGATCTGGGTATCGCGCTTGGCGCGCTCGCTTTTTTCCACCACCGGTGCTGGCGGTGGCTCGATCTTGACCGGCTCGCGTCTGGCCTGCTTGACCGCATCGACCTTGCGCACTTCCTCGCGTTCTTCGCGCATCACCCGAGTCTGCCGCCACTCGGTAGCCTGATGGGTCTTGCGCTGCATCAGCGGGCCTAGCGCCAGCACCAACTTGCCGATACGCTCCATCGCCGCGAACCACGACAGGCCAGTGGCTAGCGTGATCGATACCAACAACAGTACCACAACGAACAAATTCGCGCCCAACGCGCCAAAGCCAGAGCTGAGCGGTTCGCTAACCGACTTGCCGAGAATGCCGCCTGCCTCCGCAACCTCGGCATGAAACAAGCGCAGGTGCAAGAAGCCGGTCGAGGAAATCAAGAAGCCGACCATTCCGACCAAGCGCAACGCTGGCTCAAGATCACTCTGGCTTTGCTCTTCGCGTTCGCCGATCAGCGCAATCCAGGCTACCGCCCCCAAAATCACAGGTAACAGAAAGGCCACATAACCGAACAATTGCAGCAGAACGTCCGCTGCCATAGCACCAAACTTGCCGCCCATATTGTGGATCGGCGCAACCAAGTTGCCGGTCCGCGACCAGCCAGGGTCGGCTGCCGAATAGGTGAACAGGCTGGCCAGCAGATACAGCAGCAACGGCGCCACCGCGATCAATGCCAGATCGCGCCAGAGCTTTTGCCGACGCGGATTGTCCGCTACCGCCGTCTTGCGCGACGACGATTTACTCTCTGCGGGCTTGCTGCGTTCGGGAACCTGCTTTGCCACCTGTAGCCACACCTTAGGAAAATGCTGTTAGTGGTTGATAATAAACGACTGGAGGCCACGGTTTCAGCTGTTGGATGAGCACCGGTCGCCAGGGCACGCGGCGGTCAACGAAAAACGCCGCACAAGGCGGCGTCGCGGACGTCTACTGGATGGATCATGCCATCTGCGGTTCAAGCAGTTCCATCGCGCCGCCTTGATTCGCCGGGTGGGGACCGCCACTCTATGCCGCCACAGGGGCTGCCAATGCATTTGGCAGCCATACCAATTCCTGGATCACGAGTATACATGAGCGCCTCTTCTGCCATCCCTGCCAAGCATTCCCGCCTGCTGATCCTCGGCTCCGGCCCGGCCGGCTGGACCGCCGCGGTCTACGCCGCCCGCGCCAACCTCAAGCCGGTGGTGATCACCGGCCTGCAGCAAGGCGGCCAGCTGATGACCACCACCGAGGTGGATAACTGGCCAGGCGACCCCCACGGCCTGATGGGGCCGGACCTGATGAGCCGCATGCAGGCGCATGCCGAGCGCTTCGAGACCGAGGTCATCTTCGATCACATCCACACTGCCGACCTGTCGCAGCGCCCGTTCCGCCTGTTTGGCGATGGTGCCGAGTACACCTGCGATGCGCTGATCATCGCGACCGGCGCTACTGCCAAGTACCTGGGCCTGCCTACCGAAGAAGCCTTCAAGGGTCGCGGTGTCTCCGCCTGCGCCACCTGCGACGGGTTCTTCTACAAAGACCAGGACGTGGTGGTGGTCGGCGGCGGCAACACCGCGGTTGAAGAAGCGCTGTATCTGTCCAACATCGCCCGCAAGGTCTACCTTGTGCACCGCCGCGACACCCTGCGCGCCGAAAAGATCATGCAGGACAAGCTGTTCGCCAAGGTCGCATCCGGCAAGATCGAACCTGTCTGGCATCACGGCATCGACGAGGTGCTGGGCAACGATGCCGGTGTCACTGGCGTGCGGGTCAAGTCGACCCTGGACGGCAGCACCCGCGAGATCGCTGCGCACGGCTTCTTCGTCGCCATCGGCCATCACCCCAACACGCAGTTGTTCGACGGCCAGCTGGCGATGAACAACGGCTATCTGGAAATCCGTTCCGGCCTGAACGGGGCTGCGACCGAAACCTCGATCAACGGCGTCTTCGCCGCGGGCGATGTCGCCGATCAGCACTACCGCCAGGCGATCACCTCGGCCGGCTTCGGCTGCATGGCTGCGCTGGATGCCGAGCGTTACCTCGACAAGAGCGCTTGAGGTGGTCGCTGACCGCTGGCCACGCCGCGCGGGCAGCATCGCTAGCGGGTCGCGCGCATGAGCGTCACCGCGCGCTGGTGTCGCCGACTTGACCAGATTCCGGCTGACGCCTGGGATGGATTGCACGACGGCACGCATCCCTTCGTTTCCTACGCGTTTCTGCAAGGTCTCGAACGCGAGGGTTGCTTGCGCCCGGACTGGGGCTGGGACCCGCTGCACCTGACCCTGTGGGACGGTGGCTCGCTGGTGGCCGCTGCGCCGGGGTATCTGAAGAACAATTCGCACGGCGAGTTCGTATTCGACCACGCCTGGGCGCACGCCTATGCGCGTTACGGGCAGGAGTACTTCCCGAAGTGGCTATGCGGTGTGCCTTACTCGCCGGTGACCGGCCCGCGTCTACTGGGTGCGCCACAGTGGCGCCCGCAACTGCTTGCGGCAATGCGTGAGCTGGTGGAGCGCAGCGGGCTGTCGTCAGCTCACGTGAACTTCCACCTTGCCGCCGAAGACGCCGCCTTCGATGCCGACTGGTTGGAGCGCAACGATCTGCAATACCACTGGCATAACGCCAGCGGCTGGAGCGATTTCGATACATTCCTGGCAGCGATGGACCACAAGCGACGCAAGAACATCCGTCAGGAGCGCGCAAAGGTGCAACGCGCTGGCGTGCAGCTACGCGTGGTGCATGGCGACGAAGCCAGCGATGCGGACCTGGACGCGATGTATGGCTTCTACCTCAAGACGTTCAACGAATACGGCAACTCGCCCGCGCTGACCTTCGAATTTCTGCGTCATCTCGCACAGCATCTGCCGCGTCAGCTGGTGATGTTCCTGGCCGAACTAAATGGGCAACCGATCGCTGGCGCGCTCTGCCTGCGTGGACATGGCACGTTGTACGGGCGCTACTGGGGCGGCGAAGCCCTGCCAGGTCTGCATTTCGAGACCTGTTACTATCAAGGCATCGACTATTGCCTGCGCGAGGGCTTGACCCGCTTTGAGCCGGGCGCACAAGGGGAACACAAGATCGCGCGAGGCTTTCTGCCCACTCTTGTGCGCAGCCGCCATTGGATTGCAGATCCCGGCTTCCGCGGGCCGCTGGCGCTGTGGTGCGCAGACGAGCGCAAGGCGGTGACCCAACACGCACGCGACCTGTCCGAGCACAGCCCGTTTCGCGATTGACGCAGCGTGGCTGACGCCATCGGCGTGCACTGGCTGATCACAGATCAAGCGCACCGCAGACTTCGCAACGAAGCGGTTCACAAAGCTCAGCTGGCAACCGCTTGGTGGGTGCAAACCGCGCGTACAAGCTGCAGTGCAAGCGGGCAAATGAAATCCAGGCACCGATCGCGTCCAGCTTCCGCGGCAAAGTGATTCTTTGTCGTTGGCTCTAGAAGCGACCTGCACGACACGCTCTACACTTCACGCATGTCGCGCCACCTTACCTACCTGCTCGCTGCCGATCCTACCGCGCCCTTCCCGCCGGCCGAGCACGCGTTACGCGAGCCGAACGGCCTGCTCGCCATCGGCGGCGATCTCTCGCCGCAGCGACTGCTCACTGCCTATGCGCACGGCGTCTTCCCATGGTTTTCCGAGGACCAACCGATCCTGTGGTGGAGCCCGGACCCACGTATGGTGTTTCGCACCGACGACGTACGCCTGTCCTCGCGCTTCAAGCGCCAACTGCGCAGCAGCAGCTGGACGTTGCGGGCCGACACCGCCTTCGCACAGGTGATCGCTGCCTGCGCGTCGATTCCACGTGCCGGTCAGGACGGCACCTGGATCAGCACGCCGATGCGACAGGCATATATCGAGCTGCACCGTCTGGGCCACGCGCATTCGCTCGAAGTGTTCGATGGCACGCGTCTGATCGGCGGTATCTACGGTGTGGCGATTGGCCAGATGTTTTTCGGCGAAAGCATGTTCAGTGCCGAAAGCGGCGGCTCCAAGGTGGCCCTGGCGGCGCTGGCCAGGTATCTGCATGCATGTAGATGGCCACTGCTCGACGCGCAAGTGGAAAACCCGCATCTGCTGCGTCTGGGTGCTCAACGCTGGCCGCGCGTGCAGTTTCTGCAGCAAGTTCAGCTGCAAGTCGCCCAACCGGCGCCCCCCGGGAATTGGGCCAAACGCTACGGCGAGCGGCCTGCAAGTGCGCTTGGTGAAGTCCGCTTAACATAAATTTGCGCCGCGGGGAGATGCCGCGTAAAATGCCGCTCCTTACGGCCCTGCCGGGCCAGCCGTGATTGCACAGGATTACATGTCGAAAGACGACTCCATTGAATTCGAAGGCAGCGTCAGCGAGACGCTCCCCAACACCACGTTCCGGGTCAAGCTGGAAAACGGGCACGAGATCATTGCCCACATCTCCGGCCGCATGCGCAAGAACTACATCCGCATCCTCACCGGCGACCGGGTCAAAGTTGAGATGACTCCTTACGACCTGACGAAGGGCCGTATTACCTACCGCATGAAGTAAGCGGTTCGGTGCTGAGAAGCAAGGCGGCCACGGCCGCTTTTTATCGTTTCTGCGATTTGCGTCGGTGATAGCGAGTGACCGTATCTCTCCCTCACCGTTTCTACTCATCAACATCAAGGCTGCCAGCAGATACGCGGGTCTCGGTATTGTCGAAAAGTACCGATGTGAATTTGTAACGTAGGCAGCTTTCGTGAAAGCCAGACCACCTCTCAGCCATCAAAAAAAACCGCTCTTGCGAGCGGTTTTTTTCGTTCCAGAGACTCAGGGCGATCAGTCGACGGTCGCAGGTAGCAGACGTTCCGGTTCTGGGTGCGCCTCCACCACCAGCTCGCCATCCTTGACGTCGATATTGACCCTACCGCCCTCCACCAACTTGCCGAACAGTAGCTCGTCGGCCAGCGGACGCTTGATCTTCTCCTGGATCACACGCGACATCGGGCGGGCCCCCATCAGCGGATCGAAACCATGCTGGGCCAGCCAATCGCGCGCAGTCGGGGTGGCCGACAGAGAGACGTGCTTTTCCTGCAACAGCATTTCCAGTTCGATGATGAACTTGTCCACCACTCGCAGGATGTGGTCGAAGGCCAGCGGCTGGAACTGCACGATCGCATCCAGGCGATTACGGAACTCCGGGGTAAAGCCGCGACGGATCGACTCCATCGCATCGGTGGAATGATCCTGCTTGGTGAAGCCGATCGAACGCCGCGAGGCCTGGGTGGCACCGGCATTGGTCGTCATCACAAGGATCACGTTCTTGAAGTTCGCTTCGCGGCCGTTGGTGTCGGTGAGGATGCCGCGGTCCATGACCTGCAACAGGATGTTGAAGATATCCGGATGTGCCTTCTCAACCTCGTCCAGCAGTAACACGCAGTGCGGGGTCTTGACGATCTTCTCGGTCAACAAGCCCCCCTGATCGAAGCCGACATAGCCCGGAGGTGCACCGATCAAGCGGCTGATCGAATGCGCTTCCATGTACTCGGACATGTCGAACCGCACCAATTCAATACCCAACTGCAGTGCGAGCTGCTTGGTGACTTCGGTCTTGCCGACCCCGGTCGGGCCTGCGAACAGGAAGTTGCCGATCGGCTTTTCCGGATTGGCCAGGCCCGAACGCGCCAGCTTGATCGACCCGGCCAGCGTCTCGATCGCCGGGTTCTGCCCGAAGATCACCATCTTCAGATTGCGCTCCAGATGCTGCAGCACGTCCTTATCGGTCGCGCTGACCTGCTTGGCCGGAATCCGCGCCATCTTGGCGACAATGGTTTCGATTTCCTCGATGTCGATCAGCTCCTTGCGCTTGTCTTCCGGCAACAGACGCTGACGCGCACCGGCTTCGTCGATCACGTCGATCGCCTTGTCCGGCAGTAACCGATCGCCGATGTGCTTGACCGACAGATCCACCGCCGCTTGCAGCGCGTCGTCGGCGTAAGTTACGCCGTGGTGCGCTTCGTACTTGGGCTTGAGGCCCTGCAGAATCTCGAACGTCTCACCGACAGTTGGCTCGACGATGTCGATCTTCTGGAAACGGCGTGCGAGCGCACGGTCCTTCTCGAAGATGCCGCGATATTCCTGGAACGTTGTCGAGCCAATGCAGCGCAACTCGCCCGACGACAGTGCCGGCTTGATCAGGTTGGAGGCGTCCATGGTCCCACCTGAAGCGGAACCGGCACCGATGATGGTGTGGATCTCATCGATGAACAGCACCGCGTTGGGCACCCTCTTCAGCGCACTCAGCACGCCCTTCAGGCGCTTTTCGAAATCGCCGCGGTACTTAGTGCCGGCGACCAGCGCGCCCAGGTCCAGCGAAAAGATCACCGCATCGGCTAGCACTTCCGGAACATCGTTGTCGACGATGCGCTTGGCCAAACCTTCGGCAATGGCGGTCTTGCCTACGCCAGCCTCGCCCACGTACAACGGGTTGTTCTTGCGACGACGGCACAGGACCTGGATGGTGCGTTCGATCTCATCGGCGCGACCGACCAACGGATCGATCCTGCCGTTACGGGCCTGCTCGTTCAGGTTGGTGGCGAACTCGGCAAGCGCATCGCCCTTCGTCTCGCCCTCCCCGCCTTCGCTCTTGGACTCGCCGTCCGGCGCAGACGACTGCTCACCATCGTCGCCCAGCTTGGCGATGCCGTGCGACAGGTAGTTGACGATATCCAGCCGGGTGATGTCCTGCTGATTCAGGAAGTACACCGCATGCGAGTCTTTTTCGCCGAAGATCGCAACCAGCACATTGGCACCGGTAACTTCCTTCTTGCCCGAGGACTGCACGTGATAGACAGCGCGCTGCAACACGCGCTGGAAGCCCAACGTAGGTTGCGTGTCGCGGCCATCGTCCTCAGCCAGAC
Source organism: Xanthomonas fragariae (assembly GCF_900183975.1). Lineage (NCBI taxonomy): Bacteria > Pseudomonadati > Pseudomonadota > Gammaproteobacteria > Lysobacterales > Lysobacteraceae > Xanthomonas > Xanthomonas fragariae. The sequence continues at coordinate 2,310,401 of NZ_LT853882.1, forward strand.
GCGAGACCGACGCCTCGATTGCCTGTTCCAGATCGTTGTGCAGACGCACCTGATCTGCGCCGCAAGCTTTGAGCACCGCCTGTGCGGAAGGGTTGTCCAGCAGCGAGAGCAGCAGGTGCTCGACGGTCATGAACTCGTGACGCGCCTCGCGTGCTCGCTTGTAGCACTGGCCGATTGTTTGTTCTAGGTCTTTGCTGAACATTGATAACTCCAAGCGGCTGTTGCCAACAATATGCGGCTTTTGTTGGGATTTTCCACACCCCTATCGGATAGGCATGTTCAGACGGCGTTAGCACGTGATCGCAGCCACACTGTTGCGCTGCTAGAATGATCACGCAAGCGCCTTTAGGCCTGTTCCATCGTGCAGAGCAGCGGATGCTGGTTCATGCGCGAAAACTCGTTGACCTGCGCCACTTTGGACTCTGCGACTTCGCGGCTGTACACCCCGCAAACGCCACGCCCACGTGTATGGACATGCAGCATGACCTGGGTCGCCTGTTCCAGGCTCAGATTGAAAAACTGTTCCAGAACAGTCACCACGAAGTCCATCGGGGTGTAGTCATCGTTCAGCAAGAGCACCTGATACCGCGGCGGCGGCGCCACTTCAGGCTTGCTGGCTTCGACCATCAGGCCGTGGTCGTGTTCGTGTGAGGTATTACGGGGCATCCGGGCATTATACGGTTCATCGTTGCGCGCATTGGACGATTTGCGCTGCGCCCCGCACAATTTGTTTCCAACTTCCTGGCTCGCCTTTGATGACCGATTTCATGACCGCGCTGCTGCTGGCGCCGTTGTCCACCGCCTTGGCGCCTGTATCCGTAGCGACGATTGGTGTGCGCCACCACGCTCACCGCGGTGACGCCGAAGCAACCACTGGCGCAGCGATCTGGCTTTCGAGTGTGCTGGGCCGATGCCGATGAGCACGTCCGCACAACGCTGGCACCCCGATGTGACGGTCGCCACCGTGGTAATGCGCGACGGGCGCTTTCTGCAGGTCGAAGAAGCCATTGGCGGCCGACTGCTACTGAATCAACCGGCCGGGCATTTAGAGCCTGACGAAAGTCTGCTGGACGCGGCAGTACGCGAAACACTGGAAGAAACCGGCTGGGACGTGCGCCTGACCCAGTTCATCGGCACTTACCAGTGGGTGGCGCCGAGCGGGCAGTGTTTTGTGCGCTTTGCGTTTGGCGCCGATGCCCTCACCTACCACCCCGAACGCAGCCTGGACACCGGCGTGGTGCGTGCGTTGTGGATGACGCCGGAAGAACTACGCACCTCGACCGAGCGTTTGCGTAGCCCGCTGGTGTGGGAGGTAGTGGCCGATTATCTGGCCGGCCAGCGCTATCCGCTATCGTTGGTGCGCCACGTCGAATGAATACGCCGCGCATCGTGGTCGGTGTATCTGGCGGTGTGGATTCGTCGGTAGCGGCGTGGCGGCTGGCGCAGCAAGGTGCGTCGATCGCCGGGCTGTTCATGCAGAATTGGGCCGACGACGGCAGCGGCGATTGCCGCGCTGAAGACGATCGCCGCGATGCGGTGGCAGTCTGTGGCGTACTGGGCATCCCGTTTCACTTCCGCGATTTCTCCGGTGAGTACTGGAGCGGCGTGTTCGAGCACTTCCTGGCCGAGTACGCAGCCGGCCGCACGCCCAATCCGGATGTGCTGTGCAATCGCGAAGTGAAGTTCAAACATTTCCTGGATGCAGCTCAGGCACTGGGCGCCGAGCGCATCGCTACCGGTCACTACGCACGGGTTGCGCACAGCGGCGGTCGTTGGCGGTTGCTGCGCGGTGCAGACCACGGCAAGGACCAGAGTTATTTCCTGCACCAGTTAGGGCAGACCCAGTTGGCTGCGACGCTGTTTCCGATCGGCGATCTGGAAAAAAGCATGCTGCGGCGTATCGCTCAGGACGCTGGCTTGCCGACCCATGCCAAGAAGGATTCCACTGGCATCTGCTTCATCGGCAAGCGCGACTTCCGCGAGTTTCTGGGCCGCTACCTGCCCGCGCGTACCGGCGAAATCCGCGACCCGCAGGGGCAGCGCATTGCCGAGCACCCAGGGGTGTTCTATTTCACGCTGGGTCAGCGCGAAGGCCTGAACATCGGTGGCGTGCGCGGGCGTGCTGCCGCGCCGTGGTACGTGGTCGGCAAGGATGTGGCGAGCAATGTGTTGTATGTAGACCAGGACCGCGACAGCCCGCTGCTGCAATCGTACTGGCTGCAGTCCGAGCAGGCCCATTGGGTCACCGGGGCGCCGCCGGCACGCAGCTTCAGCTGCACCGCACAGACGCGTTATCGGCAGCCGGACGAGCCATGCAGAGTGGATGTGCAGGACGATGGCGGTGTGCAGGTGCGTTTCGCACGGCCGCAGCGGGCGGTGACGCCGGGGCAGTCGCTAGTGCTGTACGACGGCGAAGAATGCCTGGGCGGCGCCGTCATTGCCGCCACCGATGCACCGTTGGAATCTCGATTGGCGGGATCTTCTTTTTCCTCGGAGGTAGTAGCTTGATGAGTTCTTCCATGGATCACCGCGTGCTGGCGCTGGCCGGCGTCGCTCAGGCCCTGCAACAGGTGCGGCGGATTGCCGAGACCGGGCATTCGGAGGCCGCGACGGTGCGCACCGCCATGGACAGCGTGTTCCGGGTGGACGCCTCTTCGCCGGAGGCCGTGTACGGCTCGGCGGTGGCGCTGGCGCCTGGCCTGCGGCTGCTGCATAACTATTTTCGCAATCAGGGCCAGGACGAGGTGCTGCCGCGGCTGGCGCTGGCAGTACTGCAGCTGGAGCGCCGCTTCGTGCGCGACACTTCCACCGTCACCACCGTGTCCAACGGCATTGATGCGGCGGCACGCCAGGCGCAGATCCTCGGCGACAGCAGTCACCCCGACGTGCTGAGTGCGCTGGGCGGGCTGTACGCGCAGACCATCAGCCATTTGCGGCCCAAGGTCATGGTGCAAGGCAACCCGCATTATCTTGGCCAGGCTGGTGTGGTGGCGGAGATCCGCGCGCTCTTGCTGGCGGCGGTGCGCTCGGCGGTGTTGTGGCGGCAGATGGGAGGAAGCCTGTGGGATTTTCTGTTCGCCAAACGGGGGATGATCGAAGCGGTGGATCGCGCACTGCGCTGATCGACGCAACCAACCTGATGTCAGACGCACGCTAGCGGTCGCTGGCGCGCGTCAATCGCGGTGAATGTACGAGACGATGTGGCGATCTTCGCTAAAGACAAAGGGGGTATGGCCGATACAGCAACCGTGACTCCGCCGAGAACGCCCATGTATTCACGTCCACTCATCCGTCTAGCTGCTCCCTTGGCTCTGACCTTGCTGTTTCCCTTCGCTGTCGGATTCGACTGGCCTGCCTCGGTACGCTGGGCAATCCTGGCGACCATGACCCTTAGTTGGTTGGGTTTCGCTGCCTGGGTGACTTATTCCCAGTTTCGACGCAATCCGGACCAGACCCGCATCCTGCGTGAGCAGGACCAACTACTTAACGAACTGCGTACGTTCGTCAGCAACGAAGTTGACGGTTCGCGTTCGGAAGTCGAGCGTGCCCGCGAACTGATCCGCCAGGCCGTGTCAGGTCTTGGCGGCAGCTTCGAAGCGATGAATCGCAAGTCGCGTCAGCAAAGCCAGGCACTAGCCCGCATCGTCGACCGTGCCGGTGACGACGGCAGCGCCGGTGTCGATGTCGCCCGCTTCGCCCAGCACGCCAGCTCACGCATGGAGCAGCTGGTGGAGGCGCTGGAACAGGTGAGCGGCCAAAGCACCAACACTGTGCATCACATCGATGAAATGGCACAGCATTTGGACGGCATCTTTGCGCTGCTCGAAGACGTCAAGTCGATCGCTGACCAGACCAACCTGCTGGCCTTGAACGCCGCCATCGAAGCAGCACGTGCCGGCGAAGCCGGTCGCGGCTTCGCAGTGGTCGCCGACGAGGTGCGCAATCTGTCCGAGCGTTCCACCACTTTCAACGAGCAGATCCGCAAGCTGGCTCACAGCTCCAAGGAATCGATCGCCAAGGTGCGTGAAACGGTCTCGCAGCTGGCCTCGCGTCACATGGACCGCTCCCGCGAGGCGCGCCATGAGTCTGCCGCGATGCTGGAGAACGTCGCTCAAATCAACGCCTCGTTGGGCGATGGAATGCGCGAAATCTCCGAGTGCGCTCGCTCGATCGACGGTAGCGTGGCCGAAGCCGTCCGCGCTCTGCAGTTCGAAGACATTGCGACGCAGACTTTGAGCGGTATCCACACTCACCTCGATCGCCTCACCGCGATCAACCGTGAAGCGGTGGCTCTGCAAGAACTGCTGCATCGCAATGGCGGCGTGTACGACAGCGATCTGGTCGCCGCCTTGCAGAAGGTGTCCACTCGTCTGCGCGACATGCGTGTGGAGTGGGAACGCCCACCGCACAAGCCGGTGGCCCAGCAAGGCATGGGTGCCGGTACGGTCGAGCTGTTCTAAGACCGATGCCACGCAGGCTTTGACTTCCGACATTCCCCGGCCTTCCGGGGATTTGTCGTTCCGCGACAACCTGGTGCATTGCTCATGACGCTCCTCGCCCCGACCATTGATACGCCTAACGCTACGCTGGAAGCGGCCGCAATGGCGGTTGAACATGCCGAGCGTCTCGCGCAAAGCGCTGCCGCCCGACCCGCGACTGGCCGCATGCGCATGCCGGCCGCGCTGGAACGGCTGGAGCAAGCCGCACGTGCGGAAGTCCAGGCACTGTTTAAGCCGCGACGCAGCTGCAGCGTAGACGAACTGTTGTTCGCCACGGTGGCCTGGGACCTCGGCCTGGATGGTGCCGCAATCGGCGCTTCGGGACGCTGAGGCTGCAACGACGGCGAGGTGTATCTCGGCAGGCGCCTCGTCGGTGTTGTGAGGGTTGCCTGGTATTTTGACTTTCGCTGGCCAGCGTCGATGCGATGCGTCATGCAGAACGCGTAGGTTCGATCCCGTCCCTGCCCGCCTGGCCACCACGGTTTCAGATCGCTGCTGCCCTGTCGGTGCCGATCTTGCGCACCGGGGTGATCATTGCGACGCCATGCCACGGAAACGCTGCGCCGTGCGTATCGACATGCGCCTTGATGCAGGTTTCGCACGATCCGCTGCTCGACGCTGTCAGTGTGTCGGCGCGACCAAGCCCGCGCAGCGATTCGGATGCAGGCGAGGCAGTGGCCTGCCAGACAGCACGCACTCCGCTCCGCATCTGCCACACGCTCGCACATGCCTGCGCGCCGGGCAGAAGATCGGCGACCACGACGTTTATTGCGATAGCGCGGCGTCGCTTCTGGAGGCCGTCGAGACGTTGGAAGCGACCTTGCAGTGGCCGGAGGAGATAAGCTTAAAGTGCACTCGGTGCGTCGATGCCCGGGGGCGCCAGGTGATGGCAAAGCAGGCAGGCGCTAAGGGCGGCTAACAAAACGTAACGAGCAGTCGCCAGGTATGGAGCGCGCGCGGCGGCGGCGGGTAGCTCAGCTCGCAATGACCAGTTGCGCCCCAAGACGCTTGCCGGCTTCGGCTTCGGCTTCGCGCAGCCACTGCGCCATGTCGCGCGGCGACAATGGGCGCGAGTAGAGAGAATCCTGGATTTCATCGCAGCCTTGTTGGCGAAGCAGTGCATCTTCCTGCACGGTTTCCACACCTTCGGCGACCACTTGCATGCCAAATGCGTGGCCCAGATGCACGATGGCCTGGGTGACCTCGGCCGTGTTGGCGTCGTCGAGCATGCCTTGCACAAAGCTGCGGTCGATTTTCAGACGCTGCACTGGGAAGCGGTTGAGGTAGTGCAGATTCGAGAAGCCGGTTCCGAAGTCGTCCACCGCCAACAGCACGCCGTTCTGTTCGAACAGTTCGAAGCAGCGGCGTAACGAGTCCGAATCGCGGATCAATTCAGATTCGGTCAGTTCCAGCTCCAAACGCGATGGCGACCAGCCGTTGTCGCGGCAGATTTCCAATACGCGCTCGGCAAAACCGCGTTCGCGCAACTGCACGGCAGATACATTGACCGCGATGCGGCTGAAATTGAGACCAGCGCGATCCCAGGCCACTGCCTGGCGGCATGCTTCACCGATGACCCATTCGCCCAGGCGCACGATTTCGCCGCATTCTTCGGCAATCGGAATGAATTCGACCGGACTGCATGGACTGTGGCCGTGGCGATGCCAGCGCATCAGCGCTTCGATTGCCGGCGACCCGTCGCCTACCATGTTGACCAGCGTCTGATAGACCAGCGTGAATTCTTCGCGCTCGAGCGCGCCCTGCAGCGCGTGTTCAAGCTCCAGGCAGCGCTGCGCACGCAGCAGCATGTCCTGGCTGTAGTAATGGAAGGTATTGCGGCCGGATTCCTTGGCCGCATGCATCGCTGCATCGGCCGCGCGCAGCAGGCTGTCGAAATCCGACAGGCCTTCGCCCAACAGCGCAATGCCGATGCTGGCACCGAGCTTGAGGGTGACGTGCTCCTTGCGCAGCGGCTCGCCAAGCGCGCTGATCAGCTCGCGCGCTACGTGGCCGGCATCTTCCGGCACGGACATATCGCGCAGCAGCACGATGAACTCGTCGTCGCTGAAGCGGCCGAACAGTTCGTCGTTGCGTAGCTGTTGATGCAAGCGCGACGAGGCAAGCTTAAGCAGACTGTCGCCGGTGGCATGACCGAACGAGTCGTTGATGCTCTTGAAGCCATCCAGATCGATCAGCAGCATCGCAAGTATCTGGCCACGCTCATGCGCCTCACGAATCGCGTTTTCTACCTGCTCAAGTAGTAGAAAACGGTTCGACAAGCCGGTCAGACGGTCGTAATGGGCCAGCAGTTCGATGCGTTCGTTGGCTTCGCGCTCGCGAGTGACATCGCGGAACAAGGCGACAAAACGCGGCGGCAAACCTTCGCGACGGTCCAGCTCGATCAGCACCTGCACCCAGATGCGCTGGCCGGAGTTGCGGTAGAAGCACAGCTCCAGTTGCTCAGGCAGACCGCCATCGGCAATCCGCAGCAGCGCCGCGTCGAAAGCGTCGCGCGAATCCTTGGTGTATAGCGACAGCGCCTGCTCCAGGGTGATGTTTTCCTTGCGCAGGCCATGGATGCGGTAGCACTCCTCGGTCCACTGCATGCGCCGCGTCTCCACCTCGATCTCGCAACCGCCGATCTTGCCAAGTGCAGACACACGATTGAGCAGTTCGGTACGCCAGCGTATCAGCGCATCGGTCTGCCTTTATTCGGTGACGTTGTGCAGTTGGCCAAGCACACGCACCATGCTGCCGTCACCATCGAAGACCGGCTGTGCCCAAACGCGCAGATGATGCGGGTAGGCACCGAGCAGGCCGTTGATTTCCAACTCGAAATGCACCGGCATGCGTTCGTTCTTGATCTTGCGCCAGGCGCTGCGCAGTTGCGCAACCGAGGGACGACCCAGCAGACGCAGGATGTCGCGAATGCCATGCAGACGCAGATGGGTGATGCCGAGCTGCTGCAGGAAATCGGACGACACCCACAGCGCGTCTTTGAGCGCGTCCCAACTCCAACTGCCCATGCTGGCGATGCGCTGGAATTCTTCGAGCTGGGCCTGCTGCTCGCGCAATTGCTGCTCGAGCAATTTGTAGTGATGCACATCGGTATGTGTGCCGACCATGCGAAGTGGTCGGCCGTCGGCAGTGCGTGCTACCACGCGGCCGCGATCGAGAATCCAGCGCCACTGACCATCGTGCTGACGCAGCCGGAATTCGGCCACATAGGTATCGGTGCGCCCGTCCAGATGCGCCTGCACCGCCGCGCTGACCTGCGCGTGATCGTCGGGATGGATCAAACCGGACAACGCGGCGAGATTATTAGGTAGAGGCTGCTCGCAATACCCAAGCATGCGAGTCCAGCGCTTCGAGCGATACACCACGTCGGTCGAAATATCCCAGTCCCACAATCCGTGGTCGGCACTGTCCAGACCCATCTCCCAGCGACTGGTGCCATCGGCGCCCATCGGCTCGGGAATGCTCAAGGTGAAGGCCATGACCTTACCATGCTCGTCGCAGACCGCGCGCAGCCATCCTTCCAGCCGCACGCCGCCCGTCCCTGGCAACACACACGCGGCCATGCCGCCGCTATTGGCCACCTGGGCGCGACTGCTTTCCAGGACTTCGGCATACGCACCAAGGGTTGCCGGTAATCCAAGCGATTGCGCAACGCTGTTGGCCGCCAGAGGCTGGCCACGCGCGTCCAGCAACACCATCGCTGAGGTAAGCGGGTGCTGCAGCATGCTTGCAATGAAGCCTGAGTCCACTCTGGGGCACTCCCAAGAATCGACCCCGGCCTTCGGGGTTTCAACTTATAGCGGCCGTTTTGCAGATTAGTTGAGGCGCCTGTTTCGAGCTCGGCCGAAGCCGGCCGAGTTACAGCTAAGATGGCTGCATCGCCAGCACACAAGGTCGTCCGCGGACCCATGCATCATCCTGTCGCAGCGCCCGCGTTTTCGTCCGCCCCGGTTTCCCGCCTGCGCCTCGCCGAGCGCCTTCGGCAAGGCCTGTGGACGCTGACCGGCCTGTATCTGCTGATCGGCGTGGTCTGGCTGTTACTCGGCAACCGGCTGCTGAACCCGTCCGGTGCCGCCATTCCCGAGCGCTGGTCGGATGCGAGCTTCCTGGTGGTTTCGAGCATCGTCATCCATCTGGTGCTGCGGCGCTTTGCGACCTTGATCTTGGACGAACACGCGCAGCTGGCGCAGTCCGAGGCCCTGTTGCAGGCCAAGTTTCTGGCGCTGCCTAGCCCGGCCCTGATCTATGACCTGGCCACGCTGCGCATCCTCGATGCCAATCCGGCGGCGCTGGAATTTTACGGTTGGGAGCGCGATGCGTTTCTGCAGCAGACCCTGCACGCGATCTGGCCCAGTGCCGATGGCACCCGGCTGGAGGAAATCATCGCGCAGATCCGTGCCAAGAGCGACGACACTTGCACCCTGCATGAAGATCTACTTACCCGCAGCGGGCCGCGCCATGTCGAAATCCGCAGCAATCAGCTGCATCTGGCCAGCGGCCCTGCCCGCTTGGTGGTCACGGTGGACCGCAGCGAAGAACGCCAAGCGCAGCATCTGCGCGATGAAGCACTTGAGCGTCTGGAAGAGGCGCAAGGCATCGCAAGGCTGGGGTCGTGGCAATTGGATCGCGCCACCGGTCTGGGCCGCTATTCGCCGGCGGTGTATCGGCTGCTGGGGCGCAGTGTGCCGATGCATCGTCGCGAACATCGCCTGGAAGAATTGCTGACCGCCTCCGACACTGCTACCCAGGCGCGCATCGAACGCATGATCGAGGACATGTGCACCGGCGAGGTGCAGATCGATGTGCTGTTGCCACTGACCGGTGGCGATTCGCAGCCGCGTACCGTGCACCTGCGTGCCGAAAGCGTGACCACGCCCAGCGGCTCGCGCCATGTCCACGGCACCTTGCAGGACGTGAGCGAGCGCGAGCAATCGCGGCGCCTGCTGCGCGAACGCGAAGAACAATTTCGTGAGCTGGTGCGGGTACTGCCCGATGCTGTGTTGATCCTGATCGACGAACACGTGATGTATGCCAATGCAGCGGGCTCGGCGCAGTTCGGCTTTCAGGGCGAGACCATTCTGGGCGAACCGTTGCAGATACTGGTCGACGACAACGACCTGCCAGTCGTACGCGAGTATCTGCGAGCTGGCAGCGACCGCACTGAGCCGGTGTCCAGCGCACGGGCGATGCGCCGTCGCGACGGCAGCACCTTCTATGCCGGTCTGTCGGCTGGCGATATCCGCTATGGCGGGCGCAGCTGCAAGTTGCTAGTGGTGCGCGACCTGAGCGAACCCGAGCGCATGCGCGATGCGTTGGCCGAGAGCAATGCCGAATTGCAGGCGATGGCCAAGCGGCTGTTCTCGTTGCAGGAAGACGAGCGCCGCGCTATCTCGCGCGACCTGCACGACGACATCGGCCAAGCGATCACCGCGATGAAGTTATCCGCGCATGCCGCATTGGATGAGCTGGACCCAGACGCGCGTCGCGAGGATCTGCTGGAAGTGGTGTCGCTGGCCGATAGCACGGTGACCAAACTGCGTAACTTGTCGATGCTGTTACGTCCGCCGCAGCTCGATGCGTTGGGCCTGGAAGCGGCACTACGCTGGCAGGCGTCGATGCTGTTCCGCGCCTCGCAGGTGCGGCTGGAATTGGATATTCAAGCGCTCGATGTACGGCCAGGCAACGAGATCGAACAAGCCTGCTTCCGAATCGCGCAGGAAAGCCTGACCAATGCATTGCGGCACGCCTGCGCAGGCGAAGTGCGCATGCGTCTGCAATCGATCGACAGCAAGAGTTTCCGCCTGGAAGTGAGCGATGACGGCGATGGCTTCGAACCGGAAGGCCCGCGCGGGCTTGGACTAATCGTGATGCGTGAGCGTGCGCAAACCGTCGGCGGTACGCTCGCGATAGAATCGGCCCCCGGAGCAGGCACGCGCGTGACGTTGTGCCTGCCCTATCACCCGGTCGGCGAGTCCGTCCATGACGTTGGTGGACGTTAAGTCATGTGGAGCCCTGTCATCCTGCCTGGACTGGAAATCGTCAAGCCGACACGCCTCGGTGCAGGTCATCCCGAATTACTGCACCTTGTAGACGCGGCCGCTTCCGGTGGCCCGCCGCTGATGATCTTTCACGTCGATATCGATCACTTCGCCTCGATCAACGAGAACATGAGTGGCGAAGTCGGCGATCAGGCACTCACTTTGGCGGCGCGCCGGTTGCAGGAATTTCTCGGCACGCGCGGCAAGCTGTGGCGCCACGGCAGCGATGAAATGGTGGTGGTGGCGGTGCGTCGCGAGGACACGCCGCTACCGGAAGATTTTGCAGAACAGATCCGCCAGCAGCTGGAACTGCCGCTGTCGGTGCTGCCGTACACCTTGTTCATGACCGGCAAGGTCGGCATCAGTCTGTGTCCGGAACACTCGACCTCGCTGTCCATCCTTCTCGATTACGCCGAAGAAGCGAGTTACCAGGCCGCGCGCGAAGGAGGCAATACGGTGCGGCTATACACGCGTAACTCGGCTACCAACACGCATAGCGAAAGCATCATTGCGCGGCAGATCGTCGATGCTATCCCACATGGCGAACTGCGTCTGCGCTATCAGCCATTGGTGAGCGCGCGCGACGGCCGCATCGTCGGCATGGAAGCCTTGCTGCGTTGGCAATCGCCTACCTTGGGCATGTTGGTGCCGGAACGCTTCATGCGCACCGCCGAGCGCCTTGGCGTGATCGTGCAGATCGGCGAATGGGTACTGCAGAACGCGGTGCGCCAGGCGCGGCTGTGGCGCGACCAGGGCTTCGACGATTTCAGCATTGCGATGAATGTCTCCACGCTGCAATTACTGCGCCCGGGCTTCTTCAACGAAGTGATGGGAATATTGCAAACCGCTGGCGTGCCGGCGCAATTCGTCACGCTTGAGATCAACGAAAGCGCGTTGACCAACAATGTCAACTTCGTCCACGAGACGATGGCCAACCTGCGCAACGAAGGCATCAGCCTGAGCCTGGACAACTTTGGCACCGGCGATTCCAGCCTCAGCGCGCTGGTGCGTTATCCGGTTGATCGGTTAAAGATCGATCGCAGCTTCATCAAAAGCGCGCCGGCGGGCAGTCGCGAAGCGGCCATTGCCCGCGCGATCATCGCGATGGGTCACCAGCTTGGCATGACCGTGATCGCCAATGGGGTGGAATCGCAGGCGCAGTTGGGCTTTTTGCGCCGCAACGATTGCGACATTTTCCAGGGTTATCTGTTCGGCGAACCGATGTCGGCCGAGTCGGCCGGCATGGCGCTGCGGCGCCGCTATCTGCGCCCGGAATCGTTCGCCGAAAGCCGCCCCGATCGCACCTTGCTGCTGCTGGATGACGAAGAAAACGTACTGCGCTCGCTCGTGCGGCTGTTCCGCCGCGACGGTTACCGCATTCTGGCGGCAGGCAACGTGCGCGATGCCTTCGACCTGCTCGCCACCAACGACGTGCAGGTGATTCTGTCCGACCAGCGCATGTCCGACATGAGCGGCACCGAGTTCCTCGGCCGGGTCAAGATGCTCTACCCCGACACCGTACGTCTGGTGCTCTCCGGCTACACCGACCTTGCCACCGTGACCGAAGCGATCAACCGCGGCGCGATCTACCGATTCCTTACAAAACCCTGGAACGACGACGAACTGCGCGAACACATTCGCCAGGCCTTCCGCACGCATGATGAGCTGCGGAACGGCAGGGAGTAGAGATTCGGGATTGGGGATTGGTTAAAAGCAGAGCGCCGCACCGTCGTGTCAGATAGCGTATCAAAGATAATCACCAGCCAAGCCCGCTCTTCCGAATCCCTGATCTCGAATAACCCATCCCGGCGCTTCAGCGCGGCTGCCGCACCGGCAACACAATCCTGAAGCTGGCGCCCTGCCCCGGTGTACTTTCGACGTCGATTCGGCCGTGGTGTTTGTTGATGATGCCGTAGGAAATCGACAGTCCTAAGCCGGTGCCGCTGCCGACCGGCTTGGTGGTGAAGAACGGGTCGAAGATGCGTTGCAGAAGGTCTGGGGCGATGCCGGCGCCGGTGTCCTGGAACTGGATCCAAACGTTTTCGGCGTCATCGCGACCAGTAGTCACGGTAATCGTGCCGCGCTCGACCATCGCCTGGCCGGCGTTGAGCAGCATGTTCATGTAGACCTGGTTGAGCTCGGAGGGAAGGCATTCCACCAACGGCAGCTCGGCATAATTGCGCTCCAGCGTCACCTTGTACTTGAGCTCGTTCCAGATGATGTTGATCGTGGATTCGAGACCGGCGTGCAGGTCCGCCATCTTCCACGACTCGGAACGGTCCGAATACGAGAAATCCTTGAGGTCGCGAACGATGCGGGTCACCCGCTCGATGCCTTCGCGCGATTCGGCCATGAGCTGCGGCAGATCGCGGCTGATGAAATCAATGTCGGCGCGGTTACGGATCTCGTCGATCTCTGGAATCAACGCCTTCGGATCGGGCGCCTGCAGCGCGCGCTCGTAGGCTTCGATCAGCGTGAACAAACTACGCAGATATTCCTGCAAGCTGCCGAGATTGGAGTGCACGTAGCCGATCGGATTATTGATTTCATGCGCCACGCCGGCAGCCAACTGGCCGATGGAAGCCATTTTTTCCGACTGGAGCAGTTTGTCTTGCGCACCATTCAAACGCAGATAAGCCTGGCGCAATTCGGCGTGGCGTTGTTGCAGCTCGCGCTCGTAATCCTGCTGGCCTTCGATGTTGTGGAACAGCGCGAGAAAATGCCCAACACTCCGCTCTTCGTTGTAGTACAGATGCGCGATGACCACGCGATCGGCGACCGGCAGGCTGCCGGTCCAGCTACCTTTGATGCGCGCTTGATTGAGTGCGTCCGACGGCAAGACTTGCGAAATCCGCTCACCGAGATTGCAATCGTCCGCGGGGTCTTCCTTGCACAGACTCTGGCGAGCGACTGCATTGGCCAGGATCAGCTTTCCGTCTGCGCGGAACAGCAGAACGCCTTCAAGCATCTGGTCGCCGAAGGCGCGCAACATGTCCGAGGACGGCAATAGGGTTTGATTGAGAAAAAACTTGGCGGTCACGGGACGAGGCGGCGTAAAGGACGCCTTAATATACGCCGAACCGTTGACGCGCCGTATTGCCGTTTCGTATTACCGGCGACAGCAATTGGCGTATCCAGCAACTGTGCTGGCTCATGCCTGCGCGCCATGTCGGCTGCGCAGGCTTTGAGCGCCAAGCGGCTCGTTCAGGCTACTGCCAACGAACGTCCGCCACGCACCACGCTCGATTGGCCTCTGGCATCGTAGGACGGCGCACTTTCGGTGCGGCCCAGGTGACGCAGTGCCCAATTCACTTCGCGACGCCGGCGCGCCAGCAGCGCGCCGTTGGCGCGATTGGCTTCGGCCAGTTCGCGCAGACGCCCTTCTTCACCTTCGGGCATTGCCGCTTCGAGCGCACGCAGCACCGACAGCTTGTCCTGCGTGTGTTGCATCAAGCCATCGATGTCGTTCTCAAGCAATGCCTGGCGTTCGCCGGCCAGCGCATCGCTGAGACGTTGCAGGAACTCGTTCACGTTCATCCTTTGTCGGGGTTCAACCCGCCAGTTGTTGATTCAGATCCATCATGCGGCTGGCGATGGCATCCGGGTTGATGGAATAGCTGCCGTTCTGCAACGCACTCTTCACTGCCTGGACGCGACCGGTGTCGATCGCCGAAGACTGCGAAAGCTCGCGCTGCAGGTTCTGCAAGTTAGTCGCCTCACCGGTCAGCTTGATGCTGTCAGCCGGCGGCAATGCGGCGATCGGGGACGCCCGGTCTTCGCCGGCCGAAGCGATCCTGCTGCTCGGGGCCGCGGTGCGAATGGTTGCGGCCGTCGGTAGATTGGCTTCAATTTTCTGGCTCATGTCGGGAACTCCTCTACAGGTCGTAAGGAATAACGGCAGGCCAAAAAAAAACTTTACGACGATTTTCTATCTGGACACCACAACCGTACCGCTCGCTTCGACGATCCCCTGCACTACCCGGCGAGAGGATGAATTCTCTACCGAAACGCGCTCGTTCTCGCCGGCATCGGACAGCGCGCGACCGCTCATGCGCACCTCCAAACCGCCGTTACGCGACACCAGTGGTACCGTGTCGCCGCGCCGAACCAGCCGCGCGGTCACCAGATCGTTGGACGACAGCAGCGACCCGGCGGGCAGGACGCGCCTGGCGGTCTTGCCAACGGCGGCTACCGGATCCGCCAACACCGCGCCGACGATCCGCGCGGCATCGCGCTTCTCGATGCTGATATCGGCCAGTGAAATGATTTCTCCAGCGCTGATACCGCGGCGCAATACCAGAACGTTCTGGTTGCGACGCACCTTCAGCGGTACGAACAAGCGCCAGCCGGCCGGCTGCGGGCAAGCCACTTCCACCGTATTGGTGGCGGTGGGCTGCGCCTGCAGTGCGATGGGACAGGCCGGCATGCGCAGACCCGGATCGAGCGTGGCTTCGGCCTCGGCGTCCGGGCTAACGGTGGCCAGCGCCGCAGCACGGATGGAATCGACAGATTGGTACCCCTCGGCCCAGGCCGGAGCGACCACCAACAAAATGACAAGCAGGAGCAGGCGCATGGGACCAGATCCGAAGGAAGACCGGGAAAACGTTGCAAGAGGTGTGCCTGTTTTTGCCTGAATTGCGAATTTCAAGATCTGGGAATTGGCAAAGCGGCTTTGCGGACGATTCGTGCATCCGCGGCAGCGACCCAATGACACCCCTCTTATATATGTTTCTCCAGGTGCAAAAAGCAGCCGGGATCTCCAGCGAATCCCAGATCCCGACTCCACAATCCCGACAGCGCCCACGCAAGCCGCAAAAGCCCTCAAGTTTTCTAATGGCGCTGTCGATATCTGCCACATGACTCACGATCTGCTCAACCGCATCGACCAGCGTACGCGTCTGGCTGGCCACAATCGACTGGCCCTGCTGCTATTTCGGCTGGGCGGGCGCCAACTTTTTGGCGTTAACGTCTTCAAGGTACAGGAAGTGCTGCGCCGCCCGGAACTGTTCCAGGTGCCTGGCCTGCCAACCGAGTTCGCCGGCGTGGCCGACGTGCGCGGGCGTTCTGTGCCAGTGCTGGACCTTGGCCTGGCGATCGGCCACCCGGAGCGCGATTCGCTCTCTAAAACCGGCCCCGGCTACCTGGTCGTGGCTGAGTTCAACCGCTCGGTCCAGGGCTTTTTGGTCAGCGGGGTGGAGCGCATCGTCAATATTGCGGTGGAAGACATCCATCCGCCGCCGGAACTGGGCGCAGAAGCCACTTATTTGACGGCGGTAACGCGGTTCCAGGGCGAGTTGATACAGGTGATCGACGTGGAAAGTGTGCTCGCCGACATCGCCAAGGTCAGCAAGGACGTACAACTGGATCCGTCGCTGCAGCTAGTCGCTTACGACCGGCAGTTTCAGGTGCTGGTGGTGGACGATTCGCGGGTGGCGCGCCAGCAAATTCGTAGCGTGCTCGACCAGCTCGGCGTTGCGGCGACCCTGCTGTCGGATGGACGCCAGGCACTGGACCACCTCTTGCAGGTGGCTGCATCGGGCGAGAACCCGGCCGATCGCTACGCCATGGTGATCTCCGATATCGAAATGCCGGCGATGGACGGTTACACGTTGACGACGGAAATCCGGCGCACGCCTGGGTTGCAAGGCTTGTACGTGCTGTTGCACACCTCGTTATCGGGCGTGTTCAACAATGCCATGGTCGAGCAGGTCGGCGCCAATGCGTTCGTGGCCAAATACAGTGCCCACGAATTGGCCGATTACGTACTCGCCCGCCTGAAAGTGGTCGCCGAAGCGGCCTGATCTGACTTCTCGGCCATTCTGACCCGGCGGTCAATAGCTGGCAACATGCAGCGCCCGTAACTTCAGAACACGCGTGTAGTAAAAGAATCGGGGCTGTTGTGAGCACACATATCCTACCCTAGCCAGATAATGCCGGATTAGCCGGCAAGCTGCGTACCCTTACGTTAGCGGCAGCCGCTTATCGCGATTCTCTGACGGCCCAGCTACCACTTATCGTCGGCTTAAAGCGTCCTACGCGCTCGGTGGGACCACAACAGCCCGGATCTGGCACAAACATTGCTTTCTTCCTTGCAACACTTCGCGGGAGAGCACCGTGTCCAATCCCATCTCGTCCTTCCTTGGCATCCACGGCGATGCATTGCCGCTGCGCGAGCAGCGCATGAAGTTTATCGCCAGCAATCTGAGCAATGTGGACACCCCTGGTTACAAGGCCAAGGACCTGAATTTCGAAGCGGCGCTCAAGTCGGCCGAAGGCGTGCGTGACGGCACGCTGCTGCAGACCACCGACGCTAAGCATTATGAAATCGGCAGCGGTGCCGGGCTCAATCCTTTCCAGATCACCCGCGAAGCCGACCAGCCAAGTCTGGACGGCAATACCGTCGATCCGGACGCCGAACGCGCTGCCTACGGCCGCGCCGCGCTGGAATACCGCGCGTCGCTGAGCTTCCTCGAATCCAAGGTGCGCTCGATGCTCACCGCGATCACGGGCCAATAAGTCATGAGCAATCTTCCCATCTTCGATGTGGCTGGCTCGGCGCTGCATGCGCAGTCGGTGCGCCTGAGCACGATCGCTTCCAATCTGGCCAATGCGGATTCTGTCGCGGGCTCGGCCGAGGCGACGTACAAGCCGATCGAGCCGATCTTCCAGGCCCAGCAGAACCGTCAGGACCCCAGCCTGACCTCGGTGAACGTCAAGGAGATCACCACCACCAATGCGCCACCGATCCGTCGCTACGAGCCCGGCCATCCGCTGGCCGATGCCGATGGCTACGTGTTCTCGCCCGACGTGGACCCGGTCTCGCAGATGGTCAACATGATTTCCGCCTCGCGCAATTACCAGGCAGGCGTGGAAATGCTTAATACCGCCAAAGAACTGGCGCTCGCGACTCTGACCATGGGTCGCTGACCCGTTTTAGCTGACCCTTAAACCTTACGGACTATTCCAGATGAGCACAATCGGCAGTGACCTTTACACCAGCCTTGGGCTGACCACCAGCAGCACCGTTGCCAAGAAAGAAGAGGCGCTCGGCCAGGCCGACTTCCTCAAGTTGATGACCGAACAGCTGCAGCACCAGGACCCGCTCAAACCGATGGAAAACAGCGCATTTCTAGGGCAGTTGGCGCAGTTCTCCACCGTCCAGGGCATTGGCGACCTCAATACCAAGTTCAGCAGTTTCTCCGCATCGCAGAACAGCGATCAGGTGCTGAAGGGCGCTTCGCTGGTCGGGCACAACGTGTTGGTGCCGTCGGCGCAGGTGGCCATCGATGCCACTGGCTCGGCCAATGGTGTGGTCGCCGCGACCTCGGCCGGCACCGTCAACTTCGAAATCACCGATGCAAATGGCACATTCGTCAAACAGCTCAGCGTGCCGGCCAGCGCCGCCGGTGAGGTGGCGTTTGCCTGGGATGGCACCGATGCCAATGGCAACCGCATGGTGGCCGGCAAATACGGCGTCACCGCTACCCAGACCGACACCGCCGGTGACAAGAGCAAACTACCCACCTATGTCGACGCACCGGTGGACAGCGTCACGATCGGCTCCGACGGCTTGTATCTCAACCTGATCGGGCTAGGCACTTCCCCTCTCGCCAACGTGCTCCGCGTCAGCTGAGCCGGCAACCGATACTTAAAGGAATTTATCCATGGCTTTCAATACCTCGTTGTCCGGCATCAACGCAGCCAATGCCGATCTGAACGTAACTTCCAACAACATCGCCAACGTCAACACGACCGGCTTCAAGGAATCGCGCGCCGAGTTTGCCGACATGTTCCAGAGCACCAGCTACGGACTGTCGCGCAATGCGGTGGGTTCGGGCGTGCGCGTCAGCAACGTGGCGCAGCAGTTCTCGCAAGGCAATATCGACCCGACCGGGCGCAGCTTGGATCTGGCGGTTTCCGGTGAAGGCTTCTTCACCGTAGCGTCCAACGGCGCCAAAATGTACACCCGCGCCGGCAACTTCCAGACCGACGCCAACGGCTATGTGATCAACCCGGAGGGCGCTCGCCTGCAGGTGTTCGCGCCTAACACGAGCGGTAACGGTTTCGACGTCGGCCGCCTGTCGGACCTGCAGTTGCTGACCACCGACAGCCCGCCCAAGTCGACCTCCACGGTCAACCTGGCCTTTACCTTGCCCGGTAATGCCACCGCTCCGACAGTGAGCCCGTTCGACCCGGCCGACGACAAGAGCTACAGCCATTCCACCGGCGGCATCAACGTCTACGATTCGCTGGGGGTTAGCCACGTGCAGACTTCCTACTTCGTCAAGACCGCCAACCCGAACGAGTGGCAGGTGCATAACTATGTGGACGGCACCGCGGTTGGTGCCCCGACCGTGATGCAATTCTCCGACACCGGCGCGCTGACGACCCCTGCCAACGGCATCATCGCGATGGACCCATTCACCCCGAGCACAGGTGCCGGTGTGCTGAGCATGCAGCTTAACGTCAGCGGCTCGACCCAGTACGGCGAAGCCTTTGCGCTGCGTGACACCCGCCAGGACGGTTACGCCAGCGGCAAGCTCAACGAGATCAGCATCGACACCGGTGGAGTGGTGTTCGCGCGCTACTCCAACGGCGCCGACAAGCCGCTGGGCCAGGTCGCACTGAGCAGCTTCGTCAACCCGCAGGGTCTACAGTCGCAGGGCAACAATATGTGGGCCGAAAGCTACACCTCCGGCGCCGCCCGCACCGGCGCACCGGACACCTCGGACCTGGGCCAGATCGAATCCGGCTCGCTGGAAGCGTCCACGGTGGATCTGACCGAACAGCTGGTGAACATGATCGTGGCCCAGCGCAACTTCCAGGCCAACTCGCAGATGATCTCGACCCAGGACCAGGTCACCCAGACGATCATCAATATTCGTTAAGAACCGGGATGGGTGATTCGGGATCAGGGATTGGCAAGAGCCAGTACTCCGTCAAATGGAGACCGGCCCTGCTGATCTCTCCGCTAACAGCAACCCCGTTTTTACAACTCCCCAATCCCGACTTCCAAATCCTGGTGCCTAATGGACAAAGCTCTCTACGTCGCGATGACCGGCGCCCGCGCCTCCCTGCAGGCGCAGGGCACCGTGTCGCACAATCTCGCCAACGTCGATACGGTGGGGTTCAAGGCTGCGCTGGCCAACACCGAAGCGTTCAAGATCCAGGGCAAGGGGTATCCATCGCGGATCGATGCGCTGCATGTGGACCAGGGTTTCGATCGCAGCCAGGGCCATCAGAAGGTGACCGGCAACCCGCTGGACGTGTCGCTGCAGCAGGACCGTTGGTTGTCTGTACAGGCGCCCGATGGCAGCGAGGCCTACACCCGCAATGGCGAGCTGGCGCTGACTGCCAATGGCCAGCTGGTCACCGCCAATGGCCACGCGGTGCTGGATGAAGGCGGCAACCCGATGACGATCCCGCCGCACCAGGCGATGGAGATCGGCAGCGACGGTAGTATCTCGATCATTCCGCAGGGTGAAGGCCCGCAGACCATGGCCATCGTCGGCAAGATGAAGGTGGTGGATGCCCCCGCCGACCGTTTGACGCGGCGTCCGGACGGATTGATGCGCAATAGCAGCACCGACCCGGCGCAGGCGTTTCAGGTCGCCACCGGCAAGACCATCAACAGCGGCATGCTGGAAGGCAGCAACGTGGACGCCGCTGGTGCGCTGGTGGAGATGATCCAGCTGCAGCGGCAGTTCGAAATGCAGGTCAAGATCATCAAGAACGGCGACGAAAACGCGCAGTCGGCCAATTCGCTGTTGCGTGTCAGTGGCTAACAACAGCCAGCCGGCTCCTGCGCGGTTAGCGGTTCCGGCATAGCGGATAGCGCTGCGGACGATGCCGTGCGCCTGCCGCGTATTTGCAATTGGGTTTTTTGATCTCCCGGCCTATTGCGTAGGCGCGATGCCGCCTCGCGCCTCGAAACACGTTAGACACGGCCGCGACTGAAGCAAGCATGCCCTTTTGCGTGCGCGAAGCTGGCGGTCGAGTCTGCAGGGACAACGGCGGTGCTTATCTATCGGTCGTGGCCAACGCCTGCACCGACCAGAATCGCATGTTTCCACATGCACGCGAATTTCCACGTGCACGCGAAGCTGTCCGCATGGCGCTCGCCACGCTGTCTGCCTGGCCAACACACACCGTTGCGCGTGATCCCAGGCACGGGCGACAAAATTCCGTCGCAGCTTTGGCACAGCACGTGCATATACCCAGCCGTGCCCGGAACATATTCCCGGGTCTAACGAGGAATCGGGTCATGAATCAGGCTTTGTGGGTCGCCAAAACCGGACTGGATGCGCAGCAGACGCGCATGTCGGTCATTTCCAACAACCTGGCCAATACCAACACCACCGGCTTCAAGCGCGATCGTGCTGCTTTCGAAGACCTGTTGTATCAACAAGTGCGTGCGCCCGGCGGTTCGACATCGGCGCAGACGCAGCTGCCGACCGGCCTGCAGCTGGGTACCGGCGTGCGCGTGGTGTCCACCTTCAAGGGCTTCGATCAGGGTAGCCAGCAGCAGACCGGCCGCGCGCTCGACGTGATGGTCAACGGCCGCGGTTTCTTTGAAGTGCAGATGCCCGACGGCACCTCCGCCTACACCCGCGACGGCACGTTCCAGATCAATGCGCAGGGCGAGCTGGTCACCAACAGCGGCTACCCACTGCAGCCGGGCATCCAGGTGCCGGAAGGTGCGCAGTCGCTGACTATCGGCAACGACGGCACCATCAGCGTAACGCTGGCCGGCCAGTCCGCCGCGCAGGAAATCGGTGCGTTGACGCTGACCGACTTCATCAATCCCTCGGGCCTGCAATCCAAGGGCGAAAACCTGTTCGTCGAAACCACCGCCTCTGGCCCCGCGCAGAACGGCACCCCTGGCCTCAATGGTCTGGGCAGTACCGTGCAGGGCGCGCTTGAAGGCAGCAACGTCAATACGGTGGAAGAACTGGTGAGCATGATCGAGACGCAGCGCGCCTACGAAATGAATGCCAAGGCCATTTCCACCACCGACTCGATGCTCGGTTATTTGAACAACAACGTCTGATCGGCTTGCCGGTCGCTGCCCTCCCAGGAATCCACGCCATGTCACGCCTGCCTTCCGTTTCTTCTATGTGCCTCGCCACCGCCTGCAGCCTGCTGCTGGGTGGCTGCGTGGCGGCCGGCGATGTGCGGCCATTCGCCGAACTGGCGCCGATAGTGCCGGTGGTTGCGCCGGTAGCGCAGCCCACTTCCGGTGCGATCTATGCCGCCGGCCCGGGCCTGAATTTGTACGGCGACCGCCGGGCGCGCGATGTCGGGGATCTGCTGACGGTGAATCTGGTTGAAAGCACCACCGCCTCGTCCACCGCAAACACCAGCGTCAGCAAGACCGACACCGTAGACATGAGTACGCCCACGCTGCTTGGCGTCCCGCTCACCCTCAATGGCACCGATGTGCTGCGCAACTCCACCAGCGGCGACCGCAGCTTTGCCGGCAAGGGCAACACGGCGCAAAGCAATCGTATGCAGGGAAGCGTGACCGTCACCGTGATGCAGCGCCTGCCCAACGGCAATCTGGTGATTCAGGGGCAGAAGAATCTGCGCCTGACCCAGGGCGACGAGCTGGTGCAGGTGCAAGGCATCGTGCGCGCCGCCGACATCGCCCCGGACAACACCTTGCCCTCCAGCAAGGTAGCTGATGCACGCATCGCCTACGGCGGCCGCGGCGCCATCGCACAGTCCAACGCGATGGGGTGGCTGAGCCGCTTCTTCAATTCCCGTCTGTCGCCCTACTGAGCCTGCGACCATGAATCTGTCTTCCCTGCCCTTCCGTCTCCTTGCTGCCGCCGTGGCGCTGTGCGCGATCGCCGCGCCGGCCTCGGCCGAGCGCATCAAGGATCTTGCCCAGGTCGGCGGCGTGCGCGGCAATGCGCTGGTCGGTTATGGCCTGGTGGTTGGCCTGGATGGCAGCGGCGACCGCACCAGCCAAGCACCCTTCACCGTGCAGAGTTTGAAAAGCCTGCTGGGAGAGTTAGGCGTCAATGTTCCGGCGAACGTCAACCCGCAGCTGAAAAACGTCGCGGCCGTGGCGATCCACGCCGAACTGCCGCCGTTCGCCAAGCCCGGCCAGCCAATCGACATCACGGTCTCCTCGATCGCCAATGCAGTCTCGCTGCGCGGCGGCTCGCTGCTGATGGCACCGCTCAAAGGCGCCGACGGCCAAGTCTATGCGATGGCCCAGGGCAACTTGGTGGTCGGTGGCTTCGGCGCGCAAGGCAAGGACGGCTCGCGGATGTCAGTCAACATTCCCAGTGTCGGTCGCATCCCCAACGGCGCCACAGTTGAACGCGCATTGCCGGACGTGTTTGCCGGCAACAGCGAGATCACCCTCAACCTGCATCAAAACGATTTCACCACTGTCTCGCGCATGGTCGCGGCGATCGACAGCAGCTTCGGCGCCGGTACCGCACGTGCGGTCGATGGCGTGACCGTGGCGGTGCGCTCGCCGACCGACCCTGGCGCCCGTATCGGCCTGCTGTCCCGGTTGGAAAACGTCGAGCTCTCTCCGGGCGACGCGCCGGCCAAGATCGTGGTCAACGCACGCACCGGCACGGTAGTGATCGGCCAGTTGGTGCGGGTGATGCCGGCAGCAATCGCGCATGGCTCGCTTACCGTGACCATCAGCGAGAACACCAACGTCAGCCAGCCAGGTGCCTTCAGTGGCGGCCGCACGGCGGTGACACCGCAATCGACGATCACGGCCACCTCCGAAGGCAGCCGCATGTTCAAGTTCCAAGGCGGCACCACGCTTGATCAGATCGTACGTGCAGTTAACGAAGTGGGCGCCGCTCCCGGCGACCTGGTGGCCATTCTGGAAGCGCTGAAGCAAGCCGGTGCACTCACGGCGGAGCTAGAGGTGATCTGACATGCGTATCGCAGCCTCGCCCATTGATCTCAATCCGAGCACCAAGGCCGATCCCGCAAAGATCGACAAGGTGTCACGTCAGCTCGAAGGACAGTTCGCTCAGATGCTGGTCAAGAGCATGCGCGATGCAAGCTCCGGGGACCCGATGTTTCCTGGCGAAAACCAGATGTTCCGCGAGATGTACGACCAGCAGATGGCCAAGGCATTGACCGAAGGCAAGGGTCTGGGCCTGTCGGCGATGATCTCCAAGCAGCTGAGCGGCGATACCGGCGGCCCGGCGTTGAACACCTCGCTGAGCACCGCCGATGCCGCCAAGGCCTATTCGCTGGTGGCTGGCCGGCGCGATGCATCGTTGCCGCTGCCCGCCCGCGACGGCGCGGCGACCGGCATCGGTGCGAGCACCGGCACGGGCAGTGGAACCGGTGCAGGCAGCCTGAGCGGCATCGGCATCGGCGTGAGCCAGGTGCTGGATTTGATCGCCGGGCGTACCGGTGGCAGCGACTCCGGCAGCGACGATGCGGCCGCGCCGAGCTGGCCGGCGGCCAACGACCGCTGGAGCGATGTGGCCGCCAGCGATGTCGCCGATGCCAATGCCGCGGTCAATGCGAGCGCCGCCAGCAGTGCTGCCGCCAGTCTGGGCGAAAGCACCCCGGAGGGCTTCGTCGCCAAGATCTGGACGCATGCGCAGAAAGCTGCGCGCGAACTGGGCGTGGATCCGCGGGCGCTGGTGGCACAGGCCGCGCTGGAAACCGGCTGGGGCCGGCGTGGCATCGGTAATGGCGGCGATTCCAACAACCTGTTCGGCATCAAGGCCACTGGCTGGAGTGGCGACAAGGTCACCACCGGCACCCACGAATACGTCAATGGCGTCAAAGTCACCGAAACCGCAGATTTCCGCGCTTACGGCTCGGCCGAAGCGAGCTTTGCCGACTACGTGCGGCTGCTGAAGAACAACAGTCGCTACCAGCCCGCACTGCAGGCCGGCACCGATATCAAGGGTTTTGCACGCGGCTTGCAACAGGCCGGGTACGCCACCGATCCGGGCTACGCAGCCAAGATCGCGGCGATCGCCAACGGTCCGACCATCGACCGTGCGGTCGCCGCAATTGGCAACGCGGCGGCGGACCTGTCCAACCGCTATGCCAGCAACGCCGGGCCCGCCGGGCTTGGCACCATCCGTCGTTGAGGTAAACGCCCATGTCCATCATGTCCACCGGGACCAGTGCGCTGATCGCCTTCCAACGGGCGTTGTCGACCGTTAGTCATAACGTCGCCAACATCAATACCGAAGGCTACAGCCGCCAGCGTGTGGAGTTCGCAACGCGCACGCCGACCGACATGGGCTACGGGTACGTGGGCAATGGCGCCAAGATCACTGACGTGAGCCGCGTGGCCGACCAGCTGGCCATCTCGCGTCTGCTCGACAGCGGCGGCGAACTATCGCGGCTGCAACAGTTGTCGTCGTTGTCCGATCGCGTGGACAGCCTGTACTCCAATACCGCCACCAGCGTGGCAGGGCTGTGGTCGAACTTCTTCGACTCCACCAGTGCGGTCTCGTCCAATGCCTCTTCCACCGCCGAGCGGCAGAGCATGCTCGACAGCGGCAACAGCCTGGCTACGCGTTTCAAGCAGCTCAACGGGCAAATGGACAGCCTGAGCAATGAGGTCAACAGCGGCTTGACCGGCTCGGTGGACGAGGTCAATCGCCTGACGCAACAGATCGCCAAGATCAACGGGACCATCGGCAACAATATCGACAACGCCGCGCCAGACCTGCTCGATCAACGCGATGCGCTGGTCTCCAAACTGGTCGGCTACACCGGTGGAACCGCTGTGATCCAGGACGGCGGCTTCATGAATGTTTTCACCGCTGGTGGCCAAGCGCTGGTGGTGGGTACCACTTCATCCAAGCTGACCACCGTTGCCGATCCGTATCAGCCGACCAAGCTGCAGGTGGCGATGCAGACCCAAGGCCAGAATGTCAGCCTCAGTGCCAACTCGCTGGGCGGGCAGATCGGCGGCCTACTGGATTTCCGCACCAGCGTGCTCGAACCGACCCAGGCCGAACTCGGCCGTCTTGCCGTGGGCATGGCCAGCACCTTCAACGCAGGTCACAGCCAGGGTATGGACCTGTATGGCGCGATGGGCGGCAATTTCTTCAATATCGACTCGCCCACCACCGCCGCCAACCCGAACAACACCGGCAGCGCGTCGCTGAGCGCAAGTTTCAGCAACATGTCTGCAGTGAACGGCCAGAACGTCACGCTCAGCTTCGACGGCGCCGCCTGGAAAGCCACCAACGCCAGCACCGGCTCCGCCGTGCCCATGACCGGCACCGGCACTGCGGCCAATCCGCTGGTGCTCAATGGCGTCAGCATGGTGGTTGGCGGCACCCCGGCCAGCGGCGACAAGTTCCTGTTGCAGCCCACCGCCGGGCTGGCTGGTACCTTGTCGGTGGCGATCACCGACCCCTCGCGCATCGCCGCCGCCACCCCGGTCAAGGCCACCGCCACGGTCGCCAACCTGGGCACCGGGAAGATCAGCGACGTCAAAGTGACCAATGCGCAGAATCCCGCGCTGCTGACGCCGGCGTCGGTGGAGTTCATCGACGCCAACCAATACACCATCGATGGAACCGGCCCGTTTACTTACACCGCCGGCCAGACTATCAGCGCCAACGGCTGGAGCTTTGCGCTGGATGGCGCGCCCAAGGCCGGCGACACCTTTGGCGTCGGCCCGATGGGTGCCGGCTCCAGCGACAACGGCAATGTCAAGTTACTGGCCAAGGTCGAAGACGCCAAGGCGCTCAACGGCGGCACCGTCACGCTTAACGGCGCGTTGTCGGGCCTGACCACCTCGGTCGGCTCGGCTGCGCGTGCGGCCAATTATTCGGCCGATGCGCAGAAGGTCATCAACGACCAGGCACAGGCCAGCCGCGATTCGATTTCCGGCGTCAACCTCGATGAGGAAGCCGCCAACATGCTGAAACTGCAGCAGGCCTATCAAGCCGCCGCGCAGATGATTTCCACCGCCGACACCATCTTCCAAGCCATCCTGGGCGCCGTACGCTGATGACCGACCGTATCTCCACCAGCATGATGTACAGCCAGTCGGTGTCGTCGATGACGGCCAAGCAGTCGCGGCTGAACCAACTCGAAGCCCACCTCGCCAGCGGGCAGCGCCTGGTCACCGCCAAGGACGACCCGGTCGCCGCCGGCACCGCCCTCGGTCTGGATCGCGCCCTGGCTGCGATCACCCAGTTTGGCGAAAATGCCAACAACGTAAAGAACCGGCTCGGCCTGCAGGAAACCGTGCTGGCGCAGGCCGGCGACGCCATGACGCGCGTCAACGAGTTGGCGATTCAGGCCAACAGCTCGGCGCTGGCGCCCAGCGACCGCAAGGCGATCGCCTCGGAACTGACCGCACTGCGCGACAGCATGGTGAGCCTGGCCAACAGTACAGACGGCACCGGGCGCTACCTGTTCGGCGGCGCCGCCGACGGCAGCGCGCCGTTCATCAAGAGCAATGGCGGCGTCACCTACAACGGCGACCAGACCCAGAAGCAGGTTGAAGTGGCGCCGGACACCTTTGTCAGCGACACCCTGCCCGGCAGCGAAATCTTCATGCGCATCCGTACCGGCGACGGCAGCTTGGATGCGCTCGCAAATGGCGCCAATACCGGCACCGGGCTGCTGCTGGATTTCAGCCGCGATTCCAGTACCGGCAGCTGGAATGGCAGCAGCTACAGCGTGCAGTTCACCGCCGCCAACACCTACGAGGTGCGCGACAGTGCCAATGCGGTAGTCAGCACCGGCACTTACAAAGATGGCGAAGACATCAACGCGGCCGGCGTGCGCATGCGCATCAGCGGCGCGCCTGCGGTGGGCGACAGTTTCCAGATCGGTGCTTCCGGGACCAAGGACGTGTTCTCCACCATCGACGACCTGGTCGGCGCGCTCAACGCCGACACGCTGACCCCGCCGCAGAAGGCGGCGATGATCAACACGCTGCAGACTTCGATGCGAGACATTGCGCAGGCTTCGTCGAAGGTGATCGATGCGCGCGCTTCGGGCGGTGCGCAGTTGTCGGCCATTGACAACGTCAACGCGCTGCTCGAATCCAACGAAGTCACGCTCAAGACCACCTTGTCGTCGATCCGCGATCTGGACTACGCCGCGGCAATTGGGCAGTACCAACTCGAAAAAGCCTCGTTGCAGGCCGCTCAAACGATTTTTCAGCAGATGCAGTCGTTGTCGTTGTTCGACCTGATCCGCTGATTTGCAGCAGAAAACCAGCGTTTTGTCCGCTCCTGCGCGTGCGCACCTGCGCAGACAGACAGATTTTGTTTTTAGAAAATTATACAGGTGCTAAAGATCTATGGGGTGCTGCCGAATTAAACCGGACCCCTTGATACACAACGTTTCCGTATTTCGTCCCGATGCAGAAAAACAGAAAAAAATACTGGATTTCGCTAAAGGTTCCCGACGCAACGCCGTTATTTATCTCAGCAGCGGCAACGGCCAACTTGATGGCCCCCCTGCGGAGGCTCCAGGCAAGTCCCCCTTGCCGGAAAAATCGCTCAGGAGAGATCAAAATGGCACAGGTAATCAACACCAACGTAATGTCGCTGAACGCTCAGCGTAACCTCAACACCAATAGCACGAGTTTGGCGCTGAGCATTCAGCAATTGTCCTCGGGCAAGCGCATCACCAGCTTCTCGGTCGATGCGGCCGGCGGTGCAATTGCCGAGCGCTTCACCACGCAGATTCGCGGCTTGGACGTCGCTTCGCGCAACGCTAACGACGGTATCTCGCTGTCACAGACCGCCGAAGGCGCGATGCAGGAAATCGGCAACAACCTGCAGCGTATTCGCGAGCTGTCGGTGCAGTCTGCCAACGCGACCAACTCGTCCACCGACCGCGAGGCGCTGAACTCGGAAGTTAAGCAGCTCACCTCCGAAATCGATCGCGTTGCCAACCAGACCAGCTTCAACGGCACCAAACTGCTCGACGGCTCCTTCAGCGGCGCGTTGTTCCAGGTCGGCGCAGACACCGGCCAGACCATCGGCATCAACAGCATCGCCGATGCCAATGTCGATTCGCTGGGCAAGGCCAACTTCGCCGCCGCGGTTTCCGGTGGCGGCGTAAGCGGTACCGCGACTGCTTCTGGTTCGGTTTCCGGCATCAGTCTGTCGTTCAACGACGCCAGCGGTTCAGCCAAAAGCATCACCATCGCTGACGTCAAGGTCGGGGCCGGCGACACCGCGGCTGACGTGAACAAGAAGGTTGCTTCGGCGATCAACGACAAGCTGGACCAGACCGGCATGTATGCCTCGATCAAGTCCGACGGTACGGTGCAGATCGAATCGCTGAAAGCCGGCCAGGACTTCACCTCGCTGTCGGCCGGCACCTCCAGCGCCACCGGCATTACCGTGGGCACCGGCATTACCACCGCCTCGGCCGCTTCCGGCTCCGCCGCCTCGACCCTGAGCAACCTGGATATCTCCACGTTCTCGGGTGCACAGAAAGCCCTGGAAATCGTCGACAAGGCGCTGACCACGGTCAACACCTCGCGCGCCGACATGGGTGCGGTGCAGAACCGCTTCACCTCCACCATCGCCAACTTGGCCGCCACCTCGGAGAACCTGTCGGCCTCGCGCAGCCGGATCGCCGATACCGACTACGCCAAAACCACCGCCGAGTTGACCCGCACGCAGATCCTGCAGCAGGCCGGCACCGCGATGCTGGCCCAGGCCAAGTCGGTTCCGCAGAACGTGCTGAGCCTGCTGCAGTAATCGTCAGCGCTTTGCAGTAAGTCCAAAGCCCCTCCTCAGAGGGGCTTTTTTTTGACTGAAGATCTGATGCGACTGCTGCCGCGGTTTTTTTTGACGCAGTTTCCTGACGCATCCTAAGCATGGAAATTGCACAGACCAAGCGTCGTGACTGAGAACGGGCGCTGCCGCTAAAGTCCCCCTGGATGCGGCCGATACTCAACTCGTAATCCAATGCATCCGCTTTCGCCGGACGCCTAGACGAGGAATCCACCATGGCATCGTTGATCAGCACTTCCGGCTCCGGACTGGATGTCCCTACCGTGGTCTCTACGCTTGTGGCCCAGCGCAAGGATCCCGAGCAGGCCCGCATCAATAAGGCCGGCACTGCGGCAACGACCCAGCTGTCGGCGATCAGCCAGATCAAGAGCAGCATGACCACGCTTAAATCTGCGCTGGACAAGGTCGTCAGCAGCGCCGACACCAACGCCTACAAGGCCACGGTGCCGACCGACGCCGGCTTTACCGCCACCACTACCAGCACCGCTGCTCCCGGCAACTATTCGGTGGAAGTGGTTTCGCTGTCCGCCGCTCAGAAACTGGCCTCTGGTGCGTTTACCGCCGATGCCACGGTCGGCAGCGGGACGCTGACGATCGGCTACGGCGACAGCAGCGTCACCGTGGATATCAGCGGCACCGATAAGCTCACCGACATCGCCGCCGCCATCAACAAGGCAGCGGGTGGCAAGGGCGTCACCGCAAGTGTGGTGACCGCCAACGATGGTCAACATCTGGTGTTCAATGCAGTAGACACCGGCGTGAAGGGCGCACTAACCGTCAGTGCCAGCGACCCGAGCTTGAGCAGCCTCACCTTCGGCGTCGGCGTGACCGGCGGCTTGACACAATCCGTGGCCGCCGTCGACGCGCGGGTGCGCGTGGATGGCTTCGAGCGCACTTCCAGTTCCAACACGATCACCGACATCGTGCCCGGCGTGGTGCTCAACCTCACCAAGGCTGCCGAAGGCACCAAGTTCAATCTGGGTGTCGCTGCCGACACCAGTGGCCTCAAGGGCAATCTCACCGCGTTCGCCGCCGCCTACAACACTGCCAATACGCTGTTAAAGAACAGCAGCAGTTATGACGCCACCACCAAGACGGCCTCGGCATTAACCGGCGACTCGCTGGTGCGCGGCCTGCAGCAGCAGTTGCGTGGCCAGGTCAGCGGCAACGTCAATGAACTCAAGGCGCTGGGCCTGAGTATCGACAAGGATGGCGTAATGAGCTTTGACAACGCCAAGTTCGATACCGCCATTGCCGCCGACGGCGGTGCCGCCACCGACGCGTTGGGCAAGGACAGCAAGTTCAGCTCCGGGATGACCAAGTTGCTGGAAAGCAACGTCAACGCCACCACCGGCACCCTAAGCTTGCGCTCGGACAGCCTTAACAAGCAGATCAAGGGCTACGAGACCGATCTGGACGACCTCGATGCACGCATGACGAAGTTCAGCGACCGCTTGACCGCGCAGTTCACCGCGATGGAAGTCTTGGTCAGCAAGCTGCAGAGCAGCACCGGCTCGCTTAGCAGCCTGCTGACAAGCTAATTTCCGTGCTGCGGGTCCTCAAGTCCTGCAAGGGTCTTGCCGATACATGAAGGGCCTATCGTAATTCGGCCTTGCCTTCTGGCAGGAGCGTCGTCGCAGGAGCACAGCGCTCCGGGACCAGCGAAGGTCAGCCTATTGAGGAGTCATCCATGTACGGTTCCAATCGTCAGTCTGCCGAGCAATACCGCAAGGTCGGCGTATCCACCAGCGTGACCGAAGCCGGCCCGCACAAGCTGGTGTCGCTGCTGTTCGCCGGCGCCTGCCAACGCATTCGTCTGGCCCAGGCCTGCCTGGCGCAGGGCGATCAGGCGCGCAAGGGCAAGGCTATCGGCGAAGCCTGTGCGATCGTCGGTCATTTGAATGGTTCGCTCGATCACGAAGTCGGTGGCGAGATCGCCGGTAACCTTTCGGCCCTGTACGACTACGTGATGCAGCGGCTGACCGCAGCCAACCTGCACAACGACGAGTCCGAATTGGTCGAAGCGCTGGATCTGCTGAGCGAAATAGACTCGGCTTGGAATTCCATTCCCCTGGATCAACGCGGCATTGCTGCCGTCTCGTGAGTTAACTCATGCATAGCGTGCAAAGTCTTCAAGCAGAAATCGCCGACCTCCGCATCGCCATGGCGCACGAGGAATTCGAAGCGATGCCGCAGATGCTGGATAACCACGACCTGCACTTGCGCGAATATGCGCAACATGTAGATCTGAACCAGGACCGCGACGCGTTGCAGACCTTGCTGACGATGCACCACGATCTGATGCGCCTGATGCGCGAGCGTCAACGCAAGTTGGCTGAAATGATCCGCGCGCAACGCACTTCCTCGTCGGCCAGCCGCGCTTATGCACGGGTCGGACGGATTTAATGACCGCGCTCGGCTCACTCGCGCCATCCGCCGATGCCGAGCTGTTTGCCGACACGCTGAGTTGCCAATTGCGTCTACCGGCCGGCTTCCGCGCAGGTAGCGATGCCGGCTCGCATAGTGCTGCAGAAACCTTGCTGCGCAGTCTGGGCCAAGTCGAAGACCTGCGCAGCGATGAAACCAGCGAAGACCGCGGCGAACTGCCGCTGCTGGTGCAGCGCATGGACGCCAAGCTTGATCTGATGCTCGCGTTGATCGGCCGCCTGGTACATCAGGGCGAAAACGGCCTGATCCACGGTACCGTGCGCTGGTCGGTGCGCGGCATCTGCCTGAGTGGCGCAACCGGTCACGCGCCGGGCACGAAGGGCAGCGTCTGTTTGCAGCCATCCGACTGGCTGCCTGAATTGGTAAAACTTCCTGCCGAAGTGCTGACAAGCGCCAGCGATGGCCACGATGACTGGCTGTGGCTGAGGTTTGCCCCGCTTTCCACAGGCTTGCAGGACGCGCTGGAACGGCACTTGTTCCGTCTGCATCGTCGTCAAATTGCCGACGCCCGCCGCCAGCGCTGACGCCGATGGTTGGCGCGAGGCGCCGGGTCGGCTAATGTGCTCTTTACTGAAAAAGGTTTCTTCTGCGCCGTGCGAGTCATCATCGTCGACGATCACACCCTTGTCCGCGCCGGCCTGTCCAGGCTGCTGCAAACCTTCGCTGGCATTGATGTCGTGGGCGAGGCAAGCAACGCGCAGCAAGCCTTGGATATGACATCCCTGCACCGCCCCGATTTGGTGCTGATGGATCTGTCCTTGCCCGGCCGCAGCGGCCTGGATGCCATGACCGACGTGCTGCGCGCCGCGCCGCGCACGCATGTGGTGATAATGTCGATGCACGACGACGCGGTGCATGTGCGCGACGCACTGGATCGCGGCGCGGTCGGCTTCGTGGTCAAAGACGCCGCACCGCTGGAACTGGAATTGGCATTGCGTGCCGCCGCCGCCGGCCAGGTGTTCCTGAGCCCGCAGATTTCTTCCAAGATGATCGCGCCGATGCTGGGCCGCGAGAAACCGGTCGGTATTGCCGCACTGTCGCCACGTCAACGCGAAATCCTGCGCGAAATCGGACGCGGCCAGAGCAACAAGGAAATCGCCGCTGACCTTGGCATTAGCGTCAAGACCGTCGAAACCCATCGCGCGCGCATGATGGAATCGCTCGGCTGCCGTCGCGCCAACGATCTGGTGCTGCTAGCAGCCAAACACCACAACGAGCTGGTCTGAGGCGCCGACGTCGGTGGATTGCTTTCACACTACCGACGATCAAAACTGGTGACGAAATTGCGGCGGGCACGCTTGAGTCCGCATGTAGTGTCAGGGGGTTTCTGACATGTTGTCAGGAAAATCATGAGTCACCTCACACGACTCCCTGATTAAAAACCTGCGGCATTATGTTGCAAGATGCGTTCCATGGCCGCTACATGCGGCGCCCTCCGGAAGCGCCTCCATGAAGACGATTATTGCCGCCCAGCTTGGCCAGCAACTGCACCTCACCCCGCAGTTGCTGCAGTCGATCCGTCTGTTGCAATTGGACGGCATGCAGCTGGAGCTGGAGATTCGCCGCGCTTTGGAAACCAACCCGCTGCTGGAACTGGAAGAGCTGGTTGACAGCAGCGACGACGACGCTGCCAGCGATGATGGCGCTGCCGATATCGCAGCGTTCGACGAGTTGCCGGAAAGCACGATGTGGGACGTGCAGAGCAGCAGCTGGAACGATGGCGACGACGACCGCATGCAACGCGTGGCGGCTGGCGAATCCACCGACCCGCACGTGCGCATCCTGCGCGAGCTGGCGCTGGACCTGGACGAGGCCACATTGGGGGCCGCTGCGTTTTGGCTGGAGCAGACCGACGATGCCGGCTATCTGCGCGAGGCGCTGTCGACGCTGCAGCAGCTAGGCGCCGCGCGCCTGGGCATGACCGTGGAGGGAGTGGAAGCGATCCGTCAGCGCCTGCTACACGGTGACCCTGCCGGCCTGGCCGCCTGCGATCTGCGCGAGTGTCTGCAGGCCCAGCTAAGTGCCCTGCCCGGTCGCGTGCCGGCCCGCCATTTGGCCGAGCGCATCCTCGCCGGCGATCTGGAATTGCTGGCCAGCCACGACTACGCGGTGCTGGCACGTGCGCACGACACCGAGGTCGGAGACGCCCGCGAGGCGGTGCGGCTGATCCTGTCGCTGCAGCCACGTCCGGGCGACGACCTGCTGCAGGAAAGCAACGCCAGCGTGATTCCGGATGTGCTTGCCTGGCATGCCGATGGCAGCTGGCGGGTGGCATTGAATCCGGCCACCACCCATCGCGTCAGCATCAACCCGGTGCACGAGCGCGCACTGGCCGAGGCTGGCGACGCTGCGCAGCCGCTGCGCGACATGCTGCAGGAAGCGCGCTGGCTGACCCGTGGGTTGTCGATGCGCTACGAAACCTTGCTGCGCGCAACGCGCGCCATCGTCGAACGTCAGGCCGCCTTCCTGGCGCGCGGCGAAGAAGCGATGGCACCGCTGACCTTGAAAGAAATCGCCGACGAGATCGGCATGCACGAATCGACGATTTCGCGCATTACCACCGGAAAATACATACAAACCCCGCGCGGCACATTCGAACTCAAGCATTTCTTCGCGGTGCGCCTGGAAGGCGCCAGCGTCTCCGGCCAGGCGGTCAAGGCGATGGTGCGCCGGCTGATCGAGAGCGAGCCGGCAGGTCGGCCACTGGCCGACGAAGCCATTGCCGGGCTACTGTCGCGTCAAGGCGTTAATATTGCGCGCCGGACCGTGGCCAAGTACCGCGAGCAACTGGACATCGCCCCGGCCCGCGAGCGCCGCCGCATCAATAAACCGCTGCTTGCACGAGCGGGATAAGGATTACTATGAGCAAACTCACCGTGTTGCTGGTCGACGACCACGAGGGCTTCATCAACGCTGCGATGCGCCA
This sequence comes from Xanthomonas fragariae, assembly GCF_900183975.1. NCBI lineage: Bacteria > Pseudomonadati > Pseudomonadota > Gammaproteobacteria > Lysobacterales > Lysobacteraceae > Xanthomonas > Xanthomonas fragariae. Next base: position 2,345,070 of record NZ_LT853882.1, read on the forward strand.
TTTTCGTAAAGTCGAATGGCTCAATATGGTGGGCAGTGCCGCCAATGGACTCGAAGCGATCGAGCGTTCGGAGTCGCTGCGCCCCAATGTCGTGCTGATGGACCTGGCCATGCCCGAGATGGGCGGCTTGCAGGCGACGCGTCTGATCAAGACGCAGGACGATCCGCCGTATATTGTCATCGCGAGCCACTTCGACGATGCCGAGCATCGAGAACACGCTCTTCGCGCGGGTGCCGACAATTTTGTCAGCAAGCTGTCCTACATCCAGGAAGTCATGCCAATCCTGGAGGGCCTGACGGAAGGAGCGAGGAATGAGTGAGTCCCGGATTCTGTTGATCGATAGCGATGCCGTGCGCGCCGAGCGCACCGTGTCGTTGCTTGAGTTCATGGACTTCAATCCCCGCTGGGTCACCGACGGCGCCGACATCAATCCTGGCCGTCATCGCCACGATGAGTGGATGGCGGTCATGGTGGGCTCGGCGCAGGACGCTGCACAGGCCAACACATTCTTCGATTGGCTGGCCGATGCCAAGCTGCCGCCGCCGGTGCTGCTGATGGAAGGCAGCCCGAGTGCGTTTGCGCAGACCCATGGCCTGCACGAAGCCAATGTCTGGACACTGGATACGCCCCTGCGCCATACGCAGCTGGAAGCCTTGCTGCGCCGCGCAAGCCTCAAGCGGCTGGATGCCGAGCATCAGGCCGGCGTACAGCAGGACACCGGCCCTACAGGCAACAGTGAAGCGGTGACCCGTCTGCGCCGCCTGATCGATCAGGTGGCAGCCTTCGACACCACGGTGCTGGTGCTGGGCGAATCCGGCACCGGCAAAGAGGTCGTCGCACGCGCCATTCACCAGCACTCGCCGCGTCGCGATGGGCCGTTTGTGGCCATCAACTGCGGCGCGATCCCGCCGGATCTGCTGGAAAGCGAATTGTTCGGCCACGAAAAAGGCGCCTTCACCGGTGCGCTGAGCACCCGCAAGGGCCGCTTTGAAATGGCCGAAGGCGGCACGCTGCTGCTGGACGAGATCGGCGACATGAGCCTGCCGATGCAGGTGAAATTGCTGCGCGTGCTGCAGGAGCGCAGCTTCGAGCGCGTCGGCGGTGGTCAAACCATCCGCTGCAACGTGCGCGTGATCGCTGCCACTCACCGCAATTTGGAAATCCGCATCAGCGATGGCCAGTTCCGCGAGGATCTGTTCTATCGCCTCAACGTGTTTCCGATCGAGATGCCGGCACTACGCGAGCGCGTCGACGACTTGGCCGTACTGGTGCAAACCATCGCCGGGCAACTGGCGCGCACCGGGCGTGGCGAGGTGCGCTTTGCCGATGAAGCCTTGCAGGCGCTGCGCAGTTACGACTGGCCGGGCAATGTGCGCGAGCTAACCAATCTGGTGGAGCGCCTGGCAGTGCTGCATCCGGGCGGGATGGTGCGCGTGCAGGATCTGCCGGCGCGCTACCGCGGCGATTTCGCCTCGGCCGTTCTGGTCGAGTTGCCGCCGGAGCTGGCACTGGTGGCCGCGCCGGCGGTGGACACCAGCGTGCCGAGCAATGTGGTGCCGCTGCAGCCCAACACTGCCGATACCGAATCGGCCGCCACCTCTAGCCTGCCCGACGACGGAATAGATCTGCGCGGTCACATGGCCAACATCGAACTGGCGCTGATCAACGAAGCGCTGGAACGCACCCAGGGAGTGGTTGCGCACGCCGCCCAGTTGCTGGGCCTGCGGCGCACCACGCTGGTGGAAAAGCTGCGCAAGTACGGCATCGATCGCGAGCAGACCGAGCTGGCGCACTGAGCGGACCAGCGCACCGGCTCGGTTCCCTGGCATAAGCTTGCTTCATCAGGATCACTCTGTTCGCAGCCGTCGGCTTCGGCGTAATCCCAGCATCCACCAGCATCCACCAGCATCCGCCGGGGCACTGATTCCCATCTCCGTCACCAGTGCGCCGCCGTTGGAAGAATTTCTGCCGTATCTGGAGCGGGTCTGGACCAGCCGCATCGTCAGCATGTGCGCGACGATGGCGGCTCGATCTTGCGCCACGGCGGCCTGAGCGGGCTGAGCTTTCACGCGACCAAGCGCTTAGAACCTGTTCACGATCTTTCCTGATTGGTGCAGACTCTGCGGATGCGCCAAAAAACCTATCCGAGCGACATGAGCCGGGAGCGTTTCGAACACATCCTCCCGATCCTGTAACAAGCGCGCAAGCGCACCAAGCCACGCCGAGTGGATATGTATGAGGTGTGGTGCGCAGTGTTGTACGTGCTGCGAACCGGTTGCCAATGGCGAGCGCTACCCAGCGACTTTCCGAAGTGGCGGACCGTGCACTCGTACTTTGCCAAGTGGGGCGAGTGCGACGATGAAGGAGTGAGCCTGCTGGAGCGGGCGCTCAAAAAATCAGGTTGGCGTGGCCCGCCAGAAACAGGAGCGCAACATCTTCAGCAGGTTCTTGATCGTGGACGCGCAGAGCGTCAAGAACACGGACACAGCCGGGCAAAAGGGATATGACGCGGGCAAAAAGGTGTCGGGCATCAAGCGGCATATCGCTGTTGATACCCAGGGGTTGCCCCATGCCATCGCGGTGACGACGGCGGAGGTGACCGACCGCAAAGGTGCGCTGCGGGCGCTGGAGCGCTGTCAGTCAAACTTGACGCATGTACAAAGCCTGCTGTGCGACAGTGGTTACACCGGAGTACCGTTTGCCGAAGGCGTACGAGAGATTCTAGGCGAGCAGCTCACGGTGCAGATTGCCAAGCACAGCGAATTGCACACCTTCAAGGTCATGCCCAAGCGCTGGATCGTCGAGCGCAGTTTTGCCTGGCTGGAGAAAAACCGAAGGCTGTGGAAGAACTGCGAGCGCAAACTCAACACCAGCTTGCAGTTCATCCATTTGGCCTTCTTGGCGCTTCTACTCAAAAGATCGTGAACAGGCTCTTAGACACGTTCGAGGGCGGCGCCATTGTCTGCCCGGACGAAAAAACCTATCAACGCGCCGGGCAACTGTGACTTCGGCTTGCTGACGTCTCGGCAGCGACCGACCACGCCAACGGTATGCTTGTTGCACCTGCGGCCAGCCCGAGCACCGCCCAGGTGTACCGACTTCCGGTGCATGATGGAGTGCATCGCCCTCCCCCGATGCCTCGCCGTGGGTGCACCTTGACTGCTCAAGACGATCGATCACCGATGACTGCCAACGCCCTCGTCAGCATCGTCATGCCGACCTGCAAGCCGCGCCACTTCGCGCAGGCGCTCGACAGCGTGTTGGCGCAGACCTACACCGCGTTGGAGTTGGTGATCTGCGACGACAACGCTAACGGCGCCATCGAAGCGATGTTGGCGTCCAGGCTGGCGGACGCGCCATTCCCGATCCGCTACCACCGCAATGCATCCCGGCTCGGCGAACTCGGCAGCACCATCAAAGGCATCGGGTTGGCACAGGGCGAGTACGTCAAATTCCTGCACGACGACGTGCTGCAGCCTGACTGCGTTGCGCAGTTGGTTGCGGCGATGGAGCACAGCCCTGACGCCGCGTTGGCGTCCTCGCGGCGGCGGCGCATCGACGATGACAGTGCGCCGTTGCCGGACATCCTGGCCACCTGCTTCCCGTTTGCCGAGGATGTAGTGATCGACGGGCCTGAGTTGGTGTCGTTTCTGGCCGACCACACCATCAACCTCATCGGCGAGCCGAGCTGTGTGTTGTGTCGGCGTGCCGACTTGGTGGCGCTGGGCAGCGAGCTGATGTCTTTGAACGGCAAGCCGATCTATTGGGTCGGCGGCTTGGCGATCTACGTCAAGCTGCTGCGCCACGGCAATCTGGTCTTGCTGTCCAGTCCGCTCACGCACTTGCGCGCGTCCGGCGCGCAATGCAGTCAGGCCGATCCCGATCAGCCAGGCAGCGGCGATTGGGGCCATGAAGATTTGCGCCAGGGCATCTGCCAGCTCGGGTGGCGACGCGAGAGTGGCGACAACCGCCTAGTGAGCGTCGCACCGCTTAGCTCGCACAAGGCGCGGGTGTTCAAGTCGGTGGATCTGGTCAATGCGTTGATGCAAAGCGCCGGGACGGCCGAGCGTGTGTCGCCGCCCACCTGGTTGGGCGTACGCCATCCGACAGCGATCCAGCGCACGTTGATCGAAGCCCGCTTGCAGGCGCATGCCGGCGGCCCGCGCATTGCGGTGATGCTCATCGACAGCAACGGCGATGCGGCAGCCGTGGCTGCTACACAAGCCAGCTTGACGGCGGTGGCGTGTTATCAGAACCAGCAGACCTGGGTGGTCGGCGCCTGTGCGCAGCAGGTTTCCGACCACGGCGAGCGCGGCGTACTGATCAGCGCAGATGGCTTGGCGGCAACGCTCAACCAGTTAGTCGCCACACAAGAGTCGATCGACTGGGTGCTGCTGGTCGACGCTGGCACACTCTTCACCGCCAGCGGCTTGCTGATGCTGGCACTGTACATACTCGTGCTGCCAGACGATTGCCAGGCGGTCTATGCAGACGAAGTGGTGGCGTTGGACAACGCGCAGCTGGGGCTGGCGATGCGGCCGACGCTGTATCTGGACATGTTGGTGAGCGCGCCATCCACGATGTCGCGGCACTGGTTGTTCCGGCACCGCATGTTGTTGGCCGATGGCGGTTTTCCGGCCGGCCAGGGCGATGCCTTCGAGCTCGGCTACCAACTTGGCCTGGTCCAACGTTACGGCCTGGCATGCGTTCGACATATCGCCGAACCATTACTGGTCGCATCGGCCAACACGCGGCACGGCGACGAGGACGAACAGCAGGCCATCTCGCGCCATCTCGCTGCGCGTGGCTACGTGAACGCGGTGGTGCACAGTGCCGGACCCGGCCGGCATGCGGTGGACTATCGCCATACGCAGCAGCCCATGGTCAGCATTCTGGTGCTGGTCGATGGCCGCCTGCCGCAGGTGCAGCGCTGCCTGGAAAGCGTGCTGGCCAACACTGCCTACCCGCATTACGAATTGCTGCTACTGGACCGCGCAGACAGCACCCAGCCGGAACTGCGCGACTGGTTGGCGGGTATCGACAACTTAGGCATGCAGCAGATCCGCGTGCTGCGCTTGGACGATGAGCCTTCGCGCGAGGCGGCCTGCAATGCGGCGGCTGAGCAAGCACGTGGTGACATGCTGCTGTGGCTGGCGGCGGGTGCGGCAGCCATGAAGGCCGATTGGCTGGCGCAACTGCTCAACCACGCGCTGCGCCCGGAGGTCGGTGCGGTGGCCGGCAAGCTGCTGCGGGGCGATGGGACCGTGCATCACGCCGGCTTGCTGCTGGGCCTTGGGGCACCGGCAGCGCGCGCGTTCGAAGGCGCTGCGTTCGACGAATCCGGCTATCTGCAGCGCCTGCAACTCGATCAGAACTACAGCGCGCTCAGTGGCCAATGCCTGATGCTGCCGCGTCAGTTGTTTCTGGACGCCGGTGGCTTTGAGCAGGAACCAGCGTTGGCGCAGTGGAGCGATGTCGACCTGTGCCTGCGCCTGCAGCAGGCTGGCTATCTCAATGTGTTTGCAGCGCGCGCGCAGCTGGTGATCGACCCGCCGGAACCCGCGCCGGCCAGCGCGCTCGACGAAGAAACGATGTACGCGCGTTGGCTGCCGGTGATGGCCAACGACCCGGCCTATAACCCGGGCTTTTCGCTGGACCCCGGTGCGGGCTTCACCCTAGCCGACCCGCGTGCCAGTTGGCGGCCGCTGCAATCCTGGCGGCCGCTGCCGATGGTCATCGCCTTGCCCGCCGACATCGAAGGCTGCGGGCACTATCGGGTGATCCAGCCGCTGCGGGCATTGCGCGAGGCCGGGATAGTCGAGGGCGTGCTGTTCAACGGCTATCTGGAGATCAGCGAGCTGGCGCGCCAGGATCCCGACGTGGTCATCCTGCAGCGCCAAGTCGGCGAGCCGCGGCTGGAAGCGATGCGGCGGATGAAGGCGTTGTCGCGCGCGTTCAAGGTCTACGAGCTGGACGACTACTTGCCCAACCTGCCGCTGAAAAGTGTTCACCGCGAGCACATGCCCAAGGACATTCTCAAAACGGTGCGCCGCGGGCTGAGTTTTGTGGACCGCTTCGTGGTGTCTACATCGGCGCTGGCCGAGGCGTTTGCCGGTTTGCATAGCGATATCCGCGTGGCCGAAAACCGCCTGCCCGCCCATTGGTGGAAGGCCCTGCCGGAACGTTCGGCGCACCGTGGTCGGCGTCCGCGCATCGGCTGGGCCGGCGGTGCCAGCCACACCGGCGATCTGGAAGTGATCGCCGATGTCGTGCGCGAACTGGCTAACGAGGTCGAATGGGTATTCATGGGCATGTACCCGTTCGCACTGCGCCAGCACATCCACCAGTTCCAGCCCGGAGTGCGGATCGATCGCTACCCGGAAGCATTAGCTGCGTTGGATCTGGATCTGGCCCTGGCGCCGGTGGAGCAAAACCTCTTCAACGCATGCAAGAGCAATCTGCGCCTGCTGGAATACGGCGCCTGCGGCTACCCGGTGATCGCCAGCGACGTGCGCTGCTACCAAGGCAACCTACCGGTGACCCTGGTAAAGAACCGTTACCGCGATTGGATCGGCGCGATCCGTGATCACTTAGCCGACCCTCCCGCGGCGGCGGAGAAAGGTGCGGCGCTGCGGGAGGTGGTTCGCCGCGATTGGATGCTGACCGGCCATAATCTGGAGCGCTGGCAGGGGGCTTGGTTGCCGGGTTAGCTAGATTGGCTAACAAATCGTAGCGAGCAGTCGCCAGGTGGGTGCGGACGGCGGGGAGGAACCGCAGTGTACAAATGAGATATGCCGATTCCGGGCACCGGCCGCGTCCGCCTGACGATGAGCGCAGTCGTTTTGTTAGCCACTCCTAATTGAAGGTGCGGCGCACTTGTCCGGTTTCGGTACGTGCTGCTGGTCCATCCAAGCCGACCCGAACTTGATTCTTGACGTCGGTGGACTGTCACCAAGCTGGTTCAGTCGATGGCGTAGTGCCCTCGCCAGCTGCCAACCGCAGCTGATCCCGCGCGCCGACACCGGTGCCCGACCCGCTCGCAGCCCCGCTGTAGCGACCCCTCGCCCTGGCGCCGGAATCCCGGCGCGATTTCGGCATGCCGCTTGCTATGGTGTGGGTGCCTCCCTGGCTGACCTTACCCATGAGCGACTCCGTTACCTCCATCCTCTCGCAGATCCGCAGCTACCAGACGCAGATGGGCCAAGGCCCGATGCGCACGGTGGGCGATGCGGCGCGCGGCAACCAGATCCAGGGACTGGCCGGCACGCAGGGAACGCCGGCCACGCAGGCGCCCAGCTTCAGCGAGACCTTGCGCGGTGCCATCGGCGGCGTCAACGAGGCCCAGCAAAAGTCCGGCGCACTGGCCAAAGCATTCGAAATGGGCGACCCCAGCGCCGATCTGGCACGGGTGATGGTCGCCTCCCAGCAATCCCAGGTGGCCTTCCGCGCCACCGTGGAAGTCCGCAACCGTCTCGTCCAGGCTTATCAGGACGTCATGAACATGCCACTGTAAAGGTTGACGACACATGGCTCTCGCGATCACCAAAGAAAACATGAACCAGAACGCCGAAAAGGCGGGGCAATGGTTCGACCGTGTCCGAAGCCTGCAAATCACCCGCAAGCTGACCATGATGACGATGATCGCCCTGGCGGTGGCTGCCGGTTTGGCGGTGTTCTTCTGGTCGCAGACGCCGGGCTACCAGGCCCTGTACACCGGCCTGGACGAAAAGGGCAATGCCGAAGCGGCCGACCTGCTGCGCACCGCGCAGATCCCGTTCAAGATCGACCAGAGCACCGCTGCCATTACCGTGCCACAAGACCGGCTGTACGACGCCCGCCTGAAGCTGGCCGGCTCCGGCCTGACCGGCAAGGAGACCGGCGGTGGCTTCGAGCTGATGGAAAAAGACCCGGGCTTCGGCGTCAGCCAGTTCGTGGAGAACGCCCGCTACCAGCACGCACTGGAAACCGAGCTGGCTCGCACCATCAGCACCTTGCGTCCGGTGCTCGAGGCCCGTGTGCATCTGGCCATTCCCAAACCCAGCGCTTTCACCCGCCAGCGTGAGGTTGCCAGCGCCTCGGTGGTGCTGGAATTGCGTGGCGGCCAGGGCCTGGAGCGCAATCAGGTCGATGCGATCGTCAATCTGGTCGCCTCCAGCATCCCGGACATGACCCCCGAGCGCGTGACCGTGGTCGACCAGAGCGGCCGCATGCTCTCGATCGCCGACCCCAACAGCGATGCCGCCCAGCACGCCGCCCAGTTCGAACAGGTGCGCCGCCAGGAAAGCTCCTACAACCAACGTATCCGCGAGCTGCTCGAGCCGATGACCGGGGCCGGCCGGGTCAATCCGGAAGTCAGCGTGGACATGGATTTCTCCGTAATCGAGGAAGCCCGCGAGCTATACAACGGCGAGCCGGCCAAGCTGCGCAGCGAGCAGGTCAACGACAGCAGCACCAGCGCCGGCGGCGGCCCGCAAGGCCCCCCGGGCGCCACCAGCAATAGCCCCGGCCAGCCGCCGGCTCCGGCTGCTAATGCCACCGCTGGCGCACCGGGCACGCCGGCCGCCAACGGCCAGGCCGCCGCACCCGCCACGCCGACCGAAAGTTCCAAGAGCGCCACCCGCAATTACGAATTGGACCGCACCTTGCAACACACCCGCCAACCGGCCGGCCGCATCAAGCGGGTGTCGGTGGCAGTGCTGCTGGACAACGTGCCGCGCCCCGGTGCCAAGGGCAAGATGGTCGAACAACCGCTCACCGCCGCCGAGCTCACTCGCATCGAGGGACTTGTCAAGCAGGCAGTGGGGTTCGACGCGGCACGTGGCGACACGGTGTCGGTGATGAATGCCCCGTTCGTACGTGAAGCGGTGGCCGGCGAAGAAGGCCCGAAGTGGTGGGAAGACCCGCGTGTGCAGAGCGGTCTGCGCCTGCTGATCGGTGCGGTGGTGGTGCTGGCGCTGCTGTTCGGTGTGGTGCGCCCCACCTTGCGTCAGCTCACCGGCGTGACCGTGGTCAAGGACAAGCAAGGTAAGGCTAGCAAGGATGGTGCTCCCCAGAGCGCCGGCGTGCGGATGCTCGATAAAGACGATGACCTGATTCCCCGCCTGGAAGAGGACACCGCCCAGCTCGGTCAGGATCGCAAGGTTCCGATCGCCCTGCCGGACGCTTACGAAGAGCGCATGCGCGTGGCGCGCGAGGCAGTGAAAGCCGATTCAAAACGTGTTGCACAAGTCGTGAAGGGATGGGTCGCCAGTGAAGCCTGAAACACAACCAATGAGTGGCGTGCAGCGTGCTGCGGTGTTGTTGCTGTCGCTTGGGGAAACCGACGCCGCCGAAGTGCTCAAGCACATGGACCCGAAAGAGGTGCAGAAGATCGGCATTGCCATGGCCACCATGACCGGCATCTCGCGCGATCAGGTCGAGCAAGTGATGGACGACTTCAACGGCGAATTGGCCGGCAAGACCTCACTGGGCGTGGGCGCCGACGACTATATCCGCAACGTGCTCATACAAGCGCTGGGCGCCGACAAGGCCGGTGGCCTGATCGATCGCATTCTGCTTGGTCGTAACACCACCGGCCTGGATACCTTGAAGTGGATGGACCCGCGTGCAGTGGCAGACCTGGTTCGTAACGAGCACCCGCAGATCATCGCTATCGTCATGGCGCATCTGGATAGCGACCAGGCCGCCGAAGCGCTGAAGAACCTGCCCGAGCGCACCCGCGCCGACGTGCTGCTACGCATCGCCACGTTGGACGGCATTCCGCCCAACGCGCTGAGCGAGCTCAACGACATCATGGAGCGCCAGTTCGCCGGCAACCAGAACCTGAAGTCGTCCAATGTGGGCGGCATCAAAGTGGCGGCCAACATCCTCAACTTCCTGGACACAGGCCCCGATCAGGGCGTGCTGGGCGAGATCAGCAAGATCGACGCTGATTTGGCCGGCAAGATCCAGGACCTGATGTTCGTGTTCGACAACCTGGTGGACCTGGACGACCGCGGCCTGCAGACATTGCTGCGCGAAGTCTCCGGCGAGCGCCTGGGCCTGGCCCTGCGTGGCGCCGATGTCAAGGTGCGCGAAAAGATCACCCGCAACATGTCCCAGCGCGCCGCCGAGATCCTGATCGAGGACATGGAAGCGCGCGGCCCGGTGCGCCTGGCCGACGTGGAAGCGGCGCAGAAGGAAATCCTCACCATCGTCCGCCGTCTGGCTGACGAAGGCGCCATTACCCTCGGCGGCGCCGGTGCGGAGGCGATGGTATGAACGACATCGTCACCCGCTGGCTGGCTCCCGACCTGCAGATGGCGTCGGCGTTGCCGGAAACCGAATTGGACGAACCGGCCGTTTACGAGCCGGTACTGCGTCCGCCCACCCTGGAAGAGATCCAGGCCATCGAAGACGCCGCCCACCAGGAAGGCTTTGCACGCGGGCACGCAGAAGGCTTCGCGCAGGGTCAGTCGGAAGTGCGCCGGCTGACCGCGCAGATCGACGGCATCCTGGACAACTTCACCCACCCGCTGGCGCGGCTGGAGAACGAAGTGGTCGGCGCGCTCGGCGAACTGGCCGTGCGCATTGCCGGCTCGCTGGTTGGGCGTGCCTATCAGGCCGACCCGCATCTGCTGGCCGATTTGGTGCACGAAGCGATCGATACGGTGGGCGGTGCCGGTCGCGAAGTCGAGGTGCGTCTGCACCCGGACGACATCACCGCCCTGCTGCCGCATCTGGCGCCCAGCAGCACCACCCGCGTAACCCCGGACCTGAGCCTGAGCCGCGGCGATCTGCGCGTGCATGCCGAAAGCGTGCGCGTGGACGGCACCCTGGAGGCGCGCCTGCGGGCCGCGTTGGAGACAGTCATGCGCAAATCCGGAGCGAACCTGTGAGCGCCCTGTTCGGCGCCACACCGGCAGATTGGCTGGATGCACGCAATCTGCGCTTGGCCGCGCGCTTGGGCGCGCTCGGCCTGGAGCCGAGTGCAGGCCGCAGCCTGATCCGCGAAGGCATCCTGCGCCGCGCGGTCGGCCTGACTCTGGAAGCCATCGGCTGCGAAGCGCCGATGGGCGCCACCTGCAAGGTCGAAGTCGACGGCGGCTGGGTCGATGCCGAAGTAGTCGGTTTTGCCGGAGAACGCACCTATCTGATGCCCAGCGCCGAGTTGCATGGCCTGCTGCCGAACGCCCGCGTGGTGCCCTCGCGGCGCCGCGGCGGCGTGGAAGTGGGCGAAGGCCTGCTCGGCCGCGTTATCGACAGCGACGGCACCCCGCTGGACGGCAAGGGCACGATCCGCGGCGAAGGCAGCGTCAGCATGGCCGGCATGTCGATCAACCCACTCTCACGCGAACCCATCACCACCTCGTTGGATGTCGGCGTGCGCGCCATCAATGCACTGCTACCGATCGGCCGCGGACAACGTGTCGGCTTGTTCGCCGGCTCCGGCGTCGGTAAATCGACACTGCTGGGCATGATGACCCGCTTCACCTCGGCCGACGTGATCGTGGTGGGGCTGATCGGCGAACGTGGCCGCGAAGTGCGCGACTTTGTCGAAACCACACTGGGCGAAGAAGGCCTGCGCCGCGCGGTGGTGGTCGCCGCCCCGGCCGACCGACCGCCGTTGGCGCGTCTGCACGGCGCCTACCGCGCCACCGCCATTGCCGAGTGGTTCCGCGACCAGGGCCTGAACGTGCTGCTGCTAATGGATTCGCTGACCCGTTTTGCCCAGGCGCAGCGCGAGATCGGCCTGTCTGTGGGCGAGCCGCCGACCACCCGCGGCTACCCGCCGTCGGTGTTCGCCAAATTGCCGGCGCTGGTCGAACGCGCCGGCAACGGTGCCAAGGGTCGCGGCTCGATTACGGCCTTCTACACAGTGCTGACTGAAGGCGACGACCCGCAGGACCCGATCGCCGACGCCGCACGCGCCATCCTCGACGGCCACATTCTGCTCTCGCGTCGCGTTGCCGACAGCGGCCTGTATCCAGCCATCGACGTCGAATCCTCGGTCAGCCGCGTGGTGCAGGACATCGCCGATGAACCCTGGCGCCTGCGTATCCGCAAGCTCAAGCGGCTGCTTTCGGCCTACACCGCCAACCGCGACCTGATCGCCATCGGCGCTTACCAGCGCGGCAGCGACCCGGCCACCGACGAAGCATTGATGCGCTGGCCGGACATCGTCGAATTTCTTGGACAGGACGTCCACAAAGCCGCCCACCTGCCCGATAGCCTGTCCGCGTTACAGCGGCTGGTCGAACCCGAGAACTAAACCATGATGCAGTCCAAACGGATCGACCCATTGCTGCGTCGCGCGCAGGAGCAGCAAGACAAGATCGCCCGCGATCTGGCCGAGCGCCAGCGCGCCCTGGAAACCCACCAGTCGCGCCTGGAAGAACTGAACCGCTATGCCGAGGAATACGCCAACAGCCGCATGGCCGGTACCAGCGCCGCCGCGCTGACCAACCGCCGCGCGTTTCTTGACCGCCTCGACATTGCCGTGCTGCAGCAAGCGCAGACCGTGGAAAGCAACCACACCAAAGTGGAAGCCGAGCGCACCCGCCTGTTGCTGGCCAGCCGCGAAACACAAGTGCTGGAGCAGTTGGCGGCCAGCTACCGTGCACAGGAGAACAAAGTGATCGAACGCCGCGACCAGCGCGAGATGGACGACCTCGGTGCACGCCGCTCGCGCCTGGCCCACAGCGAAGACACCCACGGAGACTCCGCATGAACCCCTTGTCCGCCTTCGCAGCCGGTCTCGGCGCGCTCGCCAGCACCGGCAAAAAATCCAGCTACAGCGACCCCTCGTCCGAGCAGGACCAGGGCCAGGAGCAGTTCGCACGCATGCTCAATCCAGCCAACGCGCCGAACCAGGCGCCGCCGCAGGCGCCCGAGCGCGTGCCCGCCAAGCAGGCTGCGCCCAAGCCCAACCAATCCGACAAAAACCGTGCCGATGACGACAACCGGGACGATGCGACCGGCGATGCCACCAGCGATGCCACCGCACCTCCGCGCGCGCAGGACGGCGACACCAAGCCGGCCAAGTCCGCCTCCACCAAGGACAAGGAGCCGGCCGCAGCCGACAGCGGCACTGCCGCAAAAACCGGCAAGAACGCCAAGACCACGACCGCGACTGCGACCGCGAGCGGAGACATCCCTGCCGAAGCGGCCACAACGACCGACGCCGTCTGGCCCCCGCCGGGGCTGGGCGGTTTCGGCATGGGTCTGCTGGCCCAGGCATTGCCGGGCGGCGATGTACTGGCTGCTGCAACCGCGGCGTTGACCGCCAGCATGGCCGGCGCAGCAGGCGCCACGCCGACCGCAACCGCCCTGCCGAGCGACGCGACCGCGCCCAGCGCAACGGCAACTGCCAGCACCGCACTGCCCTCGTTGGGCGCGCTGGCACCGGCCGTTGCCGCAGGCGCCAAGCCCATATCGACCACTGCGGTGAGCGGCAATGTCCAGACTGCCGCGCTGATGAGCATGGCCGCCAAGGCGCTGGAGCCGGCCACCGACGACAGCACCGCGCCAGCAACCCTGGATACCCCGGCGTTCACACTACCGACCACGACGGCCGCAGCACTCAGCCGCCTGCAGGATCCCGCGCCGGTGTTCAGCGCCTCGCCTACCCCAATTCCGGAAATGGGCAGCGACAATTTCGACGATGCCATCGGCGCGCGCATGAGCTGGCTTGCCGACCAGAAGATCGGCCACGCGCATATCAAGGTGACCCCAAACGAGATGGGCCCGGTCGAAGTCCGTCTGCATCTGGACGGCGACAAGGTCAACGCCAGTTTCACCTCCGCCAACGCCGACGTACGTCAGGCGTTGGAACAAAGCCTGCCGCGCCTGCGCGAAATGCTCGGCCAGAACGGTTTCCAGCTCGGTCAGGCCGATGTCGGCCAGCAGCAACAGAGCCAGTCAGGCAATCGCAACGGCGGCGGCACCGACGGCAATGGCCTCAGCCTGGACGACAGCCCGCCCGTCGGAATTCCGTCGGTGGTGTTACGCCAGCGTGGATTGCTGGACGCCTACGCCTGAAATCCTGCGCCGGGACGACCCGGCGCGACTAAAAATTGCATATTGGCGCGATGCCGATGCAGCTCGTCCACCCCCGCCGTGTAAAGCCTGCGGGGGTTTTGCCACTTGCGCGCAACCCGCGCCGGAAAACCGTCGCGGTTTTGGCACGCCAATTGCAACGGCAGGGTGAGCATTCCCCTGGAGCACATCGTGGCAGCGGCCGAAAAATCCAGAAGTACCGAAGACAAAGACGACAAAGGCGAGAAGAAGAAGGGCGGCAAGAAGCTTCTGCTAATCGCAATTGCGGTAGTGGTGCTAGCGGCCGCTGGCGGCGGCGCCTGGTTCTTCTTCGGCCACAAGGACGATGAAAAAGGCGGTAAGCACGCTGCACCCAAGGTCGCCGACGTGCCAAAACCCGCCCAGTACTTCCCGATGGACCCGGCGATCGTGGTCAACCTGGCCGATCCCGGCGACGGCCCGCAGTACCTGCAGGTCGAAGTGCAACTGGTCACCCGCGACTCGGAAGAACTCAAGCTCATCACCGAAAACGCCCCGGCCATCCGCGCACATCTGCTGATGTTGCTGTCGCAGACCAAGGCCACCGACGTGGCCGACGTGGCCGGCAAGCAGAAGCTGCAAAAGGCCGCGCTGGTCGAAACGCAGAAGGTCATGACCAGCGAGACCGGCAAGAAGTGCGTCGAAGAATTGTTGTTCACCAGTTTCGTTACTCAGTAAGGCCTGCCCCATGAGCGTCAGTGATCTGCTTTCCCAGGACGAGATCGATGCGCTGCTGCACGGCGTCGATTCGGGCGTGGTCAACACCGAGCCGGAGGCCCTGCCCGGCGAGGCCCGCCAATACGACCTGTCCAGCCAGGACCGTATCATCCGTGGCCGCATGCCGACCCTTGAGATGGTCAACGAGCGCTTCGCGCGGCTGTGGCGCATTGGCCTGTTCAATCTGATCCGGCGCTCGGCCGACCTTTCGGTGCGCGGCATCGACTTGATCAAGTTCAACGAGTACATGCACTCGCTGTACGTGCCGACCAACCTCAACCTGATCCGCTTCAAACCACTACGCGGCACCGGCCTGATCGTGTTCGAACCCACGCTGGTGTTCACCGTAGTCGACAACTTCTTCGGCGGCGATGGCCGTTATCACACCCGTATCGAAGGTCGCGAATTCACCGCCACCGAGATGCGCGTGGTCCAGCTGATGCTCAAGCAGACCTTCGCCGACTTGAAGGAAGCCTGGGCGCCGGTGATGGAAGTGGACTTTGAGTACATCAACTCGGAGATCAACCCGCACTTCGCCAACATCGTCACTCCGCGCGAGTACGTGGTGGTGTGCCGTTTCCATGTGGAATTAGAAGGCGGCGGCGGCGAGATCCACATCACCCTGCCGTATTCGATGCTGGAGCCGATCCGCGAATTGCTCGATGCCGGCATCCAGAGCGACCGCAACGACCGCGACGATACCTGGAACGTGATGCTGCGCGAGCAACTGGATACCGCCGAGGTGACCCTGTCCAGCGTGCTGGCCAGCAAGCGCATGAGTCTGCGTCAGCTCACCGGTTTGAAGGTCGGCGACATCCTGCCAATCGACCTGCCCGCCCAGGTGCCGCTGTGCGTGGAAGAAATTCCGTTATTCACCGGCGAATTCGGCGTTTCCAATGGCAACAACGCCGTCAAGATCACCGCGGTACGCCCGCCTGGCGTGCAAGCCCCGCGCGCCGTTCCATCCCAGGACCCTAGCAAATGATCAATTCCGACATCCTCAATGCCGCGCCCGCCACCTTCGAAAGCCTGCAGGCCGAGCGCGACCTGAATGCCACCGACCTCAATCTGGACGTGATCCTGGACGTACCGGTGACCTTGTCACTGGAAGTGGGCCGTGCGCGCATCCCGATCCGCAACCTGCTGCAGCTCAACCAGGGCTCGGTGGTGGAACTGGAACGCGGCGCTGGCGAACCGCTGGACGTGTACGTCAACGGCACCCTGATCGCGCATGGCGAAGTGGTGGTCATCAACGACCGCTTCGGCATCCGCCTGACCGACGTGGTCAGCCCCAGCGAACGGATCCGGAGGCTGCGGTGATCGGCCTGCTGGCCACCGCCGCGCCGGCCGCAGCCAAGGCTACCCAGGTCGGCGCGCAGGCACCGGCCTCGCCCGGCCTGTTTGGCGCAGTCTTTGCACTGTTGTTCGTGCTCGCGCTGATCGTTGGCCTGGGTTGGTTGCTCAAACGCATGCCCGGCAGCGGTTTGCGCAGCAGGGAGGGCTTGCGTGTGGTGACCAGCCTGGCGGTCGGTGCCAAGGAGCGCGTGGTAGTGGTGGAAGTGAACGGCCAGCAGTTGTTGCTCGGGGTTACCGCCGGCGGCATCAGCACCTTGCACACCCTGCCCGAACCGCTCCCGCCCACGCCGGTTCCCAGCCTGCCCAATTTCAAGCAACTCCCCAATTTCGCCCAGCTGCTCGCAAAGAAGCTCCGCAAGGACCTGTGAAATGTTCAGTTTCTGGAATCGCTTGGGGCGCAGCATGCGCCTGGTATCGATAGTGCTGGTGATGAGCTGCCCGCTGTTGGCGGCCGCCGCACCCGCCGCCGTGCCGGCGATGGCCCAGGCCGCTGCACCCGCTGCCGCTCCGGCCGGTTCCAACCAGTTGCCGTCATTGCCGACTGTGAGCGTTGGCCGCATCGGCGACCAACCGGTGAGCCTGCCGCTGCAGACCTTGCTGCTGATGACGGCCATTACCCTGCTGCCCTCGATGCTGCTGGTGCTGACCGCCTTCACCCGTATCACCATTGTGCTGGGCCTGCTGCGCCAGGCGCTAGGCACCGGGCAGACCCCGTCCAATCAGGTGCTGCTGGGCTTGTCGATGTTCTTGACCGGGCTGGTGATGATGCCGGTGTGGCAAAAGATGTGGGGCGCCGGCCTGTCGCCGTACCTCAACAACCAGATTGACTTCCAGACCGCCTGGACGCTGACCACGCAGCCGTTGCGCGCCTTCATGCTGGCGCAGATCCGCGAGACCGATCTGATGACCTTCGCGGGCATGGCCGGCGATGGCAAATACGCGGGCCCGGACGCGGTGCCGTTCCCGGTGTTGGTGGCCTCGTTTGTGACCAGCGAGTTGAAGACGGCGTTCGAGATAGGTTTTTTGATCTTCATTCCGTTCGTAATCATCGATTTGGTGGTGGCCAGCGTATTGATGTCGATGGGCATGATGATGCTGTCGCCGATGTTGATCTCGGCGCCTTTCAAGATTCTGCTATTCATCCTGGTGGATGGATGGGTGTTGGTGGTGGGGACATTGGCAGCAAGTTTTAACGCGTCGTAGTCGCAGGGCGAGGCTTTCGCTCTTGCTGATGATCGGCCCTGCCCATTGTTCTGGCTGTGGCCGACTCAAGTTCCAAGTGCAACACCATAGATATACCCAACGAACTCCCGATTCCAGCTCCCCCCACACACCCTCCTTTGGCATTCCACTTGCATCATCACTTCCCATGAGCCCTGAAGTCGCCTTGACCGAATTGCGCGGTGGCCTGGTCACCGTGTTGTGGATTGCCGGACCGATGTTGCTGGCGGTGCTGATCGTCGGTGTCGTCATCGGTGTGGTGCAGGCCGCCACCCAGTTGAACGAGCCGACCATCGCCTTCGTGGCCAAGGCGGTCGCGTTGACGGCTACCTTGTTTGCTACCGGCAGCATGCTGCTGGGGCATTTGGTGGAGTTCACCATTGCGCTGTTTCAGCGCATTCCGCATCTGATCGGTTAGCGGGATAGCGCGGATGGATGCTGCAACCCAGATGGTGATCGATGGCCAGCGCGCATTTGCGATGGTCGGGGCAATCATGTGGACGATGCTGCGGACCGGTGCGTTGCTGACCGCGATGCCGTTGATAGGCACGCGCGCGGTGCCGGGGCGAGTGCGGGTAATGCTGGCCGGGACCTTGGCAATGGTGCTAGCGCCGATTCTGCCGCCGGTGCCGCAGTGGGATGGGTTCACCGCACAGGCGGTGCTGAGCGTCGCGCGCGAGCTGGCAGTTGGGGCCAGCATGGGCTTCATGTTGAAGTTGATATTCGAGGCCGGAGCGCTGGCGGGCGAGCTGGCGTCCCAGTCCACCGGTCTATCGTTTGCGCAGATGTCCGACCCCCTGCGTGGGGTAACGTCGGGTGTGATCGCGCAGTGGTTCTATATCGGGTTCGGGATGCTGTTCTTCGCGGCCAATGGGCATCTGGCAGTCATCGCCTTATTGGTGGACAGCTATAAGGCCTTGCCAATCGGCACTGCGGTGCCGAATGCGGCCGCATTCGCCGAAGTGGCGCCTACGCTGTTCCTGCAGATCCTGCGCGGCGGTCTGACCCTCGTGTTGCCGATGATGGTGGCGATGTTGGCGGTCAACTTGGCCCTTGGCGTCTTGGCCAAGGCGGCGCCGGCCTTGAACCCCGTACAGTTGGGCTTGCCGCTGACGGTATTGCTGGGGCTGTTTCTGCTATTCAGTTTCGCCAGCGAATTCGCGCCGCCCGTGCAGCGCATGTTCGATACCGCATTCGATGCCGCCAGAAAATTGACTGGCTGACAATGTCTGACAACGTGTGAGATAGAACGAATCAGCAACCGAAGTACCGCGTGTGGCTTGCCCTTCCAACGTCGCAGCAGCCCGATCGCCCGTTTCGGCGTCGAACCTGTGCCGCCGTGATGGCGCGGCGTGCCGGCCATCTTGGGGTGTGCGCTGCTCGCCATAGTGACGGTGATCGCGCTGCTGCACTTGCGCACGCGCAAATTGCTGGCGCGCAAGCGCGAGCTGGAGCAACTGGTGGCCGGGCGAACTGCCGAACTGGAGCAAGACAAGCGCGATCTGGAAGCGGCGCGCGCCGAACTGTCGTTCAAGGCCATCACGACGAGCTCACCGGGCTGCTCAATCGCATCGGCATGCTCGCCGCGCTGCGCGACTTGCTGCTGCACGCCAATGCGACGGCACCGCCGTTGGCGGTGGTGTTGACCGATCTGGACCACTTCAAGCTGGTCAGGGACCAACACGGCCATCTGGCCGGCGACGCTGTGCTAGCCGAGGTCAGTCGCCGCCTGGATATGTTGGTGCGCGGCGACGACCTCATCGGCCGCTACGGCGGCGAAGAGTTGCTCGCGTTGCTGCCCGGATTGACGACCGAGGCCACGCACCGATTGGAAGCGCTTCATCGCGGCATCTGCGGCAATTACCCAATCGATGGCGACGTATTGCCGGTGACCTGTTCGATAGGCGTGACCTGGTATCGACCCGGCGAAACACTGGAGCAGCAACTGACGCGTGCCGGTACCGCGCTGTATTGCGCTCGATATTCTGCCAAACCATTGAGCCGGAAGATCGCACGTGGTGAAAGCGCGGCAGATAACGCTGCCATCGGCAATCGTCTGGGCGTAAACCGCGCATGCAATTCCAAATGCAGATTTCCAGCCGGCGCAGTGCATCAAGATCGCACATGCTCGACCATCACGCCGACGGTTTTGAAACGCGCTTCAACCAATCCACGTGACCAATACCTCAGCAGCGACACGACGCAATCGAGCATTGCTGCATCGAGACGGCCGCGCTCGCTAAGCACTACGCCACCCAATTGGCATAAGCATTAAAGAAACTCGCGTGAACAGCCGCTAGTCGATTCAACGCGGTCTGCTAGGGGGCCGCCGGTGGCAAGCGTAAGACACCGCGCGAGGGGCGCGGACTGTACGTGCCGATGCATGGGAGATCGCAACGCCTGTGGGGTTTCACTACCGCCAGTGGAGGTCGTCGAGCCGGCGCACACCGTTTGCCGCGGTGTTGCTGCTGGCGTTGCTGTCGTTCGCCGATCTGGCTGGCGCGCAGAGCGCGAGCATTCGTCGCTACGCCCACGACCAAGGGCTGCTCGGGCTAGCCGGTACCTGCCTGCTGCAGACCCGCGCCACTTTGCTGTGGGTCTGCACCGAAAGCGGGCTGTATCGCTACAACGGGCATATTTTTCAGCAGGTGACGTTGGATTGCCTGCGCAACGAGCCGATCAATGCGATGACCGAAACTGCCAATGGGCGGCTGTGGGTTGCCGGCTTCCAGGCACTGTTCGTCGGCAACGAACACGGCTTTCGCAAACTGGCGCCCGATGAGGCCGAGCATCTGCACGAAGGTCTGCTGCTGGCCAGCCTTTCATGGGGCACAGTGCTGGCCAACGGCGGCACGCTGGAAGAACTGCGCGCACGCGCCAATGGCCGCTGGCATAGCGAACCCTTGCTCGACACCGCCACCCGGGTGCGCGTTCCCGAGCTGTCGCGGGTACTGAGCTTGTCGGTGGAAGGCGACACGCTGTGGGTGGGCTGTGCGCGCAAGCTTTGCGCCATCGATGCGCAGCGCAAGGTGCAGGTCTACGGGCCAGAGCAAGGCGTGCCGGAAGACCGCTGGCACAGCGTCTTGCGCGACCACGACGGTGCGCTGTGGGTGCGCGGCACTGGCACCCTGCTCTATCGCGCGGCGGGCGCAACCAAGTTCAGTGTGCGGCCATTGCCGCTGCTGGATGGCAGCACGGTCGGGCGACCGGCGCCATTGGTGCTCGATCACGAAGGGCATGTGCTGGTGCGCCGCAACGACGGCCTGGCGCGCTGGGAAGATGGTCGATGGCGCAGTTTCGGTGCAGATAACGGCTTGCCACCCGGCAGCAGCGTCGCGATCGTGGTGGACCGGGATGGCGATCTTTGGATGACCGTCGACGGCGAAGGTCTGGTGCGCTGGGCCGGCTACGAATGGATCGAAAATTGGGACGCCTCGCAAGGCATGCCGGCCGCGCCGACCTGGTCGATCGCCCGCGACGCGCGCGGAGCGCTGCTGGTCGGCAACGAACACGGCATCGGTCGCCAGGCCAACCCCGGCGGGCGCTTTACCCCTGCTCTGCCGCAATCCGGCATCCAGATTGTGGGCATGGTGCGCAGCGCTGACGGTAGCCTGTGGACGCTCAGTTCGGCCGGATTCCTGCACCGCACCTGGCCGGATGGGCGCAGCGCCCAAATCGCCAAACTGCCGCACACCGGGCTGCGTTTGCTTAGCGATCGTCAGGGGCGGTTGTGGATGCTCAGTGACGGCGGCTTGTTCGTGATCGAACGTCCGCTGGAAAGCGGCACGCTGCAAGCGGTGGTCGACATGCCGGCAATCACCTACACCGATATTCAACAGACCGCCGACGGCACGCTATGGGTGTCCAGCGCCAACGGCCTGTTTCGTCTGCAGGGTGCGCGCTGGTCGAAGGTCAAGGTCAAGGTCAACGGCAGTGCGTCCGAGCCGTGGATCAGCAAATTCCACATCAGCGACAGCGGCCAGGTGTGGCTGGCGTTTTATCGCCCCGGGCTGTGGCAAGGCATGTTGCTGAACGACGGCCTGGATCTGCATCAGATCAACGACGAGGCGCTGCGCGATGTCGTGGTGTACCTGCTGCGCGGCGACAGCGTCGGCCGGGTCTGGGTTGGTCATGCGCGTGGCGTGGAGGTCTACGACGGCGAACGCTGGGCGCATCTGTCGCAGTCGCAAGGGCTGGTCTGGGATGACGTGTCCGATGCCGCGTTTGCAGAAGACCCGGATGGTTCGGTGTGGATCGGGACCGCACGCGGGGTGAGTCATCTGCGCGATCCGGCGCGCTTGTTCGACGAGCGCAAGCCCAGCGTACGCATCGATAGTGTCAGCCGCGGCGGCGTGCCGGTGCAGCGCGGGCAACTGCTCGGCTGGAGTGACAAACCGCTGCATATCGCGCTGTCGACGATGGCAGTCTACGACGACCCCAGCCGGCTGACGGTGCGCTATCGCCTGCTCGGTCTGCACGACGAATGGATTCAGAGCGATGATCTGTCGATCGACCAATCGCCACTGCCGTCCGGGCATTTCCGCCTGCAGGTGCAGGTGCTGGATCGGTATCTACGCACCGCCTCGCCGATCGCCGATCTGCCGTTTGCGGTGGCGCCGTTGTGGTGGCGCAGCCCGCCGGCATTCGCGCTGTATCTGCTGATCGGTAGCGGACTGCTGGCTGGATTATGGCGCTGGCGGCACCGCCAGCTGGTCGCGCGCGAACGCATGCTTGCCAAGCTGGTGGCCGAGCGCACCCATCAGCTGGAACGCGAAAAACACGAGCTGGAAAGCGCGCGTGCAGCTTTAGCGCTGAAGGCCAGCCACGATGCGCTGACCGGCCTGCTCAATCGCTCCGGCATCCTTGAAGCCATGGCCGACGCACTGCAAGCCTGCGCGCACGGCGAGCATCCGCTGGCGGTGGTGTTGATCGATCTGGATCACTTCAAACTGATCAACGACGAACACGGACATCTGGCTGGCGACGCGGTACTGGCCAAGGTGGGCGCACGGCTGACTGCGTGCCTGCGCGATTCGGACAGAGTGGGCCGTTACGGCGGCGAGGAATTGCTGCTGTTGCTACCCGGCATAACGCGCCAGAGCCAGCACCGGCTGCGCGCTATCCACGAGGCGATCAGTGTGGCTCCGTACGAGGTGGGCGCCGCGCATCCGTTGCAGGTGACCTGTTCGATCGGCGTGTCCTGGTTCCGCATCGGCGATGTCGCTGCCACGCTGCTGGCGCGTGCGGACGAAGCGCTGTATCGGGCCAAGCGCTACGGACGCAATCGCATCGAACCGGAGGAGCCCGAATCGTCGGTGGCGTAAGGCGCGCAAGCGACAGCAGACACGCGCGCCGGTGTTGCAGTGGCACAGCCGGGTATCGGCGACATCGACGCTGCATCGCGCGCAGCCATACTTCAACGGTCCTCGAGCGCGCGGCTATCTATGGGCCGGCCGCTGGAAGCCCGGTGCTTCATCGCAACGGTGGTCGCCCAGCGCGACGGCCCGCGCCGCTTGGCGGGTTGAATCCGGTGATTGGTCAACACTCTTGACCGTTGAGCCGGCAAGTCGATCAGCCCACGCCCAACCGCGTGGAAATCACCCCAACAAGGTCATGTCGCCAGACTGGAACGCGGCTTGCATTGGGCAGGGCTGACAAGTCACCGGCACCGTAATGTCCGAGTCCGAAGACGGCGGCGAACGTACAGAACTTCCCACCGAAAAACGTCTGCGTGAAGCCCGCGAGCAGGGCAACATCCCGCAGTCGCGCGAGCTGTCCAACGCCGCGGTGTTCGGTGCCGGCGTGTTCGCACTGATGGCCCTGGCACGCGGCATTGGCGCTAGCGCCACGGTCTGGATGAAGACTGCACTCAGCCCGGACCCGAAGATGCGCGAAAACCCGATGGCGCTGTTCGGCCACTTCGGCGATCTCTTGCTGCAACTGCTGTGGGTAATGCTGCCACTGATCGGTATCTGCCTGGCCGCTGGCGTGGTTGGCCCGCTGCTGATGAGCGGCCTGCATTTTTCCAGCAAGGCGATCATGCCCGACCTCACCAAACTCAATCCGATGAACGGGATCAAGCGCATGTGGGGCAGCCACGCCCTGGCCGAGCTGGTCAAGTCGGTGCTGCGGCTGCTGTTCGTTGGCCTGGCTGCCAGCCTGTGCATCTCCAAGGGCCTGCATGGCTTGCGCTCGCTGGCGAACCAGCCGCTGGAACAAGCGGTCGGCAACGGCCTGGACTTCACCAAAAGCCTGCTGTTCTACACCGCTGGCGCACTGCTGCTGCTGGCCGCCATCGACGCGCCGTACCAGAAGTGGAACTGGATGCGGAAGCTGAAGATGACCCGCGAAGAGATCAAGCGCGAGATGAAAGAAAGCGAGGGCAACCCGGAGGTGAAGGGCCGCGTCCGCCAGATGCAGATGCAGATGTCGCAGCGCCAGATGATGGAAGCGGTGCCCAAGGCCGACGTGGTGCTGGTGAACCCAACCCACTACGCGGTGGCGCTCAAATACGAAGGCGGCAAGATGCGCGCCCCGATCGTGGTGGCCAAGGGCGTGGACGAAATGGCCTTCCGCATCCGCGAAGTCTGCGAACAACACCGGGTGGCAATCGTCACCGCACCGCCTTTGGCACGCGCCTTGTATAGGGAAGCTCAAATCGGCAAGGAAATTCCCGTGAGACTCTATTCGGTCGTGGCCCAGGTACTTTCCTACGTCTACCAGTTGCGCGGATGGAACGGTGGCCCGATGCCGGAATTGCCCTCGCTGGATGTGGATGAGTCAGGCAAGGGAGCCAGCGCATGAGTGCCCAACCGGCCCCGTTGAATGCTCGTCGCATCATGGAGTTGCTGCGCAACGGCCTGGGCGCCCCGCTGGCGCTGATAGCCATGCTGTCCATGCTGATGGTGCCGCTGGCCGCACCGGTGCTGGATGCCTTGTTCACCTTCAACATCGCCATCTCGCTGATGGTGCTGCTGGCGGTGATCTACGTGCAGCGCCCGCTGGAATTCACCATCTTCCCGATCGTGCTGTTGATGACCACGATGCTGCGCCTGGCGCTGAACGTCGCCTCCAGCCGCGTGATCCTGATCAACGGCCAGGACGGCCACGCTGCGGCCGGCAAGGTCATCGAGGCGTTCGGCCAGTTCGTCATTGGCGGCAATTACGCGGTCGGTATCGTGGTGTTCGCGATCCTGACCATCATCAACTTCGTGGTCATCACCAAGGGCGCCGGGCGCGTGTCGGAAGTGACCGCGCGCTTCATCCTGGACGCGATGCCCGGCAAGCAGATGGCCATCGACGCCGATCTCAACGCCGGTTTGCTGACGCGTGAGGAAGCCAAGGCCCGCCGCGAAGAAGTCCGCGAGGAAGCCGACTTCTACGGCGCAATGGACGGCGCCAACAAGTTCATCCGCGGCGACGCCATCGCTGCCATTATGATCCTGTTCATCAACCTCATCGGCGGCATGGCGGTAGGCATGTTCCAGCACGACATGAGCTTTGTGGATGCCGCTTCCACCTACACACTGCTGTCGATCGGCGACGGTCTGGTGGCGCAGCTGCCGGCTTTGCTGGTGTCGTCTTCGGTCGCCTTGCTGGTGACCCGCGCCTCGCGTGCGCAGGATATGCGCGGCGCCATGATCAGCCAGGTGTTCGGCCAGCACCGCGCGCTGGCGGTGGCGGCAGCCATCCTGGGCCTGGTCGGGCTGGTACCGGGCATGCCAAACGTCGCGTTTTTGACGCTTGGCCTGATCCTGGGCGTGATCGCCTGGAAAATGTACAAGCGCAGCCTGGTCATCCCGCCCACCGGCGACCCCGCTACCGACCCCAAGGCCGCCGCGGCCGCCACTGCCGCCCAGGCAAGTTCCGAATTGAGCTGGGACGAACTGCGCCCGATCGACCCGCTGGGCCTGGAAGTGGGCTACCGGCTGATCCCGCTGGTGGACAAAACCCAGGGCGGCGAACTCATGGCGCGCATCAAGGGCGTGCGCCGCAAGCTCACCCAGGACATCGGCTTCCTGGTGCCGCCGGTGCATATCCGCGACAACCTGGAGCTGTCGGCCAACGCCTACCGCCTGCTGGTGCACGGCGTGCCGGTAGCCACGGCGGAAATCTATTCCGACCGCGAACTGGCATTGGACCCGGGCGGTGCGCTCGGCCAGCTGGACGGCATCGCCGGCAAGGACCCCGCCTTCGGCCTGGATGCTACCTGGATCCAGCCGCATCAACGCGCTTATGCCGAATCGATGGGCTACACCGTGGTCGACCCGGCCACCGTGGTCGCCACGCATCTATCGCACCTGATCCGCGAACACGCCCCGGAACTGCTCGGCCACGAAGAAGTGCAGCAACTACTGGCGACCCTTGCCAAGACCGCACCGAAGATGGTCGAAGACCTCACCCCGAAGGCACTCCCGCTATCGGTAGTGGTGCGCGTGCTGCAGAACCTGCTGATCGAGCGCATCCCGGTACGCCAGCTGCGCAAGATCGTCGAAGCCTTGGTCGAGCACGCCCCGCAAAGCCAGGATCCGACCACCCTCACCGCCGCGGTGCGCACCTCGCTGGGTCGCTTCATCGTGCAGGAAATCGCCGGCATGTCGGCCGAGCTGCCGGTCTACACGCTGGCCCCACAGCTGGAACGCGTGCTGCAAGAATCCACCCACGGCAACGGCGTGGCATTGGAACCCGGCTTGGCCGAGCGCCTGCACCAAAGCCTGGCCGATTGCGTCGGCAAGCAGGAAGCGCGCAACGAACCGGCGGTGGTGCTGGTGCCCGGCCAGGTCCGCGCCGCCCTCGCCCGCCTAGTGCGCCACAGCGTGCCGACCCTGTCGGTGCTGGCCTACAGCGAAGTGCCGGAAGACAAGCGTTTAAAATTGTTGGGTACGATCAGCTGAGAGCTTGACGCGGATCGCCTCGCACGGCCTCGCCGTCCTTCATCGTTCCAGCGATCGGACGGGTCTGATGCCGGCACGCGCTGCATTGGGAGTAGACCGCAGCACCACGCTTGAAACGCGACTGCGCCCGTCCAGCACAGCAGGGGCAACGAAATCCCTGCGGCTACCGCCACTTGTAAAGAGCGCAGTATCACCTGGCCTCGGTACCGTAGGACGCAACGAACTCGGACATCGACAGTCCAGCTTGCGAACTGCACGGCATCGATGCGCATCACGCCACCTCGTTGGTTTCAGGTGACAGCTGCATCAACTCAGCGCGGCGCAGATCCTGCGACTGCTGGCTGAAGGCACAGGGCTAATCAGGACATCGAATCCGGGCGCAGGATTTACTGTCGCTTGGCCGATATCGTCCGGCTACAGAGCCTTCTCAGGCCGAACTTTCACACGCGATTTGCGAAGCCTGCAACCACCGGTCACCCGATTCGGATCAGGGATGTCTCCTGGCGCGAAGCGCAACCAGGACCGATTGCCATTGGGATCTTCCACCCCGCCGCTTACCTCACACCCGTCACCTTCGCCAGCCCTGAAGACAGCCCTACCGCTCAGCGAGCGTGAACGGTTGGCCAGCACGCGACAGAAAACTGGCGCAACTCGACACATCGACCCGCGCACCCAGAAAACGGTCGCATAAACCACAGGTCCGACCGTCAAAAACCCAGCGCCTCATTTTGGCACGCCGCGTGCATTTGCTCTGACGGGACCGCAGACAGCATCACCGCTGCGGGGCGAGAGCAGGAATTGGAACAAACGAACGGGACAGGCAACTCATGACGCTGGCAACGCACCCACATTCATCGCGCACCCGTCCGGCGTCCAACGGGTTCCGTTCCTTGAGGCACTTCGCATGAAAATCAAACGCTTCGTTGCCCCGGACATGCGCACCGCATTCCGCATGGTGCGTGAAGAACATGGCCCGGATGCAGTGATCCTGTCCAACCGCCGCACAGCTGAAGGCATCGAGATCGTCGCGGCCAGCAATTACGACGAAGAACTCGTGCAGCGCGCCCTGGAAACGGCGCGCTCCGAGCCGCCGACCGCTGAGTCGGCCCAGATCCAACAGGCGCCTGTGCAACACGCTCCCACCCTAGTCCACGTACCGCTCAAGCCGACGGCCGAGACCGGCATGCGCCAACGCGTTGCCAGTGCCGCCAACGACATGATCGCGGCCATGGCGCTGCGCCAGCCAGTCAACCTGCTGCGCCAGAAGCCGGTCGCCGCATCGGTACGCGGCGCCGCCCCGTCATCCACCGCCCAGGCACTAGCCCATGCGGTTGCAGTGACGGCCGCGCCGCGCCTGGAACACGCGCTGTCGGCAGTGCCGGAACAACTGTTCGCCGACTTCCTGACCACCGCCCCGGTGCAGCGCGAAGCTGTGCAGGCTGTCACCGCAGCGACGCCGGTCATGCCCGCCGCTCTTGCGGTCGCCGCCCATGCCGGCTACGGCCAAGACCAGGACGACCGCGACGACGAGGCCGACTTCGACATGGATGACGCCCTGCCGCAGATCCTGCCGCCGGCGGCGTTACCGCAGCTGGTGGTCGCCCCGGTTGCGCTGGTCTCCGTGCCGGTCGCCGCCGCCCCGGCGCCGCAGAACGATGAAGAACTCAAGCAGTTGCGCGGTGAGCTGTCGCTGATGCGTCAGATGATCGAGCGCGAAATGAACCGCCTCACCGACGAGCGCCTGCGTGGCTCACCGGTGCGTGCGCAGGCTCTGGAGCTAATGGACGACTACGGCTTCGATGCCGGTCTGATCCGTGACGTGGTCCTGCAGATTCCGGCCGATACCGAATTGCACCGTGGCCGCGGGTTGATGCTGGGCCTGCTGTCCAAGCGCCTGCCGGTGGCCCCGATCGACCCGCTGGAACATGGCGGCGTGATCGCTCTGGTCGGCCCAACCGGCGCCGGCAAGACCACCACCATCGCCAAGCTTGCGCAGCGCTTCGCCGCCCAGCACGCCCCGCGCGACGTGGCCCTGGTCACCACCGACATCCAGCGTGTCGGCGGCCGCGAGCAGCTGCACAGTTACGGTCGTCAGCTTGGCATCGCGGTGCACGAGGCCGACAGCGCCGAGAGCCTGCTGGAACTGCTCGAGCGTCTGTGTGACTACAAGCTGGTGTTGATCGACACCGCCGGCATGGGCCAGCGCGACCGCGCCCTGGCCGCGCAGTTGAACTGGCTGCGCGCCGCGCATCAGGTCACCTCGCTGCTGGTGCTGCCCGCTAACGCCCATTTTTCCGACCTCGACGAGGTCGTGCGCCGCTTCGCCCATGCCAAACCCCAAGGCGTGGTGCTGACCAAACTCGACGAGACCGGCCGCTTCGGCAGTGTCTTATCGGTGGTGGTCGATCACCAAATGCCCATCACCTGGGTGACTGACGGACAGCGGGTCCCTGACGACCTGCACCGCGCCAATGCCGCCAGTCTCGTTCTTCGCCTTGAAGATTTACGGCGCGCTGCCGATAAGCCCTGTACCCCGGAGCATCAACATGCAGTCGCGTGAATACGCAAAGCTGACCAACGCCTTCCCCCTGTCGGCGACCCGTCCCGAGCCCTTTGGCCCAGTGCGCACCATCGCCGTCACCGGTGGCAAGGGCGGCGTGGGTAAAACCAACATCTCCGCCAACTTGGCGGTGGCGTTGGCCGACATGGGCAAGCGCACCTTGCTGCTCGACGCCGACCTTGGCCTGGCTAATCTGGACGTGGTCCTGGGCCTGTCGCCCAAGTACACTCTGGCCGACCTGATCGCCGGCCGTTGCACGCTGGACGAGGTGATCATCGAAGGCCCCGGCGGCGTGTTGGTGGTTCCGGCCGCCTCTGGCCGCCGCCACATGGCGGAGCTGGCCCCGGCGCAGCACATCGGCCTGGTCAACGTGTTCTCCGAACTGGAACGCGACCTGGACATGATGGTCATCGACACCGCCGCCGGCATCACCGACAGCGTACTGACCTTCTGCCAGGCCGCCCAGGACACCGTGGTGGTGGTCTGCGACGAACCGGCCTCGATCACTGATGCCTACGCGCTGATCAAGGTGCTTTCGCACGAACGCGGTGTGGACCGTTTACAGATCATCGCCAACATGGTGCGCAACCCCAACGAAGGTCGCCTGCTGTACGACAAGCTGTCGCGGGTCTGCGAAAAGTTTCTCGGCGATGTGTCGCTGAACTACCTCGGCCACGTGCCTCAGGACGACTGGCTGCGCCTGTCGGTGCAGCGCCAGCAACCGGTCATCAAGGCTTATCCCGCCAGCCCATCGGCGCAGGCCATCTTAGAAATCGCTCGACGTACCTCACGCTGGCAGGCCCCTACGGTACCGGGCGGCAACGTCGAGTTCTTTGTCGAACGCATCATCCAACGGGGAGTGGCCGCATGAATACCGCAGCTGTGAATACCGCAACCGCGCAGTACCGTGCCGTACAGCGCCACACCGCCAACGACATCGTTACCCAGCACGCCGATCTTGTCCGTCGCATCGCCCACCACCTGGCCGCGCGACTGCCGGCGAGCGTGGAAGTGGACGACTTGATTCAGGCCGGCATGATCGGCCTGATCGAAGCCTCGCGCAGTTACGACTCCGAACAGGGCGCCTCGTTCGAAACTTACGCTTCCATACGCATCCGCGGCTCGATGATCGATGAGATTCGCCGTGGCGACTGGGTGCCGCGTTCGGTGC
Organism: Xanthomonas fragariae; assembly: GCF_900183975.1. Lineage (NCBI taxonomy): Bacteria > Pseudomonadati > Pseudomonadota > Gammaproteobacteria > Lysobacterales > Lysobacteraceae > Xanthomonas > Xanthomonas fragariae. Next base: position 2,375,044 of record NZ_LT853882.1, read on the forward strand.
ACCGTCGCGCTCGCGACGCTGCTGCCGCCGTGCGCAAGATCGAGCAGAACACCGGCCGCGCCGCCGCCGCCACCGAAGTGGCCGCCGCGATGGAAATGCCGCTGCCCGATTACCTGCGTCTGATGGAAGACGCCTCCCGCGGCCAGGTACTGAGCCTGGAATCGCGGATTGAAGATCACGGCGAGCTGGACACTACCGCCAAAGGTGGCCCCAACCCGCAGCAAATGATGGAGCGTGGCGAATTCGGCCGCGAGCTGGGCAAGGCCATCGGCCTGTTGCCCGAGCGCGAGCAGCTGGTGCTGTCGCTGTACTACGAACAGGAATTGAACCTGAAGGAAATTGGCGCCGTGCTCGGTGTCAGCGAATCGCGCGTCTGCCAGATCCATGGCCAGGCGGTGGTACGTCTGCGCGGCCGCCTCAAAGTCTTCGAACTGGCCGATGCCGGTGTCGAAATTGACGAATAATTTTTTCGTGTTAGGAGCTTGATGTGAATAAGAACATGCGGATCTTGATCGTGGACGACTTCTCGACGATGCGGCGTATCGTCAAGAATCTGTTGGGCGATCTCGGCTTTACCAACACCGCAGAGGCCGAAGACGGAAACAGCGCATTGGCGGCATTGCGCGCTGGCCCGTTCGATTTCGTGGTCACCGACTGGAACATGCCAGGCATGACCGGCATCGACCTGCTGCGTAACATCCGCGCCGACGCCAAGCTCAAACATTTGCCAGTGATGATGGTGACCGCAGAGGCCAAGCGCGAGCAGATTATCGAAGCCGCACAGTGCGGCGTGAATGGCTACATCATCAAGCCATTCACCGCGCAGACGCTTGAAGAAAAGCTGGGCAAGGTATTCGAACGTCTGGCGGCGACCGCATGATGGACGCCACAGTGGAGACCAATGCCGAACGCGCCGCATTGATCGAACGCCTGCAGGGCGCGATCGATGCACTGGAAAGTGGTGACGAAGCCGCGTGGCGCCTTGAGGTGGATCACCTCGCCGCCTTGCGCACCCGTCCAATGATGCAGGGCCTGAGCCGGCTCGCACGCGAACTCGGTCAGGCGCTGGGCGAACTGCCCACCTTGCCCGAAGAAGCCGGCGAACTGGACGATGCGTGCTCGCGTCTGGACCACGTGGTGGATATGACCGAAAAGGCCAGCCATCGCACGCTGGATCTGGTCGAGGAATGCCGCGAGCTGGCCGAGCAATTGCGCTCGGGCGGCTTGAATGCCGACCAGGGCGTGTTGCTGGACAGGATGCGCAGCAGCCTGACCGAACTATCGTTGGCACAGAGCTACCAGGATCTGAGCGGCCAGATCATCCGGCGCGTGGCCAGCATCGTGCGGCGCGTGCATGAAGGCTTCGGCGCACTCGGCCTGCCGCCGAAGAGCACCGAACCGAAAAAAGACGACGGCGGTCTTGCCGGTCCTGCAGTCAAGGGCCTGGACCGTCACGCGGTGTCGCAAGACGACGCCGATGACCTGCTGTCCGGATTGGGGTTGTAGCCATGAGTGCTGTTCCTGACGATATTGCAGCCGATTTCATCGTCGAGGCCCAGGAAATCCTGGATCGCCTCGGCGAACAACTGGTGTCGCTGGAACAGGCACCAGACGAAGCCGATCAGCTCAACGCGGTGTTCCGCGGTTTCCACACGCTCAAGGGTGGCGCCGGCTTTCTGGCGATCAAGCCCATGGTCGAGCTATGCCACGCTGCTGAGGAAACCCTCGGCATGGCGCGCTCAGGCCAGGCAGTGCTGCAGCCGCATCACTTCGATGCCGCGCAGCAATCGCTGGACTATTTGCAGTCCATGCTGGATGCAATGGGCTCCGGTGCGCCCGTACCGCATGCACCGGCCGCGCTAATCGCGCAATTCGATGCCAAAAGCGGCCCGCCAGCCATCAAGGCGGTGCCCGAGGCCGCCACTGCAGCCGCACCGGCGCACGATAACGGCCACGCCGCTGCTGCGCCCGGTACCAAGGCCGCCCCCAAGGCGGCGGCAAAGGGTGCCGACGCCGAACAGACTGTGCGCGTGGACACCAAGCGCCTGGATGCCATTGTCAATTTGATCGGCGAACTGGTGCTCTCGCGCAATCGCTTGAAGACCCTACGCACCCGTTTGCGCGATGAAGAACTCGATCGCGCCGTCAGCGTGCTGGACATCGCCACCGCACGCCTGCAGACCGCGGTCATGCGCACCCGCATGCAGCCGGTCAGCAAGGTATTTTCGCGCTTTCCCAAAGTGGCTCGCGATGTCGCGCGCACGTTGTCCAAGGAGGTGGAACTGGAACTGATCGGCGCCGAGACCGAACTGGACCGCAACCTGGTCGAAGCCCTGGCCGACCCTCTGGTGCACTTGGTACGTAACGCCATCGACCACGGCATCGAATTGCCTGCATTGCGCGAAGCCACCGGCAAACCGCGTAGCGGCCATGTACGCCTGTCCGCGCAGCAGGAAGGCGATTACGTCAGTATCGAAATTCAGGACGATGGCGCCGGCATCGACCCGGAACGGCTGCGCGAAATCGCCCGCAACAAGGGCTTGATCGACGCCGAAGCTGCCGCCCGTCTGAGCACCGACGAATGCCTGCATCTGATCTTCATGCCGGGTTTTTCGACCAAGGTCGAGGTTACCGACATCTCCGGCCGCGGTGTCGGCATGGATGTGGTGCAGTCGCGCATCCGCGAACTCAGCGGGCAGATCCAGATCCAGTCCGAACTGGGCCGCGGCAGCCGCTTCATGATCCGTGTACCGCTGACGTTGGCGATCTTGCCGACCCTGCTGGTGCAGGCCGGCGAAGCGGTGTACGCATTACCGCTGGCCCGCGTGGTCGAAGTACTGCATGCACCGCAGACCTCGTTGGGCTGGTTCGACGGCCGCGCAGTGCTGGACCGCCGCTCGCACACTTTGCCGCTGATCGACCTGCGCCGCTGGCTTGGCGTGCCCGCCGAACAACCGCCGCTATTGACGGTGGTGCTGCTGCAGGCCGGCGAAACCCGCTTCGGCCTGGTGGTAGATCAGGTGCGCGGCCGCGAAGAAGTGGTGATCAAACCCCTGCCCCGCGCCCTGCGTGGCCTACCCGGCTACTCCGGCGCCACATTGATCGGCGACGGTCGCATGGCGCTGATCCTGGATGTGGATGGGCTGCGCTCCAGCGCTCATTGAGCGGCGCAGCGACAGATCAACCTGCGGCATGACGGCTAGATACCGCCTGCAGCAGGGAGACGTCCTGAGCCTACATCGGCCCGGACGCTGACGATCATGTCATCGTCATCTGCGGCCCAGGCTGTGGCGGCGTCTGCGTCTGGGCCAGGGTGGATTGCTGCAGTTGCTCTTGTGCCAAGCGCGCATTGATCGCTTCGAGTTGTTGGTGAGACTGTTCGACCGGCGTGTGTGCAGCCTGCACCGTTGGCATGCCCGCATACATCACCGAGAAACTGGTGGGCCAGCCCTGGACGACGAACACTTTTTGCGCTGCCTCAACGCCGTTGGCTTGCCTGCTCAGCCCTACATGGTCGACCTGTGTCAGCCCGTTATCCTTGGCAAGTACAAGCAAACTGGCCGTCATGCGCTCGCTGATGGCATCGAAACTGCGGCCGACATGTCGATCGGGTTCTTCCACCTTGCCTTTAATCTGCTGATGCATTGCATGATCGGGATGCTCGGCATCGGCTGGCGAACGCGCAGGCGGGGCGTTTTCGTTGCACAAGGATCGCTCATGGCGCCGTTCCGCCGGTGTCATCCCCTTTTCGATCTCTGGCGTGCCGGTGATTGCGCCAGTGGCAGGGTCGCGATCGATATTGACCCGCGCCCAGTTTGCTTTGATATCGAGTTTGCCGGTGGTTCGATCCCGAGTTTCTTCAATAATTCTTGCGGCCATTGCCTGCGCCTGCTCTTCCCACATGTTTTGGGGCGCCCATAGACCTTGTTCCAGTCCTCTTTCACTGGCCGCTCGATTGAGACGAACAGTTAGGAAATCTTCCGGATCGCCACCCTGCCTGCGCGCAATCCCCTGCACGGACGCCTTGACCTCAAAGATCTCCCAGCGATTCGTCTCGGGATTGATACCAGCCAAGTCGATACCATGTCCCGAGTTATTCTGGATCGGCACCAGATCCCTATAGCCCTTCGCCGCCAGTTCGTACGACACCAACGCCTCGCCGATGGCGCCGACCTCGTGGTTCTTGAGAGACGTCAACTCACGTTTGCCGATAGCGGCATCGAGCGCAGCGTGAAACGACACCTGTCCATCGAACAGGCTGACATCGGAGCGTGCAAGGTGCGCCAATTCCTTGGGAGACAACGCGCCACTTTGCAACAGCCCGTCCAGGTTGCTCGAGCGACGCAGCTCATCGACCAATGCGCCAAGTGCGCCCTGGCTGCGCTTTACCCCCGCCAGGCCATGGAACATCAGATTGGCGCCATCGGCCTCCAATCCGCCCTTGCCTTGCACCCGCCGCGCATCCTGCACCAGCTCGGCGAGCGTTTCGCTCAGCGCACCGGCTTGGCGACGTTCGAGGCTGCTTAATGTCCTTCCTGCCGTAGGCGCAAGTTCTTCGCCAGCATCGGCAACCGCCGCCACGCGTGCCAGCTTGGTCAGCTTGGTGGTGGGCACAAAGGTCGCGATGATTTCGACCGCTGCCGCGCCTTTGGCATTCCCCAGATACTCGTGCTCCTTGCCCTCGCGGATGGCCTGCTCCAGGCCTGCTTTCCAGGTGTTCCAGGCGCCAACGGCCGCATGGCGCAAATCGCGCGGCAGCTTGGCGGGGTCTTCGATGGCCTCGGATGCATAGACCGACGCCGCCCCGATGACCAGATTGCGAAAATCCCGATCCGTACTGAACTGATGCGCAAACTTGGCCAGATCCACCGTCTCGCCCAGCATGCCAAGGCCATGCCGGATGGCACCTTTGAGGGCTCCATAGCTTTCCTGCGCCCCGCCAGCCACTTCACCGGCAGCATGGTCGAGATAGCGGTTGTGCGGCGTCTCGCGCGCGGTTTCCGCCCACCGCCGCGTCGCGGCCAGGTTGTCGCTGATCTGCCGATCGGTCCACGCTAGCGCTTGGCCTGCACGTGCCGATTCATCCCGCGCAGCAGCGCCCATCGGTTCTTCCACATAACGCTCGTAGTCTCGCTCGACCCACGATTCACCGACATTGGCCACATCCAGCGCCGCATCGAACCGCTTCGCATCGGAGGCGGGCAACCGACTGGAAATGGCCTCGATCAACGAACCCACCTGCGCTCTGCCGCGCGCATCGGCATAGACAGGCGAACTCACGATCGCGGCGACCACACCCCGCGCATCCAGGCCGTCTAGAGCGTGTTATGAACTTTGCCCTTGTCACGCTAACGTATACGGATGAAGCCTCGTAAGCCTTATTCCACCGATATTTCGGACGAAGAATGGGCCTTTGCGGCTCCCTATTTGACGCTGATGGATGTGCAGGCACCGCAGCGCAAGTATGAGCTACGCGCGATGTTCAACGCACTGCGGTGGATCGCGCGCGCCGGCGCACCATGGCGATTGCTTCCCAACGATTTTCCGCCCTGGGAAGCGGTGTATCAGCAAACACAGCGCTGGCTGCAAGCGGGCTGCTTTGAGGCCATGGTCAGTGATCTACGCTCACTCTTGCGTGTGGCGCAAGGGAAAAAAGGCCAGCCGAGCGCGGTCATTTTCGATGCTCGCACGCTGCAGTCCACCTGCGAAAGCGGGCCGCGTGCTGGATACGATGGCTATAAACGCAAGAAAGGCAGCAAGGTACACATGGCCGTCGATACGCTTGGACATCTGCTCGCTGTCCAGGTGACGCCGGCTAATGAGCAGGAGCGCGCGCAAGTCCGATCGTTGGCACAAGAGGTACAACACGTGACCGGTGAAACGGTCAAGATCGCCTTTGTTGATCAGGGCTACACCGGTCAAGAACCGGCGCAGGCGGCCACGGAAGAAGGCATTGAGTTGCACGTGATCAAGCTGCAAGAAGCGAAAAAAGGCTTTGTCTTGCTGCCGCGCCGTTGGGTTGTCGAGCGCAGCTTCGGATGGGCCAATCGTTTCAGACAGCTGGCACGCGACCACGAGCGATTGCCGGAAACCTTGGCCGGTTTGCACTTCGTCGTCTTCACGATCCTGATGCTTGGAAATGCAGCCACCCTCTTTCAAAGTTCATAACACGCTCTAAGGTCTGATGCGCTTTCATCAACCGGTAGCCCTGATACGCGGTGAGATCCACCTGTCCGGTCGCGTCGGTGGCTTGCGCCAGCGCAGCCAGATCGGATGTGCGGATCGAGCGGGTCGTGTCGTGCATGTCCAGGTCCTTATTTAGAGCGGCTAACAAAACGTAGCGAGCAGTCGCCAGGTGGGTGCGGACGGCGCAGAGGAAACGCAGTGTACGATTGGTACATGCCGATTCCAGGCACCGGCCCCGCCCGTTTGACGGTGAGCGTAGTCGTTTTGTTAGCCACTCTTAATGGGTGGTCTAACGGAACTGCGGGTAATCCTCGATCAGGCGCGCTTCCACGGCAGCGGCCAGCGGATGCGATTCCACAGCGGTGAGATCGCGCACGAACGCCCACGGCGTATCGATCAACAGATGGTCGATTGCGAACTCCGGCAGACCTTTTCGACGACGCAGTGCCTGGACGGCAAGAAGTTCTGCGGGAAAGACTCGATCCAGGGTTTCTTCAAACTCGTACTTGGTCCGATCCGTACCGTCCTTGCTGCGCGTGATATGGAAGTCGGCCGCTTTCTGCATTACCGACCTGAACACGTCCTCCTCTTCGCTATGCCAATGATCCAGCACCGCTTGATACTCCGGGATGAGCTCTACCGGCGCAACGAAATCAGTTTCCATCTTGAATGCCTGGGAAAACAGCCCGACCAGAAAGGCGTCGCTGGTGCCATGCTTGATTCTGCGCATTTCGTGTAGTGTGTTAAGGCGCTGGTCTTTTTCGGCCATCTCGATAAACAGTTGCGCACAGGTCTCGGCGTTATCCCACCACTACAGCATGGCCGGGCCTGCAGCCTTCATGCCGTCTGAAAATTCTGCAGGCCAGTTTCCCAAGTCATGGCGCATGTCGCTATACATGCCGTCCCAACGAAAAACCAAAGCGCGCAAGTAGACTGCGTGTTGGAGTGAACGAGTAAGCGCCTCCACATCAGAGCGAAGAAACGCATCAGCGCTGGCAAGGTCGTAGTAATGCGCAAGACGACTGAGATGTATCCCTGCCTTGGGGTCCAACGGCCCCGCAGCGTCCAGAAATTTCTGCACAGCGGCAGAGTAACGCTCGTACTCGCCATTCTGTCGAGAGTCTTCCAGCCACTCCTGGCACTCCACTGCCAGTTTCTTTTTCAAAGAAGGATCAGGGGTAATTTGCATGAAGTAATGAAATCCTTGTTATGGCGATCCAGGCATGCCGAGATATTTTCAGCAACGACATCGCTTATGCGAAACAGGCGTTTTTATACACAGCTTTCGGCTTGCTCAGGTCAATTATTTAACGGAACTGCGGGTAATCCTCGATCAGGCGTGCTTCAACGGCAGCCGCCAGCGGATGCGGTTCCACAGGGGGGAGATCACGCACCAACGTCCACGGCGTATCGATCAATAGATGGTCGATTGCGAACTCCGGCAGACCTTTTCGACGGCGCAGTGGCTGGACGAGGCGAAGCTCTGCGGGAAAGACCCGATTGACGAGCTGACGACCATGGCGAAAAAAGGGCCTTCTAGTCGCACAGTAGAGAGTCGCCCCTGAAAAACCCCAACCACCCAACGACCGCAAGGCCTTGATGTCTGCACCGGCGTGCCAAAACTACCGGTGTTCGCTACGCTGAAGGCTGGTTTCTTGCAATTTTCAGTCATGCGTACACGCCGTCCTGCTGCCGAAGACATGCCTGCCGACGAGTTGTTTCGTTCGCGGCTGGAGAACCAGATCGATCTGCGTCATCCGCTGGCGCGACTGAGCCAACAGATGCCGTGGGCGGCGTTGGAGCAAGCACTTTCATCGCGCTTGCCGGCCACCCAGGCCGGTGGCGGTCGGCCGGCATTGCCGGTGCGGCTGATTGCCGGTTTGCTCTACCTCAAACACGCCTACGACCTGTCCGATGAAGCGGTGTGCGAGCGCTGGCTGGAGAATCCGTACTGGCAGTTCTTCACTGGCGAGGTCGTGTTCCAGACGCGTTTGCCGTGCGATGCCAGCTCGCTGACGCGCTGGCGGCAGCGCCTGGGTGAGGCCGGGATGGAAGAGCTGCTGGCGCACACCATCAACGCCGCGCATGCGATGCAGGCGGTGGACGCACGCGAGTTGTCGCGGGTGATCGTGGACACCACGGTGCAGGAAAAGGCGATCGCCTATCCGACCGACAGCCGTTTGCTGGAGGTGGCACGCAAGAAGCTGGTGTTACTGGCCAAGCGGCACGGCATCGGATTGCGGCAGAGCTACGCGCGGCAAGGCCCGGCCCTGAGCCGCAAGGCAGGTCGGTATGCGCATGCGCGCCAGTTCAAGCGGATGCGGCGCGTGCTGCGACGTCAACGCACAGTGCTGGGACGGCTCGTGCGCGACATCCAACGCAAACTCGATCAGGTAAACACCGGCGTGCGCGAGCGCATCGCTGTCTGGCTGGAACGTGCGCAACGGCTGTACACGCAGCGTCCGAAGGACAAACAAAAACTGTACGCATTGCATGCCTCGGAAGTGGAATGCATTGGCAAGGGCAAGGCGCGTCAAGCGTACGAATTCGGCGTCAAGGTCGGCATTGCGGTCACCGCCTGCAAGGGATTGGTCGTGGGTGCGCGCAGCTTCCCGGGCAACCCGTACGACGGCGATACCTTGGCCGAGCAGCTGGAGCAGACACGCGGGTTGCTGCAGGATGTGAGCGTAGAACCGACGGTGGCGATCGTGGACCTGGGCGATCGCGGGCGCGAGGTCGATGGCGTGCAGGTCCTGCATCGCGGCAAGGCCAAGACGCTGACGCGACGGCAATGGCGCTGGATCAAGCGACGGCAGGCGGTGGAGCCGGTGATCGGACATCTGAAAGACGACTGCCGGTTGCGTCGCTGCAGGCTGAAAGGTGCCCAAGGCGATGCGCTGCACGTGCTCGGCTGCGCGGCCGGCTACAACCTGCGTTGGCTGCTGCGCTGGATCGCGTTTTTGCGTGCCTGGATGCGGGCGATGGGGTGGTCATCCTTGAGCGCCGTGCCGCTGTCACCGACGGCACTTTGCGCTTAAAGGGGATTTTTCAGGGGCGACTACCTAGATCGGTGGCAATCGCAGTGATCCGGTAGCCTGCGGGCACGGTCGGCTTACGCTCATTCCACGCGGCCGGCTCGGCGATGGTCATGTCGGGCAATAAGCCACGATCGGGCGTAGGCAGTTCTGGCGTTGCACCGTGCTGATTGAGCTCAGGTGCCTTACCGCATGCGGCCAATGCTGCGGCAAGGATGGAGCCCGTGATGAGTGTGGTTGCCTGACGCTTCATCGTGCACCTCCCACGCGCAGAGCGGACAATCCCGCCCAGGTTGCAACCAATGCAAACAGCGTCGCGATCGCCGACAACACCAACGCTGCCGGCATGATGGCCCACGCATCACGAGCGTGATGCAAGGCGTCGAAGAAGTCGACAATCCGAGCGGCGCCAAGTACACGTAATCGTTCATCAGAGCGCCGAGAAACAGCGGCCACACACCACCGAGAACGGCTGCGTGGAACGGGTGGATTGCCCATGTGCGGGCCGGGACGGCAATTGAATTCATAGCGGACTCATTCGGACGATGTTCAAACGTGCCCCGATGCTGCCAGCATGCATGTGATGAGGAACGTGATGTTGGCGCTTACGCCACGGCCGGCTCCAGCGATGTCATGTCGATTACGGAGCGGCGGTAGCGCACATCCGATTGCTGCGTGCATAGGCGTCGTTGATCTGATCCATCCGGATCAGTTCGCAGTCGGGAACTAATGTCTTTCTTGGCTCAGAAATCCAACACCTCCTGGGTTTCGCCGATGCCACCGATCGGCGAGCCGGCAATGCGGCGGCGACCGAGTAACAGCGGCAACGTGTTGGCGCCTTCCATCGGCCCGACCTGGCGGACGATCACCAGCATGGCATCCACGTCGAGCATCGGCAGATACGGATCGAGCTGATGCTCGACCGGGACGGTGTCGATGATCAAAATCGAAACTGGCTTCGTCATCGCTCATCGCTCATCGCTCATTGCATCGGTATCGGTATCGGTATCGGTATCGGTGATACCACCAACGCATCTTCGCGCTTGGATGGGCTGCGGCTGAGTACCGTGACGTCGGCGCCCATGCCGGCGGCGAGTTTGACCGCCATATGCCCTAGCCCGCCCAGCCCGATCACGCCGACGCGGCTGCCGGAGCCGACATTCCAGATGCGCAACAGCGAATAGCTGGTGATGCTCGCGCACAGCAGCGGCGCTGCGCGCGCCACGTCAAGTCCCTTGGGGATCTGCAGGCAGAACTCTTCGCGCACGACCAGATGTTTGGAATAGCCACCCTGGGTAGTTTCGCCGGTGATGCGGTCCCGGCCAGCGTAAGTGCCGGTATTGCCCTCGCGGCACAACTGTTCTTCGCCGCGGCGCCATTGATCGCACTGCTGACAGCTGTCGACCATACATCCCACCGCGACATGGTCGCCAACGCGATAGCGCGAGACCTCCGCACCGACCTCGATCACACGGCCGACAATCTCGTGGCCAGGCACGATCGGGGAGTAGATCCAACCCCAATCGTTGCGCGCGGTGTGCAGGTCGGAGTGGCAGACGCCGCAAATACAGGATTTCCATCGCGACGTCGTGGGGATGAATAAGGGCCGGTAGGATTCGTGTAAAAAAAACAGCCAAATCTAGCCTAACAGACTGAAAAAATATGAATCCCTGCCGACCCTCAGTTTCATCCGGCGCCACGTAGGGAAGCCGATGATCTGTTGTCCGGATAAAATCGGGGGTCGTCACTGCCGATGGGGCGTGGACCGCCCAACCCGCAACGAACGTCGCAAACCGCTGGCAGACGGACCCACTAAATAAGTTGCAGGCATGAAAACCTCCAAAGTCAATCTAAACGCATTGGGCACAAACTGGCCTTTCCCTCGAGAGGACCAGCCCAGGCCGGCCGGGGAGCAGGCTGCAGCCTGCTCCCGCGACAGTCAGTCCACGCTTGGGCGGCCACCGTCCAAACGGCGGCGGGTAGAACAGGATGAGCCTGGGACGGCGACGCAACGCAGGGTTCCTTTGTCCGTAAATGCGCAAACTGGAGCCAGTGGCCGCGCATGGGACAGGCACGCCCAGCAACAGCCAGCCACTCACTCGCACCGGCGCGATGATCCTACCGACCGACGCGGTACCGCGCCCGAGCGACGCCCGGACAGAATGTCCGCTTACGTCGGCGCCTCGTCGTCGCATCGTAGGCCACAACGAGCAACGCATGGTTTGGAGGCGACGGCGGATCTTCGCCTGACTGAGCAAAAGTCCAAACGGGCGGCAGGAAAGCGACCGCGGGAAGAGCGAGAGCCGTATCGGCAGCCAAAGCGGCCAAGGCAGGGCTTGGTGCTGACGACGGCCGATCTTAATCAGGCCGAACATCGGCTCGACTCGGCGGCAAAAAAACGGCTGCAGGCTGAGCGAGAGCGGTATCGGGGACAATTGGAAGCACACAGCCGGATGGATCAGACGCACAATGCTCGCCTGTGCGTCGCCATGGCACGGGACAACGAGCTGGCGCGTCGTATGGATTGCAAGCTGGCCCTGCCCTTCCTGGATAGGAAGTTCAACGAGCAAACCAACGCGAAATGGCTCGACAAATACCTTCAGATGATTGGCAATGCAAAGCCGGCCGCAGAGCTAACGCACAGCGATCTCGATCGTTGCACCGAGCTCGCGGCGCAGTATCTATACAAGACCGAGTGGTTCAACGGTGCATCTCTGAAACAGCTAGCCCATGTAAGCAACAAGCTGAGCAAGCACCCGAACCAGCCAGCGTGCATGGATGCAATCGCGTGGATCGCCAGACAGGTGGAGCAGGCCAATGGTCCATTGGGGCTGGATGGCCACCTATCAGTCCTACTCCTGAACGCCTTCGCCAAGAACACCAATAGCGGCAGGTGCGAACACGCAGTGGCTCGTCTGGCACGTCACCTGCAACGTGGCCACCAGGCCCGGCAGCCTCTGCAAGCGAAGGGCATCGGCCTGGCACTCAATGCCTTCAGCAAGTGGTTCAACAACCCGGATTGCCAGTCCATGGCGCACTCGCTCGCCGAGCTGCTCGCCAGCAACAGCCGCTTGTGTTATGCGATGGATGCGCAGAGCATCGCGAACACGCTCAACGCCCTGAGCAAATGGCCCGACGCGCTGGTCTGCAAAAATGCCGCCAACGCGCTGGCCTCGCGGCTGGCCGACAATGATCCCGATTTGCGCAACGCCCTCAAACCGCAAGAAGTAGCCAACGCGCTCAACGCCCTGAGCAAATGGCCCGACACGCAGGTCTGCAAAGATGTCGCCGACGCGCTGGCCTTGCGGCTGGCCAAGGAGACCAACTTGCGCAAAGACCTCGACTCGCAGGAGGTAGCCAACGCGCTCAACGCCCTGAGCAAATGGCCCGACTCACCGGACTGCGAGAGGGCCGCCAAAGCGTTGGCTGCGCGGCTGGCCGACGACCCCGAGTTGTGCAAAGACTTCTATCCACAAGGCGTGGCCAACGCGTTGAACGCACTGAGCAAATGGCCCGACACGCCGGACTGCAAAGTTGCAGCCACAGCGCTGGCCTTGCGGCTGGCCGACGAGCCCGAGTTGTGCAAAGAATTTTGCCCGCAAGGCGTGGCCAGCGCATTGAACGCCCTGAGCAAATGGCCCGACATGCCGGACTGCGAGAAGGCCGCCCACGCGCTGGCCTGGCGGCTGGCCTACGAGCCAGAGTTGTGCAAAGACCTCGACCAACAAGGCGTTGCCAACGCGTTGAACGCCCTAAGCAAATGGCCCGACTCGCCGGACTGCAAAGATGCCGCCAACGCACTGGCCTCGCGACTGGCCGAAGAACCCGAGTTGTGCAACGCCCTCAAACGGCAATACATCGCCAACGCGCTCAACGCTCTGAGCAAATGGCCTGACATACCGCGCTGCGCCGTCGCCGTTAAGGCGCTGGCCTTGCGGCTGGCCGACGAGCCCGAGTTGCACAAAGACCTCGACCCTCAAGAAGTGGGCATTGCACTGAATGCCCTGAGCAAATGGCTCGACACGCAGGTCTGCAAAGATGTCGCCGACGCGCTGGCCTTGCGGCTGGCCAAGGAGCCCAAATTGCGCAAAGACCTCGACCCGCAAGGCGTGGCCAACGTGCTCAACGCCCTGAGCAAATGGCCCAACACGCAGGTCTGCAAAGATGTCGCCGACGCACTGACCTCGCGACTGGCCGCCGAGCCCGAGTTGCGCAACGGCCTCAAACGGCAACACATCGCCAACGCGCTCAACGCTCTGAGCAAATGGCCTGACACACCGCTCTGTGCTGTTGCCGTTAAGGCGCTGGCCTTGCGGCTGGCTGACGAGCTCCGGCTGGCCGACGAGCCAGGGTCGTGCAACGCCCTCCACCCTATTGACGTGACCCAAGCGCTCAACGCCCTGAGCAAATGGCCCAACACGCAGGTCTGCAAAGATGTCGCCGAAGCGCTGGCCTTGCGGCTGGCCAAGGAGCCCAAATTGCGCAAAGACCTCGACCCGCAAGGCGTGGCCAATGCGCTTAACGCCCTGAGTAAATGGCCAGACACGCAGGTCTGCAAGACCGCTGCCAACGCACTGGCCTTGCGGATGGCCGACGAGCTGCGACTGGCCGACGAGCCAGGGTCGTGCAACGCCCTCCGCCCTATTGACGTGACCCAAGCGCTCAACGCCGTGAGCAAATGGCCCGACACGCCGGACTGCAAGACCGCCGCCGAAGCGCTGGCCTTGCGGCTGGCCAAGGAGTCCAAATTGCGCAAAGACCTCGACCCGCAAGGCGTGGCCAATGCGCTCAACGCACTGAGAAAATGGCCCGACACGCCGGACTGCAAGAAGGCCGCCAACTTATTGATCTTGCGACTGGCCGCCGAGCCCGAGTTGTGCAACGCCCTTAAACCGCAAGAAGTAGCCAGCTTACTCAACGCCCTGAGCAAATGGCTCGACACGCCGGTCTGCAAAGATGTTGCCAACGCACTGATCTCGCGACTGGCCAAAGAGCCCGAGTTGCGCAACGGCCTCAAACGGCAACACATCGCCAACGCGCTCAACGCTCTGAGCAAATGGCCTGACACGCCAGACTGCAAAGATGTCGCCAGCGCGCTGGCCTCGCGGCTGGCCGACGACGATCCCGGTTTGCGCAATGCCCTTAAACCGCAAGGCGTGGCCAACGTGCTCAACGCACTGAGCAAATGGCCCGACACGCCGGACTGCAAGAAGGCCGCCAACGTACTGATCTCGCGACTGGCCAACGAGCCCGAGTTGCGCAACGCCCTCAAACCGCTAGACGTGGCCCACGTGTTGAACGCCCTGGGCAAATGGCCCGACACGCCGTTCTGCAAAGATGTCGCCAACGCACTGACCTCGCGACTGGCCGCCGAGCCCGAGTTGCGCAACGGCCTCAAACGGCAACACATCGCCAACGCGCTCAACGCTCTGAGCAAATGGCCTGACACACCGCTCTGCGCTGTTGTCGTTAAGGCGCTGGCCTTGCGGCTGGCCGACGAGCCAGGGTCGTGCAACGCCCTCCGCCCTATTGACGTGACCCAAGCGCTCAACGCCCTGAGCAAATGGCCCAACACGCCCGACTGCAAGACCGCCGCCAACGCGCTGGCTTCGCGGCTGGCCAAGGAGCCCAAATTGCGCAAAGACCTCGACCCGCAAGGCGTGGCCAATGCGCTCAACGCTCTGAGCAAATGGCCCGACACGCCGGTCTGCAAGACTGCAGCCAGCGAGCTGGCCCCGCGGCTGGCCGACGACGATCCCGGTTTGCGCAACGCCCTCAATCCGCAAGGCGTGGTCAACGTGCTCAACGCCCTGAGCAAATGGCCTGACACGCCAGACTGCAAAGATGCCGCCAACGCTCTGGCCTCGCGGCTGGCCGACGACGATCCCGTTTTGCGCAACGCCCTCAAACCGCTAGACGTGGCCAACGTGTTGAACGCCCTGAGCAAATGGCCCGACACGCCGGACTGCAAGAAGGCCGCCAACGTACTGATCTCGCGACTGGCCAACGAGCCCGAGTTGCGCAAAGACCTCGACCCGCAAGGCGTGGCCAACGTATTCAACGCCCTGAGCAAATGGCCCGACACGCCGGACTGCAAGGCCGCCGCCAGCGAGCTGGCCCCGCGGCTGGCCGACGAAGATTCCGGTCTGCGCAACGCCCTCAATCCGCAAGGCGTGGCCAACGTACTCAACGCCCTGAGCAAATGGCCCGACACGCCGGTCTGCAAGACCGCCGCCAACGTACTGGCCTTGCGGCTGGCCAACGAGCCCGAGTTGCGCAACGCCCTCAAACCGCTAGACGTGGCCCACGTGTTGAACGCCCTGAGCAAATGGCCCGACACGCCGGTCTGCAAAGATGCCGCCAAAGCGCTGGCCGCTCGGCTGGCCGACGACCCCGAGTTGTGCAAAGACTTCTATCCAAAAGGCGTTGCCAACGCGTTGAACGCACTGAGCAAATGGCCCGACACGCCGGACTGCAAGACCGCCGCCAAGGTACTGGCCTCGCGGCTGGCCGACGAGCCCGAGTTGTGCAAAAACCTCGGCCCGCAAGGCGTTGCCAACGTACTCAACGCCCTGAGCAAATGGCCCGACACGCCGGACTGCAAGGCCGCCGCCAGCGAGCTAGCCTCGCGGCTCGACGACGACCCCGGTTTGCGCAACGCCCTCAAACCGATAGACGTGGCCCACGTGTTGAACGCCCTGAGCAAATGGCCCGGCGCGCCGGACTGCAAGGCCGCCGCCACCGCGCTGGCCCCTCGGCTGGCCGACGATGCCGGTTTGCGCAACGCCCTCGACCCGCAACACGTGGCCAACGTGCTCAACGCCCTGAGCAAATGGCCCGACACGCCGGACTGCAAGACCGCCGCCACCGCGCTGGCCTTGCGGCTGGTCGACGACGATTCCGCTTTGTGCAACGCCCTCAACCCGCAAGAAGTGGCCAACGCGCTCAACGCCCTGAGCAAATGGCCCGACACGCCGGACTGCGAGACCGCCACCAGCGCAATGGCCTCGCGGCTGGCCGACGATGCCGGTTTGAGCAACGCTCTGCGCCCTATTGGCGTGACCCAAGCGCTCAACGCTCTGAGCAAATGGCCCGGACGCGCGAGCTGCGAAAAGGCCATCGACGCCTTGGCCAGGCGGCTGGCTGCAGACCACGATATGCGACACGCCCTGGGAGCACAGGACGTGGCCTTGTCGCTCAATGCGCTAAGCAAATCGCTTGGAGGGACGGCCTGTCCCCAGACAGCGTTGCTGCTCGCCGAGCGCTTAGGCTCGACCGAGCTGCTGTGGCAGCAGTTCGAGATGCTTGGGCTCGCCATAGTAGCCAACGCGATGTCCCGTCTGCGGCACCTGGACGATGAACAATTCCAAACCTTGGGTAGCGACAAACTGAAGGCGCTGGCCGGGCACCTGGAGCTGCACCGCGCGCGTTTTGAGTCCGCCTCGGTCTCGGAGATCGGGCTGATCTTCAAGGCCCTTTCATCGACGCAGCTTCAGCGCCAGATGCGTCCGCTGGCGCGACCGGCACTCGAGCGGGTTGCCGCGCTCATGCACGAGGATGGATTACGCGCAACGAACCTCGAGGGGCTAGGCAATCTGTGCATGGGCCTGCTGCCGCTGATCCGCAGTCCGGAGCTGACCCCTCGCCATCGCAGTCACGCCCTGAGCGTATTCAACACGTTGCAGCCGATCGTAGAGCGCAAGATCGCCTTGTACCTCACGGTCGGTGGCTCACCTGCATCGGCTCAGACCGAACAGCACGCCACACGTTGCCCGGCGTTGACGTTCTTCCAGGTGCTCAAGGCCTATGCGGTGGTGAGTCGGCAATGGAAGCCGCGCCACGTCCAAGGCGCGCGCCAGGAACTGCGCCAGCGCCGCGAGCAGCTGGCGCAATGGGTCGACCAGACGCTCGAGCGCACGCGCGAGGCCATCGAGGCGGACCTCGGCGAGATGAGCTGGAACCTGATCGCGCAGATCGAGGCGGGCGACCAGGTGTTCGACGCCCTGGACCGGCGCATGGCCAAGGAGGCGCCAAGGATCGCGCAGGCCCATCCACCGAGCCGCTTCGACCTGGGCGCTGGGCGCCTGGGCATGCGTTCGGCACCCGGCCAGCCCGTCGCGCCGGCACCCGGCACCGGCAGCACGACCCACATCGTGGTCGATCTGCGTGGCAAGCAAGTGTCGACCAACGCGACCGAGACGGACAAGCCTTACTCGCTGTTCACGCGGCTGACGGGCCTGCCGCTGGTGGAGGTTCAGCTGCCGGGATCGATTTCAACGTTCATGCTCGCGCGCACGCTCACCTACCAGGGCCAGCCCTGGCGCTTCGACATGTTCGGCGGCAGCCGCGCCACGCGCGGCCACCTGAGCCGCCCCTCCGACCTGCTGTCCGGCGCATCTGCATCGCCGTCGCTGCTGCCGGCGATCCGCTATGCCGACACCGTCCCGGGCAGCAGCCTGATGAAGCTCATCACCAAGCTCGCCCCGCAGCGCGAGGACTGGTCGCGCATGCAGCGCTCGCTGCTGGAGATGGTGCCAAGCGACCACGTCGTGGAGGGCACGCTGCGCCTGGGCTTTTTCGACGACGTCAGCGGCCCTGCGCACCCATTCAAGCCCACAGCACCCGACGGGCGCCCCCTGGCGCTGTGCCCCAACGATGGCTGCGGCTTTCTGAAGCTGGAGGTGGCCCAGCGCATCCCTGCCTTCCGTGCGTACTTCTCCGCCTGGGAAGCGGTGCAGGCCGGCCGGGCTAGCCAAGCCCAGCGCGACCTTCTGGCCAAGGACAAGGGACCCACGCGGCTGGCACCACAGGCGCTGCAGCACTTCCCACGCGACCAGGCGGCGCTGCAGGAGGCGCACGAAGCGATGCAGCGCCGGCTGCAGGCGCTGCCGCCCGAGCTGAGCCAACTGGTGCTGTACGAGCTGGCCACCAGCGGCGGCTACGAGGGCCAGAGAGTCCGGGCGGTGCCCTCCGCCGACAACCAGGTGCACCTGCCGCGCGAGCGCAGCCAGGCCTTCGACGCCGCCGGCGGCGCCTTGCTGATCGGCAAGCCGCCTTACGACAAGGAGAACCTGCTGCCGGTGCCGCAGGAGTATGTCGCTACCGCGGCGCAAGGCGATGCCACGGCCGAATTCCTCTCGCAGTGCTTCGGCATCCAGTACAGCTACACCGGCTTCGACGACAGCGCGGGCGACGCTGCTGGCAGCGACCCGGCGATGCTGCACAGCAAGGGCATGCTCATCGTAGTGCCGGCGCAGAACTGGCCGGCGCAGTTCGCGGACGTGGACCTGGCCTGCTCCAAGGAAGATCTCAAAACCCTGTCGCGCTGGACCGCCGGACGCGACCGCAGTGCCGTGCCGCAGGACATGCTCAGCACCGGCAGCCTGCGGCTCAAGGACATCGTGGAACCCGGGCGTATGGGCGCACTGCCGATCCCGGAGCTGCGCAAGCGCAACATGGACACCGACGGTGACGATGCGTTCGTGTACGCGGGCTACCCCAGGCTGGCGGAGCTGATCGCGCGCGAGATGGACGATCGTGCGGCGCGGCGCGGCCAGCCACGCTCTTTCAAGCCGCCGAAGACGGCCACGCCGGCCATCGACCCAGACAGCGGCCACTACCAGGCCGGGCGGCTGTCCGAGATCATGTCGCTGCAGCGTGGCGGCCAGATCATGGGCGCGGCCAGCACCCTGGCGGCGCGCTTCATGGCGCAGCCCGACCAGCTGCGCAAGGCGATGGCGCGCAAGATGATGTTCGGTACGTACGACGGCATCGAGCGCGACCTGCGCAACGGCTTGCGCCAGGTACTCGACGGCGAGACCACAGATCGCGAGGTGTTGTTGGCGCAACTGCGCGCCCAGGCGCACGAAGCGATCAGCCGCGCCCACATGCCCGAGGCGCGTGAAGTGGCCGAACTGCTGCACGCGCAGCTGCTTGAGCTCGAACTGGCAACGGCTCGCTCAGCCGAGGCGCCAGGCTTGCCCGACGCACTGGCTTCAGCCGAGGCGCCAGGCCTGCCCGACGCGCCGGCTTCAGCCGAGACGCCGCGCCTGCCCGACGCGCTGGCTGAGGCGTTCCCAACGCTCGCCCGGGCCTACATGGCTGCGCCTGATGCCGACGCACGTCTGCGCGCCATCCTCGACAACTACCCGGTGTGCCTGTTATCGCACGCACAGTTCCCGGAGGGGCAACCGGGGTTCATCCCCAACGAGCCGGAACTGAGCATGCGCAACCTCTTCACCATCGCCATCAAGGTGGGCACCGATGCGCTGAAATCCGACACCGGCACAGCGCTGTTCGCCAAGATCGTGGAGTCTTGCGAACGCTCCGAGCGAGCGTTCGCCGAGCGGGTACGCAGCGTGCCCTACGGCAAGACGACTGCCCGGGCCATGCACGAGGGCCGCTTCGACGCCGAGCAGACCAAGGTGCTGCTGCAGAACATGCCGACGATGGCGGCGGGCGTCATGCAAGACGCGCTGCACTCGCTGCAGCAGGCAGGCCTGATCGACCCGCCGCCCCCGCCGGCCGAGCGCCTGCGCGCCGTGCAGCACGAGGACATCGTGCGTGCGGCCGAGGCCCTGCGGACACGCGCCGGCGAGATGGAGCCCGTGATCACCAAAATGCTGATCGGCGCCGCCAAGCTCCATGGTGGGCACCTGGAGGGAATGGGCCATAAATTCAAATCGACCGGCTCGCTGACGGAAAAATTCGAGCGGCAGATTGCTTTGAAACACAAGACCCTGGAAGAAGCGGCCGCTGGCATCAACGACGCGCTGCGCTACAGCGTGGTGTTGGAGCCGCAGCACTTCACCGCCGGCCTGCGCGGCGTGCTGGCCTTGCTGGACAATCAAGGCCATGTGCGCGTCAAGCTGCTCAACCTGTTCACGCGGCAGCGGCAGGCATTCAAGGCAGTCAACGTCACGCTGCGCAGCCCGGAAGGCGCGCTGTGGGAGATCCAGTTCCACACGCCGGACACCTTCAAGCTCAAGGAGAAATTCCACGACGTGTACAAGGAAAGCTTTGCGCTGCAGCTTAAGAGCGCCTCACAGGTCGATCAGCACCAACTGCAGGCGTCTGCGCAGACGGCCTTCAGCGGCGTGAATGCGCCGCCGGGCTGCGAGGAGATCGACGATTGGGAATAGCCCTGCCTTTGGCGCGGCGCACGCCGCAGTAGGAGCGGCGTGAGGCGCAGTGGAACGGCAAAGCGGTCTGTGTCCAGGACCCACTAGGCGGAGGGTCGGCAGTGAAGTCCAAGAAATCGAGAGGAATGCCTTTAGCAGTCAATCGGTTGCCTACGAATTGTCTGTTTTTTGCACGAATCCCTGCCGACCCTCGGAATGGGATGGCGTGTGCACGTGGGCGGGAACGGTTGGCCGGACAACGCGTCCAGGCGACGGGCCCTGGCCAATCAAGCGCGTCGGAACGGATGCGCTTGTGAGCGCGCTTCATCAATCCGTGTGTAGCGCGAACCGGCAATCAGCGCCGCGTGTGCTGCATGCGCAGTTGGCGACGGCCATGACACACACCTAACGCGAGCATACGTCGGTAGAGGCCTTTTGCATGCGCGCCTGGCTTGCATCGGTATGTTTGGAACACCACGCCGTTATAGAGCGCTCTATGCCTCATAGCTCAACGCCGCCACGCCGCGCTGGCTCTTGAAACGATCGGCCCACATGGTCAGGATTGATTCCACGCCCGGCCGTTCAAATCGCATTGAATAACCCAACGAGTGCTGGCCGGCTGCGACCACCTCTAGTTGTCATGCGTGCAGCATGCTCTTTTCCAAAGTCCCGAAAGTCGAATTAATTCGTGGATAATTAATTTGCGTCATCGCAATACCAGAAGCGATGAATGACGCACAACGCACAACGCGCAGTAGCGCTCAAGCTCGCTTAGCGTAACGCTCCATGTAAATACCAGGAACCCGGAACGGGGAGGCGCGAATATACATGGCCGTTTTATATAAGAAAGGGCAACCAGCTGCTCATACGGCAGAGTCCGTTAGAACGACTAAATTACGCTTGAATTCGCTACAAAATGTGAGAGATTTCCCTAAATCCGGGACAGGACTCCCTGATTCCATGGGAATTTAATCGCATTTAGAGCGGCTAACAAAACCCAGGAAGAAGCCGTAAGCAGATGATGGAGCAAGCAAGCGAGAGCAACGCCAAGTGGAGATCGATGCGGCGTTCAAAGCGGATGCGCAGTTTGCCCATGCCTGCGAACCAGGCATGGGTGCGCTCGACGACCCAGCGATGGCGGCCCAACCGGTCGTTGCGCGCGATCCCCTTGCGTGCGATCCGCGCAATGATGCCGCGCTGCTTGAGGAAGGCGCGACAGCGGTCGATGTCGTAAGCCTTGTCGGCGTGCAATTTGTCTGGCCAACGTCGCGGGCGCCCTGGTTTGCCACCAATTGGCGGCAAGGCGTCGATCAACTCCTCGAACACGACCGAGTCGTGCCGATTGGCGCCGGTGACGCACACCGCCAAGGGGATGCCGTTGCGATCGACGATCAGATGCCGTTTGCTGCCGAGTTTGCCGCGATCGGTCGGGTTCGGCCCGGTGTATGGGCCCCCGGGGGGAGGCTACGCTAGCGGCGTCCAGACCAGCTCGGCTCAGGTCCAGCGTCTGAGCGCGACATAGCTCGGCCAGCAACACCTGATGCAGACGATGCCACACACCGGCGGCCTGCCAATCACGCAACCGACGCCAGCAGGTCATGCCGCTGCCGTAGCCCAGCTCCATAGGCAGGTCTTCCCACGGCACGCCCGTGCGCAGGACATAGACGATGCCGTTGAGGGCTTGCTGATCACTGATACGCGGCCGTCCACCTTTGGGCGAACACTTCACTTGCGGAATCAGTGGCTCGATGCGCTTCCACAGCGCAAATGGGAATCTCTTTGCGACGTGTCATGTCCGCAATTTTGCCACCGGCGAGACAAGATTCAAGGGGTTTTGTTAGACGCTCTTAGTCGCCCCTGAAAAACCCCAACCACCCAACGACCGCAAGGCCTTGATGTCTTCTCCGGCGTGCCAGAACTACCAGTGTTCGCTACGCTGAAGGCTGGTTTCTTGCAATTTCCGCCCATGCGTACACGCCGTCCTGCTGCCGAGACAGACCCGCCGATGAGTTGTTTCGTTCGCGGCTGGAGAACCAGATCGATCTGCGTCATCCGCTGACGCGGCTGAGCCAACAGATGCCGTGGGCGGCGTTGGAGCAAGCACTTTCATCGCGCTTGCCGGCCACCCAGGCCGGTGGCGGTCGGCCGGCATTGCCGGTGCGGCTGATTGCCGGTTTGCTCTACCTCAAACACGCCTACGACCTGTCCGATGAAGCGGTGTGCGAGCGCTGGCTGGAGAATCCGTACTGGCAGTTCTTCACTGGCGAGGTCGTGTTCCAGACGTGTTTGCCGTGCGATGCCAGCTCGCTGACGCGCTGGCGGCAGCGCCTGGGTGAGGCCGGGATGGAAGAGCTGCTGGCGCACACCATCAACGCCGCGCATGCGATGCAAGCGGTGGACGCACGCGAGTTGTCGCGGGTGATCGTGGACACTACGGTGCAGGAAAAGGCGATCGCCTATCCGACCGACAGCCGTTTGCTGGAGGTGGCACGCAAGAAGCTGGTGTTACTGGCCAAGCGGCACGGCATCGGATTGCGGCAGAGCTACGCGCGGCAAGGCCCGGCCCTGAGCCGCAAGGCAGGTCGGTATGCGCATGCGCGCCAGTTCAAGCGGATGCGGCGCGTCCTGCGACGTCAACGCACAGTGCTGGGACGGCTCGTGCGCGACATCCAACGCAAACTCGATCAGGTAAACACCGGCGTGCGCGAGCGCATCGCTGTCTGGCTGGAACGTGCGCAACGGCTGTACACGCAGCGTCTGAAGGACAAACAAAAACTCTACGCATTGCACGCCCCGGAAGTGGAATGCATCGGCAAGGGCAAGGCGCGTCAAGCGTACGAATTCGGCGTCAAGGTCGGCATTGCGGTCACCGCCTGCAAGGGATTGGTCGTGGGTGCGCGCAGCTTCCCGGGCAACCCGTACGACGGCGATACCTTGGCCGAGCAGCTGGAGCAGACACGCGGGTTGCTGCAGGATGTGAGCGTAGAACCGACGGTGGCGATCGTGGACCTGGGCGATCGCGGGCGCGAGGTCGATGGCGTGCAGGTCCTGCATCGCGGCAAGGCCAAGACGCTGACGCGACGGCAATGGCGCTGGATCAAGCGACGGCAGGCGGTGGAGCCGGTGATCGGACATCTGAAAGATGACTGCCGGTTGCGTCGCTGCAGGCTGAAAGGTGCCCAAGGCGATGCGCTGCACGTGCTCGGCTGCGCCGCCGGCTACAACCTGCGCTGGCTGCTGCGCTGGATCGCGTTTTTGCGTGCCTGGATGCGGGCGATGAGATGGTCATCCTTGAGCACCGTGCCGCTGTCACCGACGGCACTTGGCGCTTGAAGGGGATTTTTCAGGGACGACCATTTAGGATTTCCACCCTGTGAGAAACGTGATTGATAATTGTAGAGTTCGCTATCACATCTTTCTGTTGCCGGACCTGTTGAGGGCTTTCTAAGCTGATCTGGCTATGGATTAAATTGCAAACGCCTATGGATTGAATTTTTTGCTGAAGAGCAACTGTCCATTCATATTTTAGAGTTTTTGGATAGCGCCGTTATTCAATCTCGCAAGCAATAATTGATCCATAGAAATATTTTCCGCGCTAACCTTAGGGCATCTCTGAGGAGATTTAGTCACGCCGGCTAAAGTAAATAACGTGTGAAATAAAATGCCTCGCTGGCAATCGCCGATGCTAGGGCCCTCTGCGCCAATTTTGAATATCCAGCTGTAGCGGCGCGCCAAATAAACCGGAATTGACTAAATTTATGAATCGCTCGCTACTCGCAACCACCATCGCATCCTGCCTCGTCCTGACCGCTTGTGGCGGCGGTGGCGGCGGCAACGTCCGCAGCGACGCGCCACAGACCACCGTGATCGCGCCGGCTCCGATCACACCTGCACCTACGATTCCGACCACGCCGGTTACGACGCCTGCGCCGCCTCGCTACCAGGGCGTGGGCAGCAATCTGCTGGTGTCGACCAATGCCGATCTAGCGCAACAGGCCGGTGCCAGGGGCCAGGGCGTGAAGCTGGCAGTGCTGGACGACAACCTGGTCACCAGCTACGCGCCGCTTGCTGGCAAGGTCGATGGATTTACCGATTACACAGCCAGTCCAGGCACGCCCGAGTCGTCGTCCAATGCCTTGCGCGGCCACGGCACGGTGGTCTCGGCACTGGTGCTGGGTTCGGCACAGGAAGGCTTCGCCGGTGGCATAGCCCCGGACGCAGACCTGTTCTATGCGCGCATCTGTGCCGAAGATTCCTGCGGCACGCAGCAGACCCGCAGCGCAGCGGTGGATCTGGCGGCAGCCGGCGTGCGGATTGCCAACTTGTCGATCGGTGCCTCGTATGCGGATGCGGCCAGCAGTGCGAACGCTGCATTGGCGTGGAAATACGCGCTGACCCCGCTGGTGCAGGCCGATGCATTGATCGTGGCTTCCACCGGCAATGAGGGCGCGGCCGAAGCCTCTTACCCGGCGGCGGCGCCGGTGCAGGAAGCCAGCCTACGCAACAACTGGCTGGCCGTAGGCGCGATCAATATCGACAGCGCCGGCAATGCGGCCGGTTTGACCAGCTATTCCAACCATTGCGGCGCCGCTGCGCAGTGGTGCCTAGTGGCACCGGGCAGCTACACCGTGCCGGCCCTGGCGGGTACCGAGTTTCAGGGCCAGATCGCCGGCACCTCGTTCTCCACTGCCGCAGTGAGCGGCGTCGCGGCGCAGGTACTGGGCGTGTATCCGTGGATGAGCGCCTCCAACCTGCAGCAGACCTTGCTGACCACTGCGACCGATCTGGGCGACCCAGGCGTGGATGCGCTGTACGGCTGGGGCCTGGTCAATGCGGCCAAGGCGATCAAGGGTCCGGGGCAGTTTGCCAGCGCTTGGTCGGCCAACGTCGGCGCTGGCTATGACAGCACCTTCAGCAACGATATCTCCGGCACGGGCGATCTGACCAAGAGCGGCGCCGGCAAGCTCACGCTGAGCGGCAACAACACTTACACCGGCGGAACCAGCGTCAGCGACGGCGTGCTTGCACTGTCCGGCAGCCTGCGCTCTGACGTCACCGTGCTCAACTCTGCTACGTTCGAATCGCGCGGCGGCGTCATCAACGGTAATTACAGCCTGGTCAACACCACCGGTACCACCGCTCTCGAATTGGGCAAGGGCTTGATCGTCACCGGCCAAGCCAGCTTGAAGGGCAACCTGCTATTACTGCCGGAAGCGGCTGGCTACAGCGTCGGCAGCAGCGAGAAAATCGTCAAGGCCGGCAACCTGCAGGGCACCTTCGACAACGTGCAGTACGCTAACAACTTCTTCTGGACCGCTGCACTGGCCTACGACCCAACCACCGTCACCGCAACGCTGACCCGCAATTCCTCAGCTGCCAGCGCGCAAGCAGCAGGTGCCCCGCAGTCGGTGGTCAACGGTGCGACGCAGGCCGATATGCTGGTCAAGGTGTTGGATACGCGTGTGGCCTCGGGCGATACCGACAATCTGGGCGGCTTGATCAGCGCCACCGGTTCGCTGCTGGCGGCTTCCGACGCTCAGGTTGCCGCATCGCTGCCGACCCTGGCTGGCCAGGTGCATGGTATCGAGCGCACGCTGGGCTTCCAGTCCGCACTCAACGATGCGCGTGTTGCTGCCGATCGCCTGCCCTACCTAGCTGACACAACCACGCTGACCACCTGGATGCAGGGCAGCTACCTGGATGGTGACCTCAGCCGTACTGGCTTCGACTCGGCCGATTACACCCAGCAAGCGACAACCGTCGGTGTTGATCTGCCGATGGGCAGCGCCGGCACGATTGTCGGTGCGTCTCTGACCTCCGGTCAGGACCGCGCAAACATCGCCGCATCGGCCAGCCGCCTGCGCTCGGACCGCTATGCAATGACTGCGTATCTGTATCAGCCGGTCGGTCGGGCGTATGTGTCGGGGATCGGTTCGTACGGCATGAGCAACGTGGAAACCGAACGCACTGTGCAGGCCGGCAGCATCGGCGAGCGCTTGCAGGATCGTCGCCACGACACCAACTGGTCGCTGCGCGCTGAAGTCGGTCTGATGCCGCACGCGGGTCTTTCGCCGTTCGTCGCCGCAGGTGTGGTCAGCCAGACCCAGGATGCCTTCAGTGAAGCATCGGTCACTGGTCTGGGCTTGAGCGCCAACAGCGATACGCTGCGCGCCGGTTACGGTGAAGTGGGTGTGCGCGGTCATCTGGCACGCGGCAAGTGGGGCTTCGATGGCTTGATCGCCTACCGCTCGCTGCTTGGCAACCCGAACTCCGACTTCACCGCGTGGTTCACCGGTCTGCCGGAAGCGCGCTTCAACGTTTCCGGCGAGCCGGTGTCCAAGCAGTCGGTGCGTGCTTCGGTCGGCGTGCGTTACCAGCTCAACGATGCGTTCTCCATCTACGGCAATGTGGGCGCCGAGCGCGGTCGTTCGGATGCCAACAGCATCAACGCCAATGTCGGTTTGCGCTGGCAGTTCTGATTGCGCTTGATTCGGAGGTCATGTATCGGGTGATCGAGTGAATGAAAGGCACTGGCATGCCCCGGGCCTTTTTATTCTTTACGTTGGAACGGGAACCTGATTGCAGGGATCAGCTTGCACTGGAACGTCCGCCGCAATGGCCGCACACGAACGATACGAAGGTCTATCCAGGCTATGGGCCTGGTGCCGGCGATGCTGGCCACTGGTTCGGGCAGCGATGTGCAGCGCCCGTTGGCCACGGTGGCGATCGGCGGACTGGTCACTGCCACCGTGGCCACCGTGCTTACGCTGATCCTGTTGCCATCGTTGTACTGCCTGGTGCAAGCCTTCGTCGCCTGGTTTCAGCCCCACCAGGAGCATGTTGCATAAGCCGGTTTCCTGCTTGCCGGTTGGCCGTTGTAGTGACAGCGTTTGTCGGCGCGACGTCCCCCCGCCCTGAGTAGCGGCCGGGTTTAGAGTCCGGGCCTGATGATATCGGTGTTTGCCAGATGTTGGGCATAAGCGGCCGGCGTCATGCCGCCGATTGCTTTCTTGGGTCGGTCCTCGTTGTATTCGCGTCGCCAACGTTCGATCTCGGTGCGTGCATGCAGCAGTGTTGGGAACCAGTGCTCGTTGAGGCATTCGTCGCGTAGTCGGCCGTTGAACGATTCGACGTAGGCGTTCTGGTTCGGTTTGCCCGGCTGGATGAGCCGTAGCTGCACACCACGGGCGTGCGCCCAGGCGACCATCGCCCTGCCGCAAAACTCCTTGCCGTTGTGCCCCGAGGGCAGGCTTCGCGCTCGGTACGGATGACTTGCGGCAAACCGCGACTGTCCGCCAGCCGATCCAGCACCCGCGTCACGCCGTGGCCGGAGATCGCGCGTTCCACCTCGATGGCGACCGCTTCGTGGGTTGCGTCGTCCACGATCACCAGACACTTGATCGCCCTGCCTTCGGCAGTGCGGTCGAACACGAAGTCCATCGACCACACCTGGTTGGCTCGCAATGGCCGCAGCAGCGGCTGACGCTCGCCCACTGGCACTTTCTTGCGCTTGCGGCGCCGGACCTGCAACTGCTTTTCGCGGTACAGCCGCTCCACACGCTTGTAGTTCACGATGCGGCCTTCCTGTCGCAGTTTGAGATAGATCATCCCCACGCCATAGCGGCGATGACGATGCGCCAACGCACAGATGCGCTCACGCAATTCGATGTTGCGATCTTCGCGCGGGCAGTAGTGCAACTCACTGGCGCTCATGCCGATCGCGGCCAACGCGCGACGCTCGCTGGCACCGCACCCGATCCACTCGCGCACCAGCGCACGACGCGCCGGTGCGCTCACCACTTTTTTCGCAGCGCATCCTTGATCAGGTCGTTCTCGAACAGCTGCTCGGCCAACAACTTCTTCAGCCGCGCGTTTTCGGACTCAAGGTCCTTGAGTCGCTTGGCATCGGGCACGCTCATCCCGCCGAACTTGCTGCGCCACAGGCAGTACGAGGCCTCACTGAAGCCATGGCGCCGGCACAGGTCTTTGATCGCCACGCCTGCTTCGGCCTCACGCAGGAAGCCAATGATCTGCTCTTCGGTAAAACGCTTCTTCACGTCCAATCTCCTCGGGGTAGGGAATTGGACTCCAAACTGAGGCGCTACTCAAAATCGGGGGGACGTCGCACTCGTACTTTGCCAAGTGGAGCGAGTGCGACGATGAAGGAGTGAGCCTGCTGGAGCGGGCGCTCAAAAAATCAGGTTGGCGTGGCCCGCCAGAAACAGGAGCGCAACATCTTCAGCAGGTTCTTGATCGTGGACGCGCAGAGCGTCAAGAACACGGACACAGCCGGGCAAAAGGGATATGACGCGGGCAAAAAGGTGTCGGGCATCAAGCGGCATATCACTGTTGATACCCAGGGGTTGCTCCATGCCATCGCGGTGACGACGGCGGAGGTGACCGACCGCAAAGGTGCGCTGCAGGCGCTGGAGCGCTGTCAGTCAAACTTGACGCATGTACAAAGCCTGCTGTGCGACAGTGGTTACACCGGAGTACCGTTTGCCGAAGGCGTGCGAGAGATTCTAGGCGAGCAGCTCACGGTGCAGATTGCCAAGCGCAGCGAACTGCACACCTTCAAGGTCATGCCCAAGCGCTGGATCGTCGAGCGCAGTTTTACCTGGCTGGAGAAAAACCGAAGGCTGTGGAAGAACTGCGAGCGCAAACTCAACACCAGCTTGCAGTTCATCCATCTGGCCTTCTTGGCGCTTCTACTCAAAAGATCGTGAACAGGCTCTCAGAGGCCAGGCCCAATGCCGGCCACGCCCGACTGGCGGTTGCCCGGCAGTTTGTTAGTCGTTCTCAGAATGCGCTAGCGGTACGGGATGGGTGACCGCGTGGAGCACGTTTTCTGCCGGTCCTCAGGTCTGCAACCCGGCTGCCGCTCAGCGGATTGCGGCGTGCGTTTGTGCAGATCCTCTTTAGCGTGGAAGCAAGCTGTAACTGACATCGACTAATGGAGTAAGTTGTGATGTGTCCGGATCGTAGAGCATGGATGGCTGGCAGCTATGGCCAGTAAGTTCGATCTGCCCACCCACGCGTAAGTGCTGCTGATAAAGCTGTGGAGGGTAGTTAATTGCAATAAACCACCGTTGTTGAGGAGCAAGCGCTCCATAAACATCTGCGGGTAACATTCTTTCCACAAAAGATTGCTGTTCAGCAGTAAGTGTTGGCTCCGGATCGCTCATGCCTCCGGCTTCTGGCGGCCTCGATAGATCGCGCAAATAATCTGCGGCGTCAACGAGTTGCCCTTCTGGAATGGAGCTGGACTGTGCTCGTTCTTCTAAAACGTTAAGTAATCTCAAAGCTCGGCGACGCGTTAAGTTGGTGTGGCGTGGTGAGGTACTTACTCGCCTGGCGGGAAGATCGGCAAGGATGCCATCGGCCTGCGCGTTCAACCGAGCGGTCCTTTCCTGTGCCGTCTGAGGGCACGCAGGCTCATCGGATGAACTGTAGTCGTCGTCCGAGGGATGGGCAGAATGAGAAGAGCTGATTGAATTGGGGCGCATTGCAAGCTTCCCTGGATTGAATGTAACCAGATTAGCCGTCAGCGGTGTGTGCAACCTCGCATGAGCGAACCATGGTGAACGAAAACGAATACAGCTGCTTTCGAGACTCCGCAGCGTGCTTGTGCATCAACAGGGATATGCCAGGGCACAGGTGAAGTCGAGGGCAGGATAGGAATTCGTGCGAAAACCGCCATTTCTCCGGCACCCCATTAAGAGCGTCTAACAAAACCCCTTGAATCTTGTCTCGCCGGTGGCAAAATTGCGGACATGACACGTCGCAAAGAGATCCCCATTGCGCTGTGGAAGCGCATCGAGCCGCTGATTCCGCAAGTGAAGCGTTCGCCCAAAGGTGGACGGCCGCGTATCAGTGATCAGCAAGCCCTCAACGGCATCGTCTATGTCCTGCGCACGGGCGTGCCGTGGGAAGGACCTGCCTATGGAGCTGGGCTACGGCAGCGGCATGACCTGCTGGCGCCGGTTGCGTGATTGGCAGGCCGCCGGTGTGTGGCATCGTCTGCATCAGGTGTTGCTGGCCGAGCTACGTCGCGCTCAGACGCTGGACCTGAGCCGAGCTGGTCTGGACGCCGCTAGCGTAGCCTCCCCCCGGGGGGCCCATATACCGGGCCGAACCCGACCGATCGCGGCAAACTCGGCAGCAAACGGCATCTGATCGTCGATCGCAACGGCATCCCCTCGGCGGTGTGCGTCACAGGCGCCAATCGGCACGACTCGGTCGTGTTCGAGGAGTTGATCGACGCCTTGCCGCCAATTGGTGGCAAACCAGGGCGCCCGCGACGTTGGCCAGACAAATTGCACGCCGACAAGGCTTACGACATCGACCGCTGTCGCGCCTTCCTCAAGCAGCGCGGCATCATTGCGCGGATCGCACGCAAGGGGATCGCGCGCAACGACCGGTTGGGCCGTCATCGCTGGGTCGTCAAGCGCACCCATGCCTGGTTCGCAGGCATGGGCAAACTGCGCATCCGCTTTGAACGCCGCATCGATCTCCACTTGGCGTTGCTCTCGCTTGCTTGCTCCATCATCTGCTTACGGCTTCTTCCTGGGTTTTGTTAGACGCTCTAAATGCGAACGTGATAGCAAGTTTTGCAAGGGAATTTCCATCACTGTCTCGGCTCGCAGTCAGGTTCAAAGTTGCGGTACCTGATGCGCTGGCGACGTGGGATTGGTGGCCGTGTTTAGCACGATTCCCTGCCGCCCCTCGTTCCCGGGTTTTGCTGGCCGCTTAGCTCAACACCGCTCGCGACGTGTCGCAAGCAGCCCGAACTGCAGGTATCGCTCAGTGGCTCGCTTATCGATTCGACAGGAGCGCCGACGCTTCAAGCTGATCGCAAGACGCCTGCGTGTGACATCTTGCACGCAACCATTCAACGCCCACCTACAGCCGCACCCGCCACCGACGCGGCACATCCGCCACCCAGCAACCGCGATTGCCGCAGCCAGGAACGGTCCGGGTAGTACGCGAAGACGAAGGCGCCTTCGCGCAAGGTATCGATCAACTGCTTGGCCACCGCCGGCCGCACTGCCGGGCAACCCTGGCTGCGACCAAGCCGCCCCTTGGTGCGAATCACCGCCTCGCTGACGTATGGCGCACCGTGAATCACGATTGCGCGGTCACGCGCATGGTCGTTGAAGCCGGGTTCCAGTCCGTTGAGTCGCAACGAATAGCCGTTGTGGCCGGTATAGGATTCCTGCGCACTGAACGCGCCGAGGCTCGATTGAAAACTGCCGTCGTCGTTGGAGAACTTCGCCGCAAGGTTGTTGCCGGTGTTGCGCCCGTGCGCCACCCATTCCTGGAACAACAATCGCTGCCGCGCCAGATCGAACACCCACAAGCGGCGCTCGGTCGACGGCCGACTGTAGTCGATCACGCTGAGCACGCGCTCTTGGCCCACCTGTTGGTGCTGACGGGCGCATTGCAGCGCCTCGGCGGCCAGCGCCAGCACCTGGCGGTCCAGCGAAGGCGCCTGGCGCGCCAACGCATCGACCAAACCCACGCGCGGCGCGCTTCGCGGCGACACGGTGGAGGCGGAAATGGCATCAGCCGCACCGGCCGGCGCTGCCGCTGCCATCCCGCAGAGCGCGGCGGCAACGGCGATCACTCGATAAGACATGCAACAACCCACATCGAACGCGGCGCCACAGCGGGGCCGCACGGCCTAGAAATAACCGCATGCGCCGCACTTTCCAACCCCTGACGACTGAACATGTTCGGTCAGGCCGCATCCGCAAGCAGACGCTGCCGGAAAATGGCGTAGTCCGGCGCAAGCGTTTCGGCATGTGCGGGACGCTGCAGCAGTGCGGCCAGCGCGGGCGGCACTTGCACCTCACGCCCGATCAACGGCTCCACTACGCCCTCGAACTTGGCTGGATGGGCGGTAGCTGCCACCGCCCAGTCGCCCGTCCCGCCCTCGCCCCCTTCTGCGCGCAGTTGTTCGAGCACATGCACGGCGGTGGCGGTGTGTGGGCAATGCACTTCGCCATAGCGCGCACAGCGTTGACGCACGGTATGGCGGATCGCCGCATCGTCCACCGACAAGACACGGAATGCTTCGCGTAGCGCGGCATCGTCGCCTTCGTATAGCCAGCGCAGCCGTTCGAAGTTGCTGGGTGCGCCCACGTCCATCGCATTGGCCAGCGTGGCTACGCTGGGCTGCGGCGTGTATTCGTTGCCGGCGAAGTAATCCGGCAACACATGATTGGCGTTGGAGGCCAGCGCGATACGACCCAACGGCACGCCTAGCGCGCGCGCCAGGATCGCCGCTAGCCCGTTGCCCAGGTTGCCGGTGGGCACCACCAGATTGAGCACGTCACCGGACGCAGCATGGTGCTGCAGGGCCGCATGCGCGTAGTAGCTCATCTGCGGCAGCAAGCGCCCCAGGCTGATGCTGTTGGCCGAACTCAGCGGCACTTGCGTCTGCAACGCGGCATCGTTCAAGGCCTGCTTGACCATTGCTTGGCAATCGTCGAACGAGCCGGCCACACGCAAGGCCTGGATGTTGTCGCCGAAGCAGCCCAACTGATGCGCCTGTCGCGGTGACACGCGGCCATCGGGATAGAGCACAACCACACGCAAGCCGGGTTGACGGTGAAACGCAGCTGCCACGGCAGCGCCGGTATCGCCTGAGGTGGCAACCAGAATGGTCAGCGGCCGGTCCTCGGCACGGCGCAAGCGGGTCAGGCAGGCGACCAAAAAGCGGGCGCCGAAATCTTTAAACGCAGCCGTCGGCCCATGAAATAGCTCCAGCGCATAGTCCCCGGGTGTGGACAGCGATACCAATGGCGCGGGAAAGTCGAAGGCCTCGGCGCAGATCGCCGGCAACTCCGCCGACAGCGCGTCGCCGTCGAAGAACGGCTGCAGTAACGTGGCGGCGGTCTTGGCCAGACAGGCGCCGGCCTCCAGCGTGCGTGCTGGCGGCAGCATCTGCGGCACATACAGGCCGCCGTCCGGCGCCAAGCCGGTGGCGATGGCCTGGCTCAGGCTGGCGGCGGGCGCACGGCCACGGGTGGAGATAAAAATCATGCAGACTCCAGACAGATCGAAAACAGGCAAATGCCCAACAAGTATGAGAACACGGCGTTCAGCGGCCCGCCATCCCCCCCCCTCGCTGAGCACTCGACCACCGGCTGTGGTGCCACGCGCACTTTCCAGTGGAGTCGGCCATTGATCAAGGTCGGCGTAATGCAGCTGAGCCTAGATAGCGCCCGATTCGATCACACCCAGTATCGCGGCGACACGCATGTGCCACTTCCCGCGATGTGCAATATTTTCTGAGACTCGCAGGAAGCATTCAATATCCCTGCCTACCGCGTGTACCGTAACTTCAGGCCGTCATTGCCAATTGCACTGCTCTGACGCCGGTGGTGTAGATCACCGGAGTTGCGGCCGGCTGAGCGCCGGATGCCGCGCGGCACGGCATGCACGCAACCAGACAACAGATGGTATGACACCGCCGGCATACGCTCGCGCACGAGAGCAAGCTGGTGCCCGCGCGGGCAATCAGGGCCAGCCGCTGCGGCTGATCCAAATCGCAATGAAAAAAGAAGGCCGGCCACGTGCGATTGGCCGCACGGTCAATGGCGCCTGGACCACTGTCAAGTCGGCAACACAACACAACGCACACATCAGCAAACAGGATGGCAAGGAGATCGCGACCAAGATCGCCGATGGCGGAGATCGCTGCGCCACGCGGCGGCAAGCTACGGCGTAGGAGCATGTATCGGAAACACGCCAGCATCGCCCGCCCGTACGCGCCGGATCCAGAACACTCCAGGCGAACGTTCGCCTGGAGTGCTAGGTAGAGAGCCAGCGGACGCACGCCCAATCAGACGCACGACCGCTGACATCAAACCGCTGACATCAATAGATCTGCACGTGCATGCTCAGCGCAACCGTGCAGGCTCCACACCGCCGGGATAAGCACCACGCGGACCATCAATACACTCGAAGTTCTGTGCATCGTCCGAATTGCCCTTGCCCGTCCATTTCGCCGATTGCGGATACGAGCAAAGCGGTCGCGTGCGGACGACACCTTGAGCCGGGTCGTCTTTGACATATTTTGCTGCGACGATGCGGTCTGGCGCGATGCTTTGCTCAACCCATGCCTCCATAGCAGACAGCACATCGTGCGGGCGATCGTTAGCCAAGCCGGGCGCGCCGTAGAGCGCGCCGAAGGCCGAGGTGCCGGGCCCGCCGGTAAAATGGCCCATACCGGGAATCACAAACAGGCGAAAAAAGTCTTGCGTCTTCCGCAGCGCGTCCGCATCGGTAGTGCTTTGCGCACTGCCCGCCTGCTGCTTGGCAACAACTGATTCGTAGTAGTGGATCGCGCCGCGCGGCGGAACGACGGGGTCTTCCCAGCCGACGTACACAATCACCTTGCCGTGCCTTGCCTGGAAACGTTGCATATCCGGACCACTGGCGTCGATCACGTCGGCCGGGGGACGGCCGGCAACCGGCGTGTTTTCCGTACGGGCGACATCGCTGTTGAAGTTGATCTTCGTAATGTCGAACGAGGCGCTGTCGGTGTTGAATACCATATTGGCGAAGAACTGCTTGGTGAGCAGCGAATGGGCACCACGCGGTACCGCGGCGTTGCCGGTAACCCATTGATCCCAAAAAGTCGGTGTGGCCGCCGCAAAAGGCTCGAAACCATAATGAATGCGACCCCCGGTTTGAAGGTTGACCGGGCCGTTCACAATCTCTGCGAGCGTAAAGATCTGCTTCTGGGTGAGACAGCTGTCGGTTTCGGCAGCGCTGCACAACAGGACGGTAGGATCGAAGTGGCACAACCGCGGATCGTTGATGACGCCGTCCGCATTAAAATTTGTCGCACTGCATTGGGCTAATGCGGCTGCCTGAATGGCCGGCAGCTTGGCTGCGGAGATGGTCGCAGCCGGGTTGCTGAACTGGAAATGCGCAGTCCACAGCCAGGAAAACGCATTGTGAACCCAGTCGCTGGCTGGCGCGTCGGCGATCACACTATCAAAGGCTTCCGGATAGCGCTGCGCAGCCATCAGCGCATAGCGGCCTCCGTTGGAAGCGCCAAAGAAATACGAACGGAGTGGCTCCTTAGTCGCCCCTGAAAAATCCCCTTCAAGCGCCAAGTGCCGTCGGTGACAGCGGCACGGCGCTCAAGGATGACCATCCCATCGCCCGCATCCAGGCACGCAAAAACGCGATCCAGCGCAGCAGCCAGCGCAGGTTGTAGCCGGCCGCGCAGCCGAGCACGTGCAGCGCATCGCCTTGGGCACCTTTCAGCCTACAGCGACGCAACCGGCAGTGGTCTTTCAGATGTCCGATCACCGGCTCCACCGCCTGCCGTCGCTTGATCCAGCGCCATTGCCGTCGCGTCAGCGTCTTGGCCTTGCCGCGATGCAGGACCTGCACGCCATCGACCTCGCGCCCGCGATCGCCCAGGTCCACGATCGCCACCGTCGGTTCTACGCTCACATCCTGCAGCAACCCGCGTGTCTGCTCCAGCTGCTCGGCCAAGGTATCGCCGTCGTACGGGTTGCCCGGGAAGCTGCGCGCACCCACGACCAATCCCTTGCAGGCGGTGACCGCAATGCCGACCTTGACGCCGAATTCGTACGCTTGACGCGCCTTGCCCTTGCCGATGCATTCCACCTCCGGGGCATGCAATGCGTACAGTTTTTGTTTGTCCTTCGGACGCTGCGTGTACAGCCGTTGCGCACGTTCCAGCCAGACAGCGATGCGCTCGCGCACGCCGGTGTTTACCTGATCGAGTTTGCGTTGGATGTCGCGCAACACCCGCCCCAATACCGTGCGTTGACGTCGCAGGACGCGCTGCATGCGCTTGAACTGGCGCGCATGCGCATACCGACCTGCCTTGCGGCTCAGGGCCGGGCCTTGCCGCGCGTAGCTCTGCCGCAATCCGATGCCGTGCCGCTTGGCCAGTAACACCAGCTTCTTGCGTGCCACCTCCAGCAAACGGCTGTCGGTCGGATAGGCGATCGCCTTTTCCTGCACCGTGGTGCCCACGATCACCCGCGACAACTCGCGTGCGTCCACCGCCTGCATCGCATGCGCGGCGTTGATGGTGTGCGCCAGCAGCTCTTCCATCCCGGCCTCACCCAGGCGCTGCCGCCAGCGCGTCAGCGAGCTGGCATCGCACGGCAAACGCGTCTGGAACACGACCTCGCCAGTGAAGAACTGCCAGTACGGATTCTCCAGCCAACGCTCGCACACCGTTTCATCGGACAGGTCGTAGGCGTGTTTGAGGTAGAGCAAACCGGCAATCAGCCGCACCGGCAATGCCGGCCGACCGCCACCGGCCTGGGTGGCCGGCAAGCGCGATGAAAGTGCTTGCTCCAACGCCGTCCACGGCATCTGTTGGCTCAGCCGCGCCAGCGGATGACGCAGGTTCTCCAGCCGCGAACGAAACAACTCGTCGGCAGGCATGTGCTCGGCAGCAGGACGGCGTGTACGCATGACTGAAAATTGCAAGAAACCAGCCTTCAGCGTAGCGAACACCGGTAGTTTTGGCACGCCGGTGCAGACATCAAGGCCTTGCGGTCGTTGGGTGGTTGGGGTTTTTCAGGGGCGACTCCTTAAAATCGGAGAACCCAGAGCAGGACTCTGCGGAATTCATTGCAGCAGTCTGGCACCCGGGCAGTTCAATGCCGACACCCAACTCTGGCTGTCGAAGCCGGCATCGGCGAATGCCGCCTGCAGCGCCGGAGCGGCTGACTCCGCCGCTGCACGCGTGGCGAACCACGCGAACACGCTGGGGCCGGCGCCGGAAATACTTGCCCCCATCGCTCCTGCTGCCAGTGCCGCAGCTTTGACTGCAGCGAAGCCGACGATCAGCGGCGCACGCCGCGGCTCGATCAGCACATCGCGCAAGCCCGAGCGCACCAGCGCCTCGTCCCCGGCGTGGCATCCTGCCAGAACCAGGCCAAGGTTGGCGCTTTGCGCGACAAAGTCGGCGAGCCTGTAGTCGCCAGCCAGCGCGGCGCGCGCGCGGCGCGTCTCCAACACCGCATCCGGATGCACCAGCAAGCTGTGCCAGGTCTCCGGCACCGGTACCGGCACCATCCGCTCCAGCGTGGACAGCACCAACCCGCCCAGCAACATCGGACCGAGGTTGTCGCCGTGACGGCTGCCACTGGCGACTGCCTCGCCTTCTAACGCATACAGATATAGCTGATCGCGCGACAACGGGGTGTCCAGCAGCGCATTGGCTGCCACCAACGCCGCGACGCATGAAGCCGCCGAACCGCCCATGCCGGAACTGAGCGGGATGCCTTTGTCGATCTCCAACTCGAAGCCGAACGGCAACCCCAATGCTGTGCGCAATGCGATCAGCGCCGTGCCAGCGGTATTGCGCTCGGCCTCCAGCGGCAACTCCACGGTCGTACCGCGGATCGCAGCGATACGCACCAGCGGCGCATCGAGACGGCGCACGGTCACGGTGTCGCCAACGCCTTCCAACGCATAACCGAGCAAATCGAAGCCCACCGCCACATTGGCCACCGACGCCGGTGCGAACGCGCGCGCTTGGCGCACCGCACCGCTTGGCGCTAGCACTACCTGCGCCTGGCTCACAGCCGAGCTCCCTCGCCCGCCGCCACCCGCAGCAGATCGGCAAACACACCCGCCGCAGTGACCTCGGGCCCTGCACCTGGGCCTTGCACAACCAGTGGGTTTTCGCAGTAACGGCGCGTAGTGAACTGCACTACGTTGTCGGTCAAGCGCAAATTAGCGAACGCATGATCGGCAGGCAGTTCGACAAGACCGACACTGGGCGCGCAATCAGGCGGCAACTGCGCGACATAACGCAACACGTTGCCGCGCGCATGTGCATCTGCCAGGCGCTGCGCCAATGCCGGATCCACTTCGTGCAGGCGCGCCATAAAATCGTCCACGCTGGCCTGACGCAGCGTTTCGGGCACCAAGCTTTCCACCCGCACATCTTCCAGACTGATCGCTCGCCCGGCTTCGCGTGCCAGGATCACCAACTTGCGCGCAACGTCCACACCGGACAGATCATCGCGCGGATCTGGCTCGGTATAGCCCATGCCACGTGCCTGCGTGACCAGTTGGGCGAACGGCACGCTGCCGTCGTACTTATTGAACAGCCAGGCTAGGGTGCCGGAGAAAATGCCTTCGATCGAAGTCACCGTGTCACCAGTGTCGACCAGATCGCGCAGCGTAGTGATCACCGGCAGCCCCGCGCCTACCGTGGCCTCATAGCGAAAGCGTGCGCCGCTGGCATCGGCTGCAGCACGGATCGCCTGGTAGCGTTCCAACGGGCCGGAGCCGGCCTGCTTGTTCGGCGTTACCACATGAATGCCAGCCGCCAGCCAACCCGCATAACGGTCGGCCACCTCGGCGCTGCCGCTGCAATCGATGATCACCGTATGCGGCAGATGCGCGGACAGAAGATGGGCGGTGAAGCGCTCCAGATCGGTGGCAGTGGCTGAGGAGGCGAACGCATCGCGCCAGTTGCCGACCAAGCCACGCTCATCGAGCAACATGCGGCTGCGCGACACCATCGCACGCAAGCGCAGATCCAGGTTGGCTTTGCTCAACAATTGCGGTTGCGCAATGCGCAGCTGATCCAATAACGCAGCGCCCACGTTGCCCGGCCCGATCACGCCCACCGAAAACGTCTGCGGCGACAACCAGAAGCCCGCATGCGCCGCGCGCAACGCCTTGGTCGCATGTGCCGTATCGATCGCCACCGAGATATTGCGCTCCGACGAGCCCTGCGCGATCGCCAGAATATTAACCTGCGCGCGCCCCAACGACTCGAACAAGCGCGCCGCCACGCCGGGCTGCCCGGCCATGCCATCGCCGACCGCGGCCAGCACGCTGACGCCGCTGGTCAGCTGCACACGCTGCACCTGACCGACCGCGAGTTCATGCGCAAACGTTTGCAACAACGCATTGCGCGCACGCTCGGATTCGTGCTGTTTGACCACGCAGCAGATTGAATGCTCGGACGACCCCTGCGAGATCATCACCACCGATACCTGCGCCGTGCGCAAGGCGGCAAACACGCGCTCGGCCGTGCCCGGCACACCGATCAGACCGGTACCTTCCAGATTCAGTACCGCCAGATCCGGGCTCAAGGTCAGCCCCTTGATCGGCCCGCTCACCGCGCTGCGCGCGGTGATGCGCGTGCCCGGATGTTCTGGCTGAAACGTGTTGCGGATGATGATCGGCAAACCGCGTTCGATCGCCGGCGACATGGTTTGCGGGTGCACCACCTTTGCGCCGAAATACGCCAGCTCGCAGGCCTCGTCGTAGCTCAGTGTTTCCAGCTGCACCGCTTCGGGCACCACGCGCGGATCGGCCGACAGCACACCATCCACATCGGTCCAGATATGCAGTTCATCGGCATCGAACAAGGCCGCGAAGATTGCACCGGAATAATCGCTGCCGTTTCGCCCCAACGTGGTCATGCGGTCGGCGCGATCGCGCGCCACAAAGCCGGTGACCACCACGCGCGTCTGCGGATGCGCCTGGCGCCAGGTTGCCAGACGCTGCGCACTCACTTCCCAATCCACATCCACGCCCAACTCGCCGCGATTGACCACCAGCACATCGCGCGCGTCCAGCACCGCGCAATCCTCGCCAATCGCGCGAAAGTGATCGCCGAGCAATTGCGCCGAATACACCTCGCCCAGGCCCTGCACGCGATCAAGCACCTCGCGCGGCAGCTCGCTGATTACTGCCAGCGCGCCGAGGATCTGCGATAGATGCTCGAAGTGCTCGTCCAACCATTCCACCGTCGGCCCGGACTGCTCGCCCAGCAAGGCCACCGCTGCACCCCGATGGCGTGCACGCGTTTCGTGCCAGCGCTCGCGCCACTCGGGGCGGTTTTGCGCCGCCAGTTCGGCCAGTTCGATCAACGCATCGGTCACGCCCTTCATCGCCGACACCACGGTGACCTGCACCGTTTCGTCGCGGGCCAGCAACAATTGCGCTACGTGCCGATAGCACTCGGCATCGGCCACCGAGGTGCCGCCAAACTTGTGTACGACAGCGCGCGTAGAGGACGCCAAAACAGCAGCGGGTTCGAACGAAACAGCAGGCGATGACATCGACAGACCTCATTGGGGAGGCCCCGTCCGCTTCAGGTGAGAGAGGGAGACCTCCGCATCCTGATCCGGGTGCGGGGCCGTTGTTTTCGGAAGTTACGCGAAGACGACGGACCGCACCGGGCGAATGGTGGCGGTGGTAATGGTGGTGCTAATGCCGGCAACGTGCGCACCCTGCCGCAGATGCGGCAGGTAAAGAAGCGAAGCGATGGCGAAGGCGTTACGCATATGTGCAAAAGACATCACAGGGCCGAAGGCTGTCAAGCACCGCGTGAATGGGCGGGTTTTCGCGCTTAACACACGGAACAGAAAACCTTGCCGCTCAGGGATTTAAGCGACGCGCTCGCAAGCAATTGATTGCCATGGAAACTTTTAACCCGACACCGACAGACCGACGTGCGCAGGTTTCCAACATTGGTCGTAGCCTTCGTGCGACTCAACTGATGCGACTAATGCGACGCAGCTGACGGATCGTTGGTGCGCGATGCATCGCACGCTGCTGGCGTCGCTTCGCATCAGGCCACAGATCGTCGCCATTGCCGGGGCGGTCGATGCGAGTCACAAGGTCAGCAGCAGATCAGCCGAGCACCTGAGGATTGAGTTGCCACACCGAAAAGTTGAGCGCGGCAGCAAAGCTCACCCATGCCAGATACGGCACCAATAACCACGCCGCCAGAGCCTGCCGCACCAGCCCATCCCCCGCGGCGCCACACCAACCACACCGACACCGCCATCATCCCGTACAACACCGTCCACACCGGCCCGAACAACCACCCCGGCGGCGCCCACGCTGGCCTAGCGAGCTCGGCGTAGAAGCTGGCCGCCTGGATGGATGCCATTGCGCCCAAAGCCGCCACTAGATAGCACAGCACCAGCCAACCCGGCAGTCCAAACCATTGCGGTTTCTTTGCCATCGACATGAACCGCCCCGGGAAGTTGGGAGGCTGTTTGGTTTGAGTCACGCCGCTTTGGCGTAACCGGCCTGTTGTCGATCGTAAGCCTCTTCGGCTTCTGCTGGCGGCATGTTCCCGATCGACCCCAGCAAGCGTTTGTGGTTGTACCAGTCCACCCAATCCAGCGTGGCCAGTTCCACATCCTGGCGGTTGCGACGTCCCCCCAATTTTGAGTAGCGCCTCAGTTTGGAGTCCAATTCCCTACCCCGAGGAGATTGGACGTGAAGAAGCGCTTTACCGAAGAGCAGATCATTGGCTTCCTGCGTGAGGCCGAAGCAGGCGTGGCGATCAAAGACCTGTGCCGGCGCCATGGCTTCAGTGAGGCCTCGTACTCCCTGTGGCGCAGCAAGTTCGGCGGGATGAGCGTGCCCGATGCCAAGCGACTCAAGGACCTTGAGTCCGAAAACGCGCGGCTGAAGAAGTTGCTGGCCGAGCAGCTGTTCGAAAACGACCTGATCAAGGATGCGCTGCGAAAAAAGTGGTGAGCGCACCGGCGCGTCGTGCGCTGGTGCGCGAGTGGATCGGGTGCGGTGCCAGCGAGCGTCGCGCCTTGGCGGCGATCGGCATGAGCGCCAGTGCGCTGCGCTACTGCCCGCGCGAAGACCGCAACGTTGAGCTACGCGAGCGCATTCTTGCGCTGGCGCATCGCCATCGCCGCTATGGCGTGGGGATGATCTATCTCAAACTGCGACAGGAAGGGCGCATCGTGAACTACAAGCGCGTGGAGCGGTTGTATCGCGAGCAGCAGCTGCAGGTCCGGCGCCGCAGGCGCAAGAAGGTGCCGGTGGGCGAGCGTCAACCGCTGCTGCGGCCATCGCAGGCCAACCAGGTGTGGTCGATGGACTTCGTGTTCGACCGCACTGCCGAAGGCCGGGTGATCAAGTGTCTGGTGATCGTGGACGACGCAACCCACGAAGCGGTCGCCATCGAGGTGGAACGCGCGATCTCCGGCCACGGCGTGACGCGGGTGCTGGATCGGCTGGCGGACAGTCGCGGTTTGCCGCAAGTCATCCGTACCGAGCGCGAAGCCTGCCCTCGGGGCACAACGGCAAGGAGTTTTGCGGCAGGGCGATGGTCGCCTGGGCGCATGCCCGTGGCGTGCAGTTGCGGCTGATCCAACCCGGCAAGCCAAATCAAAACGCCTACGTTGAATCCTTCAACGGCCGGCTGCGCGACGAATGCCTCAACGAACACTGGTTCCCGACGTTGCTGCATGCACGCACCGAGATCGAACGTTGGCGACGCGAATACAACGAGGACCGACCCAAGAAAGCAATCGGCGGCATGACGCCGGCCGCTTATGCCCAACATCTGGCAAACACCGATATCATCAGGCCCGGACTCTAAACCCGGCCGCTACTCAGGGCGGGGGGCGTCGGGCAAACTGCGCATCCGCTTTGAACGCCGCATCGATCTCCACTTGGCGTTGCTCTGGCTTGCTTGCTCCATCATCTGCTTACGGCTTCTTCCTGGGTTTTGTTAGCCGCTCTTATGCCGATGTCTCGCTGCATTGCAGATATGATGCGCTCGCGAAGCTGATCCGCTGGTTTCTTTTTTTTTGCACTAGGGAACCTCTGAACAACGCACTTCAAATGCGCGACACTACACACCTACGTTGAGGAGTCATCCATGCAACTGACGTTCGGTGACGCTGAAGGTTTGGGCAAGCGCAAGCAGACTCGCTGCGAGATCTTCCTGGCCGAGATGGAGCAGGTGGTTCCGTGGAGGCATTTGCTCGGACTGATCGCGCCGCACTATCCGGTGTCGGGGCGGCCTGGTCGACAGCCGTACGCACTGGCGACGATGTTGCGGATTCATTTGCTGCAGCAGTGGTATGCGTTGAGCGATCCGGCGATGGAAGAAGCGTTGCACCAGATCCCGACCTTGCGCCGTTTTGCCCGGCTCGGTGGTTTGGACAATGTTCCCGACGAGACCACGATTCTCAACTTTCGCCGCTTGCTGGAAACCCATGGCCTTGCAGCGCGGATGCTGGAGGCCGTCAACGCGGATCTGGTGCGCAAGGGTCAGAGCCTGCGGTCCGGCACGATCGTCGATGCAACCCTGATCGCTGCGCCCAGTTCGACCAAGAACACCGACCGCGCGCGCGACCCTGAAATGCATCAGACCAAGAAAGGCAATCAGTGGTATTTCGGGATGAAGGCACCCATCGGCGTGGATGAGTTTTCCGGGCTGGTGCACCACGTCCGTTGTACGGCTGCCAATGTGGCCGATGTCACGGTGACCC
Organism: Xanthomonas fragariae; assembly: GCF_900183975.1. Lineage (NCBI taxonomy): Bacteria > Pseudomonadati > Pseudomonadota > Gammaproteobacteria > Lysobacterales > Lysobacteraceae > Xanthomonas > Xanthomonas fragariae. Next base: position 2,418,679 of record NZ_LT853882.1, read on the forward strand.
ACGCATTGCTGCACGGCAAAGAAGACAGTGTGTTCGGCGACAGCGGCTACACCGGTGCGGACAAACGCGAAGAACTGCAGACCTGCAAGGCTGGTTTTTTCAAGGCTGGTTTTTTCAAGGCTGGTTTTTTCATTGCCGCCAAGCGTTCGACGATTCAAGCCATTGGCAACAAACGCGAGCGCCGCCAGGAAGAACGTTGGGAATACTTCAAAGCAAGTGTGCGTGCGAAGGTGGAGCATCCATTCCGCGTGATCAAACGCCAGTTTGGCTACACCAAGGTCCGCTATCGCGGCCTGGCCAAGAACACCGCGCATGTGCTGACCCTGTTCGCACTATCCAATCTGTGGATGGTGCGCCGGCAGTTGCTGCCGGCCAGGGGATAATGCTGTCTGGCGCCAGCCAACGCCGCAAGAAACCGTGGAAATCGTATCGTACGCATCAACTCTGTGCGCTATTGGCACGCAGCAGGCTCGAATTTTAGAGGTCTGGTGCGTTGTTCAGACCTTCCCTAGAGCGACCACCCATCCAGTGCAAATCCAGTCACATCGGCCTTTACCGCATGAGCGAGCGACGCCCGTATCGCATACACAACGGTGTCCAACGGCTCGTTCCGCGCCCCTTTAGGCTTGATCCAATAACCCGATTCCTTGTCGTAAAACTCCACTGTCAGTCCCTTGTAGTACGCCGGTAGCAACGTCCCCGGGTCCGGGTTGATCAGGTCTGGCACCTCATCGCTGCGGCAACCAGAGAACCGCAGCATGCGCGCCGTCAGATCCTCCGCCTGCCCTTCCACCTCGCCCTTGTCCTTCGCTGTCAACGCGGCGGTGAGCCAGCCATGGACCATCGTCTTGAGCACGACGTGCTCACGCCCCACACGCCCACGCTGCGCGCCACGGTCTTGTCTCGGTTGTTGAGCGCGGCCTTAGCAGGGCGATACACCGCGCGCTCTGACTTGCTTGCGCTCGTTGCGACCGCGGATCAGGTAAACCGTCTGCTTGATATAGCCGTTCGGCGTCTCGACGACGCGCGCCCGGCCGCTCTGGTTGACGAGCTGCTTAACAATAAGCGCGCAGTCGCCTGCTGTGTGCCAGATTCTTTACCGGCGACACCGCGATCAGCGAGTCTGGGCCGTGATCGACGATGTCATCAGCCCAGGTAAGGCTGGTCTCGGTGACGCGGATCTGTGGACCTTATGAGATCCATTAGGCGGCAAATGATCGCTCAGGCAATCGATGACCTCGCTCAGCCATGCATCAAGAGCAAGCGTCAATCCAATCGATCCTGGTGACCCCGGCCCGATTCGAACGGGCGACCTTCCCCTTAGGAGGGACAACGTCGCTAGACTAAGACCCAAGCGGGACAAGGCTTTGCGTGGAAGTCCAGCCTGACTGTGGCAAGTCTGTAGTAACGACCAGCCTACTCATGCCGATTGTCAAAAAGTGGTGACCCCGGCTGGGTTCGAACCAGCAACCTCGTCCTTAGGAGGGACGCGCGCTATCCAATTGTGCCACGGGGCCATCTGTCTAAGGATACAGGGAGACGCTAAGTGAGCAAAGCCAAAACAGCCGCCAAGCCTGGACGCACCAAGACCTTCAGCGGCATGCTCCCACGCGGCATCAAGGCCTCCCAGGCCGTTAGCTCGGTGGCGGGCGTGACGCTCAGGACGGACGGGCAGCTGAGGTGGGAGGCGCGTATCCGGAGGTCCCTCGACGGGCAGGCGTTGAAGTTCCCGCTGGTGCGCTACCCCGTCGACCCCAAGGCGCCCCCGAACACTGAGCATCACATCGACACTGCACGGCTCATGGCCGAGGCCTATGTCCGCCGAGAACACGCCTCCTTGGAGCTTCGGCAAACCCCGTATGCCCACACCGCCGAGGCTTGGACCTTCGGGGATCTGCTGCGCCGGTTTGTCCAAGAAATCGATGATGGGCTGATCAAGCACGCTTCGGTCAGAACCGACCACTCTAATGCCTATCTCTTCTTGGGAGGCGGCAACGGTCTTGGGTTGAGCCAGACCGGCATGCCCCACCTCACCCGCAAGCTGGCCAAGGATTTGACTCAGGATGACTTCCTGGGGCGCCATGCCAGCTCGTTCGTGAACTCATACATCAAGGTCAAGCGAGACGGCACCACGCTCCCGATGGCCAAGGGGAGCAAAAAGCGAGCCCTGACCACGATCCGGAACCTTTTTCGGATTGCGCACGAGACCTGGCAGATCGATCTGCGCTCGCCGATCAAGAGCTTGAAATCCCTCAACTCGGACGACTCGCGCGACCGGACGCTCACCGAGGAGGAATGGAACGCCATCGTTGCGCAGCTGGATGCTGGGCGGACCGACCCGGCAACGGCCGATGTCATTCGCTTTGCGCGCATGACCGCAGCCCGCCGCTCCGAATGCGTGAAGCTCGATTGGGCGGACATCCAACTTCAAGAAAAAGACCGCCCGACTTCGCGAGACCAAGGCCAAGAATGGCAAATACAATGAGCGCGTGATCCCATTGACGTCAGAGCCGATGGCCTTGATCGCGGCGCGCTTTGAAGCCAGCGAAACAAAGAAAGGAGCGGTCTTTGTGAGCTCGCGCGGGAGGCGCATTCGGGCCGATACCGTCACTCAGGCATGAGATCGGGTGCGTGGGCAGGTAGCCGAGAAGCTCGGTGACCCCGAGATCCTGACCGCGCGCATGCATGACCTCCGCCATACCCGCATCACTGAAATGGGACACCACCTCAATCCAGCGGAAGCGGCCAGGATCTCAGGCCACAAGGATCTGAAAACCTTCATGCGCTACTTCAACCCAGACCCGGTCGCATTGGGCAAAAAGCTCGAACAGCTTGAACGCCAAGGCGGCGCTGGCGCCAACGTAGACGCAGTGGTCGCGCAGCTTCTGGGACTAAGCCCCAAGGATATGGCCTCAGCGGTTGCGCTTGCCTTCCAAGCGCGGGCACAAGCGCAGTGATAAAGAGTTGTCGAATTTATTTCAACGCAAGCACTTGACAAATCTCTTTGACGCACTAGCTTGAATGCATCGGCAACAAAACATCGATTGCCGCTGTGAGCAGGGATGCCACTTGCCCCATTCATGGGGCTTGAAATGTAATATTTCGACGACGTTTACTCGTTTAAAAAGTAAATAAAGCACTCACCAGAATGAGTTGCATCGTTCAACGCCGTTTAGGCGGTTCAAAAAAATGCTCCGGGAGACCGGAGCATTTTTTTACTGCCTCATTACTTGCTCGTTTCGGCTACTGCTCAGCCGACTTCCGTGGCGCAGCCTAGTCTCTCTCATGCAAGCCAACTCCCTTGTTTTCAAGCACATCACTGGACCCTATATAGACCACGAGCGCTAGGCCAAGACCACCAACTCGCCTTTGTCAGCCAACCTGCCCGCAAGCCGCAGCGCCTCGATCTGATCCAAAATCAACTGTCTAAGCTGTGTGCTGGTGCTTCGATAGCCGAGCTGACGAGACACGATCAACACCAACTCATCTGGCCTTGCGCCAAGGTTGTCAGAAATAACCCTTGAGATCGCAACTTTGATCTCTGCTGGCGGCAAAAACTCGGGGCGTCGCAGTGTCAACGACTCGACCATGGAGCGATCCCGCACACGGACCTCTTTCCCCGGAATGGCCAAGAAGTCCTGGTCAATGATCTGAATCCCGCCCGTCGACATTACCGACCCAATCGCATCCTCAACAGCTTGCTGGATGCGCGAGCCTGCACGCTGCAAGCCCCAAAGCGTCCGGGCGCGTGTCACGACCTCGCTGCGATGAATGGGGCTTTCCACCTCAACGATCTGCCGCACGATGGTCGCCAATTGCCCTGTCGGCACTAAGTGCAGCTCGAACTGGTTGCTTGGCACGGCGAAGGATGACTCGATGTAGGGCTCAGTGTTCGGCGGACTTTGTGCCTCAATGAGTCCCACCTCAGTGACCTCACCGCGATCGACGGTGAGGATCTCCACCGGCACTGCACGGTGCGAAGACTTGGGGCTGGGCTCTGAGGTGCCTGACTCCGACTTTGCTCGTTCAATGGCTACAACAAGCTTTTCAAGCTCTGCCTCAGGCCGATGGAACCAGTCTGAACTCCAAATGCGGTAGAGCTGCCAACCCTTGTCGCGCAGCACACTCTCACGCAATCGGTCTCGATCACGCGCACTTCTCGCGTCTCGATAAGACTGCCCGTCGCACTCAATGCCTAAAATGTAGCGCCCAGGTTCTTCAGGATTAGATACCGCAATGTCGACGAAGAAGCCAGCCAAACCGACATCGGTGTGCAGATCGTAGCCTCGCGTGCGAAGTGCTTGGGCCACCTCTTGTTCGAATACGCTGTGCTTAGCGTCTCGCGCCTGGGTGGCAAGGGTAAGGCGACCCGTCCTTGCGTAGTTCAAGAAGAGCTTTAAAGCAAAGGTGCCCTTACCCTTGGCACGGTCGGTGTCGATGTCTTCATCGGTGATCGAGGTAAAGACCTCGCAACGTGATTTGGCGCGGCTGATGAGCACATTCAAGCGTCGCTCGCCGCCATCATTGCTCACAGGACCGAAATTCATCGTCATGTGGCGCTGCGCATCACGCCCATAGCCCACAGAGATATAGATGACATCCCTCTCATCTCCTTGGATGTTCTCCAAACTCTTCACAAAGAAGGGCTCTGCTGGATGATCGGCAAAGAACCCTTCTGTTTCCGGGTGCTGCCGGCGCAAGAGTTCCAACTCGTCGAGAATGGCGCGGCGCTGGGCAGTCGAAAAGGTCGCCACACCCAGCGTGAGCTTGGGCGTGTTCTGCGCATGCGCGAGCACTGCGAGTGCCACAGCCTTGGCTTCTTTGGGGTTGGTGCGCGTGTTGCCCCGGTCGTAGATGGCTTCGGGCAAATGATGCAGCCGCAAGCCCACACCTGCTTCACTGGTGTAGGGACTGGGGACAATGAAGAGCTTGCCTTCGTAGAATTGTTGATTAGACACGGCAATGAGCGACTGATGGCGGCTTCGGTAGTGCCAACGGAGCATGCGCTCAGGTAATCCTCTTGCGCGGCAAAGCCCCAGAATGCTTTCGACATCTGACGCCTGTGCCCCACCCTCGTCGTCATCCCGATCACCGCCATCGCCGAGTGCTTTGGAGAAAAAGCGTGTGGGCGGGAGCTGTCGCTCGTCACCCACGATCACCAACTGCTTGACGCGTGCGATCGCACCGAGCGCATCGATCGGCTGCACCTGACTTGCTTCGTCGATGACCAGCATGTCGAAGTCCAGCGCGCCTGCCGGTAGAAATTGCGCAACAGACAATGGGCTCATCATGAAGACGGGTTTGAGCGCCTGGATCGCAGGGGCACACCGTTGCATCAATTGACGAATCGGCAGATGACCCTTTTTCCTGGCCATCTCGCCGATAAGAATAGCTGTCGGGCCGGTTGCACCGCCTTGGCGCGGGATCTTGCTGTGATGCGCCTTGACCACTTCATACCGAGCCAGCTGCATACGCTCCTGGTCAAGACTTGCAAAGCTTGCTACCACCTGAGACTGCCGTTGCCCGTCAAAACTCGCCAACGCACGATCGCGCTGCACCAGCGCTTGAAGCAACGCTTCGTAGTAAGACAGATCGAACACTCCCGAGGCATCTGCTCTCGCCAGCTTGCCACTGGCAAGACCACCGACTATCGCACCTAAGCCCTTACGCTCGGCTTCCTTGGCAATGGCAAGGTAAGACACCCAACTCCGAAGCCCCTCCGGGTCTGCTTGCCAGCTGGCCAAATGGGTTTTGAGGGTTGTCAAAGGTGCATGGCTCGGATCACGCGTGATCTCTGCGTTGCCCTCGAACTGTAAGCCGACCAGAAGATCCATCACTTCGCCGGCCAACACTCCTGCCGCAGAAGAACCTCCCTCAGCCCGATCAAGCAATGACTGGGGATCAACGATGCGCGCGGCCAACAAGCGAAGCTCTGGATTGTGTTCAATCCAAGATGCGACTTGGCGAAGCTCATGCGCCTTGCTATCTAGTGCTCCCCAGAACGGACCAAATGCTGAGGTCCCATCAGCGGCCAGAGCGTTGTAAGCGGTAGTAGCAGTTTGAGCCAGCTGGATTTCTTCAATGACCGCAAGCGCCTGCTCGACCGTGAGTTCCTGCGCATTAGCCAATAGGGATGATTGCTGGGACGCGGCTTGCCAAAGGGCGGACTTCTCTTCCAGTTCCGATAGAGCAACGCGCTTGAGGACGGTCTCCTCGCCCCATGGATTGCGCTCAGTAGACAACAACGCTTCATGGACAGGCGCCAAATCGCGAACGAGTTCTTCTAGAACTGGTTTTACGCGTTTGGCGATTTCGGTTGCCAATATGCGATCGCTGATGTCGGCCAAACGTTCACGAACTCCGCTCCCCAAGGGTCGGAGCGTGCGCATCCAGGCCACGACGCCTCTGAGGAAGGATGGGTTGGAGCGCTCGCGCTGCCAGTTTGAGCCAAACGCTTCTTGTCCTTGGGCGTCGTGCTCAACGATCTTCTTCTGAGCGCTCTTGGCATCCAGGAGCACATCGAGCGACCCAAGCATGTCCAACGCCGGAAGCTTAGGGTTAGAAAGGAGCGTGCGGATGGTCTGATTCGCGCGACGCCAATCTCCACTTAGGAAGCGGAACAAGCTCGTGCCGCGCATCGCCAACTGCCCACGCGCCGCTTCAAGCTCCGTGCTGTCTTTGCTCCATGCAGCGTCGCGGAACACAGATGCCAGGTTGCTCTTTGCCTGCTGGACCGTTTCAACGGCCACAACGACCTCTTCGATCGCATCGACGCCCCGATCCCAGACGTGCGCGACCAATGCATCACGGTCAAGTTCCGGGATGGTCGTGGCGCGCTCCGCGATGGCAACCAGCCGAAGCGCCAGATCAAGCGTAAGTGGTGCCTTCTCGGCTAAGAGCTGCGTCAATCGTTTCAGATCAGGCCCGAGCCGAACCAGAGCACTGTGTGCCCCACCCAACGTCGCCAGCTCTTTCCCCAAAACGAAGCTGCTTGGCAAAGCGCTCAAAGTAGCCTTGGTAGCGCCCCAGTCTTGCGCGAACGCCTCCACCTGGATCTTGGCCTCGACCGCACCTCTTGCCTTCTGAGCGCTTTCAAGCCCATCAATGACTGTCGAAGCGCGACCAGGCTCATCCCAGACCTTGCTTTGAAGCGCATCGGAGCCAAGTTTTGGTGCTTCGAGCAGCGCCTTAACGCGTTGAACGGCAAGACCGGCATCATCAAATCGGACCGGAGGAGCAAGATCCAGCGCGCTGTGAAGCTCGGTGGTCGAGGCCTCCCAATCGTTCAATCGTTCGGTCAATCCAGCGACCAAGATGAGCAATCGGTCGCGTTCACTTGGCAGGAGGCCATCGTTTTGAACGCCGCTCCAAGCGTGCTCACCTGGAACGCCAATTTCTTCAATTCGCTCAATCAGTTCGCGTAGGAGCGATTCCCGCTCCTCTTTTTGATGGGACGCCCAGGAGGTGGGTGCTTCGAGAGGCAGGCTTTGAGTCGTGTAGCCCAAACGACGCAGACGCACCATGTGTCCGAAGACTTGGTATGGCGTCAGTCCAGAGGGCTGGTGAGCTTCGTGGAGACGCGCAACATGGGCGTTGAGTGTGTCGCGCTTTTCCGTTAGTTGCTCGATGATCGGCGAAGTGCTGTTTCGCTTGGGCTCGCCTAAGTGCAGCGTTTGCCGAAGCTCTTCCAGTAGAGAACGCTTGTTGGCCTTGTTGCTGTGGAGTTCCAAACAGGCCACGCCCACACCGACATGATCCAGTCGGCGCTTCACGACTTCGAGCGCGGCCATCTTCTCGGCCACAAACAACACCCGCTTTCCTTCGGCCACGGCGCCTGAAATGATATTGGCAATGGTTTGGGACTTGCCCGTTCCAGGCGGGCCCTGGACCAAGATGTTGTTGCCTTGAAGCACGTCGTGCACGACCAGAGCTTGCGATGAGTCGCAATCGACGACATGGCGCATCCTCTCTGGTGGGATGATATGGTCGAGTTCGCTATTTTCGTCGGTCAGGCTTGCACCTGGGAAACCATCTTGAACCACCCCGCGCAGCATAGGGATGGCGTCCAGTCCGCCCAGTGCATCCCAGTTTTGGGGGTCAAGATCCCGATACATCATGAACTTGGCGAACGAGAACAAGCCCAGGATGGCGTCATCGCGGAGCACGCCCCAGGTTTCTTTCCCTTCCAGCATGGCTTCCACGGATGCCAGGTAGGCATCGATATCGAGCGTTTCGAACTCCTCAATGCTCGGCAAGCGAAGCCCAAACTCGCGCTGCAAAAACAGCTGCAACGACAAGTTCGCTTGGATATCGTCGCCGGTCCATTTGAGGTGGAACTTCTCGCCAGCCGTGCTTCGCTCCAACTGAACCGGGATGAGCACCAACGGCGCGAAGCGGTCAGTTTGTGGAGTGGAAGTAGCACGCCAACGCAAGTAGCCGACGGTCAAGTAAAGAACATTGATGCCATGTTCTTCTTGGAGCGTCCGCGCGTCCATGTAGAGATCCAATAAGCGCTTCTGCAGACCTGTCGGCGTTAGGCGTGTTGTGAGATGCGCATCCCAATGCGCCTTGACACGCCCATCCTCATCCAGCTCAAAGTCTGGTTGCGCGATCAGCTCGGAATCTTCCGGCACTTCATCCAAGAAAACTTCCGCATCATCTTCATTCAAGTCAGGCATCGCGATGTCCTGCTTGGGGTCTTCCTTGCCAGCTACGAAGGTGAAGCGCTTGCCATCCATGACCAATGTCTGATACATCGCCTTGGCAAGCTCATGGACAACCTCGATGGTCTTTGCACGCCCGCCTCTGGGTGTGTGGAGCAGGCGATTGCGTGTCGACAGATCCAACAGCTCCAAACGGGCTTTTTCAACCTTGTCTTTGAGGCTACCTGCTCCCCGCAGCGAAGAGGCCTCTTCACCCACCTGCCCAACTGCCGTCTGGTCCATCGACTCTCCCCCTGTAACGGTGTTTGGCGGGTGTCAAGTGCCCCTCCGCCGCCACACCGCGCATTGACTATAATGCTTTCAATATAGCGCGTATTCCAGCCATTTAGGGGGCACTGTGGGTGAGTTGCGAAGCAGTGAGATTCACTGGGTGGTTCACAGCTACATCGGGGTTTAAGGCGGCTACCTGGGTGATTTCTCCTACAAGACACATCGAGAGTTCTACCCAGGCTTTTGCGACCTGAACCTGGATCCGGATACCTTCACCGACGACACGACCAGGGAACGATTTATTGCAATCCTGACGGGGGTCGAAGGACATCAACAATCAGCAATCCTTCGGGGCATCGCTCGTAAGTATCCCTGATACGCCCAGGGTTCCGTAGACACTCAAGACCCTCGTTGCGCGTAGCGCCGTTCAAACTCTACAGGGGACAGGTCGCCAGTTGAACCGTGGCGGTGGTTGGGGTTGTAGAACATCTCGATGTAGTCGAATACCTCGGCGCGAGCGGCGTCCTTGGTGGAATAGGTCCGCCGCCTGATCCGCTCGCGAGGTCCGCCGCCTGATCCGCTCGCGTTTGAGCAGTCCGAAGAAGCTCTCCACGGGTGCGTTGTCGTGGCAGTTGCCACGCCGACTCATGCTGCACACCACGCCATGGGACGCCAGGAAACTGCGCCAGTCATCGCTGGTGTAGACAGACCCTTGGTCCGAATGAACCAAGCAACCAGCGTTGGGTTTGCGCCGCCACACCGCAGACAACAAGGCCTGCACGACCAACTCGGTGTCGGCCCGATCGCGCATCGCCCAGCCGACGACCTGCCGGGAAAACAGATCGATCACAACAGCCAGGTACATCCAGCCTTCATGCGTGCGGATGAAGGTGAAATCGCTCGCCCAGGCTGTGTCCGGCTCAGTCACGTCGAACTGTCGGTCAAGCAGGTTGGCCGCCGCCTTGCACTGCATTCCTCCATGGAAGCGCGGTTTGCGACCATAGCCCACCTGGGCACGCAGTCCCTCGGTGCGCATCAGCCGATACACCCGATGGCGACTGCAACGCTCACCCAGATCGCGCAGATCCCTGGTGATCTTGCGATGCCCATAGACACTGCCGTTGGCCAGTCAGTGGTGCTTGATCAGTCCAAGCAAGCGCTCATCTTCCTTGGCGCGCTCACTGTTGGGCGAGCACAACCAGGCGTAATAGCCCGACCGGTTGACCCGCAATACCCGGCACATCGCACACACCCTGAATTCCCCACAGTGGGCTTGCATGAAGGCGTACTTTGCCCTTACCCCTTGGCAAAGTACGCGGCGGCCTTTTTTAGGATGTCGCGCTCCTCGGTCACTCGACGCAACTCTGCCTTCAGCCGCCGAACCTCGGCGCTCTGGTCCACCTCGGCGCGCTGCACCACGCCAGGCTTGCCGAACTTGCGCAGCCAGGCGTAGAGGCTGTGCGTGGTGACACCTAGTCGCTCCGCGACTTCTGCCACCTTGAAACCACGATCGGTCACTTGCCGGACCGCCTCGATCTTGAATTCATCCGTATACCGCTTGCTGCTCATAGACACCTCCGAATTGACCATTTTCCATGGCCTTGAGATGTCTAGGAAACCCTGGGCGTATCACATTACAAATGTCTTGTAGCGCAGCTTAGGAGACCTTGGAAGCCGTGGCAATGCTGTGGCGAACAAGCCCTGCCGGAAGCTGCTTTGGGATGTCTAGACCTGCATCGCACCCGCCGAACGGCGACCCCGAGGCCTTATTAAACAAAGGGTTAGACAAGAGAGCGGCAACCCCACAATTTCCCCTCTTCCTTTTTTAGGAGGGGGACGCTCTATCCAGCTGAGCTACGGGGCCAAGGGCTGCATTGTCGCACGATCGTTGCGGTTGCAAAGCCGGTGGGTGGTCGGCGGACCCTGCTAAAATCGCCGGCTAGCTGTTGTCGTGGATTGCCCTTGGCTGCCACGCAACCTTCCCGACTTTGTTTTGGAGATCCCATGTCCGCTGACCTGCTCAAGGCGCTCAACCTCGCCGCGTCTAATTCCGGCACCTATCTTGGCGAGGCGACCTGGTCGCAGGCCACCGGCGCGGGGGTGCTGCAGCCGCTCAATCCGACCACCAACGAGGTAATTGCCGATGTGCAGGCGACCACACCGGACGACTACGAGCGGATCGTGCAGCGTGCACAGACGGCCTTCAAGGTGTGGCGGACCACGCCTGCACCGCGGCGTGGCGAGGCGGTGCGCCTGTGTGGCCAGGCGCTGCGTGCGCACAAGGATGCGCTCGGGTCGCTGGTGGCGCTGGAAATGGGCAAAAGCAAGCCCGAGGGCGATGGCGAGGTGCAGGAGATGATCGACATCGCCGACTTTGCGGTCGGCCAAAGCCGCATGCTCTACGGCTACACCATGCACTCCGAACGGCCGGGTCACCGCATGTACGAGCAGTACCAGCCGCTGGGCCTGGTCGGCATCATCAGCGCATTCAACTTCCCGGTGGCAGTGTGGGCGTGGAATGCGTTTTTGGCGGCGATTTGCGGCGATATCTGCATCTGGAAGCCGTCCAACAAGACGCCGCTGACCGCCGTCGCGACGATGAAGATCTGCAATGCGGCGCTCAAGGACGCCGGCTTCCCGGACATCTTCTTCCTGATCAACGATGCCGGCACATCACTGTCGGAAAAGCTGGTCGAAGACGGCCGCGTGCCGCTGATCAGCTTCACCGGTTCGACCCAGATCGGCCGCGTGGTCGCCGAAAAGGTCGCGCATCGCCTGGGCCGTTGCCTGCTGGAACTGGGCGGCAACAACGCCATCATCCTGGACGAAACCGCCGACCTGAAGCTGGCAATCCCGGGCATCGTGTTCGGTGCGGTGGGCACTGCCGGGCAGCGCTGCACCACCACGCGCCGCCTGATCGTGCATGAGTCCATCTACGACAATGTGTTGGCCACGCTGGTCAAGGCGTACAAGCAGCTCGACAGCAAGATCGGCGACCCCACCGACGCGGCAAACCTGATGGGCCCGCTCAACAGCCGCGGCGCGGTGGAGCAGTTCCTGGCCTCGATCGCCAAGGCCAAGGCGGCCGGCGGCACGGTCGAAGTGGGCGGCACTGCGATCGATCGCCCGGGCAACTTCGTGCTGCCGGCCATCGTCACCGGGCTGCAGAACAGCGATGCCGTTGTGCAGCACGAGACCTTCGCGCCCATCCTGTATGTGATGAAGTACAGCACGCTGGACGAGGCGATCGAGTTGCAAAACGGCGTGCCGCAGGGCCTGTCGTCGTCGATCTTCACCCAGAACTTGAAGGCGGCCGAGAAGTTCCTGTCGGCGGCTGGCAGCGACTGCGGTATCGCCAACGTCAACATCGGCACCTCGGGGGCGGAGATCGGCGGTGCGTTCGGCGGCGAAAAGGAAACCGGCGGCGGCCGCGAATCCGGTTCGGATGCGTGGAAGGTCTACATGCGTCGCCAGACCAACACGATCAACTACTCCGACTCGCTGCCGCTGGCGCAGGGCATCAAGTTCGATCTTTGATCGATGGCCATAGGGCGCGCCGGGCAGCAGCCGGCGCGCCTGCTTGAGCCGTAGCGAAGCTGCAGCAGCGGCCTGCATGGCACGTGTCGCACTCAACCCAGCAATTTTTATAGGCATGGCATCGCAAGCCCAGCGACGACGCCCGGCAACACGAACTGCCGCGTCGCTGCGCTGATTGAAGCACGAACGATCGGTTATTTCAGCCGCTCCGACCCAACCAAACCCGATCACGCAACTGCGCTTGGCCGCAAACGGCACGCCTTTTGGCCGCCCGCTCTGGGATAATCCTGCGACGCCAGCCGTCGGCTGCCGGCTCAATCTCCGGAGTTCATAATGAACGTTGTCGTTCGACAGACCAGCGCCATGGCGATCATCAGCCTGGTCGCGGGCATCCTCGGCTGGACCCTGATCCCGTTCCTGGGCAGCATCTGCGCCATCATCACCGGCCATCTGGCGCGCGCCGAAATCCGCCGCAATCCGCAGGGACTCGAAGGCGATGGCCTGGCGATCGGCGGGCTGGTGCTGGGCTGGCTGGCAGTGGCGGCCTGGGTGGCGGGAGTGGTGATCTTCATCCTGTTCTTCGGCGGCTTGGCCTGGCTCGCGGCGGCAAACAGTTGAGCATGGCCGCGCCCTCCTCTGCCCAGCGTTTCAACGACCGCGTGGCCGCTTATGTACGCTACCGGCCGAGTTATCCGCCGCAGTTGTTGCGCTGGTTGCATGAAGAACTGGGCATCACGCCGGCAACGACGGTGGCCGACATCGGCGCCGGCACCGGCATCTCCAGCCGCTTGTTTCTGGAAGCAGGCTATCCGGTCACGGCGGTGGAACCCAACCCGGCCATGCGCCAAGCCGCGCAGCAGTGGCTAGCAGGGTTTCCGAAATTCCAGGCGATCGACGGCACTGCCGAAGCCACCGGGCTGGCCGATGCCAGCGTCGGCCTGGTGTCTGCCGCGCAAGCTTTCCACTGGTTCGATATGCAGGCGGTACGCGCCGAATGGGTGCGTATTTTGCAGCCAGACGGGCTGGCGATGGTCTACTGGAACTCGCGCGAACTGGACAGCACCGCATTCCTGCGCGGTTATGAGCAGTTGTTGCTGGACTACGGCACCGACTACTCGGCCGTGGCCGAGCGCTACCAGGACGATGCAACCATGCAGGCGTGGTTTGGCCAAGGCTTCCGCGCGATGGCGCGTTTCCCGAATGTGCAGCGGCTGGATTTCGATGCCTTGCGCGGTCGATTACTGTCGTCTTCGTATGCCCCGCTCGCCCATGACCTGCGCCATGCTCCGATGCTCGCCGCGCTACGCGCCTTATTCGATGCGCACGCGCACGACGGGCTGATCGACTTCCAATACCAGACCCGCGTTTTCGCCGGGAGATTGAACTGACCTGCATGTATTCGCTTGCCCGCCCTTTTCTGTTTTCTCTCGATGCCGAGCGCGCCCACGCGCTGGCGTTGCGCTCCATCGACACCGCCTACCGCACCGGCACCAGGCCGCTGCTGGCCAGGCGCCCGGTGCCACTGCCGACCCCGGCCTTCGGTTTGATGTTCCCCAATCCGGTCGGGCTTGGTGCCGGGCTGGACAAGAACGGCGAGCACATCGACGCGCTGCTTGCGCTGGGTTTTGGCTTCGTCGAGATCGGCACGGTGACGCCGCGCGCGCAGGACGGCAATCCGAAGCCGCGCATGTTCCGCCTGCCCGAATACCAGGCAGTGATCAACCGCATGGGCTTCAACAATCTTGGTGTGGATGCGCTGGTGGCCAACGTGCAGCGTGCGCGCCGCCGTGGTGGCTTGCTCGGCATCAATATCGGCAAGAACAAGCACACGCCCAACGAAGAAGCAACCGGCGACTATCGCTATTGCATGGAGCGCGTGTATCCGCTGGCCGACTACATCACGGTCAACATTTCCTCGCCCAATACCGCAGGTTTGCGTGAGTTGCAGGAAGAACAGGCACTGCGCCGGCTGATCGCCGATCTGCGCGATACCCAGGAAGCGCTGGCTGCGCAACACGGCAAACGCGTGCCGATGCTGGTGAAGGTGGCGCCGGATCTCAACGACCGCGACATCGATGCGGCCGCACGTGTGCTGGCCGACCTGACAGTGGATGGCGTGATTGCCACCAACACCACGGTGATGCGCACCTTGATCACCCACCATCCGCTAGCTGTGGAGGCTGGCGGCTTGTCGGGCGCCCCGCTGCTGGGGCAATCCACCTTGGTGCTGCGACGCTTGCGTGCGCGCCTGCCCGAGTCGATCCCATTGATCGGCGTGGGCGGCATCAACTCCGGTGCCGATGCGGTAGCCAAGATGGCCGCTGGCGCGACCTTGGTGCAGTGCTATAGCGGGCTGGTGTATCGCGGGCCACCGCTGATCTGCGAGTGCGTGGATGCGATCCGTCGCCGCCGCGAAGCGCCCAGCAGCGGTGCGGTGTCGCCGCTATGAGCGATGCAGTGCAGGCCGGCTGGAGCATGAGAGAGCATGTGCCACTGCGTGGGCTCAACACCTTCCATGTGGATGCCACGGCGCGCTGGTTGCTCAGCATCCACACGCCAGAGGCATTGCCGCAGGCACTGGCCGCTCCCGAAATCGCCGGGCAACCGCTGCTGGTGCTGGGCAGCGGCAGCAATGTGTTGTTGGCTGGCGACCCGCCGGGCTGCGTGCTGTGTTTCGACAACCGCCAGATCGCCATCATCGCCTACCATGCCGACCACGCCATCGTGCGTGCAGACGCAGGCGTGAACTGGCATGCGTTGGTGTTGTATTCGCTGCAGCAGGGTCTGTCGGGGTTGGAAAATCTGGCATTGATTCCTGGCACAGTGGGCGCTTGCCCAATCCAGAATATCGGCGCGTACGGGGCGCAGGTGGGCGACTTCATCCACGTGGTGGAAGCCTTCGAACGGCAGAGCCAGCAGTTCGTAAGGCTGACTGCAGACGAGTGCGCGTTCGGCTATCGCGACAGCGTGTTCAAGCAGCAGCCCGACCGCTATCTGATCGTCGCGGTGGAATTCAATCTGCCGCTGCTGCACGAGCTACTGTTGGACTACGCCGGCATCCGCGAAGAACTTACGAGCATGGGCGCCGAGCTGGCCGGTGCTGCCGATGTGGCGCAGGCGGTGATCAATCTCCGCCGGCGCAAGTTGCCAGATCCGGATGTGCTCGGCAATGCGGGCAGCTTTTTCAAGAATCCATTGTTGCCAAGCGAGCAGATCGCCGCGTTGCAGACCACGTTTTCCGACCTACCGGTGCATCCCGGCGAGCACCCGCGCCAGGGCAAATTGTCGGCGGCCTGGTTGATCGAGCAATGCGGCTGGAAAGGCGCGCGCGAGGGCGATGCGGGTGTTTCGCCGGAGCATGCGCTGGTACTGGTCAATTACGGCACCGCCAGCGGTGCGCAGTTGTTGGACTTTGCGCGGCGCATCGCTGAATCGGTGCGCGAGCGTTACTCGGTCGTCCTGGAACCAGAACCGCGCGTCATCGGGGCGCATTGGTGACTGCAGCGCAGGCATCGCGACGTGCAGCGCTGTGGATGCTGATCAGTATTTTCGCATTCGGCCTGATGGCGATCACAATTCGGCTGGCATCGAGCAACCTCGCGACCACAGAAATCGCATTTTTTCGTAATGCGTTTGGATTGTTGGCGTTGTTGTTATTGATCGTACGGCCGGGCAAACCGCTGCCGCGCACGCGACAATTGCCGCAATATCTGGCACGCACCTCGATCGGCCTGGCCTCGATGCTGTGCGGATTCTGGGCAATCGGCCACCTGCCGTTGTCGCAGGCGATCTCGCTGTCGTATTCCACGCCGTTGTTCGTCACCGTGCTGGCGGTGGTCTGGCTGCACGAGCAGGTGCGCATGCGCCGCTGGCTGGCGGTGGCAGCGGGTTTTATCGGTGTGTTGGTGATCCTGCGGCCAGGTTCGTCCACGTTCACGCCGGGCTTGCTGATCGCGCTGCTGGCGGCGGTGATCAGCGCCGTGGTTGCGATCCAGATCAAGCAACTCTCGCGCAGCGACGACTCGGACACGGTGGTGTTCTACACCTATGCGTTCTGGGTGCCGATGTCGCTGATTCCGGCGCTGTTCCAGTGGACTTGGCCGCACGGCATCCACTGGCTATGGCTGGTGGCGACCGGCGTCTTCGGCACCGCCGGGCAGTTGTTCTGGACGCGCGCACTCAAGCTGGGCGAAGTCTCGGCATTGCAGCCGATCAGCTTCATACAGCTGCCGCTGGTGGCGCTATTGGGCTGGTGGCTGTTCGGCGAGCAGATCGCACGTCACACGATGATCGGTGCCGCCATCATCATCGGTGCCAACGTCTATATCGCGCATCGCGAAACCGTGCTGGCGCGCCGCGCCGCCACGCACGCGCCGGTGGAAGGTGCAAAGCCGGGCGAGTGAGCGAAGGCCTGTGCGATGGAGGAATGAATCTCGTCGGTACTGCCGACGTACACTTCGACACTGCGCACTGCCCGCTCTACGCGGTGAGCAGCGCGGTATTCCATTGGCTGTACCGACATGGATGGTGACCGCCAGCGCGCTGGTGGTGGCGCTGATGACACCGGCCTTGCTGCAGAGCGCGTACGGTTATGCGGCGTCGGTCGCACTACAGGCCAATAGCGTGGCGATCGTGCTGCATGCCCTTGGCTGCGTGGTGTCGGGCGCGCTATCTGATCGCTTGGGAAGCGGCCAAGCGGCCGCGTGTTGCTCATCGGCAGCGTATTTTCTGGGTATCAGTGCATGGCTGTTCTACCGGCTGGCTGGGGAGCTGCAGTTGCTGTTTCCGTTGTACGCGTTGCAGGGCGCTTCACTTGGCATTCTCGGCGCCGTTCCGCGCATTCTGGTCGAAGCGTTTCCAACGGTGATGCGCCTGTCGGGCGTGTCGTTTGCCTAAAACCTGGCTTACGCCGTCTTCGGTGGTCTGCCCCCGTTGGTGGTGGTGATGTTGCTCAAGCACCACCCGATGGAACCGAGTTACTGCGTGGTTTTGTTGGCGTTGATCGGCCCATTGATCGGTGCGGGACGATGGCGTCGCGAACGGGTAAAAGTGCGGCGATCCAAAGCGCCCCCAGTGACTGCGCCGCGCTCAGTAGCCCCACGGTGCGCGCTTCGGCTGTTGCACAACTGCCGCACCGGGCTTGCGCCAATGCGGGCGCCGTGTACCGTGGAACATCACCAGGTACAGTCCGACCACCCACACCAGCGCGGCCGACCACCCTCCCAGAATGTCGGTGGGGTAATGCACACCCATATAAATGCGCGAGACGCCGACCAGCAGCGCAAATAGGCTGGCCACAATCGTCACCGGCCAGCGCCAGCGCGTGTTCCATGCCAGCGCGACGACCACCGCGGCAAGCGTCATCGAGCCCATCGCGTGGCCACTGGGGAAACTGAACGTGCTTTCCGGGGCGATTGATTCCCACAAACTGGGGCGCTCGCGTTGAAAGAACTGTTTGGCGCCCATGTTCAACAACGCTGAACCACCGAAACCCAACGCGGCGAAGCTGCCCTCGTGCCAGCGTCGCAACACCAACAACACCAGCACGATGCCGATATCCGCAGGAATCACGCCGTACTGGTAGCCGGCCTTGGAGACCACGCCGAAAAACGCGTCTAGCCCCGGCGTGGCGATACTGCGCATGCTCCACAGCAAGGGCTCGTCGAAGTAGAAATTCTCAAGCGCGTGCACTTCATCGGCCAGGTCCACAAACAGACCCAGCGGCAAAAACACGCCGGCGAACAACAGCGCCATGCGCCACGCATTGTTGCGCAACCACATCCTAAAACCAGCCGGCGACTCAGCCGGCGCGGCGGACATAGGTACGTTCGACGTATTGATCGATCAAATCGATGAATTCGTAGGCGATGTTTTCGCCACGCAAGGTGACGCTTTTTTCGCCATCGATGAACACCGGGGCCGACGGCGCCTCCCCCGTGCCCGGCAACGAGATACCGATATTGGCGTGGCGCGATTCGCCGGGGCCGTTGACCACGCAGCCCATCACCGCCAGGGTCATGTTCTCGGCGCCAGGGTTGCTGATCTTCCACTCCGGCATCTTGGCGCGCACATGGTTCTGCACCACGCCGGCCAGCTCCTGGAAAAACTCGGAAGTGGTGCGGCCGCAGCCGGGGCATGCGGTCACCATGGGCGTAAACGCACGCTGGCCGGTGGTCTGCAGCAGTTCCTGCGCAACGATGACTTCCTGCGTGCGCGACTGGCCCGGTTCCGGTGTCAGCGAGATGCGGATGGTGTCGCCGATACCTTCCTGCAGCAACACGCTCAGCGCAGCGGCCGACGCCACGATGCCCTTGCTGCCGATGCCGGCTTCGGTCAGGCCCAGATGCAGCGCGAAGTCGCAACGGCTCGCCATGTCGCGATACACCGTGATCAGCTCCTGCACCCCGGAGACCTTGGCCGACAGGATGATGCGCTCGCGCGCCAGGCCCAATTCCACCGCACGTTCGGCCGAATCCACTGCCGAGCGGATCAGCGCCTCGCGCAGCACGCGACCGGCGTCCCACGGGGTGTCGCGCCTGGAGTTTTCGTCCATTAACTGCGCCGCCAGCGACTGGTCCAGCGAACCCCAATTGGCACCGATGCGCACCGGCTTGTCGTACTTGATTGCGAACTCGATCAGTTGCGCGAACTGCAGATCCTTCTTCTTGCCGAAACCGACGTTGCCCGGATTGATCCGGTACTTTGCCAACGTTTCGGCACAGGCCGGCTCGGCAGCGAGCAGTTGGTGACCGTTGTAATGGAAGTCGCCGATCAACGGCACTTCGATGCCCATCATGCGCAGCTTGTCGACGATGCGCGGGATGGCGGCAGCGGACTCGGCGTTGTTGACGGTCAGGCGCACCATTTCCGAGCCGGCACGCCACAGGTCGGCCACCTGCTTGACGCTGCCAGCGATATCGGCGGTGTCGGTGTTGGTCATCGACTGGACGACCACCGGGTGGCCGCCGCCCACGATCACGCTGCCGATCTTGACGGCCTGGGTGATGCGGCGCGGCCAGGCGGTGGCGTCGGCGGGAGGGGTTGGGCGAGTCACGGCGTCATGCATCGCGGTATTTTAGCCTGTCCGCTGTCCGCGCACAGCTGAAGCGCCGTGCGGGCCGTCCTCCATACCGATGCGACGGTTTGTCGCAGGCCACCACTTCCATGAGCGCATAGCATTGCCGTGATGAACAGCTCCGACGCTTCCTTCCTGCGGACCCTGTGCAGCCTGCGTTGGCTGGCCACCGCCGGCCAGGCCGCCACCATCCTGGTCGCCACCGGGCTGATGGGTCTGAACCTGCCGCAGCGACCGTTGTGGGCCGGCGTCGCTGCCCTGGCGGTGTTCAATCTATACGCGCAGCTGCGCGTGGCCCACCGCGGCGCGGTTGTCCCGGCCACCGAGTTCGGCCACATCCTGGTCGATGTGACCGTACTGACCTGGATGGTTGGCTGGAGCGGCGGCATCGCCAACCCGTTCGGCTCGCTGTTCCTGGTGTTGATCGCACTGGCCGCGCTTGCCCTGCCGTTGAGCTGGGCGATGGCGGTGGCGGCATCGTGCGTGGCCGGTTACGTGGTCAGCGCGGCGTTCGGATTGCCATTGCCATATGGCAGCTTCGACCCGCTAAGCCTGCACATGTGGGGCATGGCCGCCAACTTCCTGCTTTCCACCGTGGTTGTGCTGGCGTTCGCCACGCGGCTGGCCTTGTCGATCCGCGAGCGCGAGCGCGAAATCTCAACGCTGCGCGAGCGCTTTGCACGCAACGAAGGCATCGTCGCGCTGGCCACGCACGCGGCGTCGGTTGCACACGAGCTCAACACCCCGCTGGCGACGATGACGCTGCTGGTGGACGACATCGCCGACCAATGCGACCAGACCGAATTGCGTGAAGACCTGGACACCTTGCGCGAGCTGCTGGTGCAATGCCACGAGCGGGTGCTGGCATTGGCCGCACCCGCCGACAACGGCCACCTCAGTCGCGAAGTGGCGGTCAAGGAGGTGCTGGAACAATGGCGGCTGGTACGCCCGACCATCGAGCTGCGCCGCAACGAGGATGCACCGATGCGCCTGATGCTGCAGCCCGGCGTCAGTCACTTGCTGATGGTGCTGCTCAACAACGCCGCAGACGCCGGCGAACGTGCCGGGCGGCCGCAGATCGATCTGACCTTGCGGGTGGAACACGACCATCTCAGCGGCGAAGTGCGCGACTACGGCCCCGGCTTCGACACCTCGCAAGCCATGCTGCCGGGCACCTTGTTCAACAGCGGCAAGCACGACGGCATGGGTGTCGGACTGGCGCTGTCGCATGCCACCGTCGAGCGGCTGCAGGGCGAGTTGTGGATGCTGCCCGCCGAGGGCAGCGGCGCCCGCGTCGGTTTCCGCCTGCCGCTCTCAGAACACGAAGTACTTGCATGACAAGCCCACCCATCTGCACCGGCCTGCTGGTCGACGATGACACCTTGTACCTGCGCACGCTGCAACGCAGCCTTGCCCGCCGCGGCGTCGAAACGTTCACCGCCACCGATGCGGCTACTGCGTTGTCGATCGCGCGTAGCGCGTTGCCGGATTTTGCGTTGATCGATCTCAAGCTCGGCCACGATTCCGGACTGAGCCTGATCCAGCCGCTGCGTGAAATCCGCGCCAACATGCGCATCCTGCTGGTCACCGGTTACGCGAGCATCGCCACCGCGGTGGAGGCGATCAAACTTGGCGCCGATGACTATCTGCCCAAGCCGGCAAATATTCCCACCATCATGCGTGCGCTGGGCGAAGACGACGACGAGGTGCCCGAGCCGGACGAAGAACAAACTGCGCAGGAAATGATGACCCCGCTCAGCCGTCTACAGTGGGAGCATATCCAGCAAGCGCTGCACGAAACCGGCGGCAATGTGTCCGCCGCCGCGCGTTTGCTTGGCATGCATCGACGCTCGCTGCAGCGCAAGCTGACCAAGCGGCCCAGCCCGGGGCCGTTGCGTGAGCCCGGGCGCTGAGGAGCGCTAAGAATGGCTAACAGAACTACTGCGCTCACCGCCAGGCGGGCGCGGCCGGTGCTCGGAATCGGCATGTACCACGCGTACATTGCGGTTCCCCCGCGCTGTCCGCACCCACCTGGCGACTGCTCGCTACGTTTTGTTAGCCACTCCAAGCCGTCTTGACGGCTGAGCATCGGTTTGTCGCTGTGCCAACAGCGAGTCAACCTCAGTCCCTCATGGCTGCTCATCGATCACTCGAGGCTGACCAAAGACGCGCGCCGTGCGCGTTATGCGCTCCGTAGCGATCAGACATTCCCGTAGAGACCGATCGAGCACTGCGGCGATATGCGCTTGAACCACGTCACTCGCGTCGACCCCGAAGCGCGCGTGGCGCCTCGCTTGGCTGCGTCACAGCTCCCCGTCAACTGAACATAGACAGATGCCTCACATCAAGGGATGAGGCTTTAGGCCGATACTGACGCATGTCACCACTGCCCGCGTCTGTCGAATCCCCCGTTCCGCCTGTGGTCGATGAGTCCACCCGGCTGGCCGTCCTGCGCAGCTTGTGCTTGCTGGATTCGCCGGTGGACCCTGTGTTTGAGACTATCGCTGCACTGGCGGCGCGCAGCCTCGGCGCGGAAATCGCGCTGGTCTCACTGGTGGACGAACACCGCCAATGGTTCAAAGCGCACACCGGTCTGGAAGCGCAAGAAACCCCACGCGACCAGGCGTTTTGCGCGCATGCGATCCGCTCGGACGAGGTAATGGTGGTGCTGGATGCGCAGCTGGACCCGCGCTTCTCCGATAACCCTCTGGTGCTGGGGCCGCAATTTATCCGCTTCTACGCCGGCGCGCCGCTGAAGCTGCGCGATGGCCACAGCATCGGCACCTTATGCGTGATTGGCACCAGCCCGCGCGCGGAACTGGATCCCGAAGCGATCACACAGTTGGAAGGCCTGCGCGACCTAGCCGTGTTGCGCGTGGAAAACCTGCGCAGCATCACCTATCGCGATGGCGCGACCGGCCTGCCCAACCGCTCGCGTTTCGGCGAAGATCTGGAGGCTTGGCTGTCGCAACCCGACAATGCAGCGGCGAGCACGGCAATAGCGGTTGACATCTGCGGCAGCGATTACTTCCGCGACATGGTCAAGGCACTGGGTTGGGATTACGCCGACGGCTATGTGGCGCTTGCCCAGCGTCGTCTGGCCGCGTATCTGCCTGGCGGCACTGCGCTGTATCGGCTGGATCCGACCACCTTCGGCTTTCTGGCGCAGGCCGAAACCCAGCGCCTGGCCACGCTGTGCACCAAAATCTCGGAGGCCTTCGCCGAGCCGCTGGAGCATCAAGGCATCCCGCATACCGCGGTTGCCTCGATCGGCGCGGTCTCGCTACAGACCAGCTACGGCGCCGCCGACACCATCCGCTCGCTCACCACTGCGGTGGATGTGTCGCGCGAGCATTGCCTGCCGTGGAGCATGTACGAGCGCAAGCACGACGTCGCGCAGCGCAACACCTTCCGCCTGCTCGCGGCTTTGCCCGCTGCGTTGGACAGCGCCAATCAGCTGAGCCTGCATTACCAGCCACGTGTGGATCTGCACGACCACCGCTGCGTGGGAGTGGAAGCGCTGCTGCGTTGGCAGCATCCAATGATCGGCCCGGTGATGCCGTCGGACTTCATACCGATGGCCGAGAAGACCGCACTGATCAATCGCATCACTGCCTGGGTGATCGACAAGGGGATCGCCCAGGCAGCGCGCTGGCAGCAGCAAGGTCTGGACTTCAATCTGGCCTTGAACGTGTCGGCCGCCGATCTGGATCGCCCCGGTTTTGCAGGTCTGCTGCGGCGTAGTCTGGAGCGCTACAAACTGGATCCGCGCCGGCTGGAAATTGAATTCACCGAGAGCGCGATGATCCGCCACCCCGAACATCTGGCCGAGCAACTAGCCGCGATCGCTGCATTGGGCGTGCATATCGCCATCGACGATTTCGGCACCGGCTACAGCAATTTCAGTTACCTCAAGCAGCTGCCGGCCAGCGCGTTGAAGATCGATCAATCCTTCATTCGCTCACTGCCCGACAGTCGTACCGACCGCACGTTGGTGCCGGCAATGATCCATCTTGGCCACGACCTGGGCCAACGCGTGGTTGCTGAAGGTATCGAATCGCCAGAAGCGTATGCGCAGCTGCGCGCCTGGGGCTGCGACGAAGGCCAGGGCTACTGGATCGCCAAACCGATGCCGGCGGCCGCATTGGAAATCTGGCTACAGACGCCGTGGCACACGCAATCCGCGGCGCCGGTCAACCTGCTTGCTGCGAGCCTGGCGGCAACGCGCGTCTAACTCCACGCGGCGGCGGCAGGCAACTGTTCGCAAGCAAGCGTTAGAGGCTGGGGACGACCGCGCTGCACGCTGTTCGGCGGAATCGCCGATGCAAGGATTCGGCTTACTGCCGGGTTCGCGTTCGTTTCCCGGATGGCGCATCCACCAGGATGTACTCGCCAGCGTTGCTCTTCCAGGTCGGCGTCTGTTTGTCGAGCTTGATGCACGGCCGGCCACCGCACGAGGTGATCTCGACATGCGGGGACGCCTGCTGCACTTCCGCGCGTACCTCCGCCGCATCGGCGCGGACGTATGCGGCCTGCAACCGGTCGTTGGCGTGTTTGAGCAACAGCAAAAATCCCCCAAGCAGCAGCGCAAAGAACACCACCAGCGTGACGATAATCTTCCAGGCCCAGGCGATCCTAGGCTGTAGCGCATCTTCCATTCGCTGCTGCTGTTCCCGGAACAGCGCCACCATCGCCTGTCTAAACTTCGCCTCCTCCTGCTCCCTGGCGGTCTGCATCGCCGCCTGCACCGTCCCGGCCTGTTGCTCCATAGTGGAAATCAAGCCGTCCAGACGCCCGACGGCGAGTGCCATCTGCGCCAGGATCTGGCCTGCTTGCTCATTCATCTCATGCCCCGGCGACTGCATCAAAGTGAAAACCCTTGCTGCTGCGGCTGTAGCTGCTGCTGGGTCTGGAACAACGCCCGATCCTGCTGTCGCTGCGTTTCGGCAGTCAGCTGCTGCAGGCTTTGCTCCAGCGGCTGGGCGGTGGCTTGCGCCTTCTCGTTGACTGCGCGCTCGACGAGCGAGGGCATGTGCGGGTTGGTCGCGGTTGCCAGCAGCGCCCGGCCGTCCTGGCTCGGTGTCAACGCATCGATGCGGGGCAGCTGGTGCAGCCTGGCCTGATAAGCCACGGCCCCGGCAACCTGCTCCATGTGCACCCGATCCAGATAGCCGCCGGCCTGCGGTCCCAGCCGCTCCAGCTGGGTGAATGCCTGCTCGAAGAGCGGATTGTCCCTGCCAGGCAATTGCTGGTGTTTCGCCAGCACCCGTTCCTCTGCGGCGGCAAGTGTCTGCTGCCAGCGCTCGGGGGTTGCATAGGCCATCGACGCCGCCCGCGCGCCTTGGTCGTCGCCGGCTTGCAAGGCAGCGTAGAAGCGTTCGACCAGCGGGTCCTGGTGGCGCAGAACCGCCTGCTCCGGGACTGCCGAAACCGAGTGCGAGGCTGGCGGCGGGAATGCCGGAGCGACCGGCACATGCTGATGGTCGTGCCCCCGGCTGCCGTCCTGGGTGTGGTGGAAGTGGCCCAGCGCCGCCGGTGTCTGGCTGGTATCCAGATAGGGGCGCGGCGCCTTGTTCGCGCCAAGGTCCAGGCCTTCCATTTCGATCAGGTCCTCCTTCAGGCCCAGCGCCGTCATATCGATGGCGATCTGCGGCTTGGCGCCCTGGTAGTGCACAGTGGCCTGGTCCTCGGCGGCGACAATCTGCTCCAGCGCCCAGGTGCCGTAGAAATTGGCGTAGTCGGCGGTGGGGTTGGGTTTGTGCTCGCCCAGATGCACCGGGCGTTGATTGAGCTGGGCATGTAACACAGAGGGGCGGTCGAAGTAATGCTGCCCCATGGCGGCAATATTGGCCGGAGTCTGCGATAGGCTGGCGTCTTGGTTGAAGGTGAGGCCGGGTTTGGCGACTGCCAGCGGAATAGCAGCATTGGGGTCTGGCACTACGAAATCTCGAACTCTGTCGTTCTTGGTAGTAAACAACATATGACCCAAGTTAGCGTTTGGGGTACTTTGTTGCTCGCGGCTCAGCAACGCATTCCAGCCCGCAATCTCCGCTTTCGCCTCATCTTCGCGTCCCGCCTGGATGTAAGCCCGCAATTCGTCCGTGTAGTCGTGCCCGGGCCCCCGCGCCCGGGCCTGCGCTCCGATGCTCTACATGAACGGCCTGCGTTGCCCGGTCCTTGGCGGCATCGTTGAAGCCATGCTGGATCTCGTGGCCCAGCACGAAGGTCATGTCCTTGGCATCGAAGACTCCCAGCGGGTTGGCAGGCGAATTGGCCTGCAATCCCAGCGGCGGCAGATTGATGCCCTTGGGCGTACCGTCCTGCTGTACGGTGCTGCCGTCATAGGTGGCGCCGGCCGCCATGCTGTTGCCCAGCAGGCTGAAATGCTGCACATGCCCCTAGGGAAGGTCTGAACAACGCACCAGACCTCTAAAATTCGAGCCTGCTGCGTGCCAATAGCGCACAGAGTTGATGCGTACGATACGATTTCTACGGTTTCTTGCGGCGTTGGCTGGCGCCAGACAGCATTATCCCCTGGCCGGCAGCAACTGCCGGCGCACCATCCACAGATTGGATAGTGCGAACAGGGTCAGCACATGCGCGGTGTTCTTGGCCAAGCCGCGATAGCGGACCTTGGTGTAGCCAAACTGGCGTTTGATCACGCGGAATGGATGCTCCACCTTCGCACGCACACTTGCTTTGAAGTATTCCCAACGTTCTTCCTGGCGGCGCTCGCGTTTGTTGCCAATGGCTTGAATCGTCGAACGCTTGGCGGCAATGAAAAAACCAGCCTTGCAGGTCTGCAGTTCTTCGCGTTTGTCCGCACCGGTGTAGCCGCTGTCGTCGAACACACTGTCTTCTTTGCCGTGCAGCAATGCGTGGGTCACCGTGACATCGGCCACATTGGCAGCCGTACAACGGACGTGGCGCACCAGCCCGGAAAACTCATCCACGCCGATGGGTGCCTTCATCCCGAAATACCACTGATTGCCTTTCTTGGTCTGATGCATTTCAGGGTCGCGCGCGCGGTCGGTGTTCTTGGTCGAACTGGGCGCAGCGATCAGGGTTGCATCGACGATCGTGCCGGACCGCAGGCTCTGACCCTTGCGCACCAGATCCGCGTTGACGGCCTCCAGCATCCGCGCTGCAAGGCCATGGGTTTCCAGCACGCGGCGAAAGTTGAGAATCGTGGTCTCGTCGGGAACATTGTCCAAACCGCCGAGCCGGGCAAAACGGCGCAAGGTCGGGATCTGGTGCAACGCTTCTTCCATCGCCGGATCGCTCAACGCATACCACTGCTGCTGCAAATGAATCCGCAACATCGTCGCCAGTGCGTACGGCTGTCGACCAGGCCGCCCCGACACCGGATAGTGCGGCGCGATCAGTCCGAGCAAATGCCTCCACGGAACCACCTGCTCCATCTCGGCCAGGAAGATCTCGCGGCGAGTCTGCTTGCGCTTGCCCAAACCTTCAGCGTCACCGAACGTCAGTTGCATGGATGACTCCTCAACGTAGGTGTGTAGTGTCGCGCATTTGAAGTGCGTTGTTCAGAGGTTCCCTAGGCCACCGCCTGCTTGATCTGCGCGGCCAGGACCGGCGAACCGTTGAGGGTGGCCTGCAGATTGCTCACCATGTCCTGGTCGACGGTGCGCGTCTGCCCGGCCGGGTCCTGCCAGGTTTTGTGGGCAAAGTCGACGCTCATGCCCTGCAGCCCGACCACCGCCTTCAGATCGGCATTCGCTGCGCTGCCGGCGGACTGAAAACTCGCGGCCGGAATCGTCACCACTCCCGTTGCCTTGTCGTAACTGCCGGTCAGGTTGGGCGAGCCGCCCGGCGCCTCCAACGCAAAGCCCTTGAGTTGGCCGGACGTGGCCTGCCGGTTGAACCGGTCGGCATCGGCAATCACCGCGGCACGCAGCTGCGCTTCCTGCGCTGGCGTGGTGCCAGGCTGCCCGGCGAACTGGGCCAAGGCAGCTTCGAGTTGCGGATTTGGATTAGCCATGCAACTGCCCTCCTTAGACGATCATTTTCAATTCAATGTGCCGATGGATTTTACGCAAACCCTGCCCGCTTCCAGGGCCACCACATTCTGTGGAATGATTGAGAGAGTAATGTCGTTCTTGTAATAGCGCCAACTTCGCAACTCACCGATCTCGCCATAGACCGGTACGTCACGATACCCCATCGCCTTAAGGACGTTATGGTAGTAATCAAAATCAAGCCCGCACACCGAAGACATGTCGGAAAAGCCATCTGTGCGATGCTCGAAGTCCAGCCCAACGCCTTTCTTGACAGCATGTGTCTCTGGAATATAAGTGAAAATATAGAACCAACCTCGTTCCAGATCCTGGACATGCCCTAAAAATGAATCATTTCCTGCAGGCTCAAGGGTAAGCCCTATTACCGACTGAACCTGTTCAAGACTTTAAGTCTTGGCGCGATTCCAATCCCTCGATCAGCTTCAGGAACCGCTTGCCGATCTCTTCGGCGCTGAGGGTCGGATTCTGGGTGGTGGCAACCGGATGCATCGTGGTGGTCTCCTTGGCGGGTGGGTGCCGTTCGGCAGCGGTCGCGCAGGCTGTCATAGCCAGAACGCACGATGCGCAAGCCATCGCGCAGCTGAGGTTTTCACCGGCCACATCGGCTTGACATGGCGATCGATCAGGTCGAGCGAGCCGCCCAACGCTTCCGACACGGAGCCCTTAAGATGGCCGAACGTGGCCTGCTGGTTGAGCATGGCCAGCGGACTGGCATCGGCAATCACCGCAGCACGCAGCTGCGCTTCCTGCGCTGGCGTGGTGCCCGGCTGCGCGGCGAACTGCGCCAAGGCAGCTTCGCGTTGCGGATTTGGATTCGCCATGCAACTGCCTCCTTTATACGATCATTTTTAATTCAAGGTGCCGATGGATTTCATGCAAACCCTGCCCGCTTCCAGGGCCACCACATTCTGTGGAACGATTGAGATCGTAATGTCGTTCTTGTAATAGCGCCAACGTCGCAACTCACCGATCCGGCTATTGCGCGACGCGCGTATCGGCGCGACCGCGCAGTCGTGTTGCGTGTGCTCACCAGAACACCGCGTACAGCGCGATCAAAATCACCACCACACCGGCCGCACCGATCTTGAAGCCCAACGTCGTGCCATAGGACACATCGTCGGTGCGGATAAGATCGCGCGCCTGCGTAGGCGGCGCCATCAACGACACAACCACCGCCAGCACCAGCGCCGCCACGAACACCACGCCAATGCGGTCCATGAACGGCAGTTCAGGCCAAGCGAACTTGAGCGCGAACGACAGCACCACCGAGCCGATCGCCGCAGTTAGTGCGCCGGCTTCGTTAGCCCGTTTCCAGAACAGGCCCAGCATGAAGATCACCACCACGCCGGGAGTAAAGAAGCCGGTGAATTCCTGGATGAACTGGAAGCCCTGATCAAAGTTGCCCAGCAGCGGCCGCGCGGTGAGGATGCCGATCACCACCGCCACGATGGCGACGAGACGGCCCACGCGCACCAGTTGCTTTTGCTCGGTCTGCGGGCGGAACTTGGCGTAGAAATCCAGAGTGAAGATGGTTGCCACCGAATTGATCTTCGATGCCAGCGACGCCACGATTGCCGCCACCAGTGCGGCAAACACCAGACCCAGAATGACGGTCGGCAGCAGCTGCATCATGGTGGGATACGCTTGGTCGGGCTTTGCCAGATCCGGCGCCAGCACGACGGCAGCAATGCCCGGCACCACGATCACCAGCGGCATCAGCAACTTCAGGAACGCAGCGAACACCATGCCCTTTTGCGCTTGGCCAATGTTCTTGGCCGCCAGCGCGCGCTGAATGATGTATTGGTTGAAACCCCAGTAACTGATGTTCATCACCCACAGACCGCCGAGCAGCACGCTCAGGCCCGGTAGATCTTTATAGAACGGGTTGTCCTTGCTCAGGATCATGTGGAAGTGCTCGGGGTGCGCGCTCCACAGGTGCTTGAAGCCGGCCAGCACGCCGGCGCCGTCGCCGATGCGCGCCAGGGTCAAGCCCGCGACCAGCAGGCCGCCCAAGACCAGCAGCGTGACCTGCACGATGTCGGTCAGCGCCACTGCCTTGAGGCCGCCGTACAGCTGATAGACCAGAGCAAACACGCCGATCAATGCCAGCGCCAAGGTCTGGTCCATGCCGGTGACCTGGCTGACCGCGATCGACCCCAGCCACAGGATCGAGGTGAGATTCACGAACACGTACAGCAGCAGCCAGAACACGGCCATCAGCGTGCGGATCCACTTGCCGTAACGCTGTTCCAGGAACTGCGGCATGGTGTAGATGCCGTTGCGCAGGAAGATCGGCAGGAAGAACTTGCCGACAATCAACAACGTCAGCGCCGCCATCCACTCGTAGGACGCAATCGCAAGACCGATCGCATAGCCGGAGCCAGCCATGCCGATGATCTGCTCGGCCGAAATGTTAGCGGCAATCAGCGAGGCGCCGATCGCCCACCACGGCAACGACTTGCTCGCCAGGAAGTAATCCTCGGCGCTCTTGCTGTGGCCAGCCTTCTCGCGCGAGACCCACTGCGCAAGGACGAAGATGCCGGTCAGATAGACCAGCACGATCACGATATCCAATGTTGCCAAACCCACTGCACTCTCCTGTCCGGCTCTGGGGTGTGCGCCGTGCACCAGGCAAGCCTGCAGACTACCGCCGTCCCGCACAGCGTACGTGGCGGCAGTGCGGCGAACCGCAGCTGCAGGCCATCCTGGCCGATCGACGCGCGCTCCCTCGGCGGCTGATGACACCACCCGCTGAGGGTGGCCGCTATGAACGTCGCCACGATCTGCGACGCGCTTGTTTCGTTTGATCTACCGCAAGCTCGGAAGCACGCTTCCGCGCTTGCTGCCTACTTAACCGGGCAGTCCAGCGTAACTTCGGCTTCGTTAAGCGCGCCCAGCGCGATCTTCGACACCGACAGATCCAGCGGCGCACCACTTTCGATGCTGGCCAACTGGGTCAGCTTGGTCACGTCGGCGCCGGCCACTGCGAAGCACTTTAACGGCACGCCGACCACCTTCCACCGACCTTGCGGCAGCGCGGCCAGGGTCTTCTGTGCATCGACACGCCCGCTGCACCCCTCGCCACAACCCACGCCCAACCACACCGGCGCAGTCACCGCGCTGTCGCGGCGCACGGTCAGCTGCAACTGCACATCGCCGTTGCTCTCACGCGATACATCCACCGGCTTGCCGGACACCAGCAACATGCCGGAGGCCTTGGCACCGGACCACACCAGGCGACGCGCATCTTCCTGCGCCTTGTGATCGACCGCGGTCATCTTCAGGCTGCCATCGGACAAGCCCACCGGCAGCGTGGTCGCCGGCATATTGGCCTGGCCGGCATTGGACAGCTGCATCGCAATGCCCAACGCCGGCTTGCCGCGCACGAAGTACACCCCGCCCACCGACTGCTCGCCGGACACGCCCGATTGCTCCGGCAGCGCAGCCGCATCGCCCTTGTCGGCATAGGTCAGACCGAAGCCGAACTTGAACTGCGGGTCGTAATCCTTCTGCCCGACGTTATTGGCGAACTGCGCTGCGGTCTTCGGCCAGGAGAAGCTCAGCTTGCCCTTGAACTCGTTTTGCACCGTGCCATCGGCCTTGCGCAGCAGCACATCGGCAATGCCTTCGCCTTCCGAACCCGGCAACCAGGCAGCGACGAATGCATCGGACGCATTGATGTACTGATTCATCCACAGCGGACGCCCGCTCAGGAACACCGCCACCACCGGAATGCCGTCGGCCTTGAGCTTGCGGATCAGTGCCAGCTCGCTTTCGTCGCCTGGCTTGTACAGCAAGGTGGCGATGTCGCCCTGGAACTCGGCGTAGGGGTTTTCGCCGAACACCACCACTGCCGCATCCGGCTTGGTCTTGTAGCTGCCGTCCACTGCCAGCTCGGCCTTGCCGCCGGCGGCCTTGATCTGCTTGTCCAAGCCTTCCCAGATGGTGTTGCCATTCGGGTAGTCGCTGCGCTTGGTGCCGGTACCCTGCCAGTTCAAGGTCCAACCACCGGACTGCTTGCCCATGTCGTCGGCGCCATCGCCCAGCACCAGCACGCGCTTTTTCGGATCCAGCGGCAAGATGCCGGCCTGGTTCTTCAGCAGTACCAGCGACTCGCGCACCGCCTGACGGGCGATCGCACGGTGTTCCGGCGCACCCAGCAATGCGTACTTGCCGCCGAGCGGACGCTTGGACGGCTTGCCGGCTTCGAACAGGCCAAGGCGCAGCTTGACGCGCAGGATGCGGCGCACCGCATCGTCAAGACGCTGCGCTGCAATCTGGCCGGACTTCACTGCCGCCAATTCGGTTTCGTAGATGCCCTTCCAGCTGTCGGAGGCCATCGCCATGTCGACCCCGGCAATGAACGAGGCCGGGCAGTTTTCGTTGGTGCAGCCCTTGACCTGGCCGTGGCCATTCCAGTCGCCGACCACGAAACCGCCGAAGTTCATGCGGCCCTTGAGCACATCGGTCAGCATGACCTTGTTGCCATGCATCTTTTCGCCGTTGAAGCTATTGAACGAGGCCATCACCGTCTGCGCACCGGCCGCGATCGCCGCCGGATAACCCGCAGCGTGGACGTCGCGCATGGTGGCTTCAGACACCTTGGTGTCGCCTTGATCCTTGCCATCGTTGGTGCCGCCGTCGCCGACGAAATGCTTCACCGACGAAATCACGTGGCTGCCGTCGAGGAACTGCGGGGTGCCTGGCACCCCCTGCACACCTTCGACCATCTTGCCGGCGAAGCTGGCCACCACATCCGGCGACTCGGAATAGCCTTCGTAGCTGCGGCCCCAACGGTCGTCCTGCGACACCGCGACGGTAGGGGCGAAGGTCCACTCCATACCGGTGACGCGGGTTTCGGCCGCGGTGACTTCGCCGATCTTTTCGATCAGTTCGGGGTTGCGCGTGGCACCCAGGCCGATGTTGTGCGGAAACAGCGTGGCACCGACGATGTTGCTCTGGCCGTGCACCGCATCGATACCGAAGATGATGGGAATCGCGTTGCCGCCTTTGGAAGTGTCCATCGACGCTTCATAGAACGCGTCGGCCAGCTTCAGCCATTCGGCCGGGCTGGCGTTGTATTTGCCGCCGGGATCGGAATTGCCGCCGGCCAGCACCGAGCCGATGCGGTACTTGCGCACGTCGTCAGGGGTCATGCTGGCGATGTCGCCCTGGATGGTCTGGGCGACCTTTTCCTCGACGCTCATTTTGGCCATCACATCGGTGATGCGCTGCTCCAGGGCCTGGTCCTGGGCGAACGGCCACTTCGGCGACGGCCACTGGTCCGGGTGGATGGTGGTCGACGAGACGGCGGGCGTGGCAGCCGGCACAGTCTTGCTCGCCTCGATGGTGGTGTCCTTACCTTGGCAGGCGCCCAGCATCAGCACTGCAGCAGCGGCAGCCGGCAAGAGAGAGCGACGCGCGACAGGCGCGGCGGTAAGACGAAACAGCTTGTCCAAGATCCAGATCTCCAGGTCATTCTCCCGCGGCGATGCGTCGCGCCGCAGTCCATTAAGCGGCGTACGCTTGCGTGATTCCCCTACCCTGTCAACAATGGCTGTCCATATGCCAGATGACCGCCAACTTATTGGCCGCGGCTATAGCCTTGGAATACCGGCAACACCTGTCAAGCCATGGAAAAACCGTTGAATCCGGCGTGACGCCTGGTAGCTGGCAATCGCGCACTTTACTGCATCGCACCATCCACCGACGCAGCCCGTGCGCAGCCCGCACGCACCGCCCCCCTATGTAGCGATCACGTGCGAGGGGGTCCCCAAACGTTCGCCAACGGGCGAGATCGCCGTCAACCAACTGTCATAAGGCCGGCTTAAGGTGATCGGCTTGCCGATGCGCAACCGGCCATCGTCGATCGTTGCTTTTGCCTGGAGTTTCGATGTCTGCCTCCCCCGATCCCTCTCGCCGCCGCCTGATGCAGTTGCTGGCGTCCGTCCCCCTGTTGCCGCTTGGCAGCGCCAGCGCCGCAGCATTGCAGCGACTCGGTGGCGCAGCCTTGGCCGCGCGGCCATCGCGGCCATCGGAAAACCCTGCCCGACTGGTGTCGGCCACCTTCCACGGCATGCCGGCGCCCAGCCTGGCTAACCCGGCTGCAATGGCCACCACCACGGTCGGCTCGTCGCTGACGGTGACGCGCAGCGACGGCAGCACGCAGCGCTATGCCCTGGCCTATCACCCGTTCTTCGTCACCGGCGACCAGGTGCCCGACGGCAATGGCGGTACCGTGCTGGCCGGCGGCTATTACGACATCCAGCATCGCCCGATCATCGACCATTCCAAACCCGGTGCCGAGCGCCAGTTCTTTTCCGACTGCCCGGACGGCTCCTCGCTGCTGACCCTGCCCGACGCCAAGGTGCCTGGGGTCAAGGGCAACCACGTGTTTGCGGTGGTGCAATTCGAATACACCACCCGCGACCAGGCCGGCAACGACACCAACCGGCATCTGCCCGCGCCGATCGCAGTGCTCACGCTGGATCAGGACCTGGCCACCGGCAAGTTGTCGTTGGTGAAATACCACAACGTCGATACCGCGCCGGTGCATGGGCTGTGGACCACCTGCGGCGCCAGCCTGTCGCCGTGGAATACCCACCTGTCCAGCGAAGAGTACGAGCCTGACGCCACCGCGCTGGCCGGCAACACCCAGTTCCGCAGTTACAGCACGCATCTGTACGGCGATCCGGAACGGGCCAATCCCTACCACTACGGCCACCTGCCCGAGATCACCGTGCACCCGGACGGCACGGGGAGCGTGCGCAAGCACTATTGCCTGGGCCGCATCTCGCACGAGCTGGTGCAGGTGATGCCGGACCAACGCACCGTGCTGATGGGCGACGACGCCACCAACGGTGGGCTATTCATGTTCATCGCCGACCGCAAGGCGGATCTGTCGGCCGGCACCTTGTACGTCGGCAAGTGGCACCAGACCTCCGGCGTGGGACCTGGCGCGGCCACGTTGAGCTGGATCAAGCTGGGCCACGCCACCAGTGCCGAAATCAAAGCCATGGCCGACCGCCTCACCGCCGCCGACATCCTCGACGTGCATTTGAGCGATCCGGGCGATGCCTCTTTCACCAAGATCCCGTTCAACGGCACCTTCAACTGGATTCGCATCAAGCCCGGCATGGAGAAGGCCGCCACGTATCTGGAAACCCACCGCTACGCCGCATTGGCCGGCGGCAGCCTGGGCTTCACCAAGCTCGAAGGCACGACCGTCAATGCCCGCGACAAGGTCGCCTACATGGCGATGTCCTACATCGTCACCAGCATGCTCAATGGCTCGGGCGACGTGAAAGTGCAAGGCTCGGCATCGGGCGCGGTGTACGCCTTGAATCTGCGCGGCGGCCGCCACGACAGCAGCGGCGCACCGATCCACAGCGACTGGGTGCCGATTGACATGGCCGCCCCGGACGCGCTTACCGGCCACGACCTGGCCAAAGCCGATGCACTGGGCAACTTGGCCGACCCGCAGCGCTTGGCCAACCCGGACAACCTCAAGTTCTCCGAATCGCTGCGCACCTTGTTCATCGGCGAAGACAGCAGCCTGCACGTCAACAACTTCCTGTGGGCCTACAACGTGGACAGCGGCGCGCTGACGCGTGTGTTGTCGGTGCCGGCCGGAGCCGAATCGACCGGCCTGCACGCAGTCGACGAGATCCACGGCTGGACTTACGTGATGAGCAACTGCCAGCATCCGGGCGATTGGGAAAGCCCGCTGCACGACACCGTCAAGGCGACGCTGGATCCGCTGATCCGCGCCAATTACAAGAACCGCTTCGGCGGCGCAGTGGGCTATCTCACCGGCGATCCGGTGGCGGTGAAGTTGGGCAAGGCGTAAGCGCTGGTCGTGGGCCACCGTCAGGGCCGCCTGGCGCGCGCCTGACGGGCGGACTTTAAGCCACTCAAAACAGGCCACGCGTTTCCGGCCCCGTCATGGCGATGGCTTGGCTCCATCGCCTCTCTGCATCTGCACGTGCGATGCGTCCACAATAATCGAACGTTCAAAAGCACACAGGGCCCGAAGGCCCTGGCGTCTCAGGTCATGCCTTGAAAAGTTAAACGCCGCCCCGCTACCATGAACCGAGGCAAGATAATTGCCTGGGTGGATTGAGTGCGCCACACTCCAACACGTAGGGTGCGACCGCTAAAAAGGATTTACAAAGGATCATTAACATGGGGATGAAGGCCCGTTTAGGAACCGCACTGGCTTTGCTTCTACTCGCCGCATTCGCTGGCCTGTACCTGTCCGGTTACATCACCTTGCAACTGCTCAAGCTCAACATTCCGCTTGAGTGGAGCACCTACACCCAGTACGTCCGCGCCCTGGGCCTGCCGCAAGTCCGCCCGTATGCGATGAAGATCAGGATCGGCGGCATGCTGGGCTTCGGCCTGATGTTCATGCTTTGGCTGCCGTTGGCCCTGATGCTCTTGCGACTGAGTAAACGCGATGCGTCTCTGCATGGCGATGCCGGTTTTGCCCGCCTGCACGACATGAAGCGGGCTGACTTGTTGGAGAAAAAACCGGAGAGCATCGTCGTCGGCAAGTACCGGGGGCGTTACCTCTACATCAACGATGCGCGCCACGTGATGGTGGTGGCGCCCACCCGCAGCGGCAAGACCACCTGCATCGCCATTCCGGTGCTGCTGACCTACGAGCACTCGATGTGCGTGCTCGACATCAAGGGCGAGTTGTTCAAGGAAACCAGCGGCTGGCGGGCCTCGCAAGGACAGCGTATCTACAAGTTCGCCCCTTATGCCACCGATGGCAAAACCCACAGATTCAATCCGCTGTCCTTTGTCAGGCCGGGCCAGTACATCGCCGACCTGCAAACGATCGCCGCCATCCTCTACCCGGACGACTCCGCAAAGGACCCGTTCTGGGCGACTCAGGCCCGTGCCATCTTTGTCGCCTTCGCTTCGTTCATGTTCGAAAACTGGAACGACATGGAACGTACGGGTTTCCCAGGAACCAACGCACAAGCAAAGCCCGACTCCCCAACACCTCTCGATCCCAACGTGCATCCTGCGTTTCCGAGCTTCGAACGCATTCTGCGGCTCTCGTCCGGTGCAGGGAGCAAGGGCGTCAAACGTATGGTCGAACGCTGGCTGTCGGCCTCGGGCCAACAGCAGTTTCCCTTCGTCAGCGAGCAGACCCGCACCACCCTGCGCAACCTGGCAGGGATGGCCGAGCAGACCTTCTCCAGCGTCATCGCCACCATGCAGGCGCCGTTGCAGCAGTTCCTGAATCCGATCCTGGCAGCGGCCACCAATGCCACCGACTTCGATGTGACCGCCATCCGCAAGCGCAAGACCACCATCTACACGGTCATTCCCGCCCAGAAACTCGACGAAAGCGGCAAGTTGCTGAACATTTTCTTCAGCACCGTGATCGGTAACAATCTGGACAGGCAACTGGGCGATGACCCATCGCTCAAGTACCAGATGTTGATGCTGATGGACGAATTCACCGCCATGGGGCGGATGGACGTTTGGGCCAAGCGGATTTCGATCTCGGCCAGCTACGGGGTGCGCGACCTATGCATCATCCAGAGCAACGCCCAACTGCGCTCGGTCTACGGCGAGCACGACGCCCAGAACTTCACGACCAACCACGCCGGCAGCGCGGTCTACACTCCGCGCGAACAGACAGACGCCAACTCCTATAGCGAGCAGCTGGGGTTCAAGACCATCCGCCGCAAGCACCGCTCTCACGGTAGCGGCGCGCAAGGGAGCAGTTACAACATCAACTACACAGAAGAAAAACGGGCACTGATGCTGCCCCAGGAACTCAAGGAACTGCCCAACGACGACGCGTTGCTCTTCCTCGAAGGATGCAAGCCGATCCGCTGCAAGAAGAACTGGTTTTTCAAGGATACCTTCTTCAAGAAGCGCATCCTGCCGCCGGTGGAGATTACGCCGATGGTCGTGATACGTGATCAGCGGACTGGGGCAGGCAAGGACGTCCCTTTCGTGGACTGAGGGAATTCATTTGATTCAATTACAGAGGCGGGTCCAACTTGGAATCGCGAGGACAGCACACATGAAAAACCACATTAATCGCCATTTTATCCGCAGAAAAATCGGCTTCGCAATCGTTGGATCGGCACTGGGGTTGGCACTTGCAAACGCCAGCGCCGTCCAACCAACAGCCGGCCATGCTGTGCCTAAGCCAGCATGGCCTGATAATGGGATTGCACAACGTATTCTTCCAAACGCCATGACGATGTTTGTTGAAAACGACCATGGCAAGCTCCGCGCATGGGTCGTGTCGGAGCCTCCTGGGGGGGGGGGGATGTTGAGGCATTGGATTTTTTCAGTGGCCAGAAAATGAAAGTCAAAGCTGACAGAGAAGACGATGGCCACCTGGAACAGTCCTTTACCGACGCCAAGGGAAATTTTCATTCCAGCATAGGGCAGGATTACGCATTTTCCGGAACTTCTCCTCCAATTGATTTGCCAGGCATAAGCTTTGATGGAAGTAATATTTTCCTAGAACCATCTAAAAATTATTGTTCGTCAAACTTAATTGCGGCCAGTTCAGAGCGCAACTATGTCACAGGGGAAAAACCTGCATCTACCTGGAACAAATTTGCCATTTATCATGAAATGGGAAATCCTAAAGCATGCTCTGGCGGCAGTTTTAATTCAAAGATCACCTCTGCACTTGATTTGAATGATGGAACATTTCTAGCTATCGAGGGATGTTTTGTATTCCGTCTACGCAAATCGGATCTATCGCCTGTGGGTTCAGCGCCTGCATTGAGGGTAATAGATGAAAGCGCAATGCGGTTGTCCATCAACCAAGCGAAGAAAAATAATATCCAGGATGTCACAGCTTATATAATTAAGGCACTGGTTCCGCCAACCGCTATTGAACTGTCTTGCAAGGAGGATTGAATCATGGCGAGCTTGACCGACAACGAACTTCGTGCCGTCGCCTACTACAGCATCGGTGTCAGCTCAGAGGGTGGCGATGTAGCCTACAAACTCAGTTATGCTGGCCGTATTATCCATGAAAATGATGGCTCTGTAATGTTGGAGCCTGCTGGCGGCTCGAACAGTGGTTACTCGATAGGCACGCTCCAAACAGACTTTGGTGCGCATCCGAAGGATGCGAGGGCCCTTGTGGATTCTTTTCAGGATTGGGCTAAGACTCACCATCCAGATTGGATTTTAAACGCCCAGCAACAGGCTAAGTTCGCCTTAGATCTTGGCAGAGATGGAAATCATATTCGCGACCCAAATTTCGATGCAGATAAAAAAATATATCACGGTAAAAAAAATATCCCATCCGATCACATGCCAAAGGCTGGCCAAGATATTGATCAAACCTTCAAAGCAAAACTTAACGATTACCTGACAACGAATGCAGGAATATCATTTATCCATCAAAGAGATACTTCCCAAGTCGATAAATTAATGGAATCCGTTGTACCCATCTTAAAAAGCACTGACCTTTATAAAAACTCCGACCCACAAGATCAAGCCAAAATATTCGCCATCGTCGGAAAAGCATACAATCAAAGTGATTCTCTTGGTCAGGACATCCTAAAAGACGTAAGTCATCAAAAAATAGATAGTCTTGAAGGAATAAATCATAAGATCGACAGCTTTGTAAAACGAGACCCAAAGCACCCCGATCGGCCCACCTACATGGAGTCTGGCCGCGATGCCGCACTGAGAGGCGCCGAGACCTTCAATGCCTTGCGCAACGCAAGCGAAGCCAACCCCCTGCACGCCCCCTGGCAGGCCGTCATGGCCAATCCCCTGGTCGACCCCACTCAACTACACGCCGACCCCAAACATCCCCACCTCACCGAGCAATACACCACGGTCAAAGCCCTCTTTGTCGATCCGGTTCAAGGGCGCGCCTTTGTGCAAGCGCTCGAACACGGCAGTTCGCACAATTACGGCGATCCCGCCAAATCCAACTCCCGTGGTTTCTACGCCGAAGGCAAAGACTTCGTGCAATGGGATCGGGATGGACACGGGCGCGCCTTCGTCGGTGGCCAGTGGTCAGAGGTCTCCCGCAGCGAACTTGCCCTTGCTCAAAATCAAGACGGTACCCTCGACGTCAATCTCAACCGCAACGGCCAAACCCACAGCCTGCTTCACGTCACGCATCCGTCGCTTCACCACCACAGTCCTGCATCAGCGCACGCGCACCACGGCCATGACGCTGGCACCTTGCACCAGAGCATGCCTGCACATGCGACCACCCTCGATCAGCACATGCCCGGCATGCCATCAGCGGCGCACTCGCAGAGCGCCGCACGGCATGACAATCCCGTTGTGGGCGGGCCAACAACGGGGCATGTGCCGCTCACCCTGCCGGCGGCGAAACCACCACACCTCCCGTTGACGACAACACAGCCCCTGGAGCCCGGCGACCGCGGCGCCGCCGTACAAGCCTTGCAACAACACTTGCAGACCATCGGCGCCACCGACCGCGATGGCAACGCCATCAAGGACGACAGGCACTACGGCCCACGCACTCAGCAGGCGGTGGAGAACTTCCAACTCTGGACCGGCCGCAACACCACCGGCATCGCTGATCCAGGCACACTCGAAGCACTGCAAACGCATGCCCAATTCGCCACCCGCCAGAAGGCGCAGGACCTCGCCCCAGGTCGCCATCTTGCCGATCACGCCCAGCCTGCCTCTTCCCATTTGGCCGATGCCGTCGCCGAGCGACCGGCCCAGTCGCGCCCCGACCTCGCAACTGCTCAGCAGCAGGCCGCGCCCAGGGCGCTGGAACCCTACAGCAACCCCAATTCCCCACTGCACGCGCTCTACGCCCAGACCAAGACCACCCTGGAAGGCAAGGACGTGCCGATGTCCGAGGAACGCCTGCATCAGGTCGTCGGCAAGATGGCGCTCTATGACATGAGTCCAGGGGGGAATAATCAGTTCGCGGTCAAGGGCGATACGCTCTATGTCATCGATCTCGATGCCTGCTACAACCGCTTCAGCCTAGACCTGCGCGAACCGGCGCCGTCGATGCAGGCCACCCTCCAGCACGTGCAGACCCAGCAGCAGACACTGGAAGCAGAGTTGTCCAGCATGCGGGAGCCGCCGTCCTATAGCCGGTAGTGATAGGCATCGCATGATCGCAACGGAACCCCACACACGGAGACTGCGCCTTGTTCAATAAACAACCGACTGACCAATTGCACGTGCATGCCGCAGCTCTGACGGCGCTGCGCCAGCGTCAACTCCCGGTGATGCACACCTGCCAAGCCGAACTTGCACACGGCGTAGGGCAGTTACAGACTAAAGGGAAGATGACGGCCACCATGATCTATGCCTGGTATGGCCTCGAAACATTGGCCGATGCACATGCGGCAACGCTGCGCGCGCTGACTGACGAACACGATTCTGGTGCCCAGATGCTGGCACAGGGCACCATTGAGATGGCGGTCGACGTTATCTATCTGTTTGGCGACCTGGAGGGAGATCGCATCGCGGCCGCATTACGGCACCATATCGACGCCCAGATCGCCCGCTTCAAGGCATGGCAGGTGGCGCAACCGGAAGAGACCGTCGCCAGCCAATGGGCAGATAAATTGGCATCTGACAGCCGTAAGACCTCCTGGTACGCCGATGCCGCCCACTGGCCGGGCCTGGGCGCCCGGGCCGATGCCGCAGGGGTCGGGCGCTGGGTTCATCCGGTCATGGCATCGGCGGCAAATGTCACGCAGCTACTGGCTGCCGGCACACAGAATTACCTGCTCTGCGAACAGGGATCGCCGGCCCTGCGCAGTGCCACGCACGCCTATCGCTCGGCGAAGATAGGCTCAGATGCGGCATACATGGAAGCCGTCGCTTTGTCGCTGTTCGCCCGGGCGTTGCATGCCATCGCCACGATCCTTGGAGATAAAGTGGCTCTCACTATCGCGCAATCGACTGCCGAGAAGATGGACACCCTATTGGCCGAACACCAGACATCTGCCGCGGCACAGCAGAACGACGACAACCTGTATATCAAGCTCTTCTAAAGTCGGTTGAAACCACAACCGAGGCGGCCAGGCATCGCCCGCTCTCGACGTCGGCCGCAGGTGCGGTAGCATGAGGCCCAACCCCGGGCCGATGCCCACGCCCAAAAAACCAACGGCTCAGCCGCGCAGCTTGGTTAGCAATTCGCGCGTTACCGGGTCGGCCACATCGACAGACTCGCCCTTCAGCGCCGGCAGCAACTGGCTGGCCAACTGCTTGCCCAACTCCACGCCGAACTGATCGAACGCATTGATGCCCCACATCACCGACTGCACGTACACGCTGTGTTCGTACATCGAGATCAGCGCACCCAGCGCTTGCGGGGTGAGCGCATCGAGCAGGATCACCGTACTCGGGCGGCCACCCGGATAGCTGCGGTGCGGGTCGCTGCTGTCCTGGCCGTTGGCCAGTGCTTCGGTCTGCGCCAGCACGTTGGCCATCAGCGCAACATGGTTTTGCGCATACGGGTCGTCGTTGTGCACGGTGCCGATGAAATCGGCCGGCACCACGCTGGTGCCCTGGTGAAGCGCCTGGAAAAAGCTGTGCTGCACATCGGTGCCTGCACCGCCCCACCACACCGACACGGTATCGCTGTCCACTGCCGAGCCGTCGAGCTTGACACGCTTGCCCAGGCTCTCCATTACCAGCTGCTGCAGATAGGCCGGCAGCAATGCCAGACGCTGGTCGTAGGTCATCACTGCGTACGTCGCGCTGCCGAGCAAATTGCGGTTCCACACCGCAGTCAGTCCGTGCAGCACGGCGACGTTTTCTTCCAGCGGCGTATTGAGCGCATGCGCATCGAACTGCGCCGCGCCTTCGAGCAAGTGTTCGAAGCGCTCGAAGCCGATTGCCAAAGCGATCGGGAAACCGACCGCCGACCACAACGAATAACGCCCCCCCACCCAATCCCACATCGGCAGCACGCGGTCCGGCGCGATATCGAAGGCCTTGCCGGCGCGCTCGGGGTTAGCGCTCACGGCATACAGGCGCTCGCTGCCGCCCAACCAGGCGTGCAGGATGTTGCCGTTAAGCAGCGTTTCCTGGGTGCCGAAGGTCTTGGAAATCAGGATGCCGGCGGTGCGCGCCGGGTCCAGCGTGGCCAACGTGCGCTGCATTGCCGCGCCATCGACGTTGGAGACGAAATGCACACGGAAACGCGCGCCGGACGGCGCACGCAATGCGTCGGCGACCAGGCGCGGCCCCAGATCAGAACCGCCGATGCCTACACTGACGATGTCGGTGACATCGGTGGCTTGCAGCTGCTGGATCAACGCGCCCATGCGTTGGCGCACTTCCGCAGCAGTGGCATACGCTTCCGAGGCTACTGGCTCATCGGTCAGATCACCGCGCAACGCGGTATGCAGTGCAGCGCGTTGTTCGGTGACATTGACCTGCTCGCCACGGAATAAGCGCTGGAATGCGCCGGCCAGGTCACGCGCGCGTGCGATGGCGAACAAGGCATCGAGCGCGGCGCGGTCGTACTTCTGGCGTGCGAAGTTGAAATACAGCGGACCGACTTGCCTGGCGTATTGCGTAGGCCGTTCCGGCTCGGCGGCAAGCAATGCGGGGATGGCAGCGCCGCGCAAGCGCTGAGCGTGGGCGTGAAGCGCGTCGAATCCGTTGGTGTGTGTCATGCGGCCTGCGTGGGGATGCTGTGGTTGGTGTGGGAGATCGCATTGTGCGCGTCCACATATACCAGATTGGGTTGAAAGGTCTCGGCTTCGTCTTCGCTCATGCTCGCGAATGCGGCAACGATGATCAGATCGCCAACCTGCACGTGACGCGCAGCGCCACCGTTGAGCGACATGATGCCGCTGCCTTCCTCGGCACGGATGGCGTAAGTGTTGAAACGCGCGCCGTTGGTGACGTCCCAGATATGGACCTGTTCGAATTCGCGGATGCCGGTCGCTTCCAGCAGCAGGCCGTCGATAGCGATCGAGCCCTCGTAGTTAAGCTCGGAGTGGGTGACGGTGGCGCGGTGGATCTTGGCTTTCAGCAGGGACAGGTGCATGGACGGGCAACGACAAATAGAGAGCCGCCATTTTAGCGGAAAGCGCCTGCGCCCAACGGCCCGCAATGCAGTCGGTGATGAGGGCTTCAGCCCGGCCGCAGCGGTGACCTGCAGAATTCCAGGTTGTCGATCAACCGCGTATTGCCCAGTCGGGCCGCGATCAGGGCCACGCGCGCGCCAGCGTGGCTGTCGCCAGGCTCGCTCAGATCAGGCAGGCGCACCACCGCATAATCGACACGGAAACCGGCCTGTTCCAGCGCCTGGGTGGCTATCCCTTCAACCTGCGTACGCGGTGCGCCGGCGGCGTAACTGTCGCGCATCTGCAGCAGCACCTTGCAGATCTGCGTCGACTGCCGGCGCTCTTCGGCCGACAGATACTGGTTGCGCGAACTCATCGCCAAGCCGTCGGCCTCGCGCATGATGCTGCCGCCCAGGATCTCGATTGGAAACGCCAGGTCCGCCGCCATCTGCCGGATCA
The DNA here is from genome assembly GCF_900183975.1 of Xanthomonas fragariae. NCBI lineage: Bacteria > Pseudomonadati > Pseudomonadota > Gammaproteobacteria > Lysobacterales > Lysobacteraceae > Xanthomonas > Xanthomonas fragariae. The sequence goes on from NZ_LT853882.1 coordinate 2,462,759, forward strand.
CCGCCAGCTGTTGGTAATCCTTCTTGCCGAAAGCGGCCACGTCCGGCTGTACCTGATTGAACAGACGCGCCACCACGGTGCACACGCCATCAAAATGCCCAGGACGGCACACGCCTTCCAGCACGTCGCTGACGCCAGGCGCATGGAGCGGCGTGGCCAGTGCGGTGCCGAGCGGATACATGGTGTCCACGTCCGGCAACCACAGCGCATCGCAACCGGCGTCTTCCAGACCGCGCAGATCGGCCTCGGGCGTCCGCGGATAACGCGCGAAATCTTCATTCGGGCCAAACTGGGTCGGGTTGACGAATACGCTCGATACCACGCGGTCGGCGTACTGCCGCGCCAGCATCACCAGCGAATAGTGGCCGGCATGCAGGTTGCCCATGGTCGGCACCAACGCCACGCGCAACCCTTCGCGCTTCCAGCCGGTGACCAGTGCGCGTAGTGCGGAAAGACCGGTAATGGTCTGGATCATGCGGCGTAAGCGTGCTCTGCATCTGGAAAGCTGCCATCGCGCACGGCCTGCGCGTAGGCGCGCACCGCGCCTGCCACAGAGCCGCCTTCTGTCAAGAAATTCTTAACGAACTTGGGGCGGCGATGGCCACTGTCCAAGCCCAGCATGTCGTGCATCACCAGCACCTGGCCGTCGCAACCAGGGCCAGCACCAATACCGATGGTGGGAACGCTGAGCTCGGCGCTGATCTGTGCGGCGATCGGCGTGGGCACGCACTCCAGCACGACCAAGTTGGCACCGGCGTCGACCACCGCCTGCGCGTCGCGGCGCAACTGCTCGCCGGCTTCGCCACGTCCCTGCACCATGTAACCGCCGAAACGCAGCACCGATTGCGGGGTCAACCCCAGGTGCGAGCAGACCGGGATCTCGCGCTCGACCAGATAGCGAATGACCTCGAGCTTGTGGCCGGCGCCTTCGATCTTGACCATCTCCGCACCGGCCTGCAACAGCTGCGTGGCGGCGTCGAGTGCGCGCTCCGGCGTGGCATCGGCTTGGAACGACAGATCGGCCACCAGCAACGCGCGCTCCAGTGCACGCGCCACCGAAGCGGTGTGGTAGACCATGTCGGCGGTGGTCACCGGCAAGGTGGAATCGTGCCCCTGCACTACCATGCCCAACGAGTCGCCGACCAGGATCAGGTCCACGCCGTTGGCATCGAAGGTCCGCGCAAAGCCGGCGTCGTACGCGGTCAACATGACCAGTTTTCGACCGTCGCGCTTGGCCCGCGCCAAGGCGGGCACGGTCCAGGGCTTGCTGTCGGTATGGCTGCTCATAAACTCATTAGGTGGGGTGATAAGCGGCCATTATCTACCCAATCGGCCCCAGCCCGCAGACATCGATGGTTTGCAGGGCGCGCCGCACTGTTCCATGGCCCGGAATGATTGCCTCGGGCGCAAGTTCCGACAGCGGCAACAGCGCAAACCCACGCGCCTGCAGATGTGGATGCGGCACCTGCAGGCGCGGCAGGTCAATCACCTGGTCGGCATACAGCAGCAGATCCAGATCCAACGTGCGGGGGCCCCAGCGCTCGCCGTCCAGACGCGTCCGGCCGAAGTCCTGCTCGATACCGAGCAAGGCATCCAGCAGTTGCAGCGGCGCCAGCACGGTGTGCAGCTGCGCCACGGCGTTGATGAAATCGGGCTGGTCTTCGCGGCCCCAGGCAGGCGTACGGTACAGGCGCGACGCCGAAATCAACGTGGATTGCGGCAACACCCCAAGGGCGGCGATGGCCGCGCGCACGCTGGCGTCGGCCTGGCCCAGGTTGGCACCCAGGCCGACAAAGGCAGTGTGCATGCCCTACTCGCCTGCAGGCGCGCCGGTGCGGCGGCGGCGGCGACGCTTGCGCGGCGCGCCCTCTTCGCCCTCGTGATCGGTCTGCGCGGTTTCGATCGCATCAGCCAGCTCCTGGCCGGAAGACTTCTGCGCCTCGCGCCAGAACTCGACATCGGCCGCGTGATCAGCCGACGCAAACTGGCGCAGCACCAGGAAATCGAACGCGGCACGGAAACGCGGATGCGACAAGCTGCGCAACACGCGCTTGCGCTGACGCGAGGAGAACCGCGTCTGCAACAACCAGATTTCCTGCATCGGCAGCGAAAAACGGCGCGGCAGCGCCACACGCTCCAGCTGATGCAAGGTGACCCGGTCGGCGGCGCGACGCTGCGCGTCTTCCGGCAGCACGCCCTGCGCCTGCAAGCCCATCAAGGTGCGGCAGAACGCTGGCCACAGCAGCAACGCGAACAGGAACGCGGGCGACACTGGCTCATCGTTGGCCACGCGCGCATCGGTATTGCGCAGACCTTCCAGCACCATGGCGCGCAGCGCGCCGCTGCGGTTGGAACGCAGCGCAGCCGCACTTTCCGGGAACAGCACGCCGAGCAGGCCGTAACGCTCCAGGCCTTCGAAACTGGCCACGCCGTGCCCGGACAGGAACAGCTTGAGAATTTCTTCGAACAACCGCGCTGGCGCGGCTTCAGACAACAACCCGGCCAGACGCGGAATCGGCTCGGCGGTGCTCGCTTCAATATCGAAATTCAATTTGGCCGCCAGACGCACCGCACGCAGCATGCGCACCGGATCTTCCCGGTAACGCAGCTCCGGGTCGCCGATCAGTTTCATCAGGCGCGCCTGCACGTCTTCGAAGCCGCCGCAGTAATCGCGCACCGAAAAATCTTCGATGGCGTAGTACAAGGCGTTGCAGGTGAAGTCTCGACGGATCGCGTCGTCTTCGATGGTGCCGTAGACGTTGTCGCGTACCAGCCGGCCATTATCCAGCTCACGGTCGCCACTGCCGTCGTCGATGTTGGCGCGGAATGTCGCCACTTCGATGATCTCGCGACCAAACACTACGTGCGCCAGACGGAAACGGCGGCCGATCAGACGACAGTTGCGAAACAGCGCTTTGACTTCTTCCGGCGTGGCGCTGGTGGCGACATCGAAATCCTTAGGATGGCCGCCGACCAGCAGATCGCGGACTGCGCCGCCGACCAGGTAGGCACCGAAGCCGGATTCGCGCAGACGATACAGCACGCGTAGCGCGTTGGGGCTGATGTCCTTGCGCGAGATGGTGTGCTGATCGCGGGGGATGACGCGCAGCGTGAACGGAGATGGAACTGAGGATTCGATGATGGCGCTTCCGTCTTGTGTTTCAGGATTGCCCAACGGCTTTTAGCCCACTATACTAGCGTGCTACAAAAGACGCACCAAACGCTCCCTTCGTCTAATGGTTAGGACGTGGCCCTCTCAAGGCTAAAACAGGGGTTCGAGTCCCCTAGGGAGCACCACCGTCGTCCTGCCGCAGAACACGCCAAAGCCCCGCATTGCGGGGTTTTGGCTTTGTGGGGCACCGGTTGCTGCCGCTCATCGGGCAGCGCGCAACAATTCCGTTGACAGGCCGGGCTGGCATGGCACCGATGGCAATGCCATAGATACATCGCACTGATGCGCACATTGGCTGAGGCCGGTTGCAAGGTCGAGCACTTGCTGCCCGGGCGATGCGATCGACAGCGTGATTCAGTCCTGCGGCCACACGTCGTACCGCGTGTTGGCGCGGCATCGCGTCGGCATCGCTCTTACCGATCATGCCGATACAAAAATCATGTATGGCCCGATAAAGACATGGACCTGGGCAATCGTGCGTCCGCACCGACGCATCGTGCGATCAACGTCGCGCCTGCGCACAGTGATGGTAGATCTGCGTGGATATTTGCACTGCATGGCAACTCCTCAATGGGCAAGTGGATGAACGCCTTCGGCGTCGCTTTCGGTTTCGGTCAGGGCATCGTGGGCATGCAGATTTTCGAGATGGCGTTCTGTCAAATCGAACGAGGCATAGTGCTCGGCCAGCAACTTGCGCAAACCTCGCGCGGCATCTTCGACATACATCAAATCGGCGCCATTCAAGCGCGCAAACACTGACTCATCGATACGCCGTACTGCGGCCTGCACCGGCGTCGCATAGACCTGCTCGCATAGCCCAACCAGCTCGCGAATATCGAACCGCTGCACGCAGGCAATAAACTCCCTCCGCACTTGCGCACCGTTCTGCGACAACGCGAACACCGACGCCCCGCGTGCGTCGCGCGTTGGCCCGACATCGGCATGGATGGCATGTGGCTGCGCCAGATCGAGCACCACGCGCAGCCCATCGACATGCGGGGCGCTGCGGATACGGCATTGGCGCTCCGCTGCCGGACATAAGCAAGACCATCACCAAAAAAGGCCGCGCAATGCGCGCGGCCTTTTTTGATTTTCATGCAGATAGCAGGAATAACAGAAAAATTAGCCTTCCATTTGCTCAAGCTCCTTACCCTTGGTCTCGTGGACGTACTTGAGCACAAAGAATACCGAGATGAGCGCGGCGACGGTATAGATGCCATAGGCGCCGGCTAGGCCAATGCTGCCGAGCAGGATCGGGAAGCTGACGGTGATGGCGAAGTTGGCCGTCCACTGCGCAGCTCCGGCAATCGCCAGGCCCGAGCCGCGGATCTGGTTGGGGAACATCTCGCCCAGCATCACCCACATCACCGGGCCCCACGAGGCGTTGAAGAACACCACATAGACGTTGGCGGCCACCAGCGCGAGCATGCCCATGGCGTCGGACATGGCGAGCTTGCCATTGGGATCCAGCGAAGCCGTGGCAAAGGCGTAGGTCACCATGGCCAGCGACACCGCCATGCCCGCCGAGCCGATCCACAGCAACGGCTTGCGGCCGATCTTGTCGACCAGCATCACCGTGACCAGGCAGGCTCCGATGCTGAGGCCGCCAGAGAGCACGTTGATCAGCAGTGCGTCCTGCTCGGAGAAGCCTACCGCCTGCCACAGCACCGCACCGTAGTAGAACACCACGTTGATGCCGACCAATTGCTGGAACACCGCCAGGCCCACAGCGATCCAGACAATCGGGCGGACCTTGCCGGTGGCCTTGTTGATCAGGTCGGAGAACTTGGGCTTGTGCTGGTCTGCCGACATCGAGGCCGAGATCTCAGTCAACTTGGTCTGCGCGGCGGCGTTGCCGTACAGACGCTTCAACACCACCAGCGCCTGCTCGCGACGACCCTTGACCACCAGAAAGCGCGGGCTCTCCGGGATGACCAGCAACAGCAACAGGAACAGCAACGACGGGACCGCCTGCATCCAGAACATCCAGCGCCATGCGGCCTGCCCGCCCCACAGCGGCTCGGTGGAGGCACCGGCGGCATTGGCGAGCAGATAGTTGCTCAAAAACGCGCAGAACAGCCCACTGATGATGGCGATCTGCTGCAGCGTGGCGAGCCGGCCGCGATAGCGCGCAGAGGCGACCTCGGCGATATAGGCCGGCGAGATGACGCTGGCCGCGCCCACCGCAAAGCCGCCCATCACACGGGCGAGAATGAAAAAGCCGGAGTTGTGCGAAGCACCGGCGCCAATGGCCGAGAGCAGGAACAGCGCCGCAGAAATGATCAGGACGGCGCGGCGACCCCAGCGGTCGGCCAGACGGCCGGCGAAGAAGGCGCCGATGGCGCAACCCAGCAGCATCGAGGCGACTTCGAACCCGGTCTCGGCGGCGCTGGACTGAAAGGTCTGCTTCAGGCCATCGACCGTGCCATTGATCACGCCACTGTCGAAACCGAACAAAAAGCCACCGATCGTGGCCACGCAACTGATCAGGATGATGAAACGGGTGTTCTCGCCGGCATCGGGGGCGCCGTTTATGAAGACACTGGACATGGGTTCACCTGAAAGCATGCAAAGGAGCGGCCACGAAGGTGGCCGACATCGGCCGGCGAGGCAGTGCGCCGCCCGCCACGGGACATCAACGGGTCAGATACTGATTGATCAGGTTTTCATACGCTTCCTGGTGGCCGCTGATCTGCTTGGGCTCACCGCTGCTCGCAGCATAGTCGGCCAGGTCCACCAATGTGCTGGTGCCATCGGCGAAAGCCGCACCGGCAGCGCTGTCAAAGCTGGCGTAACGCTCGGCACGCCAGCGTTCCAACGGCGACGAAGCGAGCAGCGCATGGGCCACTTCCAGCCCGCGTGCGAACGCGTCCATGCCGCCGATGTGGGCCAGGAACAGATCCTGCGGGTCGGACGATTCGCGACGCACCTTGGCATCGAAATTCAGGCCGCCCGATGCCAGCCCGCCCTGACGCAGCACCACCAGCATCGCGCCGACGGTGTCGTACAGATCGGTCGGGAACTGGTCGGTGTCCCAGCCGTTCTGCGGATTGCCGCGGTTGGCATCGATGCTGCCGAGCAAGCCGGCATCAGAGGCGACCTGCAGGTCATGCTCGAAGCTGTGACCAGACAGCGTGGCGTGGTTGGCTTCGATATTGAGCTTGAAATCCTGATCCAGGCTGTGCTGACGCAGGAAGCCGATCACTGTGGCGCTGTCGAAATCGTACTGGTGCTTCATCGGCTCCATCGGCTTGGGCTCGATCAGGAAAGTGCCGCTGAACCCAATGACACGGCCGTAGTCACGTGCCAGGGTGAGAAAGCGCGCCATGTTGTCCTGCTCGCGCTTCATCTGCGTGTTGTGCAGGCAGGCATAGCCTTCGCGGCCGCCCCAGAACACATAGTTTTCGCCGCCCAATTCCACGGTTGCGTCGATGGCGGCCTTGACCTGCACCGCAGCGCGCGCCACCACATTGAAGTCCGGATTGGTCGCAGCACCATTCATGTAGCGCGGGTGCGAGAATAGGTTTGCGGTGCCCCACAACAGCTTGACGCCGGTATCGGCCTGACGCTGCTTGGCAATGCCCACCATGTGCTCGAGATTGCGCTGGTATTGGCCGATGTCGTCGTCATCCGGCGACAGGTCGATGTCGTGAAAGCAGTAGTACGGCACGCCGAGCTTGGTGAAGAACTCGAACGCAGCATCGGCTTTGGCTTCGGCACGGTTCAATGCGGTATTGCCCACATCCCACGGATAGGCGCGCGTGCCCGGGCCGAACGGATCGGCGCCGTTGCCGCAAAAGCTGTGCCAGTAGGCCACTGCAAAGCGCAGATGCTCGGCCATGGTTTTGTCGCCGATCTTTTTGTTGGCGTCGTAGAACTTGAACGCAAGCGGGTTGTCCGAATCGCGGCCTTCGAAGCCGATCTTGCCGATGCCGGGAAAATATTCTTTCGCGCCGATGTAAACAGTGTTGCTCATGGGGTGAGGTGTCCTTCGGTTCTGGGGAGTAAAAGTCAGCCGGCGTAGAGCGGGGTGACGCCACGCAGGTGCTTGAGAAAGTTCTGATAATGCTGCTGATACTGGACCACGCGCTGCGGATCCGGGCGCGCCGATAGCGTGTGGTCGATCTGCAAATGCTCCAGCACCACATCCGACAATGCATCCGCACCGCCGTCATCGCGATCGCAGGCCCACAACGCCTGCAGCCCGGCACCGAAGGCAGCGCCTTCGGGTTGGATTGGCACCACGACCTGCAGGTCGAAGATGTCAGCCACCATCTGCCGCCACTGTGCACTCTTGCTACCGCCACCGGTTAGCAGGATGGTGTCGAACTGCAAACCTGCAGCGACGAACGCATCGAAACCATTGCGCAGGCTGTAGGTGGCCCCTTCCATCGCGGCGCGATAGAAGTGCGCCGGGCTGGTGTTGTGCAGATCCATACCGAACAGACAGCCGCGTGCGGTCGGCAAATCCGGGGTGCGCTCGCCGTTGAAGAACGGCAGCAACACCAAGCCATCGGCACCCGGGGTGGTGCTGGCAATCAGCGCTTCGGTCTGTTCGCGGGTGATGGAAAACATGCGCATCACCGCCTCGGTGGCGACGGTGCAGTTCATGGTGCAGATCAGCGGCAACCAGCCGCCGCTGGAGGAGCAGAACGCGGCCCAGCGTGCGTCGTCGTCCACTACTGGGTGGTCGGCGTAGGCGAACAATGTGCCGGAGGTGCCCAGGCTCATGGTCAGGCGACCAGGCACCACGTTGCCGGTGCCGATCGCAGCCATCATGTTGTCGCCACCGCCGGTGGTGACAAGCACACCGGCCGGAAGATTCAGCGCTTCGGCAGCTGCGTCGGACAACGCATACACCGTGCCCGTTTCGACCAGCGGCGGCAGTGCATCGCGCAGATCGCGCTGTGCATCGACGGCGCCGAGCATGCGCTCGGACCACTGCCGCGTGCGCACGTCCAGCCAACCGGTGCCGGAGGCATCGCCGACCTCGGCGAAACGCTCGCCGGTGAGCCAGAAGTTGACGTAATCGTGCGGCAGCATCACCGTGGTCATTGCCGCATACGCCTCGGGGCGATGCTTGCGCGTCCACGGCAACTTGGAGGCGGTGTAGCCTGCCATGATCGGGTTGCCTGCAATGGCAACGCTGCCTGCCGCGCCACCCACTGCATCCATGATCTGGCCGCATTCCAGCGCAGTGCTGGTATCGCACCACAGCTTCACCGGTGCGGTGACGCTGCCATCGGCGGCCACCGGTACAAAGCCGTGCTGCTGACCCGACACCGAGATGCCGCGCACCTGCGCACGCTGCTCGCCATCGAGCTGCGCAAAGCAATGCACGATGCCGTCGATCCACCACTGCGCCTGCTGCTCGCGGGTGCCGTCGTCGCGGCTGATCAGCTCTATCGGCGCTGCGATGGTGGCGACCACATCGCGCTCTTGCGGATCGTAGGCCACCAGCTTGACGCTCTGCGTGCCCACGTCCAGTCCTATATACAAGCTCATTGCGTCACCAATCGGTTGTTGTCCAAGCCCACCTGCTGGGTGCGGCCTGCGCCCAGTTCCAGGTTCAGGGTCTGCCCTGCGTAGGACAGTTGATAGCGTCCGCCACGATCGCTGTGCAGGCGTGCCTGCTGCAAGCGGCCGTTATCCCATTCCAGGTCCACTCTGGCAGCGCCGCGCACGCGCAAACCGCGCACGCTGCCGCGCGGCCATGCTTTGGGCAATGCGGGCAATAGAAACACACTGCCGCCCCAGCTCTGCAGCAACATCTCGGTGATGCCGGCAGTGCCGCCAAAGTTGCCATCAATCTGGAACGGCGGATGCGCGTCGAACAGATTCGGATAGGTGCGCTCGGGCGCCAGCAGCAATTGCAGAACGCGGTAGGCATGCTCGCCATCGGCCAGGCGCGCCCACAGATTCAGCCGCCAACCGATGCCCCAGCCGGTGGCGTTGTCGCCGCGGATTTCCAGCGAACGCTTTGCAGCAGCGGCAAGCGTGGGCGTGTCGCGCAGATTGATCTGGCTGGACGGATGCAGCGCGTACAGATGCGAGAGGTGACGGTGCTGGATCTGCGGTACCTGCATGTCCCAGTCTTGCTGCCATTCCTGCAACTGCCCCGCCTTGCCGATGCGGTTGGGCGGCAATTGCTTGCGCAACTCACTCAGGCGTTGTGCGAAGTCTGCATCCACCTTGAGCACCTTGCCCATCGTGATGCACTGCGCGAAGAGATCGCGCAGCAGTTGCGCATCCATCGTCGGGCCGGCACACAGCGCAGCATTGAACGGGTGCTGGTTTTCCGGCGACATCGATGGATTGGTCACCATCGCGCCGGTTTGCGGATCGCGCACCAGGGTGGCGACGAAGAACTCCGCCGCGCCCTTGAACAATGGATAGATCTTGCCCAGATACGCACGGTCGCGGCCGTAATCCCAGCGGTCCCACAACTGCTGCAGCAGCCATACGCCACCCATCGGCCACAGGCTCCACTTCGCAGCATCGATCGGCCCGGCCTGGCGCCATAAATCGGTGTTGTTGTGGACCACCCAACCCGGCGCGTCGTACATCACACGTGCGGTGCGCGCGCCGGTCTTGGCAAGATCAAACAACATGGATTCCAGTGGTTCGAGACACTCGTGCAGCGCGTTGGCCTCGCTGGGCCAGTAGTTCATTTCGGTGTTGATGTTGATGGTGTATTTGCTTTCCCACGGCGGCAGCATCAGGTCGTTCCAGATGCCCTGCAGATTGGCCGGCTGCGTACCGGGCCGCGAGCTGCAGATCAGCAAATACCGACCGAACTGGTGATACAGCGCAGCCAGCGCAGGATCGTTTCCCTGAGCAAAACGCTGCACGCGTTCGTCGGTGGGCAGCTGCGCTGCTTCGCTGGTGCCCAGGTCGATCGCCACGCGCCGGAACAACCGCTGGTGATCGGCCAGGTGCGCGCGCAGCACTGCAGTGTAGTCCAGCGTGCCGGCCTTCTGCATGCTTGCTGCCGTCAGCGCAAGCGGATCGCCATCGACTGCGTCGTAGCGTCGGTAGCTGGTAGCGGCCGTAAGCAGCAGCACCACTTCATCGGCGCCTTCGATACGCAGACGGTCGCGTAAATAGCCAACCGTGCCACCCTTGACCTGCGGCAGCACGCGCAATGCGAAACGCAGCTTGCCAACGATACCGGCAAAGCTGCGGTTGCGACCGCTGAACAACAGGCCGCCCCGCTCCACCGTGACCTCGCCGCTCTGTGGACTATCGATGCCCACGCGCAACGAGATGGCGCGCGCACGATCGCACGACAGGCGCACCACGATGCATTGCGATTGCGCCGAAACGAACACCTCGCGCCGATGCAATGCACCGCCGGAACGGAACGTGGTGGTCGCCATCGCGGTATCGAGATCGAGCTGGCGACGATAGTCGCTGATGCCGTCGGCGCGATCGAAATCCAGCAACAGATCACCCAACGGTTGATACGGCATCTGCTTGAGCGGACGCGAAAGCAGCTTGGCGTCGGCCAGCGTTTCGGCCTCTGCATAGCGGCCGGAAAAAATCAGAGCGCGTACCTGCGGCAACGCCGCCAACGCCTCGGGGCTGGTGGCGTCGTACGGGCCTCCTGCGTACAGCGTGTCCTCGTTGAGTTGCAGGCGTTCGTGGGCAATGCCGCCCCACACCATCGCGCCCAGCCGGCCGTTGCCGACCGGCAAGGCCTGTACCCATTCGTTGGCTGGTTCGCGATACCACAGCTGCAAGGCGTCGCCGGCCGCGACGGCAGGCAGCGATTGATTGCCGGCTGCCTTGGCGACTGCCGGCGCAGCAACCGCGGACGCGGCCGGCGCAGCACCCAGCACCGCGAGTGCGGCACCGGTTGCTTTACAGACTTCCCTGCGGGTCAGCACGTGCACCACCGTGCTGCATGACCGGACCTACACGCCCGAGCCTCGCGGCGATCCGGCATCTGCGCACTCACTGACTGACAACGACCTGCGATCATCGACGACGCGCTTTGCCGGACGCAATCTTGCGCTGCAACACGCTGACCGGCCTGCCATCGTACTGGATGCTGGCGTCGGTCTTGGGTTCGAGCGCACCGGCATCCTCGCGCGGGCCGTCGACGAAGCGCACGTTGACGGTGCGCTTGGCCTGCATGCCGGTCCAGCTGCCTTCGCGCTTGCCGATGCTCAGCTCGCCCTTGGCCTGGTTCCAGCTCAGCGGAATGCAGCTGAACTCGCCCTTCTCGTAGCCGTAGCCCTTGCCGTCGTCCTCATACAGCGAGAACTGGCCGTCGGCGCCGGTGTAGACCACCACGGTGAGCGGTGCGTCCGGCGTCTGGTCCACGTATTCCTGCACCGGGCCGGTCGGCACGATGGAACCGGCACGCACGAACAACGGCATGCGCTCGATCGGCGCGGCCGCTTCGATGCTCTGGCCACCTTCGTAGCGCTTGCCGGTGGAAAAATCCAGCCAGCTACTGCCGGCCGGCAGATACACCTGACGCGAGGTGGCGCCGAAGCGGGTGACCGGTGCGACCAGGAACGCCGGTCCGAACAGGTACTGGTCGTTGATGTCACGCACCTTGGGGTCGTTCGGGAAGTCCATCATCATGCCGCGCATGATCACGCCGTCGCGCTGATAGGTGTCGCCGGCCAGGCTGTAGATGTACGGCAGCAACGCGTAACGCAGGCGGTTGTAGTAGACCATGCTGTCGTAGAACGGCGTGCCTTCCGGGGCGATGTTCCAGATTTCGCGGTACGGGAACTGGCCGTGCGAGCGGAGGATCGGCACGAACGCGCCGAACTGGAACCAGCGCGTGTTGAGCTCGCGCCACTCCGGCAAATGCGCCGGGTCCTGGTTTTCGTAGCGCTTCTCCACCGCAAACCCGCCGATGTCGAAGGTCCAGTTGGGCAGGCCCGACAGCGCCATGTTGACGCCCGCGGAAATCTGGTCGTGCATGTCGTCCCAGCGCGAGACGATGTCGCCGCTCCACACTGCCACTGCGTTGCGCTGGGTGCCTGCATAACCCTTGCGCGACAGGATGAACACACGCTTGTCGTCGGCCGCGCGGTCGCCCACGTATACGCCATGCGTGTGCGGTAGCGGGTACGAGTTGAAGAACTCGGTGGACGGGCCCAGCGCGGTCGGCGTGGTGCGTGCCTTGCGCTCGCCGATATCCAGGTTGGAATGCACGTCCGGCTCGTCGGCGTCCATCCACCAGGCATCGAAGCCCTTGCTGTTGAGCTTCTCGTTGACCTGGCGCCAGTAGATCGCCTGCGCTTTTTCCGAATACGGGTCGTAGAACGAGTTCTTGTAGCCCTTGGCGATCCAGTCCAGCTCACCCACTTCGACATTGCGCTTGTACATGAAACCGGCGGCATCCAGTTCCTTGTAGTTGGCGGTGGTGGGATAGAACTTGGGCCAGATCGAAATCATGATCTGCGCGTGCATGTCGTGCACGGACTTGACCATGCCATCCGGATCCGGGAAGTGCTGTGGATCGAAATCGTGCGAACCCCAGGCGTTTTCCGGCCAGTACGACCAATCCAGCACGATGTTGTCCAGCGACAGCTTGCGCTTGCGGTATTCGGCCAGCACGCCAACCAACTCATCCTGGCTCTTGTAACGCTCGCGGCTCTGCCAGAAACCATAGGCCCACTTGGGCAGCATCACCGATTTGCCGGTGAGTTCGCGATAGCCCGCAACCGCCCGGTCGTACGAATCAGCCAAGACGAAGTAGTAGTCGATCATCTGCCCGGCTTCGGACCACAGCGACAGATCGCGGGCTTCGGCGGCAGGCAGCGGGTCGCGATGCAGCAGCGCGATGTAGCTGGGGTCGATCAAGTCCCACTCGACCTTGACGGTATGGCGCTTGCCTGGCTGCAGATCGAGCTTGAACTCGTGATTCCACGGGTTCCAGTTCTGGCGCCAGCGATCGATGACAAGCTTGCCGTCGACGTACACCTTGGCGTACTCGCTCGAATACAGCGAGAAGGTGTGCTCGCCACCGGTGAGCGCTTCGATCTGGCCCTCCCAGGTGACTTGCATGCGGCTGTTCTTGTCCTTGGTGATCGCCTTCTTCGGAAACGTGGTCAGGTCGCTGAGGTACTGATAGTTCACCTCGCTCTCGCGACGTTCGAGAACCTGCTTGCCGTTGATCGCATAGCGCGCGGTCAACGCACCGGTCTTGCCTTTGGCGTCGTAGAGCTTGAGCGTCTTGGGCAGCGGCTGCAGGCCGCGCGGGTCGCCCAGGCGGCTGATCGAATTGTTGTCCCACAGCAGGCCGTACTTGCGGCTGGACACCAGGTACGGCACTGCCATGTCGAGATTGTTCTGCTGCAACTCGACGTTGTGGCCTTTCTGATTCATCCAGCCCTGCTGATGCTGGCCGAAGCCGTACAACGCTTCGTCATCAGGCGACTGAAAGCGCTGACGCACACTCAGATACTGCTTGCCTTCGACTTTGAGCGGGGCAAAGCTGCGCCCGCCGGCCACCTCCGACAACACCGGCTTGCCAGTGGCATCGGCGAAGCTGACATGACCATCGACGGTGGACACGGTAGCGGTGACCTTGCCGGTCTTCAGCTGCACGCTGTCGCCCTGCTCGGCCAGCTGAAATTTGCCCTCGCCCTGCACCGGCACGCGCATCAAGCTGGGGCTGCGCGCGAAATCGCCGTCCGGGTCGGCACTGACGCGGATGATGCCGGCATCGACCACTTGCAGGCGCACCGGTGCGGCGCCCTTGGCGCTCGGCACCACGGTGACGCCATCAGCGGCCTTGCGTACTTCCTGCGCATGCGCAGCATTGGCCAATAAGGCCAGCGACAAAGCCAGACAATGGGCCAGCGCTGTACGCCGATGTGCAGGCGCGGGGCCGGCAAAACGGATGGTGGCTTGCATGTTCACTCCGTTGGATTTGCGAAACGCTGCCGCGGGGGGGGCGGCAGCGCATGGGTTCGATGGATGCAACGTGGCGGAAAGCACGCTACGCAGATGTCCGGTTGCGCAACAGCGCTGGTCGACACGCTTATTCATAGGTCGCCAGCTTGATCTTGAGTAATTGCGGCGCGCTGGAAAAATTTACGCCGTAGTCGGTCTGGTCGCCGTTCCAGTTGCGCTCGAATTTCCAGTCGGTGCCTTCGTAGACGCCTTCTTCGACGCGGTCGTAGAGCATGTTGGCGGTCGCTTCGCTGGCCGGGTGCAAGCTCACGCGCACGTGGTAGCCGGTGACCAGAAATTCGTCCGCGCCCAGCTCCGCGATCAAGGCTGCGCCGATCGGCTCAGAGTTGCCCGGCGGCTTGCCATGGAACCAGAACTGCGGCACGCCATACGTGATCGTGGCGCTCCAACGCTCGTTGAGTTGCAGCTCCTGCACTGCCTGGCCAGGTTCTTCGGCAGTGCCGTGCAGCTTGCCTTCCGAAGCCGCCTTGGCGAACGGACGCATGCCGCGCTTGACCAACTCAAAGCCCAGCGCGAACGGCGCCAGGGTTTCTTCGTTGACGTGCTTGGCGCCCAACGGATAGTTGGAATAGTGCGTGTAATCCATGCCGAACGCCGACCAACCGATGCCGTCATGGCCCAGCGTGGGGAACAGATAACGCGCGTATTCCGGCCGATTGCCGGTTTCGGCAACGAACAAGGCATTGTCCGTACGCGCATAACGCTCCAGCACCGTGGTGTACATGCGGTACTCGGGCATGTAGATGTCCGGTGCCAGCAGATCGATATGCGGGCCGGCGGCCTTCCACACATCGAGCACGTTGTCGGTGGGGCCACCGCTGGCGTACTGACCGGGTTGGCCGGGATTGAACGGGCCGCGCAATGCCGCGTTGACGTACATCGGCAACGGATACTCGGCCTTGCCGGCTGCGGCGACCTGGTCGATGTAACGGCCGATCGACCATGCATGGAAGATCTCGTCCGCGTCGGCACCGAACACCTGCGCCCAGCTGCCCGGCTGCTTGTTCAAATGCGTGAGCAGTTCATCCGGCACCGGGCCGTCGAACAGTTTCTGCGCCATCGGCGAGAAGTCGCGCACGCTGCCGTAGGTGCCCGCCTCGTTCTCCGGCTGGATCATGATCACGGTGTGCTGCGGATCGACCTGCCTGAGATGCTGCATGAAGGCGACAAACGCCTTGCGATCGGCATCCAGCGTGGCCTGCGCATGCGGCGACAGCGAGCCGATCGCCTTGCCTTCGCGCGTCACCACCCGCGGGAAGCGCTGGTTGTCGGTCTTGACCCAATGCGGCGCATACGCCGGGCCGTTGTTCTTCCAGGTCGCAAACCACAGCAGCACCAGCCGCACCTTGTGCTCGCGCGCCTGCGTGAGCAGCATATCGACGAAGGAGAAATCGAACTGGCCTTCTTCCGGCTCGACCTGTTCCCAGGCGATCGGCACCTGCACGGTGTTGGGGCCAAGCACCTGCATCGCCGGCCACACTTTATCCATGACGCCAGGGTAATTGCTGGAGTTATTGACCTGCGCGCCCAGAATCAGGAACGGCGCGCCATCGACCATCAACGCGTGTTTGCCGTCCTTGCTGACGAACTGCGGCATCGGCGTCTGCGCAGCCGGCGCGTGTAAGGTCGCCGACCGCGTCGCTGCAGTGTTGGCAGCCGCTGCGACGGCGGCCGATTGAGATGTGTCGTGCTGCTCGCCGGACTGACACGCGGCCAAAGCCAGCGTCAACGCAGGCAGTAGCAGCGGACGCAGACAACTACGCGCGCCGGAGTGGCAAGTCACACGCACAACGGGGGAATGCATGGACATAAGGCTCCGTGTCACCAGGTATCGGTGCGGAATGGGGAAACAGGAAGGTTCTGGCGATTGACCAGATTGGCGTCGTCCGGGTTCTCGCTCCAACCGTAACGCACTGCCACCGGTGCACGCGCCGCATCGCTGCGCACGATCACCCGGTCGCCATCGATCTGCGCGGTGGCCGGATAAAAGTGCTGGTCGGCGCCAGCAATGCGCAAGCCCTGCGCCGCACCGCCGCCACGCACCTGCAACGCGCTGCCTTGCAGATCCAAGCTCAGCACTGCCTGACCATCGGCGAAGCTTGCGCGCTTGAACACCGGTGCGCTATACACCAGAGTTTCGCCATAGGCGACATGCCGCGCTGCCAGCGCCAAGCGATGGCCGACATCGCGCTTGTTGGTGGGATGGATATCGGTGGGGTTGCCGATATCGATGATCACCGCCTGCCCGGTTGCCGGCAGTGCCAGCGTCTTAGACTGCGACTCACGCAACAGCGCCCACGGACTCAGCTCGCCCTTGTCGCCGCCGGCTTTGAAGTTGGCCAGCTGCACCCACAGAAACGGCAGCGTCTTTGCGCCGCGTTCGCCGCGCCATTGCTGGATCATCGCAGCGAACTGTTCGCGGTATTTCACCGCACCGGTGTCGCTGGCATTGGTTTCGCCCTGGTACCAGATCACGCCCTTGACCGGGAACGGCTGCAGCGGATGAATCATCTGGTTGTACAGCAGCGTGGGCAGCTGATTCTGGTTGTCGGCAAACGATACGCGTACCGCGGCCGGGCGGAATTTCCAGCCGCCCAATGCACGCTTGGCGTCAGCCTTGGACCGTACGAAGCGCTGCGCGTCCGGGCCATGCATGCCGCCGCCGCCATTGAGGTCTTCCACGCGCACCGCGATGTGATTCACACCGGCATGCAATGCCGAGGCAGGCACGCTATAGACGCGCGGCAGGTTCCACTGCTTGACGGTCTCGCCGACCTGGGTGCCGTTGACGTAGGTGATGTCCGATTCGTCGATCTGGCCGACGCCAAGCGCAATGCCGGCCTTGGCCTCGGCTGGACTCAAGGTGACTGTGGTGCGGTACCAGGCGATGCCGTCCATGCCTTTATAACCGCTGGATTCCCATTGCTGGGTGACCGGGATGCTGTCCCAGTCGCTGTCGTCGAAATACGCTTCGCGCCATTGCGGGGTATCCCCTTCCACCTTGGGCCAGCGCGCGATGCGCTTGTCGGTGGCAGCCTGCGCGGCGGCATCGCGCTGCTTACTCGCCTTGATCGCGCCTTGGTTCTGATCGGCAGTCAAGCTCTGCGAGGCCGCATCCATCCACGCCTCGATGGAACTACCGCCCCAGGTGCTGTTGATGATGCCGATCGGCACGCCGGTGCTGGCACGCAGCTCCTTGGCGAAGAAGTAACCGACTGCGGTGAATTCACCAGCGTTCTCTGGCGTCGCAGCCTTCCAGTCGCCACCGGTCAGACCTGCCTGCGGCTGCACCGACCACGACTTGGGCACCTTGAAATGCCGCAATTGCGGGTCGTTGGCGGCAGCCACCGCTTGCGGGCCGTCGCTAGCCTGCGCAAGTGCGAACTCCATATTCGATTGCCCGCTGGCCAGCCAGACATCGCCGACCAGCACATCGCGCACCTGCAACTGGCCGCCATCGCCCTGCACGCTCAGCACGTACGGTCCGCCGGCGTTGTGTGCGGGCAAACTGACTTTCCACTGTCCTGTTGCATCGGCCTTGGCGCTAGCACGCTTGCCGTCGAAGCCGACCGTGATTGCAGCATTGGGCGCTGCCCAGCCCCATACCGGCATCGGTTGGTCGCGCTGCACCACCGCGCCATCGGCAAAAAGCAGCGGCAGCGTCGGCAGCGCCCAGGCGCCGGGGCTGGCCAGCATCAGGCCCAACAGGCAACTGCGGCGAACGAAAGAAGCGGTCATGCAGTGATCTCCAAAGTCGGTGCGGCCACTCGGCGCGCACTGATGCAACGACGCATATCGCCGGACCGGACACGCACTTGCTACGGCGCGCTCTACAGGCTGGCCCGCAAGGTCAGGCCATAGCGACGATCGTTGATCACGAAATCGCGGTAGCGCGAGGCAGTGCCCAGATAGCTTTCGCGCCGGGTATCGAGCAGATTCACGCCGTCCAGCGAGATCGACCACACAGCATTGATGTTGAAACGCAGCGAAGCATCCAGCTGGCCGAAGCCCTTGTTGTAGACCGGCAGATTGTCGGTGCCGTTGCCTGCGGTGGTCACCAGCCAGTCGCTGCGCCAGTTGTAGGCCACGCGGCCCTGGAAGCGCGAGGTTTCGTAGCTGAGGATCGCGTTGTAGCTGTTCTTGGACAGCCCTTCCAGCGGCACCGTCAACGCTTGCCCATTGGTATCAATGGCGATGGGGCTCGGCGCCTCGCTATCGACATAGGTGTAGTTGGTCTGCAGGCCGAACCCGCTCAGCCAGCCAGGCAGAAAATCGAAGAACTGCGTGTAGCCCAGTTCCGCTCCGCGGATCTGGCCGGTATCGCCGTTGACCGGGCGGGTGATCTGCCACGGAACGGGCTGACCATTTTCGTCAAGGTATAGCTCATTGAAGACTGCATTGGCGATGAAGCCTTCGACCTTCTTGTAGAACACAGTGCCGTACATCATCGACCCCTGCCCGAAGTACCACTCCAGCGCGGTGTCGAACTGATCAGCCTTGACCGGCTCAAGCTCTGGATTACCAGCCGTACCAGTGCGGGTCGAAGCACCAGAACTGCTTGGGTCAATACTCAAGCTCAGATTGGGGTTCAAGCGGTCAAACGGCGGACGCGAAATGCCGCGCGAGGCCGCAAAACGCCATTGCAACTGGTTGCTCAGCATCCAACGCAGGTTCAAGCTCGGCAGCACGTCGGTATAGGTCTGCTGTGCAGCTACCGGAATGAGCCCACCGCCCTCGCCCGCTGTACCGGTGCGAACACCCTGCGACCCGACTTCGGTGCGCACCACGCGCACGCCGATATTGCCGTCGAATGGAATCGCGTCGCTGCCCACGCCAAAGCGCAGCACGCCATAGGCTGCATAGGTCTGCTCGGTTTGCGTATTGATGTTGTTGGGCGCAAATTCCAGCGGGCTGGCACCGAAAGTGGCCAGGGTCTGCGCATAGTTGGCCACTGCGGAGTAGGCTGCGGTCAGGGTCGGCCCGAAGGTGTGGCTCTGACCACGGAAGAAGTCGGTAATCGGATTTGTCACCACGCCTACCGTCGGGTATTGCGAGAACGGCGCGCCGTCGCAATTGTTGATGCACATAAAGCGGTAAATATTGCCCTTGGTCTCGGCATCACGGTCGGTATAACGCAAACCTGCCTTGAAGCTGCGTGCAAAGTCGCTGTCGAATGCCAGCTCCATGTCGGCGCGCCAAGCGAACTCGGTGCCCTTGTTGTCGTCCTTGTTGTCCACATGGTAACGCCAGCCGTCGTAGTTGTTGACGTCGGTCAGATAGCCTTCGGCGCCGCTGGCATCGGTCACCGACAAGCGCGGCAGGTCGCCACGAAAATCGACGTTGAACTGCGGGCTGGTGTCTTGCCCGGTGGCCAGGATGTAGCGCGTACCGGTGGTGGTGGCATCGACATATTGAAAGTCGGTGCTGACATTCAATTTTTCGTTGACCCGCCATTTGGCGCCCAGCGAGTAATCGGTAGTGACCGAATGACGCTCGGTCAGGCTGGTGTTGGATTCGGTCGGCACGTTCTGGAACGAGCCGTTGACGAACTCGTTGCGATTGTTGACCTGGATGCCGGGCAAGCCTTGAATGGCTGTCTGTCTAGTCAACGCAAAAAACGAATAATCCTGCCAATGGAAGTTGTAATCCGAACGCAGCACCTGCGTATAGACCTCGACCGCATCGTTCGGACGCCACTGCATCGCAAATGCACCGGTCTTGCGCTTACGCTCACCGACGGTAGTGTTGATACCGGCACCGTGCGGCACTGACACGCCCTGGCCTTCATAGCCCGGCAGATCGGTCTGCGTGTACCACGGCTCGATCGAAATGGTGTCCTGCCGGAACGGGCTGGTCTGCTGCGAATAGTTCACCAGCAGGCCGATCTCGCCGATGCCGGTCTGCCAGCGGTCGCTGTACATGCCCGAGAACGCCGGCTTGCCGTCGTCGGCCAAGTCGTAGTGATCGTACTGCACGCTGCCGGCGATCTTGCGGCCTGCGTAATCGAAAGGCAGACGCGTGCGCAGATCCACGGTGCCGCCCAGGCCACCTTCGATCATGTCGGCCGACGGGTTCTTGTAGACGTTGACGCCGCCGAGCAGTTCGGCCGACACGTCTTCGAAGCTCAACCCACGGCCGTCGTTGGCGGTGAAGATGTCACGGCCATTGAGTTCGGTCCGCACCTGGGTCAGTCCGCGGATCGCGATCGAACTGCCTTCGCCATAGTTGCGCGAGATCTGGATGCCGGAGATGCGCTGCAGCGCTTCGGCAACATTGTTGTCTGGCAGCTTGCCGATGTCTTCGGCCACGATCGAATCGACGATCTGCTCGGCGTTCTGCTTGACCAACTGCGCCTTGGTGACGCTGCTGCGCGTACCGGTGACCTGCACGGTGTCCAGCTGCTGGGTGATGGCCTCCTGCACCGGAGCTGCAGTGGTGGTTGCATCCTGCGCGTAAGCCTGCGCGCTCAGCAGCGTGGCCACACTCAGTGCCATTACGGAGCGACGGAAATCACGGATCGAACGCTGACCCACAGTCCGGCCTGCCGGCATGTGGCGATGGTGCACTGACATGGTGTTCCCTCCCAGGACGCATGTGCTGCTAGTTTTCGCAGGCCGGCGCGCGAACGCCCCGCCCGTCGTTGTGCTGGCCTGACATCCGGCCGCGACAAGGGCCGAGGCTGGTGAATGCGTGGTAATCCTGATCGGGTTTACCCTACGGTTGCGGAGGCAGCATAGGGTGCGCTTGTCAGGCCATACCAATGAAATATTCCTGGAAAGGTATTCAATATAAAAATAGCAACACCAAAAAAACCGGCCAGTCTGACATCACGGGGCCAGACCGCTGGATTCGCCGTGGCAGGCTCAATTCTGCGAGACCGCGCACACTTGCTGCGTGATTGCCCCCACTTACCAGTTTATGCGCAGCACTAGCCAGTCGCCTCTGAAAAACCCCCAATACCCAATCACCACTACGCTTTATAGGTCGCACAGGCGTGGCAGAACGACCAGTTTTCGCTATGCTGAGGTCTGGTTTCTGGCAATTTCTGCCCATGCGTACACGCCGTCCTGCTACTGGGCACGTACCTGCCGACGCGTTGTTTCGTTCGCGGTTGGAGAACCAGATCGATCTGCGGCATCCGTCGGCGCAATTGAGCCAACGGATGCCGTGGGCCGCCTTGGAACAGGCGCTTTCGCGACATTTTCCGGCCACTGCGGCCGCTGGCGGTCGTCCCGCACTGCCGGTGCGTTTGATCGCCGGTTTGTTGTATCTCAAACACGCTTACGACCTTTCCGATGAAGCGGTCTGCGAACGGTGGCTGGAAAATCCGTACTGGCAGTTCTTCACCGGTGAGGTCGTGTTCCAGACGCGTTTGCCGTGCGATCCGAGCTCGCTGACACGCTGGCGGCAGCGCTTGGGTGAGGCCGGCATGGAAGAGCTACTCGCGCACACGATCAATGCCGTCCATGTGATGAAAGCGGTGGATGCGCGTGAGGTATCGCGCGTGATCGTGGACACCACGGTGCAGGAAAAGGCGATCGCGTATCCGACCCACAGTCGTTTGCTTGAAGTGGCCCGCAAGAAGCTGGTGCTGCTGGCCAAGCGTTACGGCAGTGCACTACGACAGAGCGACGCACGCCAAGGCCCGGCGTTGAGCCGTTTTGCCCGGCTCGGCTGTTTAGACAACGTTCCCGACGAGACCACGATTCTCAACTTTCGCAGCTTGCTGGAAACCCATGGCCTTGCTGTGCGGATGCTGGAGGCCGTCAACGCGCATCTGGTGCGCAAGGGTCAGAGCCTGCGTTCCGGCATGATCGTCGATGCGACTCTCATCGCTGCGCCCACCAATCTGTGGATTGTACGCCGGTAGTTGTTGCCGGCCAGGGGATAATGCTGTCTGGCGGCAGCCAAAGTTGCCAGATAACCGTAGAAATCGCATCGTATGCGTCAAATTTGTGCGCTATTGGCACGCAGCAGGCTGGAATTTTAGAGGTCCGGTGCGTTGTTCAGGGCTTCCCTAGGCAATCCAAACAGTGCTTTTCGCAACGACCTGATTCTCGCCTACACCAAAACCTACTGATGGCGTCATCGCCAGGGAGCATGCAATGGGTAGTGATCGCGATACTTCAAAGACCTGGGCCGATGGCGTGGCAACCTATCCGGCAACTGCGCGGGATTTGACTGCTTCTGGTCAGCCAGCAGAATCCGCACACTCGTTTATTTGTGGTCTGCTTCGATGGAACCGGCAATGACAAGTACAAGGACACTGAGCACATTACCAATATCGGAATTTTGGATAATCAGGTGCAAACGGCGAAGAGTAATAATGTCAAAAATATAGGCGGCTACTACGTTCCAGGCGTAGGCACCCAGGACGATACCCTTAACCGGAGCCTCAATGCTGCAGTAGGCTACAGCTATGGGCCACGGATGGAAGAGAGGTAGAAAAACTCCCACATCACACCGGGCAGGTCACAGGACGACGCGGGCAATGCCGTGAGCACATTGCGGGTAGTGGGCTATAGTAGATTTTCCTCCCCTTCCCACAGGTGGCCCCATGGCTGTGCGACCTCATTGCATACCGCAGCACCGTGCAGCGCTCCCCCTGCTGCTGTGCGCCGTCTTCGCCCACCCTCTGACTGGATGTTCACGCATGAACACGCCTGCCAACGATCCTGCCGCCATTCACCTGATCGGCAATATTCCCGTCGATGCCCACAACACCGTGCATATCGATACCCGCAAACCGATTCCGTTTAGCAACCATGCGTTCGGGGCGATGTGTTACGACACCTATGGCTGCAAGGTGCTGTACGACGGCAGGTATGCGGCCAACTTTCCCGAAGATGAGAAGCGAATTTCATCGGCTTCGCTGGGTGACGTCTACCCTGACAATCTTAAAGCCAATACGATCGGCATTCGCAACTTCCCGAACTTCCCGCCCCCTGCCGAGGTGACGTGGCGCTCCAAGGATGGCCAGCCGCATCATGCCCTGGTCGACCTCAATGCCATCTTCAAAGACAAGGTGGTGCTGCATCATGTGCAACAAGAGCAGTTGCCGCCAGTCCTGCGGGCGGATATCTCTCCGCATATCATCCTCGAAGTGAATGACCGCACCATCAATGTATATATGAAGGCGATGGTGCAGACGACTGTGCAACAGAAGCCGGGCAACGAATATAGTTATTTTCGCAACGACTTGATCCTCGCCTACACCAAGACCTACTGATGGCGAATTTGCCAGGGAGCATGTAATGGCTAACGCTAGTAACGACAAGAAGAAATGGGCCGATGGTGTGGAAACCTATCCGGCGACTGCACAGGATTTGGCTGTCTATCAAAAAAGCCGCGATGCGCTGTCACAGTTCCAGGCTCCCCTGCTGGTCAGCCAGAACAATCCGCACAGCCGTTTGTTCGTAGCCAGCTTCGATGGCACCGGCAATGACAAGTACAAGGACCCCGAGCACATCACCAATATCGGCACTCTGGATGATCAGGTGCAAACTGCAGTAAGTAACGGCGTTAAAAAGATCGGCGGCTACTACGTCCCAGGGGTAGGCACCCAGGACGATGCCTTCACTCGCAACCTCGACGGTGGTCTGGGCTACAGCTATGGGCCACGCATGGAAAAAATGTATTTGGAATTCATCAACCAAGCCAGCGACTGGAAGAAAGAGGATCCGCAAGCCGAGATAAGCATTGTCTCCACCGGCTTCAGCCGTGGCGCGGTCACCGCCGCCATGTTCACCCGCATGGTCCACGAGCGTGGCATCCAAAACCCAAGGGACATGCAGATCGACCAAGGCCCAAACGGCGAAATCCTAAAACTCACCCCAATCCACCCGCCGCTGGTCCCGCCCGGTCGTACCGCGCAGGTGGCGGGCTTGCTCGACCCGGTGGCCACCGGCGACATGAACCTGCGCGACACGCGCCTGCCGCCATCGGTGGTCTCGGGCCTGCAACTCAGCGCCCGCGACGAGCGCCGCGATATGTTCCCGGCCAAGGACATCATCGATCCGGGCCGCACCCAGGATGGGCGCCTGCTCAATCTGGTCAATCCGGGCGCGCATTCGGACATCGGCGGTTCCTACCGGATCGATGGCCTGTCCGTGCGCAACGGTGACCTGCTCACCGATTATGTCAACACCCTCAGCGACACGCCGTTCCTGCAACCGCGCACGGTGTCCACTGCGCCGGAAATGAACGTCATCCACCGTTCCGAGCAGCACCAGACTTTCTACACCACTACCATCGCGGCCACCCTGGGCAGCCGCGCACATGTGAAGGACCTGGCGGGTACCGCGGCCAACCTCAATCGCACCGATGCTCAGGACCTGGATACCGGCTTGCGCGCGCAGTTTCCCTTGCGCCCGGTGGCCGTGTCGCCGGAACGCACCGATTCCTCGGTGCCGGCGTTCGCGCTGCACAATGGTGCTGCCGACGCGCCAAGCTGGCAGCCGCAGATGCAGATGCAGCAACTCCAGCACGCGCGCGAGCGCAGCCATGCGCCGCAGCAGTGGCAGGTGCCGATGAAGGCAGATGCGCAGCAGGAGGCGCGGGCAGCGGCCGGCAAGCTGCCCTCCTTGCATGAGGACCCGGACGCATTCCTGGACCGCATGCTGGCCGCCGCACAGAGCGGCGAGCGCGATCAATTCCGGCAGATGACGCAGATCCTGGCCAATGAACCACCCGGTCGTGCGTTGCGCGCCGAGGCCATCGAGACGGTGAACCAGCAGGAACAGCAGGCAGCCCAGCAGGCGATTCAGGCGCAGCAACAACAGCAACAACAGCAGGAAACGATGCGCATCGGTGGGCGCAGCATGTAACGGTCGTCAGCAGCAAAGGAAGATGCACGATGAATGCAAAAGACCCGCTGACGTTG
Organism: Xanthomonas fragariae; assembly: GCF_900183975.1. Taxonomy (NCBI): domain Bacteria; kingdom Pseudomonadati; phylum Pseudomonadota; class Gammaproteobacteria; order Lysobacterales; family Lysobacteraceae; genus Xanthomonas; species Xanthomonas fragariae. Next base: position 2,487,757 of record NZ_LT853882.1, read on the forward strand.
GTCAGCAAGGCCGCCTCGCTCATGGAGCAGTTCGAGCGCCGCTGCAATGAAATGGAGCAGCAGCAACGCCAGCTTGCGCAGCAGCTGGAGCAGGTGACGCAGTCGTTGCCCGGGGTGATGACCCGTTCGGCCGAGCAGACCTTGCAGCGCGTGCCCGACACGTTGGTGAGAAATGTCCAGCGGGGGATGGACCAGTCGGTCGCCGGTTTCGAGAAGCGGCTGCAGCACGCCGGTAGCTTGATCGGGGGAGGTGCGCAGTCCCTGTCCGATCAACTCAAACGCATCGAGCGGGCGCAGCGCCTGCTGCTCTGGAAAGGCGCGGCGGTCGTGGCCGGAAGTCTGCTGGTGTTGCTGGGCGGCGGCGGATGGTTGCTGGCCCACTATCGCCAGCAAATTGAAGACAACCAGTTGCGTGCGGAGTTGTTGCGCGCCTACAACGCCGCCGACGTAACCCTGTGCAACGGCCGGCTATGCGCCAATGTCGAGACCAAGGGCCAGGCCTACGGCGATCGCCGGCAGTATCGACAGGTCAAACCGCGCTGATTCCGGCGGCAAGTACACGATGGCACCCCCTGCCGTCTCAAGGGCCAGGGCAATGTGTTGCGCGCCATAATGTGACTGTCGGCGACACCTTGCGCAGAATTGCATTCCTGTGAGTCTGGCTTCGACCGATCATGGTGCGGCCCACGGTGCAAACAGCAGCACCGGTTGCGGTCGTCACCCGACGAAACTGATTTTCAGGACCGGCTAGACCGACGACTCCGGCGCCCGCAAACCGGGATACAAGCGCCGCGCGGTAGTGCGCAGCGCCTGCAAAACGCGCTCGGCACCAGGCGGCAAAATGTAATTGCGCCGACGAATGATGCCAAACGACTCCATCCGCACGCCCAATTCGATCGGCAACACGGTCAGCAGCTTGGCCTGGATCAGCGGCGTCAACGATTCCACCGGCAAAGCGGTGAGCATGTCGGTGCCGCGTAACAGCGCCGAGGTGACAGGCAAGGACGAGGTTTCAATCGCATTGGTCGGCGTCTGCACGCCGTGCTCCAAGAACATCGAATCCAGCCGCGCGCGCAGCATGCTATCGGCCGGCGGCAGGATCCAGCCATGCCGCACCAGATCCGCATGCTGCAGACCGGCCCGGCTGGCCAGCGGGTGACCGGCGCGCGCAATCACCGAATGCGGCTCGTCGGCCAACGGCTCGAATTCCAACTCGCCCACGCTTTCCGGCCCCAGGATGCGGCCGATCACGATGTCGAGCTGGCCATCCAGTAACTTGGCCACCAGCGGACGGCTGTAGTCCATCTCCACCCGCACCAGGATGTCCGGAAACTCGCGTTTAACCTCGGCGATCGCCTGCGGCACCAAGTTGGTGCCCGGATTGACCACGGTCCCGATCGAGGCCTGGCCCATGCGGCCCGCGCGCAGCGCGGCGATTTCTTCCTGCGCCCGGCCGATCTCCGACATCGCCGCACGGGCACGACGGATCAGCACTTGGCCATACCAGGTTGGCTCGACGCCACGGGCATGTCGCTCGAACAGCTTCACCCCGAGCATGTCTTCCATTTCCGCCAGCAGCTTGGAGGCTGCCGGCTGGGTCATGCTGGCGGCCTCGGCCGCGCGCAATACCGAGCGCTGCTCGTGCAAATGCAGCAGTAACAACAGTTGACGCGTCTTGAGCCGGGCTGCGTTGAACCAGGGAGTACCGGAATGTGCCATGGAGTGCCCTTGCAGCCGTGTATTCGTCGGAGGAATAGGATATTCCGAAAATTTCATTTGCCGCGCATATCTCCCCGCGCGAGGCTACCGGACGCTCCAGCAGGAGCCCCACAGCTCCCCCGACGTTGCCGACCAGTCGGTCGCCAGCGGACGCTTTCCGCTCTATCGCGAGTAACACAATGACCTCAGAAACCACAGCCAGCCCGTTCGCCCTGCCGCTGATCGCCATCCTGCGTGGCATCACGCCGGAAGAAACGCTCGACCATGTCGGTGCGCTGATCGACGCCGGCTTCGACGCGATCGAGATTCCGCTCAACTCGCCGCGCTGGGCCCAGAGCATTGCCCTTGCCCAGCAGACCTATGGCGAGCGCGCCTGGATCGGCGCTGGCACCGTGCTGCGCAACGAAGACGTCGACACCCTGGCAGAGATCGGCGCACGCTTTATCGTTACCCCGAATACGCGCCCATCGCTGATCCGCCATGCAGCCGCGCGCGGGCTCACCGTGGTGGCCGGCTTTGCGACCGCCAGCGAGGCGTTCGACGCCATCGATGCCGGCGCGACGATCTTGAAGTTGTTCCCCGCAGCCACTTACGGCGCGGCGCATGTGCGCGCGCTGCGTTCGGTGCTGCCCAAGCACATTCCGGTCTATGTGGTCGGCGGCGTCAGCCTGCAGACCCTGGCCGGCTTCAGCGCGCAGGGCGCTGATGGCGCCGGCATCGGTGGCGAACTGTACAAACCCGCGCAATCACTCGAAACGACCCGAACGCATGCACGCGCCTTCGTACAGGCCTACCAGGAACTGCAAGGATGAAGATCACCCGCCTCACCACTTACCACGCTGCACCGCGCTGGCTGTTCCTCAAGGTCGAGACCGACGAAGGCATCACCGGCTGGGGAGAGCCGGTCATCGAAGGCCGCGCACGTTCGGTGGAGGCCGCCGTACACGAACTGGCCAGTTACGTCGTCGGTAAGGATCCTGCGCGCATCAACGACCTGTGGCAGACCATGTATCGCGCTGGTTTCTACCGCGGCGGCGCCATCCTGATGAGCGCCATTGCCGGTATCGACCAGGCCTTGTGGGACATCAAGGGCAAGGCGCTGGGGGTGCCGGTGTACGCGTTGCTGGGCGGCCTGGTGCGCGACCGGATGAAGACGTATCGCTGGGTCGGCGGCGACCGCCCCGGCGCGATCATTCAGCAGATCACCGATTACCGCGCACTGGGCTTTGATACGTTCAAGTTTAACGGCACTGAGGAAATGAAGCTGATCGACAGCGCGCGGGCCGTCGATGCTGCGGTGGTCAAGGTTGCCGAAATCCGCGAGACCTTCGGCAGCACCATCGACTTCGGCATCGACTTCCACGGCCGCGTCGGCGCGCCGATGGCCAAGGCGCTGCTGCGCGAACTGGAGCCGTTCAAACCGCTGTTCGTCGAAGAACCGGTGCTGGCCGAACAGGCCGAGTATTACCCGCGCTTGGCTGCGAGCACCTCGATTCCGCTGGCAGCCGGCGAGCGCATGTTTTCGCGCTTCGAATTCAAGAACGTGCTGTGCGCCGGCGGCATCCAGATGGTGCAGCCGGATCTGTCGCATGCCGGAGGCATCACCGAGTGCGTCAAGATCGCCGCGATGGCCGAAGCCTACGATGTCGGCTTCGCACCGCACTGCCCGCTCGGCCCGATCGCGCTCGCTGCATGTCTGCATGTGGACTTCGTTTCGCACAACGCGGTGCTGCAGGAACAGAGCATCGGCATCCATTACAACGAGGGCGCCGACCTGCTGGATTACGTGATCAACAAAGAAGATTTTCACTGTGTCGATGGCAGTATCGCCGCCCTGCCCAAGCCCGGGCTCGGTGTGGAGATCGACGAAGAGATGCTCAAGCGCGCAAACGAAAATCCGCCGGATTGGCGTAACCCGGTGTGGCGTCACCCCGACGGCAGCATCGCCGAATGGTGAGCACGCCCGAACACACCGCCGTGCTGGCTGTCGACAGCCGCTGCACACATGGCGAAGGCGTGCTGTGGTGCGAGCAACGTGAAGCGCTGTACTGGGTCGACATCAGCGAAAAACGCCTGTGGCGGCACCATCCGCAGAGCGCGCATACACGCTACTGGATGCTGCCTGATCGCCCGGGCTGCATCGGACTGATGGACGACGGCCGCGTGCTGATCGCGCTGGCCAAGTCGCTCTGCATCGCCGACCCGGACAATACCGACGGCGATGAGTTGCCGCTCGAAAAACTGGCCGACGTCGAAGCCGACAACCCGCTCACGCGCAGCAACGATGGCCGCGCCGATCGCAATGGCAACTTCGTGTTCGGCACCATGGACGAGCACGACGACAAGGCCGCGCGCGGGGCGATGTATCAGTTCTCGCTGCGCCATGGTTTGCGTGCGCTGCCGCTGCCCGGCGTGTCGATCCCCAACTCGATCTGCTTCAGCCCCGACGGCCGCACCTTGTATTACTGCGATTCGGTGCGCCCGCACATCTTGTGCTGCGATTACGATGCCGATAGCGCGCAGACCGGCAACACGCGCGTGTTCGCCACGCTGGACCGCGACGATGCCGAGCCGGACGGCTCCATCATCGACAGCGAAGGTCATCTGTGGAACGCGCAATGGCGTGCCTGGCGCGTGGTGCGTTATCGCCCCGATGGCAGCGTGGAGCGCATCGTGCAACTGCCGGTCAAGCACGCTACCTGCAGCGCCTTCGGTGGCGCCGCGCTGGACCGCCTGCATGTGATCAGCTCGCGCCTGGACCACAGCGCCGAAGAGCTGGCCCGCACACCCGAAGCCGGTAGCCTGTATATCTGCGACGTGCCGATCAACGGCCTGCCCGAGAGTCGGGTGGCCAGCGCATGATCGCCATCGACTGGGGCACCAGCAGCCTGCGCGGCTATCTGCTCGACGCCCACGGCAAGGTGCTTGAGCAACGCCGCGGCAGCGACGGCATCCTGGCCTGCCAGGGCCGCTTCGCCGAGGTGCTGAGCAAGCTGATCGACGGCTGGCAAGGCCCTGTGCTACTCTCGGGCATGATCGGCAGCCGCAACGGCTGGGTCGAACAGCCGTACCTGCCCTGCCCAGTTGATACCGCCGCGCTTGCCCAGGCACTGCGCAGCAACGACGACCTGCTGGCCGGACGCACGTTGTGGTTCGTGCCTGGCGTGAGCACTGGCGAACGCGGCGGCGTGCCCGATGTCATGCGTGGCGAAGAAACCCAACTGGTCGGCCTGATCGCCGCACTCGGCGACGGCGAGTACATTGCCTGCCTGCCCGGCACGCACAGCAAATGGGCGCGCATCGCCAACGGCCAGCTGACCGGTTTCGCCACCGTCATGACCGGAGAGCTGTACGCCTTGCTACGCCAGCACAGCATCCTGGGCAAGCTAATGCAGGACGATCATGCCGACCTGGACACCGGCGCGTTTTTGCAGGGTGTGAACCGCAGCGCCGAACTTGGCGGCCTTAGCCACCACCTGTTCGGCACCCGCACGCTCGGCCTGTTCGACCGGCTGTCCACACAAGCACTGCCGTCCTACCTCTCGGGCCTGTTGATCGGCCACGAACTGCGTGACCACCGCGGCAACCACGTCACCGTCTACCTGGTCGGCAGCCCCGCCCTGGCTAAACGATATGCGCTGGCGCTGGCGCATCTAGGTGTCAAAACCCAGCTGTATTCGGAACAACTGGCGGCCGCCGGATTGTTCGCACTGGCCAAGCAGCGCAAGTTGGTCTGACCGGAAACTCTGCAGGGAAAAGCAAACAAAGCCCCTTTCCCCGGGGAGAAGGATTGGCCTGAGACAAAACTGAAGGCAGCCACCGAACGGACTAGGCTTGAAGTCCAGCAACCCCACACCCACTACCGGACTGCTTTAGAATTGACGGGCTTAACGCCGGATTCCGCCATGCCTTTTGTTGTCACCGAGAACTGCATCAAGTGCAAATACACCGACTGCGTCGAGGTCTGTCCGGTGGATTGCTTCCACGTCGGCCCGAACTTCCTGGTCATCGACCCGGACGAGTGCATCGACTGCACCTTGTGCGAACCAGAATGCCCGGCCAACGCAATCTACCCGGAAGACGACGTCCCAGCCGGCCAGGAAGCCTTCGTCGCGCTCAATGCCGAACTTGCCAAGGCCTGGCCGGTTCTCACCGTGCGTCAGGAACCGCTACCCGATGCCGCCCAATGGGATGGCAAGCCGAACAAGTTGCCGCTGCTGCAGCGCTGAGGCAGCGCGGCGCGCGATATCCGGCGAGACACTTGTCGACGACGCAGCACTGAGACACCGCACCGAAACGTAAAACGGGCGCCCAGGGCGCCCGTTTTACTGTCAAACATGCCGCAACGACCTCAGCTACCCAGCTTGCCCTTGAGCGCAGTGATCACCGCCAACGGCGCTGCCGCCGTTGCCGGCATACCACGCGGATCCACGGCCGACACATAGCTGCCGGCATCGGTCTTGACCACGCGCACCAAGAAGCTGGAGCCCTCGTAAGTCACGTCGTAGGAACCGAGCATCTGCGCCTTGCTGGCGATGGTCAGGCCCGCAATGTCGGCCAATGCCGCGCCGACCTTGGTAAACACTTCATCGCGCTCGCCTGGCACGGTGAACCCGCTGTTGGCGCTTGCCGACGGTGCCGAGGTGTTCTGCTGGGTGGTCGACGCCAGCGTCGGCACCTTCATCGCACCGGAGGTGTCGGGCAGGTTCAGATCCGGCGGCACTTCCAGCGGGCGGGCTTCCGGGGCCAGCGCGTAGTCACCGCGTGCGCCCTTGTGAAACCAGCTGCAACCACTCGTCGCGGCGACGGTGGCGGTCGCCAGCAACGCGAGCGAAAGCACGCGGACGGGGGAAACGAAATGAGGCATCGATAAATCTCCTGGGTCAGGCCGCGAGCATTTCGCGGCTGGAAAGCGCTTCCAACGCAATCGCGTCGGCGGCAAGGCGGTCGGCGGCAGGCTGGTGCGCCGCAGAAAGTGGCAATAACGGCAAGCGCAGGCCGTGGCCGATCCCGGCGCGCTGCAGCAGCGCCTTGACCGGGGTGGGATTGGATTCGATACCGCAGAAGCTGTGGTACTCGCTCAGGCGCGCGTCCCAGGCAATGGTGGCCTCGCGCTGGCCATCGCAGGCCAGATCGCACAAGCGCCGGTACGCTGCCGGCAAGACATTGGACGCCACCGAAATCAGCCCCGCAGCGCCGGACAGCATCGACTGCGCAGCGCTGCCGTCGTCGCCACTGAGCAGCACGAAGGTGTCGCTACGCAACGCAACCAGCGCGGCAATGCGCTCAGGTTCGCTACGCGCCTCCTTGATGCCGACGATATTCGGATGGTCGACCAGCTCGGCAACCGTTGCCGGCAGCAGATCGCAGCCGGTACGTGCAGGCACGTTGTACAGCACCACCGGCAACCCGCCGCTGTCGGCGACCGCCAGGAAGTGCGCTTTCAAACCGGCCTGGGTGGGACGTACGTACGGCGGCGTGACTACCAGCGCGTACTGCGCACCCAGTGTGGCGGCACGGCGCGTCTGTGCGATGGTCTTGGCAGTGCCCGACAGCCCGGTACCGGCCAGCACCGGGACACGACCGACCACCTGCGTAACGGCGGCGCGCAACAGCATGTCGTACTCATCGTCGCTCAGCGCGGCGGCTTCGCCGGTGGAGCCGGCAACCACCACTCCCTGCACTCCACCGCGCAGCTGCTGTTCCAGCAGCCGCCGCCAAGCATCCAGGTCGAGCGCGCCATCGGGACCGAAAGGGGTCGCCAGTGCGGTGATGATGCCGGAAAGGGACAAGATTCTGTTGCTCTTACGTGACAGGAAAAGGCCCGCGCACGCGCGGGTTGCGACCACCTGCATGTTACTTGCGGCGCGAAACCACGGGCAAGTATGCTGGTCACCGCCAGGGCGCCTGCCCGGGCGGCCATTCAGCCTGATGCAATGCCGGAAGCCCCTTTGACCGACTCTACACCTCGGCCTTCGCCGACCGAAAATCACCTCCTGATCAATGCCTATACGACGCATCCGGAGTCCCCCCTGTTGCCCGTCACCCGCCGCATCGCCGACAGCGGCTGCAATCTCGTGGACGCCCGCCTGGCCACGGTAGGGCGCGACGTCTCGGTCACCGCCCTGGCAACTGGCTCCTGGGATTCGGTCGCCAAGCTCGAAGCCATGCTGACCCGGCTGGAACGCGAGGAAGGCCTCAAGCTGGTGTGGTACCGAACCGGCCCCAAGCAGACCCAGTCCAACCTGCTGCCCTACATCGTCGAGGTCATTGCCGCCGACAAGCCGGGCATCCTGTTTCAACTGGCCGATTTCTTCGACCGCCAGGGCATCACTATCGAGAACCTGCAGAGCACGCGCTACCGCGCCATGCAGACCGGCGCGGAGATGTTCTCTGCGCAGGTGACGATCGGCGTGCCGGCCAACATGCACATCGCCGCATTACGCGATGATTTCCTGGAATTCTGTGATCACCTCAATCTCGACGCGATCATGGACCCGATGAAGTTCTAAGGCAGCAATACCGATGGCCATCGCGATCTCCGCGCTGAAACAGATGTTCGACCACATCCGCTCCGAGACCGACTGGAATCTCGATGGGCCGTTGCGCTGGGAATATTTCTTCGCCGACCCGGCGCAACAACCGCTGCAACAACTTGCCGAGCAACTGACCCAGGACGGCTACCGCGTCATCGATATCTTTCTCGGCGAACGCGACGAGGACGATGGCGACGACGAAGAGTCGTATTTTCTGCACGTGGACAAGCTGGAACGTCACAGCATCGAGTCGCTGAATCAGCGCAATGCAGAGTTCGACGCACTTCCCAAACGTTTCCATGTGGCTGCTTATGATGGGATGGACGTCGGCCCGGCATGACCGCGCCGTACGCCCCTCCACTTAGGGCTGAGCAACGATGACCGACGCTGTACTGGAATTACCCGCTGCAACCTTCGACCTGCCGCTGTCGCTGTCCGGCGGCACCCAGACCACCTTGCGCGGTTATGCCGGCAAATGGGTGGTGCTGTATTTCTATCCGAAGGACAGCACGCCCGGTTGTACCACCGAAGGCCTGGACTTAAACGCACTGCTGCCGCAGTTTAAAAAGGCCGGCGCCGTTGTGCTTGGCGTCTCGCGCGATTCGGTGAAGTCGCACGACAACTTCTGCGCCAAGCAAGGATTTGCGTTCCCGCTGATCAGCGATGGCGAGCAGGCCCTGTGCCGCGTCTTCGATGTGATCAAGGAAAAAAACATATACGGCAAGCAGGTGCTCGGCATCGAGCGCAGCACCTTCCTGCTGTCGCCCGAGGGGCATGTCGTGCAGGCCTGGCGCAAGGTCAAGGTCGCCGGCCATGCCGAGTCCGTGTTGACCGCATTGAAGGCGCACGCCAAACAGTGACGCCCTTCGTTTCCCGCATCCTCCATCACCCTGCCCCGCAGGCGTGATGGCTCGCCCCTGCTCCATCACTTGGAAAACCCAATGACCCGAGGCAAGCGCATCTACGTGCTGGACACCAACGTGCTGATGCACGATCCCACCGCGCTGTTCAAATTCGAAGAACACGATGTGTTCCTGCCGATGCAGGTGATCGAGGAGCTCGACAACGCCAAGAAGGGCACCTCCGAAGTCAGCCGCAACGCGCGCCAGGTCAGCCGCTTTCTGGACGAGTTGCTGGAGAACGCCAACGCCGAGCAGATCCAGGCCGGCATTCTGCTCAGCCATCCACAAGGCATCCAGCTCAAGGGGCAGGCCGCAATCGGCCGGCTGTATTTCCAGATTCATCCAACCGACCCGGGCCGCACCTTCGGCGCGCTGGTTCCGGACAACAAAATCCTGGCCGCCGTGCTGGCGCTGCGCGAAGAAAACCAGGATGTGCCGGTCATCCTGGTGTCCAAGGACATCAACCTGCGCATCAAGGCCTACATCAGCGGCTTGAATGCGGAGGACTACCAGAACGATCGCGCGCTGGACGATTTCAGCCTTTTGTTCACCGGCGCCGTCGAGCTGCCGGAAGACTTCTGGCAGAAGCACAACGAAGACCTGCGCAGCTGGAACGAGCGTGGCCGCACGCATTACGAGATCGTGCTGGCCGACGATGAAGACTGGTATCCGAACCAGTACCTGTATCTGCCGGGCGAGGACGAGGTCGAACTGCGCGTGGCCAAGGTCGGAGGCGGCAAGGCCACGCTGTGCTTGGTCGACGATTTCCGCAGCGGCCAGCACGCGGTGTGGGGCATCGTGGCGCGCAACCGCGAGCAGAATTTCGCGCTCAATGCCTTGATGGACCCGGAGATCGACTTCGTCACCCTGCTCGGCACCGCCGGTACCGGCAAAACCCTGCTCGCGCTGGCCGCCGGCCTGGCGCAGACGATGGACCAGCAGCGCTATCGCGAAATCATCATGACCCGCGCCACCGTCAGCGTGGGCGAAGACATCGGCTTTTTGCCCGGCACCGAAGAAGAAAAGATGACCCCGTGGATGGGCGCACTGACCGACAACCTGGAAGTGCTCACGCACAACCAGGAAGGCGGCGCCTGGGGGCGTGCGGCGACCAACGATCTGCTCGCCAGCCGCATCAAGATCCGTTCGATGAACTTCATGCGCGGGCGCACCTTCCTGTCGCGCTATCTGATTTTGGACGAGGCGCAGAACCTCACCCCGAAACAGATGAAGACGCTGATCACCCGTGCCGGCCCCGGCACCAAGATCGTGTGCCTGGGCAACGTCGAACAGATCGATACGCCCTACCTCACCGAAACCACCTCCGGCCTGACCTACGCGGTGGATCGCTTCAAGGCCTGGCCGCACAGCACGCACATCACGCTGCGGCGTGGCGAACGTTCGCGCCTGGCCGACTTCGCCTCAGAGGTGCTGTGATGCAGGCGCTACGCGGCGCTGCGGCGCTCGCTGTGATCATGCTGGCCGGCTGCGCCACCACGCAGCCGCCATCCAGCGTGCCGACCAACATCAAGAACGGGCAGTCGTGGGTCATCACTCGCCGGAGCGTTGCCGAGCAGGTGCTGGACACCTGCTCGCGCGAAAGCCCGGCGCGCCATCCCGACCAGACCACCAGCTATTGGACACCGAGCCGACAACAGATCGAACAGCTCGAATCCCGACAGGACGCATTGACGCCCGCCATCCCCGATCCACGCGATTTCGACCGGCAATACGTGGGCGTGGTGATCCAGGGCCAGCAGCTGATTTACATCAACGCGTTCAAGCTGCCGAACGATCCACCAGTGAAACCGGCTAGGAAGGCGATTCAGGTCTGCGGCGGTGGCAGCGCATTCTGGGGCGCGCTGTACGACCCGCAGACCGGTGCGTTTTCGCACATTGCGGTGAACGGAACGCCGTGACGACGTAGGTGCCGGCATCGCGCACGCAAACACAAACACTCTGCACAGCGGCAACCGGAGCAGTGCAGAATCGGCGCATGACCACGCCCAGCACGCTGTCCGCCATGACCATCGCCGGCTCCGATTCCGGCGGTGGTGCCGGCATTCAAGCCGATCTCAAGACCTTCGCCGCACATCGCGTGCACGGCCTATCGGCGATCGCCGCCTTGACCGCGCAAAACACCCGCGCAGTCACTGCCGTGCATATCCCGCCGATCGCGTTCTTGCAGGCGCAGATCAATGCTTGCTTTGCCGATTTCCAGATCCAGGCCGTCAAGCTCGGCATGCTCGCCAACCCCGAAGTCATCCATTGCGTGGCCGACCTGCTCGAAAAACATCGCCCACCGTTCGTGGTGCTCGACCCGGTGGTGGTATCCACCAGCGGCGCGCGCTTGCTCGAAGACGCCGCACTGGATGCGCTGCGCACACGCCTGCTGCCGCTGGCCACCCTGATCACGCCCAACACGCTCGAAGCCGAGCTGTTGACCGGTCGCCATATCGACGATGCCGACGCCGCCGAGCACGCCACCGCCGCCTTACTCGAACTTGGCGCTAACGCCGTACTGCTCAAGGGCGGCCATCTGCACGAAGGCGCGCGTGTGATCGACCGCTTCGACGACGGCGTCACCCAGGACATGTTTATGCATCCTCGTCTGCAGGTCGATGCACACGGCACCGGTTGCAGCCTGTCGGCGGCAATCGCTGCGCAGCTGTGCCAGGGCTTGTCGTTGCTCAATGCCTGCGAAGCGGCGATCGACTATGTTGCGCGCGCCATCCGCCTCGGCCAGTCGCCCGGTCATAGCGACGTACTTTTGCTCGACCATTTCGGTGCCGCGCCCAGCGCATGAGCGGGCACAGCACGCTCGCCGCCAGCGCCGCCGACGGACACAAGTGGCAAGTGATCCGCTGCGCGCTGGCGCGGCCGGTCGCCACGCTGCTGCGGCTGCCGGCGTTCGGAGCGGCGCGGTCTTGCCGATGAGGTCGACGGCAATCGAATTTCATAAAGGGATTGACGAGTACGACAGGCATCCGCATAATTCCGCTGCTGACGAAGCGCCCGTAGCTCAGTTGGATAGAGTACCTGGCTACGAACCAGGCGGTCGGGAGTTCGAATCTCTCCGGGCGCACCATCTTCAGAACATGAAAAAGACAACTGTAAGTTGGTGTCTTTTTAGTTAGAAAGGTCCCATCCTTTCGCGTCAGATCTGCAAGCCAAAACAAGATATGCGCCCGTAGCTCAGTTGGATAGAGTACCTGGCTACGAACCAGGCGGTCGGGAGTTCGAATCTCTCCGGGCGCACCAATCTTGAAGAAAACGACCAGCTTGCTGGTCTTTTTTTGCCTGTCGTTTAATGGTGCGATCAGGCTGTCGCGCCGAGAGCATCCGCCCGCCGACCACCACCGCTAACCGACGTAGCCGGCTAACATCGCCGCCAGCACCACACCACTGCGGCCGAGCTCAGCTCGGACCCAAAGGGGAGCAAGTCCTGCACCTGATGTGCAAACAACCGCACCGACGCATGCCCACAGAGATGCACCGAAGGCGTCGTAGCGCAAGAATGCTGCCGGACCGCACGCGTAGTGCGCCGGCCATCGGCACCATCGACAACCTGGGTACGAACTTGGCCATCGCCAGCACCCGCACGCCCCAGCGCGAAAGGAAACGCTCGGTCTTTTTCACGTAGGTATCGCGCGACATCGACAACCGGCACAACGACTGCTCCTTGGCGAGCACCAGCGCCAATCCGTTCTGTTCGATCAAGCCTTGCATGCGACGCCCCTGCGCGACTGCGAGCGGCCCTTATCCGCTATTCGTCGCACGTGCGACTGCCTGTGGCAGCGACGGAACGATACGTTTCGGCAAGCGACTGCAACCAGCCCTCGAACAGGCCTTCGCTGCGCAATGCGCGACGCCACCATCCCAACGCTTCGCCTTCCTCGCCCGGTCGCCACGCCAGATAAAAGGTTTCGTCGGGTTTGTGGGTTTCCACCTGCACTTCGCGCAGCCGGCCATCCTGCAACGCGCCGCGCGCATACGGCTCGGGCAGGAAGCCGTAGCCGGCACCGGCAAGTTGCAGCAGCAGCTTGGTCTGCATGTCCGGAACGGTGAGCACATCGCGGCCGGACAACAAGCCGACGGTGCGTGGCAGCAGACGCCGCCCAGAATCCGCCACTGCGATCGCGCGGTGCTCGGCCAGCTCGGCTGCACCCAACGTGCCGGCGCCCGCCAGCGGATGCGTGGACGCCACTGCGAACACGAAGCGCAGCATACCGATCAGCTCAGCGACATACCCGCCACCACTTGGCCCCTCCCCCGCCGCAACGATCAGGTCCACGCGCCGGTCCAGCAACGCCTCCCAACTGCCCGATAGCGACTCGCTCAACACACGCAAGCGTGTGCTGTCGGCCACCGTGTAGAAGTCCAGGATCTGCGCCTGCAGCAAGGCGACCGGCAGGATCGCATCCAACCCAATCGCAAAGTCCGATTCCCAGCCCGACGCCACCCGTCGTACCCGCACTTCCAGCTCCTGCGCGGCACGCAACAGATGACGCCCTTCGCGCAACAGCTCGCACCCGGCCTGAGTCGGCGTTGCCTTTGGCCCCACTCGCTCGAACAGCTGCACACCCAGATCGTCCTCCAGCTTGGACACCATGTAGGAAATCGTTGACGGCACCTTGAACAACGCCTTGGCCGCGGCTGCAAACGACCCTCGACGGTCGATCGCATCCAGGATTTGCAAGGCTTCCAAGCTGATTTTCATTGTTCGATTTTTTCGATGATACCGGCCAAATCTACTCGCTTTTTCTCTCTGGCGCGAAAGCAGAAACTAATTATCAATCCGCTGGGATACCGATTCACGCCCCCGGCACCATTTGAATCTTTCAAGGAGAAGCGCCATGTTGAACGTCCGCAAGAGTGAAACACGTGGCCGCGCCGAGCATGGCTGGCTGTCCTCGCGCCATACCTTTTCCTTCGCCAGCTATCGCGACCCGCGCCACATGGGCATCGGCCCGCTGCAGGTGATCAACGAAGACAAGGTGCAGCCGGGCGAAGGCTTCGGCACCCACGCACACCGCGACATGGAGATCATTTCCTACGTTTTGGGCGGCGCGCTAGAGCACAAGGACAGCATGGGCACTGGTTCGGTGCTGCATTACGGCGATGTGCAGCGGATGAGCGCCGGCAGCGGCGTCACCCACAGCGAGTTCAATCACTCGCCCAGCGAGCCGGTGCATTTTCTGCAGATCTGGGTGGTGCCCAAGCGCAACGGTATCGAACCTAGCTACGAAGAGAAACACTTCGACGCAGACAGCAAGCGCAACCAGTTGCGCCTAATCGCCTCGCCCGATGGCGAGGACGGCTCGCTACGCCTGCACCAGGACGCGCGCCTGTATGCCTCGATCCTCGACGGCGGCGTGCGCCTGCGGCAGCCACTGGCTGAAGGCCGCATCGGCTACGTGCAGTTGGCACGCGGCAACCTAAGCGTCAACGGCCAAGTGCTGTCGGCCGGCGATGCGCTGCAGGTCACCGGCGAGCCGGAGATCGTGCTGGCCGATGCACGGGATGCGGAAGTGCTGGTGTTCGATCTGCCCAAGTAAGCAGCGGACGTAGGTCGTATAACGCGTTGCGACATGTTCGCGTGCTGCACGCCAGCCACTCGATGAAACAGACAAGCCCGCTTCGGTCGGCTTTGTCTTACGCGGACCTTTGGGTGAATGGCGCCGCTATCGCTGCAAGCTTTTGCGTAGCTGCCTCGATAAGGCTGCGTCGCACGCGCTGCGGACCCGCATCGCGGTTACGCCGCCTGCGGCTTGACGTGTTGCATGACACGCAGATCGACCTGCTCAGCGGACCCGTAGGCAGCACCGTAGACCAGTGCAAACAAAGCATCCGGCTCAGCCTCCGAGACACGTGCAGAACGCTCCAGATCATCGACCAACTGCACCTGATCGCGTGCTTGCACACCGATACCGACAGTGGTGTTGATAACCTCGCCGGTGCTTGCCACCGATTCCATCGAGCCCATAGCCCCTCACCTGCAAAAATTTCTGGTTGGCATCGAGCACCGTGCCATCGAGCGAAACTCGAAGACCGCCATCACCCTGTCGATCGCGTCGATCCGCCTCTCAAAATCGGCGGCCTGGCGCACCTGCGAGGTGATCTCGGCGGCGTACTTCACAGCGCGATACGTCCCCTGCCGGATCGATCTGTAGGCGTTCGAGTAGATGCGATAGGCGCATCACGTCAAAATCCGGCATACCACGGATAAGACATGGCGGTCTGCACAAGTAACCACTCACCGACATGACGATCCGTCGCTGCATCAATCGAACCGTCACGCATCAGGCGCACGCAACCACTCGTGTGACACCAGCAGCAGCCCATCCCTCATCCGCGATGGCAACAATTGACGCGCGAGAAGACGGTATCGATCAAGAAGCTACCTGCGCATCGCGTCGCATGCATCGCACGGCCAGCTTGATAGCATTCGAAGCGCAGCCTCACCGCAAGGCTGAGCATGACTGCAGTGCGTGCGGCACTTACCGGGACACCCGGGCACCCGACAAGCACGAGACAACCGGAGCGAGGTCTTTCAAGGATTTTGGCGATGACTTTCGCAGGCGCCGCGATGTACACAGGCGCGGCGCCACATGGCCATCGCATGCATGCGACAACGTGAGGCAACTAGACGACCCGCCTTAGAATGGCTAACAAAACGACTGCGTAGCCCCCAGGCGGGCGCACCCGGTGCTTGGAATCTCATGTACCACTCGTGCACTGCGGTTCCTCCGCGCCGTCCGCACCCATCTGGCGAATGCTCGCTACGTTTTCATAGCCACTCTTACTCACATGAGTCCTTATGACTGAAACGTGTGCATGCAACAGGACGATTGAACTTGCCAAAACGGACGCCAAAAAGCGCTACTAATGTGGAAATACCGGCAGCAGGCTGCATACATTTGTAAAGTTGGTTTGCTGTCCATTACAAGGAGGGGCCTGCCGGCCACGACTTGGAAGCGGGGAGCGATGAAGCATTGATCGATGCGTTTTGACTCAATGCCGGCACGCACTTCAATTAGCTATTGCAAAACAACGGATTCGGGTCGCCGTAGAGGCGCTGGTACCGCGCTCAAATGCCCTAACAAAGGGCCCAACCCAAATGAAAACGCCCGCAAATCATTGATTTGCGGGCGTCTGAAACACTGGCGGAGCGAGAGGGATTCGAACCCTCGATAGAGCTTTTGACCCTATACTCCCTTAGCAGGGGAGCCCCTTCAGCCGCTCGGGCATCGCTCCAATTTTTGCTGCCTGCCGCGATTTCCGTGGCAGGCCGCGAAGAATACCGGGTAAGAGGGGCTAACGTAAACCCTTTGCAACGATCAATTCGAAGAATCGTCGCTGCGATGCGCGCCCGAGGCGACGGGCTCATCCCCACGCTGGATGCGCTGATAGATTTCTTCGCGGTGTACAGCTACATCCTTGGGTGCGGTAATACCAATGCGCACCTGATTACCCTTGACGCCGAGCACGGTAACAGTGACCGAGTCGCCGATCATCAAGGTTTCGCATACCCGGCGAGTGAGGATCAACATTTTGCAAATCTCCTTGAACCGGTGGATTTCCCACCAGCATCGACGGCCTCCTAGATGAGACGCGCCCTGGATAAAGGGAATAGACAGAAAATAATAGCGTGAGATCCCGCTAGCCAGCAAGGCATAGCAGGCCAAGTGTTCAGCCCAAGTGTTGCTTGACCCAGGATGGCACACCGTCGAGTGCGGTAGCAAGGGCGGGCCCGTCCTCGCCGCCACCCTGGGCGAGATCCGGACGGCCTCCGCCCTTGCCCCCGATCTGAGTGGCGATATGGCCGAGGAGTTCCCCCGCCTTCACCTTGCCAGTTGGGCTGCCATTCACACCAGCGACGAGGGCGATTTTGCCGTCAGCGGCACCCGCCAGCACGATCACCGAATCGCCCAATTGCTGCTTCAAACGATCCATCGCATCGCGCAGCGCCTTGGCATCGAAGCCTTCCAGACGCACTGCGACTACCTTGACGCCTGCCACATCAACTGCACGGGAACTCAGATCTGCTGTCGCACCGGAAGCCAGCTTGGCCTTGAGCGATTCCAGCTCACGCTCCAGCCGCTTCTGACGCTCGGTGAGTGCACGTACCTTGTCGACCACCTCGGTGGTATTGCCGCCAAGCAGACTGGCTACCTCGAGCAAGCGACGCTTTTCGTTGGCCACGTAATCCAGTGCACCCTGTCCAGTAACCGCTTCGATGCGGCGCACACCCGAGGACACGCCACCTTCGGAGGTGATCTTGAACAAGCCGATGTCGCCGGTGCGAGTGACATGCGTGCCACCGCAGAGCTCGGTTGAGTAGCCGCCCATCTTGAGCACGCGGACGTTCTCGCCATATTTTTCGCCGAACAAAGCCATTGCACCGAAGTCCAACGCTTCTTGCATAGCCATGTTGTGCACTTCAACGCCGTGGTTGGTTCGCACCTCGGCATTGACTTTGCGCTCGATAACAGCG
This sequence comes from Xanthomonas fragariae, assembly GCF_900183975.1. NCBI lineage: Bacteria > Pseudomonadati > Pseudomonadota > Gammaproteobacteria > Lysobacterales > Lysobacteraceae > Xanthomonas > Xanthomonas fragariae. The sequence continues at coordinate 2,505,411 of NZ_LT853882.1, forward strand.
AGCTCTTCAGCGGTGATTGGCTGGAAGTGGGAGAAGTCGAAACGCAAGCGATCAGGCGCAACCAGCGAGCCTTTCTGCTGCACATGCGTTCCCAACACTTCGCGCAATGCGGCATGCAACAGATGCGTTGCCGAGTGGTTGAGGATGGTCTTGCCGCGACGTTGCACGTCGATGCCACCTGCGAGCACATCGCCCAGCGCAAGCGCGCCCTCGGTGATGCGTCCGATATGGCCGTGGAACTGGCCGGCGAACTTCTGTGTGTCGAGGATGTCGATGGAGACGTCGGTACCGCTCAGCTGGCCACTATCACCGACTTGGCCACCGGACTCGGCATAGAACGGCGTGCGGTCGGTAAATACGATGACCTCATCGCCCGCTTCTGCACGTTCGACCGGACGGCCCTGCTTGAGCAACGCGACGACTTTGAGCGCATCGGCATCGTGCGATTCATAGCCGAGGAACACCGTCGGCGACATGGTTGCGACCAGATCGGCCGGCAATGCGACGCCACCGCCGAACTTGCCTGCCGCACGCGCGGTCTCGCGCTGACGCTCCATGGCGAACTTGAAGCCCTCCATGTCAACGCGCATGCCGCGCTCGCGCGCGATATCGTCAGTCAGATCGACAGGGAAGCCGTAAGTGTCGTAGAGACGGAAGGCATCGGCACCGGGAATAACGTCCTGCGAGCGCGAAGCGAGGTCGTCGAAGATCTTCATGCCGGCGTCCAGCGTCTCGGCAAAGCGCTCCTCTTCGGCCAGCAAGGCACGCTCAACCGTCTCGTGCGCCGCCATCAGCTCCGGATAGGCTTCGCCCATTAGCTCGACCAGGGTCGGCACCATCTTGCTGAAGAACGGCTGGCGTACGCCCAGCATCCAGCCATGCCTCAGCGCACGCCGGATGATCCGGCGCAGCACGTAGCCGCGGCCTTCATTGGACGGCAGCACTCCGTCTACGATGAGGAACGAACACGCGCGGATGTGATCGGCGATCACCCGCAGCGACTTGGTCTCCAGGTCGGTGATGCCTGTCAGTGCGCTGGCATTGCCGATCAGCGCCTGGAACAGGTCGATTTCGTAGTTGGTGTGGACGTGCTGCAGGATCGCGGCCAGACGTTCCAGCCCCATGCCGGTGTCCACGCAGGGGGCCGGCAGCGGTACCAAAGTGCCATCGGGCTGGCGGTCGAACTGCATGAAGACCAGATTCCAGATCTCGATGAAGCGATCGCCATCTTCGTCCAGCGAACCGGGCGGACCACCGGCAATGTGATCGCCATGATCGAAGAAGATCTCGGTGCACGGGCCGCACGGGCCGGTGTCGGCCATTTGCCAGAAATTGTCCGATGCGTACGGCGCGCCCTTGTTGTCGCCGATGCGTACGATGCGACTTACCGGAATTCCGATCATGTCGCGCCACAGTTCGAAGGCTTCTTCGTCGGTGTGATAGACCGTGACCAGCAGGCGGTCGGCCGGGAGCTTCCAGACCTGGGTCAGCAGCTCCCACGCCCATGCGATGGCGTCTTTCTTGAAATAGTCGCCAAACGACCAATTGCCCAGCATTTCAAAGAAGGTGTGGTGACGTGCGGTATAGCCCACCGAATCCAGATCGTTGTGCTTGCCGCCCGCACGCAGGCAGCGTTGCACGTCCGCGGCGCGCACGTAGCTGCGCTTTTCCGCGCCAAGAAAGATATCTTTGAACTGGACCATGCCGGAATTGGTGAACAGCAAGGTCGGGTCGTTGCCCGGCACCAGCGGCGCGGATGGCACGATGGTATGGCCCTTCCCCTCGAAGAACGCAAGGAAGTCAATACGGATCTGGGAAGTGCTGAATTTGGCAGGTGCGTTCATGGGCTGGCATTAGGCGGGCGGCAGTCCCAGTCACCCAACGAGATGTGGGCGCAGATGAGCGGAACAACCTTAAACCGCCAAGAGTAGCAGCCCTGACGCCCTCAGTCCTCAGTCGTCAAGGTCGAAGCGCGTGGCACTGCGAATGCTGTTGCCATCAAAACCACGCCGGGCCAGCAAATCGGCGGCCTTGCGCCGCTGCGGCAGATCAACAGGCCCCTCCTCACCGAACCGACGACGGATCAGATCGCGTGCGTTCTCTGTCCAATCGCCTTCAAAGGTGGACATAGCAGCACTGATGGCATTGCTATCCAGGCCATGGGTTCCGAGTTCAGCACGAATATGCAGGGGGCCATAGCCCGAGCCCGCACGATTACGCACTACCGCGGCCGCAAACCTGGTGTCATCCTGCCAGCCTTCGCCTGTAAGGCGATCGACGGCGGCTTGCGCAGCTTCCGGCTCGATCCCCCGTGCCATCAGCTTCCGATTCAATTCCTTGCGCGAATGCTCGCGACGCACCAGCAGACCAAGTGCGCGCTGGACCGGTGTCTGTTCCTTTAAAGCACGTCCCCGCTGTAGCGCGGGCTCTTGCTCGTCCATCATGAGGTGTCCTGAACCGCCAAAATCAATTGCTAAATCAATGCGCCGTCCGTGGCACCTGCCCTCCTGGCCTTCGATAGATCTACCGCGAAGAGAAACGGCACTGACTCCGCCGTCCCCGTGATAGAAAAACTTGCAGCGTGATCACAATTGCCGCATACCACCGTTACGTAGCCAGCAGCCAGGTGCAGACGGTGCTTTGAACCGCCAAGTACCACGTGTACATGACGGTTTCCGTGCATCACCGACACTGGTCCCTGGTTACCAGCGCGGGGTCGTTCCGGCGAAACTTATTCTTTCTCGGCATCGTCTGCTTCGCGCGGCGCTTCGGCAGGCTGGAACTTCTCGCGCAGCTCGGCTTCCAGCCGGACGGCAACCTGCGGGTTATCGCGCAGGTAAGTACGGGCATTGTCCTTACCTTGCCCGATGCGCTCCTCGCCATAGCTGTACCAGGCGCCGGCCTTATCGACCAATTTGGCTTCCACGCCCATGTCGATCAACTCGCCTTCGCGGCTGATGCCCTCGCCGTATAGGATTTCGGTCACGACCTGCTTGAACGGCGGCGCCAGCTTGTTCTTGACCACCTTGATCTTGGTCTGGTTGCCGATGATCTCGTCGCCCTTCTTGATCGCGCCGATACGACGGATATCCAGACGCACCGAGGCGTAGAACTTCAGCGCGTTGCCGCCGGTGGTCACTTCCGGGCTCTGGCCCGGCATCATGACGCCGATCTTCATACGCAATTGGTTGATGAAGACCACCAGGGTGTTGGAACGCTTGATGTTGCCGGTCAGCTTACGCAGCGCCTGGCTCATCAGACGAGCCTGCAGACCTGGCAGCTGGTCGCCCATTTCGCCTTCGATTTCTGCCTTCGGGGTCAGTGCGGCAACCGAGTCGATCACCACAATGTCCACCGAGCTGGAACGCACCAGCATGTCGGCGATTTCCAGCGCCTGCTCACCGGTATCCGGCTGCGACAGCAGCAGGTCGTCAACATTGACGCCCAGCTTGGCTGCATAGATCGGGTCCAGTGCGTGCTCGGCGTCGATGAAGGCCGCAGTGCCGCCCTTTTTCTGGCACTCAGCAATCGCCTGCAGGGTAAGGGTGGTTTTGCCCGAGGATTCCGGGCCGTAGATTTCAACCACGCGGCCCTTCGGCAGACCACCGATCCCCAGTGCGATGTCCAGCATCAGCGAGCCGGTCGGAATAACTTCGACCGCCTCGATCACGCGGTCGCCCATGCGCATCACCGAGCCCTTGCCGAATTGTTTTTCGATCTGGCTCAGTGCAGCAGAAAGGGCGCGCTTCTTGTTCTCATCCATCTGGGTGATCCTTGTCAGTGATTTCGGTATGGGGCTAATGTAGCGGCGGTGTATCACACAAGCTGAGACTGGAGGCGACACACTTAGATTAGGGATGCGATAACTGCGGTGGCAGCGGGGAATCCTGCAGTACCGGCTCGGGAAAAAGCCAGCACAGCCATCGGCACAGTGCTCAGCGATTTGGCCTCAACAGCCCACAATACAGGCCCTCGATCGCGAAATCCTGATCCGGCAGCACTTCGATCGGTGCGTAATCTGGATTGCGCGGCAGCAGCCGGATGCGATCCTTGCCGATCTTCAGCAATTTGACCGTGATCTCTTCATCGATCCGCGCCACCACGATCTGCCCCGAGCGCGCATCGCGGGTGCGATGCACACCGATCAGGTCGCCATTGAAGATGCCTTCGTCGCGCATCGAATCGCCCTGCACCTTGAGCAGATAGTCCGGCGACGGCGAGAAGAACACTCGATCCAGCACCACGAAGTCATCCAAACCGATATCGGCGCCGATCGGCAAACCCGCCGCGACGCGGCCCAGCACCGGCAGACGCAGGACGTTGTCGCGGAAGGGCTCGCCCACTGGCGGCGTGCGCGACTGCGCGCCCTGCCCGGCTAGACGGATGCCGCGGGCTTGGCCAGGCACACGACGAATTGCGCCGGCCTGCTCCAGTGCCTCCAAATGGTACTGTGCCGCGCGCACGCCCTTGAAGCCAAATGCACGCGCGATCTCAGTCTGGGAAGGCGGAACGCCGTCTGCATCGATGTGCTTGGCGATCAAGGCCAGGATAGCTTGCTGGGTTTCGGTCAGGTCCATAGTTAGTAGTATTACTACTAATTTCCGCCCGCGCAATACCTGCGTGGCTGCGTGCCCGCAGCGCCGCGGAGGGTGTCAGGAGCCTGGCAGCGCTCTAACGCCGACTGCGCCAGATCGAGAACAAAATCCAGATACCGCAGAGCGCCGCGCCGATGAAGCCGCTCACACCCAATGCGAGTAGCCAGCGGCTGGCGCTGCCGCCGACACTGTTCATGACGATAGACGAGCCGATCACCAGTGCGGCGGTGACGATGCCCATCGTGAGCCGATTGGCAGCACGGTCGACCTGCTCGCCGAACTCACGCAACGCGCGTGTTTCCACGTGTAGTTGCAGTTTGCCGCGACGGGCGGCCTGCAGCAGACGCTTCAGGTCACGCGGCAGATCGCCAATTAGATCGATCGCGCCGGTCACGGTGCGACGGCTACGTCGCAACATCGCGCGTGGTGCATAGCGCTGCAGCACCACGCGTTCGAGATACGGGCGCGCCTCGGTAGCCATGTCGAAATCTGGATCGAGCTGACGCCCCATGCCTTCGAGCGTGAGAAAGGCCTTGATCATCAGCGCCAGATCCGACGGCAGCGTCAGCCCATGATCGCGCAGGATGGAGGTGACATCGCCAAGCATTGCGCCGATGCGCAATTCCTTTAGCGGAACGCCGCGATATTCATCGACGAACGCGCCGATGTCCTGCTGCAAGCGCGATTCGTCGATATCCAGGCTGGTTCCGGCCCATTCCAGCAATACGTCGATCACCGCTTCGGCGTCGTAGCTCACCATGCCGTGCAGCAGTTGCGCGACCTGGAACCGGCGCTGCTCGGAGACGCGCCCGACCATGCCGAAATCGATGACGGCGATGCGGCCGTCGCGCAGATAGAAAATGTTGCCCGGATGCGGATCGGCATGGAAGCAACCGTCCTGCAGCACCATCTTCAGCACGATGCCGGCACCGCTGCGCGCAAGCGCCTTGCGGTCCAGGCCGGCCGCATCGACAGCGATCAGATCACGCCCCGGAATGCCGTCGATGAACTCCTGCACGTTGAGCGATTCGCACGTCCACTCCCAATACACGGCCGGCACCACGACCTGCGGATCATGCGCAAAGTTGGCTGCGATGCGTTCGGCATTGCGGCATTCGGCAGCGAAGTCCAGTTCGCGCCGCAGCGAGATGGTGAATTGCTGCACCACTTCGGCAGGGCGATACCGCTTCAAATCGGGCGCGCGGGTTTCGACGATTTCGGCGAGCCGCGCGAGCAGGCGCAGGTCCGCATCGATGGTGTCGCCGATGCCGGGGCGACGGATCTTCAACACCACCGGTGTGCCATCGGCCAGCCAGGCGCGGTGCGTCTGTGCCAGCGATGCGGCCGCCAGCGGTTGCTCGTCCAGGCGTGCGAACACGCTTTCCGGCTCCATGCCCAGCGCTGCGACAAGTTGCGGACGGATTTGCTCGAACGGCAGCGCCGGCGCCGCGTTCTGCAGCTCGCTCAACTCTTCGATCCATTCCGGTGCCAACAGATCCACGCGTGTGGCCAGCACCTGCCCGAATTTGACGAAGGTCGGTCCGAGTTCTTCCAAGGCACGTCGCACGCGCATTGCGGCGGACATGGGCAGGCGGCCCTCGGCGTTATGCCAATGCAACAGCCTGCCGGCGCGTTCGAGCACATCGGCAAGCCCGATGCGGCGCACTACGTCGCCAAAGCCGTAACGCATCAGGACCGAGGCGATTTCCTGCAAACGCCCGAGATCACGAACGGTGCTGAGTGCTTCCCACATCAGCGCAGCACCTGCATTTGCGGAACCGTCAGGCGCTGCGTAAAGTCACGCCGCGCAATGTTATGCAGTGTCGAGAAAAAAGAGGCGGGAGCAGAAAGCGAACGCATCGGCACGCGGGTCAGCAATGGGACTTTGTTTGTAGCCGATCTGCCCGCCGCTGTCGCGCCCTCGTCGGCTGCGGGCTTACGAGTGGCTAACAAAACGTAGCGAGCAGTGGACAAGTGGGTGCGGACGGCGCGGAGGAACCGCAGTATACGATGGGTACATGCCTATTCCGAGCGCGGCCCGCGCCCGCCTGGCGGCTGCGCAGCCGTTTTGTTAGCCACTCTTAGCGCAAGTTGCGTTGGGCCCGCACAGCCGCGTGTCGAACATGCAGCTCCGCAGTCCAGGGCAAACACCTCAATAGCGCAATTGTAAGGTCACGCCATAGGTGCGCGGTGCACCCAGAAACGCATTCCACGAACCGGCCTGCAGCGGCGTATCGATGACGATCTGCCGGTAGGTTGCGTTGCTCAGATTTTCCGCCCACGCTTCCAGCAGCTAGCGCTTGTCATCGGCGCCGATGCCTAACCGCGCATTGAGCAAGGTGTAGCCCGGTTGCGACTTCTGCGGATCCAGATCGGTGCCTGCGTTGTAGTCGGAGGAGTATTTGGCGCCGAGGTTGAAACGACCGGTCAGTTGGTTGCCAAGCGCATGTTCGTAGGTCAGCGACAGATTGGCCGACCAGCGCGGCGCAAAGCTCAAACGGCTGCCGGGAAGTCGCGTCAGATCCGCATCCGGTAATGGGCCATCGCCATACGCGGTGTCCGTATAGCTGAGCCCGCCCTGCAACATCAGGCACGGCACTGCGCCCTGCCACAGAATTTCCGTATCGATTCCGCGCGACACCACGGTAGGAATAGCGCGCACCACAAAACTTGTGCCGAGGAAATTGTTGAGCTGAAAATCGCTGAAATCCTGGTAGAACAGTGTCGTGTTTAACAGTAGATTGCAGCCGAGCCAGGTGGTCTTGGCGCCAAGCTCATAACTGTCGACGAACTCGCCCGGAAATGCAGTGTCGTCCACCGGCAGGATTCCTTGTACGCCGCTGGACAAGCCGTCGGATGACTGCACGCGATCCAGATTGGGGTTCAGCCGACATACGTGTAAAAATAGCTCATACGTTCGCATTTCATCTATCACATCAGTGCGTTAGCGGATATTTTGGGCAGAAAAGCTACACCGCCAGTGCTATTGCAGCGGCACTGGGCTGAAGACGCGCAGGCCCTGGAGCCGCCCGATGCCTCCAGGACAATTTGGCCAACCTCGCGTCGTGCCAGCCAGGGCACCAGCTTGCGATGACCGGCCGCGCGTTGGCCTTGGCGATCGCCACCGCCCCGCCTGGCGGTGGTTACGCCATCGCTGGTCAGCGTGTTGGTGGCCGCAAACCCCAGGCGCCATCGGCCAGCACGCGCACCCCACTGGATTCGGCGTTGACCACGTTCTCCACCTGCCCCTCGCTGGTGATCACGAACTGGCGCAGATAGTGGCCTAAGCGCACATCGCAATAACTGGCGCCGACTGCCTTGGCGGTGCTCAGCGCGGTATCGGACAAGCGCCGGCTGCGTACGGCATCGTTGGGCGTGAGCAACTGTTCGGCGGCGATCAGGCGGGTGTTCGGCAACGTCAAGCCAGCAGCACCGATGCCCGACAGGGTGAGGAAGGTACGACGGTCCACGGCAGTTCTCTATCGCATGGCGCGCGGCGATGCGATGCCGGACACAGGGCGGCCGTGGAACGTCGCGCCGCAGTGCGGGCAGCGGGAGCGCCCGCATTGATCCAGATACCTAGTCGCCCCTGAAAAACCCCAACCACCCAACGACCGCAAGGCCTTGATGTCTGCACCGGCGTGCCAAAACTACCAGTGTTCGCTACGCTGAAGGCTGGTTTCTTGCAATTTCCGCCCATGCGTACACGCCGTCCTGCTGCCGAAGACAGACCCGCCGACGAGTTGTTTCGTTCGCGGCTGGAGAACCAGATCGATCTGCGTCATCCGCTGGCGCGGCTGAGCCAACGGATGCCGTGGACGGCGTTGGAGCAAGCACTTTCATCGCGCTTGCCGGCCACCCAGGCCGGTGGCGGTCGGCCGGCATTGCCGGTTTGCTCTACCTCAAACACGCCTACGACCTGTCCGATGAAGCGGTGTGCGAGCGCTGGCTGGAGAATCCGTACTGGCAGTTCTTCACCGGTGAGGTCGTGTTCCAGACGCGCTTGCCGTGCGATGCCAGCTCGCTGACGCGCTGGCGGCAGCGCCTGGGTGAGGCCGGGATGGAAGAGCTGCTGGCGCACACCATCAACGCCGCACATGCCATGCAGGCGGTGGACGCACGCGAGTTGTCGCGGGTGATCGTGGACACCACGGTGCAAGAGAAGGCGATCGCCTATCCGACCGACAGCCGTTTGCTGGAGGTGGCACGCAAGAAGCTGGTTTTAGTGGCCAAGCGGCACGGCATCGGATTGCGGCAGAGCTACGCGCGGCAAGGCCCGGCCCTGAGCCGCAAGGCAGGTCGGTATGCGCATGCGCGCCAGTTCAAGCGGATGCGGCGCATCTTGCGACGTCAACGCACAGTGCTGGGACGGCTCATGCGCGACATCCAACGCAAACTCGATCAGGTAAACACCGGCGTGCGCGAGCGCATCGCTGTCTGGCTGGAACGTGCGCAACGGCTGTACACGCAGCGTCCGAAGGACAAACAAAAACTGTACGCATTGCATGCCTCGGAAGTGGAATGCATTGGCAAGGGCAAGGCGCGTCAAGCGTACGAATTCGGCGTCAAGGTCGGCATTGCGGTCACCGCCTGCAAGGGATTGGTCGTGGGTGCGCGCAGCTTCCCGGGCAACCCGTACGACGGCGATACCTTGGCCGAGCAGCTGGAGCAGACACGCGGGTTGCTGCAGGATGTGAGCGTAGAACCGACGGTGGCGATTTGCGTCGCTGCAGGCTGAAAGGTGCACAAGGCGATGCGCTGCACGTGCTCGGCTGCGCCGCCGGCTACAACCTGCGCTGGCTGCTGCGCTGGATCGCGTTTTTGCGTGCCTGGATGCGGGCGATGGGATGGTCATCCTTGAGCGCCGTGCCGCTGTCACCGACGGCACTTGGCGCTTGAAGGGGATTTTTCAGGGACGACTACCTATGTCCCGTTTGCACACTTCTGCGTTGCGGCACATCGAAACGTCAACCGCCGTAGCAGAACCGAGCACGACCACTGGCGAGCGCAAACCGGTTCCCGCAGGCTGCGCGACTCGCGGCTTGCGCCACGCCGGGTCAAGGGCGGCAAGCAGCCACTTTCATGCAGTACACCAGGGACATCCGATGAACCTCTCTCTTTGCACCATCGTGGCGATCGCCGTTGCCGCCTGCGTGCCGCCGTGCACGGCCGTGGCCGCCGACTGGTACGTCGCACCCACCGGCAACGACGGCAATCCCGGCACCCGCGCCGCCCCCTTTGCCAGCGTGATGGCTGCGCAGGCCGCCGCGTCCAGTGGCGATACCGTTTACCTGCGCGGCGGCACCTATCGCCTGAGCAGCGCCAACATCAGCGTGGTGCGGCAGCCCTACGCCGTGGTCAACGAGATCACCAAGCCCGGCATCGCCTATGTCAACGTCGCCAACGAGCGGCCGGTGTTCGACTTCTCTGCGGTGACGCCCACCGGCCTGCGCGTGGCCGCATTCCGGGTGGCCAGCAACAACTGCGTCTTTCGCGGATTCGAGGTGGTGGGTGTGCGGATCACCATTGCAGACCGCCTGACCCAGTCCGAAGCATTCCGCGTTGACCGCGGCAACGGCAACCTGTTCGAGAATCTGGCGATCCACGACGGCCAGGCGATCGGCTGGTACCTGGTTTCGGGCAGCGACAACCGGGTACACAACGTCGATGCCTATAACAACCGTGGACTAAATGCCTTCTCCGATGGAAATATCGACGGTTTCGGCGTGCACCCGACGCTTGCGGGAAGCACCGGAAACCTCATCGAAGGCAGCCGCGCATGGTTCAACAGCGACGATGGCTTCGACCTGATCAATGCCGCTGCCGCAGTCACCCTGCAACGCAACTGGTCGTTCTACAACGGGTACGACAGCGCATTCACCCCGCTGGGCAATGGCGCAGGCTTCAAGGCAGGCGGCTACGGCCGCAACGGAAGCGATTATCCCAAGCCGGTGCCGCGCCATATCGTGCGGTTCAATCTGGCAGTGGGCAATCGATCCAACGGCCTCTACGCCAATCACCACATCGGTGGGCAGGAGTGGATCAGCAACACATCGATCAAGAACGGCCGCGCCAACTACGACATGCAATCCACCTTGAGCGACAACCTCACCGACGTGCCTGGATACGACCACCATCTGGCCAATAACCTGGGATTCGGAACGCGCATCGAAATGATCAACCTGGGGTCTGCGAGCGAGAACGATATCGGCCGCAATTCGTTCAATCTTCCCCTTGTCGTCAGTGCAGGCGATTTCGTCAGCCTGGACGAGCGCCAGCTCATGCGTCCGCGCCAGGCCAACGGCGACCTACCCATCATCACCTTCGCCACCCTGGCCCCGGGCAGCGCGTTGATCGACGCCGGCGCCGATACCGGTGAGGCCTTCAACGGACGTGCACCGGACCTGGGGGCATTCGAGGCGCCTTGATCCGGACGATGGCGCCAGCCGCCTGGCCGGCGGTTAGCGCCATCGTGCCCGGCAGGATTAAGGGTCGGCAGGGATTCGTGTAAAAGACCTTTACTGACAGCGAGTTAGCTCACTTTCAGGGGATGTAAGCCGGTGAACCGCCCCCGGCTTCCGGCACTCCGCATGCCGTCTGGTTCGATGCCCCCAGCTCCAGCGCCCGCGCTGCCACGCCTGACCGAGCTGGCCCGCGTGCATGCTGGACCGCGACCTGCCCGCTTGGCGGTTTAGCACTGGTCTCGCGCCATCTTATGAATGTGATCGAGGACGAAGTAATACGTTGGCCTAGAAGCAACACTTCTCCAATACGGCTATTACTTCCGGTTCGGTGCGTCGCAAAAATTACTAAAAATTTACAGTGATTTAACTATCAAGCCAGAAGAAATAACGTGAGAAAATTTAAATCGAAATGCATGCTTGGCACATGCATCGTTGGAAGCATCTTTAGCGCGGGTGCAGCGGCGCAGGTCGCTGCAATAAACAATACTGGCCGTGCCGAGGCTATGTCTGCATGGGAAACTACGCTCAAGCACGAGGCTCCGGTTATGGAGGGCTGCTTTAGCTCGACGTTTCCGGACATGGGGTGGCAGGCGGTACGCTGTGGCGCACCGCCGAAGTTGGTCATGAAGCCACAGCACCTTACCAGCGGCAACGTTCGTACCGACACCGACAACCGCGTGCTCATCACCGGCAATGGCTATGACTACGCTGCACGCACGGGCATGCTCACCCATTCAGCCGTCGGCTCGTTCCCGAGCGTAAGCGGCGTGACCACTGGGGTAGTTCAATACTCGCTGCAAATCAATACCGACAACGACAGCAACCCCGCCGCTTGCGCGCAGTTCGGTTTTTCTTCATGCAAGACCTGGCAACAGTACGTCTACTCCAGCGACGCCGACGAAGACTCAAGTAATGGCTTTGACCCGGTCATCTTCATTGAAAGCTGGGTATATGCGAACAGTACCTCGGAATACGAGGCGGCGGGTTGCCCGTCCGGCTGGGATGCTTACGCAGGCAACGCTTGCGTGATTAACAGCGAAGCGGTGCGAGTACCTCTGGTGCCAGTTTCGGGCATCGCTGGTGTCAAGCTGACAGGTTCTGCGACCTCGGGGGGCGTGGATACCGTGTCGTTCTCGGTGAACGGAAGGGCCTACAGCGTGAGTCAGCGCGCCTCTACGGTGGATATCAATAAGATCTGGCGCCTGACCGAATTCAACATCTTCGGCAACGGCGCCAGAACTCAGACGGTGTCGTTTAATCGCGGCTCGCACGTCACGGTAAACGTAGCCGTAAACGATGGTACGACAAATGCCCCGACTTGCCTGGGCAATGCCGGCAAGACATTCGAGCAGAACAACCTGACGCGTGGTAGTTGCACCACCTTTGGTGGCGCTTCGCCCGGCATTAGCTTTCCTCAAAGCAACTGACTATTTGCGTCTGGGGAGGTTTCGTCCTTCCCAGACGTTACTTGTTCGCCAACCGGGCGCACTTGCCGCAGCTGCTCCAAGAGCTGTTCCAGCGTGCTCAGACGTACCGTGGCCCGTGAGGTGTCCGCCTCGGCGTGTTCCCGGCGCTGGCGCTCTTCGACCAGCTCGGTCCGTGCCGCAGCCAGTTCGGCGCGCACGCCTTCCAGCGCGTGGGCATCTTGGGTCCAGCGTGCCTGCAGGGCTTGGTGCTCGGCGGCCGTCAGGCGCAGCGCGTCGTGCTCGTGTTGCTGGGCATCCGCCCGCTGGCGTGCCTGCACCAGTTCACACTCCAGGCGGGTCTGGCGTTCCAGCCACTGGCCGTTCTCCCGGTTGAGCTGCATCAGGTCGTGGTTCTTGGCGGTCAAGGCCTCGTTGAGGGTCGGCAGGGGTTCGTGTAAAAAACAGCTAAAAGTGAGCTAACTCGCTGTCAGTAAAGAATTTTTCACGAATCCCTGCCTGCTCTCGTGATCGGCCATCGGAAAGACGATTGTCGTCTGCGTAGCTGCCGGCTCATTCATGTCCTGGCTGCGCCGCCGGCTACAATTGGCGATTGTCGCGACTAGGCCAGATTGCAAAGCGCTCTCGCTGCGACGTCCCCCCGTCCTGAGTAGCGGCCGGGTTTAGAGTCCGGGGTTGATGATATCGGTGTTGGCCAGCTGTTGGGCATACGCGGATGGCGTCATGCCGCCAATTGCTTTCTTGGGTCGGTCCTCGTTGTATTCGCGTCGCCAGCGTTCGATCTCGGTGCGCGCATGCAGCAGTGTCGGAAACCAGTGTTCGTTGAGGCATTCGTCGCGTAACCGGCCATTGAACGATTCAACGTAGGCGTTCTGATTCGGCTTGCCGGGCTGGATCAGCCGTAACTGCACGCCACGTGCATGCGCCCAGGCCACCATCGCCTTGCCGCAAAACTCCTTTTGCCTTTATCGGTGCGGATCACCTGCGGCAAGCCGCGGCTGATGGCCAGCCGATCCAGCACACGCGTCACGCCATGGCCGAAAATCGCACGCTCCGTAAGCTCCCCAGCCTGACAGACACCGCATAAGTAGTCGCACCTGAAAAACCCCAACCACCCAACGACCGCAAGGCCTTGATGTCTGCACCGGCGTGCCAGAACTACCAGTGTTCGCTACGCTGAAGGCTGGTTTCTGGCAGTTTCCGCCCATGCGTACACGCCGTCCTGCTGCCGAGCACATGCCTGCCGATGAGTTGTTTCGTTCGCGGCTGGAGAACCAGATCGATCTGCGTCATCCGCTGGCGCGGCTGAGCCAACGGATGCCGTGGACGGCGTTGGAGCAAGCACTTTCATCGCGCTTGCCGGCCACCCAGGCCGGTGGCGGTCGGCCGGCATTGCCGGTGCGACTGATTGCCGGTTTGCTCTACCTCAAACACGCCTACGACCTGTCCGATGAAGCGGTGTGCGAGCGCTGGCTGGAGAATCCGTACTGGCAGTTCTTCACCGGTGAGGTCGTGTTCCAGACGCGTTTGCCGTGCGATGCCAGCTCGCTGACGCGCTGGCGGTAGCGCCTGGGTGAGGCCGGGATGGAAGAGCTGCTGGCGCACACCATCAACGCCGCGCATGCGATGCAGGCGGTGGACGCACGCGAGTTGTCGCGGGTGATCGTGGACACCACGGTGCAGGAAAAGGCGATCGCCTATCCGACCGACAGCCGTTTGCTGGAGGTGGCACGCAAGAAGCTGGTGTTACTGGCCAAGCGGCACGGCATCGGATTGCGGCAGAGCTACGCGCGGCAAGGCCCGGCCCTGAGCCGCAAGGCAGGTCGGTATGCGCATGCGCGCCAGTTCAAGCGGATGCAGCGCGTCCTGCGACGTCAACGCACGGTATTGGGGCGGGTGTTGCGCGACATCCAACGCAAACTCGATCAGGTAAACACCGGCGTGCGCGAGCGCATCGCTATCTGGCTGGAACGTGCGCAACGGCTGTACACGCAGCGTCCGAAGGACAAACAAAAACTCTACGCATTGCATGCCCCGGAAGTGGAATGCATCGGCAAGGGCAAGGCGCGTCAAGCGTACGAATTCGGCGTCAAGGTCGGCATTGCAGTCACCGCCTGCAAGGGATTGGTCGTGGGTGCGCGCAGCTTCCCGGGCAACCCGTACGACGGCGATACCTTGGCCGAGCAGCTGGAGCAGACACGCGGGTTGCTGCAGGATGTGAGCGTAGAACCGACGGTGGCGATCGTGGACCTGGGCGATCGCGGGCGCGAAGTCGATGGCGTGCAGGTCCCTGCATCGCGGCAAGGCCAAGACGCTGACGCGACGGCAATGGCGCTGGATCAAGCGACGGCAGGCAGTGGAGCCGGTGATCGGACATCTGAAAGACGACTGCCGGTTGCGTCGCTGCAGGCTGAAAGGTGCCCAAGGCGATGCGCTGCACGTGCTCGGCTGCGCCGCCGGCTACAACCTGCGTTGGCTGCTGCGCTGGATCGCGTTTTTGCGTGCCTGGATGCGGGCGATGGGATGGTCATCCTTGAGTGCCGTGCAGCTGTCACCGACGGCACTTGGCGCTTGAAGGGGATTTTTCAGGGACGACTAAGTAGATCTTTCTGGCATCGTTTCCTCAGCCAGGAGGTTCTATGCGCAGATCAAAGTTCACAGAGACGCAGATCGTCACGACGCTCAAGCAGGCCGACGCCGGCGTGCCCGTCAAGGACATCTGTCGCCAGGTCGGTATCAGCACAGCGACGTACTACCAGTGGAAGAGCAAGTACGGAGGCCTGGAGGCTTCGGAGCTGCGGCGGGTCAAGGAGCTTGAGTCCGAGAACGCCAAGCTCAAGCGGATGTACGTCGAGTTGGCGCTCGACAACGCGGCCATGAAGGACCTCATCGCAAAAAAACTCTAGGGCCGGCGCGCAAGCGCGAGGCCGTGCGGTACCTGATCGAGGTGCACGCGCGGCCGCTGCGTCGGTCCTGTGCATGCGTCGGGCTTGCACGTGCGGCGTGGTATGCGCCACCGCTCGACTGGACAGTACGCGATGCCGAGTTGATCGCGGCGATCGCACGTGTCGTCGAAGATCGGCCCAGTCGCGGCTTCTGGAAATGCAGCCACGTGCTGCGTAGGACGCGTCCTGACTGGAACCCGAAGAGAATCTATCGCGTGTACAAGGCCATGCGGCTCAACCTGCGCCGCGCTGCGAAGCGGCGGCTTCCCAAGCGCGAGCGTGTCGCGCTGTATGTCCCAAGGTTGCCTAATACCGTCTGGTCGGTCGACTTCATGAGCGACGCTTTGACGTGCGGCCGACGCTTCCGCACCTTCAACGTGGTCGACGACTTCAACCGCGAGGTGCTCCACATCGAGGTGGATACCTCGATCAACTCGCATCGTCTGGTGCGCGTGTTTGAGCAGATCAAGCACGATCATGGCCTGCCGCAGGTCGTGCGTTCCGACAACGGGCCCGAGTTCCTGGGCGACGCATTTACCAGCTGGCTGGAGGTCAATGGCGTGGCGATCAACTACATCCAACCCGGCAAACCGAACCAGAACGCCTTCATCGAACGCTTCAACCGTACCTTCCGGGAAGAAGTGCTCGACCAGCACCTTTTCACCCGCCTCGACGATATCCGCGAAGCCACCCATTGGTGGATGATCGATTACAACGAAGAGCGACCCCATGACGCGCTCGGCGGCCTAACGCCCACCGAGTACCGCAACCAACACGCCAGAAGGTCTACTTTTGATGTGTCTGCTTGACGGAGAAGCTTACGGCTCCACCTCGATGGCGACCGCTTCGTGCGTGGCGTCGTCCACGATCACCAGACACTTGATCGCCCTGCCTTCGGCAGTGCGGTCGAACACGAAGTCCATCGACCACACCTGGTTGGCTCGCAATGGCCGCAGCAGCGGCTGACGCTCGCCCACTGGCACTTTCTTGCGCTTGCGGCGCCGGACCTGCAACTGCTTTTCGCAGTACAGCCGCTCCACACGCTTGTAGTTCACGATGCGGCCTTCCTGTCGCAGTTTGAGATAGATCATCCCCACGCCATAGCGGCGATGACGATGCGCCAACGCACAGATGCGCTCACGCAATTCGATGTTGCGATCTTCGCGCGGGCAGTAGTGCAACTCACTGGCGCTCATGCCGATCGCGGCCAACGCGCGACGCTCACTGGAGCCACGCCCCATCCACTCGCGCACCAGCGCACGACGCGTCGGTGCGCTCACCACTTTTTTCGCAGCGCATCCTTGATCAGATCGTTCTTAGAGGTTCCTTAGTTACTTTTGGCCGCTCTAAGCGCTTCTCCGCCATAAAACTCCCGTGCGGAATTCTTGCATATGTCTTTGTAAAAAGCTTCAGCGTCCTCCACTGTGTAGCCAGCTCCGACAAAACACCCATGCGCAATTTCTCTGAGTGTATGACGCTCGCTACTGGCGTTGTCGTAAACAGCGTTCAGGCATCCAACTATGGCAACAACATCTTTCTTGGAAAGCCTATCTTCGCCACTTAATAGGCGCGCATGATTGATATACGCCGACACGTTGTATCCGGTAAACGAATCAGCCAAGCCGGAAGAATCCTCGAAACCGGAGCAATCATCATTCATTTTAAAATGACAAATTGGTATATACTTCATCTCTCCTAATTTTTTAGACCTAAGGTCGTTCATCGAGTCTTCGTCTTTTTTATAAATCGATTTATGCATCACCATGTTAAGCTCATGCAGAAGCGGCCCAGCGACGCTCGTATTACGCCGGGCAACTCCTTTTTCCATGTCATTGCGATTAAATGGCCTAGTTTCACCAAGACGCTTATTTTCATGGGAGGAAGCCAAGCCCCTTCCCTCAAGAAAGGGCATCAGCACCTTGTGAGCGTCACCCCAGGTTCTCGGACTGCAGTACACTGGTCTAAGAATCAGCAGTGCCTGGCCGGCCCGGAACTGGGCTTCCGAAGTAAGTGATTCGGAATTTTCCAGCAGTGGCTGCAATCCAACGATGCATGCTTTGGGTGTCAACGCCCGGTCACTGGTGATTGATTGGGCGTGATGTTTTTCGCCCTTCTCAATAAAAGGGTTAGAAATAGATCGTGATGCATAACCGTAGGAGCCACTGTCGTGGTTTGGAACGCCTGAAAGCGAATATTTGTTTTTAACTTCAAAATCACCCTCCTTGGTTATATCGAAATCAACGGGAGCTTGAACGACTCCATACTTGGTGAGCAGGGCGGGCTTTATGCGCTCGCCAAGAATGCATGATATATTCAGCGCAATAGAATCACGGGCTTCCTTGGTATTGATCAATTCTTTCATGTGAACCTTGGTAGCTGAGCGAAAATCTAACATGGTGACGAAAGAATTTTCTCCAACAAGCTTTGGCCATAATGAAGTGCGCGCCACCTTAACGTTTTCAGGGCATCCATGCGCATGATATTCGGCATAATTAGCCTCTGCCTTTTTCTCCGCTTCCTGCAGGCGAACGTCACTGGTAAATCCTTGCTTACTATCATGCAGTGACGTTGTCGAAAGAAAGAATCGATTGGCGGTGTTGTCGTAGACATAAGCAGTACCGGCAGCTCCGGCAATATATTTCATGGCAGTCTTTGCAATACCTGCCAATCCTCGCGGATTGTTCCTGTTGGATGATGTGCGATTTGCATTCTTTGGAAAAGATAGGAGTCCTGAGAGGATTTCATTTGAGCTATTCGCTCCACCTATCGTTTGGGCCGAAGTGGGGGCACTCTTGCTGGGCTGATTCTCTAGCAGTGACACAACGGGTTTCACATTATTTTTAGCCACACGCATTACCAGCACCTCAATTTTTGAATTAATATGAACAGGAGTGTCGGCATGAATTCGTACAAAAAGGTAAATTTAGCCAAAAATCTGGAAATTATCACTTATCACTTCGCGAGTGAATCCACTCCTATCTCAGTTGTACCCATGTCTGGCATGCCTCAACTGATGAAAGTGCATGTCGGTAGGCAGCTTGCCGCCCATATAAGGGTGCAGAAGTAAGTTTGGCGCGGAACACTCCGATTCGCATCGCCTCACCGAAGGCATGTTTGGGACGACGAAGCATTGACGCGGGGGGATTCCCGACCTTTCGCCAAACGGCTGATCATCTGCCTGCCGGCATTGCACCGGCTGCGATGGCGTTTTCGGGTTCTCCAACGGGGTGCTCTAGCCGCAGTTGCGCCAGTAACTGCTCCAGCGTGCCCAGACGTACCGTCGCCCGCAAGTTGTCCGCCTCGGCGTGTTCCCGGCCCTGGCGCTCTTCGACCAGCTCAGTCCGCGCCGCAGCGAGTTCGGCGCGCACGCTTTCCAGCGCGTGGACAGCGTCGGTCCAACGGGCCTGCAGGCCTTGATACTCGGCGGCCGCTAGGCGCAGCGCGTCGCGCTCGCGTTGCTGGGCGTCGGCCCGCTGGCGTGCCTGCACCAGTTCCCGCTCCAGGCGGGTATGGCGTTCCAGCCACTGGCCGTTTTCCCGGTTGAGCTGCATCAGGTCGTGGTTCTTGGCGGTCAGCGCCTCGTTGGCCTGCCGTAGGGCAACCTGCAGTTCCTGTACCTGGTGCTCGTGCCGGCGTTGTTCCTGCTTACGCTGGTCCTTGACCGAGGTGCGGTAGTGCTCCAGTGCTTCCCGGGCGTGGTCGTGCTTCTGCTCCAGGGAGCGGGCGTGGCTTTGGTGCTCCGCCAATCGTGCAGTGAGGCCCGCGATCCGCTCCTGCAGCTGAGCCAGCTCGGTAGTGCGGCTGGCCACCTCGCCCCTGGCGGCGGCGCTCGCCTCGCGCTCGGCTTGCAGTACGGTCTCGCAGCGCTGCAGCTGCGTCGTGAGTGAGTCAGCCTCTTGCCGGGCCTGCTCCAGCGTTTGGGTGCGCTCCTGGAGCTGGGACTGGAAGCGCGCCTGGGCCTGCGCAACGACCGTGTCGGCCTCGCTGTGCAACCGCTCGGCGAGGCGGGCGATGAGGTCTTGAAGTGCGTCGCTCACGGCCATCTTCGCGCCAACGCCTTGCCCGTCCTCCTCTTCCAACTCCCTCAGATAACGGTGGATGGTGGTCTTGGAACCGGTATTGCCCAGCCCCACCCGGACCGCGTCGACGGACGGATGCGTGCCCGTTGCGCGCAGGCTATCGCGGGCACGCTGCACTTCGCTTTTGTACAACCCGGACCTTGCAATACGTCCCTCCGCGTATTTCGTAACGCATTACATACTTCGTAACGCATTACATACCATGTATTTACGTACTACTCAACGTGTTAGACGGACCAGCTGCGGGCCGTGATCTCACGCGGGATAATATGGAATTATCCCGCCTTATCCGGAATTTTCGGCTACAGTCGCCCTGCGGCCGTACGATACGGCGTTTTGGGGCGAGGCGGTGAGCTCGGTCAAGCAGTATCTGGAAGCGGCAACCCGCGCCAACACCGAGCGCGCGTATGCAGGGGCGATTCGTCACTTCGAGGTCGAGTGGGGTGGTCATCTGCCGGCCACCGCGGAGCAGGTGGCGCGCTACTTGGCCGCCTACGCCGGGCAACTCGCGCTCAACACACTCAGGCACCGGCTCGCAGCACTGGCGCAATGGCACCAGGTGCACGGCTTTGTCGACCCGACCCGGGCGCCAGTGGTGCGCCAAGTGCTCAAGGGCATCCAGGCTCTTCACCCAAGCGTCGAAAAACGCGCCACGCCCCTGCAACTCACCCAGTTGGGCCAGGTCACGACATGGCTGGAAGACGCTGCGGCTGCGGCCTACTCTCGCGGCGATCGCGCCGCAGAACTGCGGTACCTGCGCGATCGCGCCTTGCTGCTGCTCGGCTTCTGGCGCGGCTTCCGTGGCGATGAACTCACCCGCCTCCAGGTGAACCACCTGCGCCTGGTGCCTGGCGAAGGCATGACCTGCTTCCTGCCGCACAGCAAGAGCGATCGCCAGCACGCCGGCACCACCTACAAGGTCCCGGCGCTGTCGCGCTGGTGCCCGGTGGCTGCCACCATGGCCTGGGTCGCGGCAGCCCTCCACGCGGGGCCATTGTTTCGCGCGGTCAACCAGTGGGGCGGAATTGCCGCCGCCCCGCTCCACCCCAACAGCCTGGTGCGCCTGCTACGGCGGATCTTCCGCGAGGCCGGGGTGAGCTCTCCCAACGACTACAGCGGCCACTCGCTGCGCCGCGGCTTCGCCGGCTGGGCCAACGCCAACGGCTGGGACGTCAAAGCGCTGATGGAGTACGTCGGCTGGCGCGACGTGCAGTCGGCGATGCGCTACATTGAAGGGGCCGATCCGTTCGCCCGCCAGCGCATCGAAGCCAGTCTGCCGGAAGCGCCCGCGCTGCCAAGGCCTGCAACGACCTGAGGGGCTGGATGGCGTCGATCGAACGGACCGCATACCCGCAATTCAAGCGCAACCCGGTCGTCCACGAACTGGTTGCGGCCTACACGCCAACCGACACTGAGGTGGCCTTCGTTGCCGAGTACACCCGGCAGCCTGCGCACCGCCTGACGCTGACGATCCTGCTCAAGACCTTCCAACGGGTGGGGTATTTCCCCGTGTTGGACGAAGTCCCACCGGCGGTGGTGCGTCATATCCGCAGCGCGCTGAAACTGCGCGTGCAGGTCAAGCCAGCGAATCTTGCCAACGCCTCGCGCTATCGCTACTACCGCCGGATCCGTCAATTCCTGCAGGTCCGGGCCTACAGCGATGGCGGGCTTAAGATTGCTGCACGCGCGGTATACGAAGCCGCTGCGGTGATGGATAACCCGGCGGACCTGATCAATGTAGCCATCGAAAAGCTCGTGCGTGATCGCGTCGAGCTGCCGGCATTCTCCACACTGGATCGCCTGACCCGGCACATCCGCACACTGGTCAACGGACTCTATTTCGCCCAGATCGAGGCTCGACTGACCATCGACGAAAAACAGCGCCTGGAAGGCCTCCTGCAGGTCGAACAGGGGCGTCAGAAGAGCCCGCTGCACGCGAGCGCCTGCCCAAGCGCTCTTCGCTGCAGCATTTCCAGGAGTTGATCGACCATATCGCCGAACTGGACGAATTGGTCGGCAGCGAGTTGCACCTGGCGGGCATCCCGGAGGTCAAGCGCAAGCACTTCGCTGCCGAGGCGCGGGCATTGGATGTTTCCGAGCTGCGCAAGTTGCGGCCCGCCAAGCGCTACGCCATACTGGTGTGCTTGATCCACCGGGCCCGGGTCCAGACGCGCGACGATCTCGCGGAGATGTTCATCAAACGCATGGGGAACATCCACAACCGGGGCCGAGAGGAACTGGAGCGGCTGAGGGCGCGCTATTGCGAGAAGACCGAAGCGATCGTGGCGACGATGTCGGATGTGGTCCGCGTCCTCGACCATCATCGCGGCGACACCGAGGCGGGGCGTGAAATCCGCCGCCTGGTCAACGTCCATGGTGGCGTGCAGACGTTGCAGGCCGACTGCAACACCATTGCGGCGCATAGTGGCGACAATCACTTGCCGCTGCTGTGGCTGTTTTACAAAAGTCACCGCTCCACCATCCTGCGGATGGTGCGTAGGCTGGACTTGGCCTCGACCACGGAGGACCGCTCGCTGATCGACGCGATCGAGCTGATCCTGACCCAGGAACGAACCCGCATCGATTGGTTGGACGAAGCGGTCGATCTGGCGTTCACCACCCAGCTTTGGCGCAAGACCATCGTCCATCGCACCGAACGAGGCGAGGAGCGCATCCACCGGCGTCTGTTCGAGGTTTGTGTGTTCTCATCGCTGGCCAACGAACTGAAATCGGGCGACGTGGCTGTGCGCGGATCGGAAACCTACGCCGACTACCGCGAGCAGTTGCTTCCGTGGGACCAGTGCGAACCTATGTTGGAGAATTACTGCAAGCAGGTGGGGCTGCCGGCCACGGCCGTGGGCTTCGTCAATGCATTGCAATCGCGCCTGACGCAGGTCGCCGAGCTGACCGATCAGGGCTATCTGGAGAACGGCCAAGTGGTCATCGGCGAGGATGGCATTCCGGTACTCAAGCGCAGCAAGGCAAAGGAGATGAGCGGCGGGGCCCGTGCCCTGGAAACCGCCGTCCTAGACCGCATGCGCGAACGCAGCGTCATCGAGATCCTGTGCGATGTGGCCCACTGAACGCGCTGGCCCCGGCACTTCGGTCCTTTGTCCGGCTCGGACGCCAAGATCGAGCAACCGACCGAGCGCTACGTCCTCACCGCCTTCACCTATGGTTGCAACCTCGGACCGGCCCAGGCTGCCCGACACCTGCGTGGCGCTGTCTCGGCGCACATGCTGTCGTTCGTCAACCGCCGGCATGTGGATGCCAACAAACTGGCGGCGGCCTGTCGGGACATCATCAACAGCTACGCCGGCCTGCAGCTCCCCAAATGCTGGGGCGATGGCAAGAGCGCGGCCGCCGACGGCACCAAGTACGACCTCTACGACCAGAATCTGCTCGCCTCGTACCACATCCGCTATGGCGGCTACGGCGGCATCGCCTACCACCACGTGTCCGATACGTACGTCGCGCTGCTCAGCCACTTCATTCCGTGCGGTGTCTGGGAGGCGGTCTACATCATCGATGGCCTGCTGAAGAACACCTCAGACATCCAGCCTGACACCGTCCACGCCGACACGCAGGGGCAGTCGCTGCCGGTGTTCGGCCTTTCGCATCTGCTGGGCATCCAGCTGATGCCGCGCATCCGCGACTGGCGCGAATACAAGTTCTTCCGCCCCGATGAGGACATTCGTTACGAATACATCGATGCGCTGTTCCGGGACACTGTCGACTGGGATCTGATCGAGACCCACTGGAAGGACCTGATGCAGGTCGTGCTCTCGATCAAGACCGGCAAGATCGCGGCCTCGACGCTGATGCGCAAGCTGGGCAACTACAGCCGCAAGAACCGGCTGTACCAGGCCTTCAAGGCGCTCGGCGCCGCCGTGCGCACCTTGTTCCTGCTGCAGTACATCTCCAACCGCGAGTTGCGCGAACAGATCACCGCCTCGACCAATAAAGTGGAGGCCTACAACGGCTTCGCAAAGTTTTTCTTCTTCGGCGGGGAAGGGCTGATTGCCGACAACGACCCCGTCGAGCAGGAGAAAGCCGTCAATTACAACGACCTGGTTTCCAATGCCGTCATCTTCTACAACGTGGTCGAACAGACCCGGATCATGAAGTCTCTGATGCGGCAGGGGTGGAAGATCACGCGGGAGGACGTGGCTTTCCTCAGCCCGTACGTGACCAGCCATGTGAAGCGCTTCGGGGATTACCTGATTGATGTGGAGGCGGTCCCGGAACCGTATGAGACTGAACTGGCATTGGTCGTGTAGTTTTGTTGCACCAAAATATCCGCTAACTCACTGATGCAATGGATGAAATCCAATCTTATGAGCTATTTTTACACGTATGTCGGCTGAACCCCAGATTGAAACCACCTGCCTTGTAGCCGCGCGCAGCCGATGCATAAGTCATCACTACATCGTTCCAACGGTACGCCAGCTTTGCTGTTCCAGACCACTCGCGCTCAGTGCGTTGCTGTTCGGTCTGACGGCCAGCGTGGGCGATGTTGGCCCAAGGCAGGCAGGTAAATCCGATCACTTGCGGCGCGATCGCCGGCACTGCTGCCACAGGCACACCACGTGCAACCAGCGCGGCGCCGATCCGTTGCAACGCGGCAGAACTAATCTGACCATTTGGCAAAAAATAACTGGCGCACGCCGGGCTTCCATCCGGATTCTGGAAAGCAGATTGCAGCGTCTTGCTCTCATAAGTATAGCGTAGCCCCACCACGACATCCAACGCGTCGGTGGCGTGCCAGATGGTGTTGGTGAATAACGCGGCGCTGTTTCCATGCTGGCGAAAGCGATCCTGACTGCCTTGCCCACGGAACAGCGTGCCTGCGGGCAATCCCGTTGCGTCGGCGAGAAAACGCGACGCATCCGCGCGCGTGGCCAATGCCGGATTGACGCGCGCAAGCAACACGCTGGACAGATAGGGTTCGTAGACGCTGCCGAAGCGGTACGACTCGTTGCGATGTAGGAATTCATCAGCGTAAAACGCACCTACCATCCAATCGATACGCTCGCTGGACCCGGCCAGGCGCAGCTCCTGACTGAAGGTCTTGAATCTGGTCAGCATCTCGTCCTCGCTCGGAGCGCGGTAAAGAATGTCGGCCGCCCCGTAATCGAAGTCCAGACCGTTGACGGATTTCCAGTCGCGCAATGCGGTGATCGAAGTCAGCACCGCTTGGCCCAGCCATGGCGTTGTCCAATCGACTTGCGCCGAGACACCCCTGTCCTGGATCTCCTGCGCCGTGCTGCGATTGCTGTAGGCGCGCCGACGCTGCGGATTTGCACGTGGAATCGTGCCCTGCCCGTCGGGCGTCAATGCATCGATCAGGGCAGCAGTGGGTCCACGCTCGGTGGTGACGGTAACGCAGCAATTTTCATCGCGACTGCTGTAGTCGGCTGCCAGGTTGATATCGAGATCATCGGTGGGTTCCCACAACAGCTGCACACGTGCGGTGCGCAGATTCTGGTCGCCGTCGGCGGCGGCGGTACGCGGACCTGCCCCGCTCACCACGTGCTCGAAACCATCGCGCTGGCGCTTTGCGGCATACACGCGCAATGCACTAGGGAAGGTCTGAACAACGCACCAGACCTCTAAAATTCGAGCCTGCTGCGTGCCAATAGCGCACAGAGTTGATGCGTACGATACGATTTCCACGGTTTCTTGCGGCGTTGGCTGGCGCCAGACAGCATTATCCCCTGGCCGGCAGCAACTGCCGGCGCACCATCCACAGATTGGATAGTGCGAACAGGGTCAGCACATGCGCGGTGTTCTTGGCCAGGCCGCGATAGCGGACCTTGGTGTAGCCAAACTGGCGTTTGATCACGCGGAATGGATGCTCCACCTTCGCACGCACACTTGCTTTGAAGTATTCCCAACGTTCTTCCTGGCGGCGCTCGCGTTTGTTGCCAATGGCTTGAATCGTCGAACGCTTGGCGGCAATGAAAAAACCAGCCTTGCAGGTCTGCAGTTCTTCGCGTTTGTCCGCACCGGTGTAGCCGCTGTCGCCGAACACACTGTCTTCTTTGCCGTGCAGCAATGCGTGGGTCACCGTGACATCGGCCACATTGGCAGCCGTACAACGGACGTGGTGCACCAGCCCGGAAAACTCATCCACGCCGATGGATGCCTTCATCCCGAATACCACTGATTGCCTTTCTTGGTCTGATGCATTTCAGGGTCGCGCGCGCGGTCGGTGTTCTTGGTCGAACTGGGCGCAGCGATCAGGGTTGCATCGACGATCGTGCCGGACCGCAGGCTCTGACCCTTGCGCACCAGATCCGCGTTGACGGCCTCCAGCATCCGCGCTGCAAGGCCATGGGTTTCCAGCAAGCGGCGAAAGTTGAGAATCGTGGTCTCGTCGGGAACATTGTCCAAACCGCCGAGCCGGGCAAAACGGCGCAAGGTCCGGATCTCGTGCAACGCTTCTTCCATCGCCGGATCGCTCAACGCATACCACTGCTGCAGCAAATGAATCCGCAACATCGTCGCCAGTGCGTACGGCTGTCGACCAGGCCGCCCCGACACCGGATAGTGCGGCGCGATCAGTCCGAGCAAATGCCTCCACGGAACCACCTGCTCCATCTCGGCCAGGAAGATCTCGCGGCGAGTCTGCTTGCGCTTGCCCAAACCTTCAGCGTCACCGAACGTCAGTTGCATGGATGACTCCTCAACGTAGGTGTGTAGTGTCGCGCATTTGAAGTGCGTTGTTCAGAGGTTCCCTAGCGCGCTATAGTTGCCTGCCGTGATTTCGGCATCGGCGCTACGGGTGAAACTTGGCTTACGCGTAACCACGTTGATGGCGCCAGCCGAGGTGTTCTTGCCGAACACCGTACCTTGCGGTCCTTTCAACACTTCGATGCGCTCAAGCTCTCCCAGATCGGCAAAGCTCACGCCGTTGCGCGCGCGGGCGACGCCGTCGATGACCACGCCAACCGAGGATTCAAGGCCGGCATTGTCGCCCACGGTGCCGATCCCGCGGATGCGGGCAGTGGTCTGCGCCGCGCTCTGACTGCTGGTCACGATCAGGCCGGGCACCAGAACCTGCAGTTCCTTGATGTCGTGCACGCCACTGTCCAGCAGCAGTTGTTCCGGCAGCACTGAGACCACCACCGGCACGTTCTGCAGCGATTCCTCGCGCTTTTGCGCCGTCACCTTGAGGGAGGCCAGCGTTGCCGCCCCCTTCGGATTTTCCTGCACGGTCGTTTGCGCGTAGAGCGGCACTGCATGCGCAGCGGCAACTAGTGCGAGCGCAAGCCTGGTGCTGCGTTGCTGTTGGATGCTCATGCTTGTCCCCGACAAAGAGCGAACGCGAGGTACTGCAGCAAGCGCCACAGTTCGCGTAATGCCACACCTTACCGGTTTACCAGTACTGAAAAACATAGCCAACGGAACAGGCGGGGCGCACGACGAACGCATGGCGAGCGGACCTGCATTGGAGACATGCGCCAAACACAAAGCCACTCATTGCCGAAACAGATTCAAGGCTTTAAAGGTCACGCTCTGCGCAGCACACCAAGTGCCGACACGCTGTTCTTCCGCGTGACTTACAGCAGTGCGCTCAGCCCACGCAACGCCGCGACAACGGTCTGACGACGCACCGCATCGCGATTGCCATTGAACTGGAACACTTGCGCAGTGGCGTAACCACCGCGACGCTTCCAGCCGATCCACACCGTGCCGACCGGCTTGTCTTCGCTGCCGCCACCGGGTCCGGCAATACCAGTCACCGCTACGGCGATGCTGGCGCCGGAATTGACCAGCGCACCGGACACCATTTCAATCACGGTTTCGCGGCTGACCGCACCGTGCACTTCCAGCGTCTGTGGCCGCACCCCGAGCAATGCCTGCTTGGCCTCGTAGCTGTAGGCGGCCATGCCGCAGTCGAACCAGTGTGAGGAGCCGGCGACATCGGTCACCGCCTTGGCGATCCAGCCACCGGTACAACTCTCGGCAGTGACCAGGCGCTCGCGCGCGTCAAGCAATTGCTGACCAAGGGTTTCGGCTAACTGCTGCAGTTCGGAATCGGCGGACATGGACATGGGCACGGCAACAAAAGGGGCAGCCGACGTTTTAGCTCAATTTACCGCATCTGTCTGCGGTCAACGCACATTCCAGTTGGCCGCAACCTGGCGCATGTTTAGTGGCGATGCGCAGCCAACCAATGTCGTGTCCTGGTCCAAACCTGCGAATAGGTCGCCAGTGGCTTGCTTGCAATGCGCGATTAGAATTGCATCGCTGCTGCACCTGGATAAGCCACGCACAGCGTCTGCGGCGATAAGTTCATGGGCAACACGCAAAACGCGACATGTGCAAAGTCGCGCATCGCCACGGCGACACTGCACGTGCGGCCTTCCCGATCAGACAAACCTACTGCACAGTTGGGCCAACCCAACTGTGCAGCACCGATCACGACTCCCAGTCTTCGCGACGGTCCGGCAGCATCGCGCGCAATGGCGCACCGTCTTCGCCTGCGGCAAGCCTTTCCGCCTCGACCATCGGTAGATCGACATCCAGCAACCAACCGTCCTCGTCGGACTGCTCGTTGCGCACCACTTCCAGCTGATGCAGCTTGGAACGCAGGCGACCGGCCGACGACGGCAGTCGCAGCTTCCCGGTCAGATGACGCAGATCCAGCCGCTGACCGAGCGCATTCTGCAGTTCTTCCAATCCACGCCCGTCGCGCGCGCAGACCCACACGCGTTCGCGTCGTGCCTGGTCAGGGATGCCGTCCTGCGCATCGTGGCGCACTTGGGCACCCTCGATCTTGTCGATCTTGTTGAACACCAGCAGCTGCGGCAGATCGCCGGCACCGACGGCTTGCAACACCTCGTCGACCTGCAAGATGCGTTCTTCGCGCAGCGGGTCGGCCGCATCGACGATGTGCAACAACAGATCGGCGTCGCGCGCTTCGGACAAGGTCGAACGGAACGCGGCGACCAGTTGGTGCGGCAGATCGCGCACGAAGCCGACCGTATCGGCAAGAATCGCGCTGCCGCCCGGCAACGCGATGCGGCGCACGGTGGGGTCCAGGGTGGCGAACAATTGATCGGCCACATATGCCTGCGCACCGGTCAACGCATTGAACAGCGTCGACTTGCCGGCGTTGGTATAGCCGACCAGCGCGATCCGCGGCAGCTCGCTGCGCAGACGCGCGCGACGCATCTGGGTACGCTGCACCTCGACTTTTTCCAGCCGCTGCTGCAACTGCTCCACACGCTTTTGCAGCAGGCGGCGGTCGGTTTCCAGCTGGGTTTCGCCGGGGCCGCGCAGACCGATCGCACCGCCGCGCTGACGCTCCAGGTGGGTCCAGCCGCGTACCAGCCGCGTGGCCATATGCCGCAGCTGCGCCAGTTCGACCTGCAGCTTGCCTTCGTGGCTGCGCGCACGTTGCGCGAAGATGTCCAGGATCAACCCAGTGCGGTCGATCACGCGCCGCTCCAGATAGCGCTCCAGATTGCGCTCCTGGCCCGGCGACAAGGTGTGGTTGACCAACACCAGATCCGCGCCGGTGGCCTCGGCAGTCGCCTTGATCTCTTCCAGCTTGCCGCTGCCGATCAAGGTCGACGGGCTCGGTTTGTCGATGCGCGCAGTGAGCGTAGCCGCCACCGTGGCGCCCGCCGACTTTGCAAGGTCGGCGAACTCCTCCAGCACATCTTCTTCGGCAGGCCCACCGGAGTGGGTCTGAATCAACAACGCGTGCTCACCCTTGCGGGAACGATCAAACACGCACTGTTCCGTTACTGCTCGACGTCGTCATCTTCCGCCTGATTGCCTTCATTGGATTGCACATACCCGCCACCTTGCCCCACCCGCACATTGCGCGCCGGCACGACCGTGGAGATGGCGTGCTTGTAAACCATCTGACTCACGGTATTGCGCAGCAGGACCACGAATTGGTCGAACGACTCGATCGTGCCCTGCAGCTTGATGCCGTTGACCAGATACACAGAAACCGGGACCCGCTCGCGCCGCAGCGCATTGAGGAATGGGTCCTGTAAAGATTGCCCCTTAGCCATCGAAAAATCCTCTTCCATTATTGTTCTTATTGTCCCGGTCGACACCTGCCATCCCCAGCCGGCCCCAGAAACGGGATGTTACACGCCTGAAGCCTGCCGCACACCGGGGCGATGACCGAGGAAGCCGACAAGTGCGCTTTCCAATTGATGCCGGTCACTCTCCGGATCGAACCAGCGTGCGTCAAGCTCGCCACGCAGCCAGGTCAGTTGCCGCTTGGCCAATTGCCGAGTCGCCTGCACCGCCTTATCGCGGAAGTCGGCCAAGCTGCCGGCCCCGTCCAGATACTCCCAGGCCTGGCGATACCCGACTGCGCGCACCGCAGGCAGATCCAGTGGCGCGGGCACCGCCCGCATCTGCGGCAGCTCTCGCAAACGCTGCACTTCGGCAAGAAAATCCTGCGCCAGCATCGCGTCCAGCCGGTGTGCGATGCGGGCATGCAAAACCGCACGCTCGCGCGGGGCCAACACCAACTTCAACACCCGCACCGGCAGGCGCGGCCCGGGCGGTAGCGCCTGCCAGTAGCTGATCGGGCACCCGCTGATGCGATACACCTCCAACGCTCGCTGGATGCGCTGCGGGTCGGTGGCATGGATGCGTGCAGCCGCGATCGGGTCGAATTGCGCTAACTGGGTATGCAATGCAGCCCAACCCACCTGTTCGGCTTCGGCAGCGATCGCCGTGCGCACAGCCGGATCGGCTTCCGGCAGTTGCGACAGCCCTTCCAGCAAGGCGCGGAAGTAGAACCCGGTTCCGCCAACCAGAATCGGCAGCTTGCCGCGCGCAACGATCTGCTCGAGCGCCTGCCGCGCCTCGGTGGCGAATTCCGCGGCCGAATAGATCTGCCAAGGATCGCGCAGATCGATCAAGTGATGCGGCACCGCCGCACGCATCGCAGCGTCCGGTTTGGCCGCACCGATCTCCAGGCCGCGATAGACCAGCACCGAGTCGACGCTGACGATCTCTGCGCTCCAGCGTTCTGCCACGTCCAATGCCAAAGCGCTCTTGCCGCTGGCAGTTGGGCCCATCAGCGCGATCGCGAGCGGGCGTCGGTCGGCCGGCATCAGTCCTCGTCCGGCCAGCGAATGGTCGGTGCGGCCGGCGCGCTAACACGTGGCGCGGGAATCGCCGCCGCCGCGCTCCAGACCTTCAACGCATCCACGGTTGCCGCCACATCGTGCACACGCAGCAACAAGGCGCCGTGCTGCGCAGCGATCAGATGCGCTGCCACCGAGCCGTGCACGCGTTCGCTCGCGATCTGGCGCCCGGTCAATTCGCCGATGCTGCGCTTGCGCGACAAGCCTGCCAATACCGGCAAGCCGAATTCCTGCAGGCGCCGCAGCTGCGCAAGCACAGTGAGGTTGTGGGTAGTGGTCTTGTCGAAGCCAAAACCCGGGTCCAAGATCAGCCGGCGCCTGTCGATACCAGCCATTTCAGCGGCGAAAATGCGTTCGGCCAGAAAGCGATGCACCTCGCCTGCCACGTCGTCGTAGTACAGCGCGTCCTGCTTGGCATGGGGCGCGCTGCGGGCATGCATCAGCACTACCGGCACACGCAACTCGCACGCAACCTCCATTGCACCTGGCCCACGCAGTGCGTAAACGTCGTTGATCATGCCGGCGCCTGCCGCGACCGCGGCGCGCATGACTTCAGGTTTGAACGTGTCCACGCTGATCGGCACGCTAGTCCGTTGCGCCAGCGCTTCAACCACCGGAATCACACGCAGTAGTTCTTCTTCCAGCGACACCGGCGTTGCGCCGGGGCGGGTGGATTCGCCGCCGATATCCAGGACGGCAGCGCCCTCCTCCACTAGCTTCAAACCATGAGCGATCGCTGCATTGCACGTCGCGTGCTGGCCGCCATCGGAAAACGAGTCGGGCGTGACGTTGACGATGCCCATCACCTGTGGCGCATCCAGTCGCAAGCTGCGACCGGCGCAATCCAGCTTGAGAGCAGTGTCGAACATCGGTGGTGTCTCCTGGACTTGGGTGTACTGAGGTTGATCGGGAAGCGCGGCAGAGGCTCGCGCATCGATGTGTGTCGACATGAGCAGCCAACGCATCACGCA
Organism: Xanthomonas fragariae; assembly: GCF_900183975.1. Classification (NCBI taxonomy): domain Bacteria; kingdom Pseudomonadati; phylum Pseudomonadota; class Gammaproteobacteria; order Lysobacterales; family Lysobacteraceae; genus Xanthomonas; species Xanthomonas fragariae. Next base: position 2,537,021 of record NZ_LT853882.1, read on the forward strand.
GCGCGGGAATCGGATTTGTCTAATAGATTGTTGGAGGATGTTGCGGCTGCCATTGTCGCGCAGCCCGCAACGCCTCGCATCCTTGCCCACAACGATGTGGCTAAGGTCTGGCTCTCAAGATGCCAGGTCGCTGGCGCTGGATCAGCCCGGAGGATGTCGACTACCACTACCCTGTTGCTGCGCGCCACAGAGCTGCACCGTACGGTTCCGCACGTCATCGACTTTAGCCCTGCAATTGATCGGCCCTACAACGCATCGGGGCCAGGAATCGCTTCCTAGCCCCGACAGATACCTCTGCAGATGACTGAAGCTCGGCTTAGATCTGCTCGGCGGGTCCTGCTATCGGCGGCAACGGACGCGGGCTACCCTTGTCGTTGTTGTTACCACCGTCCTTGTCCGACTTGGTCCAACCCGCCGGCGGCGGCGGCTCACGGCCTTCCATGATGGCGTCGATCTGCGGCACGTCAATGGTCTCGTACTGCAACAGCAGCTGCGACATTGCGTGTAGCTTGTCCAGGTTCTCGGTGAGGATGGCTTTGGTCTTGCTGTACGCCTTGTCAAGGATCGACCGGACCACTTCGTCGATCATGCGCGCGGTTTCGTCGGAGACATTCTTGTGCTGAGTCACCGAACGACCCAGGAATACTTCGTCCTCTTCCTCGCCATACGCTACCGGGCCGAGCTCGTCGGACAAGCCCCACTTGGTGACCATGTTGCGGGCCATCTTGGTTGCACGCTCGATGTCGTTGGAAGCACCGGTAGTAACCTTGTCGCCACCGAAGATCAGCTCTTCCGCAACACGGCCGCCGTACAGCGAGCACAGCTGCGATTCGATCGCTACGCGGTTCATCGAATAACGATCGCCTTCCGGCAGATACATCGTTACGCCGAGCGCGCGACCGCGCGGAATGATGGTGACCTTGTAAACCGGGTCATGCTCCGGCACTAGGCGACCGACGATGGCGTGACCTGCCTCGTGATACGCAGTCAAGGTTTTCTCGTCCTCGCTCATGGCCATCGAGCGACGCTCGGCACCCATCAGGATCTTGTCGCGGGCACGGTCGAAGTGATCCATGCGGACTTCCTTCTCACTACCGCGCGCCGCGAACAACGCCGCCTCATTACACAGGTTGGCCAGATCGGCTCCCGAAAAACCCGGCGTACCACGTGCAATGACCATCGGCACCACATCGTCGGCAAGCGGCAGCTTGCGCATGTGCACGCGCAGGATCTGCTCGCGACCCTTGACGTCCGGCAGCCCGACCACGACCTGGCGATCGAATCGGCCCGGGCGCAGCAGCGCCGGGTCCAGCACGTCGGGGCGGTTGGTCGCCGCGATCACGATTACGCCTTCGCCGCCTTCAAAGCCGTCCATTTCAACCAGCAGCTGGTTCAAGGTTTGCTCGCGCTCATCGTGCCCACCGCCGAGACCGGCACCACGATGACGGCCCACCGCATCGATTTCGTCGATGAAGATGATGCACGGCGCGTGCTTCTTGGCCTGCTCGAACATGTCGCGCACACGACTGGCGCCGACGCCGACAAACATTTCGACAAAATCCGAACCTGAAATACTGAAGAACGGCACCTTGGCCTCGCCAGCAATTGCCTTGGCGAGCAGCGTCTTGCCGGTACCCGGCGGGCCGACCATCAGCACACCGCGCGGAATCTTTCCGCCCAGCTTGGTGAACTTGGTCGGATCGCGCAGGAAGTCGACCAGCTCGCTCACCTCTTCCTTGGCCTCGTCGCAACCGGCAACGTCGGCAAATGTGATCTTGATCTGGTCCTCGCCCTGCAGCTTGGCGCGCGACTTGCCGAAGCTCATGGCGCCCTTGGCGCCGCCGCCACCGCCCTGCATCTGGCGCATGATGAACAGCCAGAAGCCAATGATCAGGATGACCGGCAGAAAATTCAGTAACAACGACCAGAAACCGGGACCGGTCGAGGGCTTCTGCCGAGTCATTTCGATATTCTTGCTGTACAGCACGTCAACCAGCTTGTCGTCGCGCGGACCGTAGACTGCCGCTTCGCTGCCGTCGGTGCGCTTGAAGCGGATCGCGTTGACGGCCAGGTTGGTTTCGTCGGTGTAATCCACCGATTTAACGCGCCCGGAGTCCACTTCCTTCAGGAACTGGGTGTAAGTGATCGAGTCAGGGCCGACGCCGCCTGCAATCCGCGGCGAGAAACTCTGGAAGACAACCATCAGCACAACTGCGACGACCACCCACAGCAGCAAATTCTTGGTCAAGTCGTTCATCCTCATTGGCTCCGGTGCCCTCTACTCTTATTTCTTGAAAGTACGGCGGTCTTGGCAGCTTACTTGATCTGGACACGCTTGCCCTGACCGAGTGCATAAACTTCCGGGGAGCGCTTGCGCGAGGCCGCCGGCTTGCGAATCGTCACCTTGTCATAGCGGCCGCGAAGCTCGCGAATGTAGTCGTCGGACCCAACGCCCTGGAACAGCTTGATCAGGAACGCCCCACCCGGTTTGAGGTGGCTGTCGCCAAATTCCATTGCCAGTTCCGCCAAGTGCATCATCCGCGGTTGATCGACCGCATCCATGCCACTCTTATTGGGGGCCATATCGGACAGAACAAGGTCCACCCCCACATCGCCCAACATCGCGTCGAATTGCGATAGAACGGCTTGCTCCCTGAAGTCGCCATGAAGGAACTCCACCCCTGCCAGGGCCGGCATATCCAGGATATCCAGCGCCACCACCCGGCCACTGGCTCCCATGGACTTGCGCACCTGCTGGGACCAGCCGCCCGGCGCCGCGCCCAGATCGACTACCACCATGCCTGGTTTTAGTAGGCGGTCGCGCTGTAGCAATTCCTCCAGCTTGTAGGCCGCACGCGAGCGCATGCCTTGTGCCTGGGCCTTTTTTACGTAAGGGTCGGCGAAGTGTTCCTTAAGCCAGCGCTGGCTGCTTTTACTGCGGGAAGGCATTGGCGAAGAGGTCGGAACGGGTCGCCATGATACCCTGAAGACCCTTTAGCTTCTGTTCGATCCTGCATGTCCATTGTTCTCACCTCCGCCCAGAACCGTTTCCTGCGCGGCCAGGCCCACGATCTCAAAGCAGTGCTGCAGACTGGCGGCAAAGGGGTCACGCCAGCATTTCTGGCCGAACTCGAGGAAGTGCTCGAGCGCCATGAACTGATCAAGGTGAAGGTGGCTGCCGAGGATCGCGAAACCCGCGATACGTTGATTGCCGAGCTGATCGAGCAGACCGGGGGCGCGCTGGTGCAGCGGATTGGTCACGTCGCCATCCTCTACCGTCCCAGCAAGGAAAAGCGCCAGATCGTGCTACCGCGCGGCTGACCCGACGAGATTTGTTATGCCGCTAAGCCAGGAACACCCCGACTATACCTATGCGCTGCGCGCGGCCGATGGCCACCATGCCAAGGTGAACAATCAGATTCTGCAGCAAAGCTTCATCCTGATGCCGAACGAGCTGGTGGAGCGCTGGCCGGTGCAACGCCTGGAACAGCTCCAGGTCAGCTATATGGACGCGGTACTGGCGCTCACTCCGGCGGTGATCCTGCTCGGCACCGGCGAGCGGCAGCAATTCCCGGCGGCGGATGTTCTGGCCGCCTGCCTCACTCGTGGCATCGGCCTGGAAGCGATGACCAACGCGGCCGCAGCGCGCACCTACAATGTGCTGGCCAGCGAAGGTCGCCGGGTGGCGCTGGCGATGATTTTGCCGGGCTGATGGGAATCGAGAATCGAGAAAGTGTTAAAGAGTCGTCCCTGAAAATCCCCCTTCAAGCACCAATCGTCAGCGATGATCAGTGCACGGCACTCAAGAATGGCCATACCATTGCCCGGATCCAGGCACGCAAAAACGCGTTCCAGCGCATCATTCAACGCAGGTTGTAGCCGGCGGCGCAGCCGAGCACGTGCAGCACATCGTCTTGGGCGCATTTGAGCCCGCAACGACGTAGCCGTCAGTCTTCTTTTAGATGTCCGATCACCGGTGGCACTGCCTGAGGTCGTTTGATCCAGCGCCATTGCCGTCGCGTCAGGGTCTTGGCCTTGCCACGATGCGACACCTGCACGCCATCGGCCTCACGGCAACCAGACAGCGATGCGCTCGCCGCTGTCTACCTGATCGAGTTTGCGTTCGATGTCGCACACGACCCGTCCCAGCACCGTGCGTTGACGTCGCAGGATGCGCCGCATCCGCTTGAACTGGCGTGCATTGGCATAGCGCCCGGCCTTAGAGCGTGTTATGAACTTTGAAAGAGGGTGGCTGCATTTCCAAGCATCAGGATCGTGAAGACGACGAAGTGCAAACCGGCCAAGGTTTCCGGCAATCGCTCGTAGTCGCGTGCCAGCCGTCTGAAACGATTGGCCCATCCGAAGCTGCGCTCGACAACCCAACGGCGCGGCAGCAAGACAAAGCCTTTTTTCGCTTCTTGCAGCTTGATCACGTGCAACTCAATGCCTTCTTCCGTGGCCGCCTGCGCCGGTTCTTGACCGGTGTAGCCCTGATCAACAAAGGCGATCTTGACCGTTTCACCGGTCACGTGTTGTACCTCTTGTGCCAACGATCGGACTTGCGCGCGCTCCTGCTCATTAGCCGGCGTCACCTGGACAGCGAGCAGATGTCCAAGCGTATCGACCGCCATGTGTACCTTGCTGCCTTTCTTGCGTTTATAGCCATCGTATCCAGCACGCGGCCCGCTTTCGCAGGTGGACTGCAGCGTGCGAGCATCGAAAATGACCGCGCTCGGCTGGCCTTTTTTCCCTTGCGCCACACGCAAGAGTGAGCGCAGATCACTGACCATGGCCTCAAAGCAGCCCGCTTGCAGCCAGCGCTGTGTTTGCTGATACACCGCTTCCCAGGGCGGAAAATCGTTGGGAAGCAATCGCCATGGTGCGCCGGCGCGCGCGATCCACCGCAGTGCGTTGAACATCGCGCGTAGCTCATACTTGCGCTGCGGTGCCTGCACGTCCATCAGCGTCAAATAGGGAGCCGCAAAGGCCCATTCTTCGTCGGAAATATCGGTGGAATAAGGCTTACGAGACTTCATCCGTATACGTTAGCGTGACAAGGGCAAAGTTCATAACACGCTCTAGAATCTCTCGTACGCCTTCGGCAAACGGTACTCCGGTGTAACCACTGTCGCACAGCAGGCTTTGTACATGCGTCAAGTTTGACTGACAGCGCTCCAGCGCCTGCAGCGCACCTTTGCGGTCGGTCACCTCCGCCGTCGTCACCGCGATGGCATGGGGCAACCCCTGGGTATCAACAGCGATATGCCGCTTGATGCCCGACACCTTTTTGCCCGCGTCATATCCCTTTTGCCCGGCTGTGTCCGTGTTCTTGACGCTCTGCGCGTCCACGATCAAGAACCTGCTGAAGATGTTGCGCTCCTGTTTCTGGCGGGCCACGCCAACCTGATTTTTTGAGCGCCCGCTCCAGCAGGCTCACTCCTTCATCGTCGCACTCGCTCCACTTGGCAAAGTACGCGTGCACGGTCCGCCACTTCGGAAAGTCGCTGGGTAGCGCTCGCCATTGGCAACCGGTTCGCAGCACGTACAACACTGCGCACCACACCTCATACATATCCACTCGGCGTGGCTTGGTGCGCTTGCGCGCTTGTTACAGGATCGGGAGGATGTGTTCGAAACGCTCCCGGCTCATGTCGCTCGGATAGGTTTTTTGGCGCATCCGCAGAGTCTGCACCAATCAGGAAAGATCGTGAACAGGTTCTTAGGGCTCAACGCCGGCCCTTGGCGTGCATAGCTCTGCCGCAGCGCAATGCCATGGCGCCTGGCCAGCAGCACCAGCTTCTTGCGAGCCACTTCAAGCAAACGGCTGTCGATCGGATACGCGATCGCCTTTTCCTGCACCGTGGTGTCCACGATCACGCGCGACACCTCACGCGCATCTACCGCTTTCATTGATCGTGTGCGCGAGTAGCTCTTCCATGCCGGCCTCACCCAAGCGCTGCCGCCAGCGTGTCAGCGAGCTCGGATCGCACGGCAAACGCGTCTGGAAAACGACCTCGCCAGTACGGATTTTCCAGCGACGTCCCCCCGATTTTGAGTAGCGCCTCAGTTTGGAGTCCAATTCCCTACCCCGAGGAGATTGGACGTGAAGAAGCGTTTTACCGAAGATCAGATAATTGGCTTCCTGCGCGAAGCCGAAGCAGGCGTGGCGATCAAAGACCTGTGCCGGCGCCATGGCTTCAGTGAGGCCTCGTACTCCCTGTGGCGCAGCAAGTTCGGCGGGATGAGCGTGCCCGATGCCAAGCGACTCAAGGACCTTGAGTCCGAAAACGCGCGGCTGAAGAAGTTGTTGGCCGAGCAGCTGTTCGAGAACGACCTGATCAAGGATGCGCTGCGAAAAAAGTGGTGAGCGCACCGGCGCGTCGTGCGCTGGTGCGCGAGTGGATCGGGTGCGGTGCCAGCGAGCGTCGCGCCTTGGCGGCGATCGGCATGAGCGCCAATGCGCTGCGCTACTGCCCGCGCGAAGACCGCAACGTTGAGCTACGCGAGCGCATTCTTGCGCTGGCGCATCGCCATCGCCGCTATGGCGTGGGGATGATCTATCTCAAACTTCGTCAGGAAGGACGCGTCGTGAACTACAAGCGCGTGGAGCGGTTGTACCGCGAACAGCAGTTGCAGGTCCGGCGCCGCAGGCGCAAGAAGGTGCCGGTGGGCGAGCGCCAACCATTGTTGCGGCCATCGCAGGCCAACCAGGTGTGGTCGATGGACTTCGTGTTCGACCGCACCGCCGAAGGCCGGGTGACCAAGTGTCTGGTGATCGTGGAAGACGCAACCCACGAAGCGGTCGCCATCGACGTGGAGCGCGCGATCTCGGGACACGGCGTTGCGCGCGTGCTGGACCGACTGGCACACAGCCGTGGCCTGCCGCAGATGATCCGCACCGAGCGCGAAGCCTGCCCTCGGGGCACAACGGCAAGGAGTTTTGCGGCAGGGCGATGGTCGCCTGGGCGCATGCCCGTGGTGTGCAGCTACGGCTCATCCAGCCGGGCAAACCGAACCAGAACGCCTACGTCGAATCGTTCAACGGCCGACTACGCGACGAATGCCTCAACGAGCACTGGTTCCCAACACTGCTGCATGCACGCACCGAGATCGAACGTTGGCGACGCGAATACAACGAGGACCGACCCAAAAAAGCAATCGGCGGCATGACGCCGGCCGCTTATGCCCAACATCTGGCAAACATCGATATCATCAGGCCCGGACTCTAAACCCGGCCGCTACTCAGGGCGGGGGGACGTCGAAAAAACATCTAAAATTTAGCTAACTCGTTGTCAGCACAGAAATTTTTCAAGAATCCTTGCCGACCCTCATGATCCCTTCCCCGCCCAAGAAAGCCCAGCAGCTGCGATCAGCTGAAACGTCTGTGGCGGATCTGCTTGCGTTCTTCTTCAGTCAAGTCATCGATGTGGATGTAGTGGACTCCTTGTCCGCGGGGAGCGCTGAGAAGCTGCGACTCGATCTCGCCCTGGCCGTCGTCGGGCAAAGAGATCAGGCCAACAATCGTTCCGTGCGGGGCGACCCGCCATAGCGCTACACGTTGGAAGATGCGCTCTTCACCGGTATCGGTGGAGGGATAGGCGGCGTACCAACCATCTGCAGGCAGGTAGCGAAAAGAACCGTAGTCATTCATAACGTCTCTGGCTCAATGCAGGATGACGCCATGATCGTAGATATGCGCGGAAATACGGGCGATACGAGCGCTTCTGATTTCGCGCTGCGATTACGCCCCTCGCAACTAAGGCTTCTCTGCGGCGTGGAGCGTTTCGTGTGCCGCACGCATTGGGCCATAATTGTTCGCTTGACCGAGGGTGTAATGGTCGGGTGGGTAATACGCCGGAACCGCATCGAGCGTGGCAATATCGCATCTCCTGTCCGGGTGGATCGGCGCACGGCCTCGCGCCGACCGTCTATTACTCACCCGCCCTGTTTTCCTGCCGACTCGGGTAGCGGGGTTTAAGGGCGGAGTATCTACGGATAACACATCACCACCAAGTGGAGTTGCCCATGTCATCCAGTCGCCTGGACCTGCCAGAACGATACCGTTTGCATGCGTTATATGAAACCGGCATGTCGATGCGGCCATCGCCAGTGTGTTGGAGCGCGCGCCCAGCACGATCGGCCGCGAACTGCGCCGCAACCAGCTCGCTCGGCAGTATCTGCCAGATCACGCGCAGCGCATCAGCGAGCATCGGCGCACGCAGGCAAGCCAGCGTCCACGCATCGACGCTGAGCGCATTGCCCAGATCGAGGTCCTGCTGAGCCCGGTGCCGGAATCGCCGCAGGGGCAGTTGTTTTAGCGGACGAGAATCGGGAGTGCGCATTCGCAAGAGCGGGCTTGCTGTTGCTGTTACTAATCCCTGTCTTATTCGTCGTCCCTGAAAAATCCCCTTCAAGCGCCAAGTGCCGTCGGTGACAGCGGCACGGCGCTAAAGGATGACCATCCCATCCCCCGGATTCAGGCACGCAAAAACGCGTTCCAGCGCATCAGCCAACACAGGTTGTAGCCGGCCGCGCAGCCAAGCACGTGCAGCGCATCGCCTTGGGCGCGTTTGAGCATGCAACGACGCAACCGGCAGTCTTCTTTCAGATGTCCGATCACCGGTTCCACTGCCTGACGTCGTTTGATCCAGCGCCATTGCCGTCGCGTCAGCGTCTTGGCCTTGCCGCGATGCAGGACCTGCACGCCATCGATCTCGCGCCCGCGATAGCCCAGGTCCACGATCGCCACCGTCGGTTCTACGCTCACATCCTGCAGCAACCCGCGTGTCTGCTCCAGCTGCTCGGCCAAGGTATCGCCGTCGTACGGGTTGCCCGGGAAGCTGCGCGCACCCACGACCAATCCCTTGCAGGCGGTGACCGCAATGCCGACCTTGACGCCGAATTCGTACGCTTAACGCGCCTTGCCCTTGCCGATGCATTCCACTTCCGGGGCATGTGATGCGTCGAGTTTTCACTTGTCTTTTGACCGTCGGTTCTACGCTCACATCCTGCAACAACCCGCGTGTCTGCTCCAGCTGCTCGGCCAAGGTATCGCCGTCGTACGGGTTGCCCGGGAAGCTGCGCGCACCCACGACCAATCCCTTGCAGGCGGTGACCGCAATGCCGACCTTGACGCCGAATTCGTACGCTTAACGCGCCTTACCCTTGCCGATGCATTCCACTTCCTGCGCATGTGATGCGTCGAGTTTTCACTTGTCTTTTGGACGTTGCGCATGCACTTGTTCTGCGCGCTGCAACCACACAGCGATGCGCTCGCGCACGCCGGTGTCTACCTGATCGAGCTTGCGTTCGATGTCGCGCACCACTCGTCCCAGCACGGTGCGTTGACGTCGCAGGATGCGCCGCATCCGCTTGAACTGGCATGCATGCGCATAGCGCCCCGCTTTGCGGCACAACGCCGGGCCTTGGCGTGCGTCGCTCTGTCGTAGAGCAATGCCGTAACGTTTGGCCAGCAGCACCAGCTTCTTGCGGGCCACCTCAAGCAAACGGCTGTCGGTCGGATACGCGATCGCCTTTTCCTGCACCGTGGCGTCCACGATCACGCGCGATACCTCACGCGCATCCACCGCTTTCATCGCATGAGCGGCATTGATCGTGTGCGCGAGTAGCTCTTCCATGCCGGCCTCACCCAAGCGCTGCCGCCAGCGTGTCAGCGAGCTCGGATCGCACGGCAAACGCGTCTGGAAAACGACCTCACCGGTGAAGAACTACCAGTACGGATTTTCCAGCCACCGTTCGCAGACCGCTTCATCGGACAGGTCGTAAGCGTGTTTGAGATACAACAAACCGGCGATCAAACGCACCGGCAGTGCGGGACGACCGCCAGCGGCCGCAGTGGCCGGAAAATGTCGCGAAAGCGCCTGTTCCAAGGCGGCCCAGGGCATCCGTTGACTCAGCTGCGCCAACGGATGCCGCAGATCGATCTGGTTCTCCAACCGCGAACGAAACAACGCGTCGGCAGGTACGTGCTCAGTAGCAGGACGGCGTGTACGCATGGGCAGAAATTGCCAGAAACCAGACCTCAGCGTAGCGAAAACTGGTCGTTCTGGCACGCCTATGCGGCCTATAAAGCGTTGTGGTGATTGGGGGGGGTGAGGGTTTTTCAGGGGCGACTAGATAATTGACTGTTTCTTTTTCCGGCTTCGACGCGTGATCGATTTCCCACACTTGGTCCGCCTGCGCCTGTTCGCAAGCGCACTCAATAGAGCGTGGGCCCGGTCGGCTGGATGATCTTCTTCAAACCGTCTTGCAGCGCTTCGCGGGCCGCTCTGCCCGCCGCATCAATGGCGTTGTCCACCGCCTGCCGGCCGCGCGCTGCGCGCGCTCCTTGGCGGCGGCGGCCGCCTGCCGTGCGGATTCGACCGCATCGTCGATACCGTCCTTGGCCGCGTCGCCGAGGCGTCCACCCTGGTACACGGCTTCGTCCACGAGCTGGAGCCTTTCGTGGTCGCGGTCGAACACGCGGCGGTAGTGTCCGGGGCCATTGGCCTCGCGCCGGGTCGCGGTGCCCAGCACATTGCGGACGATCCATCCATCGAAACCGGCACTGGCGCGCAGGTCCGCCGCTTCCTTGTCGGTCATCAGCGGAATCGTGGCGGGATTGCCGTCGTCGTTGGCTTTGGGGTTCTGCGCCAGCACGCGCTGCTCGAAGTGGTTGAGCGCGTAGCGTTCGGCCTGCTGGCGCGCCTGCACCGCACCTTCGAACATGCCGTGTTCGGCGGCGGCATCGGCCGCCTTGAGCAGCGCGGCATGCTGTGCGTTCTTCTTGCGTATCTCGTTGGCGAAGGCGTTCTTGTCCGCCTGCGACACCGGGCCGAGCAGCCAGAAGCCGGCATGCGAGTCGTGCACGAAGTCGTCGAAGAAGCGATCCACCTCGCCCGGAATCGGTGTGGTGTCGTCCACCGCCGCCAGCAGATCGCGCTGCGTCCTGCTGGGGTCGGGCGGCACCTGCACCGTATGCGACATGCCTTGCGAGTAGAAGGTGTAGCTCGATGGCTGGCTCGCCGTGCGCGCATGCGCGATATCGGCCTGCCAGTCCAGATTGCCTTCTTCCAGATCGGTGCGGTCCTGCGCTGTGGCGTGCTGGTAGCTCGCCATCGCACGGAACTGCGCGGTGTCCCGCTTGGACGCGCGCCAGCGCCAGTAGCGCTGCATCTGCTGCTCCATGCGGTTCTCCATCACCCCGCGCTTGGTGCCGGACAGGTTCTCGCCTTTTTCGTTGGCAGGCGTCCAGTCGAGATAGGCGGAGAAAGCGGTTTCGAGAGCAGGGTCAATTTTGAAGTCCCGCTTTGCAGCGGCTTCCAACTCGTCCAGCGGAGAGAGTTTTACACCGTTGTTCGATGCCTCGAAGTACATATCGTTGAGCGGTATCTGCGACATCAGGCTGGATCGCCCGCCGCGCGCCTTGCCCTGGTCGCCCGGCGAGTAGCCACCGCCGATATCCGAGTGCGCACCGGGATAGACGTATTCCTTGGCGTGCGCCGGCCAGCTGCCGCCAGCACGCGCGGTGGACAGCGGGAACGAGCGCCGGATTTCATGCCCGGCCACGTAGTGGACGGCGCCCTCGACCTCGGGGATGCGCATGGTCTTGTTGGCCCAATCGAACAGGCCGCTGCCGACCGGCGACGAATCCGCCAGCAGCACCGAGGCCACCGTGTCGTAGATGCCGAGGAAGCGCAGATTGACCTCTGCCGGCCCCACCTTGCCGCCGGTCGCCAGCGCCAGCCAGTTGCAGAAGGTGCGCGCCTCGGCCGCACCGCGCGAGAAGCCGAACACCGACAGATGCAGCTTGGTAATCGTCGGCCGCTTGTCGGCCACCTGTTTGAGCAGGCGCCGGTCCAGGTCGCGGAAGATCGATTCCATCTTGCCATCGCCGAGCCGGTACCAAGTGCGCAGGCCGGAGAACACCCCGGTGACCAGGTCCTTGGTTTCGGCTTCGTCCAGCAAGTCGAAGCCGTTGACCGAGGTATTGACTGCGTTATAAAGCCGGGTCAAGGCCCAATGGATACGATCCTCGCCGCCACGGGCCATGCTCTTGCCGGTGGCGTCCTCGGCGAGCTCGCCGATTTCCTTGAACTTGGTCCCGACGCCAGGAACGTAATAACGGAAATACTCGACCCTGTCTTCCTTGTGCGCGTCGTAGAGACTGACGATATTGGAGTGCCCCTGCAATGGGCGATCGCGCTCCATATTGTTGTTGGTGCCATCGAAGAAGATACCCACGTGGATTTCGCGCGTACAGCTGAGGCCGTCCACCGACGAGAGACAGGCCTTACTGGCGCGCTGGCTCAGTTCGCGCGCGCTGGGCTTGCGCTGGCTGCGCGAGAACTTGCCCGGCAATTCGGTCTTGCCGTCGGCCGCCGCACCGTACTTGTCGTTGTCCCAATGGTCGCCGGGCTTGGCAGTGGGCAACCATTCGCAGGCGGACGACCAGGTCTTGGACAGATAGGGCTGCTGCGGCGTGGGACGGAAAAGCAGGATCTGGTCGCCGTTGGGCAATACGCGCGCGGTCAGCGTCACCCGCTGCCGCGTTTCGAAATACCAGCTGTCCACCGCGCCATCGTGCAGGCGCTTGACCGCATACCACCCAGGTTTGAAGTCGCTCATGGCTGGTGCTCCGCATCGGTGTGTTCGGATTTTGCGTCCGGCAATATCGGTGGCGGCGGGAGCGGCGGCCAGTTATCGGGTTTGACCGGTGCATCGGGGCCTTTGTAGCCCTTCGATCCGGCCGCGCCGTTCCAGATCAGCAGCCGCACCTTCCCTTCCGGCAGAAAATGGACATTGAGCCGCGTCCCGGGTTTCTCATAGCGTTCGATGGGGACGACCTTCTCGTGCCAGGTTTCGGTTGGATCGTCACCGCCGGGAATGCCACTGGATGTTGTCCAACGAACTTTGGCGGTCAGGCCAGGGTGCCATTGGCGTGGATAAGTGACGCAGCAGACGAAGCTCCCCCCGCCGCCGTACGGGCGCGAGTTTCCACCCCATTGGCCGTCGATATAGAGCTGGTGAATATAATCTTCGGTATGGTTGTACGGACTGATGCTCGCTTCGGCCGTTGTGGAGGGCTCGGCTTTGCAGCTGACCAACAGCGACAGCAGCATCAGCGCGGCCAGCAAGTGGGCAATGGTACGCCAGCTTCTGCTATGAGCTTGGTATTTATCGTGGTGTTGCATCATGTCCTAGTATTGCATTGGCGAAGCAGTGGTGCGTTGGTTGCAGCAATTCAGTGCACCAGAGTGCGCCGCTAATAGGTGGGACGGAAGTACAGGATCTGGTGGCCGTTCGCCAGCACGCGCGCAGTCATGATCACCCGCTCCCGCGTCTCGAAATACCAGCTGTTCACCGCGCCATCGTGCAGGCGCTTGACCGCATACCACCCAGGTTTGAAGTCGCTCATGGCTGATGCTCCGCATTCGGTTTGTTCGGATTTTGCGTCCGGCAATGTCGGTGGCGGCGGTAGCGGCGGCCAGCCCTCGGGTTTGACCGGTGCATCGGGGCCTTTGTAGCCTTTGTAGCCTTTCGATCCGGCCGCGCCGTTCCAGATCAACAGCCGCACCTTCCCTTCCGGCAGAAAGTGGACATTGAGCGTCGTCCCGGGTTTCTCATAGCGTTCGATGGGGACGACCTTCTCGTGCCAGACCGGTTCGCTGTGAATGCCAGGAATGCCACTAGATGTCGTCCAACGAACCTTGGCGGTGAGCCCCGGGCGCCACTGCCGCGGATAGGTGACGCAGCAGACGAAGCTTCCACCGCCGCCATATGGATAGGAATTCCCCCCCATTGGCCATCGACATAAAGCTCGTGGATGTAGTCCTCGGTCTGGTTGTACGGACTGATGCTCGCTTCGGCAGTTTTGGACGGCTCGGCTTTGCAGGCGGCCAACAGTGAGAGCAGCATCAGCGCGACCAGCAGGCGGGCAACGGCGCGCCTGCTTCTACTACGGGTTTAGTCATCATCATGGTGTCGCATCGTGTCCTCGTAATTGCTGTGGCGAAGCAGCGGCAGCGTGTTGCGGGCAGGAGTCGGGGAACCAGAGCGGGTCACGATGACACGTGGCCGGGAATGCATGGCATGATCGGCGTTTGCCAGCACGCGCGCAGTCATGATCACCCGCTCCCGCGTCTCGGAATACCAGCTGTTCACCGCGCCATCGTGCAGGCGCTTGACCGCATACCCCCCAGGTTTGAAGTCGCTCATGGCTGATGCTCCGCATCGGTGTGTTCGGATTTTGCGTCCGGCAATATCGGTAGCGGCGGTAGCGGCGGCCAGTTATCGGGTTTGACCGGTGCATTGGGGCCTTTGTAGCCTTTCGATCCGGCCGCGCCGTTCCAGATCAACAGCCGCACCTTCCCTTCCGGCAGAAAATGGACATTGAGCCGCGTCCCGTGTTTTTCATAGCGTTCGATGGGGACGACCTTCTCATGCCAGGTTTCGGTTGGATCGTCACCGCCGGGAATGCCACTGGATGTTGTCCAACGAACCTTGGCGGTCAGGCCAGGGTGCCATTAGCGTGGATAAGTGACGCAGCAGACGAAGCTCCCGCCGCCGTACGGGCGCGAGTTTCCGCCCCACTGTCCATCGATATAGAGCTGGTGGATATAGTCCTCGGTATGGTTGTACGGGCTGATGCTCGCTTCAGCAGTTGTGGACGGCTCGGCCTTGCAGGCCACCAATAGCAAGGCCAGCGCGGCACAACCGAAGGCGCTGCGAAGGCTGTTGTGCGCGCTCATGCGGTCTGCTCGCCGAACGGGCTGCCATCGTGCCGCGGCGGGTCGGCGTCGAGCTGCTCCCACACCTTGCGGTCCCACAGCGGCATGTGCTCGGCCAGCGTGTGCTCGCCGGCCTGCACCCCCGCCCAGGTGTCGGCGAGGGCATGCAGACGGTGAAACCCTTCGCCGCAGGTCATGCTGAGCACCACGAATTGCAGGCGGCTGTGCGGATCGCGGACGCGGTAACTGTCCGCGGTCTCCAGGATGGCGCACAGTCGGGCGTGGAACTGGCCGCGCCGCTCGGCGGGAACCAGGCTGGGCGTCTGTTCGAGCAACAGGACGAAGATCGCATCGGCGTCCGACGCCGCGCGCAAGGCGCGGAACTGTGCGGCGCTCAGCCGCAGGTGCGCGGCGCTATCGGCGGCCAAACCGCCGGGAGCGGGCTGCCAACGCGCATAGGCGGCATGGCGGTCGATCCAGCCCCGGTCCTCGATCGCCTGCTGGACGCGGCTGCGCTGCGCGGCATCCAGCTGGCGCAGCAAGCCGGGCAGCATGCGGGTGTCGGCAAAGCGGCAATGCAGCGGCTGTTTGCGCTCTTCCACGGCGATATTGGCCAGATAGCCGGCCAGCGCCTGCAGCTGTGCCGGTTCCGCCACGCCGTAAAGGAAGCTCAGCGCGGGAGTGCCGGCCGTCCAGTTCAGCAGGGTTGCTATCTGCTTGGCGTGCGCCGCCGGCTCGGTGTCCAGCGCCACCAGCCACACGGCATGCTCGGCAAATGCCGCCAAGCTGGAGGCGGCATAGGCGTTGTAGTGCGTCCATCGGTTGCGTTGCATGCGGCGATGCAGCGTGGTGGCATCGAGCAGCGCCAGATCCAGTAAGACCCAGGATGGATGGCTTGCGCAGATCGCCGCGGCGAGCGCCTGCTGTCGCGCGGTATCGGGACGGTCGTAGGCGAAGTCGATGGAACTGCTCATGGTGGCCGCCGCGCTTATTGGAGAACGGCGCGCCGGCACGTGCCGCCTTGAGCATGCACTCCACGCAGACCGACTGCGGGAACAGTGGCAGCGGCACGCTGCGCTGCACCGGCCCCACGAACGACTTCTTGCTCGCCTGCACGGTGATGGTGCCGGGGCAGGCGAAGGTGAGGTTGCCGCCTTCGATGGTGACGCTGGCACCGCCAGCCACCGCCAGGTGGATGGTCTTGCCCGCCGCCAGTTCCACTTCGGCGTTGGCGCTGATCAGCTTCAGTCCTTCTTTCGACTGCACGCGCACTTCGTCCGACTGCGCCTGCACGTCCAGCGCGCCTTCGCCGCTGACGAGGCTCAGGCTGTTGGCTTGCGTTTGCCCGCCGTCCACCGCCGCGGCCAGCACGCCGATCGCCTGGCCGCTGTGCAGGCGGGCGGTTGCCGGCGCGGATTGCTTGGCTGTGCCGCTGGCACAGTCATCCATGGCACGCGGTCTATCGCATCGCGCTTCCCATCATCCCGAACGCCTGGTCGATACGGGGAACGTTTGCGGGCGGCATGGGAGTGGTCAGCGGGTCGACGCATTCGCGCTGCTGCCAACTGCTGGTGAGCTTGAAGACTGAGCGGTAACGGAGATAGCCATTGGTAGCGGCCACCGGAATATCCAATTCGGTCCAACGCTTGATGTAGAACCCCGCCAGCGAGTCGTGGACATAGTTGTCGAACAGGTTCGCAACCACAGGTGGAACGGACTTCTTGCTGAGCACGACATCGAGCAGTTCCTTGGTGCCGGCGTCCGCCAGATCTGCGGAGACAATGCGCCTTGGAGGCACTGGGCGCGGTCCCTGAAGGCTGGTTTGCCACGCCTGGTCTCTTGCCTTGTAATCGGCAAACGCCTGTTGATACCCATCGACCGCATCGTTTTGCCGGCTCATATCGGCGACCAGTTGGCCGAAGGCGTGCTGCGCTTTGGCCAAGTCCACTTTGTCCTCAGCATCGGCGCGCAAGTAAAACGGCTGTTGCAACAGACTGTCTGGGCCCTCCCACAGGCGCATGCCTTTCCACTGAACATACTGGCGACAGTGCTGCCTGATCTGCTGCATATGATCTCCCCCGGCTATCGCGTGTCCGGCCAGCCAACCGTTGTAGGCATCGATCAGTTGCGTATGGCAGCCGAAGTATTTGGCAAGTGCGGGACGTTGACGGATTTCCTCCATCGTCATCAGCGGCACGCCGGCCTTGATGGCTTCATGGTGCATGTCGATCAGCGGAATCTGGGACAGCTTGGCGGCGCCAAGCGCCTGCCCATCGACGAAATCCTTGCCCTGGCCACCCGGGCTATAGCCGCCACCCACATCAGAATGCATGCCCGGATACAACACTTCCTTGCCGGATGCCGCCAGATCCATCGGAAAATTGATGCGCTGCTCGTGCAGCGCGGCGAAGTGCACGCACTGCTTGACCTCGGGATGGATGCTCATCATCTCGCCATGCGCCCAGGCCATCTTGCCCTCGCTGACGCGCGACATCGCCGCCATGCCCACCGACGCCACGGTATCGAAAATCCCCAGGAACGTCAGCTGCATCGGCACGCCGGCCAGGTTATAGCCGCAGCCGCTACCCCAGGGTTCGACGACTTCATAGAGCCAGTGCACGAAAGCGCGAGCTGTAGCCGCTCCGCGCGAGAAGCCGAACACCGCGATATTGAGCGACTTGACTCGACGCTGATGGGTCTTGACCAGCTGTTCCAGCCTGCGGCCATAGACTTCGAGGTAGGTGCGGCGCCTGAAGCCCTCTGCGAGCGAGAGTTGGCTCATTTGACTGACGATTAATCTGGCGTCTTTATCTTCGATTAATAGCGCATCCTCTTTTAAGTATCTATGGATAGAGTTATAAACCTGAATTATAGCCCAATTAATTCGATGCGCCCCATACAGGGCTGCCGCACCTCCTAGCATGCTCCCCTCAGTAGAGGTATCACCAACTTCAGGAAATGGAGTTCCGACTCCTGGAATATAAAAGGAGAACAATCCATTACCAGTTTCATTGAAGCTAGCATCCAAAAGACGAGCGACATTGCTATGTCCATCTCGCGTGCGCTGGGTCTGTTTACTACGCTTCTTTCCCTCGATAAAGGTACCTTCCCACTTCCAGTTATTGCCGGTACCGTCAAAGAATAGATTGACGTGCACCTGGCCCTGGCATTCCGAGTTCTTGTCGCGCAAGCACGCCATCGCCTGTGCGCGGCGCTGGGCCTCGGAAGGGGTAAGCCGGCGCTGCCCATCGGGCGGCATCGGCAACGCCCCAGTGGGATAGCTCGTCATTTCTGATCTCCTTTACGTCCATTTTTCCAGACTTCTGCCGGATCTTCACCTGGATACAATCCAGCTTCAGGACCTTTCAACGGATAGTTTGGATTTCCAATTCCAAATGGAGGGACGAAGACCTTGATCTCACCACTGCGCAGGAAGTGGACAGAAAACTGCGCCGTATGATTTGCATCATACTTTGGTATTTCGACAACACGCTTCTGATAATTTTCGTCGTAATCATTGGTCCAGCCGACCGTGACCTTCAAGCCAGGCTTCCAAGGGTCAGGGACGCTAATGCAGCAAATAAATTTCCCACCTCCACTATGCGCCTGCAAAAACCCCCCTTCATTGCCATCCACCGTGAAATGCCCGATATCCTTGTCGGTATGGTTGTAACCCACCAGGTTGGTGGTCACGGTATTGCTACCGTGGCAGGCGCTGATCCACATCAGCAGCAGGCCGTACAGGACGCAGCGCGCGAGCTTCATCATCCAAGGCATCAGTCGTGGCTTCATTTGTCGAACGGTCCCTTGGGCGGCACGCCTGGCGTCAGTTCGACATCTTTCCCTTTGAGCGGGTAGTCCGGGTGCCACAGGGCATAAATGGTCACGAAAACCTTGATCTGGCCGTTGCGCAGAAAATGCACTGCCATGTCGCCATATTTGTCGTAACGCGGCACTGGCACCCGACGCTCCTGATAGTTCTCGTCGTAGTCGTCGGTCCATCCGACCGTCACCGTCATGCCCGGCTTCCAGGGCTTGAGGATGCTAATGCAGCACACAAATCCACCCCCACCTCTATTGGATTGTAGAAACCCACCTTCGCTTCCGTTCACCGTAAAGTGTCCGATGTCCTTGTCGGTATGGTTGTAGCCCACGAGGTTGACGCCAACGGATTCCTCGCCGCAAGCGGTCAGACATGGCAGCAACCCGAGTAACATCACGATCCCCCAGGCTGTCCATCGAGTACGTTTCACAGTGCGCTCCTAAGATGGTCGGCGATGTCGTTTGAAGGCGCCATCGGTGCCGATTCCCAGAGCGGCCTGCCCAACTCCCAGACATGGTCGGGGACCGTGGTGGCCCATGCCGCAAATGCCTGGGCGTGCATCGATGCTGGTGCGGCCAGACGTTCTGCGACGTCGGGATGGCTGCGGAAGCCGCCATTAGTGTAAAGGGCGAGCAGCAAATAGTGCACATGATCGTCGATGGAACCGAGCCCATGCGTACGGGCCTGCTCCATCTGCTGTTTCACAAACGGATAAAGAACCCGATGCTCAACGCGTCGCATTTCGTCGGGAATGATCCGGCGCAGCTGCGCAATGGCGACATCGGGCTCGCAGGCTTCTAGAAACTCGGCGTACTGTGCGTCATCGAGCCGTAATGGCGGTAGCGCAGCCAGACCCGCAGCCAACGGCCCAGGCAATGGTAGCGGTTGCAAGTCGCCGAACCGATCGAAGTAATGCCATTCTTCAATGCCAGCGGTGAATACGGCTTTTTGTTCGGCGGTGAGCAGTTGCAGCCAGACTGGAAGAATGCGCGTGTCGTACCAGCGCAGCAGCATGTCACGCTCGCCCTGTTCCGGCACCTTGACCAGATGGAAGGCGCGGAAGTGGCAGGCGAGATCTTGCATCGGCAATGCACTGCCGATGTAGCTGACCGCGGGCTTTGCCGCGCCCAGCCGTTCGAGTTCCAGCGCCAGGCGAGACGTGGGGTCGGCTCGGTCGCAGGCGACCAGGAGTGGTGCGATCTCGGTCAGGCTCTCTTCGGCCTGCTGGTCGAACAGGGAGCAGTAGGCCGCGCCCAGGCGATCCAGTCTTTCATGGAAGTGGGGACGCTGAGCGCTGTCGATCACGGCGTAATATCGCATCACACCAGCACTCCCGGGGTTCCTTGGCGCGCTGCATCCAGGATGCAGCTCTTGCAACTGCTGCGTGGGAACTGCGGCAACGGATACGCCTGCTGCACCGGCCCCACGAACGACTTCTTGCTGGCCTGCACGGTGATGGTGCCGGGGCAGGCGAAGGTGAGGTTGCCGCCTTCGATGGTGACGCTGGCACCGCCAGCCACCGCCAGGTGGATGGTCTTGCCCGCCGCCAGTTCCACTTCGGCGTTGGCGCTGATCAGCTTCAGTCCTTCTTTCGACTGCACGCGCACTTCGTCCGACTGCGCCTGCACGTCCAGCGCGCCTTCGCCGCTGACGAGGCTCAGGCTGTTGGCTTGCGTTTGCCCGCCGTCCACCGCCGCGGCCAGCACGCCGATCGCCTGGCCGCTGTGCAGGCGCGCGTTGCCGGCGATGGCCGCTTCGCTGCCCGCACCGCTGGCCAGCGTCAGCGTCTCGCCCACGCTCCAGCTCAGGCCCTGGCCGGCCACCACGCCGATCCCCGACGGTGCGGCCAGGCCCAGCAGCGCATCGCCGGTGTGCGGCACCCGGTCGTCGCCCGGGCTGGCACTGCGCTCGGCCGCCGCGCCCTTGGCGTCGGCGTAGGCCGTGCCCGGCACCGTGGTCTTCACGCTGGTCAGCAACGCCTGCAAGGGCGCCTGCTCGGCGATCAGCTTGGAGTGGTTCGCCTGGCCCACGCCTTCGTGCGCGGCCAGCGTCACCGTCTGGTGCGTGCCCGCCGCCTGCGAGAACGTCTTGCCCAGCGTCTGCAGTTGGCTCAGCAATGCGCTGGGCTGGGTCGCCTCGCCGGCCGGGCCGCTGCTGCGCGCGTAGCTGCTCAGCCACAACCCCGAGGTGGCGCGCACCGCGCCCCATGCGTCGGTGCGCAGTTCGAAGCCTTCCCCGCGGAAGCTGCCGCGGTAGTTGTCGGCCTGGTGGATCAGGTGCCCCAGGTTCAGTTGCGTGGCCGCCTGCGTGGTCGCAAGTTGCAAGCGCAGTTGCTGGTCGCTGTCGTCGAACACCAGCCGGCTGTGGCCAGCGCCGCCCCATTCCTTGGATTGCACGCCCCACAGCGCGGTGGCGTTGCGGTGGTTGTCCGTGCCGCCGCCGGCGCCGTGCCAGGCCGGGGCGTGGCCGCCGGCCAGGTTGGCCTGCGCGCTGGGTCGGCCGTCGCCGGCCTGGGCATACAGGCGGGTGTCGGCCTCGGCGCTGGTGCCGCCGGGGGTGGCGGGAACGCCGGCTTCGCCCTTGCCGTTGTACAGCGCCCCCAGCACCACCGGACGGTCGATGTCCCCCTCCAGGAAGCCCACCAGCACTTCCTGGCCGATGCGTGGCAGGAACTGGCTGCCCACGCCCGGGCCGGCGTAGCGCTGCGCCACCCGCAGCCAGGTGCTGTCCTGCGCCGCCGGGGCCGACGCGTCGTGCTGGAAGTGGAACCTGACCCGGATCCGGCCCAGCGCGTCGGCATGGACCTCCTGGCTGCCGCCGGTGCTGCCATCGGCGCCGACCACGATGGCGCTCTGGTAGCCCGGCGCGGTCGGCCGCGGGTTCAGCCGCGCGCCGGTGCCGTCGGCCAGCACCGGCCGCCACGGCTGCTGCCGGTCCACCGCCTCGAAGGCGTTGCCGTAGCCCACCGCCTCGGCCTGCGCCCAGGTGCTGCGTGCCGCCACCGCGCTGGCGTCCGGCCATGCCGGCGCGGCGCCCAGCTGCGCCTGCGCCGCCGCGCGCACGTCCACCGGCAGGTTGTTGATGCCCGCATGCCACACCCGCGTCAGCAGCTGCGGCGCCTGGGTCAGCGTGAACCAGGTACCGGCGCGCAGCGTGCGCACCGTGCTGCGGCCCTGCCACGGCGACCACTGCGCCTCCTGCGCCTGCGCCATCAACCCTGCATAGCGGTCCGCTTCCTGTGCGCTGGCGAAGGCGTACATCCCCACCGGCTCGTACAGCTCGCGCAGCGATTGTCCGCCGCCGCCGTGCAGCGGCAGTTGCGCGCTGCGCGCCTGGCGCGTCTTGAAGTCTTCGCTGAGCACGGTCAGCCGGCCGCTGCCCAGCCGCCGGGTGGCGCCGATCGCCAACACGCTGTCGGCCGCCTCGGTGGCGTCGCTGCGGTGGTAGCGCAGCCCGCCGCCCTGCGCCGAACTGGGGTCCTGCGGTTGCGCGGCGCTGTCGGCGAACACTACCAGCTGGTGCCCGCCGGGCGACGCGTCCGCCTCCTGCAGCCGCCAGCCCAGCCCTTCCTCGGCCAGCAGCCGCTGCACGAAATCCAGGTCGCTCTCGCGGTATTGCACGCAGTAGCTGCGCGGCCGCGCCTGGGCCAGGAACCCGCTCACCTCGTCGCTCCACTGCCAGCTCGCCATCGGCGCGTAGTCGGCGAACACCGCCTCCACGATCTGCACCAGCGTGCGCTCCTGGAACACCCGGCTGTGCCGGCCCTGCGACAACCACCACGTCCACGGCACCAGGCCCACCCGGTAGCGCGCCAGACCGCCGTCGCTGCCCAGTTCGTACGCTTCGTGGATCAGCCCCGTGCGCGGGCTCTCGCCGCCATCGGCCAGCCGGGTGTACAGCGTCGCGCGACGCCCCAGCCACGCCTCCAGCGGCAAGTTCGCCTGTGTGCTCAGCGACGCGCGGACGAAGGCCACGGACGGCTTGTTGGCAATACGCGTTCGCATGATCACTATCCTTGGAAAAATGAAGAAGTCCGCTTCCATGGCAAGCCTGTGTCAGACACGCTCTGCGCATTGAGCACCACGGGTATACGGACTTAATTCCGATGGCATTCGGACGCACGCCATTCACTCCTTTTCCTAGCGACTTGTTCCTTAGCGACTTGCTAAGATCGCTCATCGATCCCAAGCGAGACAGACATTCATGAAACAACGTCGCCGCAGTTACGTGTCTGCCGGTATCTGGTGCTCGGCGCTAGTTGCCATGAGTGGCTGCCAGGCCAAGCCTGCGAACGGGGCCGCCGAGCCGGCGGCGGACGTGCAGGCGCGCGTGGAAGCATTGAAGCAGAAGACGCTCAAGGATTTGGCGCAAGTGAAAGGCGGCACGTTCCTGATGGGCGATTTCGGGCCGGTGCACAACGCGGACAAACTGCCCTATAGCGGCGCGCGCGACGACGACGTGCTGCGCAACGTGACCCTGGACGGCTACGCCATCACCGCGCACAAGATCACCTATGCGGACTATGACGTGTATACCGATGCGACGGGGAAGCCGAAGATAGCGCAGGATAAAATGGATCTGGAGTATCGAAACCTTCCCGATATCCCGGCCGGTGTGAACTGGAACGAAGCGCAAAGCTATTGCCGCTGGGTCGGCCAACAGATCGCCAAGAAGATGGATCTACCGACGGAGGCGCAATGGGAATACGCCGCGCGCAGCGGCGGCAAGATGGTGGTGCGGCCGACCGATAATGGGGAAATCGAGGATGGCCGCAACGTCGCATCGTTTGATGAACAAGAAAAATTTAGAGGCGAGCATGGCTACATGTACGGCCCAACTCCCATTGGCAAATACCCAACAAATCCTTTAGGCCTGTACGACATGATCGACCACGGCTTTGAATGGGCGCGCGATTGGTATGCCGAATCCTACGACCCCAAAGACCTGAAGAATCCCCAAGGACCTAAGACCGGTACGGACAAGGTACAGCGGGGCCACTCGAACTCGGGCGGGGATTCACTCGGATTTGTATCAATGACATTTACCCGTTTCCATCAGCCCCCCAGCCCTCCTTTAATGCGTGACCCGAATGATGGAGAGGATTACAAGGTGAACCAAAATGCTTTCAATACTTTTCGCTGCGTAGCCGAAACAAAATGATCTGATCGCTTGTGCCGCCGGCTTACACAGCCGGCGGCACAACATCTTTAGGAAAGGTCTGATTAACCCATGCATCGCCGCTATGCGGCTCAGTCAGACAAATAAGTTAAGCTTCGCGCAAGCGGGTTAATCAGAACTTCTTTAGTGCTACGCCATGTACTCATCTTGTTCTTGCTCCGCCGAGCTTCCATGATCCATCGCCAACATGGTCTTGGCCGCTTCGCGATCGATCCCCAGATACTGCGGATCGATTGCCGCGAACATCGGCGATTCCTGTCCGTCCAGCATGGCCAGCTGCGTGCCGTCCATCTCGTTCAAGCTGGCCACCTCATAGCCCTTCGGATACGTCCCCATCAGCGTGGACCGGTGCTTTAGATAATCTTCCAGGTAGGTATTCTGTGCGTCCTTTGGCGTCGAGTCCGGCTTGTCGTTGAGCGGGTCGAACACCCCGCCTTTTAGATCGGGATTAAGTGAGATGCCATAGTTGAGGAAGCGCATCACATCGCCGTCGGCTTTGCCGGGATCGCCCGCCTCGCGACCATCGATTGTCATATGTTGCATCACGTTGCTCCATTCCGGGCGCAGCTTGACGCACTTCATGATATTAATCACCGCCTGCTTGTGCTCATTGAGGTAGTGCACCTGCATATCCATACCTTTGTACTTCACCTCTGGCGCGTCGTTCCAGTGCGTGGCCCAATCGTGACGGGTGAGCGCGTACAGCAGCATGCCGCGGGTTTCCGGGGTGGCGTAGATCAGCCAGGCAGGCTTCTTGTTGATGCTTTGGACGAGTTTCTGGCGGTTTTCTGCTTTTTCGAGGCTATCCATTGTTTTTTGTAAAGAAACGTTAATCGCATCTACATTAGAGGCGAGTTGCTTCCCAATATCTGAGTCTTTCGCAATCGCCAAAAATAGCAATCGAGAAAGCGCCAAGAACGCATCCTTGGCTATATACACCAACACCTTAAACCCAGCATGCGCCAACTGGTAATACACCCATTTGACGAACTCCAGCATGCCCTCGGCATCGACCACGAACTCCACTGCGCCTTTCGCGCCCACGCCCCAGCACAGGCGCGCGCTCGCCTTGACCCGGAACTTGCCCTGCGCGTAGTAGATGTTGAGTTGCGCGCTGGCGCCGGCACCGGCACTGACGGCGACATCCAGCGATAGTTTGGCGAAGGCCACCGGCTTGGTCTTCTCCGGCGGCAACCATTGCAGTTCCCCGGAAGGCATCAGGCCGCCTTCGGCGCCCGCGAACGCTTCGGCAGTCACACGCATCCCGTTCATATCGCTGGGCGCGGTCTCGTTCAGCGATGCCGGCACTACACGTCGCGACGGAGCGCCGTTGGGGCCGGGCGGATCGCCCAGGTCCGCGCGCGGCAAGCCGTGCGCCTGATCGAAGTTCGACGCCAGGCTGTCGGTGCGGTCACGCGCCTGCGGCTGCACCCTCGCCCGGTTGCCGCTGTACGACACGCCCACCGCCCCGGTCATCGACGCCTTCGCGCCCACGAACCCGTACAGCTCGCAGGCTAGCTGGAACAGGATCGCCCCCAGATCCATCCCGCCGAAGTTCATCTGCCAGCCCTTTGTGCTGGGAATGCTCAGCGTATGCACCCATTTGCCCTCGAACAGGATCAGCTTGGCCTGCGCATTGGCCGAGGCCTGCGCCTTGAAGTTTTGCTTGTTCGGGTCCCATCCCAGCTCCGAACTGGCCCCCGCGCCGGCGGCGCAACGCAGCCATTGCGCGGCCGTATCCACCGCGTAGCTTTCGCTTTTCTTGACCGTCTCGCTGAACTGGTTGCCGCCCACATCGATCATGTCCCACACCCACGGATCGGTCTGCACGCTCCCGCTGGATTTGGCCGTGGCTGTGATCTTGGACAAGGATTCCTTGAACTTCGCCGCATCGAACTGCTTGCGATCCGAATATTCGCCCTTGGCCTTGACCACCTCAGCCGTCGCATCGCCATGCTTGGCCTTGACCGACACACTCATCTCCAGCCGGGTCGGCACGCCCATGATCCGGCGCTTCTTGTACTCCTCGTACTTCTTGCGCGGCAGATAACGCCTGCGCAATCCCATCCGATCGCGCACGCTGCCCTCGCCCGCATCGCGGCCCTTGTCGTAGCTTTCGAAGGTGACCACTTCCACCAGGTCCGCCTTCTTGGCGAAATCCTTGTTCAACATGGTCGCGACCTTGTCTTCGGCAAGGTTCAGATCTTTCTCGGCCTGCCGGATCGCCTCCGGACTGCGTCCTTGTAGTGCCTGCGCCAGCGTTGAACGCGCGTGGTGCACACCGGCCAACGTGCTTTCGACATGACCGCTGACCGCCTCGAATTCCTTCCACACCTCCGGCGTCAACAGCAACAGTTCCTCGTCTTGCGCGTTGAGGACTCTCGGGTGTGTCGATGGCGTAGGCACGCACACCACTTACTCTTTTTTTAGCGACTTGTTCCTTAGCGACTTGCTAAGATCGCTCATCGATCCCAAGCGAGACAGACAGTCATGAAACAACGTCGCCGCAGTTACGTGTCTGCTGGTATCTGGTGCTCGGCGCTACTGGCCATCGGTGGCTGCCAGGCCAAGCCTGCGAACGAGGCCGCCAAGCCGGCGGCGGACGTGCAGGCGCGCGTGGAAGCATTGAAGCAGAGGACGCTCAAGGACCTGGTGCAAGTGAAAGGCGGCACGTTCCTGATGGGCGACTTCGGGCCGGTGCACAACCCGGATAAGCTGCCCTATAGCGGCGAGCGTAACGACGACGTGCTGCGCAACGTGACCCTGGACGGCTACGCCATCAGCGCGCACAAGATCACCTATGCGGACTATGACGTGTATACCGATGCAACGGGGAAGCCGAAGATAGCGCAATATAAAATTGATCTCGAATATCGCAACGTCCCCGAATTACCAGCAGGGGTCAGCTGGTACGAGGCGCAAGGCTATTGCCGCTGGGTCGGCCAACAGATCGGCAAGAAGATGGATCTTCCGACGGAGGCGCAATGGGAATACGCCGCGCGCAGCGGCGGCAAGATGGTGGTGCGGCCGACCGATAATGGGGAAATCGAGGATGGACGCAATGTTGCTTCATTTGAGCAGGCAGGGAGCTTCAGAAGCGAGCACAAATACATCTACGGCCCAACTCCTATTGGCAAATATCCACCAAATCCTTTAGGCCTGTACGACATGATCGACCACGGCTTTGAATGGGCGCGCGACTGGTATGCCGAGTCCTACGACCCCAAAGACCTGAAGAATCCCCAAGGCCCTAAGACCGGCACAGAAAAAGTACAACGCGCACATTCAAATTCCGGCGGGGATTCGCTTGGGTTTGTATCGATGACATTTACACGCTTTCATAAGCTCCCCGCCCCTCCTTTAAGGCGTGAACCGGGCATGGAGGGAGACGAGTACAAGATGAACCAAAATGCTTTCAACACCTTTCGCTGCGTAGCCGAAACAAAATGACCTGATCACTTGTGCCGCCGGCTTACGCAGCCGGCGGGACAGCATCTTTAGGAAAGGTCTGATTAACCCATACATCGCCGCCATGCGGCTCAGTCAAACCAATAGCTTCGCGCAAGCGGGTTAATCAGACCCTCCTTAGTGCTACGCCATGTACTCATCTTGGTCTTGCCCCACCGAGCTTCCATGATCCATCGCCAGCATGGTCTTGGCCGCTTCTCGATCAATTCCTAGATATTGCGGATCGATCGCCGCGAACATCGGCGATTCCTGTCCATCCAGCATGGCCAACTGCGTGCCGTCCATCTCGTTCAAGCTGGCGACCTCATAGCCCTTCGGATAAGCCCCCATCAGTGTGGAACGATGCTTCAGATAATCTTCCAGGTACGTATTCTGTGCGTCCTTTGGCGTCGAGTCCGGCTTGTCGTTGAGCGGGTCGAACACCCCGCCTTTTAGATCGGGATTAAGTGAGATGCCATAGTTGAGGAAGCGCATCACATCGCCGTCGGCTTTTCCGGGATCGCCTCCCTTGCTACCATCGATGGTCATATGCTGCATTACATTGCTCCACTCCGGGCGCAGCTTGACGCACTTCATGATGTTGATCACCGCCTGCTTGTGCTCGTTGAGGTAGTGCACTTGCATGTCCAGTCCTTTGTACTTCACCTCCGGCGCGTCGTTCCAGTGCGTGGCCCAATCGTGACGGGTGAGCGCGTACAGCAGCATGCCGCGCGTCTCCGGGGTGGCGTAGATCAGCCACGCAGGCTTCTTGTTGATGCTTTGGACGAGTTTGTGGCGGTTTTCTGCTTTTTCGAGGCTAATCATTGTTGTTCTTAAAGAAGCGCCAATCTCGTCTACACCGGAGGCGAGTTGCTGACCGATTTTTGTGTCTTTTGCAATTACCATAAACAAAATATTCGACAACGCCAAAAACGCATCCTTGGCCATATACACCAACGTCTTGAACCCAGCATGCGCCAACTGGTAATACACCCATTTGACGAACTCCAGCATGCCCTCGGCATCGACCACGAACTCCACTGCGCCTTTCGCGCCCACGCCCCAGCACAGGCGCGCGCTCGCCTTGACCCGGAACTTGCCCTGCGCGTAGTAGATGTTGAGTTGCGCGCTGGCGCCGGCACCGGCACTGACGGCGACATCCAGCGATAGTTTGGCGAAGGCCACCGGCTTGGTCTTCTCCGGCGGCAACCATTGCAGTTCCCCGGAAGGCATCAGGCCGCCTTCGGCGCCCGCGAACGCTTCGGCAGTCACACGCATCCCGTTCATATCGCTGGGCGCGGTCTCGTTCAGCGATGCCGGCACTACACGTCGCGACGGAGCGCCGTTGGGGCCGGGCGGATCGCCCAGGTCCGCGCGCGGCAAGCCGTGCGCCTGATCGAAGTTCGACGCCAGGCTGTCGGTGCGGTCACGCGCCTGCGGCTGCACCCTCGCCCGGTTGCCGCTGTACGACACGCCCACCGCCCCGGTCATCGACGCCTTCGCGCCCACGAACCCGTACAGCTCGCAGGCTAGCTGGAACAGGATCGCCCCCAGATCCATCCCGCCGAAGTTCATCTGCCAGCCCTTTGTGCTGGGAATGCTCAGCGTATGCACCCATTTGCCCTCGAACAGGATCAGCTTGGCCTGCGCATTGGCCGAGGCCTGCGCCTTGAAGTTTTGCTTGTTCGGGTCCCATCCCAGCTCCGAACTGGCCCCCGCGCCGGCGGCGCAACGCAGCCATTGCGCGGCCGTATCCACCGCGTAGCTTTCGCTTTTCTTGACCGTCTCGCTGAACTGGTTGCCGCCCACATCGATCATGTCCCACACCCACGGATCGGTCTGCACGCTCCCGCTGGATTTGGCCGTGGCTGTGATCTTGGACAAGGATTCCTTGAACTTCGCCGCATCGAACTGCTTGCGATCCGAATATTCGCCCTTGGCCTTGACCACCTCAGCCGTCGCATCGCCATGCTTGGCCTTGACCGACACACTCATCTCCAGCCGGGTCGGCACGCCCATGATCCGGCGCTTCTTGTACTCCTCGTACTTCTTGCGCGGCAGATAACGCCTGCGCAATCCCATCCGATCGCGCACGCTGCCCTCGCCCGCATCGCGGCCCTTGTCGTAGCTTTCGAAGGTGACCACTTCCACCAGGTCCGCCTTCTTGGCGAAATCCTTGTTCAACATGGTCGCGACCTTGTCTTCGGCAAGGTTCAGATCTTTCTCGGCCTGCCGGATCGCCTCCGGACTGCGTCCTTGTAGTGCCTGCGCCAGCGTTGAACGCGCGTGGTGCACACCGGCGAACGTGCTTTCGACATGACCGCTGACCGCCTCGAATTCCTTCCATACCTCCGGCGTCAACAGCAACAGTTCTTCGTCTTGCGCATTGAGTACCGCAGGCGCGGTGACCTTGCCCGAGATCTTGGCGACAGTCCCCTTGCCAGGCGCAGCCACCGCCACCTGGCTTTTGACATTCACTTCGTACATCACCGCGTCCGCACCCATGACGCGCGGCTCGAACGCGTCCGAGGTATACGCCATTTTCTCCGCGCCGGGCAGGTTGAACACGAACCAGGCGGTGTCGTTGGTGTAGATCTTGCCGGTATCGCCCTGCTTGTTGGTATTGCCCTTGATCGGCTTGCCTTGCAGATCCGTGGCGGCGACCTGCCGGCCGGCGGCATCGTAGGTGTAGGCGACAAAAGGCGCGCCGACGATCGGTTGGTTGCCTTGCTTGAACTGGAAGCGCACGCGCAGATGGCGCTTCAACAGCACGTCCTGTGTCTGCATCGGCTGGGCTATTACGCTGACCGATGGCAAGACCAGCCTAGGCGCTTGCTTTACGTCCGGATGCAATTCCGGCTCCACATAGGCAGACACCACTTGGCTCCATACCTGTAGCGTATAGCGCTCCATGCCGTCGTACGTCATGCTGAACAACGCATAAGACGAACTCACCCCGGGCGTGGACGCTGCCTGCTTGGGCTTGACGGAAATCCGCTGCGTGCGTCCGTCTTGGCCAGTGCTGCCTTTGGCCACTACTTCGCCTGTCGCCTGCACCACTCGGTAGCGCACATTCGCGCAGGGGACCGGCAAGCCCGCGGCAGTCTTGTAGCAGAGCCTGAAATCGCCCGTTGCCGCTGGCGCTTCGTAAGCATTGCTGCCGGTCGTGGAACTGGGCAATGGAGTCGTTGCAGCCTCATGCGTTGCCATCTGACACCTTGTAATAACCTTCGTGACGTTCGTCGGAAACCATCAGATGCACGCTGTCGGGACCATCCGTGATCACTTGTTCGGTTTCGCCTTGTGCATTCGTTTTGCCGGTCACCACCGAGCCATCAGCCAGATACATCGCGTAGTCGGCGCTCTTGAGCGGTTCACCCGTGTAGTCACGCAACACGTATTTCAGCTTGTACGGCGTCGCTCCGGGAACGGGAAGCTTGTAGGACTTTTCGACCGGCCCCACGAACGACTTCTTGCTTGCCTGCACGGTGATGGTGCCGGGGCAGGCGAAGGTGAGGTTGCCGCCTTCGATGGTGACGCTGGCGCCGCCAGCCACCGCCAGGTGGATGGTCTTGCCCGCCGCCAGTTCCACTTCGGCATTGGCGCTGACTAGCTTCAAGCCTTCCTTCGACTGCACCCGCACTTCGTCCGACTGCGCCTGCACGTCCAGCGCGCCTTCGCCGCTGACGAGGCTCAGGCTGTTGGCTTGCGTTTGCCCGCCGTCCACCGCCGCGGCCAGCACGCCGATCGCCTGGCCGCTGTGCAGGCGCGCGTTGCCGGCGATGGCCGCTTCGCTGCCCGCACCGCTGGCCAGCGTCAGCGTCTCGCCCACGCTCCAGTGCAGGCCCTGGCCGGCCACCACGCCGATCCCCGCCGGCGCCGCCAGGCCCAGCAGCGCATCGCCGGTGTGCGGTACGCGGCCGTCGCCCGGGCTGGCGCTGCGCTCGGCCGCCGCGCCCTTGGCGTCGGCGTAGGCCGTGCCCGGCACCGTGGTTTTCACGCTGGTCAGCAGCGCTTGCAAGGGCGCCTGCTCGGCGATCAGCTTGGAGTGGTTCGCCTGGCCCACGCCTTCGTGCGCGGCCAGCGTCACCGTCTGGTGCGTGCCCGCCGCCTGCGAGAACGTCTTGCCCAGCGTCTGCAGTTGGCTCAGCAATGCGCTGGGCTGGGTCGCCTCGCCGGCCGGGCCGCTGCTGCGCGCGTAGCTGCTCAGCCACAACCCCGAGGTGGCGCGCACCGCGCCCCATGCGTCGGTGCGCAGTTCGAAGCCTTCCCCGCGGAAGCTGCCGCGGTAGTTGTCGGCCTGGTGGATCAGGTGCCCCAGGTTCAGTTGCGTGGCCGCCTGCGTGGTCGCAAGTTGCAAGCGCAGTTGCTGGTCGCTGTCGTCGAACACCAGCCGGCTGTGGCCAGCGCCGCCCCATTCCTTGGATTGCACGCCCCACAGCGCGGTGGCGTTGCGGTGGTTGTCCGTGCCGCCGCCGGCGCCGTGCCAGGCCGGGGCGTGGCCGCCGGCCAGGTTGGCCTGCGCGCTGGGTCGGCCGTCGCCGGCCTGGGCATACAGGCGGGTGTCGGCCTCGGCGCTGGTGCCGCCGGGGGTGGCGGGAACGCCGGCTTCGCCCTTGCCGTTGTACAGCGCCCCCAGCACCACCGGACGGTCGATGTCCCCCTCCAGGAAGCCCACCAGCACTTCCTGGCCGATGCGTGGCAGGAACTGGCTGCCCACGCCCGGGCCGGCGTAGCGCTGCGCCACCCGCAGCCAGGTGCTGTCCTGCGCCGCCGGGGCCGACGCGTCGTGCTGGAAGTGGAACCTGACCCGGATCCGGCCCAGCGCGTCCCCACCGGCTCGTACAGCTCGCGCAGCGATTGTCCGCCGCCGCCGTGCAGCGGCAGTTGCGCGCTGCGCGCCTGGCGCGTCTTGAAGTCTTCGCTGAGCACGGTCAGCCGGCCGCTGCCCAGCCGCCGGGTGGCGCCGATCGCCAACACGCTGTCGGCCGCCTCGGTGGCGTCGCTGCGGTGGTAGCGCAGCCCGCCGCCCTGCGCCGAACTGGGATCCTGCGGTTGCGCGGCGCTGTCGGCGAACACTACCAGCTGGTGCCCGCCGGGCGACGCGTCCGCCTCCTGCAGCCGCCAGCCCAGCCCTTCCTCGGCCAGCAGCCGCTGCACGAAATCCAGGTCGCTCTCGCGGTACTGCACGCAGTAGCTGCGCGGCCGCGCCTGAGCCAGGAACCCGCTCACCTCGTCGCTCCACTGCCAGCTCGCCATCGGCGCGTAGTCGGCGAACACCGCCTCCACGATCTGCACCAGCGTGCGCTCCTGGAACACCCGGCTGTGCCGGCCTGTCCGCCTGGGCGGTGGGCAGCTGTGTGCGCAGTTGCCCGTCACTATCGTCGAACAGCAGCAGGTGATGACCATCGCTGCCCCATTCCTTGAGCGGCCGTCTCAGGCATGTGGGGCAAGGATCGTACGAATTTTGTAGTAATCGGCTGCTGTCATATCTGTCATCAACGTTCCGCCTGAGAGTGAAAAGTGCTCGTAGGAGTCGTGTACGTAATTCTCGAAGAAGTGCTCGACTTCCGGAGCTACAGTTCGCCTACCCGCGACATTGGGAGTGCCTGTGCGCGCCGCTTGCGTGCGTCCCTGGTATCGAAGTAAGTGCTCCATTGTGCGCAAGGGTTTGTCGTCAGGGTTAAGGTAGCCATTCGGAAGCGCTTCGCGCTTCTGTTCGAGATCCTGCATGGCCAAGCCTGCATCGATCCAACCCCAGTAAAGCTCCATGTGCGACGTCATGACTTCTTTGATTAAGCCGCTTTTCTTCTTGACATTACTCAGGTATCCCTGAAGGGCAGCATGATGCTCGGTACTCACATCGTAAGAAGGCGCAAAGCGGCTATGCCAAAATGCAGATTGTTGCATCTCCTCAACCGATCGGAGCTTTAATCCAGTGCCTCTGGCATGATCCAGCATCTGAAGTAGTGCTATGCGTGCCAGCTTATTCGTACGGCCCTGTTCCTTGTCGCTGTAGCCTCCGCCAACATCCGCGTGAGCACCTGGGTAGACAACTTGTGTGTAGCGATTCGTGCCAAGATGGGTGAGAGGGAAGGCGTTGCGCAGCTCGTGAGCAGCTACGATATGCAGGCATTTTTGCACGTAGCTTGGGAGGCTTATCTTTACAAGTTCAGGGCGTTTGTTTACTCCGGCGCCACCTACTGACTCAACGGTGTCGAAAATTCCGAGAAATTTGAAGCTTAAAGGAATTCCATCATAGGTTAGACTATTGCCGCTAATCTTAACTTTGCTATGGTTCGCGAGCCAATTTACGAACGCCCGCGCCTCAGTAGCACCACGGGAAAAGCCAAAAGCCGCAACATTAATTTCGTCGACACGCGTGAGGGATTGTTGGTTTTCGATCGCCAATTGGAAGTCGAATAGCGCCTTTTCTAGGCGGCTCTCTAAACCCGTTCCGAAACCTTTGTTCCAACTGCTTTCGTCCTCCTTGCACCCGGTCTCGTCAGTCCAGGCGACAGTTCCTCCCCGAGTTGCAATTGGCTTCCGCTCATAGCGGTCCTTGAATTCGAAAGGCGTTCCGATGCCCTCGTAATAAAGGGAAATAATGGCTTTCGTAGGCTCTAGAATTTGTGCGTCGTAAAGTGCTGCGATATTACTGTGATTACGAGGGAAGTCATTGTTGCGATGGTTGCCGGTGCCGTCAAAGAAGAAGCTAATCCATAACGGTACATGGCAATTTACGCAGGCCGGTCCGCCACTTTTTGTGCGCGTTTTCTCCCTTGCCCTTGCGACCATGTTCTCCACTGCACGAACGCGTGGGGCTATGACGTTGGGGTCTCCGCTCATTGCTTTTTTACCTCCATGTATTCGCTGTAGCTACTTCTTCCGGGCAACATGTATTCGTCGGCGTTTACTTCTTTTTTAATTCCCAGTTCCGCCAGTCTCGCGTTAAGTAGGTCGCTACGAGGAGCTATGGAGGCCCCTAGTGTGGTTTCGATGACTACCTTGCGTTTCGGGAGGATATGTACGATCACTGTATTCGCATCCTTTGGCCATGGCTGTTCTACCACGGCTTGAATTAAGTATTCGCCGCCGATTGCCGGCTGGACAATGACAGGAAGTTCTTTGCGATGAGGATCCAGTGAAGTGCAGCAGTCTCGCCCCCCGCCCTTCACGTCACCCGGTCGAGCTGATTCGAACGGGCCGCCTAGGGTTTCGCCGTCTACCTTAATTGCTGCAATCGGCTCGTCTGAATAGTTGAAAACTACAGCAGTTAATCCGCTCATCTTTCCTTCCTGCTTAGACTGCCCACATCCCGCCAAAGGCCAAGCCAGTCCAAGGATCATGACAGCGAGTACAACGCGGGGAGTGAGTGCGGTGCGGATGACCTGCGAAGGGGTGTTTGGCATGTTCATAGTTAAGTCCCACGGTTCTTGGTTCTGACAACGCACGGTAGCGATGGATGCGTGCGCTGGTCTCTCGATAACAAGGGGGCGATTATGCCGTGCTACGGCCTAAGTCCAGCTCTTCGTCCCATTCACGCCACCGGTTGACCGGTACCCGATCGATCTCTTCGCCGAATCCGGTGCCATTGTGACGTGCGGACGCCAATGCCTCGGCTAACGGCCCTCGGCGATCGAAGCCTGCGGGAAGTTGCAGGCTCAATACACAATACAGCGCGATATCGTCTTCGCGTTCCAACCCATGGCGGCGTGCCCGATGCATGCGGGCACGCACCAGACGGACTCGCGCGCAAGGACTCAGTCCCAGTAATAGGGTCTCATCGGTTTCGTTGGCTTGATGGATGATCGTGTAGGGTGCGAGCGCATCGTCCAGACGCGCGAGTTGGGCCTGTGTCAGTGCAAGCGCTGGCCATTGGGGTCTTTGCTCCATGCGTTGAAGTCGATGCGGTACGCCACAGACGTCAACCATGAACCATCCAACCGCGGGCCCAACACAGGCTGTCTGCTGTACAGGGCCGAGCACCGGCGCGAGCGCCGACATCACGATCACGTCCTGAAAGCGAAACAGCAGATTTCCTCCATCTGGCTGCCGTAGGCGTGTGAGGGTTCGCAGGTGATCCAGCAAGATTGCGGAACGATCGGCGATCAGGAAGCTGGCTGACTGGCGCAGATATGCTTGGGAAAACACGTTGTCCCACACCAGAGAGGCGATCGGTGCGGAAAGCAAGCGCGGGCCGTGTGCGCGGATGGACAGCGCATATTTCTCATACAGATTGGGTAGTTCCGCAAACATGTGCGGTTTGATGCCCAAGGCTTTTTGGCAGTCATCGATATCGGCGTAGCGTGCCGGGTCGATCAAGGCAAATAACTGTTGGCCTTCGCCCAGATGCGTAAGCACCCAGCGTTGGTAGGCGTCGGCGTCGGGTAAGCGAGGGTGCTTCATGCGGGTTCAGTCCACCCGCACGAATGCGCTATTGGTCGCTGCTGCTTGCTGCATGCACGGAGCATTTAGCTCGCTCTTCGGCCAAGCGACGAAGCTGCGGTTGAGCGTGGTCGGCCAAACAAACGACTTCTTGCTCGCCTGCACGGTGATGGTGCCGGGGCAGGCGAAGGTGAGGTTGCCGCCTTCGATGGTGACGCTGGCCCCGCCAGCCACCGCCAGGTGGATGGTCTTGCCCGCCGCCAGTTCCACTTCGGCATTGGCGCTGACTAGCTTCAAGCCTTCCTTCGACTGCACCCGCACTTCGTCCGACTGCGCCTGCACGTCCAGCGCGCCTTCGCCGCTGACGAGGCTCAGGCTGTTGGCTTGCGTTTGCCCGCCGTCCACCGCCGCGGCCAGCACGCCGATCGCCTGGCCGCTGTGCAGGCGCGCGTTGCCGGCGATGGCCGCTTCGCTGCCCGCACCGCTGGCCAGCGTCAGCGTCTCGCCCACGC
Source organism: Xanthomonas fragariae (assembly GCF_900183975.1). Taxonomy (NCBI): domain Bacteria; kingdom Pseudomonadati; phylum Pseudomonadota; class Gammaproteobacteria; order Lysobacterales; family Lysobacteraceae; genus Xanthomonas; species Xanthomonas fragariae. Next base: position 2,573,098 of record NZ_LT853882.1, read on the forward strand.
TCCAGTGCAGGCCCTGGCCGGCCACCACGCCGATCCCCGCCGGCGCCGCCAGGCCCAGCAGCGCATCGCCGGTGTGCGGTACGCGGCCGTCGCCCGGGCTGGCGCTGCGCTCGGCCGCCGCGCCCTTGGCGTCGGCGTAGGCCGTGCCCGGCACCGTGGTCTTCACGCTGGTCAGCAACGCCTGCAAGGGCGCCTGATCGGCGATCAGCTTGGAGTGGTTCGCCTGGCCGACGCCTTCGTGCGCGGCCAGCGTCACCGTCTGGTGCGTGCCCGCCGCCTGCGAGAACGTCTTGCCCAGCGTCTGCAGCTGGGTCAGCAGCGCGCTGGGCTGGGTCGCCTCGCCGGCCGGGCCGCTGCTGCGCGCGTAGCTGCTCAGCCACAACCCCGAGGTGGCGCGCACCGCGCCCCATGCGTCGGTGCGCAGTTCGAAGCCTTCCCCGCGGAAGCTGCCGCGGTAGTTGTCGGCCTGGTGGATCAGGTGCCCCAGGTTCAGTTGCGTGGCCGCCTGCGTGGTCGCAAGTTGCAAGCGCAGTTGCTGGTCGCTGTCGTCGAACACCAGCCGGCTGTGGCCAGCGCCGCCCCATTCCTTGGATTGCACGCCCCACAGCGCGGTGGCGTTGCGGTGGTTGTCCGTGCCGCCGCCGGCGCCGTGCCAGGCCGGGGCGTGGCCGCCGGCCAGGTTGGCCTGCGCGCTGGGTCGGCCGTCGCCGGCCTGGGCATACAGGCGGGTGTCGGCCTCGGCGCTGGTGCCGCCGGGGGTGGCGGGAACGCCGGCTTCGCCCTTGCCGTTGTACAGCGCCCCCAGCACCACCGGACGGTCGATGTCCCCCTCCAGGAAGCCCACCAGCACTTCCTGGCCGATGCGTGGCAGGAACTGGCTGCCCACGCCCGGGCCGGCGTAGCGCTGCGCCACCCGCAGCCAGGTGCTGTCCTGCGCCGCCGGGGCCGACGCGTCGTGCTGGAAGTGGAACCTGACCCGGATCCGGCCCAGCGCGTCGGCATGGACCTCCTGGCTGCCGCCGGTGCTGCCATCGGCGCCGACCACGATGGCGCTCTGGTAGCCCGGCGCGGTCGGCCGCGGGTTCAGCCGCGCGCCGGTGCCGTCGGCCAGCACCGGCCGCCACGGCTGCTGCCGGTCCACCGCCTCGAAGGCGTTGCCGTAGCCCACCGCCTCGGCCTGCGCCCAGGTGCTGCGTGCCGCCACCGCGCTGGCGTCCGGCCATGCCGGCGCGGCGCCCAGCTGCGCCTGCGCCGCCGCGCGCACGTCCACCGGCAGGTTGTTGATGCCCGCATGCCACACCCGCGTCAGCAGCTGCGGCGCCTGGGTCAGCGTGAACCAGGTACCGGCGCGCAGCGTGCGCACCGTGCTGCGGCCCTGCCACGGCGACCACTGCGCCTCCTGCGCCTGCGCCATCAACCCTGCATAGCGGTCCGCTTCCTGTGCGCTGGCGAAGGCGTACATCCCCACCGGCTCGTACAGCTCGCGCAGCGATTGTCCGCCGCCGCCGTGCAGCGGCAGTTGCGCGCTGCGCGCCTGGCGCGTCTTGAAGTCTTCGCTGAGCACGGTCAGCCGGCCGCTGCCCAGCCGCCGGGTGGCGCCGATCGCCAACACGCTGTCGGCCGCCTCGGTGGCGTCGCTGCGGTGGTAGCGCAGCCCGCCGCCCTGCGCCGAACTGGGGTCCTGCGGTTGCGCGGCGCTGTCGGCGAACACTACCAGCTGGTGCCCGCCGGGCGACGCGTCCGCCTCCTGCAGCCGCCAGCCCAGCCCTTCCTCGGCCAGCAGCCGCTGCACGAAATCCAGGTCGCTCTCGCGGTATTGCACGCAGTAGCTGCGCGGCCGCGCCTGGGCCAGGAACCCGCTCACCTCGTCGCTCCACTGCCAGCTCGCCATCGGCGCGTAGTCGGCGAACACCGCCTCCACGATCTGCACCAGCGTGCGCTCCTGGAACACCCGGCTGTGCCGGCCCTGCGACAACCACCACGTCCACGGCACCAGGCCCACCCGGTAGCGCGCCAGACCGCCGTCGCTGCCCAGTTCGTACGCTTCGTGGATCAGCCCCGTGCGCGGGCTCTCGCCGCCATCGGCCAGCCGGGTGTACAGCGTCGCGCGACGCCCCAGCCACGCCTCCAGCGGCAAGTTCGCCTGTGTGCTCAGCACGTCCACCCACCACACGAACCCCTCGCTCAGGCGTTCCGACCCGCTCCAGCGCTCCACCACCTGGACATCCCCGCCAGGCAGCTGCAGGCGGTACAGGCGACCGCTGTCGGACAGCAAGGCCGCCTGAGAAATCAACGCATTCAGTGCTTCCATCACAACACCTCTGTCCCCGGGCCATACCGCCCCGGGCAACATCGTTTCCTGCCCCTGGAGGGCGAATTTAACAGACGAATCCTGCGGCGGGCATCACGGTCCGCCCTCTGCGGCGTCCCCTCAGCTTAGGGCTGCTCGGGCAATCCTGGCGGCTCGACCGACGTACCGGCTTTGTGGCGCCTGTTCTTCCGCGTAGACGCCTTTTGCGCTCAGGGTCAGCGTTGCGTTGGACAGACCGATGCTCAGCCGCGACAGCGCGGCGGCGACCGAAAACCAGGCCAGTCCATAAAAACCAGGCCAGTCCATCGCGGATCGCCGTCATGGGAATGCCGTCGACGCGATCGCGCACGCGCTTGCGTATCGATACCGCCGCGAACACGCCGAACAACAGCAGCGTGACGTCGTAGCCCTTCGCGTTGCGCATCGTTGCGGCGTTCCACAGGCCCAGCACATCGGCACCAACACCCAGCAGCGGCACCCGCGATGCGCGGACGAAGGCCACGGACGGCTTGTTGGCAATACGCGTTCGCATGATCACTCTCCTTGGAAAAATGAAAAAGTCCGCTTCCATGGCACGCTTGCGCCGTCTGCATTGCCGGCATTTCCAATTCGAAAACGCCCCATGGCATCCGTCGGGTGGCGCTGCAGGGATTCCCCCCTGGATACGGCAGCGCAAAGTCGCCGGACGCCACGAACAATAGACCAGGATGGCAGCGTGGTCCACGCGTGGTTACCGGCCCGGGGATCTTCGATGACAGGGTCGGCGCTGGCACCGACGCGTCGATTCTCGCGCAAAGGCGATATCGGTCAAGGGTTTCCGCCCACGCCGCCGGCAAGCGGACTCGCAGGCGCCCCGCTAGGGACGACGACGTGGCGGCGGCAACCGCATGCGTCAAGCCGGACCTGACGACGGGCCGCTGCGCAGCGCGCGCCGCAGGTAGCGCGACAGCTCCCGCCGCCAGGTTTTTCAGAAAAAAATCTGGCCCGCCGCCCCACTCCAGGCACGCTAGAATCTCCAACGCCCCTTACCGACGAGAACTGCCATGCTGGATCTGGATGCCCTGCTGGCGCCGATTTCCGACCATCAGCCGGCCGGCGAAGACCTGTCTTTCTCCATCGAGTTCGATCGCATCCAGGAAGCCAGGCGCTCGGACGATCCGACCCTGGACCAGGGCGCGTGGCAGACCGATATCAAGTATGCGGACTGGTCCAGCGTCGCCCGCCAGTGCGGCGATCTGCTGCAGACGCGTACCAAGGACCTACGCCTGGCCGGCTGGATGACCGAGGCGACCACCCAGATCGACGGCTTCGCCGGGCTGGCGCTGGGTTACCGGCTGATCGCCGGGCTGTGCGACCGGTACTGGGACGAGGTGCACCCGCTGGTCGTCGACGGCGACCACGAAGAGCGCATCGGCAACCTGAGCTGGCTGCTGACCAATTCGCTGCATTGGTTGCGCGCGGTGCCGATCGCCTCGGGACCGCAGGGCCGTTTCGGTCTCAACGATTTCGAGGCCGCGCATACCCGCAGCGCCAATGCCGGATCCGGCGACGACGAAGGCCAGCCCAGCCTGGACCTGCTCGAGGCCGCACGGCGCGATACGCCTCACGATTTCTACCGGCAGTTGGTCGATGCGCTACTCAATTGCGCCGAAGCGCTGCAGTCGCTGCAGGCGGCGGTGGACGATCGCCTAGGCATCGACGGACCCAGCTTCAGCGCGGTGCGCGAGCAGCTGGAACACCTGCAGCGCACCGTGGCGCGGTTCGCCCGCGATGCCGGGCTGCTGCTGGATGGCGAGGCCGATGCCGGCCAGCACGACATGCCGGGCATCGGGTTCGGCACGGCCGCTGACAAGGACGCGCCGTCGGCGCCGCCAGCGCCCTCGGCGCCACGCGGGCCGGACGGTGCACCGACCACCCGCAAGGAGGCGTTGGCGCAACTACGTCAGGTCGCCGAATTCTTCCGGCGTACCGAACCGCACAGCCCCGTCGCCTACCTGGCCGAAAAAGCCGCGCGCTGGGGCGAGATGCCGCTGCACGTGTGGCTGAAGCGGGTGATCAAAGACGACAGCGTCCTCAACCAGATGGAAGAGATGCTGGACGTCAACCAGAACCTGGAGCAGTAGGTTACGAACCCGCCCCGTCCCCGCGCGTCGCGGGGGACGGCCGCACAGGCGCCTACTGGATCTTGAACTGGATACGCCGGTTGCGCGCACGCCCGTCCGGGCTGGCGTTATCGGCCACCGGTTGGTCGGGACCCTTGCCCTGCACGTTCATGCGCGCGCCGTCGATGCCCTTCTGCACCATGTAGTCCTTCACCGCCTGCGCGCGCGCCTGGCTCAGCGCGAGGTTGCTTTCGCGTTGGCCGACATTGTCGGTGTGGCCGATGATCAGGAAGCGCGCGTCGTTCATCTGCGACATCTTTTCCACCATCTCATCGAGGATGCGCATGCCCAGCTGCGTCAGCCGCGCGCTGCCGCTCTGGAACTCGATGATGCGGTTGCCCAGCGTCTGGTCCAGCACGCCCTGTTCCGAGCCGCCGAGCTTGAGGCTGTTGGTCACCGTGTAGGAAGTGTTGCTGGCCAGGCTCAGGTCGCTGGCGACCTGTTGCCGCTGCGCTTCGTTGACCACCTGCCCGCTGATCCGCACCGCCTGGCCGTTGACCTCGAGCTTGCCGGCAGACACGCGCTTGAGTCCTGGCGACACCATCTTGGCGACGTACTCATCCCAGTTCGGCGGCGAGGGAATCGACTCGACCTGCACCCGATCGACGATGCGGGCAGTGCCGTAGGTGTCCTGCAGGTTCTTCAGGATGCGGGCCTTGGTGGCCTGATCCGGCACCACGCCCTCCACGATCACCGGGCGTTCGCCGACACTGCCCGTGGCAGGCGCGGCGACCTGGGCGGAGGCGGCGAACGCGGTTATCAGGCCACTCAGGGCGAAGGTTTTGGCACTCAGGTGTCGCATGTTCATGTCCCCAGGAAAGTCTCGCCGAACAACTTGCGGGCCGTCTTCAATGCCAGGTCGCCCCGATCCAGATAGCTGGCTAGCTTGTTGAGGTTGTAATCGCTGTGCAGGTAGTCCTCGACCCAATCGGCGTCCTGCACGCGGATCAGGAAATCGCCGGCCTCGCGTGGGTCCAGCGCTGCGCGCAGCGCCTGGTGGTCGGCACCGTTGAAGCCGATCAGCATGCGCGGTGCGGCATCGTTGCGAATCAGCACCGCCAGTTCGAAATCGCCGCGCGCAATGAAGCAGGCGACGATGTCCAGCCAGAACGCGGCCAGCAGCGGCCGGTACAACGCGTCCTGCACCAGCGGAAGCTCCAGCGCCTTGTCCACCGACACGTTGCCGCCGGCGAGGATCGGCTGCAGCAGCAGGCCCAGTGCCGGCAGCAGTTTCTTCAACGACACGTCGGGATGGCCGGCCGCGCGCAGCAAAGCCTCGATCGAGCCGACCGTCTGGATATCGAGGAAGTCGTTGAAGGTGGCGTTGTACGCCGACGCGTCGGTGCTCAGCGTGTAGCGGGTGTCGGCGAGCGCGGTGAGCGCCGGGCCGGCATCGTCCGCGACCATCGCCTGCTTGGCCATCCGCGACAGCCCGGACCAGACCTTGGACATCGCAAGCGGACTGCGGGCGATGAACGACAGTGGCTCGCTGGCCTCCAGACGGACCGCCGACAGCAACGGGAAGCGGCGCTGCGACGCATCGCGACTGGGCTGGAAATGCCCGCACAGCACCATCTTGCTGCGCGAGCCCAGGAACGCGTAGTGGATGTCGGGCGCTTCGTCATAGAGCCGCTTCCAGTCGGGGTTCTGGCTCAGCAGATCCACGCTCAGGCCCGCCCAGCGGTCGAGCCAGCCGAGCAGTTGATGGTTGTCGGCCGCGCGCACGAAATCGCCGCGGGAAGGTACCTTGCCGAAGTAGGAAACGCCTACACTGACTTCGCGACTCATTGGCCACCTTCTTGTGCGGGTGCACCCGCCGGAACCGGACCGCGCGGCGCAGCGGCCGCTGGCGCATCGGCACCTACGGTTGTCGGGCTACCGGCCACCGTAGCCGGAAGTTGCAGGCCACGCTGCCAGTCGCCGCCCCCGGTAGCCTTGCCGGCACTCTGCACGATGCGCATCTGCACGCTGATGGACACGCCCTGGTCGCTCCAGGTGAAGCGACGGGTGGCATCGTCCACGGGTTCCTGGGCGGCTGCCTTGATCAAGCGGCTAAGGCCATTGTCGCCAGGCGCATTGAACATCTCGACGCTGCGCCCGTCGCTGGTGACCGCGGTGATCTTGGCACCGGGCACCGCACCGGCGTTCGGCCACTGCATGGTCATCCACTGCGGCGGGGTATTGCGGTAGCGCAGCGTCTGGCCAGAGATGTCAATGGTGTATTCGATCGCGCCTACCGCCGGCGTCGGCAGGATCTCGAAGATGCTGACGTCCTTGGCCACCGCGCCGGACTGGCCGCTTACCCAGTTGCCGTAGTTGGCCACCAGTTCGCTGGACAAGGCGATGCCGATGCCCGCCCAACGCCGCGATTCGAGCAGGTTGCCGCGCTGGATCACCAAGGTGCCGAGTGCGTCCTTGTTGAACGCGGCGATCGCGCCGCTGGCGCCAAAGATCGCAGCCACGTCGCCGGGGGCGGCATCCACGTCCGTGTTGAGGTTGAACGGATAGCGCTGGCCGATGCCGTTACGGAACGGTTCGTAGACCTGCGCCGCCCACACCCGGTTGATCTCGTTCTCGGTCGGCGGCACCAGCGCGGCGAAGGTCTGGGTCAACGGACGCAGCAACAACGGACGCATCGCGTCGCGCTGGGTTTCATCCAGCCCGGTCAGCATCTGCTCGTCCACCAGGGTCAGCGCGGCGCTGAGTTCAGAGCCTTCGTTGCTGAAGGTGTCCTGCATCAGCTTGCGCGCGCCGACGCCGATCTGGCCCTGGTTCTTGATCGCGTTCATGCGCGTGCGCAACTTGGCCAACTTATCGAAGTAGGCATCGATGACCGCCGGCTCGTCCTTGCGCTTGGTCATCAGCCGCGCCAGGCCCTCGAAGGTCTTGCCGATCGGGCCGACCGGCTGCTGCTCAGCCTTGCGGGCGTCGGCCGGATCGCTGCGCAGGATCACCCGCTGGAACCAGGCGACGGCCCCGCCGGACGCCTTCTTCGATAAGGCGTCGGCCATCGGGTTGTCCCAGATTGTCTGCTCGTTGATCTTTTCCAGCAGCTTGCGCAACGGCGAGTTGGCCGGATCGCCGATGCGATTCATCCGCGACAAAGCCTGGTCGAAACCCTGGAACGGCGCCACGCTGACGCCCTGGATGAACTTGCGCCACTCCTGCGCGTATTCCTGCTTGTACGCCTTCACCAGTTCGCGCGCGACGTGCTCAGGGCTGCCGGCCAGCGACAGGTCGCTCTGCTCGCTCGTGTCCAGGACCCAGTCGGTGGTGCTGAGCTGCGTATTGGCCGCTTCCTTGATCGCGTCCTTGACGTATTCTTCCCACGCCTCGCGCGAGAACGCGCCGGAAATGGCATAGCTGCCGGTGATCGCGCCGCTGTTGGCTTCCTCGCCGATCAGCGCGTTGACCGTCATCGTGGGGAAGCGCGCCGCCGCGCGCGCCTTGATCTGCGCGAACACGCGTTGCATCGCCGGCTGGCCCTTCATCACCCTGGTCAGCGCCTCGCGGCTGTCGTTGACCAGGGTGACCTTGGTCTGCACCTGCGGCCACTGCGCATCTTCGGCCTGGGCGACGTAGAACGTCATCAGCTTCTCGGCCGCGCGGGTCATCTCCTCGCGGGTCATCTGGCCGCGATTGGCGTCCAGCCAGCCGCGCCAGAACAGGGTCAGCTGCTGCGTCAGGTGCGCGCTCTCCACGTGCTTGCGGTTGCCCAGCATCAGGTAGGTCTTCAGCGCGTTGTAAGCGTCGTTGGTATCGGTCGGCGACGCGTCCTGATACAGCACGCTGTCTTGCTGCGCGGCCTGCTGCGGGCGGGCCGACTTGCCGAGCCTGTCGCGCTCGCCGACTACTTGCCCCAGGAACGACTCCAGATTGGCGGTGGTCGGCTCAAGCATCACCTGGCGCATGCCGTTGTAGTACTCGGCCAGCAGCTTCTTGCGGATGTTGCCGCCCTGGTACAAGCCCAGCCCGGAGGTGATGCCGCCCTTTTGCTTGTAGCGGTCCAGCTGCTCGAGCCGATCCTGCAACAGCAGCAGTGCGTCGATGCGCGATTGCAAGTCGACCCGGTTGGCCTGCACGCGCACGGCCTGATCCAGATCCTTGGTGGCGTTGTTCACCAGTTGCACATTGGTGGTGTACGACCAGGTCCACAGACCCAGCGCCAACGCCAGCACGGCGACGCCACCGAGGAAGACACCGTAGCGCAGGCGGTTCTGGTGCGGGCTGGAGTACTGCCGGACGAGCTGTTTGTCGGCGAAGATGACCTTGCGGAACAGGTGTTTCAGGAAGTAAGCGGTCTGTCCCGACGGCACCGCTTCGCCGGGCTGCGCACGCGCCTGGAGCGCGAACTGGCGGCTCACGCGCTCGGAGGCGTGGTGCACGGAATGGCCTTCCTGCAACGCGCTGCTGAAGTAGAAACCGCGGAACACCGGCTTGAACTGATAGGGGTTTTCTTCGAACAGCGTGGCGATGAAGGTGCGCAGCGCCGGTTTGATGCCGACGAACTCGAGCGGCAGTGTCAGCAGGCCCGGCGACACCTGACGCCCACGCTGCATCGCCATGTGCGCCAGGCTCATTTCCTTGAGGCCTTCGGCCAGTTCGTCGAAATGAATGTCGAACGCGGCCAGCGCATCGGTATTGGCGGTCGGATCATAGGGCAGGGTCGCACCCCACACGTTCTCGCGCTCGGACGGATCCAGATTGTGGAAGAATTCGGAGAAGCCGGCGATCAGGTCGGCCTTAGTGAACACCACGTATACCGGCGCGAACACTTCCAGGCGCTCGGTGATTTCCTGCACGCGCTGGCGCAGGTTCTTGGCCAGCTCGATCGCGAACTCGGGCTTGCTACCGGACAGTTCGGCGATGCTGGCGGCGATGATGATGCCGTTGATCGGCGCGCGTGGCCGGTGCTTTTTCAGCAGCGCGAGAAAGGTGAGCCATTCCAGGCGGTCTTCAACACTGACCGAATACCGACCGGCGGTATCGAGCACGATACCGGTCGTGGTGAAGTACCAATCACAATTGCGCGTGCCACCGATGCCCTGGATCACGTTGCCGCGATTGTCCTCGAACGGGAACTGCAACCCGGAATTCAGGATCGCGGTGCTCTTGCCAGCCGCCGGATTGCCGATGATCACGTACCACGGCAGTTCGTACAGCGCCGCCTTGCCCTTGAGCACGCCGAGGCGCGAGGACTTGATCGCCTTGACCGCCTCGAACATGCGCGAGCGCAGCGCTTCGGTGTCGGCGCGAGTAGCCGGTTGCGCGGCCGCGACCGCGCGGTCGGCTTCGCCTTGCACCATCGCATCCAGGCTGCGCGCGGCGCGGCGCGCCATGATCCGGCGCACGATCCACACCAGCAGCCATACCAACAGGCAAACCGCCAGCGCGACCGCCACCCACAGACCGATTTCGCGCAAGCCCTCGGCGCCGAAGTAGGCGACTGCGCCCGCGGCGAGCAAGCCTAAAACCATCCAGAGACGGTAGTCGCGAAGGTAATAACTGAGATTGCTAAACATCGGGCGCTGTTCCGGTTAGGCGGACGCCGGCACGGCGCCGACGTCGGTATCTTGCTGGGGGGAAAGACGATGGCTGACGAGCGTGGCAATACGCAGGCCTGCCTGATCAACGCCCAGCATCAGCACCGCTTGTCGCCCGGCGGCGACATGGGCGTGGGCAAGTGCGAGCATCACCAGCGGTTGCACCGCGGCCAGATCGCCGGTGGCGGCGGCCAGCGGCAGGCACTGCAAGGCGGTGTCCAGATGCGGGCAGGCCAGCGCGGCAGCGGCAGCGGCTTCGGCCGCCAGGTTGGCGCGGTGGTCGGCGTCGCTGAGCACCAGGTCCACTTGCGTGGGAGCGAGCGCGGCGCGCTGCAGCGTCTGCGCCGCCAGCTCTCCGGTCAAGCGCGCACTGGTCTTGGCGCCGCTGTCCAACGGCATGCCTACGCGCTGCAGCGGATGCAGCAGCACGTCGCCGGACGCGCCCGGCCCGCTCGCCAGCAAGATTCCGCTGGCGCCCTCGCCGGGTACGCGTCCGTCGGGCGAATGGCGCGTCATCAGCCGCCCGCTTTCGAGCATCTGCTCGATCTGCGCCTGATCGATCGTCGAATGGCAGGCCATGATCAACTGCCAGCCGTCCACCGCCGACTCCGCGCCACGCGCCAGTCCTTGCAGCCGCGACCATGCATCGTCGGCAGTCGCCATCGGGATGACCTCCACTCCGAAGCGGCGCGGATCCAGGCCGTGTTCGCTGGCGGACTCCAGCATCCAGTCGCCCAGCGCCTGGTGCAGCGACGCGGGCCAGTCCGCGGGCAGCCACAGCTCAATGCGCAGCACGTTCTGCACCTGCGCCTCGACCCGGTGACGCAGCCCGGCCACCACTCGGTCCTGGGCCTCGGGCAGCGGCGGTAGCGCCTGCGCAGCATCCAGCAACAGCGCCTCGGCGATCGGTTCGAGCAGTGCGATGGCACGCGTGTGATGCTCAAGCGGGCGCTCGTTGGCGCCCGCGTCCGATGTGGCCGAGGCGAGCATCGCCTCGGCCACATCGGACGCAGCCAGGTCCGGCACCTGCGCGACAAAAACCGGCAGCCCGTCTCGGTCGCGGAACTGCTTGTGCAGCACAGGCCGCGGCAGATTGCCGCGCAGCGCGAGAATGGCCTGCGGCTGCTGGCCCAGGGACAAGTTTACCGCACCGGCGAGCAGTGCCGGCCTGGCGCCGGAGGCCGGCGGCGCCTCCGGAGAAGATGAACTCGCAGCGGCCGCTTTGGAATCGCTGTGCTCGACAGCCTTGGCCGCAGCGCTGTCTGCTGCGTCGGTGGCGCGCGACAGCGAGCGCCGGCCCATATCGCGCAACAGCCAGCTGCCGCCCAGTAGGCTTGCAGGCAGGATGCCCAGATAAGTCAGCATCTCCATGCCGTTGGGCGTGGTGCCGCTGCTGCGCCAGTAGAAGATCGAACCACCCCACGCAACACCGAAAGACACGGCCGCAGACAACGCGCTCCGAACAATTCCGGACATTAGCATCCTCGCTCCATGAGTGGATTAGGCATCGACGGGAGCCGAATCACCTTGCCTCGTCATCCTATGCCGGTCGTTCCCTGGGTTGAAATCAGTGCCCCCCCGCAGGCGGTCTTGTCCCCATGCCGGGCCACCGGCTTGCCATCGATCATCACCGTGGCGTCGCCGCTGGCGATCTCAGTCTGACCGTGCACCCTGCACACCACCTTGTCGCCGATACGCGCCACCGGCTTGCCGTCCACATCGGTTTCGGCCGAACCGGTGACCACGCTGCCGCCATGATCAAGCTGATCGCCCACAAGAATAAAAGGTCGTGACATCAGTATTACCTCCATGGTCGTTGCGCCGGGGCCGGTCCGTCGCCGCCATTCGCCCCCGTGGGGCGCGATCGCCGCCACGGAGGAGAATATAACAGGAGTTCAGCCCCGGCTCACCCTTGGGCCAATTCGGCGCGCTTGACGGCGCGGGCGCTGCGGCAGGCCTCCAACTTCTCCACATGCACGTAGTCCTTGATGCTGCGCCAGCTGCCGCCCCACTCCAGCCCGGCCTGCTGCGCCAGCTCGCCGTAGAGGAAGTAGGCGCGTTTAGTCCACGGATCGCCCATGTCCCACTGCAGCTTGCCGTCGCGCAGCGGCGCGCTGTCCACCGCCAGGCCGTACTGGTGGCAGCTCTGCCAAGCGCTGGCGCGGGTGGCGCGTCCGCCGCCCATCAACTCGGCCTGGCGCTCCGGGCTGCGATACCCCTCCACCAGCACCATTTCGTAACCGTACTGGCGACGCATGACCTCGTAGATCGCGAGCACGCGCTGCTGTAGGTCGGCATTGATGTTTTCCCAGCGCCGGTCCGCAGTGACGATCTCCGGGCGGGTGCGGCGGATCTCCTCGGTGGCGAATACCTCCGGCGGCGGCGGCGGCGGTGGCACCAAGCGTTCGCCGCGCAGCAGCTGCGCCACCATACTGCTGGATTCATTCATGTCCTCGGCACGGAAATCCTCCAGCGCCACGTTCTGCCGGACCATCAGGATCACGCTCGGCGGCACCAGCAAGAGCAGCGTCGCGCACAGGATGACCCAGCGATGACGCCGAAAGAAATCCTTCACCCCGCCGATCCCGCCGCGCACCCCCTCGCCGACTCCGCCAGCGCTGCGGCCCACGCGCTGGCCGACCCGCCCGGCGCCTTGCCGAAGGCCGCGCAGGCGCTCGCCTAACCAGGCCTGCACCCGCTCCAGCGCCTCCGGAAACAACAGCAGCCAGCAGGCGATAGACACCACCAGCAGGAAGATCACCACGCCCGCAACGACGACTGCCACTACATCCTCCTGATGATGCTGCTTCCTGTGCAGTTGACGGGCCAGCGCCAAGCACTAGAATGAAGATAGACGAATCCCAGGCGCTCGCCGAACAAGGGCTGGATTGCACTTGAATAATGGCGGATTAAATCGCCCGAGTCTTCTTTCGGGCCACGGACAGACCCAGCCACCCGGCTCCGGGCGCATTTTGGCCGATATGGAAGGCCGCGCAACCAGCGCGCCGTCCAGCGTCCGTGCCAAGGCGCCGCGGACCCACTCCACCCGCTTAGTGTTGATCGCCGTCCTCGGAGTGGCGCTGCTGGGCGCGGCGTTCACGGCGCTGCGCTGGAATGCCGGACGTGCCGAGGCCGACGCCGAGTTCGACGCCTACACCACCGTGCAGGCGACCGACACCGTCTCTTCCGCCAATCCCACATCGGTCGCCGGCGCCGCCGCCACAACACCGGCGCCGGGCGGCGCAATGATCGTAGACGACAAAGCCGTCAGCGATCCGACCCGCGCCGTCGACGGATTGCCCAGCGCCTCATCCGCCAGCACCGCGGCGGCGCCGGCCAAGCCGGCAGCGGCCACCTCGCAACGCAAGCCACGCGTTGCACCGGCCAACGGCAAGCACGTACAGGACGACAACAGCGACCTGCTGGCCACACTGATGGGCATCATCAAGCGCGACGAAAAGCCGACGGCAAAACAAGACTCGATTGATTCGCTGATCGCGAAGATCCAGGCCGATGACAGTAAGAACGCGACCGAGACCGACGCGGCATTCGACGCGATCGACTCGCACTCGGCGTCGACCAGCTCCAACGTGCAGACCCAACTGCGTCAATGTCCAGGCGCCAACACGATGGCCGGCCTGGAGTGTCGCAAGAAGATCTGTGCAGCGCTCACCGGCAAAGATCCGGCCTGCCCGGCGCACTGACGCGGCGCATCGCAAGCGATTCCTCGCCATGGTGGCCATGGGCGCCACGTCGCTGCACTATCTGGCGCCGCCACGCGAAGTGGTATGGGTCGGGTTGCGCTTGAACACGCGCCGGCCCAGCGGGTCGTAGCCGTAGTGGGTGGCTTGGCCTGCCTTGCGGCTTTCGGCCAGGCGGTGGTTGGCGTCCCAGAGCAGTTCCAGGTCGTCCGGTTCCGGGCCGTTGGGGCTGCCCTTGCGGATCAGGTCGCCGGCGCGGTCGAACACGTAGTGCACGCCGGCGTAGCTGCCTTCGCGGGTCCACTGCACCTGCTGGTCGTCGTCGCCGCCGGCCACCTTGCGCAGCTGCACCTGCTGCACGCGCGTGGCCAGGCGGTCGCCGGCCGGGTCGTTGAAGAAGCGTTCGATCCTGCCTTTGGGATCGGTGTGCTGCAGCAGCCGGCCCAGCACGTCGTAGCGGTATTCATCCACGCCCTGCACGCTGTCGCGGCGGTGGGTCAGGTTGCCGGCGCGGTCGTAGTCGTACGTGGTCTCGAACAACGGTGCGGCGTCTTTGAGGACCGACTGCGCGGTCAGCAGGCTGCGGCCGTCGTACTGGAACTGGCGCTGCACCTGCGCGCTGAGCTGTTCGCGGGTGGTGCGGCCCAGCGCGTCGCGCTCGATGGCGATGGGCGCATCGTCGTTGATCGCCACTTCGACCACCTGGTCGCGCAGGTCGTAGCCGAACGCGATCCGGTTGCCGGCGGAGGTCTCGCGCAGCACGCGGTTGCCCACTTCGTCATAGCCGTAGCCGACGCGGAAGCCGTCCTGCACTTCTTCCAACACCTGCCCCAGCGCATCGAACCTGCGCGTGGCGGTGCGATGCTGGTTGCGCAGTTCCACCAGCTGCCCGCGCGCATCGTAGGCGAACTGCTCCTGCACCTACTGGCCCGGCGCGCGCACGTCCAGCCCGGATCTTCAGATAGAGTCCACCGCCCCCGGAATAAATGAAAATAATCCCGGCAAAAAGCGCGAAATGCATTCAGGCAAAAGAAGATCATATTCGAACACATCATCAAAAGAAATCAGACTGACTCGACCCTCAGCGACAATAACTTTCTTTAGCCCCACCCGTTTCCAAGGGCTTGGAATAACCATAAATATAACGCCCTCCTTCTCTACGACTCTAATAGATTTTTCAACAACCCCATCCCTCGATAATCGCATTAAATTAAACGAGACGAATTTACCCTTCTCAAAGGAAAACTGAAAGACGTCGCCAAAACCCGCCCCTGCCGATCTGGGCATAGTTAGAATTTCGCTGATTATTCCATAAATAAATTTATCTATGGGATATGAGCTTTTAACGTCGAATCGCTCGGACTCCCCTTTCCAGAATGAAGAAAATTCTATGCCACTGAAATCAGATCTAAATTTCAAGTCAGAAACAGGGCAAAGGACTCTGTCGCCCAGTGGATTTTGATCCAATTCAAGCTCGGAACGTTCCAAGTCAAGGTATAGAGAAGGCTCTGCTGAAACCCGCATCTTAGGACTTCTACAATCATAAGAAATAACTGAGAATTTTGGGTTACTTATTTTCTGCACTGCGCACCCTCCAGAACTTCCCATGCTTTGTCGGACTTTTGCTTATTAGTCCCCGCACCATCATAAATACCTCTGATCTCACGACCCACCCGAGCAAAATCAGAAGAATCAATCTCAATATTTCCAACGAATCTATTACCGACAGTCTTTGGAATTACCACACCAGAAGCATTACCTTGTTGTAACAGATCGAATATGTTTGTCCGGCACCCCGTACAAACTCCGACAGGGAGCTCGCCGCTTTTGAAGTGACCCACCACATCACTGATTACCACTTTTTTTTCGTCAAAACCACCCCCCTCATCCAGGAACCAGTTTAACGCATTTATCTCCGCATGCCCAGCGCTACTACTTCTAGCACGCCGTGAAATGTCGCCAACGGTTACCGTCGCGGACGCTCCATTCATGGGCTCACCCCACAAACCGAGAGGGTCAGTCCATGCAAATGGATTTTGCACGTACGAATGACAATTCATACCTCCAACCAACCCGACTGGATCGCGTGACACGTATTGCCCCACGACGTTTTCGTAATATCGATATCGGTTATAGTGCAGACCTGTTTCTATATCATAATACTGCCCCTGAAACCGCAGGCGATTTTCAACAATAGATACCAGATATTCGTTTACCTCTCCCCAAGCGTTATATTCCACAAACCAAACCAAGTCCCCAGAGGCTGCTAATAGCCGCGTAGGACATCCATTGGGATCGACCTGATAGTGATAGCTCACCGATCGCCACCCCCCTGATTCAGCCAACCTAGAAAAGCTGAATTGCAGTTCTTCTTTTGCTCTATCCGCTGCGGCGAGCGCATTAACTTCCGGCGCATCTGCCGCCGATGTATTGACGGCGATATAACGGCTACCCGCCACCTGAGTCCTGCTGGAAGCGGACGGTTCGCCCCATGCACCCAAGGCGACCAAGTTCGACGGCTTTTGCTCGCCCTCTGCCGATGCCTCATCGGATGTCGCCACACCAGTTGGCGTATCGACCAAGGCTCCCGCAATCGCAGACGTTTTGGTTCCCGCACCCTGCCCCACCACCAGGTCTCCGCCCAGCGTGCCCAGCCCTCCCCCGCCAGGCGGCTTGCCGGACTTGATGGCTGTCGGCGCCGCCATCGCCGCAGGCTTTGCAGCGCCGTCGGCCGCTGCCAGTTTGGGTGCGGACGACGCCAGCACGCCCAGCGGCGCGGATGGCGTTAGCTGCGGCGGGGACATGTCTGCGGGCGCGGATGGCTTTGGAGGCTGGGTGGAATCCGAGCCGCGACTGTCCGTCAACGCATGCTTAGCCACAGCCGGCGCATCGGATCGCGATATCTGCGAGATCGAACTTGTAGCGAGCTGCGCCAACTCGAGCGGCGCAGCACCCTGCTCCTTCTCGATCAACGCCAGCGGCACAAAACTGCCCGGGTAATACACATACTCCCGCACCCGCTCATGCAGCTTGGCAAGCTTCTCCTTGCGGCGCTTGGCCTCGATCAAGTCGGCCACATTCCCCACCCACACCGGCGCCGCGTCCGGCGCGTCATGGGCCTGTTTGACCTCGCCCAGCAGCGCGTCCCCGTCCCAGTAGAACCACGTGGTGTGGGTCGGGTTGCGCTTGAACACGCGCCGGCCCAGCGGGTCGTAGCCGTAGTGGGTGGCCTGCCCGGCCTTGCGGCTTTCGGCCAGGCGGTGGTTGGCGTCCCAGAGCAGTTCCAGGTCGTCCGGTTCCGGGCCGTTGGGGCTGCCCTTGCGGATCAGGTCGCCGGCGCGGTCGAACACGTAGTGCACGCCGTCGTAGCTGCCCTCGCGGGTCCACTGCACCTGTTGGTCGTCGTCGCCGCCGGCCACCTTGCGCAGCTGCACTTGCTGCACGCGCGTGGCCAGGCGGTCGCCGGCCGGGTCGTTGAAGAAGCGCTCGATGCGGCCCTTCGGGTCGGTGTGCTGCAGCAGCCGGCCCAGGACGTCGTAGCGGTATTCGTCCACGCCCTGCACGCTGTCGCGGCGGTGGGTCAGGTTGCCGGCGCGGTCGTAGTCGTACGTGGTCTCGAACAGGGGCACGGCGTCCTTGAGCACCGACTGCGCGGTCAGCAGACTGCGCCCGTCGTACTGGAACTGGCGCTGCACGTGCGCGCTGAGCTGCTCGCGCGTGGCGCGGCCCAGCGCATCGCGCTCGATGGCGATCGGCGCGTCGTCGTTGATCGCCACCTCGACCACCTGGTCGCGCAGGTCGTAGGCGAACGCGATGCGGTTGCCGGCCGAGGTCTCGCGCAGCACGCGGTTGCCCACGGCGTCGTAGCCGTAGCCGACGCGGAACCCGTCCTGCACTTCTTCCAACACCTGCCCCAGCGCGTCGAACCTGCGCGTGGCGGTGCGATGCCGGTTGCGCAGTTCCACCAGCTGCCCGCGCGCGTCGTAGGCGAACTGCTCCTGCACCTGCTGGCCCGGCGTGCGCACGTCCGGCAAGGTCTTCCTGACGATGCGCCCGAGCGCGTCGGTGGCGAAGCCGATGCGCTGGCCCAGCGGGTCGATCGTGGCGGTCAGCCGCCCGCAGGCGTCGTACTGGTAGTGCCGCGACTGGCCCCAGTAGTCCGTCTCCTCGACGATGCGGCCCAGCGGATCGCGGCGCAGCCGGTATTCCTCGCCGCGCTGGTTGATCACTGCCACCAGCTGTTCTTCGCTGTCGTAGCGGTATTCCACCGCATGCCCGTCCGGCTGCACGCGCTTGCCGATCTGGCCGATGCCCACGTAGTGCAGCCGCGTCTGCGCGCCGGCTTCGTCCACGTAGCCCACCAGCTGGTCCTCGGCGTCGTACGCGCACTGCACCTGCCCGCCGTCGGCCGAGCGGATGCGCAGCAGCCGGCCTTTGGCGTCGTAGTCGTAGTGCGTGGCCTGGCCCAGCGGATCGACCTGCCGATGCAGCCGCCCCAGCGCGTCGTGCTCGTAGCGGCTCTCGTGGCCCAGCGCGTCGCGCAGCCAGGCCAGCAGGCCGTAGCGGTCGTAGCCCAGCTCGGTCTGTGCGCCGCGCGGGTTGCGCTGCGCCACCAGCAAGCCCTGCGCGTCGTAGTCGTAATGCGTGGTGGCGCCCAGCGGATCGGTCTGCGTCTGCAGCAGCCCGCGCGCGTCGTGCGCCTGGTGCCAGGCGTAGCCGCCCGGGTCGGTGACCGACAGCAGCCGGTCGTCCTCGTCGTAGACCTGGTGCAGCGTGCTGCCGTCGGGACGGCGCAGGCGCAGCAGGTTGCCGCGCGCGTCGTAGTCGAATTCGGTACGCAGGCCTTCGGCGTCGGTGACCGCCACGGTGCGGCCGACCGCGTCGTACTCGAACACGGTGACCCCGTCCAACGCATCGATCTCGCACAGCGGCAGGCGGTTCTCGTCGAACTTCACCAGCGACACGTGGCCCAGCGAGTCGGTCACCTGGGTCTCGCGCAGCAACGCGTCGTAGGCGAAACGGTAGTCGTACAGGCCGCCATCGCCCCAGGCGTGCACCACCCGCCATTGCCCGTCGTAGGCGTAGTGGAACGACAGGCCCACGCGGTCGGTATGCCGGACCATGCGGTGCTGGCGGTACGCGAACGTGCGCGGCACCCCCAGCGCGTCCTCGGCGGCGACCAGATCGCCTTCCACATAGCGATAGGTCACCAGCGGATGGGTCAGGCCGGTCGCCGGATCGTGCAGTTGCAGGCGGTCGATGCGGCCGTGCCGCGACTGCACCTCGATGAAGCGGCCCTGCAGGCCGTCCACGCCGCGTTCGACGATGCGCACCAGGTGGCCGTCGCCGCGCTCGAAGCGCCAATGGTTGCCGCAGGCGTCCTCGACCTGCGCGATCGGCAGCGTCCGCGCGCGCGGCAGCACCCCGACGCCGGCCGCCGGCGCATCGCCGAAGCGATAGCGCAGGTCGGACTTGGTCCGCACCAGCAGGTCGGTGCCCTCGCGCAGCAGCCGCGCGCCGTCGACGAACTCGACGACCGGGACGCCGTCGGCGTCCGGCAGCTGCGGGAACACGGCCACGCTGTGGCCGTCGTGGAACAGCACCACGCCGTCGGCGTCGATCTCCAGGCGGATGTCGGCCGGCGTCTGCCAGCCGTGGCCGCAGGCGCCGGCCTCCTCCCCGCGCGCCGAGCCGTAGCCGCGCGACCATGCCAGCGGCAGCCGACCGGGGATCGCGAAGTCCTCGTGCTGCACCGACACGCTGCCGTCGCGGATGTCCACCGGCTCGGCGCGCAGCACCTTGCACTTGAGGAAGCCCGAATCCATGTGCTTGAACACACGCTGCCGCAGGCCCTTGAACGCCTTCGCCGCGCGCGCGCCCAGCGTGGAGCGGCGCAGCGCGCCCAGCGCGGCGAAGCCGGCATGCAACCCCAGCGTCATCCACGACACGGTCAGTGGCCCGCCGACTTGCACGTTGGTCGGGATGGCGACATTGATGCCGGTCGGCAGCCACAGCGAACGCAGCGGCTTCTTCAGTTTCTTGATCCGCAACGGCGGGATCAGCCCGGCCAGGTTGCAGTCCAGCACCGGCACCGCCAGCCGCGAGAACGGGTCGCCATCGGCCGACACCGTCTTGCTGCCCATGAAGATCTCTTCGCCGTCAAACTGCGGCCCCATCGGCAGGCTCAGCTGCGGCGCCCATCGGCGTGCACGGCACCTCTCCTGATCCGTTCTATCGCGAACGTAGCCGATACAGCGCCGCTCGCCAATCTCCATAACTCTCGCTTCACTGACTTGCTGGCTCGTCGAGCGCCGCAACAGGCAGGTAGCGCAAACTTCGCTGCGAAATGCGAGCGACCTTGGACCGCGCGACGAACGCTCGGACTTTGCCTGATCGCGCATCCAGGCGCCAGCGTTTTTACCCGAAAAACGCTATACCGGGCCTTAAAAATGAAACATCGAACAGCGGCGAACAACGGGGCAAGAGGAAATATCTAATTCAAGCGCATATTTCCTCCGGCCCCGTTATCGCCCCATCTTCGCGCTACAGCCAAAACCAGTTGGCATCCCCAAAAACCAGCAGCATCATCTACTCCAAGGAGCGTAGAAACTCCTCTAGTAGCGGCGCCCACCTCCGTCAAACCGGTGGGTTTTTTGTGCCTGTCCGCAGGCACACTCCGACGCGCTGTCTGCGTCGGGAGGGCGGTGAATACAACACCCTTCGGGGAAATAAGCCCGCCGGCTACTAGCGGTTTCTAACCTCCCGACATCCCGTCGCCCTTCGGCGCGGGTTCCTGTCTGCCAAGGAGGCTGTGCCATGCGTCAACCGCCACCCCGTAGCGCCCCTGCCCGCCCCGCGACTGCCCGCCCCGCGACTGCCCGCAAACGTGCAGCGCGCCAACCGCAGCCCACTGCCCCGCCCGAGCCGGTCGGTCACCTGCGTTACATCGAGCCACCGTGCACCCGATGATGTCGGTAGAAGAAGCCGCGGCCGCCATCGCCGCCGAACTGGCCCGCCCGCCACGCGCGCCGCGCCGCCCGCGCCCGCCCACGCAGTGCACGGTGGGCTATGGCTACTACCCCACCAGCCACCAGCACGTGCCCATGCTGCGTTTCCGCGGCCGCTGGCTGGAACAGCTGGGCTTCGCCATCGGCCAGACGCTGCGCGTGCAGGTGCGCGACGGCGAACTGGTGGTGAGCGTGGCCAGCAAGGACTGACGCGGCCATCGCCCACCACGCAAAGGAGGATCGCTGAGATGGCATCCAGCCACGTTGTCTTCGGCATCACACTCGACCAGGCCGATGCGCTCGACGGCCTGATCCGCACCCTCACCGCGCATGGCGACATCCTCGCCGCCGGCACGGCGCCCTATCTGGATCCCCGCACGCTCCCCGCGCTGGGAGAAGCCATCTACACCGCCGCCCGCGCGGCGCGCGGCATCCTGGACTAGGTGGGCGCGCAAACGCTCAAGGACATGACCGACCGGTAGGCGGTGAACAACGGGGTGAACAACGGGGTGAACAACGGGGTGAACAACGGGGTGAACAACGGGGTGAACAACGGGGTGAACAACGGGGTGAACAACGGGGTGAACAACGGGGTGAACAACGGGGTGAACAACGGGGTGAACAACGGGGTGAACAACGGGGCCAGAGGAAATATCCATTTAAAGCAAATATTTCCTCTGGCCCCGTTGTTGCAGTGTTCATGCGAGTCGGCGATGTTTTGCAGCGGCGACTTTTTACGTGCCTCTCGCTTCTTTCGGGCGCGCAAACAGCTACGTCAGATTGTTGGATACACCAGCTTCTCGTTGTTCTCCGCGTGATCGTCGGACCAGTAAAGTTTGATGACTTGTTTGCTTTTGGTCTCCATGTGCACCGCGGCAATGAGTTCAACGGACTGGTGTGGGTCCATTCGCTCTAAGGGGAACTTGGCTTCGATGTCAGAATCGATGAGGCAATCGTTTCCTTCCGGGAACTCGATGGACACATTGCGAGCAGCAGACTTGCCTTTGTTGAATATTTTTAGCCGATATTGATTGCTGCCAAGCTTGATGAAGTTTGCGCCCAAGTCGGCTCTTTTGGTATTACTTGCATCGCCGGCCTCTTTTTCGAGAAGAAGTTTATTCAATCGCTCCTGACTCTCTATCAGGCCTTTCTGTTTCTCGTTAAATTGGTAGGTCTTCCAGGCGGCGTAGGCGGACAGAAGGAAAGCAGCCACTGCGATGACATCGCCCGTGCTAAAAGAGGGCATCATTTAATCCTGAAGTACTTGCTTCCGCCGAACGCTTTTCGGAGCGAATCGTTCAGCTGCTTCTGGATATCTTTGGCGACCTCCTGTTTAATCTCTTTGACGTGCTCGTCGATATTTTCAGAGTTGGCTCGGTTGAGCTCGTCTTTTGGAATCTCAAGGCCACAGCTGGCACATTTGAAGAGAGCAGTTGCGGAGGCATAGGAATCGTCACTAGAAAACTGCGTCCCTCCGCAAGTTGGACAGAAGGGAGTGATCGAACGGTCGTATTTTCCGGCTTCAATTGGCATAGCTCACCTCAGATGATGTTGGTTTCAGGAGAATACTTAATTTCCCTTTAAAATCCCCCTCATTATCAATCATCATAAGCGTCGCCATAAGACTGGAATCCGTCCGCCAACCAATAATAGCGCTGCCCGGCACACTCAACAGATTTACGGAGAAACTCCGAAAAACTTCGAGCTATCACGGGGCAGGAACCGGCAACACCATGGCGATCCCAGAAGCTGTCGTAACACCACCCCAGTCTTTCAGCTCCGGTGTCCAACGACACATATTCATCGGAACGCCCTGTAGCGACTATAACCCAAGAGTCAGTTATATCCCCCAAATTAATTTCTCCAACTATAACCTCATTGGATAGATGCAGTTCATTAGGTGCAGACACAGCCAGTGGGTATTCAGCATGAGTGAAAAGTTCCACACCACCGCATACTTCATAAAAAGATTTAAGGTCTGCTGGAAGATGACTTGAGATCTCAGCCTCGCGCGCGACAGGAAGCACGATGCAGTCGCGCCTGGAGCTGATTAACTCGATTAGATCGGAAATTTCGCTCACTTCCTGCAGCCCCTCTTCAAATATTTGTTAAATTCTCGATAGTAATTTTTTCGAGCGGCTTTCGGAACACCGGCTTCGTTGAACATCTTTTCACTTATCCTATAGATCTCAGGCTTAGAAATAGTGCTCCAGTCGACCTTACCCCCGACACGCCTGCCAGTTCTATCTTCCAACCAGTCACGATACGCTTTCTTTGTTGCGCCGTGCTCGGCTTTGGTAAGAGCTATAGTTGGGTTATGAGATGCCCTTGATATATAACCAGGAACATTATTCGCTGCCCAGACATCCAATATCCCATGATGCATCTCCAATCCAGGCTGCTTTATTCCGTATCCAACTATGTCATACGCAGCAACCGGGCTTAACCCACAAGGGTCAATGTACAATATAGGGTTAACACCATACGCATACAAAGATATTCCGCCATCCAAACGGATAGGATCGAGACAAACGTACGACCCAAGCACACTATCATAATACCTATATCTATTGTAACTTAATCCAGTCTCGACATCATAGTACTGCCCCTGAAATCTTATAAAGCTTTCAAATTCACCAGTACTTTTAAATCCAGCCCAACATGATGACTTCCAGTCAAGACACCACACTAATTCTCCGGCGCTCGAAATTAAGCGCTGCGGGCACCCATTAGGATCGACCTGATAATGAAAGACAGCCCTCACTCGTTCATTAACTACAATCCCTGCAAGTCTTTGCTCGTCTACCGTCATGGAGGCGCCATGCTTTTCCACCCAATATACTGAAGCATCCTGAGGCGAAACAGCTTCCACCTCGTCATTTCCGAGGTCCGTCTCAACATTGTCCTTCAGCAAACTCGCTTCCGGATTTTCACTTCTCCGTCCACCTGCTCCGCCAGAAATTTCACCATTTCCTGAAGGCACCCCGCCCGCACCACCGAGAATCGTTCCGCCCAGCGAACCTAATACATTGCCGCGCGAGCCCTCGCGTGGCAGGTCAAGGGACTCGCTCGTTTCAGATTGCCTTAGGTTTAAAAAAGGCGACCGAGTGGCACCAATAGTCCCCCCTAGATTCTTTAGACTTCTCGATTCATCCGATAGCCCCCGCGAAACATCAATCGGCATTTCGCGAAGATACCCACGTGAAACTGGAGCTTCCGCGTCGACCAAAGCTAACGGTACAAAAGTACCCGGGTAATACACGTACTCCCGCGTGCGCTCATGCAGCTTGGCAAGCTTCTCCTTGCGGCGCTTGGCCTCGATCAGGTTGGCGACGTTGTCCACCCATACCGGCGCCGCGTCCGGCGCGTCATGGGCCTGCTTGACCTCGCCCAGCAGCGCGTCCCCGTCCCAGTAGAACCACGTGGTGTGGGTCGGGTTGCGCTTGAACACGCGCCGGCCCAGCGGGTCGTAGCCGTAGTGGGTGGCTTGGCCTGCCTTGCGGCTTTCGGCCAGGCGGTGGTTGGCGTCCCAGAGCAGTTCCAGGTCGTCGGGTTCCGGGCCGGTCGGGCTGCCCTTGCGGATCAGGTCGCCGGCGCGGTCGAACACGTAGTGCACGCCGTCGTAGCTGCCTTCGCGGGTCCACTGCACCTGCTGGTCGTCGTCGCCGCCGGCCACCTTGCGCAGCTGCACCTGCTGCACGCGCGTGGCCAGGCGGTCGCCGGCCGGGTCGTTGAAGAAGCGCTCGATGCGGCCCTTCGGGTCGGTGTGCTGCAGCAGCCGGCCCAGCACGTCGTAGCGGTATTCGTCCACGCCCTGCACGCTGTCGCGGCGGTGGGTCAGGTTGCCGGCGCGGTCGTAGTCGTAGGTGGTCTCGAACAGGGGCACGGCGTCCTTGAGCACCGACTGCGCGGTCAGCAGGCTGCGGCCGTCGTACTGGAACTGGCGCTGCACGTGCGCGCTGAGCTGCTCGCGGGTGGTGCGCCCCAGCGCATCGCGCTCGATGGCGATCGGCGCGTCGTCGTTGATCGCCACTTCGACCACCTGGTCGCGCAGGTCGTAGCCGAACGCGATCCGGTTGCCGGCGGAGGTCTCGCGCAGCACGCGGTTGCCCACGGCGTCGTAGCCGTAGCCGACGCGGAACCCGTCCTGCACTTCTTCCAGCACCTGCCCCAGCGCGTCGAACCTGCGCGTGGCGGTGCGATGCCGATTGCGCAGCTCCACCAACTGGCCGCGCGCGTCGTAGGCGAACTGCTCCTGCACCTGCTGGCCCGGCGCGCGCACGTCCGGCAAGGTCTTCTTGACGATGCGCCCGAGCGGGTCGGTGGCGAAGCCGATGCGCTGGCCCAGCGGGTCGATCGTCGCGGTCAGGCGGCCGCAGGCGTCGTACTGGTAGTGCCGCGACTGGCCCCAGTAGTCGGTCTCCTCGACGATGCGGCCCAGCGGATCGCGGCGCAGCCGGTACGCCTCGCCGCGCTGGTTGATCACCGCCACCAGCTGCTCTTCGCTGTCGTAGCGGTATTCCACCGTGTGCCCATCCGGCTGCACGCGCTTGCCGATCTGACCGATGCCCACGTAGTGCAGCCGCGTCTGCGCGCCGGCTTCGTCCACGTAGCGCACCAACTGGTCCTCGGCGTCGTACGCGCACTGCACCTGCCCGCCGTCGGCCGAGCGCACGCGCAGCAGCCGGCCCTTGGCGTCGTAGTCGTAGTGCGTGGCCTGGCCCAGCGGATCGACCTGCCGATGCAGCCGCCCCAGCGCGTCGTACTCGTAGCGGCTCTCGTGGCCCAGCGCGTCGCGCAGCCAGGCCAGCAGGCCGTAGCGGTCGTAGCCCAGCTCGGTCTGCGCGCCGCGCGGGTTGCGCTGCGCCACCAGCAGGCCCTGCGCATCGTAGTCGTAGTGCGTGGTGGCGCCCAGCGGATCGGTCTGCGACTGCAGCAGCCCGCGCGCGTCGTGCACCTGGTGCCAGGCGTGGCCGCCCGGGTCGGTGACCGACAGCAGCCGGTCGTCCTCGTCGTAGACCTGGTGCAGCGTGCTGCCGTCGGGACGGCGCAGGCGCAGCAGGTTGCCGCGCGCGTCGTAGTCGATTCGATGAGGCGACAGCAATACGCGTAGATCGCTGTCGCTATAGCCCATGACCGCCGCACTGCTAGATACTGAGTTCGCCACGGCATTTCGAAGCACTTGTCATCCCATCATTATTCAAGGGTAAGCACTTGCATATCCTTGTCCAAAACCGCTGACATATGGGGAAGACCATTAGATGTCTTTAAGACAAAATCATAGCCACATGATTCAACTATCCCACCAAACACCTTCCGGTACCCCAATATGTCAACCTCATAAATTCCCGATGGAATATCAAGATCAAACCAGCCTTCGTTTGGATACCACTCCAGCAATACAGCCAAGTCTGCAATTACCAGCCTGCTAGACACCTGGAGCGGAAATCCGCCGTTTTCTTTTAAATGTCTCACATCCCACATTGTGGGTTCATTCGTCGCACGGACACAAACATCGTATAGCCCATCATTTATCCCAAGAAGCGGGACTATTATTCCACGGCGTATTACCTCATCACCTTTTTCTGTGGCAGTGAAGTCGCCCCAGAGATTATGACCCTCTTCAAGCCCTCCATAATAATTCGACAAAAGGTCCGGATCGAACAGGACCATCCCATTAAAATCTACAGTTAACTTAAAGCAGTTCATTGAGTATCCTTAGCATCCACTTCTAGCTTTATTAAACCATTCCTTGAGCTTTTCAAACGCCTGAGATGGTGTGACATCGCGCGCCAAGATTTCGCCCGTGGCAGGTATTCTCAAGTCCCCCCTAATATGTCCAACATTCGCTAGCCCCCGTCCAGAGGCGTCGATTAACTCATCACCAGTCCCGCTCCAGGATCCCTGAAGCCTTCCAACATGAGGCCGCTGCGCTCTGTGAATAGCTTCATGAGCGCCTGATTGATAGGGTTCATTAAAAAAGAAAGTAGGAGTATTGCGGTTGGTGCCAAGATATGTCCCAACGTCCCCACCAACTGATCTAGCTAAGCTCTGAGGCACCAAATGATGCCCAACATTCGTAGGGTTCGGCCACGGCATTAATCCAAGCGGATCGGCATTCGCGATAGGGTTCCACCCGTACCCATATATATTAACTCCACCCAACTGACCCATCGGATCCTGGCTTATATACGAACCCAAGTCTTGAGCATAGTAACGATATCGATTATATGCCAATCCACTTTCAAAATCGAAATACTGGCCTTGAAACCTCACATTGTTTTCAATCAAACCAACCAACAATTCACGCACGCCTCCCCAGGCATTATAAGCAGCACCCCATACAGTCGTACCGCCTGTATCAATCAACTTTACCGGACATCCATTAGGATCAACACAATACTGGTAGGAGATCGAGCACCACTCAGCACCAGCAACTGCATCTTGGCTTGTTATTATTGATTCAGAGAATGAGAGTGGACTAATCGAATCAATCGCAAATGGAGATGCCGAGGCCTTTGTAATTGTGACACTTTGATCCGAATTGCCAGGTGGCAACCCCCGGAAAGTACCTAGCGCACCTATGGACCCTTGCTCCTTAGCCTCACGGTTGCCTCCAACTTTCGCTGTTGTGGACTCCCGCAGCAGCACGCTACCGCCAAGTACGCCGAGCGGTCTTGACGGCATCATCACCGGCTGTTTTTGTGACGATGTAGTTGTAGGGGGAAGTGGCAAAGAATGATCGACCGGTACTGCGGCATTGGGCTTTGCCGGGACCGCCAGCGCTGTGTTCTCCGGGATCGCTGCCGATACTGCACCCATTCCCCCTCGGACCGACCGCAATTCTTTCTCGATCAAAGCCAGCGGCATGAAGGTGTCGGGATAATAAACGTACTCGCGCGTACGCTCGTGCAGCTTCGCGAGTTTTTCCTTGCGACGCTTGGCTTCGATCAAGTCAGCCACATTCCCCACCCACACCCGCGCTGCGTCCGGTTCGTCGTGGGCCTGCTTCACTTCGCCCAGCAGCGCGTCGCCGTCCCAGTAGAACCAGGTGGTGTGGGTCTGGTTGCGCTTGAACACGCGCCGGCCCAGCGGGTCGTAGCCGTAGTGGGTGGCCTGACCGGCCTTGCGGCTTTCGGCCAGGCGGTGGTTGGCGTCCCAAAGCAGTTCCAGGTCGTCGGGTTGCGGGCCGGTCGGGCTGCCCTTGCGGATCAGGTCGCCGGCGCGGTCGAACACGTAGTGCACGCCGGCGTAGCTGCCTTCCCGGGTCCACTGCACCTGCTGGTCGTCGTCGCCGCCGGCCACCTTGCGCAGCTGCACCTGCTGCACGCGCGTGGCCAGGCGGTCGCCGGCCGGGTCGTTGAAGAAGCGCTCGATCCTGCCTTTGGGATCGGTGTGCTGCAGCAGCCGGCCCAGCACGTCGTAGCGGTATTCGTCCACGCCCTGCACGCTGTCGCGGCGGTGGGTCAGGTTGCCGGCGCGGTCGTAGTCGTAGGTGGTCTCGAACAGGGGCACGGCGTCCTTGAGCACCGACTGCGCGGTCAGCAGGCTGCGGCCGTCGTACTGGAACTGGCGCTGCACGTGCGCGCTGAGCTGCTCGCGGGTGGTGCGCCCCAGCGCATCGCGCTCGATGGCGATCGGCGCGTCGTCGTTGATCGCCACTTCGACCACCTGGTCGCGCAGGTCGTAGCCGAACGCGATACGGTTGCCCGCCGAGGTCTCGCGCAGCACGCGGTTGCCCACGGCGTCGTAGCCGTAGCCGACGCGGAACCCGTCCTGCACTTCTTCCAGCAACTGCCCCAGCGCATCGAACCTGCGCGTGGCGGTGCGATGCCGGTTGCGCAGTTCCACCAGCTGCCCGCGCGCGTCGTAGGCGAACTGCTCCTGCACCTGCTGGCCCGGCGCGCGCACGTCCGGCAAGGTCTTCTTGACGATGCGCCCGAGCGGGTCGGTGGCGAAGCCGATGCGCTGGCCCAGCGGGTCGATCGTCGCGGTCAGGCGGCCGCAGGCGTCGTACTGGTAGTGCCGCGACTGGCCCCAGTAGTCCGTCTCCTCGACGATGCGGCCCAGCGCGTCGCGCTTGAGTTCGTAGCGTTCGCCGCGCTGGTTGATCACCGCCACCAGCTGCTCTTCGCTGTCGTAGCGGTATTCCACCGTATGCCCGTCCGGCTGCACGCGCTTGCCGATCTGGCCGATGCCCACGTAGTGCAGCCGGGTCTGCGCCCCGGCTTCGTCCACGTAGCGCACCAGCTGGCCCTCGGCGTCGTAATCGCACTGCACCTGCCCGCCGTCGGCCGAGCGGATGCGCAGCAGCCGGCCCTTGGCGTCGTAGTCGTAGTGCGTGGCCTGGCCCAGCGGATCGATCTGCCGGTGCAGCCGCCCCAGCGCGTCGTGCGCGTAGCGGCTCTCGTGGCCCAGCGCGTCGCGCAGCGACGCCAGCAGGCCGTAGCGGTCGTAGCCCAGCGCGGTCTGCGCGCCGCGCGGGTTGCGCTGCGCCACCAGCAGGCCCTGCGCATCGTAGTCGTAGTGCGTGGTGGCGCCCAGCGGATCGGTCTGCGACTGCAGCAGCCCGCGCGCGTCGTGCACCTGGTGCCAGGCGTGGCCGCCCGGGTCGGTGACCGACAGCAGCCGGTCGTCCTCGTCGTAGACCTGGTGCAGCGTGCTGCCGTCGGGACGGCGCAGGCGCAGCAGGTTGCCGCGCGCGTCGTAGTCGAATTCGGTACGCAGGCCTTCGGCGTCGGTGACCGCCACGGTGCGGCCGACCGCGTCGTAGGCGAACACGGTGACGCCATCCAGCGCATCGATCTCGCACAGCGGCAGGCGGTGCTCGTCGAACTTCACCAGCGACACGTGGCCGAGCGAATCGGTCACCTGGGTCTCGCGCAGCAGGGCGTCGTAGGCGAACCGGTAGTCGTACAGGCCGCCATCGCCCCAGGCGTGCACCACCCGCCACTGCGCGTCGTAGGCGTAGTGGAACGACAGGCCGACGCGATCGGTATGCCGGACCATGCGGTGCTGGCGGTACGCGAACGTGCGCGGCACCCCCAGCGCGTCCTCGGCGGCGACCAGATCGCCTTCCACATAGCGATAGGCCACCAGCGGATGGGTCAGGCCGGTGGCCGGATCGTGCAGTTGCAGGCGGTCGATGCGGCCGTGCCGCGACTGCACCTCGATGAAGCGGCCCTGCAGGCCGTCCACGCCACGTTCGACGATGCGCACCAGGTGGCCGTCGCCGCGCTCGAAGCGCCAATGGTTGCCGCAGGCGTCCTCGACCTGCGCGATCGGCAAGGTTTGCGCGCGCGGCAGCACCCCGACACCGGCCGCCGGCGCATCGCCGAAGCGGTAGCGCAGATCGGACTTGGTCCGCACCAGCAGGTCGGCGCCCTCGCGCAGCAGCCGCGCGCCGTCGACGAACTCGAACACCGGCGCGCCGTCGGCGTCCGGCAGCTGCGGGAACACGGCCACGCTGTGGCCGTCGTGGAACAGCACCACGCCGTCGGCGTCGATCTCCAGGCGGATGTCGGCCGGCGTCTGCCAGCCGTGGCCGCAGGCCCCGGCCTCCTCGCCGCGCGCCGAGCCGTAGCCGCGCGACCATGCCAGCGGCAGCCGACCGGGGATCGCGAAGTCCTCGTGCTGCACCGACACGCTGCCGTCGCGGATGTCCACCGGCTCGGCGCGCAGCACCTTGCACTTGAGGAAGCCCGAATCCATGTGCTTGAACACACGCTGCCGCAGGCCCTTGAACGCCTCCGCCGCCCGCACGCCCAGCTTGGAGCGGCGCAGCGCGCCCAGCGCGGCGAAGCCGGCATGCAACCCCAGCGTCATCCACGACACGGTCAGTGGCCCGCCCACTTGCACGTTGCTCGGGATGGCCACATTGATGCCGGTCGGCAGCAACAGCGAACGCAGCGGCTTCTTGGGCTTCTTGAACCGGAACGGCGGGATCAGCCCGGCGAGATTGCAATCCAGCACCGGCACCGCCAGCCGCGAGAACGGGTCGCCATCGGCGGTGACCGTCTTGCTGCCCATGAAGATCTCTTCGCCATCGAACTGCGGCCCCATCGGCAGGGCCAGCTCCGGCGCCCACACGCCCAGCGGAATATGGATGTCCAGCCCGCCGGTGCCGGCGGTGGCGCGCTTGACCCCGTTGACGGTGACCGTGGCGCCGAGGAACGGCAGGTAGTCGAACGGGTCCAGCACGATGCCGATATGCGGCGTGGGCAGCGGACACGGCGGCACCCCATACATGTGGATGTCGATGCCCAACTGCGGATCGAAATGCTTGGCGGCGGTGCTCATCGCTACGCTCCTTCGTCGCTACAGGGCACGGGCCAATGCGCGCAGGAACGCGCGCACGTCGTCGCGATGCTCCACGCCCAGCCACGCCACCGCGCCCATGCCGATCACCACGAACACGGCCAACACGGCCAGTTTGCGCGCGCTCATGCGGTGGCCTCGGTCAGTCCGGAACGTCCCGGCGCCTGCGTATCGCGCGTGGTGGTGGCGGAACCGGTCAGGGCGGACGGATCGGGCAGCGGCTGCGTCGCCGGCGGCTCGGTCCAGGCGGGGATCTCGTTGTCCAGCGGATGGCGGATGTCCGGCAGCCCGTTCCAGGTCGGATGCAGGAAGTCGCGCCCCACCGCCACCACCTTGCGGAAGAACGCGTCGCCGCCCTGGATCAGGCGTTCGCGCTCCTGCGCGACGCGATGGAAGGCCTGTTCGAAACCGGCATGCAGCGCGGCCTCGATGCGATCCAGTTGCGCGCTGTGCGGGCGCGGCCCGAGCTGCGCGGCCTGCGCCTCGGCCTGCGCGTGCAGCGCGGCCACCGCCTGCAGATACGACGCGGCGCACTGGTCCAGCTTCTGCGCGCGCGGCCTGTCCTGTAGCAGCAGCAGATCCTGCAGCGTTTGCGGCAAGGTGGTGGTGCGGCGGTCCGCGGGCGGCAACGGCTTGGCCGCACGGATCGCCTCCAGCCCATGCGCGCGCGCGGCCTCGCGTTGGCCGTCCTGGGCCAGGCAGAACGCGGCCATGCGATAGGCTTCGATCACGAACATCGGGTTGGGGATCTCGGCGGCGGCCTTGGCCGCGGCGACGTAGGTTTCGGCGGCACGGCCGGGCTGGCCGGCGACGAACCAGGTGCCGGCCTCACCGTACCAGCTCTGCATCACCAGGTCGCGCGCGGCCGGGTGCTGCATGGCCAGGGCCTGCAGGCCGCACTCGCGCGCCTGCCGATAGCTGGCGATGGCCTGCGGATACTGTTTTTCCTTCAGCCAGCCGCCGGCCAGCATCATGTTCAGCACCACCTGCTGGTCGGGCCAACCGTGCCGCTGCGCCAGCGCCAATGGCCGCTCGACGCGCTGCGCCAGTTGCGTCGCGCTGCCGCGCTCCAGCACCGTCATCAGGTCGCTGAGCATCTGCCGGTAGGCCACCGCAGGCCCCGCGCCGCCCGACTGCGCCGCGGTTTCGCGCGCGATGTCGAACATGTCCAGCGGCGGTTCGATGCGCGTGGCGATCGCCGCATGCCGCTCCAGCAACGGCTGCCAGCGCGGATCCTCGTGGGTGTCGACCAGCACCAGGCGCAGCGCCGGCGACGGCGCCGCCGCCAGCGCCGCGTCCATCCAGCGCGCGAATGCATCGCCAGAGGTGGTCCGCTCCGGTTCCAACACCACCGCCAGATAGCGCAGATGCACCTGGTGGTAGGCGGCGAAGGAATCCAGAACCTCGACCACGCCCAGCGCGCTGTCCGGTTGCGAGGGTCCCGGGCCGGGCCAGCCCAGTTCCACGCCCTGCTCGCGCAGCGCGCTCTGGCTGCCGAGGTAGCTGGCGTGCAGCGCCTGCTTCAGCGCGCGGCTGTAGCCGAAGCCCGTGTCGAACGGCGTATCCAGGCGCAGGAAGTAATCCGGCGCGTTCCAGTCGCCGGGATGTTTCTGCGCCTCGAAGAAGGCGGCCAGCAGGCGCGCGGCGTTGGCCGGCACACGCCATACCAACAGGCGCAGCGCCGGGTCCTCGCTGGCCTGCATCCACGCATCGCCAAGCAGCTCGATACGTCGTTCGACCGGATTCTTGCTCACGCTTCGGGTGCCCTCCCAGGTTTCAGCAGTTCAGCTTGATTTCCGAGCCGTTGACCGACACCCCGGAGCCGTCGATGACGATCACCGAACCGCCGGCGGAAATGGTGATCTTCTCGCCGAGGATCTCGATCGCCGCGCCGCCCACCGTCGCGGTGAGGTTGCTGCCCGAGGCCAGGGTCATGTTGCCGTTGGACATCAACATGTGGGTGCCGGTGATGCTCTGCTCCATGTCGCCTTGGACGCTGACCGTGCGTGCGCCGACGTTGGCGTCCTCCACGGCGCCCTGCACACTGCGTTTGTCCAGGCCGGTGATGCTGACCTCGCGCCCGGCGCTCAGCTGCTCGGTGACCTTGCCGATCACCTGGCGCAGCGAGGTCTGGGTGACGGTCTCCTTCCACGCGCCGGTGCGCTGGCTGGTGTAGTTGCCGGTCAGGGTGGTGGAGAAATTGCCGGTGATGGTTTCGGTGTAGCCGGCCGCGGCGATGGTCTTGGTCTCGCCGGCCCGGTAGGTCTCGGTGACCGCGCCGGTGACGCTGGTGCTGCGCGTGCCGGTGACGCCCAGCGTGTCGTTGCCGGTCACGGTGATGCCGCGGTTGGCGCCGACGCTGATGCTCTGGTTGGAGCCCACGTCCATGCGGTGGTCGACCGCCACGCTGGTGCTCTTGTTGTTCTTCACCGTCGCGTTCTGGTCGTTGAGCACGGTGGTGACCATGTCGCGCTGCGCGCGCATGTTCAACAGCTCGCCGCCGGCGGTATCGTGCATGGTCATTTCGTTGTAGCCGCCGCCTTTGACCGTCTTGGACTTCAGGCCGCTGACCTCCATGCCGAACGGCGGCATGTTGTCTTCGTTGAACACGCGGCCGGTGATGATCGGCCGGTCCGGATCGCCATCGAGGAAATCCACCACCACCTCCTGGCCCACGCGCGGCGGCGACACGCCGCCCATATCGGCGCCAGCCCACGGACTGGCGCTACGGATCCAGCACGAGCTGTTCTCGCGAAACTGGCCCTTGCGGTCCCAGTGGAACTGCACCTTCACTCGCCCGTAGCGGTCGGCGTACAACTCCTCGCCCGGCGGGCCGACCACGGTGGCGGTCTGCGGGCCGGGCATGCGCTGCTGCGGCGTGTCGCGCAGCGGCCGGTACGGGATCTTGCGCCGCAGCGCGGTGGCGCTGCAGAGATAGGTCGGCGCTTCGGCCTGGCTGTAGTCGCTGGAGAAGTTGTTGCGGCCTTCGCGATGCAGCTGCACGACGAAGAACTGTCGGTCGTCCTCGCTGCGGCCAATGAAATCTGGATGCCGTTCAAGGGTGAAACACCCTCCGGCCTGCAGCTCGGTACTATTGCCGGCGCCTTCGAACAACTTGGTGGGCCACACCGCTTCCTCGCTACGGATCGCCGCCAACGCATCGCCG
The DNA here is from genome assembly GCF_900183975.1 of Xanthomonas fragariae. Classification (NCBI taxonomy): domain Bacteria; kingdom Pseudomonadati; phylum Pseudomonadota; class Gammaproteobacteria; order Lysobacterales; family Lysobacteraceae; genus Xanthomonas; species Xanthomonas fragariae. The sequence goes on from NZ_LT853882.1 coordinate 2,607,305, forward strand.
ACGCGGCTGTCGGCGAAACGCGCCGCGCCGTAGTAGTGGTAGCGCTCCAGCTCCGGGAGCGCGCCGACCGGGATCGACCGCGCCTTGCTGGCCGACAGCGCAGTACGCGGCTGCTTGAAATCGAAGCTACTCACCGCATGCGCGGTGGGGCCGACCCGGCGCCGCGCCGACCAGCTGTGCAAGCCGGGCGTCCGCAGCACGCCCTGGTCGGACACGAACGCCACAGGCGCCGGCTCGCCCAGTGCCGTGGAGGCGGTGGAATCGTCGGCCAGCAGCATCGTGTGCGCGCCATCGGCGTGCACGAACGTGTAGTAGATGCCGGCGTCCTCCAACAGGCGGGAGACGAAGGTGAAATCCGATTCGTTGTACTGCACGCAATACGACAGCTTGGGGAAGTTGCCGGCATTCAACTCGTACTTGTAGTCGGCCAGCTGGGGGTATTCGCCGAACACCTGCTCGACGATCTCCAGCACGCTCAGATCCTGGAAGATGCGGCAATTGCTGGTGTACTGCAAAAACGCGAACCACGGAGCGACCTCGGCGCGGTACGCGGCCAATTCGCCTTCGGCGCCGATCAGCGCGAACTCCTTGACGTAACCGTGCACGACGCGGTCGTCGAACTCGTCGCCCAGGCTGAGCTGGATCGGCTGGCCGACCAGTTGCTTCAGTTCCAGGCGTCGCTGCGCGGACAGCAGGTCGACGGCGAACGCATAGGGCGCCGATACCGTCTCCGTGCCTTCGAAGCGTTTGACGATGAAGGTGTGCGGATCCAGCGCGGTGGTGACCCGGATCAGGCGCCGATCCTGGTTCAGACGTAGCGCGGCAACTCCACTGGATATCACTTCGGCATGCACGGCACCTCTCCTGATCCGTTCCATCGCGAACGTAGCCGATACGGCACCGCTCGCCAATCTCCATAACTCTCGCTTCACTGACTTGCAGGCTCGTCGATCGCCGCAACATGCAGGCAAAGAGCCCCTCGCTGCGAAATGCGTGCGACGGCGGGCGGCGCGACCAACAGCCGGACTTTGCCTGATCGCGCATGCCGGCGCCAGCATTTTTGCCGGAGGAGCGCCCGCCGGGCCTCAAAAATGAAAGCATTAAGAGTTGTGCAAGCTAGTTAGAACCGCTAACAAAACCTCTTGAATGCTGTATTGGCAGTGGCAAAATGGGGTCATGGCAAGACACAAACAGATCCAATTGCGCTGTGGAAGCGCATCGAGCCACTGATTCCGCAAGTCAAGCGTTCTCCTAAAGGGGGTCGGCCTCGTATCAGTGATCAGCAGGCCCTCAACGGCATCGTCTATGTGTTGCGAACGGGCATCGCGTGGGAAGACCTGCCTGTGGAACTGGGCTATGGCAGCGGCATGACCTGCTGGCGGCGGTTGCGTGATTGGCAAGCCAGCGGGGTGTGGCATCGTCTGCATCAGGCGTTACTGGCTGAGCTACGTCGCGCCGAGAAGCTGGATCTGAGCCGAGCAAGCCTGGACGCCGCCAGCGTGGCTTCCCCCCGGGGGGCTCGTATACAGGGCCAAATCCAACCGATCGCGGCAAACTCGCAGCAAACGGCATCTGATCGTTGATCGAAACTGCGTGCCGCCGGCTGTCTGCGTCACCGGTGCCAATCGACATGACTCGGTCGTCTTCGAGGAGTTGCTTGATGCCTTGCCTGCGATCGGCGGAAAACCAGGGCGTCCGCGACGCTGGCCTGGCAAACTGCATGCCGACAAAGCCTACGACATTCAACGTTGTCGCGACTTCCTCAAACAGCGCGGCATTATTGCGCGGATTGCACGCAAGGGCATCGAACGCAACGACCGGTTGGGCCGTCATCGCTGGGTCGTCGAACGCACACATGCCTGGTTCGCAAGCATGGGTAAATTGCGCATCCGCTTTGAACGTCGCATCGATATCCACTTGGCGTTGCTTTCGCTCGCATCCTCCATCATCTGCTTACGCCTTCTTCCTTGGTTTTGTTAGGGAACCTCTGAACAACGCACTTCAAATGCGCGACACTACACACCTACGTTGAGGAGTCATCCATGCAACTGACGTTCGGTGACGCTGAAGGTTTGGGCAAGCGCAAGCAGACTCGCCGCGAGATCTTCCTGGCCGAGATGGAGCAGGTGGTTCCGTGGAGGCATTTGCTCGGACTGATCGCGCCGCACTATCCGGTGTCGGGGCGGCCTGGTCGACAGCCGTACGCACTGGCGACGATGTTGCGGATTCATTTGCTGCAGCAGTGGTATGCGTTGAGCGATCCGGCGATGGAAGAAGCGTTGCACGAGATCCGGACCTTGCGCCGTTTTGCCCGGCTCGGCGGTTTGGACAATGTTCCCGACGAGACCACGATTCTCAACTTTCGCCGCTTGCTGGAAACCCATGGCCTTGCAGCGCGGATGCTGGAGGCCGTCAACGCGGATCTGGTGCGCAAGGGTCAGAGCCTGCGGTCCGGCACGATCGTCGATGCAACCCTGATCGCTGCGCCCAGTTCGACCAAGAACACCGACCGCGCGCGCGACCCTGAAATGCATCAGACCAAGAAAGGCAATCAGTGGTATTTCGGGATGAAGGCACCCATCGGCGTGGATGAGTTTTCCGGGCTGGTGCACTACGTCCGTTGTACGGCTGCCAATGTGGCCGATGTCACGGTGACCCACGCATTGCTGCACGGCAAAGAAGACAGTGTGTTCGGCGACAGCGGCTACACCGGTGCGGACAAACGCGAAGAACTGCAGACCTGCAAGGCTGGTTTTTTCATTGCCGCCAAGCGTTCGACGATTCAAGCCATTGGCAACAAACGCGAGCGCCGCCAGGAAGAACGTTGGGAATACTTCAAAGCAAGTGTGCGTGCGAAGGTGGAGCATCCATTCCGCGTGATCAAACGCCAGTTTGGCTACACCAAGGTCCGCTATCGCGGCTTGGCCAAGAACACCGCGCATGTGCTGACCCTGTTCGCACTATCCAATCTGTAGATGGTGCGCCGGCAGTTGCTGCCGGCCAGGGGATAATGCTGCCTGGCGCCAGCCAACGCCGCAAGAAACCGTAGAAATCGTATCGTACGCATCAACTCTGTGCGCTATTGGCACGCAGCAGGCTCGAATTTTAGAGGTCTGGTGCGTTGTTCAGACCTTCCTTAGAGCGTGTTATGAACTTTGCCCTTGTCACGCTAACGTATACGGATGAAGCCTCGTAAGCCTTATTCCACCGATATTTCCGACGAAGAATGGGCCTTTGCGGCTCCCTATTTGACGCTGATGGACGTGCAGGCACCGCAGCGCAAGTATGAGCTACGCGCGATGTTCAACGCACTGCGGTGGATCGCGCGCGCCGGCGCACCATGGCGATTGCTTCCCAACGATTTTCCGCCCTGGGAAGCGGTGTATCAGCAAACACAGCGCTGGCTGCAAGCGGGCTGCTTTGAGGCCATGGTCAGTGATCTGCGCTCACTCTTGCGTGTGGCGCAAGGGAAAAAAGGCCAGCCGAGCGCGGTCATTTTCGATGCTCGCACGCTGCAGTCCACCTGCGAAAGCGGGCCGCGTGCTGGATACGATGGCTATAAACGCAAGAAAGGCAGCAAGGTACACATGGCCGTCGATACGCTTGGACATCTGCTCGCTGTCCAGGTGACGCCGGCTAATGAGCAGGAGCGCGCGCAAGTCCGATCGTTGGCACAAGAGGTACAACACGTGACCGGTGAAACGGTCAAGATCGCCTTTGTTGATCAGGGCTACACCGGTCAAGAACCGGCGCAGGCGGCCACGGAAGAAGGCATTGAGTTGCACGTGATCAAGCTGCAAGAAGCGAAAAAAGGCTTTGTCTTGCTGCCGCGCCGTTGGGTTGTCGAGCGCAGCTTCGGATGGGCCAATCGTTTCAGACGGCTGGCACGCGACTACGAGCGATTGCCGGAAACCTTGGCCGGTTTGCACTTCGTCGTCTTCACGATCCTGATGCTTGGAAATGCAGCCACCCTCTTTCAAAGTTCATAACACGCTCTAGCGCATCAAGCCATTTCATTAGGTGCGGCCTTAGAGCGTGTTATGAACTTTGCCCTTGTCACGCTAACGTATACGGATGAAGCCTCGTAAGCCTTATTCCACCGATATTTCCGACGAAGAATGGGCCTTTGCGGCTCCCTATTTGACGCTGATGGACGTGCAGGCACCGCAGCGCAAGTATGAGCTACGCGCGATGTTCAACGCACTGCGGTGGATCGCGCGCGCCGGCGCACCATGGCGATTGCTTCCCAACGATTTTCCGCCCTGGGAAGCGGTGTATCAACAAACACAGCGCTGGCTGCAAGCGGGCTGCTTTGAGGCCATGGTCAGTGATCTGCGCTCACTCTTGCGTGTGGCGCAAGGGAAAAAAGGCCAGCCGAGCGCGGTCATTTTCGATGCTCGCACGCTGCAGTCCACCTGCGAAAGCGGGCCGCGTGCTGGATACGATGGCTATAAACGCAAGAAAGGCAGCAAGGTACACATGGCCGTCGATACGCTTGGACATCTGCTCGCTGTCCAGGTGACGCCGGCTAATGAGCAGGAGCGCGCGCAAGTCCGATCGTTGGCACAAGAGGTACAACACGTGACCGGTGAAACGGTCAAGATCGCCTTTGTTGATCAGGGCTACACCGGTCAAGAACCGGCGCAGGCGGCCACGGAAGAAGGCATTGAGTTGCAAGTGATCAAGCTGCAAGAAGCGAAAAAAGGCTTTGTCTTGCTGCCGCGCCGTTGGGTTGTCGAGCGCAGCTTCGGATGGGCCAATCGTTTCAGACGGCTGGCACGCGACTACGAGCGATTGCCGGAAACCTTGGCCGGTTTGCACTTCGTCGTCTTCACGATCCTGATGCTTGGAAATGCAGCCACCCTCTTTCAAAGTTCATAACACGCTCTAAGCTACCCACTTATCTGTTGGTACTCGAACGCTTGCGCTGAAGGGTTTTATAACGAGGCAGCAACGGATTATTACGGGGCTCATCTATGCTGTACCTCAGTAACTTCTTTCGATTTTCTGGCGGTGCTCGTAGCCGCGGGATATGGCATCGGTATCGCGCCGCAGAGCTGCATCATCAATGCCCGTAATCGGGGTATCGTAATGCGTCCGATCCTCGGCACTCCGCAATGGTCCTACACCTGTCTTTTTCGGCCTGCAGCTGCTCTCTCGCCTGCAACTGAAAGGTTTGTCGAGCGCGCATCTCGGATTGCAATATCCACTGAAAGCGAATGCTCTCGGCGAAAATAGCTGAAGTGAGATAAAGCGTTTACGTCCGGGATTCACACCGACATATTGGCAACGCTGCTACAAAGACGGCACAGTTGTACGTTGCCGTGCTTCCTGCTCCGGGATCTGGTGTGGAGGTTGCTGTTGCGCGCGCTCCTGTGCCGATCCACTGCTTTGCAGTGTTTGCACCTTTTCGAATGACTGCTCAACTGGGGTCTGTATCGCTTCCTTAGTCGGCATGTAAGCACGCAGTGCTGCAGGATTGTCTGACGCGCCATGCAGAATGAAGATTTTTTCGCCAGCCGCTGCGGCGCTGGTCCTTTGGCTCAGGGCGATTTCGTCAACACTACTGAAATTGTTTTGCTTGGCGAGCGCGTAAACACTGGCGCTGATGCGGTCAACAGGCCGCAGCGTTGGCAATCAAACGCCTTCAAACACCGCCCCGCCATCCACCATCCGGCGAACGCTCTCAGGGATAGCCTGCGGTGAGACGGTCTCGGAGGCATCTGGATGATGTTGGTCACCCATGATGGTCCGAACGATCGCGACCACGTTGGTCGGCGTGACTACATCGATCGCTGCACGATCACCAAGATCCGTGTGCGCTCTGGTCAGCATTAGGAACAGGTCCCACGAGTCCGCTCCTTGGCACAGATTCATGAGGACCTGGGTCAGCTTGTGCTTGAGTGGCATCAGTTGCCAATCGGGAACACGCTGCCCTCGATTACCCAGGCTAATGGACAGCAGCTTGCCTGCCTTCAGTTCGCGGTTGATCTGGTCCTTGGACTTACCGGCCAGCTTGCCGAACAGCGGCACCGGCAGGCAGCTAGGCGACTCGTACATGGCCAGCATTTCTTCACGCTCGCGCTGGATTGCGAACGCTTCCGGTTCCGGCGTTCGAGTGGGGGGCGGAGGCACCTGCGACAGCCGCTGGAAGGTAGTTCCCTCAGTACTTGGCATCACAACGATCGGCGTGGACGACACGGCGGCTTTAGCAGAAACAGCGGCGATGGCCGCCGGCTCTTCCGCCATCGCTGGCACCCCTTCGATATGGATGGTTAGATGTGCACTGGCAGCTTCCACTTGGCCCTGTTCGAGCAGGTCAAGACGGTCGGCCCAATCCTGCATCATCCGGCGGCGCGGCTCGACATACTTGGCGTGGTTATAGGCCTAACTCACCTTGTTCGGATCGGAGTGCGAAAGCTGCGCGTCCACCCAAATCTTGGGATAGCCGATCTCGTTGAGCGCCGTAGAAATCGTTCCCCGAATGCCATGGCCGGTCAGTTGGGCGTCGTAGCCCATTCGTTTCAAGGCAGCGTTGAGGGTGTTCTCACTGATGCGCTTCTTGAATTCGCTGCGGTGCGCCAGCAGATGCTTCTGGGCAGGCCGCATTACGCCCAGCAGGTAGCGCACTATCTCGACCGCCTGGACAGACAGAGGCACGATGTAAGGCGGTATGTCATGCGGACGCTTGCCGGCCTTGCGCATCTCGTCCTGAAGCTGCTTGACGATCTGCGGCGGAATAATCCACAGACCGCGGTCGAGGTCGAACTGGTCCGGTGTAGCCAGTCGCAGTTCGCCCGTGCGCGCCCCGGTCAGGAACAGCAGTCGAATGCCGAGCTGCGTCTGCCAGCCACGCTGGTTGTAGAGCCTGAGCTTCTGGAGGAAGTCGGGCAGTTCGGGCAGACGCAGGTAGGGGTTGTGGCTCACCGGCGGCTTGGGCTCGGCCACCACGTCGAGGTCGGTGGCCGGATTGGCCTCCATGCCCTCGACAATGACCAGGGCGTAGCGGAACAACTGGCTCAGCCAAGTGCGGACCTTCTCGGCAGTGGTGAAAGCCTTGCGCCGCTCGATCCGCGCCAGGACGCCCAGGAGTTGAGGTCGGCGAATGTCGTAGATCGACATCCTCTCAAGGCTGGGCAGCACGTCCTTTCCGAAGATTCTCTGGATCTGCGACAACGTGCTTTTTCTGCCTTCCTTGAGTTCCTTCGCGCGATGCTCGACCCAGGCATCGAAGACGGCCTTGAACGTGTAGTCCGAGGCTAGCTTGATAGCGCGTCGCTTCTGTTTGCGGTCAGTATGGGGATTGATGCCCTTCGCCGCGAGCGCTCGGGCTTCATCACGCAAGGTGCGTGCTTCGCGCAGTCCGACCTCGGGGTAGTTGCCCAAAGAGATGCGCTTTTGCTTGCCGAGCCAGTAGTAGCGCAGATGCCACGATTTGCCGCCGGTGGGAGCGACCACCAGGCCGAGGCCGTCGGTGTCGGGGATGCTGTAAGTTTTCTCGGCGGCCTTGGCTTGCCGCACGGTCAGATCAGAGAGTGCCATCATCAAACTCCTAAGAACCTGTTCACGATCTTTCCTGATTGGTGCAGACTCTGCGGATGCGCCAAAAAACCTATCCGAGCGACATGAGCCGGGAGCGTTTCGAACACATCCTCCCGATCCTGGAACAAGCGCGCAAGCGCACCAAGCCACGCCGAGTGGATATGTATGAGGTGTGGTGCGCAGTGTTGTACGTGCTGCGAACCGGTTGCCAATGGCGAGCGCTACCCAGCGACTTTCCGAAGTGGCGGACCGTGCACGCGTACTTTGCCAAGTGGAGCGAGTGCGACGATGAAGGAGTGAGCCTGCTGGAGCGGGCGCTCAAAAAATCAGGTTGGCGTGGCCCGCCAGAAACAGGAGCGCAACATCTTCAGCAGGTTCTTGATCGTGGACGCGCAGAGCGTCAAGAACACGGACACAGCCGGGCAAAAGGGATATGACGCGGGCAAAAAGGTGTCGGGCATCAAGCGGCATATCGCTGTTGATACCCAGGGGTTGCCCCATGCCATCGCGGTGACGACGGCGGAGGTGACCGACCGCAAAGGTGCGCTGCAGGCGCTGGAGCGCTGTCAGTCAAACTTGACGCATGTACAAAGCCTGCTGTGCGACAGTGGTTACACCGGAGTACCGTTTGCCGAAGGCGTGCGAGAGATTCTAGGCGAGCAGCTCACGGTGCAGATTGCCAAGCGCAGCGAACTGCACACCTTCAAGGTCATGCCCAAGCGCTGGATCGTCGAGCGCAGTTTTGCCTGGCTGGAGAAAAACCGAAGGCTGTGGAAGAACTGCGAGCGCAAACTCAACACCAGCTTGCAGTTCATCCATCTGGCCTTCTTGGCGCTTCTACTCAAAAGATCGTGAACAGGCTCTGAGTCATGAGACTTAGGCTCAATGCTGCTGGTCATCCCGATCCAACCCCAGCAACAACCCGAAACCGGCACCGCCCACATTCTTTGGCCTCAATTTTGGCCTCAAAAACGCTGGCTGTTGGTGGATGTCCGTGGCGTTTGCTGGAATCAAAAAAGGAGCTGAAGCTCCTCTTTTCAACGACCTACAGATGCCAGTGGAAGTCTGTAGATCAATATTTGGAGCGGGAAACGAGACTCGAACTCGCGACCTCAACCTTGGCAAGGTTGCGCTCTACCAACTGAGCTATTCCCGCGTGGAGCCAAATTGTACAGCTTGTCAACTTCGTTGCGCTAGCCCTGTCACGTTGCCTATGAGAGAAACAACGCATGCAACGTGGAGGCCTGGGCCGGAATTGAACCGGCGTACGCGGATTTGCAGTCCGCTGCATAACCACTCTACCACCAGGCCGAAATATCAAACCCAAAGCTTCCTGCCTTGAAACAACGAGACTACTGACACGTGGCTCTGTTTACGGCTGGAGCGGGAAACGAGACTCGAACTCGCGACCTCAACCTTGGCAAGGTTGCGCTCTACCAACTGAGCTATTCCCGCTTGGGAGGCGAAATTCTACAGCGAACAGGATAGCTGTCAACTGTTGCTTTCAATTTTTTTCGGCTTGTTGCTGATCGCTGCTTTTTCATCGGCGCGCAGACTCGGCCATGCTGCCTGCAAATACTGGAATCCAGACCACAGCGTCAGCAGTGCGGCAATCGCCAGCGTCCAATAACCGGCCCGGAAGACCAGATTGCCGAGCCAGATTTCATGCGTGGGCATTTGCCCTGGCGTGACCGAATACAGCAAACACAGCAACGCGACCATTTGCGCGGTGGTTTTGACCTTGCCAATCGCCGCAACGCGCACCTTGGCGCGCTGGCCGATCTCGGCCATCCACTCGCGCAGCGCGGAGACGGCGATTTCGCGCCCGACGATGACTGCGGCCCAGAATGCCATCCACGGCGTCGGATGGCCTTGTACGATCAGAAACAGCGCCACCGCGACCATCAGCTTGTCGGCCACCGGGTCCAGGAATGCGCCAAACGCAGAATATTGGTGATAACGCCGCGCGACCCACCCATCCAGCCAGTCGGTGATGGCAGCCAGCCCGAACACGCCAGCGGACGCAACGTTCGTCCACGTATACGGCAAGTAGAACACCACGACCAACACCGGGATCATCAAGATCCTCAGCAGTGTCAGCCACGTGGGGACGGTCAACTTCATTACGGACTCGACTCGCCTGCCGCATCGGGAAGCGCCAGCCCGTGCAGGTTAGCGTAGATTCGCGCGGCAAGTGCGGCATTGACCCCCTCCACCCGCGCAATCTCCGCCTCGCCAGCGGCCTTGAGCCCGACCAAGCCGCCGAAATGCTTGAGCAGACTTGCCCGACGGCGTGGGCCGATGCCGGGGATATCTTCGAGCTTGCTCGTCATGCGCGCCTTTTGCCGGCGACCGCGGTGACCGGTGATCGCAAAGCGGTGCGCTTCGTCACGCACCTGCTGGATGAACTGCAGCGCCGGCGATGCCACGCCCGGGCGCAGTTCGCGGCCATCGGCCATGATCAGCGCCTCGTGCCCTGCCCTGCGCTCCTCGCCCTTGGCTACGCCGACCAGCGAAATGTTCTCAATCCCGAGGTCAGCGAGCGCGGCTTGCGCTTGTGCCAACTGACCAGCGCCGCCGTCGATCAGCAGCACATCGGGTAGCACGCCGTTCTCTTCCACTGCACGTCGAAACCGGCGTTCGATGGCCTGACGCATCGCGGCGTAGTCGTCGCCCGGGGTGATGCCAGAAATATTGAAACGCCGATACTGCCCGCGCACCGGTCCGCTGGCATCGAATACCACGCACGAGGCCACCGTCGCCTCGCCCATAGTGTGGCTGATGTCGAAGCACTCCACCCGTTTGACTTGCTCAGCAAGCCCGAGCATCTCGCGCAGCGCCTCGCTGCGAGCGTGCTGCGCGCTCTGGCTGGTGAGCTCGGACACTAGAGTCAGCTGCGCGTTGCGGGTGGCAAGCAGCAGATAGCCCGCACGCTCGCCACGCACGTTCCACTTCAGCGCCACCTTGTGTTCGGCCGCGGTGCTGAGCGCGGCCTCGATCAATTCGGACTCCGGAATCTCGCGATCAAGCAAAATCTCGCGCGGCGGCGAGTGTTCAGCGTAGTACTGCGACACGAACGCGCCCAGGATTTCGTCGGCGCTGTCTTCTCCATTGGTCTTGGGGAAAAACGAACGTGTGCCGAGATTACGGCCGTCGCGGAAGCTCAGCAGCAACACGCAGGCCTGACTGGATTGTGTGGCGCACGCCAGCACATCCAGATCGGCGGCGCGGCCGTCCACGTATTGACGGTTCTGCATGCTGCGCAGCGACGAGAGCAGGTCGCGCAGGCGCGCGGCGCGCTCGAATTCGAGCGCTTCGCTGGCTTGCTGCATCGACTGCATGATCTCTTCGCCGAGTTGGTCGCTCTTGCCTTCGAGAAACATCGTGGCGCGTCGTACCGACTCGGCATAGTCGGGCGCGACAACCAAGTTCACACACGGCGCGCTGCAGCGGCCGATTTGGTATTGCAGGCACGGCCGCGAGCGGTTGCGAAATACGCTGTCTTCGCAGCTGCGCAGCTTGAACAGTTTGTGCATCAGGCTCAGCGTCTCGCGCACGCCGGTGACGCCGGTATACGGGCCAAAATAACGCCCTTGCACGGCACGCGGGCCACGGTGCAGCGCAATCCGCGGCCAGTCTTCGCGCGTCAGTAGCACATAGGGATAACTTTTGTCGTCGCGCAGCGACACGTTGTAGCGCGGCGACAATGATTTGATCAGCTGGTTTTCCAGCAGCAGCGCCTCGGCTTCGCTGCGGGTGACGGTCACGTCCATGCGCGCAACCTGCGACAACATCGAGGTCAGCCGCGCATTTTTCGGGGTGCCGTTGAAATAGCTGCTAACGCGCTTGCGCAGCGCGCCAGCCTTGCCGACGTACAGCAAGGTGTCGTCGCCCGCATACATGCGATAGACGCCGGGCGCGGTGCTCAATTGCGCAGCAAACGCCTTTCCATCGAAATCGGCTTGGGGCCTTGCGCTCATTCGTCTATCGCAACATCACTCAGTGCGCCGCTTGCAAGGTCGTATCGCAACACAGCATGGGCGTCGGTCTCGGCGATCCAGACCGCACCGGCGGCGACCGCCAGCCCGGCCGGGCCATGCAGGCGCCGCGGCAGCTCGACCGTGGTCAACTCCCCGCCCCCCAGACGCAGGCAGCGCAAGCGGCCGTTGCCGGTGTCGGCGATCCACAGCATCGGCGAATCGTTGGCCAAGGCAATCGCTTGCGGAAATTGCAGGCGCGCGGTGCCGCGTGGACCGTCCTGGTCGCCGAACTGCCACAGGTCATGGCCGCCGACCAGGGTCTTCACCAGGTCGCCGCGCAATTGCATGGTGCGAATCGAGGACCCCAGTGCATCGCAGACATAGGCCACCTGCTGCACCGCCGCCAATCCGGCCGGTTGCGCGAACGCCGCAAGATGGCCGCTGCCGTCGCGGCTTTCAAGCGCGCCGGTGCCGGCACGCGCAGTTAATGCAGCGCGGCCCAGGTGATAACTCCAGATGCGGTTGTCGCCGGCCATGGCGATCAACACCTGGTTGTCGGCAACGGCGAGGCCTTGCGGATAGTTCAACGCAGATGCGCCGGCCGAGGCCAGCGGGCCTTCGACCGGCTCGCCGGAGCGCCCGGTGCCGCACAGCGTGTCGACTTGGCCATTGCGCAAGTTGATGCGCCGCAAGGCATGATTTCCGGTATCGGCGACATACAGCTGGTCGCGCTCCAATGCCAGACCTTGCGGACGCCGGAATGCCGCTTCGCCGACGCCGCCATCGATTAGATCGGCATTACCGTGACCGAACTGGCGCAGCACGCGGCCGCCATGCGTGCATTCGAGCACGCGGTGATGCCCGGTATCGGCGACGTAGAAGCGATCTTCGGTGGCGGCCAGGCTGGTTGGAAACCGCAGCGCCAGATGTGGTTCGGGTTCGCGCTCGGCTACGCCATACAGATCGGCATCAGACGGAGGCTGCTGGCCGTCGCACAAGGCGGTCAACGCCTTGTCGAGATCCCCGGTCACGCCCACCAGACGCTGGCGCTCGCGGCCGTAAGCATCCAGCAGCACCAGCGTAGGCCACGACACGATGCCGAAACGGCGCCAGGTTTCCCAATCCTTGTCGAGCAGGATCGGCGCGCTGACACCATGCCCGCGTAGCTGCTTGAGCGAGCGTTGCGGCAAGCGTTCACTGTCGAAACGCGGCACCTGCACCACGATCACCTGCAGGCGACCGGGGCTGCGCGCCTGCCAATGCGCAAGCTCGGCCAGGCGCTCGGCGCACCACACCGAGCTAGCATTGACGAACACCAGCACAAGCGCGCGGCCGCGATGCTCCTGCAAGGTGGATGGCCTGGCGTTGAGCCAAGTAGGAAATTCCGGCAGTTCCTGGATCAGCTGGGCATTCATCCAGTAATTATGCCCAAGCCCGATTAGCTGCGGGTGAGCCTGGCCACGGTCTGGCGCGCAGCGGTGTCGACCAGCTGCCAGACACGTTCAAAATCTTCCATCCCGCCGGTGTAGGGATCCGGAATTTGATCGCGCTCCTCAACGCCTGCCTATGGCAGCCACAACGCGACCTTGTCGCGCACCGGCGCTGGGGCGAGCCGCTGCAGATCGCGCAGATTGCTGCTGTCGGCGCATAAAACCCAATCGAAGTGCTCGACGTCCGCTGGCCGCACCTGACGGGCGCGTAAGCCGGAAATATCCACGCCATGGCCGCTTGCACACCGTATGGCACGCGGATCTGGTGGATCGCCGACATGCCAGTCGCCGGTGCCGGCCGAATCGACCTCGATGCGCCGCGATAGCCGGGCTTCGTCCAGCCTTGCACGCAAAGCGCCCTCGCCCATCGGTGAGCGACAGATATTGCCTAGGCATACGATCAAGACCTTCATGTCCAGGCCACACGCGTCTGCGCCCGTGCAAGATCGTCCGGCGTATCGATGCCCGGCGGAAACTGCTCGGGCGTCAGTGTCACAGCGATGCGGTAACCGGCTTCCATCACGCGTAGTTGTTCCAGCGACTCGATGCGCTCCAGCATGCCGGGCGGCATCGCGGCAAAGCGCTGCAGGAACCCTGCGCGGTACGCATAGATGCCGATGTGGCGCAGCAAATGGCCGTCATTGGGCAAGCTGTCGCGCTGGCTGGGGAAGCTGTCGCGGTGCCAGGGAATCGGCGCACGGCTGAAATACAACGCGTCGCCGCCTGCGCTACGCACCAGCTTCACCACGTTGGGATCGAACAGCGCGTGTGCGCTATCTACCTGCGCGGCCAGCGTAGCCATTTCGGCGCCGGAGTGCAGTAGCAGATCGGCGACTGCGCGAATGCCGGCAGCAGGCGCGAACGGTTCGTCGCCTTGCAGATTGACCACGCAGGTGTCGGCATCCCAGCCCGCGATCCGTGCGCATTCGGCGAGGCGATCGGTGCCCGACACATGTTGGCTACCGGTCATCGCGACATGCACGCCAGGCAGGCTTTCGATCGCCTCGGCAATCCGCGCATCGTCTGTCGCTACCCAGACCTCGCTTGCACCCGCCAACAATGCCCGCTCGGCCACATGCTGGATCATCGGGCGATCGCCGATCAGTTGCAGCGGCTTACCTGGCAGACGCGTGGAGGCGTAACGCGCAGGAATGGCGACGACGAAATCGGCAGGCGTTGGGTTGGTCATGCGGGTGTGCTCTGAGGTGCAAAAAATAGTCGAAGAAACGAGAGGCCGAAGTCGCACAAAGTCCTTGCGAGATGGAACGCGGCTACAGCGCCTGACACGTGCGCCGATACGGAACTGCATCGACAAAGGAGCCTCGTCATCGAGCTACATCGGTGCAGTGTATCGGCTGATGCGAGCGGGCCTTTGGGATGACACGTGTGCGTCGTGCAATGATTGCGATGCGCGTTCTCGAGCTCGACAGGCAGGCAGGCAGGTGCGACGTTCGGCAGCAGGGCTGTCTGAGTCTGTCCAGTAGGCGCGCCACGCCCAGAACCGATCCAGGCGGACACGAATCATCGCGCACTCCACTATCAGAGTTACACGCCCTGCCGGCTCGCCAATTTGTCCAGTCGATCCAGCAAACTTACCCAGAACGCCGCCGGTAAATCGGCTCTGAGCGGCACGCTGTACAGCCACTCGTCGGCGAATGGACGGCATTTCACCGCGTCTTTTTCGGTCATCAGCACCGGCAAGCGACTGCCAAAACTGAAATCCGCGGCGCAATACACGTGATGATCGGGAAAGGCATGCGGCACCACGCCGATGCCGTGCGCACGCAGCATCGCGAAGAATCGCTCCGGGTGCGCGATGCCGGCCACCGCATGCACGCGTCGCCCGGCGAGCATGCTCAAGGGCTGGGCGCGCTTGCCATCCATCGGTTGCACGCTGTCGATGCTCAACCGCATCTGCCATTCGCCAAGGCCGGCGGCCTCAGGTGCTTGAGAGGCTATTGCAGCGCTCGCCTGACCAAGATTGACCACGCGGAAATCGCAATCGCGTGCACGTACGGCCGGTTCGCGCAGCGGCCCGGCGGGCAGCAGGCGTCCGTTACCGTAGCGACGCTGACCGTCGACCACTTCGATTTCCACGTCGCGCGCGAGTCGGTAATGCTGCAGGCCGTCGTCGCAGACCACAATGTCGCAGCCCGCCTCGATCAGGGCACGTGCTGCGGCCAGCCGATCGCTGTCCACGCGTACGCGCGTGCCGGTCTTCCAGGCGATCAGCACTGGCTCGTCGCCGCCGAGTTCGACGGGCGTGTCCGCTTCAACCCACCGTGCCGTGCCCGATTCGTCACGGCCGTAGCCGCGACTGGCCACGCCGGGCGTCCAGCCGGCTTCCTGCAATCTGCTGACCAAGGCAATCGTCAGTGGCGTCTTGCCGGTGCCGCCGGCGGTGACGTTGCCCACCACAATCACCGGCACCGGCACACCGTGGCGCTTGCGCCAGCCGCGTCGATACACGGCGCGTCGCAACGCGATGGCCGCGCCGTAGACCGGCGAGAGGATGCGCGCCGAGAGTGGAATCGGCGCATCGTCGTACCAGTAACCCGGCGTGCGGGTGCCGCGCTTGCTCATGCCTGGCGTTCGCGGAACTGCATGCCATGCAGGTGCGAATACAACCCGCCCTGCGCCAGCAGCTCGCTATGCGTGCCGCGCTCGACAATGCGGCCCTGATCCATCACCAGCACCTGGTCGGCGTGCTCGATGGTGGACAACCGATGCGCGATCACCAGCGTGGTGCGGTCCGGCATCAACTTGTGCAAGGCGTCTTGGACCAGACGTTCGGATTCATTGTCCAACGCCGCGGTGGCTTCGTCCAGAATCAGGATCGGCGCATCCTTGAGCATCGCGCGCGCGATCGCCAGACGCTGCCGCTGGCCGCCGGACAAGCGCCCGCCTTTGGTGCCGACAGACGACTGCAAGCCTTCGGGCAGTTGCGCCACAAACTCCATCGCATTTGCGCCTAGAATCGCGCGCTCCAGTTGAGCTGCGTCGGCGGTGCGCATTTCGCCATAGGCGACGTTGTCAGCGATGCTGCCGTCGAACAGCATTACATGCTGGCCGACCAGGGCGATCTGGCGACGTAGATCAGCCAACGAATACACCTGCACCGGATGCCCGTCGAGCAGGATTTGCCCGGCCTCGGCTTCGTAGAAACGCGGAATCAGTTTGATCAGGCTGGATTTACCGCTGCCCGAGCGACCGACGATCGCGGTCACCGTGCCCGGTTGCGCGACGAAACTGACATCGGCCAACGCCGGATTGACCCGGCCCGGGTAGCGCGCGGTGACGTCGCGGAATTCGATCAAGCCCTTGGCGCGCGTCAGCGGCATGGCGCCTTGATCCGGCTCATCCGGGCTATCGAGCACTGAAAAAAGACGCTCGGCCGATGCCAAGCCACGCTGCACCATGTTCTGCACATTCGTGAGTTGCTTGAGCCCGGGAATGATCGTCAGCATCGAGGTCATCAGCACCACGAAGTCGCCAGCGGTCAGGCGCCCGGCCAATGCCTGCGCACCGGCCACGAACAGCAGCGCCGACAAACCAATCGCACCGATCATCTGCACCGTAGCGGTGGAAATGCCGCGCGTGGATTCGACCTTCATCGCCAGACGTAAATTACGATCGGCCAGCGCGCCATAACGCTCCATTTCGGTCTGCTGGGCGCCGTAGATCTTGACCTCTTGGTGACTGGACAAGGTCTGATCGGCGGCCTGCAACAGATGTGCGCCGCTCTCCTGGATACTGTGGCTGATGCGCCGATAGCGCCGCGCCACCTTGTCCATCACCCAGGCCAGCACCGGTGCGAGCACCAGGATGGTCAGTGTCACCTGCCAGCTATGCCACAGCATCAGTGCCAACGCGCCGATCACCTGCAGCGACTGCTGGATCATCACCTTGACCGCATCCACTGCCGCCTGCGCGACCTGGTCCGAATCCGAGCCTAGGCGGATCAGCATCGACGGCACCGGCTCGGAATCGAAACGCGAACCGGGCAGGCGCAAATACTTGGACATCACCTTGATGCGCAGGTCGCGCGCGATGCTGCGTGCAGATTTGCCCATCGCCATGTCGGTGATGTAACCGGCGACGCCGCGCACCACGAACAGCACGATGATCTGCACCGGCAGCCAGCGACTGACTTCGGCGTTCTTGTAGATGAAGGTCTCGTCGGTGATCGGCTTCATCAATGCCAGAAAACCGGTGGTGCCGGCCGCTTCGACCAACGCGGCAATCAGCGCGGCGATCAGCAGCAGCCGGTACGGCTTGGCGAAGGCCAGCAAGCGACGGTACGTGCTCCAGGACGACACTGGCGCAGGGCGGTCGTTGGAGGTGGTCACGGGCGGGTTCCGTTGTTGCGTGTCTTGTCGGCAGTGCCGGTGATACCAGGATTGCCGGCTTGGGGCGCAGTTGCGATCGCGATGCGCCGGAAACCGAGTTGCCCCAAGGCATCTTGCGCGGTGACGACAGCCTGATAGGGCGTACGCGCATCGGCGCGCATCAACACCGTCTGCTCGCGGTCGTCACCGGCAATCTGCGCAATGGTCTGCTTCAGCGAATCCACGTCCGGGCGCAGCACTTCCTGGTCGTTGATGAAATAACGCCCCTCGGCATTGACTAGCACGCTCAACGAACGCGGTGGCACGCTGGCGTGCTGGTCGCTAGCGGTCGGCAGCTGCAATTGCAGCGTAGAGCGTGCATCAAAGGTCGTGGTCACTACGAAGAAGATGATGAGGACGAGAATGACGTCGATCAACGGCACCAGATCGATATGCGGCTCGTCCTGGCTTCGGTCGCTACCGATGCGCATCCGTCAGCCCTTTGCCGTGACAGGCTTGGCGCCTGCCGCAACCGGCGCCACGCGGCCATCCATGGTATCAAGCAGCAACGTGGCTTCCTGCTCCATCTCGATGATGTAACCGGCAATACGCCCCTTGAAAAAGCGATGCGCCATCAGCGCCGGCACCGCGATGATCATGCCGGTGGCCGTGCACACCAGCGCCTTGCCGATGCCGCCGGCCAGTTGGTTCACGTCGCCCACACCGTAATCGAGGATGCCCAAGAACATCTGAATCATGCCAACCACGGTGCCCAGCAGGCCCAGCAACGGCCCGGCTGAGGCAATCGTGCCTAGCGCATTCAGATAGTGCTCCATGCGGTGCACTACGTGCCGGCCCGTGTCTTCGATGCGCTCGCGGATCAACTCGCGCGGGCATCCACGCACGTCCAGCGCAGCGGCGAGCAAGGCACCGAGCGGCGAATTGCGACGCAGCGACTCGATATGGGTGGAATCCAGCTTGCCCCGCGCGGCCCAGTTACGAACTTCTTCGCCCAGACCTGGCGGCGTCACCTCGTGGCGACGTAGGCTCCATAGACGCTCCAGCATGATCGCCAAGGCAACCACGCCCAGCAACAGCAACGGCACCATCGGCCAACCGCCTGCCTTGACCAGCTCCAACACAATTTGATTCCTCCGGCAACGCGGCCGCCTATTCGCTGGGCGATAGGATAGCAGCCGACCGCCGCCGTTCCGCAGCATCCCACAGCCGCGGCTGCCAGCGCCGTCGCTCGCGTACCTGCAAACCTTCGGCGCCCAGCCAGACCCTGATCGCACCGGCCTCAGCGGTGTCGATCACCTCCGCCCCACTTTCTTGCCACCGTTGTACCACCTCTGCGCGCGGATGCCCGAAGCGATTGCCGTGCCCGGACGACACCAAAGCCAGCCGTGCGCCGGTCGCTGCGATAAATCCGGCATGCGAGCCATCGGCACTGCCGTGGTGAGGGACGACCACTAGATCAGCGCGCAACTCCGACGACTGCCCACCAAGCAGCCGACGCTCGACGATCTCGTCGATGTCGCCCGGCAACAGTGCGCTCGCATGCGGCGTTTCGACCCGTAGCACGCAGCTGGATTGATTGCGCATATATGGAAAGCCGGGACTCGGATGCAGGAAGCGAAAGCGCACGCCGTCCCACTCCCACTGCTGGCCGGCACGGCAGCGCGTGCTGACGTCCAGCGGCGCCTGCGGCGGCGCGGACGTCATTGCAACGGGCAGCCCAGCGCGAACAGCGGCATAGCCTCCGGCGTGATCGGCATCGGCATGACTGAGCACGATCGCATCCAGTCGGCGCACACCGAGTGCACGCAAGGCCGGGAGAACGACGCGCTCGCCAGCGTCGAAGCCGTCGCGCACTGCAGGGCCGGTATCGAACAACAGCGCGTGACGTTGCGTGCGCACCAGCACTGCCAAGCCCTGCCCCACGTCCAGCACCTGCACATCCGCCTCACCGGCCGCAGGCAGCTCGCGGTCCGGCCATAGCAGCGGCAGCCATAGCAATACGGCTATCGATTTGCCCGGCGTGCCACGCGGCAATAGCAGCCAGAACGCACCGAGCAAGGCGGCAATCAGCGCGATGGCATCGGACTCCGGAACCCACCACAACGCCACCGAAGTCTGCCCGAGCCAAACGAAGCCGGACCACGTCAGCTCGAAACACCACCCCGCCGATCGCCACACCCAAACGCCAGCACCGGGATGAATCGCTTCGAGTGTAGTGCCCAGCAGGCACAGCGGCACCACGACGAAAGTCCACCAGGGAATGGCGATGAGATTAGCGAGCGGCCCCACCAACGATGCCTGCCCGAACAGGCTCACTGTCAAGGGCAGAAGACCAATGGTGGCGACGGTTTGCGCCGACAGGAAGCCGCGCAAGATCGCGCGGTCGTTCGACGGCAAGCACCACACCAACCAGGCAACGCCCGCAAAGCTGAGCCAGAAGCCCGCGACCAAGACGCTCAAGGGATCCCACAGCAGCACTGCCAGCAAGGCGTGCGCGAGGATCTGCGTGGTCGTGGCACGTCGCCGCAGAACCCGCGCCAGGGCTACCACTGCAATCATCAATACGGTGCGCACCGTGGGCAGTGCCAAACCTGCCAGCACCGCATAGGCGGCGGCGCCGAGCAGCGCGGCGATTGCAGCGGCGTGGAGGCGCGGAAGTACCGTACCCAAGCCGGGCCACCCGCGCCACAGACCGGCGACCACCATCGCGAAGAATGCCGCGACCAGCCCGACATGGAATCCCGAGATCGCGATCAGATGGCTGAGCCCTGTCGCGCGCAACGTTGCCCATGCGGCGGCGTCGAGCCCGCGCGTATCGCCGAGCGCGAGTGCGCGCATATAGGGCGCAGAGGGTCCGGGCACCGATTCGACGATGCGGTGCGACATCCGTTCGCGCCAGGCATCAACGCCACGCGGCATAGCGACTTGTCGTGCGGCGGCCGGCACGCGCACATAGCCGGTCGCTGCAATCACTTGTGCCAACGCCTGACGCTCAGCATCGAAGCCGCCGGGATTGCGCAAGCCGCGTGGCGCCCGCAGCTTGAGCCGTAATCGCCAACTCGCACCCGCATGCAATGCTGCACGCGGGCCGATGTGTTCGGCACCGAAGTCGTCGTACCAAGCCAGTTGCAACAGCTTGCCGCGCAGTGCTGCTGGTTGCTTCTGATCGTCATCGACACGCAGCTGAAAGCGCGTGCGGCGTTGCTCGGCCACTGGCAGCCCGACAATCTGGCCGCGCACACCCACTTCGCGCGCTTCGTCTTGAGGGAGCAGTTGCAGTTGCAAGGCACTGGCGACCTGCCATCCCATCAGACCGAAGCCGAATAATGCCATTGCGATTGCAATTGGCAGCGCGAACCGTTGCGGACGCAGCCACAGGGTCACGCCCACACCCGACGCACCAATGCACATGCACATCGCGTAGAGCGCTCGCGGCAACACCGTAGGCGACCACGCGCACACCACCACGCCCAGCAGCAATGCCAATGCGCCGGCGACGGCCGCTCCCATCTGCGGCGATGGCGCTGCCTGCGCTGACACATCCATGCTGCCGGTCGCCATCCATCCTGGCCCTATTCGATCAATGTATCTAGGCTAGGTCATGGCGAACTTCATGCACAGCGGTGGTTGGCGCATCGTCAGGTAGGAAGAAAGCTGCTTTTGTTGTTGCGCACCGCAGGGCACGGCAACCGCTCAATGCGATATGTGCCCGAGCCCACACAGGCTGTCCGCGCACCAAGACCCCATCACCGACCAGCGATGCAAGCAGGCCCCAGAGAAACGCATTCGCCTCGATTTCATGGCAACGGCGCTATCGTTTGTCCCGCTTTCAAGGAGTTTCCCACATGCGTAAAGGCACTGCATTGATTGTCGGCGTGACCGGCATCTCCGGTTACAACCTCGCCAAGGTGCTGCTCGCTGACGGCTGGACCGTCTACGGCCTCGCACGCCAGCCATTGCCGCGTGACGGCGTCATTCCTGTCGCGGCCGATCTGCTGGACGCAGAGAGCACTACCAACGCGTTGTCCGGTTTGCCAATCACCCATGTGTTCTTCTGCACCTGGACGCGTCGCGATACCGAACGCGAGAATATCGAGGCCAATGGCGCGATGATGCGACATCTGTGCGAGGCGCTCAGCGAGGCGCCTCTGCAGCACATTGCGCTGGTTACTGGCACCAAGCACTATCTGGGCGCTTTCGAAAACTACGGCAGCGGCAAGGCCGAAACGCCGTTCCGCGAAAGCGAGCCGCGGCAGCCGGGCGAGAATTTCTACTACACACTTGAAGACCTGTTGTTCGCACACGCCGAGCAACATGACTTTGGGTGGAGCGTGCATCGCTCGCACACCATGATCGGCGTGGCTA
This sequence comes from Xanthomonas fragariae, assembly GCF_900183975.1. Taxonomy (NCBI): domain Bacteria; kingdom Pseudomonadati; phylum Pseudomonadota; class Gammaproteobacteria; order Lysobacterales; family Lysobacteraceae; genus Xanthomonas; species Xanthomonas fragariae. The sequence continues at coordinate 2,629,031 of NZ_LT853882.1, forward strand.
ACGGCAGCAATGCGATGAACATGGGTGTGACGCTGGCGGTCTATGCATCGCTGTGCAAGCACACCGGTCAGCCGTTTGTGTTCCCCGGCTCGCAAGCACAGTGGAACAGTCTCACCGATCTGACCGACGCCGGCCTGCTCGGTCGGCAACTGGCCTGGGCCAGCCTCAGCCCGGCGGCCCGCAATCAGGCTTTCAACGCCGTCAATGGCGATGTATTTCGCTGGCGCTGGATGTGGGGCGAAATTGCTGCGTTCTTCGAACTTGAAGCCGTCCCCTGCCCCGACACGCCCGCACCGCTGGAAACACGCTTGAGCAAAGCAGCCCCAGCACTATGGACTAAGCTGGCGAAGCAGCATGGATTGGTGGAGGCCGACGTCAATCGCCTGGCTTCCTGGTGGCACACCGACGCCGATCTAGGGCGCGAGATCGAATGCGTCAATGACATGACCAAGAGCCGCGCACTGGGCTTCCTCGACTTCTACGATAGCCGCGCCTCGTTCTTCGAGCTATTCACCAGACTGCGGGCGCTGCGCATCATTCCCTGATCGACAGCAGTCGATGGATGCGGGTCTGCAATAGGCCCGCAAACTCCAGGTAACGCGTTGAATCGACGGCAGCGAGCTCGTCGTTAGGCTCATCACTTCATCGCCATGATGCCGTTGGCGGCCAAGCCCCACGAAACACTTCCCGCATCGTGCTGAGTTGTTCAATCGCCACGCTACTCAAGGCGCTGCGGAGATCTCGACGGCGCCACGAGCAATCACACCGCAGACAGCGCTAACTCACGCAGCTTGCCTTGATGCAACTCCAGCACGCGGTCAAGACGCCGCGCCAGGCTGCGGTCGTGGGTGACCAATACCAGGCTGGTGCGCTGGGCGCGGTTGAGTTCCAACATCAGCTCAAACACAGTCTCCGCAGTCCTGTCGTCCAGGTTACCGGTCGGCTCGTCACCTAATACGCAGCCCGGCTTGTTCACCAGCGCACGCGCAACCGCTGCACGTTGACGCTCGCCACCGGACAATTCGCTGGGCTTGTGTTCGATGCGATGTACGAGACCTACCGATTCCAGCAATTGCAGTGCTTGCTTCCTGGCGACCGCGACCGCTTTACCGGACAGCAGCACCGGCATCATCACGTTTTCCAATGCGGTGAATTCCGGAAGCAAATGATGGAATTGGTACACAAAGCCCAGCGCTTGATTGCGCAGCTTGCCGCGCTCGCCATCGGACAACGCAGACATGCGACGACCGGCGACATACACCTCGCCCGATGTGGGAGTATCCAGCCCACCAAGCAGATGCAAAAGCGTGCTCTTACCTGCGCCGGAAGCGCCGACGATCGCAACCGTTTCACCGGTCGCCACCGACAAATCCAAACCACTGAATACCGGCGTGCGCATCTTGCCTTCAGCATACGTCTTGGCCAGCGCCTCGGCTCGGATCACCGCATCTGCTTGGTTTGGTTTCTGCACTGCAGATTCACGATTCCCGAATCCCGATTCACGGATCTCATTCATAACGCAGCGCCTCCGCGGGCTGAGTAGATGACGCGCGCCATGCCGGATACAAGGTCGCCAGGAAACTCATCACCAACGCGACCACAGTGATCACCACTACGTCCTGGGTCTGCATATCGGTCGGCAGCCCTGTGATGTAGTACACGTCTTCCGGCAGCAGCTTGACGCTGAAGATCGTCTCGATCACACCAAGGATGCGCTCCAAGTTCAGCGTCAGCACGATGCCGCCGATCACGCCCATGATCGTGCCCATGAAACCAATCAACGAACCCTGCACCATAAACACTTGCATTACCCCGCCCGGCGACAAGCCAAGCGTGCGCAAAATCGCGATGTCGGCCTGTTTATCGGTCACCAGCATCACCTGCGAGGACACCAGATTGAATGCGCCCATCGCCACGATCAGCGACAGCAGGATGCCCATCACGGTCTTTTCCATCTTCAACGAGTGATAGAGATTGGCGTTCTCCTGCGTCCAGTCGCTGACGCGGTAAGGCCCGTGCAACTTGATAGCCAGGTCACGCGCCACGTTCCAGGCCTGATCCATATCGTGCAAGCGCAGTCGCACGCCGGTGACACCATCCATGCGCAACACGCGCGCCAGATCTTCCATGTTAGCCACCGCCAGACCGCGGTCGATCTCGTTGTATCCGGCCTCGAAAATACCGCTGACAGTAAAACGCTTGAGCCGCGGCATCGCGCCCAGCGGTGTGGCCTGGGTATCGCTGAGCAAAACGACAATACTGTCGCCCACATCCACGCCCAGCCAGAGCGCCAGTTCCTTGCCGATGAGGATGTTGTAGGAACCCGGCGTCAAACTGTCGACCGAGCCCTTCTGCATCTTCTTGGCCAGCACCGAGACCTTGCCTTCTTCGCCAGGAATCACGCCCCGCACGATCGCCGGTTGTTTCCGCGGACCCTGCAACAGCGATTCGGTTTCGATGTATGGCGCGGCTCCGGCAACGCGCGGATCGGACATGGCGACCTCGACCGCATGCTGCCAATCACGCATTGGCGCGCCTTCTGCGCTGACCGTGGCGTGCGCGGCCATCTGCAACAGACGATCGCGGATTTCCTTCTGGAAACCGCTCATCACCGCCAGGGTGGTGATCAGCACGGTCACACCCAAGGCGATACCCAGGATCGATGCCATCGAGATAAACGAGATGAAGCCATTACGCCGCTTGGCACGCAGGTAGCGCAAGCCGATGGCAACCGGGATAGGTTTGAACATGCGGTTCAACCAGGAAAGGGACGATATGGTGCCACTAGCGGCCGCCGAGACGAAATGGCATGGGCTTGAGCGGCCAGACGCAGTTCACGTCGTTGCACCGTCGGCAAGGTATCCGGCCAAAAATGCAGGCGTTCGCGACGTCCATCCAGCCGCGTCCACGCCACCACTGCAATCGGTCCACGCCACGTCACTTGCAGGCTCTGCACCTGCGCGCCGTCAACGCAGGCGGGCGCGTCGGCCCAGGGCACGACCAATTGCCGCACTGGCGAACGCAACAGCTGGCGCAGCGATCGCGCACCTGCGATAAGTGCGTAAGCAGACAGCAGCCCCGCCAGCCATAGAGGCACCCCGCTACGCCAGACCGCCCACAGCGCGAACACGACCAGAACGCTTAGTGCGCAAAAAAGCCAGCGCGAGGGCTGCCAGTCAAGCCGGCAAGGCGCGAATATCGGTAATGAGCGCGGCGTTGGCGGCATCCGGGCAAGCCTCATATCCCATGAACCAGCGCCACAACTTATCGTCTTCGCAATCCAGCAGCTGTAGGAAAACCGCGCGCTCGGACTCGGAAGCCTGCACCCAACGTTGGTCGAGATAGCGCCCGAACAACTGGTCGAGTTCGCGCATACCACGCCGGCAGCGCCAACGCAGTTTTTTCAGCAGGGTGTCTTCGTCCATCCCATCTCTCCACCCCATCTCGCAGCGAGCCGAAAGCGACAGCGGCACCTGACCTCGGCCCGGTGCCGCTGCGAACCACATCCCGCCGCGGCGGGGCATCATTGCCTGGCACTCAGGCGCGACGCGCCATCATCAACTTCTTGATCTCGGCAATCGCCAGCGCCGGATTCAGGCCTTTCGGGCAGGTTCGCGCGCAGTTCATGATGGTGTGGCAGCGATACAGTTTGAACGGATCTTCCAGATCGTCCAGACGCGCACCGGTATCTTCATCGCGCGAATCGATGATCCAGCGATACGCCTGCAGCAGGATCGCCGGGCCCAGATAGCGCTCGCCGTTCCACCAGTAGCTCGGGCAGCTGGTCGAGCAGCAGGCGCACAGGATGCACTCGTACAAACCGTCGAGCTTGCGACGATCTTCCGGCGACTGCAGACGCTCGCGATCCGGCGGCGGCGGGGTCTGGGTGCGGATCCACGGCTTGATCGACGCATACTGCGCGTAGAAGTGAGTCAGATCCGGTACTAGATCCTTGATCACGCTCATGTGGGGCAGCGGATAGATCGGCACTTCGGCCTTTCCGCAAGCAGCGATCGCCTTGGTGCAGGCCAGCGTATTGGTGCCGTCGATGTTCATCGCGCACGAACCGCAGATACCTTCGCGGCACGAACGACGGAATGCCAATGTCGGGTCGATCTCGTTCTTGATCTTGATAAGCGCGTCCAAAACCATTGGGCCGCACTTGTCGAGATCGATCTCGTAGCTGTCGGTGCGCGGGTTGGCGTCGACATCCGGATCCCAGCGGTAGACCTTGAAGGTGCGCGTGTTCTTAGCGCCCTGTGCAGGGTAATGCTTGCCCTTGCCGATTTTTGAATTCTTGGGGAGGGTGAACTCTGCCATAGCTGCTCTCGTTGGCTCAGGCGATGCGCGGTGCGAACGACAACCGCACCGTGCGCATGAAGGTAAAGATGACGGACGCTACCACCGAAACAGTGGCGCAGCGGTCGGCACTGTGCCGGCGCTGCTCCCGCGTCGCGAAGCGATTGCGCTGTATCGATTCCCTGCTAGCCCGCCCGGACGAGCCGGCGAGCAGAGAGATGGCAACAGCAGATCGCTCCATGCGCATCGGTCAGTAAACGCGCGGCTTCGGCGGGACCACATCCACATCCTTGCTCAGCGTGTACATGTGCACAGGACGATACTCGAACTCGCACTTGCCCTTATCGTCGACGGTTATCAGCGTGTGCTTCTGCCAGTTGACGTCATCGCGATCCGGGAAATCTTCGTGCGAATGCGCGCCACGGCTTTCCTTGCGCTGTTCAGCCGAGTTGATCGTCGCTACCGCGTTGAGCAGTAGGTTGTTCAATTCGTAGGTCTCGATCAGATCCGAGTTCCACACCAGCGAGCGGTCCGAGACTTTGACGTCTTCGAAAGTGGCGAAGATCTCGGCCATCTTGTCGACACCCTCTTTGAGGGTTTTGCTGGTACGAAACACTGCAGCGTCCGATTGCATGGTGCGCTGCATGTTGTCGCGGATCACTGAGGTCGGCGTCGAGCCATTCGCGTGACGCAACTTGTCCAGCATGCCCAACGCCTTGTCGCAAGCATCGGAAGGCAACGTATTGTGCGGCTGATTGATCTTGACCGTCTCGGCGCAGCGATTGGCCACCGCACGGCCGAACACCACCAAATCCAGAAGCGAGTTGGAGCCCAGACGGTTGGCGCCGTGCACCGACACACAGGCGGCTTCGCCGATCGCATACAGGCCAGGAACGACCGCATCCGGGTTATCGCCCTGCTTGCGCACCACTTCGCCGTAGAAGTTGGTCGGAATGCCGCCCATGTTGTAGTGCACGGTTGGTAGGACCGGGATCGGCTGCTTGGTCACGTCCACACCGGCAAAGATATGTGCGCTTTCGGCAATACCGGGCAGCTTCTCGTTGATGACTTCCGGGCCGAGGTGAGTCAGGTCGAGCAGGATGTGATCCTTGTGCTCGCCCACGCCGCGACCTTCGCGGATCTCGACGGTCATCGAACGCGACACCACGTCGCGCGATGCCAGATCCTTGTAATGCGGTGCGTAGCGCTCCATGAAGCGCTCGCCGTTGCTGTTGCGCAGGATGCCGCCCTCGCCACGTACGCCTTCGGTGATCAGGCAGCCCGCACCATAGATACCAGTGGGATGGAACTGCACGAACTCCATGTCCTGCACCGGCAGGCCGGCACGCATCACCAAGCCACCGCCGTCGCCGGTACAGGTGTGGGCGGAGGTGGCGCTGAAGTAGGCACGGCCGTAGCCGCCGGTGGCCAGTACCACACCATGGGCGCGGAACAGGTGCAACGAGCCTTCTGCCATATCCAACGCGAGCACACCGCGACAGACGCCGTCTTCGTCGAAGATCAGATCGAGCGCAAAGTACTCAATCATGAAGCGCGCGTTGTGCGCCAGCGACTGCTGATACAGCGTGTGCAGCATGGCGTGACCTGTACGGTCAGCCGCCGCGCAGGTGCGCTGCGCGGATGGGCCCTCGCCGTACCTGGTGGTCATGCCACCGAACGGACGCTGATAGATCTTGCCCTCTTCGGTACGCGAAAACGGCACGCCGTAGTGCTCGAGTTCAATAATGGCCGGGATCGCTTCGCGACACATGTACTCGATCGCGTCCTGGTCGCCCAACCAATCGGAGCCTTTAATGGTGTCGTAAAAGTGATAGCGCCAGTCATCTTCGCCCATGTTGCCGAGCGCTGCGGAAATACCGCCCTGCGCCGCCACGGTGTGCGAACGGGTCGGGAAAACCTTGGTCAGGCAGACCGTCTGCAGGCCCTTCTGGGCAAGGCCGAACGTGGCGCGCAGGCCTGCACCGCCGGCACCCACCACGACCATGTCGTACTTGTGTTCTGTGATCTTATAGGCGGACATCGAATTTATGGATTCCTGTTTGATCGCTGACGACTCAGCTAATGCCCAGCGCGATACGCGCCACGGCAAACACGCTGACGATGCCACCCAGCACGGCGACGAAGCGCACCAAGGTCTGCGCTGCAAGCGCAAGCAGCGAGTTGTGCACGTAATCTTCCAACACCACTTGCATGCCCAATTGAGCATGCCAGAACGACGCAATGAGGAAGCCGACCAGCAGAATCGCATTCCACGGCTTGGCCACTGCGGCGCTGGCGGTGGCGTGATTGGCACCGATCAGGCTGAGAACGAAAATCAGGAACCAGATCGACAACGGCACCAATGCGGTGGCGGTCAGACGCTGGATCACGAAATGTTCGGTACCGGTCTTGGCAGCACCCAGGCCGCGCACATTTTTCAGCGGGGTACGGTAGCGATTCATACGGCACCTCCGGACAGCAATACATATGCCCAGATGGCGGCAGTGAGCGCAAAACTCAAGATCACCGACAGCCAGCCAAGGCTGACGAACGAGCGCACGGCGTAGCCCTGCCCAAAGTCCTGCAGCATGTGGCGCAATCCGCCAAACAGGTGGAAGGCAAAGGACCAGGTCCAGCCGAACAGGAAAACCTGCCCGTACCAAGTCGCAGCCTGATCGCGGAAACAATTCCAGTGGTCTGGGCCAAGCATTAATGTCAGCAAGGCGGCGGCAATCACCAAAGCGCCGATGGACAGTACGATGCCGGTGGCTCGATTGAGAATCGAGGTCACCATCTGTATCTGCCAGCGGTACACCTGGAGATGCGGGGAAAGAGGACGTTCGCGGATCGCCATTCGCTGGTCTCGTTATCTCGGCTGGGCGGCACTGGGCCGTTGTGGCTAAAAGCTGCTCAAAAATCGATGCAGCGTCCATTTTTTTCCCAGTCACCGTAGCGCGTTGGCTCAGGGCCGTCGCGCCCACCGATCTCCTTGGGCAGTGGCTGCTTCTCAGGAGCGTGCTCCTGAGGAGAAGCCTGCGTCTCGGAATCCTGCGCTGGCGTGGGGATTGGATGGCGTATCATAGTGGTCTCACAACGTTGCGATTTTAGTACTCCTCTTCTGTGGCTGACAACCTGATGTGGCTGACAACCTGAATCTTATTCCGCAAGGTTTTTGCTCCCTGCGCGACATGCAATACGTCCGATTAGTCGGTACGGATGCAGTGGCATTCGCGCATGCACAATTTGCCAATGACGTACAGGCGTTGGCGGTTGGGCGCTGGCAGTGGAACGCGTGGTTGACCGCGAAAGGGCGCGTGAAGGCCATCTTCGCACTCCTGCGTGAGGACGATGCGCATTTGTTGATGCTGCTGCCCGATGGGAATGCGGCCGAGATCGCCACGCAACTCGGCCGTTTCGTGTTCCGACGCAAGCTGACAATCAGCGTCGCTGCGGTATTTGCGTACGCCGCGTTTGTAGCGCCGCAACGTGCCGACGGTGCGCAAGCGAGTATTGGGCCGCAGTGTATCGAACTGGACATGGGCACCGTTGTCCTGCCGCGCACGTTGCTGCTGCACACCGACGATGCATTGGCCGCGCCTATCGAATTACCGAGCGTAGATGCCCAATGGCGCCGTGCGGATCTGCAACTGGGGTTGGTCCGCTTGCTCGATGGGCAGCGTGAGCAATGGACACCGCAACAGTTGGCGCTCGACCGTCTGCGTGCTTTCAGCGTCAAAAAGGGCTGTTATCCAGGCCAGGAGATCGTTGCACGTACGCATTTTCTGGGCAAAGCTAAGCGGGCATTGCAGTTACTGCAGACCGATGGCGTCATCGATGCGGGCGATGCCGTCGCGTTGAATGGCGTCGAAATCGGCAAAGTGGTAAGCGTGGCCGGCAACTTAGCGCTGGCGGTGCTGCCGTTGGAATTGACGTTGGATGTCGAGGCCACCTTGCAAGCGGGCGCGCATGTTGCACGCCCTCTCGCGATCGCGCCGGGGCTGGAACGTTAAGTCGGTTCCAAACGCTCGCCGGTGGCCGGGTCGAAGAAATGCAGCGCCTCGCTGCGTAGCGCCAGGCGCAGCGGCTGACCCACGGCCGGCAACACCTGCGGTGCGACGCGAATTACCAGCGGCTGACCGCCACGATCGAGGTTGAGGAAGATCTCGTTGCCGACTGGCTCAATCACTTCCACCTTCGCATCGAAGCCCGACAGCGCATCGTCAGACAAATGCAGATGCTCCGGGCGGGCGCCGACGATAACGTCTCTGCCAAACCATTTACGATCGATCCGAGCAGCGCCCAGCGGTACCCGCCAGCCATCGGCCATGACCAGATGCAGACCGTCTTGCTTATCCAGATGTCCCTGCAGCACGTTCATCGCCGGGCTGCCCAGGAAGCCGGCAACGAAAAGATTAGCCGGGCGGTTGTACAGCGCCATCGGGCTGTCGATCTGCTGGATCACGCCATCCTTGAGCACCACGATGCGTTGGCCGAGCGTCATCGCTTCGACCTGGTCGTGGGTGACGTAGATCATCGTGGTGCCGAGCTTACGGTGCAGTTGCGCAATCTCGGTACGCACGCTGTGGCGCAGCTTGGCATCCAGATTGGAGAGCGGCTCGTCGAGCAGGAACACCGACGACTCACGTACCATCGCACGCCCCAAAGCCACGCGTTGACGCTGGCCGCCGGACATCGCCTTAGGTAACTTGTCGAGCATCGGCGTCAGGCCCAACAGCTCGGCGGCATTGTTGACGCGCTCGGCGATGATCTGCTTGGGATGGCCGCGCAGCTTGAGTCCAAACGCCAGGTTCTCGGCTACGGTCATATGCGGGTACAGCGCATAGCTCTGAAACACCATCGCGATGTCGCGGTCCTTCGGTGCCACATCGTTAACCACGCGCTCGCCGATTTTGAGCGTGCCGGCGCTGATGTCTTCGAGCCCGGCAATCATGCGCAGCAAGGTCGACTTGCCGCAGCCTGACGGCCCGACCAGCACCATCAGCTCGCCGTCGGCGACTTCGAAGCTTGCACCCTGCACCGCGACCTGACCGTTCTCGTAGACCTTGCGGACACCTTCCAACTGCACTTTCGCCATCGTTCGGCCTCAACGTAAAGTTGTGCGCCCTGCCCTCGGCCCTCCCGACGGCGGTGACGCGACACGCGTTTGCAAGGAAATCTCGTGCAAACGAATGCAATGGTTTATTCTGACATGTAATCGTTTTCACATGGCAACAGCGATCTTGGGAGGGACCATGCCGCTATGTATCCATACCGCTGTTGCAGAGGGCGCAGGCCGTCGTGCAAGGACGGGCATTCCACTGCGCATGTGCAGGTATACCGCTGCGACGCTAACCCTCGGTAGCCACTTGCTGCAACAATCGGGGATGTGGCGTGCACGTCCATCCCCCGCTGCGGGTACGCAAGTGTCGCTCAGGAACAGACGTACTGACCGCCGGCTTTCCGGCGCCTTTTCGACAAGCTGCTGATAACGATGTCTCCAGAATCTGAAATTCGGTCCATGCACAACACGCTGATCCTGTTCGGCGCCACCGGCGATCTCGCCCAGCGCTATCTCTTTCCTTCGCTGCTGCGATTGTTCGTCGATGGCCTGCTGCCGGAGGATTTCCGTATCCGCGCGCTGGCGTTGTCGCCGCACGACACCGAGGCGTTTCGCGAGGTGCTGCGCCCGCGCCTGACCGACGCCTTGCCGATCGCAGCGCCCGAACAGATCGAGACGCTGCTACAGCGGGTCGACTATCGCTCGGTGGATCTGCGCGATGCCGAGTCGGTGGCCAACGCAGTGCGCGAGCTCGCCAGCCGCCATTGCGTGAGCTATCTGGCGATCCCGCCGGATCTATACATCAGCACCTGTCAGGGTTTGGCCCTGGGCGGTGCATTGGCGGCACCGCATCGACTGATGCTGGAAAAACCGATCGGCCACGATTCGGACAGCGCTCGCGAGATTTTGCAGTTGATCGGGGCATTGATCGACGAAGACCGCGTATTCCGTCTTGACCATTACCTGGGCAAGGCGGCGGTTCAGAATCTGATCGCACTGCGCTTTGGCAATACGCTTCTGGAGGCGGTATGGAATCGCACCTACATCGAGTCGGTGCAGATCCTGGTCGCTGAAAGCGAAGGCGTGGACGGGCGCGATGCCTATTATGCCCGTTCCGGCGCACTGCGCGACATGGTGCAGAGTCATATCCTTCAGCTGCTTTGCCTAGTAGCAATGGAGCCGCCGGCCTCACTGGAAGCCGACCGCATCCGCGACGAGAAAGTCAAAGTGCTGCGCTCACTGCGCCCGATGAGCGCCGAGCATGCCGCCCGCGACAGCGTGCGCGGCCGCTACACCGCTGGCACCATCGACGGTCAGCCGGCGCAGGCCTATCACCCGCCGAAAGGCATCGATGTGGAAACCTTAGTCGCGGTGACCGCGCATATCGACAATTGGCGCTGGGCCGGCGTGCCGTTCCATCTGTGCACCGGCAAGCGCCTGGCCGAACGCTCCACCCGGATCGTGGTGACGCTCAAGCCGGTAACGCATTGGTTGTTCGAGCGACCGGACCGGCAGAACGCGGTGCCCAACCGCCTGACCTTCCAGTTGCAGCCGCAAGAAAACATCGAGCTTGGGCTGATGAGCAGTCTGGCAGGCCCGGAATGGGGCGCGATCGAACTGCAGCCGCTGGAACTGGAACTCTCGATGCCGACCGGTCTGCACCGCCGCATCGCTTACGAGCGACTGTTTGTCGATGCCTTCAACGGCAATCCGGCGCTGTTCGTGCGCGACGACGAGGTCAAGGCCGCCTGGGCCTGGATCGACAGCGTCAGCAATGCGTGGAAAGACGCGCAACTACCACTGCAGCCCTACCCGGCCGGCAGTTGGGGCCCGGAATCGGCCACCCATTTCCTCCCTCCGGCAACCGACGCACAGGGAAACAACGCATGACCGCTCCTTCCAAGCCGGTGCTGGTTGCCGATATCGGCGGAACCAACGCGCGCTTTGCGCTGGCCGATGTCGACGCCTCGGTGCCGCTGCTAGATGACACCTCGCGCGAATTCGCGGTGGTCGACTTCGGTTCGCTCGGCGAAGCCGCACGCTACTACCTCGACCAGATCGGCGTACAGGCCACCCAGGGAGTATTCGCCGTAGCCGGCCGCGTAGATGGCGACGAAGCTCGGATCACCAACCATCCGTGGGTGATCTCGCGCTCGCGCACCGCCAGCATGCTGGGTTTCAGCACGCTGCACCTGATCAACGACTTTGCCGCGCAGGCGATGGCGATCAGCCTGCTACGTCCGCAGGACGTGGTGCAGGTCGGTGGCGCCAGCTGGCGTCCGGCGCCGATCGATCAGCCACGCAACTACGGCGTGATCGGCCCCGGCACCGGCCTGGGCGCGGGTGGCCTGATCATTCGCAATGGGCGCTGTTTTCCGCTGGAAACCGAAGGTGGCCATGTCAGCTTCCCGCCCGGCACTCCGGAGGAGATCCGTATTCTGGAAATCCTCTCCGAGCAGTTCGGCCGGGTTTCCAACGAGCGGCTGATCTGTGGCCCGGGCCTGGTGAACATCCACCGTGCGTTGAGCGAGATTGCCGGGGTCGACCCCGGTCCGCTGCAGCCCAAGGACATCACCGCGCGTGCGGCTGCGGGCGACCTGCGGTCGTCGCGCACGATCGATCTGTTCTGCGCCATCTTTGGCGCGATTGCCGGGGACATGGTGTTGATGCAAGGCGCGTGGGATGGCGTGTTCCTCACTGGCGGGCTGGTGCCCAAGGTGCTGGATTCGCTGCAGCATTCCGGATTCCGTCAGCGCTTCGAACACAAGGGCCGCTTCTCCGCGATCATGTCGCGGGTACCGTCGCTGGCGGTCATGCATCCGCATGCCGGCCTGCTCGGTGCCGCGGCGTATGCGGTGGATGCGCAACGTCAGCACCCCGGAGAGCAGCGATGAATCTGCAAGACAATCCGCGCATCACCCTGGTGCGCCACGACGACCCTGCCGAATGGACCGAGACGGTGGCCAGCGAGATGGCCGATCTGCTGGAACAGGAAATTTCACGTCGTGGCCAGGCGCGCATGCTGCTGTCCGGCGGCACCACCCCGGCGCCGGTATACGAATCCCTCGCCCACCGTCCGCTGGACTGGTCGCGGGTGGAAGTCGGCCTGGTCGATGAGCGTTGGTTATCGCCGCAGGATCAGGACAGCAATGCGTGGCTGGTGAATCACAGCTTCCTGACCCACGCACCGGCCGCGACCTTCACTCCGCTGGTGCGCCCGGGCAAGCAATTGCCCGAGTGCGTGCATACCGCGAATCTGCAGGCCACGCATGCCGAACCGGCCTGTCTGGCGGTGCTGGGGATGGGTGGCGACGGACATACCGCGTCGCTTTTTCCAGGATCGACGGAGCTGACCAAGGCGCTTGCCAGCCCGCAGCCCTACGCGTCGCTGGATGCCACCGGCTGCCCTGGATCAAATCAGTGGCCGTTGCGTATCACCTTGACGCCGGCCGGACTCGCTGCAATCCCAACCCGCCTGCTATTGCTGCGCGGCAAGCAGAAGCTCGACGTGTTGCAAGCTGCGTTGGCGGGCGACGACGTCAGCGAGTACCCGATCCGGGTGGCGTTACGGCAGCCTGGTCCACAGTTGCGGGTGCATTGGTGTAATTAAATGCGTCTTTCGCAAGAGCCGATTTAATGCGAGTGATCGCAAAACCTGCACATCCGTGCGCGGGGATTCAAAGATGCAAGTCCCTTCGCAAAAAACCGCACCTCTCTGTGGGGGATTTAAATTCCTCCGTTTCTCATAGCCGGTAGCCAATGATCCTGCATCCGAACATCCAAGCTGTCACCGACCGTATCCGCAAGCGCAGCGCTCAGTCGCGCGCGGCTTATCTGGCCGGTCTCGATGCCGCCCTGCGCGAGGGCCCATTCCGCAGGCGTTTGAGCTGCGGCAACCTTGCGCACGGATTCGCGGCCTCCGAGCCGACCGACAAATCGCGTCTGCGCAGTGCGACCACGCCCAACCTCGGCATCATCACCGCCTATAACGACATGCTGTCGGCGCATCAGCCTTTCGAGCATTACCCGCAGCTGATCCGCGAAACCGCCCGCACGCTCGGTGCCACCGCGCAGGTCGCCGGCGGCGTGCCGGCGATGTGCGATGGCGTGACCCAGGGCCGTGCCGGCATGGAGTTGTCGCTGTTCTCGCGGGACAACATTGCACAGGCCGCAGCGATCGGCCTGAGCCACGACATGTTCGACAGCCTTGTTTACCTGGGCGTGTGCGACAAAATCGTGCCGGGCCTGCTAATCGGCGCGCTGGCGTTCGGTCATCTGCCGGCGCTGTTCATGCCGGCCGGACCGATGACCCCGGGCATTCCGAACAAGCAGAAGGCCGAAATACGCGAGCGCTATGCCGCTGGCGAAGCCACCCGTGCCGAGTTGCTGGAAGCCGAGTCGTCGTCCTACCACTCGCCCGGCACCTGCACGTTCTACGGCACGGCCAACTCCAACCAGGTACTGCTCGAAGCGATGGGCGTGCAGTTGCCCGGCGCCTCGTTCGTCAACCCGGAACTGCCGCTGCGCGATGCATTGACCCGTTCGGGCACCGAGCGTGCGCTGGCAATTTCTGCGTTAGGCCAGGATTTCCGCCCGTTCGGCCGATTGATCGACGAGCGCGCCATCGTCAATGCCGTGGTCGCCTTGATGGCCACCGGCGGCTCGACCAATCACACCGTCCACTGGATTGCCGTGGCACGTGCGGCCGGCATCGTGCTGACCTGGGACGACATGGATCTGATCTCGCAGACCGTGCCGCTGTTGACCCGCATCTACCCCAATGGCGAGGCGGATGTGAACCGCTTCCAGGCCGCTGGCGGCACCGCGTTCGTGTTCCGTGAACTGATGGACGCCGGGCTGATGCACGACGACATTCCCACGGTGGTCGAGGGCGGCATGCGTGCCTACGCCAACGAGCCGCGCCTGCAGGACGGCAAGGTCGTGTATGTGCCCGGCATCGCGACCACTGCCGACGACAGCGTCGCGCGCCCCGTCAGCGATGCATTCGAATCCCAAGGCGGCCTGCGCTTGCTGCGCGGCAACCTTGGCCGCTCGCTGATCAAACTGTCGGCAGTCAAGCCGCAGCACCGCAAGATCGAAGCGCCGGCAGTCGTGATTGATACGCCGCAGGTGCTCAACAAGTTGCACGCAGCTGGCGTGCTGCCGCACGATTTTGTGGTGGTGTTGCGCTACCAGGGCCCACGCGCAAACGGCATGCCGGAGTTGCACTCGATGGCGCCGCTGCTAGGCCTGCTGCAGAACCAGGGCCGGCGCGTGGCGCTGGTCACCGACGGCCGTTTGTCGGGGGCCTCGGGCAAGTTCCCCGCAGCGATTCACATGACGCCCGAAGCTGCGCGCGGTGGCCCGATCGGGCGTGTGCGCGAAGGCGACATCGTGCGTCTGGACGGCGAAGCCGGCACGCTGGAGGTACTGGTGTCGGCCGAAGAATGGGCATCGCGCGAAATCGCACCGAACACCGCAGTGACCGGCAACGATCTAGGTCGCAACCTGTTCGCCATCAATCGCCAAGTGGTTGGCCCGGCCGACCAGGGTGCCATTTCGATTTCCTGCGGCCCGACCCATCCGGACGGCGCGCTGTGGAGCTACGACGCCGAATACGAACTCGGCGCCAATGCGACCGCCGCGGCGGCACCGCACGAGTCCAAGGACGCCTGACCCCTTCCCTCTCTGCGACCGCACGGGCGGTCGCCGTCTAACGGAGTTGCAATGACGATTGCCCAGAACCAGAACACCGCCGAACAGCTGCTGCGCGATGCCGGCATTCTGCCGGTGGTGACTGTTGATACGCTGGACCAGGCCCGCCGCGTCGCCGATGCGCTGCTCGAGGGCGGCCTACCCGCAATCGAGCTAACCCTGCGCACGCCGATCGCGATCGAAGCGCTGGCCATGCTCAAGCGCGAACTGCCCAATATCGTGATCGGCGCCGGCACCGTGCTGAGCGAACTTCAGCTGCGTCAGTCGGTAGATGCCGGTGCGGACTTCCTGGTGACCCCCGGTACGCCTGCGCCGCTGGCTCGCTTGCTGGCAGAGGCGCCAATTCCTGCAGTGCCTGGCGCAGCAACGCCGACCGAACTGCTGACCCTTATGGGCCTGGGTTTCCGCGTCTGCAAGCTGTTCCCGGCCACCGCCATCGGCGGCCTGCAAATGCTCAAGGGGCTGGCTGGTCCATTGTCCGAACTCAAGCTGTGCCCCACTGGCGGCATCAGCGAGGCCAATGCAGCCGAGTTTCTGTCGCAGCCAAATGTGCTGTGCATCGGCGGCTCGTGGATGGTGCCCAAGGACTGGCTGGCTCAGGGTCAATGGGACAAGGTCAAGGAAAGCTCGGCCAAGGCTGCTGCGATCGTTCGGCAGGTACGCGCTGCCTGATTTATTGGGTGCTACGTCACAATGGATTGGAAAGCCTGAAAAAGCGAACTTACTGGCACCTTAGGCAACCGCCGAGCAACTCACGACGTGGCGAGTGAAATTAGAATTTTGCTCGAACGCGACGATCCTTCATTCTGAAAATCAAACACTTACGCATAGCGGCGGTTGCCTGAATTGTTGATCGAAAGCGCATGGAAGAGTTGTTCAGCGCATCCATGGTGGCGTGGTGCCGGTATAGCTGGCGGCGACCGCGCGACGCGCCGCCTTGGCAGTTCTCACCGGCACCGCAGCCACCGACCTTCTTTTCTTCGGCGGCCCATCTCCTGCCTTGCAACCGCCCAACAACAGGCTCGTGGTGATCAACAGCGCGGCGGCGAATGTCGCTAACGCGCCAAAGGTCATAGTCTGCATATCAACTTCGCGTATTTATCCCGTTTGCGTGACGCCAAATCACAGGCATACTCGGTCCGGCGGCGTCACGCCCCCACGTGCCGACGCTCAATCAGTCTTCCGGATACGAAACCATGCGCCCGCAGCCGCTCGCCGCTTGTCTCGCTCTGGTCGTCTTCCTGCCGTTTGGGGGCGCATCAGCAACACCGTCAGCTACGCCTGCAGCACCGGCCACGCCGGCTGCCGCCGCGGCGACTCCCGCACCCGCGGCGCCGACCGGCAATCCTTCCAATGGTCGCCTGCTCGCCTATACCTGCCAGGGCTGCCACGGCGTCACCGGCTACAAGAACGCCTACCCTAGCTACCGCGTCCCCAAGATCGGCGGCCAGTCCAGCCAGTATCTGACCCAGGCGTTGACCGAATACCGGCAGGGCAAGCGCAAACACCCGACCATGCAGGCGCAGGCGCAGAGTTTCTCCGAGCAGGACATCGCCGACATCTCCGCCTTCCTGTCCACCCTCAAGTAAGCGCCCACATGCCGAACGCCCTGCACGCTCCGCGTCTAGCCATCGTCCTGGTTGCCGCACTGATGATGGCGGCCTGCTCCCAATCCCAGGTCGAATCCACCGACCATTCCGCCGGCGATACCGGCCACGCTAGCGGCGAACATGGCTCAGGTTCGTCGGCCGGCCTGCCCGCCGGCCGCGCTGCAGCCGGCGACAAACTGGCACACGCAAAAGGCAAAGCCACTGGCCAGAGCTGCGTGGATTGCCACGGCGCTGACGGCAATGCGCCTATCGATCCCGGCTATCCCAAACTCGGCGGCCAGTACGGCGACTATCTTGCGCATGCCTTGCAGGCCTATCGCAGCGGCGATCGCCAGCACCCGCTGATGACTGCGCAGGCCACCACGCTGAGCGACCAGGATATTGCCGATCTCGCTGCGTATTTCGGCGCACGGCAGACGCAGCTGCGCGATCTGCACGGCGTCAACTGAGCCGACGGCGCAAGCTGCGCCTGTCTCATGTGGAATGAAAAATCACTTGTGCAAACATTAACCGGCCGCTATAATTTGGCTCTCAGTTTCGTGGGGCCATAGCTCAGCTGGGAGAGCGCCTGCATGGCATGCAGGAGGTCGGCGGTTCGATCCCGCCTGGCTCCACCAATCCTGGCTTAGGCCGTCAGGAAGACAACTTAGGTTTTGATATGCGTCCCCATCGTCTAGAGGCCTAGGACACCACCCTTTCACGGTGGACACCGGGGTTCGAATCCCCGTGGGGACGCCAATCATCTAAAAGCCTCGGCACTGCCGGGGTTTTTTTTTGAGTAGTTTTTGCGTTGATCTCTGGTGATGTCATTTGCAGCCATCGGACTTTTTCCGCAGCACGGCGGCACCGAGGATGCGATGACAGCGCATCACGAAAATCGTGATTCCAGTGACCGCACCTCGTTTTCTGTCGCGCCTTGTTCCCATGGTCAACTGTGGTTGCAACCACGGAAACCGCGCTCACTAGTCGCCCCTGAAAAACCCCAACCACCCAACGACCGCAAGGCCTTGATGTCTGCACCGGCGTGCCAGAACTACCAGTGTTCGCTACGCTGAAGGCTGGTTTCTTGCAATTTCCGCCCATGCGTACACGCCGTCCTGCTGCCGAAGACAGACCCGCCGACGAGGTGTTTCGTTCGCGGCTGGAGAACCAGATCGATCTGCGTCATCCGCTGGCGCGGCTGAGCCAACGGATGCCGTGGACGGCGTTGGAGCAAGCACTTTCATCGCGCTTGCCGGCCACCCAGGCCGGTGGCGGTCGGCCGGCATTGCCGGTGCGGCTGATTGCCGGTTTGCTCTACCTCAAACACGCCTACGACCTGTCCGATGAAGCGGTGTGCGAGCGCTGGCTGGAGAATCCGTACTGGCAGTTCTTCACCGGCGAGGTCGTGTTCCAGACGCGTTTGCCGTGCGATGCCAGCTCGCTGACGCGCTGGCGGCAGCGCCTGGGTGAGGCCGGGATGGAAGAGCTGCTGGCGCACACCATCAACGCCGCGCATGCGATGCAGGCGGTGGACGCACGCGAGTTGTCGCGGGTGATCGTGGACACCACGGTGCAGGAAAAGGCGATCGCCTATCCGACCGACAGCCGTTTGCTGGAGGTGGCACGCAAGAAGCTGGTGTTACTGGCCAAGCGGCACGGCATCGGATTGCGGCAGAGCTACGCGCGGCAAGGCCCGGCCCTGAGCCGCAAGGCAGGTCGGTATGCGCATGCGCGCCAGTTCAAGCGGATGCGGCGCGTGCTGCGACGTCAACGCACAGTGCTGGGACGGCTCGTGCGCGACATCCAACGCAAACTCGATCAGGTAAACACCGGCGTGCGCGAGCGCATCGCTGTCTGGCTGGAACGTGCGCAACGGCTGTGCACGCAGCGTCCGAAGGACAAACAAAAACCCTACGCATTGCATGCCCCGGAAGTGGAATGCATCGGCAAGGGCAAGGCGCGTCAAGCGTACGAATTCGGCGTCAAGGTCGGCATTGCGGTCACCGCCTGCAAGGGATTGGTCGTGGGTGCGCGCAGCTTCCCGGGCAACCCGTACGACGGCGATACCTTGGCCGAGCAGCTGGAGCAGACACGCGGGTTGCTGCAGGATGTGAGCGTAGAACCGACGGTGGCGATCGTGGACCTGGGCGATCGCGGGCGCGCGGTCGATGGCGTGCAGGTCCTGCATCGCGGCAAGGCCAAGACGCTGACGCGACGGCAATGGCGCTGGATCAAGCGACGGCAGGCGGTGGAGCCGGTGATCGGACATCTGAAAGACGACTGCAGGTTGCGTCGCTGCAGGCTGAAAGGTGCCCAAGGCGATGCGCTGCACGTGCTCGGCTGCGCGGCCGGCTACAACCTGCGCTGGCTGCTGCGCTGGATCGCGTTTTTGCGTGCCTGGATGCGGGCGATGGGATGGTCATCCTTGAGCGCCGTGCCGCTGTCACCGACGGCACTTGGCGCTTGAAAGGGATTTTTCAGGGACGACTATGTAATGCCGTATTGTTTGCAAGGATGCACACGGCATGACGTCAATGTACCGGATGGCGCATGCAGGCACGCAACCATCACGCCTTGTCCGTAACGTGGAAGTCTCTTTGCAAACAGGCGGCTCCCATGGACTTTGACTCTTCAGAACAATTGCGAATTCTTCGCGATATCCACGACACTAAGCCCGTTTCTGAAGAAGAAGCGAACTGGGCAGTGCGTGCTGGCTATGCGACGCAAGCGGAAGATGGCGATATAGACCTTACGCACGAAGGCCGCAAAGCGTTTGATGACGGACAAGCCTGACTTCGTCTTATGTAGTCGTCCCTGAAAAATCCCCTTCAAGTGCCAAGTGCCAAGTGCCAAGTGCCGTCGGTGACAGCGGCACGGCGCTCAAGGATGACCATCCCATCGCCCGCATCCAGGCACGCAAAAACGCGATCCAGCGCAGCAGCCAACGCAGGTTGTAGCCGGCGGCGCAGCCGAGCACGTGCAGCGCATCGCCTTGGGCACCTTTCAGCCTGCAGCGACGCAACCTGCAGTCGTCTTTCAGATGTCCGATCACCGGCTCCACCGCCTGCCGTCGCTTGATCCAGCGCCATTGCCGTCGCGTCAGCGTCTTGGCCTTGCCGCGATGCAGGGACCTGCACGCCATCGACTTCGCGCCCCCGATCGCCCAGGTCCACGATCGCCACCGTCGGTTCTACGCTCACATCCTGCAGCAACCCGCGTGTCTGCTCCAGCTGCTCGGCCAAGGTATCGCCGTCGTACGGGTTGCCCGGGAAGCTGCGCGCACCCACGACCAATCCCTTGCAGGCGGTGACCGCAATGCCGACCTTGACGCCGAATTCGTACGCTTGACGCGCCTTGCCCTTGCCGATGCATTCCACTTCCGGGGCATGCAATGCGTACAGTTTTTGTTTGTCCTTCGGACGCTGCGTGTACAGCCGTTGCGCACGTTCCAGCCAGACAGCGATGCGCTCGCGCACGCCGATGTTTACCTGATCGAGTTTGCGTTGGATGTCGCGCATGAGCCGTCCCAGCACTGTGCGTTGACGTCGCAGCACGCGCCGCATCCGCTTGAACTGGCGCGCATGCGCATACCGACCTGCCTTGCGGCTCAGGGCCGGGCCTTGCCGCGCGTAGCTCTGCCGCAATCCGATGCCGTGCCGCTTGGCCAGTAACACCAGCTTCTTGCGGGCCACTTCAAGCAAACGGCTGTCGGTCGGATAGGCGATCGCCTTTTCCTGCACCGTGGTGTCCACGATCACCTGCGACAACTCGCGTGCGTCCACCGCCTGCATCGCATGCGCGGCGTTGATGGTGTGCGCCAGCAGCTCTTCCATCCCGGCCTCACCCAGGCGCTGCCGTCAGCGCGTCAGCGAGCTGGCATCGCACGGCAAACGCGTCTGGAACACGACCTCGCCGGTGAAGAACTGCCAGTACGGATTCTCCAGCCAGCGCTCGCACACCGCTTCATCGGACAGGTCGTAGGCGTGTTTGAGGTAGAGCAAACCGGCAATCAGCCGCACCGGCAATGCCGGCCGACCGCCACCGGCCTGGGTGGCCGGCAAGCGCGATGAAAGTGCTTGCTCCAACGCCGTCCACGGCATCCGTTGGCTCAGCCGCGCCAGCCGATGACGCAGATCGATCTGGTTCTCCAGCCGCGAACGAAACAACTCGTCGGCAGGCATGTGCTCGGCAGCAGGACGGCGTGTACGCATGACTGAAAATTGCCAGAAACCAGCCTTCAGCGTAGCGAACACTGGTAGTTCTGGCACGCCGGTGCAGACATCAATGCCTTGCGGTCGTTGGGTGGTTGGGGTTTTTCAGGGGCGACTATGTAACGAAATGTGCTGTATGCGTGATCGTATCGGTAGCCATCGCAGAGCATTCGGCTCCGGAGTGTCGCGCACAAGGCTCTTGCACTGCCGAGAATCTAGAATGACTGGCATCCCACGAGCTCCCAATTGAGCTATGGCATGATGCTGTCAAGATGGCCTGCCATCGAGTGGGAGAGCAATTGGTCAGGAAGTGGACCGCTGCGCGGCAACGGACGAAAACCATGTGTTGAATGAAGTAGCGGCAGCCTAGGCTGCCGCTACTTTTGGTTTTGGTGCCGAAGGTGGGACTCGAACCCACACGCTTTTAAGGGCGGCGGATTTTGAGTCCGCTGCGTCTACCGATTCCGCCACTTCGGCGTGGCCGCGAAGTATAGCGACTTGTTGATGAAACGAACAGTGCCAGGATGTGCCTGACGAACTCAGGTGCAAGCGACGTCGACAGCACGCGTCCAACCAGTGTCGATATACTGACCGACTTGGTGAAGGAGTAAGCAATGTCGGCATTGCGTGGAGTTCGGGTACTCGTGGTCGAAAACGATGACATGAATGCCATGCTGCTCGACCTGCAGCTTGTTCGGGCGGGTGCGGCTGTGGTCGGCCCGGTCGGCGAAGTCCAAGAAGCGTTGCAGCTAATCAATGCCAACGCCCCGGACATCGCAGTCCTGGACTATCGTCTGGGCAATGGCGAAACCAGCGAGCCGGTCGCACGGTTGTTGGCAGAGCGTGGAATTCCGTTCGTTCTTGCCACAGGTGTTGCCAGCGCCAGCATCCCAAGCGGTTTCGAGCGCGGCGTGATGCTGACCAAGCCCTACTTGTCCGAAGAATTGGTCGGCGCGCTGTCCAGAGCACGCCAGCTGAGCGGCGCCAACAGTTAAGGCGCGACCAATCAGCCGACGCGCTTGGCATCCGGATTGGCATGTATCCGCTCGCATAAGCTCCAGATGCGCGCGCTTTCGGCCCCCGCCTGACGACTGCTCGTTAAATCGCCAGTCGCTGTACGCCGCCGTTACCGGCTCGGTTGCTACTAAAATTGGGCATCGAAGAATGACAGGCGGGTCGCTAGATGGATATCGCCGTGTCGCGGTTCGCCGGCTTATTGCCGGAGACGAGCGAAACTGCAGCGTTGGTGTTGGCGTCTGCATGCGCCGCAGACCCGCTACTGCGCGGCGCCCAGGCGCTGCGCACCACGCTGTCGGTCTGCCTGCATGCGCAGGTTCCGATGCTAATGGTCTGGGGCAGCGAGGCGCGCTGCATTTACAACGATGCCTGTATCGCACTGCTGGGGGAGCGACATCCGGCCGCGTTCGCGCAGCCACTCGCAGAACTTACGAACACGCCTGCCTTTGACAGCATGCAGACCGATGCACCTGCGCTGGATCTGGCGACATGGTCGTGTAGCCCGGTGCTGCAGGCCGGAGAACGGTTGGGTGCGTTGTATGTGGCGGGGACCGTTGCGGCTACGGCGCGCGATGTTCGTCGCAATGCGGAGTTGCCCCAGATGTTCGCCGCGCTCGATCAATCGCCTGCGTTCATGGCAGTGCTGCGCGGGCCCGACTACATCATCGAGAGCGTCAGCCAACGCTTTCACGAACTGGTCGGTGAGCGGCCGCTGCTGGGTCGCCCCCTGCTCGACGCCATGCCGGAGATCGTCAACCATGGCTATCTGGAATTGCTCGATAAGGTACGACGCAGCGGCCAACCTTTCATCGGCAAATCGATGACGGCCTACCTGCAACGCACACCAGGCAGCGCACCCGGTGAAACGTTTGTGGACGTCCTTTACCAGCCGATGCCCGATAGCGATGGCCGCGGCGACGCGATTGTGGTGCATGGGTTCGACGTCACCGAGCAACGCCGTGGCGAGATTCGCGACAGCTTCCTGTTGACGCTGGAAGACGCGCTGCAGCACGTCTCCGATCCGCGGCAGATCATCGACACCAGCGTGCGCTTGCTTGGCGAACATCTGCGGGCCAATCGCTGTGCGTTTGGTCTGGCAGGTGCCGATGGCCGGACCATGCATGTGGTCAGCGACCACGTGCAGGACATGCCGAGCCTGCAAGGCAATTTCCCGCTGGAAGTGGCGCAAGGGCTACGTGATGCGCTGCTGGACAACCGCCCCTGGTTCACCACCGACGCCATGGCACCGGGTGCGCCGGATTATGTAGTGGAGCAATATCGCCGCTCCGGCCTGCGGGCATCGCTAGTCATTCCATTGCACAAGCACGGACGCCTGGTTGCGGCGATCGGCGTGCATCAGCGCGCACCGCGGCCTTGGTTGTCGACCGAGATCGAGCTGGTGCGATTGGTGGCGGCGCGCTGTTGGGAATCGATGCAACGGGCCAAGGCGCAGCAGCAACTGGCCGCCAACGAAGCGCGCCTGCGTGGCCTTGCAGACACGCTGCCGCAGATCATCTTCATTGCCGGCCCGGATGGACAGCCGCACTACTTCAATCAGCGGTGGTACGAATACACCGGGCTGGATCCTGCCAACAACGACGCTGCCGCTTGGCAGCAGGCGCACACCGCCGATGGTCTGCGCTTGTCCGCGCAGGCGTGGACACTGGCGTTGAGCGGCGAGCGCGCCTACGAAGTCGAATGCGAACTGCACCGTCACGACGGCCACTCGCGCTGGCACCTGGCGCGCGCCCTGCCCGTGCGCGGTGACAATGGCAGCATCAGCGAATGGATCGGCACGTATACCGACATCCATGATCGGCGCGCGTTCGAGCAACAATTGCGCGAGAGCGAAGTGCGCTTCCGTGCGCTGTGCGAGACCGTGCCGGCAATGATCTGGATGGCTGACGCGCAAGGTGATTGCGTGTACTGGAATCCGCGCTGGTACAACTTCACTGGCCAGGGCGAAGACCAGGCCCTGGATCAGGGCTGGTGGGATGTGATGCATCCCGACGATGCCGCACGCGTACGACATGCCTTCGAGCAAGCGTTGGAGCAACGCGGCGAATTCCTGGCCGAATATCGCGTGCGTCGCCACGACGGGCGATACCGCTGGTGCATCGACACCGCCTCGCCGCATTTCGCCAGCGACGGGCGTTTTCTCGGCCATATCGGCTCGCTGACCGACATTTCCGAACGCAAGCACATCGAAGATGCCACCGCATCCGATCGCGCGATCTTAAGCTTGATCACCACCGGCGCAGCGTTGCCGGTGGTGCTGGATGCCATCGCATTGAGCGTGGAGGCGCGTGGCGAAATTGCGTTGTACTGCTCGGTGATGGTGCTGGACGAAGTAAGCCACACCTTGAGCTTCGGTTCGGCACCGCACTTTCCGATCGATTATCGCGGGCAGTTCCAAGAGGTGCCGATCGGCGCAGACGGGCCACCCTGCGCGCGCTCAGCCTTTATCGGCTGCCAGGTCATCTGCCAGGACATCCAGGCCGACTCGAATTTCAGCCGGCATCACGCGATCTTGGCCGCGATGGGCATCGTGGCATGTTGCGTGACCCCGATCCTGGCCAGCAATGGCCAGGTGCTGGGCACGTTGAATATCTATTATGACTGCCCTCACCTGCCCTCGCTGCGCGAGCGGGCGATGGCACGCTCGGCATCGCATCTGGCAGGCATCGTCATCGAACGCACGCGCGTGGATGCCAAGCTCAAATTATCGCTGCATGCCGAAACCGCTGCGCGTGGTCAGGCCGAGCATGCCAGCCGGGTCAAGGACGAGTTTCTGGCCACGCTCAGCCACGAATTGCGGACGCCGCTCAACGCCATCCTGGGGTGGTCACGACTGATGCAGTCCGAGGTTTTCGAGCCGGCCAATCTGGCCAGGGGTCTGGTCATCATCGAGCGTAGTGCGCGCGCTCAGACACAGATCATCGACGACTTGCTGGACATGAGCGCGATTTTATCGGGCAAGATCCGCCTGCAAGCCGAGCATTTCGACATCGCCGGGCTGGCGCGCAGCACGGTGGAATTGATGCAACCGACTGCACTGGCAAGCGAGATCTCGCTGGAACTAGATGCACTTGGCGAAGGCGAATTGTGGTTCTTCGGCGATGCCGGACGCTTGCAGCAAGTGCTGACCAATTTGCTCAGCAACGCGCTCAAATTCACCGCTGCTGGCGGGACGGTACGGGTGACACTGGACATCGAGGACGAGCGCTTGCGCTTCTGCGTGCAGGACACCGGCATTGGCATTGCACCGGACTTCCTGCCGCATGTGTTCGACCGTTTTCGCCAGGCCGATGCCGGCACCACGCGGCGCGTCGGCGGGCTGGGGCTGGGCTTGTCGATCTCGCGCCAGTTGGTCGATCTGCATGGCGGCAGCCTAGGTGCGTCCAGCGCTGGCGAAGGCCGGGGATCGATATTTACTGTCGTGCTGCCCTTCCAGCACGGCGTCAGCGATCTGCCCCCGGCTTCGGCAGACACCACCAAGTGGATCGGTTGCCGGCCGACTGCGATGGGCGCCTGGACGGCGTGCGCTTGTTGCTGGTCGACGACGATCAGGATTCGCGCGAAGCGGTCATGCATTTCCTGATGCTTGCTGGCGCGCAGGTGCAGGCAGCCAGCTCGGTGGACGCGGCCGAACAGTACCTGGCCGCCGCGCCATTCGATGTCCTGCTCAGCGATATCGCCATGCCGCTCCGCGATGGCTATGACCTGATTCGCGCCGTGCGTTCGGGCCGTGCCGACCTGCCGCGGCACATCCCGGCCATCGCGCTCACCGCCTATGTGCGCGAAGAAGACCGCGACCGCGCCGTGGTAGCCGGCTTCGATGCGCATATGGGCAAGCCGGTGGAGCCGCCCGGCCTGGTCGATCTGATCGAACGTTTGATATTGCCAACGCGCGCGCGACGGGACGAGGCGTGACGCTGCCCTGGCGCGGCTCACAAAGCGACCTCGCTTATTGTCAGGTGGAGCACTGACGGTGCCCGACCGTCTCACGTGTCACTCGACTATTTCGGTGCTGAGCGAGCAGTCATTACGCAAATGCGTGCGCGGGACGGAAGTCGCAGCGATTGGCTCGCATACACAGGATTTCTTGCACAAGCGCACTGTCCAGCCCGGTAGCCGTCGCCACACCTAACTGCGTCGCAAGCTGCCCCGGCCAATCACCGGGGCAGCATGACTCAGGTGCGTTTGGCGCGTGCGAACGCAGCGGCGAGCGCGTTGTCGGCCGGGGGAGCAGTAGTCCGCGGTTTGGTGCTGCCCTGCGCCGGACCACGTCCGCCACCCTCGCGACGGCCCTGCCCCGGGCCACCGTTGCCGCGTGTCTCGCGCGATGGGGAGGCACCATCGGCCGGTGGTGGCGTGTCGGACAGCCGGCATGTCAGTGCGATGCGCTTGCGCGCCACATCCACTTCCAGCACCTTGACCTTGACGATATCGCCGGCCTTGACCACGTCGCGCGGATCTTTGACGAAGGTGTCCGAGAGCGCGGAGATGTGCACCAGGCCATCCTGGTGCACGCCGATATCGACGAAGGCGCCGAACGCTGCGACGTTGCTGACCACGCCTTCGAGCACCATGCCGGGCTTGAGGTGCTTGATATCTTCGATGCCTTCGGCAAACTGCGCCGCCTTGAACTCGGGACGCGGATCGCGGCCGGGTTTTTCCAGTTCCTTGAGGATGTCGCACACCGTCGGCACACCGAACTGTTCGTCGGTGAACAGCTCCGGCTTCAGGCCCCGCAAAAAACTGCCGTCGCCCAGCAGTGCCTTGATCGGCTTGCCGGTCGCGCCAACGATGCGCTCGACCACAGGGTAAGCTTCCGGGTGCACCGCCGACACGTCCAGCGGCTCGTCGCCATCGGCAATGCGCAGAAAACCGGCACATTGTTCAAAGGTTTTGTCGCCTAACCGCGGCACTTCAAGCAGGTCCTTGCGGCGCTTGAACGGGCCGTTGTTGTCGCGATGACGCACGATGTTTTCCGCCACCGTGCTCGACAGCCCCGATACGCGCGACAGCAATGCCGCCGAGGCGGTATTGACGTACACCCCGACTGCATTGACGCAGTCTTCCACGCGCGCTTCCAGCGCCTTGGCCAAGCGGTACTGATCCACGTCGTGCTGGTACTGGCCCACGCCGATAGCCTTGGGCTCGATCTTGACCAACTCGGCCAAAGGGTCCTGCAGACGACGTGCGATCGACACGGCGCCACGCAGCGACACGTCCAGATTGGGGAATTCCTTGGCCGCGACCTCGGACGCCGAATACACCGACGCGCCAGCTTCGCTGACCACGATCTTCTGCAGCTTGGTCGCACCGCATAGCGCAATTGCCTCACCGGCGAGCTTGTCGGTCTCGCGGCTGGCAGTGCCGTTGCCGATCGCAATCAGCTCCACGTTGTGCTGCAGGCACAGCTTCTTGATCGTCTGAAGCGACTGCTCCCACTGCCGCTTGGGCTCATGCGGATAAATCGTCTCGGTCGCCACCAGCTTGCCGGTGGCATCGACCACCGCGATCTTGCAGCCGGTGCGGATACCCGGGTCCAGCCCGAGCACCACGCGTGGGCCGGCCGGTGCGGCCAGCATCAGGTCCTTGAGGTTGTCACCAAACACCGCGATCGCCCCGGCCTCGGCCTTTTCACGCGCCTGGTTGAACAGGTCCAGTTGCAGATGCATCTGCAGCTTGGCGCGCCAGGTCAGACGGCACGCCTCCAGTAACCAGTGGTCAGCGGGACGGCCTTCATTGGAAATGCCGGCGCTGCGTGCCACGCGCCCTTCGGCGTACTGGTGGCCGGCTTCGGCATCGCTGCCCGGGTCAAGGTCCAGATACAGAAATTCCTCGCGGCGGGCACGAAACAACGCCAGCAACCGGTGCGACGGAATCTTGGCCAACGATTCGGCATGGTCGAAGTAATCGCGGTACTTGGCACCGGCCTCTTCTTTGCCCTCGGCAACGCGCGCGCGAATGATGCCGTTATCATCGAGCCAGCTGCGCAGCTCGCCAACCAGCGCGGCGTCTTCGCCCCAGCGCTCCATCAGGATTGCGCGCGCGCCTTCCAGTGCCGCCTTGATGTCGGTGACGCCCTTCTCGGCATCGATGAACGCAGCGGCGGCCGCTTCCGGTGCCTGACTCGGATCAGAGAGCAGACCATCGGCCAACGGCTCCAGCCCAGCTTCGCGCGCAATCTGGGCACGAGTACGGCGCTTGAGCTTGTACGGCAGGTACAGATCTTCCAAGCGCGACTTGGTATCGGCAGCGGCGATCTCGTTGCGCAATTGGTCGTTGAGTTTGCCTTGCTCGCCAATGCTGGACAGGATCGCCGCGCGGCGCTCTTCCAGCTCGCGAAGATAGGTCAGCCGCGTTTCCAGGTTGCGAAGTTGGGTATCGTCCAGGCCGCCGGTGACTTCCTTGCGGTAGCGGGCGATGAATGGAACGCTGGCGCCTTCGTCCAGAAGGCTGATGGCGGCGCGCGCCTGGGCGGGCTGGGCACCGATCTCGTCGGCGATGGTGCGAGCAATCTGCTGGGCAAGCTGGCTATCGTGCATGACGGTGCGGCCGGAACCGCTTCACTGAAAAAACCCATTTTCGCAGTGCAAGCCCGCCGCGGAAACCCGTTGACAGGACCGTCGTAAACCTATGCCGCCGCGATCAGCTGACGCGACGGGCGTAATGGGTGGCTGCGCGCTCGACCAGGATGCTTTCCTGCAGCGACTCCAGCGCCATTACGCGGATCTTGCCGACATTCTTCACCGGCACCATGCGCTCGACATACACCTCCGGGCCAGCATCGGTCATCGCACGCGACTTGCTTAATCCATAAGGCATCACGCCCCTGTCGCCATCTTTGCTGCCACCGACGTACAGGACAATCGACATGCCACACCTCCTGTTACTGCATTGGTGGCGCCAGGATAACGAGCGCGCCGTGAGGAGCTTTCCACACAGGTTAACGCCGGCTGTTTGCGGTTTGGTGACGGTGGCAAGGCCGGGCTCGCCTCATGGCCGCTTCACCCCGCTTCGCCGGCAAATTGCGGACCGCCTGCTCTCTTACGACGCCGCATGGACCTTAAAAGCGGCTACCCGTTCTGGTCGATCCGCAACGGATTGATGCGCACCTACCCGTGCCTTGAGCAAGACGTTCAATGCGAGGTCGCCATCGTCGGTGACGGAGTCACCGCCGCGCTGATCGCGCATGAACTGTTGTGCCACGCCGCGAGGTTGTGGTGATCGAGCAACGCGACATCGGTTGGAGCAGAACCTCGGCCAGCACAGCCTTACTGCAGTACGAAATCGACACGCCGATGATCGAGCTGGCCAGGCAACGCGGCATGCCGCATGCCGGCTCCGCGCTGGCATATGGTGCGTGCGCGCAAGCAATCCTCGACGCGCAAATCCTGTGCAATACCCTCGGCCGCCACGACTTCAAATGCCGGGTGCGAGCCTGCGCCCGGCATTTGAAGTCGTGGCGGCGCCTTCGCAGAAACCGCTGAAGGGCTGCCGTTCTTCGGCCCGCCTCCTGAGCGAGGCCGACGCGTGTCGTTTGCGATGGCCTAATGTGGCAATGGCATCACCTACAGCGCGATTGGCGCCGGGCTATTGCGCGCGCAACTGGATGGCACGCCTCACCCGCTGTCCGAGTTGTTCGGCTTTTCGCGATTGCGTTGAAAGCCCCACGGCCACCAACCGTAGCCGTGCATCGCATACATATCCGCAGCCCGCTCCAACGGGTTGCGCACATGGATGCCGCCGCACAAGAAATACACCGGTAAAAACAGCGGGCCTAGAAGCATATATTGGTAGACATGCGCACGCTCGTGATCGCCTAAGCGCACCGGCGGATGCTGACAGCGGCCGGCGGCATGCGCGTAGGTGCTGCACTGCAAGTCGAGCGAGCGACCTTTCAACACAATCACATTGCCCAACGTCATTGCCCCACCCGGCCCCCATGGCCATGCATGGAAGACCAGTGCGCGTTCGCGGCTGGACCAGCGCGGCCGAGCGCCGAAACAACTGCCGATCGCACCGATCACAAGCCCAAGCACGGTATTGGGCAGCGTCCACAACGCGCCCAATGCCTGCAACGCAACCAGCTTGCGCTGTGCGGCGCTCAGTCGGCCTGGTTGGGGAGCAGCAGCCACAGAATCACATAGACCAGGATGCCGGGAAACGCGGCCGAGGCGATCGAGACGATCACGAAAAACACGCGCAGCAGCGTGGAACTCCAGCCGAGACGGCGTGCGATGCCACCGACGACGCCAGCGATCATGCGGTCGTTTAGGGAACGGGACAGTGTGGTGGTGGACACGGCAAGGCTCCTGCAAACGTAGCCGACAGTTTAAAAAGCCCGACGACAGCACATCGTGATGGCTGCGGCGGCTTTCTAAGCGTAGCGGCAGGCACGGTTCCGCATGCCGACAGCATCAGGTGGTGCCGTCACGCTCCTGCAACCAGCGATGGATGGCCACCGGCACTTCGCGCTGGGCACGTCCGGAGACGTAGATGCCGATATGCCCGCCGCGAAAACTCAGCTCGCTGTAATCGTCGCTGCCGACCAGACTGCGCAGTGCGCGCGAGGCATCCGGCGGCACCAGATGATCGTGTTCGGCGTAGATATTCAACACCGGCATGTCGACTGCCTGCAGATCCACCGCCTGCCCGCCAATGCTCACTTGGCCGGTGACCAGCCCATTGCGCTGATAGAACAACGTGACGAACTCGCGGAAGGCCTCGCCAGCCAGATCGGGCGAATCGAAGATCCACTTTTCCATACGCAGGAAATCTTCCAGCGCCTGCTTGTCGTCGAGGATGTCGAGCAGGCTCACGTACTTTTGCAGATTGAGCCGGAACGGCTTGAGCATCAGGTAACTGGCGTTCATCAGATCCGCCGGCACGTTGCCCATCGTATCGACGAACAGATCCACATCGACCATGCGCGCCCAATTGGACAGCATGTTGTCGGGAGTGTGGAAATCCACCGGCGTGACCATGGTGATCAGATTGCGCACCTTGGACCGCTGCAACGCGGCGTAGCACAACGAGAACGTGCCGCCCTGGCAGATGCCGAGCAGATCGACCGCATCCAGCCCCGACTTCGCGCGTAAGTGATCTACCGCGCCATCGATATAGCGCAGCAGATAATCTTCGAGGGTGAGGTAACGCTCAGAGCGATCTGGATAGCCCCAATCCAGCACGTAAACGTCCTGGCCGTGACTGAGCAGGCCCTTGACCAGCGAGCGATCGACCTGCAGATCGACCATGTACGGGCGATTGACCAGCGCGTAGACGATCAACAACGGCGTCTTCGCCACCGGCGCTTGCTCGCCGACAAAGCGATACAGCACCACCTTGCCATCGCGCCAGACTTCTTCGCGCTCGGTGGCGCCATAATCCACATCCTCAACGTCAGGCAGCAGCTTGAGCCCCTCGCGCAGTTTGCGCTGCATCGACAAGGTTTCCTGCATCAGGTCTTCGGCGCTGAATCCCAACGGGCCTTTCATGCCTGCGCTCCACTTGGCTTGCGTGTGGTCGGCTTGCCGGCGAGCTTGCCAGTGGATGGCTTGGATACGGTCTTTGAATCGGTGGTCTTGTTAGCCGGAGGCTTTTTAGCTGCAGTCTTTTTCGCTGCGGTTTTTTTGACGGCGCTGGTTGCAGTTGCTGGCTTGGGCGCAGCACTCGCCTTGGATGTCGCCGCAGGGTTGTCCGTGGCCGGCGCAACCGGATCGGCAGTCGACGCTGCCGCAGGTTTGCTTGCGGGGCTTGCCGCCGTACGCAGCATGCGCTGCACCAAACGCTCCAGCTCGGCAATACGGCGATGGGCAGCATCCATTTCCGAACGCGTCGGCATTCCGAAGCGTTCGCTGAGTTCTTCGACTTCCTCTTGCAGCGCAGCGCGCATGCGCATATGCGCGTTGGCGAAGCCGCCGTACACTTGGCGAAACTGGTCCGACAACGCAACGTCGGCATAGGATTCTTCGGCCGCCTCGATCCATAAATCGAACAAGGCGCGCGCGCTGGTCAACTGGGTGCCGCTGCTCTCGTGCTCGCTCAGCTTGGACGCAAAGCGCGTGAACGCCTGCTCGACGGCGGCCTTGAGTTGCTTGCCATAGGCTTGCGACTGCGCCTGATAGTCCTGCTGCGCGCGTGCCAGTTTCTGCAGGCGGGCCTGACGATTACGGTTCAAACCGAACGCCGGCATGTCCAACCACGACGCATTTTCCTGCCGCCATTTTTCCCAAGTCAGCGCCGCTTCCTGCAGCCACGGGTCGAAGCCGCCCTGGCTGCCACCGCGCAACGAACCAAGCGTCCATTGCATCAATTGCTCGCCCTGCCCTTGCACGGCCTTCCGCCACGCATCGGAGACTTCGTTGGCAGAGGTGTCGCGCCCGGCAAATTGCGCGGCCACCTGTTGCATGGTGCCGAACCAACCACCGGCCTGATTGCGGAAGCGGTCAATCGCCTCCTGCGCCTGCGGTGCGGCCTGCGTCGGCAACAACTGCGACCACCAATCTACCGCCTTGCGCCAGTCTTGCGGTGCGTCGCTACCAGGAGCCGGTGACGGCCGCGCACTGGAGCCGGCCTGGCCGTGGCGCATGGCATCTGCCCAGGCACTCCAATACTGGCACGCCTTGTCCTCGAAGTTGCCGTTGTCCGAACCGCTACCTGCCATCATCCCTTCCCATGACTGTCCACCCAGCCATCCTACCGCGTGTGTCCCGGCACACCGGTCAGGGTTTGGGGATCCGCAGCGTCTTGCTGATCATCAGCGAGCCCGACACCGCAAACAGCAGCACCAGCGGGTGGAACTGCCACGGCCCGAGTTGCCACTGGCCCCACCACAGGGTGTCGCCGATATGGCCACTGCTGGCGGCGACCGCGAGCAAAATCACCAACAGCAGGCTGGTGGGAATCGGGGTGCCTTCGAAGTACGGCACCTTGTCGGCCTCGCCGGCGATCCCTTCGGCAGTGACGTTGTAACGCGCCAACCGGCTTACGCCGCAGCAGACAAAATAGCTCAGCACCAGCCAATCCCAGCCACCGCGCATGCCGCAGGCATAGCCCAGCGAGGCCGGCGCCACCCCGAACGAAATCACGTCGGCCAGCGAATTCAGCTCGCGGCCCAGGGTTGAGGACGCTTTGCGCCAGCGCGCCACGTGCCCGTCCAGCGCATCGAACACGAACGCCAGCGGAATCAGCGCCATGCCCAGCAACAGATCGCCACGATGGCCTTCCTGCACAAACCGCATCACCGCGAAGATCACCCCGGTGCCGCAGAAGGCATTGGCCAACGTGAACCAGTCCGCGAGTTGGAAATCGCGCAACATCGAGAAATGGCGTTTCATGCGGAGCCTGAGGTGAGCAGGGCGCAAAGGGTAACGCGCGCGCTATGCAGGCGACCGTTCTGATATCGCTTAGATCCGCGAATATGTCCACGACTGCATGCGCCCATCGCGATATGGCATGACGCCATGGAACGGACGCGGGTCGCCGTCGAACACCAACGGCAGGAAGTTCCGGTCGCCTTCCCACATGGGCACCTGGTCCATCTGGTCGATGGCCACCCATTCCAGTGTGCCCTCCGGGTTCGAGGTCTGCGGCGTGCCTTCGAAGCTGCCGATCAGGAACACAAAGCCCAGCCAGTCCTCGCCGTGCTTGCCGAAGCCCGGCCAGCTGATGGTCCCGCGCAATTGCATTTCACCGCACTCGACGCCGGCTTCTTCGCGAATCTCGCGGCGCATGCCGGCTAGCACGTCTTCGTCCGGTTCCACCTTGCCGCCGAGCCCGTTGTACTTGCCCAGGTGTTGATCGCCGGGACGGGCAGTGCGATGGATCATCAACACCTGCGTGCCGTCCGGCGATAACAGGTAGCCAAGCGTGGCGACAATGGGGGTATAGGGCATGGCATGCGATCTGGCACGCGGAGCGCATCAGTATGATCGGTGCCGCGCATCGGACGCGACAGCAACCCACGCTCAGTCAACGGCGGCCTGCAAGCTGGGACGCGGCGGCGCGACGTAATCCGTATCTAGACGCAAGGTAGCGACGCCATGGCCACGCTCGGCCAGGTACTCCAACCACTTGCTCAGGAACGTATTCATGCGCATACGGTGGCTGATCAGTTCGGCTGGCGGCGGGAACAGGCCCATAACGTCCTGCCAGCGGCGGCCGACATAGCAATGCGTGGTTTCGGCCTGGCGTGCGTCGCGGTACAAGCGCACATAGGCCGACGGATCCGGTTCGCCGGTCACCGGGTCGCACAGGTCGTAGGTCAGTCGCAGCTCCACCGTGTAGCGGTGGCACTCGATCACGTCCAACCGCAGATTCAAGCCATCGCCGATCGAGGAGGTGTAAGAACCAGGTGCGAGATCGGCCGGTGCGAACAGCCGGGTCAGATGCTGGAAATTTTCTGCATACAAGCCCATCAGCCAGCCGAACCGGCTCAGCTTGGGAATGCGTTCGAGTTTGCTCAGTGCTTGCGCCATGACCGATCCTACACGCTGCGCTGCCGCACGGGCAGCATTGACGAAGGCCCAACAGCAGGCCTATCTTGACGGAGCGCTGTCCCGCCCGCTTCGTTTTCCCCGAGCCGCCCACGGCAATCATAAGCAGCTGTTCCACGCATCCGGTAGATGCACGCACCACTCGCGCGTCCCACCTCCCGAATCCCGAACTTCGAATCCCCAATCCCAACTTAGAACATCTCGCGCTGCAGCCCCAACGTCGACAACACCTTACTGGAGATTTCCTCGATCGAGGTATTGGTGGTGCTAAGCGACGGAATGCGCTCCATCTGGAACATGCGCTCGGCGATCGCCACTTCGCGCCGACAGGTCTCTGCCGCGCTGTAACGGGAGTTCGCACGTCGCTCCTGTCGAATTTGTTGCAGGCGCTCCGGATCGATGGTCAGGCCGAACAACTTGCTGCGGTAGTCGCGCAACCGCAGCGGCAGATTCTCGTTTTCCAGGTCTTCTTCGGTCAACGGGTAATTTGCGGCGCGAATGCCGTAATGCAAGGCCAGATAGATGCAGGTCGGCGTCTTGCCTGCGCGCGACACCGCCACCAGGATCACATCCGCCTCGTCGTAGTTGAGTGCGATGCCATCGTCGTGGCTCAACGCGAAGTTCATCGCATTGATACGGCGGTGGTAAGTCTCGAAATCCACCAGGCCATGCGCACGCCCCACGCGCGAATGTCGCGGTGCGTTGAGTTCGCGTTCCAGCGGCTCGATGAAGGGCGCGAACACATCCAGCATCAGCGCGCCGCTCTCGGCCAGGATCATGCTCAGTTGTGGATCGACGCAGGAATTGACCACCACCGGGCGCACTTGGTACCTCTCGCCCGCAGCGCGCACCCGCATCGCAGCCTCGCGCGCTTTTTCTGCATCGTCGATGAACGACATGCGGTCGGTGACGAAATTGAATCCACTGAACTGTGTGAGCAGGCTATGCCCAATCGTTTCAGCGGTGATACCGGTTCCATCGGACACGTAAAACACCGGCCGAATCGTTGACATCAAGACCACCTCATTTGAACAGATGCCCAAAACTTACGGGCTCATGCTTGTGCAGGTTCCGCTGTGCACTGCATCATAGCGGCTTCTTCCTACGGACGCGGCCATCCAGCCCGCTCGGGCGATGGCCTCACGGAGCATCGCGCTTGAACGAGAATATCCTGTGGTTGCATGAGCTACGCCTGGTCGATCTGGCCCGCGTAGGCGGTAAAAATTCCTCGCTTGGCGAGATGATTGGCAAGTTGGCCGGGTTGGGCGTTTCGGTTCCCGGTGGATATGCGACCACTGCGGAAGCTTTCAAGGACTTCATCGCGCACAACAGTCTGTCCAAGCGCATCTTCGACAAGCTCGCAACGCTTGACGTCGAAGACGTCAACGCTCTCACCATCGCCGGCAAGGAGATTCGCGGCTGGGTGATCGATGCACCGCTGCAACCAGAATTGGACCGCGACATCCGCACTGCATACGAACAGCTATGCGCGGAAAACGGGGGCGGCGAAGTGGCGGTAGCAGTACGTTCGTCGGCAACCGCTGAAGATCTGCCGGACGCCTCGTTCGCAGGTCAGCAGGAAACCTTCCTCAATGTGACCGGCGCCGACGATGTCGTGCACAAGGTCAAGGAAGTGTTCGCCAGCCTCTACAACGATCGCGCAATTGCGTATCGCGTGCATCACGGCTTCAAGCACGAAGACGTGTTCCTGTCGGCCGGCGTGCAGTTGATGGTGCGCTCGGGGGTTGGAGCCGCCGGCGTGCTGTTTACACTGGACACCGAGTCGGGCTTTCGTGATGTGGTGTTCGTCACCTCGAGCTTCGGTCTGGGCGAAATGGTCGTGCAGGGCGCGGTCAACCCGGACGAGTTCTACGTCTACAAGCCCACGCTCACTGCAGGCAAGCCGGCGATCCTGCGCCGCTCGCTCGGCAGCAAAGCGATCCGCATGGTTTACTCGGATGTGCCCGGCGAGCGCGTGCGCATCGAAGACACACCGGTCGAACTGCGCAGCACCTTCTCGATCAGCGACGAAGACGTGCAGGAGCTTTCCAGGCAGGCGCTGGTGATCGAAAAGCATTACGGCCGCCCGATGGACATCGAGTGGGCGAAAGACGGTGTCAGCGGCAAGCTGTTCATCGTGCAGGCGCGCCCGGAAACGGTGAAATCGCGCAGCCACGCTACCCAGATCGAGCGTTTTTCTCTGGAAGCCAAGGGCGCCAAAATCCTGGTCGAAGGACGCGCGGTGGGTGCCAAGATCGGCAGCGGCGTGGCGCGCGTGGTGCGCTCGCTGGAGGACATGAACCGCGTGCAGGCCGGCGACGTGCTGATCGCCGACATGACCGACCCCGATTGGGAGCCGGTGATGAAACGCGCTTCGGCAATCGTCACCAACCGTGGCGGCCGTACCTGCCACGCGGCGATCATCGCGCGTGAGCTCGGCGTGCCGGCCGTGGTCGGTTCGGGTAACGCCACCGATGTGCTCAGCGACGGCCAGGAAGTGACGGTGAGCTGTGCCGAAGGCGATACCGGCTTCATCTACGACGGTCTGCTGCCGTTCGAGCGCATCACCACCGATCTGGGTAACATGCCGCCTGCGCCGCTCAAGATCATGATGAATGTGGCCAACCCGGAGCGCGCATTCGACTTCGGTCAACTGCCCAACGCTGGTATTGGTCTGGCGCGCCTGGAAATGATCATTGCCGCGCATATCGGCATCCATCCCAATGCGCTGCTGGAATACGACAAGCAGGACGCCGACGTGCGCAAGAAGATCGACGCCAAGATTGCCGGTTATGGCGATCCGGTGAGCTTCTACGTCAACCGTCTGGCCGAAGGCATCGCCACGCTGACCGCATCGGTGGCGCCGAATACGGTGATCGTGCGCTTGTCGGACTTCAAGTCGAACGAGTACGCCAACCTGATCGGCGGCTCGCGTTACGAACCGCATGAAGAGAACCCGATGATCGGCTTTCGTGGCGCCAGCCGTTATGTCGATCCGTCCTTCACCAAGGCGTTTTCGCTGGAATGCAAGGCGGTGTTGAAGGTGCGCAACGAAATGGGCTTGAACAACCTCTGGGTCATGATTCCGTTCGTGCGGACGCTGGAAGAAGGCCTCAAGGTGATCGAGGTGCTGGAGCAGAACGGGCTCAAGCAAGGCGAGAACGGCCTCAAGATCATCATGATGTGCGAGCTGCCGTCCAACGCATTGCTGGCAGACGAGTTCCTGGAAATCTTCGATGGTTTTTCGATCGGCTCCAACGATCTGACCCAGCTGACGCTGGGCCTGGATCGCGATTCGTCGATCGTGGCGCATCTGTTCGACGAGCGGAATCCGGCGGTCAAAAAACTGCTGTCGATGGCGATCAAGTCGGCGCGTGCCAAGGGCAAGTACGTCGGCATCTGCGGCCAGGGG
The DNA here is from genome assembly GCF_900183975.1 of Xanthomonas fragariae. NCBI lineage: Bacteria > Pseudomonadati > Pseudomonadota > Gammaproteobacteria > Lysobacterales > Lysobacteraceae > Xanthomonas > Xanthomonas fragariae. The sequence goes on from NZ_LT853882.1 coordinate 2,666,845, forward strand.
CCGTCGGATCATCCGGAACTGGCCGAATGGCTGATGCAGGAAGGTATCGAATCACTGTCGTTGAATCCCGACACCGTGGTCGACACCTGGTTGCGTCTGGCCAAGCTCAAGAGCGAAAGCTGATGGCATGATTGGTACAGTGTTGGCGGCGACTGCCGGAGCAGTCGTTGCGAAGCCGGCGGCGGCCAAGGCCGCAGAGCCGGCGTTCAACTGGGCGAACATCCCGTGGGCGCATTACGCCCTCGATTGGGGGCTCGCGCTGCTGATCGTGGTGGCGGGCATGTGGCTCGCCAAGCAACTGAGCCAGTGGTTGCACCGTGCCCTTACCCGCGCCCGCATCGAGATCACGCTGACCAACTTCCTGCGTAACGTGCTGTACGCGTTGTTGCTGGTGTTGGTGTTCGTGAGCGCGTTGATCCAGATCGGCATACCGCCGACCTCGCTGATCGCCGTACTCGGTGCGGCAGGCCTGGCCGTTGGTCTGGCGTTGAAGGATTCGCTATCCAACATTGCCGCAGGCGTGATGCTGATCGTGCTGCGGCCGATGCGCGATGGCGACCATGTCGTGATTGCCGGCCAGGAAGGCATCGTGGACGAGATACGGATCTTCCAGACCCGGCTTCGCTCGTTCGACGAACGCATGATCACACTGCCCAACAGCACGATCACCACCACCCCGATCGTCAATTACAGCACCCTGCCCAACCGGCGCCTGGAAGTGGCCGTGGGCGTGGGCTATGAAGACGATCTGAAAAAAGCCCAGCAGTTGTTGTTGCAGATCGCCAAGGAGAATCCGAACGTTCTAGATTCGCCGGCACCGTTCGTGCAGGTCACCAACCTGGGCGAAAGCACGGTGGATCTGATGTTGTTTGCGTATGCGACCAACGGCAATTTCGGCGCGGCCAAGAGCACTACGCTGGAAAAGATCCGCAATCAGCTGCTGGAGAATGGGCTCAATATTCCTTATCCGCAGCGCGATCTGCATGTGTATCACCACGATGCCGACGGCAAGCCGATGTCGGAGCTGTTGTTGAGAGGCATCACAGACGATGGCGATTTGACCAAGGGACCGTCGCTGGCGCGTTGATGTGCTAATAGCGTCATGGCGAAAAGCAAAAAGGCCACATCGAGTGATGCGGCCTTTTTGTTGAATTTGCTAAAACCGCACGGTGTCTGGCGCGCCGCCCTCAATCGAGCCGCCTGACGCACACGCACTTCGCAACTCAGCGCTCGCGACACGTCAACGGTATTCAGCCAAGCGATGGGTAAGGCTCAGCTGTGCACGTCAGCCTGCGTATCGCCACCCAGCGCACCCATGAACTGCCGGTAGTGGCGCAGCTCGTCGATCGAATCGCGCACATCGCTCAGCGCAGTGTGTGCCGAACTTTTGGCGAAACCGTTGGCCACCGTCGGCGCCCAGCGTCGCGCCAACTCTTTGAGGGTGGAAACGTCCAGGTTGCGGTAGTGGAAGTAGCGCTCCAGGCGCGACATCTGGCGGTGTAGAAAGCGGCGGTCCTGGCAGATCGAGTTGCCGCACATTGGCGAGGCGCCGGCGCGGATCCACTCGCCCAGGAACGTGACCGTCTGCGCCTCGGCTTGAGCGTGGGTGACCCGACTGTCGAGCACGCGCTGCCACAGACCCGAACGGCGATGCTGATTGCGATTCCATTCGTCCATCGCTTCCAGCGTTGCCAGCGGGTGGGCGATGGCCAGTTCCGGTCCCTCGGCAAGCACGTTCAACTGCGCATCGGTCACGATGGTGGCGATCTCGATGATGGAATCGCGATCGGTATCCAGACCAGTCATTTCCAGATCGATCCAGATCAGTCGGTCGTTGCCTGTAAAGGTGTCTGCCATATCGCCGTCCTGTGAAGGGCCGTCGCCGGCCAGATGCTGAAGGGCGCGCATCATACCGCGGCCGCGCCGCTCAGGGCGCGAGTGGCGGCTTGCCACGCTTGGCCCTGAAGTAATTGGTCAGCCGCAGGCTGGCCTCAGCGGCCAGTACGCCGCCGCTGACCTGCACGCGATGGTTGTGGCGCGGGTCGGCCAACAGATCGAACACGCTGCCGCAAGCGCCGGTCTTGGGGTCGCTGGCAGCAAATACCACCCGCGCGATGCGTGCATGGATCATCGCCATGGCGCACATCGCGCACGGCTCCAGGGTGACATATAGCGTGCAGTCGATCAGCCGATGGTTGGCCAAGCGGCGGCCGCCTTCGCGCATGGCCATGATCTCGGCATGTGCGCTGGGATCGTGGCTGGCGATGTTGAAGTTCCAGCCCTCGCCCAGCACGGTGCTATCGGCATCGATCAGCAGGGCACCGACCGGGATCTCATCATAGTCGCGCTCGGCACGTTCGGCCAGTTGCAGGGCATGCTGCATCCATCGCCGGTCGGCCAACGACCGCGCAACATCGGCCGGGGCTTCCAGTTGCGTGCTCACGCGGCGCTGCCGCCCTGGCGACCAAGGAAGGCGGCAAACGCGGCGACGGTCGCTTCACTGACATGATGTTCGATGCCCTCGGCATCGCGGCGCGCGGTGGCCTCGTCAATGCCCAGGGCGAGCAGAAAGCGTTCGACGATCTGATGGCGTTGGCGGCTGGATGCGGCCAGTGCCTCGCCGGCCGGGGTCAGGAACACGCCGCGGTACGGGCGCTGCACCACCCAGCCATCGCGCACCAGCCGCTTGAGCATCTTGGCCACGGTGGGCTGGGCCACGCCCAGACGCGCGGCGATATCGACCTGGCGCGCCTCGCCGCCGTCGGCCAGCAGATCGGAGATCAGCTCCACATAGTCCTCGACCAGCTCGGCGCGGCGCGCTTCGCGCACCTGACGGAAGCTCTCCATATGCGCCTGCGCATCGATCAGGACCGGCGCGACCGCCTCCAGCTTTTCGCTCTTGCCCACACCACGTCCTCGTCATCACGTCCGGCCTCAGTGCCGGGATGGGTAGTTTGAGGCACGCAGCCGATCAAGACGATTGAGATTTCCAATGCTCAATAGAATAGCAATTGCTATATGATCCGCTAAATCCATGCCTGACCCACGCCGTATGTCCGCCGAAACCATTGCTTCCGCGCGTTCGCCAGCTTCCACCAACGGTGGCCTGGGCGATCATCACGCCAGCGTTGTGGTGCCCAAGAGCGGCCATTGGTGGTTCAAATTGCTGACGTTCGTGGGGCCGGGCTACATGGTGTCGGTCGGTTATATGGATCCGGGCAACTGGGCCACCGATCTGGCCGGCGGCTCGCAGTTCGGTTATCTGCTGCTTTCGGTGATTTTGCTGTCCAACGGGATGGCGATCGTCCTGCAGGGCTTGTCGGCGCGGCTGGGCGTCGCCACCGGTATGGATCTGGCGCAGGCCTGCCGCGCACGCTATCCACGCAGCGTGAATCTGGCACTGTGGGGAGTGTGCGAGCTGGCCATCGTCGCCTGCGACCTGGCCGAAGTGATCGGCACCGCGATTGCGCTGAAGCTGTTGTTCGGCATCCCGCTGACCATGGGCGCGATCATCACCGCCGTGGATGTGGTGCTTGTACTGCTGCTGATGAATCGCGGCTTCCGTGCGCTGGAAGCTTTCGTGATGGCCCTGCTGCTGATCATCTTCGTGTGCTTCGGCATCCAGATCGCGCTGGCCGCACCGCCGATTGCGGCGGTGTTGGGGGGCTTCATTCCACGTGCGCAAGTGTTCACAGACCCGCAGGCGCTATATCTGGCGATCGGCATCATCGGTGCGACGGTGATGCCGCATAACCTGTACCTGCATTCGTCGATCGTGCAGACGCGTGCGTATCCGCGTACCGATGTCGGCCGCAAGTCGGCGCTGCGCTGGGCCGTCGCCGACAGCACCGTGGCGTTGATGTTTGCGTTGTTCATCAACGCATCGATCCTGATCCTGGCGGCGGCGGCATTCCATGCGCAGGGCCGTACCGATGTGCAGGAGATCGAGCAGGCGCATGCGTTGCTGGCGCCGATGCTGGGCGCTGGCCTGGCCTCGACCCTGTTTGCGGTCGCCCTGCTCGCCTCCGGTGTCAATTCCACCGTGACCGCCACGCTGGCCGGGCAGATCGTGATGGAAGGCTTTCTGCAACTGCGGTTGCCACCGTGGGTGCGCCGCTTGCTGACCCGCGGCATCGCCATCGTGCCGGTGGTGATCGTGACCTGGCTGTATGGCGAGGCCGGCACTGCACGGCTGTTGGTGCTTAGCCAGGTGGTGCTGTCGATGCAGTTGCCGTTTGCGGTGATTCCGCTGTTGCGTTTTGTGTCCGATCGTCAGTTGATGGGCGCGTTGGTGGCACCGGCGTGGCTGTTGCGCCTCGCCTGGGTGATCGCGGCAGTAATCGTCGGTTTGAATGTGAAGCTGCTGTGGGGTACCGCGTTGCAGTGATACGCGATCTGCGTAGCGCATCCGGCCGACGCCGGACGCCGCCGCTTTCTCATCTCCGGCACGGCAGCCGTGGCAGCGTTGTCGCCCTTAACTTTGCCAGTGCCGTCGCGGCCACGCGCGTACCGCCCAATACACTGCCCCACCCGACCAATAACGGAGTCAACCCGATGTCCAATTTCGTCACCCGCCCCGATGGCGCCAACATTTTTTACAAGGACTGGAGCAAGGGCCAGCCGGTCGTGTTCTCGCACGGTTGGCCGCTCAGCGCCGATGCCTGGGATGTGCAGATGCTGTTCATGGGCCAACACGGCTTCCGCGTGATTGCGCATGACCGCCGCAGCCATGGCCGCTCGTCGCAGACCTGGGACGGCAACGATATGGACACCTATGCCGACGATCTGGCTGCGGTGATCGAGAAACTGGACCTGAAGGACGCGATCCTGGTCGGCCATTCCACCGGTGGAGGTGAAGTGGCGCATTACGTCGGCCGCCACGGCAGCAAGCGGGTGGCCAAGGTGGTGCTGGTCGGGGCGGTACCGCCGCAAATGGTCAAGAGCCCGACCAATCCGGGCGGCCTGCCGCTGAGCGTGTTCGACGGCATTCGCGATGGCGTGGCCAAGGACCGTTCGCAGTTCTATCACGACCTGACCACAGCATTCTTCGGCGCCAATCGTGATGGCAACACCGTGACCCAGGGCATGCGCTATGCGTTCTGGCTGCAGGGCATGCTCGGCGGTCACAAGGGCCAGTACGACTGCATCAAGCAATTCTCCGAAGTCGACTACACCGCCGACTTGAAGAAGATCGATGTGCCGGCACTGGTGGTGCATGGCGATGACGACCAGATCGTGCCGATCGATGCATCGGGCAAGCTGTCGGCCAAGATCATCAAGAACGCCGAACTGAAGATTTATGCCGGTGCGCCGCATGGCCTGACCGTGACCCACGCCGATCAGTTCAACAAGGATCTGCTGGCGTTCGCTAAGGCCTGATCAAGTTGAATGGATGAGAAAAAGGCCGGCTCCTGGGAGTTGGCCTTTTTAGTCGCCCCTGAAAAACCCCAACCACCCAACGACCGCAAGGCCTTGATGTCTGCACCGGCGTGCCAGAACTACCAGTGTTCGCTACGCTGAAGGCTGGTTTCTTGCAATTTGCGCCCATGCGTACACGCCGTCCTGCTGCCGAAGACAGACCCGCCGACGAGTTGTTTCGTTCGCGGCTGGAGAACCAGATCGATCTGCGTCATCCGCTGGCGCGGCTGAGCCAACGGATGCCGTGGACGGCGTTGGAGCAAGCACTTTCATCGCGCTTGCCGGCCACCCAGGCCGGTGGCGGTCGGCCGGCATTGCCGGTGCGGCTGATTGCCGGTTTGTTCTACCTCAAACACGCCTACGACCTGTCCGATGAAGCGGTGTGCGAGCGCTGGCTGGAGAATCCGTACTGGCAGTTCTTCACCGGTGAGGTCGTGTTCCAGACGCGCTTGCCGAGCGATGCCAGCTCGCTGACGCGCTGGCGGCAGCGCCTGGGTGAGGCCGGGATGGAAGAGCTGCTGGCGCACACCATCAACGCCGCGCATGCGATGCAAGCGGTGGACGCACGCGAGTTGTCGCGGGTGATCGTGGACACTACGGTGCAGGAAAAGGCGATCGCCTATCCGACCGACAGCCGTTTGCTGGAGGTGGCACGCAAGAAGCTGGTGTTACTGGCCAAGCGGCACGGCATCGGATTGCGGCAGAGCTACGCGCGGCAAGGCCCGGCCCTGAGCCGCAAGGCAGGTCGGTATGCGCATGCGCGCCAGTTCAAGCGGATGTGGCGCATCCTGCGACGTCAACGCACAGTGCTGGGACGGCTCATGCGCGACATCCAACGCAAACTCGATCAGGTAAACACCGGCGTGCGCGAGCGCATCGCTGTCTGGCTGGAACGTGCGCAACGGCTGTACACGCAGCGTCCGAAGGACAAACAAAAACTCTACGCATTGCATGCCCCGGAAGTGGAATGCATCGGCAAGGGCAAGGCGCGTCAAGCTTACGAATTTGGCGTCAAGGTCGGCATTGCAGTCACCGCCTGCAAGGGATTGGTCGTGGGTGCGCGCAGCTTCCCGGGCAACCCGTACGACGGCGATACCTTGGCCGAGCAGCTGGAGCAGACACGCGTGTTGCTGCAGGATGTGAGCGTAGAACCGACGGTGGCGATCGTGGACCTGGGCGATCGCGGGCGCGAGGTCGATGGCGTGCAGGTCCTGCATCGCGGCAAGGCCAAGACGCTGACGCGACGGCAATGGCGCTGGATCAAGCGACGGCAGGCGGTGGAGCCGGTGATCGGACATCTGAAAGACGACTGCAGGTTGCGTCGCTGCAGGCTGAAAGGTGCCCAAGGCGATGCGCTGCACGTGCTCGGCTGCGCGGCCGGCTACAACCTGCGTTGGCTGCTGCGCTGGATCGTGTTTTTGCGTGCCTGGATGCGGGCGATGGGATGGTCATCCTTTTTCTAGAAAACATCGAGCAGAGACCGCCACGCCAAGCGCAAGTTCCAGATGCATTACAACAGGGCGCGCCGAACGGCCCTGGTAACGGCGACGCGCATCCGCAAGCAGACCAACCACGCCAAGACGATCAAGAGCGTCGACGGATGATCGAGGATGACCGCAATCACCGCAACGACATTCAGCTCCCTGCTCCCGGCGCCGATCTGCCCAACTGGGAATAGGTGCAGGCCAGGGAGAACCCGCAAGCATTCACTACCGGTGACCCTGATCTCGACAAGCTGGCCGCAGCACTGTTCGCCAATGACGAGGCTGCAATTTCACGCGTATCCGCACAGATCGAGCAGTCCCCTCAGGTGCAATCGTTCGAGCAATGGGGGCGCGACCTGGTTGCAGCTCAGCAGCGAGAAGAGCTCCAGCAGCAAGAAATGGCCCGACAGCAGGGCCCTGTAATGAGAATGTGATCACCAACAGGCATCGGAACGCCCATGTCTAACGAGCAAGAACTCCCCGCCCTACTGACATCGCTTCAAAACACGCTCAAGCTGCAATCCGCGTTGATGGCCAAGTTCGAGCAGCGCGAGGCTCGTATGCAAGCCGCCTTCGACCAGCGAATGCAGGCATTGCAGGGCGAGGTCGCCCAGGTACATCGCCGGGTGGACGGCATTGTCGGAGGAGCCAGCTCCCAGATCGCCAAAGAGGCCAAGGATGCGGTAGCGCCGATTGCGGCACGGTACGACCGCGACGTATCGGCCACGTCTGCGCAGTTGCAAAAAGCCAATAAGACCGTGTGGATGTGGTTCGGTGCCGCCGGCGCGATCCTGCTGCTCGTTCTTCTCGTCGGCTGGGCCGTGTTGGGCTACTACCGCCGCGAACTCTCCACCGTCAAGGAAGAGCTCCAGCGCTACGAGAACGCTATCCCTGTCCTCCAAGCCTACTACGCCTCGGATGCCGTCATCTGCGGCGACCGTGTGTGCGTCGATGTCGATCCTAATGGACAGCGGACAGGCGACAAACGACAGTACCGTCAAGCAAAACCCAGGACTCAATAATAGCCACCATGCAGCATGACCGCGTCCAGCCACTCAACTACTGCGCCCACGCCATCGAGGACCTCAAGTCATGGTCTGCACAGTTGCGACACACTGCACCGCAGACCTCTCACGTCATGCTTCGCGTGATCGAGTTGTTAAGGACCAGCGTCAAGTTCATCCTTCCTAATCAGTGCAACCTCGTCGCCCCCGACGAACTGCGGCAAGCGCACCTCGACCTCGCTCGCTTGCCCTTTTCCTGCGTTGCCTTCGAAGTTTCTTACGAGCAAGAAAGCGGCCTGCCGCCACTGCCCGACCTTGCCGGATTCCAACAGCATCACGCTACGCGACGTATTGCCTTGTGCTGGGAGCCCCACCCCGCTTACGAGCTGCTACCGGGCCTTAACGACATTCTGCAGCGGTTCCCCGACGGAGGTGCATTTATTGTTCCTCTCTACTGGACGCCAATCGATAGCAAGTGGAATCTTGGCATGGGCGGCAGCTTCCATCCCTACAAGAACGAGCTTCGCGAATACGGAACAAGCGAGCTTCTACCGGCAAGCGGAATCGTCAACGAAGCCCTCATCGAAGTGGGGCGCGCCACAAACAAGAGCAAGCGGTTCCGGAGCGAGCCCTTCTTTCTGCAACCGGAACTCTTTGAAGCCAGACTTGCGATGGCCCATCATGGAAATCGCGAACGAGCATATGCGGAAATTCATCTAGACGCACAGGATGAAGAGCTTTTCATGATTCAGGCATGCAGTGTTATCAACTGCTCGAACGTCACAACAGCCGAGCTTCCTAGGCCTAAGATGATCAACAAAAAGCGTGAAGCCAAGGGCAAACAGCCCTTCTTCACCTACAAGGTTCTGCAACTTACGGAGGAACGTCGAACGGGCGGCACTGGGGAGGGAGGAAGTCACGCCAGCCCACGAATGCATCTCCGACGCGGCCATCTGCGCCGACTTGAAAGCAAAACAGTTTGGGTGAAAGCAACAATGGTGAACGCCAGTTCTTCCGATGGGGTTGTTGTGAAGGACTACGCAGTGCCGCCACGACCAGCCGGCTCAAAGCCAGAGTTGAAAGGAGTTTGACTGCTCCCGACACGGCAATCCTTCACTGAGCCCGATACATTTCGCATGCACATTCGCCTCCAGACCTTCCGCGACAAACAAGGTCGCCTGCGGCAAGGCCGCACCGTTGCCCTGCGCCGCTCGGTCTACGACGCCAAGCAGGGCAAGTCGCGGCTGGTTCAGCTCGGGACGGTTGACCGCTTCGCCCGCGATCTGCCGCGCGAGCTGAAAGCGGTTCTCACACGTGAGGAGAAGGAAGAATTCCGGCAGTGGATTGCGGAGCGGGATCAGCAGCTTGCTGAGCTGCTGCAGCGCCACCATCTCGGCCGACTGGCGGAGTATCTCGGGCTGGCAGCAAAGGCGCTTTCGTCAGGCGTCGAGCCCGAAGACCCCGAGCGGCTCTGGGACGCCATAGGCGTCCTGACACGCGCTTTAGAGAAGGCAGGTCACCCCAAGCCCGCCAAAGAGCGCGGACGCCCAGCTAAAGCATCCACGCCGTCTGCCGAGGACTTGATCGACCTGGACGAGTCGCTGGTCTGGGTCTGCGAGAACATGCCCAACTTCATGCCCGAGGAGCTATTGGCTGCTCCTGCTGCTAAGCGAACCCGCAAGCGTTCCCTCAAGTGACGCCATGTGGTCGAAAGGGTGGCCTAACGCTGGCGTGAGCGTGTTGGCACCGTGGCAAGACGATGGCGCAACCGGGGCGACATGGTGGCGGCAAAGTGGTTGATCCGCCACCCAACCGCCCGTTACGACACCATCCAAACACCATGACCCCACTCTTCCGGCACCTTGGCGCCATCACGGTGCACCGGCCCCATCACCGTAAAACCACCGTAGCGCCATCATGGCTCCAAGTTCGCGCTCGGAATGTCGACATCATCCGCTGGGCGATCATCCAGCGTTGTTCCGATTGCAGTTGCACTCTCAAGCCGTTCCTGCTCGACGATGCCTTCCACCATGCGTCGGGCCAACTCGGTGACACCGCCTTGGGACGCCATCGCATCCGCCAGTACAACGAATTGTTCCTCGATTCGCTGGTGCAACGTTAGTTCCAGGAGCCGCGGGTCCACACCGAACTCGTTGCCCAGTCGTCGAATTTCCGCCTCATACTCTGGCCACCGCAGATCGTCTTTCCCACGCCTCTTCGCCACCGGCGCTGGCCCGGGTGCTGGCTTCTCCCGCAGCGCATCCAGACGCGCCTCGAATTCCGCGATGGAAGCCTCGACGCCACGGCGTTGACGCGCCAGCCGTCGGGACCGATTTTCGGCAGCGATGGCCCGATTCAGGTCGCCCAGAAAAGTTCCGATCCCGCGCCGCTCGAAAGCAGTCGCGACCGCACCCAAGTGCACCCCAGGAAGCCGGTCAAGTTCGACGACTTTCAGGTGTTCGCCACGCGCTTCCGCATCCTGCCGCTGCACCTGTATGGCTCGATGATCCCATTGTTCGGAGAGCCCGGCTGCCGTCATGCGCCGATTGCCGATCTCGGCCCATTTCCGACACCAGAATTCCAGCGTCTTGGGCCCGTCCTTCAGACCAGTAAACTCACGCGCCTTGTCCTTTGCTGAAGCCACCGGCCGTCAGCATCCGCGTGCTCATCAGAACATGAGCATGGCGCCCGCCTGAGAGCTTCTCGCTGCCATCCCAGCGCCTTGTGTCGTCTTCGTGAATGGCGAACTCGATAGCAACCCCATACCGCTCCATGACGGCCTGCGCAAACTCCCGAACCATTGCGATCTCCCGCTCCAGACTCATCCCGTAAGGCAGGCACAAGATGAATTCGTTGGCCAGCCGCGCATCCTTCCGAGATTCGGCTGCCTCGACCGCATTCCAGAGGGTTTCGCGATGCCGAGCCCATGCGGGCGCCATAGTCGGGACCACGATTTCGGTGTGCTCGACGCGCTGTTTGCGACGATAGTCGTGCACGACACCAGTCCGATGATCCGTGATCATGCTGCCGGTGCGGTAAGCAATGGCCGCCGTGACGCTGAACTGGTGCTCGGCGCGAGTGGCCGCATCCGGCCTGCTTTTCTTGCCGCCACTGCGGGAGATGTAGTTCAGCTCACACCGGTACATGGCGTCACCTCGATCGGTTCTGTGTACCTCGACGTGCACGGTCAACACGCCGCTTGCGGGATCAAGGGGCGGAGCCCCTAGCGCAGGCATCGCGCAGCGATGCCTGCGCTCTTGCCGTTGGCAAGAGAGAGAGATCAACATCGCGATATTTGGCACCAAATGTGCGCGTGGCGCAAGTCACTGCGGCCACAGAAAATTGATTTTCCGTGGTAACGGCGAAATCCAGAAGGTAATCAGGCCGAAGTCGTCATGACACCCCAGTGGCGGCATGCCCCGCTCCTGTCCGCATTACGGATACTTAAAAATCTATTCTTTACATGGAAGATCTTGGATGGCGCACCCTTAAACAATTCTCATGCGCCCAAAGACAGCCAGTGACATGGCGGCCAAGCCATAGCATTACTCTTAACTACTATGACTAATTCTATAGGATTGCATTTCCGCAAATCATTCGCCATGATCGACTCATGGACCAGACAACTCTCGCCACGGAAAACGCCGCCACGACGGCACCTCGACGCGGCCGCCGCGCATCCACAGAAATGAGTGCGACACGACGACAGGAAATTGCACGCCTTGAGCGCATCGTGACATCGCAGAAGGAGCGGCTTGCGAAGCTGAAAGAGGACCGACGTCCCCCCAATTTTGAGTAGCGCCTCAGTTTGGAGTCCAATTCCCTACCCCGAGGAGATTGGACGTGAAGAAGCGCTTTACCGAAGAGCAGATCATTGGCTTCCTGCGCGAAGCCGAAGCAGGCGTGGCGATCAAAGACCTGTGCCGGCGCCATGGCTTCAGTGAGGCCTCGTACTCCCTGTGGCGCAGCAAGTTCGGCGGGATGAGCGTGCCCGATGCCAAGCGACTCAAGGACCTTGAGTCCGAAAACGCGCGGCTGAAGAAGTTGTTGGCCGAGCAGCTGTTCGAAAACGACCTGATCAAGGATGCACTGCGAAAAAAGTGGTGAGCGCACCCGCGCGTCGTGCGCTGGTGCGCGAGTGGATCGGGTGCGGTGCCAGCGAGCGTCGCGCCTTGGCGGCGATCGGCATGAGCGCCAGTGCGCTGCGCTACTGCCCGCGCGAAGACCGCAACGTTGAGCTACGCGAGCGCATTCTTGCGCTGGCGCATCGCCATCGCCGCTATGGCGTGGGGATGATCTATCTCAAACTTCGTCAGGAAGGACGCGTCGTGAACTACAAGCGCGTGGAGCGGTTGTACCGCGAACAGCAGTTGCAGGTCCGGCGCCGCCAAGCGCAAAAAAGTACCGGTGGGCGAGCGTCAACCGCTGCTGCGGCCATCGCAGGCCAACCAGGTGTGGTCGATGGACTTCGTGTTCGACCGCACCGCCGAAGGCCGGGTGATCAAGTGTCTGGTGATCGTGGACTACGCAACCCACGAAGCGGTCGCCATCGACGTGGAGCGCGCGATCTCGGGACACGGCGTTGCGCGCGTGCTGGACCGACTGGCACACAGTCGCGGTTTGCCGCAGGTGATCCGCACCGAGCGCGAAGCCTGCCCTCGGGGCACAACGGCAAGGAGTTTTGCGGCAGGGCGATGGTCGCCTGGGCGCACGCCCGTGGTGTGCAGCTACGGCTCATCCAGCCGGGCAAACCGAACCAGAACGCCTACGTCGAATCGTTCAACGGCCGACTACGCGACGAATGCCTCAACGAACACTGGTTCCCGACGTTGCTGCATGCACGCACCGAGATCGAACGCTGGCGACGTGAATACAACGAGGACCGACCCAAGAAAGCAATCGGCGGCATGACGCCGGCCGCTTATGCCCAACATCTGGCAAACACCGATATCATCAGGCCCGGACTCTAAACCCGGCCGCTACTCAGGGCGGGGGGACGTCGGACGTCGGGCCGGCCAGGCCCTTGGCTGATGACTTTTTGAGGAACGTCGCGAGATTACCGACGCGGCTAGCAAGTGCGATGATCCGTTTCGCGTAGGTCTTCGCCTTTTGCCTGGGGGCGGAGTGTTGACTCGCTCCCTTCTGATTGGATTCGGAAGAAGACTCTTTGGGCGTGCTCGTCAGGCTCGGTTGCACATTGTATTGCTCGGGGCTGAGTTCCCTGACGAGTCCCGTTCGCTTACCCAGCTCGGCGAACTCGTCGAATCTGTCAGGGTATCTTTTGCCGATAAGCTGCAACATCCTCTGGATGTCTGGATCCTCTGACTGCAAAACGAGCTTGCGGCGGCTGCCGGGGGAACGTGGCGCTGGGGACAGCGGCCCGGACATGGAGGCCTCGGGTGCGAGAGACGAGGGCTGGGCACTGGTGTATGGAGCGCTGTCTGCGTCCAAACTACCAGCATACCGCGGCGTATTTGAGTGTCTGTTGATGTACACGGCGACATCCGTGGCTAAAGTGTCGGCTTATGATGAGATGAGCGTACTGCGGTGAATGCGCACGTTGCGAATGCAATGCGCGGTCGACGAAATCAACTGCGCAAGCGTGCGCTGATCTCGCTAATGCGTCGTCCCTGAAAAATCCCCTTCAAGCGCCAAGTGCCGTCGGTGACAGCGGCACGGCACTCAAGGATGACCATCCCATCGCCCGCATCCAGGCACGCAAAAACGCGATCCAGCGCAGCAGCCAGCGCAGGTTGTAGCCGGCCGCGCAGCCGAGCACGTGCAGCGCATCGCCTTGGGCACCTTTCAGCCTGCAGCGACGCAACCTGCAGTCGTCTTTCAGATGTCCGATCACCGGCTCCACCGCCTGCCGTCGCTTGATCCAGCGCCATTGCCGTCGCGTCAGCGTCTTGGCCTTGCCGCAATGCAGGACCTGCACGCCATCGACTTCGCGCCCGCGATAGCCCAGGTCCACGATCGCCACGGTTCGATTCAAGCCATCAGCAACAAGCGCCAGCGTCGTTGGGAAGAACGTTGGGAACATGTCAAGGCAAGTGTGCGTGCGAAGGTGAAGCATCAGTTCCGGGTCATCAAACGGCAGTTTGGCTACACCAAGGTCCGCATCGCGGTTTGGTCAGGAACACCGCGCAGGTGCTGAGGTTGTTTGCGCTATCCAAATCTGTGGATGGCGCGCCGGCAGTTGCTGCCGGCCAGCGGATGATTTTGATACGCCCAGAGTTTCCTAGACATCTCAAGGCCATGGAAAATGGTCAATTCGGAGGTGTCTATGAGCAGCAAGCGGTATACGGATGAATTCAAGATCGAGGCGGTCCGGCAAGTGACCGATCGTGGTTTCAAGGTAGCAGAAGTCGCGGAGCGACTGGGTGTCACCACGCACAGCCTCTACGCCTGGCTGCGCAAGTTCGGCAAGCCTGGCGTGGTGCAGCGCGCCGAGGTGGACCAGAGCGCCGAGGTTCGGCGGCTGAAGGCAGAGTTGCGTCGAGTGACCGAGGAGCGCGACATGCTAAAAAAGGCCGCCGCGTACTTTGCCAAGGGGTAAGGGCAAAGTACGCCTTCATGTAAGCCCACTGTGGGGAATTCAGGGTGTGTGCGATGTGCCGGGTATTGCGGGTCAACCGGTCGGGCTATTACGCCTGGTTGTGCTCGCCCAACAGTGAGCGCGCCAAGGAAGATGAGCGCTTGCTTGGACTGATCAAGCACCATTGGCTGGCCAGCGGCAGTGTCTATGGGCATCGCAAGATCACCAGGGATCTGCGCGATCTGGGTGAGCGTTGCAGTCGCCATCGGGTGCATCGGCTGATGCGCACCGAGGGACTGCGTGCCCAGGTGGGCTATGGTCGCAAACTGCGCTTCCATGGAGGAATGCAGTGCAAGGCGGCGGCCAACCTGCTTGACCGACAGTTCGACGTGACTGAGCCGGACACAGCCTGGGCGAGCGATTTCACCTTCATCCGCACGCATGAAGGCTGGATGTACCTGGCTGTTGTGATCGATCTGTTTTCCCGGCAGGTCGTCGGCTGGGCGATGCGCGATCGGGCCGACACCGAGTTGGTCGTGCAGGCCTTGTTGTCTGCGGTGTGGCGGCGCAAACCCAACGCTGGTTGCTTGGTTCATTCGGACCAAGGGTCTGTCTACACCAGCGATGACTGGCGCAGTTTCCTGGCGTCCCATGGCTTGGTGTGCAGCATGAGTCGGCGTGGCAACTGCCACGACAACGCACCCATGGAGAGCTTCTTCGGACTGCTCAAACGCGAGCGGATCAGGCGGCGGACCTATTCCACCAAGGACGCCGCTCGCGCCGAGGTATTCGACTACATCGAGATGTTCTACAACCCCAACCGCCGCCACGGTTCAACTGGCGACCTGTCCCCTGTAGAGTTCGAGCGGCGCTACGCGCAACGAGGGTCTTGAGTGTCTACGGAACCCTGGGCGTATCACTGCTCTTCTTGACGCGTCCGCGCATCTGCGTAGAGATCCAGCAGCCGCTTTTGAAGACCTGTTGAAGTCAGCCGGGTCGACAGGTTGGCGTCCCAATGGCTCAGGACGCGCCCCTCCTCGTCCAACTCGAAATCAGGCTGCTCAACAAGTCTTGGATCCTTACTATCGTCCGCAAGGTAGTCTTCGTCGTCAGACAGCGAATCGATCGGCGCCAAGCCTTCATCCACTCCCTGCTTGATAGGGTCTTGCTTGCCTGGGATGAAGGTGAACCGCTTGCCTTCGATCACCAAGGTCTGATACATCGCCTTGGCCAATTCATTGACGACTTCGATGGTTTTAGCGCGGCCGCTGCGAGGCGTATGAAGAAGCCAGTTGCGCGTCGACAAGTCCAAGAGCTCAAGCCTAGCCTTTTCGATCTTGTCACGCAGGGCGCCGGCTCCCCTGAGGGATGAAACTTCTTCTGTGCCTAACGCCTGATCCATTGAATTCCCCTTAACTCTTCAAAAAGACAAACGCGCCAACCGAAGTCGACAGTAAAAGTGCACTGCCCCGAACGGCCTAGCCCTATAGTGCGCGCGACGCGTCATCCAATCCAGACCAAGGCGACCAGGGCGCGCGAGGCAATGGGCGAGCGTTCGTGGTGGCGAAATCTTCTGGGTCGTTTCCGGCTACAGCGGCGTAGAAGAATGCTATCTAGTCGTCTCTGAAAAATCCCCTTCAAGCGCCAAGTGCCGTCGGTGACAGCGGCACGGCACTCAAGGATGACCATCCCATCGCCCGCATCCAGGCACGCAAAAACGCGATCCAGCGCAGCAGCCAACGCAGGTTGTAGCCGGCGGCGCAGCCGAGCACGTGCAGCGCATCGCCTTGGGCACCTTTCAGCCTGCAGCGACGCAACCTGCAGTCGTTTTTCAGATGTCCGATCACCGGCTCCACCGCCTGCCGTCGCTTGATCCAGCGCCATTGCCGTCGCGTCAGCGTCTTGGCCTTGCCGCGATGCAGGACCTGCACGCCATCGACCTCGCGCCCGCGATCGCCCAGGTCCACGATCGCCACCGTCGGTTCTACGCTCACATCCTGCAGCAACCCGCGTGTCTGCTCCAGCTGCTCGGCCAAGGTATCGCCGTCGTACGGGTTGCCCGGGAAGCTGCGCGCACCCACGACCAATCCCTTGCAGGCGGTGACTGCAATGCCGACCTTGACGCCGAATTCGTACGCTTGACGCGCCTTGCCCTTGCCGATGCATTCCACTTCCGGGGCATGCAATGCGTAGAGTTTTTGTTTGTCCTTCGGACGCTGCGTGTACAGCCGTTGCGCACGTTCCAGCCAGACAGCGATGCGCTCGCGCACGCCGGTGTTTACCTGATCGAGTTTGCGTTGGATGTCGCGCACGAGCCGTCCCAGCACTGTGCGTTGACGTCGCAGCACGCGCCGCATCCGCTTGAACTGGCGCGCATGCGCATACCGACCTGCCTTGCGGCTCAGGGCCGGGCCTTGCCGCGCGTAGCTCTGCCGCAATCCGATGCCGTGCCGCTTGGCCAGTAACACCAGCTTCTTGCGTGCCACCTCCAGCAAACGGCTGTCGGTCGGATAGGCGATCGCCTTTTCCTGCACCGTGGTGTCCACGATCACCCGCGACAACTCGCGTGCGTCCACCGCCTGCATCGCATGCGCGGCGTTGATGGTGTGCGCCAGCAGCTCTTCCATCCCGGCCTCACCCAGGCGCTGCCGCCAGCGCGTCAGCGAGCTGGCATCGCACGGCAAGCGCGTCTGGAACACGACCTCACCGGTGAAGAACTGCCAGTACGGATTCTCCAGCCAGCGCTCGCACACCGCTTCATCGGACAGGTCGTAGGCGTGTTTGAGGTAGAGCAAACCGGCAATCAGCCGCACCGGCAATGCCGGCCGACCGCCACCGGCCTGGGTGGCCGGCAAGCGCGATGAAAGTGCTTGCTCCAACGCCGTCCACGGCATCCGTTGGCTCAGCCGCGCCAGCGGATGACGCAGATCGATCTGGTTCTCCAGCCGCGAACGAAACAACTCGTCGGCGGGTCTGTCTTCGGCAGCAGGACGGCGTGTACGCATGGGCGGAAATTGCAAGAAACCAGCCTTCAGCGTAGCGAACACTGGTAGTTCTGGCACGCCGGTGAAGACATCAAGGCCTTGCGGTCGTTGGGTGGTTGGGGTTTTTCAGGGGCGACTATCTAGGGAAGGTCTGAACACTCAACCAGCATCACGCTTGGTAGCAATGAAAAACGCTGCCTTACAAGCCTGCGATTCTTCGCGTTTATTCGCACCGCTTTCGCCGCTTTCGCCGAACACGCTGTGTTGCTTGCCGTGCAGCAACGCGTGCGTCACCGTAACATCGGCCACGTTGGCTGCGGTGCAGTGTACGGCGTGAACCAAGCCGGAGAACTCATCCATACCAATGTGCGCTTTCATGCCGAACTACCATCGATTGCCCTTCTTGGTCTGATGCATTTCAGAGTTGCGCGCGTGATCTGCAGCCTTGGTCGAGATGGGCGCGTCGATGAGAAATCGTGCTGGACCGCAGGTGCTGGCCCTTGCGCGCCAGATGCGCGTCGACAGCGTCCAACATCCGCCCGGCAACACTATGCGTCTCCAGCAAGCGGCGGACGTTGAGAATCGTGGTCGCGTCGGGAACCGTGTCCAGGCCACCGAGCTGAACAAAACGGCGCAAGGTCGGAATCTCGTGCAGAGGCTCTTCCATCGCCGGATCGCTCAGCGCATACCACTGCTGCTGCAAATGAATCCGCAACATCGTGGCCAACGCGTAGGGCTATCGCCCGGGACGGCCCGACACGGGATAGTGCGGCTCAATCAATCTAAGCAGTTGCGTCCACGGCACCACCTGCTTCATCTCGGCCAGGAAGATCTCACGGCAGGGCTGTTTGCCCTTGCATGGCTCACTTCTCAATCGTTGGATGTAGGCGATATGGCGGCAGACATATGTCGCGACAACAGCAAAGACGAAGCGATCACCTGGTAGGCCAATCGTGTTCGTCTGCGTCGAATCAGTCTTGGCACGCAGGACGGCATGTCAGTGCCGCACCTGGCCCGCGCCACGCACTACAAAGCGCTCCACGGTGAGTGCTTCTAGCCCCATCGGGCCGTAGGAATGCAGGCGTGTAGTCGAGATGCCGATCTCCGCACCCAGGCCGAGCTCGCCACCATCGGAAAAACGCGAAGACGCGTTTACCATCACCACTGCCGAACGCAGCGAGTGCACAAATTGCTCGGCGTTGGTAGCGTCCTCGGTGGCGATCACTTCGGTATGGTCCGAACCGTATTGGCGGATATGCGTCAGCGCGGTATCCAGGTCCGGAACGATGCGGACTGCCAGGATCAGGTCCAGGAATTCGGCGGCGTAATCGTCATCGCTGGCGGCTGCGACATCGGGAAGCAATGTACGCGTTGCCGCATCGCCACGCAGCTCGACGTTGCGTTCGCGCAGTGCTTGCGCGGCGACCGGCAGAAAGCGCTCGGCGATGTGCGCATGCACCAGCAAGGTCTCTAGCGAATTGCACGCCGACGGCCGCGTCGCCTTGCCGTCGACCAGCAAGCGTACTGCCAGCTCCACATCGGCCGATGCATCCACAAACAGATGGCACACGCCCTTGTAGTGCTTGATCACCGGCACGCGTGCGTGCTCGGCGACAAAACGGATCAGCCCTTCACCACCGCGCGGAATCGCCAGATCGACGATGTCGCTGAGCTGCAGCAACTCCAACATGGTCTCACGGCGCAGGTCTTCGACCAGCGTCAGCGCAGCTTCCGGCACATCGGCCTCGCGCAGTGCACGCTGCAATGCGCGTGCGATCGCCGTATTGGAACCAATTGCCTCCGACCCCCCACGCAGGATCACCCCGTTGCCGGCCTTGATGCACAGCGCTGCCGCATCGGCTGTGACGTTGGGGCGCGCCTCGTAAATCATCGCGATCACGCCCAACGGCACACGCATCTTTTGCACGCGGATGCCGTTGGGGCGGATGTCCTCGCGCGTGATCTGCCCCACCGGATCCGGCAACAGTGCCACCTCGCGCAGTGCAGCGGCGATACCGGCCAGGCGCTTGGGATCGAGCGCCAAGCGATCGAGCATCGCACTGCCCACACCCTTCTCACGCGCCGCATTCAGATCGCGCGCGTTCGCATCCAGGATCAGCGTGGCATCGTGTTCCAACGCAGCCGCCATGGCATCGAGTAACGCCTGCTTGGCAGAGGACGATAGTTGCGACAGTACCTGAGCGGCATCGCGGCATTGCAGGGCGAGAGTTTTGATGGTCATTTGAGGGTCGGAATTCGGGAGGTGGGCATGGGCAAAAGCATACGGCACCGTTTTGCTGCCACAAAGCAATCAGGGATTGGGGAAACGAAAGCAGCGCCGGGGACCGCAGTGCACATGCTCTTGCGAATCCCGAATCCCCGCTACAAAAGCACCAAATCATCGCGATGCACGACATTTTCGCCGTAACTGTAGCCGAGTACGGTTTCGATCTCGCGCGAGTGACGGCGTGCGATGCGGCGGATGTCCAGGGCCGAGTACTGGCTCACGCCACGTGCCAGACAGCGCTCACCATCGCAATCGCGTAGACGAATCTCCACCATATCGCCGCGCCGGAAGTCGCCTTCCGCACCAGCAACACCGCCGGGCAACAGCGAGGCGCCTTTGTCGATCAGCGCTGCGGCCGCGCCGCCATCGACCAGGATCGCGCCCTGTTCCACCGGTGCGTGGCGCAGCCAGTACTTGCGTGCAGCGATGCGCGTGCGTGCGGCGTGGATGCGTGTGCCGTGCAGACGGTCCTGCGCCAGGGCGCGCACCACTTCGCCACTGCGCCCGTTGAACAGATAGGTTTCGATGCCGGCCGCACCTGCTTTTGCGGCAGCTTCCAGCTTGGTGCGCATGCCGCCGGTGCCCACGCTGCTGCCGCTGCCGCCAGCCATCGCCAGCACCTCGGCCGTGAGTTCGAGCACCTCGTCGAGCGGGCGCGCCAGCGGGTTGCTACGTGGGTCGGCGCTATACAGCCCGTCGATATCGGTGGCAATGAACAACGCATCGGCACCAACCAACGCGGCCACGATCGCGGCGAGATTGTCGTTGTCGCCCAGCTTGAGCTCATCCACTGACACGGTATCGTTCTCGTTGATGACTGGCAGCGCGCCCAGCCGCAACAACTCGCCCAAGGTGGCGCGTGCATTGAGATAGCGCCGACGGTTGCGCAGGTCGTCGTGGGTGAGCAACACCTGCGCGACCGGGCGCTCGAAAAAGCGCTGCCACAACGCGATCAACTGCGCCTGACCCAACGCGGCCAGCGCTTGGCGTGCGGCGATCGGCGCGCCGACCTCGGCGGCTTTCGGCAGGATCGCGCGGCCTGCGGCCACCGCACCTGACGACACGATCATCAGCTCACGCCCCGCCGCCAGATTGGCCGAAACGAACTGCGCCAACCCCAACGCAAACCGCGGCGACAATCCACCGCCATCTGCGGCTAACAGACTGCTGCCGACCTTAAGCACCGCGCGTCGCCACGGCGGCAGCGGTTGCTCGGTGAATGGTGACAGTGTGGTGGCAGGTGTGCTCATGTCGGCAACGTGCTCAATGCGTGTTCCACTCGTAGACCGTCAGCGTCGAGGCGTCGCGCAGCACCAGCGGATCACGCGCAACGATTTGCTGCGCCTCTTCCAAACTGGCGACATTGTTCAACACGTACGCGCCGCCGCTGCGATCGCTGAAACCGCCGGTGAGTTCGAGCTGCCCGGCTGCATGTAGTTCGCCTAGAAAATCGATGTGCGGCTGCACCACATCGGCCGGAAAGTTCGGCTTGCGCATCGCCAGCACCAGATAACGCGTGGCCATCAGCTTGCATCCTTCGCACGCGCAGCAGCGGGTATGCGTTCGCCACGACCATGCGGTGCGTAGATCACCAAAAAGCGCGCCTCCACGTCCGACAGATTGTGCATTTGATGGGTGGTGCCGGGAGGGACGTGCAGGCCCTGCCCGACGCGCAACACATGTTTTGCGCCGTCCAATTGCAGCATCACTTCACCAGCCAGCACGTAGAAAAAATGTCGCGCGCGACTATGCCGATGACGCAGCTCCGCAGCGCCCGGTGGCATTCGCTCTTCGAGCACGCTCAGCGTCGGGTCGCGTAACAGGTGCCAACCTTCGCAGGCTTCGCCCCAAAGATAGTGTTCTGCGGTGTCGGTGCTGATCACGGCCATCAGCGCAGCGCCTGCCAACGTGCATGCAAAACGTCCAGCTGCAGGTCTGCAGCCGCGCCTGGCGAGACACGGGCCGCCAAACTGCCTTCCGGCGTGCGCCCCTGCCCTGCGGTGTCGTAGGCTTCCGCTGCAGCCTTGTAAGCCTCGCGGAACGGCACGCCAGCCACGGCCGCTTCCACGGCTACATCGGTGGCATACATGCCCGAATCGATCGCCGCACGCAGTTTGTCCGGGCGCCACTCCAGATTGGCCAGCAGCGCAGGCAGCAATTCGAGAGCTGCCAGGCCACGCCCGAATCCGTGCACGATTGCGCCCTTGCTGCTCTGCAGATCGCGGTGATAACCCGAGGGCAGCGATAGCAGTTGTTCGATCTCGGTACGCGCTGCCGCCACGCTGGCGTGGGTCGCACGCATCAGCTCGATCACGTCGGGGTTGCGCTTGTTCGGCATGATCGAACTGCCGGTGGTGTATTGCGCCGGCAAGGCAACAAACGCGAATTCGCCGCTGGTGAACAACGACAGATCCCAGGCGATGCGGCGCAAATCCAGCGTAGCGCTGCCCAGTGCTTCGAGCGCAGCCAATTCGTATTTACCGCGCGAGAGCTGCGCATAGATCGGCGATACCTGCAGCCGTGCAAAGCCCAGCTCGGCGGTGGTATGCGCGCGATCCAGCGGCAGATTCACGCCATAGCCGGCTGCAGTGCCGAGCGGATTGCTGTCCACAAGCTGCAAGGTGTCGGTCGCACGCACGGCGTTGTCGACAAAAGCTTCTGCCCAGCCCGCCCACCACATCCCAGCCGATGACACCACCGCACGCTGGATGTGCGTATAGCCCGGCACTGGCAACTCGGCTTCCGCTTGCGCGCGATCCAACGCTACCTTGGCGATCTCGCTGCTGAGCTCGGCGACGCGTTGCAGTTTTTCCTTCAACCACAAGCGCGTGGCAACCAGGATTTGATCGTTACGGCTACGTCCGGTGTGAATCTTGCGGCCGGCATCGCCTAGCCGCTCGGTCAAGCGCGCTTCGATGGCCGAATGGCAATCTTCGTACTGCTCATCGAGCACGAACGCGCCGCTGCGAAAATCATCGGCCAGCAGATCGAGCTGTTTGCTCAGCCCGCCCAGTTCCTGCAGCGACAGAATGCCGATGTGCTGCAGCCCCTGCGCATGCGCCTTGCTGGCAGCGATGTCGTGCAGGAAGAACTCGCGGTCCAGGATTACGTCGTCGCCAGCCAGGAAGCTCTGGATCTTGGCGTCCACCGCCACGCCGGGTTTTTGCCACAGTAAATTGGTCATCAGGGGTCCTGTTACGGGACCGGGGATCCGGAAAAGGCAGGAGCGTGCGCACTCGCTTTCCCGGGTCCACGGCCCCAGGTATTACAACGGAATCGCGGTCCACTCGTCCCAGCCAAACGCCAGGTTGAGGTTCTGCATCGCCTGCGTCGCGGCGCCCTTAAGCAGGTTGTCCAGCGTCGCCACCACCACCACACGCTTGTTGCCCGGCGCCAGCGTCACGCCACCGATCTGCACGCCGTGCTTGCCGGCAATATGGCTGACCCATGGCGCCTCGTCGACGATCTCGATCAGCGGCTCGTCTGCATACCGCTGTGCGTAGCGCGCCTGGATCTGCTCGCGCGTCAACGGTTGCTGCAGCCACATGTTGACGGTCACGGTGATACCACGGAAATGCGACGCCACATGCGGCATGAACTCCACCGGCACGCCGAGCTGGGCGGATACTTCGCGCTCGTGGATGTGATTGGTCAGCGCATACGGCATCAGATTATTGGCAAGTAACTCGGGGTTGTTCTTGACCGACGGCGTGGTGCCCGCGCCGGAATAACCAGACACGCCAAAGCACTGCGGCGGGCCGGCCAGTTGATCGAGCAGCGGCGCGATCGTCAGCTGCAACGCGGTGGCATAGCAGCCCGGGTTGCTGATGCGCTTGTGCCCGCCATACTTGCCACGCGTAAGCTCCGGCAGCCCGTAATACCAAACCGGATTGAAGCGGTAATCGGCAGATAGATCGATCAACAACGTTTGCGGCCTGGCCACATCGATTGTGGCAACGAAGGGTTCGGCCTTTCCGTTGGGCAACGCAAGAATCACCACATCGACGGCCTTGGCGGCAACCGCGTCGGCATCCAGGCTTTCGTAGCGCAACTGGCCATGGTAGGCGTCGTTATGGTCGGCCACACGTTGTCCGGCCAATTCGCGCGAGGACACGAAGATCAACTGCAGGTGCGGATGCGCCGCCACCAGCTTGATCAATTCCGAACCGGTGTGCCCGCGGGCACCGACGATGCCGATGGTCGTTTGAACAGTCATGCGTTTGCTTCCAGGCGGAACTGCAGGTGGCGTTTGACCCCGGCCCATTCCGTATCGATGATGGAGAACACCACGGTATCGCGTGGCGTACCGTCTGCGTGGCGGGTGTGGTTGCGCAGCACACCGTCCTGCTTTGCCCCGAGGCGCGCAATCGCCGCACGCGAGGTATGATTGAACCAACTGGTCTCGAACACCACGCTCAGGCAACCCAGCGTTTCGAACGCGTGCTGCAGCAGCATCAGCTTGGTTTCGGTATTGACGCCGCTGCGCTGCACGCGCGGCGCGTACCAGGTGTAGCCGATCGACAGCCTGGGCACCGTCGCGTCCAGCCCGTAGTAGCGCGTGCTACCGACGATCTCACCGGCCGCATCGCGCACCACGGACGGCAACATCGCGCCATCCGCCTGCGCTGCCAATGCTGCAGCGACGTAGCCATCCACCTGCGCCGGTGCTGGCACGCCGGTGTACCACAGCCGCGACAATGCACCGTCGCCCAGCGCATCGCGCAGGCCATCGGCCTGCTCAGCCTGCAATGGCTCCAACGTGGCGTGCTGTCCGCGCAATATCGGCAACTCGCGCCAGGGCGGTGGCAATGCGAGGGTCGTCATCGCGCTCAGCCCAGCAGCGTCGGCTGACGCGTCGCGCAGTGCGCAACGCAGTGCTGGATCTGTTCGAAGTTTTCCAGCCCGTACCAGAACACCTTCCACTTCTCCTGCTTGATGCAGCCGTCAGACTCGGCGTAGTAGAAGATGTTGACCTGGTTGTTGTGGCGCGAGCGCCAGAAAAGTTGTGGCGTTTCTTCGCGCATCACGTTCCACACCGCGCGCCCCAGGCCTTCGCCCTGGGCATCGTCGAGCACCGCAAACTTGTCCAGATAGGTGAGCCTGCCCGCTCCGAGGGTGCCTTCATCGGTGAGAATCACCGCCGCGCGATAATTTTCGCTGACGTAGGCGCGCAGCAGCTTAGTGTTGCTGAAGTAATCGGGCACCAGCGTGCGGCCGAAGCTGGACTGGATCAGCGAGGTCAGTCGCGGCAGATCCAATTGGTCCCACGAGCTCGCATGCAACACGCGTTCACCGCGCCGTACCAGCGTACCGGAGCCTTTGTGCGTGAACAGTTCTTTGGCCAGGTCTGCCGGTCGAGTGATCGACACCGACGATTCCAGCGGCAAACGATCCAGCAAGTCCTTGATCTGCTCGATCTTGACCCGCATGCCGCCATTGATCCACGGCTGCTGCATCAGATGCTCGAACTCGGTGGATAGGTTGATCGAATCGATCAACTTGCCATCGGCATCCAGCAACCCACCGGTACCGGTGAGGAAGATGATTTTGTACGGCTGCAGCTCCTGCACCAACTCATTGGCAGCAAAATCCGCATTGACGTTGAGTATCTGCCCGCTTGGCGTCTCGCCCAGGCTGGTGATCACAGGGATCGAGCCGGCCTGCAGGCTGGCTTCGATCGGTGCCAGATTCACCGCCTTGACCTCACCGACCAAGCCATAGGTATCGCGGTCCAGATACTCGGCCTCGAACACGCCGCCGGTGATCGAAGTCGCGCGCGCGCCGTTCTGCTGCAGCGCCTCGACCAGTTTGAGGTTGGATGCCTGGAATACCTTGCGCACGATCGCCAAGGCTTCCGGCGAGGTCACCCGCAGCCCGTTGAAGGTGCGCTTCTCGATACCGGCTGCCGACAGCTCGGCATCCAGCTGCGGGCCGGCGCCATGCAGGACGATCGGCGTCAGCCCCACTTCCTGCAAAAACGACAACGACGAAGTCAGCGCGTCCAGATCGTCGCGCAGCACCGCGCCGCCCACCTTGACCACCGCAAAGCGCTTGGCATCGAGCTGCGAAAAACGCTTGAGGTACTGGCTGATTTCCTTGGCGCTGGCCATGCTCGAAAGCAAGCGCACGATGGTCTGGCGGGTCTGTGTGTGGGGCTGTGCGGAAAGGGACATTGCCGTGATCGAAATGAGAAATGGCCGCGCCAGGCGCGGAACGAGGCGTTAGTGCGAGCCGTTGATGATGCGATTCACCGATTCTGCATAACGCTGCAATTGCGCAAGCGTTACGAACTCGTCGGCGGTGTGTGCCTGAGCGATATCGCCAGGGCCATACACCAATGCGGTATAGCCGCTGGCCGAGAACAGCGAGGCCTCCGTCCAGAAGTCCACCGCGTTGCCGATCGGCAGATCCAGCGCATCGGCCACATCGCGTGCAGCCAGACGACGTTCCTCGGCACGGGCAATGCCTCCCGACGGCAGGCTAGGCCCACGAAAGGTTTCTTCAAAGTGCGCTGCAGCCGGCTCGGCAAACCCGGCTAAAGTTGCCAGCAATCCGTCCACGTCCATCGATGGCAGCGGTCGAAAACCAAAACGCACCTCGGCCGCCGGCGCGATCATGTTGGCCTTGATGCCCCCATCGACCCGACCGATGTTGAAACGCAATCCGGTCAAGCCACCGAAGCGCGCATACGCCAGCGACTCGACGTGATCTAGCGCCTTGCCGCCCCAACGCATCGCCTGATGCAAGGCACTGGCAGAAGAGTCCTGCTTGCCCGACGCATGCCCGGCACGCCCGGCGAACTGCATCAGCACCGAACTGATCCCGCGATGCGCCAGCACCGCTTCGCTCATCGTCGGCTCGGCCACCAGCACGGCCTCATAGGGCAATCCACGCGCCAGAAACGCCGCAATACAGCGCGGATCGTTGGCTTCTTCGTCGGACGAAAACAGCAACGCCGCATCGCCCTCGCCGGCATTGGCAGCAGCCACCAGCGCCGCCGCCGCGCCTTTGATGTCGCAGACACCCAGACCGATCACGCGATCGTCGGTGCGCCGCATCACGTGCGGATCGGCGCTCCAATGCGGCGAATCCGGAACAGTGTCCAGATGCACGTTGAACAGATAGTTCGGCTTTCCACGTACCGCATAGAAGCTCACCGCCCCGGCGCCGTGGTCGATTACCTCGACATGAAACCCGGGCAACTGCGCACGCAGATAATCGAAGATGCCGCCCTTGGCGGCAATCGTACGCGGCGGATTGCGGGTATCGAAGGACACCAGCGCCTGCAGATGCGCAAGCGTGGCTCCAAGCAGCGAAGAATCGGTCGAAGTCGTCATCGGCACCACATCAGCGGCTACACCAGCAGCCAGGAAAAACGTTCTCGTTGCAATACAGGATCGGACGAGGGAATAGCGTCACCTATTCCCCAAACCCGAATCCAGAATCCCCGCTCTCAGCGATTCACCTGCGCATATAGTGTGGAACTCATCCCGAACAGCTTGATGAAGCCTTCGGCCTCTTCCACGCCCCAGTCGGCCGACTGCGCGTAAGTCGCGCCCTTGGCGTTGAGCAGGTGCGGCGAACGCACGGCCACCGCATCGACGCGGCCACCGCGGGTTTCCAGCGTGACTTCGCCGTTGACCTTGGACTGCGAGGACTTCAAAAACGCCTCGATATCGGTCTTGAGCGGGTCGTGATAGAAGCCTTCGTACACCAGCTCCACCCACTTTCGCGCTACGTCCGGCTTGAAGCGATTCTGCTGTTTGGTCAGCACCGCATCCTCCAGCGCACGGTGCGCGGTCAGCAGCGAGATCAGGCCCGGCGCTTCGAACACGATACGGCCCTTCAATCCGATCACGGTGTCGCCGGTGTACACGCCACGGCCCACACCGTACTGCGCGAACAAGGTGTTGAGTTTGGCCAGGATCTTCGCGCCCGGCAGGGGCTTGCCATCCAGTTCGACCGCCTCGCCTTCGACGAATTTCAGCGTCACCGTCAGCGCCTCGGTCGGCCACGCGCTACGCGGCGCGCACCAGCCACGTGCCCCCTCCCCCGGTGCTTCCCAACGATCGATCTCGCCGCCGGACATGGTCAGACCGAGCAGGTTCTCGTTGATGGTGTAGGCCTGCTGCTTGGCACGCACACCGAAGCCGCGCGTTTCCAGATACTTCTGCTCATAGGCGCGGGTGTGGGTGTGCTCTTTCTGGATTTCGCGGATTGGCGCAACGATCTGGTAATCGCCCAACGCCTTGACTGCCAGATCGAAACGCACCTGGTCGTTCCCCATGCCGGTGCAACCGTGCGCGATGATGCGCGTGCCCAGTTCTTCGGCGCGCTTGAGCGCGGCATCGACGATCAGATAACGGTCCGACACCAGCAACGGATACTGGCCCTGGTACCCCTCGCCCGCCCACACGAACGGCTTGACGAAGCCTTCCCAGATCGCCGGACCGCCATCAACGGTGACATGGCTGGCCGCGCCAAGCTCGGCGGCGCGCTTCTCGATGAACTCACGCTCCTCGGCATCCACACCGCCGGTATCGGCGAACACGGTATGCACGGCATAACCACGCTCCTGCAGATATGGAATGCAGAAGCTAGTGTCCAGGCCACCGGAGAAAGCCAGGACGATGTCCTTGCTGCCGGCAGTGGAGAGTGGGGAGTCGGGATTGGTTGAAGCGGTCTGCTGCGACATGGAGGTCTCTCTGAAATTGACTAATTTGGGTCGGGAGCCGGGTTCGCCGTTGCGAATCCCCAATCACGAATCCCGGCTGTCCTGGCCCACCAGGGCAGCCATGATCGCTTTCTGCACATGCAGACGATTCTCGGCTTCATCGATGGCGATGCAGTTGGGCGAATCCATCACCGCGTCGGTGGCCTTGACGTTGCGACGCAGCGGCAGGCAGTGCGAGAACACGCCGTTGTTGGTCAGCGCCATCTTGCGTTCGTCGACGATGAAGTGCTGGTACTGGTCGCGGATTGGCTTCTCCGGTTCCCAGTTGCCGAAGAACGGCAGCGCGCCCCAGCTCTTGGCGTAGACGACATCGGCGCCGGCATAGGCGCTGTCGATGTCGTGGCTGACCTGCAGCGAGCCGCCGTTTTCGGCCACGTTCTGCGCTGCCCAGTCCATGTAGCGCTGATCCAGAATGTAGTCCGACGTCGGGCACAGCAAGGTCACGTCCATGCCCATGCGAGTAGCGATCGTCAACGCGGAGTTGGCCACCGCGGTGTTCAACGGCTTGGGGTGATAGGTCCAGGTCAGCAGATACTTCTTGCCGCGCAGATCCGGAGTGCCGAAGTGCTGCTGCAGCGCGAGCGCGTGCGCCAGCTCCTGGCATGGGTGGGTGATCGTCTCCATGTTGATCACCGGCACCGGCGAATACTTGGCGAAACTCTTGAGCACCTGGTCTTCGCGGTCCTTGGACCAATCGACGAACTTGGGAAACGCGCGCACGCCGATCAGATCGACATAACGGCCCAGCACACGCGCCACTTCGGCGATGTGCTCCTCGGTGTCGCCATCCATGACCGTGCCCAAATTGAACTCGATCGGCCACGCATCCTTGCCCGGCTGCAGCACGACGGCATGCCCGCCCAACTGGAACGCGCCCAGCTCGAAGCTGGTGCGGGTGCGCATGGACGGATTAAAAAACATCAGTGCGATCGACTTGCCCTTCAGCTCGCTTCCCAGCTTGTTGCGTTTGAACAATGCGGCCTGGGTCAACAGCGCGTCCAGTTCGGCGCGACTCCAGTCCTGCGTGTTCAAGAAGTGCTTCAGTGACATCGATCGATCCTTTGCTGCGTGCTTCTGCTGCGTGGTCCGCCAGGAGCGACGGGGTGCGCGACATGCGCGTTTCTTGCGGTTGAAACTTTTGTGACGCCAAAACGAAAAAACCCAGCCTTGAGGCTGGGTTTTCAACAACGGAACGGCTAAACGGCCCGATTACCCAGCGAAGATGTGGGATTCCGGCCGGCGGGCACGCGAGGTCATGCCGGAGGCCATCCGAGCGGCGCTGGTGTCGTGCTGAAAAGCGTTCGCTTGCATAGGGCGCGAATCCTCGCACGCATGCGGGCACGGCGCAACCGCTGCGCAAGTCATCGCGGCGGCGCGACGATGGCATCGGGAATGTACGGGGTCACCGAAACCCGGATGCGCAACCGGTTACCCGGATCTTCCGGCAACCGCGAGCGGTATTTGGTGCCCTTGTAAACGTAGTCCACGTCAAAGGCGATCGGGCGCCGGAACTCGCGTGGCACTTCCACTACCCGGCAGTTGCGGCGGGTGCTGGTCGGCGGCACCGCCACTGCGGCAGCCGGCTCGGGGCGCCGCGAGAACACCTCCTTGACCGAATCCACCACGCGGTTGATGCGGCCTTCGTCTTCGGCTGAAGCGGCGGCTACCGACGCAACCTGCTCGGCCTGGCACTGTTCTTCGATACGCGTCGCACGCAAGGTCTGGTAGACCGGCTCCACGTTAAGCACCTGCGCGTAGTCCAGCTTCACGTTCTCGATCACCACGACCCGATTTTTGGGGTCCGGCTCTGCCGCGTGCACCGAGACTGCTTGCCAGGCAAACACACACAGCAGCATGAAGAACGGAGAAGGTCGCATCAGTAGCAGGAGGGCGCAGCAAGGCAATACGTGAGTCTATGGAGCTTGCGATCACCTGGGCTGAACGCAACCCATCCGGTTGCCTTGCGTGGCTGCGAGTTCGCCATCCGGCCGCAACGGGCTAGAATCGCGCGGTTACCTTTTTTCAGATGCCGATGAGCCTGCGCCTGCACAACACCCTGACGCGGCGGGTCGAGCCGTTCGCGCCGCTCGATCCGTCCAGCCCCACGCTGTATGTGTGCGGCCCCACGGTCTACAACTATGCGCACATCGGCAACGCACGCGGCCCGGTGGTGTTCGACGTGCTGGCCGCGCTGCTGCGGCGCCGTTACGGCACGCTGCGCTATGCGCGCAACATCACCGACGTGGACGACAAGATCAACGCCGCCGCACAGGCGCAGGGCGTGCCGATCTCGACCATCACCAATCGCTTCGCCGCGATCTATCGGCAGGACATGGCCGCGCTCGGCGTGGTGCCGCCGGACATCGAGCCGGAAGCCACTGCGCATATCCCGCAGATCGTGGCGATGATCGAGCAATTGATCGCCAATGGGCATGCCTACGCCGCCGAAGGCCATGTGCTGTTTGCGGTGGCAAGCTTCGACGGTTACGGCAAGCTGTCGCACCGCGATCCGGACGAAATGCTGGCAGGGGCGCGCGTCGATGTAGCGCCATACAAGCGCGAACCCGGCGACTTCGTGCTGTGGAAGCCCTCCAGCGACGACCTGCCTGGCTGGGACTCGCCATGGGCGCGCGGCCGCCCAGGCTGGCATATCGAATGCTCGGCAATGGCCGCGGCGCATCTGGGCCCGACCATCGACATCCATGCAGGCGGCGTGGACCTGCAGTTCCCGCACCACGAGAACGAGATCGCGCAGAGCGAGTGTGCGCATGGCGGCGCCACCTTTGCGCGGTTCTGGCTGCACAACGGCATGCTCAATTTCAGCGGCGCCAAGATGAGCAAGTCGCTGGGCAACATCGAAACCGTGCACGACCTGATCGCCAAGCATCCGCCAGAGGCGCTGCGCTACGCGTTGTTGAGCGCGCATTACCGGCAGCCGCTGGATTGGTCGGATGGATTGATCGAGCAGGCCAAGAACACGCTGGACCGATTGTATGGCACGTTGCGTGATCTGCAGGACGTGCCGGCCACCGCCACGATTCCGGCGGCAGTCGAGGCCGCACTGGACGATGACCTCAACACACCGCAAGCGCTAGCCGAAGTGGCGCGCATCGCCACTGAGGCGCGCAAGGCCACGGAAATTCCCGACAGGGCGCGAATGAAAGCGGAGCTGCTCGGAGCCGGGTTGACGCTTGGGCTACTGCGGCAGGAGCCTTCAGCATGGTTCCAGCGAGGCCCTGGTGTTTCTGGTGCTGTCACAGTGGGCTTGGCGCCCACGGGCGGGAAGCGACAGTCCTTCGATGACTACGTTGAGGAAAAAATTTCCGAACGAACAGCCGCGAAAAAAGCCAAAGATTTCGCCCGCGCCGACGCCATCCGCGAACAACTCGCCGACGAAGGCATCGTGCTCGAAGACACCGCGCAAGGCGTGCGCTGGAAACGCGCATGACCCTGTGTTCTCCCATCGGAAGAAAGTGGCGCGTAGCGCCGGATGAGCGTGCGCCTCGGACATAATCGATCGTCGGTCATGGCAAACGCGTCGCCACGCGCCAGCGGAGGCAAACCACCAGTAGCCTCCACCCTTCATCACACGTGCGCGTGGCGACGCGTTCATTTAACTGCGAGCGCCTCAGGTCGATCGCCGCGCACCCCCTTCCCCGCAGGGTGAGGGGCTATCACCGAATGATTCTGGATTTTTTAATGACCAACTCCCCTTTCCCGCTCGAATCCACTGCCGTCGAAGCGCAGGCCACCATTGCCGAAGAATTCTCTTTCTTTGGCGACTGGTCCGAGCGCTATCAGTATCTGATCGATCTGGGCCGCAAGCTGCCAGCGTTCCCCGAACAGTGGAAGACCGAAGAACATCGTTTGTATGGTTGCCAGTCGATGGTGTGGATCGTGCCGGAAGGCAATGCCGAGCGCCTGGACTTCCATGCTGTCAGCGATTCGACAATCGTCTCCGGGCTGATCTATCTCGCATTGCGCGTGTATTCCGGGCGTAGCGCGCAGGAGATCCTGGCCACCGAGCCGGACTACATCGCCGGGATTGGATTGGCCAAGCATCTGTCGCCGACCCGCAGCAATGGCGTGGCCGCGATGCTGGCCTTCATTCGCGACACCGCGCGCGCGCAGCAGTGAGCCCGCCGATGAAGCCCGCCGCCTCGCTGCGCACCCTGTTCGCCTATCCGGGCTTCGTCCTGGTGCTGCTGTATCGCGTGGCGGCAATGCTGTCGTATCAGATCGTTGCGGTGACGGTCGGTTGGCATATCTACGAGATCACCCGCAACCCGCTCTCGCTCGGGCTGATCGGGCTGGCGGAGATACTGCCGTTCTTCTGCATCGCGCCGTTTGCGGGCTACCTGGTCGATCACCTGCCACTCAGACGTCTGGGCACGATCGCGGTGCTGGGATTGGTCGCCACCGCGCTACTGCTATTGGCGATCACGCTCGGCTGGCTATCCATGCAAGGCGTGTGGCCGATCTACGCGGCCATCGCACTGACCGGTGCAGCACGCTCATTTCTGTCGCCGGTTTACAACGCATTGTTTGCGCGTGCGCTGCCGCGCGAGGCATTCGCACGCGGCGCCAGCATCGGCAGCGTCACCTTCCAGGCCGGCATGGTGATCGGCCCGGCGCTGGGCGGTGTGCTGGTCGGCTGGGGAGGTAAAGGCCTGGCCTACGGCGTTGCCGCAAGCGTGGCGTTGGTAGCGATTCTGGCCTTGGCGGTGTTGCGCGTCAGCGAGCCGGTCAAAAAAGGCCCACGCGCGCCGATCTTCAGCAGCATCGCCGAAGGTGCACAGTTCGTGCTGTCCAACCAGATCATGTTGGGCGCCATGGCGCTGGACATGTTTTCGGTGTTGTTGGGCGGCGCGGTGTCGATGCTGCCCGCCTTCATCCACGACATCCTGCACTACGGCCCGGAAGGCCTGGGCATCCTGCGCGGCGCACCGGCGCTGGGCTCGATCGTGGTGGGCGTGTGGCTGTCGCGGCACCCGCTGCAGCGCAATGCCGGGCGCATCCTGATGTTGTCGGTGGCCGGCTTCGGACTGTGCACGATCGCGTTCGGGCTGTCGCGGCACTTCTGGTTGTCGGGGGCAATTTTGCTGGTTTACGGCATGTGCGACGGTGTGTCAGTCGTGGTGCGTCAGACCATCCTGCAGCTTGCTACGCCGGACGCGATGCGTGGCCGGGTCTCATCGATCAACGGCATTTTCATCGGCTCCTCCAATGAGCTGGGCGCTTTCTATGACGGCGTGATGGCGCGCTTGGTCGGCTTGGTGCCAGCGGTTGTGATCGGCGGCTGCGTCACCCTGGGCGTGGTGGCATTCACTGCATGGAGGGCGCCGCGCTTGCGCAAGCTGGATCTGCGCGACTTGCAGTGAGTGTTGGCCAACAGACCATACTCCAGCGCAATGAATGACCCATAAAAAACCCCGCGCAAAGCGGGGGTTTTTATTCGATAACTGCGGTTAGGCAGCTGCTGAAAGATCAGTCGCCCTGCTGCTTCTGCAGGTGCTCCCAACGCTCTTGCGCGTCGATAGTACGCTCAGCGGTCAGACGCGCTTCCAGCCGGTCCAGGCCGATCTCTTCGCCGGTGTCCACGCAATAGCCGTAATCGCCGTCTTCCAGGCGCTTGAGCGTGCTGTCGATCTTGGAGATCAGCTTGCGTGCACGGTCGCGGGCACGCAGTTCCAGCGAGTTCTCGGTCTCGCGGGTGGCACGCTCCGCTTCGTCGCCGATGTCGCGCACTTCTTCGCGCAGGTTCTCGATGGTCTGCTTGGACTCCTCGACCATCTCGTTGCGCCAACGCTGCAGGCGCTGCCGGAAATACTCCTGCTGCAACTTGCTCATGTACTCCTCATCCGCAGCAGGCTTGTAGCCCTGCGGCAGGATCGGGCGACCGGTTGCTTCGTCGGTCTTGTACTCGACCACCCTGTACTTGGTTTTTGGGGTCGGGCCGGACGGTTTCGAGGTCACAGCCACAGCCACCTTGCCGACCGGACGGGGCGCGGCAGGCTTGGCGGGGGCTTCGGTTTTGGTTGGTGTTTTAGCTGAAGATTTCGAAACGGGCACGGGATTCTTAAGTGACGGGGTCGCAGGCTTTGCCGGCTTCGCAGGGACGGCCTTCGGGGCCGGTGCGGGCGCGGGCTTTTCAGCCTTGACCGGGACTGACTTGGCCGGAGCGGGCCTGGCGACCGGCTTCGGTACGGACTTGGGCGCCGCCGGCGTTTCGGCCGGTTGGGCGGCAGCCGGAGCTGCCTTGTTTGCCGCCGGCTTGGCAGCGCTCTTGGCGACGGGTTTCACTGGCTTGGGGGGTGCGGGCTTAGACGCGGTGCTCTTGGAGGCCGGCGCCGGCTTGACGGCGGTCTTCGTCGCAGCTGCCTTCTTTGCAGACGGTTGCTTGGTGGCCGCCGTCGCCTGCTTGGCAGCCGGTGTTGCAGCGGCGCGCTCCGCTGGCTTCTTCGCAACGGGTTTGGCGGACTTCTTGGCGGCCTCTACGGCCTTTTTTGCAGGTTTTTTTCCAGCCACGAAACGCTCATCCTTAGTTCTCCCGGGGCCCGGGAAAGCAGGGGTCTTTATAGCGTACCCCACGGACCCCCGGCAACCACCTATTAGTGCAAGTGGAATATCATTGGCAAGTGATCGGCCGTCTACTCATCGCGCTGCTGCGCTTCTACAAGTTGTTCATCAGCCCCCTGCTCGGGCCGCGCTGCCGTTTTGCGCCCAGCTGCTCGGAGTATGCGATGACCGCGATCGGCCGCTTCGGCCCGCTATGCGGCGGCTGGCTTGCCGCACGCAGGCTCGGGCGTTGCCACCCCTTCCATCCGGGCGGGTTCGATCCGGTGCCCGAAGCGCCCCCGTCCGCTTCCCCGCCCCCGTCTTCTTCCTGTCGCTGCAAAGGACACCATCCATGAGCCGTACCATCATCGTCAACGCCCGCCTGGTCAATGAAGGCAAGGAGTTCGACGCCGATCTCCTGATCGAGGGTGGCCGCATCGCCAAGATCGATAGCACGATCCCCCCGGCTCCAGGCGATACCGTCGTAGACGCGGCCGGGCGCTGGGTGCTGCCGGGCATGATCGACGACCAGGTGCATTTCCGCGAGCCGGGCCTGACCCACAAGGGCGACATCGCGACCGAATCCGGCGCTGCCGTGGCCGGTGGCCTGACCAGCTTCATGGACATGCCCAACACCAATCCGCCCACCCTGGATGCGGCCGCGCTGCAGGCCAAGTACGACGCCGCCGCCGGGCGCGCCTGGGCCAACTACGGCTTCTACATGGGCGCCAGCAACGACAACCTGGCCGCGATCCAGACGCTGGATCCGAAGACCGCGCCGGGCATCAAGGTGTTCATGGGCGCCTCCACCGGCAACATGCTGGTCGACAACCCCGAGACGCTGGACGCGATCTTCCGCGACGCGCCCACGCCGATCATCACGCACTGCGAAGATACTCCGACCATCGACGCGACGTTAGCCGAATACAAGAAAAAGTACGGCGATGCGCTGACCCCGCAGATGCATCCGGACATCCGCTCGCGGCAAGCGTGCCTGAAGTCCTCACAACTGGCGGTGTCGCTGGCGCGCAAGCACAACACCCGCCTGCACGTGCTGCACATCTCCACTGTCGACGAACTGGCGCTATTCGAATCCGGCCCGCTGGTTGATGCCAATGGCAAGGTGCGCAAGCGCATCACCGCCGAAACCTGCATCCACTTCCTGCGCTTTGACCGCAGCGATTACGCGCGACTGGGCAACCTGATCAAGTGCAATCCCGCGATCAAGGACGCCGGCGACCGTCTGGCGCTGATCGAGGCGTTAGCCGAAGACGTCATCGACGTGCTCGCCACCGACCACGCCCCGCATACGTGGGAAGAAAAGCACAAGCCCTACGCGCAGGCTCCATCCGGCTTGCCGTTGGTGCAATACGCACTGGTTGCCGCGCTGGAGCTGGTGCACGAGGGCAAGCTGCCGATCACCCGCATCGTGCAGAAGTTCGCGCATGCGCCGGCGCAGCTGTTCGATGTGGAAGAGCGCGGTTTTCTGCGCGAAGGCTACTTCGCGGACCTGGTAATGATCGACAACACCCCGTTCACCTTGAAGCGCGAGCAGGTGCTGTCCAAGTGCGGCTGGTCGCCGTTCGAAGGCACGACGTTCCGCTCGCGCATCGCCGCAACCTGGGTCAATGGTCAGCAGGTATGGGACGGCGAGCAGTTGGTCGGCAGCGCTGCCGGCCAGCGCCTGACCTTCGACCGCTAATGCGCGCAGCCCTGTTTGGCGCTTGGCTTGTGCTGGGACCGGTCTCGTTCACTACTGGAAGCGCCGCTGCGCAGCCTGCCATCGCTGCTGAGGTGGCGTTTCCGCAAAGCGCGTCGCAAGGCGCGCTGGTGATCGGCAAGGTGCCAGCCGGTAGCCGTGTGCAATACGCCGGCCACACCTTGCGTGTGAGCGGCTATGGCAGGGTGGTGTTTGGCATCGGCCGCGACGCCACCGGCCCGCTGCAGGTGCAGATCACCCGACCCGACGGCGGCAAGGAAACCGCCAGCATTGCGGTGATACCACGCGATTGGCCAGTGGAACGCGTCAACGGCGTGCCACCCAAGACAGTCAACCCACCTGCTGCGATCGCCGAGCGGATCAAACACGAGCAGGCGCAGGTGACTGCCGCGCGCGACCGCGACGATGCGCGCACCGATTTCGCCCAGGCGTTCGTCTGGCCGGTGCAGGGCCGTATCAGCGGTCGCTTCGGCAAT
Organism: Xanthomonas fragariae; assembly: GCF_900183975.1. Classification (NCBI taxonomy): domain Bacteria; kingdom Pseudomonadati; phylum Pseudomonadota; class Gammaproteobacteria; order Lysobacterales; family Lysobacteraceae; genus Xanthomonas; species Xanthomonas fragariae. The sequence continues at coordinate 2,704,048 of NZ_LT853882.1, forward strand.
GCGCGCGTGTACAACGGCCAGTCCGGCGCCGGCCATTCGGGCATGGACATCGCAGTGCCGACCGGCACGCCGGTGAAGGCACCGGCAGCCGGTGTCGTCACCTTTGCAGCGCCGGATCTGTATCTAACCGGCGGCACTGTGTTGCTGGATCATGGCTTCGGCGTCAGTTCCAACTTCCTGCACCTGTCACGCATCGACGTGAAGGTGGGCGACCGGGTCGAGCAAGGCCAGATCATTGCCGCTGTGGGGGCGACCGGACGCGCGACCGGGCCGCATCTGCATTGGGGAATGAACTGGTTCGACGTGCGGATCGATCCGTTGTTGGTGCTTGAGCGCGGTAAGTAGTCGGTTTGCCGGGTAGCTGGCGTGTGGTAGCGCGATTCAACGTCGCGGCTGCATGTTCACTGGGGTGCGGTCTCGTTGAGAAATCATGCGAACAGAAGAACACCTCGACCTCGCCAGCGTGCTACGGCCGCAACTTATGCAACTGTTGCTGATGACCTAGGGAACCTCTGAACAACGCACTTCAAATGCGCGACACTACACACCTACGTTGAGGAGTCATCCATGCAACTGACGTTCGGTGACGCTGAAGGTTTGGGCAAGCGCAAGCAGACTCGCCGCGAGATCTTCCTGGCCGAGATGGAGCAGGTGGTTCCGTGGAGGCATTTGCTCGGACTGATCGCGCCGCACTATCCGGTGTCGGGGCGGCCTGGTCGACAGCCGTACGCACTGGCGACGATGTTGCGGATTCATTTGCTGCAGCAGTGGTATGCGTTGAGCGATCCGGCGATGGAAGAAGCGTTGCACGAGATCCGGACCTTGCGCCGTTTTGCCCGGCTCGGCGGTTTGGACAATGTTCCCGACGAGACCACGATTCTCAACTTTCGCCGCTTGCTGGAAACCCATGGCCTTGCAGCGCGGATGCTGGAGGCCGTCAACGCGGATCTGGTGCGCAAGGGTCAGAGCCTGCGGTCCGGCACGATCGTCGATGCAACCCTGATCGCTGCGCCCAGTTCGACCAAGAACACCGACCGCGCGCGCGACCCTGAAATGCATCAGACCAAGAAAGGCAATCAGTGGTATTTCGGGATGAAGGCACACATCGGCGTGGATGAGTTTTCCGGGCTGGTGCACTACGTCCGTTGTACGGCTGCCAATGTGGCCGATGTCACGGTGACCCACGCATTGCTGCACGGCAAAGAAGACAGTGTGTTCGGCGACAGCGGCTACACCGGTGCGGACAAACGCGAAGAACTGCAGACCTGCAAGGCTGGTTTTTTCATTACCGCCAAGCGTTCGACGATTCAAGCCATTGGCAACAAACGCGAGCGCCGCCAGGAAGAACGTTGGGAATACTTCAAAGCAAGTGTGCGTGCGAAGGTGGAGCATCCATTCCGCGTGATCAAACGCCAGTTTGGCTACACCAAGGTCCGCTATCGCGGCTTGACCAAGAACACCGCGCATGTGCTGACCCTGTTCGCACTATCCAATCTGTGGATGGTGCGCCGGCAGTTGCTGCCGGCCAGGGGATAATGCTGTCTGGCGCCAGCCAACGCCGCAAGAAACCGTAGAAATCGTATCGTACGCATCAACTCTGTGCGCTATTGGCACGCAGCAGGCTCGAATTTTAGAGGTCTGGTGCGTTGTTCAGACCTTCCCTAGAACGCGCGGCGCGGTCTTTCTCCAGCATCCACTGATAAAAGCGAAATAACAGGCGTGCAGTAAGGCGCGACCGCATCCATTTCGCGATCAAAGAATTGGCCATTGGCAACGCGTAGACCACTGCTGCCGCGATGGCGCTGGTCGACGCAGCACGCACACGCGACCTTGACGGTCACGCGTGCGAAAGGCGTCAGCGCAGCGGGACGTTCGCCACCTTGTCTTGATAATCCTTCTTCGGGTCCACGCCGAACAACACCTTGATGCCGGCCAGCAGGCTGGATCCATTGCGCCAGATCTGCGCGTGATCGGTATCCAGGCGCAGCAGCGCCAACTTGGCATCGTCCTTGCCGCCTTCGTACCAGGCAGCGACATGTGGGTTCCACAGACGCTCGACCACCGCCGGATCGGTGTCTTCGCGCAACGAGCCGCTGATGCTGGCGAACAGGTCGTGCCCCTTGCTGCTGAAGGCGCCAATGACGCGGCGGCCCTGGCCCAGCATGGAAATCAGCGCATTGTCCTTGGAGGTGAAGAACCAGATCGGACCACCGCTATCGCCTTCGATCTGCGCGGTCATCGGGCGTGCATGCCCATCTTCCACGCCATCCAAGCCCAGCATCACGGTGCGATCGGATTTCAAGGCTTTCCAGAATTTTTCCTGCAGCTCTTTGGGATCTGCCATCTCGCTATCTCACATGCGCGTGTCTACGCGGGTGACTCAGTCTGGAAGTCTCCCTGCCCACGGCATGTGACGATGCGCACTCCTGCCTGCGCATGACGGCAACGCGACTGGGCTTGGGCACTTACACCATCGACACCGTCTTCCCACTTCAACAACGCCAACCCGACGCCCAAGTCAGCCGGCACGGTAAGTCCCCCTGCGCAGCAATGCAGCAGCAACCACAGTCGGCACATCCAACGGCGCGACACTGACCATACGCGCAGCCGGTGTCCAGGCGCGTCACCTGCGCGTGCAAAACCATTATGTCGAAGGCACTTACGAGGACGAAAATCAGGCCGCTATGGCGCTGGCGGCACCTGGCGACCAGGCCAGTTTCGAAGATGCGCTGGTGACCGGCAATCAGGGCGCCTTGCCCTTGCTGATCAGCGCGACCAATGCCGCCGCGGTGATTCGCACCTACTTCAAGAACAGTACCATCAAGGGCGATGTCGACTTCATCTTCGGGATGGGCGTGGGCGTGTTCGACAATGCCACCATTCATTCGGTCGGTGCATGCCCGGGCAGAAGATGTGGGTTGAACATCCTTCGCATTCGCACGATTGCATTCGCAACGAAACAAATAAAATTAACCGGTCAGGGTTAGGATAGAACCCATGCTGCTGAGTCAGCACGTTTGCACTCGAGAAAAACCTGAGTAGCACTGATGATAGCGGAAGGGAAAATCTGCCATAAACACGGGCACAGCTGCGCTTTGTCTTTATATATTTATATATTATAAATTAAATTAATCCGCCTGGGGCACTCAACTCTAGGCAAAACATATAGGTTAAAAGCACCATGGTACATTTTCCAAAAACCACATCCCTTCGCGCGTCCTGCGCAATTCTCACCATCCTAGCGATCAGCGACGTGTCTGCAAGCACCAACTCAATCAGCCTCCCCCCTAGCACCATCGTGCAGTATGTCGTCCCGACTGCTCAGCGAGATGCGAGTGCTTCCTACTGGACACTCGCACGGATGCAAGCTGCGGTTTCCGCATCATTCGTGGATGACAACCCGGTTGACGGCGACCCGCCAGAGTTGCAGGATTCGGCATTGGTGCGCGATGAAACCCCGGCTGCCGGGTTGAAGGTAGTGAAAGGAGCGGTGCCGACCCCGAAGACGGATCCGTCCGTGCCAGCTCCAGGATTCCCCCCCGCAGCTCATCTGGGCGTGGTCTTCTTCCGGGCGAACGGCGTAGACCAGCGCTGCACTGGCAACGCGGTCGTCTCAGACTCCGGTAACGTGGTAGCCACTTCCGGGCGATGCGTCTCTGCCCTAACAGGTAAGTTCGTGTCGCACTTGGCGTTCGCGCCAGCCTACAACGGTACCGCCCCCTACGGTGTTTGGCCTGCGACGACCATCACCGCCGATAATCGCTGGGTCGTAGGGCGAGCCGTCGACTACGATACTGCGTTCTTTCAAGTGCAGGCCCCCGTGGCAATGAAGCCGTCCGGCGCCACTTTGTCGAATACTGTCGGGGCGTCTGGCGTTCGCTTTATCGGTCAGGAGGACGACAACGAATATCAGGTAACTGGCTACAGCACCGACCCTGGTGCAAATCCGAACACGCCGGTCAGCTTGACCAGCACCGCAGAGCCGAACCCATGGATGAACAAGGACTATGCCATTGAGGGCCTGGAGTGGGATGCACGCAGCGGTGTCAGCGGCTCACCTTGGGTTTCGCTCAACGAGGATACCGTGCAGGACGTCGAAGTTGGCATGACCTCATTTGCCTATAAGCAATTCACCCACGCCTCGTTCGGTCCTCAGTGGACGTCAGCAATCGGTAACCTGTATCAGACGGCAGCGGCCATCAACTAGGCATGCAAATCGCTGCGACGTATAATTTCTTACTTGCTCGATAACCGGTCGTTATTCTTGGAACATCTGCATGCTGTTCGATTTAATAGAACAGCATGCAAGCTGCAGCCAAGCTTGGTCACGTATCAGTAAAGGTCCGTATTTGCATTTCTCTAATATCTCGCTGTTTCTTGCTATTTTTTTCGCACAGATCTGTGTCGCCAAGGCTGGAACCGGAGGTTTTTCTTCTGCGTCTGTATCTGGCGAAACTACGACCACAGTGACAACGCTTGCAGAGCTGCAAGCGGCATTCAATGCTAAAAAGCATCATATCGTCATCCATGGAAAGATCTACGGTGGCCCAAAGTTGACCACCCTGAATTTTTCTAGCACCGATTGGAACAACATAACAATAGAGGGTGCTACAGGCGGTGGAGCGGCCTTGCAGAATATCCAATTAAAATTTAGCGGCGAAATGCTACCCGCCGGGACAAAAATTCAAAACGTGGTCATCAGGAACATATCATTCGCTGGCAATATCGGCGACTTACAAGCCTTGCCTAACCAAGTCGAAGGAACTTCCAACAACATTGGCATCAACTACCTTGGAGTATCATTGCGGCGTGTATCCAATGCTTGGATAGACCACTGTACTTTCTACGACATGAGCGATGATCTTTTATCAATCAGCATGTCATCTGATTACATCACGGTGTCGTATAATCATTTCTACTTCAGCAACAGCTGGGTCAATATGAAACCGGATCCGGTATGGAGCTGGGTTGACAAGGGTTATCATGACCTCGCAAACGAGCGCTTGGCAATCCTTGTTGGTTACAACAAGAACGATTCATACATATATGGTGACAACAAGCTGCACGTGACGTTGCACCACAACTGGTTTGGCCCCAATCTGGCCGGGCGTCCACTACTACGCGGCTGGGCCCATGCCTACAATAATTACTTTGACAATAGCACCTTACCGAATGGTACCCGCACCGCCGCAGATGGTCAACGCTATGGAAAGCAGCAGTACAACGCTTTGCAGATAGGTAGCGGCAGCATCGTTTTTTCCGAATCAAACTATTTTTACAAAACCAATGTCAGCAACCATATTCGACTGGAATCAAGCGGTGACATATACAATTTTCATGAGAAGAAAAACGTGTATGACTCAACCACAGGCGATTCGGCGACCGGCTCAACCTTCAATAACGCGCCGGTGAAATACAGCTACGAGCCTGACGATGCGGCAAGAGTCCCAGGCATCGTGCGGTCCAACGCGGGGCCGCACTAAATGCGATTTCTCCAGGAATTAACTAGGTACCCGAGGGGGCCGCAGGAATCCTTGAAAAATTCCATATTGACAACCCAGCCATCACACTTTCGCTATTTTTCGCGAATTCCTGCCACGTCTCATCCGTAACCGTTTTGTCCCAAGCTCCGGTACGTCTGGCAATTTCGCCAAACCGTTTCTATGAGCACGGCAATACCGGCGCCAGCAGCGCCATTGATTCACTGCATCACTTGGCAATGAACCCCTGTTGGCAACCGCGTGATGTGAATATTCCCTCTTCGGCGATGCGGCGCTGGATTCGCCCATCCGGACATGCTCCCTGGCGTAACGCAATACCCTTGCGCATCCATTGCCACCGACCAACATCACCGGCGCCGAGATGACATGCGGATCGGCAACGTCTGATCGCTGCTGCGGTAACGCAACCGCAACACATGTCGTCTGCAGACCTGGTTCATCCCCACCTCGCGCTTCACGCCACTGGAGTAGTCCACTGTGCAATCCCCGTCCGCTTTTCCGGCTATCGCTCCCTTGACGCTCGCCCTGCTCGGTCTATCCACCTTCCAGGCCGGTGCGGCGCGTCCGCATGCACAGGACGTGGCCGATACCGCGCATGGCATCTCCACCAGTTGGGGCGTGATCCAGCAGCCCACATTGCCGACGCAGGTCTGCGCAACGCTCAGGGCCGCGCTGGTGCCGGTTGCCGGCTCGCTGGATGCGCTCGACAGCGATCCAACACAGTCCAAGCGCGACACGGCGCGTTTGCAGGCGGCCATCGATGATTGCCCAGCCGGCAGCGCGGTGCGCCTGGTGCCCGGCGATGCCGGCGAGTCCGGCTTCCTGAGCGGCCCGCTGACGATCAAGAGCAAGGTCACGCTGTGGATCGACCGCGGCGTCACCTTGTTCGGCTCGCGCAATCCGCAGGACTACGACAACGGGCTGGGCACCTGCGGCACCGCGACCAGCGACAAGGCCAAGTCCTGCAACCCGCTGATCCACGTCGCCGATACCGCCAACAGCGCGCTTGTCGGTGCCGGCAAAATCGACGGCCGCGGCGGCAGCACGCTCACCGCCGGCCCCAATGCCGGCACCGCCAGCTGGTGGGATCTGGCCTATCTCAATGTCACCAAGGGACTGAGCCAGCACGTCCCGCGGCTGCTGCAGATCGACGACAGCACAGACTTCACCCTGTACGACATCACCCTGGAAAACTCGCCCAATTTCCACGTCGCCACCGACAACGTGGTCGGCCTGACCGCGTGGGGCATCAAGATTCTGGCGCCCAGCCTGGTCTACTCGCGTCCCGGTTATCGCTGCCCGGCCGGCACTACGCCCGACGTCACTGCGCACGCTACCTGCTTCACGCCCGAAACGGCCAAGAATACCGATGGCTTCGACCCCGGCCAGTCGAAGAAGGTGTTGCTGGCGTACTCCTACATCGGCACCGGCGATGACGGTGTGGCGATCAAGGCGCATGCCAGCAACAAACGCAGCATCGCCGCGGAAAACATGCTGTTCGCCTATAACCAGTTCTATTACACGCACGGTTTTTCGCTGGGTAGCGAAACCGATGCAGGCATGCGCCATATCGCCGTGCGCGGCTTGAGCATCGATGGTTTCGACGCGAATGATGTCGCGAGAGACCCGTATTCTGCCAACGGCCTGCGTATCAAATCCGACGGCACGCGCGGCGGCCAGGTGTACGACATCAGCTTCGAAAACGTCTGCATGCGCGGGGTTGCCAGGCCGTTGGTGTTCGACGCCAACTATGCCAACGCGGCGGTGCGCAACAAACTGCCGAGTTTCAGCGGCATTGCGCTGACCAATGTGCATTCGCTGGGTTCCAAGGCGTTTGGCGGCGGTGAGCTGAGCTTCTATGGGTACCGCGACGCGACCACCACCTTGCCGATCACCCTCTCGCTGGACAACGTGGTGCTGGAGGGTGGGCCGATCGCGTTCGCACAACCGCACTTCGGCGGGCCGGCCAGCAACCCTGGCGCAATCCATTTCACCTTCAAGGGCGGCCCGGTAAGCTTTTTCGATCAGTTGTCCGAATCGGTGCCCAACGATGTGCAACTGCAAGGCAAGCCCGGGCCAGGCACGCCACTGCAGTGCAATGACGCGTTCATTGCCTACCACTCGGTATTGCCGGATTCGCCGATCTGATCTTGCGCGGAGCGGCAGCGATGCTGCGATCAGACGATCGCAGCAATCCACATATCCAGAATGGTCGACAAAACCGATCTAACGCTGCTGCCCCCCGCAGCGCGTGCACTGCCAGCAAGCATGCATGCATGCACCAAAACTTAGCTGATCGAGGGCGCGGCGCCCTCACCGCACCAGACAGTGTGCTGGCTGCTTTACTGAAAGCCATGCACACCGACCATCTCGACGGGTCCTTGCCCGCTCACCGTCGCGGGACCTTATGCGGCATGGATACCGCATAAGAGCCTCAATGGACGGGTTCAAGGCGTGTCCCGCGATGGTGGGCGGGCAAGGGCCCTGCAGCCAAGGCGCAGATCCGCCGCTCTCAGTCCGCGCCGCTGGCAGCACGCCAGCTATGCCACAACTGCTGCACCGGCGGTGGATACGCTGCCTTGCCGGCAAGCTCGCGCTGCAGGCGCAGCCGCGCCAACCGCGACCACATCCGGTGCGGCCGCGCCAACGCAGGTTTGCGCGGCCAGGCGCGCAGCAACTGCATGCGCCATGCGATCGTGGTGACGCTACCGGGCGCGGCGCTCTCGCCGGCCACGCGCTGGCGGGCGTCCAGCCACTGCACCGCAACCGCCGTGGCGTCGCCAGGCTGCATGCGCGCAAACATCACCGCTTCCACTGCAACCACAGCGTCGGTAAATGCGCTCAATGTATCCAAGGCATGCTGCAGCGATTCCGGCTGCACGCGTGCGGCCTGTATTGCCGGCAAGGTGTCGGCTAATTGCACCCACGGCGCACGCACTGGTTCCAGCACACGCCCCAACGGATGACGCGAGCGCTGACTCGACCAATCGCGCAATTCCTGCTGCCACCACGCCAACTTGGCATCGGCCGGCAACGAGTCGCCGGCGATGTTCATGATGTCCTCCCATTCCTGCAGCAATGCGAACCAGGCGGCGGCCGCGCGTCGCTGCGATTCGGGAACGAAAGGCTCAGCAATCAACCATTCCGGCCAGCGGGTTCGCCACTTGTCGAGAAAACTGTCGAGGGCGCTGGATTGGCTCATGGCGGGTCCAGAAAAATACGAAAGAAAATCAGCTGCGCGGCCATGCTGCGGGGTCCCACAGTGCCTGCGGTTGTTCGACCAGCAGGTCGGCGTGCCAGCGTGACGGCTCATCGTCGTGCAGGCGGTAACCCCACAACACCGCCACCGATGGCATCGCCGCCGCGCGTGCGGCAAGAATGTCGCGCTCGTCATCGCCAACGTAGACGCAGTGCGCAGGCGCGACACCGATGCGTTCGGCAGCCGCCAGCAACGGCAGTGGATGCGGCTTACACTCGGGCAAGGTGTCGCCGCCGATCAACACCGTGCAACGCTGTTCCCAGCCTAGCTGCGGCAGGATCAGCCGCGCCAGGTATTCTGGCTTGTTGGTGACAATGCCCCACACACAACCGGCACGCTCCAAACGTAGCAGCAGTTCCTCCACACCATCGAACAAGGACGACTGCGTGCCGATCAAGGCTTCATAACGACGCAGAAATTCCGGCACCAACGTGTCACGCTCGACCGTCTCAAGTTCGGCAAACGCCACCGCCAGCATCGCGCGCGCGCCCTTCGATACCACCGGGCGCAACTGCGCCAACGCAAGCAACGCACGCCCACGCACGTCCAGCATCGCGTTGACTGTGGCGAGCATATCCGGCGCACTGTCCAACAAGGTGCCATCCAGATCGAACAGCACCGCCTGCGGGAAATTCACAGCCGCCCCGCCACTCGACGGTTGCGTGCCGCCATCTGGAAGTCGGGGTTCGGCGCACATCAAGCAAGCGCTCGCTGTTGCCAATCCCACACCCCCACTCCCCGATCCCTACTCGTCACGGCCTGACCGCATAGGCCAAATAATTCACCTCGGTCCGCGACGACAACCGCGCGCGGTTGCGCCACGGCTCGTAAACCATGCCGCTGACGTCTTCGAGCCGCAGCTCGGCGCTGCGCAACCACGCCGCAAGCTCTGCCGGTTTGATGAAATCCTTGTAGTGATGCGTGCCCTTGGGCAGCAAGCGCGCGATGTATTCGGCGCCGACCACGGCCAGCGCGAATGCAGCCGGGGTGCGATTGAGCGTGGACAGGAACAGCTTCCCGCCCGGCTTGAGCAGGCTGGCACAGGCACGGATGATCGCAATCGGGTCCGGCACGTGCTCAAGCATCTCCATGCAGGTCACCGCATCGAAACCGCCCGGCTGTTCGATGGACAGGTCTTCCACCGACTGCACGCGATAGTCCACCTGCACACCCGATTCCAGGCAGTGCAGGCGTGCGACCTTGACCAGTTCCGGTGCCAGATCGATCGCGGTGACCTGGGCGCCCACACGCGCCATCGACTCGCTGAGCAAACCGCCGCCGCAGCCGACGTCAAGCACGCGCGCACCGGCCAATTCCGACCACGCGGACACGTAATCCAGACGCACCGGATTGAGCGCATGCAGCGGCTTCTGCGGGCCGTCGGCATCCCACCAGCGATTGGCCAGCGCGGCGAATTTGTCCAGCTCACTCTGACGGAAGTTACTGGAAGTCGATTGGGTAGGCGGATTCATGTAGGGCTCCGTAGTTCGATGACGCGCGATCAGGCGCGGACGGTGCGGATACGCTCGCGCCACTGCCGCGCATTGGCGACCAGGGCAGCGGTGTCCATGTCGACCAACCCGCGTTGCACCAGCTTGGGGTTGCCCGCAATCCAGACATCGGTGACCTGATGACGACCGGCCGAATAGATCAGTTGCGACAACACATGATGCAGCGGCTGGGTCTCCAATGCGGACAAATCCACGCAGACCAGATCGGCCTGTTTGCCGATTTCGATCGACCCGATCTTGTCGCCGAAGCCCAACGCGCGCGCGCCGCCCAACGTGGCCGCACGCAAGGTGGTGGCCGCATCCAGCGCGGTCGCATCGTTGGCCACGGCCTTGGCCAGAATCGCAGCAGTGCGATTCTCGCTGAACATGTCCAGGTCGTTGTTGCTGGCGCAGCCGTCGGTGCCGATCGCCAGATTCACGCCGGCACGTTGAAGCGCGCAAGCCGGGCAAAAACCGGACGCCAGCTTGAGGTTGGATTCGGGGCAATGCACCACGCTGACGCCGCGCTCGGCGCACAGACGGATTTCCGCATCGGTAAGCTGGGTCATGTGCACCGCGATCAGGCGGTCGTTGACCAGACCCAGCCGATCCAGTCGCGCCAGTGGGCGCTGCCCGTATTGCTTGACCGAATCGGCCACTTCCTGCGCTGTCTCGTGCGTGTGCAAATGCACCGGGATGTCGAGCTGGTCGGCCAGCATGCGCACACGTTCGAAGTTGGCATCGTTCACGGTGTAAGGCGCATGCGGCGCGAACGCGGTGCTGATCAGCGGATCGTCGCGCCATTGATCATGCAGCTCGCCGGCACGTGCGAAGTATTCGTCGTCCGACGATGCCCACGCGGTGGGGAAATCGATGATCACCGCACCAACCAGCGCACGGAAACCATGCTGCTTGTAGACGGCCGCCTGCACATCGGCGAAGAAGTAGTTTTCGTTGACGCAGGTGGTACCGCCGCGCAGCATTTCGGCGATCGCAAGCGTAGTGCCGTCGGCCACGAACTCCGGCCCGATCACCGCCGCTTCCACCGACCAGATGTGCTGCTGCAGCCAAACCATCAGCGGCAAATCGTCGGCAATGCCGCGCAGCAGTGTCATCGGGTTGTGCGTATGCGCGTTGACCAGACCAGGCATCAAGGCGGCATCCGGACGCGAGACCGTCTGCTTCGGCGCAAACCGTACGCGCGCTTGGGCAATCGGCAGGATCGCGACGATGACGCCGTTACTGACCGCAACCGCGTGGTCTTCGAGCACCACTGCATGCGGCTCGATCGGCACCACGTAGCCGGCCTCGATCAACAGGTCGCAAGTTTCGGTTGGTGCATTGGTCATGAGCGATTCCATTAGGGTTAATTGCCGAACGACCACCAGCCGTCGGAGCCTGCAACAGGCGCGTAGCGTTTACCGCTGTCATGCACCACCCGCCGCGCGCGGCGTGTTTGCTCGACCGTGGAATCCGCTCCCGGGTCCATGGTGATCGTGACGCTGTTCGCGCTCAGCACGATGTCGGCATCGCCAGCGCGAGCATAATCTGCGGCGGACGGGTTCCACTTGGCGTGCTCGCTGACCATTCTGCCTGTTGCAGTGCTGCACACGTCGTCTTTCAGCAGCTGCCACTGGCTGAGGTTGTGCTGGAGCAGCGGACGCAAGTTGCGGCCCTCCCGAACCAACAGCGTCAACGCAGCACTACTGTCGTCTTCCGGACAACTGGACCCACGCGCCACGCCATCCACTGGCGCAACATTCACGCCGCCACCAAACACATCGACAGCCGCGAGCGCTGCGATGCTTGGTGCATCGCACCCAGCGTTGGCCGATCGTGCAAACGCCGGCAGCGCTGTCAGCGCACCGCACAGCACCAACAGGACACTGGCACTGCATAACGCTTTCTGCTGCCGGTGTCCCGAGTGCATCGTCTTACTTGACGCGTGCCGAGTATTCGCCAGAGCGGGTGTCGACCTTGATAATTTCGTCCTGGTTGACGAACAGCGGCACACGCACCACCGCGCCGGTTTCCAGCGTGGCCGGCTTGCCGCCGCCGCCGGACGTATCGCCACGCACGCCCGGATCGGTCTCGGTGATCTTCAGCTCGACGAAATTCGGCGGCTGCACCCAGATTGGCGCGCCATTCCATAGCGTCACGATGCAGTCTTCTTCGCCCTTCAGCCACTTGTCCGCGCCACCCATACCGGCCTTGTCGGTCTGCACCTGCTCGAAGGTTTCCGGGTCCATGAAGTGCCAGTACTCGCCATCGCTGTACAGGTAGCGCATGTCGGTGTCGACCACATCGGCCACTTCCACGTCGTCGGTCGCCTTCATGGTCATTTCGACCACCCGACCGGACTTAATGAAGCGGTACTTCATGCGGGTGAAGGCCTGGCCCTTGCCCGGCTTGACGTATTCGGTCTCGGTGATGACCGCCGGCTCGTTATTGACCAGGATCTTCATGCCGTTCTTGACGTCGTTCATGCCAACAGTGGCCATGGTGCAGCTCCTCGATAAGACCACGACCTGCCACAGACCTGGCAGGTCGGATTAGAATGGGGGCGCCTGCCGCAACCGGCGGGCATTGGTTTTGTGACCGCACATGATAACCGCAGCCCCCCTCGCCTTACAGCCGTCCCCGCCCGCCGCCCTGCAGCAGCCACGCTGGCAGCAGCAGTGGCGCGACGCCGTGCGCGACCCGCGCGAACTGCTGGAGCTGCTCGGCCTGGACGCAGTGGCGGCCGGCATTAGCGACGACGCCGCTGCCCAGTTCCCGCTGCGGGTGCCGCGTGCGTTCGTAGCGCGCATGCGCCGCGGCGACCGCAACGACCCACTGCTGCGCCAGGTGCTGCCGCTGGACGATGAAATGCAGCCGGTGCCCGGCTTCGGCCTGGATGCGGTGGGCGATAGCGCCGCCAAAACCGCCGCCGGCGTCATCCAGAAATACCGCGGGCGCGCTCTGTTGATCGCCACCGGCAGCTGCGCGGTGCATTGTCGCTACTGCTTCCGCCGCCATTTTCCGTATGCCGAGGAAACCGCCGCGCGCGACGGCTGGCACGAGGCGGTCGCCGCGATCGCCGCCGACCCTGGCATCGACGAAGTGCTGTTGTCCGGTGGCGACCCGTTATCGCTGGCTACGCCCAAGCTGGCCGAACTCACCGATGCGCTGGCCGCCATCCCCCACCTCAAGCGCCTGCGCATCCATAGCCGGGTGCCGATCGTGCTGCCCGAGCGCGTCGATGCGCGGCTGATGGCCTGGTTACGCGCCCTGCCCTGGCCGGTAGCCTTCGTGGTCCACGCCAACCACGCCAACGAATTCGATGCCGAGGTGGACGCCGCCATGCACGCCCTGCGCGAGACCGGCGCGCAGTTGCTCAATCAGGCCGTGCTGTTGCGCGGCGTCAACGACAACGTAGATGCGCTGGCAGCACTGAGCGAACGCAGCTTCGCTGCCGGGGTGCTGCCCTACTACCTGCATCAACTAGACCGAGTCGCTGGGGTGGCGCATTTCGAAGTGGGCGATGCGCATGCGCGTGCCTTGCACACCGAACTGGCCACACGCTTGTCCGGTTATTTGGTGCCGCGCCTGGTACGCGAAATCCCTGGCGACACGGGCAAGCGGCCGCTGTAACGCCGCCTGTCACACGCGCTGTCAGCACGCGCCCGCATGCCGCGCCACCAATCTGCACACGCTTTCGATATAGGCAAGCGCGCATGCCGTCCTGCTAGCGCGCTTGGGTGCAATCTCGCGTTAGTCGTGGCCTCTGTACGACGCCCAAGAACGCTTTAGAGCAGCCGACAGCCTGGCCGAATTCTTGGATGTGACAGACGTCAGTTTCCGCTTCGCTTGGCGAGCATGGCCATGCGCTGCGCATCGGACAGGATGCCGCGGATCAGACGCACCTCCTGCTCGGTCATTTCGGCACGTAGCAGCAGCCGGCGCAATTTGCGCATCGCCGACTCCGGCGCACGGCCCTTGTGGAAATCGATATCGTCCAGGGTCTCGCCCAACTGGCCGAACATGCCTTCCAGTTGCGCATGACTGGCCGGGCCATCGCGCAGGCCAGCGCTGGGCGCTGCGGGCGCAGACTCGGCCTCGCCTGCAGCCAATTGCGCCAGCCGCACTTCGTAGGCCAACACCTGCACCGCCGCCGCCAGATTGAGCGAACTGAACTGTGGGTCAGAAGGGATATGCACTGCCGCATGGCACAGCTGCAGCTCGTCATTGGTCAGTCCAGTGCGCTCGCGACCGAATACGAATGCCACTTCGGCCGGCTCGCCCGCTTTCGCCAAGGCGCGCTGCGCACCTTCGTCCGGCAGCAACTCTTCCAATGCCACCCGGCGCGCGCGCGCAGTGCAACCGATCACCAACGTGCAATCGGCCACCGCCTCGGCCAAGGTGGCGAAGATCGGCGCATCGCCAAGTACGTCTTCGGCACCAGCGGAGCGTCGGAAGGCGTCTTCGTCAAGTGCGCGCTCGGGCGCGACCAACACCAATCGCGAAACACCCATCGTTTTCATCGCGCGCGCGGCAGCGCCGATGTTGCCTGGATGCTGGGTACCGACAAGAACAAAACGGATGCGCTGACTAACGGACATGAATGAAGAGTGGGAAGCTGTTCGGTCGTAGATGGTAAACTGCGCGACCGGCTTTCGCGCCGTGCCGCTCTTTCACCTTCGCCATTGTCCAACTCTGCCTTCACGGGAGCTTTAACCATGCAGAAACCCGCCGTCACCGTCATGGTCAAAGCAGCCCGCCTCGCCGGCAATGTGCTGTTACGCGGTATCAACAAGCTCGACGCACTTAATGTGGTGGAGAAAGGCCGCATGGACTACGCCAGCGATGTCGATGCCGATGCCGAGAAGGTCATCATCAAGGAACTCAAGCGCGGTTACCCCGAGTACGCAGTGTTCGGCGAAGAAGGCGGCGTGCAGGGCGGCAAGAGTGGTCGCTACACCTGGGTTATCGATCCGTTGGACGGCACCAGCAATTATCTGCGCGGCTTCCCGCACTACTGCGTGTCGATCGCGCTGGTGGAAAACGGGGAGCCCACCGACGCGGTGATCTTCGACCCGCTGCGCAACGAGCTGTTCACTGCTAGTCGCGGCGGCGGCGCAGTGCTCAACGACCGCCGCATCCGCATCGCCGAGCGCAAAGATCTGGAAGGCGCAATGGTCCACACCGGCTTCCCGCCGCACGAGCGCGCACGTGCCAGCGCGCAGCTGAAGTGTGTCGATGCGTTGCTGGTGCAGGCCGAAGACGTGCGTCGCACCGGTTCAGCTGCGCTGGACCTGGCCTATGTGGCCTGTGGCCGCGCCGATGCCTATTTCGAAGCCGGCGTCAAAGCCTGGGATATCGCTGCCGGTGTGTTGCTGGTGCGCGAGGCCGGTGGCCGCGTCTGCAACTACAAGGGCGCCACCCCGCCGCGCATGGACAATATGGGGCCGGAAACGCAGCAGATCGTGGCCGGCAACATCAAGATCACCGACGCGCTGCAAAAGGTCATCGTCAACACCGGCTACGCCCGCGAGTTCGACGCCAAGTTCTGATCGCGCCCTGGGTGAGCATAGCCACTGTCTCCCTCTCAGTAAGAAAGCGCTCTTTGCGGGTCAAACGCAGCGCTCGATTTGAGCACGCCGTTGGTCAGGTGCAAAGGCGATCAGCGCGCTGGCATCGGCAACGCGTTCCACCTGGCTTCATTCGGCAAGCAGCACCGCAGCGCTGGTATTGCCTCGCGACCAAGGTCGCTCCTGCACAGCAGACCACATAAATAAAGAAGGCCGGGATCGCTCCCGGCCTTTTTGCGTTACAGCGTCACTACAAAACTCAGGCGATTGCAGCGTGATAGCGGCGCTCGACTTCGTCCCAGTTGACAACGTTGTAGAACGCGCCGATGTACTCCGGGCGACGGTTCTGATAATTCAGGTAGTAGGCATGTTCCCACACGTCCAGGCCCAGGATTGGGGTGTTGCCTTCGAACAGCGGGCTGTCTTGATTGGCGGTGCTTTCCACCACCAGCTTCTTGTGCGGGGTCACGCTCAACCAGGCCCAGCCCGAGCCGAAACGCGTGAGTGCAGCCTTGGTAAAGGCCTCCTTGAACTTCTCGAAACCACCGATGTCGTTGTCGATCGCCTTGGCGACTTCACCCTTGGGCTCGCCACCGCCGGTGGGTGCAAGCACGGTCCAGAACAGCGAGTGATTGGCGTGACCGCCGCCGTTATTGCGCACCGGACCCTGCAGGTTTTCCGGCAGGCTCTTCAGCTTGGACACCAGTTCTTCGATCGGTAGGTCGGCGTACTCCGTTCCCTCCAGCGCCGCGTTGACGTTGGTGATGTAAGTCTGGTGATGCTTGGTGTGATGGATTTCCATCGTCTGCGCATCGATGTTCGGTTCCAGCGCGTCATAGGCGTAGGGCAACTGCGGAAGGGTGTAGGCCATGCGTGTCTCCTGGACTTGCCGCCCGGCAAAGACCGGGCGTTGCGGGGTAGATGGTAAGGACTGCGGCGGCGCTTACCAAGGGTATTGGCGGGGAAATTTCATTCCATCGCATGCCGTGCCGTGTTCGCTGCACACCTTGCGCCATGCCCCGGTTACTTGGGCGTGAACCGTGACTGCGCCCTGCCGCGTTCAAAGTCCACACAGTCGCGCATCGGCATACTTGCCGTACGGCACACATTCTTTCGGATCGTCTTCATGCGCAAGCCCGCTCTGCTGATCATTGCGATCGTGCTGCTCGTCGCCGGCTTAGGGGGTATGCGCGCGATGCAAACGCCTAAGCCACAGTTCGCGCCACAACTCAACGCGCCGATCGTTGCGATAACGCCGGCACGTCAGGTTCCGCGTTTGCCGGCGTTTTTGCCCATCGAAGCGATGGCCACGATCGTGTTGATCCAGCGCGGCGGTCCGTTCCCGCATCCGCAGGACGGCAGCGTATTCGGCAATCGCGAGCATCGCCTACCCGAGCACCCGCGTGGCTATTACCGCGAATACACCGTCGATACCCCTGGCAGCCTCGATCGCGGCGCACGCCGTATCGTCACCGGCGGCGCCCCACCCGACGCCTGGTACTACAGCGACGATCACTACGCGAGCTTTAAATCCTTCGAAGGCCCGACCCCGGATCAAGCGCCATGAGCATGGGCGACTTCGCGTTGGATCTGTCCGATCCGCAGCAATCCGGGCTGTATCAGGCCGACACTGATGATCTGAACATCATGGCGGCGCTGGCCCGCGATGCCGGCTTGCGCATCTTGCGTGTGGATCTTGCCACCTGCAGTGACAAGCGCATGTTGCTGATGCGTCTGGCGACGCAACTGGATTTTCCCGCCAGCTTCGGTCGCAACTGGGATGCACTGAGCGATGCCCTGCGCGACCTGGCGTGGCTGCCATCACAGCACGGCTATGCGCTATTGATCGACGGTGCCCAGGCGTTGGCAAGCACTGCGCCAAAGGACTGCAACACCTTGCTGGATATTCTCGATGAAGTAGCCAATGCCTGGGCGGCGCGCGGACTGATCTTCGCTGCGTTCGTGGCGCCGGCCAGCGCCTGCAATTGATGGCGGCTACTGAAGGAAATCGTGGGATCAAGCGGTAGGTGCCGCGCTGCGGACCGTCGGCGCCTACCAGCGCGTATCGCCGCTGCTTCCCATCAGACGCACATCTCTCAGCGGCAGCCGCATCGCAATCGCGTTGCGATGCGTGTGGGCTATCTCACATACCGACGCACCGGCACGCAATCGCGCGCCGGCCAATCCATCAACTATCCAATGCGCTCCAGCGCGCATATGCCGCATCCAGCTGCTTTTGCGCATCGCCCAACGCTGCAGCGTGGACGGCCATCGCCGTACTGTCGCGCTGATAAAACGCCGGATCGTTCATGGCCTCGGTCAACGCGGCGACCTGCTGCTCCAGGGTTTCGATCAATGCCGGCAACTGCTCCAGCTCGCGCGCGTCCTTGTAGCTGAGTTTGCGCTTCGGCGCGGTCTCCACAGATGCTGCGTCCGTAGCAGGTGGGGGCGCAACTGCAGTGGCCGACGCCTTGGCGACCGCCATCGCATTGCTCGCCGGCGTACGCCGCTGACGTAGCGAATCGCTATAACCGCCAATGTAGTCGCCGACCAGGCCCTCGCCTTCCATCACCAGCGTGGAGGTCACCACGTTGTCGAGAAAGTCACGGTCATGGCTGACCAACAACAACGTGCCGGTGTATTCGCCAAGCAATTCTTCCAGCAGCTCCAGCGTCTCAACGTCCAGATCGTTGGTTGGTTCGTCCATCACCAGCAGGTTGGAAGGCTGCGCAAACAAACGCGCCAACAGCAGGCGATTGCGCTCGCCGCCGGACAGACGCGTGATCGGCGCGCGTGCGCGCTCCGGGGTGAACAGAAAGTCCTGCAGATACGCGTGCACATGCTTGCGCTTGCCGTTGATCTCGATGAAATCGCGGCCTTCGGCCACGTTCTCGATCGCACTCCAATCCTCGCGTAACGTGGAACGGTACTGGTCGAAGTAGGCGATCTGCAGATTGGTGCCGATGCGGATCTCGCCCTGCTGCGCCTGCAGATCGCCCAGCAACAGCTTGAGCAAGGTGGTCTTGCCGCTGCCGTTTGGGCCAATCAAGCCAATGCGATCGCCGCGCTGGATGATGGTCGAGAAATCCTTGACCATCGTGCGCGCTCCGAACGCGAAGCCGACTTCTTTGGCCTCGATCACCTTCTTGCCGGACGACTCGCCCTGCGAGACTTCCATGTGCACGTTGCCGGTCAGATCGCGGCGCTGCACACGTTCGTTGCGCATCGATTCCAGACGCCGCACACGCCCCTCGTCGCGGGTACGCCGCGCCTTGATGCCTTGGCGGATCCAGATTTCTTCCTGCGCCAGCAGCTTGTCCAAGCGCGCATTTTCCTGTGCCTGCGCATTGAGCCGTTCTTCGCGGCGACGCTCGTAATTGGACCAGTCGCCCGGCCAGCTGGTGACCTGACCGCGATCGATTTCGACGATGCGGGTGGCCAGCGCGCGCAGGAAGCGCCGGTCATGGGTGACGAACAACACGCTGCCGTTCCAGCTCTTCAGGAACGATTCCAACCAATCAATCGCTTCGATATCCAGATGGTTGGTCGGCTCGTCCAGCAGCAGCACATCCGGCGAGGACACCAGCGAGCGCGCCAGCAGCACGCGACGCTTCATGCCGCCGGATAGCCGCGCGAAGTCCGCATCGCCATCCAGTTCCAGCTTGGTCAGTGTCTCGCTGACGCGCTGATCCAGCGCCCAGCCTTCTGCCGCATCGATCTTGGCCTGTACCTTGCCGAATGCATCGGCGTCGAACACCTCGGCATGGCTGAGTTGATGAAACTCGGCCAGCCAATGACCAAGCTCGCCCAGGCCATCGGCTACTACGTCGAACACGCTGCCAGCGGTGCCCTGCGGCACCTCCTGCTCCAGCCGTGCGATGCGCACGCCCTGTTGCACGCGCACTTCACCGTCGTCGGGCTTGAGCTGGCCAGCGATCAGCTTCATCAAGGTCGATTTGCCGGCACCGTTACGGCCGATGAGGGCGATACGCTCGCCCGGCTCGATCGCGAGGTCGGTTTTTTCCAGCAACAAGGGGCCGCCGACACTGTAGTCGACGCTTTGCAGAGTGATTAAAGGCATTGCCCGATTGTACGGGAATCGGGCAATGGTGAATCGGGAATGGAAACGGCCGCCGCCCTTGGTCTTTAGCTTTCGCGGTTCCCGATCCCCTGATTCCGCTAAAATGCGCCATGAACGAATTCTCCGCGCTGCCGCTGTCGCCGGCCCTGGCCCCCGGCATCGACGCCCTTGGCTACACCGTCCTTACTCCCATCCAGGCGCAGAGCCTGCCGCCGATCCTGCAGGGGCTCGACCTCATCGCCCAGGCGCCGACCGGCAGCGGCAAGACCGCCGCCTTCGGGCTGGGCCTGCTGCAAAAGCTCGATCCAGCGCTGACTCGCGCGCAGGCACTGGTGCTGTGCCCTACCCGCGAATTGGCCGATCAGGTCGGCAAGCAGTTGCGCAAGCTGGCCACCGGCATTCCCAACATGAAGTTGGTGATGCTTACCGGCGGCATGCCGCTGGGCCCGCAACTGGCCTCGCTGGAAGCGCACGACCCGCAAGTAGTGGTCGGCACGCCCGGGCGCATCCAGGAGCTAGCCCGCAAGCGCGCGCTGCATCTGGGCGGCGTGCGTACGCTGATACTGGACGAAGCCGACCGCATGCTCGACATGGGCTTCGAAGAGCCCATCCGCGAGATCGCCAGCCGTTGCGACAAACATCGCCAGAGTCTGCTGTTTTCGGCCACATTCCCGGACATCATCCGCACGCTCGCGCGCGAGATATTGAAGGATCCGATCGAAATCACCGTCGAAGGCGCCGACAACGCACCGGAAATCGATCAGCAATTCTTCGAGGTCGACCCGACCTACCGGCAGAAAGCCGTTGCCGGCCTGCTGCTGCGCTTCAATCCCGAATCCAGTGTGGTGTTCTGCAATACCCGCAAGGAAGTGGACGAAGTGGCTGGTTCGCTGCAGGAGTTCGGCTTCTCCGCGCTCGCCCTGCATGGCGACATGGAACAGCGCGATCGCGACGAAGTGCTGGTGCGCTTCGTCAACCGCAGCTGCAACGTGCTGGTGGCCAGCGATGTGGCCGCGCGCGGGCTGGACGTGGAAGACCTCTCGGCGGTGGTCAATTACGAATTGCCCACCGACACCGAAACCTACCGTCATCGCATTGGCCGCACCGCGCGCGCCGGCAAGCGCGGGTTGGCGCTCAGCCTGGTGGCATCACGCGAGACGGGGCGCGCGCAGGCACTGGAGGCCGAACAAGGCCAGCCGTTGAAGTGGTCGCGTGCCCCATTGGCCACTGCCCGCCCTGCACAACTACCGCAGGCAGCGATGATCACCTTGCGCATCGACGGCGGCAAGACCGACAAGCTGCGCGCCGGCGACATCCTGGGCGCATTGACCGGCGAAGCCGGACTTTCGGGTGCGGCGATCGGCAAGATCGCGATTTACCCCACTCGTTCCTACGTCGCTATCGTGCGCGCGCATGTGGACAAGGCGCTGGGGCATCTGCATACAGGCAAGATCAAGGGACGCCGGTTCCGGGTCAACAAACTCTAGATAGCGACGCGGCCGGTGCAATGCCGGCTGCGGGTTATTCGCTGATGCTCATCACGCAATGGATGCGCTCACTGGGCGCATCGAAGTGTCGGCAAGATGTCCGGATCAGCAAGACAGCGTCGCCAGCAGCGGCACGTCGTTGGCCCACTTCTCACGGCCCTGCAGCGCCTGCAACTCGACCAGTACCGCGGCGCCAACGATTTCCAGCTCCAGCTGTGCGGCCAGGCCCAAGGCCGCGCGCAAGGTACCGCCGGTCGCCAGCACGTCGTCGACGATCAGCACGCGGGCACCGCACGGTAGCGCGTCTTCGTGCATTTCGATGCGGTCGGTGCCGTATTCCAGCACATATTCCTGGATCAAAGTCCGCCCGGGCAGCTTGCCAGGCTTACGCACCGGCACAAAACCGGTGCGCAGTTCGCGCGCCAGGGCCGCACCCAGGATGAAACCACGTGCTTCGATGCCCAGCACAGCATCCAGCGGCGTGGTGCGCCAGGGCTGGGCCATTTCGTCCAGCGCCGAGGCGAAGTCCGGGCCGTCGGACAGCAGCGGGGTGATGTCCTTGAAGACGATGCCCGGCTTGGGAAAATCGGCGATGTCGCGGATCCGGTCCGACCAATGATTGGTTCCGGAAGAGTTGGTGCCGGCACAGCGGCTGCAGTCAGTCATGGTGGCGGTGGCATCAGGGCCGGCGGGGACCGCCCTATTCTAGGCTGCGCGGACTGGCGACGCCGCGTTTACGACATACGTGCATCTGAGCGCGTCAGGAACTGCACGACAGCATTGAGCAGCCGGCACGATCGCGCGCCCAGTCAGGCCGACGTGCAGCAAACGCCTCGCAGCCTGGCTGGTCGTCGTATGGGTATTGCATGACCTCGAGCAACTCCTGCACACCCGACGGATCGCCCTGTTCTGCACGATCGATCGCCTGCTGCGCCAAATAATTGCGCAGCACGTAGCGCGGGTTGGCCTGACGCATGCGCGAGCGCCGCTGGTCTGGCGACAAAGTGTCTTGCAACAGCCGCGCAGCGTAGCGATGCAGCCATTGCTGCAACTGCGGCGCATCTGCAATGCGCTTGTCTTCGTTATAGAACGCATCGCGCAGTTGCGCAGGGTCCGGATGCTCGGGCGATAAGTCGATCAGGCCACGGAATGTCAGCGTCATGTCCATCTCGGCCCCGCGCATCAGCGCGCGCAGCGCATCGATCAACTGCAGATCCTCATCGCGGCATTCGGCCAGACCCAGCTTAGCGGCGGTATCGCGTCGGTCGCAGGCTAGGTAGGTATCGCGAAACCGATCCAGCGCCTGCTGCAGCGGCGCCTGGTCGGCAAACAGCGGCGCCAGCGCCTGCGCCAGCCGGCCAAGGTTCCAGTACGCCACCTGTGGCTGGGTGCCGAAGCGATAGCGGCGGCCTTGCGCGTCGGTGGTGTTCGGGGTCCAGTCGGGATCGTAATCATCGAGCCAGCCGTAGGGACCGTAATCGATGGTCAATCCCAGGATCGACATGTTGTCGGTATTCATCACCCCATGTACGAACCCCACCCGCATCCAGTGCGCCACCATCACCGCGGTGCGCTCGCAGACCTGCGCAAACCATACCGCGTAGAGCGCTTGGCCGGCGCCTTCCAGTTCGGGGAAATCGCGCGCGATGGTAAAATCCACCCATTGCCGTAGCAGTGCGATATCGCCGCGCGCACTGGGTAATTCGAAATTGCCGAAGCGGATGAACGACGGCGCTACCCGGCACACGATCGCGCCGCGCTCGTGCTGCGGCCGGCCGTCATAGAACATATCGCGTACCACTGCATCACCGGTCGTCACCAGACTCAACGCACGCGTGGTCGGCACGCCCAGATGATGCATGGCCTCGCTACACAGGAATTCGCGGATCGATGAGCGCAACACGGCACGACCATCGGCACCGCGCGAGTACGGCGTAGGGCCGGCGCCCTTGAGCTGCAATTCGTAGCGGCCACCGTCGACGCCTAGCACTTCGCCCAACGAGATTGCCCGCCCGTCGCCGAGCTGCCCCGCCCAATGCCCGAATTGGTGCCCGCCGTAGTTGACCGCCCAGGGCTGCATGCCCGGATACAGCGCATTGCCACCGAATACCTCGGCAAACTGGGCGCTGGCAATCTCGGTTTCGTCCAGCCCGAGTCGCTGGGTCACTTCGGCCGAATATGCGATCAAACGCGGTGCTGCCACCGGCGTCGGCAGCACTGCCGACCAAGCGGCGCTCACTTCGCGACGGCGCGCGCCTTGTTCCGGATCGCCAGGTAGTTGCTGGCGCAGGCGGTTGTCAAATTGCATCTGTGTCATGGCTGCAAGCCTAGAATGTGTGCTGTATGTCGGTGAGTGCGAAGATGACGGTTAAGTCTCTACGCAAGCACCCAATACCAATCAACAGCGCAGACGCTGCGAATAATGAGGCGAGCGCTCGATGTCGTCGCCACCCTAACAGTCACGTATATGCCTCCCTGCCTTTCCATCTGGTTCCGCTTCACACTGTTGTTGATGGGCTCGCTTACTACGACTTCTTGCACTAGCGTCTTCTTTAGCGGCATCAACGCCGCGTCTAGCCGCGCCGGAGTCATCGAACGCCCAAACCAGGTTTTCGACTCTTCTCACGGTCTTTCACTGGATGTGTACCAACCGCAGGGGGCCAGCGATGCGCCGATAGTGGTCTTCTTCTATGGCGGCACATGGAAACGTGGCAAGCGCACCAACTATCGCTGGGTAGGACGTTCGCTGGCGCGCCAGGGCATCGTCGCGATCGTTGCCGACTACCGCAAATATCCACAGGTCGGCCTACAAGGCTTCATGTCTGATGTCGCTGGCGCTACCGCATGGGCATACCGCCATGGGCACGACTACGGCGGAGATCCGAAGCGACTTGCGGTGATGGGTCACTCGGCAGGCGCGCATCTTGCTGTGTTGCTGGGCACAGATAGCCATTGGCTAAACGAACAAGGGATGACACCACGCGAGCTTTGCGGCGTCGTGGGCCTGGCTGGTCCGTATAAATTCCTACCACTGACCGACCCCGAGCTCATGGAGATATTCAGCGACACAGCCGCCGCTGCCGATCCCATCAGCCATGTAGACGGCGACGAGCCTCCGATGCTGCTGCTCCACGGTGCAGACGACAAGGTGGTGGCGCCCCGGAACAGTATTGCGCTGCAAGCAGCCCTACAGCGCGCGGACGGCGCAGGGCTACTCAAACTTTATCCCCACGTGGGCCACATACGACTTATTCTTTCGCTGCGAAAGCCGATGGCCCATTCGCCGGTTTTGAACGATACCGTGCAGTTCCTTCGGCAATGTCGCGCGCACTGACTAGCTGTGCAAGCCTGAAGGGACGCGCTCAACTGTGACATGGTCCGCGCCCGGGCTGATGCGGCAGTGGATCGTCAGTCAGCAAGCCTGCTTCCCATCAGCTCGAACGGACCACCCTTCTTCAGCGCAGCCCGGTAGGCGGGACGCGCTTGGATCCGCTCCAGAAACACCTGCAAACGCGGATATTTCTCCAGCCCACCGCCACGCACCGCGGCAGCCTGCACCGGAAAGCTCATCTGAATGTCGGCGGCGGTAAAGCGTTCGCCGGCGAACCATTCGCGCGCCTGCAGCGACTGCTCCATCCACTCCAGATGCAGTTTGAGCTGGGGGTCAACAAAGCCCGACATCGCCTTGTCGACGATCGCACGCGCGATGGGTTTGGCGAAGAACGGCATCGGCGCACGGCGGATGTGCCCGAAGATCAGCGTCATCAGCAACGGCAACATTGCCGAGCCTTCGGCGTAGTGCATCCAGTAGCGAAACTGCAAACGCTCAGGCGACTCCAGCGGACACGGCGATGGCGACAGCGCGCATTCGGTGTCGTAGCGTTCGGTCAGGTATTCCAGGATCGCGCCGGATTCGGCCACGGTCAGATCGCTATCGACGATCACCGGAGATTTGCCGAGCGGGTGAATCGCGCGCAGCGCCGGCGGCGCCAGCATGGTCTTTGGGTCGCGTACATGGCGTACGATCTGGTATGGCAGTGCCAGTTCCTCCAACAGCCATAGCACGCGCTGGGAACGGGAGTTGTTGAGATGGTGGACAGTGATCATGAGAAAGCTGCACGCGGAAAACGAACATCCTAACCATCCAAGCGTCGTTACCGCGCTCACTTCGCCCGGATGCCGCGACGTGTGTGACGCGGATCGAATCTGGCATTCCACTCCACGTTTCTCGCCCCAAACCACGCCCAATAAAAAACGCCAGTCGCTTGCGCGACCGGCGTTTTAGGCAACCTGACGGTTGCAGACGGATTAAGAAGCTACCACCTGCACCTGATCAGCCTGCATGCCCTTCTGGCCTTGCACGGCGATGAAGGTGACCTTCTGGCCTTCCTGCAGCGACTTGAAGCCGGTGCCCTGGATGGCACGGAAATGCACGAACAGATCAGGGCTTTGATCATGCGGGGTAATAAAACCGAAGCCCTTGGCATCGTTGAACCACTTCACCACACCGCTCTGACGAGTTTCATCTGACATTTTTACTAACTCCTGAACTATTGATTGATAAATCGCAGCGTCCGAAAAGCCGGAGCTGAGACTGAGTTGCAGGCGTTGGTAAAGCGGAACGATGAAGCGAGATCTGTAACGATCCGGCTGCATCAGGCCACGATTCACGGTGACCCTTGCAAACACAGTGCACGTACAGTACTCGTGTTTCCAGCAAAAAGCGACACCTGGCGTCAAATTTTTACTGTCATGCCAAATCCGATGACTTGTAGAGCAAACACGACCACAGATCTGGAGCGATGCCGATGCCTGTCCTTTAGCGCTCCGCGACATTGCTGTTTTGCGCGGCTGCGCGCACCGACATCGCGGTGACCCTGGTCGACAACCAATATCAACTGAAATGCCCGCGGTGCCGCAGGTGCGTGCGCTGCAGGTTCCCGGCGGTACAGACCCGGCCGATGACATCATCGCCGAACCAGTCGCTGCCGACGATCTGGTCGTAACCTAGGACATTCGGTTGGCCGCACGCATTCTGGAAGCTGACGCTACCTCGATCGGCCTGCGCGGCGAGCCGTTTACCAGCAACTCCATCAACGAGCACCTGTCGATACGCAACATTCTGGAAAAGCTGCGCGGGGGCCGGCGACGACGCCGACACAGCATGTACGTGACCGCAATGCATTTGCGTCCCAATTGGACCGCTGGCTGTCCGCGCAGCCGCAGAAACCGCTGTAACGCACCGTGCCTGGAGCGGGCGCGTATCATGGGCGCCCTTTGCAATCGGCATACTGATGGCTCTTACCGCCACCGTCCGTAGGGCGGAACTTCAGATCAGCGACATGGACCGCGGCTATTACGCCAATCATTCGCTGACCCTGGCCCAGCACCCTTCCGAAACCGACGAGCGCCTGATGGTGCGGCTGCTGGCGTTTGCGCTGTTTGCCGACGACCGCCTGGAATTCGGCCGCGGCCTCAGCAACGACGACGAGCCAGACCTGTGGCGGCGCGACTACACCGGCGATCCGGATCTGTGGATCGATCTCGGCCAGCCTGATGAAAGCCGCGTGCGCAAGGCATGTAACCGTTCACGCGAGGCAGTGGTCATCGGCTACGGCGGCCAAGCCACCGAAACCTGGTGGAAGAAACACGCCAATGCATTCGGCAGGCATCGCAATCTGCGCGTCATCGAGCTCGAATCGCAGGCCAGCGAAGCATTGGGCGCATTAATCCAGCGCGGCATGCGCTTGGACGTGATCATCCAGGATGGCGAAGTGCAGATGCTGGCCGACCACGGCAGCGTCACCCTGACCCCGATGGTGCGGCAAGCGCCGGCTGAATGAGCACGCGTTGCGACGTGTTGGTCATCGGTGCCGGCGCTGCGGGCTTGATGAGCGCCTTCACTGCCGGCCGGCGCGGTCGTCAGGTGTTGGCGATCGACCACGCCAACAAGGTCGGCAAGAAGATCCTGATGTCAGGTGGCGGGCGCTGCAACTTCACCAATACCGGCACCACGCCGGGCAATTTCATTTCGGCCAATCGCCACTTCTGCAAATCCGCCTTGGCGCGCTACAGCCCGGCGGATTTTGTGGAGATGGTCGAGCGCCACGGCATTGCCTATCACGAGAAAGAACTGGGCCAGCTGTTTTGCGATGTCTCATCCAAGCAAATCGTGCGCATGCTGCTGGATGAGTGCGAGACGGCCGGCGTGGAGATTCGCACCCAATGCGAGGTGCAGTCGGTGCGGCGCGACAGCGACGGATTCAACGTCGAGACCAGCCAGGGTCGCGTGCAGGCGCAGTCACTGATAGTCGCCACCGGTGGGCTGTCGATTCCCAGCATGGGCGCCAGCGACTTCGGTTACACGCTGGCCAAGCAATTGGGCCATGACCTGCTGCCGACGCGTGCCGGGCTGGTGCCGCTCACCCTGAGCGGCAAGCACCAGGAACGCTTCGGTGAGCTGGCCGGACTGGCGTTGCCCGTCGAGGCGCAGTGCAACGGAGTCAGCTTCCGAAACTCCATGCTACTCACCCACCGTGGCGTCAGTGGCCCGGCGATCCTGCAGATTTCGTCCTATTGGCAGCCGGGCGATGACCTGCGCCTGGACCTGCTGCCGGGGCACAATGTGGGGGCCTGGTTGCGCGAGCAAAAGCAGCAACGTGGCGCTACCGAGCTGCGCAATGTACTGGCCGAGGTGTTGCCGCGGCGGTTTGCACAGCGGCTGTGCGAGGTGTGGCTGCCGGACAAGCCGGTGCGTCAGCTGGATCCACCGCAATTGCAGAGCGCTGCCGACCTGCTCGGCGCCTTCCCGCTAATCGCCAGCGGAACCGAGGGCTACCGTACCGCTGAAGTAACGCTGGGCGGGGTCGATGCTCATCAGGTCTCAAGTGCGACCATGGAGTCGCGCTTGGTAGCCGGTCTGTATTTCGTCGGCGAAGTGCTGGATGTCACCGGGTGGCTGGGGGGTTACAACTTTCAGTGGGCATGGGCATCCGGTCACGCGGCCGGGAGCGTAGCCTAAGGGGAGCCCGCCCCTAAAGCGTGGGCTGAGTCTCACACCGGATGCCGCCTTTTCCAAGCACATGGACGCGCCCGATTACCGTCGTGTATTAAAGCCCGTCGCTAGGGAGCTGCGCATGCAAAGAGGTAAAGATCTCACCCTCCGCTTGATGATCGTCGACGATAGTGTCGAAGGAGCCGAGGCGATCGTGACGGCGTTGCGCAACGGCGGCATTGCGGTGCGTCCGTCGCGGGCGCAGACGCTGGAGGAGCTCGCCAGCATACTGTCGGGGCAGATCGATCTGGCACTGCATGGGCAGGCACTGCAGATTCCGATAAATGCACTGCAGCAGCAGATCGCCGGCAGCGGCAAGGATATTCCGATCATCCTGCTTGCCGAGCGCATCGAAGAAAATGCGCTGGTCGAGGCCGCTTCGCACGGTATCCGCGCGATTGCGCTGCGCTATCGTCCGGAGCATCTGTTGGCGCTGGTGCGTTCGGAATGGGCGGACCTGCAGGCACGACGCGGATTGCGTCGCATCGAAGCACAGATGCGCGAAACCGAGCGTCGCTGCGACGCGCTGATCGCCTCCTCGCGCGACCCGATCGCTTACGTACACGAAGGCATGCATATCCGCGCCAACGAGGCGTATCTGGAAATGTTCGGCTTCGAGTCGTTCGACGATGTCGAAGGCGTGTCGCTGCTGGACATGATCGCCGCACAATACGTCGACGATTTCAAGAAATTGCTCAAAGCGCTGTCCAAGGGCGAGCCGCCGCCGGCCCAGTACAAGCTCGATGCACGCCGGCTGGAAGGCGACACCTTTCCGGCGACGATGGAATTTGCCACTGCCACCTACGAAGGCGAGCCGTGCATCCAGGTGGTGTTCCGGCGTCGCGAAGAGTTCGATCCGGAACTGGCGCGCGAAGTAGAAGTTCTACGTCAGCGCGATCAGGTCACCGGCCTGCTCAACCGCCCTACCTTCATGGTGGCGCTGGAACAGGCGGTCGCGCAGGCTGGCCGTAGCGAGAGCCAGTCCGGCTTCCTGTTGATCGAGCCGGACCACTACGTGCGCATCCTGCCGGAAATCGGCCTGGATTCGGCCGACGCTTTGATCGCGGCGCTCGCCGCACATGTGGCCAGCGTGCTGGATCAGAGCGTAGTGGCGGCACGTTTCGGCGAGCATAGTTTCGCGCTGCTGATGAACGGCACTTACGCGCGCACGCATGCGCTGGCTGAAACGGTGCGCGATGCATTTGCGCAGCATGTCTTCAGTGTCGGCGTGCGCTCGGCCACGGTCACGGTAAGCATTGGAGGTGTGCAAATCGGCGAAAAGATCGCCAGCGTCGGCCAGGTGCTCAATCGCGGCACCGAGGCGGTCCGCACCACTGCCGAGCTCGGCGGCAACGCTGTCAGCATCTACGACCCAGCCGCGTCTGATCGCGCCGAAGAAGAACGCATCGAACGCTGGGTACAGCAACTGCGCGAAGCGCTGGTCGGCCAAGGCTTCCTGCTGCATTACCAGCCGGTACTCAATTTGCAAGGCGAGCCGCTGGAGTTGTATCAGGCTTTCCTGCGCCTGGAACGCAATGGCGAGATGATGTCGCCGAACGCGTTTATCGCAATCGCCGAAGAGCACGACCTGATCACCGAGATCGATCGCTGGGTGGTCGCCCGTGCGATCCGCCAACTCGGCGAGCGGCAACGTGCGGGGCACAAGACCCACCTGCTGGTGCGGGTCGGCCCGAATTCGTTCTCCGACCCGCAGATGATCGACACCATTCGCGAGCAACTGGCGGTGTACGGCGTGCCCGGCGAGCGGCTATGGCTGCAGACGCCGGAATCGAAGGTGTTTACGCATCTGCGCAATGCCCAGCAGTTTCTGGCTGCGGTGTCGGGAATGGGTTGCAAGGTTGGACTGGAGCAGTTCGGCTCGGGCTTGGATTCGTTCCAGCTCCTCGCGCATTTCCAGCCGGCCTTTCTCAAACTGGATCGCGGCATCACTGGCGAGGCTGGCTCGGCTCGCGAAAGCCAGGAGAAGATCGGCGAGATCACCTCGCGCGCACAGCCAGCGGGCATTTTGACCATGGCCGAATTCGTGGCCGATGCGCAGTCCATGAGCAGCTTCTTCAATGCCGGCTTGGACTACGTGCAGGGCGACTTCGTCGCACCGACCGGGCCATTGATGAACTACGAGTTCGGATGAGGCCTCGACCCGGGCTCTGTTGATCGTCGAAACCGCGTCACAACAAAAAACCCGCATCGTGCGGGTTTCTTGTTTGCCATCGGCCAGCAAGTGTCGCCGGCAACTTACATCGCAGTGCCATTGGCAGCACGCAGCGCGGCGATGCGCTCGGTCAGCGGCGGATGGCTCAGAAACAGCCGGCGCAAGCCGTCGCCCACGCCGCCGGAAATACCGAACGCCTGCACCTGCGAGGGCAAGGTGTTCTGGCCGTGATTGAGCGAAAGCCGCTCCAGCGCGGCAATCATCTTGCTGCGGCCTGCCAGCTGCGCACCACCGGCATCGGCGCGGAATTCGCGGCGGCGCGAGAACCACATCGCGATCATGGTCGCGAACAGACCGAACACCATCTCCAGCACGAACACGCTGATGTAGTACGCAAAACCACGGCCACCTTCGCGGTTGCCCGCCAGTGTGCTGTCGATGATGCCGCCGACCACCCGCGCCAGCACGATCACAAACGTATTGAGTACGCCCTGCAGCAACGCCATGGTCACCATGTCGCCATTGGCAACATGGGCGATTTCGTGGCCCAGCACCGCCTCGGCTTCGTCCTGTGCCATGTTCTGGAGCAAGCCGGTAGACACCGCCACCAACGCGTTGTTGCGATTGGCGCCAGTGGCGAACGCGTTGATCTCCGGGCCTTCATAGACCGCCACTTCCGGCATGCCGATGCCGGCGGCTTGGGACTGACGGCGCACGGTCTCCAGCAACCAACGCTCGGTCGGCGTGCGTGGCTCAGTGATCACCTGCGCGCCGGTGCTGCGCTTGGCCATGAACTTGGACAGCAGCAACGAAATGGACGAGCCGCCGAAACCGAAGATGGCGGCCATCACCAACAAACCACTCATTTGCGCAGGATTGACGCCCAGCACCGACATGACGATGCCGGCAAGCATCAATACCGCAAAGTTAGTCAACAGGAACAGGAAAATGCGGTTGAACATGGCGTCGTGGCTCCACTCATGCGGGTTGAACTGCAGCGGATTTGCGGCCGTTAGCGCTTGAAATCAAGCGACCACATGACCGACGATTCAGCCGCCCATGCCATCGCCCCTCTACCGCGGCCGCTTCGCGCCCTCCCCGACCGGCCCCCTGCACTTCGGCTCCCTGCTGGCGGCGTTCGGCAGTTGGCTACTTGCTCGCCACACCGGCGGTCAGTGGTGCGTGCGCATCGAGGACATCGACCCACCGCGCGCCGAGCCGGGCGCCTCCGAACGTCAACTGCGCACCTTGGCCGCCTTCGGGCTGACCTCGGACCTGCCGGTGATCAGACAGTCCGATCGTGACACGCACTACACTGCGGCGATCACCACGCTACTGGACTTAGGTCTGGCTTTCGAATGCAGTTGCAGCCGCGCCGACCTGTCAGGTATGGGCGGCATCCACCACGCCTGTGTGGCGCCGCTGAGCGCGCGCCGGGCGGTACGCCTGCGGATGCCGCCACAAGCGCCGGTCTGCTTCGACGACACG
This sequence comes from Xanthomonas fragariae, assembly GCF_900183975.1. Taxonomy (NCBI): domain Bacteria; kingdom Pseudomonadati; phylum Pseudomonadota; class Gammaproteobacteria; order Lysobacterales; family Lysobacteraceae; genus Xanthomonas; species Xanthomonas fragariae. The sequence goes on from NZ_LT853882.1 coordinate 2,736,151, forward strand.
CTGCAGGGACGTGTGGTGCAGGACGTGTATGCTGACGTGGGCGATGTGGTGCTGCGCCGCGCCGATGCTTATTGGGCCTATCAGTTAGCGGTGGTGGTGGACGATGCTGCGCAAGGCATTACCGATGTCGTGCGCGGCGCCGACCTTCTGGATTCCACCCCGCGCCAATTGCTGCTGCAGCGTGCGCTGGGCTTGCCGCAGCCACGCTACCTGCATCTTCCGCTGATCCTGGATGACCACGGCCGCAAGCTTTCCAAATCGCACCAAGCTCCTGCACTTGACGATGCCGACCCACTGCCGGCCCTGCACGCTGCCTGGGACGCACTGGGCCAGCTGCCAGCCGCGCTGCCGCGACATGCGCAGGTCAACACGCTGCTGCAGCATGCCGTGCAGCATTTTTCGCCGCAATTGCTGCCGCGCCGCCTCAATCTGGAGCTCAACGGACGCGCATCACAACGCTAGCGTGACTAGAATTACGACTCAGCACCGGCATCTGGGTGCCGCGCTCGCGCCGGTACCGGATCGCCCTGAAGTCTTACTTGTTGATTGGAGTCGTCATGACATCTCGCGTCGCATTGGTCACCGGCGGCACCGGCGGTATCGGTACTGCCATTTGCAAACGCCTGGCCGACCAAGGGCACCGGGTCGCCAGCAACTTCCGCAACCAAGAAAAGGCACAGGCCTGGCAGCAACGCATGCAGGCGCAGGGCTACGAATTCGCCTCTTTTCGCGGCGATGTGGCTTCGTCCGAGCATGCGCGCACGCTGGTCGACGAGGTCGAAGCAGCGCTGGGGCCGATTGAAGTGTTGGTCAATAACGCCGGCATCACCCGCGACACCACCTTCCACCGCATGACTGCCGAGCAGTGGTACGAGGTCATCAACACCAACCTCAATTCGGTCTTCAATGTGACCCGCCCGGTGATCGAAGGCATGCGCGAGCGCGGCTGGGGCCGGGTGATCCAGATCAGCTCCATCAATGGGCTGAAGGGACAGTACGGGCAGGCCAACTACGCCGCGGCCAAGGCCGGCATGCATGGCTTCACCATCTCGTTGGCGCGCGAGAACGCAGCATTCGGGATCACCGTCAACACGGTCTCGCCGGGCTATGTGGCCACCGACATGGTGATGGCGGTGCCCGAAGAAGTGCGCGCCAAGATCGTCGCCGACATTCCCACCGGCCGGCTGGGTCGCCCGGAGGAGATCGCCTATGCGGTGGCGTTTCTTGTCGCGGAAGAGGCTGCCTGGATCACCGGCTCGAATCTGGACATCAACGGTGGCCACCACATGGGCTGGTAGCGTTTGCTGCGACTTTGCCGTGCAACATGGATTCTTGTTGAAAGTCATGCTGCGCAACATTTTTTTAGTGTCTGATTAAGAAAATAGGGCGTTGCGACTGTTGCAAGCACTGCTGCGGTGCGCCATCCTGCGCGCACTATCGTTGTGAGTGAACGTTCCATGGCCGGACTTCGCATCATCAAGAAGTATCCCAATCGCCGTCTCTACGACACGGAAATCTCCAGCTACATCACCATCGAAGATGTGCGCCAACTGATCATCGACGGCGAAGAATTCGAGGTGCGCGACGCCAAAAGCGGCGAAGACCTCAGCCGCGCGGTGCTGCTGCAGATCATTGCCGACCGCGAACAGGACGGCGAGCCAATGCTCTCCACCCAATTGCTGAGCCAGATCATCCGTTTCTACGGCGACTCGCTGCAGGGCTTCATGGGCAACTATCTGGAACGCAGCATGCAGGTGTTCCTGGATCAGCAGCAGCAGTTCCGCCAACAGATGGGCAACCTGCTTGGGCAGACTCCGTGGGCGATGATGAACCAGCTGACCGAGCGCAACCTGGAGTTGTGGCAGGAATTCCAGCGCAATTTCGGCGCTGGCTTCGGTGGTCCGGGTAGCCCCGGCACACCGCCAGCCTCGACCAGTATGGCCAGTGGCCCGATGGGTACCGGCAGGCATGGCACCGCCGGCAACACTACCAGCGGCGCCACCGGCAAGGTCCGCAACCGCGGGTGAGGCAAGCGCTACGCCTTCCTAAAGCGTGAAACGCTCCAAAGCCTATCCAGTCAGTGGCCGACCGGCTCCGCGCAAGCCGAGCAGATCCGCTCCACGTGGAAGCCACGTGCACGCAGACGCTCCACCACGCCGTCGTTTCCCAGCAGATGCAACGCACCGACCACCGCCAATGTGGTTCCTCCGCCTTTGCCGAGCCGTTGCTCAAGACGCGGCACCCAGCGCGCATTACGCTCGACGTTGATGTTCTGGTACAGCGCCGGATATTGCCGGCGCATGTCTTCGGCCATCTGCGTGGACAGCGTGCGAACATCGCCGCTGCGCCAGGCCGCATGCAACGTGCGAACCTGATCGGTGGCACCGGCCTCGTCCAGGGATTCTTCCAGCAGCTGATGCTGCTCGGTGGGCGACATGCCATCGAGCAAGGCGATCTGTTCGTCGGCGCGTTCCAGCCCATCGGCTGGCTTGCCCCTGGCCTGCGCCTGATCCATCAGGTAGTGGTCCAGACCCGCATTCGGGTCCATCCCTTGCCGGCTCATCTCGGCCACACTGATCGTCAAGGCCACAAACCACGGTTCGAGCCGCTGCAAGCTGTCGACAGACATGCCGTAATTGTGCGCGTATGCGCTCAAAGCCTGCCAGGTCTTCGCATCGAGCACATCTTGCAGCTTGCGCCCGTCGGTACGTCGCGCCGCCTGCAGCATGCGAGCGCCCAGTTCAGGCGATTGCGCATCGGTGGGCGGCAGCTCGAATACCAGGCGGTCGGCCTTGGCGAAGGCCTGCATGACGTCCGCCGATAACGGGTAATCACTGGCCTTAAGTACATGGAACGAGCCGAGCAGATACAGCGTGCCGCCCTTGCCATCGACCTTCCACAACAACGGTACCGGCGGGCCGATCGGCGTGTCGTTGGCGCCGCGCGCCCAGACCAGTGCGACCGCCCCACTCCACAATCCCAGGCCCATTAGTGCGCCGCCGCACCATGCTGCAATTCGTGTTCGCCCGCCTGCTGTCACCATCTCGATGTCCGCCTCAGCCCGTAACACGTCAATGCGGTGCCTTGTAAGCCTTCTCGCCCGCCGAAACAGCCAGATCGATCCGGTTTTCCGGCGGCGGCAATGGGCAGGTCGCGAATGGGGTAAACGCGCACGGCGGGTTGTAGGCGCGATTGAAATCGACCACCACATGCCCGGCGGCGTCGGGCACATCAAGGTCAAGGAAACGCCCAGCCGGATAACTGCCGTGCCCACTGGTGCGGTCAGCAAACACTACGAAGATCGGCCGGCCGGGTTCGCCGATCGTCTCCAATCGGTACGACTTGCCATCGCGCTCAAATTCGATTGCCCCGGCGTTCGGCTGCTCACTGCTGATGCCGACGATGTCCACGATCGGAATGCTCTTGCCGACAGCATTGGGTACGTAGCGCGCGGTGATGCGCCAGGACGGATCCACCGGCCAATAGTCCAGGCCGGCAAAATGCGTGCGCGATGGCGCGCCGGCATGTTTGACCCGCAACGCGTAGCGGTCGCCGCGATGGATCAGGCTCAACACGCCTTTGCCTTCATCGAAGTGGATCAAGGTCGGCTGCGGGTCGCGGTCGGATTGGAAGCGGATCTTGCCGGTCAGCGGCTTGCCGTCGAGCGTGAGTGCCGCGGCGCGTTCGGGCACAAACCAGACCGTCTTGCCCTCGGTGGATACCAGGCCCATCTTCGGTGGCCCCACCGTCAACTTGATGCCGCTGTCGGCACTGCTGCCGATGTAATGCTCTTGCAGCGATAGCCAATGCAAGCCGACTAGGCTGGTCCAGCCGTCGGGCGCAAGTAGTTCGTTCAGACGGCTTTCGCGCCATGCGGCGTTATTGGCCAGAAATGTTTTGTCGAGCGCAACCGGCGCGGCTGGCGGCGGCGCATCGCGCCCGCATCCGAACAGCGTCGTTGCCACCAGCATGCCCAGCAGCCAGCCCCTCCCCCTGTGAACTGCCATCAACGCCCCCTGAGAAACCAACGATCGATATCGCTCAGCGTAAACCGGGCCCAGGTCGGTCGGCCATGGTTGCATTGGCCCGAGCGTTCGGTGGCTTCCATATCGCGCAGCAGTGCGTTCATTTCAGGCACGGTAAGGCGGCGATTTGCACGCACCGCGCCGTGGCAGGCCATGGTCGAGAGCAGTTCGTCGCGCGCCGTGGCGATGCGGCGGCTCTGGCCATGCTCGCGCAGGTCGCCGAGTACATCGCGCAGCAGTGCTTCCGGCTCGGCATGGGCCAACAACGCAGGAATGCTGCGCACATGCAGCGACTGCGGACCAGCGCGGGTGATTTCGAAGCCCAGGCTGGCCAGCGTGTCGGCTTCGCGCTCGGCGGTATCGGCCTCGCGCTCGCCGACCGCCAGTGTCATCGGCACCAGCAGCGGCTGCGCATGCAGACCGATGCTGTCATGTGCGTTCTTGAGCCGCTCGTAGCCGATACGTTCGTGCGCGGCGTGCATGTCCACCACGATCAACCCCTCGGCGTTTTCGGCCAAGATGTAGATGCAGTGCAACTGCGCAACTGCATAACCGAGCGGCGGCACACCGCTGTCTTGCGAGGTTGCCGAAAGGCCGGTGCCAGAGACGTTCGGCATGCCTGCGGGCGGCGGCGCGCTGCTGGGCGGCGGTGCATACAACGCGCTGTAGGCGGCACGCGCTTCATCCACGCGCAGGCCCAACGGTGTCTGTGAGGGTGTCCAGTTTCCGTAGCCAGTGCCGCTGACACTGCTGGTTCTGCTGCCGTAGTTCGGCGGGTTGCTCATGCCAGTCGGCGCAGCACCTGCGTAACCAATGTTTTTAGTGCCGATGCTGTTCGGCGTCGCGCCCGCACGTGTGTGCGCCAGCGCATCCTGCAAGGTGCGATAGACGAAGTCGTGGATCAGCCGCGCCTCACGAAAACGCACCTCGTGCTTGGCCGGATGCACGTTGACGTCCACGCGCGCCGGGTCCAATTCAAGAAACAGCACGTACGCGGGCTGGCGGCCATGGAACAGCACATCGCCATAGGCCATCTTCACCGCATGCGCCACGCTGCGATCGCGCACCGAGCGGCCGTTGACGTAAAGATATTGCTGGTCGGTACTGGCACGCGAGTAATGCGGCTGCGCGATCCAGCCATGCAGGCGCAAGCCGGCGCCGCTGTGATCGACGCGCAAGGCTTGCCGCGCAAAATCCTCGCCCAGGGTTTCGCCCAACCGCGCATCCGAATACAGATCGCCGGGCTTGTAGCGACGCGAGGGTTTGCCGTTATGCGAGACGCGCAATTCCACATCCGGTCGCGCCAGCGCCAACGAGCGCAGCCACTCTTCGATGTGTCCGAGCTCGGTGCGCTCGGCACGCAAAAACTTGCGTCGCGCCGGCACATTGAAGAACAACTCACGCACTTCGACGGTGGTGCCCGGCGCATGTGCTCGCGGCACGACCTCGCCCAGGCGGCCGCCTTCGATCTCCAATGCGGAGCCATGCTCGGCATCGTGGCGGCGTGAGATCAAGGTAAAGCGGCTGACCGAAGCGATCGATGGCAAGGCTTCACCGCGAAAACCGAGCGTGGCGACGGTTTCCAGATCGTCCAGCGAAGCGATCTTGCTGGTGGCATGCCGCGACACCGCCAGCGGCAATTCGTCCGGGATGATACCGCCGCCATTGTCGCGGATGCGGATCAGCCTTACACCGCCTTCTTCCAATTCGATATCCACGCGGGTGGCGCCGGCATCGAGCGCGTTTTCGACCAGTTCCTTGACCACTGAGGCGGGCCGCTCGACGACTTCGCCGGCGGCGATCTGGTTGATCAGAATGTCGGGCAACTGACGGATCGCCATCAGCGCGCACTCCCGTGCTGGAAGCGCAAAACTCGGTGCATCGGAGGTGTCACAGGCAAGACGGACGTCGGCACGGCAATCCGGCGGCGCGCAGACGCCGTCATCAAGGAATCAGTAAGCAATGATAGCCGAGCGGTTCAGCGGCTACCGCCGGCCACGGTGCCAACCGCGGCATCGGCTTCGGCCTGCGCACGCGCGGCGAACAAGGTGCCCGGTGGCGGCTGGCGGGTGAAGAAGGTATCGATACCGTCCAGCACCGCCGAGGCAAGCTTGCGCTGGTAAGCCGGATCGATCAGGCGACGCTCTTCGTCCGGATTGGAGATAAACGCGGTTTCCACCAGCATTGCAGGCATGTCTGAGGTACGCAGCACCGCGAAGTTGGCACGTTCCAGCGACGGCTTATGGTTATTGCCGATGCGCTTGAGGCCACCCAGCACATGCCCGGCAGCATCTTCGGATGCCTTCATATGACCGCTCTGGGCCAGATCCAGCAGCACATTGGCCAGCGTGCTTTCGGTTTGCTGCAGACGTACGCCACCTACCAGATCAGCGGCATTTTCCTTATCGGCCAGCCAACGTGCGCGCTGTGAGGAAGCACCCTTGGTCGACAATACATAGACAGACGAGCCGGTCGCGCTACGGTTTTCTGCGGCGTCGGCGTGAATCGAAATAAAGATATCGGCCTTGGCCGCGCGCGCCTTTTGCGCGCGCATCGGCAGCGGAATGAACACGTCGGTATCCCGGGTCAGGTAGGCCTTCATACCGGGCGTCGCGTTGATCTGGCGTGCCAGTTCGCGCCCGACCGCCAGGGTGACGTCTTTTTCGCGTTTGCCGGTTGGACCCATCGCGCCCGGATCCTGACCGCCGTGGCCGGGATCGATCGCCACGATCAACGGCCGCATACCAGGCGCCATCTTGACCCGCCAGGCTTCGCTGGGCAGCACCGGACGCGGCGGGATGTCGTCGTCGTTGGCCGCAGCAACAGCGCCGGACGCGGCATTCGGCATAGCTGCACTGGTATTAGCGGACATGGCAGCGACTGGAGCGCTGCCACCATTCAAGATTGCGGCCGCAGAAGCCCTGCTGCCGTTCATCGCCGCGCCAACCGGTGCGCCCGCAGTGGTGACGGTGACGCGGTCAGGACTGTTGCCAGCAACGCCGGCCGGCGCTGCGGTGCTGGTCGTCACCGGAGTGATACCTGGGCGTGGCGTCGGCACGCCGGTGGCGACGGCGATCGGCAACGGTGCCGGTGTGACGGTAGGCATCGCCGATGCGGGCACGGACGGCGCGGACGGCGGCGACGGCATGGATGAAGCGCTCTGCGCAGACGCGGCCAGAGCTGCGGTAGCGCGCGCGGCTTCGGCCTGCGCGTTGACCGGCCGCGTTGGCGGCATGGCGGCAGACGCGGTCGTCGTGGTAACCACCGTAGAGGCAGCCGGCACCGGATCACCCGGCCATTCGATCACCAACGTCGAGGCGCTGCCGAGCGTCTGCATCTGCGGCTTCAACGGCGTGACCGGGGTTGCCAGTTCGAACACCACTCGGAACGTACCAGGCACCGGCTGGCCCGTGCGTACAGAGGTCACCAGCCCAGTAGCGGGCGGAAGCTTCAAACCACGCATGCCAGACGAATCCGGGAAATCCACGACCAGGCGGTTCGGGTTGGCCAGCGACAAGGTCTTGAACCCGCTGCTGCCAGCCAGCTGAATTTCTGCACGCGTACCGGTCGCGCCAGTGCTCACACCAACGCCCTTGATTTCGCCCGCCCACGCAGCAAAAACCGCCAGGCTGAGGCTGGCGGTCAGGACGGAAACACAAAACTTACGGATGCCCGGTGTCATAGCGCTGGATTCAATCACCCAACAGTGCGAAACGCAAGGTGATTTCCCTTAATAATCCACAACCTGGCGTTCATTCTTCTTGTACGCTGGCAAAAAGAGGCTGCAACTCCAGCTGCAGCGCCAAGCGCTCCAGCCAGCTGCGTCCCGTGTCGCTGCGACCCAACAGCCGGACGCTTCGTCCCTCGCCTTCGACAGCCAGTTCCACGTCCAGATCGACCGGCGGCAACGCACCTGCGCCGCGCTCCGGCCATTCGATCAGCCACAGGCCTGCGCTGCCCTCGTCGAGCCCGAGAAAGTCCAGCTCGCCAGCATGTCCAATGCGATACAGGTCCAGGTGCCAAGCCTCATCACCAGTGCTGAGCGGATAGCGCTCGACCAAGGTGTAGGTGGGGCTGCGAATCGGTCCGCTGACGCCGAGTGCACGTAACAGCGCGCGTGCGAGGGTGGATTTGCCAGCGCCCAAATCGCCGTGCAGCTGCACCACCGCGCTGGCGGGACGCACCAAAGCCAAGGCTTGGCCCAGGGTTTCGGTGGCCTGCGTATCGACTAATTGTGCGTCGAGTTGGCTCATGCAATAGCTCCAGCGTTGGCAAGGCGGCGCAGTTCGGGCAGTAGATCGGTCGGCAACAGCCCGCGTTCGCCGTTGCGCGCAGCCGCATCGCCAGCGCAGGCGTGCAGCAAGGCGCCAAGGCTGGCGGCATCGAACGGCGACCAGCCCTGCCCCAGCAAGGCGGCGATCGCGCCCGTCAACAGGTCGCCCATGCCGCCGACCGCCATGCCGGCGTTGCCTGCATCGATGATGCGCGGCACGGCGCGCGGTGCGGCGACCACGCTGCCGGCGCCCTTGAGCACCACTACCGCGTCGAAACGTTTGGCCAGCGCGTCGGCAGCGGCCAAGCGATCGCGCTGAACTTGCCTGGTCGAAAGACCCAGCAAACGACCGGCCTCGCCCGGATGGGGGGTCAATACGCGCAAGCCTCGCGTCGGTATTTCGTTGGCGGCTAGTAGATTCAACCCATCGGCATCGATAACAACTGTGGTGTCCGACGCCAGCACTGCGCGCCACAACGCCTGAGCCCAGGCGTCCTGCCCCAGCCCGGGGCCGAGTGCGACCACGTCGGCGGCATCAGCCAAGGGGGTGATATCGTCGTCGGCCTGTACCGCGCGCGCCATCGCCTCGGGACAACGCGCCAGCAGCGGCGCCACGTGCTCGACCCGCGTGGCGACTTGCACCAGTCCTGCCCCGCTGCGCAATGCAGCCTCGGTGGTCAGCATGATCGCGCCGCCGCTGCCAAGGTTGCCGCCAACGCACAGCACGCGCCCGGATTCGCCCTTGTGCGTATTGCGTCGACGCGGGCGCAATTGGGCGGCCAAGGCGTCGATGTCCCAGCTGTGCGCGGCCGGCTTCAGACCATCGAACGCAGAGTCCGGCACGTCCAGCGAGGCAGTTGCACGTTCGCCGACATGCTCCAACGCATCGCCGGTGTAGAGCCCGACATGCGGCACGATGAATTGCAGGGTAGCCTCCGCGCGCACCGCAGTACCCAAGGCCACGCCATGATCGGCATCGATACCGCTGGGAACATCCAGCGCCAATACCGGCACACCGGCCGTGTTGATGGCCTCCATCAACGCTGTTGCGTCTGCATCGGGCGCGCGGTTGAGACCGATGCCGAATAACGCGTCGACGATCATATCGGCTTGCACCAGCGGATAGGGGAATAATTCGATCGCGCCACCCACGGCCAGATAGTCGGTGCAGGCGCGCTGCGCCAACTCCGACACCGGACCATGCTCGGGCAGATGCACCACGCGCACCTGGCGCCCGGCCCGCTGCGCCAACCGCGCCAGTAAGTAGCCGTCGCCACCGTTGTTGCCGATGCCGCACACCACCACGATGCGGCGCGCCTGCGGCCAGCGTTCCAGCAACCATTGCCAGGCAGCCTGCCCGGCGCGTTGCATCAAAAGATAGCCGTCGCCGCCGAGCAGCCTGGTGGCCTGCGTATCGAGCATGCGCGCGGCAGCGGTGTCGTAAAGATCGAGCGGTGCGTACATGCCGGGAATTCTATACTTGTCGCTATGTGTGCCGTCCTTGCCCGCCCCAATCCCGACGATGCCGCCGCGCGCATCCGTGCGCTCGCGCGCGAAGCGGGCTTTCAACGCTGCGGCATCACCGGCATCGAGCTGGGCGAAGACGAGGCGCATCTGCGCAGCTGGCTGGAAGAAGGTCTGTACGGCACCATGCATTGGATGGCGCAGCATGGCGACAAGCGCTCGCGCCCGCAGGAGCTGGTGCCCGGCACCTTGCGCGTGTTGTCGGTGGGCATGGATTACGGCCGCAAGGACGACACCGAAGCCTGGAACACCTTGTACGATGGATGCCGTGCCTACGTGGCACGCTATGCGCTGGGGCGCGATTACCACAAGCTGATGCGCAACCGGCTGCAGAAATTGGCCGAGCGCATCCAGGGCGAGATCGGCGCGTTCGGCTATCGCGTGTTCGTCGATTCCGCACCGGTGCTGGAGCGTGCATTGGCGCGCAATGCAGGGCTGGGCTGGATCGGCAAACACACCTGCCTGATCGATCGCAACGGCGGCTCGTGGTTCTTTCTGGGCGAAATCTACCTTGACCTGCCGTTGCCCATCGACACCCCGGCCACTGCGCATTGCGGCACCTGTACGCGCTGCATCGACATCTGCCCGACCCAGGCCATCATTGCCCCGTATCGGCTGGATGCGCGCCGCTGCATTGCCTACCTCACCATCGAACACGATGGCGCGATTCCCGAAGACATGCGCAAGCCGATCGGCAACCGCATCTTCGGCTGCGATGATTGCCAGTTGATCTGCCCCTGGAACAAGTTTGCCCAACGCACCGACGAGGCCGACTTCCGCGCCCGCAACGAGTTAGATGTAGCCACACTGCCGCAGCTGTTTGCGTGGGACCAGGACGAATTCCTGCGCCGCACCGAGGGCAGCCCGATTCGTCGCAGCGGCCACCAGCGCTGGCTGCGCAATATCGCGGTGGGTCTTGGCAATGCGCCGCGCACGTCGGCGGTGCTAACGGCATTGGAAGCACGTCGCAGCGACGATTCGGCGCTGGTGCGCGAACACGTCGGCTGGGCGCTAGCGCAACATGGTCTGTGATGTCCGGCTGATGCGCTCACGCACGAGCATCGCTGCTGCGGGATAATGCTGCGATGGTCACCGGCAACGAACAGATCCTCACCCCCAGCCAGCTCAACACGCTGGCGCGCGACCTGCTGGAGGGCAGCTTTCCGTTGGTCTGGGTGGAAGCAGAGCTGAGCAGTGTCACTCGCCCGTCCTCGGGCCATCTGTATTTCACGCTCAAGGACGCCCGTGCGCAGATCCGTTGCGCGATGTTCAAACCCAAGAGCACCTGGCTGACGTTCCAGCCGCGTGAAGGCGTGCACGTGCTCGCGCGCGGACGCCTGACCCTGTACGAGGCGCGCGGCGACTACCAGTTGGTGCTCGACCATATGGAAGAAGCCGGCGAAGGCGCCTTGCGCCGCGCCTTCGACGCACTGCGCGCGCGCCTGGCAGCCGAAGGTTTGTTCGATACCGAGCGCAAGCAGCCGCTGCCTACGCATATGCGGCGCCTGGCGGTGATCACCTCGCCCAGCGGTGCGGCAGTGCGCGATGTGCTCAGCGTGCTGTCAAGACGCTTTCCGCTCCTGGAAGTGGATCTGTTGCCCTCGCTTGTGCAAGGCGACAGTGCCGCCGCGCAGATCACCTCGCTACTGCAGCGCGCTGATGCGTCCGGGCGCTACGACGTCATCCTGATCACGCGCGGTGGCGGTTCGCTGGAAGATCTGTGGGCGTTCAACGACGAACGCCTGGCACGCGCGATTGCCGCCGCGCAGACGCCGGTGGTGTCGGCGGTGGGACACGAGACCGACTTCAGCCTCAGTGATTTCGTCGCCGATGTGCGTGCACCCACGCCATCGGTCGCGGCTGAACTGCTGGTGCCCGATCAGCGCGAGCTGGTTGCGCGCGTACAGCGTGCGCATGCACGCATTGCCCAATTGCAACAACACGCGCTGGGCAACGCGATGCAGCGCGCCGACCGGCTTGCCTTGCGGCTACGTGCGCACAGCCCGCAGGCGCGGCTGCAGCTGCTGCACCGCCGACAGGAAGACGCCGGCCGCCAGCTGCGCGCGCGCATGAGCCAAGCGCTGGAGCGGTTGCAGGCACGCGTGCAGCGCGGGCAGGCGCAACTGCAATCTCACAACCCGCAACGCAATCTGGCCCCCTTGCAACAGCGCCTTCGTGCACTGCATCCACACGCGGCGATGCAACGCCGTTTGCAGCACGATCGACTGCATCTACGCGGGCTAGTGCGTTCGCTGGAAGCGGTCAGCCCGCTCGCCACGGTAGCGCGTGGCTATGCCATCGTGACCCGCCCCGGCGATGGCAGCGTGGTGCGTAGCGCTGCCGAAGTGGTTGCCGGCGAGCGCCTGCGTGCGCGGCTGGCCGATGGCAACATCAAGGTGCGTGTGGAGCCCGCAGGAGACTGAGTGAGGCTGTCAAGACGTCTACGCTCACCTTCAGGCGGGCACAGCCGGTGCTCGGTGCGGGATGGACGACGTGTACGCCGCGATTCCTACAGGGCCGCGACGCCCAACGACGACTTCTCGCCAGGCCTTGCTGGCCGCCCTAACCAGCGGCCAGGCGTCTGCGCTGCATGCGCTGCCATGCCCTGCATTAGTCGTCCCTGAAAAATCACCTTCAAGCGCCAAGTGCCGTCGGTGACAGCGGCACGGTGCTCAAGGATGACCATCTCATCGCCCGCATCCAGGCACGCAAAAACGCGATCCAGCGCAGCAGCCAGCGCAGGTTGTAGCCAGCGGCGCAGCCGAGCACGTGCAGCGCATCGCCTTGGGCACCTTTCAGCCTGCAGCGACGCAAATCGCCACCGTCGGTTCTACGCTCACATCCTGCAGCAACCCGCGTGTCTGCTCCAGCTGCTCGGCCAAGGTATCGCCGTCGTACGGGTTGCCCGGGAAGCTGCGCGCACCCACGACCAATCCCTTGCAGGCGGTGACCGCAATGCCGACCTTGACGCCAAATTCGTACGCTTGACGCGCCTTGCCCTTGCCGATGCATTCCACTTCCGAGGCATGCAATGCGTACAGTTTTTGTTTGTCCTTCGGACGCTGCGTGTACAGCCGTTGCGCACGTTCCAGCCAGACAGCGATGCGCTCGCGCACGCCGGGTTCCACCTGGTCCAGCTTGCGCTCGATATCGCGCAACACCCGCCCCAATACCGTGCGTTGACGTCGCAGCACGCGCTGCATGCGCTTGAACTGGCGCGCATGCGCATACCGACCTGCCTTGCGGCTCAGGGCCGGGCCTTGCCGCGCGTAGCTCTGCCGCAATCCGATGCCGTGCCGCTTGGCCAGTAACACCAGCTTCTTGCGTGCCACCTCCAGCAAACGGCTGTCGGTCGGATAGGCGATCGCCTTTTCCTGCACCGTGGTGTCCACGATCACCCGCGACAACCGCGTGCGTCCATCGCCTGCATCGCATGCGCGGCGTTGATGGTGTGCGCCAGCAGCTCTTCCATCCCGGCCTCACCCAGGCGCTGCCGCCAGCGCGTCAGCGAGCTGGCATCGCACGGCAAACGCGTCTGGAACACGACCTCACCAGTGAAGAACTGCCAGTACGGATTCTCCAGCCAGCGCTCGCACACCGCTTCATCGGACAGGTCGTAGGCGTGTTTGAGGTAGAGCAAACCGGCAATCAGCCGCACCGGCAATGCCGGCCGACCGCCACCGGCCTGGGTGGCCGGCAAGCGCGATGAAAGTGCTTGCTCCAACGCCGTCCACGGCATCCGTTGGCTCAGCCGCGCCAGCCGATGACGCAGATCGATCTGGTTCTCCAGCCGCGAACGAAACAACTCATCGGCGGGTCTGTCTCGGCAGGGCGGAAATTGCAAGAAACCAGCCTTCAGCGTAGCGAACACTGGTAGTTCTGGCACGCCGGTGCAGACATCAAGGCCTTGCGGTCGTTGGGTGGTTGGGGGTTTTCAGGGGCGACGCATTAGCAGCCCGGCAAGCACCACCGGATAATGATCCAAGTGGTGTCCGCCCGGACACGCAAGCACCTCCACACCACGTGCGCGTAATTCCGGGCACAACATGTCACTTTCCTCATCGCCATAAATGCACTGCAAACTGATCTGCGTCCAGCGACTGGATCGCTGGCTCCACATCGCGTCAGGCATCATTGTGCCCGCCCAGATTGTGCCCGCCCAGTCAGCCGCCGATACGCACCTTGACGTCGGCCTCCTGTTTGCCTGTTGATGGCAGCTACACATCGTCTGGCGCTAGATGCCGCGCGCCAGACGAAAGCCGATGCGTGCGCTGGTGGTATCCGAGTCCTGCGACTGCCGCCAAGGCGTGCGCGTCTGCTGTGGGGAGTTGGCCCAGCTGCCGCCGCGAATCATGCGCTGCCGGCAGCCCGGGTTGAACCATGCCGCGCCGTCGGTTGGTGCGCGGCGGTAGCTGGCGTGCCAGCAGTCGGCCACCCACTCGCTCAGGTTGCCACCCATGTCGCGCAGGCCCCAGAGATTGGCGCGGAAACTGCCGGCCGGTGCCGGCCCCCAGAATCCATCGTCGTAGCCGACGAAGCCGTTATTCCAATGCCGGCCGCTGGGCGAGACATCGTTGCCGCCGGTGAAGTTACCTGCATCGGCCGGGGGCGAGCGCGCGTTTCCCCACGGATACCGCCCGGTGGTACCGGCGCGCACTGCGTATTCGAATTCGGCCTCGCTAGGCACGTGGTAATGGCGGCCGGTCTGTTCCGATAGCCACGCTGCATACGCCTCCGCATCGCGAATGCTGACGTGCATCACCGGGCTGTTGGGCGCGGCCTGTGCGCCGTTGTAGTCGGACTGCCAATCCACGCCGCTGCGACGGATGAAGTTGCCGCTGCGCTCGTCGTACACCACCGAATGCCCGCGCCGGGTGGCACGCGGCCGTGCGCCGGTGGCTTCGACGAACTGGCGGAACTCAGCCACCGTCACTTCGGTGATCGACAGCGCAAGGCCGCGCGCGAAGCGCACGTAATGCGCGGGGCGTTCGTTGTCGGACGCGCCCGGTTCGGCGTCGCCCGCGCCCATCTGAAATGCGCCGTGCGGAATCACGATCATCTGCGGCCCGCGTCCGCCGACTTTGAGCCCATCGGTAAATACTTGCCCGGGGCAGAGGCTGCCGTAGTGGGTGACCAGCTCCAGCCGGCGACGCAGATCGCCCGCCACCGTGTCGCCGGGGTCGGCAATGCGCAGCACCTCGGCCAGTTTCTCGCCGGCCGGCTTGAGTCCACGCGGGGAGATCAGGTCGTGCAGACCGGCATCGTGCAAAGCAGCGATCTGCGCACGGCGCATGCGCTCCACCCGGGCGCGCGCATCGGCAATGGTGGGCGCACGGTCGCGCACTTGCCCTGCCATCTGCAGCCAGTAGCGCGCACCGATGAAATCGTGCGCCTCGGCCGCCTGTTCGGCGCGCGCCAGCAAACCGCTTTCCACCGCCGCCAAGCCCTGGCGCGTGCGCAGGTTGTCGGGATCGAGTTGCGCGGCATCGCGAAAATTCACCAGTGCGCCATTGCCATCTTCGCCCAGCCGTCCGCTGCGCAGATCGTCCTCACCGGCACGGTTGAAGCTGAGCACGCGCTGCGCGGTTTCAACCTTGTGTTGCAGTGCACGCACTTTCGGGTCTTGTGGGGCGAGCGCCAACGCCACGATGGCAAGTTCACGCGCCTGCTCGAGCACATCGTCCTGGCTCTGGGTCTGTTCGATCAAGGCCTCGCCGCGCTCGATCAACCGGCCGCGCGCCTGCTCCAGTCCGCGGCGGCTGGCCGCATCTTTGCCATTGGCACGCTGTTCGATCGCCAGATACAAGGGAATCGCATCGTCGGCATCGCGATACAGCCGGTCCTCCTGCAACGCCTGGTCCGCGCGCTTGCGCGCCTGCGCCAAGGGTTCATCGCCCAGGTCCACTGCCGGCGGTTGCCATTGCGCCACGGTCTCGGCGAATTCTTCGCCGCCGATCGACACATTCGGCTTGCTCGGCGCCGCCGCGGCCGCCGGTTGCGGCGTGGCAGAAGGCGCTGGCGTCGGTGCACGCGAACAGGCGCACATGCTTAGCGCGACCAATGCCCACGCTGCCATCCGGTTACCGCAATCGCCCACCACCTGCTCCTTTCCAGTGCTCTGCCGCACGACAGGCGATCGCGACGTTAGGCTATTCTGCGCGTTCTGCGCAAACTCTCGCTGTTGACGGAAATCACGTGCCCCATTGGATCACTCACCCCTCCGAGCTGACCGAACGCCTACAGGCCTCGCGTCCCTACCGCATTGGCCTGGATACCGAGTTCATTCGCGAACGCACCTACTGGCCGCAGTTGGCGCTGGTGCAGATGGCCATCGGCGAGGAGATCCTGCTGATCGACCCGCTGATTCCAGGCATGAACGAGGCGCTCAAGGAGTGGTTGACCGCCACGGATATCGTCAAGGTAATGCACAGTGCCAGCGAGGATCTGGTCACCTTCAAATGTGCGTGCGAGGTGTTGCCGCGGCCGTTGTTCGATACCCAGATCGCTGCGGCGCTGGCCGGTATCGGCGGTGGCATGGGCTATCAAAAGCTGGTGCAGGAAGTCACCGGCACCTTGCTGACCAAGGGTGAGACGCGCTCTGACTGGATGCGCCGCCCGTTGTCGCATGCGCAGTTGGAATACGCCGCCGACGACGTGCGCTATCTGTTTGCAATCCACGACGAACTCACCCGCCGCCTGACCGAGCAGGACCGCTTGGGCTGGTTGGCCGAAGATGCCGAGCGCCTGCTCGCCACGGTCGAGCAGGACGATGGCGAGCGTTGGCCACATGTGAGCCTGCGCACTGCGCAATTTCTGGAGCCGGCCGCGCAACGCCGGCTGCTGCGCTTGCTGCGTTGGCGCGATCTGCAGGCGCGGCAACGCGACCGCCCGCGCAGTTGGATCCTGGACAACGAACTGGCCAGCCAGTTGGCACGCTTCCCACCCGCCGATCTGGACGCCCTGTTGCGCCAGTTCGACAAGTTTCCCAAGGCACCGCGCAAGCTCGCTTCCGCGGTGTGGGAGGTGCTCAATACGCCGCTTCCCGACGAAGACGGCGCACCGTTGGCGCAGGCTGCCACTGACGGCAGCAAGGCAGTGCTCAAGCGTCTGCAGGATACGGTCACGCAACGCAGCCGCGAGCTCGGTTTGCCGGACGGTCTGCTGGCCTCGCGCCGGCACCTGGAAACCTTGATCGAACAACGCAGCTGGCCGGCCGCGCTCGGCCAATGGCGTCGCGAGGTGCTGGAAGCGCAGGTGATGCCGTTGCTGGATGACGCTGCAGCGTCGTGATTCCAGTGACTACCATGCCAAAGCCCGCGGCGATGCGGGCTTTTCGCTTGTTGGCATGCCGCCGTCTCTAAGAGCCTGTTCACGATCTTTTGAGTAGAAGCGCCAAGAAGGCCAGATGGATGAACTGCAAGCTGGTGTTGAGTTTGCGCTCGCAGTTCTTCCACAGCCTTCGGTTTTTCTCCAGCCAGGCAAAACTGCGCTCGACGATCCAGCGCTTGGGCATGACCTTGAAGGTGTGCAGTTCGCTGCGCTTGGCAATCTGCACCGTGAGCTGCTCGCCTAGAATCTCTCGCACGCCTTCGGCAAACGGTACTCCGGTGTAACCACTGTCGCACAGCAGGCTTTGTACATGCGTCAAGTTTGACTGACAGCGCTCCAGCGCCCGCAGCGCACCTTTGCGGTCGGTCACCTCCGCCGTCGTCACCGCGATGGCATGGGGCAACCCCTGGGTATCAACAGCGATATGCCGCTTGATGCCCGACACCTTTTTGCCCGCGTCATATCCCTTTTGCCCGGCTGTGTCCGTGTTCTTGACGCTCTGCGCGTCCACGATCAAGAACCTGCTGAAGATGTTGCGCTCCTGTTTCTGGCGGGCCACGCCAACCTGATTTTTTGAGCGCCCGCTCCAGCAGGCTCACTCCTTCATCGTCGCACTCGCTCCACTTGGCAAAGTACGCGTGCACGGTCCGCCACTTCGGAAAGTCGCTGGGTAGCGCTCGCCATTGGCAACCGGTTCGCAGCACGTACAACACTGCGCACCACACCTCATACATATCCACTCGGCGTGGCTTGGTGCGCTTGCGCGCTTGTTCCAGGATCGGGAGGATGTGTTCGAAACGCTCCCGGCTCACGTCGCTCGGATAGGTTTTTTGGCGCATCCGCAGAGTCTGCACCAACTAGGAAAGATCGTGAACAGGTTCTAAACCGCTGCCCTTCAAGCATGACCTTGCCCAGCTCCGGTTCGCGGATATTGTCGAAGCTGCGCTTGCGGCGGTATCAGCTCAGGCTCATCGCAGATGGCGGCTTTACTTGCCCAGGTGCTCGCGCACGGTCGCGATGACCGGCCCCAGATTCTGCACAGCAGCGCGGAGTGCATCGGCACTGATGCCAAGGGTTTTGGTCCAGTCCTGCAGCTCGTTAGTTCGGTTGACGTTGATGCGGTCGCGGTCGGGCGAGCCCACGTTGTGTTTGTGATCACGCATTATATGCTCCCGTATCGTAGAGGTTGAGTTTGCTGACTCGGCCGCTAAGCTGGGCAGCGCCCGCAATGACAATGCAAAAGTAACCGAGCAGGTCTCGTGAAAGCCCTGTTCACGCCATGTCCTGTGCAAGCACCTGTCCGCAACCGCCGCCCCCCAGGCCGCATGCCATAATGACGTGCGCCCCTAGGGCAGCGTCTCCACTTCTTTATTCCGAGGCCATACCTTTGTGAGCAATACCTCTTCGAAACTGGATTCCATCGCACAAGCCAAAGCCAAGCTGCTGGAAGAACTGCACAAGCTGGAAGAACAGGAGAAAACCGAGCGAGCGAGCGAGGCATCCTCTGCCCATGCCACCATCGTCTCGCTGCTCGAGCAATTCGCTGGCCACTTCAACACCAAGCAGCGTAATGACATTGCCGCCTACCTGGGCACCGCCAATGCACGCAAAGAAGTGGCCAAGAGCGGCCGTAGCGAAGTGAAGCCGAAGTATGAATTACCGCACACCGGCGAGACCTGGTCTGGCCGCGGCCGCACCCCGAAGGCCTTCGCTGCCTGGGAAGGCTCGGTGTCGTACAAGGAATGGAAGGCCAAGAACCCGGATCTGAAGTTCCCGCTGATCCGCGAGTGATTGCATCCAGATCGCGCCAGTGTGGCGCGATCTGCCGCCGCCGGCCCGCCTTGGCGAACTGCGCGGCATGTGGTTAGAATCGAAGCACGTGGGGCGGTAGCTCAGCTGGGAGAGCGTCGCGTTCGCATCGCGAAGGTCGAGGGTTCGATCCCCTTCCGCTCCACCATCGAATCGATCATACGAGCCTCGGAAACGTCATGTTCCCGGGGCTCGTCGGTTTTGGGACTGCGCACCGGCCCTTCGCGTCGCCTGCAAGGCAATACGCCATGGCGCCGGGATCACACTGCGCACGCTAACGTCCGCCCAACCACACACCGGATGCAAGCCATGAACAACAAAGAGAGCCAACCCGACCCCGTCGCCGACGACGCGCATGGCGTGACCGAGAGTCAGCAGGGCCGCAAGCAGGACGATGCCGCCAAACAGCGCCCGGGTCAGGAAGACTTGAAGGTGCATGACGAGCACAGCCGTCGCCCCCAGGGGAATGCTGGTCAGGGGGAATGACCCGCCGCAGAGCTGGCGCGGTGAGGTTGATTTGCAGGCGCATGCGGATCGTGGCCCGTGTCGGTGATTCAACTGGCGCTGCACATGCGAGGACGCAGCTGCATTTCCGGGAATGGAATCAGCCACGCGCCCCCGCAACGACTGCTGTGGCAAGAAGCAAGCAGGCGGGCCGCTGGGTTGGCTAACGCTTCTGTCTGCTGGCACGCTGTCCAGGACAATCCGCAGGCACATCACGGCCACCCCGCTACGCTTGGCGCATGTCGTCCACACCACTTCCACGCACCTTCTACGCACACGATTCGCGCCAGGTTGCGCCGCAATTGCTCAACAAGGTGCTGGTCAGCGCGGACGGGCGACGCGGCCGCATCACCGAAGTCGAAGCCTATTGCGGCGGCGAAGACCCGGCTGCGCATTCGTTCCGTGGCATGACCCCGCGCACGCAAGTGATGTTCGGTGCGCCCGGACATCTGTATGTGTATTTCATCTATGGCATGCACTGGGCGATCAACGCGGTGTGCGGCGGCGCACCCGGACATGCGGTGCTGTTCCGCGCGCTCGAACCACTTGCCGGCATCGACATCATGCAGGCCGCACGCGGCGCTGCGCCAATCAAGACGTTGACCACCGGCCCCGGTCGCCTGGCCCAGGCGTTCGGCGTCACCTCAGCGGACAACGGCTTGGATCTGACCAACGCCAACACACGTACGTGGATCGAAGACGATGGCATGCCGCCGCCGTCGATTCCATTGGCGACGCCGCGCATCGGTATCCGCAAGGCAGTCGATGCGCCGTGGCGCTGGATCGTGCCCGGTAGCCGCTATTTGTCGCGTCCGCTTCCCCGTGCGACCGGCACACGCCCGATGCCGCCGGACGGCTGAGCCAGCCATTGCTGCATGGGCGTCTGCTCGGCTGCGCCTGGCCCACGCTGCAGCAAGCCCAGCGCCTGATCGGCCTGCTCGATGGTAAGTTCTTGCAGCGGCTGGAAGCGATCTGCCGCCCACACTGCCATCGGCATGCCATCGAGATAAGCGACGCGATTTCCCGGCACGCGCGCGACGCGTTCGCCCGGCAGCAGGCTGCCCAATAGATTGCTTGGGTCACTCGCACTTACGCATACCCACTGCTGCGGCAATGCCTGTGCGCGCACGCGGCGCAGTGCGGCAATCGCGTCCGGCAACGCGAACTGTTCACCAGACAGGCCGGCGATAAAACGCCCGCCACGAATGTCGCCGCGTGCTTCCAGACGTTGATACATGCGCAGCAATTCGCGCCACGGCGGCAACCACGCAGCCTCACGTGCCAGCAGCCGCCAACACACCACGCCATAACGGCGCAGCAAGGTCCGAGCGACGTGCTCGAGCGTGTCCTGATGGCGTTCGCTGGCTTCGGCCGATGGCGATTCCGGAAGCGCGCGTACCGGAGCCCAGCGTCCGGCATCGCGAATGCCCAGCGCACTCGCGCGACGACGGTGCCGCGACAATGCCGACGGGCGCTTGGAGGCAGGCACCAGCAGCGCGCGTAGCCCAGCGTAACTGTCGCAATGCGCGAGGCCGCGCATCACCAGCTCGCCCAACGCATCTTCCAACTCAATGCTCATCAAGCGGGCCGCATCGGCAATTTCGTCGAAGAACAGCGCGCCTTGCTGCTGCAACACCGCCACCACACGTTGCGCGCGCGCGCCTAACGGTTCGTCATTGGCATGACGTGTCAGGCTACTCCACCGCTGCGCTTCGCGACGCGGCAGCAGCACGATCGGGGTGGCACGCAGCGCGGCACCACTGCAACCACCGCCGGGCCGCAAGCGCGCCCACACTGTGCGCCCGGCGGTGCACAGCTCGTCCAACCACGCTGGTTGATAGTCGCGCACGCGTACGGGCAGCAGCTCGCTTTCCCACAGGACAGCAGGTGCCTCGAAGCCTTCCAACTGCCCGACCACACCGGCCAATGCATCCGGTCCTGCCACCCGGCTACTGCTGTCGACGTGCTGCCACTCGAAGAGGAAGCGCGCGTAATCGCGTTGCGACACTGGTTCGATCTCGCGGCGCAATCGCCCCAGGGTGTAACGATGGATGCGCGCCAGCAGATGGCGCTCGCACCATTCTTCCGACTGCGTCTGTGCGCTGAAGTGCCCAGCCATGACATAGCCCTCGCGCTGCAATGCCTCCAGTGCGAGCACGATCGCGTCTTCCGGCAACTGCAACGCCTTGGACAACGCGGGCACCTGTGCCGGGCCGACGGCAGCTAGCCGCCCGCGCAGCACTTCGCGTACGGCCCACTCGCGCTCCCATTCGGCAACGCGGCAATCTTCCGGCGCCTGTACCGGCGGTTGCGCAGACGCGTCAGGATACAGCGGTAGGAACCAGTCGATGCGCGCGGCACTGATCCACAGCGCGGGCGCGCCGTTCAAGGCAAGACAACTGGCGCGGCCATCGGCAGCGAGTGCATCCAACCATGTTTGCCATTGCGCATCGGCCGCTTCATCGACAGGAAGCACGCCGAGTCCGACCAGCGCCTCGTGCATTTCTTCAACATCGCGCGGTTGTAGCCAAGCTTCCTGGCGAACCGCATCGATGGCTTGCCGATCCAACCGCCCTAGATCGTCACTGGTCTGTGGCGTGTAGCGGCGGCTTTGCACGGCCTGGGTACGGCGCTCTTCCAGCGGTGCGTCATCCAGAAACGCGTACGGACGCGCGTTCAAGGCTTCGGCCGCAAGCGGCGACGGCGCGGCTAGATCGCGCACAAGCAACTTGATCGCACCGGATTCCAACCCGCGCAACACCTGCAACCAACCTTCGCTGTCCATGGCCTGATGCAGGCAGTCTTCCAGCGTCTGCGTCACCAACGGATGGTCCGGCACCTCACGCTCGCCGACCAGATTCTCGGCGCAGGCGAGCTGATCGGGGAACACCGCGGCCAGCAGATCTTCCGACTTCATCCGCTGCAACTGCGGCGCCACCTTGTTGCCGCCGGTAAAGCGCGGCAGTGCCATCGCATTGGTTGCGTTCCAACGCCAACGTACGCCGAACAACGGCGCATCCAGCACCGCCTGGATCAGCACATGTTCGGCCGATGAGGAATGCAGATAGCGGGCCACCTCTTCCAACGCAAAACTGTGACTGGTGGAGAGCGACAACACGATCGCATCCTCGGTCGCCGCGGCCTGCAATTCTAAATTGAAGGTGCGGCAAAAACGTTTGCGCAACGCCAGGCCCCACGCACGATTGATGCGGCTGCCGTATGGCGAGTGGATCACCAATTGGGTGCCACCGCTGGCATCGAAGAAGCGCTCCATCACCAGGCATTGCTGTGTCGGCATCGCGCCCAGCGCCGCGCAGGCATGTGCCAGATAGTCCACCAGTTGCTGCGCCGCTTCTGCGAATAGCCCCAATTCGCTTTGCAGCCAATCGCGCGCCGCTTGATGCGGCGCGCTGTCCAGCCGCGCGGCGATCTCACCACGCAGACGCGACACTGCTGCCGACAACTCATCGCTACGGCCCGGCGCTTCGCCCAGCCAGAACGGAATATTCGGCGGTGCGCCCTTGGCATCTTCCACGCGCACGCGCCCCGCATCCACACGCAGGATGCGGTAACTGGCGTTGCCGAGCTGGAACACATCGCCGGTGAGACTTTCGACAGCAAAATCCTCGTTCACCGTACCGATCTTTTCCGCCTGCGGCTCCAACACCACGCTGTAGTCGCCGGTCTCGGGAATGGTGCCGCCGGAGGTCAGCGCAGTCATGCGCGCGCCACGACGTGCATGCAAGCGCCGGTGCACCGCATCGCGATGCAGATAGCCTGCGCGCGGCACAAGCTGTGTACTGAAACCCTCGCACAACATGCGCACCACACTGTCGAACGTAACGCGGCTCAACTGCGCGAATGGCCATGCGCGACGCACCAGCGCAAACAACGCATCTTCATCCCAATCTTCGCATGCAGCCTCGGCTACGATCTGCTGCGCAAGTACGTCGATCGGCGCCAGCGGAATGCGCAAGGCATCCAACTCGCCACGGCGCACGCTTTCCAGAAGCGCGGCGCATTCGACCAACTCGTCGCGCGTCTGCGCAAACAGCCGTGCCTTCGGCGTGCCACCGACCGCATGGCCGGAGCGCCCGGCGCGCTGCAGGAACGTTGCGATCGACCGCGGCGAACCGAGCTGACACACCAGATCGACATCACCGATATCCAGGCCAAGTTCCAGCGATGCGGTCGCCACCAGCACGGTCAGCTCGCCGGCTTTGAGCCGTTGCTCGGCTAGCAAACGCGTCTCGCGCGACAAGCTTCCGTGATGCGCTGCGACGCGCTGCTTGCCGAGCAGATCGCCCAGATGCTGCGCAGCTCGCTCGGCCATGCGCCGTGTGTTGACGAACACCAGCGTAGTGCGTTGTTGCTGCGCAAGCTTGGCCACATCCGCATACACCTGCAGCCATTGATCGTTGGACATCACCACACTCAGCGGCGTCGGCGGCAATGCCAGTGCCAGATCGCGCGCGCGGGTGTAGCCGATATCGACGATTTCGCACTCCGGTGGCTGGCCGTCTTCGCCTGCGCCAACCAGAAACTGCGCCACTGTCTCGATGGGCTTCTGCGTTGCCGATAATCCAACCCGCGTGATCGACCGCTCGGCCAGCCGCTGCAATCGCTCCAATGTCAGGCTCAGATGGCTGCCGCGTTTGTCCGACGCCACCGCGTGGATCTCATCGACGATGACGGTGCGCACATGCCGCAGCGCGTTGCGGCCGGAGGCCGAGCCCAACAGCACATACAACGACTCCGGTGTAGTCACCAGAATATGCGGCGGCCTACGCCGCGCTTGTGCTCGCTCACGTTGTGGCGTGTCGCCGGTGCGCACCGCTGTGCGCACTGCAACATCCGGCAACCCGCTTGCGGCCAGCGCCGCACGGATGCCCTGCAACGGTGCATCCAAATTGAGGTGGATGTCGTTGGACAGCGCCTTCAACGGCGACACGTAAATAACGCGGGTTTCGTCGGGCAACCCACCACCGTTGGACAGACCATCGCGGATCAAAGCATCGATAGCGGCGAAAAACGCGGTCAACGTCTTACCCGAGCCGGTCGGCGCGGCCACCAAGGTATGCCGCCCGGCCTGGATCGCCGGCCACGCAGCAATCTGCGCCGGCGTGGGCGCAGCAAAGGTCTGTGCGAACCATGCGGCAACCACAGGATGGAACTGTTGCAGGACAGGATGCATTGGCGATGCCCGACACCGAGCCCTCATCTTGGCCGCACGGCATTCGGATTCAACTCGACGAGACTGCAATGGATGGGGTTGCGCGGTGGCCGATACAAGCCGGACGCCGCGATGGCAGTGAACGATTTACCGCGTTGACGCCTGCATCTGCCGCTGAAAGGGCAAGGCTCTTGCAACACTGCGGCCCCGGCACGGCGATTGTCGATTAGCCGCATGCCATGGCACATTGATCGCATGCCCAGCCTTATCCTTTTCATGATTGCCGGCGCCGCGCTGTACGCGTTCTGGAATTCCTCGCGTGCCGCCGCCGAACGTGCCGGTATCCTCGGCCGCAATGCCTGCCGCGCTGCCAATGTGCAATGGCTGGACCAGAGCGTGCATTCCACCAACATCCGCATCTGCCGCAAACCCAACGGCTGGCTGGGCCTGGAGCGTACATTTCGCTTCGAGTATTCGTACGATGGCGTCGACCGCCGCAGCGGCCGCTTGGTGCTGCGCGGCGATCAGTTGATCGCCTTCACCGGCCCGCAAGTGGCAACGGTGACGCCGCTGAATCCGGATCATCAGCGGTTGAACTGACCGGGGTCTGGCTGCTGGCCGGGCGCGCTACCAAAGTGTTCGTGCGCAACGGTGCTGGACTGAAAATCCCGGTCATCAAGACGCGTCGACAAGATCGATGCAGCGACAGCCGCCTCGCTATCCCACATGCGATCACGCGCGGTGGTAGCGTGCAACCGCCACACACCTGGACCTCAAAAACCAGACGCGCGAACGCGCGTCCGTGGCTGATGGCTATTTGACCACGCGCAGATGCGGACGCTTGCCGCCAGTGGGTGGCTCATCCGGCGTAGGCGTGCCCGGTGGCGGCGCGCTGGGATCCGGCGGTTCTGTGCTGGTGCCGGGAATATCGTCTGGCAATGCCATACCATGCCCGGTCTCGCGTGCGTACACCGCAATTACGGCGGCCATCGGCACCATCACCGGATGGCTGACGCCGCCAAAGCGTGCGGTGAAGCTGACGCTCTCGTTGTCGACCTGGAGCCCGACCACGGCGCGCTCGGCGATATTCAACACGACGCGACCGTCCTTGACCGCGCTGGCAGGCACCTGCACGCCAGGCAGGTCTGCATCCACCAGAACATGCGGCGTCATGCCGTTGTCGTTGATCCACTCGACCAACGCCCGCAGCAAGTACGGGCGATGGCTGGTCATGCGGGGGAAATCTTCGCTCATTGCTTCATTTTACCCGCACACGACCCACAACGGAGGCCGTACGATCGTAAGTCGGTCTGTTGGCATACAGCCGTCGCATCAGCCCGGCAGATCGCGCAGTTTCTTTTCCTGATCGGTCAGGCTGCGGATGAAGCCGGGGTTGCGGAAGATCCGGTTGCCGTAGTCCTCGATCGCCTTGCCATCCTTGGGCAGGCTGATCTCCAACGCGTCCAGTCGCCAGATGATCGGCGCCATCGCGCAATCGGCCAGACTCATTTCCGGGTTGAGGAAGAATTTGCTTGCCTTGAACAGCGGCACCGATGCGGTAAGCAGTTCTTTCAGGCGTTTGCGGCCGGCCTCGGCCTGGGTCTTGTTGCCGAGCTGGACCGCCTGCGCCTGCGGCACCCAGTCGTGCTCGATGCGCAGCATCGCCAGACGCAGGCGCGCGCGCGATAGTGGATCGACCGGCATCAGCGGCGGATGCGGATAGCGCTCGTCCAGGTATTCGCTGACCACTGATGCGGCGTACAGCACCAAGTCGCGTTCGACCAGCGTCGGCACCGAATGATAGGGATTGAGATCGATCAGATCTTCGGGAGGATTTTGCGGGTCGACCGGCACCAGGTCGTAGGTCACCCCTTTTGCCGCTAGCACCAATCGAACCCGGTGGCACAACACGTCGTCGTTGGACGAAAACAAAGTCAAGGTATTGCGCATACGCACACTCGTCGCCATTCAAGGCCCTCCGACGACCGGAATCCGCCGGCCGCATCGGCGCAGCCGGCCCAACGCCGACCGTCACCACGGTCCTTCGAGTGTGCAATCACGTCACGCAAAAGCCAAGAGTGATGGGACATATTAACGATCGGAGATGCAGCCGATGATGTGCTCACAGAACGATCAATGCACGTCCTTCCAGTATTCCTTCTTGAGCAGGTAGGCGATGAAGGTGAGCAGGGCCAGGAACAGGATCACCCACACGCCCATGCTCTGTCGCTTCAAGGCAGCCGGTTCGCCTGCGTACTCGAGAAAGTTGGCGATATCGCGAACGGTCTGATCGAATTGTACCGGCGTTTGTCGACCCGGCTGACCGAGCTTCAGCGCCTCTACCGGCTTGTCTCCGGTGTCCTTGTCGGGCGGCCCGAATTGCGCCTGCTGCAGGCCTTGCAGTTCCCACAACGGGTTAGGCATGGATGCATTCGGGAAAAGCTTGTTGTTCCAGCCCAGCGGGCGGGTCTGATCCACATAGAACGACTTGAGGTAGGTATAGACCCAGTCGGTGCCGCGCACGCGCGAGATCAAGGTGAGATCCGGCGGCGCCTTGCCGAACCACTTGGTGGCCGCATCGTGCGGCATGGTGCCTTCGATATGCTCGCCGACCTTGGCACCGGTGAAGTTGAGGTTGGTCATGACCTCTTCTTCGCTCAACCCCAGATCGCTGGCCATGCGCGAATAGCGCAGGTATTTCAGCGAATGACAGCCGGAGCAGTAGTTCATGAACAACTGTGCGCCACGTTGCAGCGATGCGCGGTCGCTCAGGTCGTTGCCGGCATGCTGCACTGCGCCGCCTTCGGCCGCCATTGCTCCAACTGCAAGCGTCAGACCGCAAAGCAGCGCCACCGCGCGCGACTTCCATGACATCACGATGTGGTTAGTCATGGATGGCCACCCGTTCCGGTACCGGTTTGGTCTTATCCAGCCGTGTCCACACCGGCATGGTGATGAAGAAGGCGAAATACAGGAAGGTCAGCACACGCCCGATATACGTTTCGTGCGCGTCGGTACCGGGGCCGGAACCAATCACGCCCAGCCACACGAAGCACACTACCAGCACGCCCAGTGCAACCTTGGAGATCCAACCGCGGTAGCGGACCGAGCGCACTTTTGCTCGATCCAGCCACGGCACCAGGAACAGGATCGCGATCGCCAAGAACATCACCAGCACGCCACCGAGTTTGTTCGGCACTACACGCAACATCGCGTAATAGGGCGTGTAGTACCACACCGGCTTGATGTGCTCCGGCGTCACCAGGCGATTGGCCTCGGTGAAATTGTCATGCTCCAGGAACAGGCCGCCGAAGGCCGGCGCGAAGAAGATGATGAAGGCCGCGATCAGCAGCAAAAATCCGACACCGACCAGATCCTTGACCGTGTAATACGGATGGAACGGAATGCCGTCGGCCGGCTTGTGTGCATCCCAGCGATTGCCCTTGGGGCCCTTCTTGATGTCCACGCCATCGGGATTGTTGGAGCCCACTTCATGCAGCGCACCGATGTGCAACACGATCAGCAACAGCAGCACCAGCGGCAATGCGATTACGTGCAACGCGAAGAAACGGTTGAGCGTGGCATCGCCGGGCAAGTAGTCGCCCATGATCCATTCAGTCAGCCCATTGCCGATCACCGGAATGGCGCCGAACAAGGAGATGATCACCTTCGCGCCCCAGAACGACATCTGCCCCCACGGCAACACGTAGCCCATGAAGGCTTCGGCCATCAGCACCAAGTAAATCAGCATGCCGAGAATCCACACCAGCTCGCGCGGCTTTTGGTAACTGCCATATATCAGCCCGCGGAACATGTGCAGATACACCACGATGAAGAACAGCGAGGCGCCGGTGCTGTGCATGTAGCGGATCAGCCAGCCCCACTCCACGTCACGCATGATGTATTCGATCGAGGCGAATGCATCGACGGCGCTGGTCTTGTAGTGCATCGTCAGGAAGATGCCAGTGACGATCTGGTTGACCAGCACCACGATGGCCAACGACCCGAAGTAGTACCAGAGATTGAAGTTTTTCGGCGCGTAGTATTCGCTGAAGTGCTTGCGGTACATGGGCATCAGCCCGGGCGCGCGTTCGTTGACCCAACCGAACACACCGTTGGCGGTACGGACCAGGATATTGCTCATCAGGCAGCCCCCGTGCTTTTGGCCGACTTACCGGCACCGTCAGGATCGACGCCGATCACCAGGGTGTTGTCGTCTACATAGTGGTGCGGGGGCACCAGCAGGTTGATCGGTGCCGGCACACCATCGAAGACGCGGCCGGACATGTCGAAGCGCGACTTATGGCAGGGACAGAAGTAGCCGCCCTTCCACTGCGGGTCATAGGGCTCGGGGCGAATCTCGGCGACCATCTCCGGCGAGCAGCCCAGGTGCGTACATAGCCCGACCAGCACCGAGATGTCGGACTTGATCGAGCGGTATTCGGGGTTCTTCAGTACATAGTCCGGCTGCTGGTCCTTGTTCTCGGACTTGGGATCCTTGAGCCGGTCATCCAACGATGGCAGTGCGTCGAGCATCGCCTTGGAGCGCTTGACGATCCAGATTGGCTGACCGCGCCACTCCAGGACCAAGCGTTGGCCTTCCTGCAAGGCGCTGATGTCGGCGGTCACCGGTGCGCCGGCCAATTTGGCACGTGCACTGGGATTCCACGACTTCACGAACGGAACTGCGACAAATCCTGCTCCGACCGCACCGACCACGGCCGTTGTCGCGGTCAAAAACCGCCGACGCCCGATATCAGAAGGTGCGTTAACCCCATCGTTGGCCATCCGGCTCTCCGATCTTGATTAGGTAGCGTGAGGCTGCCAACGGCTGGCGGGGGGTCCAACCGCGATGAATCGCACGCAGTGTAGCGGAACGCTTAATGCACAGACAATGCAATGTACGCAGTCCGCCCTATGCGATGCAAACAGGCAATGCATGCGGTCGTTGAGCAGATGGAGTGAGCGGCTGTGCGGCCCCGTCGGCAGCTGTGACGCGGTGCACGCAGGCTGCCTGCCGACGCGACGGACCCGGCCCGCGATCAATCCGCAATGGTGCACTTGCAGCACGAAAGAACTGCAGCGCGCGACCGATTCGCTGCCGGCATTCCTCGACGACTGTCCAAGTAACTATCGCAGTGGGTTCGGCGCAAAGTGCAGACGCACAACTTCAGTTGGCTGCGGTCGCCTGACCGCGATAACGGCCGGCAAGCAAGCCGACGCGTTGCACATAGCGCTGGGTCTCGCTGTAAGGCGGAACCCCGCCGTAGCGATCCACCGCGCCCTCACCTGCGTTGTAGCCGGCGGCGGCCAGGGTAAGATCGCCGTTGAAGCGCTTCAGCAACCACGCGACATAGTGCACGCCGCCACGAATATTTTGCGTTGCATCATAGGCATCGCTGACACCGAAGCGGCGAGCGGTGCCTGGCATCAGCTGCATCAAGCCTTGCGCACCGGCACGACTGAGCGCGAGCGGGTTGTAGGCCGACTCGGCGTGAATGATCGCGCGCACGATAGCTTCTTCGACACCGAATTCGCGCGCCGCCGCCGCGATTTCCTGCTGGTAGGCATTGGTGTTGAGCCGGATCGCACCGAAGTTGACGCCCGGTTTGGCACCACAGGCGTAGCAGGTTTCGATAAAGCTGTAGTGGATGGTGCGCAAGCCTTCGATGCTGGCGACCTCGCGCGGGCGGGCGCTGGTGTAGTGGCGCACGCCATCCTTCAGATAAGCGTAGACCTGCCCGCTGACCACCCGGCGCGGATTGACCGGCGCTGCGGCAGGCGGCGGCGCGATCGATGCGGCCGACACCGGCAGCGCGCGCGGCACGACTGCCGAAGCGACCTCGGCAGCGCCACGTGGTCGCTGGCTGACCGGCTGACTGATGATCCTGGTCGGCGCACCGCTGTCGATGTTGGCCATGCTGCGCGCTGGATTGGCAGATAGACCTGCTGTCGAAGACGTCGAAGACGGCATGCGACGGACCGAACGCTCCGGGGTGTAGCTGCTGATGACGCTACATGCTGCACCGCTCTGACGCTTGCTCAAGTAGCTGGTGATGCCGTCGCCGCTGACGCACTTGTACAGCGTGCCGGCGCTGACCGGCGCGACCGACAGCGTGACGAGCAACAGCCCCAGCAATCTTGACATCCCCTTCATGTGGCGGAGTGTCCCAGCTTGCCCTGGGCTTGCCAAGTGTCGGGCGCCGTTATCCGGATAGCCGGTCAAATTGCGCTCGCAATCTGTCCAGGGCCTGGGTCGGGTTTTCACGCGCATCGGCGAGAGCAGTCGCCTCGAATAGCAGATCGAGCAGCAGCAGATTGGCCGCCAGTGCCGACATGCTCGGCGCGTCCAGACCCTGCCAGCAATGGCCGCGGCCGTCTGCTTCCAGCGCGGTCGATGTGCTGTGGGGTGGCGCGCTCGGCTGGATGGTCGATTTCGGCCTGGTCGAGCCGCCCGCAACCACCCGTGCCTAAATCGCACGCATGGGCCGACCGGCCAGTGTTTGGTCGTGCCGACGCGACGATGCCCAGGCCTGAGCATTCGGACGAACCCGGCGCAAGCGGGTAAACTGCGCGACTATCTTCTACCCGCCTGGAATAAGCGCCATGCCCGGGACATCCGTTTCCGATCTGTCCACGGCCTCCGCCGCGGACGCACCTGCCCTGTTGCCGCTGCCAGTGGCCCGTCCGTCGGCGCCTGCCGTGGTGCGCGGCAAGCTCTACATCAAGACTCACGGTTGCCAGATGAACGAGTACGACTCGGCCAAGATGGCCGACGTGCTTGCCGCTTCCGAAGGGCTGGAGCTGACCGACAACCCCGAAGAAGCCGACGTGGTGCTGGTCAACACCTGCTCCATCCGCGAGAAGGCGCAAGAAAAGGTGTTCAGCCAATTGGGCCGCTGGCGCTTGCTCAAGCAGAGCAGGCTCAACGCCGGCGGCACGCCAGTGATCATCGGTGTGGGCGGTTGCGTCGCCTCGCAGGAGGGCGAAGCCATCGTCAAACGCGCGCCATACGTGGACCTGGTGTTCGGCCCGCAGACGCTGCATCGGCTGCCGGAATTGATCCGCGCGCGGCGCGAATCGGGCAAGTCGCAGGTAGATATCAGCTTCCCGGAAATCGAAAAGTTCGACCGCCTGCCCGAGCCACGTGCTGATGGCCCGTCGGCCTTCGTGTCGATCATGGAAGGCTGCTCCAAGTACTGCTCGTTCTGCGTAGTGCCCTACACCCGCGGCGAAGAAGTGAGCCGGCCGTTCGAAGACGTGCTGGTGGAAGTGGCACAACTCGCCGCGCAAGGCGTGCGTGAGATCAACCTGCTCGGCCAGAACGTCAACGCCTATCGCGGTGCTTATGGGGCCGATGCCGGTGAAGCAGCGCAATACGCGGATCTGGGCTTGTTGATTCGCACCATCGCGCAGATCGACGGCATCGGCCGCATCCGCTTCACTACCTCGCATCCGCTGGAATTTTCAGATTCGCTGGTGGATGCGTATCGCGATGTGCCGCAGCTGGCCAATTACCTGCATCTGCCAGTGCAGGCAGGCAGTGACCGCATTCTGTCGGCGATGAAGCGTGGCTACACCGCGCTGGAATTCAAATCCAAGATCCGCAAGTTGCGCGCGGTGCGCCCGGATATTTCGATCAGCTCGGACTTCATCGTCGGCTTCCCTGGTGAAACCGAAGCGGATTTCGAAAAGACCATGAAGTTGATCGAAGACGTGGGCTTCGATCAAAGCTTTTCGTTCTTGTATTCGCGCCGCCCTGGTACCCCGGCATCGGATCTGCAGAACGATACGCCCGAAGCCGTCAAGCAGGCGCGCCTTGCCCGCTTGCAGGCGCAGATCAGCGCGCATGCAGCGAGTATTTCGGAGTCCATGGTGGGCAGCGTGCAGCGCGTCCTGGTGGAAGGTCCATCACGGCGTGATCCGAACGAATTGACCGGCAAGAGCGAGAACATGCGCCCGGTGAATTTCCCCGGCAATCCGCGTTTGATCGGACAGTTCGTCGATGTGCTGATTATCGAAGCGATGCGCAATTCGCTGCGTGGTCGTATCCAGCTGGACGACAGCGCGAGCTGAGACGGCATAGGCGCCATCGTGTTCGGCGCCCTGTTGGAACGGTGCTCGTACCGCGTACGGTTTGAAGGGCGACATGCGTTGATCGGTCGATGCATGTGTGCATGCCTCTGCTGGCAGAGGATCGATAAAGCGCGGCGATATTCTGGGCATCGCGTGGCAGCGCGTGCTATCGATACGCGTGCGCGCGCCTGCATCGCCACTCGGATTTCCGCGACCTTACTATTGGCAACGTCACGGCCCCTGCGTTGGCAGAAAGTCGCTCAAGCACGTACTTGCTGCGGAGGTTGAGATCGGGCTGCCGATCGATAACGGCAGCGTAGGCGCGCGTGACACAATCGCAATCGCGCATAGCAACGACACCGACACCTCATCGCGCATCACGCGCGCCAGCGATCAAATTTTCGCCACCCATCTGCAATGCCTTGCAGCGCAAGGCGTCACCGCACTTACCCACAGGCTTTGCCGAGATCGATCCACACCGCTTGTGGACAACCGCGCACGCACTGGTTGTTTTTTCGCCACCACCCTGTCGCACCTTGCGCCAGTAGGCATGACAAATTTTATCCACAAGTTAGTGATGCGTGACTCCACAGCGATTGTGGAGAACTCGCTCTTGTCCGCGCGTGGCTCCATCGACACGGTGCCGCACCGTCCGGTTTGTTGGTGGGATCACATGGCGCACGCTACCCTTTTCGCCCCGCCCCGCCCCGCCCTACCGACGCCGCCTGCGTGCGCTATCCGATCCGACCATGAACTCACCTGCACATCGCGATTTCACCTTGGAACCCAACGACACCGAGCGCTTGGCCAACCTGGCCGGCCCGTTCGACGCGCATCTGCGCCAGATCGAACTCAAGCTTGGGGTCGAGATCGCCAACCGCGGCAACATCTTCCGAGTTACTGGCCCGGAGCCGGCAATCGCCGCCACGCAGTCGTTGCTGACCGCACTGTATGACGAGGCCGCCTCCACCATCTTCGACAATCAGGCGATCCATCTACGGCTGAACGATGCCAACCTCGATCACGTGGCAGAGCGCGCCTATCAGGCGCAGGACGTGGCGATCAAGGTCAAGCGCGGCACCGTGCGTGGCCGCGGCGCCAATCAAGCCAAATATCTGCACGCGATCGCCACGCATGACATCAACTTCGGCATCGGTCCGGCCGGCACCGGCAAGACGTTCCTGGCGGTGGCCTGCGCGGTTGAGGCACTGAACGAATCGCGCGTGCAACGGCTGATTCTGGT
This sequence comes from Xanthomonas fragariae, assembly GCF_900183975.1. NCBI lineage: Bacteria > Pseudomonadati > Pseudomonadota > Gammaproteobacteria > Lysobacterales > Lysobacteraceae > Xanthomonas > Xanthomonas fragariae. The sequence continues at coordinate 2,770,107 of NZ_LT853882.1, forward strand.
GCGCCCGGCGGTGGAGGCCGGCGAAAAGCTAGGCTTTCTGCCAGGCGATCTCAGCCAAAAGGTGGACCCGTATCTGCGCCCGCTGTACGACGCGTTGTATGAAATGCTGGGTGTGGAAAAAGTGGTCAAGCTGCTGGAGCGCAACGTCATCGAGATCGCGCCGCTGGCCTATATGCGCGGACGCACGCTCAACGATGCGTATGTGATACTGGACGAAGCGCAGAACACCACCATCGAGCAGATGAAGATGTTCCTGACCCGTCTGGGCTTCGGCTCCACTGCCGTGGTGACCGGCGACCTGACTCAGGTCGATCTACCCAAGCACGTCAAATCCGGCCTGCGCGATGCGGTCGAAGTGCTACGCAAAGTAGAAGGCGCCAGCTTCACCTTCTTCGAAGCACGCGATGTGGTGCGCCACCCGTTGGTACAGCGCATCGTCACTGCATACGACAGGCGCGATCAGCAGGAAAACGCTACCAAGGGCAACACTGAGTGAGCAGCGTCTTGCCAGCCTTGTACTGGCAAGCGCAGTGGCTACGGTAGGAACGCTCACCGCCACGGATGCACGCGGCTGTGACAGCTCACAGATCTTGCACGCGCACCGCGCGAGCCGGTTGCTGGTCGGCTCATCGAAGGCGGCATTGCCGCGGTCTGGATGCATGACCAGCCCGGCTTCGTTTCAAGCTGGAAAGCGCAGGACTACAATCGCCTCTGCAGACGTGGCCCGATCGGCCGTACGCACGACCGCGTTGACGATGGGTCTGCGGTGATGTTGCTGATCATCTGCTCTCATTGACTCTCTTGCCCAGGAAACTCTAGCCATGACCAAAGGCCCGGTCCGCCTCGAGGTTGTCGTCAGTTACGCGCTGCCGCGCGCCGGCTTGCCGTCGGCGGTGAGTTTTCGCAAGTGGGTGGCTGCGGCGCTGAAGGAACGCATCCGCAAGGCCGATCTGGCGGTGCGCGTGGTCGATGAGAAGGAAGGCTGCTCGCTCAATTACCACTACCGCGGCAAGGACTACGCCACCAATGTGCTGAGCTTTCCGGCCGAGCTGCCCGAAGGCTTGCCCGAGGGCATCAAGATGCCGCTGTTGGGCGATCTGGTGATCTGCGCACCAGTGGTGGCACGCGAGGCAGCCGAACAAGGCAAATCACTGGCGGCGCACTATGCGCATCTGACCGTGCACGGCACCTTGCACCTGCTTGGCTGGGATCACGAAGACGAAAAGGAGGCCGATGCAATGGAGCAGCTGGAGCGCGAAATTCTGGCCGACCTCGGCGTTGAAGATCCCTACGCTGGAGAGCGCTGATGCGTGCCTGCCTCGCAGCCGTGTTGTCGTTGCTGGTCTGCTCCAGCGCCTGGGCCCGTATCTCGCCGGTACGCCCGGACCTGCCGGCGTTGATCGAATGCCGCCAGAGCATCGGCGATTTCAGCGCCTTGGCGCCGGTGCTGGCCGACCCGCTCAAGGCGGTCGCGCTGGGCTGGACACCGCTGGAGCAGTCCAATCTGTTCATGACCGAGTACACGCTCAACACGCCGATCAACGTATTTGGCCACAGCACCAGCCATATCGCGTTTTCCGGCACCAGCATCATGGCGATCCTGGACCTGCCTGATCCGCGCCCGCTGGCCAAACAATTGAACCTGGAACTCGGTGTGGATAACGCCGACAAAGTTATGTACGGCCGCGAGCTCGTCAGTGAAGACACGACCAACCCGAAGACCGGGGAGGCGATGATTGAGTCGATCGTGCTCAGCGTGACCACCGTCAAGTCGCATCCAGGCAAGACCGTGGTCGGCTGCGGTTATACCCTCGACCTGCCCTAAGACCGGGCACGGCGCATTGCCTCTGCGGCGCTTTGCCGGCTTCCTGTTAGACTGATATCTAATGCCTGGTTTGCCGGGTGCCGTTTCCCGTAACGATGTTCGAAGACGACACTAGCCAATCCTCAGAAACACCGGAAAAACGCCGTAGCTGGCTAGAGCGCCTGAGCGCTGCCTTCTCTGGCGAACCTCACACCCGCGACGAACTTGTCGCGTTGCTGCGGACCGCCGAACAGGACGGTCTCATCGCTGCAGACACCCTGCGCATGATGGAAGGCGCCATCTCCGTGTCCCAGCTCACCGTGGGCGACGTGATGATCTCGCGCTCACAAATGGTCTCGCTGCCCGTGGAAGCGCGCTTCATCGACCTGATGAAGCAGGTGGTCGAATCCGGACATTCGCGCTTCCCTGTCCACGGCGAGAACAAGGACGAAGTGCTCGGCATCCTGCTGGCCAAGGACCTGTTGCGCGGCGTGGTCGCCGACAACGGTCCCGGCAACGTGCGCGAACTGCTGCGCCCGGCGGTATTGATCCCCGAGTCGAAAAAGCTCAACGTCCTGCTCAAGGAATTTCGCCTGTCGCGCAACCACATGGCGATCGTGGTGGACGAGTACGGCGGCGTCGCCGGCCTGGTCACCATTGAAGACGTGCTGGAGCAGATCGTCGGTCAGATCGACGACGAGCACGACGATGCCGAAGAAGAGAATTCGCTGATCGCGATTCAGGCCGACGGCCGTTACGTAGTCGATGCGCTGACGCCGATCGAGGACTTCAACGAACGCTTTGGCGCCGAATTTCCCGACGACGAATACGACACCGTCGGTGGCCTGGTTACCGATGCGATCGGCCACCTGCCGGAGACCGGCGAAGAACTGACGCTGGGATACTTCACGTTCCGTGTGACCAAGGCCGATGCGCGGCGCGTGCATGCCTTCCACGTCAACATTTTGCCGCACGACCCGCAGGGCGACGCTTGAACCTGTCGCGTGGCATTGCCGCTGCAGCAGCCTTCCGCTGCAGCGCTCGGCGATGGGCCGCATCCTGGGTCCTGGCGTTGTTGGCGGTGCTGATTGCACCGGCAGCCTTCGCTCGGATCGCCGGCCAAGCGCCCGCCCACGCACCCGTGCAGGCACCGCGCATCGGCGTGGTCACCATGCAGCCGGGTGAAATGTTCTTCGAGCGCTTCGGTCACGATGCCATCGTGGTGGTCGATCCCGTCACCCGGCAGGCGACCTCTTACAACTTCGGCTTTTTCGACCCGAGCGAACCGGACTTCGGCCCGCGTTTTGCGCGCGGCGAAATGATGTATTACCTGATGGCGTTGCCGCTGGAAGAAGACCTGTCGCAATACCGTGCCGTTGGCCGCGGTGTCAGCGTGCAATGGCTGGATCTGCCACCGGAACAGGCACGCGCATTGGCCGATGGGTTGGCTGTGCGCGCCCGGCCGGAAAATGCGCGCTACCACTACGATTATTTCGAAGCCAATTGCGCCACGATGGTCCGCGACACGCTGGACCGGGCAATGGGCGGCGCGCTGAAAACGCAGCTGGCCGGCCGCTCGCGCGGCAACACGTTTCGTAGCGAAGCAGTCCGCCTGGCCTCCCCTGCCCCATGGATGTGGCTAGGCTTCGATCTGGGCCTGGGTCCGTATGCGGACCGCCCGTTGTCGCGCTGGGAAGAAGCGTTCGTGCCGATGCGCCTGGCCGACGGCCTGACCCAGGTGCACAACAGCGCCGGCCGCCCTTTGGTGCAATCCACACAGGTATTGCTGCCACATCGCATCGCACCCGAACCGGACGAACAGCAACGTCGTTGGTGGCCATGGCTGCTGACCGGTCTTACCGTCGCTGCCGGCGTGGTGGCGTTGGGTCGCAGGCAACAACGTCTGCTGGCTGCCCTTGCGCTGCCGTACTGGCTGTTGTGCGCGATCGGCGGCGGGTTGCTGGTGTATCTGTGGGGCTTTACCGCGCACCAAGCGGCATGGGCCAACCGCAACCTGTTGCTGGTCAACCCGCTGTGCGTTGTGCTGATGGTCGGCGGTGTCGCACTGCTGCGTGGGCGCCGGCCCGGACGCTGGTTCGACGTGCTGCGCTGGGTGGTTGCTGCTGCGGCATTGCTGGCCTTGCTGATCCACTGGCTGTCGTTCCAGGCGCAGGACAACCTGCACTGGGTGCTACTGTTATTGCCGATCCACGCCGCGCTCGCCATCGCGTTGCGGCGGCGTGACTTGTCTGCCAGCACGCGCTGATCCAGGATGCGCCCATGAACCACCATGGCCCCCATCCGGATAACCCGTCCTGCGTCATCACCTGCGCCTATTACGATGGCGACGCCGAGCGCCACGACATCAGCCTGGAGCAGATCAGCGATGTGCTGCGGCGCCCGGACGGGTTCGTCTGGGTCGGCCTGTACGAACCGCAGGAATCGGTGCTGCACAAGCTGCAGGACGAGTTCGGCCTGCATGATCTGGCGATCGAGGATGCGCTCAAGGCGCACCAGCGCCCGAAGGCCGAGAGCTACGGAAATTCGCTGTTCGTGGTGGTCAACACCGCGCAGTTGGTCAACGAACGCATCCGCTACGGCGAGACCCACGCGTTTTTAGGTGCGCGTTTTCTGCTGACCGTGCGCCATGGTGCCTCGCTGTCCTATACGCCAGTGCGGCACCGGGTCGAACGCGAACCGGCGATGCTGCGCATGGGCGCCTCATTTTGTCTGTACGGCGTGCTCGACTTCGTGGTCGACAACTACTTGCCGATCATGGACGAGTTTCGCGACGCCCTGGAAGGGCTGGAGAAAGACATCTTCGCCGACGACTACAAACGCGACACCGTGGTGCACCTGTACGAACTCAAGCGCGAACTCAACAAGATGCGCCTGGTAGTCGCGCCGCTGCAGGACGTGCTCTCGCACCTCAAGCGCAACCCCGGCGCGCTGATCCACGACGAAGTCGGCATCTACCTGCGCGACGTGCTCGATCACGCCGTACGCATCAACGATGCCATCGACACCTTGCGCGAAATGCTGGGCACCGCGCTGAGCGTCAACCTCTCGATGGTGACACTGGCTCAGGGCGAAACCGTCAAACGGCTGGGCGCCTGGGCCGCCCTCCTGGCCGCTCCCACCTTAATCACCAGCTGGTATGGCATGAACTTCACCCACATGCCCGAACTGGACAAACGCTATGCGTATCCGCTGCTGGTGGCCGGCGTGGTGGGTTCGTGTCTGGTGTTGTATCGCCTATTCAAGCGCGCGCGGTGGCTGTGAGGCCGCTTTGCGGCCGGGATTGGAGATTCGGGATTAGTGATCAGCTTTCAGCGTTGGCCGCCCTACCAATCGGTGAAATGAAGAATGTTTTCCATCTTTTTGAGATTGGTAGCCTGTCCTAGCTTCCTGTCCGCAGCCGGCTTCAATACTGTATCGCAACACCAACAACGGTTGTGAATTGGTCCAAGCGACTTCACCGCTAAATGGAGTCGCTCATGTCATCCAGCCGCCTGGACCTGTCAGAACGATACCGTCTGCATGCGTTGTATGAAACCGGCATGTTGCGTGCCATCGCCAGTGCCTTGGAGCGCGCGCGCAGCACCATCAGCCGCGAACTGCGCCGCAACCAGCACGCTGCGCGGTATCTTCTAAATCACCGCAGCGCATCCAGTGAGCGACGGCGCACGCAGGCCAGGCGACGTCCACGCATCGACGCTGAGCGCATCGCCCAGATCGAGGTCTTGCTGAGTGAGGACTTCAGGTCGCACCCAATTGGCCATTCACGAATGGATCTATCGGCACATTGATGCCGACCGGAAGCGCGGCGGTCAATTGTTCACTCATCTACGCAAACGCCGCCGCAAGCGCCGGCGCCGGGGCATGTGCGATGGTCGCGGGCAGCTGATGCATCGACGTTGCTGGACACAGCGCCCAAGCGTGGTGGAGCAACGAAGCCGCATCGGCGATTGGGAGCTGGACTGATACGCCCAGGGTTCCGTAGACACTCAAGACCCTCGTTGCGCGTAGCGCCGTTCAAACTCTACAGGGGACAGGTCGCCAGTTGAACCGTGGCGGTGGTTGGGGTTGTAGAACATCTCGATGTAGTCGAATACCTCGGCGCGAGCGGCGTCCTTGGTGGAATAGGTCCGCCGCCTGATCCGCTCGCGTTTGAGCAGGCCGAAGAAGCTCTCCACGGGTGCGTTGTCGTGGCAGTTGCCACGACGACTCATGCTGCACACCACGCCATGGGACGCCAGGAAACTGCGCCAGTCATCGCTGGTGTAGACAGACCCTTGGTCCGAATGAACCAAGCAACCAGCGTTGGGTTTGCGCCGCCACACCGCAGACAACAAGGCCTGCACGACCAACTCGGTGTCGGCCCGATCGCGCATCGCCCAGCCGACGACCTGCCGGGAAAACAGATCGATCACAACAGCCAGGTACATCCAGCCTTCATGCGTGCGGATGAAGGTGAAATCGCTCGCCCAGGCTGTGTCCGGCTCAGTCACGTCGAACTGTCGGTCAAGCAGGTTGGCCGCCGCCTTGCACTGCATTCCTCCATGGAAGCGCGGTTTGCGACCATAGCCCACCTGGGCACGCAGTCCCTCGGTGCGCATCAGCCGATGCACCCGATGGCGACTGCAACGCTCACCCAGATCGCGCAGATCCCTGGTGATCTCGACGCAACTCTGCCTTCAGCCGCCGAACCTCGGCGCTCTGGTCCACCTCGGCGCGCTGCACCACGCCAGGCTTGCCGAACTTGCGCAGCCAGGCGTAGAGGCTGTGCGTGGTGACACCCAGTCGCTCCGCGACTTCTGCCACCTTGAAACCACGATCGGTCACTTGCCGGACCGCCTCGATCTTGAATTCATCCGTATACCGCTTGCTGCTCATAGACACCTCCGAATTGACCATGTTCCATGGCCTTGAGATGTCTAGGAAACCCTGGGCGTATCAGTCAGCCCTGCACGCGAGCGCGCTGCAGCAGAAGGGTGTGCTTTTGTGCACAGTGACGCGCTTAGAGCCTGTTCACGATCTTTTGAGTAGAAGCGCCAAGAAGGCCAGATGGATGAACTGCAAGCTGGTGTTGAGTTTGCGCTCGCAGTTCTTCCAAAGCCTTCGGTTTTTCTCCAGCCAGGCAAAACTGCGCTCGACGATCCAGCGCTTGGGCATGACCTTGAAGGTGTGCAATTCGCTGCGCTTGGCAATCTGCACCGTGAGCTGCTCGCCTAGAATCTCTCGCACGCCTTCGGCAAACGGTACTCCGATGTAACCACTGTCGCACAGCAGGCTTTGTACATGCGTCAAGTTTGACTGACAGCGCTCCAGCGCCTGCAGCGCACCTTTGCGGTCGGTCACCTCCGCCGTCGTCACCGCGATGGCATGGGGCAACCCCTGGGTATCAACAGCGATATGCCGCTTGATGCCCGACACCTTTTTGCCCGCGTCATATCCCTTTTGCCCGGCTGTGTCCGTGTTCTTGACGCTCTGCGCGTCCACGATCAAGAACCTGCTGAAGATGTTGCGCTCCTGTTTCTGGCGGGCCACGCCAACCTGATTTTTTGAGCGCCCGCTCCAGCAGGCTCACTCCTTCATCGTCGCACTCGCTCCACTTGGCAAAGTACGCGTGCACGGTCCGCCACTTCGGAAAGTCGCTGGGTAGCGCTCGCCATTGGCAACCGGTTCGCAGCACGTACAACACTGCGCACCACACCTCATACATATCCACTCGGCGTGGCTTGGTGCGCTTGCGCGCTTGTTCCAGGATCGGGAGGATGTGTTCGAAACGCTCCCGGCTCATGTCGCTCGGATAGGTTTTTTGGCGCATCCGCAGAGTCTGCACCAATCAGGAAAGATCGTGAACAGGTTCTTAGGGAACCTCTGAACAACGCACTTCAAATGCGCGACACTACACACCTACGTTGAGGAGTCATCCATGCAACTGACGTTCGGTGACGCTGAAGGTTTGGGCAAGCGCAAGCAGACTCGCCGCGAGATCTTCCTGGCCGAGATGGAGCAGGTGGTTCCGTGGAGGCATTTGCTCGGACTGATCGCGCCGCACTATCCGGTGTCGGGGCGGCCTGGTCGACAGCCGTACGCACTGGCGACGATGTTGCGGATTCATTTGCTGCAGCAGTGGTATGCGTTGAGCGATCCGGCGATGGAAGAAGCGTTGCACGAGATCCGGACCTTGCGCCGTTTTGCCCGGCTCGGCGGTTTGGACAATGTTCCCGACGAGACCACGATTCTCAACTTTCGCCGCTTGCTGGAAACCCATGGCCTTGCAGCGCGGATGCTGGAGGCCGTCAACGCGGATCTGGTGCGCAAGGGTCAGAGCCTGCGGTCCGGCACGATCGTCGATGCAACCCTGATCGCTGCGCCCAGTTCGACCAAGAACACCGACCGCGCGCGCGACCCTGAAATGCATCAGACCAAGAAAGGCAATCAGTGGTATTTCGGGATGAAGGCACCCATCGGCGTGGATGAGTTTTCCGGGCTGGTGCACTACGTCCGTTGTACGGCTGCCAATGTGGCCGATGTCACGGTGACCCACGCATTGCTGCACGGCAAAGAAGACAGTGTGTTCGGCGACAGCGGCTACACCGGTGCGGACAAACGCGAAGAACTGCAGACCTGCAAGGCTGGTTTTTTCATTGCCGCCAAGCGTTCGACGATTCAAGCCATTGGCAACAAACGCGAGCGCCGCCAGGAAGAACGTTGGGAATACTTCAAAGCAAGTGTGCGTGCGAAGGTGGAGCATCCATTCCGCGTGATCAAACGCCAGTTTGGCTACACCAAGGTCCGCTATCGCGGCTTGGCCAAGAACACCGCGCATGTGCTGACCCTGTTCGCACTATCCAATCTGTAGATGGTGCGCCGGCAGTTGCTGCCGGCCAGGGGATAATGCTGCCTGGCGCCAGCCAACGCCGCAAGAAACCGTAGAAATCGTATCGTACGCATCAACTCTGTGCGCTATTGGCACGCAGCAGGCTCGAATTTTAGAGGTCTGGTGCGTTGTTCAGACCTTCCCTTTCTCGCCCACTCCCAAGATCACCGTAAATCTGGAATGGGAGACTTTGTGGCGCCAAACCACCAGCGATGCGATCTACAACAATCAGACACGCCTTTACGCACGCACTCAGAGCACCGGCGAGCGCCGCATCGGCACCATGCCGCGCATCACGCTTCCGCGTCCATGCAAGGACGCGGAATGTCGATAGTCGTCCCTGAAAAATCCCCTTCAAGCGCCAAGTGCCGTCGGTGACAGCGGCACGGTACTCAAGGATGACCATCCCATCGCCCGCATCCAGGCACGCAAAAACGCGATCCAGCGCAGCAGCCAGCGCAGGTTGTAGCCAGCGGCGCAGCCGAGCACGTGCAGCGCATCGCCTTGGGCACCTTTCAGCCTGCAGCGACGCAACCGGCAGTCGTCTTTCAGATGTCCGATCACCGGCTCCACCGCCTGCCGTCGCTTGATCCAGCGCCATTGCCGTCGCGTCAGCGTCTTGGCCTTGCCGCGATGCAGGACCTGCACGCCATCGACTTCGCGCCCGCGATCGCCCAGGTCCACGATCGCCACCGTCGGTTCTACGCTCACATCCTGCAGCAACCCGCGTGTCTGCTCCAGCTGCTCGGCCAAGGTATCGCCGTCGTACGGGTTGCCCGGGAAGCTGCGCGCACCCACGACCAATCCCTTGCAGGCGGTGACCGCAATGCCGACCTTGACGCCGAATTCGTACGCTTGACGCGCCTTGCCCTTGCCAATGCATTCCACTTCCGAGGCATGCAATGCGTACAGTTTTTGTTTGTCCTTCGGACGCTGCGTGTACAGCCGTTGCGCACGTTCCAGCCAGACAGCGATGCGCTCGCGCACGCCGGTGTTTACCTGATCGAGTTTGCGTTGGATGTCGCGCACGAGCCGTCCCAGCACTGTGCGTTGACGTCGCAGCACGCGCCGCATCCGCTTGAACTGGCGCGCATGCGCATACCGACCTGCCTTGCGGCTCAGGGCCGGGCCTTGCCGCGCGTAGCTCTGCCGCAATCCGATGCCGTGCCGCTTGGCCAGTAACACCAGCTTCTTGCGTGCCACCTCCAGCAAACGGCTGTCGGTCGGATAGGCGATCGCCTTTTCCTGCACCGTGGTGTCCACGATCACCCGCGACAACTCGCGTGCGTCCACCGCCTGCATCGCATGCGCGGCGTTGATGGTGTGCGCCAGCAGCTCTTCCATCCCGGCCTCACCCAGGCGCTGCCGCCAGCGCGTCAGCGAGCTGGCATCGCTCGGCAAGCGCGTCTGGAACACGACCTCACCGGTGAAGAACTGCCAGTACGGATTCTCCAGCCAGCGCTCGCACACCGCTTCATCGGACAGGTCGTAGGCGTGTTTGAGGTAGAGCAAACCGGCAATCAGCCGCACCGGCAATGCCGGCCGACCGCCACCGGCCTGGGTGGCCGGCAAGCGCGATGAAAGTGCTTGCTCCAACGCCGTCCACGGCATCCGTTGGCTCAGCCGCGCCAGCGGATGACGCAGATCGATCTGGTTCTCCAGCCACGAACGAAACAACTCGGCGGCGGGTCTGTCTTCGGCAGCAGGACGGCGTGTACGCATGAGTGAAAATTGCCAGAAACCAGCCTTCAGCGTAGCGAACACTGGTAGTTTTGGCACGCCGGTGCAGACATCAAGGCCTTGCGGTCGTTGGGTGGTTGGGGGTTTTCAGGGACGACCAATTATAAGATCAGGCTTCGCTACACTGGTCTCTCTCAGCCCCGCGCCAACCAATTGCGATAGAAATGGAGCATCTCCCGGGATAGCCAGCCCCCGCAACACTTCCACATTGACCACATTAACTTCATAGCCCGCCCGAGCACTGCTCAGCGCCACCGCATCATCATATTCCAACCATTGCCTGAAATTACTTTCCACGCCCTCCGCATTTGTGATTACCGTAACTGCATGCCCACTTCTTACCAAGTCCTGCGCCAGCCAATATACTGACCTGGAAACACCACCTTGTATAGGAGGATATTTTCCAAAAATCATAATATGAGCCATATCGCTTCCTTTTTTAAGGAAAACGCCACCCAGTTGGGTGGCGCATACATTATTAATTGCGGTCAGATTACATCATCACTAGACATCGAAAAGCAATTATGACAATCCGCAAAGCCCCCGGGCCCAGCATCTAGACTAGGCCAAAACTGAGGCGGCGGGAGCTCGCAAAAATGTCTCTCATAGGCATATCTAAAGAATTCATAATCACCCATTAGATTAACACTACCGTCGCCAGCGGAAGAATCTGCAGGCTTATGATGGATGTAACGACCAGCGACGGCCTTGCAAAAATTAACATAATCCACAGTGTTTACAATGAATTCATGCCAGAACTTATCTAAAGTCCTTGCCATCGGAAACTTCTTTTCCGGGTATAGCGCGCATAAAGCCAAATATCTAATTACCTCTAAAGCGTGTTTCGACGCACTACTTTTTGAGATACCCACTTCATTTGCATATCTCAAAACAATACTATCAACTGGAAAGGAGAGCGCCTTACGAATGAGATCATGGGAATCTTCATAAGGCACTATAGCTTCAGCATCTACATCCAATAAAACGACCGAGTTAACTTCTACGCTTTCATCATGATTTCTACGCTTTCATCAAGATCAAGAGCCATCATTACTCTCCTCTTACGCATGTCGAGTTAAACCCCCTGCCATTTAACCTTTACCACAAATTATGAACCCATGTCAACCTTGGCGTTTAGCAAGTTTGTCGATTTATTACTCAGTTCAGCAAACTGTATCAGCCTGCCTTAATAGCTACGTAGCTGTTTGCTCGTCCACTAGAGATTAGCACCATGATTACGTCGCCTTTTTTGTAACCGGCCAGCGCACGATTCAACTCGGCCACGCTGCCAACCGAGATCCTACCCACCCGCAGGATGACCTGACCGGGAGAAAGCGGCGGCGAAGTGTCGCGCGCCTGCGAACCTGTCACCGCGGCGATGCGCACACCCTGTCCCGCTTCCAGGCCCAGGCCGCTGCGCTCGGCGGCGGTCAGATCGACGACTTGCAGGCCGAGCAGTTCCACGCTGGCCGGGGCGCTGGGCTTGGCCTTGTCGGCCGCGGCGCGCGGTGCGGCGTTGCCGGACGGGTTGTCCAGCGTTGCCAGGGTGACGGCCACCTTGCGCGGCTTGCCGTCACGCAGCACGTCCAGGGTCACCTTGGTGCCCGGCGGCAACAAGCCGATCATTGGCGGTAGATCGCTGTAGGCCTGGATATTCTTGCCATCGATGCTGCGGATCACATCGCCCACCTCAATGCCGGCCTTGGCTGCAGGACTGCCGGCGGGAATGTCGTTCACCAGCGCACCGCGCGTATCCGGCAAGCCCAGGCCCTGCGCCTTGAGTGCATCGATCGGGCCGACCGCCACGCCCAGCATGCCGCGACTCACGTGGCCGGTGGCCTTGATCTGCTCGGCAGCGCTGAAGGCCAGATCGATCGGGATCGCGAAGCTGATGCCCATATAGCCGCCCGAAGCGGAGAAGATCTGCGAATTGATGCCAACCACTTCACCGCGCGTGTTGAGCAGCGGGCCGCCGGAGTTGCCCTGATTGATCGCCACGTCGGTCTGGATGAAGGGCACATAGCGCTGGTCCGCATACGGATTGCTGCGGCCGGTGGCGCTGACGATACCGGCGGTGACCGAGTGATCCAGGCCGAACGGCGAGCCGATCGCCACCACCCACTGGCCCGGCCTGAGCGTTTTGGAATCGCCGATGCGCACCGTCGGCAGACCCTTGGCCTCGATCTTCAGCAGCGCCACATCAAATTGCTCGTCGCTGCCAACCACCTTGGCCTTGAACTCGCGCCGGTCGGTCAGCTTGACGGTGACTTCGCTGGCGCCATCGACCACGTGATGGTTGGTCAGCACGTAGCCGTCGGCGGAAATGATGAAACCCGAGCCCATCGACTTGCCGGCGATACCGCCGTCGTCATCGTCCTGGCCGGGGCCCTGCCCCTGACGCGGTCCGCCCGGCATTTGGAAGTCCGGCCCGAAGAAACGGCGGAAGAACTCCGGCATCTGCTCATCGCCCGGCATGGCGCCGCCGTCCTGTCCCCCCCGCCGCTGATGCGCCATGGCGTCCTTGCGGGTAATGGTGGTTTCGATGTTAACCACGCCCGAGCCGACCTGTTCGACCAGGTTGGTGAAATCCGGTAGACCCGCCACCAGCTGCGGCGCTGGCGTGGCGCTGCGGTTGACGGCGATCGGCGCGGTGTCCTTGGCGACCGGCGCAGGCCGCTGCGCGCAAGCGATCAACGGTAGGGTCATGGCGATCAGGCCAAACATTTGGGTGCGGATGCGATGGTTCATCAGGTTGCCTCCGATGGCAGGGCGACAGGGGCGAACCCTTTGATGACAAGGGTCCGGCACGATAACGAGAGGAAGGACGCCGAGCGGATGAGATCGGCGGCGGCGTCAGTTCTGTGGCAACTGCACCGGCAGCGGCCGGCTTAGCGCCGGGCTGGTCACGATCTGTGGCGCGGGCTCGAACGGGTAGAACGCGGCGCCTTGGCCGCTTTGCCGGACACTGGCGTCGAGCGGCCTTTCGCCAGCCCCGGATAAAGCCGCGCGCGGCCACGGGCGTGGCTGCAGCGTCGTATCGGAATGCGTGAACGGGTTGGAGGGCGCTGCGGGGGTTACAGTCGCCGGTGCCGGCGTGGCGGTCGCCACCATGCGGGTCGGCGTTTGTTGCTGACGCCAAGCCACGCTACGCGCCACCTGCTGGTTGCGCGTAGCCGCGCCACGGCGGGTGGACGCCAGCGCTGCGGCCGGCGCTGCCGCGGCGAGCGCGACAATGTCATCAGGGGTCGCCGGGCCAGGCGCGACCGGAACCTTCGGTGCCACTGGTGTGACCGGAACCTGCGAAGCCGCAGGCATCTGCGCTGCGGTGGCATACACCGGCATATCCGAGGCAGGCAAGGCGGTCTGAGGAAGACGTTCGCGCGCGATGAATAAAGCAATTGCGGCAACCGACGCTGCAATCGCCGCGCCACCACCCCAACGCCAACGCGCGGCCGGGCGCCTCGTCCGGTGCTCCTGTGGAACGGGCTCAGCAGCGATGGCGCTACGCACACGCGCTGCAAAATCCGATGGTGCTGGCGCACTGGCCGCACCGCGCAACACATCGCCGCATAGCTGCCAGCGTTCGTGGCAACCGGCAAGTTCTTCATCGTGGGCCAGACGGCGCAACAAAAAGCGCGACTCGTCGGTATTCAATTCGCCGTCCACCAGCGCGGACAGCTGCTGACGATAGTGAAGCTCGAACTTGTCGGTGGTGGACATGGCAGGGTTATGCCTCATACAGCGTGTCGCTCACGGGTAGCGCTTTCGGTCTCCAATAGAGGCCGCAGCTCGATGTCGATGGCCTCGCGCGCCCGGAAGATGCGCGAGCGCACCGTTCCGATCGGGCAATCCATCTTTCGCGCGATTTCGTCATAACTCAGCCCGTCCACCTCGCGCATGGTGATGGCCGACCGGAGTGCTTCCGGTAGGGCTTGGACCGCACGCATCACCGTTTGTTCCAGCTCCTGTCGCATCAATTCGCGCTCCGGTGTGTCGGTATCGCGCAATCGGATCCCACCATCGCACCGCTCGGCATCGCTGATCTCGATGTCGTCGGCGGGTGGCCGGCGGTTGTGCGCAGCCAGATGATTCTTGGCAGTGTTGACGGCAATGCGGTGCAACCACGTATAGAACTGGGAGTCGCCGCGGAAACTGTTGATCGCGCGGTATGCGCGCACAAATGCGTCCTGGGCCACGTCCTGGCTTTCGCTCCAGTCGGCGATGTAGCGCCCGATCAGCGCGACGATTCGATGCTGGTATTTGCGCACCAGCACATCGAACGCTGCGCTTTCGCCGCGCTGCACACGCCGGACCAATTCCAGATCCAGCTCCTGAGGTGTATCGACTTCGGCCATGTCGGGCCGCACTCCTGTCAGCCCACCGAAGTCGGGCAATGAGACCGCCGTTGAAAAGAAAAGTTCATACCGGTCCGTACGACCGTCGCGCATTCAGGGTAGCCGCACCGGTGCGCCGCTTGCCACGCCCCGGATGAGGCGCATGCCGTCCTGTCGGCGGATATGGGTATTTGACGTGAAGGAAACAACCTCTGGATGATAACGATCTTTCCTCATATTGCCGGATGGCCAGACGCATGCTTCCAGGTTTCGACGGGCTCCGATTCAGTCATTGGCAGGCCGACCTGCGCGAGGACGGCGTGGTGGTGCTCAGCCTTGATCGTCAGGGCGCACCGGTCAACGCACTTTCGCAGGAGGTGCTGCTCGAGTTGGACGCGCTGGTCGAGCGGCTGGCACTGGAGCCGCCCAAGGGCGTGGTACTGCGCTCGGGCAAGGCCAACGGTTTCATCGCCGGTGCCGATCTGAAGGAGTTTCAGGAATTCGACCGCAAGGGCACGGTCAATGACGCGATCCATCGCGGCCAGAGTGTCTTTCAGAAGCTGGCCGAACTGCACTGTCCTACGGTTGCGGCAATCCACGGCTTCTGCATGGGGGGCGGCACCGAGATCGCACTGGCCTGCCGCTACCGGGTAGCCTCCAACGATGGCAGCACACGCATTGGCCTGCCGGAGACCAAGCTCGGCATCTTTCCCGGCTGGGGCGGCAGCGCCCGCTTGCCGCGTCTGATCGGCACACCTGCTGCGATGGATTTGATGCTGACCGGCCGCACTGTGTCGGCCAAGGCCGCGCGTGCGATGGGCTTGATCGACAAGATCGCTGCGCCTGCCGTACTGGTCGATGCGGCCGCGGCGTTGGCACTGGCCGGTACCAAGCGACCGTTCAAACAGCGCGCCACCGCCTGGGCCACCAATACCTTACTCGCGCGCAAACTGCTGGCGCCGCAGATGCGCAAGCAGGTCGCACGCAAGGCGCGCAAGCAGCACTACCCGGCGCCATATGCGCTGATCAACGTATGGGAGCGCGCCGGTGGCAGCGGCATCCAGGCCCGGCTCGCTGCCGAACGCAAGGCGGTGGTCAAACTCGCCAGCACGCCGACCGCGCGCAATCTGGTCCGTCTCTTCTTCCTCACCGAGCGCTTGAAAGCGCTAGGTGGCAAGGACGCCGGCGGCGCGGCACTGGCGCCCATTCGCCATGTGCATGTGATCGGTGCCGGGGTGATGGGCGGCGACATCGCGGCCTGGGCCGCTTACAAGGGCTTTGAGGTCACCCTGCAGGATCGCGACCAGCGCTTCATCGATACCGCGTTGACGCGCGGCGGCGAGTTGTTCGCCAAGCGGGTCAAGGACAACGCCAAGCGGCCGGCAGTCGCGGCGCGTCTGCGTGGCGACCTGGCCGGTGCAGGCGTGGCACAAGCCGATCTGGTGATCGAGGCGATCATCGAAAACCCACAGGCCAAGCGCGATCTGTATCAATCGGTAGAGCCGCGGCTCAAGCCCGATGCGTTGCTGACCACCAACACCTCGTCGATTCCGCTGATCGAGCTGCGTGGGCACATCCAACGTCCGGCGCAGTTCGCCGGCCTGCACTATTTCAATCCGGTGGCGATGATGCCGCTGGTGGAAATCGTGCAGCACGACCGTCTGGATCCGGCCAACGTCACGCGTCTTGCCGCGTTCTGCAAGGCATTGGACAAGTTCCCGGTGCCGGTCGCCGGCACGCCGGGTTTCCTGGTTAATCGCGTGCTGTTCCCGTATCTGCTCGAAGCGGCCACCGCGTATGCCGAAGGCGTGCCGGGCCCGGTGCTGGACAAGACCGCAGTGCAGTTCGGCATGCCGATGGGGCCGATCGAATTGATCGACACGGTTGGCCTGGATGTCGCCGCGGGCGTGGGCGCAGAACTGGCGCCCTTCCTGCGCTTGCCGATTCCAGCGGCACTCTCCACGGTGGAATCGGGCAAGCGCGGCAAAAAGGATGGCCAGGGCCTGTATAAGTGGGAGAACAGCCGCGCGGTCAAGCCCGACGTGGCCAGCGGCTATGCAGTGCCGGCCGATCTGGAAGATCGCCTGATCCTTCCACTGCTCAACGAAGCGGTGGCCTGCCTGCACGATGGCGTGGTGGCCGATGCGGATCTGCTCGATGCCGGTATCATCTTCGGCACCGGCTTCGCCCCGTTTCGCGGCGGCCCGATCCAGCACATCCGCAGTGTCGGCGCCGACGCGCTGCTCGAACGCCTGCAAGCACTGCATGCGCGTTACGGCGAGCGCTTCGCACCACGGCCAGGTTGGGATTTGCCGTTGTTGCGTGAGGCAGTGGTGTGATGTCGCTGCTGCTACTTTGCACCAACAAGAAGGCCGCCCTCTGGCGGCCTTCTTGTTGGCGCACCACTGATCGGTCAATGGTGGTGATGCACACCATGCGCGTGTGCGTGGCGATTGCCGTCCGCAGCACCTTGTTGCGCACCCTTTGGCGTGCCGCAGGGTTTGGTGCCGCAGTCGCCGCTTTCCACTTGCAAGGTGGCGTGGGTGATTTCGAAGCGGTCGTGTAGTAGCGCGCCGAGGGCTTCGCGCAGGCGGTCGCGGTCAATGGCTTTGCTCACCACCACGTGCGCAGTGAGTGCGGGTGTGCTGGAGGCCAGTGCCCACACATGCAGGTCGTGTACGTCTTCGACGCCAGGATGGCTGATGAGTGTTTGACGCACCTGGGCCAAATCGATGCCCTTGGGGACGCCTTCAAGCAAGACATTGATCGCTTCGCGTAGCAGCAGCCAGGTGCGCGGCAGCACCCACAGGCCGATCAGCACGGCCAATACCGGATCGATCCATTGCCAGCCGGTCCAGCGGATCAGCAGCGCGCCGAGGATCACCGCCACCGAGCCGAGCATGTCGCTCCAGACTTCCAGATAGGCGCCCTTGACGTTGAGGCTTTCGTCGCTGCCGGCGTGCAACAGCTTCATCGCAATCAGATTGGTCACCAGGCCGAAGCCAGCGATCAGCAGCATACCGCTGGACGAAATGTCCTGCGGCGCACGCAAGCGTTGCGCGGCTTCCCACAGAATGTAGGCACCGACTGCGAACAACAGCGCACCGTTGGCCAGTGCACCGAGCGCTTCGAGCCGCACATACCCATAGGTGCGGCGTGCGTCGGCTGGGCGACGACTCAACCGCACCGCAAGCAGTGCGATCATCAAGCCAACGGTGTCGGTGGCCATATGCGCCGCATCGGAAAGCAGCGCCAGGCTGTTGGTGACGAACGCACCGATGACTTCCGCCAACAAGAATGTGGCCGTCAACGCGAGCGCCCACCACAACGGTGTTTCGTGGCGGATGTCGCTGGGTGCGTGGTTGTGGTCGTGTCCCATGGATGTCGTAGCCTCGTGCAATGCGCGCAACTTAAGCGCGCGCGATGTTGGAGACTATTACACCCGTGCGTGACGATATCACATCACGCGGACAGGTGGAATTTTGACATGGCGCGGCGCTGGTCACGCTACTGCGTGATAACACCGCCAACGCAGCCGGCTATCGCATGCACCGCGCCCGCGCGTGGCAAACAAGACATGGCGAGCAAACCTGCGCGTGGGTGAAAACGGCGCACTCAGAAACCGGGGGTGCGGGTGGCCCATGCCGTGCCGCGCAACGGCAGCGCCCGCCTGCTGGCAAGCGCGATGGTTTGATAACTACACCTTGGCCACTAACTTGATCACGCTGGAAAAATCCAGTGCGCCGTTACCAGCCTGGCTGTTGATCGCATAGAGATTGCGTGCCAGCTCACCGAGTGGAATCGACACGCCGGCCTGCACTGCTGACTCAGCGACCAAACCTAGATCCTTGAGCATCAGGTCGTTGCCGAAGCCGCCGCTATAGCCACGCGATGCCGGTGCATTGGGCAGCACGCCCGGCCACGGGTTGCACACTTCGGTGGCCCAGCTACGCCCGGTACTAACTGCCATCATCTGGGACAGCACGGCCGGGTCCAACCCTTGCGCAATGCCGAGCGCAAGCGCCTCGCCGGTGGCGGCCATGATCACCCCCAATGCCATGTTGTTGCACAGTTTGGCGACCTGGCCAGCACCGTTGTTGCCGACGTGGAAGATGTTCTTGCCCATCGCCTGCAATACCGGCCGGGCGCGCTCAAGCGTTTCAGCTTCGCCGCCGACGATAAAGGTCAGGCTGCCTGCCGCTGCGCCCGCAGTGCCGCCAGAGACCGGCGCATCGAGCATCGCCAGCCCGCGTGCCTGTGCGGCTTCGGCGACCTTGCGTGCGCAAACCGGTGCGATGGTGCTGCAGTCGATGACCAACGCCCCGTCGGGAATCTGCGCCAGGACGCCGGCCTCGCCCAGATACAGACCTTCCACATGTCGGCTGGCAGGCAACATCGAGATGACGATCTCGGCGCCAGCCAAGGTGTCGGCTGCCGAGTTCGCGGCGTAGGCGCCGGCTGCCGTAGCGGCGTTCAGTGCGGCTGGCACCAGATCGAACACCCGCAGCTGATGCCCGGCCTTGATCAGGTTGGCGGCCATCGGTCCGCCCATATTGCCCAGGCCGATAAAAGCGATCTTGCTCATCTCAGCGTTCACCAAGGTCAGGTGCACCAAGATCGGCAAGCGGATGCTGCGCGGCCGGCCACGGCTTAGTGAAGAAATGCGCAGCCCAGCGCGCATCCGCCTGGGCCAGCGACACCGGTTGCCATTGCGGCTGGCGGACCTTGTCGATCAACAACGCGCGGATGCCTTCGGCAAAATCGCCATGCGCAGCGGCGTGCAGGGCAACCACGTATTCGGTGCGAAACGTGTCGGCCAGTGTCGAGGTGCCGGGATGGCGCTGCAGCTCCCAGGCCAGTCGCGCCGAGCCTGGTGCGCCGGCTGCCAAGGTCGCACGCGCCGCCTGCAACCAGTTGTCCTCGCTTTGCAATGCCAGGATTGCGGCGACGACCTGATCCACCGTTTCACCGGCCACCAGTTGTTCGATCAGGGCGGCATGCAGTTGCAGCGGACCCGGCTCCAACGGTTGCGCAATGCGATGCAAAACAGCACTGAGCTGACTGCGATTGTCTTCGGCATTGCCGGTCCAGGTATGCGCGCTCAATACATCCAGCACGGCGGCGTACTGCACATGCTCCAGACGCACATCTGCCAGCCCAGCATAGATGGCATCGCTGGCATCTAGCGACGCACCGGTGAGCGCCAGGAACAGCCCTGCACCCTGCGGAACACGGCGCAGCAACCAAGTGCCGCCAACATCAGGGAACAGGCCGACACTGATCTCGGGCATGGCCAGGCGCGAGCGCTCGGTGACCACGCGATGGCTGGCACCAGACATCAAGCCGATGCCACCGCCCATGACGATGCCATGGCCCCAGCAAAGCAGTGGCTTCGGGTAAGTGTGGATGCGATGGTCGAGCCGATATTCTTCTTCAAAAAATGCTGCTACGTGCGCATTGCCGGCTGGTTGCATGCGGCGCCGCTGCACATCTGGCACCGCATCGCGATGCGCACGTATGCTCTGGTACAACCCATGCAGATCGCCGCCAGCGCAGAACGCCTTTTCGCCTGCGCCGCGCAACACCACACAGGCAATCTGCGCCTCGTCGGCCCAGGCACGCAGCTGCGCATCCAGCAGACGCGTCATCTGCAACGACAAGCTGTTGAGCGTCCTGGGTGCGTTCAACGTAGCGATGCCGATGCGATGTCCATCAGCGCAGTTGCGCTGCTCGAACAGGACCGGCGCTGCTTCGGTTGCGCTCACGTCCACCATCAGCGATCGCTCCACTGTGGCGTGCGTTTTTCCAGAAACGCTGCCACACCCTCGGCTTGATCGGCCTGCTCGAACAGATCGACGAAGGCTTCGCGCTCTGCAATCAGCGCAGCGGCGTGCGTGGCGTGGCGGGTGGACTGCACCAGACGCTTGCATGCAGCCACACTCACCGGACTTTGGGTGCCGGCACGCTGCGCCCAGGCAATCGCATGCGCACGCGCCTCCCCCGTGCCAACGACTTCTTCCACTAGTCCGATGCGTTGCGCGGTTGCCGCATCGATGCGCTCACCGAGCAGGATCATGCGCTTGGCCCAGCCTTCGCCGACCAGGCGCGGCAGATTCTGGGTACCACCGGCGCACGGCAACAAGCCCACGCTGGCTTCTGGCAAGGCCATCTGCGCGTGCTGCTCGGCAATACGCAGATCGCAGGCCAAGGCGCATTCCAGCCCGCCGCCCATCGCATAGCCGTTGATCGCCGCGATCGAGACGCCACGGAACGCGCTCAACGCCTCGAACGCTTGGCCAAACCGCCGCGCCGCCTCGCGCGCGTTGGCCTTGTCGCCATCTGCAAAGTGCTTGAGGTCAGCCCCGGCGCTGAAAAATTTTTCGCCCTCGCCGGTGATGACCAGTGCGTAGATGCGGCGGTCGGCATCCAGTGCGTGCACCAGATCGCGCAGCGCTGCAAGGCTGTGCACGGTCCAGGTGTTGGCCGGCGGATTGCGCAAGGTAACGATGGCGACATGGCCATCGCGTTCGACCTGCAGACCGGTATGGAGACGCCCTTCCCAATCGCTCATCGCAGTTCCTCCTCGCCGTTGAGAAGATGGCGCGCAATGATCATGCGCATCACTTCGTTGGTGCCTTCCAGGATGCGATGCACGCGGCTGTCGCGCAGCAGCCGCTCAATCGGATACTCGCGGATATAGCCGTAGCCGCCATGGATCTGCAGTGCTTCGTCGCAGATCGCAAAGCCGGCATCGGTGGCGAAGCGCTTGGCCATTGCGCACCACACGGTGGCATCGTGGCTGCCGGCATCGAGCTTGCGTGCAGCGGTTTGCACCATCTGCCGGGCGGCCACCAACTGGGTGGCCATGTCAGCCAGTTTGAACTGCAGCGCCTGAAAATCTGCAAGTTTCTTGCCAAATTGGCGACGCTCGCCCATGTAGCGACGCGCCGCGTCCAGTGCGCCTTGCGCCGCGCCAAGCGAACACGCCGCGATATTGATGCGGCCACCGTCCAGTGCCTTCATCGCCATCTTGAAGCCTTCGCCTTCCTTGCCGAGCAGATTGCCGGCTGGGATACGCACGTTTTCGAAAGTCACCCCGCGCGTGGGCTGGCTGTTCCAGCCCATCTTTTCTTCCTTGCGGCCGTAGCTGATGCCCGGGGCATCGGCAGGCACCACAAACGCACTGATCCCACGCGCGCCGTCTTCGCCAGTGCGCGCCATCACCACCAGCACATCGGTGGCACCGGCGCCGGAAATGAAAGCCTTGCTGCCGTTGAGCACATAGCTGTCGCCGTCCCGCTGCGCGCGTGTTTTGAGCGATGCCGCATCCGAGCCAGCCCCCGGTTCGGTCAGGCAATACGAGCCCAGTCTGGCGCCGCTGGTCATCGCTTCGCCCCATTGCGCGCGCACCGCGTCACTACCGTAGCTGGCGATAAACCAGGCAACCATATTGTGAATGCTGATGAAGGCCGAGGTGGACGGGTCGACCGTGGCGAGCTCTTCGAACACTACCGCCGCATCAAGCCGACGCATTCCCAGACCGCCCACGCCTTCGTCGGTATAAAGACCGCAAAGACCCAGCTCCGCGGCCTTGGCGATCGCCTCGCGTGGGAAGTGGCTTTCCGCATCCCAGCGCGCAGCATGCGGGGCGAATTCCTTGTCGGCAAACTCGCGTGCAGCGGCGCGGAACGCCTGTTGCTCGTCGTTCAAATCGGCGGCATTGGCCGGTAGATGGAGGGCTGCGTTCATGGTGGTCTATCGGTTATTTGAGAGAGATAGTGGTGTTGACGCCGTGGCCCAGCGTGTCGTCGTCGAACCAGCGCGCGGTCACGGTCTTGGTCTGGGTGTAGAACATCACCACCTGCTTGCCGTACGGGCCGAGATCGCCGAGCTTGGAGGCGCGCGAACCTGTGAACGAAAACAGCGGCACCGGCACCGGAATCGGCACGTTGATGCCGACCTGGCCCACGTCGATGTCTTCCTGAAACCGCCGTGCAGCTGCACCGGACTGCGTGAACAACGCGGTGCCGTTGCCGTTGGGATTGGCGTTGACCAAGCCAATGGCCTGCTCCAGCGTGGCCGCTTCCAGAATCACCAACACCGGTCCGAAGATTTCTTCGTCGTAGATGCGCATGCCCGGCCTCACACCGGAGAAGATCGTCGGGCCGACGAAGTTGCCTTGCTCGAAACCCGACACCTTCGGAGCACGCCCATCCAGTTCCAGCGTGGCGCCTTGCTCCACGCCGGAGGCGATCAGCCTTTCCACACGCTCGCGTGCCGCACAGGAAATCAGTGGACCAACATCGGTACCCGGTGCATTGCCGGCACCCAGCTTCAAGGCCCTGGCCTTGGCCACCAGCGCGGGAATCCACTGCCGCGCTTCGCCCACCAGTACCAATGTGGAGGCCGCCATGCAGCGCTGCCCGGCGGCACCGAACGCGGCACCGACCATCGCGTTGAGGGTCTGTTCCTGATTGGCATCGGGCAGCACCACGGCGTGATTCTTCGCGCCCATCATGCATTGCACGCGCTTGCCGGCAAGCGACGCGCGTCGATAGACGTGCGTGCCGACCTTGGTCGAGCCGACAAACGACAGCGCCTTGATCTCCGGGTGATCACACAACGCGTTGACTACCTCTTCCCCGCCGTGCACGACATTGAGCACGCCCTTGGGAATGCCGGCCTCCAGGGCCAATTCCACCAGTCGCATGGTCACCATCGGGTCCTGCTCGGACGGCTTGAGCACGAAGGTGTTACCGGTGGCGATGGCCATCGGAAACATCCACAACGGAATCATCGCCGGGAAGTTGAACGGGGTGATGCCGGCGCACACGCCCAGCGGCTGCAGCAGGCTGTAGGTGTCCACGCCGTTGGCAACGTTGTTGGCCAGCTCGCCCAGTTGCAGATTGCCGATCGCCGCGGCGTGCTCTACCACTTCCAACCCGCGGAACACATCGCCTTCGGCATCGGCCAGTGTCTTGCCCTGCTCGGCGCTCAGCAGCGCGGCCAACGCGGGCAGCTGTTCGCGGATCAACTGCTGGTATTTGAGAAAGATGCGCGCGCGCGTGCCGATCGGCGTTTTGCGCCAGCTGACGAACGCTTGCCCGGCCGCAGCCACCGCCGCATCCACCTCGCTGATGGTGGCGAACGGTACCTGCGCCAGCAGGGATTGATCGGCCGGGTTGACTACGTCCTGCCAGTGCGTGCTGGCGGAGACCACGAACTCGCCATCGATCAATAGGCACATGCGGGGGACGGAATCACGCATCGCAGGGCTCGCTCATTTCAAGGGAATCGGGCCAGAAAAAGCTATGGCTTCGCATTGTTCGCACCCCAACCCGGCATTCCCAGCCGCAGATTGCTTAATCGCGCTAAGCTGGCGCCACAATTTTGCGAATCTTGCGAATGCCACAGTCGCAGCCCCAACTTCGCCGCCAGCTCGGTCTGCGCCTGCAACGGCTACGTGTGCGCCACGGCCTGACCCAGGCCGAATTGGCACGCCGGCTCGGCCTGTCGCCGAGCTACCTGAACCAGATCGAGCGCAATCAGCGGCCGCTGACACTGGCGATCCAGCAGCGACTCAAGACAGCCCTGGGCGATCTGGACGGATTGCTGGATGTGGACGACCCGGCCGCCCTGGTCGAGCCGCTGGACGCGTCGCTGCGCAGCCTAGGCCACAGTTTGTCGGCCGCCGAGCTGCGCGTGCTCACCGGCAACCTGCCGCAGGTGGCCCAGGCACTATTGGACCTGCACCGCGCCCACCGGCACCTGCGCGAACGCAATGCCGCGCTGGAACTGCAGATCGGTGTCGACCATGCGGCGATGCCCTTGCTGTCGCCTGGCGAACAGGTGCGCGATTACTTCAACCGTGCACACAACTATTTGCCCGAGCTGGATGAGCGCGCCGAAGCGCTGTACGCCGAACTCGGCTTGACTCCGGAAAATCTGCCGTTGCGGCTACGCCAACGCTTGGCCGACCGCCACGGCCTGCTGGTGCACGAATCCACCGACCTGCACAGCGAAAAACGCAGCGTGGATGCGCAGGCGCGCGTGCTGTGGCTGCCCGCTCATCTACGTCCCGGCCAGCAGGCGTTTCAGATGGCCGTGCAGTTGGCATTGCTGGAATGCGCACCACTGCTGGAAGCGCGCATCGCCGATGCGGGCTTCGAAGACGCCGAACGCATCGCGTTGTCGCGCATTGGGTTGTCGAATTATTTCGCTGGCGCGCTAGTGATGCCGTACAGCCAATTCCTGCACAGCGCGCAGACCTCGCGCTACGACATCGAATGGCTGGCCGACCGCTTTGGCGTGGGCTTCGAAGCGGTCTGCCATCGGCTCAGCACCTTGCAGCGCCGCGGCGCCGCCGGGTTGCCGATCTTCTTCATGCGCATGGATCGCGCCGGAAATGTGTCCAAGCGTCACTCGGCCACCGACTTCCACTTCTCGCATGTCGGCGGTGCTTGCCCGCTCTGGATCGTCTATGAAGCCTTCAACCAGCCCGACCGCATCCTGACCCAGATCGCGCGCATGCCCGACGGCCGCCGCTATTTCTGGCTGGCCCGCCAGGTCAGCAGCGGCGCACCCGGATATGGCCGCCCGCGCAAGACCTTTGCCTTGGCGATGGGCTGCGATCTGCGCCATGCCGATCAACTGGTGTATGCGCGCGGCTGGGACCTGCATGCGGTGGACGATGCAGTGCCGATCGGCCCAGGTTGCCTGAGCTGCGAACGCAGCGACTGCCTGCAGCGCGCGTTTCCGGCCTTGCCACGGCTGCCGGCCAGCGCGCGCTAGTTGCACGATCAAGAGCAAATCGTCACCTCCGCGCAAACGTCCAGTACGCCCGCAAGTGTCGAGGTCGGCACGACCAGTCTTGAAGATGGGTTTCCGCGCAGCAGGCTTGCAGCGCCAAAATGCGTCGTTGGAGGGCAATGGCCTGGGCTTCTACCCCGAAGCTGACCCATGCAGGACAGGGAGCACACCAGCGCGATCGATCATCGTGCCAGTGCCGCGCAAGTGAACAAGCAACTCATATAACGCGGCACTCCACCACTTCGCCTATCCCGTGCGGACGCGCCAGAGCGCTTTCCCAAGCACAACTACGGGTACTACCGCGCGCAATGGACCACCGAACCGGTGCTGCATCTATTCCCGCACTGGAACTGGGACGGCCTACTGCAACCCCTTGCAAGGAGCGCTGGTCGCTGCTCGAAACAATTGACAGCACTGCATGCCGGGGCCATCACCGGCCTCGGCATTGCAATGGCGTCAAGCAAAGACATCGACGATGCCCATCAGCCATTCCGGCCTAAGCCCTTTGTATCAAGGCCCTGTGTTTGTTTAATCGGCGCACTCAAGCATCTTCAATTCCCGCACTCGAATCGCGCGGAAAATACCGATTGAGTTTTTCTTCCCACGCATTGAATTGCTCAAGCGTATAGGTGTCCATCGGACGCGGGTCGTCGGCAAGTGCTTTCTTGTGCGCCACATACGCGATGCGTTGCGACGACAACTCATCCCAGGCAATTCGCAGCGCGGCTGGGTCAGGATGCGAGACCAGTATGGCTTCCAGCAGTGTGGCCTGCGCGACGCGTGCAGCCAGCAGATCGCTGAGCGCCTCGGTGACGGCCTGCATCCATTCCTGATTACGGTTTTCCATGCTCTACACGTCGTACTTGATGGCTGGCTGGCAACCTTAGCCTGACGGCCGACACGACGATGTGCAGCAGTGGCAGCCCTCAACGGCAGAGCGCTTTTGGAAATGCCATCCCAGGGCGCGTTATGCACGTTGGGATGAGATGCATCGGTGATCAGCGGTGCGGAGCCGGTGCTGCGTGGCGCCGGCCTGGCTGACCGCCAAGGCAAGCGGCGCGGCGCCCGCTCCGTGCCGCCTGACTAACAACCCATCCGGGAAGCGGATTTTGGCGCGCCAAAACAGCGCGTGCGTTGCAGCCCAGGCGGTGGCCTGGGCAACGCGCGCAACGCAGTCTCGAAGCGCCACAGGCCGCTTCGCACTCAGCCCCAAAGGTATGCCATGCCTTATTGTCGGGCTTGCTTGTCGCGATCGGCTTGAGCGCGTCGCCGGCGCAGCGTTTATCGACGCGGCAGCGACAACATCAGCAACATCGTGGTCGCCATGACCGGCTTCGACGCTTGTTCCCCGGACAAAGCGATACGCCCATATCGAGGAAATGCGAGCCGCTATGACGGCGGAAGAAGCCGGATGCGGGGCGTGCATTGCAGCGTTGGACAGGCGCCTTGGAAACATGGATCAATGCATACGACCGGCTTCCGGAACCACTGCGTGAGGCATGGGCAGCCGAGTTCGGCGTTGAGGCTAACGTGCCAGTCGTTGGTCGATGCCTCCAGCGTCTTTTTTGAAGCCGCACAACACTCCGGCAAGGCACGCACATCGCGCACATCGCTGACCGGCGCGACATCTTCCTTGCAGCATTGTCGATTGAATGGGCGTGTGCGACCAAATGGCAACGCCGCTGCGGTCGACGATCAGCTACCGCTTGCTGCCGAGCTTGCCGTGATCGGTCCGGTTCGGGCCGGTGTCGTCGTCATTAGACTGATGACTTCAAGGTCCAATCCTTCACTCGACAAACGTTGCCAGCGCGCGTCCCCCTTGAACGCTCGCGTTGGTGTTCGGCAAACCCGCTACGCCTTCGCCATCTGCGCACCGGGTTTGCGATCGATCGATCACGATGCTTGATCATTACTTGAGAGCTGGATCGGCAGCGCTTCGACCAGACGAGAAGCAAGCTCATCGGTGGCGCCAATGCGCCAGAGTTGGCGGTTTTCAGCGGATATCCCTGAGCCGCATCAGCTTGTCAAGATCCAGCAACGAGCCGTCTTTTTCATTATGAAGCGGAGCGAAAAAATGCAGAGCACAAAGAGCAACAATCGTCGGACGCATGCGCAGAGCAGCTATCAGAGCCCGCCAGAGCAGGCCGCTGGCCAGCCGGCTGGCGCGGGCACTATTGCGTCCGGTATGTCCTCGCCCTCAGCGCCCTCTGGCGTCCTCAGCGAACTGGCAGCTCGACCAAATAAGCGCCGTCGCACCGAGGCATCTGCTGTGCGTTCGGCGCCGGGATCGGGCGCGCATCCGGCGCCGAATGTCACATCGACGCCGGCTCCCTCCTCCGCGCTGCATTACGACGGCCTGCCCCCCAACAGTTATGTGCAGCATTCTCCGCTTTGGCGCACTGATGCGCCTGAGCTCCAGGGGGCAACAGAGCAACAGCTCGCTTCTGAAGACGCCGCAGTTCATAAAGAACATCGGGCGCCAGATAATCGTCCATCAACTTCGGGCCGTAAGCGCAAAGTTCCAATTCCACTCGGCACCGGGTCGTCAGACTCCGATCTACCCTATCCAGACGACACGCCACTCATCAAGCGATTTTTAAACGGTGCCAAGGGGGAAGGCAAAGCCGAAACCGTAAGAATTTACGCCAGACTTTTTGAAGTTTTTAGCGCATGGCTCAAGCAGCAGAGCAAGGGTGGTCTGCAAGATCGGCTCTTCAAAGACGAGCTGATGCTCGATGCGGAGAAATTCCAAGAAGAGACTGGCCGCACTCATCTGATCGCAGCAATGACACATCTGCGTGCCGTGGAATCCAACGGAACGGTAACGATTTCCGCTCAATCCCAACATGTGATTCCTGAAGGTGATAAAAACCTCATCAATAATGCGCGTTCTGCTATCCCCAGCCGATGTTTGACTGAATTGCGGGCATTCAGTGCATGGCTCCATTCCAACGATAAAGGAGCATTGTGCGAAACGGGCAGACTGCAGTCGCCAAGCTTGCAAGATGACATCAACAACTTCTTAACAAGCACGAACAGGGTGAACTCGAGTGTTGTGTATACGGCACTGCGGAATCTGGATATTTTTTGCGTAAGCAAAACGCCGGCCCTGTTGAAGCAGCCTGTCTTGCGGGGAACGCCTGCCGTGCGGAGTAAATTTAATACGTCTGAGATCCATGAAGTTGACCGCCAACTCTGCGAGCAATTCAAAAATGTTTTGTCGGATTCCTTGTCGGCGTCCGGCCCCGAGAAGAGATACACTAACGGGCAAACCTACTCCAGTAGGATGTCAAGCTTTATGCGCTCTTTCAGCGCTTGGCTAAAGGCGAATCAAAAGGCGCCGATGGCGAAGCGTCTGCAAGACCCAACGCTGGATGAGGATTTGAAGCTCTTTACAGATAGCGACCGCCGAGGCGATGCCATGAAGCTGATAAGCATGCTGGCGCAAGTGCGCGATTTGTTTGCTCCTAACGCGCAGTCGCCTGAGCAGAGTAATAAGCTTCAGGCCCACGACGTCGACCGCCAACTCAGTGAGCAATTTAAAAATTCTTTGTTGGCGTCCGGCCGCGAGACGACATCTATTAACCAAGAAAATTACGCCGACATGCTGTCAACCCATATGCGCCAATTCAGCGCTTGGCTGAACAATAATTGCAAGGGGCCAATGGCGTCGCGTTTGCACGAGCCAATGCTGGAAAGGGATTTGAGTCTTTACATCCGTGGCAAGGGCTTTGGCTACAAAAGTGTTCTGAGAGACATGCTGACGCAAGTGCGCAGGATGGATCCTTTTAAGGTGCAGTTGCCCGAACTCGGAAGCGGGGCCGAACCGTCGGTGTCTTCTCACTCCTCCCTGCAGCACCCCACTGCTCCGGATGGGTTGCCGCCGGCGCCTCAACACGTCTGGAATCCCGATACGCCCGCTGAGGAGGCGACGAGACCTGCGTTGTCAACCCAGCCCGACGCGTTGAGTCCCACCTTTGAATTCGACTGGGGGGACGCACTGTATCAAGCGGATGTTTTGTCGCATGCGGATCAAAGAAAGTGGGATCTCGATACAATTTCTGAGCAGTTCATGGCACCTCCGTGGTTAGGCCAGTGATACGCCCAGGGTTTCCTAGACATCTCAAGGCCATGGAAAATGGTCAATTCGGAGGTGTCTATGAGCAGCAAGCGGTATACGGATGAATTCAAGATCGAGGCGGTCCGGCAAGTGACCGATCGTGGTTTCAAGGTAGCAGAAGTCGCGGAGCGACTGGGTGTCACCACGCACAGCCTCTACGCCTGGCTGCGCAAGTTCGGCAAGCCTGGCGTGGTGCAGCGCGCCGAGGTGGACCAGAGCGCCGAGGTTCGGCGGCTGAAGGCAGAGTTGCGTCGAGTGACCGAGGAGCGCGACATCCTAAAAAAGGCCGCCGCGTACTTTGCCAAGGGGTAAGGGCAAAGTACGCCTTCATGCAAGCCCACTGTGGGGAATTCAGGGTGTGTGCGATGTGCCGGGTATTGCGGGTCAACCGGTCGGGCTATTACGCCTGGTTGTGCTCGCCCAACAGTGAGCGCGCCAAGGAAGATGAGCGCTTGCTTGGACTGATCAAGCACCACTGGCTGGCCAGCGGCAGTGTCTATGGGCATCGCAAGATCACCAGGGATCTGCGCGATCTGGGTGAGCGTTGCAGTCGCCATCGGGTGCATCGGCTGATGCGCACCGAGGGACTGCGTGCCCAGGTGGGCTATGGTCGCAAACCGCGCTTCCATGGAGGAATGCAGTGCAAGGCGGCGGCCAACCTGCTTGACCGACAGTTCGACGTGACTGAGCCGGACACTGCCTGGGCGAGCGATTTCACCTTCATCCGCACGCATGAAGGCTGGATGTACCTGGCTGTTGTGATCGATCTGTTTTCCCGGCAGGTCGTCGGCTGGGCGATGCGCGATCGGGCCGACACCGAGTTGGTCGTGCAGGCCTTGTTGCCTGCGGTGTGGCGGCGCAAACCCAACGCTGGTTGCTTGGTTCATTCGGACCAAGGGTCTGTCTACACCAGCGATGACTGGCGCAGTTTCCTGGCGTCCCATGGCTTGGTGTGCAGCATGAGTCGGCGTGGCAACTGCCACGACAACGCACCCGTGGAAAGCTTCTTCGGACTGCTCAAACGCGAGCGGATCAGTTCAGAGTTTCCCTAAGAACCTGTTCACGATCTTTCCTGATTGGTGCAGACTCTGCGGATGCGCCAAAAAACCTATCCGAGCGACATGAGCCGGGAGCGTTTCGAACACATCCTCCCGATCCTGGAACAAGCGCGCAAGCGCACCAAGCCACGCCGAGTGGATATGTATGAGGTGTGGTGCGCAGTGTTGTACGTGCTGCGAACCGGTTGCCAATGGCGAGCGCTACCCAGCGACTTTCCGAAGTGGCGGACCGTGCACGCGTACTTTGCCAAGTGGAGCGAGTGCGACGATGAAGGAGTGAGCCTGCTGGAGCGGGCGCTCAAAAAATCAGGTTGGCGTGGCCCGCCAGAAACAGGAGCGCAACATCTTCAGCAGGTTCTTGATCGTGGACGCGCAGAGCGTCAAGAACACGGACACAGCCGGGCAAAAGGGATATGACGCGGGCAAAAAGGTGTCGGGCATCAAGCGGCATATCGCTGTTGATACCCAGGGGTTGCCCCATGCCATCGCGGTGACGACGGCGGAGGTGACCGACCGCAAAGGTGCGCTGCAGGCGCTGGAGCGCTGTCAGTCAAACTTGACGCATGTACAAAGCCTGCTGTGCGACAGTGGTTACACCGGAGTACCGTTTGCCGAAGGCGTGCGAGAGATTCTAGGCGAGCAGCTCACGGTGCAGATTGCCAAGCGCAGCGAACTGCACACCTTCAAGGTCATGCCCAAGCGCTGGATCGTCGAGCGCAGTTTTGCCTGGCTGGAGAAAAACCGAAGGCTGTGGAAGAACTGCGAGCGCAAACTCAACACCAGCTTGCAGTTCATCCATCTGGCCTTCTTGGCGCTTCTACTCAAAAGATCGTGAACAGGCTCTAATAGCCACTGCGTGCGATGCATCGTCAAAATCTACTCAACGCATACCGGTGTTATTACCAGCGCCCTCAGAGCGCAGCGGAATCAAACGAATTTCCACACGACGATTCTGCGCGCGGCCGGCATCGGTATTGTTGTCGGCGATCGGATAACGCTTGCCGGCGCCCATCGTTTCCATGCGCTCGCGCTGCACGCCTTGTGCGGTCAGGTATTGCGCCACTGCGCCTGCGCGTTCTTCGGACAGGCGCTGATTGACCGCATCGCTACCGACGCTATCGGTGTGACCAACAACTTCCACCATGGTCTGGTTGTACTCGCGCAGCGTCGAGGCAACGCCGTTAAGCGCGGTGTAGAACTGCGGCTTCAACGCGGATTTTCCGAAGTCGAAGGTGATGCCGTCCGGCAGGTTCAAGGTGATATTGTCGCCCTGGCGCTGCACTTCGATCCCGGTGTTGGCAGTGCGCTGACGCAGTGCGCGTTCCTGTCGATCCTGGTACTGGCCGATCGCCGCACCGCTCAGTGCGCCGATACCGGCACCGACCATGGCGTGCTGACGACGCTCGGTGGCGCTGTCGCCGCTGAGCAGGCCAGCAGCCACACCGATCGCGGTACCGATCAACGCATTGCGCCCGGTGCGGTTCTGCTGTTGCGTCTGATCGCCGTACTGGTCGCGCTGCACATACGAGCCGCCGGTAGCGCAGGCGGCCAGCGCGATGGCACTGGCCAGGGCAACGGCGAGACTCTTGGTGGCTGCTGGGGACATGGTGTTCTCCTATGGCCGGACCATCCGGCACTCGATCGTGACCGCGAGGATAAACAGTCCAATGCGATTGGGGCATGATGAAAGCAGCCGCACAGCGCACGCAAATAGCGCACCATTCAGGAAAACGTTTTCAGTTTGAAACCACAAAAATGTCACGTGGACGAACCCCGGGTGCGCACGCGCACGCCGTCACCCGCGTCTACCCGCGGGTCTTCGCATACGCCGCCAACGCAGCATCGCGGCCCTCCGATAAACCGATGATCGGCGTGCGCGGGTACTCCGGCGCACAGCGTGCCAGCGACAACGGATGCAACCACGGTGCAAAGCGTTCCTTCACTGCGAGCTTGCCGAGCTCCGGCACCCAGCGGGTGATGTAAGCCGCCTGCGGATCGAATTTCTCCGCTTGCGTCACCGGATTGAATACGCGGAAATACGGCGCTGCATCGGCGCCGGTACCGGCCACCCACTGCCAACCCAGCGTGTTGTTGGCCAGATCCGCATCCACCAGCGTGTCCCAGAACCAGCGCGCACCTTCGATCCAATGGATGCGCAAATGCTTGCACAACAAACTCCCCACGATCATGCGCACGCGGTTGTGCATCCAGCCGGTGTGCCAGAGTTGGCGCATGCCCGCATCGATGATTGGAATGCCGGTGCGACCACGCTGCCAGGCCTGCAACGCGACCGGATCCACGGTGGCCCAATCGAATCCTTCGAAGCGCGGATTGAGATTCTGGTTGGTCGTGTCGGGAAAGTGATGCAGCAGGTGATAGGCAAAATCGCGCCAGCCCAATTGACGGATGTAGCCATCGATCTCTGCGCTAGTACGCGTGTTGCGATTGGCTTCCAGCGTGCTGGCGATCCGCCACGGCGCAATCTCGCCGAAGTGCAGATGCGGCGACAGCTGCGAGGTGCCGACACGATCGGGCCGATCGCGGTTTTCGCGATAGCCGGATAGCGCACCGTCGATGAAGATTTCCAACAGTTCATGGGCTCCAGCCTCACCGGGCTGCCAAAGCTCCCAGAAGCCCTGGTCCCAATGCAGCCTGGGTATCAATCCCAACGTATTCAATGCATCGGTTGTCAGCTGCGCAGGCACCGGCGGCAGACTGCGCGGCGCAGGCAGTGCGACGGGCAATTGCAGCTGCGTCAGTGCATTGCGCCAGAACGGGGTGAACACCTTGTACGGGCCGCCCTGCTGGGTCGACAACTGCCACGGTTCGAACAACAAGGCCGAATTGCAGCTCTGCACTTCGATGCCGCGCTCGCGCAACGTGCGTTTGATCTGCGCATCGCGCGGCTGGGTGGCCGGTTCGTATTTACGATTCCAATACACAGCCACCGCACCGGTCTGAGCGATCACCTTATCCAGCACCTGCGCGCTGTTGCCGGCGACAATGACCAAGCCGCTGCCACGCGTACGCAGTGCCGCATCCAGCGCCGCCAGCGAGCGATGCCGCCAGGTCCGTGAGGCGGCACCCGGCGTCCACTCGCCTTCTTCTTGTGGCGCATCGATGTACAACGGAATCGGGTGGTGCCCGGCATCCAGTGCGGCACGTAGGGCCGGGTTGTCTTCCAGACGCAGATCGCGACGAAACCAGACGATGGCGTGTGACATAGGAATTCGGCAGCGGTAGTGAGGCGCGCAGCATAAGCCAGCAGGGGCAACGATGCCGCGATGCCGGGCGAACGAATGCTCGCCCAGCTAGCCCACAACGCTTACTCGAAACTGCCCACCGAGTCGTGCGCCAGATTGTCGAAACGGGTGTATTCGCCGAAGAATTTGAGCTTGCACGAGCCGGTGGGACCACCGCGGTGCTTGCCGATGATGATCTCGGCCAGGCCCTTGTCCGGCGAATTTTCCTTGTTGTAGTAATCGTCGCGGTAGATGAAGACAATCATGTCGGCGTCCTGCTCGATCGCGCCGGATTCGCGCAAATCGGCCATCACCGGGCGTTTGTCGGTACGGGTTTCCAACGAGCGATTGAGCTGCGACAACGCGATCACCGGCACGTTCAACTCCTTGGCCAGGCCCTTGAGCGAACGCGAGATTTCCGAAATTTCGGTCGCGCGGTTTTCGCTATTGCCCGGCACCGACATCAGCTGCAGGTAGTCGATGACGATCAGGCCAAGATCGTGTTCGCGCTTGAGTCGGCGGCACTTGGAACGCAGCACTTCCGGCGACACGCCAGGTGTGTCGTCGATAAAGATCTTGGTTTCTTTCAGCATCTTGATCGCGCCGGTCACGCGCGCCCAATCTTCGTCTTCCAATGCACCGGTACGCAAACGTTGCGCATTAATGCGGCCGTTGGATGAAATCAGACGCATCGCCAGCTGCGATGCCGACATTTCCATCGAAAACACCGCCACGCCCTTCTTGGATTTGATCGCGACGTATTCGGCGATATTAAGCGCAAGCGTGGTTTTGCCCATCGCCGGACGCGCGGCAAGGATGATCAGATCGGTCGGCTGCAGGCCGGCGGTCATCGCATCGAAATCGGTGTAGCCGGTCGGAAGACCAGTGATGTTGCCGCCGTTTTCGAAACGGATGCGCAGCTCTTCGAAAGCGTCCTTCAATGCGCTTGGCATCGCCACGAAATCGGTACGCCCGCGCGCGCCGGCTTCGGCGATCTTGAACACCGCTTTTTCCGCCGACGACAACAGCTCCACGCTCTCGCGGCCCTCCGGTTGAAAGCCGTCGTTGACGATGGTGGTGCCGACTTCGATCAACTGCCGCAACACTGCCTTGTCGCGCACGATTTCCGCATACGCAACGATGTTGGCCGCCGACGGCGTGGTGCTGGCCAGCTCGATCAGATAAGCGCCATCGCCCACCTGCTCCAGCTTGCCCTGCGACTCGAACCACTCGCCCAGGGTCACCGCATCGAAGGGGCGATCCTTTTCGGCCAGTTCGTGGATGGCGCGGTAGATCAACCGGTGATCGCGCCGGTAGAAGTCGTTCTCGGTGAGCTGGTCGTTGATCCGGTCGAATGCATCCGGCGCCAACATCAGACCACCCAGCACCGCTTGCTCGGCCTCGACCGAATGCGGTGGCACCCGCAACTGGTCCAGACGCGGCTCGGGACGATCATAATCGTCGTCGCGGTCGCGATTGCGCTTGGAACGGAAACCAGGGCGAGCGGACATGGACAAACAGACCTAACACCGGCGGACGGGGGCGGCAAGCATAGTCGTCGGCGGCGCCGTCGACCATGCACAACTCTGTGGATAACTGGTGCATAGCCAGTGCATCACCTGTCTACGCGCGGCTGTCGCAGAGACCCAGACCTTTGCCATGCATGGTTTTGCGCCACACTGCCAAGCCCACTTGGCACCTGCATGCAGGCAGTCCTGGGCTGTGATCAACTCAGCGCTTGAGGTGCTCGATCAGGCCAAGGAACCTGTCGACAAAGCCCTGCAGGAACGCGCGGCTGTCAGCGTTGACGATCTGATCGTCGGCCCCGAACAGACCTTCGTTGTACTGCAGGAAGACTTCCGGCTGACCAAGCACATGCATGTTCAGATACGACAGCACATTGCGCAGATGCTGCTGCGCAGTGGCGGTGCCGATCGCGCCCACCGAGATGCCGACCACGGCCGCCGGCTTGCCGGAAAACGCACTATCCCCGTACGGCCGCGCGCCGGTATCGATGGCGTTCTTGAGCACGCCGGGAATCGAGCGGTTGTATTCGGGGGTTACGAACAACACCGCATCGGCGGCGCGCACTTGCTGCTTCAGGCGCGTGCCCTGGGCCGGGAAATCCACATCGTGGTCCTGGTTGTATAGCGGGATGTCGCCGATCTCCGGGTACTCGAACACGGCCTTGTCGCCAGCCAGATGTTCCAATGCGCGCGCCAGCTGACGGTTGTACGACTCTGCGCGCAAGCTGCCGACCAGCACGGCGATGGTGATCTTGCTCATGGGAACACTCCATTGAGGAAACCAGCGCCCCACTCTAGTCAGCGCGGCGCTCACAGCCAGTGAAGCGTTGCGTGGCGCCTCAGCGGCTGGTCGCGGCGCGTTGCGCGCGCCAGTGCACCTGCCAGGCCTGGAACATCAGCACCGTCCACAGATGCGTATGCCATTTGCGCTCGCCGCCGTTGAAGTCGCGCCATAGCCCGGCCACGGTATCAGCAGCGAACACACCATCGCGCTCCAACGTGCCGTGCGCCAACAGATCGTCCGCCCAGCCGTTCAAATCGCCGCGCAGCCACGCACTGACCGGCGCGCCAAAGCCACGCTTGCCGCGGTAAACCATTGGGTCCGGCAGATAGCGGCACAGCACGCGCTTGAGCAGGTACTTGCTGACCCCGTCGCGATACTTCAGCGACAACGGCAGCGACCAGGCGAATTCGGCCACGCGCCAGTCCAGCAAAGGTGCGCGCGCTTCCAGCCCCACCGCCATGGTGGTGCGATCCACCTTGCACAGCAGATCGTCGGGCAGATAGGCGGCGAAATCGGCCAGCATCATCGCATCGGCCGGTGTGCCGGAGCCGTGCAGGGGGTCGGCAAGGCTATAGAAACTGTCGGGTTCGGTCGCACCCAGTACCACTGCGGCAGGGTCACGCCAGCGCGAAATGCGATTGCGATAGATGTCGCCAATGCCGCGTGCGCCGGCCTCGGCCACCAGTGCGGCCAGGCCGCCGGTGCGCGAGGATTCGCCACTGCTGCGCGCTGCCAACGCCATCAGTCGTCGCAGCGGCACCGGCACCAGCCCATGCATGCGCCAGTTGCGCAGCGCACGCTGGTAGCGGCCATAGCCGAAAAACAACTCGTCGCCGCCATCGCCGGACAGCGCCACCGTTACTCCGCAGCGTGCCAAGCGTGCGACCAACGCGGTCGGCACTTGCGAGGCATCGGCGAAGGGTTCGTCGAACATGTCCGGCAAGCTTGGCACCACCGCCAATGCGTCGGCACCGCTGACGTAGAGCTCGGTGTGATCGGTGTGCAGATGCTTGGCCACTTCGCGCGCCAGCGGCGCTTCGTCGTGATGCGAGCCTTCAAACCCGATACCGAAGGTGTGCACAGGCTGCGCGCTTTGTGCTTGCATCATTGCGGTGACAATCGAAGAATCGGTGCCGCCGGACAGGAACACGCCCACCGGCACGTCGGCCACCATGCGCAGCGCCACCGCATCGCGTAGTACGCTATCGAGTTGCTCTTCAGCCTGCACATCGCTGCCGGTGAACCGCGCTGACAACGCGCGCTGCATCGCTTCGCGTGCGTTCCAGAACGGCTGCTGCGCCTGATTCGGCCGATGCGCTGCCGCCCCAGCCGCCACCGTCTGCGCATCCAGCCGCAGTACGCGCCCAGGCATCAACTTGAAGGTGCGTTCGTGGATGCAGGCCGGGGCCGGGATGTAGCCCAGCCGCAGCAGCAAGGTCAGCGCATCGCGATCGACGCCGTTATCGAAATCCGGGTGTTGCCACAACGCCTTGAGCTCGGAACCGAACACCAGCGTGTCGCCGGCCCACCCGTAATACAGCGGCTTCTTGCCAACGCGGTCGCGCGCCAACGCTAGGCAGTTGTCACGCTCATCCCATAGCGCCAGCGCAAACATGCCGTTGCAGCGGGTCAACGTATTGTCCAGGCCCCACTCCATCACTGCGGCCAGAAGCACTTCCGTATCGGAGTGACCACGAAAGCGATGCCCGAGTGCGGACAAGGCCGCACGCAGCTGTGCGAAGTTGTAAACCTCGCCGTTGTAGGCCAGCACGTAGCGACCGTCGGCCGAGCGCATCGGCTGATGGCCGAGCGGCGACAGATCCAGAATGCTCAGCCGTTGATGCGCCAGCGCCACGCCGGCCTGCGCATCGCACCAGCTGCCCGCATCGTCGGGGCCGCGATGGCGCAAGGCCGCGCCCATCGGTCGCACCAGCGCGTCGAGCTGTTCGCCATGCAAGCGCGGCGAAGCCAGCAGCATTCCCGCCAAACCACACATCGTCAGTGCTCCTGCACGCTGCTCATGCCGTCACTGCCGTAGGTGCCGGCATCGCGACGTAGCGCGGCAGCGCCTGCACGCGATGCAACCATGCGCCGATCGCTGGCCAGCGTTCCAGATCGAAGCCGCCGTCTTCGGCGCAATGGATGTACGCAAACAGCGCGATGTCGGCGATGCCGTAGTCGCCTCCGGTGAACCAGGCATGCTGCCGCAGATGCTGCTCCATCACCGCCAGTGCCTGCTCGCCGCGCGCACGCAGCTGCGGCAACTCGGCGCGGCGCGCGGCATCGTGTGGCGTCCACAGGCTGATGAAACGCGCCACCGCCACATACGGCTCATGGCTGTACTGCTCATGGCTGTACTGCTCGAAGAACATCCAGCTCAGCGCTTGCGCGCGCTGCCACGCATCGGCGGGCAAATATGGCGTGCCTTCGGCCAGCCAGAACAGGATCGCGTTGGATTCGGTCAGCACGCGGCCATCGTCGCGCTCCACCATCGGTACCTTGCCGTTTGGATTCTTGGCTAGGTACTCGGGCGTGCGGGTCTGCCCTGCAACGCTATCGACCTCGACCCAATGATAGCGGCTGCCCAGCTGCTCCAGCATCAGGCGCACCTTGTAGCAGTTGCCGGAGCTGGACATGCCATGGACGGTCAACGGGGGACGCATGATCGACATCAAGCTGGTTCCGCGGCAGCGACGAAGGGCTGGCAGTGTCACAGCCCTGCGTAACTTTGCAAAGCCCCGCAAGAGGCGTCGGCAAGCCGATACCGCAGTTGCGCGCGCTACGGTCGTCAGGCGGCGGCCATGCCGCGCTGACCTCGCCTCAGGACATCGCCACCATCGGCACCGGCACGCCCAACTTCGCGATCAGCACACCCAGTGCCGACACCGTCAACGCCCAGGCGCCGAACGCACGTATGCGCCGAGAGCCCGTCGCGCCCCCCACTGTCTGGACCGCACAGACCGACCACCACGGCCCACCCAGCATCAGCAGCAGCGCGCACATCGCCAGCCGCGCCAACCCAGCCGGATCGCTTGCGCCGGTATGCAGCAAAGCTGCATGTCGGCCGCGGCACGCGTTACGCCATCTGCGAGGATACGGTCGGTGGATCGCTGCCCCCTCCGGCCAGACGTCCATCCACTCGCTGAGCTGGAACAATGGGAAGCCGAGCTCGTCGCCCTCGTCGGCCGGCCACTCCAACCGATACGCCTCATGCGTTCGCACATTCAGCGCATCGGCATCATCGATCATCGGCGCACTCACCTGCGTCAGCGCGGTGTAGTACTGCCAACGCGTCCTGTCCGTCCAGCACCGGCGAACCGCGCACGTTAGCCCGTATGCCACCGCACCCCATCCCGCGCCGGCAGGCTGGGACCCAACAGTCCCAGTTTTGGCACTCACTCGCGGGGGAAGCGCCCGGCATCGAAAGCATCGCCGAGCGCCGGTGACACCCGCGTGTCGGTAAAGCGTGGCACTGCGTCCTGCAACGCCTGCTGCTGGTCGGTCAGCAGCGCGCGTACATCGAACCGGCATGTTGGCTTCTACTACAGGCTGAGGCGGCGATTATCTGCCGGTTGCTGGCCCAACATCGCGCGCCCTCGCCAGCACGCGATGACCAAAGTCAAAGAGCCGGCAGTGCCGGCTCTTTGGTTGCTCGCGCGCTACTACTGCGCGGATTACTAACGGGTGCTCAAGCCATCCTGACGGACGTTGAAGTCACTTGCCGTCGATGCGGTCTGGGTTACCAGCTGACCATCGACCACCGGCAAACGATCGCTGGCCGGCTTGTTGTTCATGCGCACGGTCTTTTCGAAACCGTCGTAACGGTAGGTCACGTCATAGGCCACCACGTTGTCGGCATCGCCCAACGAAATGCGCTCGCCCGGCTTGTTGTCCATGCGCATGGTGCCGGTGGTGCCATCAGCATTGCGGTAGGTGACGTCGTAACCCACTACACGCGAGGACTGCGAATTGGC
This sequence comes from Xanthomonas fragariae, assembly GCF_900183975.1. Taxonomy (NCBI): domain Bacteria; kingdom Pseudomonadati; phylum Pseudomonadota; class Gammaproteobacteria; order Lysobacterales; family Lysobacteraceae; genus Xanthomonas; species Xanthomonas fragariae. Next base: position 2,810,387 of record NZ_LT853882.1, read on the forward strand.
GTTTTCGGTATGGCACTGGCGCTCGGTACGATCGACCACGCGGCCGCCTACATGCTCGCGGTCCACGCGGTTTCCAACCATACCGCCACCAACCACACCAGCCACAGTAGCCAGCTTGCGGCCATTGCCGCCGCCGACCTGGTTACCCAGCACACCGCCGATCACCGCGCCAACCACGGTGCCGCCGACGTTGCCGTCGCGCTCAGGCAGACGCTCCTGCACCACTACGTCGCGGCAGACTTGGCGCGGCGAGGAGCTGGTGGTCGTTTCGCGGATTGCAGAGCTGTTGACAACCTGCGCGTACTGCGGCTTTCGCTCGTTAATCGGCGCAACCTTGACCACATCAGCGTATTCTAGACCGCGAGGCGCCGGCTGACCATTGGCCACAAAGTCGCCGGACGACGGACGATTATTCATGAAAGCGGCAGTGGCCACGCCTCCGGCCAGCAAGGCACCGGCGGCGACCAGTATAATTGTCGTATTGCTCTTCATAACTAGCTCCGGGCGGACGCACCGCGTTGTTCACGGTCGTGATTTCAGCACGGGGACCCTGAACGAAAACGCCCTCGCTCATGAACGCGGCGGTTAAGTTTAGCTAGCGGTTATTTCATGGATCCCTAACAGCCGGAGCATTTGCATGCGAAATCCCGTTACCTCACGCGCGCTGGATTGGGCCAGCAGGCTGCGCTACCCCACCTTGTTCAAGGTGGCCGCCGCGCTGTTTCTGGTCGACCTAGTGATCCCGGACCCGATCCCTTTCCTGGATGAACTGTTGTTCGGCCTGAGCACGCTGCTGCTGGCCAACTGGAAGACGCGCAAGGCACCGCTATCCGCGCCAGTCCGCCGCGACTGATGCAGTTGATCGATAGCCACTGCCATCTGGATGCCGGCGCGTTCGACCACGACCGCGCAACCGTCATCGCACGCGCGCAGGCCGCCAACGTCATGCAGCAGGTGGTGCCTGCGATCACCGCTGCCAGCTGGCCTGGCCTGCGCGCCGTCTGCAGGCAGGCGCCGGGGCTGTACCCGGCCTACGGGCTGCATCCGATCTTTCTCGATCGGCACCGCCCAGAGCACCTGGACCTGCTGGCCGAGTGGATCGAACGCGAGCGCCCCTGCGCGATCGGCGAGTGCGGGCTGGATTTCTTTCTGGACGGGCTGGATGCGCAGACGCAACGCGACTATTTCGATGGCCAATTGCAACTGGCCAAACGCTTCGACCTGCCACTGATCGTGCATGCGCGCCGCGCCACCGAAGAGGTCATTGCGCGCATCAAGGCGGTCGGCGGCCTGCGCGGTGTGGTGCACAGTTTTGCCGGCAGCCGCGAGCAGGCACAGCAATTATGGAAGCTGGATTTCATGATCGGCCTGGGCGGCCCGGTCACCTACCCGCGCGCCAATCGCCTGCGCGGGCTGGCAGCGAACATGCCGCTGCAGCATCTGTTGCTGGAAACCGACGCGCCGGACCAGGCAGACGCCAGCATCCGCGGCCAACGTAACGAGCCGGCGTATTTACGCACGGTGCTGGACTGCATCGCGCAGCTCCGCGGCGAAGACGCCGACCGTATCGCGGCGCAGACAACGGCGAATGCGCGGAGAGTGTTCGGATTGCCGAACTGATCGGACACGCGCTGCTGCACGACGTGGCAGCGCGCGCCTGATATCACGACGCCGCCGCAACCTCGGCAGCCAGCGTCGCTGCAGCGGCTTTTGGCTTGAGCAGCATCTCCAACGCCTTGCCCACCGCGACAAATGCAAACGTGCCGGTAATATGCGTGGCTGCGCCCAGCCCTGCCCCGCAATCCAGCTTGAGCGTGGCATCGGCATCGAGCTGAGGGCGAATGCCGCACACGCTGCCATCGGCCTGCGGGTATTTGACGTTTTCCAGCGAGTACACCGCCGGCACACCGAAATAGCGCTGTGGATTTTTCGGAAAATTGAACTCGCTGCGCAGCTTCTTGCGAATCAGCGCCAGCATTGCATCGTGTTCGGTCCGCGAGACATCGCGCACGCGCACCAACGTGGGATCGGTGCGTCCACCAGCAGCGCCCACGGTCAGTAGCGGCAGCTTGCGCCGCCGGCACCAAGCGATAGTTTCGACCTTGACCCGGAAGCTGTCGCAGGCATCGATCACCAGATCCAAACCGTCGCCGAGCAGACTTTCGATATTGCCGGCAGCGAGAAAAGATTCCACCGCATCGGCCTCGATGTCCGGATTGATCGCCACACAGCGCTCAGCCATCGCGCGCGCTTTGTTGCGCCCGTACTGGCCGGCCAAGGCCGGTAATTGCCGATTGGTGTTGGACACACACAGATCGTCCGCATCGATCAGGCGGATGTGTCCGATGCCGGTGCGCACCAATGCCTCGACCACCCACGAGCCCACGCCACCCATCCCGACCACCGCCACGCGACAGGCGGACAACCGCTCCACCGTGCCGACTCCATACAGCCGGTCGATACCGGCAAAGCGTTCACGCCATTGTGCTTTCATCGGCTTATTTTACGCGCGCCGCCAACACTTGACGCGACAACCCTGCATCCCAGGAGTCCCCCATGTCGCCCACGCCTCCGGACCAATCACGTGCGGCCCGCTACGCCTTCATGCTGGTGCTGGGTGTCTTGGTCGGCCTGGTCACCACCGTGATGGTGGCGCGAGTGCTGCAAGCCAGGCGTAACCCGTTGCCAGATAGCCTGATGCAAGTAATGGCTTACCAACTGCGTGCGTTGCAGCCTGGTGCAGGTGCGGTCTGCACGGCCTCCCAGCAGCAGGCGCGGCTGCAGTCGCTGCGGCTGCTTGCCGATGAACTGGAGCCGGCCTTTCCCGCGATCGGCGAAGACCGTCGCTTCGGCGAACACGCGCAGGCATTGCGTGCGGTACTGGATCGGGCACAGCGCACGCCGCTGGCGGACTGCAAGGCGATCGCCGCAGTCAAAACACAGGTGTCTGAAGCCTGCGAGGCCTGTCACCGCGACTTTCGATGAGTCTTGCCGGCGACGGCGCTCGGGTTTCGTTAAGCCTGGAGTGATCCAGTTGGTAGACCGTTCACCTGGACCATCACAGGATGACGTCGCCGCGGCCCTGACCGCTTTTGAACACCCCGGAGAGACCCTCATGAAGACCCGACTGCTCGTCATTGGCCTGACCGCAACCGCGACCCTGGTTGGCTGCGCCACCTCTCAGCCCCAATACGGCAGTTATCGCGGCGACCGCGGTTATGACCAAGGCTACTCGCAGCAGCAGGCGCACTGCGCCGATTGCGGCATCGTGACCCGGATCGACGAGGTTGGCCCGACCCGCACCGCGCCCACCGGCACCGGCGCAGTGCTCGGCGGCATCGTCGGCGCAGTGGCCGGCCGCCAGATCTCCAAGGAAACCGGCGGCAGCAAGGGCAATAAGAACGTGTCGGCCGTGGCCGGTGCCGCCGCAGGCGCGCTGGCCGGTAACGTAATCCAGAACAACGTCACCAGCGACAGCTTCGATGTGCAGGTGCGTATGGACGATGGCCGCGTCATCGTGGTGAACCAGCGCGACTTGGCCGGCGTGCGCGAAAACGCCTATGTGCGCGTGGTCAATGGCAAGGTGGTGCTACGCTGATTGCGCACGTAAAGCGGCGAGCAGATCAACTGTCAGGTTCGGTTCGTCGCTCTCATTGATATCGCCGAATGAATAACAAAAAGGCCCGGTGACGGGCCTTTTTGTTGTCTGCCTGCTGCGATGTGCGCCGTGCGGCGACTCAGACCAACTGCACTGCATCGGCCTGCGGGCCCTTCTGACCTTGCACGAGGGTGAAGCTGACCTTCTGACCTTCCTTGAGGCTCTTGAAGCCCTGGATCTGGATCGCGCGGAAATGGACGAATACGTCCTGGCCATTTTCGCAACTGATGAATCCAAAGCCTTTGGCATCGTTGAACCACTTCACGACACCATTTTCGCGTTCAGTGTTGGACATCCTGACTGACTCCCTACGACACTGTGATGGACTGACGGTGGTGGCTGTGATTGCAAGGAGGAAGCGAGGTACAAGGATGTAGCGGATCAGACGATCTGCCGCATCAGGCCACGATTCGCGGTGACCTTTGCAAACAGCAGCGGCTGCAACTTAACCCGCACAAAACGAACTTTCAAGCACCTCTTGCACATTTCTGTCAAACCTTAAACAGAGCATTTCTAAACATCATGGACACGACCGTTGTCTATTACATTCTGGCCGGAGCGCTGGTACTGATTGGCTTTGCCGGCGTCATCCTGCCAGCGCTGCCGGGTCTGCCGCTGGTGTTCGCAGGCTTGCTCGTCGCCGCATGGGCAACCGGCTTTGCCCACGTCAGCTGGATCACGCTGGTGATCCTTGCGCTGATCACCGCGTTGTCGTTCGTGATTGACTTTTTCGCCACGCTCTACGGGGCGCAGCGCGTGGGCGCCAGCAAGCTGGCGTTGTGGGGCTCGGTGATCGGCTCCATTGCCGGCATCTTCTTCATGCCGATCGGGCTATTTGTCGGCCCGTTCGCTGGTGCCTGGATTGGCGAGTACTACCAGACCCGCAAGACCGGGCAAGCCACCAAGGTCGGCGTCGGCACCTGGTTGGGCATCATGCTCGGCACGGCAACCAAACTGGCGCTGGGCCTGTGTATGCTCGGCGTTTTTGCGATTAGCTGGTTTTTCTAGGGATTTTGGCAAATGCGGATGACGGCACTCATAGCCGTCGCTTCATCACTGCACTTATCCGTGCACGGTAGCGGCTGCATGAGCGGCCTCAGCCTCAATCACCTGCCCAACGGCCGCGAAGATGCGTTGTCGCGTTCATGGAACCGAGTGATCCTCAATATAGGTCTGGATCGCGAGAACCGGGCGCTGACGCTGCGCCTGTGGTTCCCAATCACGGAGCACCGCGCCGACGCCAACAATTCTGATATCGAGAATCACATGGGTTGCGGCGATGCCATCTTGGTCTACAACAAGGACAGCCACGATTTCGCGATGATCGCATGCCACTCGCTACGTGGTGTCGATCGCTCGCACGGCTCGCTCCAGTGGGGATTATGGCTTCCTGATCACCAATTTTTTGCGCGGCCACGTGCAGGTATTCGACGGTTATGGCGAAAGCTTGATCGACTACAAAGCGACCTGTATCGGTCTGGGCGTGTCGTCGTTGGAGTGGCTTCAAGCGCGATTGACAATACTGCTGGGCTGTCGCCAGGCTGGCGCTCACGATTTCTTACAGCTATTCCAAATGCTGGTTTGCCACGCCGTTCGGTAAAGTTAATAAAAATAGAAAAATCCGGCATGTTCGCATGCCGGATTTTTCTATTTCTGGCACTCCAAGCAAAAAAATAAGACCACCCGACTACGAAATTCTTCTGTACTCAGTGGCACGCAGCCAACGCAACAATGATTACCTGATTCGCGGAGCATCCGGCACTGCCGACGGCGCTGAACGCGCGAAGTTCAAACCAATCTCGAACACATACTGCGATTTACTCCTGCGCAATCTCAGGCAACATCACTGCCACCGTGAATGCATCGCATCGACTCAGAGCCTGTTCACGATCTTTTGAGTAGAAGCGCCAAGAAGGCCAGATGGATGAACTGCAAGCTGGTGTTGAGTTTGCGCTCGCAGTTCTTCCACAGCCTTCGGTTTTTCTCCAGCCAGGCAAAACTGCGCTCGACGATCTAGCGCTTGGGCATGACCTTGAAGGTGTGCAGTTCGCTGCGCTTGGCAATCTGCACCGTGAGCTGCTCGCCTAGAATCTCTCGCACGCCTTCGGCAAACGGTACTCCGGTGTAACCACTGTCGCACAGCAGGCTTTGTACATGCGTCAAGTTTGACTGACAGCGCTCCAGCGCCCGCAGCGCACCTTTGCGGTCGGTCACCTCCGCCGTCGTCACCGCGATGGCATGGGGCAACCCCTGGGTATCAACAGCGATATGCCGCTTGATGCCCGACACCTTTTTGCCCGCGTCATATCCCTTTTGCCCGGCTGTGTCCGTGTTCTTGACGCTCTGCGCGTCCACGATCAAGAACCTGCTGAAGATGTTGCGCTCCTGTTTCTGGCGGGCCACGCCAACCTGATTTTTTGAGCGCCCGCTCCAGCAGGCTCACTCCTTCATCGTCGCACTCGCTCCACTTGGCAAAGTACGCGTGCACGGTCCGCCACTTCGGAAAGTCGCTGGGTAGCGCTCGCCATTGGCAACCGGTTCGCAGCACGTACAACACTGCGCACCACACCTCATACATATCCACTCGGCGTGGCTTGGTGCGCTTGCGCGCTTGTTCCAGGATCGGGAGGATGTGTTCGAAACGCTCCCGGCTCATGTCGCTCGGATAGGTTTTTTGGCGCATCCGCAGAGTCTGCACCAATCAGGAAAGATCGTGAACAGGTTCTCAGACGTCGAAGAAATCCACCTTGCCATTTTGCAAGGTGTAATACGCACCGACCACGCGCACTTTACCAGCGCGCAGCGGCTCGAGCAGCGTGGGCTCGGAGGCGGCGCGCAGACCATCGACGGTGCGCTTTACGTTGGCCTTGACCGAGACGGCCAACAGGTCGTCACCGCCCTGGCTCTTGGCGGTCAGCACGGCCGGAACGATGGGCTCGATCATGGCGCCGATCGCTCCCGGAAAGAACGTGTTGTTCTCCACAACCGATACTGCCGCTGCCACTGCGCCACAGCTCTCGTGGCCCATCACCACCACCAGCGGCACACCGAGCTGGCTCACCGCATATTCGATCGAACCCAGCGCGGTGGTATCGACGGTATTACCGGCATTGCGGACGATGAACATCTCACCCAGTCCGCGACCGAACAGCAGCTCCGGCGGCACGCGTAAATCCGAGCACGACACCAGGATCACGAACGGGGTCTGGCCCAGGGCAAGTTCCAGCCGACGCTTGCTGTCGGAAATCACCTTCTTGGGACGGTTTTCGACGAATGCGGCGTTGCCGTCACGCAGCACCTGCAACGCCTGCTCGGCACTCAGATCGGTTTTCTTCAACCGAGCCGCGCGCAAGGCGAACGGAAGAGACGCCGCAGCGGCCGCGATCGGCGCGCAACAGGCGCATTGCAGCAATTTTCGACGGGATGCGGAATGCGACATGGACGAACCCCTGCCCGCTTTAGGTTCCGAAATGGAATTACGTTTCTAGTAAATAATAAGGTCTCAAAAAGAGACTATAAAGACTGGATTTCTCGACCGGCCCAGGGGCTTCAGGTCCAGTCCGTTAAACCCTCGCGGCGATAGGTTTCCTGGAATGCCGGTCGGGCTTTCATTCGCTGCGCATCGAGTTCGATCAGCAGCCAATGCACGACCAAGGCTGCAGTGCTGGGGGTTTGGTACAGCGTGTTCGACATGCGTGAGGTCCGGTGCGAGTGAGTGAGCCAATATCAGGCCCGATGCGGCAGCAATCGCTTCGTGCTGTTGCAGATGACCTGCATGCGCGCGTGCCACATCGACAACAAGAAAGCCGGAGCATGCCCCGGCTTTCTGGATGCGACAGCGCGTTGAATCAGGCCTCGACGACGACTGGAATCTTGCCAATGCGCGACTGCCATTGCCGCGGGCCGGTCTTGTGCACCGATTCGCCAGTTGAATCCACCGCCACGGTGACCGGCATGTCCTTGACTTTGAATTCGTAGATCGCTTCCATGCCGAGATCTTCGAACGCCAACACGCGCGCAGCCTTGATCGCCTTCGAGACCAAATACGCCGAGCCGCCGACCGCCATCAGGTAGACGGCCTTGTTGTCGCGGATGGCCTCGATTGCCGCATCGCCGCGCTCGGATTTGCCGACCATGCCTAGCAGACCGGTTTGCTCGAGCATCTGGCGGGTGAACTTGTCCATGCGGGTGGCGGTGGTCGGGCCGGCCGGGCCCACCACTTCGTCGCGCACCGGGTCGACCGGGCCGACGTAGTAAATGAAGCGATTGGTGAAATCGACCGGCAGTTTTTCGCCGCGATTAAGCATATCGATCATGCGCTTGTGCGCAGCATCGCGGCCGGTCAGCAGCTTGCCGTTGAGTAGAACCACTTCGCCCGGCTTGAAACTGGCGACTTCTTCCCGGGTGATGGTGTCCAGGTCGACCCGGCGCGCGTTGGTCGGGTTGTAGGTGAGCTTGGGCCAGTCTTCCAGGGAGGGCGGATCCAGCATCACCGGGCCGCTGCCATCCAGGGTGAAATGGGCGTGGCGGGTGGCGGCACAGTTGGGAATCAGCGCCACCGGCAGATTGGCGGCATGGGTCGGGTAATCCTTGACCTTGATGTCCAGTACCGTGGTCAGGCCGCCCAGACCCTGCGCACCGATGCCGAGCGCGTTGACCTTTTCGTACAACTCAAGACGCAGTTCTTCGGCGCGATTGGAGGCGCCGCGCGCCTGTAGATCGACAATGTCGATCGGCTCCATCAACGCTTCCTTGGCCAGCAGCATCGCCTTTTCGGCGGTGCCGCCGATGCCGATGCCGAGCATGCCCGGCGGGCACCAGCCAGCGCCCATGGTCGGCACCGTCTTGAGCACCCAATCGACGATGGAGTCGGACGGATTGAGCATGGCGAACTTGCTCTTGGCCTCAGAACCGCCGCCCTTGGCCGCGACGGTCATCTCGACATGGTGCCCAGGCACGATCTTGACGTTAACCACCGCCGGGGTGTTGTCCTTGGTGTTTTGGCGCTTGCCGGCGGGGTCGGCCAGCACGCTGGCGCGCAGCTTGTTGTCCGGGTGGTTGTAGGCGCGGCGCACGCCCTCGTTGACCATGTCGTCCACGCTCATCGTGGCGTCGTCCCAACGCACCTGCATACCGATTTCCAGGAATACGGTGACGATGCCGGTGTCCTGGCAGATCGGGCGATGTCCTTCGGCGCACATGCGCGAATTGATCAGGATCTGCGCAATGGCGTCCTTGGCGGCCGGCGATTGTTCGCGCTCGTAGGCGGCCGACAGGTTCTTGATATAATCGATAGGGTGGTAGTAGCTGATGTACTGCAGCGCGTCGGCGACGGACTGGATGAGGTCTTCCTGCTTGATCGAGGTCACGGCTGGCTCTACGGCTGGCGGGGGCAATCCGGGCATTTTAAGCCAAACTCCGGGCGCGTCTTGGCGCCGCGTCGATGGAAGCGATTGACCGACGCGCGCGTTGCGCTTTGCCCTGCGGGCCTTCGCCACTAAGCGGTATGCCGTTGGCAACCGGAGATGTGTCCAAGCCTCAACACTCCGCGCCCACGCCGCGCACGGCACACTATCGCGATGTCAGCTTCCCGTTCCGGCGCCACCGCGCCCGCCGCCCGTACCGGCCCTACCCTGCGCGAGCGTCTGGATGCACTGCGCAATCTGCCCCCGTTCCTACGCCAGATCTGGCAGACCAGCCGTTGGCTGAGCCTGAGCAGCATCGGCTTGCGCGTGCTGCGCGCGTTGATGCCGTTGGCCTCACTGTATATCGGCAAATTGATCATCGACGAGGCGATCCACCTGGTCGGCCAACCGCAGGCGTTCGATTCGCTGACCCAGGCAATGAGCAGCGGCCGCGTGAACCTGCTGCTGGAATTGCTGGCGCTGGAACTGGCCCTTGCGATCGGTTCGGACCTGCTCGGCCGGTTGATCGGCTATGCCGATGCGCTGCTGTCGGAGTTGTTCAACAATGTCGCCAGCGTGCGGCTGATGGAACACGCTGCACAGCTGGATCTGGAGGACTTCGAAGACCCCGACCGGCAGGACAAGCTGGATCGCGCACGCCGCCAGACCATGAATCGTATGAATCTGATGAGCCAGTTGTTCGGGCAAGTGCAGGACGCCATCACCGTGGTCAGTCTGGCGGTGGGCTTGTTTGTCTATGCGCCGTGGTTGATCGCACTGCTGGCGATCGCCTTGATTCCTGCGTTTATCGGTGAGGCGCACTTCAATGCGCTGGGCTATTCGCTCAACTTTCAATGGACGCCGGAGCGGCGCCAGCTCGACTATCTGCGCCAGGTCGGCGCCAGCGTCGAGACGGCAAAAGAAGTCAAAATTCTCAACCTGCACCGCTTTCTGATCGCGCGGTATCGTAGGTTGGCCGACAAATTTTTCCTGGCCAATCGCGCACTGGCACGCAAGCGTGCGCTGTGGGGCGCGCTGCTGGCAGCGCTAGGCACATTGGGCTACTACATGGCTTATGGCTACATCGCCTGGCGTACCGTGCGCGGCGATTTCAGCATCGGCGATCTGACTTTTCTGGCCGGCAGTTTCCTGCGCTTGCGGCAGTTGCTGGAGGGTCTGCTGATCGGGTTTTCGCAAGTCGCCGGCCAGGCATTGTATCTGGACGATCTGTATTCGTTCTTCAACATCGCCCCGGAGATCCGCTCACGCCCGAACGCACTGCCGGTACCGCGGCCGATTCGCCGCGGCTTCGTATTCGAAGACGTGGGCTTCCGCTATCCGGACGCCGAACAGTGGGCGGTGCGGCATCTGGATTTCGAATTGCGTGCCGGCGAAGTGGTGGCATTGGTCGGCGAAAACGGGGCCGGCAAGACCACCCTGGTCAAGCTGCTGGCGCGACTTTACGACCCAGACGAAGGCCGCATCCTGCTCGATGGCCACGATTTGCGCGATTACGATCTGGACGATTTGCGCGCCAATCTCGGCGTGATTTTTCAGGACTTCGTGCGCTACCACCTCAGCGTCGGGGAGAACATCGGCGTCGGCCAGGTGGATGCGATGAACAACGCGTTACGCATCCGCGCCGCTGCGCAACGCGCGATGGCGGGCGCGCTGATCGACAGCTTGCCCGATGGCTACGACCAACTGGTCGGCCGTCGCTTCAAAAACAGTGTGGATCTGTCCAGCGGGCAATGGCAGAAGATCGCCATTGCGCGTGCCTACATGCGCGATGCGCAGCTGATGATCCTGGACGAACCCACCGCCGCACTGGATGCGCGCAGCGAGTTCGAGGTGTTCCAGCGCTTCAAGGAATTGTCGGACAACCGCACCGCGGTGCTGATCTCGCACCGCTTCTCCAGCGTACGCATGGCCGACCGCATTCTGGTACTTGCCGCCGGGCGTATCGAAGCCAACGGCACGCATTCGGAACTGATGGCGCAGGGAGGGCGTTATGCCGAGTTGTTCGAGCTGCAGGCGGCTGGGTATCGGTGAGGCCGGGAATGGAGATTCGGGAATCGCTAGAGGCGCTTTCCGGGACGCTGACAGGTACCGTGGGTTCTTGATCAGAACGCAGCTGCACTTGATTCTCGATTCAAGATTCACGGCCCATTATCCAAATGAGATCCTCTCTCATTTGGCTGGCTTGAGGTAGAATTGTCGGGTACTCTTGCCACGACACTAAACGGTATGTCTTCCGCTTTCGGCGCCGAAACGGTGCTTGAGGTCCGTCACTGGACCGATGCCTACTTCAGCTTCACCACCACCCGCGATGCCGGTTTCCGTTTCGAGAACGGTCAGTTCGTGATGATCGGCCTGGAAACCGAAACGCGCCCGTTGTTGCGTGCGTATTCGATTGCCAGCGCCAACTGGGAAGAACACCTGGAATTCTTCAGCATCAAGGTGCCCGGCGGCCCGCTGACTTCGCGGCTGCAGCACATCAAACCCGGCGACAAGGTGCTGGTCGGCAAAAAGCCCACCGGCACGCTGCTGATCAGCGATCTGCATCCGGGGCGCAACTTGTATTTATTGGGCACCGGCACCGGCCTGGCACCGTGGTTGTCGGTGATCAAGGACCCGGAAACCTACGAGCGTTTCGACAAGGTGATCCTTACCCAGGGCGTGCGCTTCGTGCAGGATCTGGCTTATCGCGACTACTTCGAGCGCGAGCTGCCGCAGCACGAATTTCTCGGCGACATCCTGCGCGACAAGTTGCTGTATTACCCGGCAGTGACGCGCGAAGCGTTCGCAAATAAGGGCCGCTTGACCGAGCTGATGGCCGATGGCCGCATGCAGCAGAGCCTCGGTTTGCCGCCGCTGGATCCGGTCAACGACCGCTTCATGATCTGCGGCAGCCCGCAGATGCTGACCGACCTGCGCACCCTGCTGGATGCACGCGGCTTTCAGACCTCGCCACGTATCGGCACCCCTGGGCATTACGTGTTCGAGCGCGCGTTCGTCGAGAAGTGATGTAACGCGCAAGACACGCCGACACCGCAGTATCGTCGGAGCGCGCTGGCGCGCGATGAGGTCTTCCCGACAGGGCCTCATCGCGCACAAGTGCGCTTCTTAGAGCGTGTTATGAACTTTGAAAGAGGGTGGCTGCATTTCCAAGCATCAGGATCGTGAAGACGACGAAGTGCAAACCGGCCAAGGTTTCCGGCAATCGCTCGTAGTCGCGTGCCAGCCGTCTGAAACGATTGGCCCATCCGAAGCTGCGCTCGACAACCCAACGGCGCGGCAGCAAGACAAAGCCTTTTTTCGCTTCTTGCAGCTTGATCACGTGCAACTCAATGCCTTCTTCCGTGGCCGCCTGCGCCGGTTCTTGACCGGTGTAGCCCTGATCAACAAAGGCGATCTTGACCGTTTCACCGGTCACGTGTTGTACCTCTTGTGCCAACGATCGGACTTGCGCGCGCTCCTGCTCATTAGCCGGCGTCACCTGGACAGCGAGCAGATGTCCAAGCGTATCGACGGCCATGTGTACCTTGCTGCCTTTCTTGCGTTTATAGCCATCGTATCCAGCACGCGGCCCGCTTTCGCAGGTGGACTGCAGCGTGCGAGCATCGAAAATGACCGCGCTCGGCTGGCCTTTTTTCCCTTGCGCCACACGCAAGAGTGAGCGCAGATCACTGACCATGGCCTCAAAGCAGCCCGCTTGCAGCCAGCGCTGTGTTTACTGATACACCGCTTCCCAGGGCGGAAAATCGTTGGGAAGCAATCGCCATGGTGCGCCGGCGCGCGCGATCCACCGCAGTGCGTTGAACATCGCGCGTAGCTCATACTTGCGCTGCGGTGCCTGCACGTCCATCAGCGTCAAATAGGGAGCCGCAAAGGCCCATTCTTCGTCGGAAATATCGGTGGAATAAGGCTTACGAGGCTTCATCCGTATACGTTAGCGTGACAAGGGCAAAGTTCATAACACGCTCTAAGGTGTGCCACGCGCTGCCACTGCGCCCAACGCACGCTCGATATCCGCAGCCAGCGCCTCCGGCCTGGTGGTCGGCGCATAGCGCTCCAGCACGCTGCCGTCGCGGCCGATCAGGAACTTGGTGAAATTCCACTTGATCGCTTCGGAACCAAGCACGCCGGGCTGTTCGTGCTTGAGCCACTGCCACAACGGATGCGCGCCGCTGCCATTGACCTCGATCTTGGCCGCCAGCGGAAAATCCACTGCGTAATCGAGCGAACAGAACTGACGGATCTGCGCTGCATCGCCCGGCTCCTGATGACCGAACTGGTCGCACGGAAACCCGATCACCACCAAGCCACGCTCGCGATAGCGCTGCCACAACGCCTGCAAGCCAGCGTATTGCGGGGTGAAACCGCATTTGGACGCGACATTGACCACCAGCACCACCTTGCCGACCTCATCGCGCATCGACCGCGTACGACCTTCCAGATCGGTGAATTCAAACGTGGACAGCTCGCTCATGCCAGTCTCGCGTACTTGGGAAAGCAGCAGACTAGCGCAGCCAACCATCTCGCTGTATTGCGACCGTCGTGCGCTGTCCACGCGCGTTTTACGGCTGGACGTCGCTGGCACCGCGCAGTCGGTAGTAGTAGGCAGGTGCAAGCGGCGCGCAGCAATTCCAGCGCCACAGCCATGCATCGGCAGTGCGGGCACTGGCCGCGCCCGCCCAATGGCTGCGTTGTCATCGTGCAGCCATGCCTTTTGTCACACGCCCATCCTGCCCGGCCAGGTTAGCCTGGGCGGCTAGCACGTTGGAGCAACTCTCTTGACCACCCGTCTCGCCTTTGCCCTGGCCGCTTCACTGGGACTTGCCATGCCGTCCTAAAGCATCGCCGCACCCGCCGCCACGCAGGCTGCCACGCAAGCCAATCCGTTCTTTGCCGACAGCACGCTACCGCTGCACTACCCGCAATTTGACAAGATCAAGGACAGCGATTTCGCACCCGCCTTCGATGCCGGCATGACCGAGCAGCTGACGGAAGTGGAGAAGATCGCCAACCAGAAAGCCAAACCGACCTTCGACAACACCATCATTGCGCTGGAAAAAAGCGGCGCCACGCTCGACCGCGCTACCATGGTGTTCTTCAATCTGGTCGGTGCCGACACCAACCACGCGCGCAAGAAACTTCAGGCCGACTACTCGGCCAGATTCGCCGCGCACCGCGATGCGATTTCGCTCAACGGCAAGCTGTTTGCGCGCATCAAGAGCTTGTACGACCGACGCAGTACACTGGGCCTTGACGCGCAAGGCGTGCGCCTGGTCGAGAAGTACTACAGTGATTTTGTGCGCGACGGTGCCAAGCTCTCCGATGCCGACAAGACCACGCTCAAGGCCATGAATGCCGAGCTGGCCAACCTTGGCACCACCTTCAGCCAGAATGTGCTGGCCGAAGTGAACGCCGCGGCGGTGGTCGTCGATGACGTCAAGCAACTCGATGGCTTGTCCGACGAGCAGATCGCATCCGCCGCCGAAGCCGCCAAGTCACGCAAACTCGATGGCGAGTATGTGATCGCGCTGCTCAACACCACCGGCCAGCCGCCGCTGACCCAACTGAACAATCGCGAGCTGCGTAAGAAGATCTACGACGCCTCGGTGTCGCGCGGCAGCCACGGCGGCCAGTACGACAACACCGCAGTGGTGTCGCGCATCATGACGCTGCGCGCGGATAAAGCCAAGCTGCTCGGCTTCGCGACCTACGCCGCTTATTCGCTGAATAACCAGACCGCCAAGACCCCTGAAGCGGTCAACGCGATGCTGAGCAAACTGGCCCCGGCCGCTGTGGCCAACGCCAAGCGCGAAGCGGCTGATCTGCAGGCGATGATCGACAAGGAACAAAAAGGCGCACGCAAGCCGACCTTCAAGCTCCAGGCCTGGGACTGGGCTTACTACAGCGAGAAGGTGCGCCAGGCCAAGTACAATTTCGACGAGTCCCAGCTCAAGCCGTACTTCGAACTGAAGAGCGTGCTGGAAAACGGCGTGTTTTATGCGGCCAATCAAGAATACGGGCTGACCTTCAAGCAACGTACCGACCTGCCGACCTACCGCGACGACATCACTGTCTATGACGTGTTCGACGCCGATGGCAAGCAATTGGCGATCTTCATCGCCGATATGTATGCGCGTGAGTCCAAGCGCGGTGGCGCATGGATGAACTCGTATGTGTCGCAGTCGGCGCTAACCGGGTTCAAGCCGGTGGTCGCCAACCACCTCAACATTCCCAAGCCGCCGGCCGGCCAGCCGACGCTGTTGACCTGGAATGAAGTAACCACCATGTTCCATGAGTTCGGGCATGCGCTGCACGGCATGTTCTCGGACGTGAAGTACCCATATTTCTCCGGCACCAGCGTGCCGCGCGACTTTGTCGAGTTCCCCTCGCAGGTCAATGAGATGTGGGCCGACGAGCCGTCTATCCTGAAGAACTACGCCAAGCATTATCAGAACGGCACACCGATGCCGCAGGCGCTATTGGACAAGGTGATTGTCGCGTCCAGGTTCAACCAGGGCTTTGCCACCACCGAGTACCTGGCTGCAGCAATGCTGGATCAGAACTGGCATCAGATAAGCGCCAACCAAGTGCCCGACGCGACCGGGGTGATGGCGTTCGAAGCAAAGGCGCTGCAGCAGGACGGCATTGCTTACACGCCGGTGCCGCCGCGCTATAAAACGCCGTATTTCAGCCACATCATGGGCGGTTACGCGGCCGGGTATTACGCCTACATCTGGTCCGAAGTGCTCGACGCCAACATCCAGCAGTGGTTTAAGCAGCATGGTGGCCTAAGCCGTGGCAATGGCGACCGTTTCCGCCAGATCCTGCTCTCGCGCGGTGGCAGCGTGGATGCGATGGAACTGTTCCAGAACTTTGCCGGTCACGCGCCGCAGATCGAGCCCTTGCTCGAAAAGCGCGGCCTGAGCGCGCAAGGTGGCGATGGTGCTACGCCGGAAGCGTCGCAGCCCGAGCCGTAATCGCAACTGGCGGAAATAAAAACGCCGCCCGGAGAGATCCGGGCGGCGTTTTTGTTGGTCGTGATGCCGTGCGTCTTGCCGCAAGGCACCGGCATGCCATTTAGCGCTCGACCGCGTCCACACCCTCGAGCAATTTCTTCAGCAGCTTTTCCAGACGCACCTGCTCGGCCTCGCTCAACACGGCAGTTTCAGCGTGCAGCAGCGTGCAGGCATCCGGTAGCAGACTTTCGATCAATGCCAATCCCGCCGGCAACAAGGTCAGTACGATCTTGCGACGATCGTCTGGACTGTTGCCACGTGTGATCAAGCCCTTCTCGCACAGCTGATCAGTCAGCCGGGTGATGTTGGCCGGCTTTTCGCTGGCAGCTTCAGACACCTCAGTCGGCGTCATCGACTGGTCGGGCGTGCCGTACAACATCATCAGAATTTCGTATTCCGGCGGGCTGATGCCGTATGGCTTGAGCCGCATGCAGCCCTGTGTGTGCAACCGCTTGTACAGATGCTTGATCAGCCTCACCAGGACAGCCGGCTCCCGCGGGAAGGCCGGATAACGCAGGCAGGTGTGGTTCACGCGACTTGCGGTAGGCTCGAAACTGCTCATATCACCCATTTGATTACATTACTGAATGGCCGAGCCATTCAATCACATCATCTGCGGGGCGACATCTCAGCGTGCGAAGAGATGTACATGTTCCGGCGCGACCCACGGCAATAATGTCGAGGCTGCAACCTCGGCCGTTTGCGTGCCGTCCGAATACGGGCCGACCTGATACGGCAGAGACACGAACCGAAGCGCGGTGATCTGCCCAGCCGGGTTTAGCACCGGCACAAACTGGGCGAAATTATCGACTTGTGCCGCAGTGCCTTCGGCCATCGTGCGATCGGCCGAGGCGACCTGCTTAGCCTGATCTTCGAACGGAACGCGATCGACTTCCACGCGCTGGGTTGCGGCAGCATGGAGTTTTGCGGCGACCTCGCGGCCGATCTTTTCCCGGCCTGCCGGGTTCGGAATCAAGGCCTGCGCGGTCAATTGCTTGCGTTCCTTGACCAGCCACACGAAGCGCGCCACCAACGGCTCGCCATGCGCGCCGCCGGTATAGCGGCTGCCGTCGGCGGAAACGACAATAAGCTCGGCGGTCTGCAATACGGTCTCGAACGCCAGCGACAACTCATAGGGCGCGGCCGGCTTGTCGTTACCAAGACCGGACACGGCTTCCATCAGTTCGGCACGTGCATCCTGCGCGTAACCACGAATCAGCGCGGTCAGTTCAGGATACGCATCCAACCCGCGTGGGTAGCTGATACCCACCATGTAGGCTGGGGCATGTTCGAGCACGTCTTTCAGCGGGCCGCTTTGCACGGCAACAGGCTCTGCAGGCGGCATTGCCGCAGCAGCTGCATCGGCTGTGGGCTCGGTCGACTCCGCCCTCGTGGGTTCGCGCTGCGTACACCCTGTCAGCAAGGCCAGCATCAGCACCCCCCGCACTTCATTCACTCCGATCGACCGCCCCATTACCACCTGCTCCCCTGATGGATACCTAACGCGAAAACCCGGTTGCTGGTCAAGCCAGCAAATCCTGAAACTGCGGATGCCGGCGGACATACGCCTCGGCGTAACTGCACGCGGGAACGACTTTCAAATTGGCTTCGCGTGCGTAATTCAAAGCGGCCTCAACCAGCACAGCGGCGATACCGCGCCCACCGATTGGATCAGGCACATGCGTGTGCGCGATGGTCATGCGCTCGCCCTCGCGACGGTACGCCAGTTCTGCGCGTTGTCCATCGGTGTCTACAGTGAACTGTTGCTGGGTCGGATCGTGTTCTGCGTGCACTGTCGCTGCCTCCCTGGTGGTCTCGTCAGGCAAATGAGTACGCGATCAGTGTGACCAGCAGGATGCCGCGCATGCGTGAAAGTGAATCCCGGTCTGACCTGCGATGTAGCTTGTTGAACGTGCACTCAAGTTACCCTGAGGTGCGCCGATAGCCGACTCGAAGGCATGTGTTATGACCGGTCTGCGGAAGCTGCAGACGTCTTCGCCCTAACTACGAGGAGTCACCGCATGAACAACGATTCGGCAGGACACAGCGCAGACAGCGATAGCTCGTTGCTCGAGGGCCTGTTCCAGTTCGCCATCAGCGGCGACACCCACAGCCCGGACTTCGTGCAGCTCAACGATACGGTGTACGCGCGCCTGCAGCAGACTTACGGCACGGTGGTTGGTAGTACGCTCAGCGCCAACCAGGGACGCAACGCGGCCTGAGCCGGCGTCGCGTCCATCATCAGGGCCATTCCCGCATTTTGCGATGGTCCTGCCTGGTTACCGAGGGCAGCCGGTTCTACTCGATAATATCGACGCCGGTCCGTGCCCGCTTGGCGGCGGCACCGTAAGCTCGCTGGACGCGCTCAGCCGAAATGTGGATTGGACAACTGCTCCAGAAACACCTGCCACACGCGCGGCTCCATGATCAGCATGAACATCACACCGAACGCGGCGCCGGCCAGATGCGCGCTGTGGTTGAGGCGATCGCCGCCGCGGTGGTCCATCCATAGGCTGTAGCCGACGTAGAACACCGCGTAGATGATCGCCGGCGCTGGAATGAACAGCACCAGGATGATCGTCCACGGCTGCAGCAGGATGAAAGCGAACAACACCGCCGATACCGCACCGGATGCGCCCAGACTCAGGTAATTTGGGTTCTTCTGATTCTTCAGATAGCTGGGCAGGATCGACACCACCAGCGCGCCCAGATAGAACAACGGATAGGTCAGCGCACTGCCGGTCAGCCGCGTCATCACGTCTTCGATATAACGGCCGAAGAAGAACAGCGTGATCATGTTGAAAACCAGATGGCCCAGATCGGCATGGACAAAGCCGTAGGTCACCAGGCGGCCGTATTGTTTTTGCTTGTCCAGCGCGGGCGGCCACAGCACCAACCGGTCGGCCAGCTTGCGGTTGTTGAACGCCATCCACGAGACGATGCCGGTGATGGCGATCAGGATCAGGGTAATCATGCGGACCTCAGGCAAAACGGTAATTGTCGACCATGCGATAACGGCGTGCATACAGCCCGAAGGCCAGTGCTGCCATGAACGCGAAGGCCGCGAAGAAAAACATCAAAAAGCCTGCTTCGCTGAGCCCAGTATGGGCGATCTGCGCGGTCACGGTCTCGTTGCGCACGGCCAGGTTTGACAACAGCACCCACAGATTGCCAACCGTGGTGGTCAGATACCAGAAACTCATCACCACGCTCTTCATTGAGGGCGGAGCCTGGCTATAGGCGAATTCGATGCCGGTGGCCGACACCAGCACTTCGCCCACGGTCAGCAGCGTATACGGAAGAATCTGCCAGGCGATATGCATCGGCTCGCCGCTGTCCATGCTGACCTGGATGGCACCGACGGCGATCCACGCCAGACCGCTGAAGGCAATGCCGATGGTCATGCGACGCAGCGGCGTCGGCTCCCAACCGCTACGGCGCAGCAGCGGGTATAGCACCAGGTTGTTGAACGGGATCAGCAGCATCACCAGCAGCGGATTGAGCGCCTGCATCTGCGATGCTGTGAACCAGGCCGGCATGGTCATCTCGCGCCCTTGCAGCACCCAGGTCGATGCCTTCTGATCGAACAGCGAGAAGAACGGCGTCACCAGCGCGAACATCACCAACACCCGCAGCAACGCACGCACCCCTTCGACCGCGACATCCGGGTGAGCGCCGCGCGCGCGTTCCAGCTGCCACCAGGTGCCACCACCGATGCCGGCCAGCAAGAGCACCAGTGCCATGCACAGGCAGATGACGATGCCCACCTGACCGACCAAAGCGAAGCAGCCCAGCGCCAGCAGTATCGACACGACTGCGAACGTCAAGCCGGGACGGCCCTGCCCCGGCGCGTGCGCCAGCAACGCGGTGCGCACCAACGCGCCGAAGCCATGCGGATCTTTCGGCGGCAGCGGCACCAGCACGTAGCGCCTGCGGCCCAGCCAGAACACCAGGGTGGCCACGAACATCAGGATGCCGGGAATCCCGAATGCCCAGGACGCGCCCAGGTTTTTCAGCGCCAGCGGAATCAGCAGCGAAGCGAACAACGAGCCGAAATTGATGATCCAGTAGAAGGCATCGAACACCACCTTGGCCAGGTGCTTACTGGACTGGTCGAACTGGTCGCCCATGAACGAGGCCACCAGCGGCTTGATGCCGCCCGCGCCCAGCGCGATCAACCCAAGCCCAACGAAAAATCCGTTGCGGCTGCCTTCGAACATCGCCAGGCATGCATGGCCCGCGCAATAAATCAGACTAAACCACAAGATGGTGTGGTATTTGCCGAAGAAGCGATCGGCCAGCCAGCCGCCGAGCAGCGGGAAGAAGTACACCCCGATCATGAAACTATGCAAGATGTACTTGGCTTCGGCCTCACGGC
The DNA here is from genome assembly GCF_900183975.1 of Xanthomonas fragariae. Taxonomy (NCBI): domain Bacteria; kingdom Pseudomonadati; phylum Pseudomonadota; class Gammaproteobacteria; order Lysobacterales; family Lysobacteraceae; genus Xanthomonas; species Xanthomonas fragariae. The sequence continues at coordinate 2,830,862 of NZ_LT853882.1, forward strand.
CGGGCCCGCTGACTTCCTGCAGCAACAGCGAGGTGATCAGGAACTGGACCAGGATGTTGCGCATCCCGTAGAAGCTGAAACGCTCGCAGGCTTCATTGCCGATGATGAAGGGTATCTGGCGCGGCAGGCGCGCACCGTTAGTGGCGCCCGGCAAGGTGAAGGTGGTCAAAGGCGGTCCGGTCGAGCTGAAAAACAAGCCCTATCGTACCGGCGCGCGAGTACTGGCCGCCATTGCCCGGCGCGCGGACTGCTGCACACCCCCCGATAGCGCGCATACGGCGCAACGGGGCGGCGTGCAATCAAGCGTCGCATGCGCGTGCGCCTGATCCGGTCGGCGAAGGAATCACGGTGCAGCACCTCGGGTGCAACACGCGCGCCAAACAGCCCACACCGAAGTCATGACGCAGTGCAAATTGGCCTATTGCGCTGGCTGGGCTTCATTTCAGACCTGTTTCTGGACCACTGGACCGCTGGATGCCCCACTTCACACGCCTGGCTTTAGGGCTGTTGCTGCTGACCTCCGTCCCTACCGCACTGGCTGCCGAGCCGCTGACCACGCGGGCCGAACGCAGCGGGTTTGCGCAAACCGGACGCTACGATGAGGTCGTCGCGCTGTGCGATGCCTTCGCGCAGCGCTATCCGCAAGCGGTGCGTTGCATCGAGTTCGGCATTACGCCGGAAGGCCGGCCAATGAAGGCGCTGATCGTCTCCACCAGCGGCGCGCTGGATGCGGGCAGCGCTGCGCGGCGCAAGCTGCCGGTGGTGCTGGTGCAAGGCGGTATCCATGCCGGCGAGATCGATGGCAAAGACGCTGGTTTTCTGGCCCTGCGCGAGTTGCTGGACGGCAAGACCGGCAAAGGCGTGCTCGACAAACTGGTGTGGGTGTTCGTGCCGGTGTTCAACGTCGATGGCCACGAGCGCTTCGGTACCTGGAACCGGCCCAATCAGCCTGGCCCTGAGCAGATGGGCTGGCGCACCACTGCACAGAACCTCCATCTCAACCGCGACTGCCTCAAAGCCGATGCACCGGAAATGCAGGCGATGCTGCGGCTGGTGCAGTATTGGGATCCGCTGATGTACGTGGACCTGCATGTCACCGATGGGGCCAAGTTCGAGCACGACGTCTCGGTGCAGGTCGAGCCGGTGCATGCCGGCGATGCCACGCTGCAACGCGACGGCACCCGCTGGCGCGATGCGGTGATTGGCGACCTTGCAAAACAAGGCTCGCTGCCGCTGCCGTATTACCCCTCGTTCGTGCACAAAGACGACCCGACATCGGGCTTCGCCGACACTGTATCGCCGCCGCGCTATTCGCACGGCTATTTCCTGCTGCGTAACCGCTTCGGCATGCTGGTGGAAACGCACTCGTGGAAGACCTACCCGGTACGCGTGCGGGTGACCCGCAACGCGATCGTATCGGTGCTGCAGCAGACCGCGCGCAACGGTGCGCAATGGCGCGCCGATACACTGGCCGCCGATCAGCGTGCGACCAAGCTGGCTGGCGAACCTCAGCCCTTGCGCTTGGCTGCTGACCCGGCCACGCGCACCGTCGCCTTCCGTGGCTATGCGTACACGCGCGCACCCTCTCCGATTTCCGGTGCGTTGATAACGCGCTACGACGAAACCAAGCCGCAACTGTGGAATGTGCCGTTACGCGACCAGCTCAAACCCGACGTGGTAGTGGATGCGCCACGCGGCGGCTATCTGGTGCCTGCTGCACAGGCTGCGCTGGTGGCAGAGAAACTACGCCTGCACGGCATCGCCTTTGACACCATTGCCACTGCCGGCGAGTACCCGGTGCAGAGCTTCCGCGCAGACACGGCGACATTTGCGCCGCGCTCCAACGAAGGCCATCAAAACCTGAAAATCACTGGGCAATGGCGCGATGACAGCCGCAGCCTGCCAGCTGGCTCGCTGTTCATGCCGATCGCCCAGGCCAAGTCAGGCCTGATGATGGCGATGCTGGAACCGCAGGCACCGGACTCGCTGCTGCAATGGGGCTTTTTCAACAACGCGTTCGAGCGTAAGGAATACATGGAGGATTACGTTGCCGAGGATGTGGCGCGTGACATGCTCGCTCGCGATCCAGCATTGAAAGCGCAGTTCGAGCAGCGCCTGGCCGGCGATGCGGCCTTCGCCGCCGACCCGAAGGCACGGCTGGAATTCTTCTATCGCCTGCATTCCTCCTGGGACGAACGCTACCAGTTGTACCCGGTGTTGCGCACTGCGCAGACGCAGTTCTGACGCCGCGCCCACTGCCGGCAACCATCTGAATCTGATCCGGCGCCCAAAAGCGCCATTCACACTCGGCACTGCGGCGCCCTCCCTTGATCGCAACCGCACCACAAGGATCTATCGCGTGCCACGCCTCGATATGAAAACGTTTACACGCCCAACTCCGCGCTATCTCGTGCTAACGATTGCACTCGGCATGAGCTAGGCATGACCAATCCCGGCGGCAATACAGTTCCCGGCCTCACTCCGACCACTTGACCGGGCTTGATGATCATCCATTCGTGCTCGCTGTTGCATGCGCTGCGCGCGGCATTGCCGAACGTGCAGATCGATGAAGGGGATGGGAAAGACCGCAATGCTGCCGCACGCGCGGTCAGGGCTATCGTCTGAGATGCGTTGACAGCTTCGTGCGCAACTTGCACAATGCGCCCCCTGAGTCGCCCAGGTGGCGGAATTGGTAGACGCACTAGCTTCAGGTGCTAGCGGGGGCAACTTCGTGGAGGTTCGAGTCCTCTCCTGGGCACCATGACTCAACAGTAGATCGCAAAAAACCCTGCTCACGCAGGGTTTTTTGCGTTTGCAAGGCCGGTATGCGGAGTTAGCTGGCCGCTCGCACGCCAAGTGGCCACATTGCGATGACGCAAGCAGGTCTCAAACAGCGGACCCGCCTGCGCACCGGATTGCTACGTGCCTGCCAAAGCCAACTCTTGATAGTCGGTCAGATAATGCTCTGGACTGATATATTCCGAGAAAAGCGCATCAACAGCGAACGCGCCTCGGATTCGGCGCGTCTGGCAGGTACAGCTCGCCGCCGCCGTCGTTGATTATCAACAGCACGTACGGACGCCCCTTCAGCTGGATGATGTAACGCGGGTTCTTGTGCGTGGCGTTAGAGTGGCTAAGAAAACTAATGCCCACCAGCCGCCGCAGCGCCACCGGCACCTACGCCGAACGGCGGTTTGGCCAGCCACAGGAAAAAGATGATCGCCAGGAAGATCCAGCCGAGCAGATAAAAGATGTCGTTGAAACCCATCTGCGAGGCCTGGTGATTGATCATATTGTTGAGCGATACCGCGCCGCGTTGCAGGTCGCCTTGCCCCATAGCGGTGACCTGTTCCCGCATGCCCGGCGTGTACACCGAAATGTGCTCGGTGACGTGCGCGTGGTGGATCTGGGTGCGACGTGCCCACAGATACGTGGTGAGCGATGCGGCGAAGCTGCCCCCCAAGGTGCGCAGGAACGTGGCGAGGCCGGAGCCTGCGGCGATTTCGCGCCCATCCAGATCCGACAGCAGAATCTGCAACACCGGCATGAAGAACAACGCCACGCCGACCCCCATCACCAATTGCACGGTGGCCACGTGGTTGAAGTCCACCTGCAAGTTGAAGTTTGAACGCAAGAAGCTGGTGAACGACAAAAAGATAAAGGCAACAGTGGCAAGCATGCGCAGATCGAACCGCAGCGCGTACTTGCCTACAAACGGTGTCATCAACACCGGCAGGATGCCAATCGGCGCAGTGGCAAGGCCAGCCCGGATGGCGGTGTAACCCATGTCGCGTTGCAGCCATTGCGGGATCAGCAGACTCACACTGAAGAACGCTGCGTACGCCACCACCATTGCCAACGTGCCGGCGCGGAAATTGCGATGCCGGAACAGCTTGAGATCGACGATGGGGTCCTTGTCGGTCAGCTCCCAGATCACGAATACCACCAAGGCTACTGCCGCGACACAGGCCAGCACCACGATCTTGTCGGAGGAGAACCAGTCCTCGTCGTTACCCAGATCCAATACCAACTGCAGCGCTCCCACACCGACCACCAGCAGGATCAGGCCGATGTAATCCATGCGCGGCTTTTCCAGCTGCTCGGGACGATGACGCAACTGCGAGCCGACAATGCCGCTGGCGATGATGCCCAGCGGCACGTTGATCAAAAAGATCCATTCCCAGCTGTAGTTGTCGGTGATCCAGCCGCCGAGAATCGGGCCGGCGATCGGCGCCACCACGGTGATCATCGACAACAACGCGAGTGCTTGCCCGCGTTTTTCGCGCGGATAGATCGACACCAGCAGACTCTGGGTGATCGGGTACATCGGCCCGGCAACGAAACCCTGCAGCGCGCGTGCAACCACCAGCATGCCCATGCTCTGCGCGAGCCCGCACAACAGCGATGCGATGGTGAACGCCAGTGTGGACCACACGAACAGCTTGGTTTCGCCGAAGCGGCGGCTTAACCAGCCGGTCAGCGGCAACGCAATCGCGGTGCTGACCGCGAACGAGGTGATGACCCAGGTGGCCTGCTGCGAACTAGCGCCGAGATTACCGGCGATCGTCGGCAGCGAGACGTTGGCGATGGTGGTGTCCAGCACCTGCATGAACGAGGCCATTGCCAGGCCCATGGTGCACAGCGCCACGCTCGCTGGGCGAAAGCCGGCGGCAGGCGCCGGTGCCGAGGGGCCGCCGGGCGCGGTGGGAGCTTGCGAAGACATCGTGGCTTAGCTCGCCTTGGAAGCAACCTGCGAGGGCAGGTTGTCCTGAATGATGCGTTGGATGTCCGCGTCGGCGGCACTCAGCTGCTGCGCATAGACGTCGGTGGAGAACACTGCGCCGTTGGCGAGTTTGGTTGGCAATACGCTGCCCTGCTGGTCATGCAAATTGACGTCAACCTTCATCGACAAACCAATGCGTAGCGGATTGCTCGCCAGCTGCCTGGAATCCACCGTGATGCGCACCGGCACGCGTTGCACGATCTTGATCCAGTTGCCGCTGGCGTTTTGCGCCGGCAACAGCGAGAACGCGCTGCCGGTGCCCAGGCCTAGGCTCTCGACGCGGCCGGCGTAGTTGACGCCACCGCCGTACAGATCCGAATGCAGCTCCACTCGCTGGCCAAGACGCATGTGCTTGAGCTGGGTTTCCTTGAAGTTGGCTTCCACCCACACCTGCTCCAGCGGCACCACCGCCATCAGCACGCTGCCCGGCTGTACGCGCTGGCCGACCTGCGCCGAGCGACGTGCAACGTAGCCGGACACCGGCGCAACCACACCGGTACGCGCATGGTTGAGATAGGCCTGACGCAACTGCGCGGCGGCGGTCTGCACATCCGGCTGATTGGCCACGGCGCTGTCGTCGACCAATGCACGATTACGCTCGAAGCTCTCGCGCGAGCCACTGACTGCGGCTTCGGCTGCGGCCAATTCTTCGCGGGCATGCGCCAGTTCTTCGTTGGAAATTGCGCCGCTGGCAGTCAGGCCCTTACGACGTGCGAAGTCGGCACGCGCGCTGCGCAGTGTGACCTCACGCGCCGACAATTCGGCCTGTGCGCCTTCGACGCTGCGGTACAGACCACGCACCTGACGCACGGTCTTGGCGAGGTTGGCTTCGGCCTGCTGCAACGCGATCACGGTGTCGGCCGGGTCGAGCTGCACCAGCAGTTGGCCGCGCTCAACGCGCATGCCGTCTTCGGCACCGATGCTGACCACGGTGCCGCCCACCATCGGGGTGATCTGCACCTGGTTGCCCTGCACATACGCATCGTCGGTGTCCTCATGCCAGCGGCCGACCAGGAAGTACCACACCACGATTGCGATGATCGCCATGATCACCACAATGGCCACGATGCGCAGCAACGCACGGCGCTTGCTCGGCGTCGCCGGCGCGGGGTGGGGAGATGTAGAAATCGTCTGGCTCATCGTGGATGTCTCAGAAATTCGGTTGTACGGACGGGGCCGCGACGTGTGCGGTATCGCGTGCAGGCTCCGGCGAGAATCCGCCGCCCAGTGCGCGTTGCAACCTCACCGAGGCCAGAAGTTGTTGCGACTGCAGGCCGGCCATGCGTTGGCGTGCAACGAACAATTGCTCCTGCACGCTGAGTACTTCCAGATAGCTGCCGATGCCGGCGCGATAGCGCTGTTGTGCGAGATCGAAGGCAGCGCTCACGGTCTGCACGGCGTCGTTCTGTGCACGCGCACGCTGCTCCAGCGAGCGCACCGCATTGACCTGGTCGGCCACTTCGCGAAGGGCGTCGAGCACCTTCTGGTTATAGTCGGCCACCACCAGGTCGTACTGCGCATCGCTACCGGCCAGGTTGGCGCGCAGCTTGCCGCCGTCGAAGATCGGCAGGCTCAGGGCCGGTGCTACCAGACCGAGCACCGACCCGCTTTGCAGCAGCTTGCCGACGTCGGGATTGATCACCCCGCCCAGCGCGGTAAGGTTGAGGCTAGGATAAAAGCGGGTCTTGGCGACTGCAATGTCCTTGTCGGCCGCCTCCACGCGCCAGCGCGCGGCCACCACATCGGGACGACGGCCCAACAGATCGGCAGGCAGGTTGCTCGGCAATTGCGTGGCTATTGCCACAGCCAACACCGGGCGTGGGATGTCCAACCCGCGGTCCGGGCCCTGCCCGACCAACGCAGCCAGCAAGGTGCGGGCCTCATCGATCTGTTGCTGCGCGGACTGCACCTGCTGCTGCGCAGCCGGCACGCGTGCCTGCGCCTGACGCACCTGCAACTCGCTGTCGATACCGGCACCGCGGCGTTGCCGGGTCAGCTCCAGCGTCCGCTGCGCGCGGGTCGACTCATCGTTGGCCACATCGTGCAGGCTCCAGGCGTAGGCGAGCTGCGCGTAGCCTTCGGCAATCGCCGCCGATAGGTTCAGGCGCGCCGCCTGCGTATCCACTTCGGCCGCATGCGCCTGATCGACAGCCGCTTCCCACGCGGTGCGCTTGCCGCCCCACAGATCGACGCCGTAACGGAAATCCAGCACTACCTGCATGCTGCCGCCGTAACTGCCGCCGAGCTCATCGCCAACCATCGATTCGGGCAGTTGCAGGCCGGTGTAGCCGCCGGATACCGACAGGCTCGGGCCGCGATCGGCCTGCGCCTTACCGGTGCGTGCCTGGGCCTGACGCAGGCGCGCGTCGGCCGCAGCGAGGCTGGGGCTGTGCTGCAGGCCTTCGGCGATCAACGCGTTCAATTGTGGGTCGCCCAGCGCGCGCCACCAATCGCTGGCCGGCCACGCGGCCGGACTCAGGTTGGCTTGCGCCAGGGTGCGCTCGGCATGCAGCGCACCGGATTCGAGCACCGCACCTTGCGGAACCAGACCACGGCTGCTGGCGCAGGCGGCCAGCGCCAGCGTCAGTACGGTCAAGACGAGCGGGCGCGCCAGGCGCATCGAGCGCGGGCGCAGCGTCTGTAGCAGGGAGCTAGCAGTGTTCATGCGTTGAGTGCGTCGCGGACACGGATAAGAAGAGAGATGAGTTGTTCGCGCTCGGGGGCGGCCAGATCACGCAGGCCACGTTCGATCGCACGCTCGCCGCGCAGCTTCAGCCGCTCCCACAGCGCCACGCCTTGTTCGGTCATGACGATCTGCAGCGCGCGTCGGTCCTGGGCATGCGGTGCGCGGCGCACCGCGCCAAGCGCTTCTAATTTGTCGAGCAAGCGGGTGACCGCGCTCGGTGTCTGGTCCAGCGCCAGCGCCAATTCGTTGGCCGTGCAAGGCGAGCGCACCGCCAAAATCTTTAGACCGACGTAGTGGCTGAAGCCGACGTCGGGCAATTCGCCCTTCATCTCGGCGTCGAGCTGGCGCACCAGCGCGTCGCGCACCTGGCGCAACAGCAAGCCGAACGACGGCGCGGTAGTGGAGAGATCGTTCATGGACGGCCATTTTGTTCCTAAAAATATATTTGTCAACGCAAATATTTTATCCAGTATTAAAACACCGGTAAGGATCGTCGAGATACAAGCTGCCTGCGCTGGCTCGGTAATACAATTGCGCCAATGACTATGTGGAGCTGCCGGGCCGATGCGCGGCTGGGGCGTGGTGGGTCCAGCCGGATGCCTGCGCGGCACTGCCCATGCAAGGCGACGTGATTCGCCTGACCTGGCTTGCCCGCGAGGTGATCATGCGTGCCGGCCAACTGGCCTCAGGATCAGCCCCGGCGCCTTCGCCAGCGTGTTCCACCGCTATTTTTGTGCCCCGCCCACGCGTTATCTGGCCGGCACACGCGCGCGCGGCTTGGCATCCCCCGCCGCATCCGGATAATCGGCGCTCTTCGAGTCCGCGCTGCGGCGCGGGTTCCTCTTTCGTAGGACCTGCCTTTACATGACCGATCTGACCCGCCCCACCTTCCACGGCTTCGAACAGTTGCCGCTGCGCGAGTACGCCGAACGCGCCTATCTCGACTATTCGATGTACGTGGTGCTCGACCGCGCCCTGCCGTTCCTGGGTGACGGCCTGAAGCCGGTGCAGCGGCGCATCATCTTCGCGATGAGCGAGCTGGGCTTGAATGCCGCCGCCAAACCGAAGAAATCCGCGCGCACCGTTGGCGATGTGATCGGTAAGTACCACCCGCATGGCGACAGCGCCTGCTACGAGGCGCTGGTGCTGATGGCGCAGCCGTTTTCGTACCGTTATCCGCTGATCGAAGGCCAGGGCAACTTCGGCTCCACCGACGACCCCAAGTCGTTCGCTGCGATGCGCTATACCGAATCCAAGCTCACTCCGATCGCCGAAGTGCTACTGGGCGAAATCAGCCAGGGCACCACCGATTGGGCACCCAACTTCGACGGCACCCTGGAAGAGCCGACCTGGCTGCCGGCACGCCTGCCGCACCTGTTGCTCAACGGCACCACCGGCATTGCCGTGGGCATGGCCACCGACGTGCCGCCGCACAACCTCAACGAGATTGTCAGCGCACTGTTGCGGTTGCTCGATTACCCCGAAGCCACGGTCGCCGAGCTGTGCGAACACGTGCTCGGCCCGGACTACCCGACCACCGCCGAGATCATCACCCCGGTCGCAGACCTACGTGCGATCTACGAGACCGGGCATGGCAGCGTGCGCGCACGTGCGACCTACAAGAAAGAACATGCCAACATCGTCATCGACGCGCTGCCATATCAGGTGTCGCCGTCCAAGGTGATCGAGCAGATCGCCCAGCAGATGCGCGCCAAGAAGCTGCCGTGGCTGGAAGACATCCGCGACGAATCCGACCACACCAGCCCGGTGCGCGTGGTGCTGGTGCCGCGTTCCAACCGCGTCGATGCCGAACAGCTGATGGGCCACCTGTTCGTTACCACCGATCTCGAGCGCAGCTACCGCGTCAACCTCAATGTAATCGGCCTAGATGGCCGCCCGCAGGTCAAGAATCTGCGTCAGTTGCTGAGCGAATGGCTGACGTTCCGCAGCGAGACCGTGACCCGTCGCCTCAACCATCGCCTGCAAAAGGTCGAGCGTCGCCTGCACCTGTTGGAAGGCTTGTTGATCGCCTTCCTCAACCTGGATGAAGTGATCCGCATCGTCCGCAGCGAAGACGAACCCAAGCCGGTGCTGATCGCCCGCTTCGCGCTCAGCGAAGAGCAGGCCGAGTACATTCTGGAAACCAAGCTGCGCCAGCTGGCGCGCCTGGAAGAAATGAAGATCCGCGGCGAGCAGGAAGCACTGGCCAAGGAGCGCGCGCAGTTGATGGCGATCCTGGAAAGCAAGACCAAGCTGAAAAAGCTGATCAAGGACGAACTCACCGCCGACGCCAAGAAGTTCGGCGACGCACGTCGCTCGCCACTGGTGCAACGTGGCGCCGCACAGGCGATCGACGAGACCGAAATGGTCGCCAGTGAACCGATGACCGTGGTGCTGTCGGAAAAGGGCTGGGTACGCGCGGCCAAGGGCCACGAAGTCGATCCGGCAGGCATGTCCTACCGCGATGGCGACAGCCTGCTGGCCGCAGTGCGCAGCCGCAGCACGCACCAGGTGGCGTTTCTGGATTCTGAAGGCCGCGCTTACTCGACCGCAATGCACACCCTGCCCTCGGCACGTGGCAATGGCGAACCGTTGACCGGGCGTTTCTCGCCGGCCTCGGGCGCCGCGTTCCAGGTCATGGTCAGCGCCGACAACACCAGCCGCTTCGTGCTGGCGTCCTCGCACGGCTACTGCTTCATCACCCGTTTCGAAAACCTCACCGGTCGCAACAAGGCCGGCAAGGCGATGCTCAATTTAACCACCGGCGCGCATGTGCTCACGCCGGCACAAGTGACCAACCCGCAGACCGACCGCATCGTCGCCGTCACCAGCGCCGGCAATCTGCTGGCAGTGCCGGCCAGCGATGTGCCCGAGCTGGACAAGGGCAAAGGCAACAAGATCATCGAGATCCCCAAGGCCAAACTCGGCACCGAGCGCGTGGTCGCGGTGGTCGCGGTGGCACCGGGCAACACGCTGCTGGTCCGCAGTGGCGCACGCACCATGAGCCTGTCGTTCAAGGATCTGGACACGTATGTAGGCACGCGTGCGAGCAGAGGATCGTTGTTGCCGCGCGGGTGGCAAAAGGTGGATGGGCTGGACGTGCAGTAACAGTGATTCGCCAACCCGGCGCGCACTGGCGCGTTTGAAACCGCAGTCGCCTCAGGCCACTGCGGCGCCGCAAGCAGCCTTCCCCCGCCTGCAGGGGGGCATCTGCGGCGATACGTTTGCGCTGGACGCAAGCGTGCTGGCCCGCTGCACAGCCCTGATCGCTGCGCCCGCCGAGCTGCGCCGACGTTATCTGGAGACGGTCGTCAACATCACCATGCGGCATGCACCGCATGGCATCTTTCTCTCGCCACTGCCAACCAAGTGGTCAACACCTCCAGCAAGCAGCCTTTAGCTGACGAAGACCGCATGCAGGAGCCAAGGTGCACGAACAGCAGATGCCCATCCGGTCAGCGCCCCCGCCGGTTACTCGCTAGGCAGTTCGCAGATCGCCGTGCTCAACCCGCCACGTGGCCCTTGTCGATCTTCGAGGTCTGGTACAGCTCCAGACCGATCCGCTTGATCAAGCCAAGCTGCTGCTCCAGCCACCAGGCGTGATCCTCTTCGGTGTCCTGCAACTGCTTGAGCAGCATGTCGCGGCTGACGTAGTCGCCGTGGTCTTCGCACAGCTTCATGCCTGCGGCGAGTGCGGCGCGCACGTCGTATTCGACAACCAGATCGCGCTCGAGCATCTCCACCACGGTCTTGCCCGGCGCAAACTCGGCCGGGCGCATATCCGGGTCGCCTTCCAGGAACAGGATGCGCCGCAGCAGCGCGTCGGCGTGCTCGGTTTCCTCCTGCATCTCATGATTGATGCGCTCGTACAGCGCCATCAGGCCCTGATCTTCGTAGCGCCGCGAATGCAGGAAATACTGGTCGCGTGCCGCCAATTCGCCGCGCAGCAGCTGCTTGAGGTAATCGACGACTTCGGGATGGCCTTTCATAGTGTGCTCCAGCAACGCAATGCGCGCATGGTGCCCCAAGCCGTCGGGGAATGATCTAATCGGAATCACTTTCAGTTGCGCTTGCGGCAAGACCCACCACGGTCACGACCAGCGGCTAAACTTCAACCGAGCTCTAAGAACCTGTTCACGATCTTTCCTGATTGGTGCAGACTCTGCGGATGCGCCAAAAAACCTATCCGAGCGACATGAGCCGGGAGCGTTTCGAACACATCCTCCCGATCCTGGAACAAGCGCGCAAGCGCACCAAGCCACGCCGAGTGGATATGTATGAGGTGTGGTGCGCAGTGTTGTACGTGCTGCGAACCGGTTGCCAATGGCGAGCGCTACCCAGCGACTTTCCGAAGTGGCGGACCGTGCACGCGTACTTTGCCAAGTGGAGCGAGTGCGACGATGAAGGAGTGAGCCTGCTGGAGCGGGCGCTCAAAAAATCAGGTTGGCGTGGCCCGCCAGAAACAGGAGCGCAACATCTTCAGCAGGTTCTTGATCGTGGACGCGCAGAGCGTCAAGAACACGGACACAGCCGGGCAAAAGGGATTATGACGCGGGCAAAAAGGTGTCGGGCATCAAGCGGCATATCGCTGTTGATACCCAGGGGTTGCCCCATGCCATCGCGGTGACGACGGCGGAGGTGACCGACCGCAAAGGTGCGCTGCGGGCGCTGGAGCGCTGTCAGTCAAACTTGACGCATGTACAAAGCCTGCTGTGCGACAGTGGTTACACCGGAGTACCGTTTGCCGAAGGCGTGCGAGAGATTCTAGGCGAGCAGCTCACGGTGCAGATTGCCAAGCGCAGCGAACTGCACACCTTCAAGGTCATGCCCAAGCGCTGGATCGTCGAGCGCAGTTTTGCCTGGCTGGAGAAAAACCGAAGGCTGTGGAAGAACTGCGAGCGCAAACTCAACACCAGCTTGCAGTTCATCCATCTGGCCTTCTTGGCGCTTCTACTCAAAAGATCGTGAACAGGCTCTAAGGAATGAATAATGCGCAAATGGCTGGGCCGGTTGTTGCTGGGAATCGTGGTGCTGGCCCTGGCAGCCAGCGTGACCCTCTATCTGTTGCTGCGCGGCAGCCTGCCACAGTTGGATGGCGCCAGCGCCCTCGCCGGCATTGCGGCACCGGTCAACGTGCAGCGCGATGGGTTAGGCGTAGTCACCATCGATGCGGCCAGCCAGATCGATGCCATGCGCGCGCTCGGCTATGTGCACGCGCAGGAGCGCTATTTCGAGATGGACCTGATGCGCCGCGCGCCAGCCGGTGAGTTGTCCGAATTGTTCGGTGCTGCCGCGTTGGAGCTGGACAAGCGCAACCGCGTGCATCGCTTGCGCGCACGCGTGCAGGCCAGCATGGAGATCGCCGCCGGCAGTCAACGCGCAGCCTTGCAGGCCTACACCGACGGAGTAAACGCAGGACTGGCGGCCTTGCGCGTGCGGCCATGGCCGTATCTGCTGCTGCGGCAGAGACCGCGCGCCTGGACGCTGGACGATTCCATCCTCACCGGCATGACGATGTACGCCGACCTGCAGGACAACGACAACCAGACCGAACTGGCCAACGCCCGCATCCACGCAGTGGTGCCGCCGGCGCTGGCAGCACTGCTCGACCATCAGGGTTCCAGCTGGGATGCGCCGCTGTTCGGGCCGGCTCTGGGCGATGCCGTGCTGCCAGATGCTGCCGCAGTGGATCTGCGTCGCTTGCCGCACCCGGCCACCGCACCGAGCGCCGAGCAACCGACGCCGGGCAGCAACAACTTCGCCGTAGATGGCAGCCTCACTGCCGACGGCCGCGCCATCGTCGCCGACGACATGCATCTGAGCCTGCGCGCGCCCAATATCTGGTTCCGCGCGCGCCTGCGTTACCCCGACACCCATGCGCCCGATGGCAAGGTGGACGTCACCGGCTTCACCCTGCCCGGCCTGCCGGCAGTGGTGGTCGGCAGCAACGGGCATGTGGCCTGGGCATTTACCAACAGCTATATCGACACGGCAGATTTTGCGCGGATTCCGCCGGCCACAGCGGCGCATCCGCAGCCACTCACCACGCATGTCGAAACGATTCGCGTGGCAGGCGCTACGTCGGTGCGTTTTGAAGTCCGCGAGGCAGCCTGGGGGCCGATCCTGCACGAGAACCCCGATGGCAGTCTGCTGGCGTTGCGTTGGGCCGCACAGCTACCCGGTGCGATCCGTCTGGACTTCGCTCAGATGAGCACTGCAGGCGATCTGCAGGCCGCGTTTGCGGTGGCGGATCGCTCTGGCATTCCTGCGCAAAATCTGCTGTTGGCCGATCGCAACGGGCGCATCGCCTGGCGCTTGATCGGCGCTCGCCCGGCACGCAATGCGGGGTGCAGCGCGAGCGGTATTGCCGAAATTGCCACCTCGGCGCCGGGGACGAACACGACGCCGCTCTCGCCTGCGGATGCGGCAGCAGCGCAGGCCTCGCCCTCGGGTTGTGTGCCATGGTCAGTGCGCAGCGACGATGCGCCTGCGCTGATGGATCCACCCACGCACCGGCTATGGACTGCCAACAGCCGCATCGTCGATGCGCAACAGCTGGCCACGCTCGGCGATGCCGGCTACGACCTCGGCGCGCGTGCGCAGCAGATCCGCGATGATTTGTTCGCAAAGCAGCGGTTTACCGAGCGCGATCTGCTCGCCATTCAGCTCGACGATCGCGCGTTGTTGCTCAGGCGCTGGTGGGAGCTGCTGCGCAGCGTGGTCGAGCACAGCAAAGACCCGGCGCTGCAACAGATCGAGCTCGCCACACGTGAGTGGGACGGGCATGCGTCCATCCGTTCGGCCAGCTATCGCATCGTGCGCGACTTTCGCAGCATGACCATCGATGCAGTGGAAGCCGGCTTGCTGGGACCGGCCAAATCCGCGCTTGGCGACGACTTCCTGCCGCCTCGTCGCGCGCAGTTGGAAGGCATCGTCTGGCCGTTGTTGCAGCAGCGTCCAGCCAACCTATTGCCGCCGACGTATGCAAGCTGGGATCGGCTGCTCGCCGACGCCGCGCGCAGCGCGCAGGCAGGCTCGATCGCGCAAGGCGAACCGGGCGACCAGCCAGGCCAGCGCACCTGGGGCGAACGCAACACCACCGCCATCTGCCATCCGATGGCACGCGCCTTGCCTGCCATCGCCAGACGCTGGCTGTGCATGCCGCCCGACCAACTGCCAGGCGATCGTGACATGCCACGCGTGCAGGGTCCTGCCTTCGGCGCCTCCGAACGCATGGTGGTGTCACCGGGCCACGAACGCGACGGCATCGTGCATATGCCGGGCGGCCAGAGCGCACATCCGTTGTCGCCGTTCTGGGGCGCAGGCCATGACGATTGGGTGCATGGCAGACCAACGCCGTTCCTGCCGACGACGACGCGTTACACGCTGCAGTTGCAGCCGAAGTAGGCGCACGCTGTGCTTACCTCTCCTGCGGGCGAAAAGGCACGGCTTGCGCCGCGACGCAACCGCGGGCCGGGTCGGGTCGGGCGTCGGAATCTAGGACACGGACGCAAGCGATGCACTGGATGCAACCCGATGCGGCTGCTTCCGTTCGTTACAATGGCACGCCGCGCAGCAGGTGACACGAGCCTTCGCGTTTGCTCTCTTTCGCGCTTCGGGCACCGTCTACCCTTGAAGCGGGCAATGTCCCGAAGCGAGAAGGAATTCTCTGCACGTCTGGCGGTCTGTGCAATGCAGCGAGCGCCGCATGCTAAGATGAATTTGATAACCATTCCCATTAGTGACCAATGCGCTCCACGCTTCTTACCACCGCGCTCGTCGCTGCGCTCGCTGTCCCCTCCCTGTCTGCTTTCGCTCAGCGCATCACCACGCTACCTACCGTCACCGACCTGGATGGCCTTGACGTCATAGGGCGCGCGCAGACGCTCTACAAATCGGAGGATGCGGCAGTGGCCACGCGTACCGATACGCCGCTTGCGCTGGTGCCGCAGTCGGTGCAGGTGCTGCCGCGTGAGTTGATCGACGACCAGGCCGCACGCCAGATCACCGATCTGTATCGCAGCATCAGCGGCATCAGTTTTTTCAGCTATGCCGGCGTGACCTTGCGCGGATTCCGCCAGGAAAACGTGTTGTACGACGGTCTGCGCGGCGACCCGTATGCCGGCTTCTCGGTGCCGCAGTTGTTCAACATCGAACGCGTGGAAGTGCTCAAGGGCCCGGCCGGTGCGCTGTACGGCGGCGGCGAACCGGGTGGCGTGATCAACTACGTGACCCGCAAACCCGGTCATCAGGCCGCACGGCGAGTGGAACTGCAAGTGGGCAATCAGTCCTTCGGTGCAGCCTCATTCGAAGCGACTGGCCCTGCGCGCGAAGACGGCCGCATCCGTTACCGCATCGGTGCCTATGCCGATGGCGAGGATGGCTTTCGCTGGAACACCGATAGCCAGAGCCAGATCGGCGATGCCTCGGTGGCAATCGATATCGGCCAAACCGGCGAGCTTACCTTGCAATACACCGATATCACCCAGAACCTGGACGGCAATCGGCTGCGTGGCGTGCCGGTGGACGATGATGGCAACTTTCTCACCGACCATCGCTGGAACCACAACGAACCCACCGATTTCCTCGACATGCGCGCCAAGGTCGCGTTCGCGCAGTATCGCTTTGCGCCTTCCAGCGTGTGGGATGTGGACATGGCGGTGCGCTGGTTCAAGAACAACGAGCATCAGATCTATCATGAGCCGATGGGCTTGATCGATCGCGATGGCGACGGTACCGCCGAGTGGATGACACGGCAGTTGCGCAATCAATTCCGCGACAACGATGCGATCTCCAGCAACGTCAATTCGGTGTTTCGCACCAGCACCGGCACGATCAAGCACAAGCTGCTGATGGGTGCGGACTACTATCGGTTGGACGCAGATTTCCGTGCGCAAACCGCCAATACCGCAGACACCGGGCGCACCCGCGGGTCGGTGCTGGGCATCGATCTGTTCAATCCGGTGTACGGGCTTAGCGGCTTTTACGACGATGGCCTAGACAACCTGCCCTGGCGCGCCACCAGTACGCGTAGTGAGCGTTATGGCGCGTATCTGCAGGACGAACTCACGCTGACGTCGCGCTGGTATGCGATGGCAGGGCTGCGTTGGGACGGCTTCAAGGACGACAATTTATTTGATGGCTCGCGTGTCACCGGCAACGATCTCAGCTGGCGTGTGGGTAGCACCTTCGTGCTGCGCGAAGGCATCAACACCTACGCGAGTTACGCCAGCGGTTTCCTGCCGCAGGATGCCGCCAATCAGGACGGCAGCGTCGGCGGGCCCTTCAATCCGGAACGCAGCAAGCAGTGGGAAGTCGGCGTGAAGACCGCGCTCAACGATGGCGGGCTCACGCTCAACACCGCGCTGTATCGCATCGAGCGCAGCAATATCGTGCAAGCCAACGGCAGTAGTGTGGATGGCGTCAATCAACTCTCCGCACTCGGTCTGGTCCGCAGCGAAGGCCTGGAAATGGACTTGCTGGCCGACCTGACCGAGCGTTGGGTGCTCAACCTGACCTACGCCGGCAATGATGCACGGGTGCTCGATGCTGGCACCAACGGCATCACCAATGCGTCCGGCGATCGCTTCGCCAATGCACCGCGTAATACATTCGGTCTGTGGACGCGCTACGACCTGCGGGCTTGGCGCTCGGCGTTTGCGTTTGGTGCCGCTTACGTGGGCGAACGCGTCGGCCTGGATGGTCAGCGCGTCAAGCCGTATGCAATCTACGACATCAGCTGGCAAACGCAGTGGAATGCATGGAAGCTGCAGATCAACATCAAGAATCTTTTCGACAAGGTCTACGCGGTGAGCGGTTTCAATACACGTGCAGGACACTTCCCGGGCGAGCCGCGACGCATCTACGCACAGTTGGCATACAGTTTCTGAGAGCGGCAAACGAGAGTTTGTTAGGAACATCCCTCAGGCGCTTGACGTGTCGTTAGCGGTCAGTTGTCGGTGCGCGTTTGGCGGCTGCAAAGCAGTTTTGATCACCGCCCTCAAGTGTGACGTTCGTCGGCTACTATTACTTGCCACAACACACACTTGCGGCTTGGACCACGGCAAGGCAATGAACCTGCGCCGAATAATGCAGGTGCGCCTCTGCTGGAACTTAACGTCTGTCGGGAGACACTAGAGGCCGTCGCGATCTGGAGTGGTTTCCACACCATCGCCCTCCTCCCCCTCACTGACCGGAATCCGCATGCCTTTGCTTGACCGCTCTGTTTCTGCCCTGTTGCCACTGGTATTTGCAACCGCCTGCTCTGCCGCGCCACCGGCCAAATCCGGCCCGCCTGACGCGCCCGTCGCCGCCTGCACTGCAAAAGTGCGCCCTGGCCAGGATCTGCAAAAAGCCATCGACAAACTCCCGCAAAGCGACACGCCATCGGTGTTGTGCCTGGGAAAAGGCGAATTTCCGCTCAGTGGATTGGTTTCGATCCACCGCGGCAATCTCACGCTGCGCGGCACGGGCCCGAGCACCGTGCTGCGCATGGCTGATGGCGTGCAACAACCGGCACTGGTGGTTGGCGACTACAAAAACGAGGAGCCGGCCGGCGTGATCCGCAATGTCAGCATCGAAGACATGCAAATCGTTGCCAGCACCGGCGAAAAAGAGTTCATGCCCGAGCGCCCGTACCTGAGCAATAGCGCCGTGGTGGTGCGGTCGGGCCAGGGCATCCGGCTCGCCGGTCTGCAGGTCAACAAGTGCCGCAGCGCCTGCCTGCTGAGCGAATACGACACCAGCGAGATCACCGTCGAAAACAACGATGTGTCCGGCGCGATCTGGGACGGCGTGTCGTTCAACCGCACGGCCAAGGTCACCATGGCCAACAACTACATCCACGACAACGTAGCAGCAGGCCTGACCATCGAGCACCTGGAAGACAGCGAAATCCGCAACAACCGCTTCGAGCGCAACGGCAGCCAAGGCATCTATCTGTCGGATGCGCGGCGCAACCGATTCAGCAACAACCAGTTTGACGGCAACAAGCTTGCCGGTGTGTTCCTGGCCTGCGCTATTCATCAACGCACGCCGGAAGTTCTGTGCTGGGACAACAGCATGAGCCAAGACAACGTGTTCGAGAACAATCGTTTCTCCAACACGCCGTTCACCTACACTGTCGGTGTAGACCGAGCTGCAAACTGCACCGCGGCCGACTTCAAGCCGAACCTGTGGCGCAACAATGAGGCCGATGTGGCCGGCGTCGATATCGAGCCGAAGCGCTACGGCTATTGCGTACGCCACGACTGATCGCCACAGCGGCCGGCAGTGCGTAAGCGCATGCCGGCCGCTGCAACTGCATCACCGTTACGACGCCAGCGCTTGTTCGTGCACGCCGGCAATCGCGCGGCCAGAGGGGTCGGCCATCGCTGCAAAGCTCGCGTCCCAGGCAATTGCTGTCGGCGACGAGCACGCGATCGACTTGCCGCCCGGCACGGTTTCGGCAGCTGCCTGACCGGGGAAGAACTGTTCGAACAGCGTGCGATAGAAATACGCTTCCTTGGTCTGCGGCGG
Source organism: Xanthomonas fragariae (assembly GCF_900183975.1). Lineage (NCBI taxonomy): Bacteria > Pseudomonadati > Pseudomonadota > Gammaproteobacteria > Lysobacterales > Lysobacteraceae > Xanthomonas > Xanthomonas fragariae. The sequence continues at coordinate 2,849,848 of NZ_LT853882.1, forward strand.
ATTAACCGGAAAGCGCTTGTCGGCCGCACCCAGTTCGCGGTCGCTCACATGCGAGGCGGCATGCGCCTTCAGCCCGTCGATCCAGCCATAGCCCACACCATCGCTGAACTGCTCTTTCTGCCGCCATAGAATCGACTCGGGCAGATAACCGGAGAAGGCTTCGCGCAGCACGCCTTTTTCCATCCGTGAGGCGCCAGTGCCGGTCTTGTCGATCATCTTGAAGCTGGCGTCCATGCGCATCGCCACATCCAGGAATTCGCGATCCAGGAACGGTACGCGCGGCTCCACGCCCCAGGCCATCATCGACTTGTTGGCGCGCAGGCAATCGTAGTTGTTGAGCGCGTCCAATTTGCGCACCAGTTCCTCGTGGAATTCGCGCGCGCTCGGGGCCTTGTGGAAGTATAGATAGCCACCGAAGATTTCGTCGCTGCCTTCGCCGGACAGCACCATCTTCACGCCCATCGCCTTGATGCGGCGCGCCAGCAGGAACATCGGCGTGGACGCGCGAATGGTGGTGACGTCGTAGGTCTCGATATGGCGAATAACTTCAGGCAACGCATCCAGGCCTTCTTCGAAGGTGTATTCGAAGCCGTGGTGCACCGTGCCCAGCGCTGCGGCTGCCACCTCCGCAGCCGCCAAGTCCGGTGATCCTTTCAAGCCGATCGCGAACGAATGCAATCGCGGCCACCATGCTTCGGTAGTGTCATTTTCTTCGATGCGATGACGTGCGTAGCGCGCGGCCACTGCCGCAACCAACGACGAATCCAATCCACCGGACAGCAGCACGCCATACGGCACATCGGTCATCAACTGACGATGCACCGCACGCTCGAACGCCTCGCGCAATTCCTGCAATTGCACCTGCACCCCTTCCACTTCGGCGTATTCGCGCCAGGACCGCTCGTAATAGCGGCTCAGCGCGCCGGTGGCGCTGTCGTACCAATGACCGGGCGGAAACTGCGCGGCATCGGCGCAATCGTCCACCAGCGATTTCAGTTCGGACGCCACACGCAAGCGGCCTTCGCGGTCGTGGCCCCAGTACAACGGAACCACACCAATCGGATCACGTGCGATGATCACGCGCCCGGCGGCCTTGTCCCACAGCGCGAACGCGAAGATGCCGTTGAGGCGGTTGAGATACGAGGCTGGCGCGTCTTCGCGGTACAGCGCGTTGATCACCTCGCAATCGGAGCCAGTCTGGAATGCGTACGGGTGCAGCAATTCCTGCTTGAGGTCTTGATGGTTGTAGATCTCGCCATTCACCGCGAGCGCGAGGTTTCCATCTTCAGACAGCAACGGCTGCGAGCCGCCAGCCGGGTCGACGATGGCCAGGCGCTCATGCACCAGGATCGCACCGGTATCGACATACACGCCGCTCCAGTCCGGGCCGCGATGGCGCTGCCGCTGCGAACATTGCAGTGCCTGCCTGCGCAATGCCTGCAGATCGTCACCGGGTTGCAGGCCGAAAATACCGAAGATGGAACACATGGAAAAACTCCTGATGAACTGCGGGGGTTGGCGGCCGGCGAGATAGCATGCTGCACGAGAATGAAACCCATAAAAAAACCCGCATCGGCCGATGCGGGTGTTCTGATTGCTGGGCGTTTTAGTGTACTTCGCCTAGTCGCAGACCCGCATCCGCTGCGCACGATTATTCGCGCGCAGATTGTTGCGGTTGGCGACATTGAGGTCGGCGATGTGAATAAGCATGCAGCCGACGCTAACCGTTCGTTTTCAATGACGCAACTGTTTCAGCGGCAACGACGGCGACAAACAGGCAATCACGCGATCAGCAAGCGCTCGATCAACGTGCGATACAGTGCAGGCAGCGCTTCCAGATCGGCCACACGCACGTGCTCATCGACCTGATGGATGCTGGCGTTGACCGGGCCGACTTCGATGCACTGCGCACCCAGCGGCGCGATGAAGCGCGCATCCGAGGTGCCACCGCCGGTGCTCTCTTCCGGTGGCGCGCCGGCGAATCGACCCAAGACCTCACGCGCGACGCTGCGCAAGCGCCCTTCCGGCGTATAGAACGGCTCGCCGCTGCGATGCCAGCGCAGCGCATAGTCCAGTGCGTGGCGATCCAGCAATGCGGTGATTTCCGCTTCCAGCCGTGGCGCATCCCAGTGCGGGGTGTAGCGCAGATTGAAGGCCACCTGCAGCTCGCCCGGAATCACGTTGTTGGCACCGGTGCCCGCATGGATGTTGGAAAGTTGCAGGCTGGTCGGCGGAAAACTTTCGAAGCCATCGTCCCACTGCCGCGCGACCAGCTCGGCCAGTGCCGGCGCTGCCAGATGGATCGGATTGCGCGCCTTGTGCGGATACGCCACATGCCCCTGTACGCCCTTCACCGTCAGCGTGCCGGACAGACTGCCGCGACGACCGACACGCAATAGGTCGCCCAATCGCTCGGTGGACGATGGCTCGCCGGTGATGCACCAATCGATCGTCTGCCCGCGCTCGCGAAACAACTCGGCAACGCGCCGCACGCCATCGATGGCATCGCCTTCTTCGTCGGAGGTCAGCAGCACCGCCAGCGTGCCGGTGTGCTGCGGGTGGGCGGCGACGAACTTTTCGGCTGCGATGGCGAAGGCGGCCACGCTGCCTTTCATGTCGGCTGCGCCGCGCCCGTACAGCACGCCATCGCGAATCTGAGGGTCGAACGGATCGCTGGTCCATGCCTCGCGCGGCCCCGGCGGCACCACGTCGGTATGCCCTAGCAATACCAGCACAGGCGCACCGCTGCCATGCGTGGCCCACAGATTGTCGACCTCGCCCAGGCGCAGGTGTTCGTATGCGAATCCAGCAGCGCTCAGGCGCTGCGCAATCACCGCCTGGCAGCCGGCATCGGCCGGCGTCACCGAGGCGCGCGCGATCAGGTCACACGTCAGATCCAGCACATCACTCATGCAACATCACCACAATGTGGCCGCATCAGCGGCGTTGATTGAAGACCAAGCATGCAGTGGTCCAAAGCATGCGTTGATCGTGGTTGCGATCGCGTTAGCCTTAGCGCGATCTGGTCGGCAGTCATCCGTTTTACATCGGCGTGGTTTACATCGCCGCACAAGCGATGACGGCCGCGGCGGTCAGGCGGCGCAGTGATGGCACTGCACTGCTCAGCCGATACCGAACAGCTTCTTGAAGCCATTATCGGAAAAGCCCTGACTCAATGCACCGTCGGCGGTGATGACCACCGGGCGTCGGATCATCTGCGGGTATTCGCGCAACAGCAGCTTCCATTCGGCAGCGCTGGCTGTGGCCTTGCGGTTGTCCGGCAACTGTCGCCAAGTGTTCGAGGATTTGTTGATCAACGCATCGAATCCGCCGACCTTGTCCGCCCATACAACCAGCGTCTCCGGCTCGGGCTTGTGCTCGCGGTAATCGACAAAGGCATAGGCAACACCGAAACGGTCCAGCCACTTGGTGGCTTTCTTGCAGGTATCGCAGTTTTTGAGTCCGTAAAGTGTGTTCATGAGCGCATCCAAGTTCGACCTTTGAAGCCCCTTTCCGTCAGGAGAGGGGTTAGGGGTAAGGGTACGGGTGAAGCCTCGTGTACCCAAAACCGCCAGGTTTCCCACGCCCCTTCATCCGGCGCTGCGCGCCACCTTCTCCAAGGGACAATGAAACTAACGAGGGAACTAACGAGCGGTCGCAAACATGCGTAGGAAGTTGAGCAGTTGTCTTGTTGACTTGCCTTCAATCCGCCAACCCACGCAGCAACTCATTCACGCTGGTCTTGCTACGCGTCTTGGCGTCCACCTGCTTGACGATCACCGCGCAATACAGCGAGTGCGAGCCATCATTCGACGGCAGCTGCCCGGACACCACCACGCTATACGGCGGCACATGACCATAGGAAATCTCGCCAGTGGCGCGATTGTAGATGCGCGTGCTCTGGCCGATGAACACGCCCATGCCGATCACGCTGTGATGGCCGACGACTACACCTTCAACCACTTCCGAACGCGCGCCGATAAAACAATGATCTTCAATGACGGTCGGGCTGGCCTGCAGCGGTTCGAGCACGCCGCCGATGCCGGCGCCGCCGGACAGATGGCAGTGCTTGCCGATCTGCGCGCACGAGCCCACGGTGGCCCAGGTGTCGACCATGGTGCCTTCGCCCACGTACGCACCGATGTTGGTGAAGCTCGGCATCAACACCACGTCCTTGCCGAAGAAACTGCCGCGACGCGCGACTGCGCCCGGCACCACACGCACACCTGCCTTGCGGAACTCGGCTTCGTGGAAGCCGGCAAAGCGTGACTCGACCTTGTCCCAGAACGGCGCCGGCTGCGCGTCGATCACCGCCATCTCGTTGACGCGGAAATACAGCAGCACGGCCTTCTTCAACCACTCGTTGACGGTCCAGCCGCCCTGCCCGTCCGGCTCGGCGACGCGGAGCTCACCGCTCTCCAGGCCGTCGATGACGCGGGTGACGATGGCGCGGGTGGAGCCTTCGATTTCGTCGATGGTCAAAGTGGCACGACGTTCGAACGCGCTTTCGATCCCGAACTTGAGTTCATCATGGCCCACATGCGTTGCGGCGGTCTGCACGGCCTTTTCGGCGATCGGCAGTTTCTTCGCCGCTGCAGCCTTTTTGGCAGCCGGCGCGGCAACGACGCTGGTCGGCTGATTGGCCACGCGCGGCGCAACGCCAGTCGCCGTCTTGGCGACGGTCTTCGTGGCAACGCGTTTTTTGCCGATAGTTTTCTTTACAGCGGCCTTCTTACCGACAGCCGCGACGGACTTAGCGGCATCGGCGACAGGCGCGTTGGCGGCCTTGCTGCTCAGCTTGGGCGCGCGCTCGGGCGCTGCGCTGGCGGTGGTTGCGCTCTGCTTGCGCGCTGTCTTCTTGCTGATGGCCATGGGGGCTCCGGGAGGGCGTACTAGGTAGGGTCGAGGCAGGCGCACAGCGCATCGCGCAGGGCTTGCCGGGCGGATTCGGGCAACGGGCGATCATGCTCGTCGGTGATCTGGAACTGATCTTCCGCACGCTCGCCAAATGTGGCGATGCGCGCGTCGTGCACACGCAGGTGTTGCATGCGCAGCACATGCGCCACGTCAGCGAGCAGACCGGGGCGATCGGGCGCAACCAGGCTGATACGGGTACGGTGACCGTCGGCGCTTTCGCTGAATTCCACGCGCGGCGCAAAAAGGAAATGCCGCAACTGACGTGGCACTGCACGCCGCGACGGACGCACCTTCTGCAGATCGCCGGCGAGCACCTGACGCAACGCGGCGGCCAGACGCTGCGGGTCGCCATCGGCCGAGCTGTCCTGTGGCAGCACTTCAAACACGTCGAGAATCGCATCATGCGGCGCGTCCAGCACGCGGGCGCGGTGGATGCCGTACCCCCTGCGGTCGAGCGTGGCCACGATCGCGGAGAACAAGCCGTCGCGATCGAGGGAATACACGAACACTTCCAGTGCGTCGTTGTCCGGCACCGCGCGCCGCGCCTTGACCGTGGTCTGGCCGATCTGCACTTCGATCAGCGAGACCGCCTGCCAAGCCAGTTGCTCGGGACGGAAGCGCAGGAAGTTTTCGTCCGGCATGCCGGCGAACTGACGATCGATGGTGGCATCGTCGTATCCCTGCTCCTGCATCAGCGCGCGCGCCGATTCGCGTGCCTCGCGCAGGCGTTCCTCGCGCGGCGGGGGATGTTCCAGGCCTTCGCGCAGCGCGCGGCGCGCGGCGAAGTACAGATCGGCCAGCAGCCGGTCCTTCCACGCGTTCCACAATTTGGGGCTGGTACCGGCGATATCGGCGCAGGTCAGCAAATACAGATGATCCAGCCGTTCGCGCGTGCCGACCAAGGTGGCGAAGCGATGGATCACATCCGGGTCGGAGATATCCTGTTTTTGCGCAGTTACCGACATGCGCAGATGCTGCTCCACCAGCCAAGCCACAAGCGCGGTGTCGGCGTCACTGAGCCGATGCGCCAGGCAGAACGCGCGCGCATCCACCGCACCCAGTTCGGAATGATCGCCGCCACGGCCTTTGGCGATGTCGTGAAACAGACCGGCCAGCAGCAGCAATTCCGGCTTGCGCAGACGCGGCCAGACTTCGTGGGTGATCGAAAAACGTTCGTCGGCGCGGCCTGCGGCAAACAGCGCGATGTTCCGCAGCACCATTAGCGTGTGCTGGTCCACCGTGTAGACATGGAACAGGTCGAACTGCATGCGCCCGGAGACGCTGGCAAATGCCGGAATCCATTGGCCGAGCACGCCCAAGCGCGCCATGCGATTGAGCGTTTCCACCGCGCGTGGCCCCCGCAACAACGCCATGAACTGGTCGCGTGCAGGTGCATCGGCCACATCGTAGGCAGGCAACTCGCCCAGCACCTCGGCTAGCGCGCGCGCAGTCAGCGAATGCAGTCCACGCACGTCGCGGTGTGCGGCCCGCTGTGCGAACAAGGCGAACACCTGCATGACATCGCCATTCGGCCACGTGTCCGCATCGGCGGCCAGATAGCCGCGGCGCAGGCTGAAACCGTCACTCAACGGCTCCGGCACCGCCTCGCCATCGAATTGTTCTTCGAAGCGCTGTAGCAGCCGGTCGCTGATGCGACGGATCAATGCAGCACTGCAATAAAAGCGCTGCATCATTTTTTCAACGCCCAGGCTTTCCGGGTCGTCGGCAAAGCCCAGCCGCTCGGCCAGAGTCTTCTGGTAATCGAAACGCAGGCGTTCTTCCGGTCGGTTGGCGACGATGTGCAGGCCAAAACGCAGCCGCGCCAGTTGCTCGCGCTCGCGCAGCAGCGCGGCCGCTTCGTCCAAGCCGACATGGCCGAGCCCAACCAGCGCCTCCAGATCCTTGACGCCGAAGGCTCGCAACGCCATCCAGCCTAACGTCTGCAGATCGCGCAGACCGCCCGGGCCCTCCTTGATGTCCGGCTCCAGGTTGTCAGCGGTGTCGCCGAAGCGCTGATGGCGTGCCAGCAACTCTTCGCGTTTGGTCTGGAAGAATTCGCGCGGCGGCCACACCCGTTGTGGCGCGATCGCCGCCGCCAGTGCAGTGCTTGCGTCGTTTGCCGCAACCAACGGGCGCGATTCGATCAACGCAGTGAGTACGGTCTGGTCGACGGCGGCGGCGGTGCACTGCGCCGGTGAGCGAACCGCATGGCTGATCGGCAGGCCCACATCCCACAGCAGCGCAAACAAACGCGCCAAGGCCTGCTCGTGCTGCTGCTGCGCGACGGTCTCACCCAACACCAGCACATCCACATCCGAGCGCGGAAATAACTCGCCATGCCCATAGCCACCGACCGCGTACAACGACAACCCGCTGTCGGCCGGAATGCAGCGTGTCCACGCATTACGCATCAATTGATCGACTGCACGCGCGCGCAGCGCGACCAGTCGCTCGATCGGCTCGCCCTGATCGAAGCGTTTGCACAGCCGCGTGTCCGCCTGCACCAGCAGCGGACGGGCCTGCACGGACCATTCCGCGTCGCCAGCGACGCCCTGTTCGGGTCCGCACGCCGGCGGGGCCGTCATATCGGTGCGGGAGCGTTCGGCGACAGTGTCAGCACATCTACGCCTTCTTCGGTCACTGCGACCATGTGCTCCCACTGCGCGGACAACTTGCGATCCTTGGTGACCACGGTCCAGCCGTCGGGCAGAGTCTTATGGTGACAGGTGCCTTCGTTGATCATCGGCTCGATGGTGAAGGTCATGCCCGGCTTGAGCACCAGACCTTCGCCCGGACGGCCGTAATGCATCACCTGTGGCTCGTCGTGATAGACCTTGCCGATGCCATGGCCGCAGTAGTCGCGCACCACGCTAAAACGCTCGGCCTCGGCGAACCTCTGGATCGCGTGCCCCACATCGCCCAGCGTTGCGCCAGGCTCGACCGCACGGATGCCGCGCCACATCGCTTCATAGGTGGTGTCCACCAAGCGCTTGGCCATTACCGAGGGCGTGCCCACGTAATACATACGGCTGGTATCGCCATGCCAGCCGTCCTTGATGACGGTGACATCGATATTGACGATGTCGCCGTCTTTCAAGACCTTGGCCGCGCTCGGGATGCCGTGACAGATCACGTTGTTGACCGAGGTGCACACGCTCTTGGGAAAGCCGCGGTAGCCGACGTTGGCAGGAATGGCGCCCTGCACGTTGACGATATGATCGTGGCAGATGCGGTCCAGCTCGGCCGTGGTCACGCCCACTTGGACGTGCGGGGCCACGATGTCGAGCACCTCGGCGGCCAGGCGGCCGGCGACGCGCATCAGTTCGATTTCTTCTTTGGTTTTCAGATTGACGCTCATGGCCCGGATTATCGCCGATTCGGGCTGAATCTGAACGACCCACGTCGCCGCTTTTTTGCGTGACAGGCGATGACGGCGCAAGCGGACGGTGCAACAGGAAACCGGCGCCATCCCGTATTCATGTGTGACGCAATGCAGAGAGCGTCAAGGTCTCCGTTAACGGAGTCATCCGAAAAAGGTCGCAATTTTGGAAAAATAACCAGCGTAAACAGCTATATAGCGCGTGAATTCGGCGTTATCTTCTGGCACGGCAGATGCATTGCAAAAAGGGCGACGAGCCGTCGCATCACGAATGACCAGACCGGTCTAAGGAAATGTCCATGCGTACTGCCCATCCCGTCCTGCTTTCCCTTGGCCTGCTCTCGACCATCAGTGTCGCGACCGCGGCAGATACCACCACCTTCAACGTCAAGATCGCCGTCACCAAGGCCTGCACCATCACCGCTGCGTCCGCCACGGACGTCGACTTCGGCTCGGTACTTTCGACCTCGACCGCCAACGCCGACGCCAACGGCAGCGTGACCGCGCAGTGCACCGCGCTGACGCCGTACAACATCGCGCTGAGCGCAGGTAGCAATGCCAGCACCGCAAACGACGTCACCACCCGTCGCATGAAGAACGCAGACCCGCTAGTCACCGCCAGCAACTTCATCGCCTACCAGCTCTACCAGGATCTGGCACGCAGCACAGTATGGGGCAGCACCAGCGGCACCAATACGCTGAGCCGCACCGCCACCGGCATCAACCAGGTCTTTCCGGTCTACGGTCGTGTGACCAACCCATCGGTCAACAATGCCGCGACCGGTAGCTACCAAGACACGATCACCGCCACGATCGTCTATTGAGCACGCGCATGATCCTGCACCACCGCCTGCCGCTATGCCTGCCTGCGTGGGCGGTTCCAGTTGGACTGACCTTGGCGCTGGCGCTGTGTAGCGGCTGGACGCTGCCCTCGGCGCGTGCGGCCAGCCTTCAATTGGCACCGACCTCGCTGACCTTGCACGCAGAGCAGTCCGCCGACGGGCTGTGGCTGAGCAACAGCGGCGGCGTGCCGGTGCAGGTGCAGACACGCGCCTATCGATGGACCCAGCGCGATGGACGGGACCAGCTCGACCCCACACCGGAACTGCTGGTCAGCCCACCGATGCGCACCCTGGCCGCTGGCGAACGCCAGCTAATTCGCGTTATTCGCGCCGGACCTGCGCCAACCGGCCAGGAGGTCTGTTACCGCATCATCGTCGACGAACTTCCCAACGCCGATGCCGATCGCAAAGGCATGCAATTCGTGCTGCGCTACTCGGTGCCGATCTTCGTGCTGCCACCCGGCAAAGCCGATCCTAAGCCGACCTTGAATGCGCACTTGGTGGCCGGCAGCGACGGCAATGCGCAGATCCAGATCAGCAACACCGGCAGCGGGCATGCCCAGGTCGCCGACCTACAACATCGAGTCGATGGCACGGCCAAAACGGCATTGAACGGCCTGGTTGGCTATGTACTGCCCGGTCAGACCATGCGCTGGTCATTGGGTGCACCGCTGGCGCAGTTCGGCCGCGGCACCATTATCGCAAGGATCAATGGTGAGGCGGACGAACGTACTTTGTTGGCAGTGCCGACAGCGCCGTGATGCGGCCAGGCTGGCGATGACGCTGCTCGCGACTGCTACTTGCCTGGGAAGCGCTGCGGCCGGCGATCTGGCCGATGTGGCGCCGCTTCCCGATCAGACCGTGCAAGACGACACGCCGCAGCCACAAACGCTGTATCTCGAAGTCACCTTGAATCAGGCAGACCGCGGTCTGACGCCGTTCGAACTGGTCGACGGGCATCTGCGTGGATCGGTCGAAACGCTGCGCAAACTCGGCTTCATCCTGGCCGATCGCGCTGCTGGCGAGCTGGTCGATCTAGACCGTCTGCCCGATGTGGAAGTGCGTTACGACGCCGCGTTACAGCGGCTCGCATTGCAAGTGCCGCTGGCGCAGCTGTCGCTATCCACCACGGTGTTGAAAACCGAAGAAGTCGCCTCGCCCAGCGCCACCGCATCGCCCGGCATCCTGCTCAATTACGACTTTTATGCCACGCGCAATACCGGTACCGGCAGCGTGTCGTTAGCCACCGAATTGCGCGGCTTCGGTATCGGTCGCGGCATGGTCGACACTACCGCTGTATTCCTGGCTTACGACCGCCCGCAGGACGAGCGCTGGCGTAGCGAAGCGGTGCGCCTGGACAGCGCCTGGCAGATGGATTTCCCAGATAGCGCAACCAGCCTCACCGTGGGCGATTTCTATAGCGGCTTTGTCGACTGGAGCCGTTCGATCCGCTTGGGCGGCGTGCAGATCGGCCGCAATTACGCCTTGCAGCCGTATCGGGTTTTGACGCCGACGCCGAGCTTTCTGGGCGAAGCGGCAGTGCCTTCCACGGTGGAGCTGTACGTCGATGGCCTGCGCCAGTACAGCGGCCAAGTGCCGGCTGGGCCGTTCCAGTTGGCCGCGCAACCAGGCATCAGTGGCACCGGTCAGGCGCAGATCGTGGTGACCGATGCATTCGGCCGCGTGCGCCGGCTGGACTTTGCGTTCTACAGCACGCCGCAGTTGCTGGCGCGCGGCATTTCGGAATGGTCGGCCGGCATCGGTCATCTGCGCCGCGACTACGGGGTGCGCTCGTTTTCCTACGAATCGCGCGCGGTGGCCAGCGCCACCTTTCGCAAAGGCCTGCGCGAAGACGTCACCATCGAAGCACATGCCGAGGCCGGCGGCGGCGTGGTCAATGTCGGTGCGGGCGGGATCTGGTTGCTCGGCGTGGGCGGCGTTTTCAACCTCGCCTATGTACATAGCCGCATGGACGATCTGCGCGGCGGTCAGTACGTGCTGGGCTATGCCTGGAACAACCGGCGTTTCAATTTCAACATCGGCACTCAGCGCACCCACGGCGATTATCGCGACCTTGGCGCGCTGCAAGGCAGCGTGCCGGCACGCATCAGCGACCGCGCGGTGTTCGGCGTCAATGTCGAGCCGGTCGGCTCGCTGGGCACCAGTTACGTGCGGCTGAGTTATCCGCAAGGCGACACATCACGCTACGCTAGCGTGTTCTGGTCGCGCGGTTTCGGGCGTAACTGGGCCGGCAACCTGTCCGGCAATCAGAACCTGGGCCTGCGCAGCGATCGCAGCCTGTATCTGTCGCTGTCGACCACGTTTGGCGGGTCGCGCCAGGCCAGTGCATCGATGCAGCGCAACGGTAACCGCACCGGATTTGTGGCCGACATCAGCCAGCCGCTGCCGGGCGATGGCGACCTCGGCGGTATCGGTTGGCGGCTGCAGGGACGTGCCGCCGACGATGCCGGCGGCGGGCTGGCCGAACTCGGCTGGTTGAACCGTGTCGGCCGCTACAACATCGGCGCCGCCAACCAGGACGGCGCGAATTTCGGCTACGCCAGTGCCAGCGGCAGCCTGGTGTGGATGAACGGCCGCGGCTTTGCAGCGCGCGACATTCAGGATGCCTTTGCGGTGGTATCTACCGACGGTCAGGCCGGCATCCCGGTGCGGCTGGAAAACCGCTTGATCGGTGTCACCGACGCGCGCGGCACCCTGCTGGTCACGCCATTGCAATCGTGGCAGCGCAACCAGCTGTCCATCGACACCTTGAACCTGCCGGCAGATCTGCGCGTGGATCGCGTCGATACCGCAGTGACGCCGCGTCGGCAATCCGGCGTGGCGGTGGGCTTCGGCATCACTCGAGTGCGCGCCGCCGTCATCGTGCTGCACGATGCACAAGGCGCCCCCCTGCCGGTCGGCAGCGTGGTGCAGCGCGAGGGCGATGTCGAACGCGTGGTGGTCGGCTACGACGGCGAAACCTATCTGGACAATCTGCAGATAGACAACCGCATCTTTGTCGAGTTGCCTGACGGCCGCTGCAGCGCGCGGTTCACCTATCCCGCCAACCCAAACGGCATTCCACGCATCGGACCACTGAAGTGCATTGCCGAGCCTTTGCCATGAATATGCACCCGTTCTGGCGCCTGTTGTTGAGCGTCACGATCGCCGCGCTGTGGCTGGTACCCAGCCAGCAAGCGCGGGCAGACACTACCTGCACCGTCACGCTTGGCACCCCGCTGGCGTTCGGCAATGTAGCGGCCAATGGCACGACCGATGCGGTGGCAACGCTCAGCGTGTCTTGTTCGACCGCCGCGCTCAGTGTCCTGGGATACGCCCAAGTGAGCCTTTGCCTGGACCTTGGGCCGGGCAGCGCCAGCAACGGACTGTATGCTCCGCGCCGCATGCTCAACTCCACCAACGACAGTCTGGATTTCCAGATCTACAGCGAGGCGACACGCACCCAGATCTGGGGAACCACTGGCTCGACAATGCCCTCGCCGCGCACGCTGACGCTCTCGTACGCAGTTCCGGTGATCACTGGAGGCTCCCAGGCGGCCAGTGTCGCGCTATACGGCCGCATTCCAGCCAACCAAATCCTGTCGGTCGGCAACCACACCAGCAGTTTCGGCGGTGCCGACACCGTGCTGCGCTACTCCTACAACGAGAGCATCATTGGCGCCCCACCGCTACCGGCCAATTGCACGGCCGGCGGCAGCGGCACCAAGACCGCCAGCAACGCGTTCCCGTTCACCGCCTCGGCCAATGTGCCGGCGCGCTGCAATACCTACGTAACCACCGACCTAGACTTCGGCAGCATTGCCGGCACCATCGCCACCGCAATCGATCGCACCTCTACCATCAGCCTGGCCTGCACCAACCGCACCGCCTGGAACATCGGCCTGGACAATGGCAGCAACGCCAACGGCAGTGTCAGGCGAATGCGCCACGCGACCAGCTCCAACTACATCACCTACGAGCTCTACAGCAACAGTGGCCGTAGCAGTCGCTGGGGGAATACGATCGGGGTCGACACCCTGGCCGGCACCGGCAACGGCGTTGCGCAGACGGTAACGGTCTATGGCCGCGCGCCGGCTTCCCAGCTGCCCATCGCGGGGGCCTACAACGACACGGTGACCGTATTCATCACTTACTGACAGTTAATAAAGTTAGCTCCGGAGACGTCGCTATTTGCTACGACTCCAATGCAATCGATTGCCTTTATGACACTCGTCACTTTTCTGAAACGCCTGACTCTGGTTGCTCTGATCTGCACCACGTTTCTGATCTGCACCACGTTCGTGGCCAGCGCGGCTGCCAGTCGCGGGCCGGAAAATTCCACCCTGAATATCGGCTTGCGTCTGCTCAGCGCTTGCGAGTTGCGCACCTCGCCAGCGAGCGCCAGTTGCTCCATAGGCACGCCGATGTCAATCGCCCAGCCGGCGCTTAGTACCACCCTACCCTTGGTCGCCGGCACTGGTCAAGATGCCAGCGCACTTGCCGGGCCTGCGCCCGCCGGCACGGCGCGCGTTACCACGGTCGCGTTTTAAGCATGGCCCCGTCCCGTCTTGTTTGCGGCTGGCTGGCTTTGGTCCTGGCTCTGGCAGGCGCCGGCCCCGCTACCGCCGCCGAGATCGCCATCGCGCCGACCACCGCGTATATTCCTGCAGACAGCGACCAGGCGACCGTCTGGCTCTACAACCGGGCCGCGTTGCCATGGCGCGCCGAAGCCAAGCTCTATCGCTGGCGTCAGGACGGCGACCGCGAACTGCTCGAACCGGCCACCGGCGCTACCGTCAGCCCGACCAATTTCGAGATCCCGGCGCAAGGCCGGCAGTTGTTACGGGTGATCCGCCTCGGCCCCATCCCGACGCATACCGAAGATAACTACCGATTGGTAGTGACCCAGCACGCGACCGGCGACGAGGCCGAGCTGCTGCGTTATTCCATCCCGGTGTTTGCGCTGCCGAGCCAGCCGGGTGACCGGCACCCGGCACTGCAGGCCACGCTCTCCGGGCAGGGCAGCGAGCGCGTCCTGCGCGTCTACAACGCCGGGCTCAGCCACGCGCGCGTGGCGGACTTGGCCTATATCGCTGCCGAAGGCACCCGCAGCAGCATCCGCGACGATCTGGCCGGCTATGTGCTGCCCGGCCAGACCCGGCAATGGGCGCTGCCCGCCAACCTTCCCGCAGGCAACGGCCGGTTTGTGGCGCGCGTCAATAGCGATGTCGAAACCACACTCGCATTGGAGCCGTAAGCTTCCGGCTGTTTCCTGCTGGGGCAAAATACCGCAGATTGCACCGGCCTACTTCAGACAGCTATACTGCATGGGTTGTTTTGCATGCCTCATAACCATGCATAGCGTCGTTCACGTCGAACGTCATCGACGAATTCACACCTGCCGCCGCCATCCGTGCCGGGGTGCCCCGCATGGGGTTCGACACGGAGGCGACAGGGAAGCCCAACCCCGGAATTGTTCGCCTGCCCCCTCGTAAGAGCCCGCCTTATGCGGATGCTCACTGGGACAGGCGCAGATTCCGCTATATATAGAGTTACTTCAATGCCCCAAGTCACTATGCGTCAGATGCTGGAAGCCGGCGTTCATTTCGGCCACCGAGCCCGTTACTGGCATCCCAAGATGGCGCCGTACATCTTCGGCGCGCGCGGCAATATCCACATCATCAACCTTGAGAAGACCGTTCCGCTCTTCAATGACGCGATGAACTACCTCTCCTCGATCGCGCAGAAGCGCGGCACCGTGCTGTTCCTGGGCACCAAGCGCAGCGCTCGCGAGTCCATCAAGGAAGAAGCCGAGCGTTGCGGCATGCCGTTCATGATCCAGCGCTGGTTGGGCGGCATGCTGACCAACTTCCGTACCGTCAAGCAATCGGTTGCCCGCCTGAAGGAACTGGAGTCGGCCGAGACCGATGGCACCTTCGAGAAGCTGGTCAAGCACGAAGTGCTGAGCCTGCGCCGCGAGCGCGAGAAGCTGGACGCCTCGCTCGGCGGCGTTAAGGACATGAACCGTCTGCCCGACGCGATCTTCGTGATCGACATCGGCCATGAAGACATCGCCATCAAGGAAGCCAAAAAGCTTGGCATCCCGGTGATCGCTGTAGTCGACACCAACTACGATCCGACCCTGGTCGACTATGCCATTCCGGGTAACGACGACGCCATCCGCGCCGTGCAGCTGTACGCACGCGCCGCTGCCGACGCCGTGCTGGAAGGCAAGGCTGCTGCGCCGAACTCTGCTTCGGTGCGCGAAGAAGAGTTCTCGGCTGAATCCGCCGACGAAGGCAAGGGCCGTCGCGCCCCGGCCAAGAAGGCCGAGAAGAAGGCAGACGCTCCGGCTGCCGCTGCCCCCGCTGCCGAGTAATCGGCATGCAATGCGGCCGCACCATGCTGTGCGGCCGCAGCCCCGACGGGTCCATCGCGGCCCTTGGTTGAGGCCACTGAAGACATCTACGGGGGCGGCCAGCATGGCTGCATCGTCTCCTACTGGCGGATCACTCCGCCGCACGCATTCGTTTATATGAGGTTATTCCATGGAAATCACTGCTTCCCTGGTCAAGGAACTGCGCGAGCGCACCGGCGCCGGCATGATGGAGTGCAAGAAGGCACTCGTCGAAAACGCAGGCGACATCGACGCCGCTGCCGAATGGCTGCGCAAGTCGGGTCTGGCCAAGGCTGACAAAAAGGCCGACCGTGTGGCCGCCGAAGGTCGCATCGCCACCGCACAGGCCGGCGGCAAGGCAGTGCTGGTCGAAGTCAACTCCGAGACCGACTTCGTCGCCAAGGACGAGAATTTCCTGGCCTTTACCGTGACCGTGGCCAGCGCTGCGCTGAACTCGGACGCAACCGATGCCGAAGCGCTGAAGAGCATCAAGCTGGACAGCGGCGAGACTATAGAAGAGCGCCGCGCTGCGGTCATCGCCAAGGTCGGCGAGAACCTGCAGGTGCGTCGCTTGGTGCGTATCGACAGCGCCGACAACGTCGCTGCCTACGTGCACGGCGGCCGTATCGGTGTGCTGGTCGAACTAAAGGGTGGCGACATCGAGCTGGCGCGCGGCATCGCCATGCACATCGCTGCGATGAATCCGCCGCACATCAAGGCCTCCGACGTTCCGGCCGAGTTCGTTGCCAAGGAAAAGGAAATCGAACTGGCCAAGATGTCTGAGAAGGACAAGTCCAAGCCGGCCGAGATTCTGGAAAAGATCATCAGCGGCAAGATCAGCAAGATCGTCAACGAAGTGACTCTGTACGGTCAGCCGTATGTGCTCAACACCGACCAGACCGTCGGGCAGGCCGTCAAAGCTGCAGGTGCCGACGTAGTCTTTTTCCAGCGCCTGGCCGTTGGCGAAGGCATCGAGAAGGTGGTGGAAGACTACGCCGCCGAAGTGATGAAGCAGGCCGGACTGGCCTGATGTTTCGCAGGCGATGAAGAAAAAAGCCGCGGCTCGCCGCGGCTTTTTTCTTCTGCGCATCGCACTGTAGCCAGACAGCGCAGGACGTGCTGGAACTGGACGCCGAACGCTTCGAAAAAGGTGATCGAACGCATCGCCGAATCGCTGCCCGAACTGAAAGCCTTGTTCGACATCCGCGTGCCGCAACCCGAGCACATCCAGATGATCTTCGAGCATGCACGTGAACTGGCGATACTGCATCGCCTGCACGAATTGCAGGACGTGGCCGATTCGTCGGCATGCCGACGAATCGGGAAACCGCATGCGTCATCTGACCGAACAGGCCAGCCGCGACGCATTGACCGGTGTGTTCAATCGGCACCAGCTTGGCACCGCGCTTGCGCACGAGTTCGAACTGGCATCGCGGCAGAATTGGCTGCTGTCGATCGCCTTTATCGACCTGGATGACTTCAAACGCGTCAACGATACGCATGGCCATCCGGTCGGCGACGCGGTGTTGCGCAATTGTGCCCGGACGCTGCAGCGCATGGTGCGCACCAGCGATCTGACGACACGCTACGGCTGCGAAGAATTCCTGCTGATCCTGGTCAACACCGCAGCCGAAGCGGCGTTGATAGTGATCAAGCGCATCCTGCCCGAGACCCCACGCACGCCGATGGCGCAACTGCAGGGCGGCCCCGCTCCATCTCACCCTCTCGGCAGGCCTGGCCACGCATGGCGGCAACGACCGCCAGTTTGAGAGCATCGAGGATGTGTTGCAGGCGTTCGACAGCACGCTGTGTCGCTCCAAGCGTCGCGGCCACAACCGTGTCACCGCCGACGATGCGACCGCTGTACCGAGACCGCCCAACCCCCGCGCGCGCACTGAGCAATACGTCACGCCGCTTCCGACGAAGGAATTTTTAGCACGTCCGATGACAGGCTTCCGATAGAATTGCCGGCATTTGCCGATCCCCCCACCCCCGAGGTTTTCCCTATGTCTGAATTTCCCTATCGCCGCATTCTTCTCAAACTTTCCGGGGAGGCGCTGATGGGAGACGGGGATTACGGCATCGATCCCAAAGTCATCAATCGCCTCGCCCAGGAAGTGATCGAAGCGCAGCAAGCCGGCGCACAGGTCGCTTTGGTGATCGGCGGCGGCAACATCTTCCGCGGCGCCGGCCTGGCCGCTAGCGGCATGGACCGCGTCACCGGCGACCACATGGGCATGCTGGCTACGGTGATCAACGCGCTGGCGATGCAAGATGCGCTGGAAAAGCTCGGAGCCAAAGTGCGCGTGATGAGCGCGATCAAGATCAACGACGTCTGCGAAGACTTCATCCGCCGTCGCGCAATCCGTCATCTGGAAAAGGGCCGCATCGCGATCTTCGCCGCCGGCACTGGCAACCCATTTTTCACCACCGACTCGGGCGCCGCCCTGCGCGCGATTGAGATCGGCGCCGACCTGCTGCTCAAGGCAACCAAGGTCGACGGCGTGTACGACAAGGACCCGAAGAAGCACACCGATGCAGTGCGTTACGACAGACTGACCTACGATCAGGTCATCATGCAGGGTCTGGAAGTGATGGACACGGCCGCATTCGCATTGGCGCGCGACAGCGACCTGCCGCTGCGCATCTTCGGCATGAGCGAGCCGGGCGTGCTGCTGCGCATCCTGCATGGCGAACAGATCGGCACCTTGGTCCAGGGCCGCAGCTGAGGCCGGGAATCGGGATTGGGGAATCGCAAAAGCGCAGCCCCAGCGACTGCGCTGACACCCAAGGAACCTTTGAACAACTCACGACGTGGCGAGCGAGCTTCGGACTTCGCTCAAACGTGACGATCGTCCGCGCTGAAAATCAAGCATTTACGCATAGCGGCGATTGCCTCGGTTGTTGATTGAAAGCTCATGGGAGCGTTGTTCAGAGCTTCCCTAACTGACAGCGGCACCGGGCGTGAAGCGCGGCGCCACAAGTGAACCGGCTGCGCAGGACCCCGACGGCCTGCGAGTCGGGAAACCTCAGTCCCGGCTATAATCCCCGCACTCAGCTCCACACGGATTTCGGCGATGCTCAACCAGATCAAACAAGACGCGCAGACGCGCATGACCAAGAGCATCGATGCTCTACGCCATTCACTGACCACCGTGCGTACCGGGCGCGCCTCACCGGCGTTGCTGGACGGCATCAAGGTCAAGGCATATGGCACCGACACTCCGCTCAACCAGGTTGCCAGCATCAGCGTGTCCGAGGGCCGCTCGCTGGTGATCAGCCTGTTCGACAAGAGCATGATCAAGGACGTCGAGAAAGCGATTTACGCCTCGGATCTGGGCCTGACCCCGACCGTGGTAGGCACCGTGATCCGTCTGAACCTTCCGCCGTTGACCGAGGAGCGCCGCAAGGAGCTCAGCAAGGCCGTGCATGGCGAAGGCGAAGACAGCAAGGTGGCCATCCGCAATATCCGTCGCGATGCCAACCAGCAGGTCAAGGATCTGCTCAAGGACAAGAAGGTCACCGAAGACGAGGCACGCAGCTCGGAAGACGAGATCCAGAAGCTGACCGATAAGGCCATCAAAGACGTGGATGAGGTCGTCAAGGACAAGGAACAGGAATTGATGACGGTCTGATCGTGGCATCTTCTGCCATGCATCCAGCACCTTCCGCCGCCGCTGTGCCGCGCCACATTGCCATCATCATGGATGGCAATGGGCGTTGGGCGCAGCGTCGGCGGCGTCCACGCGTGATCGGTCATCGCGCGGGCGCGCGGGCGGTCAATCGCACCATCGATTTCTGCCTGGAAAAAGGCGTCTCGGCACTGACGCTGTTCGCGTTTTCCAGTGAAAACTGGGGCCGCCCGCAGGACGAAATCGACGCGCTGATGAAGCTGTTTTTGCATGCGCTCGACCGAGAGGTCGAAGAACTGCAGCGACGTGGCGTGCAAGTGCGCTTTATCGGCGACCGCAGTCGCTTCGCGGCTCACTTGCGCGACCGCATGGCCGGTGCCGAACGCATGACAGCGGCCAATTCGCGCCTGATACTGAGCATCGCCGCCAGCTACGGCGGCCGCCAGGACATTGCGATGGCCGCACGCGCACTGGCCGAAGACGTGGCCGCCGGTCGCCTGCAGCCGCAACAGATCAACGAAGCCCTGCTTTCCAGCCGGGTCGCACTGGCCGATCTGCCGGCGCCGGATCTATTTATCCGCACCGGTGGCGACACCCGCATCAGCAATTTCCTGCTGTGGCAGCTCGCCTACACCGAGCTGTGGTTCACCGAAACCTTGTGGCCGGAGTTCGATGCCGGCGTGCTGCAGCAGGCGCTGGATGACTACGCCGGGCGCGAGCGTCGCTTCGGCCTGACCAGCGACCAGATTGCCGACAAGGCGACGGAGAGCTCCTCCGCATGACCAAGACCCGCGTGATTGCCGCGCTGATCATGGCGCCGCTCGCCATTTGCGCGATCGTGCTGCTGCCCACGCAGTGGCTGGCGGCGCTGGCGGCGATCCTGTTCCTGACCGGACTGTGGGAGTGGCTCAAGCTCTCTGGCATCGACGACAGCCTGCCGCGCACCGTGCTGCTGGTGCTCAATCTGCTGCTGATGGTGCTGATGGTGTGGGCGTCGGCTGGCTCCATGGTGCTTTTCGAGATTGCCACGCTGGTAGGCGTGGCGTGGTGGTTGGTGGCATTGCTTTGGCTGCGCTTTTTCACCTTTGGTGCCGGCAACGGCCAGGCGCGCGCGCTCAAGCTGGCCGCAGGCACGTTGGCGTTGCTGCCAGCATGGGCCGCACTGGTACTGCTGCATGCCAATCCGGACAAGGGCAACCTGTGGCTGCTGACCGCGCTGACCATGGTATGGGCGGCCGACTCAGCCGCATACTTCGCCGGTCGCGCCTTCGGTAAGCACAAACTGGCGCAGCGGATCAGTCCCAACAAAACCATCGAAGGTCTGCTCGGCGGAATGCTCGCCGGTATCGCGGTCGCCTGCGCATTCGGCTGGCTGGCCGGGCTGACCCTGGCGCGTGTGCCGCAGCTGATGCTGCTCTCCGCAGTCGCGGTGCTGGCCTCTGTACTGGGCGATCTGTTCGAGAGTCTGCTCAAGCGCCAGGCGGGCGCCAAGGACTCGGGCACGGTGATTCCGGGCCACGGCGGCGTGCTGGATCGGATAGATGGCGTGCTCGCCGCCCTGCCGGTGTTCGCACTCGGCAAGGAAATTCTCGGGTTCTAGGCATGGCTGGCTCCTCTCCCCGTCAGGTCGCCGTGTTCGGCGCGACCGGCTCGATCGGTGCATCGGCACTGGACGTAATCGCGCGCCACCCAGAGCGATTGCGCGCCAGCGTGTTGTCGGCCGGCAGCAAGATCGATGAGCTGCTGGCGCTGTGCGCCATGCATCGGCCGACGCATGCGGTGATCGCGGACGACTCCCTGTACCCGGCGTTGCGCGATGGGTTGCGTGCGCGGGGCTTGGCAACCCAGGCGCATGCCGGTTCCGCGGCGTTGGACGCGCTGGCCGGCAGCGATGCCTGCGACACTGTGGTGGCTGCCATTGTCGGCGCGACCGGGCTACCCTCCACCCTGGCCGCTGCCCGCGCCGGCAAACGGCTGTTGCTGGCCAACAAGGAATCGTTGGTGCTGGCCGGCGAGCTGCTGACCCGCACCGCAGCCGCCGCTGGCGCGGAAATCATTCCGATCGACAGCGAGCACAGCGCCATCTTTCAGTGTCTGCGCTCCTGCGACGCCAGCGGCGGCGTGCGTCGGGTGATCCTAACCGCGTCCGGCGGCCCGTTCCGTGGCTGGGACCGCGCCGCGCTGGCGGCGGTCACGCCCGCGCAAGCCGTTTCGCATCCCAAGTGGTCGATGGGCCCGAAGATTTCGGTGGATTCGGCGACCTTGATGAATAAAGGTCTGGAAGTCATCGAAGCGCATCACCTGTTTGGCCTTCCCGGCGCGCAGATAGATGTGCTGGTACACCCGCAAAGTCTGGTGCATTCGCTAGTCGAGTTCGTCGACGGCTCTACCCTTGCCCAGCTCGGCCTGCCGGACATGCGCACCACCTTGGCGGTCGGTCTGGCGTGGCCGGAGCGAGTCGAATCCGGGGTCGCCGGGCTGGACCTGCTGAGCCAGGGCCGGCTGGATTTCGAAGCTCCAGACACTGCCGCATTCCCCTGTCTGCGCTTGGCCTGGGACGCATTGCGTGCAGGTGGAACCGCGCCTGCGATTCTGAACGCGGCCAACGAAGTGGCTGTTTCAGCGTTTCTTCAGGGCCAAGTGGGTTTTCTAGCGATCCATGCGTTGGTTGAACACACGCTGACAACGCTTCCGCGGCACAATGCCGACACCCTCGACACCCTACTTTTTGCTGACGCGCAAGCGCGGCAAATCACCGAACGCGCCCTCGCCCACCACGCCCTTCATGCCTGATCGATCCACGCAACCGAGTTGCATCCATGGGTAATTTCATCGGTTCGGTCTGGTGGATGATGGTCAGCCTGGGTGTATTGGTGACTTTCCACGAATTCGGACACTTCTGGGTCGCGCGTCGCTGCGGCGTCAAGGTGCTGCGCTTTTCTGTGGGCTTCGGCAAACCGTTGTGGATGCGCCGCGATCGCCACGGCACCGAGTTCGTGGTCGCCGCAATTCCGCTCGGCGGCTATGTCAAGATGCTCGACGAGCGCGAGGGCGATGTGCATCCAGCCGAGCAGGACCAGGCATTCAATCGCAAGACCGTGTGGCAACGCGTCGCAATCGTGGCCGCTGGCCCGATCGCCAATCTATTGCTGTGCATAGCGATGTTGTGGGCGATGTTCGTGGTCGGCAAGCAGGATTATTCGGCCACTGTGGGCCGTGTCGATGGCCTGGCCGCCGAAGCCGGGTTGACCCCGGGCGAGCGTATCGTGCGCATCGATGGCCGCAGCGTGAGTAGCTGGAGCGATGCCAGCATGCAGCTGGCCACCGCGGCGATGGACAAGCGCGACATCCGCGTTTTGACTTCCTCCGACGACGCCGGCAGCAGCGAGCACACCTTGCGCCTATCGCAGTTGCCGGCCGGCTTCGACGAGCGCCGCGTCGCCTCGCTGGGCGGTATTGGCTGGCAGTTTATGCTGCAGCCGCCGGTGATCGCCGACGTGCTACCCGGCTCGGTGGCCGATGGCCTGCTCAAGCCGGGCGACCGCATCGTCGCCATCGATGGCAAGCCGATCCGCTCGGCCGAGGACATCATTCCCGAGGTGCAGGCGCTGGGCAAGCACGGCGGCCCCGGCATGATCGAAGTGGCGCGAGGCGAGGACCGCCTGGCGCTGGAAATCGCCCCGCGCAGATCGCCGCAGGGCCAATGGATGCTGGGCATCCGCCCGGCCGCTACGCCGGTGCCGGAGTACGACAGCCTTCAGAAGTACAGTGTCTTCGCTGCGGTGCCTGCGGCGATCCGCGAAACCGGCAGAATGACGGCCGATTCGCTCGGCATGATGAAGCGCATGCTGACAGGCCAGGCCTCGGTAAAGAATATCTCCGGTCCGGTCACGATCGCGCGCGCCGCCAATGCCTCAGTCGAACGCGGGCTCGACTGGTTCCTGTATTTCCTTGGATTGCTGTCGCTTAGCCTGGCGATCATCAACCTGATGCCCATCCCGATCTTGGACGGTGGGCACCTGCTGTATTACCTTATTGAGTTGGTCAAGGGCAGCCCGATCAGCGAACGGGCCATGATTGCCGGACAATATGTCGGTATGGCGGTCCTGGCCGGGCTGATGGGACTGGCGTTCTACAACGATATCCTCGGCCTGGTTCCACGATGAAGCTGCTCCACTCTTTCCGCCTGTTGTCGTCGTCATACGCCGGCATCCAGCAACACCCGAAATCGACTCCAACCGGATGTGACATGACGCGTCTTCCCACTCGCAGCCTGCTTGCCCTCGCTCTTGCTGCCGGCCTCAGCCTGTCAGCCGTTGCCCTGGCCGCCGAGCCGTTCGTTGCCAGCGACATCCGCGTCGACGGCCTGCAGCGCATCGCTTCTGGGACCGTGTTCACCTATTTACCGGTGAACCGCGGCGACACCGTGGACGATGGAAAGGTTGCCGACTCGATCCGTGCGCTGTACCGCACCGGCTTCTTTGAGGACGTGCAGCTTGATCGCCAGGGCAACATCCTGGTGATCACGGTCAAGGAGCGCCCGGCGATTAACAAGCTCACCGTGACTGGCAACAAGGACATCAAGTCAGAAGAGCTGCTCAAGGGTCTGGGCGACATCGGCCTGACCGAAGGCGGCACCTTCGATCGCCTGAGCCTGGACCGCGTGACCCAGGAACTGACCCGTCAGTACAACAACCGCGGCAAGTACAACGTCGAGATCACCCCCACCGTGAGCCAGCTGGACCGCAACCGCGTCGATGTGGCCATCGCGATCAAGGAAGGCAAGGCGGCCAAGATTCGCCACGTCAACCTGATCGGTACCGAGAAGTTCGCCAACGAAGACATCCTGGAGAACTGGGAATCCAAAGAGCACAACTGGGCCTCGTGGTATCGCCGCGACGATCAGTACTCCAAGGAGAAGATGTCCGGCGATCTGGAGAAGCTCAACTCCTGGTATCTGGACCGCGGCTACGTGGACTTCAGCATCGACTCAACCCAGGTGTCGATCAGCCCCGACAAGCGCGACATGTTCGTCAGCGCCGGCGTCACCGAGGGCGAGCAGTACAAGATTTCCGAGATCAAGGTCACCGGCGACACCGTGCTGCCGCAGGCCGACATCGAACGGCTGGTGACCCCCAAGGCAGGCGACATCTTCTCGCGCGCGCTTCTGCAATACAGCTCCGATGCGATCACCAATACGCTGAGCAACGTCGGTTACGCGTTCGCCAAGGTCAATCCTATCCCTACCCCGAACCGCGAAGACCGCACGGTTGCGGTGAATCTGCAAGTGGTGCCGGGCCCGCGCGTGACCGTACGCCGCATCCTCTACAAGGGCAACAGCCGCACTTCCGACGAGGTCTTGCGCCGCGAAATGCGCCAGTTCGAAAACACCTGGTACTCGCAGGCCGCGATCGATCGTTCCAAGATCCGTCTTCAGCGTCTAGGCTACTTCGAGAGCGTGGACGTAGAAACCCCGGCGGTGCCGGGCAGCAACGACCAGGTCGACGTGGTCTACAACGTCAAAGAAACCACCTCTGGCAGCTTCGTGTTCGGCCTGGGTTACTCGCAGAGCTTCGGTGTGACCACCTCGGTGCAGTTGTCGCAGAACAACTTCCTGGGCGGCGGCAACCGTGTGGCGGTGGAAGCCTCGCGCAGCAGCTATCAGCAGCGTTACGCGTTCTCCTACACCAACCCGTTCTTTACCGACGACGGCGTATCGCTGGGCTACAACCTGTCGTGGCGTGCGTTGGACTACTCGGACTTCAACACCGCGCAGTACAACAGCAAGAATGGTTCGGCACAGGTGTTGTTCGGCGTGCCGATTACCGAAAATGACACCGTGTCGGCAATGATCGGTATCGACAGTAATCAGATCACCACCTTCGCTGGCTCTACACCGCAGGCGATTGTCGACTATATCGACGCGATCGATACCCGCACCTTCCATGCATGGCGCACCGAGTTGGGCTGGGCACGCGATACTCGCAACGACTTCTTCATGCCGACCCGCGGCATGTACCAGCGCGTCGGCCTGGAAACCACCCTGCCAGGCTCCACGGTCGAGTACTACAAGCTCAACTACCAGATCTCCAACTATTGGCCGATCATTCCGGCGATCGTGTTGAACACGCGTTTCGAGTTGGGCTATGGCGACAACTACGGCAACGACCGCTCGCGCGTGTTGACCAATCCGGATGGATCGACCCGCACGGTCACTGCCACCGGCCTGCCGTTCTACGAGAACTTCTACGCTGGCGGTACCAATTCGGTGCGCGGCTTCGAAGACAACACGCTGGGTCCGCGCTCGGAACCGACCCTTTCTTATTCGCGTGGCCAGCCGCTCGGTGGTTCGTTCAAGACCGTCGGTTCGGTCGAAATGTATTTCCCGAAATTGTTCGACAGCCCGTCGGCACGCGTTTCGGCGTTCTTCGACTTCGGTAACGTCTACAACGGCGTGGACAACTTCAACGCCAACGAACTGCGCGCCTCCACCGGCGTGGCACTGCTGTGGCGAGCACCGGTCGGCCCCATTTCGATCAGCTACGCGTTCCCGCTAAAAAAGGAAGACAACGACGAAATCGAGCGTCTGCAGTTCACTTTCGGCGGCCAGTTCTAAAAGAAACGCAGGCAAAACAATGGCGGCCCGAATGCTCGGGCCGCCATTGTCTATTTGAGCTGTTTGCTGGCTGAAAACCGGACTTAGAGGTAGTTATTCCAAACGGCGCCCAGGCAGTTAGCAGTGGCGCCCCAATCGGACGTATCCACGCACTGAACCTGCTGGTCCCAGAAGTTCTGGGCGTTTTCGCGCTGATCTGCGAAATCGTCGGCCGAGGCACTGGTGACAGCGCCCAGCAGGATCAGGCTACCGAAAATGGAGATGACAGTTTTCATATGCTTCTTCCTGGGTTCGCCGCACAGTTGCGGCCTAGCCAGAGATACGCCTGACTGTTTGGCACAACTTTGGCGCCGTTTTTTTTCCGTAAAACCAGCTACTTACCGTTTACGCGAGGTTCACCAGGATGCGACTGACCGTCAGTGCGATTGCCGAACAATTTGGTTTGACCATCGTCGGTAACGGCGCCACCGAAGTCAGCGGCGTCGCCACCCTGGCACATGCCGGCACGGGGCAGCTGAGCTTCCTGTCCAACCCACGCTATCGGCCGCAGCTTGCCGACACACAGGCAGCAGTCGTGGTATTGCGCGCCGAGGATGCCGAGGCCGCGCGCGGCACCGCCCTTGTCGCCAGGGATCCTTACACCGCCTTTGCCAAGATCGCTGCGTTGTTCGATGTGGCGCCGGTGCGCGAACCGGGTATCCACCCATCAGCGGTGATCGACCCCTCAGCTCAGATCTCGCCGAGCGCACATGTCGGCCCCTTCGTCAGTATCGGCGCGCACAGCCGCGTGGGCGATGGCTGCGTGATCGGCATCGGTAGCATCATCGGCGAAGGCTGCGTTGTAGACGCCGGCTGCGAGCTGCTTGCACGCGTCACCCTTGTGACGCGGGTGCGCTTGGGCAAGCGTGTGCGCATCCATCCGGGCGCGGTGATCGGCGCTGACGGCTTTGGTCTGGCGATGGATGCCGGCCACTGGATCAAGGTGCCGCAGCTCGGCGGCGTGGTGATCGGTGACGATTGCGAAATTGGCGCCAACACCTGCATCGACCGCGGCGCGCTCGAAGACACCGTGCTGGAAGAAGACGTGCGCGTGGACAACCTGGTGCAGATCGCTCACAACTGCCGCATCGGCGCACATAGCGCCATCGCTGGCTGCACCGGCATTGCCGGCAGCGCCAAGATCGGCCGTTACTGTCTGCTCGGCGGACATGTGGGCGTGGTCGGTCACCTGGAGATCTGCGACAAGGTCGTGATCACCGGCAAGTCGGTGGTGCGCAATTCCATCCATGCGCCCGGCGAGTATTCGTCCGGCACCCCTCTCACCGACAATCGCACGTGGCGCAAGAATGCCGCGCGCTTCAAACAACTCGATGTGCTGGCACGGCGTATCCTGGCTGTGGGCAAGGAGAAAGAATGAGTCACCCCATTTACGATCTGCCGATCGACATCAATCAGATCCAGACGCTGATCCCGCACCGCTACCCGTTTCTGCTGATCGACCGGGTCGTCGAGCTGGATCTCGAAGCCAGGCGCGTCGTCGGTCAGAAGAACGTCAGCATTAACGAGCCGTTCTTTCAGGGACATTTCCCGACCCGCCCGGTAATGCCTGGCGTATTGATCATCGAAGCGCTGGCTCAGGCAGGCGGCGTAATGACCCAGCTCGGCCTGGGGCGCGATGCGCTGTCCAAGCTGTTCTACATGGTCAAGGTCGACAACGCCCGCTTCAACAAACAGGTGGTGCCTGGCGACGTGCTGATTCTGGAGGTGCAGATGAAGCGACTGATTCGCAACATGGGATGCTATTACGGCGAGGCAAAGGTCAACGGCGAAGTCGTGGCCAGTGCCGACATCATGTGCGCTGGCGGCAGAGAATAATTCTCTTTTGGAGGTGAGACACGATGCGTGATCAAGCACCCTTGATGCATCCCACCGCCGTCATCGACCCCTCGGCGCGACTGGCCAACGATGTGCGCGTGGGCGCGTTTTCGCTGATCGGCGCCGACGTGGAGATCGGTGCGGGAACCGAGGTGGGGCCGCATTGCTCGCTCCATGGCCCTACCAGGATCGGCCGCAACAACCGCTTCATCGGCCATGCGGCGGTCGGCGGCGAACCGCAGGACAAGAAGTACGCCGGCGAGCGCACCGAACTGGTCATCGGCGACGGCAACGTCATCCGCGAATTCGTCACCATCAATCGCGGCACCGGCGGTGGTGGCGGCGTTACCGTAGTCGGCAACGACAACTGGATGCTGGCCTACACGCACGTGGCGCACGACTGCCGTGTCGGCAACCATTGCGTGTTCTCCAACAACACCACGCTGGCAGGCCACGTCACTGTGGGCGACTACGTGATCATCAGCGGCTTTGCCGGCGCGCATCAGTTCTGCCGCATCGGCGCGCACGCCTTCCTGGGCATGGGCGCGCTGATTAACGGCGACGTTCCGCCGTTCACCATGGTCGGCAGCGAATCGCTGGGCCGCCCGCGCGGCATCAACAGCGAAGGGCTCAAGCGCCGAGGTTTCGATGCCGAGCGGATTACCGCGATCAAGCGCGCCTACCGCACGCTGTACGTCGCCGGCCTGCCACTGGCCGATGCCAAACTGCAGTTGGCCGAACAGGCCAAGAGCAGCGAGGACGTACGTAGCCTGCTGGAGTTCATCGAAGCAGCAGAAAGGCCGTTGTTGCGATGAATACCGTGACCGGGGGCCGGGGGCCGGAGGCTGGTAACGACAACTGCGGCGGTGACATGCTTTTGCCGGGTCCCGGGTCCCCGGTCCTCGGTTCCGCTCCACGCATCGCCCTCATCGCCGGCGAAGCCTCCGGCGACATCCTGGGTGCCGGGCTGATCGAACAGCTGCGTCGACGTTACCCGAATGCGGAGTTTGTCGGCATCGGTGGCGATACGATGCGCAGTGCCGGGTGCCAGACCTGGTTCGATGCCAGCGAGCTGGCGGTGATGGGGCTGACCGAAGTGCTGCGGCATCTGCCGCGCCTGCTCAAGCTACGCAACGCGTTCCGCGAGCGCGTGCTGGCGTGGAAACCGGACGTATTTATCGGCATCGACTCGCCCGATTTCAATCTACCGATCGAGCGCTGGCTAAAACAACGCGGCATCCGCACCATGCATTACGTCAGCCCCTCGGTGTGGGCATGGCGCGAGAAGCGTGCAGAGAAGCTAGGCGTCAGCGCCGACCTGGTGTTGTGCCTGTTTCCGATGGAGCCGCCGATCTACGCCAAACACGCTGTAGATGCGCGCTTCGTCGGCCACCCGATGGCCGACGACATTGCCTACCAGGCCGACCGCGAAGCTGCGCGCGCCAAGTTAGGTCTTTCCGCGTCCAGCACCGTGCTGGCGGTGCTGCCCGGCAGCCGGCTTGGCGAAATTCGCCGGCTAGGCGAGACGTTTTTCCAGGCCGCCTGGCTGCTCTCCGAGCAACTGTCCAATCTGCACGTGCTGGTGCCTGCGGCCAACCCCTGCTGCAAGCAATTGCTGGCCGAACAATTATCGCGCTCGTCACTGCCGGTGCTGCGCTCGCATCTGCTCGACGGCCAGGCGCGCACCGCAATGCTGGCTGCCGACGTGGTGTTGCTGGCCTCCGGCACCGCTACGCTGGAAGCAATGCTGGTCAAACGCCCCATGGTGGTCGGCTACAAGGTCGCTCCGCTGACCTACCGCATCGTCAAGACGCTGGGCTTGCTCAAGGTCAACCGCTACGCACTGCCCAACATCCTGGCCAACGACGATCTAGCGCCGGAACTGATGCAAGACGACTGTACGCCGGAACGGCTGTGCGTCGCCCTGCTCGATTGGTTCAAGCACCCCGAGAAAGTCGCCGCCCTGCAGCCACGCTATCTCGCGCTGCACGCCGTGCTGCGCCGCGATGCCTCGGCGCGCGCGGCGGATGCGGTGGCGGAGCTGCTTGAAGGCACGGATTCGGGAGTGGAGATTCGGGATTGGTCAGGAGCAAAAGCATGAAAGTCTTTGCGCCACGTTTACCAGTGGATGACGCCAACGCCGAGGTGCGCCAGTCGCCCTTGTTTGGCCAATCGCCCATCCCGCATGCCGAATCCCGGCGCCTGATTGCCGGCGTCGATGAAGCCGGCCGCGGACCGCTCGCAGGGCCGGTGGCTGTGGCGGCGGTCGTGTTCGACCCCAGCAAGCCGCGCATCAATGGGCTGGACGATTCCAAGCAGCTGAGCGCTGAGCGGCGCGAGCAGCTGTACGCGCGCATCGTCGAGCGAGCGCTGGCGTGGTCGGTGGTGCTGATCGATAGCGTAGAAATCGACCGCATCAATATCTACCAGGCGACCATGCTTGGCATGCGGCGCGCGGTGGAAGGTGTGGCGCATGTGGCCGGGTTTGCACGTATCGATGGCAACCGCGTGCCCAAGGGATTGCCCTGCCCGGCCGAGGCGTTGATTGGCGGCGATGCGCTCGACCGCGCAATCATGGCCGCCTCGATCGTGGCCAAGGTCACCCGCGACCGCCTGATGCATGAGATGCACGCACAACACCCCGAATACCGCTTCGACCAACACAAGGGTTACGGCACCCCCGTACATCTGGCCGCGCTGCAGACCCATGGGCCGTGCCCGCAGCACCGCCGCAGCTTCGCGCCGGTGAGGTTGGCGCTAGGGAGCCGGACCCCGGCACCAGGGACCGGAAAACTGGAACAGCTACCGATCGGGTCGGCGGCGGGATTGCCGTAGGCAGAGATTGCCGGACCGGTCGGATCGAGCGGAATCCATGCTCAACGTGGTGCGTGGCACGCCCGTCACGCGCGCCTCAGGAGGGTCAGTCCCGCTCGAATGGCCCGATCTGCCGCCTTCCCAGGTTCCCTGGTCCCCGGTCTCCGGCCCCGACTGCCCGCCTGTCAAGCCTTGTTCGCCTCCGCCCTCACCGCTACCCTGCCCGGGCATCGTTATGGTTCCGCATGTCCACTTCCCGCTTCGTTCATCTGCACGTTCACACCGAGTTCTCGCTGGCGGATTCCACCATCCGTGTGCCCGAGAAACCGAATCAGGCTGATCCGAAAAAGGCCAAGCAGGCCAACCTGCTCAGCCGCGCGGTCGAACTCGACATGCCCGCGCTGGCAGTCACCGACCTGAACAACCTGTTCGCACTGGTCAAGTTCTACAAGGCCGCCGAAGGCGTGGGCATCAAGCCGATTGCCGGCGCCGACGTGATGATCGCTACTCCGGACATGACGCCCTGGCGTATGACTCTGCTGTGCCGCGATCGCGAGGGCTATCTGAGCCTGTCGCGTCTGCTCACCCGCGCCTGGATGGAAGGCCACCGGCCCGAAGGCGGGGTGGCGATCCATCCCGAGTGGCTGCAGGCCGGACACGCCAATCTGTTTGCGCTGGCCGGCCGCGACAGCCTGGCCGGGCGCCTGTTCGGCGAAGGCCGCGCCGACCTGGCTGAGCAGCAGCTCGCCGACTGGCAGCGCACGTTCGGCGATGGCCTGCATCTGGAAATCACCCGTACCGGGCGCGACGGCGAAGAGCGTTTCAACCAGTTCGCGCTGCATGCCGCCGGTGCGCGCGGCCTGCCGGTGGTGGCCAGCAACGATGTGCGCTTTCTGTACGCCAGCGACTTCAACGCGCACGAGGCGCGCGTGTGCATTTCTTCGGGGCGCGTGCTGGACGATCCCAAGCGTCCGCACCACTACAGCGACCAGCAATACCTGAAGTCGGGCGAGGAGATGGCCGCGTTGTTCGCCGACGTGCCCGACGCCATCGACAACACGCATGCGCTGGCGCAACGCTGTAATATCGAGATGCGCCTGGGCACCTACTTCCTGCCAGCCTATCCGGTGCCGGAAAACGAAACGCTGGACAGCTGGATCCGCAGCCAGTCGCGCGATGGTCTGGCGGCACGCTTGGAAAAGAGCCCGATCGCACCGGGCAAGAACCGCCAGGATTATGTCGATCGCCTGGAATTCGAGTTGGACACCATCATCGAGATGGGCTTTCCCGGCTATTTCCTGATCGTGGCCGACTTCATCCAATGGGGAAAAAACCAGGGCATTCCGATCGGCCCGGGCCGCGGTTCCGGTGCCGGCTCGCTGGTGGCGTGGGCACTGCAGATCACCGATCTGGACCCGCTGCCCTACAACCTGCTGTTCGAGCGCTTCCTAAATCCCGAACGCGTGTCCATGCCCGACTTCGACATCGACTTCTGCATGGATCGCCGCGACGAAGTGATCGACTACGTGGCGCACAAGTACGGGCGCGAACGGGTCAGCCAGATCATCACTTACGGCACCATGGCCGCCAAGGCGGTGGTGCGCGATGCCGGGCGCGTGCTCGGCTTCACCTATGGTCTGGTCGACAGCGTGGCCAAGCTGATCCCCAACATCCTGGGCATCACGCTCAAGGATGCGATGGGAGAAGGCAAGGACTCGGAGATGGCCTCGCCGGATCTGATCCAGCGCTATCAGGTCGAAGACGACGTGCGCGATCTGATGGATCTGGCCCGTCAGCTCGAAGATCTCACCCGCAACGCCGGCAAGCACGCTGGCGGGGTGGTGATCGCACCTGAGCCACTGTCCGAATTCTGCCCGCTGTTCGCCGAACACGACGAGGACGGGCGCGGCAAGAATCCGGTCACTCAGTTCGACAAGGACGACGTCGAAGCGGTCGGCCTAGTGAAGTTCGACTTCCTCGGCCTGCGCACGCTGACCATCATCGATTGGGCAGTCAAGGCGATCAACGCACGCCACTCGCG
Organism: Xanthomonas fragariae; assembly: GCF_900183975.1. Classification (NCBI taxonomy): domain Bacteria; kingdom Pseudomonadati; phylum Pseudomonadota; class Gammaproteobacteria; order Lysobacterales; family Lysobacteraceae; genus Xanthomonas; species Xanthomonas fragariae. Next base: position 2,882,361 of record NZ_LT853882.1, read on the forward strand.
CGCCGGCATCGACCCGGTCGACATCACCGCTATTCCGCTCGACGACGTGCCTACCTACAAGGGCGTGTTCGCCTCCGGCAATACCGGCGCGGTGTTTCAGTTCGAATCCTCAGGCATGCGCCGCCTGCTCAAGGACGCGCGCCCGGACCGCTTCGAAGACCTGATCGCGCTGGTATCGCTGTACCGCCCTGGCCCGATGGACCTGATCCCTGACTTCAACGCGCGTAAGCACGGCAAGCAAGAGATCGTCTACCCGGATTCGCGCACCGAAGTCATCCTGAAAGACACCTACGGCATCATGGTGTACCAGGAGCAGGTGATGCAGATGGCGCAGATCGTCGGCGATTATTCGTTGGGCGGCGCCGACCTGCTACGCCGCGCCATGGGCAAAAAAGTGCCGGCCGAAATGGCCAAGCACCGAGAGATTTTCCGCGAAGGCGCGGCCAAGGGCGGCGTGAGCGCGCACAAGGCCGACGAAATCTTCGACCTGATGGAGAAGTTCGCCGGCTACGGTTTCAACAAATCGCACGCCGCCGCGTACGCATTGATCAGCTACCAGACCGCCTGGCTGAAACGGCATTACCCGGCCGAATTCATGGCCGCCACGCTGTCCTCGGACATGGACAACACCGCCAAGGTGGTCGGCTTTCTCGATGAAGTGCGCAATCTCGGCCTGACTGTCAAGCCACCGGGCATCAACGCATCGGCGTACATGTTCGAGGCCGCAAGCCCGGACACGATTCAATACGGCCTGGGCGCGATCAAGGGCGTCGGCCAGGGCGCATGCGAGGCGATCGTCGAAGAACGCCAGCGCGGCGGACCTTACACGACGCTGCTGGATTTTTGCACCCGCGTGGGTACCGCAAAGCTCAACCGGCGCACGCTGGAAGCGATGATCAATGCTGGCGCCATGGACGGGCTGGGCAAGAACCGTGCCTCGCTGATGCTGCAATTGCCGGAGGTGATGAAGGCCACCGAGCAGATGGCGCGCGAACGTGCCTCGGGCCAGAACTCGCTGTTCGGCGGGCCGGACCCGAGCGTGCCGGCAATGCGCCTGGATCTGCCCGAAAGCAAAGAGTGGCCGCTTGGTCAGTTGCTCACCGGCGAGCGCGAAACGTTGGGCTTTTATCTCAGCGGCCATCCGTTCGACACGCACCGGGACGAAGTACGCGAGCTGGTCGGTTGCGACCTGGGTTCGCTGGAAAAGATCCTGACCTCGCAACAACGCGGCGGCGGTGGCGGCGATGGCGAGAAACGCGCCTGGCGCCCGGAAGTCAGTGCGATTCTGGCGGGCCTGGTGATCGGCGTACGCCGCAAGGGCGACAGCCAGGTGTTCGTGCAGTTGGAAGACGGTCGCGGACGGGTCGAATGCAGTGCGTTTTCCGATGCGATGGCCGAGTTCGGCCACCTGCTCACCCGCGACCGCATCCTGATCGTCAAGGGCGGCCTGCGCGAGGACGAATTCAACGGCGGCTACAGCCTGCGCATCCGCCAATGCTGGGACTACGAGCAGATCTGCGCCGAGCATGCACAGCGGCTGTCGCTGCGCCTGGACCTGCGCGAAAAACAGGCTTGGAAGCGTGTCGACGCACTATTGGCCAAGCACCGCCCCGGCAAGACGCCATTGCGTCTGGATCTGCTGCTGCGCGCCCCCAGCGGCGGCGTCGCCGGCATGCTTGATCTCAATGGCAGCCACTCGGTGCGCATCGATCAGCAACTGATGGACAGCCTGCGCGCCGATCCGGCAGTACGCACGTTGAAGATCAAGTACAACCCACCGTGGGCTTGAAAATCGGGAAGCGCGAATCGCAACAGCAAGACGGCTGGTCGCCTTGCTTTGATTCGCGATTCCCAATTCTCCCAACCCCACCGTACGGGCCAAGCGCACCGCTTCGGCTACACTTCCCGCCTTACGTTGACGACCCCACTGCATGAATCCTAACTACCTCGACTTCGAGCAACCCATTGCCGATCTGGAAGCCAAGATCCAGGAACTGCGCAAGGCCAGCACCGGCACTGCAGTCAACGTCGACACCGAGGTGCGTGCGCTGCGCGACAAGCTGCGCGTGCGCACTGCGCAGATCTTCCGCGACCTATCTGCCTGGCAGGTCTCGCAGCTGGCGCGCCACCCGCAGCGCCCGTATACGTTGGACTACATCGGCACTATCTGCGACGAATTCCAGGAACTGGCTGGCGACCGCGCCTATGCCGACGACAAGGCGATGGTCGGTGGCCTGGGCCGCATCGACGGACGCCCGGTGGTGATCATCGGTCACCAGAAAGGCCGCGACACCAAGACCAAGGTGGCGCGTAACTTCGGCATGCCGCGCCCCGAGGGCTACCGCAAAGCGCTGCGCCTGATGAAGCTGGCCGAGCGCTTCCGCCTGCCACTGCTGACCTTTATCGACACCCCGGGCGCTTACCCGGGCATCGGCGCCGAAGAACGCGGCCAGTCCGAAGCGATCGCGCGCAACCTGCTGGAAATGGCCGAACTCAAGGTGCCGGTAATCTGCACTGTGATCGGCGAAGGTGGCTCCGGTGGCGCGCTGGCGATCGGCGTGGGCGACCGCACTTTGATGCTGGAATACGGCACGTATTCGGTGATTTCGCCGGAAGGCTGTGCCTCGATCCTGTGGAAGGACGCCGCCAAGGCCAAGGATGCTGCCGAACAACTCGGCCTCACTGCCAAGCGTTTGAAGGGCCTGGGTCTGGTCGACAAGGTGATCCGCGAACCGACTGGCGGGGCGCACCGCAATCCCGAGCAGATGGGCAAGCGCTTGAAGGCCGTACTGCTCAACGAGCTGGATACGCTGGAAAAGATCCCCATCGATGCTCTGCTGCAGCAGCGTTACCAGCGCCTGCGCAGCTACGGGGCTTACGAAGGCAATTGATCAGTGGCGCCGCTGGAATCGGCAATCGGCAGAGCGGCCTGCTGTTTGCGTTGCGCTGACGGTCTGCAACAAGCTGCGGAAATAATTGCTGAGCATGCCCTCGGGCCGGAATAATCCGGCTTCCAGGTAGCCGCTCTAAACGATTTTCGATTCCCAGCTTCAAAACGGCTTGGCCAGCACCAGCCAGATCACGCCGACCAACAACACCACCGGCACTTCGTTGAACAGCCGCAGCGCGCGGCCGGTGGGCAAGGAGCGTCCTCGATCGACGCCATTCAACCAGCGTCCGGACACGATGTAATGCGCCAGGATCAGCGCCACCGCAAACAGTTTTGCGTGCAGCCAGCCGCCGGGACCCATCGTCGGGAAGTCCGGAATCACTCGATAACCCTGCCACAGCACCGCTCCCAGCACTAGCGCCAGGCCCAGCATGCTGTGGCCGAACTTGTAGAGACGACGCCCCATCAGCACCAGCTGCGTGCGCACCGCAGGTTCGGCCCCGGCCTCGGCGATATTGACCAGGATGCGCGGCAGATAGAACACCGCAGCCATCCAGGCGATGACGAACAACAGATGGAAGGTCTTGATCCACAAATACAGGCTCATGCGCTGGCTCCGCTGGCTCGCGTAGGATGGCCCGCATTTTCACCTATCCGCGCGCGCGAAAGCAGCTTACGTCCATGCAACAGTCAAACGACAAACAGTACGACGCTCACTATTTCAGCCGCTGGTATCGCGATGCCGGGCTGGCCGACCCTGCGCGCGTGCGACGCAAGGTCGCACTCGCGGTAAGCCAGGCCGAGTACTACCTTGAGCGCCCGGTCCGCAGCGTGCTGGATATCGGCTGCGGCGAGGCCGCGTGGCGTGCGCCGCTGCTGACGCTGCGGCCAAAGATCAGCTACCTGGGCTTCGATAGCAGCGCCTACGCAGTGCAGCGCTACAGCCGCAGCCGACAGATCCACCCTGCCCGCCTCGGCGACTTCGCGTGGCTGCGTCCGTGCGCACCAGTGGACCTGCTGATCTGCTCGGACGTGCTGCATTACGTGCCCACGCCCGAGTTCAATCAGGGCCTGCCTGGATTGGCGGAGATGTGCGCAGGCGTGGCGTTTCTGGAAGCCTTTGCGCAGGAAGACGCCTTCGAAGGCGACCACGATGGTTTTCAGGCGCGGCCGGCGCGCTGGTATCGGCGCCGCTTTGCCAGTGTGGGGTTCGCTGCACTCGGCTCGCACTGCTGGCTATCGCCGCAGCTGGCCGCAGCGGCGTCGGCGTCGGCGTTGGAGCGCGGCTAGCATAGGGCCGCGGCGCACATACGCTAACAAGCTATTTGCGAGTGGTGCCGGTACGCAATAGAAAGACCTACCCAGCGAAGGATGCATTGCTAGCTTCCCTTTGGTAAGTACGCGCATTGACGTAACTGTTCGTACACAAATGTCGGCGCCACCAAATCGAACTCTTTCGTGGTGGGAATGAGCGTAGATGGCTCCGATGACCGCGCCAAAAAAGCATCCTTACCCCTTGGCGCGTGAAAAATCCTGTGTACATCCCAGGTAGGCTCGTACCAAATTTACGCAAAGGAAACCGTATCGCGTGGCATTCACTGTTTCTTCCCAGCGGATGGCGCCCATCGGTACGCTTACGACGTCCGACCACCAACGCATCTGCAACCACACTGACACGCACACTCCAAACTTGCCAAACGAAGTAACCGGATACTCCAAAGTTAATCAGTCGTCCCTGAAAAATCCCCGTCAAGCGCCAAGTGCCGTCGGTGACAGCGGCACGGCACTCAAGGATGACCATCCCATCGCCCGCATCCAGGCACGCAAAAACGCGATCCAGCGCAGCAGCCAGCGCAGGTTGTAGCCGGCCGCGCAGCCGAGCACGTGCAGCGCATCGCCTTGGGCACCTTTCAGCCTGCAGCGACGCAACCTGCAGTCGTCTTTCAGATGTCCGATCACCGGCTCCACCGCCTGCCGTCGCTTGATCCAGCGCCATTGCCGTCGCGTCAGCGTCTTGGCCTTGCCGCGATGCAGGACCTGCACGCCATCGACTTCGCGCCCGCGATCGCCCAGGTCCACGATCGCCACCGTCGGTTCTACGCTCACATCCTGCAGCAACCCGCGTGTCTGCTCCAGCTGCTCGGCCAAGGTATCGCCGTCGTACGGGTTGCCCGGGAAGCTGCGCGCACCCACGACCAATCCCTTGCAGGCGGTGACTGCAATGCCGACCTTGACGCCGAATTCGTACGCTTGACGCGCCTTGCCCTTGCCGATGCATTCCACTTCCGGGGCATGCAATGCGTACAGTTTTTGTTTGTCCTTCGGACGCTGCGTGTACAGCCGTTGCGCACGTTCCAGCCAGACAGCGATGCGCTCGCGCACGCCGGTGTTTACCTGATCGAGTTTGCGTTGGATGTCGCGCAACACCCGCCCCAATACCGTGCGTTGACGTCGCAGGACGCGCTGCATCCGCTTGAACTGGCGCGCATGCGCATACCGAACTGCCTTGCGGCTCAGGGCCGGGCCTTGCCGCGCGTAGCTCTGCCGCAATCCGATGCCGTGCCGCTTGGCCAGTAACACCAGCTTCTTGCGTGCCACCTCCAGCAAACGGCTGTCGGTCGGATAGGCGATCGCCTTCTCTTGCACCGTGGTGCCCACGATCACCCGCGACAACTCGCGTGCGTCCACCGCCTGCATCGCATGCGCGGCGTTGATGGTGTGCGCCAGCAGCTCTTCCATCCCGGCCTCACCCAGGCGCTGCCGCCAGCGCGTCAGCGAGCTGGCATCGCACGGCAAACGCGTCTGGAACACGACCTCGCCAGTGAAGAACTGCCAGTACGGATTCTCCAGCCAACGCTCGCACACCGTTTCATCGGACAGGTCGTAGGCGTGTTTGAGGTAGAGCAAACCGGCAATCAGCCGCACCGGCAATGCCGGCCGACCGCCACCGGCCTGGGTGGCCGGCAAGCGCGATGAAAGTGCTTGCTCCAACGCCGTCCACGGCATCTGTTGGCTCAGCCGCGCCAGCGGATGACGCAGGTTCTCCAGCCGCGAACGAAACAACTCGTCGGCAGGCATGTGCTCGGCAGCAGGACGGCGTGTACGCATGACTGAAAATTGCAAGAAACCAGCCTTCAGCGTAGCGAACACCGGTAGTTTTGGCACGCCGGTGCAGACATCAAGGCCTTGCGGTCGTTGGGTGGTTGGGGTTTTTCAGGGGCGACTAATCAGGACGACGGCTACTAAAGCCACTTTCTTAACTGTCGTGGGTCCCTTGCCGCTCAATGACATGATTACAACGAGAATGAGCACCAAGAGGCATGGGCCGAGAATTGAAAGATAGGTCTTCCTGATTAGCCCTGACCGACGTCCCCCCGATTTTGAGTAGCGCCTCAGTTTGGAGTCCAATTCCCTACCCCGAGGAGATTGGACGTGAAGAAGCGCTTTACCGAAGAGCAGATCATTGGCTTCCTGCGCGAAGCCGAAGCAGGCGTGGCGATCAAAGACCTGTGCCGGCGCCATGGCTTCAGTGAGGCCTCGTACTGCCTGTGGCGCAGCAAGTTCGGCGGAATGAGCGTGCCCGATGCCAAGCGACTCAAGGACCTTGAGTCCGAAAACGCGCGGCTGAAGAAGTTGTTGGCCGAGCAGCTGTTCGAAAACGACCTGATCAAGGATGCACTGCGAAAAAAGTGGTGAGCGCACCGGCGCGTCGTGCGCTGGTGCGCGAGTGGATCGGGTGCGGTGCCAGCGAGCGTCGCGCCTTGGCGGCGATCGGCATGAGCGCCAGTGCGCTGCGCTATCGCCCGTGCGAAGACCGCAACGTTGAGCTACGCGAGCGCATTCTTGCGCTGGCGCATCGCCATCGCCGCTATGGCGTGGGGATGATCTATCTCAAACTTCGTCAGGAAGGACGCGTCGTGAACTACAAGCGTGTGGAGCGGTTGTACCGCGAACAGCAGTTGCAGGTCCGGCGCCGCAGGCGCAAGAAGGTGCCGGTGGGCGAGCGCCAACCATTGTTGCGGCCATTGCAGGCCAACCAGGTGTGGTCGATGGACTTCGTGTTCGACCGCACTGTGGAAGGTCGGGTGATCAAGTGTCTGGTGATCGTGGACGACGCAACCCACGAAGCGGTCGCCATCGACGTGGAGCGCGCGATCTCGGGACACGGCGTTGCGCGCGTGCTGGACCGACTGGCACACAGCCGTGGCCTGCCGCAGGTGATCCGCACCGAGCGCGAAGCCTGCCCTCGGGGCACAACAGCAAGGAGTTTTGCGGCAGGGCGATGGTCGCCTGGGCGCACGCCCGTGGTGTGCAGCTACGGCTCATCCAGCCGGGCAAACCGAACCAGAACGCCTACGTCGAATCGTTCAACGGCCGACTACGCGACGAATGCCTCAACGAACACTGGTTCCCGACGTTGCTGCATGCACGCACCGAGATCGAACGTTGGCGACGTGAATACAACGAGGACCGACCCAAAAAAGCAATCGGCAGCATGACGCCGGCCGCTTATGCCCAACATCTGGCAAACACCGATATCATCAGGCCCGGACTCTAAACCCGGCCGCTACTCAGGGCGGGGGGACGTCGCTATTGGCACGCAGCAGGCTCGAATTTTAGAGGTCTGTTGCGTTGTTCAGACCTTGCCTAATCCGATCCCGACCTTTCCGTTGGAAGTCCCAGTGCAAACGGTTGACACACGCGAGCCCACCGCCAGTCTCAAATCCGCCGGTCATCCTCTGGTCGATCAGTATTTAGCCGCCTTGAAAGCCGGTGACGAACAGGGTGCACGGACGGCGGCGATGGCGTTCGCAATTCCCGAGCGCTGGCAGCAGACCGTTGCCGATGCGGAGCAACGGATTCTGGCGAAGCAGCAGCAATTGCCGGGCCGGGATAATCCGCTTTTCGAGCAGGCACTAACGCATCTGGAACGGCTGGGGCCGCAAGCCGGTGGGTATCTTGATCGTGTGCAGATGGAAGGCGTCGCCCTATCAGGCCAAGCTGCAACACCTGCCCAGCATCGATGCGCTGACACCAGTCCGGGATGGTCAGAGCTTGCTGGCAATCTCGAACAACCCGTCACTGATAGACCGCGCGCTCATCGATAAAACCCAAGCCGCGGCGCAACCGCTCGCTCAGAGTTTGCAGCAGCTGACGGCGGAAACGCAGCGGCAACAGGATCAGGCGTTGCTCCAAGCCCAGCAGCGGCAGGTGGAGACGCAGCAGCAGGGTTTCTCGCGATAATGCAGTCGCCGCACGGGAAACGAGATGAACGACGACACACACAATGTCCTCGCACAGATGACACTGGCCATTGGGCGGCTGGATACCTGGATGTCGAACTTGCAGGAGCAGACCAAAAATGCTCAGGCACAAATGCAAGCGACCAGGGAGAAAGAGGAGGCCAAGTTCAAGCAAGCGATGGTGGCGCAATTCCAAGATCAGCAGCAGCGGTTGGAGGCGGCGCTGCGTCCCGAGGTGGCCTGGGCCTGGAAGATCATTGCCGCGCTGGCGGGCTTTTCCGTTCTTTTGCTGGTGGGCTCGTGGCTGCTATTGAGTCAAGCCGACGCACGGCTGCGAGCCGCGCAGGCGCGTGCCGACACTATCGAAGTGAAGGCAGAAGTGCTGGAAGCATCCAAGCATATCGAAATCACTTCCTGTGGCGGCCGGCCGTGCATCAGGATCGACCGAGACACGCCTACCTGGAAGAGCAAGGGTAGCGAGTACATCCTGGTCGATACCCAGCCCGGTAAAGAAACGCGAAAGCGACCGTAAGCCACAGCTTCATAGATCAAAAATAAACAGCGTGCAGCACGATCACGTCCAGCCACTCAACATTCTTCGGCAATAGTGTCGCGCATCTGCGGTGCGTGGTTCAGAGGTTTCTTAGCATCCCATGCAGATACCGCGATGACATCCCGCGGGGCTTCATGACTCACACCGACTCCAGCACCCAACACCCAACACCCAAACGCTGGCCCGGCCGAATAGCCGGTCTCCGGTTCGATGCGGATCTGCAAGGTGACGCGGCCGGCTACTGCTGCAGGCAACGCGTAGTCGATGTCGACGAAGTCCAGGCCGCGGTTGCCGTCCAGGTGTTCGTTAGCGACCAGTTCGCCGTCGGCGAGGATGCGGAAGCGGCGGCGGGTTTCATCGCCCCAGTAGCGCAGGCGCAGGACGCGGGCCTGCGCGGTGTTGCGCAGAGTGAAGGCGATGAAGCCGCCGGTGCGGGCGTCGCGGCCGGCCCGGCGGCGGTAGCTCAGCGAATAAGAGCTTTCGCTCTGCAGCGCGTGTGCTTTCTCTGATGTTTCATCGCCCAGGGCGATGCGATCCAGGGCGCGCGCGTCGAGTACCTGTTGTTTGGCTTCCGCTGCAGCCTGCTCAGCCTGACGTTGCTGCCATTGGGCGGCGTCGCGATGCTCCAGGTAGACCGCGCTGCGGCGGTCGAATTGGGCGTAGAACGGCGAGAACCGCCAGTGCTGTGCGCCGTCGCTGTAATCAAACACTGGTTTACCAGGCACCGGCTGCAGACGTTGCAACACGTCCTCGCCACCGATCAATGCCGGGGTCTTGCCAGACCAGGGCTTGGCTGCATCGCCAAGATCGGCCGCCAATACCAACGGTCCGCGTAGCACCGACACCCAGGCCGGATCGTCTGGTGCAGCTTCCAGGCGCAGCGGCATGTCGAACGAGACTCTCAGGGTATCGCCAGCCTTCCACGCGCGTGTGAGGCGGAGGTAGCCGTCTGTGATGGCCGTGTCGACCGGCTGCCCATTGAGCTGCAGCATAGGCGACTGCGCCCAGCCCGGCACGCGCAGTGCGAGCGTGCGATGCTCTGCCGGCGCCGCATCGATACGCAGCGATGCGCTGCCCTGCTCCGGCATCGCGCTGTGCAAGGTCATATCCAGCCCGGCAGCGTCGCGCACGGTGGAAGGCACGTACAGGTTGACGTAAACGCCCTGCCCGTCCTGCCAGTAGATGGAATCGCCAAACTGCGCATGCGCTTCCATGCCGCTGCCGACGCAGCACCAGAAATCGTGAAACGGCGACGACCAGCTGCGCGCTTCGCCGGCCAGCATCGGTGTCATGTAGGTGAACATGCCGGTGCGGGGATGCTGCTGCGCCATCACGTGATTGAGCAGCGTGCGTTCGTAGTAATCGAATAGCGCGGCCTGCGGCCCCCACTGGTACAGATGGCGGGTGAGCTTGAGCATGTTGTAGCTGGCGCAATGCTCGCACGTCTGCTCGGTGAGAAAACGCGCGATGCTGTCCGGCTGCTGGAAATATTCGCGGTCGCCGTTGCCGCCGATCACGTAAGTATGGTGTTCGGTGACGGTATGCCAGAAGAAGCGCGCGGCCGCGCCCGATGCGGCATCGCCGGTGACCTCATACTCGCGCGCCAAGCCGATCAGCTTGGGGATGTTGGTGTTGGAATGCTGGTGCACCAGTTCGTCGCGCTGGGCGATCAACGGGTCGAGCACGGCGTGATGGTGCAGGCGCTGCGCCAGTGCCAACCATTGCGCGTCGCCGGTGCGTACGTGCAGCTCGACGAACGATTCGTTGAGGCCACCGAACTCGCACGCCAGCACCTGCTGCAATTGTGTGTCGTCGAGCGCGGCAAAGATGCCTTGCAGATATCCCGCCAAATCCGTCGCAACGTGTAGCGCCTGCGCGTTGTCGCAGTGCGCATGCACATCGAGCAGGCCGGCGAACAGCTTGTGCCAGGTGTAGAGCGGTGCCCAGCTGCCGTTGAGATAGAAAGGCGCCGAGTCGATCTTGCCGCGTTTGAGTTCGTCAAAGACGGCGCGGCCGCTTTCGATCTTACCTGCCGCGTTTTTGCGGGTGAATCCGGCCACATACCCATCGCCGGCATGCGCCTGGCAGCGTGCGAGTTCTGCAATCAGGTAACTGGCACGCGTGCGGCATTGCGCATCGCCAGTCTGCGCATACATCAAAGCCAATGCACTGAGATAGTGACCGAGCGTGTGCCCGGCGATAGTATCCGCTTCCCACCCGCCGTAAGCCGGCGCCTTGGGATCGAGGCCCGCATACAACGCGAAGTTGTGCAGCAGACGGTCAGGCTGCAGCCGCATCAAATAGCGCCGATTGGTGTGCAGCGCATCCAGAAACAGCGACGGCGTCAGCCTGACCTGGGCCAACGACACGGCGCGCACGCTACCCGGTTGTGCAGCGCTGGCCTGGGCCGGAAAGCGCAGGAAACCTGCAGCAACAGCCAGGCCGCTCCAGGCCAGAAAGCGCCGCCGTGATAGCGTTGGTGCGTGGTTGCAGGTCAACTCGGTTTCGTGCGCGTCCGTCATGGGCTCAGCTTAGCTCCGGGCAGCGCGCACAGACTGCGCGCGCTGTTGCAACAGTGCAGAGCAGTCGCATTGGCAACGACTGCATTGGCGTGGACGCTGCGCGCCCAGTCGAATCTGGCCGCGCAGCACAGCGATACAACACAGCGATCAGAACGTCACTGTTGCGCGCAACCAATAGAACCGGCCAAGCAGGTCGTAGGTGGACACATCGGTGTTGGCGTTGCCGACGTTGTTGGAGTAATACAGCGGCGGTTGTTTGTTGGTAATGTTGTCCACGCCCACTTCAAAACGCGTGTGCCACGGCTCAACGTTGTAGCCGAGCTGCAGATTGTTGTAGACGTAGGCGCCAATGTTGCGCACTACCGTCGGCTCGCTGGAATCGGCCGACAGGCTCTGGTCCGGATCCGAATTGCCGATAGCGGTATGTCCCACATAGCGGATGCGCCAGGTGGCGCTCCAGTCGCCCAACGCCCAGTTCACTGTGCCCAGCGCACGCCAACGCGGGAAGTTGCCGTACGCCTGCGTGTAGCGGCCGACATTGTGGATGGTGACCGAGTTCGGGTCCGTGGTATCTGGCAGCACGTCATAGCGTGTCAGATAGGTGCCGTTGAGGCTCGCGGTCACGTTGCCCCACGGCGTGGACGGCAAGCGGTAGGTCAGATTGAAGTCGATGCCCTTGGCCCACAGCTTGCCCAGGTTGACGGTGGGCTCGGCGATGTAATTGATGGTGCCGTTGCCATTGCGATGGATCAGCGCGCAGAACGCGCTGGCCGAGTTTGCGAAGCACTGATTGAGCACGGTCTGCGCCGACACCGTGGTAATGGTGTCTTCCAGATCGATGCGCCACCAGTCCGCACTCAGCGACAGGCCATCGATCCAGTGCGGGTCGTAAACCAGTCCCACGTCGTACGACTTGCCGGTTTCCGGCTTGAGTTGATAGCCCGCCACTGCCGCGCCGGACACCTTGCCCGACACCTGGCCGTCGGACTGCCTATAGCTGCCGTCGGTCGGTACGTTGGCGCAGGCAACGCGATTGCCGCCGGTATTGGCGTTGCATGGGTCGTTGACGGTCGCCGCATCGCCGGCAACACCAGCATACAACTCGTTGATGTTAGGCGCGCGGAATACCTGCGAGACCGTGCCGCGCAGTAACAAATTCTCGATCGGGCGGTACTCCAGCGACAGCTTGCTGTTAATCTTGCTGCCCACCGAGCTGTAGTCGGAAAAACGCGTGCCCACGGTGACGTTCAAGGCGTTGATGCCTGGTAGATCCTTGAGCAAGGGAAACAAGGCTTCGGCATAGGCTTCCTTGACATCGAAACTGCCACTCAAGGCGGATGAGCAGAATTCGATCACGCCGCACAGGCCGTTTTCATCGCCGGCCCATAGCTGGTCGGATGCGGTGGTGGAGCGTTCTTTACGATACGAAATACCCGCCGCCAGGCTAGCCGCACCGGCCGGCAATTCAAACAACGTGCCGTTGGCGTTGGCTTCGAATTGCTTGACGGTATACACGCTGGTCACGATTGGGTTGACCACCATGCCCTGCAAGGTTGACAGGTTGCTGCTATCGTTGAGGTTGAAGAAATTCAGCGGTGTGCAACCGGCAACCGCCGCGCCCGCACTGCCGCACTTGACCACGCCATCGCTGTCAAGGAACGAGGGACCGGTCGCCTGATTGAACGCGGCATAGTCGAGAAAGCCGTTGTTGATCGACTTCTGTTTGACCTTGCCGTAGTTGAAGTTGGCGTCCCACTGCCAGGAACTGTCGCCGAATCGACCGCGCACTCCGGGGCTGATCTGAAAGTTGTAGGTGGCGTATTGATAAGTGCGATTGCCAAGCACGGTGGCGCGCGTATTGAGGTCGTTGTAGGACGTGCCGGTGGTGCGGTCGGTGCCGAAGTCGACGCCGAATGGATTGTAGTAACTCTGCGCCGAGACCAGGATGTTGTCGCCGTTGGAGAAGATCGGACTCGGCGCGATGATCGAGGCGGATTCGGTTTTACTGAACCACGTGTTGAGGTAACCCTCCACGCTGTCGTTGAAGCGATACGTGCCCAGCACAAAGGCATTGGTGCGTTTTTGCGGGGTCTGCAGCAGGTTGAACGGCTGGTAATTGTAGGCATCAGCACTGGCGTTGTAGCAGTGGAAATCACCCTGGTCGGCACGCCCACTGACGCCACTATTGAGGCTGACGCGCCCGCAGCCATTGGACTGCGCAAGCTGCCTAGACTGGTCGGAGCCATCGTTGAAGTTGACTGCGCCGGTGGGCGTGGCCGAGGAACCCTGTTTCACCGGCTGGCCATCGGTCAGCGCCAGCGCGTCTTTGGAATAGTCGCGCGCCGCTGCCGCTACCGGGTCGATGTTGTGATGTGACAGGCCACCGATCAGGCTCCCGTGCTCCCAGGTCTTGCCGGAGGTCATGGTGAAGTTGCGTCGGTTGCCGTCGCCTTCGCTACTGGTACCGAAGTCGCTACTGAACTGCACGCCGTCCAAGTGCGTGCGCAGGATGAAGTTGACCACGCCGCCGATCGCATCGGAGCCGTACACCGCAGAAGCGCCATCGCTCAGCACCTCGATGCGCTCGATCATGCTGGACGGAATCGCGTTGACGTCGTTGTAGGCGAGCCGGATGCCGTTGACCAGCACCAACGTGCGTTTTTCGCCCAGCCCGCGCAGTGAAATCGCCGAGGCACCGGTGCCGCCGCCGTTATTGGTGTACGGGTTGGTGGCGTTACCGGCGATGGATGGCAGTTCCTGCAGCAGATCGCCGACCGTGGCCTTGCCGGTCGCGGCAATCTGCTCCTGGCTGACGGTGACGACCGGGTTGGCGGTTTCTGTATCCACACGGCGCAAGCGCGAGCCAGTGACGACTACATTATTCAGCGTTTGCGTCGCATCGCCGCTTTGGGTCGCCTGCTGCGCAGACACGGGCGCGGCCGCAGCTGCAGACAGCGCCAACAGGAGCGCGGTGGTGAGCATGCTCGGCACCGGGCGCGTGGTCACCTCAGTGGTCCGGGAGAAAGGCAACAGCAACATCGGCATTCAGGGCTCCTGATTTGTATGGCAGACAAACGATAGGCAACGCACGCCCGTGCCGGCGTACGCCAGCGCAGGTCAAGATGGATGGCAGACGCGCACGCAACGACACCTCTCGCCACGGCCATGCTGTAGCTACGCAGACAACTTGCGACGCACGTTGTCAGAACGGATGTTGGTTTCGCACTGGAGTCGCATATACGCTCCAATTTCATCAGTCGGTCACAATGTGCCTGTGCGCACGCGCCACGTCTTGTCGCATTTGTCGACAGCGCATGCGGAAAACAGCATGGTTCGCAAGTGAACGAGCGTACGCCGATGCCTTGCCTCGCGATCCAGTCCGCAATCAGGCGCGCTGCTACGTGGTGATTGCAGGTTGCATAGACCCCGCCATCGATGTCGTACCAAGGATAGTGCGCGGCGGCGGCCTTGTGCCAGGCGCGATGCGATCCGGCAGGCCGGCGTCCTTGAGGTTGCGCCAGGCGACATCGTGGAAGGCGCGCGAGCGATTGCTGGTCCCCATGCCATCGATCGACGCGACCGCAAACCACAGCCCGCTCAGCAACGGCGTCGCGATGGTGAAACTCTTCGGTATACGCGAGCCTTGTGGGCCCACGTAGATATTTTCGATCACACGATAGCGCTGCTGCAAACCAAACCGCCATCGGGGAACCGCAGTGTACGCGTGGTACATGCCGATACCCGGTACCGACCGCGCCCGCCTGACGGCTACGCAGTCGTTTTGTTAGCCACTCCAAGCCACATCGCAGCGCGTGCTGTCGGCAGCACTAGCGGCCGGCAAACATTGCGGCTGCGGCGCCAGCATTTCCCATTCCTGCACTGCGAGCCCGGCGTAATGCGTTCCGGCGCCGGAGGCATTTAGCACCACGCGTACGCAGCGCGTTATCACCGGCGCGAACGACACCGCCTCATAACGATCGGTGCGTGTGCCGTAGCTGTCGGTCGGCTGCGCCGGATGCCACTGCCTGCCTTGCCGATACTCCAGATGCCAGCGCGCAGGCGGCGCCACGCCAGTGTCAGCACCGGCCGGCTGATCGGCCCAGAGCACGATGCGGGTACGGTCCAGGGTCACCGGCTGCGCCCAGCTATATTGAATCCACTTCTGCGGTGGATTGTCCGGCGTCCAGCTTCCCCACATTTGCGGCGGCAGCGGATTGGCTTTGACGATGCCGTCGTTGAGCGCGGCCATCCAATACTGCACCGGAATCTCCGGGCCATTGGAGGCGGTGACGTAGGCGGCAGCGGCCTGATTGCGTTGCGGTGGTGTAGGCGGCTGCACGCGCCGGGTGGGTGCGACGGTGCGAATGCGCGCCGGTTGCGTGCTGTCTTCCCACTCCAGGCGATCGATCGCCACGCTGCGGCGGAAATGCCCGCCGCCCTGCGCATCGGCGGTGTGGTAAACCAGATACCACTGCGTGTTGAAGCCCACGATGCCCGGATGCGAGATGGTCGAGGACACCGGCGGCAGCACGACGCCGCGACAGGTCCACGGGCCGAGCGGCGTCGATGCGCACGCATAGGCGATACACACGTGGTAGAGCGTGGGCGTGCATGCGGAAGTGCTGCCGGCGTTGTTGGCCGCATATGCCAGGTAATAGGTGCCGTTGCGCTTGAATAGCCAGGGCGCTTCGAAATAGCCGTCGAGCGTGTCCACCCGCACCAGCACGCCCTTGAAGCTGACCATATCGCGACAACGCACCGAACGTGCCCCATTACAGATACACGCGCCCGTCGTCGTCCACCAATACGGTCGGGTCGATGTTCTGGATATCGTTGCTGCCGGACACCGACTGCGACACCACCGGCCCTTGCGGATGGGCATCGGTCCACGGGCCGAGCGGGCTGTCGGAAACCGCCACGCCAATGGCGAATCAAGGCAGGGCTATTTCCAATCGTCGATCTCCTCGCAGCCCGGCGGCGCATTCACGCCGCTGAAGGCCGCCTGCGCAGACGCCTGCAGTTGGTGCTGATCGACCTGTGAGGCGCTCTCAAGCTGCAGCGCAAAGCTTTCCTTGTACAGGTCGTGGAATTCCTCCTTGAGCTTGAAGGTGTCCGGCGTGTGGAACTGGATCTCCCACAGCGCGCCTTCCGGGCTGCGCAGCGTGACGTTGACTGCCTTGAATGCCTGCCTATGCCGCGTGAACAGGTTGAGCAGCTTGACGCGCACATGGCCTTGATTGTCCAGTGAGGCCAGCACGCCGCGCAGGCCGACGGTGAAGTGCTGCGGCTCCAATACCACGCTGTAGCGCAGCGCGTCGTTGATGCAAGCGGCCGCTTCTTCCAGGGTCTTGTGTTTCAAAGCAATCTGCTGTCTGAATTTTTCCGCCAGCGAGCCGGGCGATTTGAATTTATGGCCCATTCCCTCCAGGTGCCCACCATGGAGCTTGGCGGCGCCGATCAGCATTTTGGTGATTACGGGCTCCATCTCGCCGGCGCGTGTCCGCAGGGCCTCGGCCGCACGCACGATGTCCTCGTGCTGCACGGCGCGCAGGCGCTCGGCCGGCGGGGGCGGCGGGTCGATCAGGCCTGCCTGCTGCAGCGAGTGCAGCGCGTCTTGCATGACGCCCGCCGCCATCGTCGGCATGTTCTGCAGCAGCACCTTGGTCTGCTCGGCGTCGAAGCGGCCCTCGTGCATGGCCCGGGCAGTCGTCTTGCCGTAGGGCACGCTGCGTACCCGCTCGGCGAACGCTCGCTCGGAGCGTTCGCAAGACTCCACGATCTTGGCGAACAGCGCTGTGCCGGTGTCGGATTTCAGCGCATCGGTGCCCACCTTGATGGCGATGGTGAAGAGGTTGCGCATGCTCAGTTCCGGCTCGTTGGGGATGAACCCCGGTTGCCCCTCCGGGAACTGTGCGTGCGATAACAGGCACACCGGGTAGTTGTCGAGGATGGCGCGCAGACGTGCGTCGGCATCAGGCGCAGCCATGTAGGCCCGGGCGAGCGTTGGGAACGCCTCAGCCAGCGCGTCGGGCAGGCGCGGCGTCTCGGCTGAAGCCGGCGCGTCGGGCAGGCCTGGCGCCTCGGCTGAAGCCAGTGCGTCGGGCAAGCCTGGCGCCTCGGCTGAGCGAGCCGTTGCCAGTTCGAGCTCAAGCAGCTGCGCGTGCAGCAGTTCGGCCACTTCACGCGCCTCGGGCATGTGGGCGCGGCTGATCGCTTCGTGCGCCTGGGCGCGCAGTTGCGCCAACAACACCTCGCGATCTGTGGTCTCGCCGTCGAGTACCTGGCGCAAGCCGTTGCGCAGGTCGCGCTCGATGCCGTCGTACGTACCGAACATCATCTTGCGCGCCATCGCCTTGCGCAGCTGGTCGGGCTGCGCCATGAAGCGCGCCGCCAGGGTGCTGGCCGCGCCCATGATCTGGCCGCCACGCTGCAGCGACATGATCTCGGACAGCCGCCCGGCCTGGTAGTGGCCGCTGTCTGGGTCGATGGCCGGCGTGGCCGTCTTCGGCGGCTTGAAAGAGCGTGGCTGGCCGCGCCGCGCCGCACGATCGTCCATCTCGCGCGCGATCAGCTCCGCCAGCCTGGGGTAGCCCGCGTACACGAACGCATCGTCACCGTCGGTGTCCATGTTGCGCTTGCGCAGCTCCGGGATCGGCAGTGCGCCCATACGCCCGGGTTCCACGATGTCCTTGAGCCGCAGGCTGCCGGTGCTGAGCATGTCCTGCGGCACGGCACTGCGGTCGCGTCCGGCGGTCCAGCGCGACAGGGTTTTGAGATCTTCCTTGGAGCAGGCCAGGTCCACGTCCGCGAACTGCGCCGGCCAGTTCTGCGCCGGCACTACGATGAGCATGCCCTTGCTGTGCAGCATCGCCGGGTCGCTGCCAGCAGCGTCGCCCGCGCTGTCGTCGAAGCCGGTGTAGCTGTACTGGATGCCGAAGCACTGCGAGAGGAATTCGGCCGTGGCATCGCCTTGCGCCGCGGTAGCGACATACTCCTGCGGCACCGGCAGCAGGTTCTCCTTGTCGTAAGGCGGCTTGCCGATCAGCAAGGCGCCGCCGGCGGCGTCGAAGGCCTGGCTGCGCTCGCGCGGCAGGTGCACCTGGTTGTCGGCGGAGGGCACCGCCCGGACTCTCTGGCCCTCGTAGCCGCCGCTGGTGGCCAGCTCGTACAGCACCAGTTGGCTCAGCTCGGGCGGCAGCGCCTGCAGCCGGCGCTGCATCGCTTCGTGCGCCTCCTGCAGCGCCGCCTGGTCGCGTGGGAAGTGCTGCAGCGCCTGTGGTGCCAGCCGCGTGGGTCCCTTGTCCTTGGCCAGAAGGTCGCGCTGGGCTTGGCTAGCCCGGCCGGCCTGCACCGCTTCCCAGGCGGAGAAGTACGCACGGAAGGCAGGGATGCGCTGGGCCACCTCCAGCTTCAGAAAGCCGCAGCCATCGTTGGGGCACAGCGCCAGGGGGCGCCCGTCGGGTGCTGTGGGCTTGAATGGGTGCGCAGGGCCGCTGACGTCGTCGAAAAAGCCCAGGCGCAGCGTGCCCTCCACGACGTGGTCGCTTGGCACCATCTCCAGCAGCGAGCGCTGCATGCGCGACCAGTCCTCGCGCTGCGGGGCGAGCTTGGTGATGAGCTTCATCAGGCTGCTGCCCGGGACGGTGTCGGCATAGCGGATCGCCGGCAGCAGCGACGGCGATGCAGATGCGCCGGACAGCAGGTCGGAGGGGCGGCTCAGGTGGCCGCGCGTGGCGCGGCTGCCGCCGAACATGTCGAAGCGCCAGGGCTGGCCCTGGTAGGTGAGCGTGCGCGCGAGCATGAACGTTGAAATCGATCCCGGCAGCTGAACCTCCACCAGCGGCAGGCCCGTCAGCCGCGTGAACAGCGAGTAAGGCTTGTCCGTCTCGGTCGCGTTGGTCGACACTTGCTTGCCACGCAGATCGACCACGATGTGGGTCGTGCTGCCGGTGCCGGGTGCCGGCGCGACGGGCTGGCCGGGTGCCGAACGCATGCCCAGGCGCCCAGCGCCCAGGTCGAAGCGGCTCGGTGGATGGGCCTGCGCGATCCTTGGCGCCTCCTTGGCCATGCGCCGGTCCAGGGCGTCGAACACCTGGTCGCCCGCCTCGATCTGCGCGATCAGGTTCCAGCTCATCTCGCCGAGGTCCGCCTCGATGGCCTCGCGCGTGCGCTCGAGCGTCTGGTCGACCCATTGCGCCAGCTGCTCGCGGCGCTGGTGCAGTTCCTGGCGCGCGCCTTGGACGTGGCGCGGCTTCCATTGCCGACTCACCACCGCATAGGCCTTGAGCACCTGGAAGAACGTCAACGCCGGGCAACGTGTGGCGTGCTGTTCGGTCTGAGCCGATGCAGGTGAGCCACCGACCGTGAGGTACAAGGCGATCTTGCGCTCTACGATCGGCTGCAACGTGTTGAATACGCTCAGGGCGTGACTGCGATGGCGAGGGGTCAGCTCCGGACTGCGGATCAGCGGCAGCAGGCCCATGCACAGATTGCCTAGCCCCTCGAGGTTCGTTGCGCGTAATCCATCCTCGTGCATGAGCGCGGCAACCCGCTCGAGTGCCGGTTGCGCCAGCGGACGCATCTGGCGCTGAAGCTGCGCCGATGAAAAGGCCTTGAAGATCAGCCCGATCTCCGAGACCGAGGCGGACTCAAAACGCGCGCGGTGCAGCTCCAGGTGCCCGGCCAGTGCCTTCAGTTTGTCGCTGCCCAAGGTTTGGAATTGTTCATCGTCCAGGTGCCGCAGACGGGACAGCGCGTTGCCCAACTGGGCGAGCCCGAGCATGTCGAACTGCTGCCACGGCAACTCGGCCGAGCCTGGGCGCTCGGCGAGCAGTAGCGCTGCTTGTCGACAGGCCACCTCTGCGAGCGAATTGCTCAGCGCATTGAGCGACAAGGCCACGTCCTGTGCTCCCAGGGCGTGTCGCACATCGTGGTCTGCAGCCAGCCGCCTGGCCAAGGCGTCGATGGCCTTTTCGCAGCTCGCGCGTCCGGGCCATTTGCTCAGGGCGTTGAGCGCGCTGGTCACTTCTTGCGGGTTGAGGGCGTTGCGCAAACCGGCATCGTCGGCCAGCCGCAAGGCCAGTGCGTTGGCGGCGGTCTCGCAGTCCCGCGTGTCGGGCCATTTGCTCAGTGCGTTAGACACGTTAGCCACGTGTTGCGGGTTGAGGGCGTTGCGCAAACCGCGCTCGTCGACCAGCCGCGGGGCCAGCGCGGTGGCGGCGGTCTTGCAGTCCGGCGTGTCGGGCCATTTGCTCAGGGCGTTCAACGCGTTGGCCACTTCTTGCGGATTGAGGGCGTTGCGCAAACCGGCATCGTTGGCCAGCCGCGGGGCCAGCGCGGTGGCAGCGGCTTTGCAGTCCGGGGTGTCGGGCCACTTGCTCAGGGCGTTGAGCGCGTTGGCCACTTCTTGCGGATTGAGGCTATTGCGCAAATCGGCATCGTCGGCCAGCCGCGGGGCCAGCGCGGCGGCGGCGGTCTTGCAGCGCGGCGTGTCGGGCCATTTGCTCAGGGCGTTGAGCGCGTTGGCCACTTCCTGCGGATTGAGGCTATTGCGCAAATCGCGCTCGTCGGCCAGCCGCAGGGCGAGCGCGCGAGCGGCGGACTTGCAGACTGGCGTGTCGGGCCATTTGCTCAGGGCGTTGAGCGCGCTGGCCACGTGTTGCGGGTCGAGCGCGTTGCGCAAACGGGGATCGTCGTCGACCAGCCGCCAGGCCAACGCGCGGGCGGCCGCCTCGCAGTCCGGCGTGTCGGGCCATTTGCTCAGGGCGTTCAACGCGTTGGCCACTTCTTGCGGGTTGAGAGCGTTGCGCAAACGGGGATCGTTGTCGACCAGCCGCCGGGTCAGCGCGTTGGCGGCGGCCTGGCAGTCCGGCGTGTCGGGCCATTTGCTCAGTGCGTTCAACGCGTTTGCCACGCCTTGCGGGTCGAGGGCGTTGCGCAAACGGGGATTGTTGGCCAAGCGCGAGGCCAGAATGCTGGCGACCTTCTTGCACACCGGCGTGTCGGGCCATTTGCTCAGTGCGTTCAATACGTTGGTCACTTCTTGCGCTTTGAGGGCGTTGCACACGCCGCGATCGTCGGCCAGCCGCGCGGCGAGCGAGTGCGCCATGGACTGGCAGTCCGGGTGATCGAACCACTTGCTGAAGGCATTGAGTGCCAGACTGATGCCCTGCTCGTTCAAAGACTGCCGGGCCCGATGTTCACGCAGCAGGTAACGTGCCAGACGAGCCGCCGCGCGTTCGCACCTGCCGCTGTTGGTGTTCTTGGCAAAAGCGTTCAGTAACAGAGCCAGTTCGCGGCCAGCCAGACCCAACCGACCATCGGCTTGCCCCACCTGTGCGGCGATCCACCCGATTGCCTCCATACACGCCGGCTGGTCCGGATGCTTGCTCAACTTGTTGCCCACATGGGCTAGCTGTTTCAGCGGTGCACGGTCGAACCAACCGGTCTCGGAGAGATACTGCGCCGCGAGGTCGGTGCAACGATCAAGATCGCCAAGATCGTGTTGCGTTACACCTGCGGCCCGCCTTGCATTGGCAAGCATTTGAAGATATTTGTCGAGCCACTGCGCATTGGCTTCCGCGCTGTCGCTCCTATCCAGAAAGGGTAGGGCCAACTTGCAATCCATACGACGCGCCAACTCGTTGTCCCGCGCCATGGCGACGCACAGCAGAGCGTTGTGCTGCTGCCCCATCCAGCTGTGCGCATTCAACTGTTGCCGAGACCGCTCTCGCTCTTCCCGCAGCCGCTCTTTGGCCTCCCGATTGAGCGTTTTTTCGGTCACGCAGAGCTTCTCTGTCGTCAGCTCCACACCATGCCTTGGCCGTTGTGGGGACCGCCGATATGCCTCTTGCTCTTCCCGCGGCCGTTTCTTTGCCGCCCGATCGTGCTTTTGTTCAGTCAGGCAAAAATCCTTCGTCCGCTCCAAGCCATGCGTTGGCCGCTGTGGCCGCCGATGCAACGACGCGGCACTGGCGTCAGCGGGCATTTTGTCCGGGCGCCGCCCGGGCGTGGTATTGCGCCAGTCGATGGGATCATTGCGCCGGTGCGAGTGTGTCGCCGGCTGCTGCTGGTCGCGCCCGTGCCATGCGCTGCCACGTACTCCGGGTCGCACATGCACGGGCGCCTTGCGTTGCGGCGTCGTCCCAGGCTCCTCCTGCTCTACCCGTCGCCGTTTGGGCAGCGGCCGTGGAAGCGGCGGCTTACTGTCGCCCGTACTAGTGCTGGCTGCAGCCTGCTCCCAGATCTGGCTAGGTGGATGTTGCTCTCGAGGGAGAGACCAGTTTGTGCCGGATGAGCCCGGCTTGAAGTTGACGGGTGCCATACCGCGGATTTTGACCGGTCCACCTGCGAAGCGGCCTGCACAACGCGAAGCCTTCCAATCGTTGGCGAACGCGCTCGCTGCGGGTGGGCAGTCGGTACTTCACCCGCAGCTCTTCACGTGCTGCGAATGACGTGGCGGTCGTTCTTGTTAGCAGGCCGTTGAAACACCTATCGACGCAGCAGGCGTTGCTGCTGCCGACCATGGACGCATTGTTGGATAAGGATTGATGGCAGCATGCGAGGAGAAGACGAAAACAACGCGTCGCTGTTCACCAGCGTCAGGCTGGAGAATTTCGTGCTATCCGAGCACATGCTGCTGCAAGTCCTGTAAAGCGTGACCACCACGGTGTTCGCGGCGCTTGGCGTGGTCCAATGACACTGTACTTGTGCAATGCAAGCCCAAGCGCCGCCATCAGGAGTTCTTGGAATTCTTGCGGGTCTGTCTTCGGCAGCAGGACGGCGCGTACGCATGGGCGCAAATTGCAAGAAACCAGCCTTCAGCGTAGCGAGCACTGGTAGTTTTGGCACGCTGGTGCAGACATCAAGGCCTTGCGGTCGTTGGGTGGTTGGGGTTTTTTAAGGGGCGACTAATTTAGAAAGTACGAGGCCAGCCGATCAACGCCAGCGTCGGCAATCATCGCGCGATAAACACGCGCAGCACTCCCCAGCGCACCGCAGCCAGCTCGACGAACAGACATCCTTCGCCATCGCCGTCTGCACCGGCGACGGTTGCCGTGACGCCAAGCACGGCGGAGCAAAACGAGTGCCGTAGTGATCGCGCGCGCACTCCACCGCAGTACAACCATCGGCGCAGATCTCGACCGCGAACTAACCCACCCACTACAGCGTCGCTCAAAACTCCACCCGCAAGCGGCCCCAGAAGTTACGGCCCAACGTGTCATATGTAGACGCTTCGGTATTGGCCGCATTGGAGTAGCTGTAAAACCGCGGCGGCTTACGATTGCCCAGGTTGTCCGCACCCAGAGCGAGCGTGCTGTGCAGCGATGGAATCTTCCGGCTTAACGAGGCGTCGTGGTAGACCACCGACCCGATCGGGACATAAGGGCAACTGCCATCTGCGTTGGTATCGTCGCAGTAATCTTCGTGCTGGCTACCATTGACGGTGCGGCCCACATAGCGCGCGCTCCAACTCGCATGCCAAGGCCCATTATCCCAGGCCAGATTGGCCACCGCGCGCCAGCGCGGCATATTGCCCCAGCTGGAATTTTCACCGACATAGTTATGCGCGTCGCCAGCGAAGCGATAGCTGGAAAAGAAGGTCGTATCCAGCCCCGCCGCAAAATCGCCCCAGGTGGTGCCGGCCAATGTGTAGTGGATACCGGTATCGTAGCCGCGGGCATCCACCTTGCCGCTGTTGTAGGCGAACGGCACCGACACATGCGTCAACTGGCCGGCCGCATCACGCTGAATCAAAGGGCAGAACGCGGCGTTGCGTCCTTTGAAGCAATCGTCGACCACCTGCTGCACACTGGTGCTGGACAACATGTCGTCCAGCACAACGCGCCAGCTGTCCAAGTTGAGCGACAACCCACGCACCTGGTCCGGGTCATACACGATCCCCAAGTTATAGGAGCGGCCACGCTCGGGCTTGAGCTGAAAGTCGACATTGTTAGCACCGGAAGTCACTGCATTGAACTGTGCGGTGTTGGTAAAGCTGCCATCGTTGGGCACGTTGGCGCAAGCCGGATTGGTAGCACCGGTATAGCCCTGGCAAGGATCCTGAAAATTGCCGGTGTCATCGATCACCTTGTTATACGGCGAGCCATACAGATCACCCAATGCCGGCGCACGAAACACTTGCGAGCCGGTGGCACGCACAAGCAGGTTGGCGATCGGCCGCCATTCGATGGCGATCTTGCTATTGGTAGTGTTGCGCCAGGCGTCGTATTTGGAATAACGCGAGCCCAGATTCAAGTTCAAGCTATCGGCAAACGGCGCATTCTTCAGCAACGGCACCAGCAGTTCTGCATAAGCTTCCCTGACCGACTCGTCGCGTCCTTGTTTGAGGATGCAGCCATCGTCGTAGTCGCAATTGCCATCAGCATTGGCGGCGGCCACCTCGCTGCTGGTGCCTTGCGCGAACTTGTTGGTGCGAGAGACCAAATCGACGGCGGCCTGCACAGCGCCGGCGGGCAGCTTGAACAGATCGCCATTGGCACTGATATCGACAAACCGCATCTGGCTCTCGTCGATCAGATCCACCGGCCGCTGGGTACCACGCAGCGCCGCGATGGTGGCCGGGTCGTTGGGATTGGAGATATTGATCGGCGTACAGCCGGCGATCACCGCACCCGGCGCCCCGCATTTGACCACCCCGTCGCTGTCCAGAAACGACGCACCCACTGCATTGTTCAACGCCGAGGTAATCGAAAACCCGGTGCGCACCAGTGTGTCCTTGTAACGCGCGTCGCCTGCCGCCGCATCCCATTGCCAACTGCTGCCCTGCACGCGACCGCGCAGGCCAGCCACGACGTTGGTCTGGAACATCGTCGCAGTGTAAACATGCATATTGGCCTGCGTGGAGCGCAAAAAGTAGCGGTCCAACTGATCACCGAACGGGTTATAGTAGTTGTCGGCCGCGTGCTGCATTTCAATGTCGAACGCATCCAACCGCGAGTTGGTCTTGCTGCGCGTCCAGAACACGTCCATGTAGCCCTGCACGTTCGGGGTGAAATCGAAACTGCCGTGCAGCGAGGCATTAGTGTGCTCGATCGGCGTAATCAGATACTGCGCGTCGTAGATGTTGTAGCTATCGGTGGCGGGTTGGTAGGGGCGGAATGCATCTTCGCCCACCGGACCGGGCGGCACGCCATCGGCCGGAGTCAATCGACGTCCATCGGTCAGGAATGCACGGGTGTTGCTGCCGCGAATCTCACTGACCTGACCATCGAGGTATTCCACCGCTTTTGCCGCATACTCGCGGTCGCGATTGAACACCGGATTCATCGAATTGCGGCTGAGCCCGAGGATCACCCCACCGCGGTCCCAGGTCTTGCCCCATTCCACCCCGAGCGTGCGGCGATTCGCGTCGCCATGCGTGCTCTGCGCGTAATCCACCGTCGCCGCAAAGTGGTCGTACCTGTCCTTGAGAATGATATTGACCACACCGCCGATCGCGTCGGACCCATACACCGACGAGGCGCCATCGGTGAGCACTTCCACCCGCTCCACCATTGATGCGGGAATCGCGTTGACATCCACCCCCTGCGCCGATGCAACGCTGCTGGCGGGGCCGGACATGCGATGGCCGTTGACCAACACCAAGGTGCGCTCCGGCCCGAGATTGCGCAATGACACTAGCGCGCGGCCATGGCTGAAACCGGAGTTGAGCGCGGGGCCGGACATGAAGCCGGCCATCATCGGCAAGCGCTGCAGCAATTGGCCTAGCGTGTTCTGGCCGCTGTCCTCAATCCGCTGCCGGTCGATGACGACCACCGGACTGGCAGTCTCGACATCCACGCGTCGCAAATGGGTGCCGGTGACATTGACCTGATCCAGGGTCTGGGTTGCCTCGTCCGCGCTGTCGGCGCGCTGCTGCGCGGCAACCGGCAACCGGCAATGCCGTAAGCGCCAACGCGATAATCATCGCGCTGGCCAGCGTGGTGGTCTGCAAAGCAATGCACTTCGTTAGAACAGCGGAGCAGCTGGGCAACATAGGTAGTCCTCGTGCTTTCACAGGGGTACGGACCACTTCCGCGCACGGTCGACCTACACCACCACAGCGCGAAGATGAGAGATTGATGACGAAAATAACGACGACACCAACACGCCGCATCGACGACATTCGTCAACAAAAGAGAAAACGCTACTCCCTCCTGAGAGCACGTGCCCGATGACTGACGGGCAACGCGAAAAAGTGTGCGACAAGGCCAGGATGCGGTCTTGACGAATTTAGTCGGGCTACGTGCGGAAATTCACATGCTTGCGCCTGTTTGCCCGCCTGGGCGCGCCAGATGTAGATGTAGATGTAGAACAAGGTCGTTCACTGGCGAGATACGTCGGCAAGGCAGTGCACGTCGTTGGAAACTCAGCACCTGTAAAAAAACGGGAACCTTGCTTTATCGGCGTTTGGCGATGGAAGCACAGCGACGTCCGATGATCAGCGTGCAGATGCCATCACACATACCACGCCTGCACCCTCACCACTGCAGCACGACCCGGCAACGCTACGCGATCTGCATGCGGGCCTTGTGGGCGCGCGGGCCTACCGTCGATGAGCACGCGATCCAGCCGCGTGCCGGCCGGCGTGCGCAGCGTCAGCCACGTGCGTTTGGGTACCTGTTCCGGCAGCTGCACATCGGCGTCGATGCGGCGTGCATCTCTATCTGTGCACAACGTCAGCGTGACATTGCCCCAGCGGGTGGGCGCGGCACTGATACCCACTGCTGCGCCGCTGCCCAACCATGCACGCGGCACAGCGCGCGCAAGATACAACTGCTCGCCCGCGCTGTCGTCGCTGACCAGCATCCAGCGCAGCAGCAGCGGAATGGTCATCTGCGCCGGGATGCAGAACAACGGCATGCCGCCGGTGATGCCGCTGACCTCGCCGGCCGTCCAGCTGCCGCGCGTATGCACCTGGTAACGGTGCGCGTAGACAAACAACAGATACTCTTCGATGCGATCCAGCCGCAATAGCTGTTGCGCATAACCGTAGGAAATAAACCCGAGCAGATCGCGGCTGCCTGGTTCCGGCGGCCCGATATTGGCCACCACGCCGAGACTGGTGCCGCCATGCCCGCGCAGACAATCGATGACCAGGTTGGCCAACTCATCCGGCAACACGTCGGCCTGCAACAGCTCGGCATATGCGCGATGCGGCCATTGCTGTTCGCTGGGCTTTTCCTGCTGCAGTGATTGGCGGAAGGTCAGCTTGGTGCCGGGCAATGGGCCGACGTACGGTGGCGACAGATCGCGGCGCACGTTGGCGCGCAAGCTGGTCTGCAGGCCCGCACGCAACTGCTTTGCGCGGCGATGCCAGTCCGTTGCCAAGCCCGCGGCGCCGCCGAGCGTGCTCCACACTTGCGCGATGTCTTCCCAACCGCGGATCGCCAGCGCGCTGTTGGCGTAATACGGTTTCCACCATAGCGATGGATCGGGAAACAGACAGGCATCCGATTCGTTCCAGCCGTGCAGCAGGCCATGACCATGCGCGCTGCGCGGCAATGCCAAAGCCTGGTCGTGCAGCTCACACAGCACCTGCGCGGTTGCCGCGATCTTGGGCAGCAAACGACGCAACCGCACTGCATCACCGGTGTAGCGCAGATAGCGCGCCAGTAGCGACAAGGTCAGCCCGCACTGCCCAACCTCTGGCCCGCGCATGTTCGGCAAGCCATCGTCCTGCACGAACGCATCGAAATAATTGTCGAGCACCGCGGCGGCCTGCGCGAAGCGGCCCCACTCCAGATTGGCGTAGAACGAACTGGTGAAGGTGTCCTGAAAGCCGTCGTACTCGTTGCCGTAATAGTCGCGCTCAACCGCACCGTATTTAGGGTAGTGGCCACCGGGCCGCACCACCAACTCGCGCGCGAACGCAAACTGCGCCATGTCGTTCCAGCTGGCATCGGGCAATTGCGCCTGCACGGTGCCGTCCAAGGCTTGCTGCCAATACGCCGTGAAATCAATCAACGCCGCATAGAATTGTTCTGCGGTAGCGGCGGTGCGCGACGGCGCAAATGCCGGGTAACTGTGCGTGTAATGCACTGCGACGATCTCGCCGCCGCGTACCTGCATCGTGCTGTGCCAGGTCTGCACCACAAAGCGATCATTGGCACGCACATCGGCAAACACCAGCACGTCGTACCAGGTGTCGGCGTGACCCTCGCGGCGCATCACCTTGCGCACCGCAGGCATCCAGCCGCCGAGCATGCCTTCCTCGCGCCGCTTGATCAGCGCCTCTTCGCCTAACTCGGCAAACGCATGCTCCGGGCGCGACGTGCGGCTGCGGCCGTTGGGCAGGATGGGCATGGTGTCCAGACCTTCACGGGTGCCGACGAAGGTGGTCCACGGCCAGCGCCCGCCATTGTCCTTGGGGTCGAGCAACGAGGCCGGCGGCGGCGCCACGTCGCGCACCTGTGCCTCGTCCGGGTCGCCATCGCGCAGCAGACGGTCGGCGAGCAGATCGGCCTCGGCCATCGCCACCTCGGCCAGTGGCATGCCGAAATATGGCTTGCTCTCGGCTGGATATGCCGGCTCGGTGCGCTTGTCCAGCCGCAGCATGCCGCTGTCGGTCCACAACGTGAGCTGGCCTTGCGGGTGGTCGAGATGCTCGTAGACGGTCCAGTCCTGCTGCAGATGCCGAAAGCTGCAGAGCTTGCTACCGGCATGCGCAGCCGCGGGCAATGGTTCCAAGCGTGGGAGTACGGGCGCTGGCGGTGTGTTTGCAAGCGTAGCCGTGGCCGACGCCGCCATCGCGGCACCGGTGCCGACTGCCGCAGCCGCCGCCATGCCCTGATGCAGAAAGGTTCTACGGTCCATAGTTGCGCCCTCAAATGATCTACCCGGCATCCTGCGCGACTGCGCGCGCCGCGTCTTGTGACAGCCGTTTGGCGCGCATGCGGAACTCTGCACACAACCAAGCCCCCAGCGCGCCAATCGCTTTTTTGTGCATGCAGCGATGCCAGGCCGGTTATGAGCGCTCCGCATCACGCTGTCGCAGGGTCTGACTGGCGCACGTCATGCTGATGTTGCTGCGCAAACTTGCTGGTACGACGCAGCTGGTGTGGTCCACACGGATCGACGCAGCATCGCTTCGCATCGTAATCGGTCACGGGCGTCAACAGCGACCCATCCAGGCACGACATGGTGTTCAATGCGCCAGTGCTGTGCTGTTGTTGGTGGACAGGCTATCGTGGCGTCCTCTTACAGCACAACACGCAACATGTGCAATCGCACACGCGTACATATCGCGTCCCTCTCACTATTGATGGAGTTCCACATCGCATGCATACGATTCTCGCTGGCAGTGAGCGCCACACCACGCCGTCCAGTGTCGAGGCCGGACCACCGCCGGTGGATGAGCGGCTGCGAGTGCTGCTGACAGTGCGTATGCCGGCATTGAATGCCGCTGCCGCCGTGCTGCTGCAACTGCCGGCCAACACCATGCCGGTTGCGTTTTCGCGCGCAGAGTTCAGCGAGCGCTTCGCTGCCAGTGCGGCGGATCTACAGGCGGTTGCCGACTTCGCGGCCAGCTATGGATTGAAGGTCGAGCGCGCCCATGCAAACAGCGGCAATGTGATCCTGGAAGGAACCGTGCAGCAGTGCGAGGCGGCGTTTCAGGTTAGCTTGCGTGAGTACGTGCATGGCGCGATGCGTTATCGCGGCCGCACCGGCCCGGTGTCGATTCCGCAGGCGCTCGATGGCATCGTCACCGCCGTGCTCGGGCTGGATGCGCGTCCACAGGCGCAGACCTTGCCAAATGCACCGACACCGGCGCCCGCACCATCAACCCCCGCATCGCCCTCGTCCATCGCTAGTGGCCACGGTCCGACCGTGCAATACACACCCCCGCAGCTGGCGCAGTTGTACGGCTTCCCCGAGCATGACGGACACGGCCAATGCATCGGCATCATCGTGCTGGGCGGCGGCTATGCGCGCGAGCAGATGGCCGCCTACTTTGCGCAGCTACGCCTGCCGATGCCGGACATCGTGGATGTGCTTCTGCCCGGCGCTGACAATACGCTCGGTACCGGCAATGAAAATGCCGATATCGAAGCGCAGATAGATATCCAGATCGCCGGGGCAATTGCACCGGGCGCCAAGCTGGTGGTGTACTTCGCCCCCAATACAGACAACGGTTTTCTGGAAGCGATTAATGCGGCCATCCACGACACCGAGCATTGCCCCGGCGTGATCGCCATCAGCTGGGGATTTACCGAATCGCAGTGGACGCCTCAGTCGCGCAAGGCATACGACTGCGCGTTTCAGGCAGCCGCACTACTGGGCGTCACCGTGTGCATCGCCGCGGGCGACGATGGCGCCAGCGACGGACAACCGGGCTTGAATGTGTGCTTTCCCGCATCCAGCCCGTTTGTGCTCGCCTGCGGCGGCACGCGCCTGACCGTCACGGCAGACGGCGCCGACGAACAGGCGTGGTCGAAGGGTGGCGGCGGGCAAAGCAGAGTCTTCGCGCGCCCGGCCTGGCAAAAAGATCTGCTGTTGACCGATGAACATCATCGGCCCCAGCAACTGAGCATGCGCGGGGTGCCCGATGTGGCTGCCAACGCCGATGCGCAGACCGGCTACTACCTGTACATCAACGGACAGCCGGCGGTGATGGGCGGTACCAGTGCGGCCGCTCCGCTATGGGCGGCGTTACTGGCGCGTGTCTACGGTGTAAACCAGACGCAGCCCAGCTTTGTGGTGCCGCGCCTGTACGGGCAACCGGACGCCTTCCGCGACATCGTCGCGGGCGACAACGGTGGCTTCCGCGCGTCCACCGGATGGGATGCCAACACCGGCTTGGGCGTGCCCGACGGCGCTCGGTTGAAGGCATTGTTGCAGAGAGCGTGATGTATGCGGCAGGTCGTGGCGTAACGCCGGGCAATTACCGACACCGCATCCGTTGGGGCAACCCCTGCCATTTGGCAATGTGACTTTTCGGCTGCGCCCGTCGCATGCCTGATCAGCCACACGTGTCGCATATACGCCGCTGCGTGTCGAACACGCGGCGGCGCTGTGGAGGCCAAACCCACAAGGAACATAACACCGGCCGCGCCCGACGCGTCTCAGCTCAACACGTCCAGCAGGCTGCCAAGCATGTCGTCGGAGCGCCGCAACACGTTGGCGTTGGCCTGAAAGTCATTACGCGCCGACAGGCCTTCGACCAGATCGCTCGCCGGTGCCGATGGATCGGATGCGGCGCCTACCACGCTGGCCGCAACTCCGCCGTTGACCTGTGTGCTGGCCGCAACCGATTGGCGCGGGCTGCCGTCCACCGGCTGGCGGGCCACATTTCTGGCGGCCACCTGCTGACTCAGCGCGGCAACCTGCATTCCGGAACTGGCGATAGTGCTGATACTCATGGTGGCTCCGGTGCAGAAACTACGAAATAACCGATGACGCTCGCTTGCTAAGGAAGG
Organism: Xanthomonas fragariae; assembly: GCF_900183975.1. Lineage (NCBI taxonomy): Bacteria > Pseudomonadati > Pseudomonadota > Gammaproteobacteria > Lysobacterales > Lysobacteraceae > Xanthomonas > Xanthomonas fragariae. The sequence continues at coordinate 2,913,989 of NZ_LT853882.1, forward strand.
TCTGAACAACGCACCAGACCTCTAAAATTCGAGCCTGCTGCGTGCCAATAGCGCACAGAGTTGATGCGTACGATACGATTTCTACGGTTTCTTGCGGCGTTGGCTGGCGCCAGGCAGCATTATCCCCTGGCCGGCAGCAACTGCCGGCGCACCATCCACAGATTGGATAGTGCGAACAGGGTCAGCACATGCGCGGTGTTCTTGGCCAGGCCGCGATAGCGGACCTTGGTGTAGCCAAACTGGCGTTTGATCACGCGGAATGGATGCTCCACCTTCGCACGCACACTTGCTTTGAAGTATTCCCAACGTTCTTCCTGGCGGCGCTCGCGTTTGTTGCCAATGGCTTGAATCGTCGAACGCTTGGCGGCAATGAAAAAACCAGCCTTGCAGGTCTGCAGTTCTTCGCGTTTGTCCGCACCGGTGTAGCCGCTGTCGCCGAACACACTGTCTTCTTTGCCGTGCAGCAATGCGTGGGTCACCGTGACATCGGCCACATTGGCAGCCGTACAACGGACGTGGTGCACCAGCCCGGAAAACTCATCCACGCCGATGGGTGCCTTCATCCCGAAATACCACTGATTGCCTTTCTTGGTCTGATGCATTTCAGGGTCGCGCGCGCGGTCGGCGTTCTTGGTCGAACTGGGCGCAGCGATCAGGGTTGCATCGACGATCGTGCCGGACCGCAGGCTCTGACCCTTGCGCACCAGATCCGCGTTGACGGCCTCCAGCATCCGCGCTGCAAGGCCATGGGTTTCCAGCAAGCGGCGAAAGTTGAGAATCGTGGTCTCGTCGGGAACATTGTCCAAACCGCCGAGCCGGGCAAAACGGCGCAAGGTCCGGATCTCGTGCAACGCTTCTTCCATCGCCGGATCGCTCAACGCATACCACTGCTGCAGCAAATGAATCCGCAACATCGTCGCCAGTGCGTACGGCTGTCGACCAGGCCGCCCCGACACCGGATAGTGCGGCGCGATCAGTCCGAGCAAATGCCTCCACGGAACCACCTGCTCCATCTCGGCCAGGAAGATCTCGCGGCGAGTCTGCTTGCGCTTGCCCAAACCTTCAGCGTCACCGAACGTCAGTTGCATGGATGACTCCTCAACGTAGGTGTGTAGTGTCGCGCATTTGAAGTGCGTTGTTCAGAGGTTCCCTAACCGACCAGCGCACTCGCCGCTGGCAATCACCTCGCTCTTACCACAACCAGCACACGTGGTGAGCGTTTGCGACGCGAATAGAGCGGGCAGACAGAAACCGCGGTCCACATGTGCCACCTACCGATTCCAACCACGCCCGTCTCACCGCCGCGCACTCACTTTACTCACATCAATAGCTGCCCACCCGCACGCGCAGCACTACAGGCATCTCGCCCGCTGCATCCACGCGGCCGAAGTTGAGGCCGTAGTCGGTCTGGTCGCCGTTGAGCTGTTTTTCCATCTGCCAGCGTCCATCAACATACTGCACCTGCTCCACGCGCAACAATTGTCCATGCTTGGTATCGGCCGCATCGCGGAAAAATTCAATGCGTGCAGCCATGCCGGTAACCAAAAATTCCTCCGGCCCCAGTTGGGCCACAAGCAGCCGACCGGCGTGGTCGTCGTTGCCGGGCAGAATCGCCGGGGCATCGCCCCAGAGCGGAGCCCCAAAGGAGATCTTGGCCTGCCAATCGCCGAAGCGCAACGTGCGTTGCGGCGCACCGGGTTGCTCGGCCACCGCCTGCAGCCGGCCGTCGAAGGCGGCCTGGGCGATGATGCGCTGCATCGGCGCCAGCAGATTGAAGTTGACCGCATGCGCCGCCATCGCGGCACGGTTGGCGTCGCTATCGGGATTGCCGTCGATGCCAAATACCGAAAAACCTACCCCACCCTGCCCCAGCACATGGAATAGATATGGCGCGGTCGCCGCTTCGAAGCCGGTTTCCGATACCCATGCAGGATTGTCCGGCCGCGCGTACTGACCGATGACCTTGGTGTATTCGTTGTAATCGTTGGTGTAGATGTCGGTGCCGATAAAGTCGATCGATGGCGTGGCCGCGCGCCACAGCGTGAACATGTTGACCGTCGCACCGCCGGACGGATAATCCAGCCCCGGATAGCGCTTGCCCTTGTAGCGCAGCCAGGTGTTGACGTAGAGCGGCAACGGATACGCACGCTTGCCGGCGGCGGCCACCTGTTCGATATACGCGGCGGTCGCATGCGCATTGAAGGCTTCAGCAGCCTCGGCGCCGAACAGTTGCTGCCAGCTGCCCCGCGGTTTGCCTAGGGAACCTCTGAACAGCGCACTTCAAATGCGCGACACTACACACCTACGTTGAGGAGTCATCCATGCAACTGACGTTCGGTGACGCTGAAGGTTTGGGCAAGCGCAAGCAGACTCGCCGCGAGATCTTCCTGGCCGAGATGGAGCAGGTGGTTCCGTGGAGGCATTTGCTCGGACTGATCGCGCCGCACTATCCGGTGTCGGGGCGGCCTGGTCGACAGCCGTACGCACTGGCGACGATGTTGCGGATTCATTTGCTGCAGCAGTGGTATGCGTTGAGCGATCCGGCGATGGAAGAAGCGTTGCACCAGATCCCGACCTTGCGCCGTTTTGCCCGGCTCGGCGGTTTGGACAATGTTCCCGACGAGACCACGATTCTCACTTTCGCCGCTTGCTGGAAACCCATGGCCTTGCAGCGCGGATGCTGGAGGCCGTCAACGCGGATCTGGTGCGCAAGGGTCAGAGCCTGCGGTCCGGCACGATCGTCGATGCAACCCTGATCGCTGCGCCCATTTCGACCAAGAACACCGACCGCGCGCGCGACCCTGAAATGCATCAGACCAAGAAAGGCAATCAGTGGTATTTCGGGATGAAGGCACCCATCGGCGTGGATGAGTTTTCCGGGCTGGTGCACCACGTCCGTTGTACGGCTGCCAATGTGGCCGATGTCACGGTGACCCACGCATTGCTGCACGGCAAAGAAGACAGTGTGTTCGGCGACAGCGGCTACACCGGTGCGGACAAACGCGAAGAACTGCAGACCTGCAAGGCTGGTTTTTTCATTGCCGCCAAGCGTTCGACGATTCAAGCCATTGGCAACAAACGCGAGCGCCGCCAGGAAGAACGTTGGGAATACTTCAAAGCAAGTGTGCGTGCGAAGGTGGAGCATCCATTCCGCGTGATCAAACGCCAGTTTGGCTACACCAAGGTCCGCTATCGCGGCTTGGCCAAGAACACCGCGCATGTGCTGACCCTGTTCGCACTATCCAATCTGTGGATGGTGCGCCGGCAGTTGCTGCCGGCCAGGGGATAATGCTGTCTGGCGCCAGCCAACGCCGCAAGAAACCGTAGAAACCGTATCGTACGCATCAACTCTGTGCGCTATTGGCACGCAGCAGGCTTGAATTTTAGAGGTCTGGTGCGTTGTTCAGACCTTCCTTAGCGCGCGTGCGATCTTGGCAGGCACCGGTTGCGCGAACGCCGCCTCGCCTGCCGGGCCGTAGCCGCGCACTGTGCCAATCGCACCGGGCTCGTTTTCCACCTGCACCAAAATCACCGTGTGGCGGTCGCCATCGATATTGCGCAAGTGCTGCATCAACGCAGTGAACGCACGTACATCAGCCTGCACGTTGGCGGCAACATGCGGGGACAGCACATCCACCGGTTCGCCATTGGCATCGCGCATCCGCGGATAGGTCGCCTCGTCGCGCTTTATCCACTCCGGCACGTAATGCATCTGGCCGTTTTTCCAGCTGCCGAACCACAGCAACGCAACGCGCAAGCCTCGCTTGCGTGCGCCGGCAATCAATGCATCCACATTGGTGGTATCAAAACGCCCAGGCGCCGGTTCGAACTGCTCCCAATACACCAGCGCTTCCACGGTATTGGCATGCAGCGCGACCACTTCATCCAGTGCCTTGGGCAACACCGCCGGCCAGGCGTTGGAGTTGTGCAGCTGCGCGGCCAGCACGGTGTACGGCGCGCCATCGACGATCACCGCATGGCGACCATTCTGGGTAATGAAACGCGGCAGTTCTTCTGCGGCGGCGTGCACGGGCAAACCGCTTGCCAGCATCGCCAGCGACCACACCAGAAATGCGAGGCGCCTGCGCTGTTGCGCCGTAGCCAGAAAAAACAAACGCATTATCGCGCCCCCGAAGGCAGGGAATTCCAATGTGGTGTGGGTTCGTTGCGCAGATGGCGCACAAAGAAATCGTACTGACGGCGCTGCACATAGTCGATCGGCCCGCTGGACCGGCCCACCGAATGCTCGCCACCGGGCACGTTGAGCAGGTCGAAGTCCTTGCCGCTCTTGATCAACGCATCGACCACCTGCGCGGTGGAAGCCGGGTCGACATTGCTGTCCTGCTCGCCGACGATAAGCAGCAGATCGCCCCGCAGCCTGTCCGCATTGACAACGCCCGAGGCGTGCGCATAACCGGCATCCACCGGCCAGCCCATCCACTGCTCGTTCCAGCTGATCTTGTCCATGCGGTTGTCGTAGCAACCGGCGTAGGCAACGCCCACTTTGTAGAACTCCGGATGGCGTTCGAGCGCGCCCAGCGTGCTCTGCCCGCCGGCCGAGGCGCCGTAGATGCCGACCCGGCTGATATCGTAGGACGGATCCTTGGAGGCCAACGCGCGATGCCAGGCGATGCGATCTGCAACGCCGGAATCGCCCAGGTTTTTCCACGCGACGTCATGAAACGCCTTGGAGCGATTGGCGGTGCCCATGCCATCGATCATCACCACAATGAAGCCAAGATCGGCCTGCGCCTGCATGCCGATCTGCTTGTCGCCACCGGAATGATAGCCGAACGGCCAGAACGTCTTCGGCACAAACGCATCGTGCGGCCCGGCGTAGATGTTTTCGATCACCGGATATTTTTTGCGCGAATCGTAATCGCGCGGGCGCACCACCATGCCCCAGATGTCGGTGCGTCCATCGCGGCCCTTGGCCACGAAAGTCTCCGGCGCCCGCCAGCCTGCCGCTTGCAACTTGTCGATGCTGCCCTGTTCTGCTTGCTGCAGCAATCGCCCATCGATGGCATGCAGCTCCATCACCGGCGGCAGATCCGGGCGCGAATACGTGTCGACGTAATGCCGTCCATCGCCGGCAATCGCCACATCGTGATCGGCATCGGTGTGGGTCAGCCTGGTCAGCTGGTGGCCTTCGAAATCCACGCTGTAAAACTGCCGGTAATACGGATCCTTGCCCGCATCCATCCCACTGGCGGTGAACCAGATGCGCCGCTGCGCATCGTCAACACGCAGCACATCACGCACGATCCACGCACCGCGGGTGATCTGCCGTTTGACCTTGCCGGTGCGGCCGTCGAACAGGTACAGATGCCGCCAACCATCGCGTTCGGAGATCCACAGCACCTCGTCGCCGCGCCCATCGACATCGTGGCGAAAGCTGCGGTTGGCATACACAAAGGTGCGTGCGTCCTCGCCCACTGCGACATGCGCGCGAGCGCTCTGCGCGTCCACCGCAATCACGCGCATGCGCTGAAAACCACGCTGTACGTAGTCGAACGCCACGCTGCGGCCATCGCTGCGCCACTGCAACGGCGACAACGAATACGCGTTGGAGAACAAGGCGCTATCCACATCACGGCGCTCGCCATCCACGTCGAACAGCACGGGCCGCTCCACATCCACCGCATCGCCTGGTTTGGGATACAGCTGGGTGTGCACTATCGGTTGACCGCCTCCGGCAGGCGCAGCCTCCACGCGGGTGACACGGCGGGCAAGCCCAGGACGCACGCGATACACCGCCAACCGCTGCGAATCCGGCGACCAGGCGATGCTCTCCGGGTCGAAGTAATCGTCTGCACGCCCATCGTTACTGAGCCGGGTCACCTGACCATCGGATAAACGGCGCAGAATCAGGTTCCAGCCATCGGCGAGCGTTTCCCAGCGTCCGTCGGGCGAGCGACGCGGTGTATTGTCGGCCAGCAGGTCGGGGTCGCGCACCACACCGAACCCGCGTGGCCGTGCGGCTGCATCATCGCGCGCGCAGCGGTAGGTCGGCAGCGTGCAGCGCCAGGCATCGTCGCCCAGCTCGAAACGGATCTCCCCGTTGCGACGTTCGCCCTCCTGCGCATAGCTAAAGCGCTCGAATGGCAGCCGCAACGCGGTGTAGGTTTTCCCGGTTGCCTCACTCAAGCCCCGCGCCACGCGCGCCTGATCGAACGCCGATTGTTTTTGCAGTGTGGCCACATCTTCGCTGACGAAGGCGAACCCACCCGGCACCGTCTTGCGGTAATAGAACGTGCTGTCGTCACGCCATTGCGCCGGCCATGCCACGTTCTCGGTCAGGGTGATCCACTGCTCGCGCAGACCAAGCGAGCGCTGATAATCGGCCGCGCTCGGCGCGGCCTGCGTGGCCGTCGACACCAACACGCTGCACGCCGCCAAGCCCCATAAACAGCGCAAGACCAATGCGCCGCAGCGCACATCATTCACCATCGTCCTCCTCCAACGCCAGCTCATCGCTGCGCAAACCACTGCGCGCGCCCCAGTGGTAAACGAACAAAGCAATCAACGCCACGCTAAGCGTGTCAAACGGATACGCGATCCAGCCATGACCGCCGAACGTACCGGCCCACGACACCGCCATCACCAGCACGAAGAACACGATCAACCACAACGATGCGCGCACCTGACGCAGCAAGCGTGCCCGCCCTTCGCGCGAGGGCAAGCGATACAGCACATACAGCGCGAATGCGACCACTTGCAAACCGAGCAACCACGACAAAGTGGGCCAGGTGGACCAGTAAACAATCAACGCTGCCACCATGAACGACAACGGCCCCAGCAGCGCGAAGCCACGCACGCGGAATGGCCGCGGCACGTCTGGCGCGCTACGGCGCAACGCCGCCACCGTCACCGGGGCCACCGCATAGCTCAGCACCAGTGCAGCTGATACCACGCCGATCAAGGTCTCCCACGACGGGAACGGCAGCGTCCAGAAGATCGACAAACCCAGGCTCAACCACAGCGCCGGACGCGGAATGCCCGACTCCGGGTCCACTCGCGTCAACACCGGCAAAAACGCGCCGCTACGCGCCCAGCCATAGACCACGCGAGGGGTGGCATTCATGTAGATATTGCCGGTGCCGCTAGGCGACACCATCGCATCGCAGATCACCAATGCGGCCAGCCACGCCATGCCCAGGGCCAGCGCGATGTCGTGATACGGCAACGCAAATGCCTTGTCGATGCCGCTCCAACCCGGCGCCAGCTGCGCGGCGGGAATAGTGCCCAGAAACGCCAACTGCAGCAGCACATAGATCACCGTGGACAACGCTACCGACAGGATCAAGGCAATCGGAATATTGCGCTGCGGGTCGCGCACCTCGCTAGCCACCGACACGATCGGCGTCAGCCCCAGGTAGGCAAAAATGATGCCGCCGGCCGAGATCGCCGCTTCCACCCCGGCCATGCCCGAGGGTGCGAGCCCATGCACTGTGAGATTGCCTGGATTGAAGTGCTTCATCAGCAGCACGATCACCAGCATCGGCACCAGAAACTTGAAGATGCTGACGATATTGTTGGCCAGCGCAAAGGTTTTGACGCTGAAATAATTGAGCAGGAAAAACAGCATCAGCAGTGCAAGCTGCACCAGCCAGCCCCAAACGCTGGGGCGGGTGCCGCCGGCCTGGTCGAGCACCGGAAACCAGGCCGCCGCATACTGCCGCGCAGCTTCCACTTCGATCGCAATCAGGCTGGAAAACGCGATCAAGGTGATGAAGCCGGTCAACGTGCCGAGCAACGCACCGTGCGAATACTCCGGGTAGCGCACCACTCCGCCAGCACGCGGCAATGCCGCGCCGAGTTCGCAATACACCAGGCCCAGCAGCAGTACCGCAATGCCGCCAAGAATCCACGACGCGATGCCGGCCGGCCCGGCAATCGAAGACACATGGCTGGCCGAAAACAACCAGCCCGAACCGAAGATCGACCCCAGCCCAATAAAGGTCAGGTCGGTTAGGCTGAGCCGTTTGCGGAACTTGCCTTGCATGGTCGCACCGTGTGTGGTCATTCGTCGCCCCGAAGCATGAAAGTGCGGTTTCTACTGCGAAAATGACGTGCGTGGATCAGTCGCTGGCAGGGGCCTTGGCATCTGCCGATGCATCTGCTGCATTGTCATCCGGATAGGGCGACACGCCACCGTCAGCGATGAAGCGGTCGATGCGCGCTTGCAGTACCGGCAACGGCACCGAGCCGGTCTGCAGCACCGCATCGTGGAAATTGCGCAGATCGAATTTTTCGCCCAAGGCAGCTTCGGCTTTGCGGCGCAGCTCCAGAATCTTCAGTTCGCCCAGGTAATACGACAAGGCCTGCCCCGGCCAGGCAATATAGCGATCCACCTCGGTGCTGACTTCGTGCTCGCTCAGGGCGGTGTTGTCATGCAGATAGGCAATCGCCTGCTCGCGCGTCCAGCCCTTGTGGTGGATGCCGGTGTCGATCACCAGGCGGCAGGCGCGCCACATCTGATAGGTCAGATAACCGAAGCGGTCGTAGGGCGTGTCGTACATGCCCATTTCCTGGCCCAGATACTCCGAATACAACGCCCAGCCTTCGCCATACGCGGAGATGAAACCGTAGCGACGAAACTCCGGCAGCCCTTGCGCTTCTGCCGCCAACGGCATCTGCAGCGCATGGCCGGGCGAGGACTCGTGCAGCGTCAGCGCAGTCAGGTTGTACAGCGGCCGCGATGGCAGGTTGTAGGTGTTGACCAGATAGATACCAGGGCCGCCGCGGCCACCGGTGTAGAACGGCGCCAACTCCGGCGGCACCGGCTCGATGGCGAAGCGGCGCCGCGGCAGCCGGCCGATGTAGTCGCCCACCTTGGCATCCACACGCTTGGCGATCCACGCGGCCTGCTTGAGCAATTCTTCCGGCGTTTTGGCGTAGAACTGCGGGTCGGTGCGCAGGAAGTGCAGAAACGCAGGAAATACCGCCTGCCCGGCCGGGGGCTTGAAGCCGCTGGCGACAATGGTCTGGTCCATCTGCGCGCGCAACTTGGCCACTTCCTGCAAGCCGATCTGGTGTATCTGCTCCGGGCTCAGATCCAGCGTGGTGAACTCGCGGATCTGCGCGCGGTAATAGGCCTGCCCATCCGGCAAAGCTTCGCCAGCGAGCGTGGTACGCGCGCGAGGTTGGTACTCGTTGCGGATAAAGTCGAGCAATCTGGCGTAAGCCGGCAGCACCTGCGCATCGATCGTGTTGACTACCTGCTGCCGCAGTTGCGCCTGCACATCGGCCGGCAATGTCGCCGGCATCTGCTTGAACGGCGCATAGAATGGATTGGCCTGGCCCTTGGCCTGCACGACATCGGCGATGGACTGGTCGCGCCCAGTGAGCGTCACCCTGGGCTGGCTGAAACCGCGCGCCAGACCGGCCCGCATATTGTCCGTGTGCTCGGCGAAATAACGCGGGATATCGGCCAGCATTTTCAGATAGCGCCGATAATCATCGCGCGTGCGCAACTTGGCCTCGGCGCTGAAGCCCAGATCGCTCCAGAACGACGAGTCGCTATTGAACGGCATTTCCCAGGCGCGAAAATGCTGCTGGTCCAGCAACACCAGCAACTGCTGCCGATACACCTGATAGCTCACCTGATCTTCGGCCGACAACTGCGCCTGCCCAATCGCATCCAGTTCCTTCAACGCCTGTTGCCAATACGCAGTGCGCAGATTTTGCGTGGCAACGTCGACCTTGGGCAGATGGTGGGACTGACTGCGCTGGGTGGCCTGATTGTTTTCATCCACCGCACCGGACAGCTGTGCCTGTCGCCAGCGCCATTCGCGTGTGTACAGCGCCTTGAAACGTGCCGCTGCGGTATTCTGCGTGGCCGCAGCGGGCTCGGCCGCCTGCGCGTGCACGGCAACGCCGCTCAGGCTGGCTGCAATCAATAGACTCAGTGCGCTGGCGCGTAATACGGCATTTGCGCTCATCCGCGTGCTCCCGGCGCAACCTTGGCCTGTGCAATCCACTGCCGTACGCGCTGCTGCAGCATCGCCAGCGGCATGGCGCCGCCGCCGAGCACAGCATCGTGGAACGCGCGCACATCAAAACGATCGCCGAGCTCTTTTTCAGCTTCTGCGCGCAGCGCAAGGATCTGCAACTGACCCAGCTTGTAACCCAGCGCCTGGGCTGGCCAGACGATATAGCGATCGGTTTCGGCCTGGATGCTTGGCTCGTCATCGGACCGATGGGCGTGGAAGAAATCCACCATCTGCTGGCGATTCCAATGCTTGTAGTGCACACCGGTATCGAGCACCAGCCGATTGGCACGCAACAACTCGCCGGACAGCCGGCCGTAGTCGTTGTACGGGTCCTTGAAGAAGCCGATCTCCTTGCCCAACCGCTCGGCGTACAACGCCCAACCTTCGATATAGGCGTTGTAGCCGGCCTGCTGGCGGAACGGCGGCAACGGCAGCGTCTGCGCGAGCGAGATCTGCAGATGATGTCCTGGCACACCCTCGTGATACGCGGTGGTTTCGATATTGATCAGCGTGCGACTGGCGAAGTCGCTGGTATTGACTTTTACGATCGCCGGCTTGGTGCTTTCCGGATTGCTTTGCCAGTACTCGGCACCGGGCGCGGTACGCCGGAATGCTGGCATTGCCCGCACGTCCAACGGTGTTTTCGGCAAGTGCCCGAACAACTTTGGCAGCTCCGGTTCCATCGCCGCGATGTACTGACGATACTGCTGCAGAATCTGCTCGCCAGAGGTGGCGAAGTGGCGCTTGTCGGTCTCCACCGCCTTGCGCAAACTGGCCAGATCGGCGAAGCCTTGCGCCTTGGCGATCACCGTCATTTCGCCTTCGATACGCCCGACTTCCTTCAAGCCGATCTGATGAATGTCCTCCGGCGCCATGTCGGTCGTGGTCTGGGTATGGATGGCGTAGCGATAGCGGCGCTCGCCATCGGGCAGCGACCACACACCTTCGTGCGCACGACCTTGCGCGGCGTATTCGTCGCGCACGAATGCAGCCAATTTTCCGTAGGCCGGTCGCACCTGTTGGTCGATCGCAGCCAGCAGTTGCTTGCGCAGCGCGTCGCGCTGATCGGCCGGCACGGCGGCATCGAGTTTTTTCAGCGGCGAAGCGAATGGGCTCTGCTCGCCGGTTAACGCGGCAATCGTGTCGATCTGCTCAGGCAGGCGCTCCAGCAGATAACGCGGCTGCACCAGCCCATCCCTGGCGCCCTGACGCGACACCGCGATGACCTGATCGATCACCGTCGGGATCGTCTGCAGGCGCTTGATGTAATCCTGATAGTCCTTTGCATTCTCGAACGCAAACGCGTCGCCAGCGCCAGCCAGCGCCAACTGGATGCCGCCGATCGGCTCCAGCGGCATCGCATAGGTCTTCAGCTCGATGCCTTCCAGCTTGTCGCGCAACTGGCCAAGCATCATCTGCAGGCTGAGCTGACGTTGCTCGTCCAATGCCTTGGCATCCACCGCTTCAAATTGCTTGAGCAGCTCAGCGGTGGCGGTGCGTTCTGCCTGCACGGCGTCGAGCGAATAATCGCTCCAACGGTCGTTGTAACGCTTGTCGCCGATGATGCTGGCGAATTCCGGGTTGTGCTGCAGCTGGTACTGCCATTGCTTGTTCAGCAGTGCATCGAAGGTTTTGGCGGCCTGTTCGCCGGTCGGCGCAAAGGTCGCTGGCGGCGCCGGCTTGCAGGCAGTAAACAACGCGGCCGAAAGCAGACCGATGGCGACAGGACGCAGATGTTTCATGCATTCACTCCAGGAGAAACGGTGCGCCGGCAGCGCTCGATGCAAGGCGGTCGCAGGAGCGCGCTGGCGCGCGAATGGCGTGACCGATGATGCGCTTCGCGTGCAAGCGCGCTCCTGCAGATTGGTGCGCCAGTTCAGGGTCATGCAAACGGTTGATTGATCGCCACCGACGGCGGCGTAAACCACTGCGCGCCCGCGTCGGTGACATAAAAATGGTCTTCCAGCCGCACACCGAATTGCCCCGGCACCACGATCATCGGTTCGTTGCTGGCGCACATGCCCGGCTGCAGCGGCAACGCGTTGCCGCGCACCAAATACGGCGCTTCGTGGATCGCCAGGCCGCAACCGTGGCCGGTGCGATGCGGCAATCCCGGCACGCGATAGTCCGGGCCGAGTCCGGCCGCTTCCAGCACGGTGCGTGCGGCCTGGTCCACTGCTTCGCACGCCACGCCCGGGCGTATCGCCGCAAACGCTGCCGCTTGCGCTGCCTGTTCCAGCTCCCAGATGCGCCGTTGCGCGGCGTTGGGCGTGCCATAAATCCAGGTGCGGGTGATGTCGGAATGATAACCCTGCACGGTGCAGCCGGTATCGATCAGCACCAGCTCGCTTTCGTGCAGCTGCTGCACGCCGGGAATACCATGCGGAAATGCGGTGGCATGCCCGAACTGCACGATGCAGAAGGTCGAGCCGTTGTCCGCACCCAGCGCGCGATGCGCCTCGTCGATAAAGCGCACCAGCTGATCGGTGCCGATGCCTTCCTGCGCGATGCCGGCGGCCAGGCGCTGCACCAGCAAGGTCATGTCGCAGGCCTGCTGCATCAGCGCCAGCTCGGCGGGCGACTTGCACATGCGGCAGCCATCGATGATCGATCCTGCATCGCGAATTGCTTTCCCCAGATACGCGCGCAAGCCGGTGTGCACCGCGAAGGCGATGCCCGGATCCAGAGCCAACGCATGCGCATGACGTTCGTCCATGGATTGTACGACCAGCGCATACGGGTCGTCGTGTTCTTCCCACAAATACTTGGTCGCCGGGATCTTCAGCACCGCATCCAGCGAGCCTTCTTCGAATGCAGGGCAGATCAGCACCGGGTCGCCATGCAACGTCAGCAGCAGCGCGACCAGACGCTCGCTCGCGCCCCACGGCACGCCGGTGAAATAGCGCAGCGAAGTGCCGGCGCCGATCAACAATGTATCCACGCCATGCGAGGTCATCAAGCTGCGTGCGCGTTCGATGCGCCGTTCGTACTCGTCGGTGGCGATCGGCGCGGCGCGTTGCGTCCATGGCGTCAATTGCACCCGCGCCTGCTCCAGCGACAACCCGCCGATCTGGCTGCTCATGTGCCTGCTCCAAGATCGGCCGTGCTCCATTGCCCATCGACCAGACGTGCGATGCCACCTGGATTGCGCTGGCGCAATTCGGCCGGCAGCAGCGCGTCCGGCACCGCGTCGTAGCTATGCAGTGCAGCGAAGCGACGAATGGAGCCCGGCATGCCTACCGCGGTGAAGCCCGGATGCCCGGTGCTGGGGAACGGCCCCCCATGATTCTGCGCCGCGCTCACTGCCACGCCTGTCGGCATCTTGCTGTTGATCAAACGCCCGACGCGTGCGCGCAGCACCGGTGCGATGGCTTGCCAGGCCGCATCGTCGCTGCCATCGACCGCACGATACAAGGTGCCGGTGAGATTGCCTTCGAACGCGGCGGCAACCTGTTCCATCTGCGCAACGTCGCGCGCACGCACCAGCAGGCTCACAGGGCCGAAGGCCTCGGTCTGCAGCGCATGCGGGTTGGCGATAAACGCCTGCGCATCCACGCTCAACAAGGTTGGCGCATAGCGATGACCCTGCTGGCCGGTGTGCCCGCCGGCCAGCAAGGCTGCGCCGGCGGCACGCAAGCTCGCCACCCCTTGCTGCACGCCGGCCAGCCCCTCGGCCGAAAACAGCACCATCGGCATGGCCGCGTCGAAGTGCGCCGCGGTCGCTGCGACAAACGCATCGCCCGCTTCACCATGCGGCACCACCACCACACCGGGATTGGTGCAGAACTGCCCGCTGCCCAAGGTGCACGACGCAAAGAATTCCTGCGCCAACGCCGCGCCGCGTTCGGCCAACGCGCCCTGCAACAGGAACACCGGATTGACGCTGGACAGCTCGGCGTAGAACGGCACGCCGGCCGCATCGGCCGCCGCCTTCAACGCAAGTCCGCCCCCACGGCTGCCGGTAAACCCGATCGCACCTAGCCGCGCATCGCCCGCCAATCGCAGGCCGAGGGCGTTATCGAAGTGATACAGCAACTGCACTGCCGCACCCGGCAGACCGGCTGCGAGCAGTGCCTGATGCGCGAGCTGCGCCATGCGCTGGCTGATGGCCGGATGCAGTGGATGCGCCTTGGCGATCACCGGATTGCGTGCGCCGATTGCCGAAGCGAAATCGCTGCCGGCAACCGCGTTGAAGGCGAACGGGAAATTGTTCGGGCCAAACACCACTACCGGCTTGCCCAGCGGCGCCAGATGCGAGCGCAGATCCGCGACGGTGTCGATGATGGGTTGTGTCCAGCTGTAGTTGCGCACCGCCTGTGCGGCTTGGCGCAACTGCCCGCTGGTGCGTGGCAGTTCGTTGCCGCGCAGGCGTGTGGGCGCTGGCAATGCGGTTTCGGCATGCGCCAACGCCACCAGCGTGTCGGCATCGGCATCCAGCGCGTCGGCATAGGCATCCAGGAATGCCGCGATCTGCTCGACCGGCGCTGTAGCCAGTTCCGCGGCCACCGCGTGCGCTGCCGCAACCGCGGTCTCGATATCATCCGCACCGCTGACCGGGAATAAAGGCCCGATCGCCTCGCCAGTAGTCGGGTCGGCGGCGCGGAAGCTGCCGGTTGCAGCGCGACTGGGTTGCCACTGGCCGGCCAGCAGGACGGGTTGGATCGTATCGTTCATTGCGGCACCTTCAGTCGCATGGAGTCAGACCCTGCGCACTGTGCAGCAGCGGCCGACCAAAAAGCAGGATGAGACTGTGGCGGTGAGTGCGACATTCTCATCGATCAACATAGCGCTACACGCGCGATGGCGACGCGTATCACCAATCCACACCGTGTGCTCACCTGCGAGCACACGGTGTGGCGTCGTTGTCACTGCGTCATTACAGCTTCGGCGCGGTGGCGATGGCGTGGTCGATGACCTTCAACGCAGCCTCGCGCTCGGCACCGTCGACCACCAGCCGCGGCGCACGTACGCGTTCGCTGCCCAGGCCCACTTTCTCCTGCACCAGTTTGATCAACTGCACGAACTTGGGCACGGTATCCAGGCGCAGCAACGGCAGGAACCAGTCGTACAGTTCCTTGGCAGCCGGGTAACCGCCATCGCGGGCGAGTTCGAACAAGCGCACCGATTCGTTGGGATAGGCATTGACCAGGCCGGCGATCCAACCCTTGGCGCCCATGCTCAGACCTTCGACGATGGCGTCGTCCATGCCGACCAGCAACGCCAGGCGATCGCCGAGCAATTCCTGCAGCGCGGCGAAGCGGCGTACATCGCCGGAAGATTCCTTGACTGCCTGCAGATTGGGGAATTCGGCTGCCAGCTCGGCGATCTGCGACGGGCCGAAATCGGTTTTGTAGGCCACCGGGTTGTTGTACAGGATCACCGGCAGATCGGTCGCCGTGATCACCGCGCGTACATGTGCGCCCATCTCGCGCCAGTCGGTGGAATATACGTATGGCGGCAACACCATCAAGCCGCCGCAGCCGATGTTTTTGGCCGCCTTCGCCAGCGCCACCGCTTCGCCCGTCGCCAGGCTGGCGATGCCCGGCACCACCGGCACGCGGCCGTTCAATGCGGTGACCAACGTGCGCAGGATCGCCAACTTGTCTTCTAGGCTCAACGTCGCCGCCTCGCCCAGCGAGCCCAGCGGCACGATTGCGGTGCAACCGGCATCCACCAGCGCATTGGCATGCTTGGCGAGGAAGTCGTGGTCGATCTCGCCAGAGGCGGTGAACGGGGTGGTGATGGCCGGCAATACGCCGTGCCAGAACGCAGCAATATTCATGGATGATTCCCTTGCGAGTCGGAAGTGAACGAGTCGGCCAGCGCCGCGAGGCGGACCGGGAACAACGGCGGCCGGCGGCCGGCGTCGGTGGAAAGATCGGGCGGGCAACGGCCCAGTTCGGCCAACGCGGTGCCGCAGATGCGGCCCTGGCAGGCGCCCATGCCGCAGCGCGACGCGAGCTTGGCGTCGCGTGCATCGCTGAAGCTATCCAACGCCCGCAGCGGCACGTCTTCGCAGCGGCAGATCAGCGTGTCCGGCTGCGCCAAAGTGCGGATGCGAGGATGCAATGCGAATTGCTGCTGCAGTAATTCGGCAAATGCGCGCGCGGCGCGACGACGCGGCTGCAGGCGCAGCGCCGCGTCGGATGCATCGGCGGCCATATGCCCGGCCATCGCACCTTCGATCAGCGCGCAATCGCGTCCGCCGATACCGCAGACTTCGCCAGCAGCATACACCTGCGTCACGCTGGTGCGCAGCAGCGTATCCACGCGGACCTGTTGATGCGCGCCACACGCTTCCAGCCGACAACCCAGCAATTGCGCAAGCTCGGTGTTCGGCACCAGGCCATAGCCCACCGCCAGCTGATCGCAGGCGATACGCGTGCTGCCGGTGGGCCCTTCAATCGCGACTTCGCGCAGTTGCGTGTCGCCGTGTGCGGTGACCACCACGCTGCCGGCGCGATATGCAACGGCACGCAACTGCACACGCAGCGCCACTGCTTGCGCCGCCTTGCCCGGCCAGCGCCACAACTGCAGCGCGAACTGCCGCAATGCGGCAGCGCAGGTTTGTTCGTAGATGCCGAGCACCCGCGCGCCATGCCGCTGCAGGGTGGCCGCGCTGGCCAGCAACAACGGTCCACTACCGGCGACCACCACGCGCTTGCCAGCCAGCGGCCAACCCTGTTTGGTTAGTGCCTGCGCGGCGCCTGCACCGGTGACGCCGGGCAAGGTCCAGCCGGGAAATGGCAGCAGCAGTTCGCGCGCACCGGTAGCCAGCACCAACGCGGCGTAATGCAATTGCAGAGTGCCGTCCGGGCCATCGGCCAATAGCCAGCCCGGTTGCGCCAGCAGAATCTGCGTGCGCGTCAGCAGCGTGATCGACGCATCGCCGGAGACCTGCCGCAACAACGCGCGCGCATCCGCTGGCGCACCGTGCCGCACATCGTTGCGCCACACCTGCCCGCCCGCATGCGGCTGCATGTCCACCACGCCCACGCGCACGCCATGACTGGCCGCCGCCCGCGCCGCGGCCAAGCCGGCCGGGCCAGCACCGATCACCAACACATCGAAATGCTGCACGCGCTCAGCCATCGGTGCGTACCTGCATGCCATCGCGCGCACCCACCAAGCACGCGCGTTGCTGGCCGATGCCATCGATACGCACCCGGCATTCAAAACACACGCCCATGCCGCACAACGGCGCGCGTGGCTGGCCACTGCACGACTGCCGAAAGTGCAGCGTGGCCTGTGCCACCGCAGCAGCCACGCTGGCGCCGGCCGGCACTTCGACCGGCTGCGCATCCACATGCAGACGCACGGTCGCGCTCATGCGGCCGCGCCGTGCACTGCACGCGTCGGCGCGTACGGGGATGGGTCGATGGCAGGAGTGCGCCCGAGCAGGCTGTCCACAATCATTCGTGCGCTCCCCAGTGCCGTGGTAACACCCAGGCCCTCGTGACCAGCGGCCACCCACACATCGCGGCGGCCGGGCACCGCACCAAGATAAGGGCGCCCGTCCGGTGTCGCCGGCCGCAAACCGGTCCAGACCCGGATCGCCTGCAACTCGCGCAACACCGGCAAATACGCGAATGCCCGCTGCAACATCTGCTGCAGCACCGGCATCGACAGCGTGCGATCGTGCTCGCCGAACTGGCGCGACGAGCCGATCAGAATCTGCCCGGTTGGCCGCGGCTGCACATTGAAGGCAACGCTGGTGTCGTCGACGCCATGCGCCGAATCGGCGTAGCCCAGCTCCAGCAACTGATGCCGGATCAACCCCGGGTGGCGATCGGTGATGACCAGATGGCCCTTGCGCGGGCGCAAGGCCAGCTCGGGCAGCAACTGCGGCAAGGCAACGCCGCTGGCGACCAACACGGGGCCGGCCAGCGCCTGACCATCGTCCAGACGCACACCGTGCGCCTGCAATTGCTTCACGCTGCGGCCGGCAAACAGCTGTGCGCCCGCCTTGCAGGCCAGCCTCACCAGATGCCGCGCCACCCGTGGCGGGTACACCACTGCCTCATCGGGCACGCGCATGCCGCCGGCCAAGCCGGGCACCAACAGCGGCTCCAGCGCATATAACTGTGTCGCATCGATCGCTTCGGCATGCAGATCGGCCGCCGCCAGCCGCGCGATCTTGGCCGGCACCGCCGCCAGTTCGCGTGCATCGCGGGCCACCCACAGCGTGCCGCAGCGGCTGAACTCGGCCTCACTCAGTTGCGCAAAACGCTCCCACAAACGCAGCGAATACGCAGACAACGCCAGCTCGGCAGGGCTGTCGTCCATCGCCACCAGATGCCCCATCGATGCAGCGGTGGAGCCACCGCCGATGGGCCCCGGCTCAACAATCGCCACGCGCAGCCCTTCGCCAACCGCAGCCTCGGCACAGGCCGCTCCGACAATGCCGGCACCCACCACAATCAAGTCATAGCTGCGTCGGGTGGACGCAACCGACGGCACAGCATCGGCAGCCGGCATACTGACAACGTCCTCCGATCCTGGCCGCAGTGCATCCATCAGGCCACGATACCCCAAGCAAACGGGTCGGCAGGGTCGATCAGCAACTGCGCGCGCGCGATGATATAGGCATGCCCGCTGATACGCGGCGCAATGCCACGCGCGCTTGCGCGATAACTGCCTTCGAACGCGCTGCCCAGAATGCCTTGCTGCACCCAACGCTCACCTTCGACCAGCTTGCCATCGGCGGCTAGGCAGGCCAGCTTGGCGCTGGTACCGGTGCCGCAAGGCGAGCGGTCGTACGCCAACCCCGGGCACAGCACGAAATTGCGTGCCACACCGCTGCCGTCGGGCGCGGCGCCGTTGACTTCGATATGGTCGATCTGGCCACCTGCCAACCCAGTAATGCCGGCTGTTTCCAGCGCTAGCCGGATCGCTTCGGTGTAAGCAGTCAACTCGCGCTGATGCGCCAGATCGAGCGCGCACGGTGCCTGTTCGGTGATGAAGAACCAGTTGCCGCCCCAGGCCACGTCGCCGCGCACCCGGCCGTGACCGGACACGTCCACCTCCATGCCGGTCGCAAAGCGATAGCTTTCGACATTGTCGACTGACACCGTGCCGTCTTCGGCCAGCTCCACGCCTACCGTGCCGACCGGCGTTTCGATGGTGTGCTGGCCTGGCGCGATGCGCCCCAGCGCGGCCAAGGTGCGCACCACCCCGATCGTGCCATGCCCGCACATGCCTAGGTAACCGACATTATTGAAGAAAATCACCCCGGTACAGGCGCTGGGCTCGCGCGGCGGCAGCAACAAGGCGCCGACCATGGTGTCCGAACCGCGCGGTTCACAGGCAATCGCGCTGCGCCACTGGTCGAATTCGCTGCGAAACCGTTCGCGGCGCTGCGCCAGATCGCCATCGCCCAGATCGGGGAAGCCGGACAGGACCACGCGGGTGGGTTCGCCGGCCGTATGGGAGTCGATGACATCAATGGTATGCATGGCTCATGCTCCCACTGCCAGCCCGCAAGCGGCTAGCGTGCAATGCGAAGTCAAAATGCGGAAATCTGCACAATCGCTCACCTGATTCACAGCCCCGCGTTTGCGCTAGGATCATCGCTGGGCCGCATCTTCGTGCAGCCGTCAAATCGTGACCGCCACCATGACTCCGATGGACCTCAACCTTCCCGCACTGGAAATGCAGACGCTGTTCGACGCGCTGCCGGACGTAGTGTTTTTCATCAAAGATGGCGAGGGACGCTACACACATTGCAACCTTACCCTGGTGCGCCGGCTGGGACGCAAGTTGCGCAGCGAGATCATCGGCCGTTCGCCGCTGGAAGTCTTCTCATTGCCGCTTGGCAGCCGCTACATGATGCAGGACCGCCGCGTACTGTGTGGCGAGCTCATCGACAACCAGCTCGAAGTGCATCTGTATCCCAGTCGGCTGCCCGGCTGGTGCCTGACCTTCAAGCGCCCACTGTGCGAGGCCGACGAAGTGATCGGCGTCGTCGGCATCTCGCGCGATCTGGGCCAGCCTGACAGCCGTCACTCAGCTTACGAACGCTTGAGCCAGGTAATGGACCATATGCAGGCGAACTTCGGCGAGAACCTGCGCGTGCAGCGCCTGGCCGACTTGGCCGGTTTGTCGGTGGCACAACTGGAGCGGCACTTCCGCCGGGTATTCCAGGTGACCCCACAGCAACTGCTGACCAAGTTACGCATCGAATCGGCGATGCGGCTGCTGTACGGCGACGACAGCATCGCTAGCGTCGGGCAACGCTGTGGCTTCGCCGACCAGAGCGCATTCGCGCGCCAGTTCAAGGCCACGGTCGGCATGACACCTCGCGATTACCGCGCGCTCAAAGGCCGGTTGTAAGCACGCAAACAGGCGTCGACACATCGCTGGCGCAAATGCTGAATTCGGCAGGATGTGTGGCGACTTGGCGATGCTGTTTGCGTTGCCCAGGCAGCGATACTGCGGCACACCGGATGTTGCCCCGGATAAGGCTGCGCTGAAGGTCGCTTCAAGGCGGCGCAGGGGTCCGAATGGTAGAATTTCGGGTTTCCCCTACTGCGTTGCCAATGGCCAGCTTTTTCCGCCGCAACAAGCCAACCACGCCCGACAGCTCGCGTACTTCGCGCTACAGCCTGGAAGAACTGGCAGCCGCATTCCCAACCGCTCCGTCTGCCGCCACGCCGGCATCGCCGGGCGAGGCAAGGCCGACTGCCGAGCCCAGCACAACACAGACACCAGCGCCGGTTGCGACGCCTGCACCTGCTGTACCCGCACGCACTGAACCTGTCACTTCGGCACCAGCAGTAACGACTCCTGCCGCGGCACCGGCCCAACAGCTTGCGCAGGACATTGCCGCGCGCACCGCCGAGGCGCAGAGCATTGCAGCCGTGCCAACGGCATCTGTGCCGCCGGCAACGCCCGCGCCTTCCGCTTTGCAGGCGCTGCCCGATCCGATTCCGTCTAGCGCGCCGAGCGGCCCCGCATCGGTTGTGGTGCCGCCGGTTGTTGTGCAACCGCAGACCACACTGGTGCCGCCTGCCGCTGAGCGTGTGCGATCTGTGCCGCCGTCTCAGAGCGCCGCTCCTGGGGCCGCTGCACCGCCGATCTCGGCAGCGCCGGTCGCCGCTTCGCCCGTCGCAACACCTGTGCCTACAGCGACACCGGTTGCCGCAACTCCGGCCGTCACTCCCTCTGTGGTGACCGAAACAGCCATCGTCACCGCCCCGGCGGCGGCGCAGGACAGCGACAGCATCGCCGGCCAGCGCGACGCGCTACCGGCCGCGCCGGCCGGCAAGCCGGGTTGGCGCGAACGTCTGCGCAACAGCACCTTCGCGCGTAGTTTCGGTGGGCTGTTCTCGCGCAACCCCAAGCTTGACGAGGATTTGCTCGACGAAATCGAGACCGCGCTGATCACCGCCGACGTCGGCATCGGCGCGACCACTGCGTTGGTCGAAGGCCTGCGCAAGCGCATGAATTCGCGCGAGTTTGTCGATGCGCAGGCGATGTTCAAGGCACTGCGCGCCGACCTGATCGCGCTGCTGCAGCCGGTCTCCAAGCCGTTGATCATCGACCGCTCGGCCAAGCCATTCGTGGTGCTCACTGTCGGCGTCAACGGCGTCGGCAAGACCACCACCATCGGCAAGCTCGCCAAGCGCTTCAAGGACGAAGGCAACAGCCTGATGCTGGCCGCCGGCGACACCTTCCGCGCTGCCGCAGTCGCGCAATTGCAAGCCTGGGGCGATCGCAACGGGGTAGCCGTGATCGCGCAGGGACAGAACGCCGATGCCGCATCTGTCGCGTTCGACGCACTGAAGGCCGCCAAGGCGCGCGGCACCGACGTGCTAATTGCCGATACCGCCGGCCGCCTGCACACCCAGACCGGCCTGATGAATGAGCTCGGCAAGATCCGCCGCGTACTCGGCAAGATCGACGCCGCTGCCCCCCACGAAGTGTTGATGGTCATCGATGGCACCACCGGCCAGAACGCAATCTCGCAGCTGCGTCAGTTCCATGCCGCGGTCGGCGTCAGCGGTCTGGTCGTGACCAAGCTCGATGGCACCGCAAAGGGCGGCGTGGTGTTTGCGCTGGCACGCGAGTTCAACATTCCGATCCGCTTCGCAGGCATTGGCGAGCGCCCGGAGGATCTGCGCGTGTTCGATCCAGTGGCCTTCGTCTATGCGTTGTTGCCGGAAGCATTGGGCAGCTGATCGGCAGGCGCCTGCCGCAGTCATGACCTCCACCGCCAGCAGACCTCATGCCCGCCGACTACGCCGCTCCCGCCGCTGACGCTTTCGTCGACCGTCTGCTGCACTGGTTCGACGGCCACGGTCGCCACGATCTGCCCTGGCAGCATCCGCGTGCACCGTACCGGGTATGGTTGTCGGAAATCATGCTGCAGCAGACACAGGTTGCGGTGGTCGTTCCGTATTTCCAGAAGTTCGTCGCCAGCTTCCCGACCCTGGCCGACTTGGCCGCAGCCGACAACGACACGGTGATGGCGCACTGGGCCGGGCTGGGCTACTACGCACGTGCACGCAATCTGCATGCCGCTGCCAGGCAATGCGTCGCCTTGCATGATGGCGAGCTGCCGCGCGATTTCGCTGCACTGCTCGCGCTACCGGGTGTCGGACGCAGCACAGCAGGCGCCATCCTCAGCCAAGCCTGGAACGACCGCTTTCCGATCATGGATGGCAACGTCAAACGGGTGATGACGCGCTTCCACGGCATTGGCGGCTACCCCGGCCTGCCGGTGGTCGAAAAGCAGTTGTGGCAGCTGGCCTCAACGCATGTGGCGCACGTTCCAGCCGGTCGCCTGGCCGACTACACGCAGGCGCAAATGGATTTCGGCGCCACGCTGTGCACGCGTACAAAACCGGCGTGCGTGCTGTGTCCGCTGCAGGACGATTGCGTGGCGCGGTGCGATGGACTGGTCGAAGCGTTGCCCACACCCAAGCCCTGCAAGCAACTGCCCGAACGCGAGGCCACCGCGCTACTGCTCGAAAACGCAGACAAGCACATCCTGCTGCAACGCCGTCCGCCGACCGGCATCTGGGCCTCGTTATGGACGCTACCGCAAGCCGGGACCGACGCCGGCATGCGCGCATGGTTCGCAACGCATATCGATGGCGACTACGAGCGCGCCGATGAGATGCCGCTGATCGTGCACACCTTCAGTCATTACCGCCTGCATCTGCAGCCCTTGCGCGTGCGCAAGGTCGCGCTGCGCCCCGCCGTGCGCGACACTGACGACCTACGCTGGGTTGCCCGTGCCGATCTCGGATCGCTGGGCTTGCCGGCGCCCATCCGCAAGCTGCTCGACGCACTCTAGAGCGAATGTCGAAACGGCGAGGTGCACCGGCGCGCAGCAGCATACGCAACTCGTACACTGCGATTCTGAGCGCGCCATCAAGCCAGCTGACAATCGCTCGTTACGTTTCGCCAGCCGCTCCAGGCGCGCACTTCAATACTTACGTATTCAAAGGAATCCGCATGTCCCGCACCGTGTTTTGCCAGTACCAGCAAAGCGACACCGAAGGTCTGGATTTTGTGCCGTATCCCGGCGAACTCGGCCAGCGCATCTTCGCGCAGATCGGCAAGACTGCCTGGCAAGCGTGGCTGGCGCACCAGACCATGTTGATCAACGAAAACCGGCTCTCGCCGCGCGACCCCATGCACCGTGCCTTTCTCGAAGCCGAGCTGCAGAAGTTCCTGTTCGAGCGCAACGCCAGCAAGCCGGAGGGCTATGTCGCGCCGTTGAGTGAGGAATAACAGCGACTACGTGGCGGTGAAGCACATGACGAGCACTCGTCACGTGCTGTTAGCCGCTTTAAGATTGCTAAAGAGCTGTGCGGCTATTGATCAGCTTGCGCCTCACGTTCCTGCATCCTGGCCTCGCCTAATTGCTTCCCCGACACGCGCATCGCTTTTACATCAAGCAGTCGGATGACCTCGATACGGCATAGGATGCAAATCATCGCTGGGCCGCCAAGCACGATGACATCGTCAAAACGCGCGGTCGCCCGCCCAATTCGGCCGGATGAGCGTGCCCGATGCCAAGCGGCACGAAGATCTGGAAGCAGAGAACGACCGGCTGAAGAAGTTGCTGGCCGAACGGCCGTTCGAGAACGATCCGATCAAGCAGGCGCTCCGAAAAAAGTGGTGAGCGTACCGGCGCGTCGCGCACTGGTGCGCCAAATGCCTCAACGCGCACTGCTTACCAACACTGCTGCATGCGCGCACCGAGATCGAGCGCTGGCGACGCGAATACACTGAGGAACGACCCAAGGTCGCAGTGACTTCCGCGCAGATCGCGGCTGCCCAAAACAATCAGCTCTTCGATGCCGCCACCTCGCCATCGATAAATTCGGCGACCGTTCTTGCTAATGCCGTCTTGCATTCAAGCGCACAGTTGTGAGCCATTGCCTGTGTAGCGCTTACTGGAAGCCGGCCAAGCGCCGCGCTGCTCACCACCGCGCGCAGGCGTGCGTACGCGCTGTTTTGCCGTAGCATGCGCGGGAAGCAAGCAGCTCTTGCGCACCGTGCGGCCGTTCTGGCGCCGTTGCGCGCGTTCTTTCCACGCCAGCGCATCTGTCTGGCGACCATGCGATGTCACCATGCCGGGCTACCAGACCCAGATCCACGAGTTGACCTTCGGGCAGCTGACCTACGTCATCCGCGCGCTGGCGGACAAGCAGCAATACGCGGACCCCGATGAGAGCGCTGCCGAGGCCGGCATCTCATCGGCGCAGTGGAGCCTGTTCGGCCAAGTCTGGCCCGCCGGCCAGTTGTTGGCCGAAGCGATGGCCACGCGACCGGTCGACGGCAAGCGCATCCTTGAGCTTGGCTGCGGCCTGGGCCTTGCGAGTCTGGTGTTGCGCAGACGCGGCGCCGATGTGGTCGCCAGCGACCACCATCCGTTGGCGGAAGTGTTTCTGGCCTACAACGCGGCACTCAACGGGCTGGAATCGTTGCCGTATCGCCGTCTCGACTGGAACACCGGCGCGCCCAACATGGGCCAGTTCGACATGATCATCGCCAGCGACGTGCTTTACGAAACCCGCCACGCCACCATGCTGGCCAAGCTGATCCCCGAGCTCGCCAAACCCTCGTGCGAGATCGTCATCAGCGATCCCGGCCGCGGCAATGCCAACGCGCTGTCGCGCATGCTGGCGGATATCGGGTTTTCATTGATCGCCGACGAACGTCAAGCATCGGCACAAGTGGCCAAGGCCCCACGTCTGTTCGTGTATCGCCGCAACCTGGACAACTGGTAGCCGGCAGCCGGCTGATCGCGCTGCCGCGTCGTCATGGCGCAGGCGCTTAAGCAAACAACGCGATCGGCATGTGTGGATCGGCCGCTGTATCGCTGTATCGCTGTGCTCACTCGTACGCATCGCCGTCGGGATATCTTGAGCATGCATTTCCCAGCTTTCGAGCATGCGCGTGTGGGACAGACGCGTGGATCAGAAAGGTGCGGCGGCGGTCGTAGCGGAAGGTGATGTAGTTGGTCCAATGCTGGCAGCACGATACGCCGTTCGCACCATCAAATTCGCGCAACATCGCGCCGTCAACTTACAGTGCCTAATCGCAAGCACCTCGGTGGCCAACATACTGTCGAGCGACAGCGGCATTCGTTCGCCGCAGCGCGTTTTTCGGTCGTGAAGACAGATCATCAAGCAGCTTGGCAGCTCACGCATAATTGTCGCAACGCCCACGTCCGATTGATGCGTTCGGGGCGATGCTGGCCTCGCACCAGCTACTCCAGTGGCGCATTCCCCAGCCAACGAAAACGAGAAATTCCAATGGCAAATCAGAACGACAACAAGGGTGGCACCAGTAACCGCGGTTTTGCTTCGATGGACGAAGAAAAGCAGCGCGAAATCGCCGCCAAGGGCGGCAAGGCAGCGCATGAAAGTGGCAACGCGCATGAATTCACGTCGGAAGAAGCGCGCGAAGCCGGCAAGAAAGGCGGCCAAGCGAGCGGCGGCGGCAATAACCGCTAACTAACGCAACGCTTCAAGTAATGCGGCGCTTTCGGAAGGGCTTCAACTCTTCCGGAAGCGCATTTTTTTGCAGGCTGCACGGCGTTTCATCTCATTAGACACCACCCCGGCACGATCGCGCCCGATGAGAAATTCGCTCCGAGCCTGATTGCCCGATCACGATTACGCGTGCATGCGCCTGTGCTGCACGAGGCAAACATATTCACACAACTCGATACGCTACGGCAGCATTTCAAGGCGAGCCGTGGCACGTACTAAATGAACCCGCCGCGGCCTCGGTTCTGTCAACTACACCTATCACGAGCACTTGCACAGCGCGCTGGAGATATTGCCAGCCACGCCCGGTGTCTATCTCTTCCAAGGAGACGGCCGCGAGCTGCCGCTGTATATCGGCAAGAGCGTCAATCTGCGGGTGCGGGTGATGGATCATTTTCGTACGCTGCGCGAAGAATCGTTGTTGCGCCAGACCCGTCGCGTCAGCGTTATCCAAATCTAGGCACGCAGCTGCTGAAATCGTTGGAAACGCATTTGCATTGTGTGGCGCTTCTGTAAGCGACCGGAAGACACAGTGCAGTGGTTGCGACGAGCGACGCCGCTGCAAGGCGCGCACGTATGTAGCAAGAATGGATCACAGACGTAAGAAGCCAGATAATTGGAAATCGAGGATCTTTTTTGCGTGACGACAACGACACTAGGCTGTGGCGCTGTATGAAACGTGCGCCAGAGGTGACAGGTATGCGGAGCCTTCCTGTATGACGCGTCATCCTGGGCTTTCCTGCGTGACCGATGTATCCGCCTTATGATCATTCGCAGCGCCTTGTTAGCTGCTCTGGATCTCGCAACTTCGGTATTCCTTTGGGTCCAAAAACTCCGCCAGACAGGAGCCGACACGCAGCGCTTGCTCGCGTGCATCGCCACGATACTCGCCCTGCCCGGCGCCCTCGATCGTGGCCACGGGCGACGCACGATCGCGGTGGTAGACGAACGCGGTCGAGAGCCACAGGGTCGTGCAGGAGGCTTGGCTTTCCAACGTCTCTACGCGGAATTCACCGCAGTAGCCGTGGATCAATGTGCGTCGAAGTGTTTTATGCGTCATGCGCGCAAGTATCGCTACGCGCGTTTGAAGACCGCGTGGAAAACCGCCCTCGTTTCGCAGGCTGCACCACTGCCGCGCTCGCCAGCCGCGAAACCATGCATACCTGCGCGACCAAGACTAAGCTACGGACATGCCTAAGAAAACCGCCCACGCGAAATGGCGTATATCTGGCGCAATCGAGCAAAACTAAAGAAAACAAATCGATCCGGTAATAACCGTAAAGCCTTGCGAATGAAGGCTTGCAAATGGTGGCCGAGGACGGAATCGAACCGCCGACACGGGGATTTTCAATCCCCTGCTCTACCAACTGAGCTACTCGGCCACTATCGCAACGATGCCTGCATGCGTTGCGAGGACGCGAATCATAGCGAGCAGGCGCAGTTTGGGCAAGCGTTGTGACGCACCTTGGCGCAGAACGGCGTCGGCACTCTCGGGTTTCTTGCACCGGTTCACGCCGCGCAGCGGGGTGCATGGCCTAGCCTGCGCGCGTTCATCGGAGATTGCCATGCGCCTGCCCCGCCTGCTGTTGTCGTTCGTCGCCTTGCTGCCGCTGACTACGTTCGCGCAACAGCCGGTGCGTGCGGTGCCGCAGCTGGACATCTCACGCTACGCCGGGCAGTGGCACGAAATCGCACACCTGCCGGTGCCGTTTCAGAAGAAGTGCCGCAGCGACATCACCGCCAGCTATACCCTGCGCGACGATGGCTTGATCGGTGTGCGCAACCGCTGCCGCACCGCCGATGGCGGCTTGACCCAGGCCCAAGGCGTGGCCCGCCCGGTTGATGGCCAGCCCGGGCAATTGCAGGTGCGCTTCGCCCCGGAATGGCTGAGTTGGCTGCCGTTGGTGTGGGCCGACTACTGGGTGATCGCGCTCGACCCGGATTACCAATGGGCGGTGATCGGCGAGCCGGATCGCAAGTACCTGTGGGTCCTGTCGCGCTCGCCGCACATGCAGAGCACACAGTTCGAACAACTCAAGACCCAGGCCACGCAGATGGGTTACGACCTGTCGCCACTAATCGTGGTTGCACCGTTGTTCTGACCTCACTGCCTGCACAGCCCCCGGCGACGCGCACAAGCCGCAAGGTAGCGACCGTACTGCGTAGTATTCTTGACGCCGTCTCATCCCGCCAAGGAACCGAGTACATGCGTCGTGCCTATCGCCTTCTTCTTGTTTCGCTGGCCTGCAGCCTGCTGCTGAGCGCCTGCGGTGGCGCGGTGCGCCGGGTCTCCGAACCTGCGGCCAGCATCCAGCAGCTCACGGTACGTCCCGATGGCGCGTGGTCGGTCGACCTGCGGCTGCAGAACTACAGCAGCATCCCGATGCAGTTCGAGCGTGTGGCGCTGGAGATCTCCGCAGGCGAACAGGTGGTCGGTAAGCTCGACCAGGTCGTAGGCATTTCGATCGGGCCGGAGACCGCCGACGTGGTGACCGTCGACCTGCAACCAACCTCCTTGGGGCGCATCACTGTGGCCGACGTGCTCGCTGGCGGACGCTCGCTGCCGTACACGCTCAAGGGCAAGGTGTGGGCGACCCCGCAGGACAAAAAGCAGCGCGATTTCAGCGTCGAGTCACGCAACACGCTCAGCCCGGCCCCCGGCCTCGACGGCGTGCTGCGCTGACGCGCATGCCTCCCCGCACCCGCTTCTAAGGATCCCGCATGAGCAACTACACCGCCCCGCTGACCGATTTCCGCTTCGCCCTGCACGACGTGCTCGGCGCTGACGCCCTGTTCGCCCGGCTCGGCTACACCGACGCCAGCGCAGACATCATCGATGCCGTGCTTGAAGAAGCCGGCCGCTTCACCTCACAGGTGCTGGCGCCACTCAATAGCGTGGGCGATGAAATCGGCTGCGCGTTCGACAAGAGCACCCACGCGGTGACCACCCCACCCGGCTTCCGTGCGGCTTACGACCAGTTTGTCGAAGGCGGCTGGAATGGGCTGACCGCCGAGACGCAGTTCGGTGGCCAGGGCATGCCGCACACGCTGGGCGTACCGCTGAGCGAAATGATCAACGCCGCCAACCTGGCCTGGGGCAACTTCCCGATGCTCTCGCACGGCGCGATGGAAGCGCTGCGCCAGCACGGCCAGGCTTGGCAAAAGGACATTTTCCTTAAACCGCTGATCGATGGCCGCTGGACCGGCACCATGTGCCTGACCGAGCCGCATTGCGGCACCGATCTGGGCCTGCTCAAGACCCGCGCCGAACCCAGTGCCGACGGCAGCTACGCCATTACCGGCACCAAGATCTTCATCACCGCCGGCGAGCACGACCTCACTGACAACATTGTGCATCTGGTGCTGGCCAAGCTGCCGGATGCACCGGCCGGCGCCAAGGGCATCTCGCTGTTCGTCACCCCCAAGTTCAAGGTAGACCGCGACGGCGCCGTGGGCGAGCGCAATGCCCTGCACTGTGGCTCGATCGAGCACAAGATGGGCATCAAAGGCTCGGTGACCTGCGTGATGAACTTCGAGGGCGCACAGGGCTATCTGGTCGGCCAACCGCACAAAGGCTTGCAGGCCATGTTTACCATGATGAACACCGCCCGCCTGGGCGTGGGCCTGCAAGGCATCGGCCTGTCAGAACGCGCCTACCAGAACGCGCTGCGCTATACCCGCGAGCGTCTGCAATCGCGCGCGCTCAGCGGCGCCAAGTTCCCCAATAAGCCAGCCGACCCGATCATCATGCATCCGGACGTGCGCCGCATGCTGCTTACCATCAAGTCACTGACCGAAGGTAGCCGGCTGCTGGCGTTGCACGCTGCCAGCTTGGTCGACGTCAGCCACCGCGGGCAAAGCGAGCGGGAACGTGCCGATGCCGAGACGCTGGTGAGCTTCCTTACTCCGATTTCCAAGGCCTGCCAGACCGAGTGGTCGATCGAGAACACCTACCACGCGCTGCAGTGCTTCGGCGGCCATGGCTACATCCGCGAATACGGCATGGAACAGCTGGCCCGCGATGCGCGCATCACCACCATCTACGAAGGCACTACCGGCATCCAGGCGCTGGACCTGATCGGCCGCAAGACCGCCGCCAGCCAAGCTGCCGGGTTGAAGCTGTTCCTGGCCGATGTCGAAACCTTCGCCAATGCGCAGGACGGCAATGCCGCGCTCGCGGAGTTCATCAAGCCACTGCGCGACAAGTGCAGCGAGTGGGCAATGCTGACCCGCGACGTGCTCGATCGTGCCGCCCGCAACCCGGACGAACTCGGCGCTGCCAGCTACGACTATCTGTTTTATTCCGGCTACGTGGTGCTGGCGTACTGGTGGGCGCGCAGCGTGGCCGCTGCCGACGCGTCCACGCACAGCGAAGATTTCAAGCGCTCCAAGCGCGAGACCGCGCGCTTCTATTTCGCACGCGTCCTGCCGCGCACGCTGACTCACGCCGCCACCATCCGCAGTGGCGCCGCATCGCTGATGACGCTGGAGGCGGAGCTGTTCGGCGAAGGCTGAGCATGCCTGCCCTTGTCTGCTGCCGCGCCGCGCAAAATGCCGGCGCAGCGACAACCGCTTGACCGCGACCACGCTCCGCCAAGATCACCGGCACACACAAGCGCACATGGACGAACCGATCCACCCAACTGCGATACACAAACTGTCAACGATCAGGTATAAGCTGCTTCACCGATGGAGACAGACACGAATGCAGGTGATGTGATCGTCCTCGGAGGCAATTGCACTCCGGTCGCGGGCGGCGCTGTCGCTGCGGTCCAGCAGCTTCCTACCCTGCGACTGCTCTCGCTCGATGCGCATGGCCGCGTACTTGACTGGATCAACTGGCAAGACGCCGCCTGTTTGTATGCGCGCGACGCGGTGTCGTGGACGCTGGGCGAGCCCTGCATGCAGATTCATGGCGGCACCTCGCGCCTGACCGGCGAGCGCAGCACGCTGGAATTGCACCCCATCATTGCCGCGCGCGGCCATGCCCGCTCGCGTGCGCTAGACCCGACCCCGACGCTCAGCAACACCGCCTTGTTCGCGCGCGACTCGCAGCTGTGCATGTATTGCGGCCAACATTTCAGCCGCCCCCATCTGACCCGCGATCACGTGATGCCGGTGTCCAAGGGCGGCCGCGACAGCTGGGAAAACGTGGTGACCGCCTGTTTCCAGTGCAACTCGCGCAAGGCCAACCGCACCCCGCAGCAGGCGCATATGCCGCTGCTGGCGGTGCCGTACCGACCGAGCTGGATCGAGCATCTAATCCTGTCCAACCGCAACATCCTCTCCGATCAAATGACCTTTCTGCGGGCGCAGCTGCCTAAGCGCTCGAAGCTGTCGTTTTAAGGCAGCTGATCCATTGTTCGGGCGGTCCACCGCTGTAAGCGATGGTCTGATCGCCGCAAACAAACATGCGTAATTTGAGCGCAACGATTCAACGCGTTGTCCGTCCAGCGCATCGTGGTGCCCGGATAATGAGTCGCCCCTGAAAAACCCCAACCACCCAACGACCGCAAGGCCTTGATGTCTGCACCGGCGTGCCAAAACTACCGGTGTTCGCTACGCTGAAGGCTGGTTTCTGGCAATTTTCAGTCATGCGTACACGCCGTCCTGCTGCCGAGCACATGCCTGCCGACGAGTTGTTTCGTTCGCGGCTGGAGAACCAGATCGATCTGCGTCATCCGCTGGCGCGGCTGAGCCAACGGATGCCGTGGACGGCGTTGGAGCAAGCACTTTCATCGCGCTTGCCGGCCACCCAGGCCGGTGGCGGTCGGCCGGCATTGCCGGTGCGGCTGATTGCCGGTTTGCTCTACCTCAAACACGCCTACGACCTGTCCGATGAAGCGGTGTGCGAGCGTTGGCTGGAGAATCCGTACTGGCAGTTCTTCACCGGTGAGGTCGTGTTCCAGACGCGCTTGCCGAGCGATGCCAGCTCGCTGACGCGCTGGCGGCAGCGCCTGGGTGAGGCCGGGATGGAAGAGCTGCTGGCGCACACCATCAACGCCGCGCATGCGATGCAGGCGGTGGACGCACGCGAGTTGTCGCGGGTGATCGTGGACACCACGGTGCAGGAAAAGGCGATCGCCTATCCGACCGACAGCCGTTTGCTGGAGGTGGCACGCAAGAAGCTGGTGTTACTGGCCAAGCGGCACGGCATCGGATTGCGGCAGAGCTACGCGCGGCAAGGCCCGGCCCTGAGCCGCAAGGCAGGTCGGTATGCGCATGCGCGCCAGTTCAAGCGCATGCAGCGCGTGCTGCGACGTCAGCGCACGGTATTGGGGCGGGTGTTGCGCGATATCGAGCGCAAGCTGGACCAGGTGGAACCCGGCGTGCGCGAGCGCATCGCTGTCTGGCTGGAACGTGCGCAACGGCTGTACACGCAGCGTCCGAAGGACAAACAAAAACTGTACGCATTGCATGCCTCGGAAGTGGAATGCATCGGCAAGGGCAAGGCGCGTCAAGCGTACGAATTCGGCGTCAAGGTCGGCATTGCGGTCACCGCCTGCAAGGGATTGGTCGTGGGTGCGCGCAGCTTCCCGGGCAACCCGTACGACGGCGATACCTTGGCCGAGCAGCTGGAGCAGACACGCGGGTTGCTGCAGGATGTGAGCGTAGAACCGACGGTGGCGATCGTGGACCTGGGCGATCGCGGGCGCGAGGTCGATGGCGTGCAGGTCCCTGCATCGCGGCAAGGCCAAGACGCTGACGCGACGGCAATGGCGCTGGATCAAGCGACGGCAGGCGGTGGAGCCGGTGATCGGACATCTGAAAGACGACTGCAGGTTGCGTCGCTGCAGGCTAAAAGGTGCCCAAGGCGATGCGCTGCACGTGCTCGGCTGCGCCGCCGGCTACAACCTGCGCTGGCTGCTGCGCTGGATCGCGTTTTTGCGTGCCTGGATGCGGGCGATGAGATGGTCATCCTTGAGCACCGTGCCGCTGTCACCGACGGCACTTGGCGCTTGAAGGGGATTTTTCAGGGACGACTAACGACCCAGCAATAACTTGGACATCCGCACGGACGTCGCAGAGCCCGCACCGCGCCCGGGTGCGGCAGATTGCCGCAGGCGCATGTGATCGCTGCGCGTCTCAGCGTTGACGGTATGCGCCGCCATCACTTGCCGCTGATAGCTGAACCGATTTACTTGCCGGGCCTTCGCATGGGGAGGACAATACGGATCCAGAATATTGACGCGATGATGATCGACTCCACCCGCTATCCGCGCCTGTCCCGCATCCAGACTCCCGACGATCTGCGTCGCTTCGACGAGGCCGAGCTCACGGCGATCGCCGAAGAGCTGCGGTCCTACCTGATCGAGTCGGTGGGCAAGAGCGGTGGGCACTTCGCGGCCGGCCTAGGCGTGATCGAACTCACTGTCGCCCTGCATTACCTGTATCAGACTCCGGTCGATCAGCTGGTGTGGGACGTCGGTCATCAGACCTACCCGCACAAAATTCTTACCGGCCGGCGCGACCAGATCCACACGGTCAAGCAGAAGGACGGCGTTGCGCCGTTCCCCAAGCGCGAAGAAAGCATCTACGACACTTTCGGCGTCGGCCATTCGTCCACCTCGATCTCGGCCGCGCTCGGCATGGCGATCGCCACCCAGCGCAACGGCGACGATCGCAAGGTAGTGGCAGTGATCGGCGATGGCGCCATGACCGCCGGCATGGTCTATGAAGCACTCAACCACGCCGGCGGCATGGACCCGGAGCCGAACCTGCTGGTGATCCTCAACGACAACCGCATGTCGATCTCCGAAGCGGTCGGCGGGCTGACCAAGATGCTCGGCCGTGCCAGCGGCAGCCGCACCCTCAACGCCATCCGCGAGGGCGGCAAGAAGATCCTCGGCAACAAGAAGAACAATCCCACGGCGCGCTTCGTGCGGCGTTGGGAAGAACACTGGAAAGGCATGTTTGTGCCGTCCACGCTGTTCGAAGAAATGGGCTTCCACTACACCGGCCCGATCGACGGACACGACCTGCCGGGCCTGGTCGGCGCACTGAAGACCTTGAAGACCCTCAAGGGTCCGCAGTTGCTGCACGTCATCACCACCAAGGGCAAGGGTTACGAACTGGCCGAAGGAGATCAGATCGGCTACCACGCGGTCGGTCCGTTCGATCCGAGCACGGGTCTGGTGGCCAATGCCGGCGCCAGGAAGCCGACCTACACCGATGTCTTCAGCGACTGGGTCTGCGACATGGCCGCAGCCGAGCCCACGCTGTTAGTGATCACCCCGGCGATGCGCGAAGGCTCGGGCCTGGTGCGTTTCAGCAAGGAATACCCGCAGCGCTATTTCGACGTGGCGATCGCCGAGCAGCACGCAGTTACGCTGGCGGCGGGCATGGCGACCCAGGGTGCCAAACCGGTGGTGGCGATCTATTCCACCTTCCTGCAGCGCGGCTACGACCAGTTGGTGCACGACGTGGCGGTGCAGCAGTTGGACGTGCTGTTTGCGATCGATCGCAGTGGCGTGGTGGGCCCGGACGGTGCCACCCACGCCGGCAATCTGGATCTGAGCTTCCTGCGCTGCGTGCCGCATATGGTGGTGATGGCACCGGCCAACGAAGCCGAGTGCCGTCAGATGCTGACCACCGGCGTGCGTTACGAAGGCCCGGCCGCGGTGCGCTACCCGCGCGGCACCGGCCCCGGTATTGCACTCGACACTTCGCTTGCCACCCTGCCGATTGGCAAGGCACAGCTGCGCCACAGCGGCGCAGGCATCGCCCTTCTCGGCTTCGGCGTGACTGTGGAAGCAGCAGAAGCGGTGGGACGCGAACTTGGCCTGACCGTGGTCAACATGCGCTTCGTCAAACCGCTCGACAAGGCGATGCTGCTGGAACTAGCCAAGACCCACGAAGGCTTTGTCACCATCGAAGACAACGTCATCGCCGGTGGCGCCGGCTCAGGCGTGTCGGAGCTGCTCAATGCCCAGGGCATCACCCTGCCGATGCTGCACCTGGGCCTGCCCGACAGCTTCCAGCACCACGCCAGCCGCGAAGACCTGCTGGCCGAGGCCGGCATCGACCATGCCGGCATTCGTGCCGCCGTGCTCAAGCGCTGGCCGCAGCTGATGGTTGGCAGCAAGCCGTCGTTGAACGCTGCTGCGGGTTGAGAGCGGCTAAAGGGCCACTGCGCTGAACGCCAAGCGGACGCAGCTCTGCTCAGCAGTGGCTCGCTCCCAAAAGGCCGCAGCAGGCCGATTCAGGCCCGTGTCCTCAAGGTGCATCTAACCCTCATATCCCCACGCGCCAGATACTCGTCCGGGGCCGTTATCCGGCTGATCGGCAAGATTGCTGCGATTGCGTTGCAGCGCGGTGGTGGCGATGCTCAACCAGTGCTCGCGCATGCGGCGTTGCAGTCAGCAACTGCTGGGACTAGCCGATGATCGTCTCCACGTCGGGATTGCCACTGCAGCCGCTTGGGCAATGGCGACAGAGTGCCCAAGATCCATAGATCGCCCTTGCTGACCTTCGACAAACAGCGACACCAGCATCAAGCCCGCTCCCGATACTGCTGCCTTGCGTCGCATCACGTACCGCACCCTGTTTGACACGGGCACTACGCGAAGCCGGCGACCGCCACGTTCGGGAAGCGTTCGGTCGCGCGCTTGCAGCGGTGGCTCAGCGTGGGACGAGCGTTGCAAGGTGCGCAGCCAGTGGGGACGTAACGTCGAGCAGCGCAAATCCTTCCCAGACCAATCCGGGCGATACCGTGCAGCCGACCAGGGTGAAGTCGCCGAGCGAACGCGCCGCCTGCCAGCATCCGGCAGGCACCAACTACATCGGATCGCCACGCTCGGCAGCATCCAGAATCAAGCGCTGCAAGTGCCGGTTGGATTCATCGTAGATCAGCAGTTCCAGCGCGTCGCCTTGTTGCCAATGCCAACTTTCTTCCGCGTCCACGCGGTGCCATGCGCTGCAATCGCCAGCACTGAGTCCAAAGCGGATCGCCGTCAGCGCCGGGCGGGCCTGCGCGTTGTCTGTGACCCGGCGTGCAGCAGCATACGTGCGGCGATAGTGCCCGCCTTCCGGATGCGGGTCGAGGTCGAGCGAACGGATCAGGGCAGCGGCGGTCGGATGCATGCGTACATGCTCATGCTAGGCCAGACTCCGCTGCCATGCATCACGGCAAGTGCTTGCCCGCGCGCAGACAGGTGCGGAAGAACACCAGCAGATCCCAGCTATAACGCTTAAGCAGGCGGCGCGGCTCGTTGAGCAGCCGATACATCCATTCCAGATGCAGGCGACGCACCCAATTGGGAGCGCGCTTGGCGGTGCCGGACAAAAAGTCGAGCAATGCACCAACACCGAACACCAGCGGCACACTCAGCGCATGGCTGTGATCAAGGATCCAGCGCTCCTGCAACGGATTGCCGAACGCCACTAGCAGCACATTGGCACCCGAGCGATTGATGCGCTCGGCCAAGCCCTCGCCTGCTGCAGCAAACTCACCATAGCCGTCACACATGCCAACCACCTGTTGCCCGAGCGTGCCAGTCAAGGTCGCCGCTGCAGTCTTGCCCACCCCGGGGCGCCCGCCCAACAGGAAGAACTTCAGTGGCTGCGCGCTTTCGCGGCACAGATAGGGAATCAGATCGGTGCCGTTGAGATTGCCAGCGAAGCGGCGGCCGTGGATCAACCGCGCTGCCAGATCCATCCCGATGCCATCGTTGACGATGCGCACGCTGGGTTCGCGCATGCGCATCCGCAGCGCCTGGCACTGCACGATGAAATTGGTGTTGGCGAAAAAGACCCGACGCGGCTGGCCGGCCGCCAGTGCATGAAACAGATCCAGCGCAAACGCTTCCTGCGTTGTGGACAACACCGGAAACCCGCCGAGTGGAATCACCACACCTGGCGGTGTTGCGAGGTTGTCCACGCCCGTTGTACCCACATCCACGCGCTGACCCTGCATCATCGAATCACCAAAGGTCGTAAGGGAACGCGGCCAGCAGCCCGGCCTGCAGTTTTTCCAGATCGAACGCACCGTTGCCGCCCAGATCCAGACACTCTTCCACGCTGTTGCCCGAATGCCATTGCATGCGCCCTGTGCCGTTGTAGTAGTCGTCGTACTTGAAGCGGTCTTCGCCGTTGCCCCAGTCCAGATAGACCGCCGGAATTCTGTAGGCTTCGGCAAGGATCAATCCGTGCAGGGAACTGCTGACCACAAGTTCGGCGCCCAGCAGTGCGCTCATGAAGGTCGCAGGCTTGATGTTGGGAAACACCAGATGCTCTGCGTACGCGCTGTACTTTTCAACCGGTTCGTTGAAGTGCGGAACGATGGCGAAAGGACGCTTCTTCACCGTACCGAGCGCATCGGCGGGAAAGAACATCGGCGTCAGCAGGCCGGGATCGCCATAGACTTCCGGCACCGCGATGCCACGATCGAGCAGGAACTTGCGCGTTTTCGGCCCGCGCACCGCACGCACATCGAGTGTGCTGAAGGTATTGCGCTCGGCGGGAATCTTGCCGTTGATGCCGCTGCCCCAGACGGTGTCGCCGTCCTTGGCAAAATGCAGCACCGACCCGATGGCGATCAGTTTCTTGCTGAGATCACGCTTCTCGATCAGCGTCTTGTCCTGCAAGGAGAGCACACAGGACACAATCACCTTGGACAGATGATCGCCCATGTTGACGCCAGCGTTCTTCGGCTGCCACCAGAACAAGGCACGGCGTTCCGCATGTTCGATCCATTTCTGCAGCAAAGCATTGGCCATAACGAGCAGTCTCCTTCTAAAGTTGGGTGCGCCGCATCAGTGCGAGAGCGCGGCCTCCGAAGAAGCACGCACAGCTGCGCCATCTTGCTGCGGGTACAAACGGGTTTCTGGATACGCACCTGGATTCAGTACGCGGTCGGTGGTGTCGGACCAATTCAGGCATTGGCGGTAACGCACGCGCGGTGCTTCCAGCGCGCGACTGATGGCCGCAATGACCGACTCACCGTTGCCGGGAGTGTAGCCGAAACGCGATTGATACGGCCCCACGACGGCATTCGGACACACCGCAGGCAGGCCGAAGAAATCGTATTGCAGCAACTTCATCGAACTATCGGCCAGATACACCGGCACCTGCTCGGATGCATAAGGTGCGATCCCGAAACGAGCGTGCTTGATGTAGCCGATGGTCTCGGCGTGCTTCATCTCGCCATAGACAACCACGTTGTCGCCATAGCCGGGATGCCGGCCCATACCCGAGCCGATCACATGGAACGTGACCTGCGGGAACGCCTTGCTGGCAACCACGAAGAAGTCCGGATCAAACAACATCGAGCCCACCGCAACCGCATGGATGCCCTCGCCATACGGCGATGGGTCGCCCAGCTGGTCCAGGTTGTGATCCACACCGTGGCCGACGTGATAGACGTTGTCGCGGCTTGCCACTTCCTCCGCCATTGCCGGCGACACCAATGCGATCACATCCAGCGTCGGTGCAACCCGATCGAACTCGCGCTCGATATAGGACGCGACATTGATCGTGCTCAGGCCATCAGAAGCACGATAGACCAGCTTCGCTACCGGATTGACGCGCTTGGCCAACTCGATGAAGGCCACCGCGATACCGCTTTCGAACACGATCACGTCCGCCTCGCGCATCCAGTCCAGCAACTGGCGTGGTGGATGCGCGGCATACCAACGGAACATCGCATCTTCGACAGAACGCAGCCAGGCGCGGCGCGTGTTGAACGGATGCACCGTCGTGCGCCACAGATAGCACTCCACGCCCTTGTGCGACACCACAGTGTTTGCAGTGTCGTCCAGCGGCAGCCGCATGTCGCCCTTCATGCGCGACAGCCGGCTATAGCGCAGCGAGAAAAACCGCGTGGTGCCGCGCAGCGCAAGTTGATCGGTGATGAAGTGGATATTGGCGCGCCGTGGCGTGCGGTAGTCGTGGGCGGACAAGACCAGATAGCAAGGCCGGCGAATGCCGGAAGCGGCGGCGGGTGTATCGCTCATGGGCCGTGTCCTATGAATGAGTGGGAGAAAGCATGCAAGAACGCAGGCGAAGACGATGTCGATCTCATTGGCGTGCCTTGGCCTGCTTCAGCAACTTGCGGATGTTGAGGATGGCAATGACATCGCGACGGAACGCCGGCCAGATCGCCAACGCCAGCAAGCAGACCGCCGCCATCGCGGCCGCACCGACAGCCAGCTGCTGCCACAGCGGGCCACCGACGGTGATGGATGCGTAATACGCGCACACCCCCGCCACGCCATACGCGGTCATCGCACGCACCGCATTGGTGAACAGTGCAACCACCGGTGCGTCGGAGATCTTGCCGACCCAGACCAGCGACAACGGCCAGGTCACCAGCAGGCCGAACGAGTAGCCGATCG
Organism: Xanthomonas fragariae; assembly: GCF_900183975.1. Lineage (NCBI taxonomy): Bacteria > Pseudomonadati > Pseudomonadota > Gammaproteobacteria > Lysobacterales > Lysobacteraceae > Xanthomonas > Xanthomonas fragariae. Next base: position 2,953,328 of record NZ_LT853882.1, read on the forward strand.
CCACGCCCATCGCGCCCCAGCGCGAGCCGACGAAGATGCAGCCGATCAGCACGATGCGGCTGACCAACGAGAACAGCAGCTGCGCGCGCATCAGGCCCCTGGCAAGAAACACCCAGTAGGTCGCGTAGGACGCGGTCTGGAAAATACCGCCCAGCGTCAGCACCTGGAACAGGGGCACCGCCTCGCGCCACTGCTCGCCCAGCACCAGCACGATCAGCGGCATGGCCAACGCGCAGGCGAAGGCGAACAGCGCAACGATCAGATGCACCATCACCGTCTGCCCGCGCAGCAGGAAGGCGCTGAAGCGTTCGCGGTCGTCCTGCAGCTGCGACAACACCGGCAACGCCACGCTGGTGGCCGGCGCGTTGATCTGATTCAACGGCATCATCAACAGCTGAAACGCACGGTTGTACAGGCCCAGTGCGTCCGGGCCGGTGCGCCAGCCGATGATGACCTGGCCGACGTTGCGGCTGGCATAGCCCAGCAACTGCGCAGCCATCAGGTTCCAGCCGAAGCTCATGAAGTCGCGCATCGGCGCCGAGCGTTGGTACCCGCCCGGCAACCAGCGTGCACAGCTCGCCGCGATGATGAAATTGACCACCGCCTGCACCACCTGCTGCACCACCAGCGCCCAATAGCCCCAGCCCAGCAAGGCGGCAGCGACGGCCGCGCCCAGGCCCAGCACCTGCGATCCCACATCGCTGAGCGCGACCTGGCCGAACCGCAGCCCGCGGCTCAGATGGGCGCGGTACTGCGTGGTCATGCCGTTGATCAAGAAGGTCACCGCCAGCGCCTGGGAGATCGTCACCAGCGCCGGTTCTTTATAGAAATTGGCGATCACATGGGCAGAGGCGTACACCACCACCGACAACGACAAGCCGATGCCGCTGTTGATCCAGAACAGGTTGTCGCGTTGCTCGCGGCTGACATGCTTGGCCTGCACGGCAGCGGCAGACAGGCCGAAATCGCGCAGGATCTCGGCCGCACCGACAATCGCGGTGACCATCGCCATCAAGCCGTAGTCGTAAGGCGTCAGCAGGCGCGCCAGCAGAATGATGCCGCCGAACTGCACGACCATCTTGGCCGACTGGCCGATCATGGTCACCGCTGCCCCACCGGCGGCGCGCGAACCGAGGCTGCGCTGTGGCGGCGGCGTGGGGGATTTCATCGTTGGGATCTCTGCGGTCACAGCGCGGCGTCTCCATCCTTGCCGAGCGCTTCCAGGTAGGTGCGGTAGTGCAGCTGTCCGATCCGTGGCCAGTCACGTTGCGAGAGATCCGGCGCCGGGCCGCGCGGCGCGGCACGCACCTGGTCCAACATGCCGGTCAGCAGCGCCGCATCGAATTCGCCTTCATAGAGAAACACCCAGCCCGGCCCCACTTCTTCGGCAATCGCCGCATTGGATTCGCTCCACGGTGCCAGCACCGGGCGCGCCAGCGACAACGCCAGCAACAAGGTGCCGGAGTTGTGCATCTGCCGGTACGGCAGCACCACCAGCTCGGCCTCGCTGACTTCGCGTGCCAGCACCGGTTCTTCGACATAGGCCAGCAAGGCGCTCACACGCGGATCCTGCGCGCAGGCCTCTTCCACCAGGCTACGCATCTGCGGCGTGGCCGGGTTGCCGACGATACGCAGCTTCAGGCGCGGATCGTCGACCTGACGCATCACCTCCAGCAGCGTTTCCACGCCCTTGTACGGGCGGATCAGGCCGAAATGCAGCAGCCGCCCCGGAACCGGCGTGCCTTGCGGCATCTTTGCAAACCACTCGCGATAATGGCCGTGCAGGATGGTGTCGGTGAATGGCGGTCGCGGTGGCGTGGTCGCGTTGATGCGGATCCAGCGACGCGTCAGCCGGTCGATCCAGCGCAACAGGCCGCGCTCGCGCCAGCCGCGATCCTCGTGCGGTACCAAGTTGTGCAAGGTGCGCACCACCGGCGTGCCGGTCAGCTGCAGCTTGAGCAGCAACAGCGCTGCACACATCTGCTTGGCCAGGGTGCCGACCGCGCTGGGATGGCGCAGCAGATATTCCGGCCAATGCAGATGCAGCACGTCGTAGCGCGACAACAGCGCATCGCGCATCGAAAAGAAGCGCGGCTGCACTGCAGCGGGCAGCGATGCGTAAAGCTGAGTCAGATACGGATTGGTGCTGGCATTGGGCTTCTCGGTGGAGAACAGCACGGTGACCTGCGGCTGCGCGGACGCAAGCGCAGTCGTTGCCGATGCAGGCGCGCTCATCGCACTGCCTCCCGAGTACGGCGGGTGCCCAACGCGGTGTGGTACTCGTCGATGTAACGCCCGACCACATGCTTCCAGTCGTAGCGGCTCACGTACGCCATCGACGCTGCACGACGCGTATCGAAATCGGCATCCGCTTGCAGCGCCAGCGCCTGCACCTGATCTGCGGCCGCATCGATCCGGTCGCGGTTGACGATCACGCCCTGCCCCGATTCGCTGGCAAGACGCACGAACGGCGGGATGTCGCTGAGGATCGGAATCAGGCCGGCACTCATCGCCTCGACCGCAGCGATGCCAAAGCCTTCATGGCGCGACAGGCAGACAAAGAACTGCGCCTGCTGCATCAGGCTGCGCAACTGCTCCTGCGACGGCGACATGCTGAGCTGCACCTTGTCCTGCAAGCCCCGCTCGGCGATCGCCTTGCGCAGGTCGGCCTCGTTCAAATCGTATTCGCGCCCCGCGATGATCAAGCGCCACTGCGGGTCGCGCTGCAGTACCGCCTGCAGCAGCTCCAGGGTTTCGATCAGGCCCTTGTTCACCGACCAGCGGCCGAAATACATCATGGTCCGCCCCGGCGTCGCTGCACCCTGCCCTGCGTATTTCTCCACGTCCACGCCGTTTTCGATCACCCGCAAACGCGCCGGCGACACCACCTTGGCGAACAGCTCGCCGTCGTTCTCGCTGGTGGCGATCACCCGCGCATACGCCAATGCCGAGGTGCGGGTGAGCGTCTGAAACCATAGCTGCTTCATCCGCGAGGCATACGCCGTGTGGAAGAAGCCGCCGTGGGTGGACACCACCATCGGCTTGCCATGCAGCGGCCTGGTCAGCGCCAGATAGTCGTAGAAAAAATCGATGCCGTGCAGGTGCACCAGATCGGCCGAGCGGATTGCGCTCAGCACGGACGGCGCCAACGGATAACGCGATGAGCCGCGATAACCGATGCGTCGGATCGGCAAGCCCTGATACGTCTCCTGCTGCGCAAGTTGCGCGCTCGGATCGGTAAACACCCGATCCAGGGTCACGACCTCTACCGTATCGGCACTGGTGGCCTGGTGTTGCCGGGCCACATTGAGAACGACTTCCTCCATGCCTCCGATCGAAGGATGGAATTGGCGGACGACATGCACCACTTTCATTACGCCAATCTCCTGTGCCAGCGACGCAGACACATCTGCATGCTCGGCTGATCATTCTGGAAGCTCGTCATTTACGTTTCAATCCCAACATCCACGGCGCAACGCGCACCAACACCGCGCGCATCGGCACACTGACAGCGACAGCGAACGCGCTCAGGCCCATCGCCCAGGCCGGTGTGCCGATCAGGCTGCGTGCGATCACACCCGTTCGTGCCACCACACTGGTAAGCACCAGGAACACCAATGTGTGCGTGCACAGGATCAGCAAGGTATTGCCACCGATCCACTGCAGCCAACGCCACTGTCGAACGAAATACGCCACGCACAAGGTCATCGCGGTGCCCAGCAGGCTGACCAGCAGGAACACCGCAGCGGAATGCCCGAACTGCAGATTGTTCACATCCACTTGCACGTTCCATCCGGCCAGCCACCACCACGCTGCCGCCAGCACCGGCAGTGCCAACGCCCACACCGAGGCGCCAAGCGCGCGCAGTGCATCGGCATAACGCGACAGCCATCCGCCCACGGCGATGAAGAACAGCGCCACAGGCAATACATCCAGCGCCAACGGAAGCCGCAGGTGCAACGACGGAAACCAGCCTGCCCATGCCAACGCGAGTAACAGGCTTGCTGCCGCCAGGGCCGCCGTCGTCAGGCGCGTGCGCAAGGCGATATAGGCCAGCGTGGTGACGAACAAGGCCGGCAGGAACCACAACGCCGGAAGCACGTACAGACGCGTGCCGTTGGCCCAGAACAGGCCGACAAACGGATCCCACCACGGCAGCACATGCGATGGATGCGCCGCGCGGCTGGTCACTCCCATCAGCAACCAGCAGGCGTAGGCCACCAGGAAAAACGCGACATAGGGAACCAGCAACGTGCGCGCCAACTTCGCGATCGTTGACACCGTCATTGCGCGGTGGCCGAAGCGCTCGCCCACCCAGCCGGACAGCACGAAAAACAGCGGCACATGAAAACTGTAGGCAAACAACTTGTAGGCGGCCGGCATGCCGTTGGCATGCCCCAAAACCACCAGGACGATCGCCAGCGCCTTTGCTGCATCGATCTGCCAATCGCGGGCCAATGCAGGCGCCGGCGCGGCCTTGGCACCCAGGCCGTCGTGCCTGGCCGCGTTGGAATACGGTGCGGTGGTCATGGCGCAGCGCCGCTCATGCCGCCACCGGGCGGGCACCCAGGGTCCACGGCGCAAAACGCATCAGCAACCAGAGCAGCGGCACGCACGCCAGCAGCGCAAACACCGTCACGAACACTGCCCAGCCCAGGCCCGGACGCGAGGCAGCGAATCCGCCGGCCAGCGCCGCGACACCGGAGAGCACGAAGAACACCAGCATATGGGTGCACAGGATCAGCAAGGTATTGCGGCCGATCCACTGTATCCAGGCCCAGCCCTGCACCAACCGTGCGGCACAGATCACCATCAGTGAGCCGAGTACTGCGCTGACCACAAACCCGGCGTGGTTGCGGCCGAACTCCAGCATGTTGACGTCGATGCGGCCATTACGACCGGCCAGCCAGGCCACCGGCAGCACGAGCAGCACCGTCGCCAGCGCGCTGACCGGCAAGGAGCTCGGCAGACGTGCGGAAACGTGGATCAGCAAGGCGCCCAGCGCGTAGAAGCACAGCGACACCGGTAGAACGTCCAGGCCGAAAAAAAGCCGTACCTGCTGGCCCGGAAACCAGCGCATCCAGCACCAAGCCAGAATCAACGACGCCACCGCGATCACCACCGGCGACAGCCAGCGGCGCAGTACCACGTAGCTCAGCACCGTCACCAGCATCACCGGCAGGAACCACAGCGGGGGCTGCACATACAGATCGGGGCCGATGCCGGTGAACATCGCCACGATCGGCTCCCACCACGGATGGCTGCCCCAGCGCGCCGCCTTCTCGCCGATATTGCGCGTCAGCAACCAGTACGCGTAACCGAGCAGATAAAACGTCACATACGGCAGCAACAGGCTGCGTGCCTGCTTGCTGATGGTCTGCGGCAAGCCGGTGGTCCGCGACGCATAGCCAGCCGCCAGCCAGCCGGACACCATGAAAAACAGCGGTACATGAAAGCTGTAGGCAAACAACGTCATCGCATGCGGCACGCCCCTGGCGTGGCAGAACACCACCAACAGAATCGCCAGGGCTTTGGTGGCATCGATACGCGGGTCGCGGCTGCGCCCGCCGGTGGCAACGTACGCACCGACGACCGGTGCAACCGGCTGCGGTGCTTGCGTTGCCGCCACACTCATCGCATGCCTCCCGCGGGCAGTGGCAATCGCGCATCCTCGTCGGCCGGATCCTGTCTGGGCAGCTGCGCAGCGCTGGCAGCAGACCAGGTCGGCCGCATGTGCCACAGGCAGCCGCACACGAACCACCACAATGCCGACGTCTTGATCGAGAAGTAGCCGTTGGACACCAGCAGGCTCAGCGCGAATGCAAAGATTGCCAGGTTCTTGAACAACTGCCCTTCCTTGCTCGGCATCAACAACAGGAACGAATACGACAGCAGGAAGGCGAGTACGCCGACGATCGACTGCGATGCGATGAAGTAGGCAATACCGCTGTCGAAGTAACGGTACGCCTGCGCAAAATCCAGGCCCATCCACGAGTTGAAGGACAGGTTGTTCATCGAATTGACGGTGAAGAAGATCCGGCCCATCGTGTTGTCCTGATAGGCCGTGATCCCGGTGATCCACACCAGCAACCACGCCGTCATGATCACGAGCAGAAAGACCAGGAACGCCAGCCGTTGATCCAGGCGTTTCAACAGCGGCGACAGCAGCACCATCAGCACGCAGGTACCCGCCGCAAGTCGTCCGTCGGAGGCCACGACCATGAAACCGATCAAACCGACCGACAGGATCAGCATCGAGGGCCGCATCCAGCGCCAGAACACCAGCACGATCGCGGTAAAGAAGCAGATGTAGTTACCCATCGTCACCGGCTCGATGAACATCGAGGAGGCGCGGGGAAGATTGGAGCCTGGCAGGAAGTTACGCTCGCCCGGTCGCGTGGCGCTGACGAACAGGTTGCTGTCTTCGTTCCAGAACCCTTCCGCGCTCATGCCGCGCGCGTTGACGAAGAAGCTCTTCGGGTTGACCAGATCGCCATACGCGCTGGGCATCGCCAGTTCGAACGCGGCAACCAACGACACGATGATGGTCATGCGAATGAACAGCTTTGGCAGCGAGCCGGTGTAGGCCGAACCTAATACGACGAAAGCGAACACTACAAGCGCATCGCGAAAAAACTTTGGGTCGATCTGCCAGTTCATCAAAAAGCGCACGAACATCAACGTAACAATCAGCCCCAAGCCACTGATGACCAATGCGATGCGCTTGCGGCTCATTGAACCCAGACCGAGCACAAAACAGGCCGCGTAGACTATGAACTCAACCGCATAGGTGATCACCGGGCGCACTGCGAACACGTTCGCGTTGATCAAGGCCAGCACCAGATTGTAACCGACGCCGACCAACAGCGTGAACTCGATCAACAAGTTGTGCCAGCGGACGCGGGTCTCATCGCTCATTCGGATCAGCATGCAGACGCCTGCTCGGAAAGAGCGGCTGCGATGCAGCCGCCCGCGGCGCTATACGCGCCAGGTCCCATACTCCCCGCCGCCATCAGTACGCGGTCTTCTGTCCGAACACACGCACTGCAGTAAGCACGATGATGCGGATATCCAGCCACAGTGACCAACGACGGATGTAGTCGAGGTCATACTGAATGCGCTTCTTCATCGTGCGCAGATCCGGGGTTTCGCCGCGGAAGCCGTTCACCTGTGCCCAGCCTGTGATGCCCGGCTTGACGTAGTGGCGCTGCATGTAGTGATTAATCAACTTTTCGTAGTGTGTGTTGTGCTGCGCGGCATGCGGACGCGGACCTACGATCGACATGCTGCCACCGAGCACGTTGAAGATTTGCGGCAACTCATCCAAGCTGCTGCGGCGCAGAAACGCACCGAAACGGGTAATGCGAGTGTCGTTTTTGGTCGCCTGCTGGATGGTTATGCCATGGTCGTCATGCACGCGCATTGAGCGGAATTTGTACATATAGAACTCGCGACCGCCCAGGCCGTGGCGGCGCTGGCGGAAGAACACCGGACCCGGCGAGCTCATTTTGACGCCGACTGCAATCGCAGCCATTAGCGGCCACAAGCTCATCAGGGCGATCACGGCCAGGATCTTATCCTGCAACGCCTTGGCAACCATGAAGTAGTTGTCGCGATCCACGCCGCCCTGGCGCAGGTTGATTACCGGAACGTTGCCGATTTGCTCGCCGGACTGGTTCAACAAACCGAAGTCGAATAGATCAGGCACCAGCTTTACGTTGATCGGATAACGATCCAGACGCTGCAGCAGCTGCTTGATGTGATCGCGCTCGCCCAGCGGCAGCGAGATCCAGACCTGCTCGACCTGATTGTCCTTCAGATATTCGATCAACGCGTCCGGGTCGCCCAGGCATGGCAGGGAATGACGCTGTTCGGTCATGGCGATGTCGTACGGCGTACGGAAATAGCCGACCAGATTCATACCGACCCAAGGATTGCGGCTCAGGTAATGATTGATCTTCATCACCGGGTGGCGCAGACCGATCACCACCACCCGCTGGACGTCCACACCTTGGGTACGCAGATGATTCAAGAAGCCGCGCAACAAGGTGCGCGCCGCCACCAGCGAAACCAAGCCGCCGACGAACCACAGGCCGATCCATCCACGCGACACCTGCTCGCCCACCTGCACGATCAGTGCGTGCACCGCGAATAGCGCAAACACACCGCCAAATGCCCCACCCAGCACCATCAGCTCGCTCAGCAGGCCACGACCGCGCCAGCTTCGATAGAGCGGGAACAGGGCAAAGCAGATCACCGAATACAACAGGGTGGTGGCGATCGCGACCCGATAGGGTGCCGCCGGCACCCAGGAGCCAAAGACGATGCGATATGCCACCAGACCGGAGACCACGACCATGGTAAGGTCGAAGACACGCAAAACCAAGTCAGCTGCAGCCGAATATTTGGACAACAATCGAGGAGAGGATGTCGTGTAAGTCGCGCTACTCAAGTCTGCCAAAAGCATGGGGATGTCCTCCAAACTCGATACGGCGCATGCGGGGAAACATACGAGTCGCACGCGAGCTTTTAATCATCTCCGTCGAGCAATCACCGCGGTAATGCCTACCGACCCCAGATCACTCGACAGCCCTTTGTTTCAACAGAGACAAACCTTCAAACGAAGGAGCCCGAAACATACGGGATCCCACCTTTTCCACGCTGAATCAGTTGTCACTTCAATTAACCATCGTTTTGCAACATCACGATGTCAGTTCAGCCGTGTCTCCGGCCCATTGCCGCGCAAGAAGTACCGCACGAGGGCCACAGCCACGCCCAGAAATATGCCAAAGATGAGTCCTAAAGCGAGGTTCAATGTGAGTTTCGGCGAAGTCTTCGACGTAGGCACGTCTGCGGTATCGACAATGGTCACGTTGTTGACGCCAACGTTGCTGGCAACACCGATCTCTTTGTAGCGCTGCAAGAGCGCATCGTAGAGCTGGCGGTTGGTATCGACGTCGCGCTTAAGCATGTTGTAACGGATGCTGCGGCCCTGCAGATCCAGCTCGTTGTTACGCAAACCTGCAATGCGCTGGTTAAGCAGTTCTTCCTGATGAACCGACGCTTCATAAGTCGCCTTCAACGACTGACGGATGTTAATCACCTCACCATTGATCTGACGACGCGACTCTTCGATCTGCGCATTGAGGCGCTGCATTTCCGGGTAGTCAGGCTTGAAGGTCGACAGCTTCTGCTGATATTCGGTCGTCAGGCGGATCTGCTCGGCACGCAAGCTCTGGATCAGCGGATTGCTGAGCACCTGCGGCAGCGACATGGCATCGCCGCTCGCGGCCTGACGCCAGGAGGCCTCAGTCTTGATACGAGCGTCCTGCGCCGATGCCAGCAGCGCGTTGAGATCGGTCAGATTCTGTGCGGGCAGCGACGGCTTGTCGTCGCCCACCGACACGATCTGCTCATCGGTCGAATACGAGACCAGATCCTTCTCCGAGTCTTCCACCTTGGCGCGCAGCTGCTCCAAACGTTCGGACAGGAACTGGCTCGCGAACGAAGACGCCTTTATGCGGCGCTCCTGCGTGCTGACGATGAACACCTTGGGATAGGTATTGGCGATCTTGGCTGCTAGCACCGGGTCCGACGAATCGTAATTGACGTAGACCAGACGCGAATTGAGGATCGGCTCGACCACCAGGCCGGCCAGCAAGGTGTCGGTCAAGCTGCGCTCGACGATCGCCCGACGCGAATCAATCGATTTGCCGGCTTCCGGGTTTTTGGCAGCCGCCTTTTCCAATGCTTTGGCGACCTGCTCCTTGAACGCAGGCTCCTGATCGAGCTTAGCTTCGCGGATCACTGCACGCGCCAGCGAACGGCTCTGCAGCAACTGGTATTGGGTCTGATAGAAATCGCGATCCTGCGGCGACTCCACCGGCATCAGGTTGTCGACATTCACCACGTTGAGCGAGTCTCGCTCGATCTGCAGCGTGCTGGTCGCACGATACTTCTCGGGCATCAGAAAGGTGATGCCAAGGGCAAGCAACACTGCGCCAACGGTGATCAGGACGATCAGCCAACACTGCGACACCAGCGCGCGCCAGTAGTCGATCAGACCCACATCCGCCAGCTCGAGATGCCCGTGGCGATGAGACGAAGAGGAACGATTGTCGGAATTCATGCTCATCGGTAAGCGCGCCAAACCATCACAAGAGGGGTCAGTTCCAGCATGGTGCGCAACCAGATGCGCGCATCCGAGCGGTACACCACGACGATGTCGCCGCCGTAGATCTCAGGATCCGGATTGGCTCCCTTCTCGATCGCGGTCAGGTCAAATCGCGCGATCATCTTTTGCCCATTGACCGTGCGGAACACGATGACGTTGCGGCGGCTGGCGACCGTACTCACGCCTTTGGCCTGCGCAATCGCCTGCTGTAGGGTCAGGTTGGCGCCGATGACCGGGTAGATACCAGGCTCGTCGACCGCACCGGTCACCGTGACGCGACGGCCATTGGACTCCTGCACGAAGACCGACACCTGCGGATTCTGCAGGTAGCCGGCGCGGTACCGGTCGGCCACCATTTTTTCGAGTTCACCGACTCCCATGCCGGTGGCCACAACGTCGCCGATCAAAGGCAACGAGATGTGACCATTCTGGTCGATGCGAACCTGCCGCTCCAGATCGTCGACCTGGAATACCTTGACCAGCAGCAAGTCGCCCGGAGAGAGTCGATACTCTGGCTGCACTGCCGACATTGCGAGCGGGTCGGGAAGCGGTAATGAGGACGCCATATCCTTACCGGTGCTGCAAGCGCCCAGTGCCATCGAGCAGATCCACGCCAAGCTGATACCTTGGCAGAATCGTCTGATCAGTTTCTTCATGCGTGTGGCTGGCAGCCTCGGTTGGGTGGGACAGGACCTCGCGCAGCATTCAACCGGCCAACGCACCAGCACGAACGTACGACAGAGAAATTTTTCCCGAACACATCGGGAGCACGACAGGTATGGCGTGCTGCACTGCACTATGGCATAGAACCAACACATCGCAAGATGCTGCACGCCATTTTTTTGACGACGTTGGCCTATTGATTCAAGTTCGTCATTATCACATTGACAAAACGTGACACACGTACTGTTAGTACGCTACTGATTTAGAGCGTTTTCGGGTACTTAGCGCCGTTCTCTGAACGAGGTCCATAGGAGGCCGGATTGCTGCAAACGGACTCTGCCACTCAATTTTTGAGGTTCTCCACTATGCCGATGTACGTATCGTGTTATCGATATGACAACAGCAAATTGCACGCTGCAGCGCAGCAAAAAGCCCATGTCACGAAACATGGGCTTGATGTTTGGTCGGGGTAGCCGGATTCGAACCGACGACCACTAGTCCCCCAGACTAGTGCGCTACCAGGCTGCGCTATACCCCGAAAATACTGCATCCCGCCACTAGGACGGCCTGCGATTATAGCGAGTTTATGAAACGTTTTCCTAGCGCCGCAGCAGTTGCAGGACTTCTTCCAGCTCCATCAGCACCTGCTTGATGATCTGGTTGCTCAGCGCCGACTCGCTCTTGGCACCGTCACCTTCCAGGCGCAGGCGCGCACCGCCAATGGTATAGCCCTGCTCATACAGCAGGCCCCGAATCTGGCGCACCATCAGCACGTCATGACGCTGGTAATAACGTCGATTGCCCCGCCGCTTGACCGGCTCCAGGCTCGGAAATTCCGTCTCCCAATACCGCAGCACATGCGGTTTGACGTCGCACAGCTCGCTAACTTCGCCAATGGTGAAGTAGCGCTTCGCCGGGATCGGCGGTAGCTCGCGATTACTGCCCGGATCCAGCATAAGCCTCCACCCGCTCCTTGAGCTTCTGGCCCGGACGGAAGGTCACCACCGTACGTGCCGAGATCGGAATTTCCTCACCGGTCTTGGGATTGCGACCAGGTCGTTGATTCTTGCGTCGCAGATCAAAATTGCCGAAACCGGACAGCTTCACCTGACGGCCCTGCTCCAGCGCATCGCGCAGCACGTCGAAGAACGCATCGACAAATTCCTTTGCCTCGCGCTTGTTCAGGCCGACCTCGTCGAATAGACGTTCGGCCATCTCCGCTTTCGTCAATGCCATGCCAATCCCCTGGTTACCGCCTCAACTCCGAATCCGGGCGCGATGCTCGCGCTCGATCACGGCGACCACATCGGTAACAACCGCATCCACATCCCGGTCGGTGAGAGTGCGCGAGTCATCCTGCAAAATCAAGCCCATAGCCAGACTCTTGAAACCTGGCTCGACCCCTTGCCCGACATAACGGTCGAACAACTGCACCTCGCGCAACAGCGGCCCGACCGTGGCCCGTACGGTGGCCGACAGCGCTGCCCAGGTCACCTCTTCCGGCACCAGAAAAGCCAGATCGCGCCGCACCGAAGGGAATCGCGACAACTCGCCGGCACGCGGCAGCGCGCGTTGCACCAACGGCTTCAGCTGCAGCTCGAACGCAATCACGTCCACATCGATGTCCAACACCTTGGCCAGACGCGGATGCACCTGCCCGATCCAGCCGATACAGGCGCCATCGCGGTAGATATCGGCCGACCGACCCGGATGCCCGAACGGTTGCGTCGACGGCTGGAACTCCAGCACCGCGCCACTGGCCGCAGCCAGTGCCACCAGATCGCCTTTCAAGTCGTGAAAGTCCACCTTGCGCGCTGACTCGCCCCACTGCAGTGCCAAGGCATCACCGCACACCGCCGCGGCGACATGCTGCGACTCCTGCGGAGCTGCGCCAGTTTCGGCGGCAGCGGCAAACACCTTGCCCAGCTCGAACAGGCGCACGCGCCCGGCCTGACGGGCAGCGTTGCGGCCCAACGTTGCCACCAGGCCTGGCAACAAGCACGGACGCATGATTGCCAGCTCGGCGCTGAGCGGATTGGCCAACGGCACCAAGCCGTCAGTCAGCTGCCAGCGCTCCAACAACGTGGCGTCGACGAAAGCGTAATTGATAGTTTCCTGCAGTTCGCGCGCGACCAGTTGGCGACGCACGCTGAGCTCGTCCAGTTGGGTTTCGCTCGGCATCGCGATGCGGCTTGCACCGCCGGGCAACGTGGCCGGCACGCGGTCATAACCATGGATGCGCGCCAGCTCTTCGATCAAATCTTCTTCGATGGCGATGTCGAAGCGACGGCTCGGCGCTACGACCTGCCAGCCCTCGGCGAACGCTTCGAGTTGCATACCGAGCGCACTCAGAATACGTACAACATCGGCATCGTCGATCTGGATGCCGAGCACGCGCGCAATCCGCGCACGACGCAGCAAGATGCGCGATGGTTGGGACAAATGCTGCGGCAATTGTGCATGCACCACCGGGCCCGGCGTGCCGCCAGCCAGTTCCAGCACCAGCCGCGTGGCCACTTCGACCGCTTGCGGCGGCAACGCCGGATCCACGCCACGCTCAAAGCGATGTCCGGCATCGGTATGCAGGCCAAGCTTGCGGCCACGGCCCATGATCGCGGCCGGATCGAAATACGCCGATTCCAGAAACACATTGCGCGTGGTCTTGGTGACGCACGTGTCTAACCCACCCATCAAGCCGGCCAATGCCACCGGCCGACCAGCGTCGGTAATGGTCAGGAAGCTGTCGTCCAACGTAACCTGACGCCCATCCAGCAACGCCAGCTGCTCACCACTGCGGGACCGCCGTACGCCGATCGGACCCTGCAAGGTATCCAGGTCGAAGACATGCATCGGCTGACCCAGTTCCAGCATCACGTACTGAGTAATATCCACCAGCAACGACACCGGACGCACGCCACTGCGGCGCAGCCGCTCGGCCAACCAAACCGGCGTCTTCGCAGCCGGGTCGATGCCTTCGATCACACGCCCGCAATAGCGCGGCGCCTCTTTGCCGGCATCCAGTTCCACCACCAGCGTGCGAGTCGACACCGGCGCTACCGCGCTCGCATCGAACGCCACCACTTCGCTGGCGCAGGCTGCAGCCACGTCGAACGCGATCCCGCGCAGGCTGAAACAGTCCGCGCGATTAGGCGTGAGTTTGATCTCGATGCTGGCATCTGGCAGCCCCAGATACTCGGCCAAGGCCTGTCCCACCGGCGCATCGTCCGGCAGCTCGAACAAGCCGGACGCATCGCTGTCCAGACTCAATTCCTTGGCCGAACACAGCATGCCGTTGGACACCACGCCACGCACCTTGGCTGCGGTGATAGTCAACGCACCGATCTGCGCACCGACCAGCGCCAACGGCGCCACCAGACCGGGGCGCGCATTGGGCGCACCACACACGATCTGCAGCAACTCGCCCTGCCCTGCATCGACGCTGCAGACCTGCAGACGATCGGCTTCAGGATGCCGCACCGCCGCGACAATGCGCGCTACTACCACCTGCCCCAAAGCCTCGCCCAACGGCGTGACCTCTTCGACCTCCAGACCGATCGCCGTCAGCGTCGCGGCAAGTTCGTCACGGGTCGTTTGGATGGGGACGTGGCTGCGCAGCCAATTTTCAGAGAATTTCATGGAGAGCCGGAAATAGGGAGCCGGAAATAGGGAATCGCAAAAGCGTGGTCGCCGGGCCTTCGGAAGGAAACCAGTAGAGCCATGCGGCTCTTGCCATGCACCATTCCCGAGCCCCGAGTCCCCACCATCAAGCAAACTGCCTGAGGAAGCGCACATCGTTCTCGAAGAACGCGCGCAGGTCGTTGACGCCGTAGCGCAGCATGGCGAAGCGCTCCACGCCAAGACCGAACGCGAAACCAGTGTAGCGCTCGGAGTCGACACCGACGCTGCGTAACACGTTTGGGTGCACCATGCCGCAGCCAAGTACTTCCAGCCAGCGGGTGCTGCCATCGGGCTGCTGCCAAGCGATATCCACTTCCGCGCCAGGCTCCACAAACGGGAAATAACTGGGGCGGAAACGCATTTCGAAATCGCGCTCGAAGAACGCGCGCACGAACTCGGACAAGGTGCCCTTGAGGTCGGCGAAGTTGGAATGCTCGTCCACCAGCAAGCCCTCGACCTGATGGAACATCGGCGAATGGGTCTGGTCCGAATCGGAGCGATACACCTTGCCGGCGGCGATCATGCGCAGCGGCGGTTTGTGCGTATCCATGTAACGCACCTGCACGCCGGAGGTGTGTGTCCGCAGCAGGCGGCCATCGCCGAAATAGAACGTGTCGTGCATCGCGCGCGCCGGATGGTGCGGCGGAAAATTCAAGGCTTCGAAGTTGTGCCAGTCGTCCTCGATTTCTGGGCCGTCCGACAACTCGTAACCAAGCCGCGCAAAGATCTCGACGATGCGCTCGAGCGTACGCGTGACCGGGTGCAAGCCGCCGCGCTCACTGCGACGACCCGGCAATGTGACGTCGATGCGCTCACCGGCCAGACGTGCATCCAGTGCAGCGGTTTCCAGCGTGTGTTTGCGCTCGGACAGCGCAGCGGTGAGTGCATCGCGCGACAGATTGATCGCTTCGCCAGCAGCTTTGCGCTGCTCAGCAGGCAAAGTGCTGAGCTGCTTGAGCTGGGCGGTGATGCTGCCGCTCTTGCCGAGCAATGCGACACGCAAAGCCTCCAATTGGTCCGGCGCCTGCGCGGCGGCGACATCGGCCAGCGCGCGCGCGGTCAGGGATTGAATCTCACTCATTGCACTCGCGCCTCAACTGCTCAGCCGAACGGTATTTTCCGGATGCACCGAAACCCATTGCCACCCAAATCCTGCCAGTCATCGAATCAACCGATGCCGGTTGTCTTAAATGCAAAAGGGGAAGGACTCGCGCCCTTCCCCCTGCATATCTGCGTCTCTCTCACCGAAGACCTGCACACTAGATGCTCGGTTGCTCGCGATGATCTGGCGTTTCAACAGTCCGCACATGGATGTGCGGACTCTTGCGAGGGACTCGCACCTATACGCCGTGGGGCTCTTGCAGAGGGACCTGCCCTTACGCAGCCAGCGCGCCCTTTGCTTTCTCAGCCAGCGCGGCAAAGCCGGCGGCATCGTGCACGGCGATGTCAGCCAGCACCTTACGATCCAGAGTGATGCCAGCCTTGAGCATGCCATTCATGAAACGACTGTAGCTGAGACCGTTGATGCGGGCTGCCGCATTGATGCGGGTGATCCAAAGCGCACGGAACACGCGCTTCTTCTGCTTACGACCGATGTACGCGTACTGCTGGGCCTTGATGACCGCCTGCTTGGCGACGCGGAAGACTTTACGACGGGCGTTGTAGTAGCCCTTCGCCAGATTCAAAACTTTTTTGTGGCGGCGGCGCGCCTGCACACCACGCTTTACTCGTGCCATGGTTCAGTCCTCAGAGGTAGGGAAGCATACGGTCAAGACGGCCGGCGTCCTCGGCACGGACATGATTCGTCTGCCGCAGGTTGCGCTTCCGCTTGGTCGCTTTCTTCGTGAGGATATGGCTACGGTTCGCGTGGCCGCACTTGTACTTGCCGGAGGCGGTCTTGCGGAAACGCTTGGCCGCCGCCCGGTTGGTCTTGATCTTGGGCATTGCTATGTCCTTGATGGTGTTTTGTCACTGACACGGGCGGCAATCTTGCGACTACGCTTTCCATCCTTGCCCTTGCCTGCTTGTAAGCCCTTGATCGAACACGATCTGGACAGGTCCTAGTGCCGCTTGCACGGCTCCCCGGCAAAACCGAGCCGCGCAGTATGCCCGTTGCCAGAAATTCTTGCAAATCGTTGAGCTTGCAACAGGGACGGATCCACCGGGGCCCGTCGCAGCGTCGGATCAGATCTTCTTCTTCGGCGCGATCATCATGACCATCTGCCGCCCTTCCAGGCGCGGACGGGATTCAATGACGATGTCTTCGCCCAGGTCGGCCTCGATCCGGGTCGCCATCTCGCGACCCAGCTCCTGGTGACTCATTTCACGGCCACGGAAGCGGATGTTGACCTTGACCTTGTCGCCCTCTTCCAGGAAGCGGCGCATATTGCGCAGCTTGATCTGATAGTCGCCCTCGTCGGTGACCGGACGGAACTTCAGTTCCTTGATCTCGACCTGCTTAGTCTTTTTCTTGGCCTCGTTGGCCTTTTTCTGCTGCTCGAACTTGAACTTGCCGAAATCCATGATCTTGCAGACCGGCGGATCTGCCTGCGGCTGGATTTCGACCAGATCCAGGCCTTCTTCCTCAGCCTTGGCGAGCGCTTCGTCGCGCGACAACACGCCGACCATCTCACCCTCGCTGCCGATCACGCGAACGCGCGGCACACGGATTTCTTGGTTCTTGCGGTTCTGTTTGTTGTCAGGGGTACTGATATTGCAATCTCCCAGGGGAATCGAACCGGCACATCCGGATCATTATCCAGACAGGCCGGGGTTGGCCTACGCTACCTGCTCTGCCTGCAGGCGCTCGATGAAGGCCGAGACCGTCATAGTCCCAAGATCTTCTCCCGAACGCGCCCTTACGGCGACAGCGCTATTTTCCTTCTCACGGTCACCGACCACGAGCAGATATGGCACGCGTTGCAGCGTATGCTCGCGAATCTTATAACCGATCTTCTCATTGCGCAAATCGACGCTCACACGGAAGCCTTGATTTGCAAGGGTTTTCCGAACCGAGTCCACATATTCGGCCTGAGCGTCAGTGATGTTGGCGACAACGACCTGGACCGGCGCCAGCCAAGCGGGGAACGCGCCGGCGTGATGTTCGATCAAAATGCCGATGAAACGCTCCATCGACCCGACGATCGCCCGGTGCAGCATGACCGGATGTTTCTTCTGGCTGTGCTCGTCCACGTACTCGGCGCCGAGGCGGCCGGGCATCATGAAATCGACTTGCATGGTGCCCAGCTGCCAAGTACGGCCGATGGCGTCCTTGAGGTGGTATTCGATCTTGGGGCCGTAGAAGGCACCCTCGCCCGGCAGTTCCTGCCACTCCACCCCACACACGCCCAGCGCGCTTCGTAGCGCGGCTTCGGCCTTGTCCCACGTGGCGTCATCGCCCAGGCGCTTTTCCGGGCGCAGTGCGATCTTGATCTGGATGTCGTCGAAGCCGAACGCGGTGTAGACCGCCAGCGCCTGCTGATGGAACGCGGTGACTTCCGATTCGATCTGCGATTCCAGGCAGAACACGTGCCCGTCGTCCTGGGTGAAGCCGCGCACGCGCAGGATGCCGTGTAGCGCGCCGGAGGGTTCGTTGCGGTGGCAGGCGCCAAACTCGCCGTAGCGGATCGGCAGGTCGCGATAGCTGTGCAGGCCCTGATTGAACACCTGCACATGGCCGGGACAATTCATCGGCTTGACCGCGTAGGTGCGCTTCTCAGACTCGGTGAAGAACATCGCGTCCTGATAGTTGTCCCAGTGGCCGGACTTCTGCCACAAAGACACGTCCAGTATCTGCGGGCAGCGCACTTCGCCGTAGCCGCTATCGCGGTAGACCTTGCGCATGTATTGCTCGACCACCTGCCACAGCGACCAGCCCTTGGGGTGCCAGAACACTAGGCCAGGCGCCTCCTCCTGCAGATGGAACAGGTCCTGCTGCTTGCCGATGCGGCGGTGGTCGCGCTTGTCGGCTTCTTCCATGCGCAGGATGTAGGCATCCAGCTGCTTCTTGTCGGCCCAGGCGGTGCCGTATATGCGCTGCAGCTGCTCGTTCTTGGCATCGCCACGCCAGTAGGCGCCGGAAATACGGGTCAGCTTGAACGCCTTGAGGAAGCGCGTATTGGGCACGTGCGGGCCGCGGCACATGTCCACATATTCCTGGTGGTAGTACAGGCCCATCGCGGTGATGTCGTCGGGCATGTCCTCGATCAGGCGCAGCTTGTACTCCTCGCCGCGCTGGGCGAACACCTCGATCACCTCGGCGCGCGGGGTGACCTTCTTGATCACGTCGTAGTCCTGCGCGATCAACTCCTGCATACGCTGCTCAATCGCGGTCATGTCGTCCGGCGTGAATGGGCGCTCGCTGTAGATGTCGTAATAGAAGCCTTCGGCGATGACCGGGCCGATCACCATCTTGACCTCTGGGTACAACTGCTTGACCGCATGCCCTACCAGATGCGCGCAGGAGTGGCGAATGATCTCCACGCCTTCGGAGTCCTTGGCAGTGATGATGCGCAGGCTGGCGTCGTGGACGATGACGTCACTGGCATCGACCAACTCGCCGTCGACCTGGCCGGCGATGGTGGCCTTGGCCAGGCCGGCGCCGATCGACTGGGCGACCTGGATGACCGAGACGGGCGATTCGAATTCGCGACGGCTGCCGTCGGGGAGCGTGATGTTGATCATGGGCAAGAATTAAGGTCTGTGCTGGCTGCAGCTCACGGCTGCAAGGGAGATCTGCCCATTGCTAGACAGGCTCGGAAAGAGAAGATGCAAAAGGTGAGGCAACCACATCGCCACGCAGGCGCTTTGCACGCTGACGCGGGCGGAATCAGCAGTGGGAGGTGGTAGTGCTCATGTCGCACGCTGGGCCGGCGCGGGACGCGGGCCACCTTCTGGCAAGTGATCTTGGGCAGGAATGGTAAACCAATCAGCCGACTGCTGCGCGTGGCGACACGGGGCCGGCGGGCACGTGGCATGATGCCGGCCACTTGTCCTGCCGTTGCCGACCATGATTATCAAAGGTAAAGCCACCTCGCCGGATATGGCCTACCTGGCCGGCGTGTCGCACGCTTAGCATGTCGCGCGCGCGCAACGCCGAGCCGCCGGGGCCTTGCTGCTCGGCCGATTGATTTTCGTATTGATTGGTGTTGGCGGTTGCCTCACCACGCAGCGCTCGTTGATCGCGCGGCGTTTTCCAACTTGCCTCTTCGCCGCGTCGCCAGGTACAAGCCATGACGAAACCGGAGCGGCAGCTGCTGGTGAGGCGCCATGAAGCCAAAACGCACGGTGCGCAGTGGATGCTGTGGATGCTGTGGGTGCCGTCGATCGGCATCGTCAGCGGCTTGCTGGTGATGCTGTTTGCTTACCGCTTGTTGTCGCGCGAGTTGGAACGGCGCGCACGCCGGACACCAAGCCAGCCACTACCAGCGAGCGGCTGATCGAGTCGTTTGCCGCGCTCGAACGCACCTCTACCTCGCTAGAGGCGCGGGCGCGCTATTTCGGTCTGCTGCAGAACTGTCGCGATGCCGGAGAAGCGGTGGAAATCACTGCACGCACTATTGCACCGTTGATTTGCCGTGCCGCGGGCGCGGTGTGTCTGCTGTGTGCGTCGCGCGATCGCGCCGAGCAGGTGGTCGCCTGGAGCGCGATGGCCGACGCCGCCGACAGCGCCAGCATCGCGACGGACACCTGTTGGGCGCTGCGCGTCGTAATCGCACGCATGTGGTGACGGACGCCAGCCAGGGCGTGGTGTGTCAGCATGCTGGCGTCGATCTCCCGGCGCATGCGTGTACCGCCTGCATTCGGCTGTCCGCGCAAGGCAGGCAATTGGAAATTTGTTGGCGCTGCGCAGCGACGATCCACGCGATCTTGCCTCATCGACCGTGGCAGAGGCAGTAGCAGGGAAATTATCGCTGGCGCTGCACAACTTGTGTTTGCGGGAAACGCTGCGTCAGCAATCGATCTGCGGTCCACTAGCCGGCCTGTACAACCGCCGCAATCTTGAAGAAGCACTTAATCATGAACCGGCGCGCTGCACGCGACGGGTGCAACCGTTACCGGTGCTGATGCTGGATGTGGACCACTTCAAACAGCTCAACGATTTGCATGGACATGGCGGCGCCGACCGCGTGCTGGCAGCGATCGGCGTGTGCGCTTGAGCATCGATGACCCACCAGATGTATGCATTAACAATTATATCAAGGCATCGCCGACAGGTACGGCCATCGTCGTCGTTTGGAATCAGGCCGGCACCAGCCAGCATGCCATTGATGCGCGTGCGCACATAGGCTGCGTCGTCCGGCTCGGCGCTACTCAGCACCGCTTCGGCATGCGCCTGAAAATCGAGGTAATCGAAATCCGCATCTCCATCGGCCAACAGCTGCGGTAGTTGGTCCCGCAGCGCAGCCAGGCGCGTATCGCGTTATTTCCGGGTGGGCATGGCAAACTCCGACGGCAAGAAAGATACGGTCGTGGCAGGGGCGTCAAGGATGTGCGAAGTCCTGCTCTGCAACGCTTCATTTTCCTACCTGTTACGACGATGCGTACATGCTCAAATTTGACAATGCCCAGCCGATAATGATGTCGACCTCTACAGAACCTTTCCCGTGATCCTCCACCTGCGGCGGGATTTCCGCCTCGGCATCGTCAAGATGCTTGGACCAATCACCGCGCTATTGCTTTGCCTCTATGCGGTCTACCTGGCCATGACCGGTCAAGCGGTCGCGTGCATCATCACTGCCTCGTTGGGCCTGCTTGCGGTGTGGCGCGGCTGGCAGATGCGCAGTGCCGAACATACTGGTGCTGGAGGGGTCTGGCTGGCCTCAATCAATGTCGGCGGTTGTCTGGTGGCGTGTTGGACCGGTGGCGATGGCGCCCTGCCTTGGTTGTTCCCGGTATTGGCCACGAATTATTTTCTGTGCGAGCCACCACGTGCGGTGTTGTTGAGCTTGCCGCTGTTGACGGCATTGTTGTTTTTGCCTGGCCTGATCGTCAGTGCGGGTCAGGGTGCATCGACTGTGGCGGTAACCTTGGTGACGCTGGCGGTAGGCTACGCGTTCTCGCTGCGCATGCAGAACGACCGCGTGCATCTGGAAGAGCTGGCCTCGCTGGATGCGCTGACCGGCTTGCCTAACCGCCGCATGCTCGAACGTGCGCTCACCTACCAGATCGATCAGCGTCATCCACAAGATCGGCTCAACAGCTTGATCATTTTGGATCTGGATCATTTCAAAGAGGTCAACGATCTGTACGGGCATGCCGCAGGCGATGCGGCATTGTCGGATCTGGCGACGATCCTGCGTTTCGAAGTGCGTGAGCCGCATCAGGTCTTCCGCTTTGGCGGCGAAGAATTTGTGGTACTGCTGCGCGCTGGTTCGCTTTCGGAACTGGAGGCGGTAACCGAACGTTTGCGCAAGGTGATCCGCAATGGCCTGCGCGGTCCGGGTGGTCGTATAACCGTTTCGCTGGGTGCTGCGCGCCATGATGGCGAGACCCATTGGCAAGACTGGTTTTCGCGCGCCGATGCTGCGCTATATCTGGCCAAGAACGGCGGACGCGACAGCGCGCGGGTTGCTGACCAAGAATTTATCCGCAAATAGGTAACCTATCGATTCGAGCCGCATGGTACGCGGCGCTGGATCGAGATCACGGCCAAACGTGTAGCGTCCTGGGTGGTAAGCGATGAGTTCTGGCAGCGGGTGGAACCGCTGATTCCTGCGCGTGCAGTGGCTGACAGGGTCTACCGGTGCAGACCGATCTGCGAGGCCGTCTCGACTGGTGTTGGAGGCCATCGTCTATGTGCTGCGCACCAGCTGCCACTGGAAGGTGGCTGTCTAAGGAACGCTTCGGCAGCGCAAGCGCCATCCATAAGCGCTTGCTGGAATGGGAAGCTGCGGGCTTCTTTGAGGTGCTGTGGAAAGCGGGCCTGGCCGAGTACGACCAGATGCGGGGCATTGCTTGGCGCTGGCAGAGCGTGGACGGCGCGATGATGAAGGCGTCGCTGGCACAGCAGGCCGCGGGGCCCAACCCAACGGATCGTGGAAAAAAGCAGCAAGCGCCACCTGCTGGTGGACGGCCCGTGGCGTTCCGTTGTCGATCGTCGTGACCGGGGCCAACGCCCCTGACTGCAAGCGGCTTGATGAGGTGCTCAACGCCATTGTCGTCAAGCGCAAGAACCCGCAACACCGGCGAAGCCAACATCTGTGCGCCGACGCGGGCTATCGTGGCGCGGCACACCTTCGCACCATCCAGGACCGCGGTTACATCCCTCATGTTGTTGACCGGCGCAAGGCAGCCGACACCAAACGGCGCGATTCGAAAAACAAGGCCAGGCGCTGGGTGGTCGAGGTATCTCATAGTCGGTCGTCCCTGAAAAACCCCCTTCAAATACCAATCTCCAGCAGTGATCGGTGCACGGCGCTCAAGGATGGCCATCCCATTGCCCGGATCCAGGCACGCAAAAACGCGATCCAGCGCATCAGCCAACGCAAGTTGTAGCCGGAGCACGTGCAGCGCATCGCCTTGGGCGCTGTTGCGCCTGCAACGACGCAACCGGCAGTGGTCTTTCAAATGTCCGATCGCCGGTTCCACTGCCTAACGCCGTTTGATCCAGCGCCATTGCCGTCGCGTCAGGGTCTTGGCCTCTTCCGGCGTATGCAATGCGTCGAGTTGTCGTTTGTCTTTGGGACGTTGCGCAAGCACCTGTTGTGCGCGTTGCAACCGCACAGCGATGCGCTCGCGCACGTCGATGTCTACCTGATCGAGCTTGTGTTCGATGTCGCGCACGACTCGTCCCTGCACTGTGCGTTCAAGCGCGCCGTTAGTGTTGGCCTGCCCCGCCAGCAGCCGCAGTGGCCGGCAAGCGCGGCAAAAGCGCCTGTTCCAACGCGGCCCACGGCATCCGTCGGCTCAATTGCGCCAACGGATGACGCAGGTCGATCTGGTTCTGCAGCCGCGAACGGAACAACTCGTCGGCGCAGATGCGCTCAGCAGCAGCACGGCGTGTACGCATGGGCGGCAACGGCCAGAAACCAGACCTCAGCGTTGCGAAAACCGGCAGTTCTGGCACACCTGTGCGGCCTATAAAGCGTTGCGGTGATTGGGTATTGAGGGTTTTTCAGGAGCGGCCATTTAATTTTTTAATATTGAGTCGTCCCTGAAAAATCCCCTTCAAGCGCCAAGTGCCGTCGGTGACAGCGGCACGGTGCTCAAGGATGACCATCCCATCGCCCGCATCCAGGCACGCAAAAACGCGATCCAGCGCAGCAGCCAACGCAGGTTGTAGCCGGCGGCGCAGCCGAACACGTGCAGCGCATCGCCTTGGGCACCTTTCAGCCTGCAGCGACGCAACCTGCAGTCGTTTTTCAGATGTCTGATCACCGGCTCCACCGCCTGCCGTCGCTTGATCCAGCGCCATTGCCGTCGCGTCAGCGTCTTGGCCTTGCCGCGATGCAGGGACCTGCACGCCATCGACTTCGCGCCCGCGATAGCCCAGGTCCACGATCGCCACCGTCGGTTCTACGCTCACATCCTGCAGCAACCCGCGTGTCTGCTCCAGCTGCTCGGCCAAGGTATCGCCGTCGTACGGGTTGCCCGGGAAGCTGCGCGCACCCACGACCAATCCCTTGCAGGCGGTGACCGCAATGCCGACCTTGACGCCGAATTCGTACGCTTGACGCGCCTTGCCCTTGCCGATGCATTCCACTTCCGGGGCATGCAATGCGTACAGTTTTTGTTTGTCCTTCGGACGCTGCGTGTACAGCCGTTGCGCACGTTCCAGCCAGACAGCGATGCGCTCGCGCACGCCGGTGTTTACCTGATCGAGTTTGCGTTGGATGTCGCGCATGAGCCGTCCCAGCACTGTGCGTTGACGTCGCAGGACGCGCCGCATCTTGGCCAGTAACACCAGCTTCTTGCGTGCCACCTCCAGCAAACGGCTGTCGGTCGGATAGGCGATCGCCTTTTCCTGCACCGTGGTGTCCACGATCACCCGCGACAACTCGCGTGCGTCCACCGCCTGCATCGCATGCGCGGCGTTGATGGTGTGCGCCAGCAGCTCTTCCATCCCGGCCTCACCCAGGCGCTGCCGCCAGCGCGTCAGCGAGCTGGCATCGCACGGCAAACGCGTCTGGAACACGACCTCACCGGTGAAGAACTGCCAGTACGGATTCTCCAGCCAGCGCTCGCACACCGCTTCATCGGACAGGTCGTAGGCGTGTTTGAGGTAGAGCAAACCGGCAATCAGCCGCACCGGCAATGCCGGCCGACCGCCACCGGCCTGGGTGGCCGGCAAGCGCGATGAAAGTGCTTGCTCCAACGCCGCCCACGGCATCTGTTGGCTCAGCCGCGTCAGCGGATGACGCAGATCGATCTGGTTCTCCAGCCGCGAACGAAACAACTCATCGGCGGGTCTGTCTCGGCAGCAGGACGGCGTGTACGCATGGGCGGAAATTGCAAGAAACCAGCCTTCAGCGTAGCGAACACTGGTAGTTTTGGCACGCCGGTGCAGACATCAAGGCCTTGCGGTCGTTGGGTGGTTGGGGTTTTTCAGGGGCGACTAACTATTGACTTCGGGACATGATCCATCTCGGTTCCCATCTTTTTCAAAACGCGTCGATATCGCCCAGTGCGGTGATCAAGCGACGCGCGCGTTTGTCCGGCTTACCTTCCGGGGGGCGATAGCCAGTACGCTCGGCGACGCGCTGCAGCCGCCATTGCGAACGCGCCTCACGCGAGGCTTCGCTCTCCACGTACAGCGTCTGTGCAACCGGTGCCGGGCCGCGCACGTCGCTGAGCGCGGCGACGGTAATCTCGAAGATTTCACCGCCACGGTCGATACGCAATTGCTCACCGCTACGCAGGGTGCGCGACGGCTTGGGCCGCTGGCCGGAGACATCCACCTTGCCGTTGTCCACTGCCGTCTTGGCAAGACTGCGCGTCTTGAAGAAGCGCGCCGCCCACAGCCAGACGTCCAGCCTCACCGTCGTCGCTTGTTCTATCAATTGAGTCATCGCGTTGTGCTTGCCGTCGGTTCCAATGGGCTGCAGACCGGTGTCGTCATCGCCGCTGCATCGGCGCCTCGACGGGCTGCGTTGAGCGAGAAATATCTGGGCAACGTCGCCGGAACGCAAGCATCGCCAACGACCTGGCCCGGCCTGCCTTTCACTCTCTGGCTGACCGAAACAGGTGGATCTGCCCAGCTCATGCAGTGCCCCGCGTCATCAGAATCGCCAGGCAACAGCACGCCTCACACACTCCAATGTTAGTGTTCGCAGCTTCCGCACCACGGCCTTTCTGCGATGCCCAAATCCGCTGTCCTGACCGAAGGCCCGATCGGCAAGAATCTGCTGCTGTTCGCGATACCGATCTTGGCCGGCAATATCGCGCAATCGCTTAACGGCTCGATCAATGCGATCTGGGTAGGCCGCTACCTCGGCGAGGCTGCGCTCACCGCCGCGGCCAATGCCAACAGCATCATGTTCTTCCTGATCGGTTCGGTATTCGGCATCGGCATGGCCTCGACCATCCTGATCGGCCAAGCGATGGGCGCGCGCGACATCGCACAAGCACGCAAGGTCATGGGCACCAGCGCCAGTTTTTTCGGCGGGCTATCGGCGGTGATCGCCGTGCTCGGCTGGTTTCTGGCGCCGCATCTATTGACCGCGATGGGAACACCGCCGGCGTCGCAAACGCTGGCCGAGGATTACCTGCGGGTGATCTTCCTGGCGATGCCGCTGATCTATATGTTCGCTTTTTTGTCGGCAGCGTTGCGCGGCACCGGCGATGCACGCACGCCGTTCCGCTTTCTGCTGGTGTCGGTGGTGCTCGACATCGTCTTCAACCCGCTGCTGATCTTCGGGCTGGGCCCGTTTCCTGCGCTTGGTATCGCCGGTGCGGCCTGGGCCACGCTGCTGGCTCAGGCGGTCGCAATCGGCGGTTTGTTGCTGTATCTACGTAAACAAGGCCACGTACTATGGCTGGGGCGCCGCGAGGTGCAGCTATTCCGCATCTCCCCGACGATCCTGCGCGCGCTTATCGTCAAGGGCGTGCCGATGGGCCTGCAGATGGTGCTGATTTCGCTCGCCATGATCGCAATGATGACGCTGGTCAACGGTTTCGGCACCGACACCGCAGCCGCCTACGGTGCGGCATTTCAGCTATGGACCTATGTGCAGATGCCGGCCATGGCACTGGGCGCGGCCTGTTCGACGATGGCGGCGCAGAACGTGGGCGCGCGATTGTGGAATCGCGTGGATGCGACCGCGCGCACCGGCATTGTTGCCAACTTCTTGATGACCGGCGTGCTGATCGTGCTGTTGATCCTGTTCGATCGCTGGACGCTGGCGCTGTTTCTGCCAACTGGCAGCCCGACGCTGGAGGTCGCTCGGCATCTCAATCACATCGGCATCTGGTCGTTCCTGCTGTTTGGCGTGAACTTTGTGATTTCCGGCGTGGTGCGTGCCACCGGTGCAGTGATCCCGCCGCTTTTGATCCTAGCGTTCGGTCTGTGGGGCGTGCGCGTGCCGCTGGCGAACGCATTGATTCCTGATCTGGGGGCCGATGGCATCTGGTGGAGTCTTCCGATCAGCTCGATGTGTTCGATGCTGCTGTCGCTGGCGTATTACCGTTGGGGCGGCTGGCGCAAGGCGCGCATGCTGACCACACCAGCGCATCCTGCGGAATTGGCTGCCGCCGCCGAAGTGCCGGCGCATCCGGCATCGCTAGTTGCCGAGACCGCGCCAATGACGGAGTTGCCGCAATCTCGCCAGCGCTGACGTCGGCTGGCATTACCGAGCGGTGTACTGCCACAACAACTGAAGTCACAGTGGGCCGAAAGCAGGCGCAGGTGCCGTTTCGACCTGATCGATGCAGTGAGCAGGTGCTTTTGCAACTGATCTCTCGGCTAGGCCGGCTCGCCTGCTTGCAGAGCCGCTGCGTCGAGGTGTCGCATCGCAAACAGCAGACGTTCACGCGCTCGTTTCGCAAACGTTGTTGGATCACCAAGCGCCAATTCCCGAATCCCAATTCCCATAACGCAAACAGCCGCCCGAAGGCGGCCGTTTGGCAGCAGCATGACACAAGCCTGCCAGTGACTTACTCCGCCTTGGCAGCAGCGGCAGCAGCCTGGCGAGCGACCTTGGCCTGTGCCGCAGCGGCCAGATCTTCCTTAATGCGGGCAGCCTTGCCTTCCAGACCACGCAGGTAGTACAGCTTGCCGGCGCGCACTTTACCGCGACGCTTGACTTCGACCGAGTCGATGATGGCGCTGTGGGTCTGGAACACGCGCTCAACACCGAAGCCGTGCGAGATCTTGCGGACGGTGAATGCGGAGTTCAGGCCGGCATTCTTGGTCCCGATTACCACACCCTCATAGGCTTGCACGCGCTCACGGTTGCCTTCCTTCACCTTGACGTTCACCACGACGGTATCGCCCTGATTGAAGTCCGGCAGCTGGCGCTGAATCTGGGCGGCTTCGAAGTCAGCCAGGATGGTCTTGTTGAGTTTGCTCATGATGGGCACCGCGTGTCTGGTGATATTGGACCGGCAGTCGCCGCACGGCGATTGCTCGAGGTTCGTAGGAGGGCCAGACTCAAGACTGGCCAGTAAGCCGCATATTATGCCCCATTCAATCTTGCAAGAGCTAGGGGTGAGCCCTTATTTCTCGTCGCCGGAGGCAAGTCCGCGGCGAAACTCGTCCAGCAGACGGCGATCGTTCTTATCCAACCCGGCCTCGTTGAGCAGATCCGGACGACGCAGCCAGGTCCGTCCCAGCGACTGCTGCCGGCGCCAGCGCGCAATGGCGGCATGGTTACCCGAACGCAGCACATCCGGCACATCGCCCCAGTCGTGAGTCGAAGGATGGCTGTAGTGCGGGCAGTCGAGCAGGCCTTGCGGGCCTTCGAAGCTGTCCTGGGCTGCAGATTCGGCGTCGTTCAACACCCCCTCCTGCAACCGCGTCACCACATCCACAAGCACTGCAGCGCCCAGCTCGCCACCGGACAACACGTAGTCGCCGATGGAGATTTCCATATCCACCGCCTGCGCCAGAAAGCGCTCGTCCACCCCTTCGTAGCGCCCGCATAACAACACCATGCGTGGCAACTGCGCCAGCGCGCGTGCGAGCGACTGGATGAGCGGCCGCCCCTGCGGACTGAGGTAAATTACCGACGCCGGCCGGCTGTCAGCGGCTTGCACCGCATCCAGACAGGCCCGCAACGGCTCGATCAACATCACCATGCCGGGCCCACCACCGAACGGACGATCGTCCACGCGACGGTAATTGCCCTGCGCATGATCGCGCGGATTCCAGCCCCGCAATTCCAGCAAACCGCGCTCCTGCGCCCGCCCGACTACGCCGAACGCCGCGCATTGGACGATGAACTCAGGGAACAGGCTGATGACGTCGATGCGCACTGGGTGGGAATCGGTAATCGGGAGTGGGTAAGTCAAGAGCGGCTCAGAAGCACCCCTCTGATCAGAAATCCGGGGCCCAATCCACCACGATCAGATTGGCTTGGAAGTCGACCGACTTGACGAAATCCGGCTGCACGAACGGCACCAGCCGCTCGCGATCGCCGCGCACCACCATCACGTCATTGGAGCCGGTGGAGAACAGATGCGACACCGTACCGAGTTTGACGCCCTCGACTGTTTCCACCTGCAGATTTTCCAGATCCACCCAATAATATTCATCGGGCTTGGGTGGCGGCAGCGCGCTGCGCGAGACGTAGATCTCGACACCGTGCATGGCCTCGACGGTGTTGCGATCGGAAACATCTGGAAATCTCGCGATCAGACGCTTGCCCTGATCACGCCCGCGCGCTCCGCTCAGCGTCGATTCTTCTCCCGATGGCGTACGCAGAATCCACGGTTGATACCGGAAGATTGCACTACGCGGTTCGGTCCAGGACTCTATTTTCAGCTCGCCCTTGACACCGAAAGCTCCGGCGACCCTGCCCAGCAGGATACGGCGCTCGGTCTGTTTCATCTGGTCGACTAGGCCAACGGTGCGCTCGGCTCTCCAAGATCAGGCCGCAGCGGCCTGGGACTTGGACGCTTCGCGATACAGGTTACGAACCTTATCGGTCAGCTGAGCGCCCTGGCCAACCCAATGGTCGACACGAGCGACATCCAGCACGACACGCTGCTCTGCGCCCTGGGCAACCGGATTGTAGTAACCCAGACGCTCGATGTTGCGGCCGTCGCGCGCGCTGCGCACGTCGGTCACGATGATGTGGTAGAAGGGCCGCTTATTGGCGCCGCCGCGGGTCAGCCGAATCTTGACCATGATTTAGTTTCCTAAGTTGCCCAGTCGCCATAGTGGCGCGGTAAGCCAGTCATTATAGCGGGCTCTGAAGGCGAAGCCAAGTCACCGCGAAATCGCTCAGATCCGTTGCCATGCTTGGGTTTCCAGGGCGCGCTCCAGTAGCGGCAGCTGCGCGGCCTGCGCCGACCAGCGCACCGATCCGGCCGCCACAATCGCTTGTTGACCGCGTGCGTTACAGCTGAAGGCACCGTCGAAACTGTCGAGCTGGCTCAGCGTGACCGAACCAGATCCGTGTTCGATACCGAGCGCTTGTAGACCCGCCTGCAGCAGACGCTGCTGGGTGCCGGGCAAGGCCGGCCCTTGCGGCCAGACCACCCTACCCTGTCGCCACAAGCCCAGATTCCAGAATGCGCCCTCCACTACCTGTTCTTGGGCGTCGATCAACAGTGCATCGTCATACCCTGCGAGCATGGCCTGACGACGCAGATGCAGCAGCGCGAAGGTACCGACATGCTTGAGCTGAGGTTGCTCGCGCACATAACGGACAGGATGCACACGCAGCGCGCTGGCGGGCATCTGTGCGGCGGGTGAGAGGGACATCAGCACATCCAGTGCGACATCACGCGATGGATCGCGCAGCTCGAAATCCTGCGAAAACACGGTGATGCGCACACTTGCGTCTTTGCTCCCGGCAGCGGACAACCCAGCGCGCACCTGGGCGCAAATGGACAAGTCATCGATCGATGCACCAAATAAGGCAACGCTGTCGTGTTGCAGCCGCTGCAGATGCAAGTCCAACCCGCGCGCTGCATTGTCGCGTACTTGCAGCGTGGTGAAGTGGCCGTAGTTGATCAATGCGGCCGCGCCCAGTTGCTGCAGCGTCGCGGGTGTGCCATTGCAGAAAATCAACGACACAGCAACGCCTGCGCTTGTTCCCACCACTGCGTCACCAACTGCGCGGCCGGTTGTACGGGCGCCATCCAGGCGGACTGGCCGGCCCAGGCCTGCATGGTGTCTAGGCGGTTGTCGCGCACGGCGGCCTGGCGCATCGGTGCAGTTAGCCCGCGCTGCACCGGATAAGGCGCGGGCGGTGGCGCATCCGCAGCGCGGGCGGCATGCACGTATGGCGTGTCCAGCGCGCGCGCCAGCCGGCCGGAGAATGCGCGGGTTGGCTGGGTCTGTTCCGGCTCTGCCTTGACCAGCGCATCGGACCAGGCGCTTGGCACTGCCGCCTCGGGCGTGCGCAGCCAGCCGGTGCCTATCTGCACCGCGCTCGCGCCCAGCATCAACGCTGCGGCGATGCCACGCGCATCGGCGATGCCGCCTGCGGCGATCACCGGGATATCGAGGTGATCGACCAATCGCGGCAACAAGGCGAACAACCCGGTCATCTGCCGCTCGGCCTGGCTGGCGTCGAACGCACCGCGATGGCCGCCGGCCTCCGCACCTTGCGCGACCACCGCATCGGCGCCCGCGGCCTGCGCCGCGCGCGCTTCGTCCAGAGTGGTGGCGCAGGCAAACCAGGCGATACCCGCGCGCTTCAGGCGCGCAATCTGATCGAGCCGAAACACGCCCATAATCGATGACGCGACCGCTGGACGCGCATCAAGCAAGGCATCGAATTGCGCGTCGAAATCGGCAGGCGTTGGATCGCCTGCCGCCTCGGAAACCGAAGGCCCCCAGTGCAACAGGAACTCGCGCATGCGCGCCTCGGCATCTGCGTCGCGTGCAGGGGCCGGATCGGGAATCCAGAGATTGACCTGCGCTGGTCCAGTGCTTGCGTCGCTAAAGGCCGTCATCCACGCCACGATGTCCTGCGGCTGCGACAACACCGCACCCATCGCTCCCATGCCGCCAGCCTCGGCAACCGCCGCCGACAACGGCACCGGGCAGGCGCCGGCCATGGGGCTGAGCAGGATGGGCACGCGTAGGCCAAAGCGCTGGCAGAAGCGCGCGAGGTTTGCGTCCGGGCCAGTTAACGTGGGCGACGACGCCGGCATGTCAGTGACTGCCCTTGAGCAGTTGCACGATCCTGGGCCAGTGCGTCTGTCGCGCCAGTTCCAGTGCGGTCTTGCCGGAGGGTGTGCGTGGCGAGGCAACAACGCCGTGCCTGAGCAGCAGCGACACCGCTTGGTAATTGCCCGCCAAGGCATCGGGTTGCAGGAGCGCCCAACCGGCTTCGTCGCGGAAATGCGCCATGTCAGGCTGATCGCGCAGGCCCTCATCGAAGTTGTGGCCCATGTTCCTGCTCATCGGATGCTCGCGCTCGGACGGATCCTGCTCCATTGCGGCGGTCTGAAGCGGCTTGCTACCGAACATCTTGCCGAACACGCCTTTTCGCGTTCTTGCACGGGCGCAACCACCGGGCGTACTGCACCCGTCTCAGCGAAGTCCAGGCCCCATGCAGCATCGTGCTCGGCGCGTTCGGCCAGCGACATCGTGCGACACATCGCACCGATGGGATGGCCGCCATAGATCTGGCCATCGACCGCCGACATCCAGTCTTCCAGGTCGGCCATCGGTACAGACCCAGCGTCGCCGGCAGTGCGTCCTGCAATCCATTCCGGATCGTTGAGCTGGCGGCCGGAGACCTGGTCCCCATCGAACTGCAGATCGGAAATCCAAACGTGCGCGTGCGATGGCGTGTCGACGGCGGAAGCATCGGTCGCGGAAGGCAATTGCACCGCGGCCATCTCCACGCCCGGCACGACGCGGCGATATTCCCAGGACAACTCGCGCCAGAAAAACTTGACGGTATCGCACGCCGCCGCGTCGGCCGCCTGCAGTGCGGCGGCGTCATCGTTTGCGATATACATGCGGTTGTCGGTCATGTCTATTTCGGATAAGTGCGGCCAACAAATAGTGGCGACTGGTACGCGCCGCGCTGGCCTGATGGCGCAGCAACGTTGATAACCGCTCGCGCTACCTTATGGCGCATGGCAACGGCAACGCCTGACCTGGGCAGAAACGACACGGCGCGAACGCAACGCAAGCGCACATGCATCTGCTACCGAGCGATACCCCACATCGCCAGCGCACAGCCAGTACGGCGCCGCGCATGCTGCGTCAGCGCATCACTCAACTCAGCGGAACGGCATGCCGCCGCGGCCACCCATGGCGCCCATCATGCCTTTCATGTTGCGCATCAGGCCCTTCATGCCGCCGCCGGCCAGCTTGCCCATCATCTTTTCCATCTGCTGATACTGCTTCATCAGCTTGTTAACATCGGCCGGCAACATCCCCGAGCCGCGTGCGATGCGGGCGCGGCGCGAGCCATTGAGCAGGGCCGGGTTGCGGCGCTCTTTCTTGGTCATCGAGTTGATGATCGCGATCATCTGCGGCACTTCCTTGCCGGTGACCTGTTGTTTGACGTTGTCCGGGATCTGGCCCATGCCCGGCAGCTTGTCCATCAGCCCATGAATGCCGCCCATGTTCTGCATCTGCTCGAGTTGTTCCTTCATATCGTTGAGGTCGAACTTCTTGCCCTTGGCGACTTTGGCGGCAAGCTTGGCGGCCTTTTCCTGATCGACACTGTGCTCGACCTGCTCCACCAGCGACAACACATCGCCCATGTCCAGGATGCGGCTGGCGACCCGATCGGGATGGAACACATCCAGCCCATCGGTCTTTTCGCCGGTACCGACGAACTTGATCGGCTTGCCGGTGATGTAGCGCACGCTCAGCGCGGCACCGCCCCGGGCGTCGCCGTCGGTCTTGGTCAGCACTACGCCGGTCAGCGGCAGCGCCTCACCGAAGGCCTTGGCGGTGTTGGCCGCGTCCTGGCCGGTCATCGCATCGACGACGAAAAGTGTCTCGGTCGGGTTGATCGCGGCGTGCAGCGCCCTGATCTCGTCCATCATCACTTGGTCGATCGCCAGGCGGCCGGCGGTATCGACCAGCAGCACATCGGCGAACGACTTGCGGGCGTCGCTGATGGCGGCACGCACAATGTCGACCGGCTTCTGCGAAGCCTCAGATGGGAAGAACAGCACGCCGACCTGTTCGGCCAGCGTCTTGAGCTGCTCGATTGCGGCCGGGCGGTAGACGTCGGCCGAGACCACCATGACTTTCTTCTTGCGCTTTTCCTTCAGGTGCTTGGCGAGCTTGCCCACGGTGGTGGTCTTGCCCGCACCCTGCAAGCCGGCCATGAGGATGATTGCCGGCGCCGGCACCTTGAGGTTGAGGTCGGCGGCGGCGGCGCCCATGACCGCGGTCAGCTCGTCGCGGACGATCTTGATCAGCGCCTGGCCGGGCGTCAGCGACTTGAGCACTTCCTGGCCAACTGCGCGCACCTTGATGCGCTCGATCAGCGCCTGCACCACCGGCAGCGCGACGTCGGCCTCGAGCAGCGCGATGCGCACTTCACGGGTGGCTTCGCGAATGTTCTCCTCGGTCAGACGGCCGCGGCCGCGCAGGCGCTCCATGGTGCCGGAGAGACGTTGGGTAAGGGACTCGAACATGCGCAAAAGACCGCGGAGGGGAAACGGGTGCCGATTATAGCGGCACACACCAGCTGCCCGCCCCGCCTGGCTTGGCATGTCCGCTCTTCCGACTTCCGAATCACCATTCCCGAGCTCCCCCACCAGTGTGCGAAACTTCCACGATGACAATCGTTTTCATCGCGTTCGCCCTGTACCTGCTGGCCGCGGCGCTGCTCACTCGGGCGGTGCTGCACGATGGCAACCAGGCGCCTGCACGCTGGCTGGCGCCGGCGCTGGCGGCGGTGGCGCTGCATACCGGGTATCACGTGCTGGTGGCGTTTCGCACTGTGGGTGGGCCGGACATGCACTTCTTCGCCGCACTGTCGTTGTGCGGCCTGGGCATGGCCGCGCTGACAGCAGTGTTCGGTGGCCGTGGACGGATGGCGGCGGTGGGTGTGGTGGTGTTCCCGCTGTCGGCAATCCTGCTGGCCTGCTATCACGCCTACGGCCACGAACCGAGCGCCGACCTGGGCTGGCGGCTGGAATTGCATGCGTGGATTGCGCTGTTGGCTTACGCCACGCTAGGCATCGCTGCGCTGCTGGCGATCATGCTATGGCTGCAGGAGCGCGCGCTGCGCCGGCGCGATTTCCACACTTGGTTGCGCGCATTGCCGCCGTTGACCGAGCTGGAAACGCTGCTGTTCCGCATGATCACGGTGGGATTCGTACTGTTGAGCCTGACCTTGTTGACCGGCCTGCTGTTCGTGCAGGACTTCCTGGCGCAACGGCTGCTGCACAAGACCGTGCTCAGCATTCTGTCGTGGATCGTGTTCGGTGCGCTGCTGGTCGGCCGCTGGCGCAATGGTTGGCGCGGCACCAAGGCAGTACATTGGACGCTGACCGCGATGGCGTTGCTGGTGCTGTCGTTCTTCGGCAGCAAGTTCGTGATCGAGCTGGTGCTGGGGTCGCGCTGATCGCGTAGGTCGCAGGCTTGATGTGTGATGCAAGCAATTGCGAGGCGGCGCGCTCTGCGCACGCCTCTGTGCGCACGTCGGTACACCCTGCCCTTTGCAGTGACGTGGCGAACCGTCGCCAGATGGGCGCAGAGCGTGCGCTCACAACCAAAGCTTACGAGCAGCACATGCCGCAATGAGCACCGGCCCTGCCCGCCTATTGCAGCACAGTCGTTCTGACAGACGCTCTCAGGCATTCAGCGCAGCGCTCACAGCTTCCCACGGCTGATCCGGACCTGGGCTGGCGAAGCGATAGGCGATGCGACGGCGGTAGACCTCACCGGGGCGCAGAATCGTCGACGGGAAGTGGGGCTGATTGGGTGCGTCCGGGTAGTCCTGCGGCTCCAGGCACACGCCGCGGCCCAGGCCGGGATGATGGTCGTCCAGATGCTGACCTTCGTAGAGTTGCACCGCCGGTGCATCGCTGGTGATACGCAGCGCTACGCCACTGTGCGGCGAATACAGCTCGGCAACGCAGTCCGCATCGGCGGCCAGCACCAGGCATTGGTCGTAGCCTTTGCCGAGCACCACTTGCGGATGTGCCGGGTCGGTGTTGTCGGCCAGTGCGGTGGGCGTGCGGAAATCGAACGGCGTGCCGGCGATCGGGGCGATTTCGCCGGTCGGAATCGATTCGGCATCCACCGGCAGATAGCGCTCAGCCGGCACGCGCAGCACTTGCGATGCGGCAGGCCGGTGCGGGTCGCCGGACAGGTTGAAGTAGGGATGATGGGTCAGGTTCAACGCAGTGGCCGCGTCGCACTGCGCTTCGAAGTCCAATTGCAGGCTGCGCCCGTGGAGCTGCAAGCGCGCACGCACCTGCAAATTGCCGGGGTAACCTTCTTCGCCATCGGGAGAGTCGTACCCGAGCAGCACCTGATCCGGCGCCTGCTCCAGCACGCCCCACACACGCCGCCCGAAACCGCGCAGGCCGCCGTGCAACTGATTGCGCCCCTCGTTGGCCGCCAATGTGTGGGTGACACCATCCAGCGTGTAACGCGCGCCAGCGATACGGTTGCCGAAACGGCCGACAAGAATATTGAGGCTGTCGCCATCTGCGGCATACGCGGGCAGATCCGGCAAGGCTAGCAGCAGGGGCACGACACCTTGCGCAGTAGTCAACCGCAGCGCGTGCAGAATGCCTCCATAGGTGAGTACTTCTGCCTCCAGCCCGGCATCGCTGCGCAACGTCAGCGCTTGCACCTGCACACCGCTTGGCAACTGCCCGAATACTCGCCGCATGGAATCGTCTCGCCGATGGTGGAAGCTCGCGAGCATAGCCGTGTCGCGTAGCTGCCGACCATGCCGATGCGCACATCCGGCCTTGGCAGATACCTTCCGTGGCAACTACATGCCGCATCGGCCTTACCAGTACACGCCCAATCTGATCGTGACCGACTACGCCGGCCACCCCGACAGCGTAATGCTGCCGCGGCTAAACTGGGTGCAGCTCAACCAGTCCGAGTTGCTGTCCAATCCTGCGCGCCCTGGCGAAATCGCATTCGAGGCGGACATCCCCGCTAACGATGCTATGGATCTATCGATCAAGTTGCCGCTGACTGAGCAGGTGGTCGTGACAACGAAAGATGGCGGCGGGCATGACATGACGCATTCACCTAAGCCGCTGCTCGATCCGGCATCGACGCGCTGACCTCACTTGAGACCTGGGGCACGCCGCAGCTGGTGCGTCTGCAGGAGTGAAGAACGACGCATCGCAAAAACGCATGTTGCTGGGTTTATCTCCACACTATAAGCAGCTCGTGCGAGACAATCTTCTGATTCGTTTAAGCAAGTGGGCATGCCAAGTTAAAAGTGCGAGTGACATAGCGTGGAATTTTCAGTAACTATGAGCACATTGCAGATGTCGACATTTTTACGCGATTCCAAAATGCAATTAGGTTAGCGATGGGCAGGCAACGGAATGCCGCAGCGGTCCGTGGCTTTCCCTTCCCCCCAAGGTCATGCAGTGATGTTATGGAACATAGTTTTCAACACCCAACGCGCAGAGAATTGACCAACTCACGCGGAGTCTCTTAGGGCGGCTAACAAAACCACTTGAATGCTGTCTCGCCGGCAAAATTGCAAACATGGCAAGTCGCAAGGAGATCCCCATTGCGCTGTGGAGGCGCATCGAGCTGCTGATTCCGCAAGTGAAGCGTTCGCCTAAAGGCGGACGGCCGCGTATCAGCGATCAGCAGGCCCTCAACGGCGTCATCTATGTCCGGCGCACCGGTATGCCGTGGGAAGAACTGCTTCTGGCGCTAGGCGATGGCAGCGGCATGACCTGCTGGCGCCGGCTGCGTGATTGGCAAGCCAGCGGTGTCTGGCATCGTCTGCATCAGGTGTTGCTGGCAGAGCTAGGTCGCGCCGAAAAGCTGGATCTGAGCCGAGCAAGCCTGGACGCCGCCAGCGTGCCCCCCCCCTGGGGCCGCGTACACAGGACCGAACCCGACCGCCTGCGGCAAACTCGGCAGCAAGCGGCATCTGATTGTCGACCGCAACGGCGTGCCTTTAGCGGTGTGTGTCACTGGCGCCCATCGCCACGACTCGGTGGTGTTTGAGGAGTGGCTCCCTGCTTTGCCGCCGATTGGCGGCAAAGCAGGGAGCCGACGACGCTGACCAGACAAACTGCACGCCGACAAGGCATACGACATCGCTCGCTGCCGCGACCACCTCAGGAAACGCGGCAGCATTGCGCGGATCGCCCGCAAGCGGATCGAGCGCAACGACCGTTTAGGCCGTCATCGCTGGGTCGTCGAGCGCACACCTGCCTGGTTCGCAGGGGTGCACAAGCTGCGCATCGGCTTTGAACGCCGCATCGATCTCCACCTGGCGCTGCTCTTGCTTGCTCCATCATCTGCTGATGGCTGCTTCTTGGTTTTTGTTAGCCAATCTTAATCGGCGGTCGCACTGTCCTGCGTGTCGCCGGCGTCGGCGAGCACCCGCGCCAAGGCTTGCGCAAGCAAATCGCCGGTCACCGGCTTACGCAGAAAGCCATTGCAGCCAGCCGCCATCGCTTGCGGTTCGGCATCGGCATCGGCACGCGCGGTCACTGCAACAATCGGGAAGCGCACGCCGCGCGCGCGCAGCTGCGCCACCAGCGCCGCGCCATCGAGACCAGGCAGATCCAGGTCGCACAGGCCTGCATCGAAACTGTGCGTACTCACCTCAGCCAAGGCCGCAAGACCATGCAGAACATGGGTAACGTGATGACCGCGCGTCTGTAGCAATCCCACGATCACCTGCGCCACAGTCGGGTCGTCTTCGACCAACAACATCTGCAACGGCGCCCGATCGTGAAGCGGAGGTGCATGTGTCGCAGTCGGCGTCAGTGCCGGTAACACAGCCACCCAGCGCAACGGCAGTTCGACCACGAAACATGCACCCTGCCCCAACTCACTGCTGACCGTCACCGCGCCGCCCATCGCCGCTGCGAGCTCGCGGCAAATCGCCAGCCCCAGTCCGCTGCCCCCGTACCGCGCGAGCGTAAGTGCTCCCTCCGCCTGCTCGAAGCGCTGGAACAAACGCCCGCGCTGCTCCTGGCTCATGCCCGGGCCGGTGTCGCGTACCTCTACCCGAATTCCCTGCGTCGTATTTTGCGGCAGTGGCGAAACGCGTAAGTGCACGCTACCGCGCTCGGTAAACTTGATCGCGTTGAAGAGCAGATTAAGCAATATCTGCTGCACCCGACTGTCATCGCCATGCAATGCCGGCGGCAATGCATCATCCAGCACGCATTCGAAGGCCAGCTGCTTCTGCCCGGCACTCGGGCGCACCAGCCCGGCCACTTGTCTGATCAGTTGACGCAAATTGAAGTCGCGGTACTCCAGCGGCAGTTTGCCGGCCTCGATCCGGGCCAGATCCAGTGCATCGTTGACCAGACGCAGCAGATGCTTGCCCGCTAGCTGGATCGCACTCGCGTAGCCTTGCTGACGCCCATCCAACGGCGTCTGCAACAGCAACTCGCTCATGCCCAGTACGCCGGTCATCGGCGTACGCACCTCGTGCCCCAGGGTGGCAAGAAAGCGTGTCTTGGCCAACGACGCCTGCTCTGCAAGCTCGCGCTTGTGCTGCGCCAACTGCCACTGCGCACGCATACGTACACGCCGGCGATAAGCGGCCGCAAGCAACGCGCTGAGCAGCAATCCCGACATGCAGGTCAGAGCGATGCCCGCGTCGCTGCGCCACCATGGCGGCTTGACCGAGAACTGCAGCGTCTGCACCTGCGAGCGATTTCCCAGAGGATCCACTCCCTGCAACGCGAGCTCATAGTTGCCGGCAGGCAGGCTGGCAAATTCGCGGATACCCGCATTGCCCGACGTCTGCCATTCGGTGTCAAAACCTTTCAAGAAACTGCGATAACGATTGG
Organism: Xanthomonas fragariae; assembly: GCF_900183975.1. NCBI lineage: Bacteria > Pseudomonadati > Pseudomonadota > Gammaproteobacteria > Lysobacterales > Lysobacteraceae > Xanthomonas > Xanthomonas fragariae. Next base: position 2,992,908 of record NZ_LT853882.1, read on the forward strand.
AAAGAGGATCGCTGTACGACAGTAGTCGGCTGATGACCTGCAACTGGCGATCACCCGGTCCCAACTGAAACGGGCGATCCATCGGCAACGCGACGCGTGCACCATTGCGTAGCACGCTGACATGTTCCAACTGCAATGCAGGAACAAAAGGTGGGATATCGGGCATCGCGGTATCCAGTAAGACGGTAGAGCCATCGCTGGTCGCACCAATCAAAGTGTCGCCCGACATCAACAGGCAATGCTGGATGAACTCCTGACTGGTCAAGCCATCGCGCGTGCCGATATTGCGCAACCGTGCCGGCGTTGCCGAGGGGTCGATCCGCCACAGCCCACGCAAACTGGAAATCCAGACCCGGCCACGCGGGTCTAGCTGCATTGCGGACGCGTCGAACCCATTCAGCCCGTCGGCTTCGCCCACGTGGCGTACACGCGCCCAGCGTGTTGCGGTTTTTTTCCATTGCTCTGCACCGGTGGCCCGATACACCCACACCGTCTCCGGTGATTGGCTTGCAAATGCCTGGATCGGCGTCCCTTGGAGACCTGCAACCGGCACGAAGCGGCGTGATGCTTGGTCCCACGCGAACATGCCGCCCTCACCCGCAACCCAGACTCGCCCATCGGGGCCTTGCTCCAGCTGCTGTATGCCGATGTCGCGCAGACCATGCAAGTCTTGTTGCGTGATGCGCTGCAGGACCCGGCCGCTGCGCAGATCGCGCTGCTGCACCATGTCGATGAACGCCATCCACACCGTATCGTTATGCTCGATGATCCAATCCGGCGCCGATAGCGCCGATGCCGGTTCGGGGCCATCGGACGGCCAGTGGATGAACTCCCCGGTGCGCAGATCCATCCGCGACAGACCAAAACTTAAATTGCCCAGCCACACCCGTTGCAGGTGATCCTCCAGCGCCGATACCAACTCCATTCCCTTGAGATACGGCGACTGCAGACCTGTCTGAAACGTGTCGCCGGTGCTCGGATCGACGCGCAACAGATGACCTTCCGCATCGGCCTGCCACAAGCCACCGGAACGTGTGGCAGGCGCCAGGTTGCAATACATGGCATCCCCGGTCGGCACGGCGGGTTTAAGCACGGCACTGCGCTTCCAATCTGCCGGCAAATACCCGAGACCGGTGCCATGCATCGGAACCCACAACCCCCCATCGGCCGCTCCCAGCAGACCGATGACATTTCGGCGTGACAACGGCCCCTCGCCACTGAAAGCAGGTACCGGCGGACGCTCGCCATGCGTGCGCCACAGACCGCGTCCGCTCCCCAGCCAGAATTCGCCGTCCGGAGCAGCCACTGCGCCCCAGAACTCGTTGCCGTTACCGAACATCGTGCCCCAGGCGAGCGGCTGCCATCGATCATCGGACCTCATGACATGCAATCCGGACTCGCTGCCCAGCCACAGACGGTCTCCAGTCCACTGCAGACCAAAGATAGCTGACTGCCGGTTCGGTTCGTCCGGAATATACTCACGACGCAGGCGCCTTCCGTCGTAATAGGCCAGGCCGCTGCTGGTTCCGATCCACAACCGGTGCCGCGTGTCCGCTGCTAGGTTCATGACCATGGCCTGATCCAGCTCGCCTTCCACCGCGCCCAGATCCACCGACGCCATCGTCCCACCGGCATCGATGCGAACCAGCGCGCCGGTCGTGGTTCCGGCCCAGATATCACCGTCGAACGCAGCGATGCTGTAGATCTCGCCGTCTTTCATCAATGGATAATCAGCGGCGTGGTAATGCCGGAAGCCACTGCGACCAGCGTCCATGACGCTCAGTGTCTTGCCGCACCCGATCCAGATCCTGTCCAACGCATCGATGTGGAGCGCCTGGATCGCGTTGCAGGGCAACGACGCAGGATCGGTCGTGTCGTGACGCCAGGTTTTGAATCCTGCACCGTCGTAACGCACAAGACCATCCAAGGTGCCGAGCCACAGGTAGCCGGCACGATCCTGGTTGATGGCAATCACCATGGTCGACGGCAGCCCTTCGCTGGGACCCACGATCCGAAAGCGTGGTATCTCCGGAATCTTCGCCGCGCACGGAAACACGCCCAGCAGCAACACCAGCACAACGACAAGCGCACGCATGTGGGCATCCCTTCCACGTCCAGCCAGCATGCTCGCAACGGATCGTTGCGAGCGCAAGCGGCGCGCGTCGTCGGGATGTGTCTAGAATCGACCCATGACAACCTTCGCCCGCCTGTTGGTGTTTCCCGCCCTGGTAGTGACCAGCCTTGCCGCTAGCGCTGCGCCGGTGCGCTACGCACTGGATCCGGTGCATACCCGAGTGTTGTTCGCAGTCGAACACTCCGGTTTTTCCAAGGCATTGGGCACCGTTTCCGGAAGTAATGGCACGTTGGTCTTCGACCCGGACGACTGGGCCGCAGCGCGCCTTGACGTCACCGTGCCGCTACGCCGCGCCGACCTGGGAGATGCCAAGTGGAACGACGCCACCTTGGCACGCAACCTACTCGACGCCGAGCGGTTTCCCGACGCGCATTTCGTCTCCACCCGCGTCGAAGCCAGCGGCCAAAACCACGCCAAAGTCACCGGTAACCTGACCCTGCGCGGGGTATCCCGCCCGGTCACCCTGGAGGTCACCCTCAATGTGCTCAAACGCCATCCGCTGCCGCCATTCCGACGCACCGCCGGCTTCTCTGCCACCGCCACACTGAGCCGTGCAGAGTTCGGGATCGATGCGTGGAAATCGATGATCGGCGACACGGTGGAACTGCGGATCGAAGCCGAAGCCGTACGCGAAGGCCGCGCCGACGACGCGCCCGAACCGCAGACAGTCCCCGCCACGCCTGACGCCGCAGCCAGCCCGGAATCGTAAGCATGAGCCTGAAGAACGTCGAACGCTGGGGCGGTGTCAGCCAGACCTTGCACTGGCTGATCGCGCTGTTGATTTTGGTCCTGGGCATTGTGGGCCTGACCATGGGCGAGTTGCCCAAGACGCCGAAATATTTCTGGGTCTACACCGCACACAAATCGGTGGGCCTGACCGTGTTGGCACTGGTGATCGTACGGCTCGGCTGGCGCATCCATGCGGGTGCACCGCCGCCGGTGGCCGGCACGCCGCGCTGGCAGAAACGCATCGCCGGCCTCACCCACTGCCTGTTGTACGCAATGCTCTTCGCCATGCCACTGTCGGGCTGGTTATACGATTCCACCAGCGGCTTGCGTCCATTCCGTTGGTTCGGTCTGTTTGCGGTCCCTAAGCTCAGCCCGCCGGACGAACGATTGCGCGCGATTGCGCATTTCATCCACACGTGGGGGTTCTGGCTGTTGAGCGCCGTGGTGCTGGCGCACGCCGGTGCCGCGCTCTACCACCACCTGTTCCAGCGTGATGCCACCTTGGCCCGGATGTTGCCGCGCGGCTGGCTCTCTTCCAAACCCTAAGGATTCCACATGTCGTCCAAGTTGTTTGCCTCGCCGCTGCTAGTTGCTACCTCATTGGTTGCCACGTTCGCCGCCGCGCCGGTGCTTGCCGCCGATTACGTGCAGGCGCCCGGCTCGTCGCTGGTGTTTGCCAGCAAGTACGACGGTGAAGTGTTCACCGGCAGTTTCCCGCGCTTCGACACCACGCTGAGCTTCGATCCGAGCAACCTGGCTGGCGCCAAGCTGGATGTACGCATTGCGCTGGCCGGTGCCAAGAGCGGCAACGACGACCGCGATTCGACCCTGCAGGGGCCGGATTTCTTCAATGTCGCCAAGTTCGCCACCGCGCGTTATCGCGCTGACAAGTTTCGTGCACTCGGCGGCAACCAGTACGCCGCCGACGGTACGCTGGAGCTGCGAGGCGTCAGCAGGCCGGTCACGCTCACCTTTACCTGGACATCCGGCGCGCAGCCGGTGCTGGCCGGCAAGGCAGTGGTGAAACGGCTGGACTTCGGCGTGGGCAGCGGCGACTGGGCCGACACCAACACCATTCCCAACGAAACCGCGATCAGTACCAAGGTCGTGTTGAAGGCGAAGTAACGCCACCGGCCGCAACCGGACGCGGCCATTGAACGGCGGATTACCTCGTCAGCTCCGCCGTTTTTTTGTGCCTTGGCGGTGGATGACGCCGCGCAACAGCTAGACCCGGTATCCGTCTCAAGGACGCCGACAATGCGCACTCACACCAACGCCCGGTGCGGAGCAACGGCACAGGCACATATCAACGCACAGCGGCGTCCAGCCACGCTCGCAAACGCTGCCAATCGAACGGCCAAGCCAACTCGCGACCAAGCGCATCGCGCAGCACGGGCACGCGCTCACCATAAGCGAGTTCAAGCGCCGCATCGTCATCGATAAATACGCTGCTGAACTCGCCTGCGCGCGCCTGCACCAGCACTTCCACGGCCTGGTCGCACAGGTGGCAAGCGTCGCGCTGATAGAGAATCAAGGCCGTCGCACGTCCCTCAATGCTGCACTGCAGCCGTGCCGCAATTGCTGGCCGACTAGAATAGCCGCCTTTCGCTCACCTCGTCGGCAAGCATGGCTGTCAGCACATTCGACTTATTCAAAATCGGCATCGGTCCCAGTTCCTCACACACTGTGGGTCCGATGCGCGCCGCCGAGCGCTTCGTGCACGGCTGGCTGCTCGACGCCGGCCGCCTGCAGGACGTGGTGCGCATCCGTGCCGAGATGTTCGGTTCGCTGGCCTTGACCGGCCGCGGCCACGGCACCGACAAGGCCGTATTGCTCGGATTGGAAGGCCACCGCCCGCATCTGATCAACCCGGACATCATCCCGGCAACGCTGGAGCGCATCCGCGCCAGCGAGCGCATCAGCTTGTTGGGCCAGCACGCCATCGCTTTCGACGAAAAACGCGATCTGCCGATGAACAAGCGGCAGAAACTACCGCACCACGGTAACGGCATGCGCTTCACCGCCTACGATGCCGATGACGGTGTGATCGCCACGCGCGACTATTATTCCGTCGGCGGTGGCTTTGTGGTCAACCAGGACGACGCCGCCGACGGCCGCATCGTGGCCGACGAAACACCGCTGCCCTATTCGTTCCTCAGCGGCAACGAACTGCTGGCGCAGTGCGCGCGTAGCGGCCTGAGCATTGCCGCGCTGATGTTCGAAAACGAAAAAAGCTGGCGTAGCGAAGACGAGATCCGCGGGGCCTGCGCGAACTGTGGAATGCGATGCAATCCTGTGTGGGGCGCGGCATCCGTGAAGAAGGCACGCTGCCTGGCGGCTTGAACGTTTCGCGGCGCGCACCGGCAATGTATCGCGAACTTTCGTCAAAACCGGAAGCGGCGATGCGCGATCCGTTGACCACGCTGGACTGGGTCAATCTCTACGCACTCGCTGTCAACGAAGAGAACGCAGCCGGCGGTCGCGTGGTCACTGCGCCGACCGATGGCGCGGCCGGCATCATTCCGTCCGTGCTGCATTACTTCGATCGCTTCTGTGCCGGCGCCTCATAACAGCGCATCTTCGACTTCCTGCTCACCGCTGCGGCCACCGGCATTCTCTATAAACAAAACGCCTCGATCTCCGGCGCCAAAGTCGGTTGTCAGGGCGAAGTGGGCGTGGCCTGCTCGATGGCGGCCGGCGGCTTGGTTGCCGCGCTCGGCGGCAACCCGGGGCAGATCGAAAACGCGGCGGAAATCGGCATGGAGCACAACCTCGGCCTCACCTGCGACCCCATCGGCGGGCTGGTGCAGATCCCGTGTATCGAACGCAACGCGATGGGCGCAGTCAAGGCGATCAACGCCAGCCGCATGGCCATGCGCGGCGACGGCAAGCACAAGGTGTCGCTGGACAAAGTCATCAAGACCATGCGCGACACCGGCCGCGATATGCGTGACAAATACAAGGAAACCAGCCGTGGCGGCCTGGCAGTGAACGTGATCGAATGCTGAACCGCAGCATGTCTTGCTGCGCTGCATTTGAAGGTAATGGCATGCGATCGTGATGGCGCGCCCAAGTGCGGCGCGGTATCGAATGCAATGGCCAATTCGCCTGACATCGAAAGTCTGATCGCGCATCCGGCGTCGATGACGCATGCAGCGATGCCCCGAGACGCCCGCGCTGCGGCCAGAATTTCAGACGGTTTGCTGCGTTTTTCGATCGGTATCGTGTCGATTGGTATCGAATCCGCCGAATGATTTGATTATCCGGCTTGGCACGTGCCAAAGCGACACTGACTGGGATCTGGCGCAGGCAGCGAAGTAACCGATGCGAGCGCATTTCCCACTGCCGAGCCCACGTTTGGGCGCGTCAGTTCGTCGCGGACGATGCCAGCGACGATGCAACCTCCGCGCGGCTTCTTGCAAGTTCCAGCAGATGGCCAATCAGCGCGGATGCATTATCGCCATGCCCGCTGGCCGCACGCCAAAGATCAGGATCCAAGCGCATTTTCTGTTCCGTCGCAATATGATGCAGATCCTTGGCAAGCGCGTTCAATTCAGCCTCGCTCATCTCGATCTCGCCTTGCTCCTCCCCGAGCATGGTGACCAAATCCAGCGCCTCGTACAAACACGCTTCACTAGTTCCCAATTCTTTTGCCCTGCCAGCGACCGTGACAGGTCGTGAGGAACGCACTGCCGCATACCAGCGCGCGCCGCTTTGCGCATATCGCGCCACCTGCTCGACGCCACGTAGCCCTATGTGCCCCACAAGACCGCAGCCACCAGCGATCGCCCAGCAGGCTCGCACGTTTGGATCGTTTCTGGCGATGCTGTACGCAAACAAGGCCGGGGCAAGACGCATCGCGCTATTGGGGAGCACGCGTAAGGTAGCAGCTGTGGTTGCGACACTCTCTGCAACGCGCTCGCCAACAGACGCGCGCGGGGGCCGAAAAGGTGCCGGATGCACGGGGCGCCGCGGAAAACTTCGCGCCAATTGCGCATTGACGTGGGGGTCGACTTGCTGAGGCAACACGTGGCCTCCATGCTCGGTAGATGACTGGATATCGTTTGGCGCCTCTGTTTTGCCCGTGCGCAAAAACGGCGTCGATGTGGTTGGCCTCATCAGCATCTGTCCTGCTCAACAATCAAGGTCGATGCATTCAAACCCGAATCCAAAATGCAATCCGCTTACGCTCTGAAATGCATGCTCGTTGAGCGAAGCAGAACTCGGCTCCCTGCCGAGCATCTGCAGGCGCATGGCCAGCTCACCCGCCACCGCACGACCTACGCAGCTAACCGATCCTGCATTGCAGGCGCACCAGCACGCGCACTGATGCGTTGTACGCAATCACCACACCCACATGTGTACCGTTGCAGGCTGGATTCAGAAGGAAATCGCGATGCGACAGCTTGTGTGCACTCTGGCCCTTGCCATGGCCTGCAGCCCGCTGATGGCGCAGGAAACCACCTACGGCCCGCGCCTGGAAGGCTTCGACTACCCATACCCGGTCAAGACCTACGCGTTCACCTCGCAACAGCGGCCGCTGGAAATGGCGTACCTGGATGTCGCGCCCACCGGCAAGCCCAACGGACATACCACCGTACTGCTGCATGGCAAGAATTTCTGCGCAGCCACCTGGGAACAGGCCATCGCCGCGTTGAGCCAGGCCGGCTACCGCGTCATCGCTCCGGACCAGGTGGGCTTTTGCAAATCCAGCAAGCCTGCCACCTATCAATTTTCGTTCGCGCAGCTGGCCGACAACACGCATGCATTGCTGGAAAAATTAGGCATCGAACGCGCGGTGGTGGTCGGGCATTCGATGGGCGGCATGCTCGCGATCCGTTATGCGCTGATGTACCCGCAAGCCACCGAGCATCTGGCACTGGTCGACCCGATCGGCCTGGAAGACTGGAAGGCCGAAGGCATTCCGTGGCGCAGCGTCGATGCCTGGTATGACAACGAACTGAAGACCAGCTTCGAACGGATCAAGAAATATCAAATGGATGTGTACTACGCTGGCCAATGGAAGCCAGAGTTCGAACACTGGGCGCGCATGCAGGCCGGCATGTCGCTGGGCAACGGCAGGCAGGCGGTGGCATGGAATCAGGCGCTGACCTACGACATGGTGTTCAACCAGCCGGTGGTGTACGAACTGCCCAAGCTGGCGGTGCCGACGACGCTGTTCATCGGCCTCAAGGACCGCACCGCGATCGGCAAGGACACTGCGCCCCCGGAGGTCAAGGCGCGCGTCGGCGATTATGCAAAGTTGGGCAAGCGTGCTGCTCAAGCGATTTCGAACGTGAAACTGGTCGAGTTCGCCGACCTTGGGCACTCGCCGCAGGTGCAGGATCCGAAACGCTTCAATGCCGCGTTATTGAAGACGATTGCGCAGTGATTGGAGGCCAGGCATGACACACGGCCTGGGCAACTGCCGATTCCGAACACCGGCCACGGCCGCTTGGCGATTGCGCAGTCGTTTTGTTGGCCGCTCTTATTTAAAGCGACAGGTTGATCGTCTGCGCAGGCAGTGACAGTCCGATCCAGAGACAGGCCTCGCCTCTTTCTGGATCGTCGGATCGTCAGATCGTCACCCCGCAACGATTCGCAGCACATCATCCAGCAACGCCGCTGCAGTCACTTCGGCGCCAGCGCCGGGCCCCTGGATCAATAACGGCTGTTGGCGATAGCGATCGCTACTGATGGCGACACGGTTATCGGTACCGGAGCCACCGGCAAGCGGATGATCCAGCGCCAACTCACGCAGGCCGACGCTTGCTCCATGCGCATCCACGCGACCGACCAAGCGTAAGCAACGCCCTGCGGCGCGTGCCTGTTGCCAGCGTGCATCCATGCCCGCATCCAGTGCATCCAACTGTGTATCCAACTCGACAAGCGACAGCCTTGCGATGCTGGCCGGAACCAGCGAATCCACATGCACCTGCTCGGCCTCCAGCTGCCAACCGGCCGCACGCGCCAGGATCAACAACTTGCGCCGCACATCCTCGCCGGATAGATCGATCCGCGGGTCCGGCTCGGTGTAACCGACTGCCATCGCCTCACGCACGCATTCGGAAAACGCGCCACTGCCATCGTAGCGATGAAACAACCACGCCAACGATCCGGACAACACACCTTCGATCGAATGAATATGATCGCCGCCAGCCACCAACGCGCGCACGCTGCTCAACACCGGCAGCCCAGCACCTACAGTCGCGCTATCGCCGTAGTGCGCACCACTGGCGTGACGCGCCGCTTGCAATGCCTGCGCACGCGACAATGCGGTGCCCTGTGCCAGCTTGTTGGCAGTGACCACGTGCACACCACGCAACAGCCATTCGACGTGCCAATCGGCCACCAGGTCGCTGGCGGTCGCGTCCACCAGCACATCGCCGGCACGCAGCGCAGCGGTTTCTGCCCACGGTTGCAACACCGCTTGGCCGCGCGGCGCGGCATTGGCCAGTTGCAGCGCCTGTTCTGCACTGACGCCACAGTCGTGAGCGATACGCGAATTGGCCAGCCAGTCGAAGCGCGGCAAGCGCAGCTGGCGCTTCTGGAGCGCGGTATAGCGCGTCACGAAGGCGCGGCCCACGGTGCCAGTGCCAAGCAAGGCCAGGCGTGGCGTCGGCGTCACTGTTGCCGCCGAAGCACGGCGCGAAACAGGCAGCACACTGCTCACGCGTCGACCTGTTTGCGGGTTGCGGTGGTCAGGGTCGCCTGGGCGCGTGCCAGCCCGGCGCGCAGATCGATCAGCAGGTCTTCGGCCGATTCGATACCGATCGACAACCGCAGCAAACCATCGGAAATCCCGGCTTCAGCGCGTGCTTCAGCGGTCATCGCTGCATGCGTCATCGATGCCGGATGAGCGATCAGGCTTTCCACACCGCCCAGCGATTCTGCCAGGGTGAAATAGCGCAAGCCGTCGACGAACGCGCGCACAGCAGCTTCGCCACCTTCCAGTTCAAAACTCATCATCGCGCCAAAACCCTTCTGCTGGCGCGCGGCCAATGCATGCCCCGGATGCGCCACAAGACCCGGGAAATACACTTGATTGACCACCGCATGCACGTCCAGCAATTGGGCAATTGCGTCGGCGTTTTCCTGATGCACGCGCAGACGTGCATCCAGCGTGCGCAGACCGCGCAAGGTCAGAAATGCATCGAACGGCGAGCCGGTCAGGCCCAGCGCATTGGCCCACCACACCAGTTGCTGATGCAACTCAGGGTCACGCGCAACCACCGCACCGCCCACCACATCGCTGTGGCCATTGATGTACTTGGTAGTGGAATGCAGCACCAGATCGGCGCCGAATTCCAACGGCTTTTGCAGTGCCGGCGACAGGAACGTGTTGTCTACCACCGTCAACGCACCAACCTTGTTCGCAGCTTCGATGACGAAACGTAGATCGGTGATGCGAAGCAAGGGATTGGACGGCGTCTCGATCAGCACCAGCTTGGGTGAATGCGCCAACGCATCGGCCAGCGAGCGCGGGTCGGTGAGGTCGGCGGTGATCAGTGCGAAGTGGCCCTTCTTCGCCAGCGCATTGAACAAGCGCCAGCTGCCGCCGTATGCATCGTGTGGCACCACCAGTGTATCGCCGGGCTGCAGCAGCGCATTGAGCACCAGGTTGATCGCGCCCATGCCAGTGGAGGTGATCACACCGCCCGCGCCGCCTTCCAGCTCGGCCAGCGCTTCGCCGAGCAGATCGCGGGTGGGATTGCCGCTGCGGGTGTAATCGTACTGGCGCTTGTTGCCGAAGCCATCGAAGGAGAAGTTCGACGACAGCACGATCGGCGGTGTCACCGCACCATAGGCGGTATCGCGATCGATACCGGCGCGGACGGCGGCAGTGGCAGCAGTACAAGGGGCGTCGGTGGGGTCACGAAAGCTCATGCGGTTTCTCCGGTGATGCGAAGGGCAGTAGTGAGGATCGCATCAATGCGATCAATTTCTTTCAGGAAGGCGTCATGGCCATAGGGCGAGCGCAACACGCGCAGACTACCGCGCGGGCTCAAGCCTTCGACAAGGCTGACCAAGTCGGCCAGCGGCACCAGGCGATCGCCCTCCACCGCTACCACGACGGTGGGCACGCGCACCTGCGCCGGGTCGATGCGATGCAGATCGATGGATTCGGACAAGCGCAAATACGCGTTCACCGGCGTACGTGCCACGTACCGCGCACCGGCGGCGTCGAGATAGTCTTCGGCCGCCACACGCACGCGGCCATTGATCACTTCCGGCGGCGCGTCGAAGCGCTCGCTGAATTCTTCCGGCGTGCGGTAGCTGAGCATGGCGAACTGCCGCGCCAGCGCCAGCCCGTGATTTTCAGCGCACTGCAGCTGGCCCAGTGCCACCGCGCGACGCTGCAATGCGCGCCACGCGGCAGCATACGGATGCGCGCGATGCGCACCGCTCACCGCGACCAAGGTGCCGACGCGCGCGGCATGGCGGGTGGCCAATTGCAGACCGACCAAGGCACCATACGAATAGCCGACATAGCCATGCAAGCGCGCAATCCCCAGCGCATCCAGCAATGCGGCGATCGCATCGGCCTGGTCGGCAGTATCGATCGGCGCGTCCAGCGTGCCGTCGGCGCCGAGGAAATCGAATGCCAGCAAGCGGCGCGATGCAGGATCCAGTGCGCGGCCGCTGCCGACCAGCCCGTCCACCCAGCCCTTCTCGGGAAACAGCGCACTGGCGGCCAGATGGCGGTGCGCAGAAATACCGCCGGCCACGAACACCACCGGCGCATTGGCCGCGCCAACCAATTCGTAGCGCAGCCGCACCTCGCGCATGCCGGCATACCGCATCGGCAAGGCGATGACAAGATCGCCGCGCACTGCAGTCAAACCGTCATCAGTGACGACGGATGTATAGGCGTAATCGTTGGTAGACGGCGATGCTGTATTCACGAGGTTCATGGCGATGTCCAGGGTGGATCGGCCATCGAGCTTCGCGGGAGCTCGCGTTCGACGTGCCCAGGGCACGACTCGAACCATCTTTCGGCGGACGCAAAGTCCCCGCAGGATTTGGCACCAAACGCGGGCGCTTGCGCGCTCCGCTGGCTGCCCCGGCATCAAAGGGCCTGTCCCTCCGCCGGTCTCGATGGTGAGGCCAAGATGCCACCGCCGCTGTGCAATGTCAATCGCTTCATGCGGATGGAAAGATATATTTTCATCCGATACCACCAGCGTCGTGACGAGCCGCATACTTGCGCCCTTCTTGGTCCGAGTCGATGGCGTGCCTCACAACGTGCCCCGCCCGGCCCTGCACGCACTCGCCTTGACATATGTCGGTGCGCTGCTGGCCTGTGCGACGTCGACCGCTGCGCAACAGCGCTGGCATTGGTACGGGGCTGCGGGCACGACCTCACCAGGCGCAACGACGTCGCAGATAGCGCCCGTACCGGCCGGCAGCGTCCCATCACTGCAACTGGAATGGCAGGCCCCTGCCTACCTGGCCTGGGTCGTCAATCCACTGGCGGGGCCTGCGCAAATCCGCCTGAGCGCAACGCCCAGCGAAGATTACCGCGCCGTGCCGCAATTGCCACTGACGCTGCAAATGGACGCGCACGAGCGCCGCCTGCTGGCCCGGCTGTATCCTGCCAGCAACCAGCGCACGCTAAGCGGGCTTGGACTTAGAGCGGCTAACAAAACCCAGGAAGAAGCCGTAAGCAGACGATGGAGCAAGCAAGCGAGAGCAACGCCAAGTGGAGATCGATGCGGCGTTCAAAGCGGATGCGCAGTTTGCCCATGCCTGCGAACCAGGTATGGGTGCGCTCGACGACCCAGCGATGACGGCCCAACCGGTCGTTGCGCGCGATCCCCTTGCGTGCGATCCGCGCAATGATGCCGCGCTGCTTGAGGCTGGCCAACGTCGCAGGCGCCCTGGTTTGCCACCAATTGGCGGCAAGGCGTCGATCAACTCCTCGAACACGACCGAGTCGTGCCGATTGGCGCCGGTGACGCACACCGCCAAGGGGATGCCGTTGCGATCGACGATCAGATGCCGTTTGCTGCCGCGTTTGCCGCGATCGGTCGGGTTCGGCCCGGTGTATGGGCCCCCGGGGGGAGGCTACGCTAGCGGCGTCCAGACCAGCTCGGCTCAGGTCCAGCGTCTGAGCGCGACATAGCTCGGCCAGCAACACCTGATGCAGACGATGCCACACACCGGCGGCCTGCCAATCACGCAACCGACGCCAGCAGGTCATGCCGCTGCCGTAGCCCAGCTCCATAGGCAGGTCTTCCCACGGCGCGCCCGTGCGCAGGACATAGACGATGCCGTTGAGGGCTTGCTGATCACTGATACGCGGCCGTCCACCTTTGGGCGAACGCTTCACTTGCGGAATCAGCGGCTCGATGCGCTTCCACAGCGCAATGGGGGATCTCTTTGCGACGTGTCATGTCCGCAATTTTGCCACCGGCGAGACAAGATTCAAGGGGTTTTGTTAGACGCTCTTAAACTCGATGTGGTGCCCGGCGATCCACAGGCACACCCGCAGCCAGTGCACTACCAGCTGCCGTTCCGCGACGTTGCGGTGCAGGTAGATCAGGGCTTCGGCGGGCACTTCAGTCATACCGACCGACCCAACTGGTATGCGGTGGACTTCGCAATGCCGCAGGGCACGCCTGTGCTGGCAGCGCGCGAAGGCATGGTCATGCAGGTGCAACGCAATGTCATCGAAGGCGGCCCGCACGATTTGGCAGCAGGTGGAGGCAACCTGGTGCGCGTGCTGCACGCCGACGGCAGCATGGCGATCTACGCCCACCTGGCGCCTGGCGGTTTGACGGTACATATCGGCCAGATGGTCCGCACCGGCGAGCGCCTGGGCGCCTCGGGCAACACCGGCTTCAGCACCGCTCCGCAACTGCATTTTGCAATCCAGCGCAATGCCGATCTGCAGCTCGTCTCGCTGCCGTTCCGCATGATGGGCCCGCAGGGCGGGCTGCAGTTTCCCTCGCCGGCCCCCTGAACCCAGGCGCTGAGGCCGTGGCCGAACCCGAAAGCGGAGGGGTCCGCACCCCCGCCGTAAAGGCCCGCCCCACCGAAGCAGCTATAATCGTTCGCTTCCTCAGTTTCCGCAGGCGTCCGACCGGGCGCGCTCAGTCCATGTCCGACGTCTCCAACGAAGCCGCGCGCCGCCGCACCTTCGCCATCATTTCCCACCCCGATGCCGGCAAAACCACGCTGACCGAAAAGCTGTTGCTGTTCGGCGGTGCGATCCAGATGGCCGGCTCGGTCAAGGGCCGCAAGGCTGCGCGTCACGCCACCTCGGACTGGATGGCACTGGAAAAGGAGCGCGGCATCTCGGTGACCTCCTCGGTGATGCAGTTCCCGTACGAAGGCAAGATCGTCAATCTGCTCGACACCCCCGGCCATGCCGATTTCGGCGAGGACACCTATCGGGTGCTGACCGCGGTCGACTCGGCGTTGATGGTCATCGACGTGGCCAAGGGCGTGGAAGAACGCACCATCAAGCTGATGGAAGTCTGCCGCCTGCGCGATACGCCCATCATGACCTTCATCAACAAGCTCGATCGCGAGGGCAAGAATCCGATCGATCTGCTGGATGAAGTCGAGACCGTGCTCGGCATCCAGTGCGCACCGGTGACCTGGCCGATCGGCATGGGCCAGCGTTTGAAGGGCGTGGTGCATCTGATCACCGGCGAAGTGCATCTGTACGAACAGGGCCGCAACTTCACCCGCCAGGACTCGACCATCTTCCCGTCGCTGGATGCGTCGGGCCTGGTCGAGAAAATCGGTAAGCAGATGCTGGCCGAGCTGCGCGATGAATTGGAACTGGTGCAAGGCGCCAGCAATCCATTCGATCTGGAGGCATATCGCGCCGGCCAGCAGACCCCAGTGTTCTTCGGCTCAGGCGTCAATAACTTCGGCGTGCAGCCGCTGCTGGATTTCTTTATCGAACACGCACCGCCACCGCAGGCGCGCGACACCACCGGCCGTCGCGTGCAGCCCACCGAAGCCAAACTCAGCGGCTTCGTGTTCAAGATCCAGGCCAACATGGACCCGCAGCATCGCGACCGCGTGGCCTTCATGCGCGTGTGCTCGGGCAAGTTCACCGCCGGCATGAAGACCCTGCACGTGCGCAGCGGCAAGGACGTCAAGCTGGCCAATGCGTTGACCTTCATGGCCTCCGATCGCGAGATCGCCGCCGAAGCCTGGCCGGGCGATGTCATCGGCATCCACAACCACGGCACCATCTCCATCGGCGACACCTTCACCGAAGGCGAATCGCTGTCGTTCACCGGCATTCCCAACTTCGCGCCGGAGTTGTTCCGCCGCGCACGCCTGCGCGACCCGCTCAAGCTCAAGCAGTTGCAAAAGGGCCTGGCGCAGCTGTCCGAAGAAGGCGCCACCCAGTTCTTCCGCCCGTTGATGAGCAACGATCTGATCCTGGGCGCAGTGGGCGTGCTGCAGTTCGACGTAGTGGCCTACCGGCTCAAGGACGAGTACGGCGTGGATGCGATTTTCGAACCGGTGAGCGTGACCACGGCGCGCTGGGTGCATTGCGAAAACCCGAAGAAGCTGGAGGAGTTCCGCGAGAAAAATGCCGGTAATCTGGGCATCGATGCGGCCGGCCAGCTGGTCTATCTCGCACCGACCCGGGTCAACCTGCAGCTGGCACAGGAACGCGCGCCGGACGTGCGCTTCTCGGCCACGCGCGAGCATGCGCATGCCAAGGCGATCGATTGACCTGCGCTTGAACCGATGCAAGGAAACGCAACTGCCAGCGATGCGAATTGCTCGCAATTACGGTACCTTTTTTGGCATGAACGCAGACGCCTCCCCCTCGATCGACCTGCGCGATGAGATCGCCAGTGCCGTAACCCACGGCCTGGGTGCAATTGCTGCCTTGGCCGGTGGCTCGGTGCTGATCACGCTGGCGGCCATCTATGGCGACCGCTGGCAGCTGGCCACCTCCATCGTCTTCAGTGCGACGCTGATCCTGCTCTACGTCGCCTCCACGCTGTTTCATGCCATCCCGCATCCGGGCACCAAAGCACGCCTGCAAATACTGGATCACTGCGCGATCTATCTATTGATCGCCGGCACCTACACGCCCTTTACGCTGATCAATCTACGCGACTCCTGGGGTTGGGGATTGTTTGCCGCCATCTGGACGATTGCTGCCGCAGGGGTGATCTTCAAACTGTTTTTCACCGGCCGCTTTCGCCTGCTGTCGACGGTGCTGTATCTGGCAATGGGCTGGCTGATCGTCGTGGCGATCCAACCGTTGCTACGCTCTGTCGATTCCTGGTCGTTGTGCTGGCTGCTGGCCGGCGGGCTCTTCTATACGTTGGGTACGTATTTCTACCAACGCGACACACAACGCTATTTCCATGCAATCTGGCATCTGTTCGTGCTTGCCGGTAGCGCTTGCCACTTCGTTGCAGTCATCGCGCAGGTGGTGTGATCTGTGATGTTCGGCGCGTTCGCGCGCCGTGCACGAGGCATCGCCAACCATTGGTAACGTGAACGACCTGACCAAATCCTCTGCTGCTCCGTCCTCCCGCATGCCACGTCGTCGGCGTTGGTGGATCGGGCTCGGCATCGTCGCCACCATCGTGGTGATCTTCGTGCTCGTGTTCGATTGGAACTGGTTACGCGGCCCGGTCGAACGCGTGGTCAGCGCCAAGATCGGTCGCGAGTTTCACCTCGGCCATCTGCATGTAGATCTCGCCCGCACCACGACGGTGCGCGGCGAGCGAATGCTTCTGGCCAATGCGCAGTGGTCCAAACGCGGCCCCATGGCCGAGTTGAATTCGGCAGAAATCGATGTCGAACTGTGGCCCCTGCTTCGCGGCAAAGTGCGCTTGCCGGAAATCCGCCTGGAGCACCCGAGCGTAGTGCTGGAAGCCGGCAACGCTACCCATCCTGGCAACTGGGTCTTCGACCAGAACGATAGCGACGGGACGAGGCCACGCCTGGGCCGGCTGCTGGTGAACAATGGGCGGCTGCAATACATCGACGACGCCAATCGCTCGGACGTGGATGTCGCGATCAACAGCCTGGCTCCACCAAACAGTGATCAGCGCGCGGCCCCGATCGGCATCGAAGGCAAAGGCCGCTGGAAGGGCTACCCCTTCACACTCAAGGGCGATACCGCTTCACCGCTGGAACTGAGCCAAAGCGAACATCCGTTCCGCATCGACCTGCGCGGCAGTGCCGGCGCCACGCGGACACATGTGCGCGGCACGCTGACCAATCCATTCCAGTTTCAGGCCATCGATCTGCAAATGGCGCTCAGCGGCCAGGACATGCAAGACCTGTATCCGCTGACCGGCATGGCCATGCCCTCGACACCGCCGTACAAGCTCGATGGCCGCCTGCGTCGCGACGGCGATGTCTGGCACTATGAAAAATTTACCGGGACCGCTGGCGACAGCGATCTGTCAGGCACTGCGGAAGTCGACCTGCGCAACAAGCGTCCGTTCCTGCGCGCGGACCTGGCTTCCAAACGGCTTGATTTCGATGACTTGGCCGGCTTTGTCGGTGCACCACCCAAGACCAGTGCCAACGAGTCGGCCAATGCCGAGCAGAAAAAGCAAGCTGCGCAACTCGCTGCCAGCACACGTGTCTTGCCGAGTACGCCATACGACTTGTCCAAACTGCGTGCGATGGATGCGCAAGTGCGTTGGCGTGCGCAGCGCATCAATGCCCCCTCCTGGCCACTGGAAGACATGGATGCCTCGTTGAGCTTGAAAGGCGGCCTGCTGCAGCTGGACCCGCTCAACTTCGGCGTTGCTGGTGGCGATATCCGTTCCACCATCCGCATGGACGCGCGCAACGCGATCATCACCACGCAATTGAAGGCTGGCATTAGCGGCATTCGTCTGGATCAGCTGTTTCCCGATGCCACCTTGGCAAAACAGGCTTCTGGCGCGATCGGCGGCGAACTGAATCTGCGCGGTCGCGGCAACTCGATCGCCGCCATGCTCGGCACCGCCGATGGCGCGATCGGCGTCGGCATGGGCCGCGGCCACGTCGGCAACCTGATCATGGAGCTCGCTGGCCTGGATATTGCCGAATCGTTGAAATACCTGGTGACCAAAGACCGTCAGATCCCGGTGCGCTGCATCTTCGGCGACTTCGGCGTGCAGGACGGCCTGATGCAATCGCGCGCATTGGCCTTCGATAGCACCGACACCATCATCGTCGGCGACGGCAATATCAGCCTCAAAAATGAAACACTCGATCTGCTGCTGCGCCCACGCCCGAAGGACCGTAGCATTCTGAGCCTGCGCTCACCGCTGCGGATCGGCGGAACCTTCAAGGATCCGACCTTCCACCCTGACTTCAAGGCGCTGGCCGTGCGCGGTGCGATTGCAATTGCGCTCGGCAGCATCGCGCCGCCGGCCGCCTTACTGGCGACCTTCGAGCCGGGCCCGGGCAAGGACAGCGATTGTGGTGGCAAGTACGCGCGGTAAGAATGGCCGGCAGACCTGCGCGGTCGCCGACTGACACGGCGGTGCTGGAACCGGGCTACTTGTATGCTCCGGTTCCAGGCCTCGCTCGTGCCAAGCGTGGCAGCCCCGATGACCGCTCATTACGTTCTGCAAGCAGCTCTCACTGCGACACGCGCTTTAACTGGCGATATAACGCTGTAATTGATCGATGTCACGCTGCTGCGTCACGATCACCGCCTTGACCAGATCGCCGATCGAAATCACCCCCTGCACGCGGCCGTTTTCGATCACCGGCAAATGTCGGAAGCGTCCATCGGTCATCAGTCGCATGCAGTGCTCCACCGTGTCCGATGGCGATACCGTCACCACCTCGGCACTCATGATTTCGGCAACGCTGGTGGTCGCAGAGGAGCGATCGCGCAACACGATTTTGCGCGCGTAATCGCGCTCGGACACAATGCCGACCAAGCGCGGCCCGTCCAACACCAGCACCGCACCGATGCCCTTGTCGGCCATCAAGCTGATCGCTTCGATCACTGCAGCATCGGCCGCAACCGCGAATACCTCAACCTGTTTGGTCCCCAACAACTGTCGTACGGTCTGCATGGCACCCTCCGCGCTTGGTCTGTTGATCGGAGACTACTCCCACTATGCCGCGGTGGGTATCGACCAGATACAGCGGGCGCTGCTTGGCCTCTTCGTACAACCGGCCCAGGTATTCGCCGATCAGGCCCAACGCAATCAGCTGGATACCACCCAGGAACAGGATCACCGACATCATGGTCGGCCAACCGGCTACCGGGTCGCCCATCAGCGCTGCCTTGATTACTACCCAGCCACCGAACAGGAATGCGACCACCGCGGTGAGCAGCCCCAAATACGTGGCCGCACGCAGAGGTAGCGTGGAAAAGCTGGTAATGCCATCCAGCGCAAAATTCCACAACCGCCACACCGTGAACTTGCTGCGCCCCGATAGCCGAGGCGCACGCCGATACGGTAACGCCACCTGGCGAAATCCGACCCAGCCAAACAGCCCCTTCATAAAACGGTGGCGCTCGCGTAACTGCTGCAAGGCCTGCACCACACGCGGCGACAACAAGCGAAAGTCACCGGTGTCGGCAGGGATCGGAGTGCGCGACAACCGTCGGATCACGCGATAGAACGCATGCGCGGCACTGCGCTTGAGCCAGCTCTCGCCTTCGCGAAAAATCCGCGTACCAAAGATGTTGTCGTAACCCGTACGCCACAGCGCGACGAATTCCGGAATCAGTTCCGGCGGATCCTGGCCATCGGCGTCCAGCAGCACCACCGCACCCGGCAAGACATGATCCAGGCCTGCGGAAATCGCCACCTCCTTGCCAAAATTACGCGACAGCCGCACCGCGCTCACCCGCATATCGGCGTCGGCGAGCACCTGCACCACGTCCCAGGTGCCATCGGTGCTACCGTCGTCGACATACAGCACGTGCGTCTGCAATTCGCTCAACCCCGCAAGCACCTCGCACAGGCGCGGGTGCAGCAATGGAATGCTGGCTTCTTCGTTATAGGCTACGATAACCACCGTGAGGCGATCTGCTGCAACCGGCAACTGCGTTGCCTCGAACGTATGCACGCTCACGGTGCGTGCAGATACGCAGCGCCGCCCAACTGCCGCGCCTGCTGTTGGATCCACGCGGCGCGCCGTTGCACGTAAGCACCGGGGCGCCGCGCGTCATAGCGACGTGGCGAGGGCAACACCGCCGCCAAACATGCGGATTCGGCCGGCAACAAGCCCGCTGCATCCTTACCCCAGAACTGCCGCGCGGCAGCTTGTGCGCCGTACACCCCATCGCCGAACTCGGCCACGTTAAGATACATTTCCAGAATCCGCTGCTTGGGCCAGAACAACTCGATCAGCACCGTGTACCAAGCCTCCAGAATCTTGCGTACCCAACTGCGGCCCTGCCACAGGAATACATTCTTGGCAACCTGCTGGCTGATCGTGCTCGCCCCGCGCATGCGCCCGCCGCGGGCGTTGTGATCGCGCGCCTTTTCGATGGCTTGCAGATCGAAGCCATGGTGGACAGGAAACTGCTGATCTTCCGCAGCCACCACCGAAATCGGCAAGCTAGCGGCGATCGCGTCATAGTCACGCCATTGCTGATGCAGCGAAAAACTCCAGTCGCCCTCGCCCCAGGCTTCCAGATAGCGCCCCACCATCATGCTGCTGATCGGTGGATCGGCCACTCGCAGTACCAGCACCTGCAACACGCTCGCCGCGGCGAACAGCAGCGGTGCTGCCAATATCCAGCGCAGCCAGCGCTTGCGCCGCAGCGGCGCCACCAGCTTGCCATCCCATGCATCCGTCCCCATTGTTTGCTACGACCTTTCATTCGGTGCTTGTTGCATTATCCGGCAACCGGCGTCCCTTACGTCCGATGTTTCCATGACCGATCACGATCAGCTTTCCCGTTTTCTGCTGCCTGGCGCCGGTGTGCGCGGTGTTCACGTACGCCTGACCCAGGCCTGGCACGACATCCAGGGCGCAGCCGAGTACCCGCCGGCCGCACGCCGGTTGCTCGGCGAGGCGGTCGTCGCTGCTGCATTGTTCACCGGCCATACCAAGGTCGGCGGGCGCCTGTCGGTGCAGTTGCGTGGTAACGAAACGCTGCGCACCTTGTTCGCCGAATGTACCGCGGCCGGCACCATGCGCGGCATCGTGCAGCTGGCCGACGGTGCAGATGCGCCCACCGACTTACGCAAGCTTGGCGAGACGGCCCTGCTGGCGATTACCATCGAAAACCCAGGCCTGGACCCGCGCGAACCGCAGCGCTACCAGAGCCTGGTCAGCATGCAGGCCCCGAACTTGGCCGAAGCCTTCGAAACCTACTTCCACCAGTCCGAACAGCTACCGACCCGCCTATTGCTGGCCGCAGGCCCGGACCAGGCGGCTGGCTTGTTGCTGCAGCAGCTGCCGGGCGACGAGGGCGACAATGACGGCTGGAGCCGCATCGGCGCGCTGTTCGACACCCTGCGCGCACCGGAGCTGCTTTCGGTCGCTGGCGAAAACCTGCTGCACCGCTTGTTTCACGAGGAAGGCCCGCAACTACTGGGCAGCAAACCGCTCAGCTTCGGCTGCTCTTGCTCGCGCGAGCGGGTCGCCTCGATGCTGCAATCCCTAGGCGAAAAAGAGGCACGTGCCGCCGCCGAAGCAACTGGCGAGGTCGAGGTGCGCTGCGAATTCTGCGGCCGTGAGTATCACTTTCCGTTGACCGCGCTGGACGTACTGTTCAGCGCGGCGCAGCCGTCGCAAGAAGCGCCGGAAAGATTGCAGTAGATAGCATTGCGGGTGCGTTCTGGGGAACGTGGCCAC
Organism: Xanthomonas fragariae; assembly: GCF_900183975.1. Lineage (NCBI taxonomy): Bacteria > Pseudomonadati > Pseudomonadota > Gammaproteobacteria > Lysobacterales > Lysobacteraceae > Xanthomonas > Xanthomonas fragariae. The sequence goes on from NZ_LT853882.1 coordinate 3,014,545, forward strand.
TTGTTAAATAATCATAAACACCCTAGCATCCTCCTTGCCCGCTCTCGGGAACTTAACAACTGCCCCTGGGTCCAAACTCTGGTATGCGACACCTACTGCGCCTCCCGCTTGCTTTGATGGTTACCCTTGCGGCAGCCATGGGTGTCCATGCGCAATCGGTATCCCAGCAGCTGCGTGAGAGCACCATCCTGCCGGTGTGGAACAAGGGCAGCGGCAAGGTGGAAGCTTTCCTGTACCTTGAGCCAACCGGTGAGCAAAAGGGCGGCGCACGTTGGCATTTCGGCCGCAATTCGCTGGATGCGGCGTTCGGCCTGACCTCCGGCGACTCGCTGGGCCTGCTCTGCAACAGCAGCCGCGGTACCAATATCAGCAGCCTCGCCAGTCATTGCCTGCTCGCAGGCATCGGCGATGACGAAGAAGACAGCGCTGCCGCCTCGCGCCGCGTGTCCGCCACGTTGGGCTTCAACCGTGGCGGCGCACGCGCTGGCGTCACCGCGGGCACCGGCCGCGACACCCTGCCCGCCTGGTTGATCGGCGCCGATAAGGCGCAGCTGACCCGTGTCGAACAGAACGACCTGACCGTGTTCGGCCAGAAGAACATCGGCCGCGAAGGCTTTGTCTCGATCGGCGGCACCTACGCCCGCGCGCGACTTGTGCCGCTGGCCGATGTCTCCCCGGCAATCGCCGACCAGTGGGACAGCAAGACCCTCAGCGTCGGCGGCGGCTACGGCGCTTTCAGCGCGAATGTCATCGGCCGCGTCGTCGACGTCCCCGGCCAGCCGGAGAAGTGGGAAGGCCTGGGCCTGGGCCTGACGTGGCGCACCCCCTGGAGCGGCCAGTTGACAGTCGGCGCGGAAAATGTGATCTCTCGCGGCAAGAATCCGTTTGCCCCAAACAACGAAAGCAACAGCGACGGAACTGTTCCGTACGTCAGGTACGAGCAGGATCTGTAGCTAATTGATTTACAAAGAATTTTACGCCACCATCGGTTAACAGGCGGTGGCGTTTTCCGTTTCAGCCGTCGCCCCGGGAGGGGGCTTCACAACTTTCTTTTTTGTGTTTGGCGTAATTCCGGGCACGGGCAATAGCTCTACTACTCCGGCCGGTCGCTTTGCCGTCTTTGGCCCGACAAGTGCGACCACCAACGGCGCAACGCGTCTGGATGGCACTCCTAGTTACTTTGTTACCGGCAACGGCCGACGTCCCCCCAATTTTGAGTAGCGCCTCAGTTTGGAGTCCAATTCCCTACCCCGAGGAGATTGGACGTGAAGAAGCGCTTTACCGAAGAGCAGATCATTGGCTTCCTGCGTGAGGCCGAAGCAGGCGTGGCGATCAAAGACCTGTGCCGGCGCCATGGCTTCAGTGAGGCCTCGTACTCCCTGTGGCGCAGCAAGTTCGGCGGGATGAGCGTGCCCGATGCCAAGCGACTCAAGGACCTTGAGTCCGAAAACGCGCGGCTGAAGAAGTTGTTGGCCGAGCAGCTGTTCGAGAACGACCTGATCAAGGATGCGCTGCGAAAAAAGTGGTGAGCGCACCGGCGCGTCGTGCGCTGGTGCGCGAGTGGATCGGGTGCGGTGCCAGCGAGCGTCGCGCCTTGGCGGCGATCGGCATGAGCGCCAGTGCGCTGCGCTACTGCCCGCGCGAAGACCGCAACGTTGAGCTACGCGAGCGCATTCTTGCGCTGGCGCATCGCCATCGCCGCTATGGCGTGGGGATGATCTATCTCAAACTGCGACAGGAAGGGCGCATCGTGAACTACAAGCGCGTGGAGCGGTTGTATCGCGAGCAGCAGCTGCAGGTCCGGCGCCGCAGGCGCAAAAAAGTACCGGTGGGCGAGCGTCAACCGCTGCTGCGGCCATCGCAGGCCAACCAGGTGTGGTCGATGGACTTCGTGTTCGACCGCACTGCCGAAGGCCGGGTGCTCAAGTGTCTGGTGATCGTGGACGACGCAACCCACGAAGCGGTCGCCATCGACGTGGAGCGCGCGATCTCGGGACACGGCGTTGCGCGCGTGCTGGACCGACTGGCACACAGCCGTGGCCTGCCGCAGATGATCCGCACCGAGCGCGAAGCCTGCCCTCGGGGCACAACGGCAAGGAGTTTTGCGGCAGGGCGATGGTCGCCTGGGCGCACGTCCGTGGTGTGCAGCTACGGCTCATCCAGCCGGGCAAACCGAACCAGAACGCCTACGTCGAATCGTTCAACGGCCGACTACGCGACGAATGCCTCAACGAACACTGGTTCCCGACGTTGCTGCATGCACGCACCGAGATCGAACGTTGGCGACGTGAATACAACGAGGACCGACCCAAGAAAGCAATCGGCGGCATGACGCCGGCCGCTTATGCCCAACATCTGGCAAACACCGATATCATCAGGCCCGGACTCTAAACCCGGCCGCTACTCAGGGCGGGGGGACGTCGCAATTCGCGCAATGATGTCGCGCTGCTTGAGGGCGTTGCGGCAACGGTCGATGTCGTAGGCCTTGTCGGCATGCAGTTGGCCAGGCCAGCGTCGCGCACGCCCTGGTTTTCCACCGATCGCAGGCAATGCATCGAGCACTTCTTCGAATGAGACCGAGTCGTGTCGATTGGCACCGGTCACGCAGACAGCCAGCGGTACGCCGTTTCGATCAACAATCAAATGCCGTTTGCTGCCGAGTTTGCCGCGATCGGTTGGGTTTGGCCCTGTATACGGCCCCCCCCCCGGGGGGAGGCCACGCTGGCGGCGTCCAGACTTGCTCGGCTCAGATCCAGCGTGTCGGCGCGGCGTAGCTCGGCCAGCAGCACTTGATGTAGACGATGCCACACCCCGTTGGCTTGCCAATCACGCAGCCGACGCCAGCAGGTCATACCGCTGCCATAGCCAAGTTCCGAAGGCAGGTCTTAATACTCCTGCCAACCCTCTTTTTGTTAAACGCGTCACTGTCCTGCAGAATCGAATATTCGCTCTAAGACAGGTTTTTTCTTTTAAGTGCCCGTCTACTGATACCGCAAAGCTAAAATATTTGATGTCGATATGATTTAATTTCCTCATTAAGCGCAACCGCCATACCAAGGCAATAATTCCCGTGCAAAATTATGTTATTTAAATTCGAGCAGGTCCTGAGAAAATATTTATTAGTTTTTTGCAACGTTCGTCTAGGTCCTTCATATGAGGATCTGCTTTATTAGCGAAAGCACACAAGGGTGCCGGAAAAAAATAACAACTTAATTTGATACGCCATGAGTCTTTATATGTCTTTTGAATAAATTTACGAAAATTGTTCGAATTATACAGCCAAGTAATCAGGGGGAATGGGGCAATCAACAGGAGTCAATCTTGATGAAAAAAAGTGGTGTAAGTAAGTCTCATGATCTTAGCCAATTTCATGAAGGAGATTTAAAGCCAAAAAGTTCAATTCCAGTGGGGCGCCATAGCGAAATTCCAAAGGATGCGGCATTGAGCGCCGAACTAAGGGGGCTCCGCTCTCTCGATCGTAAGCCATCTAAAATGCCAACTTCTAGCAGCGATCTTCAGGCGGTCAATACAATGATTGCCGAGCATCGCTCGAACGACGTTGGAAAAGGTCAGTTTCTTCTCCCCACCCAAAGCCTAGGGTCTGCAGAGCGTGTAGATTCGCAAAACTACCATTCACGGAATGAATCGGGGAAAGCGCCTTTCTTTTTTAGCGAATTTGCTACTGAGAAGCCATCTTTGCAATCAGTGAAAAGCCTCTCGCAGGGAAAGCAGGACTATTATGCAGTGACATGTGGGAAAGCGTGGTCGAGATTTATTCACCGATGAGCCAATCGAGGGCGAAAATAGCAAACTCGGCAGACTAAAAACCAGCCCGTTGTTAAGTACTCAGAGTCAGGGAACACGTGCTATTCGAGCTTTGGCGGCTACAGCGACAATCGATAAATCTCGTGGAGAATACGTCGCACGGCTGCATCGCCATGTAGTTGAGGCTTTGGGCGATGAAGGCGGTGTGGTTCATTTGCTAAGGCCGACGCGCGATCACTACGCCGAAGATAGTACATTAAACTTTTTTACGTTTTGCGAACAAACAGAGCTGGCCAGTTCCCTGAACTCCTTAGAAGCTACTTCAACTAAGGAGAAGGGCAGAAAACCCATTGTATTTACAGATCATAAGTCCCTCGTGGGTCTCTCAAGAACCTCGCGCACAGAAGCGAGTCCGATTGGCCGTTTGGTACAGCAGCCTTACTTCGTTACATCCGACCTGAAACGCGGCGATAAAGTTGTCATTACCGATGACCACATTCAGGCAGGAGGATCTATGCTGGCAATGGAAGCAGCAGCTAAGGAGGCAGGTGTGGACGTGCTTGCTCTTGCAACGCTGAGCGCTCATCCATTTTCACCGCAACTTACCATGTCCTCCGAGGTTAGCGCTTTTTTAGACGAAACCTTAGCAGCTTGGGATCCTCAAGCAAAGGTTACTGAGCGCCTTGCCGCAATCGGAATGCCGCGTGAGAAGTTAACCAACAGCGAAGCGATGATTTTAATCGCCTACGCAATAGATCCGGCGAGCGATTCGGCAATCTCAAGATTCGAGTCAATTCAAAATAACTTGTTCGAAAGAGCCCATCTTCACAATGTAGGGATAGATCCGGACGCGCCAGATACGCTTGAGCAAATGCAAAAGCTACGTTCCATGCAAGAGATGGCAGGGACGGATTCTGCGCGTCACTTCGTAGATGATGCGAAAGTTCTCGAAGGTGAGCATGATTCGCTTATCCCTATTTTGAAAATGAGACCTGCTTCACCTGATGAAATCGTGAAAGAGCTAGACCAAGTTAGTTTGGCGAGCCGTTCCTCAATCCAAGCTTCTGAGGTAACACAGGTTGTCGTATTGGATTGGGACGACTGTCTGCGTGACGAGAAAGGATTGAATTATAAGCTTATGCATAACGCATTGGCTATCGCAGCAAGGGAGCATGCGTCCACGTTGCCTGAGCTCGGAGATGCCGTAGCGGTCCTGCACAGCAAGTTGAACGATGCAGGACCAGTAGACGATGAAGCGCCATTGCTGATGAAAAATCAAAAAGACTTTTCATCTTATTTGATGGGCAGGCCAAGCGTATATAAGCGCCACATAATTGAAGATTTTGTTCGGAAAATGCTCCCAGGAATTTCTGAGCATAAAGCAGCGTCGATAAATAATGCCGTATACTCCAATTTTGTCCGCGGATATAAAATGCTAGTAAGGCCGAAAGTTTCGAAAAAAAATTATAGCCGGGATGTTCCGTTCCCGGACATCGAGCTTTCCCTGCTTCCTGGCGCAAAAGAAATTCTGGAGAAATTACGCAATGCGAATTTTCGCGTTATATTGATTAGTAATCGCGGTCATGGCGATTTGGAAAACGAGATCAATCATCTTGGCATGATGCACTACTTTGACGTGGTGTCCGGCGCGGAAGAAGTCACCCTTGAAAAGTCGCATTTGCCCCCTTCTCAAATGCCTGAAGATTTGCAGAAGCGACTTATCAGTTCATTGAATGGCAGTGACGAAGAAGCACTACGGGCTACTCTTGCAGAGACAGCAATTTACGCCCATCCGGATTCCACGACCATTGGACGGATCGACAAAAAACCCGATTCAACGAGATTGGCAGAGAGCCTTGAGCGGCTTTCGGTTCAACCTAATGTGCCGATAACCTCTTACGGCGATCAACCCTCCGATATCAAGCAATTAAAGAGTGTTGCGGAGCCAAAGAGCCGTGTACTCAAGGGGGTGATCGTCAACGCGCAGCGTGACGACGTGGGCAGGGAAATTGATGTCGACGGAGTGCCAACCCGTGTTGTCTCTAAAATCACGGAACTTTAGTTGGGCAGAGGCTCGAAACAATCGTGACGTCGCTAGCCATTGAATGGTGAAGACGTTTCTCTAGCAAGACATATGGCCAAATAGCGCATGCCCCCATCTCCAATGCCGGGGATGGGGGCACATCGGCATCCCACCGATAAAGGCCATTGCTGCGCGCCCTGCAGGCGCTACCGCTGACCAGCAGTGCTTTGCGAGTTGCATCCTCTTTGCCTGCTTGCGCTGACTTTTGCCAATTCACAACCGTCCAGCCTAAATGACGCCGCCGTCCAGTTTGACTGATAGCTTCGTCCAGTTTATTTAGTCGTCCCTGAAAAATCCCCTTCAAGCGCCAAGTGCCGTCGGTGACAGCGGCACGGTACTCAAGGATGACCATCCCATCGCCCGCATCCAGGCACGCAAAAACGCGATCCAGCGCAGCAGCCAGCGCAGGTTGTAGCCGGCGGCGCAGCCGAGCACGTGCAGCGCATCGCCTTGGGCACCTTTCAGCCTGCAGCGACACAACCGGCAGTCGTCTTTCAGATGTCCGATCACCGGCTCCACCGCCTGCCGTCGCTTGATCCAGCGCCATTGCCGTCGCGTCAGCGTCTTGGCCTTGCCGCGATGCAGGACCTGCACGCCATCGACCTCGCGCCCGCGATCGCCCAGGCCCACGACCGCCACCGTCGGTTCTACGCTCACATCCTGCAGCAACCCGCGTGTCTGCTCCAGCTGCTCGGCCAAGGTATCGCCGTCGTACGGGTTGCCCGGGAAGCTGCGCGCACCCACGACCAATCCCTTGCAGGCGGTGACTGCAATGCCGACCTTGACGCCAAATTCGTACGCTTGACGCGCCTTGCCCTTGCCGATGCATTCCACTTCCGGGGCATGCAATGCGTAGAGTTTTTGTTTGTCCTTCGGACGCTGCGTGTACAGCCGTTGCGCACGTTCCAGCCAGACAGCGATGCGCTCGCGCACGCCGGTGTTTACCTGATCGAGTTTGCGTTGGATGTCGCGCACGAGCCGTCCCAGCACTGTGCGTTGACGTCGCAGCACGCGCCGCATCCGCTTGAACTGGCGCGCATGCGCATACCGACCTGCCTTGCGGCTCAGGGCCGGGCCTTGCCGCGCGTAGCTCTGCCGCACTCCGATGCCGTGCCGCTTGGCCAGTAACACCAGCTTCTTGCGTGCCACCTCCAGCAAACGGCTGTCGGTCGGATAGGCGATCGCCTTCTCTTGCACCGTGGTGTCCACGATCACCCGCGACAACTCGCGTGCGTCCACCGCCTGCATCGCATGCGCGGCGTTGATGGTGTGCGCCAGCAGCTCTTCCATCCCGGCCTCACCCAGGCGCTGCCGCCAGCGCGTCAGCGAGCTGGCATCGCACGGCAAACGCGTCTGGAACACGACCTCGCCAGTGAAGAACTGCCAGTACGGATTCTCCAGCCAGCGCTCGCACACCGCTTCATCGGACAGGTCGTAGGCGTGTTTGAGGTAGAGCAAACCGGCAATCAGCCGCACCGGCAATGCCGGCCGACCGCCACCGGCCTGGGTGGCCGGCAAGCGCGATGAAAGTGCTTGCTCCAACGCCGCCCACGGCATCCGTTGGCTCAGCCGCGCCAGCGGATGACGCAGATCGATCTGGTTCTCCAGCCGCGAACGAAACAACTCGTCGGCAGGCATGTGCTCGGCAGCAGGACGGCGTGTACGCATGAGTGAAAATTGCCAGAAACCAGCCTTCAGCGTAGCGAACACTGGTAGTTCTGGCACGCCGGTGCAGACATCAAGGCCTTGCGGTCGTTGGGTGGTTGGGGTTTTTCAGGGGCGACTATTTAGTGCCAGCGTCCACTTGCTTGGTTGTATGTACGTTGCCGCGCAATATCGCAAGTATCGAAGCTGAAGGTTTCGACTTTACGTTCGGCTATCGCCTGCAAGAAACCGCGTGGGGTAGCTTCAGCGTTGTCTGGGATTCCACGTATCTGACCAAATTCATCGTTGAGAAGCCGCCGCAGGAGCCCGACGAGCGCGTGGGCTTATACCGTGGTGGCTCAGCACGTGACAACAACTGGCGCTTGCGGTCGAATTTGATGGGCAACTGGGAATTGGGTGACGTCGGCAGCTCGGTCGCCATGCGTTATTAGTCGCCCCTGAAAAACCCCAACCACCCAACGACCGCAAGGCCTTGATGTCTGCACCGGCGTGCCAGAACTACCAGTGTTCGCTACGCTGAAGGCTGGTTTCTGGCAATTTTCACTCATGCGTACACGCCGTCCTGCTGCCGAGCACATGCCTGCCGACGAGTTGTTTCGTTCGCGGCTGGAGAACCAGATCGATCTGCGTCATCCGCTGGCGCGGCTGAGCCAACGGATGCCGTGGGCGGCGTTGGAGCAAGCACTTTCATCGCGCTTGCCGGCCACCCAGGCCGGTGGCGGTCGGCCGGCATTGCCGGTGCGGCTGATTGCCGGTTTGCTCTACCTCAAACACGCCTACGACCTGTCCGATGAAGCGGTGTGCGAGCGTTGGCTGGAGAATCCGTACTGGCAGTTCTTCACTGGCGAGGTCGTGTTCCAGACGCGTTTGCCGTGCGATGCCAGCTCGCTGACGCGCTGGCGGTAGCGCCTGGGTGAGGCCGGGATGGAAGAGCTGTTGGCGCACACCATCAACGCCGCGCATGCGATGCAGGCGGTGGACGCACGCGAGTTGTCGCGGGTGATCGTGGACACCACGGTGCAGGAAAAGGCGATCGCCTATCCGACCGACAACCGTTTGCTGGAGGTGGCACGCAAGAAGCTGGTGTTACTGGCCAAGCGGCACGGCATCGGATTGCGGCAGAGCTACGCGCGGCAAGGCCCGGCCCTGAGCCGCAAGGCAGGTCGGTATGCGCATGCGCGCCAGTTCAAGCGGATGTGGCGCATCCTGCGACGTCAACGCACAGTGCTGGGACGGCTCATGCGCGACATCCAACGCAAACTCGATCAGGTAAACACCGGCGTGCGCGAGCGCATCGCTGTCTGGCTGGAACGTGCGCAACGGCTGTACACGCAGCGTCCGAAGGACAAACAAAAACTCTACGCATTGCATGCCCCGGAAGTGGAATGCATCGGCAAGGGCAAGGCGCGTCAAGCGTACGAATTCGGCGTCAAGGTCGGCATTGCGGTCACCGCCTGCAAGGGATTGGTCGTGGGTGCGCACAGCTTCCCGGGCAACCCGTACGACGGCGATACCTTGGCCGAGCAGTTGGAGCAGACACGCGGGTTGCTGCAGGATGTGAGCGTAGAACCGACGGTGGCGATCGTGGACCTGAGCGATCGCGGGCGCGAAGTCGATGGCGTGCAGGTCCTGCATCGCGGCAAGGCCAAGACGCTGACGCGACGGCAATGGCGCTGGATCAAGCGACGGCAGGCGGTGGAGCCGGTGATCGGACATCTGAAAGACGACTGCCGGTTGCGTCGCTGCAGGCTGAAAGGTGCCCAAGGCGATGCGCTGCACGTGCTCGGCTGCGCCGCCGGCTACAACCTGCGCTGGCTGCTGCGCTGGATCGCGTTTTTGCGTGCCTGGATGCGGGCGATGAGATAGTCATCCTTGAGTGCCGTGCCGCTGTCACCGACGGCACTTGGCACTTGAAGGGGATTTTTCAGGGACGACTTATTACAGCTCGCAAGTAGAGAATTGCACCGGTGCGAACCTCACCAACCCGGCCAATATCGTACTACTGTGTTCTGATCCGGCTCGCCGGACTAGTGCAGGCGCCGCTCCGCGCAACCATATTCCTAGCGTTAGTTACACAGATATCAGCGCATATTGGAAAGCACCGTGGAATGCGCGAGTCACCGTGGGTGTCAATAACGCCTTCGATCGCGATCCGCCGCAGGCGGCAACGGCATTCGCCAACAGCTTCGACTAACAGTATGAAATTCCGGGTCGTTTCTATTACATGCGCTACACCCAGAAGTTCTAATGGTCAGCTTGTTTAAGGCGTAAACAAAAAACCACGGCTCAAAAGAGCCGCGGTTTTTTTGCCCGATGTCTACAGATCGAACTCGTTGAGCTTTGAGTTTTACCCCGGAATCAACGTCTGAATCACATGCTCGACATAGGACTCGAACTCTTCGCGGGCCTGCTTGGGTTGCTGCAGTTGCAGCGAGAGTTGCAGGAAGCCGACGTAGGCGGCGTAGGCCAGGCGGGCACGGTGTTGGGCGTCGGTGCGGGTGAGGCCGGCCTGGCGAAATGAGGCGATCAGGTAATCGAGGCGGCGTTGCGAGACGCGGTCGATGACCGGGCGCACGGCGGGGTGGTCGAGGGCCTTGAGCAGTTCGCTGTAGATGACATGCGGTTTGACTTCGTGCGCGACCAGTTGAAACAGCGCACGCAGACGGGCGCTCGGGTCGGGGACGTCTTCCAGGCTGCCAAAGACTTCCTCCTGTTCGAAGATTTCCCAGCGTTCCAGGGCTGCCTGCAGCAATGCGTCGCGCGAGGGGAAGTGCCAATAAAAGCTGCCTTTGGTGACACCGAGCCGGCGCGCGAGTGGCTCCACTGCAACCGCGCCGACACCTTGTTCGGCGATCAGGTCCAGTGCGGCCTGTGCCCAATCGTCCGCGCGGAGGCGATTGCCACGACCAGAACTGGCGCCGGGCATGGTAAGGCTGGAGTCGGTGATGTCGTTCATGGAGCGATTTAACCATACGCTCGGGTCAGTTGCAGTATGCATCACAGAATCGACACACAAGCACCGCGATTCAATAACTTAACCGGCCATACCACTGAGTATTGACAGCCGTCGGGCGCATCCATACCATTAGGTATGGTCACATCCCCATCCAGCCTTGCCCACACTGCGTGCGTGTCCAGCGCTAGCGCTGGCGAAGCGGTGCTTGCCGTGCCGGTGCAGGGTGCGGAACATGCGCCGACGGTGCTGCTGGTGCATGGATCTAGGCAGAGGCGACACGTGTGGGAGGCCGCGTCGACTGCGCTTGCACAAGTGCGCTGCCCGGGCTTGTTCCGCGCGATATTGGTCGACATCACACCGCGCGGGGATACCACGGATGTGGAACGCATTCTGCGCTTCACGACCGCGCTTCCGGACGGCTTCGCGTCCCTCGATGCGCCTGCAGATGCGCCTGCCGCTTACATGCCGCATCGTCCCCGCAAGATGGCAACCCACCTGCAGGCCTTGTTGCGACAGCGCGCCGATACACGTTGGCAGTGGCATTGGGACCTGCGCCTAGTCGATGAGCTAACGGGACAGGATGCGCAGATTCAGCAGCACGCGTTACTGGACGCTGCATCGCAGGTGCACTGCCCGATGCTGCTAATGAGCTGTGGGCGCAGCGATCCGGTGACGCCAACCAACATCACCGAATTTTTGTCGATCGCGCCGCATGTGCATTCGCACGATGCCACGCCCATGCTGGCCGGCGACGACAACGACCCGTTTACTGACACCGTGTTGCATTATCTGGACGCACATCCCTCCGTTGGCACCATCGCAGCGTCCACTATTACCGAGCCTGTCACTGGAGCAAGACCATGAGCATCGTTGCACCGTTCCTTCTCGTCATCCTGGCGGCGGGCATCGCTGCCTACCACCGCATGCGCCTTGCCACCTGGGTTGCCCTGAGCGCCTGTGTGCTGGTGGCATGCTGGATGCTGGGTGCCAATCTCACTGCCACCATCGTCGCTACCGTGCTAATGGTGCTGGTATCGGCGCCAGTGCTGCTGCCGTTCCTGCGCAAGCCGCTGCTGACCACGCCACTGATGAGCTTTTTCCGCAAGGTGTTGCCGCCGCTGTCGCAGACCGAACGCATCGCGCTGGAAACCGGTTCGGTGGGTTTTGAAGGCGAGCTGTTCACCGGTGATCCAGATTGGCACAAGTTGCTCAACTATCCCAAGCCGCAACTGACCGCCGAAGAACAGGCATTCCTGGATGGCCCGGTCGAAGAGCTGTGCAAGATGGCCAACGACTGGGAAATCACTCACGTCTACGCCGATCTGCCGCCGGAGCTATGGGACTTCATCAAGAAGAACAGATTCTTCGGCATGATCGTTCCCAAGCAGTATGGCGGCCTTGGTTTCAGCGCACTGGCCCATCACAAGGTCATCCAGAAGCTGTCCTCGATTTCCAGTGTGGTGAGCTCCACCGTGGGTGTGCCGAATTCGCTCGGGCCGGGTGAGTTGCTGCTGCATTACGGCACCCCGGAACAGAAGGACTATTATCTGCCGCGTCTGGCCATTGGTGCGGAAGTGCCGTGTTTCGGCCTGACCGGCCCGTTTGCCGGTTCGGATGCGACCTCGATTCCCGACTACGGCATCGTGTGCAAGGGCCAGTGGAATGGCGCCAACGTACTCGGCGTCAAGCTCACCTTCGACAAGCGCTATATCACCCTGGCCCCGGTGGCCTCGCTGATCGGTCTGGCGTTTCGCGCCTACGATCCGGAGGGTCTGATCGGCGACACCAAGGACATCGGCATCACCCTGGCGCTGCTGCCGCGCGACACCCCGGGGGTGGAGATCGGGCGGCGCCATTTCCCGCTGAATTCGCCGTTCCAGAACGGCCCGATCCATGGCGAGGAAGTATTCATCCCGCTGAGCCAGTTGATCGGCGGCGTGGAAATGGTCGGCAAGGGCTGGAATATGCTCAACGAGTGTCTGGCAGTGGGTCGTTCGATCACCCTGCCCTCCACGGCCAGCGGCAGTAGCAAGTCCGCTGCAGTGGTGACCGGTGCGTATGCACGCATACGCAAGCAGTTCGGTCTGTCGGTCGGTCGTTTCGAAGGTGTGGAAGAAGCGCTCGCACGTATCGGTGGCAAGGCTTATGCAATCAGTGCGCTGTCGCAGGCGACGGCGGCGGCAGTGGACCGTGGCGACGTGCCATCGGTGCCATCGGCGATCGCCAAGTACCACTGCACCACCATGGGCCGCGAAGTGGTCAGCGACATGATGGACGTGATCGGCGGCAAGGGTATTATCTTGGGGCCGCGCAATTTCGCCGGCCGTGCCTGGCAGGCCGCGCCGATCGGCGTGACCGTGGAAGGCGCCAACATCATGACCCGCAGTTTGCTGATCTTCGGCCAAGGCGCGATCCTGTGCCATCCATGGGTCATGAAGGAAATGAAGGCGGCGCAGGATCCGGATACGCGTCGTGGCCTGGAAGAGTTCGACCAGAGCGTGTTCGGACATATCCGCTTCGGTATCTCCAACGCGGTGCGTTCGTTCTGGTTCGGCATCACCGGGGCACGCATCGGTGCCGCGCCGGGCGATGCGTACACGCGGCGGTTCTTCCGCAAGCTGGATCGTTATTCGGCCAACCTGGCGCTGATGGCCGACGTGTCGATGCTGATGCTTGGCGGCAAGCTTAAGTTCAAGGAGTCGTTGTCGGGCCGTCTGGGCGATGTGCTGAGCCACATTTACCTGACCAGCGCGATGCTCAAGCGATACCACGACGAAGGTGCACCGGCAACCGATCAGCCGTTGCTGGCGTGGGCCTTCCACGACAGCGTGCACAAGATCGAAACCGCGCTGTCTGCCGCCCTACGTAATTTTCCGATCCGTCCGGTAGGTTGGTTGATGTGGATATTGATCTTTCCGCTGGGCCGTCGTGCCGAAGCGCCGGGTGACCGTCTGGGACATCGCGTGGCCTCGATCCTGATGACACCCAACGAGGCGCGCGATCGTCTTGGTCAGGGCGCGTTTCTGACTCCATGCGCCAACAATCCGGGTGGCCGTATCGCCAGCTACCTGACCAAGGCCGTGATGGCCGAGCCAGTGGAGCGCAAGTTCCTGAAAGCGCTCAAGAGCAAGGGTATCGAGGCGTTGGAGTTCCCGGCCCAGCTGGACGAGGCCGTAGCCGAAGGCGTGATCAACACGGAAGAACGCAAGTTGCTGGAAGAGTTGCGCGAGATAATGATGGACACCATCACCGTCGACGACTTCGATCCGCACGAGTTACGTGCGGCCAGCTATTACGACAAGCCGCAGGTACAGCAGCCGCGCGAAGCGGCTTGAGTCAGCGGTCTGAGTTAGTCAGGTAGACCAACGCAAACGGCGAGCTTCTGCTCGCCGTTTGCGTTGGTGCAGCTGCAAAGTGCTGCACTCGTGATGGGCGATGGCGATGCAGGAGGCAGCGAATGCGCGCAAGCAAACACGGCAGCGTTCGTCCAGCGATAACCAGCTGCGCACTACGATCACATGGACAGCGGCAGCCACACCAATGCCAAGGCGATCAACGCCGGCAGCGCCTGCACGAAGAAGATGCGGCGATTGACGCTGTAAGCGCCGTAGCAACCTGCCGCTACCACGCAGACCAGGAAGAAGCTCAGCACGTCGGTACGTGAGGCCAGCGCGCCCCAGAACAGGCCCGCAGCCAGGAAGCCGTTGTAGAGGCCCTGGTTGGCTGCCAGTACACGGCTGGCCTGCGCCTTTTCGGGCGTGTTGCGGAAGGTCTTCAAGCCCAGTGGGCGCGTCCACAGCACCATTTCCAGCACCAGGATGTAGACGTGTAACAGTGCGACGCACAGACCGGCAACGATGGCGAACGGAGACATGGCAGACATGATGTGGCGACTGTGGCGACTAGCATAGCCGCGATTGCGGTCGTGCTGCTCAACGCGGCCAGTCACGTGCCGCACGGTCGCGAGTGATGTCGAACAGCACGTAAGAACAACAACAAGGTCGCAATGAAGACGCCATACACCACCGGCAAAAACACCGCAGCGGATAACGGCTAACCAGCGCACCGTACACCGGCTACAGCAGCAACATGGTCAGGAAGATGCCGGTAAAGAGCACCTGCAGCGTGAAGTCCTTGGGCGGCATGCCGTGCGCAGCGAAGAACGCGATCATTACGGAAGGAAAGAGCACCTCCATATTGTCCGAGGCACCCATCGCCTCGCGCACGGGGCGCAGCACGTAGTCACCGCTGAGCAGGCAGAAAAAGTACAGGAACACCCATACCAGCGGCGGCAAGTGCGCACTGCCACGCCCAGAAGGCCGGCCGCAGAGCGCGGCAGAGACGGGCTTGCCATCGTGTAACGGTCGCCCGCATAAGCCGAGCCTGGCAGCAAGGACAGGCCAGCGGCAGCGCCCGCGAAACAAGTGCGCAAGTTATCCAATGCTGAGCACCACCAGCGCCCGCCGTAGGACACTGCGGGGCCGATCGTGCGGCGATGCAGCACGCCGCTTGCTGCCACCTCCGCGCAGGCAGGCGGGGCGTCACGCTCGAAACACTCGATTTTTGACCCAAAAATCGTCAATAGGATCAATACGATGCCCATTCATCTTCCGGCAGTTTGTGCTATTGCGAAGCGCGGCGCTAGAATCACCGGAGACAGCGGAACGGGCGGGACAACCATGACAGAAATGCGCAGGCGCCGACGGTTCCGACCGTTGGCCATCGGGCTGCTTGGGGCATTGCTGCCTCTTGCCCTCTCTTCCACCGCGCAGATACCTGCGCCGGCTGCCTCTACGCTGCAGCCGGCCACCGCGACACAGCCGCATACCGCGCCGTTGCCCTATCGCACATCGCTGCCGGCCAGCAAAGTGTTGGCGCCGGCCGCAGGCTTCGGTGTGGCGGCCTTCGAATCGATGGCAGAACAGTTGACCTACGGTAACCGCGTGCCCGGCATGGCGATGGCGATCGTGCAGGGCGGCAAGGTGCTCAGCGCTCGCGGTTATGGCGTTACCGATGTCAACCATCCGCAGCCGGTCGATGGCCACACCGTGTTCCGCCTCGCCTCGCTGTCCAAGGCTTTTGCCGGCACCATGGCCGGGCTGCTGGTCAACGATGGTGTGCTGCGTTGGGACAGCAAGGTGATCGACTACGTGCCTGGTTTCCAGCTCAGCGATAGCGCCGCCACCCGTCAACTCACCGTCGCCGAGGTGCTCAGCCATCGCGTCGGGCTGACCCGCAATGCCTACGACCGCGATATCGAATCCAACGTCGACTATTACTCCCTCAGCCACAAACTCTCGGCCGCACCGCTGCGCTGCGCGCCGGGCGATTGCTATGCGTATCAGAACGTTGCCTTCAGCCTGGTCGGCGATGTGGTATTTGCAGCCTCCGGTAGCTTCTACGAGCAGTCGGTGGAACGCCGCATCTTCAAGCCGCTGGGCATGAACGATGCGAGCATGGGTCTGGCCGGCATCCAGGCCAGCCCGCATTGGGCGCGCCCGCATGTGCGCAGCCGCAACGGCTGGGTGTCGCTGACGCCCAAACCGACCTACTACCGTCTTGCGCCCGCCGCAGGCGTCAACGCCAGCGCCAGCGACATGGCGCAGTGGTTGCTTGCACACACCGGCCACCGCACCGACGTGCTGCCCGCGCCACTGCTGGCGACGCTGCATGCTCCGCTGATCTCCACGCCGGGAGAAATGCGTTCGGGCTGGCGGCATGAGCGTGTAGATGCGGCCAGCTACGCGCTGGGCTGGCGCGTGTTTGATTACGCCGGCCATCAGGTGGTCTTCCATGCCGGTGCGGTGCAAGGCTATCGCGGCCTCGTCGCGCTGCTGCCCGAGCGCGATCTGGGTATCGCAATCTTATGGAACGGCGAAAGCGGCCTGCCCTCCGGCATGCTGCCGACAATTCTGGATCGCGCACTTGGCCTGCCGACCAAGCGCTGGCTGGACATCGATGTGGACGGCGACTTCGGCAGCGAGAACATGCTAGCCGAGCGTCCTGATCCTGCCGGCAAGGGTGCCTCGTCCGGCAAGTCGGTGGCATCGCCGCGCTGAGCTGCATAACGGCACTGGCGCCGCGTCGCTGCGAATGAAGACAAGGGCGGCTTCGGCCGCCTTTTTTGGGTTCGTACGGTCCGCGCGGATGGTTTGCCGCCGGCAACGCTGTGAGCTGCAGCATGCTTGGATGGCCGTCCACGTCAGGTCGCATCGCAGATGTCGGCGCACCGTGGTGGCTAGAAAGAGTGAGTGGCCAGTGGCCAACATCAGCGTTGCGTTGCTAGAGTTGCTGGCGGGGATGCATGGCAGTCGAGCGCGTTGCCGAGGTCGTGGCAAGCATCGGCCCAGATTTGCCACCGTCCAGCCGTCGTCGATGGATTGAGCGAACGATTTGGCCTGTCTGTTGAGCCGCGTGTTTCTCGCTCGATGCCAAGCGCCATGTCAGTCGCTCGGCACGCTGAAGCGGAATGTGACCGTCAGCTTGGCATGTACGCAGCACGGTGGAATGCTGCTAGACGGCCCGCGCGCGTGCTGTCTTTTTGTGCTGGCAATCCGTCCGCGACGACTGATCCACACAGCTCGCGCGTTGTCTTGGTCCAGCGGCATCAATGCCGCGCTTGAAAAAATCGGACCGTCCTAGCATGGCTGACATGGCTCGCAATGTTTGGTATGGCCGCGACCACGCCGATCCAGATCCAGATCCAGAACGTGCGCGACAACACCTCTGGGTACAAGCCCCATCGTTGCGACCCAGATAACGCAGCTCTACAGCTGCCTCGAAAACCGCCAGACGGCTGCCGCCAATAAAAAAGCTCCCTCCCCGCTGGGCGTCGGGGGGAGAGCTCGATGTTTACGGCGATCGGGTATTACAGATCAGATCAGCGGTGCCGGAGTTGCGGGCAGCGCGACCGGAGCGGCCTTCTTCTTGCGAGCGGCCGGCTTCTTCTTGGCGACCTTCTTTACAGCAGGCTTCTTGACAGCAGCCTTCTTGGTGGCGGACTTCTTGGTCGCCTTCTTCGCAGTCTTCTTTACTGCTTTCTTAGCGGTCTTCTTGG
Source organism: Xanthomonas fragariae (assembly GCF_900183975.1). NCBI lineage: Bacteria > Pseudomonadati > Pseudomonadota > Gammaproteobacteria > Lysobacterales > Lysobacteraceae > Xanthomonas > Xanthomonas fragariae. The sequence goes on from NZ_LT853882.1 coordinate 3,032,071, forward strand.
CCGCCTTCTTTGCAGCCTTCTTCACTGCCTTCTTGCCGGCCGTCTTCTTGGTCGCCTTCTTGGCAGTCTTCTTTACTGCTTTCTTAGCGGTCTTCTTGGTCGCCTTCTTTGCAGTTTTCTTCACTGCCTTCTTGGCGCTTGCCTTCTTCGCAGTCTTCTTGACGGCCTTCTTGGCAGCAGTCTTCTTCACTACCTTCTTGGCGGTCGCCTTTTTGGCGACCTTCTTGACTGCCTTCTTGGCGGCAGTCTTCTTCACTGCCTTTTTGGCAGTGGGTTTCTTTTTCGCAGCTTTCGCAGTGGCCATGTAATTGGCTCCTCGTCAGTGAACTATGGAGGTGAAACGCCCAGTTGAAGCAACCCGTGACGGCATGCCGTCGTCGGTAACCGTCCGCAGGTGATGCGCGACGGGACGGATACAAAAACACCCGCATCGAACGGCGACACGGGTGCGTGATCGGAACGACAACTACTTTCTTGGAGAGAAGCGAACCCGACTCCACCGTGGATGGCACTTCGGTGGACATCTGGAACAAGCGTGTCGGCCTGATGTCGATTCTGCTCACTCTCTTCCGCAGCAATGTCTGCTGGGCGAAACCTAATCACGCTTTTTTTTACTGTCAACACTCTTTTGCATTTTTTTTTCAGCCAGCCATCCCAATGCACCGCATTGAAGCAAGCAGAAGACACCGCGCACGGTCACGCACGTGCGACCGATGCAAGCGCCCATGCAACAGCGATTTCGAAAAAGCACTTCTTTTCCGCTGTTTTTTTTCAAGCGATGCAACGACCTACGCATTTGAGCACTACGTCGACACGTAGGTAAGTCGCGTGTCGGCGCATTGCTCGCTGCCTGTCCGCTAGCTGAAAAATTTTTATCCGACAACAGCGCTTCCGGCGTCACACGAGCAAAAATGCGCAAACTTGTTGCGACGTTTGATCGCCACGCGCGCGGCCGCGTACACAACTCAAAGCATGCATCGCGCCTCGTGTTGGATGATGGATGCAGGCAATGCAGCACGACCGTTTCACTGCGCGTACGTAAGATCCTCACGAGTGACTCACGTCAGAAATCCGGCGCCTCTGCGTGCAGGCCTCATCGAAAGATCTTTCGATCGTTGTTACCAATGCACACCGCCCGCTGCTTCACCGCCGATCGCATCGATGTCGACTGGCCGACAGCATGCACGCATCACTTCTGGACTCGACCGCTTGATCGCCATCGCCGAACCGACGCCGCGTCCTGCCAGCGACATCGCACCCAAAAAAATGGCCGCTCTGAAAGCGGCCATCGTTATCTGCGGCAGACGACGCCAGGTCAGTGTTCGTCGTCTTCGAGCAACTCGGCGTAGTCGTCGGGCGACAGCAGATCGTTGAGCTGTTCCTTGTCGTCGAGTTCGACCACGAAGATCCAGCCCTCGCCATATGCATCTTCGTTGATGATTTCCGGAGTGTCGCTCAGCGCGCTGTTGACCTCGACGACGGTACCGCTGACCGGGCTGTAGACGTCGGAGGCGGCCTTGACCGATTCCACCACCGCCGCGCCGTTGCCGACCTGCGCGGTGTCGCCGACGCCCGGCAGTTCGACGTAGACCAGGTCGCCCAGCAAGCTCTGCGCGTGGTCGGAAATACCGACGGTCACGCGGCCGTTGCTTTCAACGCGGGCCCACTCGTGGGATTTGAGGAACTTGAGGTCGCCAGGAATCTCGCGCATGGGTGTGCTCCGGGAAGCTAGGGGTTGAGGAAAGGTGGCTAGTTTAGACCGCGCGACAAGACAGGTGCACGCGCGTCGGTCAGGTTGGTCGTTGCCGCGGATTGCACGATGCCGGACGCTATCTATGCGGCCGGCATCGCCTCACTCATTCGCCGAGTACGCCGGGCTGCGCTTGGCCATCGCGCACGAACGGAAACTTCACCGCGCGCAACGGCACGTGCTTGCCGCGAATGTCCACGCGCAACGCGTCGAGGCTGCCGGCTGGCACGCGCGCAAACGCGATCGCCTTGCCCAGCGTCGGCGAGAACGTGCCGGACAGGATCTCGCCCTCGCCAACGGCGGTAAGCACGGTTTGACCGTGCCGCAGCACGCCCTTGTCATCCATCATCACACCGATCAGTTGACGCGGCGCGCCCTGTGCCTTTTGCGCTTCGAGCACGGCGCGGCCGATGAAGTCGCGGCCTTCGTCCAAGGTGATCGTCCAGGCCAGTGCTGCTTCATACGGGCTGACCGTGTCATCCATGTCCTGCCCGTAAAGATGCATGCCTGCTTCCAGACGCAAGGTGTCGCGTGCTCCCAGACCGGCCGGTTCGACACCTTGCGCGAGCAGCGCGTTCCAGAATGCGACGGCGGCGTCTTGCGGCAACACGATCTCGAAACCGTCTTCGCCGGTGTAGCCGGTGCGTGCGAGGAACAGGTCAACGCCATCGCTTGAACGCGTCTGCAATGCGGCAAAACGGCCGAGCTTGCTCAGCGCAGCAGTGCCGTCCGGATCCAATAACTTGATGACCTTGGCGCGGGCGTTGGGGCCTTGCACCGCGATCATTGCCAAGTCACTGCGCTCTTCCACGCGCACCTGGAAGCGCGCGGCCTGCTCGCCGATCCACTGCAGATCTTTTTCGCGAGTGGCGGCATTGACCACCAGGCGGAAGAACTCTTCGCTCATGAAGTAGACGATAAGGTCGTCGATCACCCCGCCCTGCGGATTGAGCATGCAGGTGTACAGCGCCTTGCCGGAAACCTTGAGCTTGTCTACCGAGTTGGCGAGCAGATAGCGCAGGAACTCGCGCACGCGTGCGCCGCGCAAATCGACCACAGTCATGTGGCTGACATCGAACATGCCGGCGTCGCGACGCACCTGATGGTGTTCGTCCAGTTGCGAGCCGTAATGGATCGGCATGTCCCAACCGCCGAAGTCGACCATCTTGGCGCCAAGCGCACGATGGGTGTCGTTGAGGATGGTCTTCTGGGTCATGCGCGCCGGTCCAAAGGATAAGACGGCCATTATCGCTGCCCGGCCGCGCTTGGGGGAACGACATGCGCACGCTGGCAGGCAATGCGCAACCCGCACCTGGGCAGCGACATACCGCGTTGCCCAGGCGCTACGCGGCCAGAACATGATGACCGCCATGCCGAGCAGGCAACAGGCACCGCCCAACAGATCCCAACGCGTCGGCGTCACCCGCTCCACCCACCACAGCCACAGCAAGGCGCTGGCGATATAGGCGCCACCATAGGCGGCGTAGACGCGCCCATTAGGATTCGGATGCAGGCTCAACAGCCATACAGATGGCAAGGCTCTGCGCGGTCGGCAGACATGCTGCCACTTTTGCGCAGCCATAGAGAAGGAACGTAGCAGCGGACCAGTTCGGTAATCGCAGTGGCCGCGAACAGCAGCAGGGTAGTGGGCGCGGAGTTCATGCGTGGCGTGGCGTGTTGGAGCGTGGTTTGTCGAAGTCTGCCTGATGCACCTCCGGGTTGTCGGGAGCTTGCTCGCCCGCGGCAGGTTTGTCGGCACTAGGCGCGTGGCGGGCTGGCTTGTCGAGAGCCGATGCGTCGCCACCTCGCTCGCCACGCTTGACGTGTTGCCATAGCGCTTCCTGCTCACTCAACGACAACGCTGCCAACGTGGTGCCCGCAGCGTGCGCCTGCACTTCCATCGCACGGAAGCGCCGTTCGAATTTCAGGTTGGCGTGTCGAAGCGCGGCGCCGACATCGACCTTGGCGTGCCGCGCCAGGTTGGCGCAGACGAACAACACATCGCCGAGCTCGTCCTCCAGCCGGGCCTGATTGTCGGCCACCGGGCCGCGTGCGAATTCCACCCGCAGCTCTTCGACTTCTTCCTGCAGTTTTTCCAGCACCGGCACAGGGCCTGGCCAGTCGAAGCCAACCCGCGCCGCGCGCGATTGCAGCTTGGTGGAGCGCTGCCATTCCGGCAGACCGCGCGCGATGCCGGCGAGTGCGGAGTCGTCCTGGTTGCCGGCGGCGCGGCGTTCGTCACGCTTGATCTGCTCCCAGTTGGCGCGCACGGCCTGTGCGTCGTCGGCCTGTCGTTCGGCGAATATGTGCGGGTGGCGCCGCACCAGCTTGTCGCTGAGTGTGGCGACCACCTCGGCAAACCCGAAGGCGCCTTGCTCGGCTGCCATCTGTGCATGGAAGACCACTTGCAGCAGCAGGTCGCCCAATTCGTCGCGCAAACCAGGCAGGTCGTTGCGGTCGATCGCGTCGGCAACTTCGTAGGCTTCTTCGATCGTGTACGGCGCGATGCTGGCGAAGGTCTGCTCCACATTCCAAGGACAGCCGTGCTCACGATCGCGCAGGCGCGCCATCAGCTGCAGCAGGTGCTGGATGTCACCGGTCGGCGGGGTCTGAGGCATCGTGTGTTCCTGGGGCGTTATGCAGTTGAGGGGCGCTGCCTACGCGATAGCGCGGCAGCGACTCAGAACCATCGCAGCGGCATCATGCAGCGGAGGCGAGCGGTAGCAGCAGTCTACAATTTCACTTCATGAGGACTTTGCGCACTCACTGCTGCGCCGCACGCACAGTCATCTAGTAGCGGCGCTCACGCAAGCCAATCGCGCCACGGCAGATTGGGATCGCCCAGCGCAACGAACTCGCCATTGAGCAAGCTGTCGCGGCGGTTGTAGCGAAACGGCTTGCCGGTACCGCTGGCCAACAACACGCCACCGGCAGCATGCAACACGCATTGGCCGGCAGCGGTGTCCCACTCGGAGGTGGGACCGAAGCGCGGGTAAACATCTAGGTCGCCTTCGGCGATGCGGCAGAACTTCAACGACGACCCTTGCGCGACCACATCGATCTCGCCCATACGCGCGAGCGCGGCGGCGGTGCGCGCATCGCGGTGCGAACGGGTCGCCGCAACCCGCAACGGTGTAGCCGCAGGAATGCACGTGTGCAACATCTGGTCGCGGTCGCCATCGCGACGGAAGGCGTTCTCGCCACGTGCGGCATACCAGACACGCCCATCGACCGGCGCCTGCACCACACCTAGCACCGGCGCGCCCATATGGATGAGTGCGATGTTGACGCTGAACTCGCCGTTGCGCTTGACGAATTCGCGCGTGCCGTCGAGCGGATCGACCAACCAATAAGTGGTCCAGTACTGTCGCTTTTCCCAGGCCAGGTGTGTGGATTCTTCCGACAACACCGGCACGTCCGGGGTGACCCGGCGCAGCCCGTCGACGATGACGCGATTGGCGGCCAGGTCGGCCTGGGTCAGCGGGCTGGTGTCGGCCTTGATCTCTACTGCGAAGTCCTGCGCGTACACCTCCATGATCGCCGCCCCCGCATCGCGCGCGATGGCGATCACGGCTTCGCGCAATTCCATCGGGATGCGGATCATGGGTTGCGCTCCAGCCACTCGCGTGCAATGAACAAGGCGGCCAGCGAGCGGCCTTCGGAAAAATCTTCGCGTAGCATCAATTCGTCCAGACGTGCGATCGGCCAGGGCACCACTTCCATCTCTTCCGGCTCATCGCCCACCAGGCGCTCGGGATAGAGATCGCGTGCCAGTACCAACCAGGATTGGTGACTCATGTATGTAGGAGCGAGCGTCATCGCGCGCAGTACCTGCACCTGACGTGCGCCGTAGCCGGCTTCTTCCTTGAGCTCGCGGTCGGCCGCCTGCTCCGGCGTCTCGCCGGCATCGATGCGGCCTTTGACCAGACCCAGCTCGTAGCGATGCACGCCGGCAGCGTACTCGCGCACCAGCAGCACCGTCTGCGCGTCGAGCATTGGCGCCACCACCACGGCGCCGTGGCCCTGGCTGAGTTGGCGTTCGTACAGACGGCGCTGCCCGTTGGAAAATTCCAGATCCAGTTGCTGTCGACGGAACGGGCCGTCACCCAGATCGGTGATCTTATGGATGGTCGGCAGGCGCGGACTCATGCGTAGCACGCAGCGGCGGAGCCGGCCGATAGAATAGGCGTATGCATCGACATGTTCATGAACCCGAAATCCTAGCAGACCACGCAGCCTCTCAAGCTGCCGAACATTGGCGGCAACGCGATCTTGCGGTGCTCTGGCACCCCTGCACGCAGATGCGTGAGCACCCGCACACACTTCCACTGGTGCCGATCGCACGTGGCGACGGTGCGTGGCTGGTCGGTCACGATGGCCGCCGCTATTTAGATGCGGTCGGCAGTTGGTGGACCAACCTGTTTGGCCATACCGAACCGCGCATCGGTGCGGCTATCGCGCGGCAGGCCGGCGAACTGGAGCAGGTGATGCTGGCCGGCTTCACGCACGCGCCGGCAGTGCAGCTGGCCGAGCGGCTGTTGGCGATCGCGCCGCGCCAGGCCGGCCGCGCGCCGTTGTCCAAAGTGTTCTATGCCGACAACGGTTCGGCCGGCGTGGAAGTGGCATTGAAGATGGCCTTCCATTACTTTCACAATCGCGGCGAGCACCGCCGCACGCGCTTCGTCGCGCTGGAAAACGGCTACCACGGCGAGACCATCGGTGCGCTGTCGGTCGGCGACATTCCGTTGTACCGGCGCGTGTATGCGCCGCTGTTGCTGGAATCGATGTTCGCGCCCTCGCCCGACGCCTATCTGGCCGAACCCGGACAGACCGCGGAAGACTACGCGCTGCAAGCGGCCGACGCGCTGCAGGCAATGTTCGAACAATCGCCCGGCGAAATCTGCGCGCTGATTCTGGAGCCGCGCGTGCAATGTGCGGGCGGCATGCGCATGTACCACCCGGCCTATTTGCGCCGCGCGCGCGAATTATGCGATGCGCATGGCGCGTTTTTGATCGCCGACGAGATTGCGACCGGCTTCGGTCGTACCGGCACGTTGTTCGCCTGCGAACAGGCCGGCATCATGCCCGACCTGTTGTGCTTGTCCAAAGGACTCACCGGCGGCTTCCTGCCGTTGTCGGCGGTACTGGCAACGCAGCAGGTGTACGAGGCTTTCCTCGACGATTCGCGCGAGCGCGCGTTTCTGCATTCGCATAGCTACACCGGAAATCCGCTGGCGTGTGCGGCCGCATTGGCGACCTTGCAAATCTTCGCAGACGACGACGTGGTTGCGCGCAACCAGCACACCGCAGCGCACATGGCCACGCTCGCTGAGCAGATAGGCGAACACAGCGCGGTGGCGGACATGCGCCAGGCCGGCATGATCGTTGCGTTCGAACTCACCCAAGGTGGCGACAAACTCACGCCGTTTCCAGCGGTGGCACGGGTTGGCCTGAAGGCGTATCGCGCTGCGTTGGAACGCGGCGTGGTGCTGCGCCCGCTCGGCGACGTGTTGTATTGGATGCCGCCGTACTGCGTGGACCAGACGCAACTTGCGCTGCTGGCCGCGACCACCCGCCATGCCATCGAGCAGGCCGTTGCATGCGCCTGACCCGCTCCCATGTTGCGCTGCCGCTGCACTGCGATCAGGAAGTCACGCTGCCCGAGGAATCAGCCAATCATCTGTTGCGCGTGTTGCGACTGCGCCAGGGCGATGCGTGCATCCTGTTCAACGGCGATGGCAGCGATTACCACGCACGCATCACCGTGGCAGGCAAGCGTGCGGCACGCGCGATGGTGGAGCGCGCCGAGCCGCTGGCGAACGAATCGCCACTGCGGATCACCTTGCTCCAGGGCATCGCACGCGGCGAGAAGATGGATCTGATTTTGCAAAAGGCCACCGAGTTGGGCGTTGCGGTGATCGTGCCGGTCAACGCCGAGCGCACCGAGGTCAAGCTCGATCCGGCCCGCATGGAAAAACGCGTTGCGCATTGGCGCAGCGTGGTGGTGTCGGCGTGCGAACAATCCGGGCGCGCACGCGTTCCGCATCTGGCTGCGCCACTCGGCCTGCTGGAAGCCGCGCAGGCAAGCGATCCGCGCGAACTAAGGTTGACGTTGGACCCGCAGGGCGAGCATCGCCTGAGCACGCTGCCGGCAGGCATCCAACGGAGTGTGATCGTGGCGATCGGGCCGGAAGGCGGCTGGTCGCCACGCGATCGCATGATTCTCGGCGAGGCTGGTTTCAGCGGTTTGCGATTGGGCCCACGCATTTTGCGCACAGAAACCGCAGGGCTGGCAGCGGTTGCAGCGCTGCAGTCGCGGTTTGGGGATCTTTAAGGCAACGCTGAAATAACTCCCCCAGACTGCGAAACGTGCCATCTGGCAGCGTGCTTTCGAACAGCGCAATGAAGCAGCAGACATCGGTCAGACGCAGCGCAGACGGAAGAATGCGCGTCGCTGCATTCAATCAGGGCCATTGCGAAGTGAATCGCCCCGGCTTCTGTAGACACCCCGAAACCTCATTTTGATTACTGCTTTTCGAACTCGACCGGAGACAGCCCCCTATTGTGTCCGTGCTGCCGTCTGGTGTTGTAGAACATCTCGATGTAGTTGAAGACGTCGGACTTGGCTTCATCGCCAGTCACGTAAATCCTGTGTTTGATGCGCTCGCGTTTGAGGAATTGGAACACGCTCTCGGCGACTGCGTTTCACCCAAGTTACGCAGATCACGGGTGATCTTCCGGCAACCATACACCCCGCCGCTTTCCAGCCAGAACTGCTTGATCAGGCCCAGGACACGCGCGTCATAGTTGGCCCGTGTCGACACCCACGCGCTCCGCCAGGCGGAGTACCCGCTGGGATGCAGGCCAAACACCTTACACATGCTTCGAAGGCGAAATTCCTGTCATGGTCGAGCATAAACGCGTACTTCACCCGGACAGCTTGGCAAAGTACGCTGCGGCCTTTTTCAGGATGTCTCGCTCTTCGGTGACCCGCCGCAACTCCGACTTGACCCGTCGCAGTTCGGACGCCTGATCGATTGCCGCCAGATGCGTGGGTGATGGAGTCGTTGTGAATTATGGCCGCAAGGTGTCTAGGAAAGCCGGGGCGATTCAGCAAATCCGATCCATCTAATGCCGGGACTGAATATCTAGCAAACCGGCATTCGACAATGCACTCGCTTAGCGCGCGGCATGCAGCCGATATCAGCGTTTGCGGCCGATCAGCGGCGACGTCCAACTTGCCACATCTTGCAAACGCATTATCCCAGCGCGTGCGCTGGCACCGGCTGCTCGCCGGTGTGCGCCAACGCCTGCATATGGGTCACCACGCCACTGAACAACCGTGCGGTGGCGGCACTGCGGGTGCGGAAAATCTCTTCCAGCGCGCCGTAGTACCACAGCGTGCCCTCACGCCCGGCGGTGAACACGTTGAAGATGTCCTGGCCCACGGCAGGGTTTTCCAGGTCCTGCACGATGGTCCGCGCGTTGTAAAGCTTGTCGCAGCCCGACACCAGCAGCGCACGCTCCGGCGTCTTGCGCAGATGGTCCAAGTAGGCGAGCTTGCGCTCGCGCCAATCGCGTTTGCGCGCACTCCGGGTATTGTCCACCTCGGCCTTGTCTTCGGCAGTGGCGTCGGTACATGCCATCACGATGTCGGCCACCGCATTGCCGAACTGCGCGCGGATCGATGCTTCGTGGCCGCCACCACAGTCTTCCACTACATCGTGCAACAAGCCGGCAATGGCCTGTTCTTCGTCGCCGCCGCATTCCAGCACTAGCGTCGATACGCCCAATAAATGGCTCAGATACGGGATCTGCGTGCCCTTGCGCACCTGCCCGGCATGGGCGATGCGCGCGTAGTCCACGGCCAAGGCGTAGCGTTCGGTGAGAGCGGTCATGGGGCGTCCGATGCGAGCGATGGACACATTATCGCCGAGCCCGACCACGCGCGGAGTGAGGATGCCGCGACGATACGTGTGCAGACGCGATAACGCGCTGTTGCCTCCGATAGGACTAGGGTAGCCCCACGCCGCACGATTGCTCAGCCATGCCTATGCTTTCCGTTTGCAACGCCTGCCGCGATGGACAGGACTTTCCCACCGCGATCACGATGGCCTTCCAGCCGATCGTCGATGTGTCCACCCGTAGCATCTATGCCAGCGAAGCACTGGTGCGCGGGGTCAATGGCGAATCGGCCGGCAGCATTCTGGCCGCCGTCGATGAGCGCAACCGCTACGCCTTCGACCAGGTCTGCCGCGTCAAGGCGATCGAATGCGCAGCGCAGATCGCGCTTCCGACATTGCTGTCGATCAACTTCATGCCCAACGCGGTCTACAACCCCGAGCACTGCCTGCGCGCCACGCTCTCGGCCACCGAACAATACGGCTGGCCGCTGGACGCCATCATCTTTGAGGTCAGCGAGCAGGAACGCCTGGCCGACCCGGCACATCTGCTCTCGATCCTGCGCACCTATCGGGCGCGCGGCATGAAAACCGCCATCGACGATTTCGGCGCCGGCTACTCGGGGCTCGGCCTGCTGGCCGATTTCCAACCGGACCTGCTCAAACTGGACATGGCCCTGATCCGCGGCATCAACACCGACCTCAGCCGCCAAGCCATCGTCTGCCACGTCACCCGCATGTGCGAAGAACTCGGCATCGCGGTGATCGCCGAAGGCATCGAACACCCCGACGAATGCCGCACCCTGCGCGACATGGGCATCCGCCTGCAACAAGGCTACCTGTTCGCCCACCCGCAAATCGGCGCGCTGCCGCAGGTCCATTGGCCAGAGTGAATGCATCGACTTCCCAATCCCGATTCCCAGCGGCGCTACCGTGCCGTCACACACGGACCGCGGAATTGGCCCGAGTTGCGATGTCTTACCCGGCAGCTCCACTTCCACCTCGTCTACATAGCACCAGCCCCAACCTTCGGGTCGGTCGTAGACTTCGATAATTGGGTGGCCGGTGGCATGGCAATGCGCGGTGGCCACACCTGCGGCATAGGCGTACATGCACCCATGGGCTATCGATGGCCAGGCATTGTTCGCAGCCACGCGCGCTCGACACGACCTCGGCAATCTGCGCGGTGTGGCGCAGTGGTCGCTCATGAGGTGGTGGACTCCTGGTTGGCGCTGGCAAGTTCGGACATGGGCACCGGGTCGGCCTGGCGCGCCAGATACTGGTGAATCTGCGCGACCACTGCGGCGCCCTCGCCCACTGCGGCGGCCACGCGCTTGACCGAGCTGGCGCGCACATCGCCGATGGCAAACACACCGGGGCGATTGGTTTCCAGCGGCCAACACGCCGGCATGCCATCGCCACGCGCGGTGCCGGTAATGACAAAGCCGCGCTTGTCGGTTTCTACGCAGTTCTGCAGCCAATCGGTGTTGGGGTCTGCGCCGACAAACAGAAACAGATGCCGCAATTCCAAGCGCATGGTCTGCCCGTCGGCACGGGTGCGTAGCACCGCCGCGTGTAGGCCGCGCTCCGGGTCGCCTTCGAGCGCGGAGACTTCGGTGCCGGTATGCAGTTGCACATTCGGCAGTGCGGCAATGCGTTCGATGAGATAATGCGACATCGACGCTTCCAGCCCATCGCCCCGAATGATCAGGTGCAGTTGCTTGACCCGCGGCGCCAGAAACGCCACCGCCTGGCCTGCAGAATTACCGCCACCGACCAACACCACCACACCACCCTCGCACAGGCGCGCTTCCACCGGCGATGCCCAGTACGACACGCCATGGCCTTCGAAGCGATCCAGCCCTTCGATGTCCGGGCGCCGGTAGCGCACACCCGAGGCGATGACCACGGTGCTAGCCAGCAATTGTTTGCCGTCGGCAAGATCCAGCGTCAACGCGCCATCGTCGCGCCCGCATTCCAGCGTGGCCGCTTCAATCGGGATGGCCAGTTCGGCGCCGAATTTCAGCGCCTGGTTGTACGCACGCCCGGCCAGCGCCTGGCCCGAAATTCCGGTCGGAAAGCCTAGATAATTTTCGATACGGGCCGAGGCGCCGGCCTGCCCGCCGATGGCGCGCTGATCCAGCACCAGCACCGATAAACCTTCGGACGCGGCATACACCGCCGTCGCCAGACCGGCCGGGCCGGCACCCACAATCGCTACGTCGTAGCGCTTGTTGGGGTCGATGTCCGGCGTCATGCCCAGGCAATGCGCCGCTTCGACATCGCTGGGCTGGCGCAGCACACGGCCGCTGGGGCAGGCCATCACCGGCAAGTCGTGCTCCTGGATGCCCAGCCGATCGACCAGCGCGCGGCCTTCTTCATCGGAAACATCGATCACCGTGTTAGGGTAGCCATTGCGAGTCAAGAACCCCTGCAAACGGGTCAGATGCGCATCGTCCGGCTCGCCGATCAACATCGAGCCGGAGGCATCGCCTTCGATCAATCCAACGCGGCGCAGGATCAGCGCACGCATCACCACCTCGCCTACGTCGGCCGAGCTGATCATCAGCGCGCGTAGATGCGCGGTGTCGAACGGCAACGCCAGACAGCCATCCGGCCCGGCCCGGCCGGCAGCGAGCGACGCGCGCCCTGCCAACTGGCTGATCTCGCCGGTGAACTGACCAGGCGTGTGGAGCATGATCGGCTTTTCATTGCCCAGCCCGTCGCGATGCACCACTTCGATGGCGCCGTCCAGCACCACCCACACAGGCGCGTGCGCATCACCCACGTCGAACACAGTTTCGCCGGCACTGAAGCGCTTTGCCGACCCGCTGGCGAAGCGCCGCGTAATCGCCAATTGGGCCAAGTCCAGCTCGGGAAACATCTGATGGTGGCGGGTATCGTCCAAAGGCATGGATCGGCGACACTGACGGGACAACATGCAAGCATGGCCAGCGGTGATGACGATGGCAAACAACTAATCGCGCAATGCCGGCTACGACATGCATCGCACGTGCAGCAAGCGCACGCGAGCAGATGCGGCGCAGGTTTGACGGCTCGCAATGCGTTTGGCGAAACCGTCGGCGAAACCGTCGAATGCGTGGTCGGCTTACCGAGCGCAACCCAGGCAATCAACCACAACCGTGCGCATTTAGTAGTGGCCAACAAAACGACTGCGTTCACCTCAAAGTGCATAACACGCGCTAATGCTGCGGCGGCTCCCAATGCCGGCCGTGCTGCCCGGCAGCCATGCGTTCGGCCGGGCGCACGCAACTCACCACGCTGATGCGCCACCCAGCACTGGGAGCGCCGCTGTGGGAACGTCGAATTCATCCATCTGCGTGATATGCGGGCAATGCGCTGGATTTCAGCGCAACAGTCTCGTCACGCACAGCGCCACTGCGACCAGTTCAGCTTCACGCTGCGGTACGCAAAACGCCGCGCCTTGTTCACCCATCATGATTAAGCATGCCTGTCTGATTTCGATGGAGTCATCAGTATGCATCGCACCCCTGCTGCCCACGTGGTGATTTCGGGCGCTTCCAGCGGCATTGGTCAGGCCACCGCTGAAGCGTTCGCCGAACAAGGCGCACGCCTGCTGCTGGCCGCTCGCAACGAAGACGCGTTGAATGCCATCGCCAAACGCTGCCGTGCGCATGGCGCCGAAGTATTGGTTGTGCGCACCGACGTCAAGCATGTCGAACAGGTGCAAGCGCTGGCCGCCAGCGCGCGGAGTTTCCTGGGCCGCGTCGATCTGTGGTTCGGCAATGTCGGCGTCGGCGCGGTGGGTAAATTTCATGAGGTGCCGATCGAAGCCAGCGCGGCGGTGATCCACGCCAATCTGCTGGGCCGCATGCACGACGCACACGCGGCCATCCCGATGTTCATCGAGCAAGGCCACGGGGTCTTCGTCAACATGATCTCTTCCGGCGGCTTTGCGTCCACACCATTCGCTGCCGCCTACAGCGCCAGCAAGTTCGGCCAGCGCGGCTTCTACGAAGCACTGCGTGCAGAACTGAGCGAATACCCCCAGCATCCATGTCTGCGATGTGTACCCGTACTTCGTCGACACACCGGGTTTGACACACGGCGCCAACTACGTGGGGCGGCGCGTCACCGGGCCGCCGCTCATACTAGACCTGCGCACCGTGGCCGCTGCGGTCGTGCGCCTGCTGGATCGTCCACGCAACACCGTGGTGCTGGGCGCGGCGACCTATGCAATGCGCGTAGGCCATGCGCTGGCGCCGCATGCGTTGGCGCGCGCCATGAATCGGTTATTCCAGCGCTACTTTGCACAGTCTCCACGCGTGGCGCGCTCCAGCGGCAATGTGTTCGGGCCGCCCATCATTGCCGGCGGCATCGATGGTGGCTACCGCAGGCGTGCTGCGGCGCGGCCGCGCTCGACAAGTAACAAGGTGATGATCGGTGCGGCAGCCTCCACGGCCGCGACCTTGGCGGCGTTGGCGTTGCGGCGTCGTTAGCGGCTGACGTTCGCACTCAGCTCGGCCCATGCCGGGAGCGCGTGGTGCGTGCTTTGCTCAAACCAGGCCGGATATCCACGCCAAGCGCATCAATCGCGCGTAATGCGGATAGCCAGCTCGGCCACGGTTGCGTAATACGCAAACGCCAACGCCAACGCATTGCTCGACTTTCCCGCTGCCAGCCAGCCGCTACCGCGCCATCGATTCCTGCACACTGTATTTTTCGCATGCCTGCCGGTTGGCTGATGCCTGGTGAAGCGACGCGTTCATCACGCGACACACGCCTGCTGCATGCGCCCCACGCGTTCACATGATGCACAACATTCGTTCACCCGTGCGCATCGTAATGGTTCCCACACTGGTGTCGATCGATACGCAGCCTGGTTGCGTATCTTGCTATCGCCCAATGCAGGAGACCGTGCATGTCCAGCGCCAAGAATCAGTACCAAATGCAGAACCCGTTGACCCAGTTTCCGCAGCCGCAATTCCCGGAACAGACCCAGCACGCGCCCGGATCCATCCACGCGTTGCAGCCGCAAGCCGACCATGGCGAGCAGAGCTATGAGGGCTTTGGCCGGCTCAAGGGCCGCAAGGCGCTGATCACCGGCGCAGATTCCGGTATCGGCCGCGCCACTGCAATCGCGTTTGCGCGCGAAGGTGCCGACGTCGTGCTCAACTATTTGCCGGAAGAAGAGTCCGATGCTGCCGAAGTCGTGCAGCTGATCCAGGCTGAAGGCCGCAAAGCCATCCCTATGCCGGGCGATCTGAACAACGAAGCGTTCTGCACCGAACTGGTCGAACGTGCCGTGCAGGAGCTCGATGGCCTGGATGTGCTGGTCAACATCGCCGGCAAGCAGACCGCAGTGAAAGACATTGCCGACATCACCACCGAGCAGTTCGACGCCACTTACAAGACCAACGTCTATGCGATGTTCTGGCTGTGCAAGGCAGCCATCCCGCACTTGCCGTCGGGCGCATCGATCATCAATACCGGCTCGATCCAGTCGTATCAGCCCTCGGCCACTCTGCTCGACTACGCCTCCACCAAGGCAGCCATCGTCAACTTCACCAAAGGGCTGGCGCAGCAGATTGCCGAGAAGGGCATCCGTGTCAACGCGGTTGCGCCCGGCCCGGTGTGGACGCCGCTGCAGCCCAGCGGTGGTCAGCCACCGGAAAAGATTCCCGATTTCGGTTCGGAAACGCCGCTCAAGCGTGCCGGCCAGCCGGTGGAAATGGCGCCGCTGTACGTCATCCTGGCGTCGCAGGAATCCAGCTATGTCACTGGCGAAGTCTTCGGTGCCACCGGCGGCCTGTTGCTGTCTTGAGCCACCGCGACGCACAGTTTCAACGTGATGCCACAGGCACCTTGCCGATCGCTGCGTATGCGGCGATCGGCGATGGCCGTTCGGTCGCCTGTGCGGTGCAGACGGCAGCATCGACTGGTGGCGCGTGCCACAGATGGATTCGCCACCGTTGTTCGATCGCCTGCTCGATGCTCGCGAAGGCGGCTATTTCGCACTCACACCGCAACGCCTGCAGCACGCACAACGCCGATATCGCGACGGCAGCAACATCCTCGAAACCACCTTTACGACCGAACACGGCATTGCACGCCTGACCGAATCGCTCAACAGCGGCGAAGCCGGCCGCTTACCGTGGTCGGAACTAGAGCGTGTTATGAACTTTGCCCTTGTCACGCTAACGTATACGGATGAAGCCTCGTAAGCCTTATTCCACCGATATTTCCGACGAAGAATGGGCCTTTGCGGCTCCCTATTTGACGCTGATGGACGTGCAGGCACCGCAGCGCAAGTATGAGCTACGCGCGATGTTCAACGCACTGCGGTGGATCGCGCGCGCCGGCGCACCATGGCGATTGCTTCCCAACGATTTTCCGCCCTGGGAAGCGGTGTATCAGCAAACACAGCGCTGGCTGCAAGCGGGCTGCTTTGAGGCCATGGTCAGTGATCTGCGCTCACTCTTGCGTGTGGCGCAAGGGAAAAAAGGCCAGCCGAGCGCGGTCATTTTCGATGCTCGCACGCTGCAGTCCACCTGCGAAAGCGGGCCGCGTGCTGGATACGATGGCTATAAACGCAAGAAAGGCAGCAAGGTACACATGGCCGTCGATACGCTTGGACATCTGCTCGCTGTCCAGGTGACGCCGGCTAATGAGCAGGAGCGCGCGCAAGTCCGATCGTTGGCACAAGAGGTACAACACGTGACCGGTGAAACGGTCAAGATCGCCTTTGTTGATCAGGGCTACACCGGTCAAGAACCGGCGCAGGCGGCCACGGAAGAAGGCATTGAGTTGCAAGTGATCAAGCTGCAAGAAGCGAAAAAAGGCTTTGTCTTGCTGCCGCGCCGTTGGGTTGTCGAGCGCAGCTTCGGATGGGCCAATCGTTTCAGACGGCTGGCACGCGACTACGAGCGATTGCCGGAAACCTTGGCCGGTTTGCACTTCGTCGTCTTCACGATCCTGATGCTTGGAAATGCAGCCACCCTCTTTCAAATTTCATAACACGCTCTAGCACGACGCATCGAAGGCGTCGAAGGCGAGGTCGTTTTCGATCTGATCTACCACCCCGGCACGCGTGCCGGCCAGGCCACGCCCTGGCAAAGCGAAACACCTAATGGCCGCGTGCATCACGTCGGCCCTGTGATGACGATGCTGCGCTTTGATGAAGCCGCAGCGACCATCTCGCTTTGCGACGACCGCGGCGTGCACGCCACGTTTGCCATCCGCGCAGGCGATACGCAAGTGGTCGCATTGCTGGCCGCTGATGCCGGTTCCTGCGCTGGAAGACATCGACGGACGCATCGAGCGCAGCGATGCGGAGTGGCGCCAGTGGAGCGGCAACCTGCGCTACGACAGCGGGTATCGCGAAGAGGTCGTGCGCTCGGCATTGGCGCTGAAGTTCCTGTGGTTTTCTCCTACTGGCGCCATCGCTGCAGCGGTCACTGTTGCATTACCCGAGCAGATCGACGAAAACGGCAATTGGGACTATCGCTACGCCTGGGTGCGCGATACGGCGTACACCACCAAGGCGTTTTTGCGCGTGGGCGCATTGGCTGATGCCAAGGCCGCATTTAGCTGGTTGATGCGCACCATCCGCCGCCATCGCCCCGGCGAGCGCCCCTGCAATACCCTCGATGGCGAGCTGGTGCCGGACGAACGCGAGATCGATATTCCCGGCTATCGCGGCACACGCCCGGTGCGCGTGGGCAATACTGCCAACACCCAGTTGCAGTTGTGCTTGTACGGCGATATTTTCGAAATGGCATCGCGCTTTCTCGACGCCGGCCACATCCTGGATCAAGCAACCGCCCGCCAGTTATTCGAGCTCGGTAACGAATGTGCGGACACCTGGATGCGCAAGGACTCCGGATTCTGGGAACTGGAAATCCACGAGCATTACACCATGTCCAAGGTGGAATGCTGGCTCGCGCTCCGCCGCGCCAGCGAGCTGGCCAAGGCCGGCCATCTCTCCACCGCCATGCTGCCACGCTGGGAGCGCGAGCAGGCACGCATCCTGGAATGGATCGACATGCAATGCTGGTCCGAGGCCAAACAGTCGTACACGTTCTACGCCGGCACCGAAGACCTGGACGCCGGCCTGATGCTGGCCTCGCGCTTCGGCCTGGGCGGCCCGCGCCGCGAACGCATGATCTCTACACGCGATGCCATCCGCACAGAACTGGGCAGCGACGAACTGGTGCATCGCTACAGCGGCATGCAAGAACGCGAAGGCGCTTTTATCGCATGCTCTTTCTGGATGGTTGAAGCCTACGGCCTGTTCGGCGACCGCACCGAGGCCAAACGTCTGTTCGAACGCCTGCTGGATCGCCTGGGCAACGACGTCGACCTGATGCCGGAGATGATGG
Source organism: Xanthomonas fragariae (assembly GCF_900183975.1). Lineage (NCBI taxonomy): Bacteria > Pseudomonadati > Pseudomonadota > Gammaproteobacteria > Lysobacterales > Lysobacteraceae > Xanthomonas > Xanthomonas fragariae. Next base: position 3,050,085 of record NZ_LT853882.1, read on the forward strand.
ATGCCAGCACCGGTGAAGCGCTGGGAAATTTACCGCAAGGCTTGAGCCACTTGGCGTTGATTCATGCAGCGCTTGCGGTAGATGGCGAGTAGCTGCCAAGCGCCGTAACACAGCTGCACGCACAAGCGCATGCCAGCCTGCGCCAACGGCACAAGATCTGGCTGACCTGGACACACGCATCGCCCAAGAAGAGGGGGCTTTGATCACCCGCGCGACAATCGATCAAGAATCCCAGGCACTTCCACCGGAATCTCACGCGCCAAAAACCCCACCGTGCCAATGCGCTTGGACAACTGCCTACCGGCCGTTGCATGCACGAGCACGCCCCACAACGCAGCGGTCAACGCATCGCTCCCACGTGCAGCAAAGCCCGCAATCAAGCCGGCCAACGTATCGCCCGAGCCGGAAGTGCCCAATCCGGACACGCCACCACGATGCACCCACAACGCACCATCCGGCCCAGCGATAAAACTGTCTGCACCTTTGACGATCACCACGCTGCGCATCTTCTTCGCAAAGGTCAGCGCGTACGCATCTGGCGCCGCTTCCACCGCCGCCTTGTCATCACCGGCCAACGTGGCCATTTCGCCTGCATGCGGCGTCAACACAAACGGCCGCCCAATCGGCGCACGCAAACCACGCGACAACGCCCCGGCATCCAGCACCAACGTGCACATCGCCTTCTCAGCTGCGCGCTTCACCAACGCAGCCGTGATCGATGACGGCGCCATGCCCGGCCCGATCACCGCCGCGTCGCATCCGGCCAAGGCCGCATCCAACGCACGATGCCCACGCGTAATCTCGCCCTGCCCGTTCTGCGCCAATCCCAACACCAGTGCTTCGGGCACCGCCAATGCCATGCCCGCTGCCAGGCTTGCCGCGGTGGCGATCTGCAACTTGCCCGCGCCCGCGCGCAATGCTGCTTCGCCGGCCAATAACACCGCGCCTGGCACGCGCATCGACCCACCCACAATCAACACGCGCCCGCGCTGCTCCTTGTCGCCGCCGGGCGATGGCAGCGGCATCGTGCGCAAAGCAGCAGCGGTGAGCGTGCGGATACGTGCGGCGGCCATCAGCGTGCTCCGGCCGGGCGATCGGATTCAGTGGTCACCGGCGCATCGGCCCGCTCGGGCGGCACGAACTTGGTACGCACCAGCTCCAGCGATTGCCCATCGGCAGCGGCCGCGTATTCGGTGACGCCGCAGTTCGGCACATCGCCTTCGCGGTCGATGCCCAGAATGGCGGCCTCGTCCATACGTTCGATCAGATAGCGCAAGCAATTGACGATCACCTGATGCCCCACGATCAACACGCGCGTGCCCACATGGTTGCGCTGCAGATCGCCCACGATGCCGCGCAGCCGAAAGATCACATCGCACCAACTCTCGCCACCGGGCGGGCGGAAATAAAACTTGCCCACCAACTTGCGCTGCTCGGCCAACTCCGGAAACGTCGCGATGATGCCGGCGGTGGTGTAACGGTCGAGCACGCCGAATTCCCTCTCGCGCAAGCGCTCATCCACACTCACCGACGCGACCGGCTGGCCCAGCGCACGCGCAACCGCGGCCGCGGTCTGGCGCGCGCGCACATAAGTGGAACTCAGGATCAAGGTCGGCCGCTCATGCTCGGGCAACTCGGCTACCCACGCACCCAGGGCTTCGGCCTGGCGCTCGCCCAACACCGACAACGGCACATCCGCATCGCGATGCTCCAGCGCGATTAGCGTCGCCCCGTTGGACTCGGCCGCATCGCGCGCCACATTTCCCGCGCTCTGCCCATGCCGCACCACCCACAACCGCGCCGGCCACTGCGCCGACACCCCGGCAACCGCACTGTTCTCACTCACATGCATCTCCTGCAATCCAGACCCACATGTCGCACAGCGGCCGTGAAAAAACGGTCGATCGCCGCATCGGCAACACGCATTTTCAAGCAACACGCGCAGCTACCCATGACCGATGGCATGGCAACAAGCCAACCCAACGGGTGAGTGACGCCCCGCCGGTATACTGCAGCCCCCACCGCCAACCTGCCGCCCATGTCCAACGTCCTGATGCTGCGCACGGCGAAAGAGCGAGAAGAACTGCTGCTGGAAGAGGTGCTGGACGCCACCGAGCAATGCATCGACGCCATCGGCCTGGGCGCCACCAGCTTCGAACTGATCGCCGAGCGCGCAAAGGTCAGTTGCGGCAGCCTGCTGCAGCGTTTCGAAGACAAGGATGCGCTGGTGCGCGCATTGCTCGAACGCAACTACATGCGCGCCATCCGCCAGATGTGGCTGGTCGAACGCCCGGCCAATGTGCACGTAGTGGATTTCATCGCCGGGCTGCTTGAAGAATGGCTGCTGCGGGATATCAACATCAAGCGCACCCGCATCGACCTGGAGCTGCACCTGGCCACTTTGCGCGAGCCGGTGCTGGACGCCTTCATGCGCCGCCAGAGCGCATCGCTGATCGAACACCTCAGTGCTCTGCTCAAGCGCCTGCTCCGCGGGCACGCCGACCCCGCCAGCAGCGAGCAGGAATTCCAGGCCCGCGTCTACGCCGTCGCCGCCATGTGCGGCGGATTGCATACCGTGATGACCTCCGGCATGGAGCTCAACCGCATGCATTTGCAACTGATATTGCGTGAGAGTTTGTCGGGGATTTTGAAGTCGGCGCCCGTGTAGGCCCGAAAAACAGCTGGCCCATGCGCGGTGCCACTCACCGCGCCATAGGCCGCATCGCGCTCATTCTAAAGTACCCAGACACCCGCTAAGAGGCGCCAAGAGGGCGCTCAGCTAGAGGACGATGCAGAGGCCTCCGCAGACGCACGGCTGCGCGCAGCCGACAGTAGACCATTAACCAACGCATAGGCATCGTCGCCAACGCCACTGGCGACGTCCCAGAGTTCAGAAGGCAGTACGGAACGATCTGCCGTTGCCAGGTGCATAAGATCCATGGCCAGCGCATTCCGTTCCCCTTCGTTCATTTCAGGGGCGGGAGTATCTGTGTCGAGCATGGTGACCATTTCAATGGCGGCATCCAAACATTCCTCAGTGATTCCTAATTCACGCGCTCTAGCTGCTTTTTTGACAGTTGTCTGTGTGAAAGGTGGCTGCTGTTGTGCTTGCAAATACCAGGCCGCCAAGTGCCCGACTGCGGACATCGCAACCACCGCCCCAAGCGAGGCCATAACTGGCACAACCAGGCACTTTGAATAGTTTTTCCACCATGCATCATCTGTCGCGTGGCCATATGCCCCTGTAAAAGGAATCTGCAATGCATTCGCGACGGAAATGAAGGCAGCCAGCTTGGAACCAGCACCTGCCACTTGCAGCCCACGACTCGCAATCCGGACGCCGATGCGCCTGTTCGGCTCTCTTGCTTCTCTTGGCTCTCTAAGCCGCGCCGCACGTACTGGCGGCCGTGGTAGGCGTTGCGCCAATTGTGTGTTGACCTGCGGATCGTCTGCCTGCGACGTGGAACCCACGCCAGCTTCGGCCGGCACATCTTTGTGATCTTGCCTGACCGGTCTACGTGTCGCTGACGTCAATGGCATAGGACGCATGTATCACCTCTCGAGCGGTTCGGTGAGTAACCAGTATTCCACTCCAACGCCATTGCGCCCCGGCCGACGCCCGAAAAATCTTGGCCTCTGGCGAAACAGATAGAACTGCATTGCCCAATCGATGCATAACACCCGTATCGCCTATCACGCGGCCACGCAAATAGACACCCATCACACTTTTATGTTGGGCAAGCATAGAAGAAATCGTCGCTTCGGGCTGTGGTAGCGCACTTCGCTTATCAATCTCCCGGGCAGATGGAGCCTTGTCCACAGTGATCTCCCATTGATCGGCGTCGGCACGAGGAGAGCAGATGGACTCCATCAGGCATCAACGCAAGACCCCCATGCATCTGAGCGCTCAGAACAGGCACGAGGACGCCGGTGAGCGCACTGCCACTGCGTCAACAGGCAATCACCTCGCCTGCCCGGAGATCGGCGACGGCTTGCTGCAGGCACTGCCGCGGAAAAGCCGCCCCGCCGCTTCTGTACTCAAGCGCTCACGCAGTGCCCCTCCACTGACGGCAACACAGCGGCGGATGCTCCTGCAACTCGGGGCTGAAGGCGATACGCGTCTGACGCCCGACGAAGCGGCGGTGTTGCGGGAGCTCACCTTCCACACGCCGGCAACACCGCGCGACACGGTGCTGTTTACCGATCCGAACAAGGACCCTGACGATGTGGTCACCTATACCATCGGCAAGCAACTGCAAGTGGCGGGCTTTGTGCGCCTCACCGACGTTGCAGTGACATTGGGCGATGCGGACGTGCGCCAGGAACGCGCCCGGCTCGCCAAAGGTGTCTTCAACCGCCTGCAATTACCCGACGTGCGTGTATCGCGTGGGCAGGATTACCAGATGCGTGCGGCGCAGGCCAAAGACCATGCCAAATTCCTGCAGGAAGGCCGTGCGTTGCGCGCGGAATCGGGCGAGATTTGCAGCAACAGCCTGGAGGCGATGAAGGACCGCCTGATGCAGACACCGCAGGGGCTGAGCATGGTGGTGATTGCAGGCATGACCGACGCCAATGCGCTGGTCCAGGCGCATCCGGATCTTGTGCGCGAACGCGTCAAGAACATCACCATCATGGGTGGGGTCGAGCCGGTCAAGGACGCACACGGCTATGTGCAGCCGGACGCGCGCGCCTACAACAATGCGACAGATCTGGACGCGGCGCGTGGTCTTTATCGGCAAGCACAGCAACTGCGCATTCCGTTGCGCATCGTCACCAAGGAGGCAGCCTACAAAACAGCGGTGTCGCCGGCGTTCTACGAAAGCTTGGCAGAGAATGGGCACTCAGTAGGCCGCTACCTGAAGGACGTGCAGAAAAACGCATTGAACGGCTTGTGGGACGGTATCCAGGCAGGGTTGCTTCCGGGCCTGGACGAGGCATGGTTTTTCCGCACATTCACCGCAGGCGCGCCAACGCAGGTGAATGGCCAGCAAGACGCTGCAGAAAAAGCGACTGCGTTCGACCAGATCTGGCCAAAGGTCACCAAACTCAACCTGTACGACCCGCTGACGATGCTGGCATCGGTTCCCGGCGCGTCGGAGATGCTGTTCACGCCAAGGCAGATACACGCCGATGGATTCAGCGTTGTGGAGCAGGTGAGCGACAATGAAGTCAAGCATCCAGAAAAGGCGAAACTGTTGATGTCTGCCTTGGCAAAAGCGGCGCTTGCCACGAAAGAATGATGATCGATTATTCTGTTGAAGCACTACACCGGGTTCTGTAGATCGGCCGCTGCACGCAGCGACGGGCGGCTCTTGTGTCTGCCACGCCAATGCGCGCAGGCGCCATGGGCGCAGGGAGCAGACAAGACCGGGTCATCAGAGCCGCTGAAGTTCCAACTGGTCCAGAAGGGTGCGCATGGCGCCGGCAGCATCGAAGGTCTCGCTGCCCAACCCGGGCAAGCTGCAGCGGTCCAGCCGATCGGCGTTGCCGCTAGCGATCACATCGCCATGGGCGGCGATGGGCAGCACCAACTGATCCAGCGCATCTACCTGCTCCACGGTGATACAGAAGGCAAACCCATCACGCTGCATGCCGTCCCCTGCCCGCCTGCGGGTGGGGGGGATGCCATCACCGGCCGGCTCAGATGGCCTCCCCCCGCGTCAGCACACTCGCTGTCAGAGGCGTCGGACTCCAGCCGCGCAGGCCACCGCACTTGTGCCAGTGCCTGCGTTAGCTGCTCGGCCAGCAGCTCCAGGCAGCACGCCAGCTCGTCCATGCGGATGGCTGGCTGCCGCAACTGCTCTTCGGCCTGCGTGCGTGGCTGCGCCAGGCGCGCCAGAAAGCGCATGTGGTCGCGTAGTTGCTGCAAGCGGTATTGCGCACCGTCTGGCAGGTAGTAGCCCGAGTGTGACTGCGCATCTCGTACATCGTCCGACATGGCCCGCTCCTCATTCCATGGAATCAGCCCGCCCGCCGCAAAGGCGACGGACGGGAAGTCGGGAGGCTCGAAACCGCAGACAGCCGGCGGGCGTATTCCCCTTGCGGGTGTTGTATTAGCCGCCCTCCCGACGCAGAGGATCGCGCCGGTTGCACCTGCAGAAAGATGCAGGCACAAAAAACCCACCGGTTTGTCGGAGGTGGCTACCGCTGTCTGCGGAGTTTCGAGGCTCCGTGAGGTGATCGTGCTACCCGTCAGGCGGCGCGTCAAGTTGCTTGAACGAGTCAGCTCTCTTCAGCCGGCGAGTCCCAGTCAACTGATACGCCCAGGGTTCCGTAGACACTCAAGACCCTCGTTGCGCGTAGCGCCGTTCAAACTCTACAGGGGACAGGTCGCCAGTTGAACCGTGGCGGCGGTTGGGGTTGTAGAACATCTCGATGTAGTCGAATACCTCGGCGCGAGCGGCGTCCTTGGTGGAATAGGTCCGTCGCCTGATCCGCTCGCGTTTGAGCAGGCCGAAGAAGCTCTCCACGGGTGCGTTGTCGTGGCAGTTGCCACGCCGACTCATGCTGCACACCACGCCATGGGACGCCAGGAAACTGCGCCAGTCATCGCTGGTGTAGACAGACCCTTGGTCCGAATGAACCAAGCAACCAGCGTTGGGTTTGCGCCGCCACACCGCAGACAACAAGGCCTGCACGACCAACTCGGTGTCGGCCCGATCGCGCATCGCCCAGCCGACGACCTGCCGGGAAAACAGATCGATCACAACAGTCAGGTACATCCAGCCTTCATGCGTGCGGATGAAGGTGAAATCGCTCGCCCAGGCCGTGTCCGGCTCAGTCACGTCGAACTGTCGGTCAAGCAGGTTGGCCGCCGCCTTGCACTGCATTCCTCCATGGAAGCGCGGTTTGCGACCATAGCCCACCTGGGCACGCAGTCCCTCGGTGCGCATCAGCCGATGCACCCGATGGCGACTGCAACGCTCACCCAGATCGCGCAGATCCCTGGTGATCTTGCGATGCCCATAGACACTGCCGCTGGCCAGCCAGTGGTGCTTGATCAGTCCAAGCAAGCGCTCATCTTCCTTGGCGCGCTCACTGTTGGGCGAGCACAACCAGGCGTAATAGCCCGACCGGTTGACTCGCAATACCCGGCACATCGCACACACCCTGAATTCCCCACAGTGGGCTTGCATGAAGGCGTACTTTGCCCTTACCCCTTGGCAAAGTACGCGGCGGCCTTTTTTAGGATGTCGCGCTCCTCGGTCACTCGACGCAACTCTGCCTTCAGCCGCCGAACCTCGGCGCTCTGGTCCACCTCGGCGCGCTGCACCACGCCAGGCTTGCCGAACTTGCGCAGCCAGGCGTAGAGGCTGTGCGTGGTGACACCTAGTCGCTCCGCGACTTCTGCTACCTTGAAACCACGATCGGTCACTTGCCGGACCGCCTCGATCTTGAATTCATCCGTATACCGCTTGCTGCTCATAGACACCTCCGAATTGACCATTTTCCATGGCCTTGAGATGTCTAGGAAACCCTGGGCGTATCATTCCGCTCATTGCACTGAGCTGCATCGCAGCCGCGTTTGGCGGTGCGACCCTGGATGCCTCAGTCGATGCATTTCGCATCGAACAGGAGGCGGTGCACCAGCAGCCAGCCAAGCTCCTCACCGCCTATCAATTTGGCTACCGCATTGCTCTGCTGTTGAGCGACGGCCTGGTGTTCCTGCTCGCAGCGCGGCTGTCCTGGCAAGTTGCTTATGCACTTCTGCTGCCCCTGATGTTGGTGCCCATCTGCGGAACGCTCTTTCTGCGATCTGCCCCCGATAGCGTTCTCACCCCAGATCGCGCGAGTGCGGATAAGCAGGGCTCTCCACTGATATCACTTCGACCATCCACGCTCCAAGGATGGATCGCGGTGGTCGTCTTCATCAGCTGCTATCGCCTACCGGATATTGTTCTGGGTCCCATGATCAATCCGTTCTTCTATGCCCTCGGCATTGGAAAGAGCGTGGTCGGATCCCTGCATATCTGGCTTGGGATCCCAGCAGCCTTCCTCGGAATTTTGGCTGCAGGCACAAGCTTGAAGCGCATGTCCTTGAGCACGACCATCCTTGTTGGCGCAGCTCTCCAAGTCCTTGCCCTCCTCGTTCTTGCATCGCTTTCGTCGAACGAGCAGTCTGCTGAACTGCTTTGGGCTAGCGTAATTCTTCAAAACCTTGCCAGTAGCTATACCGGCATCGCATTGGTTGCTTATATGTCAAAGCTGGTCACGCTTGGACGAGCAGGTGAGCACTACGCATGGCTAACCAGCTTCTACTCCATCTTCGGCAGGGTGCTTGCCGGCTTTTCAGGCCTTGCAGTGGCTTATCTCACCACGCGCTATGGACAAAGCCAAGGCTATGGCACTTTCTTCATTGGCATCTACCTGACGTGCGTGCCTGCCCTCCTCGTCTACTCGCTCATCATTCGGAACAACTTGAAGGAGCGACCCGAGCCGTAAGTGCCATCACGCTGTTGCCTTGCAATGACCTTGGGTTCTTTACAGAACATGTAACGCGTGAGCTCATTCGTTATGCACAGGCCGGTGCAAAAATGAACACTATTTGCTTGACGTTTGATTGACAGCATCCAAACCATCAGTCAGACTCATCGAAACCGTCAGCCCAGAAGCACAAGGCGAGGTCACGTCCGTCGTCGAGACATAGATTTTATACGGCCCTTTCGTCAATGTCGCTGGCTGAGTCCAAGCTGCATTTTTTATCACGGCCCGAGGCTCACGTATGCCTTCCACAAAAGCATATTTTTTTACGATATCACTATATCTTTCACAGCCTCGGGCTTTTTTGTCAGCAAAAATTACAGCCAGGGCAGCTACTGTCCAAGCCTGAGAGCTTTCATCACTGCGATGAACGCCGAAGCTCAACGCTGTTGCCTGTGACTTCCGATCATTCAATGAAACTCGATAGTGACGACGAAGGGGCTCGTCTCTGACAATCTCGATCTTGCCGGCTCTAATTAATTTATTGACCTGAGACTCTTCAACAATAACGCCGCTACTGAATAGCGAGACCAGTTCGTCAAGCAATTTTTCTGAACCATACGCGTCACCACAGAATGGGGCCGATACTAAAATAGAAAAGGCCACGATAGCTGAGGACCGTACACTACTCTTATAAAATTTCATTACAGCCCTCATTGCATTTAAAGCGCTTCAAGTGTTGTCTTGAAGCCTGCCCAGGTATCGGCCCAGATTAGCGCTAACCAATTAGATGCCTAATTGGCTAGCACCAGCGGACCTCATCAGTTTCGACTTCTCGTGAGACCAAGCAAGCACTCGCCCTTCGAACTCGCCTTTACATACACCGACGTTTCACCAAGATTAGTTTTATAGAAGACATCCTTACTAACGTCGGCGAGTGGCGCATGGGGATTGGGTGGCAGGACGTATGGGGTGAGCGCAAATTTCTGCTTGATCTTAGACACTTCATAACAGCGCCCAGGAGCGAGCTCCATATACATAAAACTCACTCCTTTATCGAGTTCAGGCGGGACCCTGAACTCAACAAAGGAGATCGCATACTGATCCCGCGTCTTGAACGCCTTTGAGCGAAAAGCAATGTTCAATGATCGACTTGAACTCACCTGATGGAAATCACTGAGTCCAATTTCGCGAAAAAATTCATAGCTAACCGGCTCACTAGGATCATAGATTTTACCAATTATTTCATCCATGGCGAGCCCTGAAATTCCATCTTCCGCAATGGCGCTTGTGCAGAAGACAGCCATCAGCAATGTAACCGCAAGACCTTTGTACACGCCCAACATTACTGGCCTCTCAAATAAGCACGCAATTCAATTTCAACCTGATCTACAGGCGATAAATATCTAAAGCAACCGACAACAAGGAAGAGTCACCTTTGACCAAAGCATAAAGAGTCCCCTGGTCAACCCTGTGCAGCGCACCGATTTGAGCCAGTGAAACTACTTGACCATCGATCTCGGCAATTGCCTCTCCCTTTTTCGGAAGTCCTGATTTGTTTTTTGAATACGTCATGAGGCGCGTTTTACCATTAGTGACCCAGGCTCCCACGTATTTGTCGTCTGAGTGATCGTGTGATGGCGATACGAGAATTGAATCGACCAATACGCCCTTTGACAGCGCACCATCTTTAGCTGCAAGAGAATTACCCTTATCAATCTTCTCGGGACGAGGATCTATATCACCAATAATCCCTGGCTTCGCCTGAATTTTTAGGTTGGTGGACAGGCAGTAGGTATCACCAGAATAATAGTCATCAAATTGAGCACACGTGCCTTTGATTGCATGAACTCGGACATTGTCAACCTTACTTACCTTGGCTAGGGGGACTACCAAATTCGCACTCCCGCCCTCCACATAGAAATTGTCTTTAAGCTGAGACTTTTCTGAACATAAAGCCCTAGCAGCACTGTCTCGTTGGTCATTTGACCGGGCCTGCCCGACCGCTAGGCCGGCAAGCATAAGCACGCAAATCGAATTTAAGGCAACCCTAACTATGGACATCGAAAGCACCTTTTTAACGCGAATGTAAAATCAAGGAGTTGGAACAACGATAGTCGGAGTTACCTCACTATATCCACCAACAACCTTTGTATCACTGGGACCGAGCACGCCTATGCTGAGATAATTTGCAACACCCCTCACAATATCATTGGCAAATTTCTCACTTTGATTGAACTCAGCATTGGTAAAACCATCTTGATAGAGGTTCTGGTAAAGGGTTCGAGCAGCTGCTGCGTTATGTGCCAGCTCATGCATCACCAAGAAATTCGCCCCTCCCATTAGATCAGAATACCCCTTGATGGTGTCAATGTTTATTGATATTTGCGGATCTCCGTTGTTATAGTCGGACTGCCCAGTCGCAAACCCATTGCTATAGCTAGTGCCCGCTTCGTTTACCTTATAGTCTGCATTGAGCATCAGACTCTTGATTTCAGACATCTGCACGGTTGAACCATCGCTCATTTGCATATAAGCGTTATCAGGAAGCGAGCTGATAGAGTCTTTAACAAAGTAGATTGCATCGTCAAATTTAACCAGAGCGGCAGACTCTTCCGCTGTCAACGCACGCGTGAAGTTGAGATCGTATTCCGGCGCTATTGGCGGAGGAGTGCCGCCCCCACCTGGAGGACTGATCGGTCCGGGCTGCTCAACTGGCGGTGAAGGGGGAATAGTCGGAGGCGGACTCGGGGTGGGTTCACCACAATCGGAGGAATTTCAGTGGGCGGCTCACTTGGATCGACGTCCGCAGCGGCTGCCGCACCTGCGACTAGGAACAGCTCTTCGTTTGTCAGCTCTCTCATCACAGCGCTCCATGCAATACTTGGATTAGAAAATCACTATTTCGCTTTCCTTTCTTTCTAAACAGCACTCTCAATTAACCCCTAGTAAAATAAATAATACCCCCGTGTGAAGCGGACTCACACAGAGATAGGGATAGCAAATTCAAATCATTTCAAGAAAATGATGGCTCTGTCCGCCCTTATTTTTGGCATATTTCCGTCATTTCTCTAACGTAACTGTTTCAAAAGTAGCATCTGGTGCGTATTCATGCGCCCACCTCAGGACTGATATCTCTGCATCTAGGTTCTTATTACTCCTCGGCACGAACAACGTGAATGTAGGATCTTTTGAGCAAGAGGCGCCCGACTTCTTAGTGTCGGCCCCGCAACTAAAGTGTATGAGCCCAGCGGCTTCGATCGTGTTATCGCTCTTAATCGCAACCGCACCTTTCTCGATGCAGCTCTTGTATCGGCAGCCTGATATCAATGTCAAGCCATTCCCGGCATCAACATCTTTATTCGGCGGACCACTCAGAGCTTCTCCAAACTGCTGAACCAGTAGCTTTCCGGGAACAATATAGTCACCCGCTGACTGACCAAAGTAAGTCGACAAGACACCAGCATTAATTTTTGCCGGCGAAGCTGTGGCCGCAATGCCTACCAATAACGCCAAGATCATTAGCGTGATCAATACAATTCTCTTATTATTCTTCATCTAGCACCTCACATTATATAAGTCAAGATTTAACCTCCACCCGGCACGCTGCCATTCGTAATATCCTGCTGAATGAGTGCGGCCTCCTTGTCTCGCCTTGTATCATATGCATCGCCAAAGTCGTTCAGATTCGTAACAGCATCCTGCCGACGTCCCGTTGTTACTTGAATCCCAAAATCGGCGATTGCTTTCGAAGACAGATCATTTAACTCACTTCGAAGTCTGAACGATCCGGACGCACCTAGAGCGTGTTATGAACTTTGAAAGAGGGTGGCTGCATTTCCAAGCATCAGGATCGTGAAGACGACGAAGTGCAAACCGGCCAAGGTTTCCGGCAATCGCTCGTAGTCGCGTGCCAGCCGTCTGAAACGATTGGCCCATCCGAAGCTGCGCTCGACAACCCAACGGCGCGGCAGCAAGACAAAGCCTTTTTTCGCTTCTTGCAGCTTGATCACGTGCAACTCAATGCCTTCTTCCGTGGCCGCCTGCGCCGGTTCTTGACCGGTGTAGCCCTGATCAACAAAGGCGATCTTGACCGTTTCACCGGTCACGTGTTGTACCTCTTGTGCCAACGATCGGACTTGCGCGCGCTCCTGCTCATTAGCCGGCGTCACCTGGACAGCGAGCAGATGTCCAAGCGTATCGACCGCCATGTGTACCTTGCTGCCTTTCTTGCGTTTATAGCCATCGTATCCAGCACGCGGCCCGCTTTCGCAGGTGGACTGCAGCGTGCGAGCATCGAAAATGACCGCGCTCGGCTGGCCTTTTTTCCCTTGCGCCACACGCAAGAGTGAGCGCAGATCACTGACCATGGCCTCAAAGCAGCCCGCTTGCAGCCAGCGCTGTGTTTGCTGATACACCGCTTCCCAGGGCGGAAAATCGTTGGGAAGCAATCGCCATGGTGCGCCGGCGCGCGCGATCCACCGCAGTGCGTTGAACATCGCGCGTAGCTCATACTTGCGCTGCGGTGCCTGCACGTCCATCAGCGTCAAATAGGGAGCCGCAAAGGCCCATTCTTCGTCGGAAATATCGGTGGAATAAGGCTTACGAGGCTTCATCCGTATACGTTAGCGTGACAAGGGCAAAGTTCATAACACGCTCTAGGTCCGGATCGTTTAACCAGCGATCTAATCCAAAGATCTGAAACAACTATTTTATAATAGCCACTTCCAAACGCACCTAGTCGCGAGCGGATAAATAATAACTATTTCTCGCAGCTCCCATTCCGTTTTCAGTGCTTAGGTTTTGGATAATTTTTTTCTTCTATAACCGTCAATGCAGAAACGCAAGGTGAAGTCACGTCAGTGGTGGATATTGATATGACATAAGGCCCTTTGAACAGAGTAGCCGGGCGAGTCCAAGACGCACCTCTGATTGACGCTCTAGGTTCGCGCATCCTTTCAGCGAAACCCATATTTTTAACAAAACTATCGTATGTCTCGCAGCCTTCCATCTTAGAATCGGGAAAAAAAGCAGACAGGGAACCAACTACCCATTCCCGGCTTTTAGCGTCTTCTCGATGAGAGCCAAATCTAAGCTCTTTTATCTGCGAAGATGGCGCACTGAACGAGGTCTTGTAGTATCGATGAAGGGATTCATCCTTGAGGATGGACGTTTCGCCCCCTGCAACGATATTTTCAACCTGACTTTGGTTGACGTAACCACCTCCATCAAATAAAGAGATAATTTTTTCAACCTGCTTTTCGGCACAATATGCATGTGGGGCCATGACACCAAAAGCCAACATTCCAGCCATGCTAAAAATAAGTTTGCTTCGATTGCATTTAAATGCTTTCATAAAGCCCGCCCTCTCAGTTCCCGTTGTATACAGACTCGTAATACTGCTTCACCGTTTGCCCTCCTCCGTGATCTTGATTTCCATACCAAGTCGCGAGTTGATTCATTGCTTGCTCCTGTGTCAATGTCGATCCTATCTGGTTATAAATGCTTGTAACTTCAGCTGGATATTGATTCAGCGTCGTCGGCTCGACTTGATTGACAAAGTTCAGCTCAAAAACCAATGAGCCGGCCTCATTATTTAACCAAGTATTCACATACTGTTCCTGGCTAGGATTGGAAGTCCCATAATCAACGGGATTATAAACATGATATAACTCATGACTAAGAATTGTTGCAGCTTCCAGAGTTGTACCCGCATAATTGTCGTCAATAAAAATTTGGCCACTTTCAACATCTCCCTTAAGAGCGCCAAGATCCTTAAAGGCGGGATGTCTTTCGCTAGCGACGTATTGCGCAAGCAAATTTTTTACCGCGTCGCTTTTATTGAGGTATTCATCCACACCAGTTCCAAGCCCGCTCACTACCGCTGGTGAAGGTGTAGGACTACCACCTCCCCCGCCTGGGGGAGTTATCGGACCTGGCTGCTCAACTGGCGGCGAAGGGGGAATAGTCGGAGGTGGACTCGTGGGCGGGTTAACCACAATTGGTGGCATCTCAGTGGGTGGCTCACTTGGATCGACGTCCGCAGCAGCAGCGGCGCCCGCTACTAGGAATAGCTCTTCGTTTGTCAATTCTCTCATTACAGTGCTCCATCGTGTGCGTTGACTTTAGATACGATCGTTTTTCTCATTGAATACGCTACTGCATTTTCCTTCCAAAAATATTTATTGAACGTTTCGACTTATCATTGCTAGTTAGATTTTTTGGTGACATCCACATCAACGCTGCCTTCAAAGGATCTAGGCTGCTCCTTGATCAAAGGTCTCAGATTTCCGCTCACGAAGAGATACTGCATATCGCACATCCGAGAGATGTTCTTGTCGTGCGTTACGATGACTGTGGTCGCGCCAATACTCCTGACGTTCTTCATCAGCTGTATGCCCATCTGCTCATCAACCCCAGTCGTTGGCTCATCCATCAACAACAACTTGGTGCGCCTGTAAAAGGCTCTGGCCAAGAAGATCCGTTGTTTCTGACCACCTGACAGCGTGTTTCCCAAGTCGCCAACTCTGGTGTTGAAGCCCATTGGCATGCGCTGGATATCGTCGTGGATACACGCCAATTTTGCAGCCTGCACCAGGCGCTCTTGGTCAATGTGCTCATCGAACATAGAGATGTTTTCCGACAACGTTCCTGACAACAGATTGTCTCCTTGCATGACGATGCTGACCTTGCTTCGGTAGCTCGACTTCCCCACTTTGCGCAGATCCTCTTCATTGACTAAGAAGTCCCCGACTTGAAGATCTTCAAGCCCCGCCAGAACGCGGACGAGTGTGGTCTTGCCCACGCCTGAGTTCCCGACGATCGCAATCACTTGGCCTGCCGGGGCTCTGAGCTGCAAAGCACTCATGATCCACTTGTCCGTGGACGAGTAGCGGAAGTAGCCGTTGACAATGGCAATGGCGGGCGCGGCATCCTCCAGTGCGCCGTTACCATGCAAAAACGACTCAGGCTCGCTGTGGGTGATGTCTGAAATGCGTTCTGTGTGCAAACGAAGCAGCCGGAGCTGCATCAAGTAGTCGGCCAAGTTGATGCTGCGTTGGCTGAACTGCGTCGCGTAGATCAAAAAGACCGTCAGCACCCCGACCGTCATATCCCCACTGAGCACCAACCGGGTGCCTTCCCAAATTACAAAGATGCGGCACAGGCCCTGGATGAGGAGCTGGACAGAATCGAACCCGATGCGGATCCGCTCGGCCCCGATTGTCGCGTTGGTCGCTTTCGCGCTGTAGTTCGTGAAGCGCGACGCCCAGAGCGCTGACTTGTTGAACAGCTTGATGGGCTGGATGCTTCGGACCGTTTCGTAGAGCAAGCTTTGCCGGCGTGCATCAATGTTGATCTGGTCGAGGTTGGCTTCTTTGAGCTTGGCGTAGTAGGCGTAGCGCGAACCCACATAGGCAATGGTGAAAGCCAACAAAGCGAAGGCAAGCGGCGCGTCGTAGCTCATCAAGAGCAACAGCATGAGGAAAGACATCACCCCATCGATGACCGCTTCCAGCATCTTCGTCGTGAGTGACTGCTGGATGGAGTAGATCGACTGGAAGCGGCTTGAAATATCCCCGGTGTGCCGCTTTACGAAATACGACTGGGGTAGCGACACCAAGTGACGGAACAAGTTGCTGCTCCACCGTAAGCCAGTGGTCGAAGAGATCCACAGCGAGGTCCACTTCCTGGCAACGGTCAAGACGAGCTGGACCAGGAGCACGATCGAAAAGCCGATCGCCAATGTGGTGACCAGGCCATCGTACTTGACGCTGAGCACCTGATCCATGGTCAGTCGCAGATATTGCGGCGCAATCAGCGCACAGCCTTCCAAGAAGAGCGCCAAGATGCCCACAACCCAGAACGCGGGCACCAGGGACCGAAGCGAGCCTGCAAGATCGCGAAGCGATACCGATGGCACGCTCTTGATCTTCTTGAAGGCCGGGCCTGGATGCGCTTCCAACGCAATGCCGCTAAAGAGTTCATCGAACTCGTCGAGCTTGATCTTCTTGACGCCTGTTGCGGGATCGCTGATGTGCACGTGGCCGCCCCGCACAGCCGTCAACACGACAAAGTGCCCGTGGTGCAGGTGGACCATGCAAGGCAGCAACAGCTTGGGCAGTTCGTAAAGCTCCAAGCGAAGCGGACGCGTTGTGAGCCCGTTGGCATCAGCGATTTCAATCAGCGAAGCGAGCGTTGCACCACTGGTCGACACCGTAAAGCGGTTGCGAAGCTCCCCGAGGCTCGTTTCATGGCCGTAGTAGGAAAGCAGCATCGCAATGCAGGCCAGACCACACTCACTGGACTCCGTCTGGCGGATATGAGGCACACGGCGCTTTGATGAGAACACCAGGCTTGGTTCAGCAGAGCGATCCGGCTCGGCATCGCCATTGGCGGATGGTGTCAAGACGTCCTTCATCGCTTTTCACCCGTCAAGCGCGATCCCATGGTTTGGAAGGGGTCAAACATCCACTCCCAGATCTTGCGGCCCTCCAAGATCAGCTCCGCGTCCACCTCCATCCCCGGCAGGAAGGACTTCGTTTCTTGGGCGACTCCGATGGTTTGAGAAGGCAAGGCCACCTTGGCCGTATAAACCGGCTCAGTGGGCGACTGGCGACCATAGCGGCGCTCCAACTCACCGAGCGGACTCGTTTGCGTCGACAGCGATGCGATGCGCCCCTGGATGGCGCCATACTTTGCTTTCGGGAATGCGGCGATGTTGAGCAGCACCTCGGTGCCGACCGTCACATGTCCGATGGCCCTGGAAGGAATAAGAATTTCAGCTTCGAATACCGACTCGCTTGGGGTGATGGACGCGATGATCGAGTCGGTGCCAATGCGCTGACCTTGGGATGCATAGATTGCTGCAACAGTGCCGCTCAAGGGTGAGGTAATGGTTTGCAGCCGGTCAGACTTGGCTCTGGCCACTTGATCTTCGATTGATCTTCGATCGTGGATTTTTCGCGCTCGATTTCACTTGCTTGTCTGCTGGCCGTTGTCTTTATCTCGGTGATTTCACCCAGCAATGCGGCACGTTGATTGCGAAGTGTGGACTGCTGCGCGCGGGCATCCTGGATCTGCGCCTCTGCATCCAAGAGGGCATTTTCGTAGGTGAGGTAGGTGTATTTGGACACATACTTCTCAGCAAGCAGCGGCTCAATGGTCTTCAACAGTTCTTTGTTCTTGGCGTATTTCCTTTCCAAGATTGAGATCTTGCGAGCGACTTCCTGCATCGCACCGCTCGTTTCTTCGACTTGACGCGTCAGTTCCCGCTCGCGCTGGCCGGAAAAGTCATGCGCCTGCAATTGCTCCTTGGTCAGCTCTTCTGATCGGGTGCGCGCACGCTTAATCGTCTCATCGGACAGAGAGCGGCCCGCTTCGTCGGTAATGTCGGCTGACAGCTCCGCGAGCACTTGGCCCTTCTTGACCAAGGCATTAGGCTTCAATGTCGTTGAAAGGATGAGGCCAGGCGTTCCACTGCGGATGTCCACTCGCCCATGCGTGGAAATGATCTGGCCCGACACGTGCTCCCGCTTGGAGTAGGACGCGGTCAGAACAAACGTGGCCAGCAAGAGGAAAAGCGCACAGCCGCAGCCAATCCAGATCCGGATGGACGAGGGAAACGCATCTTTTAGGTCGCCGAGTGTGGAAGTTGTCTCTGGCCCCTTCCGCTTGCGAAAAAGCGGTTGTTCTGCGTCATCCGTCTGACGTGACTCGCTATCCATAGCACCTACACTTCGAGATCTACTGCACAACTTGCGTGAGTTGAGGCTACCCGCGCAGACATTAAAATTACATTTGCATTTTGTTGATCTGGCGTTGGCATTGGCGCCAAACCTAAGGTTGCAAGCCCCACGCTACTGCTTTTTCAGCAACAAAGGTTTGCGTCAAGCGAAGGTTCGTTGCGCAAAGCGCAGCCACACATTGCGGAGTCGGACAACGGCGGATAGCGCAGAGAACGCGTCAACATCAACTTAGAGCACGTGCTGCTCCCAATCGTTATCACGCCGATCCTAGGCTTCCACCACATCAGCCACCGCCCCCATCACCACTGGACGCGTCTGACATCATTTGCTGCTGAGAGCGCGCAGCAAGCGTCATCACAGGGCCTGTTGGGTTCTTGTCGATCTCCCCGCGCTCGCGCTGGAATTGCACCATCTCCTGCGTCCGTTGTTGATCCAATGCCTCCGTCTTCTGCAAGGTCTCATTGATGCCAGGCGATGGCGTGTTGAGCGAAGTTTCCGAGTGAAAGCCGGGCGTTTTTCCAAAGACAAAGGCGACATCATCTTGGATGATCACTTTCCGGAGTTGATCCGCGCGCTCGATCCCTGACTCTTTGACGGCATGGAGCACTTCGACCGTTTTCTCATCAGATGTGCCCCTCGGGAGCTGCGCCTGGATGGCAGAGAACAAGGGGTAGTCCCGATGATCCGAGGGAAACCCCTGCTGAGGGACATCTTGAGAGGGTCTCGCTTGCTCGACCCGATCCTCATCGTTCATACCTGGGTTTGAACGCCCGCCAGCCCCACCGAAGCTCGGCGATGACGTATAGGAGGACGACGTGCGCTCAGGCAAGACGATCTCTGCCGGCGCTTCGCTCTGTGTTGGGATTGCCGGCGACGGCGCTCGCACCGCCTCTTGCTGCGTTGCCTGCAATAGAACAGCCGATGGCGCGTCGTTCTGCGGCATTCCTACTCGGGCTTGCTGCTCGCTGCCCTGCTCCACTGCTGCATTTGCCGATGCAGGCTCCGTGGGTTTCAGAGCTTCTCGGCGCGCGTGTTGTGCCTGGGACAATGCAGCATCCAAGTCTTGGCCGGCAACGCCCGTTGCAGGCAAACCCTGGTCTTGCTGGAACCGCCTTACCGCATGTTCGGTCTCTGGACCATAGTGCCCGTCTTGCGGCACGGCCTGACCGTTTGGCCCCCGGGCATCCACTTGCTGCAATCGATACTGCAAGAACTCGACCTCTTGTCCCCGGTCGCCGAGGCGCAGCCCTTCCACCTCATGCGATGACGGCGGCGCTGGAACAGTTGCCCGGGTTGGGATTTCCTCACGAGGCGTGAGAGCTGATGAAGGCGATCCGACGCTCGGCGCAGATGCGCTTGCCGTGGGTGGGTCTACTGCCTCTGCATTAGGCTGGACTGCACCGGCTGTCGGGGGTGCGGCAACCTCAGGTGTTCTGGTTTCTTGGGGTTCGCGTTGCGGGACAGACTCGGGCTTCGGTTCGGCAGGCTTGGCAACCGGGCGCACGTCTTCTGGCAGCGGCGCGTTGACGGATGCAGGCATCACGACCGGAGCAGGCGTTGCCATCTCCGCAGCAGCAGCAGGCGCGTCGGGTGTGCGTGCAACGTCTCGATCTCGCTGCACGTCAATGGCTGCCTGAGGCGCTTGGCTTTCGTCTACACGCGGAGCGGTGACCGTCGTTGCGGCGAAACTTGCGACCTGTTGCGCTTCTTGCGTCGAAACGCCCTGCCGATTGGCCTCCCGCAAGGCTTGCTCATAGGCGTCACGTTCTTGGGGCGATTGCGCATCAATGCGCAGCTCGGGTGCACCCGTCGAAGGTGGTTGCTCTTGCCGAAGCGATTGCATTTCGCCAAGCGCCTGATGGATCTCATCAGTGCTGGTGGTTGCCGCAACGCGCACCACACCATCGGCGTCACGGCGCAGATGCTGGATGGGGCTGTCCACCGAATATTGGCCGGTCGCATCACGCTCCAACGCCAAAGAGCTGGTCGCCGCATCAATCCCGTTTGCCTCACGGGTTTTTTGCACCGCAAGCTGGATCGCGCCTGCAGTCTGGGCATTGGGCGCAACGCCATAGGCGGCATAGGTCGCTTCGGTATTGGCCTGGTCCTGCTGCTGCAGCGTTGGCGTTTGCCGCGCGGGCATTTGTGCCATTGCCTGCGCATGCTGCTCCAACGCCGGTTGCAAGCGCTCACGCGTTGCATTGAGTTCCAGCGGGACATTGCCTTCGGCAGCAATACCATCATGCCGCCACTGACCCTGGATATCGCGCTGATACTGCTTGCCGTCCGATGCTTGCAGTGAGTCTGGGTTCAAGGCTGTTTGCACGGCCGCTGGCACGGGGCCGAAGTCGTCCCAACCATTGCGCCGATAAGCAGCTTGATAGGTCGCTGCAATCGCAGCTGGGCCACGGGCAATGTTGGCGTCCACCACCTGGGCTGCCTGCTGGTCCAGTGCAGCATTGCGCTCAGGGCTCGCTGGATCAACTGTCCAGACAGGTCGATCGTTCCGATCGACTTCGTCGGCGATCATCCGTGACCACTGGCCACTTGCCGGATCATGCCGCCAATCCCGTGCGTAGAGATGCGCCGCATCTGCCTCACTGGATGGCTGCACATAGGGATTACTGGGTTGCACCTTGCCCAGCGCCTGCTCGGTCGCTTCGCTACTTGCGTGATAGTTCAGCTCGCGCGCTTTTTCAGGCAGCGCGAACATGCCCTGCTTCTGTGGGGTATCCGCGCCATCGTTTTGCAGGTCTGCCTTTTCTTGGCGAAGCCACTGGCTGCCATTGGACTCCCAACTCACGCTCTGCTTGTCGGTTTGTGTATAGATCTGACGGTTGTCCCAAAGCGTCACGGCCTTGTCGGCAGCGGCACTGAATAGATAACCATCAGCCACCACCAGCGCGACGGGGCCGGCACCGGTGGTGCCAACAACGGCAGCGGTAGCAGCGCCGCCTGCCCAGCCGCCCGCGCCCCGGGCAGCAAAGTGCAACGCTTCCGAGCGCGCAGCGGTGAGGTTGTCTTGTGCCAACAGCGTGCCAACACGCTCGCCGGTTTGAGACGCGTCGTAGGCGGTGGCAGCAACACCCAAACCCGTAAGCCCTGCTGTCATCCCGGCGCGACGCAAGCCTGGGATCTCAGGCTCAGGCGTGGTCTGGATATTGCGTCCCTGCCACTCATCCCAGCGCTGCTGACCCGCTTGGGCATGCTCGGTTGGCGGGCTCATACGCTGACTGAGCGGAAGCGTGCTCTGGTCTAACGCCTTTGATGTTCCCTCAATGGCCGTTCCGCGAAAATACTCTCTGTTGTCGAGCCTCAGAACTTTGTTCTCGCGGAGCGCATCATCACTGGCCGGGATGCGCAGCATGCCTTCGTGTTCACGCGCACGGGCCACGATCAGTTCAAAGGCTGCTTGCTGACCGAGCCGGTCTTTCACACCGGCCAGCGCTTCACGTGGAAGGCCCTCAATCGAGGTGACGTTTGGATTGGCAAGAATGCGAGGCACTTCAATTTCGCCAAAGACACGGCTTGGCTGAGCGTCGCCCACGATGGCATGAACCTCACCTACGGTTGCATCTGCAAACCGTCCAGACGCATCTGCCCAAGGACCTTGCGTAGGGTGGTAAAGCCACTCTGTGGCAGGCCCACGATGAGACCCGTCTATCAGCTCACGAGGCGAAATTTCGTAGATGTCGGCGAGCGCGGTATAGAACTCACGGGAATTAAGAAACTTCGATGCCTGACTTTTATCGATAACCCGGATGTCTTCGCCAGAATCGATCATCGACCCAATGACATCAGTCGACCAGATGTCTTTCGCTGCCGGGCCACTGTAAAGAACAGTGACCTTGCCTGAGGCATTTGCATCCACCTGCGCGGCGAGCGACCGCAGCGATTCTGGTGTTTGGTAATCGCCAGGGTTCTGACGAATTCTATCGATTGCGTCCTGGGCAGATATCGAGCCATTCACACCAAGCACCCCTCATCGACTTCAAAAACGATGTGGTAGTCCGTGTTCCTGGAATGGACGCCAAAATCCTTGTATGCAAGCAAGGCTTCTTTGAGGTCAGCTATGAATTGCTCCCTGTCAGCCTTGAGATGCTCAGGCAGTCCCTCTCCACCATTGATCCACATAAGTCTCCAATGGGACCAGCCGGGCTGACCTCGCGCGCCTCCACCGTCGACCAAATCCAGTCTCAGCGTCAGGAGCTCGCCATGCCAATAGAAGGAGAACTTTGTCTGGTTTCTGACCTCGATTTCGGTGCCGCCACCGTTTGCGACATTGCGCAAATACATGTCGCGATCACGATCAATTGTCCAGTCTCTCGCATTGGTGCCACCGACCACGAAGCCTCTGTCGATCGCTTCTAGGTCGTATTTAACAACATCTGGCTCAGGAATAAATTCATTTACAAATGGCATCTTCATTTCCCGGCAATGGCTTGGATTTTTTCGTCAAGAGCTACTTTCATGAGCCCGAGACGGCGGCAGATAACTTCTTCACCTCGGCTTTTGGTAGCAGCCGTTTGGTGAAGTAGGTATCTTCGTAGTACTTGATCTTCTCGCAGAGCACCGGGCTTGGGATGCCTTCATAGAGAAAGACCTCCTTGTCAAAGCCCATCGCTTTCAACTCTTGCGGCAGCATCAAGGCACGGCGTTGCTCGGTTTCGGAGTAGGACACGCTGCTTTGCTTGCCACTGGTTTGCGACTTGTTCTTCTTGCGCACCGTGGTGTAGCCAAGCATGTCCGAGTAGTCGTTGGCGTCTTGCTGCTCGCGTGGGGCGTAGACGATTTGCAACGCATGGTTGGTGATGATGGTGCGCGAGACATCCTTGCCATAGGTCGCGTCCAGCTGCGCCATGCTCTGGATGATGGGCAGCAAGCGGATGTTGTAGCCGGCCATGTAGCTCACCGCGCTTGCGATGATGTCGACCCGGCCAATTGCCGTGAACTCATCCATCAGCAGCAAGCACTGGTGTTTGAGCGCCGGGTTGTTCTGCGGCAGCTCTTTCGTGTTGAGGTTGATGAGCTGACTAAACAGCAAGTTGATCAGCAAGCGGCTTTCGGCCAGCTTGTTCGGCTGGATGCCGATGTAGATGCTCATCTTCTTCTTGCGCACATCAGTCAGCAGGAAGTCGTTGCCGCTGGTTGCAGCATCCAGGATCGGATTGATGAACTGGTTGAGCGGCTCCTTGAACGTGCCCATGATCGAGGCGAACGTCTCTTCGGCTTGCGAGAGCAAGTTGTCAAAGGCCATCTTGGCATCGCGTCCCAGGAAGTCGCGCTGCGAGAGCTTTTTGAGGTAGCCCTTCAAGTCGCTCCCATCCCCAGACGACACGCGATAGAGCATCCCAAGGGTTGGGAACATCCAGGTCTCTTTCGGGTGCTTGCGCTTGATCTGATCATCGAGGCTATCGAACAGATAGAGCGTAAACGCCATGAACGCGTTGCGGGCCTGGCTCACCCAGAACTTCTGGGCGTCAGAGCCATCCGGGTAGAGCATCGCCGCAACACTCATCAGATCCGACACGCGAAACGCCGGATCCGGCGAGATGTAGCTCAGTGGATTCCAACGGTGGGTGCGCCCGTCTTCGGCAAAGGGGTTGAACAAAAAGACCTCTTGGCCTTGGCTTTTGCGCCAGCCGGAAGTCAGATCAAAGTTTTCCTGCTTGATGTCCAGGACCACCACTGAGCCTTGGTAGTCGAGCAAATTGGGAATGACGATGCCCACCCCCTTACCGGAACGCGTGGGCGCGGCCAGGATTACAAACTGTTGCCCAGGTAGGCGCACCAACTTGCCACCGTGCTTCCCAACCACAATGCCGGTTGGCGACGGTTTGAGCATGTCCTTCTTGGCCAGATCACTGCCGGAGGCAAAGCGGGCGTCGCCATGCAAGGCGGCGGCCTTCGGCTTGAACAGCGGGATCAGCAATGCGATCCAGGCCAGCAGCGGCACACCAAAGCCGATGGCGCCAGCCAGCTTGATCTTGGTGGCATAGGGAGCGAACTGCGGGAGGTCGAGCGCTTTGACGTAAGACCGGTAGGTGTCGACGCTGAGCGGCCCAGCCACCTTTAACAGCATCAAGATCAACTGACCGGAGAGGTAGACCCCTGCGGTGAGGGCGATGAGCAAGAGCGCGATGGCGACACTGAGCTTGGTCTTGCCGGTCATGACGCGCTGCCTTCCATCTGTGATCCCTGGCTTGTTTGAAAACGACCGTCCGCTCGCAAGATTACAGGATCACATCGCCCGCTCAGATCGGATGGGTGTTGGCATCTGTGTAGGAATTGTCTGATCTGCACGCATGCCAAGACACCAGCAAGGACCTTCTCACTATGCGCCAGAGGGATCGCTGCGCTTGGCTTTGAGCTGCAATTCGGCCACGACTTTTCGCTGCTCCTCGACGGAGAGCTTGGCGAGCGCCTGGATGGCGTCTGCCAACTCATCGGTCTCGGCGAAGAAGGCAGCCAGTGGCATGCCGAGGGCATCGGCCAGGCGCTTGGCGGTGCGCAAATCGCACTCGTTGACACCCTTCTCGTAACGATTGATGCGTGTCCTGGCCACCTCAGGTGCCAGTCCAGCGGCAACCCCCAAGGCTTCCTGGGTCAGCTCGGCCTTCTGGCGCGCATGACGGAGGCGGTTGGCAAAGATGAGACGAGCGTCGTCCAGATCCAAAATGTGACCACAAGCATGCAATGACGTGTTTGAGCATGAGGTCTCCGACTTGCCTTGTCTGTTACTTTATCAGTAACATGGTTCCGTCAGCCAATCAACTGTGACTGCCAAGCACCAACACCGGTCATTCCTGCCGGTGTGCGGAGGCTTGCAGTCATTGAGCATGCCGGCAATCAGGGCATCCGAACCTGTCGGTCTGGTGGATCCCCAGCGCTCTTCCCTTCCTCTTTTGGAGATGCACATGTCAAAGCTTTGTTTGGCCCTGGTTGGCCTGATGTCGGTCTGTTTGGCCAGCTGCTCGGGCGGCGGCCCCGCTGAGACTGAGCGGGAGCACGCTTTTTTGCAGTTCGTCAAAGCGAACAGCAATGAAGAGGCGCGCATCGAAGACTTCGAGAGCAATCAGTGCACGAAGGCGGAAGGTGCGCCCAGCTACACCTGTGACGTAAGTGCCAAGGTTGAAGCCATGGAGCGGGACTTTGGTCATCAAATGGATGGGGTCTACACCTTCACCAAGGTGGGCGGCACTTGGAAGATCACCGGCCGCGTCCAATAGCCATCCGTCTGCAATCAACGATGGTCCCTTTCTGTTCTCAGGAGTTCACATGACCGTTAGCACGTTTCTCATCTTACTTGTCCTGGGCACAGCGGTGCTGGTCGCCTTTGCCGTCAATCGGGCTGACCGATTGCGCAACCAGCGAGAGGTCTTTGGGCGGGAGTTTGATCGCTTCTATTTTGGGCGACAAGGCGCTTTGGCGATCTCGATTGAGCGGTCGCGGTTGAAAATTCGTGTCGGGAGGACAGTGAAGATCTACCCGTTGATGGATGTTCGCTCCTGGGAGAAGCACTGGCACAACTCAAGGCGGGAAGGCACGATCACGGTCAGCGTTCGAGATGTGGATCATCCAGTCTGGACGATCAAGTTCGGCAGCGAGCGCGAGATGAACCAGTGGTATGAGATCTTGAATCAGGCGATCAATGAGGGCGAGAAGCTCTGACCGCTCGTTTTGCGAGCGGCTAAGGGCGGCTTGACGAAGATCCGCTTTGTGCTACGAATCAAGTGCATCAGCCACTTGGATTCTTCGCCATGCCTCCTTCCGTCAGCCAGCAAGCCTTACCTCTGGACCACCAAGAACATCAACTCCGCCAAGCCCATGTTGAAGGCTGGATCGCCCAACAGCATGCGGCTGGCTTTGGCGTTGATCAGCACATGGCCAACGCCCTCAATGCGTATCTTGATGGCCGCTTCGATCTTCTTGGTTTGCTGACAGAGCTTCGTCGTCCCTACTTGAACTGAGCCCGCCAGTGGGTGACAGCATGATGGGCATCTGCGCCACCGAAGCCTCATCAACAGAAGTGTCCATGTCCGGCCCATGACGCTCTCGCTGGGCCTCTTCCGCCGTGTGGCCATCCGGCACGCTCAACAGTCGCCCCTCTTGGCGGTAGCGGGACAGAAGCTGCTCAAAGCCTTCCTGGCCTTGGACATAGATCCCGTTGCCTCGCGTCGCTTCTAAGCGTTTCGTCAAGGGCCGATGCTCAACCGATTTGCCAATGCCAGCTTGGGCAAGGTGTGCATTGATCCGATCAGCGATCATGGCGCGGATCCATTCGATTTCCTTCTTGCCATTGATGCGCCCGTCTAGCACACGCGTCTTTGTCGTCAGCCCCGAGGCTTCCATCTTTCGCGTCGTGGCAAGCAGATGGCAATAGAAATATCGCGGATCATCTTTGGTCGGGCGATGGTGGCTGGCCTGCAACGCAAAGCCAAAGCGCTCAATCAGGCGATGAGCGATATCGAGCACTAACTCCCAGCGCTTGGGGTCATCGAGTTCGTGCGGCAGCGCAACCGCGAAGTCTCGGCAAACGGTGCTGTTGCGGCGTCGCTCTGCGGCTTCTGCAGCGGCCCAAAGTGCTTGCGGGTCATCCGCCCATGCCGGCGAACCAGGTGGTGCCAGGCAACGCGACTGGATGATGCCCGCCCTACCCCGTAGTCGTGGCGCGCACCCGACTTGGGATCGGTGAGCAAGTAGCCACCGCGATATGCCGCTGCGGCAAGCGCCGAATGCCCTTTGGCTCGGCTGTAAGTTTTGATGCGGGTGTGATAGATGGCCATGTGTGTTTCCTGAGTCAGAGTTCATCAGTTCTGACTCAAGATTTAGCAAGGCTCAAGAGCGTAAGACAGCTATTTTCGAGCGTTCTACTTTGCCTGTTATGGAATCAGGACATACTTCGATCGACCTCAAAGATCCGCCCCAAGCTCACGAAAGGCTGGGCGGGATGACAAAGCTCAACACTCCATGTAGCAAAGCGCTTGACCGCACCACGGGGATGGTCACCAAGGGGCTGTCCATGCATGCCAAACGCGATCTTGTCACCGCATTGGTCGGGAATCTGCCCCGCCACGACCGGTCCATCTGACGTGAGTGAGAGTGATGCAGTATCCACCACGTCATGCGCCGGGAGCACCCCCTCTTTCACTGATGCGAACCATCCGAACGGTTCGGCCAGAGTCAGGCATGGTGACATGCCTTTTCCTATCTTGAAGAGCGAGCCTGTGTGCTCGCCTTGGAGCACCAAGAATGCGAGGACAGGCTCAACTTCTTCCTGCTGATTGTTGACCAACAGCGCCCAACTCTCTCGGAAAAGAAAGATGCTGCCAGGCCAAAGATCATTGGGCAGCCGATCTGCAAAAGCTTGTGCGGGAACGCTCATTGATTTCTCCCGGTTGATGTCCTACTGGATCTCAGTTAATCCAACGACGGCGCAGCAGCACGACCAGATCTTCTACGATTCGCTGCATGTCCATGGATAGCGCTTGCCTGACTTGGTGGGCTGGCGTGAGAAGTACCGGTTCTTGATGCTCTCCCTGTCTCCAAGGCACTTGCATGCTGTTGGGACTTGCTTCGTGCTCTGCGCGGGTCCTCCAAGCGCCGGCATGCTCTCCCAGCAATCGCACAGCAGAAACGACATGGCTAAGCCGTTCGGTGGGGTCAATCTGACCCAGGAGCCAGGCGGCATAGGCGATCGCCGCTTCGAGCTTCTCAGCGACGCTTTCTTCCAAGACGACTGGTAGCCCCATGCCGCGCTCTGGTGGCGGAACAGGCAAACTGATCAGGACATCTCCGTTGGGCCAAAGTCGGATCGACGCGCCGTCACTGCGCTGCGCTTCCTGGACCAGCACGAGCGCCTCACCGTTCAAGCCCGCCTTCATCCCTAGGCTCCGATCGAAAACGGCTGGGGCTCCAAAGAGTGCGTGCTTTTGCATGGCATCAAGGAGGGGCTGAGCTTCCATCTCGGCGGGGCGAAGCACTGTTGAGTCCGGTCCAGCTGCAACAGCAAGCTGCAAGACCGTGCCACTTTGCTGATAGCCGCGCTCGATCCGTGGGAAGAGTGTCAGTGCACGATCGCGCAGTCCTGCTGGGTCAAGGGGGGCAACTGCTTGCATCAGCTGGAACTTATGGATAGCGCGCGCCGCCTTTGGGCCTAGGTCATCTGCTGAGACGAAGCCATCCCAGTGCTGACCACCTTGCCACTTGCCAATCTCCTTAATCAGTGCGGCTTGATCCAGTTCCGCCTCCATGCCGGACTGCGCAAACATCAGGAGCGGCTTACGGTTCCGGGCCTCATTTACCTCCTCGTGGGTAGCCGAGACGCCTCCTGCCTGCTTGGCTCCGTAGCGAGGCCCAAGGACGAGCATGACGAGGTCCGCCTCGCGCACGCCATTGAGGCATGCGACCTGGGGAGAGCTGGCACGCGCTCCAAAGTCCTCCGCCATGATGGCTTCATGACCGAAAAGCTCGATGGCCTGCTTGACCGCTGCTCGCTCGGCTTCCATTCCCGTGATAAGCGAACTGATGAAGATTTTCATGTATTACCCATGTTGAGCGGTGGGATAACGCTAGCCTTGACTTGGCGAAAACCAGGTGACCATCATTACTTCAAGCAGGGCTATGGGGTCTTTCGCTGCCGGCGGAGTTCAAGTCGCTTTTCAGCTCGGGCAATGCGCTCTTGTTGACGCTTGATGTATGCATCGCCCTTCCGCACGCGGACCATCATGCCTGCCGGGAACACAACGCAAAAATAAATCACTAAACCAACGCACCACAGTCCTGGCGTGAGTAGCTTCATGCCACCATCCATAAAGGCCAGCGGCAGCAGCATCAGCCCAATAGCCAATGCGCCGAAACAGTAAATGCCTTGAAGCAATAGGAAATGCGTGATGTGGACAGGGTCAGCCCTGAGCAACTCAATCTTCCTCAGTTCAGCTCGATTGATCATCAAGCCAAATTTCTCATCCCAAAAGCTAAGCTTATCGAACGCCCACTTCGCAACAATGAGAACAGCTGCTGCAACCAGGCTACCGACCACGCCAGATACATCGAACGGGATGCCCATTTGTCGAACTCCATTAGTAGTTAATCAAGAGAACCAAGGCACAGCCTTGCAGATCCGGACGCCCATAAGCTCCGGTCTCCGAGCGCTATCTCAGACTACTTATGTCTCAAAAGCTGAGACTGCGTTTCGGGAGTTTGCTAAGGCAGAACACAGTGAACTCGGATTGCCTAACTGTTTTCTTAGAACCTGTTCACGATCTTTCCTGATTGGTGCAGACTCTGCGGATGCGCCAAAAAACCTATCCGAGCGACATGAGCCGGGAGCGTTTCGAACACATCCTCCCGATCCTGGAACAAGCGCGCAAGCGCACCAAGCCACGCCGAGTGGATATGTATGAGGTGTGGTGCGCAGTGTTGTACGTGCTGCGAACCGGTTGCCAATGGCGAGCGCTACCCAGCGACTTTCCGAAGTGGCGGACCGTGCACGCGTACTTTGCCAAGTGGAGCGAGTGCGACGATGAAGGAGTGAGCCTGCTGGAGCGGGCGCTCAAAAAATCAGGTTGGCGTGGCCCGCCAGAAACAGGAGCGCAACATCTTCAGCAGGTTCTTGATCGTGGACGCGCAGAGCGTCAAGAACACGGACACAGCCGGGCAAAAGGGATATGACGCGGGCAAAAAGGTGTCGGGCATCAAGCGGCATATCGCTGTTGATACCCAGGGGTTGCCCCATGCCATCGCGGTGACGACGGCGGAGGTGACCGACCGCAAAGGTGCGCTGCAGGCGCTGGAGCGCTGTCAGTCAAACTTGACGCATGTACAAAGCCTGCTGTGCGACAGTGGTTACACCGGAGTACCGTTTGCCGAAGGCGTACGAGAGATTCTAGGCGAGCAGCTCACGGTGCAGATTGCCAAGCGCAGCGAACTGCACACCTTCAAGGTCATGCCCAAGCGCTGGATCGTCGAGCGCAGTTTTGCCTGGCTGGAGAAAAACCGAAGGCTGTGGAAGAACTGCGAGCGCAAACTCAACACCAGCTTGCAGTTCATCCATTTGGCCTTCTTGGCGCTTCTACTCAAAAGATCGTGAACAGGCTCTTAAGAATGATTAGATTAGGCAAACCCCACCCTCGTTTAACTTGCGTTCATTTTTTTAAGTGAGATGTCTCTCACTTTCTCCCGGTTTGTTACTTTTAAACACTACACGTTCGACGCAGTGTCAGGTCAACATGCCCGAACCCGCAGCAACCGGTTGGTCGCAATCTTTCAGCACGCTCAACAATCAGAGTGCCAAGTTGCCGGTCTGGTGGGCTTTCGTACACGCAGTATCGCGCGCAATCACCGGAGCTTCAGTCGCTGCAATTCCATGCGGTACCGACGTGCGCCAGATTCGAATGGATATCAACGCCACGCGCATTGACGATCCGGTCCTGGCTCAGGAAGTTGCTGACTTCACGCGCGATTGTTACGGGCCGGCGCGTGCCAAGTTGTTCATGAACCGCCCGCAGCTCGATGACACGCAAATGCATGATGTGTCTTGGATCGGCTCATCGTATTTCGTTGATACCAGCGGTTTCTACGACACCTATCACGCCAAGACTCCGCGAGACGGCTGGGCTTACGAGAGCAACCGGGATGCGGGGCTTACGCAGGTGCCCAGCGGCGCGGGCTATCCGACATGTGGCCAGTGGTGGAGCGATAGCAGCAACGGATTACGCGCTCGATTGCTGTCCCAAGTCGATCCAAGCTTGCTCAATCGGGTGGCTGGTTGGGCAGGCTTTTTGAGCCGCCAGGAGGTAGATGACTCGGTGATTCGAGCGATTGCTTCACCACGTCAGCAGAAGCTCAATCAGGGCTCGGTCTACACCGATTATGGCGGTCAGATTGACAAGACATTGCCCAACGTCGTCAATCGTGCAGCCAGCGATGTTGGCCTTGCGGTCGGTTCGCTTGCAGCTTTCCCGGCAATGGATGTGGTGCGCCAGGCTCTGCCGATGGTGCTGTCGCTGTTGAAGATGGCCTTGGTGATCTGCATACCGCTGGTTTTAGTGGTGGGGACTTACGACCTGAAAACGTTGGTGACTGTCAGCATCGTGCAGTTCGCATTGTTCTTCGTGGATTTCTGGTTCCAGCTCGCACGTTGGATCGACAGCACCATTCTGGACGCGCTTTATGGGTGGGGATTCGGCTACAACCGGCCGCATGCAAACTTTGACCCGCTAGCAGGCTTAAACAACGCGTTTGGCGACCTGCTGCTGATGTTTGTGATGGGGACGATGTTTCTGGTCCTGCCAACATTTTGGGTTGCTGCACTGGGTTGGGTCGGAGTACGAGCAGGTGTGATAGCTCAAAACCTCGCCACAGGTAGCAAGGATGCAAGGGACGCTGCAGCATCGGGCACCAACAAACTGATCCGCTGATCCCGGATGCGGCCTGCCCCTAGTTATCGTAGGGACTATTGGGGTCGTGCGGGTCAAGTCGGTGGCCTTCGGAGGAATAGAGCCCGAATCCTGCCTCTCCGTGCCGCATTTCCTCGCGCGGCTCTAGCGAGTCATCGGGGCCGTAGGCTCGCCCCGCAAGTCCGCGAGCAAGTAGCACCGCAAACGCTAACAACAGCGTGAGCCAGAATGCGGTGTAGAGCAGTACAGCCACTGCCGCGGCCTTCACAAACCAAAACAAGACTGCCGCTAAACCGATTGGAACGCCCTTGGATGAGAGCGATATCGTGAGTCTCCGCTCGACCTGGACATATGAGCGCCAAGCTTTGCCAAGCCAGCGACCTATCTTCTCCGGATTGCTGCTTTGAGGGTTCGTCTTCATGGCTATCACCTATCTCGGGGCGATATGTCTACGGTCCAGTTTGCCTTTTCCCGGGCATGGGGGCCAACAATGAGTTTTCGTCGGCACATGAGTCAGTTGGTTAGGCAATGCATGCTGGCCAAGTATGATTAGATCTATGCGTAAAATTCAACTATGAGGCTATTTTTTCTACCAAAGATGTATTTTGGGATGACAGCTGATTAGATTGTGTTTTACATTTAACATATGAGTAGAACTATACGACATCAGCTAATCAAGCGCCTCCAGGCTGAGCTACCGCGTGGTGCGCCGTTCGGTCTATCTACGCTTGAGTCATTTGGCGTGTCACCACAGCTGGCTGCCCGCTACGTGGAGGGAGGCTGGCTCGTACGCCTCGCCCATGGCGTCTACGCATTCCCGAACGACGACTTCGATGTCACTGGCGCGCTTCGCTTCCTTCAAGGCCATGTGGCTGGCCTGCACCTCGGAGGGAAAAGCGCGTTGGCGCTTCAGGGGGTCCGCCACAACCTGGGGTCATGGGACATCCTCGTTCTTTGGGGGGATGTCCGTTTCGTCATACCGACCTGGTTCTCCGAGCGTTTTCCGGCGCGGTACGTCGGGGCCAAGCTCTTCGACTGGCCAGACGATACTCTCGCCGGAAAGACCCTGCATACTCCCCCAGGGCAGCCCCAAGGCCTGCAGGTAGCTGTGCCAGAGCGAGCCGTTCTGGAGCTGCTCTATGACGCCGGCACGAGGCAAAGCCTCGAAGAGTGCCGCAATATTTTTGATGGCCTTCGGTCACCGCGCAAGGATCTGCTTGGCCAGTTGCTTTCCTGCTGTACCAGTGTAAAAGCCGTGCGATTGTTTCTGACATGGGCACGCGAGTCAGGGGTCGTCGATGTTGACCTATTGCTTGAGCACAACCAGGTCAGAACCGGAAGCAGCAGGCGCTGGATGAGCCGACTGGACGATGGCACCTTGCTGAGCCTAAACCCCCATGGATAAGCACTACGCTGACACCGTTCGACTTCTGCTTGACATTGCTCCTGCTGTATTTGCCAATGACATCTTCGCCATGAAAGGCGGCACCGCCATCAACCTGTTTGTACAGGATATGCCGCGCCTTTCTGTGGACATCGATGTGGTGTACCTGCCCTGGCAAGTTCCCCGTGATCAAGCACTTCAAGCAATTAATCAAGAGCTGGCTGCGATCGCAGAGCGCGTTGCACCGATGGGTGTGCAAACACGACTGATACACAGCAAAGATCTGGGCGACACGAAGCTGATTGCTGAGAATGACAGCACTCAAGTAAAGGTTGAGGTCAACGTGGTGTTTCGCGGATCCGTCCTTCCGATCACCCGACTGCCATTGAGTGCCAGGACGCGCGATCTTTTCGGAGTCGAGTTCGACGTCCCCACCCTGGCCCCGGATGAGCTTTATGCAGGGAAGTTGGTAGCCGCGATGGATCGTCAACATCCGCGTGATCTGTTCGACACGTGGCAAATGTATGAAACGGTCGGCATCACCGATGAGATGGTCGAGTGCTTCGTGGTCTATCTGGCCGGCCACAACCGTCCTACGCACGAAGTGCTGTTCGGCAATGACAAAGACATCGCCGGGGAATACGAGCGCGCCTTTCAGGGCATGACGGAA
This sequence comes from Xanthomonas fragariae, assembly GCF_900183975.1. Taxonomy (NCBI): domain Bacteria; kingdom Pseudomonadati; phylum Pseudomonadota; class Gammaproteobacteria; order Lysobacterales; family Lysobacteraceae; genus Xanthomonas; species Xanthomonas fragariae. The sequence goes on from NZ_LT853882.1 coordinate 3,083,706, forward strand.
ACACCTTGCCCGCTGGGTGTATTGCTGGAGACTCGTGCACGGCTGCGGCAAGAATTGCCCGCACGCCTCTCTGAGGCCCATCGACGTTTCCTGAGCGGATTGGCGAGGGGAGAGCCAGAGTGGTCATTGCTGCAGTCCCCGCACGTCGATCAGTTGCCAGCATTACGTTGGAAGCTCACCAACCTGATCACTTTCAAGCAACGTCGGCCTACTGATTTCGCTGCACAGGCCGACGTCCTGGATGCTGCGCTGGCTGCATCCAGAACCTGAGATGTGGGGACTTGATCGCAGGCGCTCGATCAGGCTGGCAAGGACATGTCATCCTCATGCTCTGAAGGCGACTGCTTCGTGCGAGGATGGGTAATGTGCTCTAGCTCTTCAAAGCTCATGTCTCGAAGGCGATCCAGAAACGCGTGATATTCCTTGTCTCCGCCAGTCATGCGGGTTAACAGCGCGCACTGAAACATCAACGAGTCAAGAAAGATGCGCTGATCTTTCAACCCCTTAAATTCTGCCACACCCCGCATGATGAGCTCGCAAGACTTACTTGCGGGCACGGGAATTAAGCTGCTGTCATTCGGAAGGTTCATGTCGGCCCCCTTGGCCTTTGGTTCGCCAGTTGCTCTCAAAATTCGACTCGGAATTTGTGCCTAGGTACTGCGCTAACCGCTACGTATGACGACTGCATTACTCTCAAGAAATAGCCAGGCCTTCGACTGGCTGCTCTCCTGTGAACCAGCGCCAGGAACCTTTTGCCCCAGTCCTTTTGATTTGATACAGGGCTCGGTCAGCGCGCCGCAGTAGTTCGTGCTTATCAGCAGCTTGATCGGGATAGAGGCAGGCGCCAATGCTGACGCCGACACTAAGTTTTAGGTTGTCCACCAGAAGCGGCGTATTCACCGACTCCAGTATGCGGCTGCAGACCATCTCGATATGAGACAAGTCACTTGGTGCAACAAGCAAGATACCGAACTCATCGCCACCGAGGCGGCATACCAAGTCTGTCTCTCGCACAGCCCCTTTCAGTCGCTCTGCGATGATCTGAAGCACGGTGTCACCTACCGCGTGCCCATAGGAGTCATTGATGGGTTTGAAGTGATCAAGATCCAGCATGAGGAATGCAAGTCGACGCTGCGGATCTTCGGAGACCTCCGCATGCCAACGCTCGCGTAGGCCACGCCGATTGGAAACACCAGTCAGATCGTCTCGATAGATAAGCTCCAAAAGCTGGCGGCGATTGGACTGCACAGCAGAAAAGTCCTTGAAGATCGCTACCGCCAGCTTCTCGTCGTGAAGTATCAAACCCGAGTGCAACACCGTGCGGATTGACCCTCCGCTGATCACGACATCAATCTCCATATCACCGGTCCCAACGGGATGTACCGAGTGATGCCGTTCGATGTCTAGCCAGCGCTTGCGTACCATTTCGCGCTGCCGTTCATGAAGATTGAGGCTGTCCACGAATTTATCGACTGTACGGAATTGGCTGGCGTCGTGGCCGAATAGACGAACGAATTCCGCATTGCAGTACTGAATTTTTCCATCAGGAAAGCTAGCCCACGCGATGCCGAACGGAAGAGCGCTCAGCACTCGCAGCAGGGTGCTCGCCTCTGGTGGGGTGCGTAGTTCGTCCTCATGCTGAACCATCATGTTGCTCCTTTCCTCCAAGCGCATCGAGGCATTGCTGCTGATGCTCCAGGCCTCGATGTGTAGCAAATCTGCATCGTGGTATCGCCCGTGGGCATCGGCCCGCTGCAGTCCAGTGCATTGATCCGTGCCTATCCATTATGGGTTATTTTTAACTCATTGAAACAATGCTGACCAGGCCTCGGCAGCGTTGATGCCTTCATGGCTTTAGCTGCTTCCAGTCTTGGGAGGTCTGGTTGCGGCCAGCGTGCTTGAGCCGATAGGCCGGGTAAAGGCGCAAAATGGGAGCGCCTACATCCGATTGATGCTCGCTAGTGATCGGCGGAAATGGTGTAACCCAAAGGCAGAAGGGTAGAAGGGCGGTGCTAAGGGAATGGTGCCCAAGGGAAATGGGGCTACCTGGAAAAGGAAAAAGGCCATCCCTGCCCTGCATCATCACTGGGAGTAGGCATGCTCAGATTGTTTCAACGAAAGGCCGCCGTCCTGCCACCTGTTGCGGCAGTGACCGAGAGTGCGCTTGGTAAAGGGCTGTTGCACCCCATGCCGGCAGCGGAACTGCTGGCTACACCTCGACGCCAGAAGCTTCTGGAACATATCTGGCAGCGTACCTCTCTATCCCGCAAGCAGTTCCGCTCGCTCTATGGAGTCCCGCTTGAGCGCTATGCGGCTCTTGTGCAGCAATTCCCAGCGTCTGAAAGCCATCACCACGCCTACTTGGGAGGCATGCTGGATCATGGCCTTGAAATCGTTGCGTTCGCGTTGAAGCTGCGACAGTCGCACCTGCTTCCCGCAGGAGCTTCGCCTGAGGACCAAGCGGCGCAAGCGGAGGCTTGGACTGCAGCTGTTGCGTATGCCGCACTGCTACATGACATAGGCAAGGTCGCTGTCGATCTGCATGTAGAGCTGCAGGATGGGAGGATCTGGCACCCCTGGCACGGACCACTGAACCAGCCGTATCGTTTTCGCCATCGAGAGGGTCGCGAATATCGCTTGCATGGGGCTGCGACTGGATTGCTCTACACTCGGATACTCGATAGCGCCGCGCTTGACTGGCTCAGCAGCTATCCAGCCCTATGGTCCCAGTTGCTTTACGTGCTGTCCGGCCAATATGAGCATGCTGACATGCTTGGCGAATTGGTGGTCCAGGCTGATCGCGCATCGGTTGCGCAGGAGCTCGGTGGAGATCCTGCGAAGGTGATGGCCGCACCAAAACACGCATTGCAACGCAAGCTGCTTGAGGGGCTGCGCTACCTGCTAAAAGAGCAGCTGAAGCTGAACCAGCCAGAGGCATCAGATGGTTGGCTCACGGAGGATGCGCTATGGCTGGTGAGCAAGACTGTTTCGGACAAGTTGCGTGCCCACCTGTTATCGCAAGGCATAGACGGCATCCCAGCGAGCAACTCGGCTGTGTTCAACGTTCTTCAAGAGCACAGCATGCTCCAGCCCGCACCGGACGGTAAAGCGATCTGGCGTGCAACGGTGACCAGCTCAAGCGGCTGGTCACATGCCTTTACGTTACTGCGGCTCTCGCCCGCACTGATCTGGGAGGCTGGTGAGCGGCCGGCCGCCTACGCGGGGACGGTGCTTGTTGAAGCAGGCCAAGGTGCCGAGGCAACCGGCGAGAGTGCGCCGGACTTGCTTGACTCGGCCATGCAGGACACCGCCGATGATCGAGCCAATCCGCCGTTGGGATCGAAGCCTTCTTTGAGTACACAACCCGTAGCGAAAAACACGCCGGATATGATGGATGAACTGCTGGCAATGATTGGTGAACCAGATCCACCGAAAGCTAATGATCAAGAAAACTCTTCGTTTCAGCGAAAGCCTGAAGCTCCCGGAAAGCCACTCCAGGGGAGCGAGTTCGTCACAGCGAAAGAAAATCCAATATCGACTAGCGCCCACCCATCTAGGGATGAGTCGAATGGCATCTCAACTCAAATGTCAGCTGATCATTTCGTGACATGGCTGCAGCAGGCGATTGCATCGCGCCGACTCGTCATCAACGATGCTAAGGCGCTGGTGCATATCGTGGCGGATGCCGTCTATCTGGTAAGCCCAGGTGTATTTCAGCGCTATGCACAAGAACATCCTCAAATCGCTGACTATGCCAAGCGTGAAGAGATGGCAGATTGGCAGTGGGCGCAAAAAAGATTTGAGAAATTGCATCTACACCGTAAGCAAGCCAATGGCCTGAACATTTGGACGTGCGAAGTAACCGGACCTCGCAAATCGCGGCGGCTCCACGGCTACCTGCTTGAGCGTTGGCAGGGTGTATTTGGGGAGCTTCCGCCAAACAACCCATACCTGACGCTTCGGGAAGGAAACTCACAACCGCCGATCCATACGGACGCATCCACTTCACTTGAAGCCTGAAGGTATACCCCTCATTGGCCTGCTGGAGCTTGCCCAGACCAAACGTCAGTTGCATGGATCATTCCTCAACGTAGGTGGGTAGTGTCGCGCAGCTGGGATGCGTTGTTCGGAGTTTCCTTAGAGCGTGTTATGAACTTTGAAAGAGGGTGGCTGCATTTCCAAGCATCAGGATCGTGAAGACGACGAAGTGCAAACCGGCCAAGGTTTCCGGCAATCGCTCGTAGTCGCGTGCCAGCCGTCTGAAACGATTGGCCCATCCGAAGCTGCGCTCGACAACCCAACGGCGCGGCAGCAAGACAAAGCCTTTTTTCGCTTCTTGCAGCTTGATCACGTGCAACTCAATGCCTTCTTCCGTGGCCGCCTGCGCCGGTTCTTGACCGGTGTAGCCCTGATCAACAAAGGCGATCTTGACCGTTTCACCGGTCACGTGTTGTACCTCTTGTGCCAACGATCGGACTTGCGCGCGCTCCTGCTCATTAGCCGGCGTCACCTGGACAGCGAGCAGATGTCCAAGCGTATCGACGGCCATGTGTACCTTGCTGCCTTTCTTGCGTTTATAGCCATCGTATCCAGCACGCGGCCCGCTTTCGCAGGTGGACTGCAGCGTGCGAGCATCGAAAATGACCGCGCTCGGCTGGCCTTTTTTCCCTTGCGCCACACGCAAGAGTGAGCGCAGATCACTGACCATGGCCTCAAAGCAGCCCGCTTGCAGCCAGCGCTGTGTTTGCTGATACACCGCTTCCCAGGGCGGAAAATCGTTGGGAAGCAATCGCCATGGTGCGCCGGCGCGCGCGATCCACCGCAGTGCGTTGAACATCGCGCGTAGCTCATACTTGCGCTGCGGTGCCTGCACGTCCATCAGCGTCAAATAGGGAGCCGCAAAGGCCCATTCTTCGTCGGAAATATCGGTGGAATAAGGCTTACGAGGCTTCATCCGTATACGTTAGCGTGACAAGGGCAAAGTTCATAACACGCTCTAAAGCTCCCACATCAGATTTATCAAGCGACACAGCCCCCCAAGTTTTTATCCATTTGCCTGTAGGACGTGGTGATTGCTGCTGTTCGAGATTTTCTTGTGATCCTTGTGGAATAGGGGCACATGCAGCGACACCTTGCCCGCCAATGGGGTACTGCCCAGGGGGACATCCCTGCTCAGCCATTGCTGAAAATGCAATGCTCAGCAGGAGCAATAAGCAGACATTACATAATCTCATCTCAATACCCACCGGTGGTAGTGCATTCCAATGAATGTCAAAATTTTTCAAAAATCTGCTCGGTACAATTGGAATAAATTACCCGGCATGAGTTGTTATTGGCTGCGGCGCACTTCTTTTCTGCGTCAGCTTTAGCTTCTTCGAGTTCAGCGTTTCCTACGAACTGCAGCTTCCCAGCAACAGATTTTCCATCCTTATAGGGTTCCGCAACAGCTGCGCATTGATTGTGATAGGTAGCCCAATCACGGCACTCCTTCCCACCCGCTTTTACACAACTAGCGATGGCGCCTTTCTGCGCTTCGCGCTTAGAAAGTTTCCCGTAGTCAACTCCTACGGTACCCTCGCCATCAAGTGCAACAGCTCCCCAGGTTTTAATCCATTTCCCAAGCGGCCGAGGCTGCTCTTGGATGGAATTCTCTTGTGGAATCGGCGCACATGCGGCTACCCCTTGCCCACCAATCGGATATTGCCCAGGCGGACAGCCTTGCTCAGCAATCGCGGGGAACCCAACGATCATAAGAAATAACAATGCAAATCCGTTGAAACTCATATATGCACGCCCCCTACAAAAAACCAAATCCCGGCAATTTAATGCATTCCCGCTTTCATTTCTTCCAGCATTGCCGCGAGAACCTGGCAAAGGAGTAGATTCAGAACAAAGCGGGATCCTGTTCTGGCTTTATCACTTGCTATCTCAGCAGGCCGATCTGTAGAACTAGATGACCGCTGTGGCATATACGATTCTGCCGGTCGCCCCTGTGGTCCAGGGCTTGCCGCACCGCCACGATCAAATGCTGAATACGCCATCAGCGTTCCATATTACCTTGCCAAATGGCCGCGGCCAATGTTGGCACGCTGATGATTAACCCGGTCATGATCAGTCCGATGCCGCCCTGCTGCCAGCCAGGAGGGCCGTGGTGAACTTGAACAGCAGCAGCAGCGCGATGGTGCACACCCCGGTTATGGCGCGGCTCATCAACTCCGGGCCGAAGGCCTAGATTTCCTTATTGAAGTCCTCGTTGTCGATCCGCTCGGCCATCGCCCTACATGACACGCGTCGGTGTCGGCTGGGTCATGTCCGGCTGCGAACGCTGTGTATCCAGTGCTTGGGATTGACGGATGCTCTCCTGCAACGGAGGCACTCCCTCGGACAAGTCCACCTTGACTCGGAAGCCCGGGGTTTGACCGACGATCCAAACAGCGTCCTGATGCGCGGTCACGCTTGGCAGCTGATGGACACTCAGGATACCCACACGCTTGGCTTCGACCGTGGCATGCATGGCCTCGGCCGGCGAGGTGCCGGCGGGGAGCTTGCTGTGGATGGCGTGATAAAGCGGATCATTGGGAACCGATGCGGATACAGGCTCACCGAACCGACCACGCGGCGCTGCCGGTGCATCCACTTCGCTGCCGGATGAGCCCATAGGCATCTTCCAGCCGGGCGCGACATACGTAGGGGCGTTTTCGCTTTGCATGTGCTGTTGCACCTCTTGCCAGCGTGCCGCCGCCACCTCTGTCGTTCCGGCGCCGGTTTCCAGGGGGCCGCGTAAATGGTCGATGGCATCGACGGCCATGCCATAACCACCGCGTGCACCAAGCGTTAAGCCACCACGCAACACTTCCACGTCATCGCGGTATTTGTCGATCATCGGCGCGTATTGACGGGCTAACTGCTGCGCCTTGGGGTCTTCCAGCACCGAGCGGTCTGGTGCGTCGTTGGCATCCACCGGCAGGAAGTTGTGCATGCGGTGCGAGTCGGCGAGTGGTTTGACGACAGCTGGATTGCGAGCGTCCAAAAGACTGCGGTCATTGGCGTAACCTGCCTTTTCCAGCGTGGCAATCTCCTGCTGGGTAGCGTAGAGCCTGACTTGGCCGTAATGCTTGCTGGCAGCACTGACCGCATCGCCGGCCATCACATGATTGATGACATCAGTGCCGCCCTCGGGAACCCGCCGGTCCAGGCTGACCGCGCCGAAGGCATTGAAGGTCTCGCCCTTAAGCCCGAAGTGGTGGGCGGTGACCTGGGCCAGGTTGCCGCCGAGGGAGTGGCCGGTGACGGTAACGTCGGGAGCTTCGCCGTCCTTACCGATTTTTTGTGCATAGACCAACGCATGTCTGGTCAACTCAATTGCTTCGGCGGCCTGGCGGTTGTGACGTGCTGCGACCATGCCGCCATCGGTGTAGACACCATCCTGCTTGAGCTCACGCTCAGTCTCGGTCCCACGATGGGCGACGATGAGCTCGTTCGTATCGACACGTTGGTAGATGACGCCTTGATAGCCTGAGGGGCTTTCACGGTACTCAAGACGCTTATAAAAGACTCCACCGATGTCTACAGGGTCGCTGTCCACTCCGACTTCGTTTGGTTTGTCGTATGAATCTCTCGAAAGTGCGGCGTACTGCTGGCTCGTAAGACTCATGGGATCACCTTTTCAGTAGTCAGGGTGACTTTGAAGATGTTGTTGCGAGCATTATCGTTGAATTGATCGATAGCAAGGCGGCCGCCATCGGGGAAGTTATCGATATCTTCTTTCGGATAGCGTCCTTTCCAAAAGTAAGTAATTTTTGGGACTGAGCTATAAATTTCACTCTTAAATAGCGCTGGCTGAAAGCGCGTATCTTCGTGCTTACCGGTTGCTTTCAGCGAGATGCCAACTCCATTGAGTTCAAAGCTGCACATCCCCTTGCCGTAGTAGTCAGCATTGATCATGCCATCGGCATAAATCTTCGCCACGTATGTGGTGTCGTTGACCTTTTCGAAATTGATGGGAATCCCATCTTCTTTCTGCTTTGTGGACATGCCCAATGAGCGATCAATGGGTGTGCACGCATCGCGATTCGTCATCTCATAGAACGCAGTTCCCGATACCCACTCAAACGGCCCCGGCGCATCCTCGATGGTCATCGTGATCCGGTACGCCTGTGTCGGATGCGGGTTCTTGCGGTAGACCGGATCGCCGTCGGTGGTGGTCGCGTCGGTGTCGTGTCTTTCAGAGTCAGTATTCATTGGGTTGCATCCTGCTAAGAAAACCAAGACAAGAGAGCTAGCAATTTTAATTCCTAGCTTCCTTTTCATGCGGCCATCGTGCGCTTTGCAGAACGTTGCGCGGCTGTCATGGAGTTCGCAAGTCGTCCACAGATGCGGTTGATGTTGACGCGATGTATCAACAAGGCAATGAGCATGATCGCGAAGACTATACCGAACTCTGGAATCTCCCTCATTACATCCATCACCAAGGGAATGCAAGCTGCTGCTACTGCAAGCATGAGCATTAGTAGCGTCATTGCAGTCGCGCTGACAATAACCTGACGCAGCTGTTTTAGTTCTTCGGTATGTTTTCCCTCTGCTTGCAGCTTTTTCCAAACTGTCAAAGCACCTGCAATGAGACCCAGCAGCATTGCAACTATAGCGAAATGCAATAAAGCACAGATGGAGGCTGCATACTGTGCAAGATCCAGCAGGACCGTGAATGAAGTTCGATAGGCCAGGACAACCAAACTTGCGGTCAGTAAGGTTGACATCAGCAGGATGGTCAACATGCGCCGAACGCCCTTGGGTGACCGGTACCAATGTGCGTTTTGGGAGGGAAACACGCTATCCATTACATCGCTCCTAAGAGCTCTATTGAACTAACGGCGAATGAACTAACGGCGAACGTGGCCAGGGGGGCGGGACGAGCTTTGAGGGATGCCTGTAGGAAGCGCTTACGGGCAAACGCGTGCAAATATCTATGCCGAGACGGGGTTGAAGCATTTGGGAGAGGTCACAACATAGGTTCCGGTCGCAGTGTTTACCGGCAACCAGCAATCCGTAGGAACACCGGATGTGCAAAAGGTACAATGGGTAGTTGTTGTAATATGAAATGAATCATAGAGGCCGCCGTTCTGAGCTAGCGAAGGGATAGAAATGGCGTATAGCGAAAACGCCGCGAACAGTCCACGCCTTTTCATGACTTTTTCTTTTTATAAGCATGGAATTATCAATAAGCTTTGAAAATAGGCTCCGAGCATGCTTCATAAATAATCTTGCACTCTACTCCCGGCGTAGGCCTATTGTCAGTTTTGCACCTTTCTAAAGCGACATTACTTGCTTCTTCAGTGGTCCCAGCACCCACAAAATTTGAAAGGCCAGTTGAAAATGGCTTCCCGTTAACTTTTGGCTCAGCGATAGCAGCACATTGATTTTTATAAGCAAGCCCAATCTTGCAGTCTTTTTCGCCATGGGAGGCGCAACGATTGAGTGCGTCCTTTTCAGCCTCGGATTTCGAGAGCTTGCCAGTAGTTACGCCGTAGCTAAAAATAGAGTCGATAGACCCCATTGCTATAGCTCCCCACGTTTTTATCCACTTACCACTCGGTCGAGGAGCAGCAGAATCCTGCTGCTCGTAATAGCCGGAGGGAATTGGACCGCAGGAGGTAATACTGCCGTTTGCCGTCGCAGGAATCTGGCCCGGCGGACAGCCTTGCTCCGCCTTAGCATTACTAGCAGCGCACAAGGCGGAGAAAATCAATGCCCAGCCAAATTTCATAAATACCTCTCTTCAACTCAAGTCAGTCGGCTATCGCCCTGATTAGCTATACCTCTAGAACCACTACCCTCTTGAGGGGGAGGGGCTTGCGGAGTGCCGGAAATCCGCTGACCCGCTGAACCAAGAGATGAGGGCGGTGTAACCGAAGTATCTTTAGCAGCCTGTTGCGGCATGTAAGACCCTGCGGGCTGCCCCTGCGGTCCAGGTGTCGATGCTGCACCTCCACCAAATGCAGAGAAATGCATGAAGCTACTCATATTACCCTGCCAAATTGCAGCCGCCAACGTTGGCACGCTGATGATCAGCCCGGTCATGATCAATCCGATACCGCCCTGCTGCAGGGCTTGGCTAGACAGTCCTTCTGCATTGCCCAACGTGATGAGTTGCGCAGCCCAGTAGGCCGCAGCTACTTTTGCTGTGAATTTCAGCACCATCGCCGTGACCACCGACAGCATTGCCATCGAGAACAGCGTGCCGATCACGTAGAACAACCACTTCTTGAACAGGTCTTTGGTCTGGTCGAAGATCAGTGCAAGGATGAAGATTGGCCCGATGCCGATCAGGAACGCCATGGTGAACTTGAACAACAGCAGCATAGCCCCAGCTGCCATCGGTGGGCTGGCGGTGCCGAAGCCCGCCATCAAGACAGCGCGGCCTTTCTTCTCCAGTGCCTCCGGATCGGTGGCGTCGACGCGCACCGCATCCAACGCGGTCAGGGCCACCTGCGTGTAGGCAAGATTTTCGTCGATCGCATCTGAGGCGGTGCTGTCTTCATCACCCGTGAACAGGCCATGGATCTCTTTGTCCAGGTTTTGGGTCATGGTCTGGTGCAGCATTGCGCCGTTGACCCCGACAGCTGAAGCAAGGCTGATGATGATCGCGACCTTGCCGGCCTTGATCATGGTCGCCATTGCACTTTCACGCGACTGCCCGGTTGCGATGCGATAGCCCAGAATCAGCACCCACAGAGTGGTCACTGTCAAAGCGATCGTACTGACCCACCTCATAGCGCGGCTCATCAACTCCAAGCCGAACTCTTGAATCTCATTGCTGAAGTAGTCGTTGACCAGTTTGAAGAAAACGAACTCACCGAGGCCGATATCCGCCAAAGGCTGCAACCAGTTCATCGCTCCGTGGAGAATTGCGTCCATTACCTTCTGCCTGTCTGTCGTGGTGTAGCGATCAATTGGATAACGCGGCTTTCAGCGTTGCGGCCTGCACGAGCTGTCCCAGCGGTTTGAGCCAGCTATTTTGGTCGCCATCCAGCGCTTTTCTGGCCATTCGCGACTGATCTTCCTGAAGCCCGGCGATGTAGCTGTCATAAGCCGTCATCTGGGCCTGCCAGTAGTCCAAGTCCATGGCGTTTTGTGCTACGAAGCGCTGAACTTCGTTATCGTTGGCAGCAAGCGCTCCTTGGCTGGTGCCACCTTTGTCGCGCTGCGCCTCAATCGCTTTAAACTGGTTGTTGCGTTCTATAAGGCGCTTGATCATGCGTACCGACTGGTTGTACTTGGCATTTTTGGCCAGCACCATGCGTGTGCAGACCTTCATTTGCTCCTCCACCATTTTGCCGTTCATGTTGGGGGCGAGTGACTTGAATTGCTGCAGCACCCCTGAGAGGCCAGTCTTTGGGGCACCCGGACAGTCGTCTTCCAGGCCATAGTCTTCTGGACGTTCGGCAAAGTTGTCAGCCATGGTGGACGTCCCTAGGTTCAACCGCTGAAGCTTGATGAGCTGCTGCTGATAGTGATCCAGTTGCTGCTGATACTGCTTGAGAGTCTCGGTCCATCGCTTAGCCTGCTCTGCGTACTCCTGTAAGGCCTTCGCCATCGACGTTGGGTCATTGACAATCACTCCCACTGCATTCGCGGGCCCAACACTAAGAACCTGTTCACGATCTTTCCTGATTGGTGCAGACTCTGCGGATGCGACAAAAAACCTATCCGAGCGACATGAGCCGGGAGCGTTTCGAACACATCCTCCCGATCCTGGAACAAGCGCTCAAGCGCACCAAGCCACGCCGAGTGGATATGTATGAGGTGTGGTGCGCAGTGTTGTACGTGCTGCGAACCGGTTGCCAATGGCGAGCGCTACCCAGCGACTTTCCGAAGTGGCGGACCGTGCACGCGTACTTTGCCAAGTGGAGCGAGTGCGACGATGAAGGAGTGAGCCTGCTGGAGCGGGCGCTCAAAAAATCAGGTTGGCGTGGCCCGCCAGAAACAGGAGCGCAACATCTTCAGCAGGTTCTTGATCGTGGACGCGCAGAGCGTCAAGAACACGGACACAGCCGGGCAAAAGGGATATGACGCGGGCAAAAAGGTGTCGGGCATCAAGCGGCATATCGCTGTTGATACCCAGGGGTTGCCCCATGCCATCGCGGTGACGACGGCGGAGGTGACCGACCGCAAAGGTGCGCTGCGGGCGCTGGAGCGCTGTCAGTCAAACTTGACGCATGTACAAAGCCTGCTGTGCGACAGTGGTTACACCGGAGTACCGTTTGCCGAAGGCGTGCGAGAGATTCTAGGCGAGCAGCTCACGGTGCAGATTGCCAAGCGCAGCGAACTGCACACCTTCAAGGTCATGCCCAAGCGCTGGATCGTCGAGCGCAGTTTTGCCTGGCTGGAGAAAAACCGAAGGCTGTGGAAGAACTGCGAGCGCAAACTCAACACCAGCTTGCAGTTCATCCATCTGGCCTTCTTGGCGCTTCTACTCAAAAGATCGTGAACAGGCTCTAAGACCGGCCGCAAGCAACAAGCCTGCGGCGAGACGTGAAAATGAAAGGCGTGAGCGGCGTGAGCGGCGTGAGCGGTCATTCATGGCGGGACTCGTCGGTCTTGTTGGGTGCAGATGGATGGCGGGGATAGCAAAATGAGGGATATAGAGGGCACAGCCCGGAAGGCCATAGGCAGCCCAGGTAGGTGGTGGGGAGTCAAGCGCGTAACGCAATCATGAAGCGAGAGAATTTTGTTCAGACACAGGCACAGCGACGAGAAAGACGCCGCCGGGGGTGCGGAGGTGAGCGCCTGCTAGAGTCATTATCCTTATGTGCTATTGAGGCAGGTTGGGTCGAACTCTGGCATAGGTTAAGGCAGATTGCCACCACCTGCTCCCCCTCCAGATGGTCATCTCATTGCCTAGCGGCCGCCACCTCAAGGGACAAGGTTGCCTGGGTAGGAAAAATCTGACGTCCGGGAACGGCAATTCCCCACCCTCTACAATGGCGTGCCCGGTCGAGTCCGCACGATATCTGTCAACCGAGGAAAGCTCTGGATCGCGTACCGTCGCAGCTGCCTGGACCGCAGGCGAGCACTCCCTCTTCGAGGGAAAGGACATGTGATGCGTAACTTCCAACGTACGGCAAAAGTGGCAGTGGGACTGCTAGGACTTGCACTGTCATACAGTGCGGCGGCGTGCTGTCCGGATGTCGGTCATAGCCCCGCTGCAGCAACAACAGGGCTGGGGGCCAGTCGTCCCTCTGCGACTGATCTCTCGGCTGTCAGCACCTTGCACGTGTATGCGTTCGAGCGAGATGGGATCCGCTATCTGCAAGTCAATGGCCCTAGTGGCGATGTCCGAACTGCAATCGGATGGATCGACGGTACCCGTTGGGTCATGCCGGTTGGTATCGATGCAGACCGCACCACGATCCTGGCGGCGGGTTCACGCCCGAGCGGTACAGTCGTATATGAAGGAGACGGTATGACGGTGCTGCTACAGACACTCCCGCGTGGTAACAGCTAGCTCATCGTACCTAAAAATTGATCGTGTCCCTGTTGGTTCGGAAACAAAGAAGCTGATCTTGCCCGTATGGTGGCGCCGGCAGGTGCCACCATACGAGCGCACCCTGCTGGACAACTCTGCTGTGTTCTCAAGAGCGGTCCGACTGGCAGGCTTGATCTGTGGCTTATCCCCGTAAATACATACAGCGATGCCCTGGAGCCCGCGCAGTTTTCCGACTCTGGCCTTGATGGTATGACGCCTTGCTGGAGGCAGACAGGCAATCGCCTGCTGGGTGCATCTGTAGACGGCAAGCTGCAGCCCAACAGACAATTGCATGGGATTGCCGCGAAGCATGACTGGGTGGATTTCTGTGTGACTGGAACTGGCGAAGCCTGGCGAACGGAAAACGTGATAGAGCCCATGCGTCTCGATCTCCAGCGGGTACAAAGCATTGATGTACTCGTGCAGCATCTTCGATTGGATAGAGCCCGTGCGAATCATCCGCATAGCGGCTTCATGTTGTCCGCGTGACTTGAGATGACTTTCGATGTCGCGGCGTAGTCGGTTCATCTGTACCTCGATGTCGACGTACTCGATCACGTGCTCGCGCAATTCCCGCTCAGCCCATAGGTAGCTCAGTTTTGCCGTATCCAATGCCTGTTGCTCGCCTCGCAGACGCAGGCGCACTTCGGCAAGGGTGCTGGAGATACGCGCGCCCAGCACGAATAGTCCCGTCGCCGTTGTTGCGAGCATCACCTGCACAACAAAGCCTATTGAGTCATAGGCCCCCAGCACACCCGTATTTCCCAGTGAAAATGCCAGAGCGGTATTCGCCAGCACAACGCCAATGGCCGCGCCCCGCCAGCCATGCAGCCAGGTGAGTAGAACGGCAGGAACGATCAGCAACGACATTAAGCCCAACCGTGCAACATTGCTTTGCGGCAGTGTTGCTAATGCAAAGATCAATGCCGTCGCCAGAACCGCCAGTGCGCAATGAGGCGTCAGGCGGCTGGGCGTCTCTTCGTCGTGGCGGCGCATCCATAGAAGCACCGGCAGGACCACCATCAACATTCCGAGGTAGTCACCTACAGCGAAACGGGCGAACTTGACGCCGCTGATTGCCGACGAAGGTCCATCGAGCATGATGTTGGTCCCCAGAGTGCAGAGCGCGCCCCAGACTGCCGTGACCAGAAGCATCGGGATCAGTGACGCTCCTGCGCGATGTATTGCCCCATACCTTGCCCGAATAGCGATAGGGACCAGAGCAATGGCCGGGACCAGGATCCAGGGGCTTGCGTAGGCCCAGGTAGGATTGACACCGACACTGCTGATCGCGGGAACCCTAATCATGAGCAACGCCGCGACATCGCCCATCAGTATCCAAGGTAGCAAGCGAGAAGGGGCGAGCAGCAACGCTGCGATCCGAAGGCCAGCTGGCAGGTACCACTGATCCAGTGAGCAGTGCCAAGACAGTTGAAACGCCAGACAGTAGGCCGTAGCGGTTAACAAGCCCTGCGTCACACTTTTCAGCCCTTCCATGGGAATACCTTGAGTTTTGACGACGCCAGAGCATACCTGAGCGGGAGCCGTAACGGTGTCGGTGACCAGACTACAGCCCAGTGAAACGGGTACGCCACAGATGCGCGTCAGGTATGTGGGGAGCCTGCTGCAAAAACATGGACGTCCTTGCCCCCCCTCAGCTTGATCAGATGGACAGAGGCCGTGGCGGGGAGCGGGGAGTTGGCGGGAGCCTTGGAACGCAATTCGGCTTAGTCACGCGACGAGCAGTGTTCATCGGTGACGAGGACGGCACCCTGTCAAGTTGGGAGAGCGCTCTGCCGCCAGGCACGGAGTCCCGGCCAAAGTCAAAGCGTGCCATCATTCACCACATCTGAGCGAGCACGTCATTTCAACCACTACCAGGGAGGTATTTATCATGAAGCCACGCACGACTGCCGCCACTTTCGCACTGGCTGCGACTTTAGGCCTTGGCCTGAGCGCCCCAGCTCGCGCCCAGGCGCCTGATCCTTGCTCGGTCTTTCTTTGCATGTCCAGCATGTCCGGCTTCGGCACTCCGTCTCCTGAATGTGCAGCGCCGATCGCAACCTTCCACGCCATCCAGGTATGGAGCCCTGCCTTCAACCCGCCGGCCACGGCGGCGGCACGCCGGGTGTATCTGACGACATGTCCAGGCGCGACTGCACCGAATCAAGCCATCTTGGAAGCCATCATCGCGAAGTGGGGCTATAGGCCTTGACGGGCGCATCGCCCGCTGACTCAGAAACATGCTTCTGAGACTTTCCAGGAATACCACCACGCCCCTGTTCGCCAGGTGGATCGCGCATTGCCCTTCTATGCGATTGGGTTCCTACGCATCGGCCAGTGGGAAGTGAACCCGCAACCTTTGTGTGTTCGCCCGCAGGAAAGCGCACTCTGCAGCCAACCTTGGGTTTGCTGAAACACCGCATCCCAAGGCGGAAATCGTTGGGAAGCAATCACGACGGTGCGCCGGCCCGTGCGATCCAGCGCAGTGCGATGAACATCGCGCGTAGCGCGTACTGACGCTGTGTCGCCTGCGCATCCATCAGTGTCAAATACGGCGCAGCAAAGGTCTAATATTCTTCGGAAATGTCGGTCGGATAAGCATTACGAGGCTTCATCCGTATACGTTAGAGTGGCAAGGGCAAAGTTCATAACACGCTCTAGGGGAAGTCAGTTTGATGGATCAAGAAAGCATCGTCCGGTACTGGCATGCGGTCGAGTTGTTGCAACCGCAATCAGCACCCAAGCTGGAAAAACGCAGCAATCGATACCAACCTTTTATCCATGACACTCTAATTCAGCGCCCGCTACTTCCGTGGACCCCGGAAAGTGTTGTCAGTAAACAGGACCTGCCCAAGAAGCGCATATGGAGCCACACGCTCTATGCTCATCTTTATGACAGTCGTCTCGTTGCCGAGAAGCTGGATGCGATGTTCGGCGCCGATCAGGGTTACCAAGAGCCCAAGTTTCGCGAGTCAGCCATGTTTGCGGCAAAATTTACAATGGGAGGCCGACTGGTCGATGACAGTTATGTGCTTTCAAGCGAAGCGTGGTTTCTTGGGCGGGTGTTGACTGGCAAAGATTGGACCAGAGGGTTCGAGACCGACCAAAAGACCCTCAGAGAGCGCGCTAACACTCTGTTCGAGGGGGAAGTATCAAGCGAAGGCTTGCGCGAACTGACTCACTGGACCCTCCAGTTCCTGGGGTTGGGAGACTTTTTTGGTGAGATGGACCACCATCGTTTTCGCTTTCGCTCACAACCAATCAATCCCGACAAGCACGAGTCGGAAGACGATCCGCTGAACAGCTTTTTGCTGGACGATCTTGCAGATGTCGCCGATGCGATCTCCAGAGGGGTGAAAAGCGAACCACTGGATCAGTACCTGCGTCATCACGATCCAAAGCCTCGCCTGCATATGGACGATCAGCGTGCGTCGCTGCCATTGATGGGACGACCGATGCCGGATGCATATGCCAGTAGCTGTTGGCCTACAGAACACCATTTGGGCCTGGTACATTCCCAACAGCTCGCCGTCAATACAATCCAGTCTACCCTCGCCGATGGTCAAGGGTTGCTTGGCGTCAACGGCCCACCTGGTACGGGCAAGACAACGCTGTTGCGCGACCTGATCGCAGCGATTATTACCAGCCGCGCCGATACGCTTGCCAAGCTACGTCGCGCATCAGATGCATTCGCAAGCGACGGACGCGAAGCTGCCAACGATGGTGGTAAGCAGCAATACAGTTACAAGCTCAACCCTGCACTGTACGGCTTCGAAATCGTGGTCGCTTCATCCAACAACGGTGCTGTAGAAAATGTGACGTTGGAACTGCCTCAGCGAGACAAGATTGATGAAAGCTGGTTGCCAGAAGCAGAGTTCTTCGCCGAGCTGGGGGAGTTAGTCTCGGGCAAACCTGCGTGGGGATTGATTTCTGGTGCATTGGGGAGCAAGGAACGACGCAACAAATTCGTAGATCGTTACTTCGATGGTCAGCTCCCGTTTGGCAGCAAAGACAAGGCTGCTGCGGAGGTAGAAGAGGAGACTGAGGTCGAGCCTGATGAGGAAGTCGACAACATTGTGGAAGCACTCTTTACGGCTCACTCTGCCGAGAAGGAAAACGCTGACGACAGCGAGAACCAGAGCGAAGATGCTCCACCCGAGAAAGAGAAGGGCCCGAAGGGGTTTCGGGGCTGGCTCAAAGTGAGTGCTGAGGCGAATGCAGTCCGCTCCTCGGAGCAACGTCAAGCGTTGTGGCAACAAGCTGTGTCTGACTACGAGGCGGTCAAGGCGGAAGAACGCAAAGCATGCAATGACGCCAGTCGAATTCGTGAGCTGATTCTGGCCATCCTCAAAATCAGGAAGACGATTGCCGAGGAATCCGAAAAACTCCGGGTATTAGAACAGTCACTGATTGAGGTAGCAAATAAACTCTCGCGCTTGGATAACGAGGAAGGTGGCCCCGCCAATATGGCGCTCAAGAAGTGTATTGACGCGCTTGAGAAGCTGCCAAAAAAGCCCGGTTTCTGGTCAAATTTATTCAGTCTCGGAAATGCTCGACGCGAATGGAGCACCGCTCGGGAACTGCTAGAAAGCCAGCATGACATCGCTAAGGCTGAGTTCGCGAGGATCACGCGTCTCACTAGAGCGTGTTATGAACTTTGCCCTTGTCACGCTAACGTATACGGATGAAGCCTCGTAAGCCTTATTCCACCGATATTTCCGACGAAGAATGGGCCTTTGCGGCTCCCTATTTGACGCTGATGGACGTGCAGGCACCGCAGCGCAAGTATGAGCTACGCGCGATGTTCAACGCACTGCGGTGGATCGCGCGCGCCGGCGCACCATGGCGATTGCTTCCCAACGATTTTCCGCCCTGGGAAGCGGTGTATCAGCAAACACAGCGCTGGCTGCAAGCGGGCTGCTTTGAGGCCATGGTCAGTGATCTGCGCTCACTCTTGCGTGTGGCGCAAGGGAAAAAAGGCCAGCCGAGCGCGGTCATTTTCGATGCTCGCACGCTGCAGTCCACCTGCGAAAGCGGGCCGCGTGCTGGATACGATGGCTATAAACGCAAGAAAGGCAGCAAGGTACACATGGCCGTCGATACGCTTGGACATCTGCTCGCTGTCCAGGTGACGCCGGCTAATGAGCAGGAGCGCGCGCAAGTCCGATCGTTGGCACAAGAGGTACAACACGTGACCGGTGAAACGGTCAAGATCGCCTTTGTTGATCAGGGCTACACCGGTCAAGAACCGGCGCAGGCGGCCACGGAAGAAGGCATTGAGTTGCACGTGATCAAGCTGCAAGAAGCGAAAAAAGGCTTTGTCTTGCTGCCGCGCCGTTGGGTTGTCGAGCGCAGCTTCGGATGGGCCAATCGTTTCAGACGGCTGGCACGCGACTACGAGCGATTGCCGGAAACCTTGGCCGGTTTGCACTTCGTCGTCTTCACGATCCTGATGCTTGGAAATGCAGCCACCCTCTTTCAAAGTTCATAACACGCTCTAAGGTCGGGAGACTTCACCATTGGGTTCACACACACAGAAGAGGTTGGCGATGGCATTGTTGCTGAACCCATTTGGCATGCACGAATGGTTGCAGTGATACCAGCCCGTCATCCGCTACTCGCTTTCAAAGAAGTGCCTATCGAAGAACTTCTCCGCACCCCATTGATCATGTGGAACCACCAAGCCTATGAGGGCTACGATAAGGCCTTTACAAAGCTGTTGCGAGGCTTGGATGAGAAGCCGAACGTCATCGAGCGCGCAGCTTCGCTCGACGTTATGCTAGCTCTCGTTGCGGCTGGTTACGGGATTGGCCTCGCATCTGGCGCGAAGCTGGAACCGTGCAAGCATTCAGATATCGTCATCCGCCCATTGGCAAATCAATCAGCGGTGATTACGACGTACATGCTGAAAGCTGCCAGTGCTGCGCCTTCAATCTCTGTGGATCGCTTCACAACACGTTTGAAAGATAGAAATTAGATAATCGCTGCAATCAAATCGAACACTTCACCCTTCTGAGTCAGCGTACAGAATGCTTTCAGTAGCAGTCATCAGGTTGGCTGCACTGTCGTTCAATGCGATGGATACCCGCAAAATCAACGCCAATGTAGGCATGTGTTGCCCCCGCTCGATCTTTCCCATGTGAGAGCGCTCAATGCCGGCGAGGGTCGCCAGCTCTTCTTGAGATATGTCGCGCGCAATCCGTGCGGCACGTACAGCCTTCCCGAACGCAATCGCCGGCTCAGCTTCATAGGTGGTGGCGCCCACTGGGCGTCCTGGTTTCATTGTGCGCTTCTGCATTGGCAAAAGCGTTACGCATTAAGCTTAACTAAACCACGTTAAACTTAACTCTTTGTATGATGTTTGGTGACTTTTCCCTTACATAGTCCGGAGGGGCAGACCATGAACCAGAATTGTTGCTCGCGAATGATCAGAGTTGCCGCCGCTCCAGCAGTGCTGTCCCCAGAGTTGGCTGATCTCCTTGCGCTTCAGCGAACAGAAGAGCCTGAAACATCTGTGCTGTTGCAAGAGGTCACCCAGGACGTACTCACGACTAGCATTCTTGGAGGAGCCTTCGATCTAGGCATCGGTTGGCCCGTAGACACCGATGCCCTAGCCGTCCTGCCACTGTGGCGCGACCAATTAGCCATCGCTTTGCCCGCTCGTTCCCCACTGCTCGCAAAGCGTGCTATTTCATTACAGGTAACACTCAGTTACCCATTGATTTGTTGGCATCCGGATCCTTGTGTTGAAGGGCTTGATACGGAGGCAGAAACGGATGATCGAAGCGCCCATCTATGCCGTATTGCAGTCACATCCTTCGATCTGCTAACGGTACTCGTTGCGGCTGGCTATGGCATCGGTATTGCGCCGCAGAGCTACATAGTCAGTGCCCGTAATCGAGGTATCGTCATGCGCCAGATCCTCGGCACTCCTCGTTGGGTTACACCTGTCTTTTTCGATCTGCTAATGCTCTCTCACCTGCAGTTGATAGGTTTGTCGAGCGAGCTTCACGGGTAGCGATATCCACGGAAAACAAGCATTTCAGGTGAAAACTGGAGTGGGATTTTGATAGACCTTTTATGGCGTTGTCGTGCATCGCTGCTATCGGCAAAAAAGAGGCTACAGAGAGGGCACAGTCGGCCGCTGCCGAGCTTCTTGCTCCGGAATCTGGTGCGGAGACTGCTGCTGCGCCCGCTCCGTTACCGACTCACTGCTTTGCAGTTTTCGCACCTTATCGAAAGATTGCTCAACTGGCGTCTGTATCGCCTCCTGAGTCAGCATGTATGCGCGCAGGGTTGCAGGGTTGTCTGAAGCGCCCTGCAGAATGAAGATTTTTTCGCCGGGCGCTGCGGCATTGGTCTGCTTGCTCAATGCGATTTCGTCAACGCTACTGAAGTTGTTTTGCTTGGCGAGCGCATACACGCTGGCGCTAATGCGGTCATTGTCTGCAGCATGCAAGTGGCCGGAACTGTTTAGTCCTTCGACCTTCTCGCGTATCTGCTGCATCAAAGCGTGATCCGAATGACCCTGGCGTGTTGGATAGTTGCCCGGGGTGCGCTCTAGCTCCCGGTTCTGGGCTGGTTGCTCGCGGTAGCGCAGTTCCTCTATACGTTCCTCTGACAGCATACGGTTGCCAAGGCCCGGCTCGACCCTGCCAGGGAAACCCTCTACCGGTAAACTCATCAATTCGCCAAAGGTTCGGAAAGCGGAATTGCTATTAACGGTGTCACCAAAGACCTTGAAGCCATACTTGGGATAGTTCAGATTCAGTGCATTGAGTTCTGGCATCGCTTTAATTGCAGTGTTCCAACGCGCCAGGATCTCATCCTTATCGCCGATGGCGACTGTGCGTGATTGCTGGTTATCCTCAATGAAGGTGCTTCGACTCACGTCGGTGCCAACTGAGGCTGCATAGCCACCATCGAGCGCAAGGTTCCAAGCACGAAGGGAATGCCTAGCCTCGTCAGTACCTATTGTAAGTGCTTCGCCGGTTTGTCGATCAGTGGCCAAGCCGTGTAACTCAGATAGAGCTTTGCCCTTCTCATCGCGCAAAACCCAGAAATCGTGTCCAGCTACACCAAGAACATTGAGTGATCTTGCTTCAATCGTATATTTCGGCATGCTCTGTTCAATCCATGAATGCTTTGCTATTGCTACCTGCTAGAGACGCACGAGTCTAGAGCGTGTTATGAACTTTGAAAGAGGGTGGCTGCATTTCCAAGCATCAGGATCGTGAAGACGACGAAGTGCAAACCGGCCAAGGTTTCCGGCAATCGCTCGTAGTCGCGTGCCAGCCGTCTGAAACGATTGGCCCATCCGAAGCTGCGCTCGACAACCCAACGGCGCGGCAGCAACACAAAGCCTTTTTTCGCTTCTTGCAGCTTGATCACGTGCAACTCAATGCCTTCTTCCGTGGCCGCCTGCGCCGGTTCTTGACCGGTGTAGCCCTGATCAACAAAGGCGATCTTGACCGTTTCACCGGTCACGTGTTGTACCTCTTGTGCCAACGATCGGACTTGCGCGCGCTCCTGCTCATTAGCCGGCGTCACCTGGACAGCGAGCAGATGTCCAAGCGTATCGACGGCCATGTGTACCTTGCTGCCTTTCTTGCGTTTATAGCCATCGTATCCAGCACGCGGCCCGCTTTCGCAGGTGGACTGCAGCGTGCGAGCATCGAAAATGACCGCGCTCGGCTGGCCTTTTTTCCCTTGCGCCACACGCAAGAGTGAGCGCAGATCACTGACCATGGCCTCAAAGCAGCCCGCTTGCAGCCAGCGCTGTGTTTGCTGATACACCGCTTCCCAGGGCGGAAAATCGTTGGGAAGCAATCGCCATGGTGCGCCGGCGCGCGCGATCCACCGCAGTGCGTTGAACATCGCGCGTAGCTCATACTTGCGCTGCGGTGCCTGCACGTCCATCAGCGTCAAATAGGGAGCCGCAAAGGCCCATTCTTCGTCGGAAATATCGGTGGAATAAGGCTTACGAGGCTTCATCCGTATATGTTAGCGTGACAAGGGCAAAGTTCATAACACGCTCTAGCAAGCTCTTGAGGTTGTTCATCGCCTGTGCCACCCCTAGGTCAATAAAGTAGGGACCGCCACCTCTCAGCGTTATATCCGCCTGGTTCGCTCCTTGCGCACGTTCGATGCGCATGCGGAATCCAGTGCGGTTCTTATCGTCAAAGGTTCCGGATTCAAGTACTCCATTAGTGCTGTCCCTATGCGTGACCTCTCTCCAAGAACTATCGGTTGCAGAGAGTTGGCTGATGCTGAGTTCGGCGCAGTCAAACAGACGTTGGTTTGTCATGTCGTGAGGAATCATCAAGTGATCGGAAGCTGTTGGGATCTTCCCGGTGACTAGGAACGCGTTGCATCCTCCCAGCGAGGAGATCGCCAAGCTCATGATAGTGAAAACTTTCAGCCGAGGTTTCATGTGGCTCTCCTGATAAGCGCTTAACGCGTCACACTTAGACGATGCTGCGAGAGTGACGGAACACCAGTGTAAGTGGAACAGTAAGGCTTGTCGGTTTGACTACCCATTAGAGGAGCACTTGGGGCCTCGCACTTAGACATGACTTTTGAAGCTCCATTCGCCTTGCTCGGCGTTCATCCCCGCCTCAAAATTCAGACATGCATTCGGCAATCCTATTTATGGGGACTCGCTTCTCAACGACTGGCGTCGTTGCTTCAGATACGGCCTGGCAAACTGCCTCAACCATCGCTTGCTGATTGTCCGATGTGAGCGCCTCAATAGGCGACATGCCATCAAGTTCCTCGCGAGGTCGCGTCAAGGCGTAGTAGATATCCCATGTATCAACGCCACGGTGCAGACGCTTGAGTACCGCCTGCACCAAGCGGCGCTTGAACATGTTGAGTTGCCACACCGGGACCCGCTGCCCCTTGTTGCCTAACTGAATTGAAAGCAGGTTGCGAGCCTGGATCTCGTAAGTAATCCACCGCCGTGATTTGCCCGCAAGCTTGGCATAGTCCGCGACGACCAGGTTGTCGGGCCCTTCAAAAATGTCCAATACCTCCAATCGCTCTCGCTGGACCTCAGAGATCTTCGGTAGAGCGTATTCCGGCATTTGTATTGCAGAGAGCCTCTGAGTCCCGGCGCCGACTGCTGGCATCGTTTGCTCATTGGGTGCTACCAGCATGATGGGAGCGTGTTGGCCCAACGCCGGCAGCGGCGTGACCTTCTGGCCGGCAATCGTGGGAACGCCCTGAAGGTGGATGGTGAGGTGCGTGCTGGCAATCTGCACCTGATTTTGCTCGAACAGATCTAGCCGATCAGCCCAGTCCTGCATCATTAGCCGACGCTGTTCAACGTACTCGGCATGGTTGTAGGTGGCGCTGATGCGATTGGGGTCAGCATGTGAGAGTTGCGCGTCGACCCATACCTTTGGATAGCCCAATTCATTGAGTGCTGTTGAAATCGTCGCCCTGATGCCGTGACCGGTGAGACGACCGTCATAGCCCAGCCGCTTGATCGCACGGTTGACCGTGTTTTCGCTCATGCGGGCAGTGATTCGCTTCACGCCCGGGAAAAGGTAGGTCTGCGCTGGTTTGAACAGGTCGAGCATGTGCCGCACGATCTCGATGGCTTGCACAGGCAGCGGCACGATGTAGGGCGGGATGTCAGTTACGCGCTTGCGCTTCTTTTTGGTCAGCATCTTGCGCTGCTTGAGCGACATCACCGGGATGATCCACAAACCCTGTTCCAGATCGAATTGGTCCGGCGTGGCCAAACGTAGTTCGCCTGTGCGTACACCCGTCAGCAGCAACAGGCGAATGGCCAATTGGGTCATCTGCATGCCGCGGTACTTGCGAAGTGTCTGCAGAAACAGGGGTAGCTCGGGCATACGCAGGAGTGGGTTGTGCTCAACGGGCGGCAACGGCACAGCGACCACGTGTAGATCGATGGCGGGGTGCTCGACCATGCCCGGAATGACCACCATGGCGTAGTCGGCGAGTTGCTTGAGCCAGGTGCGCACCTTTTCGGCGACGGACAGTGACTCGCGTTTCTCGATCCGGCCGATCACCTCCAGTAGCACTGGACGGGTGATCTCGTAGATGGTGTAGCGTTTGAGGTAGGGGAATACATCTTTTTTGAACACGCGGCGGATCTGTTCCAGCGAACTCTGACGACCTTCTTCGAGGGTCAGTTGCCGGTGTTCCATCCACTTTTCGTAGACCGCCATGAAGGTGTTTTCGCCAGCCAACCGGATGGCCTGGCGTTTTTGCTTTCGGTCGATGCGCGGGTTGATGCCCTTGGCGACGAGGGCACGCGCCTGGTCACGAAATTCGCGCGCCTCGCGCAGAGAGAGTTCGGGATAGCTGCCAAGCGAAATCCGGGCACGTTGTCCAACCCAGGTATAGCGGAAGTGCCAGGCTTTGCCGCCAACAGGGGAAACGTAGAGGAACAAACCATCGAAGTCTGCGAGGGTGTAGGGCTTGTCGGAAGCCTTGGCTTGCCGGACGACCATATCTGTGAGCATGCGTACCAACTCCTGATGTTGCGAGTTGGATGCGATGTTTGTTCTCAGGTGGCCTGCTCTTCCAGCAACAATGCGGAACGGGTGTTCACCGCATTTTGTACCGCAAAACGTACCGATTTGTACCGGTAGTCAGTAGATTTCGCTGGACGTCACTGGACTGAAGAAGAGGGGTAATTCAGAACCAGATCAGTCACTTACAACGTTCCTTGGCGCTGGGTGGACGTCAGTGGAAAGTTGAAGTGGAGCGGGCGAAGGGAATCGAACCCTCGTCAGTAGCTTGGGAAGCTACAGCTCTACCATTGAGCTACGCCCGCGCGGCGTTGGCGGAGTTTATTCGGGTGCAGGTGTCGGACGCAATGCGCAGACGTGACCAGGGCCGGTTGCCCGGCCCTGGTGTCTTGCGTAAGTGCCATGTGCCTGTGCGTCGCGTGCTTCAGAAGTTGCCGCTGAAGTTCACGAACAAGGTGGCGTCGCGGGCGCTGCGCTGGGCGGTGGTAGTGCTCAGGCCGACGTTGCTCTGCAGGCCCCACAGGCCGGTGCGAGCACCAAGCACGACGGTCGCGTAGTTGCGATCAAAGTTCTGGCCCGGAACGGTGTACATGCCGACCTCCGGAATCGACTGCAGCCGGGCGCCGGCCTCCACGCCATCCTTGAACTCATGGTCGTAGGTGGCCTGCAGATACGGCTTGACCGGCGCACCGTCCAGACGCACCTGGAACCCGATACGGCCGACCAACGAGTCGATGTCTTGATCTGCGTAACCCAGTGCGGTGGAGCTTTGGTTGCTCTCGGTGTAGCCATCGAGCTTGAGCTTCTGCCAGGTCAAGCCGACCATCGGGCCGTACTTGACGTTGCCTTCGCCCAGCGAATAACCGGCGTTGACCGCAGCGGTGAGGTTGCTGCCGTCCGGTGAGCCGCTGTGCACGCGCGTTGCCTGCCCGAGCTGCACTTCGCGGTCGACGTCGTAGCTCAGCCAGCTGTAGCTGACCTGTGCGTTGACCCAGACCGGGCCGGTATACCAGCCGAAAAAGCCACCCAGGGTGGTGTCGTCCTGCTTGAAGCTGCCGTTGCGGTTGCCGAAGTCGGCGTCCATGCGACCGAAGCCGGTAAAGCCGCCGAACACTAGGTTACCGGCGCTCCAATCCACACCGAACAGACCGGCCGGCGCCATGCCGTCGTACAGATCGGCGTGGGCGTAGCGCTGCATGTCGCCACGCACGCTGCCCCACCAACGCAGGCCATCGGCGCCCGGCTTGCCGTCGAGATGCCACGCCACCTGGTCGGCGCGCGCACGACCGCCGGCTTGTGCGGAATGCGTTAGCAGCTGCTGCAAACGCGGCGCTTCCAGCAGCGAGATGGCGTACTGGCCCAGGATCTGGTGGGCGGCGGTGGTCGGGTGGACACCGTCGGAAAACACATACGTGGTCGCTGCATCGGCAGCGACCAGGCTAGTCGGGTTACATGCCGGTAGTGCCACGGCCGGATTGCACGCGGTGCTGGTGACGTTGCTGAAGCCGTAGGTGCCCGGGCTGGCCGCCACTTCCTGCAGGATGTGGAAGGTGTCGACCGGAATCACCCGCAGGCCGGCCGAACGCAGGCCGTTGAACAGTGCGGTGTTGTAGGCGGTCGCGGCGGAAGTGCCCTGTGCCATGGCGGCGGCACCGCCGGCACGGAAGCGCGGGGCGATGCCCACGTCCGGAATGGTCGGCACCATGACGTAACGCGCGCCGGCAGCCTGCAAGGCACCGACCGCACCGACCTGTGCGGCGACCGCGTTGCCGATGATGGTCTGTGCCTGCGCCGGTGCTGCAGCGGCAGCCAGCAGGTCGTTGGCGCCGCCCCACACGGTATAGAGCGCGTTCGGGTTGGCCTGGCCACCGTTGGCGGTCAAATAGGTGTTGATCTGGCTGGTCACCGAGGGCGCAGCGCCGAGTTGGCTGGTCGAACCGGCCTGGATGCGGGCACCGCCGGCAGCGTAGTTGTCGCCGGTCTGGCCATTGCCGTTGGGCGCGGCATTGGTGCCGAAGTGGTCGGCCACATACTCGGCCCAGACCCAGCCTGGGTTAGTCGTGAACTTGCCAGTGACCGCGCGCGAGGCGGCCGGCAGTAGCGGGCTGTAATAACCGCTGTCGGTGAGGCTGTCACCGAAGAACACGGTCTGGTCGAATGCAGACGCGGCCATGGCCGGGCTGGCCGCCAGGGCAATGGTCACCGCCATCAGGGAACGAATCGGACGAAGGGTTGAAGCCATGGAAATGCCTACTCAAGATGGAGTGGAACTGACCCGGACCCGCACACGTACGCCAACAAATGGCACGTGGTTTCACCGGCGCCGCCCGCGCTTACGCTGCATTGCCGCGTAACGCAAAAACGCGCTCCGTAGCGGCACGCGATGCAACAATGATGGCATGAACATCAAACTCAACGGTAGCCCGCGCGACATTCCTGAAAACTTGCTACTGGCCAGCTTGCTGGAGCAGGAAGGCTTGGCACAACGACGCGTCGCGGTCGAAGTTAATGGCGAAATCGTGTCGCGTGGACGGCATGCCACCCACCATCTACGCGAGGGCGATGTAGTGGAGATCGTGCACGCGCTGGGCGGCGGTTGATGCCGCGCGCAGATCGGCGCATTTGCGCCCGATCGGTGATAATTGCCCGATGACGAATCCCGCCCCCTCAGATGCGCTGGTCATCGCCGGCAAACCGTATCGCTCGCGCCTGCTGACCGGCACCGGCAAGTTCAAGGATCTGGACGAAACCCGCCTGGCCACAGAAGCGGCTGCTGCGCAGATCATCACCGTGGCGATCCGCCGGGTGAACATCGGCCAGGACCCGAACGCACCCAGCCTGCTCGACGTGCTGCCGCCGAATCGCTATACGCTGCTGCCCAACACCGCCGGCTGTTACACCGCCGACGATGCAGTGCGCACCTGCCGGCTGGCGCGCGAGCTGCTGGACGGCCACAACCTCACCAAGCTGGAAGTGCTCGGCGACGAGCGCACGCTGTACCCGGACGTGGTGCAGACCCTCAAGGCCGCCGAGCAACTGGTCGCCGATGGCTTCGAAGTGATGGTTTATACCTCAGACGATCCGATCCTGGCCAAGCGGCTGGAAGAGATCGGCTGCGTGGCGGTGATGCCGCTGGCCGCGCCGATCGGCTCGGGCCTGGGCATCCAGAATAAGTACAACCTGCTGGAAATCATCGAAAATGCCAAGGTGCCGATCATTGTTGACGCCGGCGTTGGCACGGCCTCCGATGCGGCGATCGCGATGGAGCTGGGCTGCGACGGCGTACTGATGAATACCGCCATTGCCGGAGCGCGCAATCCGATTCTGATGGCGAGTGCGATGCGCAAGGCGATCGAGGCGGGGCGCGAGGCGTTTCTGGCCGGGCGGATTCCACGCAAGCGGTATGCGTCGGCATCCAGTCCGATCGATGGTGTGATTGGATGAGTGGGTGTTTTGAATTGGCGTTGTATTCGATGAGGTGTGATTGGCATTGCCTCGTGTCGGATGCTGCCGTTGCTCGACTGCGCGCGTCTGCGGGCGCACCCTCACGCCAACCCATCTCTCGTTGGAGAGGGGCTTTTATCGTCTGACATGACCGACTTTCATGACTGATCCTTTCACCAGCGCCGGCGCCAAGATGCCGCCCAAGCCCTTCACCATCGAAGAGGGGCGCCGGCAGGTGCGTAGCTTCGTGTTGCGCCAGGGCCGCTTCACATCGGCGCAGCAGCGTGCGTTCGATGCGTTGTGGCCGCGCTTCGGCCTGGACTACACCGGCACGCCGCGCGATCTGGATGCGGCCTTCGGCCGTGCGGCGCCCAGGGTACTGGAGATTGGTTTTGGCAATGGTGCAGCGTTGCGCTTTGCCGCGCAGCAAGATCCCAGCCGCGATTACATCGGCATCGAGGTGCATGCACCAGGGGTCGGCCGGCTGCTCAATGCCTTGGACGACGATGGCAGCACGCATGTACGCCTGTATCACCACGATGCGGTAGAAGTGCTCGCGCATGAGATAGCCGATGGCGCCCTGGACGAAGTGCGCATCTATTTCCCGGATCCATGGCATAAAAAGCGCCACAACAAGCGCCGTCTGATCCAGCCTGCGTTTGCGCAACTGCTGGTGCGCAAGCTGCGCGATGGCGGCCGCTTGCACACGGCCACCGACTGGGCCGACTACGCCGAGCAAATGTGGGACGTGCTCGACGCCACCGCCGGCCTGGTCAATCGCGCCGGCCCACGCGGCCACGTCGAACGCCCCGCCTGGCGCCCGCAGACCCACTTCGAAAGCCGCGGCCAGAAACTCGGCCATGGCGTGTGGGATCTGCTGCACGACCGCGATTCGGGAGGGGGGATTCGGGATTTGTAAAAGCGCTTCCCCGCATACTGAACGCCGTCGTCGCCTTACGCATCCCCACTTCCGAATCCCTGCCCCCAATGGACACCGCGCTGACGCTGACCACTGATATGAAGCTCGTCCTCGGGCTGGTAGGTTTCACGATGGCGATGTTTTTGTTCGAGCGTATCCGCGCCGACGTGGTGGCGTTGATCGTGTTGGTGGTGTTGGGTGTCACCGGGCTGGTTGCGCCGGAAGAACTGTTCGGTGGTTTTTCTGGTAATGCGGTAATGAGCATCATCGCTACCACCATTCTGGGCGCGGGGCTGGAGCGCACCGGTGCGTTGAATCGGTTGGCGACCTGGTTGCTGCGGCGTTCGCATGGCAGCGAACAACGCTTGATGATGATGACATTGGCCATCTCCGGCTTGAACTCGTCGTTCATGCAGAACCCGTCGGTGATGGCCTTGTATCTGCCAGTCGCCTCACGGCTGGCCACACGCACCGGCCTCACCTTGCAGCGCATGTTGCTGCCGATCGCCGCAGCCATTGTGATGGGCGGTGCGCTCACCATGGTGGGTAATTCGCCGCTGATCCTGCTCAACGATCTGCTGGTCTCGGCCAACAACAACCTGCCCTCGGGCATGGCCAGCATCGAGCCGTTAACGATGTTCGCGCCGCTGCCCATCGGTGTGGCGTTGCTGATCGCGGCACTGCTGTACTTCCGTTTTTACGGCGACCGCAAGCTGATGGAAGAAGAGCGATTGATCAACGAAGGCGTCACGCCATCGCGCACCGAAAGCTATTTCGCCAAGACCTACGGCATCGAGGGCGACGTGTTCGAACTCATCGTCACCGCCGAAAGCCCGTTGGTCGGCATGACTCTGGGCGAAGCCGAAGCGCTGCACGATGCGCCTCTGCTACTTGCGCTCAAGACCGGGAACGACACCCGCCTGGCGCCGCCGGCCGACATGCGCATCTGGGTCGGCAGCGTGCTCGGTGCGATGGGGCCGCGCCAGGAAGTGGCCGATTTTGCGCAAAACCAATTTCTGCGCATGTCCTCGCGCCTGCGCAACCTGGGCGATTTGTTCAACCCCAGCCTGGCCGGTATTTCCGAGGCGCTGATCCCGCCCAACTCGCGGCTGATCGGCAAGAGCGCCGGCGAATTGCGCCTGCGCAAGCAAAGCGGCATCAGCCTGCTGGCGATCAACCGCGACAAACAGGTGATACGCGAGGACGTACGTAACGTGCCGCTGCGTGCCGGCGACATGCTGGTCTTCCACAGTATCTGGCAGGATCTGGCGCAGGCGGCGGAAAGCCACGACTTCGTGCCGGTCACCGACTTTCCCAAAGGCGAGCAGCGCCCGCACAAATTCAAGATCGCGATGGCGATCTTCGCCTTCACCATCCTAGTCGCGCTCACCTCGCACTTGCCGGTGGCGTTGACGCTGATGACCGGCGTGGCCTGCATGCTGGTCAGCGGCGTGTTGCACATGGATGAGGCCTATGCGTCGATCAACTGGAAGACCATCTTCATGATGGCCGGGCTGATTCCGCTCGGCTGGGCGATGGACAGCAGCGGCACTGCAGCCTGGGTGGCCGGCCACACCATCGACCGCCTGCCCGAAGGCATCCCGGTGTGGGTGCTGGAAATCAGCCTGGCGTTGCTGACTACCGCGTTCTCGCTGGTGATCAGCCATGTCGGCGCGACCATCGTGATGGTGCCGATCGCGGTCAATCTGGCGCTGGCGGCCAATGGCAATCCGACTGCGTTCGGACTGATCGTGGCGTTGTCGGCATCCAACAATCTGATGACCGCGTCCAACCCAGTGATCTCGATGGTGGCTGGCCCGGCCAACTATCAACCGCGCGCGTTGTGGCGCGTGGGCGCGCCGCTGTCGCTGATCTACATCGTGGTGATGGTGTCGATGATCAACCTGATGTTCTGGTGGGCGGCACGCTGAGTCGGCGTCTTGATCGGCAGTAGCGGCAGGCGCGAATGTGTGCGCAGATGGATGATCGACATCCATTCATATCGGCAACCTATCCAAGCAATACGTGCTCTCCCTCAATGCGCACCGGCACCGTCAGCAGCGATTGACCGCGGCACGGGCCGCTGATGCATTCACCACTGCTAAGCTCGAATGCAGCGCCGTGCGCGGCGCAGACCAAGTGGCCCCCCTTGGTCTTGAGGAACTGTCCCGGCGCCCAATCCAGGCGGCGGCCAGCATGCGGGCAGATTTCAACCAGGCACGCACCTGCGCGCCTTCGCGATACAGCAACAGCGACTCGACGCAGCCATTCCACACTGCGTCGACTTCCGGAATCCGGCGTCGGGAATCTGCGCCAACTCGGCGAGCGTGGTGGGCGATGACGAGGACATGGAGGCTGCTGATCAGCGATGGATCTCGATTGTGGCATGCGTCTTTCGCGCTCAATGCGAAGCGGCTGCGGCACGGCAAGCGCGCGTGCCGGAGAAAATACGCCCTGCCTGCAACCGGCCACAACAAAAAATGGCCTGTCTGATCTGCGCAGGATACGTAATCCCTCTAGCAGAGTGAAGATTAACTTAACGAACTTTTCACTCAAAGACATGAAACCGCAACGATACTGCGAGATTGTTTCCTGCCCGGCAGCCCACCGCCATGCCTGCACGCATCTCCCATTTCGGCAACCTCCACCATCTGTTTGCGCCGCGCAAGCCACGTCACCCGTTGGTGCGCGTCGCCGCCGGCTTGGCTGGTCTGGCCATCCTTGCGGTATTGATTTTCTTCAGCGTGTTCGTTGGCGCGGCGATGATCCTAGGCGGCATCGCCTGGAAGGTGTTGAGCAAGTCTAACCGCCGCACGCCACAACAGACGCGCGTGGTCGAGGCCGACTACCACGTGGTGCGCAAGTCCGCGTTGCCGTTGTCGAACTGAGCGACGCTGCGCGCATGGCGGTTCCGTCATAGACAACCAAATGCATATCCAGCCAAACGGCTAGACTAACGCGTCCGGTTTCTTGAGGATGCACGCATGACCCACGATGTGTTTCCCGCCGCCGATGTTCCGCGTATTCCGATGGTTGGTGGCGGCAGCTTTCCGGTGCATCGCATCTACTGTGTTGGCCGCAACTTTGCCGACCACGCGCGCGAGATGGGCGCCACTGCGCCGGTATCGAAAGCCGAGCGCGGCCAGCCGACCTTTTTCATGAAGCCTGCCGATGCGATCGTGGTTGGTCACGGCGACCACATCCCCTACCCGCCCGGCACCAAGGAACTGCACCACGAAGTGGAGCTGGTGGTGGCATTGGGCTGCGATGCGCCCGCAGGCGAGTTGCCGGTGGACCAGGCCGAGCGCTTGATCTACGGCTACGGTGTGGGCCTGGACCTGACTCGCCGCGATTTGCAGGCGGCTGCCAAGGCCAAAGGCCTGCCATGGGATATCGCCAAGGGCTTCGATCGTTCCGCGCCGATCAGCGAGTTGGTACATGCCGGCGAAGTCGGTGCACTGGAGGCGTTGAACCTGTCGCTGGAGGTCAATGGCCAGGTGCGTCAGCAGTCGTTGCTGGATCAGATGATCTGGAACGTGCCGGAGATCCTGCATGAGCTCTCCAAACTCTATGCGTTACGCGCAGGCGATCTGATTTTCATGGGCACACCGGCCGGTGTCGGTCCGTTGCTGCCTGGCGATCAATTCAGTGCCCGCCTGGAAAACGTCGCCGAGCGCCACGGCATCATCGCGGGCTGACATCGGACCCGCTACGATCTTGCCGCGGCAGTCGGTCCGCGACCGCATCTGGAGTGCGATATGGGAATGGTCAGCGAATTCAAGCAATTCGCGATGCGCGGCAACGTCATCGACCTGGCGGTCGGTGTGGTCATCGGTGCGGCGTTCGGCAAGATCATCACCGCGCTGGTGGAGAAGATCATCATGCCGCCGATCGGTTGGGCCATCGGCAATGTGGATTTCTCGCGCTTGGCGTGGGTGCTCAAGCCAGCCGGCGTGGAT
This sequence comes from Xanthomonas fragariae, assembly GCF_900183975.1. NCBI lineage: Bacteria > Pseudomonadati > Pseudomonadota > Gammaproteobacteria > Lysobacterales > Lysobacteraceae > Xanthomonas > Xanthomonas fragariae. The sequence continues at coordinate 3,117,063 of NZ_LT853882.1, forward strand.
GCCACCGGCAAGGAAATCCCGGCGGTCGCCATCGGCTATGGCGATTTCATCAACACCGTTGTGCAGTTCCTGATCATTGCCTTTGCGATCTTCCTGGTCGTCAAGTTGGTTAACCGCATCACCCAGCGCAAGCCGGATGCACCGAAAGGCCCAAGCGAAGAAGTGCTGTTGCTGCGTGAGATTCGCGACTCGCTCAAGAACGACACGCTCAAGCCGCCGGGCGCGCTGTAAACAGATATAGCAAGCGAACATATCCAAAGTCGTCACGACGTCGCGCAGAAGGGTGACGTTTCGCACGCGGACGGCGGACCTCGCGCCGATAAGTTCTTGGTAGTGCGGTGCCCAAGCGCGCCATCCGCTTGGTGGCCTTCGCCAACGAAGAGCAAGGCGAGTACGGCGGTAAGGCGCATGCCGCTTACGTACGGCAAGGATGCCAAGGATCTGGCGCTGCACCAGATCGGCGCAGAGAACAACTTCGGTGTCGGGCGCATTCATGCGTTCAACACCGGCTCTGCGGCGGCGGAAGCCTCGCGCGCGGCGACGCAGAAGATTGCCGAGGTGCTCGCACCGCCAAGCATCGCGTATGCCTCAATGGCAGCCAAGTGCTGGTAAAAAAATGCGGCGCCATCCGCAGCCAACGTGCTGCCGCCGAAGGTCTACTCGCTGCCGGCGTGGACAGCGTGATCCTGCCGCCGCCGTTGGTTCCAGTCCATTGGGAATGGCGACCTGATCAAGGAGATGTTCAATCGTTCCTGCCCTGGCACATTGGTGGAGCGCAACACGCGTTTTGTCGTGCTGTGCCGGATGGATGGCTGCACGGCCGCAGATGCACTGGAAGGATTTACCCGCTAGATGAAGACGCTTCCCGCATCGATGCGAATGCGCCTGCCTTACGATCGCAAGAGTGTGCATGACCGGCAACACGGCCTCCGCTTGCCGCATTGCGCTTGGCGTGTGCCTGATGTCACGCCATGGAGGTTTGCCTCTGGCTGCGCGTTGGCAACCGCGAGCATCACCCACACCTGCATACTGACGGTATTGCCCTGCATTGTGCGCCACGTGCAGGCAGTCTCGTTCCGGCGCCAGGAAAAAACACGCATGACCTTCCGTTTCAACCGAGCGATGTCGATCGCCCGCCCTATTGCTGCGCTCTTCGTTTGCGCAATCGCTCCCGCCAGCGTTGCAGCCACGCTGCTGCCGCCCTCGATTTCGGCAATCCGCGATCGCAACATCGATACGCTGATGCCGCCGTTGCTGCGGACGCCGGCAACTGCGCGCGTGGCGGCCGGCCAAGCCGACACCGTACAACGCAGCACCACCTCGGCGTCGCGCGCATTCCCGCAGGTTACGCGCGATTTCAAGCAGTTTCTGGATGCGCAGGCGCAAGTCAGTTACGCCACGCGTGACGCAACGTCCAAGGTCGCCGATCAGACCGCGTTCGCCGAAATGCAACGCTATCTGTTCAATCGCTACAACGGGCTGACCGTGGTCAGCAGCTTGCACCAGGGCACGCAGGTGTTCGACTGCATTCCTCAGGCACAGCAACCGGGTCTACGCAACGACAGCCATATCGCGCAGCCGCCAAACATCGCGTCATTCAAGACACCAAGCGGATCGGGCTCAGTTCCACAGCGCTGCGCTGCAGGAACGATCCCGTTGCAGCGTATTGGAATTACTGATCTCACCCGCCATGCGGACTTGAACGCCTTTCTGCATGCAAACGCACGGCCTGTCTCTGCTGCGCCAGCGGCAGTTGCCCCTGCCGCAGCGTCCGACACGCATTTCTATTCCTCCGTCTTCCTGGATACCGCCGGCACATCAGTCACAGGCGCAGGGGCCGACATCAATCTGTGGGCGCCTGCATTACGCAATGCCGACGAGATGCAAACCATCAGCCAGATATGGATCGTTGGTGAAAGCGCAAGCAAGCAAACGCAAACGCTTGAAGTAGGCTGGGAGATACAACCTGCCGCGGGCTGGGGCAACAAGCCGATCATCTTCGTGTATTCCACCCAGGACGGGTACGTCAAGACCGGTTGCCATAATCTGGATTGCAGCGATTTCGTGCAGACCAGCACACAACATGTCTTAGGCGCTCAACCAGCCGCCGGATTCAGTACTGCAGGCAGCAAGCAGACCATGCTAGGCGTGGAGTTTCAACGCAACACAGACGGCAACTGGTGGCTGCGCCTGGATGGCGAGTGGATTGGCTATTACAATGCGGCGTTGTATTCGGGCGATCTAGCCAATGGGCGTGTTGCGTATGTGAGCGCAGGTGGCGAAATCTCGACCGATAGCGGTGCGGCGAGTCCGCGCATGGGGAGTTGCCAGTTCGCAGCAGCAGGCTATCGCCAGGCCGCGTTCCAGGCCAACCACTTCTACCGCGATGCGGCAATGACAGCCCATCCCGTGCAGCGCCTGTCTTCGCTGGATGTGTTGCGCCCGTCGTGCTACACGCTGGCGATTGCAGGCTACGCCTATCCGTATGCATTGAGCGCAGGCATCACCCGCACCACGTTGTCGCCGGAAATGCAGAACGGTGGCTTCTACTTCGGTGGGCCGGCTGCGCACGTTGAGTTGAGTTGATCGTGCGTACTGTTTGAGTGCGCGCGATCCACTATAGCAAATCCACGCCTGCACACACGGCAAGACGTGCATCCTTGAGGTGTTGCATTCCACTGGCAGTGAACCGCAATGCCGCCGCGTGTATGGGCGCAAACACCGGCCATGACGGCAAGCCCTTGGCATTCGGGTTGCCACGCTGCACGAACGCAGCCCAATAACGCTGCAGACTCACCGGCAGTTGGCCGGCCGGAAATCCTTGAACAGGAACGGCAGCTCGGCGCTATGCGTCACCTGGCCGCCCGGCGCGGCGTTATCCAGTCGCCCCTGAAAAACCCCAACCACCCAACGACCGCAAGGCCTTGATGTCTGCACCGGCGTGCCAGAACTACCAGTGTTCGCTACGCTGAAGGCTGGTTTCTGGCAATTTTCACTCATGCGTACACGCCGTCCTGCTGCCGAGCACATGCCTGCCGACGAGTTGTTTCGTTCGCGGCTGGAGAACCAGATCGATCTGCGTCATCCGCTGGCGCGGCTGAGCCAACGGATGCCGTGGACGGCGTTGGAGCAAGCACTTTCATCGCGCTTGCCGGCCACCCAGGCCGGTGGCGGTCGGCCGGCATTGCCGGTGCGACTGATTGCCGGTTTGCTCTACCTCAAACACGCCTACGACCTGTCCGATGAAGCGGTGTGCGAGCGCTGGTTGGAGAATCCGTACTGGCAGTTCTTCACCGGTGAGGTCGTGTTCCAGACGCGTTTGCCGTGCGATGCCAGCTCGCTGACGCGCTGGCGGTAGCGCCTGGGTGAGGCCGGGATGGAAGAGCTGCTGGCGCACACCATCAACGCCGCGCATGCGATGCAGGCGGTGGACGCACGCGAGTTGTCGCGGGTGATCGTGGACACCACGGTGCAGGAAAAGGCGATCGCCTATCCGACCGACAGCCGTTTGCTGGAGGTGGCACGCAAGAAGCTGGTGTTACTGGCCAAGCGGCACGGCATCGGATTGCGGCAGAGCTACGCGCGGCAAGGCCCGGCCCTGAGCCGCAAGGCAGGTCGGTATGCGCATGCGCGCCAGTTCAAGCGGATGCAGCGCGTCCTGCGACGTCAACGCACGGTATTGGGGCGGGTGTTGCGCGACATCCAACGCAAACTCGATCAGGTAAACACCGGCGTGCGCGAGCGCATCGCTATCTGGCTGGAACGTGCGCAACGGCTGTACACGCAGCGTCCGAAGGACAAACAAAAACTCTACGCATTGCATGCCCCGGAAGTGGAATGCATCGGCAAGGGCAAGGCGCGTCAAGCGTACGAATTCGGCGTCAAGGTCGGCATTGCGGTCACCGCCTGCAAGGGATTGGTCGTGGGTGCGCGCAGCTTCCCGGGCAACCCGTACGACGGCGATACCTTGGCCGAGCAGCTGGAGCAGACACGCGGGTTGCTGCAGGATGTGAGCGTAGAACCGACGGTGGCGATCGTGGACCTGGGCGATCGCGGGCGCGAAGTCGATGGCGTGCAGGTCCCTGCATCGCGGCAAGGCCAAGACGCTGACGCGACGGCAATGGCGCTGGATCAAGCGACGGCAGGCAGTGGAGCCGGTGATCGGACATCTGAAAGACGACTGCCGGTTGCGTCGCTGCAGGCTGAAAGGTGCCCAAGGCGATGCGCTGCACGTGCTCGGCTGCGCCGCCGGCTACAACCTGCGTTGGCTGCTGCGCTGGATCGCGTTTTTGCGTGCCTGGATGCGGGCGATGGGATGGTCATCCTTGAGTGCCGTGCAGCTGTCACCGACGGCACTTGGCGCTTGAAGGGGATTTTTCAGGGACGACTATCCAACTTGAGCAATTGCTCGACCGGCAGCGCACACAGTTGCATCCGCCGCGTTGCGGGATCATCGATGTCTGCACGTTTGGCGATGCTGACACTCAGCGCACGGTTGCCTTCCAGGCTGCGTGCCGGCAGCCCGAAGTAGGTAGTGCCGCTCTGCTCGATCGCTGCGGAAAACAGGCCGCGCGCGAACGGGCCGAGCATCAACAAATCCAAGTCCTGAGCACCGGCCGATTGCCCGGCAATAGTGACTCGCGCAGGATCGCCACCAACCTGCCCGATGTTGTCGCGCCACCATTGCAGTGCAGCGATTTGATCGAGCAAGGTGTAATTCCCGAGCGTCCTGGGTGGTAAGCGATGAGTTCTGGCAGCGGGTGGAACCGCTGATTCCTGCGCGTGCAGTGGCTGACAGGGTCTACCGGTGCAGACCGATCTGCGAGGCCGTCTCGACTGGTGTTGGAGGCCATCGTCTATGTGCTGCGCACCAGCTGCCACTGGAAGGTGGCTGTCTAAGGAACGCTTCGGCAGCGCAAGCGCCATCCATAAGCGCTTGCTGGAATGGGAAGCTGCGGGCTTCTTTGAGGTGCTGTGGAAAGCGGGCCTGGCCGAGTACGACCAGATGCGGGGCATTGCTTGGCGCTGGCAGAGCGTGGACGGCGCGATGATGAAGGCGTCGCTGGCACAGCAGGCCGCGGGGCCCAACCCAACGGATCGTGGAAAAAAGCAGCAAGCGCCACCTGCTGGTGGACGGCCGTGGCGTTCCGTTGTCGATCGTCGTGACCGGGGCCAACGCCCCTGACTGCAAGCGGCTTGATGAGGTGCTCAACGCCATTGTCGTCAAGCGCAAGAACCCGCAACACCGGCGAAGCCAACACGCGGGCTATCGTGGCGCGGCACACCTTCGCACCATCTAGGACCGCGGTTACATCCCTCATGTTGTTGACCGGCGCAAGGCAGCCGACACCAAACGGCGCGATTCGAAAAACAAGGCCAGGCGCTGGGTGGTCGAGGTATCTCATAGTCGGTCGTCCCTGAAAAACCCCCTTCAAATACCAATCTCCAGCAGTGATCGGTGCACGGCGCTCAAGGATGGCCATCCCATTGCCCGGATCCAGGCACGCAAAAACGCGATCCAGCGCATCAGCCAACGCAAGTTGTAGCCGGAGCACGTGCAGCGCATCGCCTTGGGCGCTGTTGCGCCTGCAACGACGCAACCGGCAGTGGTCTTTCAAATGTCCGATCGCCGGTTCCACTGCCTAACGCCGTTTGATCCAGCGCCATTGCCGTCGCGTCAGGGTCTTGGCCTCTTCCGGCGTATGCAATGCGTCGAGTTGTCGTTTGTCTTTGGGACGTTGCGCAAGCACCTGTTGTGCGCGTTGCAACCGCACAGCGATGCGCTCGCGCACGTCGATGTCTACCTGATCGAGCTTGTGTTCGATGTCGCGCACGACTCGTCCCTGCACTGTGCGTTCAAGCGCGCCGTTAGTGTTGGCCTGCCCCGCCAGCAGCCGCAGTGGCCGGCAAGCGCGGCAAAAGCGCCTGTTCCAACGCGGCCCACGGCATCCGTCGGCTCAATTGCGCCAACGGATGACGCAGGTCGATCTGGTTCTGCAGCCGCGAACGGAACAACTCGTCGGCGCAGATGCGCTCAGCAGCAGCACGGCGTGTACGCATGGGCGGCAACGGCCAGAAACCAGACCTCAGCGTTGCGAAAACCGGCAGTTCTGGCACACCTGTGCGGCCTATAAAGCGTTGCGGTGATTGGGTATTGAGGGTTTTTTAGGGATGACCAATTACGCCGTCGGCGACAGCAGAAGGATCGGGACCAACTAGTTGTACGGCAGTGGTTTGCGCACCGATACCGACCACTGTGCCCAACGGAGGCGAGTTGCCCTCGTACTTCCAGTTGAACCTGAGCGCCGAGGACTACTCCGGGCTCGGCACGCACCCGCTGCATGCGCAACTGGCAGTCCTCAACGTGCTCGATTGCAGCCTACCCAGCTGCGCGATGGCGGTGGCATCGGCGTATTCGCGCCGCAATGGGCACCAGACTGTGGCGCCACATCAGCCTGCAGCAGGACTTCTGATGGAGGCTGGAGGAACAGCAGGATGGACTTGGTCATCCGGTCCCTCCTACTGCTGGATTCATTGCGCAGTTTCGTACCGCTTCCGTCTACGCGACGGAAGCCTTTCACCGACTCAGTGATGCACCGAACTACGCCGTGCCTTGAACCCGGCGTACAGCGCCCACAGCGCCAGCGCCACAAACCACACCATGCTCCACATCGGCATACTCAGGCCCAAGAAGCGCCAGTCGATATTGCCGCAGTCACCGGTGCCGGTCAGCACAGTGCGGAACACTTCGAACGGCCCCATCGTCTCGCCCAAAAAGCTCAGCGGCGGCCCGCACGAAGACATCATGTCCTTGGGCCGGATCTGCACCCAGACATGCCGTGCAGCGATGCCCACGCCCACGACAGCAGCAATGAAGCTCAGCACGCTATAGACCTTCCGCGTGCTTGCGGCTCGCGGTCCATGCAATGCGCCCAACAGGAAAAATACTGCCAGCGCCGCAAACGCGATCCGCTGGAAAATGCACAACGGACACGGCTCAAGTCCAAGATGCAATTGCACATAGATCGCATAGGCCAGCAGTCCAGCGCATGCAAGAAAGCCCGACAAAAACCGCGCGCGAAAACCCCAACGGAATGGATTCATCGTTACCGCTTGCCTAGGACCAAGCAACCAATTATCAGCCATCTGCGCTGCCATGACCATGGATGCTCGGGGCTGCCGGGGCGCATGCCGCTAAGCGCCCTTGGCACGTCTGACGCAGCGGCCTTTACCGCGTCTCTTGTTTTGCTGCAGCATCCAGCAACAACAGCACGACACAACAGAAATCATACGTCCACTCGCCCTACTGCCATATCGCATTGGTTGAACGACTTCTTCGATATACACGCCTCGACCATCCACCCACATTCGACACTGCCAATAAAAAAACCCGGCGCGAGCCGGGCTTTTTCGAGAATCTGTACGAAGAGCGAACCGATTACTCGGCCACTTCCTCGGCGAAGACCGGACGGTCGACCAGCTCGACGTATGCCATCGGAGCATTGTCACCAGCACGGAAGCCTGCTTTCAGGATGCGCAGGTAACCGCCGGGACGGGTCGCATAACGCGGGCCCAGTTCGACGAACAGGTTGCCCACTGCTTCCTTGTCGCGCAGGCGCGCAAACGCCAGACGACGATTGGCAACGCCATCGATCTTGCCGATGGTGATCAGCGGCTCGGCGACGCGACGCAATTCCTTGGCCTTGGGCAAGGTGGTCTTGATCAGCTCGTGCTTGAACAGCGAAGCGGCCATATTGCGGAACATGGCTTCGCGATGTGCGCTGGTGCGGTTGAACTTACGACCGGATTTCTGGTGACGCATGAGTGTGATTTCCTGAAGAATATTGAGACTACTGTAGAGACGTTGTCGCCATCCTGGCGCTGCTGAATGGACTGCGGTTGGTCCGAGCCGGCCCTCCTTTGACCGGATGTCACCGCGGGCTTTGGCCCGTCGACGTGGAAAAAACAGCATGGGCGCCCGAAGACGCCCATGCCTTGATGCATTAATTAACCAAGCATGCCGTGCTGGGCGACACCGGCCGGCGGCCAGTTCTCCAGCTTCATGCCCAATGCAAGGCCGCGCTGGGCAAGCACCTCCTTGATTTCGGTCAGCGACTTCTTGCCAAGATTCGGCGTCTTGAGCAGTTCCACTTCGGTCTTCTGAATTAGATCGCCGATGTAGTAGATGCTCTCGGCCTTGAGGCAGTTGGCCGAACGCACAGTCAGCTCGAGGTCGTCGATCGGGCGCAGCAGCACCGGATCCACGCCGCTGGCAGCCGGCTTGGCCGCACCCCGGTCGCGGTGGGTGAAGTCACCGAACACCGACAGCTGATCGCTGAGGATGTCGGCAGCAGTACGCACAGCTTCCTCGGCATCGATCGTGCCGTTGGTCTCGATATCGATCACCAGTTTGTCGAGGTCGGTACGCTGCTCGACGCGTGCAGCTTCCACCGCGTAGGCGACGCGACGCACTGGCGAGAACGACGCGTCCAGCATCAGACGACCAATGGTGCGGGTCTCTTCGTCTGGACGACGACGTGCAGCAGCCGGCTGGTAGCCGAAACCGCGCTCGATCTTCAGGCGCATATTCAACGCCGTATCTTTGGTCAGGTGGCAGATCACGTGGTCGCCGTTGATGATCTCAACGTTGTGATCAGTCCGAATGTCAGCCGCAGTGACCGTACCCGGACCCTGCTTGGACAACGACAGCGTCGCGCTGTCGCCACTGTGCATACGAATCGCCACGTCTTTCAGGTTGAGCAGGACGTCAAGCACGTCTTCCTGCAGCCCTTCGACCGTGGTGTATTCGTGCAGCACGCCGTCGATCTCGACCTCGGTGATCGCAAAACCCGGGATCGACGACAACAGCACACGACGCAGGGCATTGCCCAGCGTGTGCCCGTAACCGCGCTCCAACGGCTCGATCACGACCTTTGCGCGGTTGTCGGTAAGACGTTCGATCTGCGGACCACGTGGGCGCAGAACCTGGTTGGCGGTAACCGTCATGTTGCGGGGTCTCCTGCGAACCTCCGGCAGTGCCGGAGGCTATCCAATGTGAATTACTTCGAATACAACTCGACGATCAGCGCTTCGTTGATATCCGAAGGCAGGTCAGCGCGATCCGGAACAGCCTTGAACACGCCGCTGAACTTCTTCGAATCGACTTCAACCCACGACGGCGTCATGTCGTGCTGCTCAGCCACGGTCAGGGCTTCCTGCACGCGCAGCTGCTTCTGTGCCTTTTCCGACAGCGTGATCGCATCGCCAGCCTTAATCTGGTACGAAGCCAGATTCACCGACTTGCCATTGACTAGCACGCCACGGTGGGACACCAACTGGCGCGCGGCCGGACGGGTGACGGCAAAGCCCATGCGGTAGCAGACGTTGTCCAGACGGGTTTCCAACAACTGCAGCAAGTTCTCGCCGGTGTTGCCCTTCTTGGTCGAGGCCTTCTTGTAGTAGTTGCGGAACTGACGTTCCAGCAAACCGTAGATACGCTTGACCTTCTGCTTTTCACGCAGCTGGGTAGCGTAGTCGGAGAGCTTGCCTTTGCGAGCCGCGCCGTGTTGGCCGGGCTTCTGTTCAAGCTTGCATTTGGAGTCCAGCGCGCGCGCCGGGCTCTTGAGGGAAAGGTCAGCGCCTTCACGGCGCGCGAGCTTGCAGGTAGGACCGATATAACGAGCCATTTCTTATCGCTCCCTTTAGACGCGACGCTTCTTCGGCGGACGGCACCCGTTGTGCGGGATTGGCGTCACGTCGATGATGTTGGTGATCTTGTAGCCCACGTTGTTCAACGAACGCACGGCCGACTCACGGCCCGGACCCGGACCCTTGATACGTACTTCCAGTGACTTCACGCCGTAGTCGAGCGCAGCGCGGCCAGCCTTTTCGGCGGCGACCTGGGCAGCGAACGGGGTCGACTTACGCGAACCACGGAAACCGGCGCCGCCGGACGTAGCCCACGACAACGCATTGCCCTGGCGATCGGTGATGGTGATGATAGTGTTGTTGAACGAAGCATGGACGTGAGCGACGCCGTCAGTGATGACGCGCTTGATCTTCTTCTTCGTTTTCTTTTCTGCTGGCTTGGCCATGATCTATGCCTTACTTCCTAATCGCCTTGCGCGGGCCCTTACGGGTGCGGGCGTTGGTACGGGTGCGCTGACCACGCAGCGGGAGACCACGGCGATGACGCAGACCGCGATAGCAGCCCAGGTCCATCAGTCGCTTGATCGCGATACCGACTTCGCGGCGCAAGTCGCCCTCAACGACATACTTGCCGACTTCGGCACGCAGACGCTCGATTTCGGGTTCGGATAGATCACGAATCTTCGTGCTCGAGATAACGCCTGCGGATTCGCAGAGCTTCTTCGAACGGGTACGGCCGATGCCGTAGATGCTTTGCAACCCGACCCAGACGTGCTTCTGGGCTGGCAGGTTGACGCCTGCAATACGCGCCATGACGCGATTCTCCAACTGAGTGATGGCCCGACAGCGCCCAGGCGCCATCCGGCAGGATGGATCAAAAGTTAACTCGGAATTATAGCAAGGCCTCGGATTGCGTTGAAGCCCGTGGAACCAAGTTCCATGGACCCGGCGTGGGGAGTGTGCCCTCGCTCCGGCGCCGGACGGTGTTGATCCAGAAAACTTCTCCGAATCGCCTGTGCTACTCCCGCACAAGACCACCCCGCCACACCCGCGCGCGAGACATCGCGCGAGCCGCCCTTCTGATCGGAAGATTGTGGCCCGGAAACCAAGCCATCTCCACGTAATGAAGATCTAGCATACCACTTAACCGCGAGCGAGACCGCTGCGTGAGCCGCCCTTCAGGTTGGCCTTCTTCAGTAGGCTCTCATAACGATGCGACATCAGATGCGCCTGGATCTGCGCAATGAAGTCCATCACCACCACCACGGCGATCAACAGCGAAGTGCCCCCGAAATGGAACGAGGTGCCGAGCTGCGTGCGCATGATTTCCGGCAGCAAGCAGACAATTACCAAGTACAACGAACCGGCTGCGGTCAGACGCGTTAAGACACCATCCACGTAATCCGCAGTCGCCTTACCGGGACGGATGCCCGGAATCAACGCACCGGACTTCTTGAGGTTGTCGGCAGTTTCCTGCGAGTTGAAAACAAGCGCGGTATAGAAGAACGCAAAACCAATGATGAGCGCCGCAAACACAAGCATGTGCACTGGTTCGCCTGGTCCAAGCGCATTGGCAATTCGCTGCAACCACAAACCGACGCCACTGCCCGATGCTGCCTGACCCGACCACATCGACAACGTCGCCGGAAACGCCAGGATGCTGGACGCGAAGATGGGCGGAATCACGCCGGCCATATTGAGCTTCAGCGGCAGGAAGGAGGTCTGGTTCATGTACGCATTGCGACCGCCCTGGCGGCGCGCGTAGTTGACCGTGATGCGCCGCTGACCACGTTCGACAAACACCACAAACAGCGTAAACGCTAGGATGGTGAGGACGATCAACAACAGCGAAATGAAGCTCAGATTGCCTTCGCGGAATGCTTCGACGGTCTGGATCGCTGCCGACGGAAGACCTGCCACGATGCCGGCGAAGATGATCAGCGAAACACCGTTACCGATGCCACGCTCGGTGACTTGCTCGCCAACCCACATCAGAAAGATGGTGCCGGCGGTCAATGCAATGACTGCAGTGAGTACAAAGCCCATACCCGGCGCGTACACCACCGGGGCGCCACCCGGCGCAGTCTGATGCTGCAGCGCCATCGCAATACTGCCGCCCTGTACTACTGCCAGAAGCACCGCACCGATGCGCGAATATTGAGTGATCTTGCGCCGGCCGGATTCGCCTTCTTTCTGCATTGCCTTGAGGGCGGGAAAAATATGCGTAGCCAACTGGATCACGATCGATGCCGAGATATACGGCATGACGTTCAAAGCAAAAATGCTGAAACGATGCAGGGCGCCGCCCGAGAACATGTTGAACATGTCCACAATGCCACCGCCCTGCGCCTGCATCAACGAAAGCATGGCATCGGGATTTACGCAGGGCACCGGCACATAGCAGCCGATGCGATAAACGATCAATGCCCCGAGAACGAACAGTAGCCGCTGGCGAAGTTCTGTGAACTTGCCGAGCCCGCCACCGAGGTTACCAATGCCAGCCTGCGCCATCTGCCGATTACTCCTCTACACTGCCGCCGGCAGCTTCAATTGCTGCCTTGGCGCCTGCGGTTGCAGCGACACCCTTCAGCACGAACCTCTTGCTCAGCTCGCCCTTTAGCACAATCTTCGCCTTCTTGGCGCGGCTTGGGACCAGATTGGCCGCACGCAGCGCCGCGAAGTCCACATCACCTGCTTCCAGCTTATCCAGCTGGTAGGACAACACTTCTGCAGTATCGCGCGCCATCTTAGAGCGGAAACCGATCTTGGGAAGACGGCGCTGCATCGGGGTCTGGCCGCCTTCGAATCCGGCCTTGATCTTGCCGCCGCCCTTACGAGCGAACGAACCCTTGTGACCGCGACCAGCAGTCTTGCCGAGGCCGGAACCGATACCACGGCCGACGCGGATGCGCTCGGTACGGGCGCCATCGGCGGGCTTTAGGTCATTAAGACGCAGAGTCATTGGATTACTCCTCAACCTTGACGAGGTAGTGAACCGTATTGATCAGGCCCCGCACCTGCGGGCTGTCCTTCAGTTCACGCACATCGTTGAGCTTATTCAGGCCCAACGCGCGCACCGACAGGCGATGACGCGACTGGGTTCCACGCAGGCCACGCACCAGGCGCACCTTCACGGTCTTGTTGGGGTCCTTACCCATGGTTGAGCTCCTCCACTTTCTTGCCGCGCTTGGCCGCGATGCGGGCCGGCGACTGCATTTCCGACAAACCCTTCAGGGTCGCACGGACCAGATTGATCGGGTTACGCGAACCGACAGCCTTGGCCAGCACGTTCTTGACGCCAACAGCTTCGAGCACTGCACGCATTGCGCCGCCGGCGATGACACCCGTACCTTCCGAAGCCGGCTGCATGTACACGCGTGCTGCGCCATGGCCAGACTTGACGGCATGCCACAAGGTGCCGTTATTTAGATCAACACTGACCAGGTTCTTGCGCGCCTGCTCCATCGACTTCTGGATGGCGATCGGCACTTCGCGCGCCTTGCCATAACCAAAACCAACCTTGCCCATACCATCACCGACTACGGTCAGTGAGGTGAAACCGAACTGGCGACCACCCTTGACCGTCTTGCTGACACGATTGACAGCGACCAGCTTTTCGATCATACCATCGTCGACTTTCTCTTCACGGTTACGGTCGCGATCACGACCCCGCGGTGCACGTTCTTCTGCCATCTTGATTCCTTGATTGATTAAGTATGTACGGCTCCGAGCCGCTTATGGTTGTGAAGTAAAACCTTGTTCCCGGCACCGCTGCAAAAGAACGGGACAGTCCGGCATCTCCCTGCCGGCGGTGAAGCGAATGTGGCCGATGACCATATTCACAGCAGTGCTTTAGAACTGCAGGCCGCCTTCGCGAGCTGCGTCGGCCAGCGCTTTGATGCGGCCGTGGTAGCGGTAACCAGAGCGGTCGAATGCGACCTTTTCGATTCCTGCAGCCTTGGCGCGCTCGGCAATCAGCTTGCCGACCTTGACGGCCGCATCACTGTTCTTTCCGTTCTTCAGGCCGTCCTTGACGTCAGCCTGCAAGGTGTTTGCTGCAGCGATCACCTTGGAACCGTCGGCAGTAAAGACCTGCGCATACAGATGCTGACCGGAGCGCAGCACCGACAGACGGGCAGCACCCAACTCGCGAATGTGCGAGCGGGTGGACTTAGCACGGCGCAGACGGGCGATGTTCTTGTTGATGCTCATGATATGTGTCCTACGAAGCTGAAGAAAAACAGGCATTTTGCATTCAAGAGTCCGGCCACAGATAGCAGGGCTCTCGCAAAAAAACTGCCTTAGGCCTTCTTGGCTTCCTTGCGAATGATGACTTCACCGGCGTACTTCACACCCTTGCCCTTATAGGGCTCCGGCGGACGGAAACCGCGAATCTTGGCGGCGACTTCGCCAACGCGCTGCTTGTCGGCGCCCTGGACCAGAATTTCGGTCTGGCTCGGAGTCGACAGCGTGATTCCCTCGGGCGCCACAAACACCAGGGGATGCGAGAAACCGAGCGCCAGACTCAGATCCTTACCCTGCATGGCGGCACGATAACCGACGCCAACCAGCTCAAGCTTGCGCTCGAAGCCTTCGGACACACCCTTGACCATATTTGCCAGGATGGAGCGCACGGTGCCGGTAATGGCGATCTGCGACGGATCATTGGCAGACAGGGTGGCAACATCGCCATCGATGGCGATTTCCACGCCAGCCGGCTTATGCAGTGTCAGGGTGCCCCTTGGTCCCTTGACGCTGACCAGTTCGGGCTGGACATTGAGCTCAACACCCTTTGGGAGGGACACAGGCTTCTTGGCTACACGGGACATGTCGATTCCTTCCCTTATGCCACGAAGCACAGAACTTCACCACCAACGCCGGCTTCGCGAGCCTGCGCATCGGTCATGATGCCCTTCGACGTGGAGATGATGGCGATACCCAGGCCACCCAGGACCTTGGGCAGCTCGGTCTTGCCGCGGTACTGACGCAGACCAGAGCGCGAGAAACGCTTCAAGGTCTCGATGACCGGACGGCCTTCGAAATACTTCAACACGATTTCTAGCTCCGACTTGTTGTTCTCGGTAGCTGTAACGCGCAGGTCTGTGATGTAACCCTCATCCCGGAGGACGTTGGCGATCGCAACCTTGATCTTGGATGACGGCAATTTCACCGTCGGCTTACCAACCGCGGCCGCATTCTTGATGCGAACCAGCAAGTCGGCGATGGGATCAGTCATGCTCATGTAAGTACCTTTGAGTGCACCGATATCCGCTTTCGCGAAAATCTTGATGTCTTCCTGGGGACGGGCCAAGACCCTTAACGTTGTGCCAAGCCCATACGGGTCAAGGCAGGAGCGGAAGTATAAGACAAAAGAGTCCGACTTACGTCGGACTCTTTTTTGAACAGAACAAAACCTGTTCAAACCGGCCGCGACCGACCGGAATGCTTTTACCAGCTTGCCTTACGCAGGCCAGGAACGTCGCCGTTCATCGTGGCTTTACGCAGCATATTGCGGCCCAGACCGAACTTGCGGTATACGCCGCGCGGACGACCGGACAGCTCGCAACGGTTGCGGTGGCGGCTCGGCGACGAATCGCGGGGCAGCTTCTGCAACTTGTTCGAAGCATCCATCTTCTCTTCGTAAGACGCATCCTGACTGGAGAGGATCTTCTTAAGCGCATCACGCTTGCCAGCGAATTTCTTCGCCAGCTTTGCACGCTTGATGTCGCGGTGGATCATCGAAGTCTTTGCCATTTTGGGTTTCCTCGAAAGTCAGTTACGGAACGGGAACTTGAACGCTGCCAGCAGCGCCTTCGCTTCCGCATCCGTCTTGGCCGTGGTGGTGATGGCGATATCCATACCGCGAATCGCGTCGACAGCGTCGAAGTCGATTTCCGGGAAGATGATCTGTTCCTTCACACCCATGTTGAAGTTGCCACGACCGTCAAAGGAACGAGAGGGAACACCACGGAAGTCGCGCACGCGCGGCAACGATACGTTGATCAGGCGATCCAGAAACTCGTACATCTTGGCGCGACGCAACGTAGTCTTGCAGCCGATCGGCCAACCGTCACGAATCTTGAAGGATGCGACCGAAACGCGCGACTTAGTGACCACCGGCTTTTGACCGGAGATCTTGGACATGTCGGCGACCGCATTTTCCAGAATCTTCTTGTTGGTAGCCGCTTCGCCCACGCCCATGTTGAGCGTGACCTTGACCAGCTTCGGCACTTCCATCGGATTAGTGTAGCCGAATTCCTTCATCAGGGCTGGCACCACGTTTTCCTTGTAAAACTTTTCGAGACGAGTGTTCATGATCTCATTCCTCAGGCGTCGAGCGCCTCACCGCTGGAGCGGAACACACGCAATTTGCGTCCATCCTCCAGCACCTTGAAGCCAACGCGCTCGCCCTTGCCCGTTGCCGGGTTGACGATATTGACGTTGGAGATATGAATCGACGCTTCACGCTCGACCAAGCCGCCAGCGACACCTGCTTGCGGGTTCGGCTTGGTATGGCGCTTGATAACGTTGGCGTTGGAAACGATTACGCGATCGCTCTCCACACGCACAACTTCACCCTGCTTACCCTTGTCCTTGCCGGTATTGATGACGACCTGGTCGCCTTTCTTGATACGGTTAGCCATGTGTATGTTCTCCGCTCACAGTACTTCGGGAGCGAGCGAGACGATCTTCATGAACTTCTCGGAACGCAGCTCGCGTGTCACCGGCCCGAAGATGCGGGTCCCGATCGGCTCCTGCTTATTGTTCAACAGCACAGCGGCGTTGCCATCGAAGCGGATCAGCGAACCGTCGGGACGGCGCACACCCTTGCGGGTACGCACCACGACGGCGTCGTAGACTTCGCCTTTCTTGACCTTGCCACGTGGAATGGCGTCCTTGACTGTCACCTTGATGATGTCACCAATGCGTGCGTAACGGCGCTTGGAACCGCCCAGCACCTTGATGCACATTACTTCCTTGGCACCCGAGTTGTCGGCGACATCGAGGTAGCTCTGCATCTGGATCATGATTCAGATCTCCCTTATTCGGCCGAACGGGCGACGATTTCGACCACCCGCCAGTTCTTGGTCTTGGACACTGGAGCAATCTCGGTCACACGCACCACATCACCTTCGTTACAGGCATTGTCGGCGTCATGTGCGTGCAGCTTGGTCGAGCGTTCAATGTACTTGCCGTACAGAGGATGCTTGACTTGGCGCTCCACCAACACTGTGACAGTTTTGTCCATTTTGTTGCTGACAACACGGCCTTCGACCGTGCGCACCGTTTGCTTTTCGTTGTTGTCGCTCATCGCGGCCGTCCTTACTTGGTGCTGCCGAGCAGGTGCTTGACGCGAGCAATCTCGCGGCGCACCCGGCGGGTTTCGTGGGTCTTCGGCAGCTGGCCTGTGACCTGCTGCATACGGAGCGAGAATTGCTCCTTACGCAGATCGGTCAGGTGGACCTTCAATTCGTCAGACGACTTCTCGCGGAGTTGTTTGATATCCATCAGCGCACCGTCCTGGTCACGAAAGTGGTGGTCACCGACAATTTCGCAGCGGCAAGGCGGAACGCCTCACGTGCGATATCTTCGGGAATACCCTCGATTTCATAGATCATGCGGCCCGGCTGAATCTGCGCGACCCAGTACTCCACATTGCCCTTACCGGAGCCCATACGGACTTCGATCGGCTTCTTGGTGATCGGCTTGTCGGGGAACACACGGATATACATCTTGCCGCCCTTCTTGACGTGGCGGCTGATCGTGCGGCGTGCTGCTTCAATCTGACGCGCGGTCAGCTGACCATGCGCGGTTGCCTTGAGGCCGTACTCGCCGAAGCTGACGGCGTTTCCGCTCCATGCCAGGCCGTCGTTACGACCCTTGTGCATTTTGCGATATTTGGTTCGCTTGGGTTGCAACATTGCCGTTACCTCGCTTCACGAGCCGGGCGCGAAGGACGGTCACCACGGTCGCCGCGATCATTACGATCGTTGCGCGGGCTGTCGTCCTGCTTCTCCTGGCCAACCTGGGAGAAGTCGAAGACCTCACCCTTATAGATCCAGACCTTGATGCCGATGATGCCGTACGTCGTGGACGCCTCGGCAAAACCGTAATCGATGTCGGCACGTAGCGTGTGCAGCGGCACGCGACCTTCGCGGTACCATTCCGAACGGGCGATTTCCGCACCATTGAGGCGGCCAGCCACATTGACCTTGATACCCAGTGCACTCAGGCGCATCGCATTACCGACCGAGCGCTTCATTGCGCGGCGGAACATGATGCGACGCTCAAGCTGCTGCGCGATCGACTCAGCGACCAGCTGCGAATCTAGCTCCGGCTTGCGCACTTCGGCGACGTTGATGTGCGCAGGAACGCCCATCAATTCGCTCACTTCCTTGCGCAGTTTTTCGATGTCCTCACCACGCTTGCCGATCACCACTCCCGGTCGGGCAGTGTGAATCGTCACGCGGGCGGTTTTGGCAGGTCGCTCGATCAAGATCTTGCTGATACCTGCCTGCGCGAGCTTCTTGCGCAGCATTTCACGCACTTTCAGGTCGGCTGCGAGATAACCGGCAAAGTCTGCCTTACTTGCGTACCACTTGGAATTCCAGTCTTTGGCGATGCCAAGACGGATTCCAGTCGGATGAACTTTATGACCCATGGTCTTTTCCTTTCCGCTTACTTGGCGGCGCCAACAATCACAGTGATGTGACTGGTGCGCTTGAGGATGCGGGTACCGCGGCCTTTCGCGCGCGCCATGAAACGCTTCAGAGACGGACCTTCATCAACCATGATGGTCTTGACCTTCAGCTCGTCGACATCCGCGCCCTGATTGTTCTCGGCATTGGCAATAGCCGACTCCACAACCTTTTTGATCAGGTGTGCAGCCTTCTTATCCGAGAACTTCAGCAGATTCACCGCACGTTCGGCGGACAGTCCACGCACCTGATCAGCGACCAGGCGGGCCTTCTGCGGGGAGATGCGCGCAGTGCGCAGGATTGCTTTCGCTTCCATCGTCATTTTCCCTTACCTGCTCGACTTCTTGTCGCCAGCGTGACCTTTGAAGGTCCGGGGAATGGCGAATTCGCCGAACTTGTGACCGACCATATTCTCGTTGACGAGCACCGGAATGTGGTTCTTGCCGTTATGCACGGCGATGGTGAGGCCCACCATTTGCGGCATAATCATCGAACGGCGCGACCAAGTCTTGATCGGCTTCTTGCCACCCGCAGCGGACTCCACCTTTTTTGCAAGATGGTGATCGACGAACGGGCCCTTTTTGAGTGAACGTGGCATGGTCGATTAGCCTCTACGGTCGCGGACGATGAATTGCTGGGTGCGTTTGTTTTTGCGCGTCTTGTAACCCTTGGTCGGAACACCCCACGGGGTGACCGGATGCGGATTACCCTGGCCAGCCTTGGCCTCACCGCCACCGTGCGGGTGATCGACCGGGTTCATGGCCGCACCGCGAACGGTCGGACGAACCCCGCGCCAACGCTTGGCGCCAGCCTTGCCGAGCTTCTCGAGGTTGTGCTCGTCGTTGCCGACTTCGCCAATGGTGGCGCGGCACTCGACCGGCACCTTGCGCATCTCGCCCGAGCGCAGACGCAGAGTGGCATAGATGCCTTCGCGAGCGACCAGCTGGACGGCTGCACCGGCAGCACGTGCGATCTGGGCGCCCTTACCCGGCTTCAGCTCGATACAGTGGACCGTCGTACCGACCGGGATATTGCGCAGCGGCAGCGTGTTGCCGGTCTTGATCGGTGCGTTGGCACCGGCAATGACTTGGTCGCCTGCCTTCAGTCCCTTGGGGGCGATGATGTAGCGACGCTCGCCGTCGACGTAACACAGCAGGGCGATATGAGCGGTGCGGTTCGGATCGTATTCGATCCGCTCTACACGAGCCGGAATGCCTTCCTTGTCGCGCTTGACGTCAATGATGCGGAAGTGCTGCTTGTGGCCACCACCGACGTGACGCACAGTGATGCGGCCATGGTGGTTACGACCACCGGACTTGCTCTGCGAATCGAGCAGCGCCGCGTGCGGTGCGCCCTTGTGCAGATCGGGAGTAACCACGCGCACGGCGGAACGACGGCCGGGAGAGGTGGGTTTGAACTTCATCAATGGCATGGGATGGACCTCAGGCCTTGGCCGTTACGTCGATGGACTGACCATCAACCAGGCGGACGTACGCCTTGCGCCAATTGCCGCGACTGCCAGCACGATTACGGAAGGACTTGCTCTTGCCCTTGACGTTGACCACATTGACTGCTTTGACCTTGACGTCGAACAACTGCTCAACCGCGGCTTTTACGTCGGCCTTGGTGGCTTCGTTCGAAACTTCGAAGACATACTGGTTGGATATTTCCTGCAAGCGCGCGGTCTTTTCTGAGACTCGCGGAGCACGCAGCACGCTGAAGATTTTTTCGTTGCTGCTCATGCCAGCCACTCCTCGACCTTCTTGACCGCATCGGCGGTGATCACGACCGTGTCGGCCCCGACCAAAGCGACCGGATCCAGCCCCTGCACATCACGCAACTGCACATACGGCAGATTGCGAGCGGACAGATACAGGTGCTCTGAGGCTTCTTCGGTGACGATCAGCGGGCGCTTGCCCACATCAAGTCCCTTTAGCTTCTCGATCAACCCCTGGGTCTTGGTGGTTTCAACGTCGAACGCATCGACAATCATGAGGCGACCCTGGCGGTTGAGCTCAGAGAAGATCGCACAGATAGCCGCACGGTACATCTTGCGGTTGACTTTCTGCTCGAAGCTACGCGGCTTGGCCG